>NZ_JAKWFJ010000001.1:0-3215156 GCF_029522155.1 Priestia sp. P5 | reverse complement strand
TCCGCATTTCCTCATGCAACCGACATGCTCGTTACCAAGAATGCCGTTTCGGATGGAGATCATCTCTGCGTCTAGATGAGTAGCGTTAGCTACACTGTAAGAAAGCGACTTCTTGTCGCACCATAAGTTTGATTATAGGAACCATACAAAAATATGAGCTCTTGATATACAAGGGCTCTTTAACCTTCCATATTTTTCGTCACACAGTTATTTTTGTTATTGCGTCATCTTCCCAAGTAACATATATTTTAAATCTTTGTAAAACGCAATTTTATCACTTTCAATTGCTACTATATCTTTATTCACAAGTGAAGCCTCTTCTTACTGCTCAATGAAACCTGCCTTAAATCATATAATTAATTCTACAATAATTGGATTAATTTAATTAAAATAGAAAAAAAGATATTATTGGACATTAGGAGGTATTTATGTACAAATTTTTGATTTTTATTATAGTAGCGTTTTATATCGCTCATTATGTTGAAAAATACTTAAGAAAAAAGATGCACTTAGAAACCGATCCAGAGATTTACAGAAAAAAAGTAAACAGGTGGCACTCAAGAATAGAAGTTGTACTATACATAATATTTTTATTTTCCCTAAGCTATTATAATCAAGTCCCTATGTGGATTATTTTAGCTGCTTTTTGTATTGTTTATCAGGGATTTAATATATTTATGGAATGGAAATTTGCAAGAGAAACGAGGGAACACCTTTTAGCCGTTATTTTCTTCTTCTTTTATTTAGCTTCTATAGGAGTTGGCACTTTATTAAATGTATTTTAAATAGGAGTTGAATATTATTGCTAAAAACATTTTTATACCTCTTACTATTATTGTTAGTAGCATCTCTTATTACAAAGTATCTTGCTATAAAATTAAATGTTAAAGATGACCTCGACACTGAAAAAATTATGTGAACAAGTGGCATAAATGGGTAGAAAAAAGTTTTTATTATACTCTTTATTGCTTTTGAACAGGTTCCTATGTGGGTCATGTTAATTATTTTCTGTTTATGTTATTTAAGTTTCCGAATCTTTATGGAGTGGAGATATAACGGAGAAACGAGGGAATATTTACTGTCATTTAGTCTCCTGATATATTTTTTAATAGCAATTATTATTGGAGCAATATTGAATGTTTTCTAATGGTTTATTTATACATACACAAAGAGCTATGTACGTTATAAAAAGCATAGAAAATAAATACACTATAATACATAAAAGCAGGTGGAAATAATTTTTATACCTATATTAGTTTTACTAGTTGGTTTGTATCTATTAATCTCGGGAATTTTAATCATTGTAAAAGATAAAAACACAAAAGGAAAGACTAAAAAAACTTTAGTTTTTTTAGCAGTAGCATCCGATATAGTTACTGATCCAGTGTCGTCTTCTGGGTTCCGTATTATGCTTGGTGCTGTTCTTATAATAGGTGGATTAATTTTATTATAAGAAATACCTATTGGTATATAACTATGTTTCAAAAGGACTCATATCAATTAACCGGTATGAATCCTTTTTTATTACTAAAAACGTTCGTAAAAGTGCATGGATTCCAGAAGACGTTCATAATTGTTTTTATAACTTAAGCGAACGATAAAGATGATAGATTTCTCATGAAAAAGAAAAGTTCGTAAAGGTATACTTTTACGGACTTTTATTGGTTCTGTAAATAGAGGTAGGAAATGAATGATTTTTTTAAAAATAATAAGTTTTAAATAGATATTTTGAAGAGTAATATGAAAAAACCTGTATTTAAAAATACAGGTTTTTTGCTTCTTGCAAAGCATCTTTTATAATTTCAATGATAATCTGAGGTTGATCAACGTGAAGTAGATGTCCTGCATCTTTAACAATAATATGTTTACTCTTCGTTGATAAACGTGTTAAATCTCGTTGAAATAGATTCCATGCAGCAAAAGATTCCGTTGTGTGATAAGACTGTAGGCCAGCGCTCACAACCGTAAGAGGTACGTCTCCTAATGATTTAACTTTACCTATTTGTTCAAAGCTTTTTTCAATATCATTTATAGAGCCTTCGAGTGAAAACTGGTTAAAATAAATAGACCTCATTTCTTCAGTGAATAATGGCGGCATAATTTTGTTTTGATCTTCATGGCAGGAGTCTAAAAGAATAATTCCTGCTATTTCTTCAGGATACTTACTAGCATATAATCTTACGTTAGCTCCTCCAAGTGAATGACCAATAAGTAAGTATGGTGGTTTAATGTTGGCGTTTTGTAAGAGCATATGTAAATTTTCAATGGACTGCTTACTGTCTTTTGGTCTGTTATCCTGTTCACTTTCTCCTAAACCTGCTCTATCGTAGATAAAAAATTGTGCGAATTCTGAAATCCCCTCTTTTATTGGTCCCCAGTAACCAGAAGTACATCCATATCCAGATTCAAATACAATAGTTACGTTTTCATTTTGCTTTTCGAAGAATTCGTAATAAAGTTTAATACCATCAATATCTTGCATAGTTTTTGATTTACTAACTTCTTTCATGCAATAACCTCCAAATATATCCATACCATCTTTAAGTATAAGATAAATGAAAGAATAAGGGATACTTTTTATTTGAAAGTTCCTATAAGGAACATTAAGGTAACTTCAGATGTATATAAATGAAACATATGAAAATATATGGAACTTTTATACAAATGAATCGTATAAGCATATAGGAGGGGATTTGGATGTTTGGTTTATTTGGGAAAAAGAAAATTGTCATTGATTTTGAAGAGAGATACTACAACCTAACTGATTTAAAAAAAGCTGTCGTAAAACATTTTCAGAACAAAGGAACGACCTGTGAAGTTATCGATACTCATACCTTATTAGTTGATCATCAGAAATATACTCTATCTGAAAAGACGATAAGCATGGGTGGTGTTCCTTTACAACGAGTCATTTTAAAAGAAGCATAGATAGCTAGATGTTTCTACATAATGTATTTGTCATTAAATCTATTGGAGGTGTAAATCTTACTTAGGTAAGGTAACTAATTGGACATAATTAACTTGTTATTGGTAGCAGTATTAATTGGATTGACTGGCTTCTTTGTAGCCACAGAATTTGCGATTGTAAAAGTACGAAGCTCTAAGATTGATCAACTTGTAGCTGAAGGTAAAAAAGGTGCTGTCTCTGCTAAAAAGGTCATTACGCACTTAGACGAATATTTATCTGCTTGTCAACTAGGTATTACGGTAACAGCGATGGGATTAGGTGTGCTTGGTGAACCTACAGTAGAAAGGTTGCTAAGTCCTGTTTTTATGAGATTCGATTTAAATGAGTCCATTACGCACCTTTTATCATTTGGTATTGCCTTTATTGTGATGACCTATCTTCATGTTGTGGTAGGTGAATTAGCACCTAAGACATTTTCAATACAGAAAGCAGAAGCTGTCACATTGTTATTTTCAGCGCCCATCATCTGGTTTTATAAAATCATGTATCCGTTTATCTGGATTTTAAATGGTTCTGCACGAATACTGGTTGGAATGTTTGGGTTAAAACCTGCTTCAGAGCACGAATTGGCCCATTCAGAAGAGGAACTTCGTCTCCTGCTGGCTGAGAGTTATAAGAGTGGTGCTATTAATCAAAGTGAGCTAAAGTACGTAAGCAATATTTTCGAATTTGATGAACGTCTGGCCAAAGAAATCATGATTCCACGAACTGAGATGATAACAATCTCTGAACATGACACGATTGGTGCATTTTTAGAAATGGCTGCATTGGAGCAGTATACTCGTTACCCAGTAACAACTGACGGAGATAAAGATCTAATCGTAGGGATGGTAAATATAAAAGAAATCTTAAGCGATGTTGCATTTAATGACACATTACGGGACCAACTCATTAGCCATTACGTTAAACCAGTGATACAAGTCATTGAATCGAACCCTATTAATAAGCTATTGAGAAAAATGCAAAAGGAACGTATCCACATAGCAATCTTACTTGATGAATATGGAGGGACAGCTGGTTTAGTAACCGTTGAAGATATTTTAGAAGAAATCGTAGGAGAAATCCATGACGAATTTGATTCTGATGAAGTACTCGATAGCCAAAAAATTGATGAACGTCACTATATTTTTAATGGAAAAGTATTAGTAAGAGACGTAAACACACTAATGGAAACGAACATTGAAACTGATGAGGTCGATACGATAGGTGGATGGATCTTATCTCAGAAAATAGACGTTAAGTTAAATGAAGTCCTTGTGTATAATGATTTTGAATTTACTGTAAGAGAACTTGATGGGCGAAATATCCGAACCATCGAGGTAATAAATAAACAGCATTCTTTGAGCTTAGCTAAATAAGAAATAAAAAGACCTTTATAATGCATAAGGGTCTCTTTATTTCTAATAACATGTCTTATGTTAACTACAAAAGTATACCTTTACGGACTGTCTGTTTTTAAATAAAGCAGGTTTAATATTTAAGGCACATACTGGATATGGAGAAGCTTATTAAAGTAAAAGGAGATTGGTTTACATGTTTAGTAAGAAAAGAACCCATCAAATATTAATAGCTATTGTTGGAATTTCATTCGTCATCTATAACTACACATTAAAAGCTAGTGTAAGTAAAGCGACAGACTCTTATATTATTCTCCCTATTAGCATTACATTACTTTTGTTGTTTGCCTTTATATACATTAAATTAGATAAAAAAAATGAATAAACACTTTACTTTTTTATGCATTCTCAGAGTATTTATCTTCACCATAAACCTTATGAAATCAAGAATGCATAAAAAGCTGCATAATAAAGAAACGTTACCCTCATGGAAACCCCTCTACGCTAAGGAGTTTCTTTTCCCATGTGTACCGGAAAGAGTGTTTATGTAAACTAGATTTGCATATCGTATACACAATAAATCTTCAAATAAATTTGAATAATATGTAAAAATTTACTTTGCTGTGATAAAATGAGTATTAATCATATCGACAGGAGGCAATCCAATGTAGAAATTCCTTACTCTTATATATTCATAAACAAAATAAATAAGATGTGAGGGATATCTATGTCAAAATTTAATAACGAAATGTCTTTTCGTTTTCTTTGGATTGGACAAATGTTAGCTAACTTAGGTGATGTTTTATATACCGTTAGCTTAACAACTATGGTCTATAAAGTTACTAAATCAGTGACTTTTATGTCTTTTGTTCCGTTTGTTATTACGATAACAGCTCTTATTAGTGGGATTGTAGCACCGATTATTATTGATAAATATAAACTAAAATCTATATTGTTTTACTCCCAGTTTGGTAAGACAATATTTCTATTGTTTTTGTGCATTTTAGCTTTTCATATTAAAACCGAATTTCTTTGGCTACTTTATTTACTTATTGCATTTATTTCTTTTCTAGATGGATGGGCTTCACCTGCCCGCAATGCATTAGTTCCTAGTTTAGTTAAAGAAGAAAAGCTTATAAAGGCTAATAGCTTTCTGGCAATATCTGACCAAGTAACACAATTAATTGCTTGGCCAATAGGTAGTCTACTTTTGGTTTTATTGGGAGGATCAACAATCCTTTTGTTTACATTTACGCTTTTTGTTATTTCTTCAATACTGATGTTTTTAATTGCTGATCAAACGATAAGTAAAAGTCGAGAAAAGACGTCAAAACTGATAGCTATCAAAGAAGGTTGGCAAGTTATCTGGAACTCTAAACAATTAAGAACAATTAGTTTGATGAACGTAATAGAAACGCTTGCTAATGGTGTTTGGATTGCAGCTATTTTATTTATATATGTTGAGCAAGCTCTTCAGAAAACAGAGGTTTGGTGGGGATTTATTAATGCAGCCTTCTTTGGAGGAATGTTTATAGGTGGTCTGTTAGTCTATCGATATTCCACAGCTCTAGAAAGAAAGCTAGGTCAAACGATTATGTGGTCTTCTTTCTGTTTAACTACGTTAACGTTTTTGTTTGGAATAACATCTCTTCCATTGGTTGCCTTAGGTATATCTTTATTATACGGTTTACCCCAAATGGCACGTGATGTGGCAGAAGTAACGATTATTCAAAAGAACGCTAGACAAGAATTGCTCGCAAAAGTCTATTCTGCAAGAGGAACATTA
This sequence comes from Priestia sp. P5, assembly GCF_029522155.1. Lineage (NCBI taxonomy): Bacteria > Bacillati > Bacillota > Bacilli > Caryophanales > Bacillaceae > Priestia > Priestia sp. P5. The sequence continues at coordinate 3,209,065 of NZ_JAKWFJ010000001.1, read as the reverse complement.
ATCTACGCGGCCTTTGGTACTTCATCCCTTTTATTAGGCTTTATAACTGAACATTATGGAGTACGGATAACTTTCTTACTAGCAACAATACTTTTCCTTATTTCGTTTCTTATTGCACTTGTTAACAGAACGGAACTTTTCCAATCTGAAATACCAAAGAATATAAAAGAAGGTACAGCAGACTAAAATTAGTCTTGCTGTACCTTTTGAATTTTACGTTCCTAGAATATGGATTATGGTGACTAAATAAGGCCTGATTTTATTGTAGATGCCTCATGTATTTTTAAGATCTGAAGCCTTTAAAAGAAGTAGTACACTAAATAATACAATCACGATACCAGCACATAAGAGAATAAATTTAATATCGACATTAATGCTAAGAAGAGTGGAAACTAATCCATAAGAAACTGGAATAAGTCCCATGGAAACCATTGTATTTACACTCATAACTCGACCTACTATGGTTGAGGGTGTTTTCTCCTGTATTAAACTAACTATGGGAATATTAATACTTGATACACAACATCCAATAGCTAACAAAATAGCAGCAGCAAGCCAGAGATTAATTTCTTGGCTAAATATCATAAGTAATAACCCTTCCAAGAATATGAAATAAATTGCAAGTTTTCCTCTATTCCTTTTTATGTTCAACCAGCCCATGACTATAGCTCCTAACAACATGCCACTAGCAAACGAACTTTGTAAAACACTTAAGTAAAAAGCATTTCCTTTAAAACGATCCTCTGCAAGGATAGGGATGCTTAACATGAGAGGTCCAATAAAGAATAAGTTGACAATAATAAATGTCACCATGACTGTCAGAAGAAACGAGGAATCTTTAACATAATTAATTCCTTCAGCTAAATCCCTTAAGATAGATGTTTTCTTGGGCCTTAATGTCTTCTTTTCTTTGATGAATTGTAATAAGATTATGCTTATCAAAAGTGTAAAGGCAATTATCAGAAAGATGGTTGAATATGAGAAAAGTGAAAGGAGAGTAGCACCTAAGACAGGGCCAAACATGACAGAAAGCTGATTCGTTGTTTGTATTACTGAATTCGCTCTGACTAGTTGCTCTTTATGAACAACCCCTGGAACAATTGAATCTCTAGCTGACCAAAAAAAGGCATCAGATGCCCCAAATAATAAAGCAAATATAAATAAAACGGAAAGAGATAATAAATTATTTGTATAGAATAAAGCCATCAGAAGTAGCATAAAACACCTAGTTAGTAATGAAAAGAATATAACTTTAGATCGTCTGTATTTATCTGATATAACGCCTCCTATAACCATTAATAATACTCTAGGAATCGTAGTCGCCATTAAAATAATTCCTAAAGAGCTCTTCAAGTTTAGGTAATTGACTACATACCACTGCTCAATAGTTAAATACATTGAAATAGAAAGGCTTGAAAATATACTTGCTACCCATAGATAAATAAACTTTCCTTTCCAAATACCTGTCTGTACTTTAGCCTCTTTAGTTATTGGAATCACATTTACACCTCATTCTTATTAAAAATAACAGTAATCTAATTAGATAGATATCGAATTAGTTGGATTGAAAAATGAACGAAGAAACGTTCATTTTAAAAGGTAACAGGCCACATCTCTTTTGGATTTAATTCATATTCTCCATTTTGCCTATACATGAAGTGTTGCATAATTAATTCTCTACGAATAGTCGCATAATCTTCATGATAGTTTTTTATATATTCATTAAGATCCCTTTCTTTATACGTTTTTCCTTGATGTAAATCACGTATTAAATACGCTAATATAACGTTCTTTTTCTTTCTTTGACTCGGAATTTGTTTCAATGTCCCGTCGCTATTTATAAAATTTTTAACAATAGATAACTTATCTTGATTATTGATTTTACTATCTTGGTTCTCCATAGACTCCTCCCTAATATCTAAGATAGCTTTTGAATTATATTCTAGCCTTTCACTATCGAGGTAAAAATAAATAATGTTCCCTTGTCTTCTTTGATAAACTAACCCTACATCTCTCAATTTTGAAATATGGTGAGTAATGGTTGGCGGTTGTAACCCAAGTTTATAAGCGATTGCTTGCCCATGAAGAGGGCCTTTTTTTAATAAGGAAATAATTCTAATTCTTGTGGGGTCTCCAACTGCCTTATGGTAATTGACTAATTTATCTAATTGCATAATTTAATACCTTCCTCCTCCAATTCGATTATTATCTAATTAGATAATAATCGAATTGGAGGTCTGTGTCAAAAAGTACCAGATTGATAATTTCCTATAATATGGATTATGTTAAGTAGTTCAGTGATTTAATAAAAAACTGCTGTGTATCCTAAAAGAGCTAAAAATAGTACAGAAGCTTGAATGCATAACCCTACTGCACTAAGAATTCCTCCAGTCACAGCAATACCTTTACCTTGTTCTCTAGTCTTTTTCACTTCTCTGATACTTTTGGTGCAAAAAACAATCCCTACTATACCAAAGATTAAACCTATATAAGGAACGATCATTGATAAAACCCCAAAGATAATTGAAATAAGTGATTTACTATTGTTTTGTGTCATTTTCTATCTCCAATAAGTTTATTTTCTTTTTATAACATAAATAGAGATTCTTGGATACATTTTTCGTTTCCTATAAGCTACATTATGGTAACTAAGGTTATATATACATTTAACGAAAATTGGGTTCAAAACCTAGGTACATACTGAGCATATCTGATACATTTAAGGTTGTTGTAAATAATAATATCTATGTTATTACAGTAATACTAAGATAGGGGATTTTAAACAGGAATGAAGTACGATGAATACGAACTGCTTGAGTTATTTGAAGATGAACCTGTAGTAATGGTCGATGAACAGACTGGTATGTTTATGTATAGCAAAGATGACGATCATGGCTTTCATTTGTTATTGGTGATGTCGGTACATGAAAGTCAATGTAGCGTAAGCTTAGGTTATAAACATTTTAAGGGATTAATCTTTGATTTTGAATTAGAAGATATTAGAGAAATTAAAGGTGAGAATAATCGCTTAACCATTCTGGGGAATGACGGTAACAGAGAAGTAAAAATTAGTTTCAAGCCGCACTTTTCGTTAAAAACTGTAAAATTGTAGTTTTAACTAAACCTTTGCTAGCTAGAATTGGTTTTATGTTAACTAAGGGTGTATATACACATTAATTATATCGTTTAAAGAGATTTATTTATTAAAAACCATTTTTGTATATAATTGGATGGAAGGAGGTTTTTTATGACTTATAATAAGAATAACTTAAAGCTAGTAGGGGCTACTTTATTTGGAGCTGGAATTGGAGCCATCTTAGGAATACTAGCTTATACTCACAATTGGCTAGGATAAATACATTAAAGAAAAATTAGCAGCAAGGGGTGTAAATGTTAACTTGAAAGCAAAGAAAACTGGACCCTCTCACAATATATCTAATTTTTTTGCTAAATCATTTACTGTTATTCTTATAACTTTAATTGTGATTATTGCTATTTCATTAATGCTAGGAGCATTTGTGTTTGGATTTATTGGTTTATTTAAAATATTCGGGGTACAATACGACTCATTTCTAACTCTATTAATATTCCTCTTACTGTTTTTTATTATTGGATTTATAGTTGATTTACTATCCATATTTCTTATTAATACATTTTCTCAACAAATTGGAAATTCTAAAAGAAAATTCCTCGTGAGAATGGTCATTGATTGTAGCTTTGCTTGGTTTGCTATACATACTGCTGATGAATTAATTAGAAGCATTACTATTCCCTCTATAACTGAGCTTATAGCTGTGTTTCTTCTCTTTTTGTTAGAAGTGGTAATGGATATGAATAGCAAAGGAGAAAATAATAAGAGCTCACTGGTACCTTGAAGTCTTTGGGATTCTGGTGCAAAGATTACTTCAACCTAAAAGAACACCTTTCATAAATATAGCTGTAAGAAAAAAAGGTAATGTATATTATGTTTTATATTTCATAACACTGGCTCCAATTGTTTGTTCAATATTCAAGGGAGGGATGTTAATGAAAAATATATCGAAACATCATGATCTCCAACGAAAATACAGAGAAACGCTACAAAACAAACAAGAATTAAACACATATGTGAGAGGTTGGTTCTTGTTTGTTTTATTTGCTGTACTTCTCGTAGTATGGAGTTATTTTTTTGGCGGAACGTTTATGCCTTACCGAACAATGTAGGAAAATGAACGTTAATATTTTTATAGTATTATAAATTAATGTCATAAAAAGCAGAACACCACATTTGATGTTCTGCTTTTTATATTAATACCATCTATATTATATTAGGAAAAATATTTAGTTAATAGTTTTCTTTTGTTACATTGAAAAAAATAAAAATTAGTGTAAAATTACACTAATAGGATAAAATATATCTTATTTAGAGTTTGTTTTGGAGGTGTAATATATGGTGAAAGCTAATGTATTTATATGTACTTTTCTATTTTCAGCTACCGTATTAGCAATATTTGGTCAAGATATTTCTTATTTTATGGATAAGAACATAATAAAGTTAAATCCAATCTACTACCTGACTGTTATAACAGGTATAAGCATTTTTTTATATCTAATTACAATTGTATTGACTTACATATTCAATAAAAAAAATAAACTTAAAAAGAGTACCCTGGATGTTTATTGGCTTGTTGTTTTAGGACTTAGTTTGTTTGTTTCCCTATGGTCATTATTTGTTTTAGTTATGTGGTGGGGATAATTTTATTGATACCGATAACTTCCATTATGTTGACTAAAGATGTAAGGGGTATAGTGATTAAAATTTATGTTATTGATAAAATGGTAAAAAAGGTAAATTTAGTTAGGTGGTTAGTATGTTCTTTAATATGTATCGAGTTATACATCTTTTAATAACAGGCATTATTATTATCCCATTCGCTTGGTTCCTTGCTGAAGGAGGAATAGGCGAAAACTTTTCTGGAAACAGATTTACCGAGCCTCAAATGTTACTAGTAATTCCTGTATGGATTTTAGGATCAGTCCTGTTATTTATCAAAAAAACTGTAAAATGGGGTCTCCTTATTACTCTCTTACCCATAATTTCAGCTGTATTATGGGTTTCAATTTCTATTTTGAGAACGCTGTTTTTCTCTTTATAGGTTAAGATTTCTAAGGTCGTTTATTTTGTGAAGGTTTTTTATTTATGACTGATAATCTTTTTACATTAACTAGAAAAAAACAAGAGAAGTAAGCATACCATGCTTGCTTCTCTTAATTTTAATTCAAACTCGTCGCAATTAATAGCATACCTAGCATGAGAAGGACTAGAATTAGAACAAATGAGCTCATCATTAGTCCTTTCTCGTGTTTTTCAAAAGCTATTACTCTACATGAAAAGCAAACCGGGTAAAGTGTGCCTCCTAAATGTAATCCTCATAAAATTCATCATGTTTGCTAGGGATAAGACCTTGTCTTCCTGTAAGATAATAAATTAAATAGCCTAGAATATTAAAGAATACAAATATAAAAACCCATCCAATTCGTAACCTTTTTTGATGATAAGCATTGATAATTGCCCAGATAGTAAACAGAGTCCAGTAAATAGTCATTCCCACAAATAGGACAACGGCTTCTAATCGACTAAAGCTTCTATTGTCTATTGAAATGAACCATTGGTCATCCCCATTTCCAAATGTGTCAAAGTCTGCTCCTAACCATTTTGGAGCCCAAAGGGTTCTTTGATATTGAAAATCTGGCTGCACTCCCTTCCAGTGATAGTCAATATAATTTTCGCCAGAACGGCTGATTATATTTTTTGATTTATAAATAGTAACCCCGGAAACATAGTTTGTATCTTCTACTAACGCTTCTATTTTTCTTTTTATGTCTCTGGTTATCACACCTTTATCTTTCAATTCATAGGATATTAATGAACCTGTGTCGGATATTCCTTGAGCCGTTGATTCTTCCACTTTCCATAGAAAATAAAAGCTGGACATTGTGACGATTAAGCATACTACTGCTACGTATAGGATGCGCTTTGCAAATATCTTCTGTATTTCAAACAATTGTCCAATCACATTTCGTATTTCTTTTTCTTCACCAAACCGTTTAATAGCTATTGCAATGGCCTGTTGTTCTGTTTTGCCTTCTGCTTTTAATTCATGGACTGCTTCCAACAGATGATTGGTCATTTCTGCTTTCAGCTCATTAATTTCTTGTTGATCTCCTTCTACATTCAGGTACATAGAATCCACAAATTTTTCTATTCTCTTCACTTAGTGCCTCCCCATAAAAAAGAATCCATCATTTTCTTTACAAATTGCCATTCTAAACGCTTGGCTTCAAAGTTTTGCGTACCTAATGATGTGACTTTATAATATTTTCTTCTTCCACCAGGGCCTTGTTCATCTCCCCAGTACGAAGAAATCCAATTGTTTTTTTCCAATCTCTTTAAAGACAAATAAAGAGTACCTTCCTTTAATTCAAATTGTTCTTCACTCTTCTCACGAACAATCTTAGCTAATTCATAGCCATACATATCCCGTTGATGGAGTAGCGATAAGATTAGCGTATCAATATGCCCTTTCAAAATTTCTCTACTAATTTCCAATTTATCCACCTCTTATGAAATTATAAAAAAGAATACCTTTTAATACAAGGTATTCTCAAAAATATGTCGCGTGAAATATAGAATTAAATCATTCTTTCTTCGAATATGTAATAAGAGATTAATTGTTTTCCTTTTTTGTAGAAAAATGTGAAATGATTGTATACTTTTTCACTGCTCATACGTTATAAGACAAGAAGGAGGAAAAACACTTGAAAAATCGGTTATCAAACGATCAGCTAAAAATTGTCATGAATCAACTTTATTTGTACTTAATCAAACAAGGTGCAAACCAAGAAACAGCTAAAGATATTGTTCAAGAAGCAGTTTGTAAGTTACTTATTCATCTTGATTCGATTGATACCGGTAAATATAAATCGTGGCTTTTCAAAGTAGCGATAAACTTATATTACGATTATTGTCGAAAAAACAAAAAATCTCATTACGCAATAGTAGAGGAGTACCTTATTACCAATGAGCAATTAATTGAGGAAATAATGATTGCAAAAGAAAATCAGCTTCTAGTAAGAAGCATCCTTCAAAAAGTGTCTCCCACCTTTAAGCAGCTACTTCTTTTAAAGTACGAGTTGGGCTGGTCTTATAAACAAATTGCGGAATATGTGGATATGAAACCTGAAGCTGTTAAAACGTATTTAGCTCGTGCTAGGAAGACGTTTAAAGAAATGTATAGGAGAGAATGTCATGAAAAAAACGAATGATGAGTTAGACTCCATTTTTGATGAAAAGTCTTTGCATAGAACACTAAAAAAAGCAAAATACATAGCATTTTTACGAACAGTTTTTATCTCAGCACTCGTAGTCTGTTTTGTTATTACTGTATTAATAAAAGGAAACGATTATTTTATAAATACACAAGGAAATAAACTAACTGAACGGTTCATTAAAGAAAATCATGTAAGGATGTCTCCGAACACATTTACTAACACCGATACCATCTCAACAGGAATTTTAAAGGGAACGATTAAGAGTGAAGTATTTAAAGTGATTGAAGATAAAGTTATACCTTGGGGTACAGAAGAAGTAACGTACGATTTAAATGGAAACTTTAATGCATCCTTCTCAACGCACAGTACGATTGTTAATGACACTACAATGTATCATATTCCTAATGGACAACGTGAGATGCTATTCTACGTACCTAAGTATAAGTATAAGGTGTATGCTAATGACTTTGACGTGATTAAAGATTATCCAAATGATAAATATATGGAGATGGCCATATCTTTTGATAAAAATTACACACTGAAAGAAGTACAAAAGATGCTGCCTACATCTGCTCACCAAACATGGTATTGGGTAGATAACTATAACTATAAATATGCAAAGTCTACTGGGTACAGAGGTGAGCCAGAAAGTGGACGATGGTTATTAGGTATTCCTAAACCATCACCACAACTAGGAGTAAAACTAACGAGTAATAAAGTCAAAACAGAAGCAGACTTTTTAAATGAGCTCCAAAAAACAGATCCAGGGGAAGTCAAAAGTCTAAAAGACAGACAAGAAAATGGATTAATTATAGGCGTAGTAGTTACAGGAACAAAAGAAGAACTCCTTTCCTTGCAAAATAAGCCCTATGTTAAAGCAGCTAGTTTAGGAGCAGTGGTTGATAAGTACTGATTTTTAGGATGTTGTGGTATGGGAAGTAGGAATATAAACGTCGGTTTATTAAGCTTGCTATTTGCTACCTGCAGAATCAATCATGCTAATTAAGATTCTATCTCTTCTACCTCAAAACCGGTATATACACATATAAACTGATATGGTAAAATTACTCATATTTTGTTGTTAGAAACTTAGATTATGTTGGAGGTTTCAAATGAGTTACAGTGTTCCAGTGTTTCTTATAGTAGTACTTATGTGTATTGTTGCAAGTCAGTCTTATTTACCAAAATGGTTAAAGTGGTTGGTTGGTGTCTATTATTCGTTAGGAATATTACTTTTTAGTTATCTTCAAACTCGTTTAGCCGATAAATGGTATGTGCATACTCCTGTTCCGGACGAATATTGGGATGCAAACTCAAAGTTAACAGATATATTTTCTGCTGTGTTCTTTATACCTGTCTGCATTCTTTTTTTAATACTATATTATAACTGGTTCAAAAAACTAAAAAAGCCTCTACATCGTGTATATTTAGGAATAAGTGTGGTTCCTCTATTGCTTATAGGTTTTATATGTTTCTTTATGTTTGATTTCTTGTACGGGTATAGACCTTAAAACCTTATCGTATTAAACAAACTAGTCTAATAGAATTTGCTTATTCTTTTACCGACGATACTTGTCATCGTAACTAAAGTTAAATAGTTCTATTACGATAAATACACTCTCTAGAAGGCATTTATCCTTACGTTTCATTAAAGTTAATCAATAAAAATTTATAGCATATTGAATCAAAAACTCTCTTATTTGAGAGTTTTTTTATTTTTTGTATAAAAAACACAACTTTTTTTGAAAAACTCTCGTCTAAGTAAAGAATATTGGATAAAAGGATGGTCAGGATATTGGAAAAGACAAAAAAAGAAGAAATTGAGCGTTGGTATGACGCCCATAGCGACGCCATATTAAAATTTATTTTAATGCTGGTGAAAGATTATCAGCAAGCTGAAGATTTAACGCATGAAACATTTGTAAAAGCTTACCTTTCTTATGATTCCTTTCAGAAAAACTCTAGCGAAAAGACGTGGCTGTTCCGTATTGCACATAATGTTACCATGGATTATTTTAGGAAACAAAAACCCTTAAGTCTTTTGAAAGATTTTGTTCTTTCTAAAACAGACAATAATCCTCTACCTCAAGAGATGATTGAGTTGAAAGAAACCTCTCTAGAACTGTATCAAGCGTTAAAAAAGCTTAAAGAAGCTCACAGAAAGGTCATTGTACTACGAAAAGTGCAGGGGTTTTCTGTTAAAGATACAGCTACTATCCTAGGATGGTCTGAAAGCAAAGTAAAATCTACACAGTTCAGAGCAATTCCTGCTTTGAGAAAGCAGTTAGTAAAGGACGGATATATATATGAAGAAACGATTTAATTCTTTTACGGATGATAGTTCACTAGAAAAACTGAATGAGGATTTGGTCTGGAAATCAAAACAAAAACAGAAGCAGCGACTTTTAGAAGCCATTGACCAATTAGAACGATCAGAATCAGTAAAGCCTGGAAACGATATATTACCTATGAAAAAAAATCGCCTTCTAAGAAATGTTGTCTACTGTGGTATTGCACTTGTTATTTTGAGTGGTGCATTCGTTAGCTCAGCATTTGTTTCTCCTGCAATGGCTCAAGTAGTTTCTAAAATCCCTTACTTGGGTCAGATTTTCAAGAAAGAGTCTGTAGGCACTGAAATTATTAATACACTAAGGAAAAAAGGTTATAAAATTGATTCTCTAGGTCAGACTTATTATGGAGGAAAGAAGCAAATTGAGATAAGTGTGGATGGTTCAGAGAAGTATTTTAAGCGCGTTAAAGACGATATAAATAAAATTACAAAAGGTATTTTAGAGGCACGTAACTATGATAGTTATAAAGTCAAAATTACATGGTATGATCCTGTTCAATATGAGTATAAACCTGATCCTCGTCAAGAAAAATACGACAAAATAAATCAAGAGATTGATGCTGAATTAAAAAAACGTAATTATCATGTGTTAGATGCTAGCATAGCAGGATTTGACTCGGACGCCAGAGTAGTTCTAGAAGTACTTGATACTGAGAAGCATATTGAAGATATTAAACAAGTGATTAGCGATGTTCTTGTTAACAATAACGAAGGAAAAACACCTATAAAGGTATATAAAATTAACTTAAAAAAGCAAGAACAAGAAGGTAGATGGGGAAATATCCTTGATGATGTTGGTGAAGATTTATTAGGAAAAGAGGAATATCATGTGAAGATGGTCGGCTACTCTGTTCACCCTGAACCACAGGTGTTTATTTATACATCATTAAGTTATTCTGAAGAGAATAAAGAGTTTGCAAACGAACTCGAAGGAATTATTGATGAATTCCTTCAAACAGATGACATGAAGGCTAAAATAAAAGGTGATCCTTATAAAATCATTATTTACGCTAAAGGAAAGAAAAAACTAAATTAAATAGACGCGTTCCTCCCCTGAGGATTAGGCTCACTATTTCTCAGGGTACTTCTTTTTTAGTTTATATCAAATGGAATACGGGCTATAACCTTACTGTGTATGAGTAATTTTTTCTCAGAAATAGAAAACTATTTTGTTTTTGAAGCGTCTAATTAACGATGTCAACAAATCTATATAGAAATGGTGTTTTACAAATGGAACGTAAGAAATCAGAAAGCTTTAATTATGGGCTTGCTTTCACCCTTTTGTTATTTTTTATCATTAGTTGTGTTGCTATTTTTAATGCCCAGCAAACAGGCCAGTACACAACAAACTTCGTCGTTAAACAAGTGGAATGGTACATTGTAGGCGGAGTCATTATCTTCATGATGATGAGGCCAGATGAAGACCAACTGAATCGGATCACCTGGTTTTTCTACGGTTTTACTATTTTTATTCTTATTTTGCTAATTATTTCGCCCACAAGTATTGCTCCTCTCAAAAATAATGCGAAAAGTTGGTTTGTACTCCCCGGAATTGGTTCTATTCAGCCATCCGAGTTCATGAAAATCTCCTTAATATTAGCGTTTAGTAAAGTAATTCAACAGCACAATGAAAAATTTAGAGTTAGAGATGTCAGAAGTGATTTGCTGCTGATTGGAAAACTAGGTGCGACACTTTTTGCACCTATTCTTTTAATTATGCAACAACCCGATTTAGGAACAGCATTGGTTATGATTTTCTTATTTTTTATGATGGTATTTGTGTCAGGTGTCGCATGGAAATTGATTCTACCTATCTTTGCTTCTATGGGAGTAGTCGCTTCTGTCATTTTATATATGGTCCTAAATCATGCAGCCATCCTAGAAAAATATCTTCATGTTCATTCCTACCAGTTTGATCGTATCTATGCATGGTTTGATCCAGAATCTTACGCAGGGAATCTTTCTTATAACTATATGCAAGTTGTAAAGGCAATTGGTTCGGGTTCTATATCAGGGCGAGATACCTCCCATTATGCTGTATATGTTCCGGAAAAGCATTCAGATTTCATTTTTAGTGCAATTGGAGAGAACTATGGGTTCGTGGGAACAAGTTTGGTTCTTCTTTTGTTTATGGTATTAATTTATCAAATTATAACGGTGGCCTTTCATACAAAAGATAAATATTCTACGTACATTTGTACAGGAATTATATCTGTTATTTTCTTCCATGTTCTTGAGAATGTAGGAATGTGTATAGGTCTTCTTCCTATTACAGGCATCCCTTTACCTTTTATAAGCTATGGGGGCAGTTCCCTTATGAGTAGTATGTGTTTAATAGGGCTCGTTTTAAATATTAGTTTTAGATCAAATGCGTATATTTTCGACCAAAGCGAGAGGTAACTAAAAATGAATCAAGAAGTGAAAAGTAATGAACCAAATATGACGGCTCAAACACGTCTACATATATTAAAATATATTTTATTTGTCTCTTTTGGACTCTTGTACATTGGCTTTGTTATGTGGTGTTTGTAGCCTATTAGCCTAATTGAACTATTTTAAGGAAAATAAATTAAAAAAGAAAGTTCGATTTATAATTTCATAATTAAGTTAACAAAAAGAAACCTTTTCCTATACAGGCAAAGGTTTTTCAAGTTTATTAGAATAGGGGGAATACGTTATTAGTTTGGCCATATTTATAGATTAATATACATGGTGATTTATAATTTCAGTATTTAATAAAGTCTAAATATAGGGAAGGTGACAAGATGGATAAATTTAAAGATTTGCTATCTTACGGCATTTTAATGAAGCCTACTTCTTATTCTAAGTTAAGATTAGCTATTGAAGAGTTAACAACGGAGGAGTGGTTTAAAGAGTTGTATAAGGTTCCGTCTTATAACACTATAATTTGGAAGGACAAACAAATAAAAAGGATCCTTTTAGATCCTCAAAAAATAAAGATGATAAAACAAGATCAATCTCATGCAATGGAATTTATTGATCTTATCAAAGAATCAGCCGAATAAAACAAAGGCTTTGCTGATAAGCAGGGGCTTTGTTTTATAATTAAAATTTCCGATAAGGTACATTATGGTAACTAGAGATTTATATCACACAAAAAGAATTCACTAAAAAAATGTTAAAATAAAATCAAAAACCACGGAGAAAAATATATGAACCATGATATTCTACATTCGTTTTTAGAAAAGCATTTTGAAAGACTAATTTTGAGCCCTTCCTTATTTTATTCTTGGAAGAAAAGCATTCGATTTGAAATATCAAATCCTTTAATACCTTATTACAAAAAGGAATATTTAGAGCAAGCATTTTATCGTTCAAACAGATTGTTTGAAGCAGTATTTGGAGAAGAAGATGAAATTTTTCTTGTTACAGATGTACACACCATAAAAAAAGATATCTACCTCCAAAAAAGGCCTTTAAACGTATATTTAAAGTACATAAAAGATAAAGAAAAGCTATACCAATTAGGTCATTATCTTTTACCCAGTGTATTTGATGAGGAAAATGATCAATCTGTTACTCATCGATTTGCACTTTCTTGTAAGAGGTCAGAACTAAAGTATGTACAACTCTTAAAAGCTATTTGTTATGAAGACTTTGCTCATCCATCTAGCATACTTAAAAGTAATCCACAAAGTGGTTATAATATTTATTTTATCAATCTTTCTAAAGAAATAATTTTTCATTTGTATGATGATCGAGGTTGTGATGTATTAGCCTCTAATAAAGAATCTATAGAGTTTCTTTATGAAGAATATAATCATTGGATTTTAGATTATGATCGAGAAGAAATTGACCTTTTATTTAAATAAAAACATTATCAATACGCTAACGATTGCACTCTTTGGACTACCGATAAGGGGTTTTATGGTAACTAAAGTATGTATTAGTTATGTTTGCTTCTTAATTATCTACTCTTTTTCCTTTTCCATAATAAGTTTGTGATAAATGCACTCAAAAATCCTATAAACATTAAACAAAAGATAATTTGATATAAGATAAAATTCCAACTATCTTCAGAAGAAAAAAGCGAAATTTTCCCTGAATCCATAATGTCGATAACAATAAATAACATGAGTGTAATAAGATATATTAAAGAAAATTTCTTGTAAAAGTAATTTTTATAATTAGTGCTCATTTTAATCACCTCAATATAATTGTACGTTAAGCTTATTTCAATGTTTATTGTATCTTTGAAAAAAGTGTTTAAAGAAAAGGGATTATTAAATTAAATAACAGCATTCTCCTTCCATTTAGGCGAGTGCTGTTATTTTCTTAAGGTTCTTATAAGTGCAATTACATTAACTAGATGTTATATTCTCAGTTAAAGGAACACGGAAGAGACCAAATACTTAGTCTCTTCTTAATTATTTTTCTGTCTTGATATAAGGAACCCTTTGTGCTGTTGCCCCTACAGAAGCGCCACGAATAAAATCTCTATTTTCTAACGCTTTAAAATTTTGGGTTTGGCCTGTCACCATCACTCCTAAAATTTTGACTTTATCAAATGATTTATCTTTATTCGATGCTAAAAACTTCTCAATTGCCTCATCTTCAGCATCTGCATTGTACTTTTTAAGGTTTGTGGTAAATTCATTATAAGCATCTTTTGGCGAATCAGATGGATCAAACCCATAAACAGGCATGCCAGCAGGTCCTTTACTTTCGTTTACAATAGGCGATGCCATATACAACCATACAATGTTTAAATTATTGGGAATTTGTTTTTGTATTTCCTTCAATGTATAAGGACGATTAAAAGAGATAGCTACTTCCGCAACATAATTTTTCATTTGTGAGACTGCATTTAAGTCATTTTTTACGCCTCCATAGTAATTCTTAATAGATGGATGATAAAAAATCCCAACCTTCTGTTTAGTTTGTTTATCATAGTGATAGAGCTCTTTACCATACCTATAGAATCCTGGCACTAATTCATTTGTGTCAATATTAGACCTAAACCAATCATAAGAGCTTGTTAGTGTACTCCATTGGACTACATAACCATCAATATTCTTGGAACGATTTGTTACAATGTTACCTTCAAACATCGAGCGACTACTTATTGCTTGGGAGTCAATTTGAATATTAGGCCCTGAAATTTCATTATTTAAAAAAAGTGCGTCATGAAGTCTTGCAGTACTTTTGGCTGCAAAATAGCTTCCAGCTCTATAAAGGGTTGCTAATGCCACAATTACAACAACAATTGATATGATGACAATTTTAAAAGCTTGTTTTCGTTTGGCTTTTTGTAAAGCTTTTTGTAGTGAACTCTCCATTAATGTTTTCCTCCTGCTTTTGAGTGAATCAAATTACGTGCACGATATAACTTCTGCTTTACACTGTTTATTTTAACGTCCAACATGACCGCAATTTCTTCATAAGAAAAATCATAGTAATACTTTAAAAAGAACACTTCTTTGTACTCTTTTTTGATGTCCTTTAACAGATAGAAAATTTCATTTTTATTTAAAATGGCATCAAGTTCACAGTCTGTATATTGCAATTTAGAATAAATTTTTTCTGTTAAATAGATATTCTGCTGCTCCTTTTTTCTTTTGAAGTCTATGTATTCATTAAGTGCGACTCTAAAAAACCATGGACGTATTGTGTTCTCTCTTAGATCACCTAATAGTGTATATACCTTATAAAATGTATTCTGAATAATGTCCTCCGCATCTTCTTTCGTCGCACCCTTCGTTATTAACAGTTTGAGTACTTCCTCTCCTAAATCGATAAGATAGGAGGCGAGTATGTCTTCTTTTTTCATCATTTATCCTCCCTATACTTATACAACGAATAAGTAACAATGAATGTATACACTTAAAGGAAAAAATAGAAATTTTTTATTATAAATAAAAGAAGCACTGGCTCTATAACCAATGCTCCTTCTATTTACTACTTATAACTGTGATTATGGTAACTAACAATTTAACAATTAATTAGGTCTCTTTATGTTAAAATGTCCATAGAAACATGTATAAGTTTGGAGGCAAGGCCATGAAACTTGCAATAGGTGTATTTCTTATTGCTCAAGCTTTATTAACGTACTTAACTATTAATACAATTTATACTCCTAGTGCGTCTACCATAGTGGATAGAAACACGGGAGTTACGACAGTTTTACATACTTATCCTTGGGTGTATTGGTTAAGTTTTATCGGTTTGGGTATTGTGCTTATTTTGGGAATATATTTAGTTTTCGCTAAGGTAAAGAAGCAGATCTTTAATTAAAGGTCTGCTTCTTTTATCTACAGATAAATGGCTTTATGTTAACTAAAATCGTATGTAATGTAGAGATTAACAGCTATTTAGTACTCATTTGTATATAAAACTTGACTATCTTTTTTGACTGAGACCTGGACAGATTCTCTGGGTGCTTCAGGAGTGGTTTTTTCTGAAAGAATATATCCTTTTTGATCTAAAGATATGTTCTTTCTTACTTTTGTTCCATCTTCAAATTCCATTTCTATATATTTTCCTTCTTGAATTAATTTATTATTTGTAATGTATATGCCGAGATATGGAACCCCTGATAAGGCTCCTGTAACCTGTATTGGCAAGGTTTTATCTATTGGTACTTCTATTCCCTTGTGCTCTTCAATTCCTTGCCTGCTTTTTGTAAGGATGTAAGTGCCCAATTTAGTATTATCTTTATATAAAATAAGAGCATGAGGATCTGGCTTAGATGTAATATTCTCCTCTTTAAGAATAGATAAGTTAGATTTTCTTTTATCTTCTATAAAATCATTAATTTCTCTTTTAGATAGCATCTTATGATGGTTACTGCTATATAAAAAATAACTACTAAAACCTATTATGATTAATAAACTCAGTAAAACTAATGTGAGATTACGGGATAAAGCCATATTTGTTTTCCCCTTTACTATGTCGTTAGAATTTAACCACATTTTAAGATTAGAAGAACAAAAAATTTATTTAATGCATTTTATGTAGCTTATATAGTTTAGGTTTGTACTTTAATAGTACGGATATTCTTTCTTATTCATGATAATGGAATCCCAAAACCAGTATATGATGGCTGCACCGAGTGCAAATACAAACATTTTACGAAAATCCCCTATCGGATTAGACCAATTTCCTTGAAGCTTATAAGAGATATAAAGGAATAGGATTGCTACGACAGAATAGGTACATAAGTAGAGAATACTAAACTTCTTAGGCCATTTATTTAGAAATAGCTGCAATGGTACGGCTGCAACAGAATAAGGAATGATTGTAATAAGTGAGATCATAAAAAATGCAATAACAGCTCTATAACTAGGCTCAATGATGATAAGGAATATGGAATAAGAGACGCTAGAGCTAATAACTGTTAACGCATGATATGGCAAAATCTCTTTAAATGTCACTGAATGAACACACCCTTCTTGTCTAGTCTACGGGTGTATATTATATAAAGATTAAAGCTAGTTAACTTTAGTTTTTATATTTAGCTTTTTTGATAAATAAAAACAAACTAGTCCAGCGCCTATAACCTAAAAAAAAGGAATAAATGCATAGGAAGGTGCGATTAAAACACTAACAAACAAATAGGCACTTATAGCAAATATAAACCAACTTGTTATAAGTAAAAAACTTGATAAAAACTCCTTCATAGACTTCATCCTTTAGAGAAGATTATATTTTTATCATAACAGATATTTTTTCTGATAAGGATATTTTTTCCTGTAATTAGTTTTATATTAACTGACAGGTGAATAAATGGTATTATTAACCATATATTTAGTTCTTGGAGGGTCAACTTGAAAAAACGTTTTAGTCAATACTCATTGTGGTTATCGTTGCTTGGAATTGTTATTGGGGTAGGACAATATTTCACACCAATATATAGCTCAAATATTCTTTGTATAGGGATCGTCATTTACCTTGTGGGCTTTTTATGTGGAGTAATAGCTTTTGGAAAACATGAAAAAGGGCTGATGAAATATTTTAGTTTGACCTCTTTTGTTGTAATTCCACTGCTTATCATGTTAGGTATGCTATTTTTCGCAATGAATTTTAGTGAAAGTTAAAAGGTAATTATCCCCTCTTATATTTATATTATGGTGAATGTGCAGTGCTCAAATAGGAGGAATTTAGATGAAGAAATTCTTAAAAGATTCTTTAAAGGTATCAATAGCCTCTTTAGTTACTTCAATAATCTTGTATGTAGTTATAATTGGGTTCTTTCTTTTATCAGTTTTTACAGCAAACGCTTTTGGTACTGTGATTAAGATTATTGTGCCTATTTTAACTTTAGTTACAATACTCGGGTTTATTTATTCTTTCTTTATCAAAGGTAAACAGAAAATCCCTTTTTTAACATTACATTTTGTTTCCTTATGTGCTCTTTCGTTTAGTATCTATCTTGCTGTCAGTTTTCAAGGGTTTGCGCCTTGATAAATATTTACATAAAAAAAGAACCCTTTGCTCATATAGGCAAAGGGTTTTCAAATTTATCGGAATAGGGGGAATACGTTAGTAGTCTGGCCAGATTTGTAGATTCATATATATATACCTTTAAAAACAAATGTTGTCATTCACTATATTTATGGAAAATAACCATGTCTACGTTTTATTATCCGTTAAGTAAATATTAAATTACTGCATTTATTATTAAGGTTTTACTATTTACACTTAATGACGACAAATACGCAGTTTTTCTACAAAGTGTGTAATAGATAAAACAATTTTTAATAAAATACGGTGACTATTACTTTTATTAATAACATTAATTTGATTCTATACAGGAAGTGTTGTGCTTATAAGAAATATAAAAACGACCAATACGATTATTGGTCGTTTTTTATTTTTCATTCTCAACATCATAACATTTTTGTTATATGCATTATAAAAAATACGCATTTTATTTATAAAAAAACCTAATGTACCATAGAAGAGAATTAAGTTTCAAGAAATTAACCGGAGGTAATTAGTATGGTCAATCGTAATAAATTGTTTCTATTTGCACTTATACTAGCTGCATTTAACCTTAGGCCAGGTCTAACTTCAGTTAGCCCGGTCTTGCATGGAATAACGAAGGATCTAGGTATGAGTTCTACTTTAGCTAGTTTGCTCACTTCCATTCCTTTGTTATGTTTTGGTTTTTGTTCGTTATTTGCTGGTCGTTTAGCAAATCGCTATCAACCAGAAAAGATCATTACTTTCGCTATAACTTGCATAGGTATTGCAACGTTTCTAAGGGCCTTTACAAATTCCTCAACTTACCTGTTAATAACAGCTTTATTAATTGGTGCAGGAATTGGTGTTGTAAGCCCCTTGCTTTCTGGTTTCATTAAAAGTCATTTTCCAGACAAGGCAGCATCGATGATAGGCATATACTCTACTTCAATGGTAGTGGGCGCATCTATTTCTATTGGGCTAACGACACCACTTCAACACTGGTTCAATAATTCATGGAAAAATGGATTAGCATTTTGGAGTATTCTTGCTCTACTCGCTATTCCACTTTGGCTTATGGTAATAAAACAATCCCGTATTCCTGTAAGTAATTTTTCAAAAAAGACGAAGGCTTCTTTACCATTAAAAAACAAAAAAGCCTGGCTATTAACTTCTTTTGTAGGGATTGTAACTCTTCTATTTTATTGTTTTGCAGCATGGCTACCAGCCATTGTAGAGGAAAAAGGGTGGACACCAGCATTTGGTGGTCTTGTAGGTACAATTGCTATGATTTCACAGCTACCAGCTACTCTTTTATTACCTAGTCTTTTAAAAGTGCTACCGAGCAGAAGGTTTTGGATTACAACCTTTACCTTAAGTATAATAATTGGTTTATCCCTTTTATGTTTTACAAACGTAACACCTATTGTTTCAAGTATATGTTTAGGAGTTGGTGCCGGTGGTCTTGTGTCGCTAACTTTGTTGTTACCATTAGATATGGCATCTTCCCCTCTAGAAGCAAGTACTTGGTCAGCAATGACTCAAGCAATTGGATATATGATTGGTGCAGTCGGCCCATTTATAATTGGATTTCTGCATGATTATCTAGGAAGTTTCGTTCCGACATTATATCTTCTTATAATTATAGGATTCATTGCCATCTTATTAGGGTGGAAAATCACCAAACCAGCTAAAGGTAAAGCAGAGGGCTTACCTGTGAAATAAAAACCACGAAGTAAATCGTGGTTTTTATTTTAGCTTTTAAAAAAGCTAAACAACTTTCAAAGTATAGAATGATATTACTGTGTGCAGGAGAAGGTTTAGCCACATGAATACATTTGGTCAGATAAATAGTAGCGATTATATAGAATCACACATGGGTACCGCCTACTAATAAAGACTTATATTACTCGATTATTAGCTTAAAACATATTTTTCACATTTCTGAGGTGACGTTATGGATTTACATGATTTAACAGGACATCTTATTCATCGAACAGATGTAAGAGCAATGAATTATTTCAAGAAAAAGCTCAAACCTTATGGCATGACTCCAGTACGATGGAGCATCATTAGTGTTCTAGATTCTCAAAAAGGGATCACCCAAACAGAACTAGCAGAAGCAATTGATAAGAAACAAACAACTATTGTAGAAATGATTTATGCGATGGAGGAAAAAGGACTCTTAAAAAGAATATACAGTAAACGAGATCGTCGCTTACACTATCTATTTCTTACAGAAAAGGGGGAAGAGTTAAAGAAAATTCTTTTACCTTTAGTTGAAGACGCTCACCTCTTCATCACGCGTCAATTAAGTAATGAAGAAAATACTCAACTAAAGACATTGTTAAACAAGGTATATAACGGTATACAATAAGCCGTGTTACTGAATATTCCTTATAAAGAGAAACCTTTTTTATAAGCATTCAATAAATACTCTTCCTAGCCACTACCATTCATAAATAGTAGAAATAAAAAAGACGGCCACTTTTTGAATCAAACAGCTGTCTTTTTTATATGCACTAAATAGCAACACATGTTTATTTAAGTACTATTTAAGCATCTTCTTGAGCAAAAAGGGTACGAGCTGTTTGGATAAAAGCATCTGTCGCTTTGGATATATCTTTCATATCTAGCACTGCTATATTGATATCTCTATACGTATCTGGTTTTAACTCACGAACAACAACTTGGTCTGGCAACCACCAAATATTTTGTTTTGTTGTAATGGTAATTCCTAACCCTTCTTGTATCATACTTAATCCTGTCTCTATATAATCCATCTCAAACCGTACTTTAGGAGTCAAGTTATACTCGTTGAATAGAGCATGAATCTGTACCTCATAACCGCATTTTCCAATTAGTATATCTTCATCTTGTAGGTCAGGAATACTTATTGTTTCTTTCTGAGATAAAGGATGGCTTGAGTGCATAAGTACAATCAGTTGATCTTTAATTAAAGGTAAGGTATCAAAATCTTTATCAGGAGGAATGATAATTCCTACATCAATGCATCTGGAACGTAACCACTCTTTTACTTGATCTACACTACCTTCCGAAAGCTTGATTTCTATACCAGGATACTGACTTTCCATTGCACGTATGATCTTAGGAATAAACCTAGTACAAGCAGTTCGGTAAGCGCCAATGTGTACCTTTCCAATTTCTAACCCCTGTTCAGCCACAATTAATTCATCTACTTTTTGTAATTCACTCAGGATTGTTCTAAAAGTAATTAATATTCTCTCTCCTACATCTGTAAAAGATATTCCATTCTTCTTATCTCTTTTAATTAACTTCGTTCCTAATTCCGATTCAATTGTTGCAACGGTACGACTTACCGCAGGTTGTGTCATATGTAGCTCTTCACCGGCTTTTGTAAAACTTCCTGTTTCTGATATCCGGACAATAAGTTCAATTTGTGATTTGTTCATATCAATTTTGTTATCTCCTATATAATTAATATGCATTTCATTTGTATTAGAATCCAATGTATCATGAAAGAGAATTAAACTTCAAGAAATTAACCGAAGATAATTAGGATTAGCGATTGTAATAAATTATTTTCATTTGTGCTTATAGTACTGTTTTGAGGATTTTATTTTTAAAGTGCAGTTGGCTTTAGCAATACTATATAATCATCCATCAGGAAAATGAGATCTCTATAGTATACTTGCAACTATAATTTTAGCTTGTACTCATATGGGGTATCTAATTCATTCAGAAAAAGGGGTACTAACAATGGAGGATAACTCGAAGTTACAGCAGGCGACAAAAATATATAAAGCACTCGGTGAACCGACCCGATTAAAGATTGCTCGTTTGCTTGCTAATGAAGCAAATTTATGTTGTTCGGATATTGGGACAAAACTTGAATCAATTGCTGGATCAACTTTATCCCATCATTTAAAACAATTAACTGATTGCGGACTTCTGAGTACTTATAAAGAAGGCACATATATATACTACAGCCTAGACCGTGAGTTAATTGGAAAGTATGCTCCATATGTAATGGAGTAATTTCTCTTAGTTCTATATTTCTATACTTAAGGAAATATAGAACTAAGAGGTATGATTTTTCTTGTCTGGATTATGGCTAAATTGCTTGATAGGTATCCTCATCTAAATTCTGAGTATATCCATTACTAGTACTTTAGATAAAAAGGCTAAAGCAAATCATCTATCGTTATTATAAGCGCGTTAAATTCATGTTGTGTCACCTTTATAAAACATTTCTGAAGAAATTGTAAAGGTCCCTTTGTCTACGTGCAAAAATCAGCTCTTTACAGCTAATTTTTCAAACGCTCGGTTAATGTATGAACTTAAATCTATATTTCTAGAAATATCAAAATATAAAACAAAAGGAGAATGAATAATGGCAATTAAGCCTGTTGATTTAAAGAAAGCATACCGTTTATTACAAGTAGGTCCAACAACCATGATTTCTGCTAAACACGATGGGATAGAAAATGTAATGGCAGCCGCTTGGGTCGGTCTGGTGGGAAATAATAAAGTGATGGCGTTTATCGGCAAACAAGCTTTCACACGTGAACTCGTTGAAAAGAGTGGTTATTTTGTAGTACATGTTCCAACTGTTAAACAAATGGAAACTGTCTTGTATGTTGGTGAGCACAGCTCTAAAGAAATAGACAATAAACTTGATAAGATCTCACTATTTTACCAAGAAGAGTTTGATTTACCACTAGTTGAAGGTTCCGCTGGCTGGCTAGTATGCAAGGTTCTTCCAAATTCTGAAAATGAACAAGAACATGATCTTTTCATGGGTGAAATTGTTGGTGCTTGGAGTGATGATCGAGTATTCAACAACGGACATTGGATTTTTGATGATGCTCCTGATGAATTGCGTACAATACACTATGTTGCTGGCGGTCAATTCTATGCTATTGGAAAAGGTACTAAATTTAATCACGGACCTGGTACAGACTAAATAAATCGGTAAAGAAAACTCTCACAGTCTCATTTTGGTTAGATGAAATGGCCAAAGAGGAAATGCTTTTGAGGATGGACTGAGTCTTAAGAACAAGTAAAAATCAGCCTTACAAAAAAAGTGGCCTTTCTCTAACGAGAAAGGCCGCCCATATTGTTTACTTATTTTGTTCGAGAGTTACATTTTCAACTACCACAGCTTTTTCAGAACCTGTAACTGAATTGGAACTTGTTCCTGTCTCCATTGTAAAGGCCAGTATAACAACGGCTGTCAAAGCAAGTCCTCCAACAGCATAAGCAGCGTAACGCTTTAAGCTCTTTACAGTTAATTTTTCAAACGCTCGGTTAATTTGCAAGATGTCAGTAGAGTATAAAAAGTCAGCTTCTTAATTCATGGTTAATGCCTGCATCATAGAAAAATTGTTAATACTGCTTTTTGATTAATTTTCTTTTAAATGATACCCTTTGAACTCGTAACCGTACACGCTCGTCAACTCTACAAAGCTCTTATAGGAATAAGTGATAGCAACCGGTGTGCCTATTTGGACTTTATCATAAAGCTTTTCGATGTCTGCATTATGCATTCTTACGCACCCTTGACTCACATATTTTCCAATGCTACTTTCATTGTTATTGCCGTGAATACCGTATGTATCACCATACGTACCGTTTGCATTTAATCCTAACCACCTTTTTCCTAATGGGTTGCGAGGATCGCCCCCAGGAATATGTCCTGTATAGTAAGGACGGTTTTTAATTTTGTTTACCACTTTAAAGAAGCCAACAGGTGTTTTATCCCATGTTTTTCCCGTTGCTACTGGATCAAACATTTCAATATAGCCATTGTGAAAATAGGCAAGCTTGTTGTAGTACTTGTTAATAATATCAAATCTTGATTCGTAGGCTTGCTTGCTGCTTCTGTTTTCACCTGATTTACTCCACATAATGCGACCATTAATAAGGTAAGAACGGTCATTGATTTCATAAAAATATTCTTCATAAAAACTCTCCTCTTTTTTATATTTTTATAAGAAACAAAAAAGCACCTTTCAATTAGAAAGATGCTTTCTCGTCACCATCATTTATAAATAAAACCCTAGTTAATCGATTATTTTTTAAGTGAGGCTTTTCTTCTATTATGATTTTTGGTTATTTAAGCTTGAAAATAGTCCGTTTAGTTCTAACGATTGTAGGAGAAAATGTGTTAAAATATTCCGAAAAAAGGAGTGGTGAACCATGGAAAAAGTAGTAAAAGCGATTCAAGACGAGTATCCGGATGATTTTGCATGGTGTTACGGCTGCGGCCGATTAAATCAAGAAGGCTATCATTTTCGGACAGGGTGGTTGGAAGAAAAAACCATTACCCTTTATACACCTAAGCCTGAACATACAGCCATACCAGGATTTGTTTATGGCGGACTTCTTGCATCACTGATTGACTGCCATGGAACAGGCTCTGCATCTCTTGCTCTATATCGTAAAAATGGCTACGAAATAGGAGATTCAGCAGAGCCGCCGCGATTTGTTACCGGTTCTCTCCACGTAGATTTTAAAAAACCAACGCCGCAGGGTGAAGTACTAAAAGCAATAGGAACGGTTGAAGAAATTCACCCGAAGAAATGGAGAGTTAAAACAGAAGTATACGCGAGTGACATCATTGTTGCGACCGGAGAAGTTGTGGCAGTTGTTATGCCAAGTACGTTTAAACGCAAAGAAGACTAAAAAATGCAAAACAGTTACATGAAAAGGGAGGAAAAGGTATGGGTAAATGTAATTTAGACCACTCGGTAGAAGATGTACAGCAGAAGTTTAACTCGCAGTCACAATGGCTGCCAGAAGATATTCGCTCGTTATTTCATGAGTTTCTCGTACGAAATCCTTCGCAAACAACATTAAACGAGATGTTTCACTTGCTGAAGAAATATGATTTGGTTGATGAACAAGAAAGAAAAGAGCGAGATCGAAAAATCAAATGGCTGATATTAAATAAAGAAGATACGAAGGTTTAATTTTTTAAGTGACATAGATTTAGCCAGGTGAAGTTATTTGAAACATGTACAAAAAGAGGATGGAACACGAATGTTTTAGTTAAAGGAAGGTCCGAACAATGTATCATTCGGATCTTTCCATTGTTTTAGTTATGTCTCAATCTCTTTTTATAGATTAGAAATAATCTAGGATAATGATAAAACTACCACCACTTAAACCCGTCGTCTTCTAATAAATGATTTGAAGCTGCTGGTCCCATCGTACCCGCAGGATAAAAATGAAGAGGAAAGCGTTCATCATTAAAAACTTCTAAAATAGGTTGCACCCATTTCCAAGATAATTCAACTTCTTCCCAATGAGCAAAAAATGTGGATTCTCCCTGTAAAGCATCAAATAACAGCAGTTCATAAGCCTCGGGTACTTCTTTTTGATTTGTTGAGAAATTGATAAAAATAGGTTCGATTTTATTATCATTCAAAGGGTTTTTGCTGTTTAATTGCAGTGATATACCTTCATTTGGGCTGATTTCGACAACCAAAAGGTTGGGAATAACTTCTTCGTCTGTATGAACATTTTTTAAAGGATGTTTAAATTCAATGACGATACGCGTGCATTTTTTACTCATTCTTTTTCCTGTGCGAAGATAGAAAGGAACTCCTTTCCAAAGCTCATGATCAATCCATACCCGGACTGCTATAAATGTATCATTAACGGAAGCTGCATTGATGCCGGGCTCATCTTTATATCCTATAACGGAACGATTTTGGATTTTTCCCGCTTCGTATTGACCTCTTATGACGTTCGAATGGATAAACTCTTTTTGTAGAGGGCGAAGGCTTTTCATAATTTTTATCTTTTGTTGGCGAGTTTTTGCAATGTTAAGTGTCTTTGGCAGCTGCATGGCAGTCATCATCAGCATTTGAAGCATATGGTTTTGGAACATATCCCTAATTGCACCGGACTGATCATAGTAATGCGCTCTTTCTTCTACACCAACTGTTTCACTAGCTGTAATTTGAACATTTGCAACGTAGTGATGATTCCATAGTGCTTGTAAAATAGGGTTTGCAGATGCTAGAGCCTCCAAATTTTGAATCATGGGTTTTCCCAGATAGTGGTCGATACGATAAATCTCTTCTTCATTGAACGTTTCAGTAAGCTTTTGATTTAACACTTGAGCAGATTGTAAATCGTGTCCGAAAGGCTTTTCGATAATAAGACGTTTCCAGCCTTTTGTAGATCCCAATCCGCCGGTATTTATATTTGAAGCAATAACGTCTACAAATTCAGGAGCCACTGATAAATAGAAAAGACGATTTTCAGGAATATTTAATTCTGCTTCGCCTTCTTGAATAGCATGCAGCAACTGGTCATATCCATCACTATTGGTAACATCCATTTTATGATAGCGAACTGTCTTAAGAAATTCTTTTATCTTGGATTCACCTTGTCTAAAGCGCCTTGAAAAAGTCTTTACTGATTCTTCTACATATATTTGAAAGGCATCATCAGACCAGTTGCTTCTATCCGTACCAACAATAGAAAAGGAAGAAGGAAGCTTTTTATCTAAAAATAAATTATATAACGCAGGAAAAATTTTTCTTTTAGCTAAATCTCCTGTTGCTCCAAATAAGATAAAGGTCATGGAATCCACTTCTAACGCTTGTGGTGAATGAGACTTGAGACAATTATCACGTGAACGAGCTACACTGCCCAATTGATCTCCTCCTTTATTTTAACGGTCTATTGCAGTGAATATAGTCTGTTACCACCTTTACAGATTACAGTATAGCAGGTACAATTTTCCTTTATAAGTAGACACTTTATTTTCATATAGTGTCTAAAACTATACTATTACGCGTAAAA
Organism: Priestia sp. P5; assembly: GCF_029522155.1. Taxonomy (NCBI): domain Bacteria; kingdom Bacillati; phylum Bacillota; class Bacilli; order Caryophanales; family Bacillaceae; genus Priestia; species Priestia sp. P5. Next base: position 3,182,178 of record NZ_JAKWFJ010000001.1, on the reverse strand, counting down.
AGGGAGGAAAAAGGATTGAGCAGACTTTTTAGCAAAACGTTTAACTGTGAAAAGGAATTAACGTTAACGATTATTGGAGGCAAGTGGAAAATGCTGATTATGTGGCACCTAGGAAAAGAAGGGACGAAACGATTTGGGGAGTTAAAGTCCATGATGCCGGGAATTACTCAGCGAATGTTAGTAAGTCAGCTGCGAGAATTGGAAGAAGATCAAATCGTTCATCGAAAAGTCTATCCGGTTGTCCCTCCAAAAGTTGAATATTCCTTGACTGAACACGGGAGAAGCTTAATGCCCATCCTTGAGAGCATGGATGAGTGGGGAAAAAATTATATGGAAACCGTTATAGAGCCTGAAATGAATAATTCCAGCCATATGGGTTAAAATCTTTTGGTAAGAAGGATAAAACTACTCTTATTATTCGGAATTTTCTAAAATAAATACAAATGATACGCTGCATTGAAGCGTCCATAGTATATTTTTAGTGACTATATGTTTTAAAAGTGCCTACTTTTTTTTTGAAAGTAACGGTTTTACAATGAATTCATGCTAGACAACCCCATTTAATGAAGGAGTGAAGTAAGTATGGAACTTCAATTAGCATTGGATCTTGTAAATATTTCAGAGGCAAAAGAAGTAGTGCAGGAGGTTCAAGAGTATATCGATATTGTAGAAATTGGAACTCCAGTTGTAATTAACGAAGGGCTAAAAGCAGTCAAAGAAATCAAGGAAGCCTTTCCGTCTTTAAAGGTATTAGCTGATTTGAAAATTATGGATGCAGGTGCTTACGAAGTAATGAAAGCTTCTGAAGCGGGTGCTAGTATTATTACGATTCTTGGCGCTACTGATGATTCGACTATAAAAGGCGCTGTAGAAGAGGCTAAAAAACAAGGAACACAAATTCTTGTTGATATGATTAATGTAAAAAACCTTGAGCAACGTGCAAAAGAAGTCGATGCACTCGGTGTTGACTATATTTGTGTACACACAGGGTATGATCTTCAAGCTGAAGGAGAAACCCCGTTCGAGCAGCTTCAAACGATTAAACGAGTTGTGAAAAATGCAAAAACAGCGGTGGCAGGAGGTATTAAACTGAATACACTTCCTGAAGTCGTGCAGTCACAGCCGGATCTTGTGATTGTGGGCGGGGGAATTACAAGTGAAAAAGACAAAAGAAACGTTGCAGAAGAAATGAAAAAAGTAGTCAAACAAGCAACTTTGGTCTAAAAATAAGCAAAAGTATTTAAGCCTTCAAAATTAATTAATCGGTAAATGGTTTAAAAAGAAGATAGCTAAGTTATTTTAGCTATCTTCTTTCCGTCATTTTTAGTATAACCATTCATTGATAAGTGTCATTTTGACAGATAGATAGTTTCTTTAAAATTCGTTATTCGAAAGAAAAAGACGGCAGTTTTTCTGGTATTTTAAAGTTAAGAAAGCGTTATCCGAACATTAGCGGAAGAAAGTCTAAAAAAATCTATGTCACATCTTTTAACAAAATACTTTGAAAATTATGAATATTAAAAATATAATTAACTATCGACAATATTTAACATCTTCAAACCAAAAAAGGAGGGAGATATAAAGTGATGGAACATAAGAGGATAGTAGTGATAGGAGCTGGAATTGTCGGGTGCAGCATTGCCTACTATTTAAGTAAAATGGGGCAAAGAAACATAACAGTGATTGAGCAAGGCCCTTTGTTCGAAACGGGAGGATCTACTTCTCACGCTCCGGGGCTTGTATTTCAGCTTAGCTTTTCAAAAATCCTGACAACACTAGCTTCTCAAACAGTCGAGACCTTTAAAGAGTTGAGTACAGATGAACAGCGCTCGTTTTATCCTGTCGGCAGTTTAGAAGTTGCCCGTACACCAGAGCGATTAGAAGACCTAAAGAGAAAGGCTGGTGTTGCCAGCTCATGGGGAATCGAAGCTTTTCTTCTTTCACCGCAGGAATGCGCGGAAAAAAATTCGTTGATTTGTCCTGATCGTATTTGCGGAGGTCTCTATGTTCCTTCAGACGGTATTGCCAAACCTTTGCATGCCGTTGATAAAATGACTCGTTTTTCTAAAGAGTGCGGAGTAGAATTTTACGGTCATACAGAAGTGACGAATATCGAAGTGACAAATGGTCAAGTAAAAGCAGTGTACACGAGCGCTGGAAAATTTGAAGCAGATGTAATCGTGTGCTGTGCCGGATTTTGGGGACCTCGCATCGGAGAAATGGTCGGTGTAACGATTCCTCTTCAGCCGATGGCTCATCAATATGTGTTTACAAATGATTTACTTGAATTAAACGGAGAAACGGAAGAAGTCGCGACTCCTCTTATTCGAGATCAGGATAACGCAATTTATTTTCGTCAGGTAGACAAAGGGCTTGGGATTGGATCATATCAGCATGAGCCGTTTCCAGTCGAACTCAGTGACATTACAAAATACGGAGAAACAAAAGAAATGCCTTCTGTTAAACCTTTTACACCAAAAAGTTTTGAAAAACCGTGGGAAGATGCATTGGAATTAATTCCGGCATTAAAACAGCCAGGAATAAAAAAAGGAATGAACGGCATTTTTTCCTTTACACCTGATGGAATGCCGCTGCTTGGCGAATCACAAGCAGTAGGGGGATTTTGGGTAGCCGAAGCCATATGGGTAACGCACTCTGCAGGTGTCGCTAGGCAAATGGCTGAATGGATGATGAATGGTGCACCGACTGTGGACTTGGAGCTATGCGATATTAATCGTTTCGATACGTATGCATGCAGCCCTGTTTATTACAAACAGCGGTCTATTGAAGAATATGAAGAGGTTTATAGCATTCATCATCCATTTATGCAGCGAAAAGTATCGCGAAACATGCGCGTAAGTCCATTTTATATGCGTCAGCAAGAACTAAAAGCGTATTTTAACGAAAAAGCAGGTTGGGAGCAGCCGCAGTGGTATGAAGCTAACTATCCGCTTATATCCACATATGAAAAGAAGATGGTAATAAGAAAGGGGTGGTCCGCTGAATATTGGTCACCGATTATCGAAGCTGAACAGTTGCATACTCGTCAGTACGCAGCGATTTACGATACAACGGCAGCAAAGAAAAGGTTGGAGATTAAAGGGGAAGGAGCTCTCCAGTTTTTACAGAAGCTAACGACAGGAAATATAGACATTACAGTAGGTCAAAGCATACGTACGTGTATGTTGCATGAGCGAGGCGGCATAAAAGATCAAATAACGGTTATTCGCAAAAATATATCCGCTTTCTTGATTGTTTGTACGGGAGCTGTAGAAGCAAGCTGGATTCAAAAACACGTGCCTCAAGACGGTCAAGTTGTTTTTCAAGATGTAACGTCAGGGACATGCAGTATAGCATTAATTGGTCCTAAAGCTACAGGAGTAATGAAGTCCGTGGTTCAACGCTCAGAACTTAGCAGCACTTGGCTTCAAGGGCAAGCGAAAACCCTGTTTATTGAAAATAGTTCAGTTCTTGCTCTGCGTGATTCCTACGGGGGAATGGAGAGCTGGGAGTTGATTACAACTTCTGATCAAGGCCTGAATTTATGGGATTTATTAATTGAACAAGGACAGCCTTATCAGCTGATTGCCGCGGGAGACCGAGCTCTTGAAAACCTTCGAATTGAATCTTTTTCGTTAAAAAGCGGGAAAGACTTTTGGAGCCAGCATCATCCATATGAAGTTAACCTTCATGAAATGGTTGATTTAACAAAACCAGTTTTTATTGGAAAAGAGGCATTGCTTGATCGTCAGCGAAAAGATTCTGAAACAGTATTAGCGACGCTCATATTAGATGATCCTTCAGCGATAGTAATGGGATATGAACCGGTCTTTTATGGAGAAACAGCCCTCGGATTTGTGACAAGTGCTGGCTATTCATACAGCTTAGGAAAAGGAATTGTACACACTTTATTATCTCAAGCTGTACATGAAGAAATGGTTTTAGAAGTTGAATACTTTGGTCAGCGTTATAAAGCAACAATGATGACACACTCCCCAGCGGTAGTTTAATTGATCAATCGAAAGACAGGAGGAATGCAGATGTCAACACATTATGATGTCATTATTATCGGATTAGGAGCTATGGGGAGTACGGCTGCTTATCAGCTCGCCAAAAAAGGTCAGCGGGTATTGGGGTTAGAACAGTTCGGTCCCGCTCATGACCTAGGATCGAGTCACGGAGGTTCTAGAATCATTCGGCAGTCGTATTTTGAAGACCCTGCTTACGTTCCATTATTGCTTCGCGCCTACGAATTATGGAATGAAATTGAAAGAGAAAGCGGTCAAGAAATTCTTACGGTTACCGGTGGACTTATGATGGGACCTCCTGATAGCTTGACGGTTTCTGGAAGCATCGAAAGCTCTAAACAGTGGAATCTTGCGTATGAGATTCTAGAAGCAAAGGATATTTACAAACGGTTTCCGGCGTTTACACCTTCACCTGCTACGGTTGCTCTATATGAAGAAAGAGCTGGATTCGTCAGGCCGGAAGCGAGCGTATATACTCACCTTCTTCAAGCAGAAAAGTACGGAGCTGAGCTTCATTTTTTTGAGGAAGTGGTGTCGTGGGAAGCTCATCCTTCTGGTGAAGGCGTGCGCGTTGTAACAGCTAATGGAATATACGAAGCTGGAAAAATCATTATTTCTGCAGGCGCTTGGGCACCCGATTTATTACGGGATTTAGGTGTTAGCTTACAAGTAGAGCGTCATGTGCAAATGTTTTTTGAACCAACACAAGGAATAGATATTTTTTCAGTGGGAAAACAGCCGATTTATATTTGGGAAGCAGATGATTATGTACAGTTGTATGGTTTCCCTTCTTTTGGATTAAAGGCTGAAGGAGCAAAAGTGGCGTTTTTTCGAAAAGGAACAGCTTGTACGCCGGAAACGATTGATCGAAATATATATGAAGACGAAGTGAACATGATGCGGCACTATCTAGCTCAAGGTATTCCACAGCTTAACGGTCGATTTTTACAAGGGAAAACGTGCATGTATACCAATACACCAGATGAACATTTTGTCATTTCACTGCATCCTGAATATCCTCAAGTAGCGATTGCAGCTGGATTTTCTGGACATGGTTTTAAGTTTGCAAGCGTAGTAGGAGAGATTTTAGCAGATTTAGTGATAGAGGGAAAAACTAATCACCCAATTGATTTGTTTACTCCGCAGCGATTTGCGGCGAATAAAATAGTATAAATCGTCGTCAGCTCTTGCGAATGGTTCTATTTAAATGTTTCTAAAGAAGCGAAGGAGGAATAGTAGATGGTTATGGAACATGGTTTAGTGAATGATAATGGGAGACTTGAGCCCACGTTGAAAGGAGAGCTGTATACATCTTCGGACATTTTTAAGTTAGAAAAAGATCATATATTTTCTAAATCATGGAGTTTAGTTGCATTTGAATACGAAATAGCAGAGCCGGGACAATATATTACGACGAGAGTTGAGGGCGAAAATATTTTAATTACTAGAGGAAAAGATCACGTGCTGCGTGGATTCTTGAACGTATGTCGGCATCGAGGAGCTAAGCTGTGCAGCCAAGCATCCGGTAAAGCAGGTGTTATTCGCTGTCCATATCATTCGTGGAGCTATAGCTTAGATGGTGATTTAGTAGGTGTTCCTAACACAAGCCACTGTCGAGAAGAACTCGTGCATAATGAAAATTACGGACTAACATCCGTTCACATTGAAGTGTGGCACGGTATGGTTTGGGTTAATTTATCTGACAATCCTATGTCTGTTGAATATCAGCTAGACGCACAAATTTTTGATCGTTTTGGAGAACTTTATACGTTTGCTAGATATGAAATTCAAAACTTGAAATCCGCTCATCGTGAAGAATATGAAGTCGAGGCAAACTGGAAGCTTATTGTAGAAAACTTTCAAGAGTGTTATCACTGTTCCTCTATTCATCCTGAACTTACGGCAACGCTGCCTGAATTTCGTTCGGGAGTCGGTACTCAAAGTTCCGTGGGGGGCGGGGCTAAGTTTGGGAATGAATTAGAAGCTTTTTCAATCAGCGGGAAAGGAAGCCGTCCTATGCTAAAAGGATTGCTTCCTGAAGATGACCGCACGTATTTTGGCATTACCGTTCTGCCGCTTGTATTTATCAATTTAACACCGGATCACGTTATTATTCATCGTATTATTCCAATTAGTGCGGAAAAGTCTAAAGTGATTTGTGAATGGTTATTCGACCCGGAAGAAATGGCTAAGCCTGATTTTGACCCAAAAGATGCCGTGGAATTATTTCACCGCGTTAATTTACAAGACTTTGAAGCGTGTGAGTGGTGTCAAGAAAATATGAGCTCAAAATCTTATAAAGAAGGAGGTATTTTAGTACCTATCGAACAGCACGTTTCTCATTTTTACAATTATGTATTGGAAGCAATCGGTATGAAGGTCGAATAGTAAGTAGAAGTGGTCTGATACGTTACCTTAAGGTGTCAGACCACCTCTAACAATCTACTTTAAAATAAGGGGGAAATAAATTGAGTACAAGCTCTAAACTAACAGAACCCATTATCCGCGTTACCGATGTTTCAAAAGTATTTGGTCGCCAAAAAGAACAGGCTCTTAAGCTGAGAGAGTCTGGACAAAGTAAATATGAAGTCGAACAAGCTACGAAGACAACTGTTGCTATTTACAATGCTCATTTCGAAGTAAAAAAGGGAGAAACCTTTGTGTTAATTGGATTATCAGGAAGCGGGAAATCTACTTTACTTCGATGCTTGAACGGACTTGTAGAACCGACAGAAGGGGCGGTATATCTAGAAAACACAGATATTTCTCATATGTCAAAAAGACAGCTTCAGGAAGTCCGGAGAAATAAAATTGGGATGGTCTTTCAAAATGTGGGCCTCCTTCCAAACCGCACCGTGATTGACAACATTACGTTCGGTCTAGAGATACAAGGTGTATCAGCAAGCGAAAGGGAAAAGCGAGGGAAAGAGGCGCTTGAAATGGTGGGATTAAATGGACAAGCTTATAAAAGAATTTATGAATTATCAGGAGGTATGCAGCAGAGGGTTGGATTAGCGAGAGCTCTTGCTTCTGAACAGGAGATTTTGCTAATGGATGAGCCTTTTTCGGCGTTAGACCCTCTTATTCGAAGAGATATGCAAAAGCTATTTCTTGATATTCAAGGAGAAGTACAAAAAACAGTTATCTTTGTAACGCATGATCTAGATGAAGCATTAACTTTAGGGCACCGAGCTGCCGTAATGAAAGACGGAGAGATTGTACAGCTTGGAACCGCTGAAGATATTTTAAGTCAACCGGCAACCGATTATGTAAAACTGCTTGTTCAAGACGTTAATTACGGCAAAATTCGCCTTGCTAAAGACGCGGTGGTTCCGGTAGAAACGGCTGCCTATGAGTATGAATCACCGCAAGTCGTATTAAGAAGAATGAGAACCAATCATTTATCTACTATTTTTGTTCTTGATAGTGCTGACCGCTTGTTGGGCTTAATGAGCATTTATACGGTGATGGAGCTGATAGAAGCTCATAAGCATGATTTAAAAGGAAAAGAAATGACACAGCCGCATTGTGTTAATCCGGATATGTCTTTACAAGAAATGATTCCTTTATTTACAGACAGTCATTCGCCTGTAGTCATTGTTGATAATCATCATCGCCTACAAGGTATGATTTCCCCAAGCACCCTTATTGCAAATCTCACTGAACGTACTGCAGTAACCGAGCAACAAGAAGTTAAGTCATATCAAATGGAGGTCCGATAAATATGATGGTAAATTCCGCGACGATTCCTCGTATCCCTTTAGATAAATGGGCAAATTCATTTGTTGATTACATGATTGATAGTTTTTCAGGTGTATTTACTGGAATCAACCAGGTAATGACCAGCTTAATAAGCAGTCTCGAATGGGTACTGACCGCTTCTCCTCCTCTAGTAACGGTCGTTGTTTTTGTTCTATTAGCGCTATGGTTAACAGATTGGAAGATAGCTGTATTTACGTGTTTTGGTTTACTTCTTATTATTAGCTTGAATTTATGGGAAGCATCGATGCTGACCTTATCTCTCGTTTTAGCTTCTACTATTATCTCACTTCTATTTGGCGTTCCTTTAGGCATATTATCACACCGCTTTAACAAAGTTGGAGCAGTGATAAAGCCGATTCTTGATATTATGCAAACAATGCCTGCTTTTGTTTACTTAATTCCGTCCGTACTTTTATTTGGATTAGGGAATGTTACAGCTCTTATTGCTACTTTTATTTTCGCAATGCCGCCTGCCGTTCGCCTGACGCTCCTTGGACTTCAGCAAGTTCCTCAAACCACTTTAGAAGCGGCAGAAGCTTTTGGAGCGACGGAATGGCAAAAATTAATTAAAGTCCAGCTGCCGCTCGCTTTGCCTATGATTATGTCGGGTGTAAACCAGGTTATTATGCTATCTCTTTCGATGGTTGTTATTTCTTCAATGGTCGGTGCAGGGGGCTTGGGTGCTGAGGTATTAAGAAGCATCAGTATGTTGGATGTAGGCTTAGGGTTTATCGGTGGGATTGCGGTTGTCATTATTGCCGTTATTTTAGATCGTCTGACGCACCTTTCTACTCAAAAAAGAGAAGGTATTCAATCAAGCAAATAAAATGAATAAAGGTGGGAGTATATGAAACAATCAAAAAAAGTTCTTTTTATTATGCTAACAATCATCATTATGCTGCTTGTCTCCGCATGTGGCAATAGCAATACGGCAAGCAGCACCACGACTAAAAAAGAAATTACAATTGGATACATACCATGGGACGAAGCCGTAGCTGTTACGTTTCTATGGAAGGAATTATTAGAGGAAAAAGGTTATAAAGTTAAAGCAGTTCAAAGCGACGTAGCTCCGCTTTTTTCAGGAGTTGCTCAAGGAAACATTGATTTATTTTTGGATGTATGGATGCCGACCACCCATAGTTCTTATATGAAAAGATTTGGAAAACAAGTTGATGTGCTCGGTACTTGGTATGATCAAGCAGATAGCGGATTGGCCGTTCCCGACTACGTAGATGCGCAGTCACTAGCTGATTTAAAAAATAAGAAAGATGAGTTTAACGGAAAGATTATTAGTATTGAACCAGGATCTGGAATAAACGGTCTTACTAAAGATCATGCGATGCCAAGCTATGGGTTAACAGACTGGAATTTAGTAGAAAGCAGCACAGCCGCCATGTTATCGGAATTAGATAAAGCCATTGCTAATAAAGAACCCATTGTTGTTACGTTATGGCGCCCGCACTGGGCTTTTGAAAAGTATAATCTCAGATACTTAAAAGATCCCAAAAATACGATGAATCCAACTGGACCTGAAAAAATACAGTCGATTAGCAAAAAGGCATTTAAAGAAGATTATCCAGAAGCAGCAAAGTGGCTGAAAGATTTTTCTATTAGTGCCGATCAACTAGCATCTTTAGAATCAGAAATTAACAGTGCAAAAGACGAAACAAAAGGTGTGAAAAACTGGATTTCTAAAAATAAAAAAGTGACGGAAAGCTGGGTGAAATAATAGAAGGAAAAGAAAAGGCTGTCTCATAAGTGAAGCTATTGACTTAGAGACGGTTTTTTTGTGGGAGAACTTTTTATCTGCAGCTTTTCTAACGGATTAAGGTCGGTAAAAGCTCAATAAATGAAAGTTTTTTAACCTGATATGTAAATTAAAAAAATATATTTAAATTAAAAAAAGTGGCATTGCTTTCTATTATCCAAGTACAATTTAAATAATGAATGCTTTATGTTTCGCATGTAAGTATTTATTTATACCTATGTTGTCATAATTTATGTGATTCCCTAAAGCATAAATTACTTTTCATTACCTTATTGTGTACAAAAATATTGTAAGATAGGCTCATGCTTTTAACAGCATGGGCCTATTTTTATAGACAGCTTGAAAATAGATATTTGTAAACTGGAAAATTAATCTTTCCCTCTTGTACAATAAATATTCTTCTGTACAAAAATAGAGTGTATAATAGGAATGTTAAATTGATAGGAAAAAGAGAGAAGCCCTATTAAGTAAAGGAAGATGGAGTGGAGAGTGTGTACTGAAAGTAAAATTGTCCAGCGGCAAAAATAAACATGTTTTTCGAATGCTTCTAGAAGAATATCTAGAATGAAAGTAGGAACATTATGGAAAAGAAAATGAGGTTTGGCATCAAATCCAAAATTATTATTGGATATTTAATTGTTATTGTCTGTTTATTTATTGCATTTATTGTTTTAAACAGTCAAATTTCATCTTTGCAAAAAGAACGAAATTTTATCATTGATCATGATATCGAAGTGCATGATCTGACCAATCGAATTGAAAAACACCTGCTCGATATGGAAACCGGACAAAGAGGCTATATTATTACAGGAGAAGCGAGTTACTTAGAACCTTATAACAGCGCAGCATCAAGTTGGGAAAAAGATTATAATGCACTGTATCAGCTTCTAAATAATAATCCAAATCAGCAGGAGAAACTGGAGAAGATTAAAGGAAGCATTCAAGACTGGATTGAAGCTGCTGGTGAACCGACCATTGCATTAAAAAAAGAAAATAATACAAAAGAGCTTCAGCAGTTTTTTGAGAAAGATCCTGGGCGCCAGTATATGGATGATATACGCAGCCAGTTTACTTCTTTTAGAAATGTAGAGAAAAAATCGACTGAAACAAGAGCAGCAGAGTTAGACGGGAAAAATCAAAAAATAAAAATTGGACTTTACGGTTTGCTGTTATTTGTTACGCTTATTTCACTTGCTATCGCTATTGTTTTGTCCAATTCCATTGTGAATACGATTAAAGAAGTTACGCAAACGATCAAACGAATTACGGCTTCAAAAGGCGAGTTAAAAGGAAGAATTAAAGTTCGATCTAATGATGAAATTAAAGATTTAGGGATAGCCACGAACGCGTTGTTAGAAAATATTGAAGAGCGAAACTGGCTTCAAACGAACATTGCTCATGCTGTAACGATGTACCAAGGCATAGCATCCGTAGACAAGCTTGCGGAAAAATTTCTCTTTACGGTTTCAGAAATGACAGGAGCTTCTTTCGGAGCATTTTATGTTCGAGAGGAAAATGATAAAGGAGATCTATTCGTCAAACAAGCTGCTTTTGCAGATAGAAAAGGCGACGCGGGAAGAGAGAGCTTTTTGATAGGCGAAGGGCTCATTGGACAAGCTGCTTTAGAAAAAAGAACCCTTGTCATAAACGATGTACCTGACACGTACCGGCTCATTGCTTCAGGATTAGGAGACGTAAAACCTAAGAGTATTTTTATTGTACCCGTCTTGTTTGAAGATGAAGTAATTGCAGTTATTGAGCTGGCATCGCTGCACGAATTTACAGTTTTAGAGCAAGAACTTATTAGTCAAGTGATTGAAACGTTTGGTCTCACTATCAATGGTGTAATCAGACGTATGGAAATTGCTCGTCTATTAAAAGAATCTCAGGCGATGACAGAAGAGCTCCAGGCTCAGTCTGAAGAACTCCAAACACAATCAGAAGAACTGCAAATGCAGTCTGAAGAGCTGCGTATGATTAATGAACAGCTAGAAGAAAGAACAAAAGATGCAGAAGAAAAATCGTTTGAATTAGAGGCTGCAAAAGAAGATTTAGAAGAAAAAGCGCATCAGCTGGAATTGAATTCTCAATACAAATCCGAATTCCTTGCTAATATGTCGCACGAGCTTCGAACACCGCTTAACAGCATTCTTATTCTGTCTGAAATGCTTGAAGAAAACGCGGCTAAAACGCTATCTGAAGATGAAGAAGAATATGCTCGTATCATTCATTCTTCAGGAAAAGACTTGTTGGCATTAATCAACGACATCTTGGATTTATCAAAAGTAGAGTCTGGAAAATTAGATGTTTTGCTTGCCGAGATGAATATGAGTGAGCTTCCAGATCAAATTGAACGTAATTTCAGCCACGTTGCTGAACAGAAAAAAGTACAATTGAAAATTAATAAAGCACAAGATGTACCGGACATCATTCACACAGATGAAAAGAGATTCCAGCAAATTGTGAAAAACCTTTTATCAAATGCATTTAAATTTACGGAATCGGGATCTGTCACAGTATCCATTCAACGAGTGGCTGACCATCGTCTTACAACACCTATGCGTACAGTGGATACGGATTGCTGGCTAGAAATAGCTGTAGCCGATACAGGGATTGGTATACCAAAAGAAAAGCATCAGCTTATCTTTGAAGCGTTTCAGCAGGCGGATGGAGCTACGGTTCGCAAGTACGGAGGAACCGGACTTGGCTTATCTATTTGCAGTGAGTTTGCAAAACTATTGGGCGGCTGGATTTCCCTAAGCAGTGAAGTAGGAAAAGGAAGTACGTTTACACTCTATCTTCCTAGTCTCTCTAACGGCCTTGTTGACTATGAAAAAGTGAATTTTGCATATGAAGAAGTAGCAGTATCTGTAGAAGAAGCTGAACCTAAAACAGAAATAACTGAAATTGACCATCCTGTACAACCAGTTGAACCTTCATTGCAAGATGATGAAAATGTGTTTCAGGATAAGCGAGTGATCATCGTGGATGATGACCAGCGCAACATTTTTGCCTTAAAAACTGCGCTAGCTAAACAAGGTATGACCATTATGACAGCTCGTAACGGAATAGAGTGTCTTGAAATGATGAAGAATGGTGAACCATTTGATCTCATTTTAATGGATATTATGATGCCGCAAATGGACGGATATGAAGCGATGCAGAAAATTAGAGGAGAGCTAAAGCTTGTTGATTTACCTATTATTGCACTAACTGCTAAAGCGATGAAAAATGATCGTGAAAAATGCTTGGAAGCTGGAGCATCAGATTATATCAGCAAACCTTTAGATTTAAATCAGTTGTTCTCCGTTATGCGTGTATGGCTAGTAAATTAAGCGGGGTATGAAACATAAATGGATATGAAGCACCTAGATTTAAGTGAAGACTTAGTTATGAATAAAAAAACAGATTTGGAGATTGATTTACTGCTGACGGCTATTTATCGATTAACAGGATTTGATTTCAGACAGTACGCTAAATCTTCTATCTGTCGCCGAGTCTATAATCGAATGAAAATTGAACGTATTCCAACCGTGTCTCGATTGTTAGAAAAAGCGATTCACGAAGAAGAGTTTATGAATCAGCTTTTAAATGATTTTTCGATAAATGTAACAGAGATGTTTCGCGATCCAAGCTTTTTTAAAGCATTTCGCACAAAAGTGATTCCGGTATTAAAGGATTATCCGGAAATTCGCATTTGGCACGCTGGCTGTGCAACGGGCGAAGAGGTATTTTCTATGGCGATTCTTTTAGAAGAAGAAGGGTTAATGGATAAAACGGTCATTTACGCAACCGATATGAACGAAGATGTATTAGAAAAAGCAAAACAAGGTGCCTTTTCTTTACGTAAAATGAAGTCATATACAAAAAATTATATTCAAGCCGGTGGAAAGAACGCCTTCTCGGAATATTATCAGACGGATCATCACTATGCATATTTTCATCCGTCGCTGTTAAAAAATATTATCTTTGCTCAGCATAATTTAGTCACGGATCAGTCATTTAATGAATTTCACGTCATCATTTGCCGAAACGTCCTTATTTATTTTACAGCTCAGCTGCAAAATCAAGTGTATAATTTATTTTCAGAAAGCCTGTGTGCAAAAGGATTTCTTGGGCTTGGTGATAAAGAAACGCTTCGCTTTGCTGAAGGAGCAGCTTCTTATATCGAGTTTGCAGGGAACGAGCGCATCTATCAAAAGCAATAAAAAAAGACCTCATTTGTGAGGTCTTTTTTTATTGCGCCTGTGCTTGAATCATAAGCACGCACATGTCATCAGGCTGATTTAACTTTTGTTCTTCTGAAAAAATTTCATTCATAAATACCTGCGGATTTGTCCATTTTTGTTCAGTAAGTTTTTGAAGACGAAGAGCAGATTCATTTTCGCAAGGACCCATTGATTCAAGAGCTCCGTCTGTAAATAGCAAAATTTGCACATCGTTTTCAAAGCTGACAACAGATTTCTGAACGTCCATTTCTTCAAAAAACCCTACAGGACAGCTTCCTCGTTGAAGAGGAACGAGCGTATGTTCATCCACTAACATATAACCTTCTGGATGCCCGGCGTTCACATATTCTACTGTCTTAGCTTCCGTATCAATGACTAAATAAATAGCAGTGAAATAGTAAGGGATTTCATCTTTTTCGCTGTGCAATAATTCCATGTAGCGATTTAACTCTGTAATAACCTTCTCAGGGTCTACGAGGGACTTGATAGCTTCTCTGAGCACAGACGAAATAAACATACAAACAAGGGAGGCAGAGATGCCGTGCCCCATCATATCAAAAAGAATGATTCCGTATCGGTGCTCGTCAATTTTGTGCCAATAGTACATATCACCCGCTAATTTAAAAGAAGGATAATATGAAACTTCCATTTGAATATCTTTCTCTCGTAGAGGGGGACTGAGTAAGTTTTGCTGTACGTGTGTAGCTAAATCTAACTCATTTTGAATTTTCTTTTCATGTTCCGTGTGCCAGTCAATTTCTGCTTTAAGGCGTAAAGCTACCCGCATACGAGCCAGCAGTTCCACTTTATTGATCGGCTTTGTGATGTAATCTGTTCCGCCCGCGTCTAGAGCTTCTACTAATTTGCTGCTGTCTTCTAGAGCTGTGACAAAGATAATTGGAATATGTTTTAAGCGTTCTACCTGTTGAATTCGCCTGCAGGCTTCAATTCCATCAATTTCGGGCATCATAATATCAAGTAAAATCAAATCGACCGAATTCGTTTTTGAGTTCTCATCGTCCAGGTTAAGATAGTCGAAAAGGGCATGGGCAGACGTAAGAGACACACAGTTATCGTAGCCAGCGCCTTTTAAAATTTTTTCAATCACAAATAGATTGACTTGATTGTCATCTACTAGAAGAATGGTCATGCTTTATTTCCCCTTATTATGTTTGAAGACTAATGATTGAGTATGTAGTTTTCAAGCATTTTTATACTTTTTCTGTTTTTCTATTTATCTATTATACAGAAAAGACAGCGTTTAGGGTATTTTTTAAGATTATTCTTTTCTATTAAACAAGTAAATCGCTCCCATAAAAGGAGACAAATTACTTTTTATAGCAATTTGTATAACGCAAATATCCCGAAAGTCAGTACAACCGCTCCCGAAATACGATTTACCCAGATTAAGCTGTTATTCGTAAACTTCGACCGGGCAAGACTAATAGCAAAGCTGAGTGAAAGCCACCAGCAGGCCGATCCTAAAAATACGCCTGCAACCATTGTCAAAGCAGAAGTAGCATCAAATGCTGATTTACTAATGCCTACACCAGAAAATACGCCAATAAAAAATAAGATCGTCATTGGATTCGTAACGGTTAAAAAAAGAACGCATGTATAAGAACGAAGCAACCCCCCTCCTTTAGCAGCAGCAGCGTGCTCTGCAGGCTGAGAACGGAATGTTTGAACACCTAAATAACATAAAAATAATCCCCCAATCAGCTGAAGCCAAATCTTTTGGGTTAGTAAAAAGGTTGTAATGAACGTTAGGCCAAACGCAGCGATGCATCCATAAAGAGCATCTGCTGTAGCTGCTCCCAGCCCGGATACAAATCCGTGTAATCTCCCTTTAGATAACGTGCGATTGATGCATAAAATACCAATGGGACCGACGGGAGCAGCAACGGAAAAACCGATCACTAACCCCTTTAGAAAATAAAATAAGCTCATCTTTTACGTTGCTCCTATGAAGTTTTTCTTTAGTATAGTACAAAAGCAATCGTGAATGAAGCCAAATTTGAGAAAGTTGTTAACACATACTTTTAGTCTGTTCGGGTACATCATAATGGTGTTATAAAAAACATCACTAGTAAATTTATTTTAATCATTAAAAAGTTCAAAAACTAAATTATTTTACACAGAAAATTAAATGTAGTAAAATAATTCACTGTTACATATATAGAAAGATCTACCACTGAAAAGTAGTCATTCGTAATGAGATGAAGAGAGGTTAGTCATCATGAGTAATCTGTTTGCAAAAAAAGATGTTAACAAGCTGTTAGAGGAAAATGCAGCAAAAGAATCAACTAAGACACTAGGGTTATTTGATGTTATCTTGATGGGAGTAGGAGCAACTATTGGGACAGGAGTTCTGGTTATAGCAGGGCTAGTTGCCGCCAGGGATGCAGGGCCCTCGGTCTCCATTTCCTTTGTTATTTCTGCAGTAGCCTGTATTCTTGTTGCGCTGTGTTATGCAGAATTTGGTTCAGCTGTTCCAAGTTCGGGAGGCGCATATACATACATATATGTTTCATTAGGGAAATTTGTAGCGCATTTAATAGGGTGGTCGATCGTAGGATGCTATACGGTATCTTTAGCTTCTGTAGCGGGCGGATGGTCATCTTATGTGAATAATGTGCTTACTGAATTTGGTATTAGACTTCCTGAATCGTTCACGGCCATACCAAGCGATGGAGGTATTATTAATCTTCCTGCAGTATTTATTGTGCTGTGCATGTCGTTTTTATTAACAAGAGGGGTAAAAGAAAGTAAAAAAATAAATAACTTAATGGTTTTAATCAAGATAGGTATTGTTCTTTTATTTGTAGCCGTCGGCGTCTTTTTTATTCATACAAATAACTGGCACCCATTTACCCCTTTTGGTGTGAAAGGAATCTTTGCAGGCGCAGCTTCCGTCTTTTTTGCTTATAACGGATTTGATGCCATTTCTACTTCGGCAGAAGAAGTGAAAAATCCGCAAAGAAACTTGCCGCTAGGCATCTTGATTGCACTAAGTGTTTGTGCAGTCATTTACGTAGTAATTGCATTAGTATTAACAGGAATGGTTTCTTATAGAGAGCTAAACGTAGGCGATGCGTTGTCATATGCGCTCAATAGTGCAGGACAAGAATGGGCAGCGCTCATTGTATCTATAGGAGCGGTTATTGGCATTATGGCCGTCGTATTTGCTTATTTGTTTGTCGTGCCTCGTATACTGATGTCAATGAGCCATGATGGATTATTGCCGTCTCTTTTTGCGAAAGTAAACCGGAAAAACAGTGAACCTGTCATATCCACATGGCTTGTCGGGGCGTTAGGCGCGCTCGTAGCTGGTTTTGTTGATTTAAAACAGCTGGCGGATTTAGCGAATATGCTGGCGATTGTTACGTTTGCTGCCGTTTCATTTTCGATTTTGGCTCTGCGAAAAAGTCAGCCTACTTTAAAACGAGGTTTCAAAGTACCTTTTGTGCCATTTATTCCGATTATTGCTATTCTTTGCTGTATCTTTCTCATGTTCAACTTATCAATAAAAACGTGGATGTATTCAATCGGCTGGATGCTGATTGGCGTCTCTATTTACGTTGGATACGCCAGAAAGAACAAGAGCGTTTAACAAAAAGACTCTAAGCCAACGAGCTAGAGTCTTTTTTGTGTATATATTTCTCTTGAAAGTGAGCTATGAACATAACGTAAAAATTAAAATTTTATTTGAGACATATGTCCTTTTTATTTTAGGAAGTGTTATTGTTTAATAAAAAGAAACCGTTATGATGGAGAGGAAAACATGAGGGAAATTACGAGTGAGAAACAGCTGATGGAGTATATAAATACTTATAAATTAGAGTCGGTTTTCAAGAAAGAGTTACTACCGCATTTGTCATTGTATGATGTCGAGGCAGGGGAACGTCTTTGTTCTCAAGGAGATGCGTCTCACTGTTTGTACATATTGATGAAAGGCAAGGTTAAAGTTTATACCATATCGCCCGAAGGCAAGACGCTTGTTCTTTCTTTTAAACAGCCCCTTGAAGTAATAGGCGATATTGAGTATGTACAAGATGTTGAGATTATGAATACGGTTGAAGCCGTTTCACCTTTAGTTGTTATCGGTATACCATACAAACGATTAAAACAGCATGCGAGCAATGACCCACAGCTGCTGACGTTTTTACTGGAAATGCTCACAAAAAAGTTTTGCGCAAAATCTAACTCGCTAAGCTTTAATTTAATGTACCCAGTGGAAGTGCGACTGGCTAGTTACCTGCTCTCTATTTTTTGTGAAGAATCGCATTTGGTTATGAATCAAAAAACAGAAAGCTTAAAAGATATAGCTAATTTAATCGGAACGACTTACCGGCATTTAAATCGTGTTCTTCAGAAATTTGTAGCGCAAGGAGTTATTGAAAAAAAGAAAGGCTCCATTATTCTCAAAGATAAGGAAAAACTGAGCTGTCTAGCAAACGACAATATATACGAGTAGAAAAAGTAATAGATTAGTTGAAGGGGAGAGAGAAGAATGAAGACATACCGAACGCTACTATTTGACATTGATAATACGCTTTTAGATTTTAATGCAGCCGAAGAGCAGGCTTTACAGCTTCTTTTTGCTAACCACGATATTCCGCTGACTGAGGAAAGCAAAAAACGTTATAGTTTGATCAACCAGGGGTTATGGACAGCTTTTGAAGAAAATAAAATAAGCCGTGAGCAAGTTGTAAATACTCGCTTTTCTACTCTATGTAAAGAATATGGAATAGAAAAAGACGGAAAGCTACTTGAAGCAGAGTACCGAACTTATTTGAACAATGGCCATCAGCTAATTGACGGAGCAGTTGAGGTAATTGAAAAACTGAGCAATTACTATGATTTGTACGTTGTTACAAACGGAGTCTCGGCTACACAGTATAAGCGCCTTCAAGACTCAGGCCTATATCCTTATTTTAAAGAAGTATTTGTTTCAGAAGATACAGGTTTTCAAAAACCTATGAAGGAATATTTTGATTATGTTTTTTTACATATAGAAGAGCTGTCCGTACATGAAACATTAATTGTGGGAGATTCTTTGAGTGCAGATATTCAAGGCGGGCAGCTAGCTGGTATTGATACGTGCTGGTTTAATCCTCAGGCAAAAAAGAACGATACAAAGTGGGTGTCAACCTACGAAATAGGAAGACTTCAAGAGCTTTATGACTTGCTGAACGTAAGTAATGAAGCAGCTTCGTTACAAGTCTAAAAGTGTATAAACGTTAGAGAATGCAAAAGTGCTAACCTTTTCTTTAAACAAAAAGGGTTAGCGCTTTTTTATTTTGTGGCGTTCAAAGGCTTAAAATACGCGAGGGATATTGATCTATAAATAGGATGGCTAAAGTAATCAATACAAATTTAAACAGTTTTATCCCAAAAGCAATAGGGTATTTTACCAATATCCCAGATAAAGTAAGTAACTAGGAGGTCGTAAAAGATGATTAATGGAAAAAGTTTATCTCGTTCAGGAAAGAGTTCATATAGAAGAGAAACAGCGGTTGGAAAAACGGGAATGGTAGCCAGTGCTCATCCAATTGCAACAGACGCCGGAGAACAAGTGCTAAGAGCTGGAGGCAACGCAATTGATGCAGCAATTGCCGTTCAGTTTGGGCTCAACGTCGGAGAACCGATGATGACCGGTATTGGAGGCAGCGGCTTTTTTATGGTGTACCACAATGAAAGCAAAACAACTAAAATTTTTGACGGGCATTCTCAGGCTCCTAAAGCAGCTTATCCTGAAATGTTTCTTGATGAAAATAAAGAAGTTATTCCTTTTAGAAAGCGTTCTACTCATGCAACGGCAATTGGAATTCCAGGGATTTTAAAGGCGATGGAAGCAGCTCGTAAAGAGTATGGAACAAAACCCCTTGCTGAATTGATTGAACCGGCTGCCAAAGCAGCAGAAGCAGGTGTGGAAACAAACTGGGTTCTTGGAGATATTTTAAAAACATATGCCTACCGACTAGGAGAACATGCTAAGCAGCTATATTCCCCAAACGGCAAGCCTATGCAAGAAGGAGATATGATTAATAAAAAAGATCTTGCTAAAACATTCCGCATTCTTCAAGAAAAAGGTATCGAGGCTTTTTATGAAGGTGAAATTGCAGAAGCCATTATTTCAACGATCAAAGAGCACGGCGGTTTTATGGAACTGTCGGATTTGAAAGAATACCAGATTAAGATTGATGAGCCCGTGTGGGGAGATTATAAAGGATACCGAATTGCTTCTTCCAACATGCCTAGTGCAGGAGGAACCACCGTGCTGCAAATCTTAAAGCTATTAGAGGACTTTGATGTGTCTCAGTACGACGTGAAATCTTGGGAAAAGTATTATTTGTTTGCAGAGGCTATGCGCATTGCATTTTCAGATAAAATTGCATTTTCTGGAGATCCAGCCTACAGTGACATTCCATTAAAAGGGCTTTTAAACGACGAATATATAAAGGGACGTCAAAAATTAATTAATTGGAAGCATAAAAATGAGAAAGTTGATTTTGGCAACCCGTGGGATTATGAGAAAGGCCAAAAAGTGAACGTTGTGCGTCAGCCTTATGAACCTGAACGTGAGCTTAGTGAAACAACTCACTTCACGGTCGTTGACCGTTGGGGCAATATTGTCGCTTGTACATCAACTGTGGAACATCCTTTTGGTACAGGAATTATGGTTAAAGACCATGGGTTTTTACTCAACAACGAGCTTACTGATTTTGATGCTATTCCTGGAGGATTAAATGAAGCAGATGCAGGAAAGCGTCCGGTTAGCTGTAAAAGTCCAACCATCGTTTTTAAAGACAGCGAACCTGTACTCACTCTAGGATCTCCAGGCGGACCAACGATTGTAGGGTCTGTGTTTCAAACGCTTATGAATGTCTTAGACTATGGAATGGATATAAAAGAAGCGATTGAAGAACCAAGAATTTTTAATAGTACAGGATCACTTATCGGTTGGGAAGCCGGAGTGGATATGAATGCCAAAGGAGAGCTGGAAGCCATGGGATTTAATTTTGGAGATGAGCCATTCCCAATCGGAAATGTTCAGGGAATTCAAATCGATAAAGAAAACGGCCGTTTATTTGGAGCAGCTGATTCCAGCCGTGAAGGAAAAGCAACTGGTTTAGACTCTTAATAGTTAAAAAATGCATTATACGCTCTCTCTTTCGTAAAAAGGGAGAGCGTATAATGCATTAAAAAAGATAAAAATGAGTAGGTAAAAAGAAGGAAAAATTTTTTCTGAAAACATACTTTAGACCTTTATTATTATCAGCTTAATCTTCAGAAAGGAAAAAAGAATAGAACGTTTTCATGTCCGGCTAATAAAAAAAGGTACTGATTTTTCAAGAGATTAATGAAAACAGAATGGTCGGAAAGTATAAAAAACGGAATAGCGTTTTCAATGCTGGAAAGATAAAGTGTTTAATCATGTAGAAAGTATAAAACACAACGTCTGGAAATCGTGGTTTGAAATGTAAAAAAAGCCGTACACTTTTGTTGGAAAAACGGTTACATAAAAAAGGCTCTTACACGTAAACTTTGGTCCTAGTTACAGCTCAATGAAAAAGATGAAAATGAAAAATAGCTACATTTGGCATGTTTGACTTTCGTCATTTATCCAAGTAATCTTTTGGTTGAGCGGAACCGGTTCTGTTTTCGGATTTTTGATAGCTAATTGAATTAATAAATTTATATTCTTTACTAACACAAAAGGAGAAAACATATGAAAATGAAACGAGTTGCTAAGCATACAACTGCTGCTACATTGGCCGCAGCCCTACTAGTAGGCGGGGGATATCAAACATTTGCTAAAGGAAATGACAGCAAAGACTTTAATAATAGCTACGGAATTTCGCATATTACTCGCGATAATATGGTGAAAATTCCACAGCAGCAAAACAGTGATCAGTTTAAAGTTCCTGCTTTTGATGAATCAACTATTAAAAACATTGCTTCTGCTAAAGGAAAAGATGCATCGGGAAATACAATTGACTTAGATGTATGGGACAGCTGGCCATTACAAAATGCTGACGGAACAGTGGCGACTTATCATGGATATCAAATTGTGTTTGCCCTAGCAGGTGATCCAAAAGATTCGAATGACACGTCTGTTTATCTTTTCTATAAAAAAGCTGGAGACAAATCTATTGACAGCTGGAAAAACGCTGGAAGAGTGTTTAAAGACAGCGATAAATTCGTTCCGAATGACCCGCATCTTAAAAATCAAACACAAGAATGGTCTGGTTCTGCCACGTTAACAAAAGATGGTAAAGTTCGTTTATTCTACACGGATTATTCAGGTAAACAATACGGAAAACAAACGTTAACGACAGCTCAAGTAAACATGTCACAGCCCAACGATAATACGTTAAAAGTTGATGGAGTAGAAGATTACAAGTCAATCTTTGACGGTGACGGAAAGATTTATCAAACGGTTCAGCAGTTTATTGATGAAGGCGGTTATGACACAGGGGATAACCATACGCTAAGAGATCCTCATTACATAGAAGACAACGGACATAAGTACCTTGTTTTCGAAGCTAACACTGGAACAGAAGATGGCTATCAAGGCGAAGACTCTCTATATAACAGAGCATACTACGGAGGAAACAATCCTTTCTTCCAATCTGAAAAGAAAAAGCTTCTTGAAGGATCTAATAAAGAAAAAGCTTCTTTAGCAAACGGGGCGTTGGGCATTATTGAGTTAAATGATGACTATACGCTTAAAAAAGTAATGAAGCCGCTTATTACTTCAAACACAGTTACAGACGAAATTGAACGTGCAAACATTTTCAAAAAAGATGGAAAATGGTACTTGTTTACTGATTCTCGCGGATCTAAAATGACGATTGATGGAATCGGACAAGATGATGTGTATATGCTAGGCTATGTTTCAAATACGTTAACAGGAAAATATAAGCCTTTAAATGATACGGGATTAGTTCTTCATATGGATTTAGATCCTAATGATAAAACATTTACGTATTCTCACTTTGCTGTACCTCAAACAAAAGGTAATAATGTCGTTATTACAAGCTACATGACAAATAGAGGCTTTTATGAAGACAACCACTCTACATTTGCACCAAGCTTCTTAGTAAATATTGACGGTTCAAAAACATCGGTTGTAAAAGATAGCGTTCTTGAGCAAGGTCAGTTAACAGTGGATGAAGACTAAGTGCTTTGCAATAGCAACAAAAGAAAATGGTGATTGTAATCACCATTTTCTTTTGTTTTATTCGATGTAGACAAAAAAGAGAAAGGCGGGGTTTGTTTGAAGAAAAAAGGTGCTTATAAATGGATAATGCTTGCCGTTCTTTTAGTTGTAATAGCCGGACTCATTATAGCAGGCGTATCCAAAAAAGAGGATACAAAAGATCAAGGAAAAGAAAAAGGGAATAAAAGTGAATCCACTTATCGCCCGGTGTATCACTTTAGCGCGCCTGATAAATGGAAAAATGATCCTCAAAAGCCTATTTATTTTGACGGGGAGTATCATTACTATTACTTATACAATCATGATTACCCTAAAGGGAACGGGACGGAATGGCGACATGCAACGTCTAAAGATTTGGTTCATTGGAAAGATGAAGGAGTAGCTATTCCAAAGTATACAAATAAAAATGGCGATATATGGTCCGGATCCGTTGTAGAGGATAAAGAGAACACAGCAGGCTTTGGTAAAGACGCAATTGTAGCCATTATGACCCAGCCTTCTGCCGATGGACAAAAGCAAGAACAGTATCTATGGTATAGTACCGATAGAGGAAAAACCTTTAAATCATATAGCAAAAATCCTATCATGCCTAATCCAGGCACCAAAGATTTTAGAGATCCCAAAGTCATATGGGATAATGAACATGACAAGTGGGTTCTCGTCATGTCAGAAGGTGAAAAAATCGGATTTTATGAATCTTCTAATCTAAAGGATTGGACGTATACGGGAGGATTTGTAACTAAAGATATTGGCATTACCGAATGTCCAGATCTTTTTCAAATGAAGGCAGATGATGGGACAGTTAAGTGGGTTCTCGGGACAAGTGCAAATGGAAAAGAAAGCGGAAAGCCAAACACCTATGCTTATTGGACAGGAAATTACGATGGAACAACATTTACTCCCGATATGGACGAGCCGCAATGGCTCGATCATGGTTTCGATTGGTACGGAGCAGTCACGTTTGAAGACGGTGAAAATAAAGGTTACTTAGAAAAACGGTACGCTTTTGCATGGATGAACAACTGGGATTATCCAGATAAGACGCCAACGATGAAAGAAGGGTTTAACGGCTTCGATTCAGTAACCCGTGAAATTACGCTTTCAAAACAAGACGACGATCAGTACAGCCTGTTATCAAAGCCTGTCGAAGAATTAAATCAGCTAACTGATTCAACAAACTCTGTTGAACAAGTAGAAGTAAACGGAGAGAAAAAGTTAAAGATAAAAGGTGAAGCTTATCAGCTTGATACAGATATTTCATGGTCAGATGCAGAAAATGTAGGCTTACGACTTCGAGAGTCCGCAGATCAAAAGCGGCACATTGATGTGGGCATTTTTGCAAAAGATAACGTCTCATATGTGAACAGAAGCTATAGCAATCAGCCTGATCAAAGCAAAAAGTATGTGGAAAGCCGTGATTACTTTGATGCAGGCATGAAAAATGTTCATTTGAAGATATTGGTAGACAAAACAAGCATTGAAGTCTTTGTTGATGATGGAAAAACCGTGTATTCTAGCGAAGTGTTTCCGCGTCACAACGACCAAGGAATTACGCTTTTCTCTCAAGGAGGAACGTCTCTCTTTAAAAATATACAAATCAAACATTTTCGCTCTCTTCAGTAATTTCCCTACTTTTAAAAAGAAGGAGTAGAATATCGCCTTATTGTGGTTTAGGACTAGGCAGAAAGGGTACATGTCTACTAACAGCAAATGAAAGGGTGTTTATTCAAATGGAAGAGAGAATGAGACAACTAATAGAGGGACTTAATACCGATTTAGCGGGTGAATATTCGGCGGTTATTCAGTACACTTACTATGCGTCTACAGTAACCGGCCTAGAATATCAAATTTTAAAACCTTTCTTTGAAGGAGAAATTCCTGACGAGCAAGGACACGCCCTTTATTTATCAGAAAAAATCAAAAACCTTGGCGGTGAGCCAACAACAAAGCCGGCTGAGGTGAAGCACGTTTCAAACGTGACGGAAATGCTTAAAGAAGCGAGCAAGGCTGAAAAAGAAACTATCCAGCGCTACGAAGAGCGTAAAAAGCAAGCAGAAGAGTTAGGTTTAACAGAGCTTGTTGTAAAGCTTGAAGATATGATTGCAGATGAAACAAATCATATGGAAGAAATGGAACGTTTATTAAAAGATCCCCGATTAAGTTGATCATACAAAATACGTAAAAGCATCCCGTACCAGGTATTACGGGATGCTTTTTTGCAATTTAAAAAGGAAATAAAACATCATGTACGCATGTTTCTATCAATGAGAGGAAAGTCATATTTTTGAAATTATCTATCGCTTTGAAAAAATTTATAGTAAAATAATTATTTGGCTGCATATGGCAGCAACTATATGCGGGGCATCACATACATATAAAGGCTAAAAGGGTATCCGTATATTGAAACCGCTTTTATCTTCTATAAGAAAAACCATGGTATGCCCGCAGTTGCAAGGAGAGAGAAAGATGAGGAAACGAATCATGACAGCGCTGCTGCTTGTCACTGTTTTAGCTGCAATGGAAGGAACCATTGTCAGTACGGCTGTTCCAAGAATTACAAGTGATTTGTCGGGCATTGAGCTAGTTAGCTGGGTGTATGCCATTTATATGCTGACAACTGCTGTATCTACACCTATATACGGAAAGTTAGCGGATCTATTCGGCCGCAAAAAAGTTATGCTTGTTGGAATCATTATTTTCTTAATCGGATCGATACTATGCGGACTTAGCTTTTCGATGCAGCAATTAATTGTCTATAGAGCGATCCAAGGGCTGGGCGCCGGGGTCGTTATGCCGCTTACAATGATTATTATTGGCGACTTGTATGAAGAAGCAAAAGAAAGAGCCAAAGCGCAAGGGTGGATTAGCGCAGTTTGGGGAGTTGCGGGAGTTCTCGGGCCTCTTCTTGGAGGATTCTTAGTGGATACGCTGTCTTGGCGCTATATTTTCTTTTTAAATATACCGTTTGGACTAATGGCTTTTTTTGTTCTTTTAGTAAACTATAAAGAAGAAGTGGTAAAAGAAAAACGCTATATCGATTATATTGGAGCGGTGACGTTTTCAGTGGGAACAATTACGTTTTTATACGCGCTTTTAACCGGAAGTCAGCATCAAAACTGGGGAGACCCGACCATTATAGGGTTATTTGTTCTAGCTGTTCTAACATTCATTGGCTTTATTTATATAGAAAAGAAATCTCCCGAACCTCTTATCCCGCTTGAACTGTTTTCCATTCGAAGTGTATCTGTTATAAACTTATTAACACTTCTTGTGGGATCAGTAGTTATTAGTATTACGGTCTACCTTCCAATTTGGAGTCAAGGAGTGCTGGGGAAAAGTGCAACCGCTGCAGGTTTTGTGTTAATGCCTATGCCAGTATGCTGGACGATTGGTTCACTGCTTTCAGGGAATTTAGTAGGGCGTCTTAAAACGCACTCCATCCTTACGCTGGGAACGGCAATTGTAAGTACGGCATGTTTTATGCTGTTTTTAGTTTCCACCCACTCACCCGTATTTTTAATTTATGTAGCCGTTGGGGTCCTTGGGTTAGGAATGGGTATTATTACGCCTATTTTTATGCTAGTTATTCAATCAGCGGTCCCGGCTAGCAAAAGAGGAGTAGCGGTGGCTCTTAATACGTTTACAAATACATTTAGTCAAACGCTAGGTTCTGCGGTGTTTGGTACAATCTTTAACTTAGTGACACTTTCACAAGCAAAGAAATTAGGGCAAGAAAATTTAAATGCTTCGTTTGAGACAGGTGGAGTACCAGCAGAAGAACTGTCAAAGCTGCATGAAATTCTTGCATCGGGTGTTCACATTATTTACAGTGGAACGTTTTTAGCTGCATTACTAAGCTTTGCTGTTTCATGCTTATTAGTAAAAAACGAAAATAAAAAAATAAAGACCATATCTATGCAAAAGTAAGGGAAGAGGCTGTTACAAAAGTATTTTAGTTGAAGGACCATCCGAACGAGTTTGATTAAGAACCAAACTCGTTCGGATTTTTTTATGGGTATGGTGAATGTAGGTTTTACACATCTAGCTGCTTTTAGCTGTTGATTGGATTGATTTCGTTATATATGAGTCTCTTCTTTAAAAGAATTATCAAAGAAAGAAAAGAAAAAAGATATTGTCTGATAACGTTCTCGTAAACTCATTCATAATAAGAAGGATTCTTATCAATGCAGAAATTTTTTTATTTTTTGTTTTTTTAGTATGGACATTTACCTAGTTGTTTATTATTATGAATTCTATAAGTATTGAATTTTAAGCGCTTTCAAAAGAAACATTTGTCTTTCTCAGGAATACACTTGATTTTTAACTCATATACTGTAAGTGCTTAGATGAATCTTTTAATGGGGAAAAGAGAAGTTTATAAGACGTGTTGAACAACAATGAGGGGGTATGGAAGATGACAAGCAGACGTTTAAAAGAATTCTTGAATAATAATTTAGAAGATTTAAAAGATAAAGGATTATACAATGTCATTAATCCGGTAGAGGGGCCAAATGGACCTGTGATTCAAATTGAGGGAAAGCAGTTAATTAATTTATCATCCAACAATTATTTGGGGCTTGCTACAGACGAGAGGCTTATTAATGCGTGCAACGAAGCCACTGAAAAATACGGAGTGGGGGCTGGAGCTGTCCGAACGATTAATGGAACTCTAGATATTCATATTAAGCTAGAGGAAAAGCTAGCCGAGTTTAAGCATACAGAAGCAGCTATAGCTTATCAGTCTGGCTTTAACTGTAATATGGCAGCCATCTCCGCGGTTATGGATAAACATGATGCGATTTTATCAGATGAGCTGAATCACGCTTCAATTATTGACGGATGCCGGCTATCAAAAGCAAAAATTATTCCTTTTAAGCATTCAGATATGGAAGATCTTCGTGCAAAAGCAGGCGAAGCACAAAAATCCGGTTTATATAATAAAATAATGGTAATTACCGATGGTGTATTCTCAATGGATGGAGACATTGCTAAGCTTCCGGAAATTGTAGAAATTGCAGAGGAATTTGACTTAATCACATACGTAGATGATGCTCACGGGTCGGGCGTATTAGGGAACGGCATGGGCACAGTCAAACATTTTGGTTTATCTGAAAAAGTAGACTTCCAGATTGGAACGTTGTCAAAAGCGATTGGAGCTGTAGGTGGGTACGTAGCCGGAAAAAAAGACTTAATCGACTGGTTAAAAGTAAGAAGCCGTCCGTTTTTGTTTTCGACTGCTATTACACCAGGCACGGCTGCTGCCTGTATGAAAGCAATTGAAATCCTAAGCACAAGTACAGAACTGCAGCAGCAAATGTGGGAAAACAGCCGGTATTTAAAGCAAGGATTAAAAGAACTAGGCTTTAACATTGGAGAAAGTGAAACACCTATCACTCCGTGCATCATAGGAGATGAAAACCAAACGCAGATTTTTAGTGAGAGATTAATAGAAGAAGGGGTATACGCTAAATCAATTGTTTTCCCAACCGTTCCAAGAGGGACAGGACGCGTTCGCAATATGCCGACGGCTGCTCATACGAAAGAAATGTTAGATGAAGCACTTCGTATCTACAAAAAGGTAGGCAAGGAAATGAAATTAATCTAAACGTTTAATCTAGGCAGTACACGAGGAGGATATTGACATGAAAAAAGTATTAATAACGGGTTCTTTAGGGCAAATCGGTTCTGAGTTAACGACGAAAATGAGAGAGATATATGGTTCAGAAAATATTATTGCCACCGATATTCGCAAAACGACGAGCGATGTCGTGACTTCAGGTCCATTCGAGATTTTAGATGTAACGGATCAGACTGCGTTATTTACGATCGCTAAAAAGCATAAAGTTGATACGATTATTCACTTGGCTGCGCTGTTATCAGCGACAGCCGAGCAAAAACCGCTTCTAGCTTGGAATCTAAATATGGGCGGATTAGTAAACGCGCTCGAAGCAGCACGTGAGCTTCAGTGTCAATTTTTCACTCCAAGTTCAATTGGTGCATTTGGTCCAACGACTCCAAAAGACTGGACGCCGCAGGATACAATTCAACGTCCTACCACGATGTATGGTGTTAATAAAGTAGCGGGTGAATTACTTTGCGATTACTACCACCATAAATTCGGAGTAGATACACGAGGGCTGCGTTTTCCAGGCTTAATTTCATACGTAACGCCTCCAGGTGGAGGGACAACGGACTACGCTGTTGAAATTTATTATGAAGCCGTTAAACATAAGCGCTATACGTCTTATATCGACAAAGGAACATATATGGATATGATGTATATGCCTGATGCACTAAACGCTGTTATCCAACTAATGGAAGCAGACGGTTCTAAGCTGAAGCACCGAAATTCATTTAACGTTTCTGCCATGAGTTTTGATCCAGAACAAATGGCGACTGAAATCAGAAAAACGATTCCGGAATTTGTTCTGAATTACCAAGTAGATCCTGTTCGACAAGCAATTGCTGAAAGCTGGCCTAACCATATAGATTCCAGCTGTGCAATAGAAGAGTGGGGATTTAAAACAGAATACAACCTAGAAAAAATGACGAGAGAGATGCTGGGAAAGTTAGAAGTTGAATCACAGCTTGTCTTAACGTAAGTAGAGAAAAATGATTTCTTCTTTAAAAGTAAAGTAAGCGCTTACTGAAAGATAGGTTACTTGTTTATGCAAGTTCTACTTCGTAACAGTGGTGGACAGTACACATAGATCTCCTAACCCTTTAAGTGAGCGCTCGTTCGTTGAATAATCAGCACCCTTTTAGGTACCGTCTGTTAAAATAATAAGGGGATAGAAGGGAGGGAATGACAGTTGAGCAATAAATTTCAACAAGTTAATGATTTTTCAATGGGAAGATTAACATCTTTACTCGTTCTTTTACATAATACGGAACTAGCTGAAGGTATTGAAAAGGAAATCAATGAGAGAGGATACAGCTACACAGTAGGAAAAGTGGGAGCGATGGAGCTGTCTAAAGTCGTGGCGGCAATTGAAACGAGCGCCAAGACAAATAAAATTATTAATGCCCAGTCGTACCGGGAAGTTCACGCTCTTTATCATGCTATACTTGAAGCCATTCAAGGAGTTAGTCGAGGAACGCTGCAGCTGGGTGATATTTTACGGACGGTCGGACTCACATTTTCAATCGTACGAGGAAAAATTGAGTTTTCAGGATTAAGCGACGAATGGATTAGCGTTTGTGTGTATGGAACGATAGGTGCGCCTAAAAAAGGTTTTGAACATGATACATTAGGCTTTGGTTTTAACCATATTTAAAAAATAATGAACGAAATAGTATGAATGTAAAAAGTGAGAGATGTACATAGCTGCTTTAAAGAAGATATTTTTCTTATTGAAAGGTTCTGTGCGGCGTGTTAACATAATGATTAATATAATAACTGCCTTTAAGACGGTCCAGAGAGGCCGAAAAGGACGGATCACTTATCTACTGCTTCTATGCCTATCTGTGCCCTTTTGCCCTCTGCGACAAAAGGGCTTTTATGTGTTACTTACCTCTTTTAAACGAAGTCCAGAGAGGCTTCAAAAGAGAATGGAGATATGTTATTTATCCATTCCTTCAAAAAAGAAAGAGCGTTGATACAGAAAGAATACACTGGAGGGTGGAACAACATGAATTATCGTAACAAGACAGTTGTAGCATCAGTAGCAGGTTTGACGTTAGAAGGGATGGACATTATGTTTATCTCGTTTGCTATGTCAATGATTATTGCTGAATTTCACATTGATTTAGCAACAGGTGGACTTATTTCTTCTATTACGAATATAGGAATGCTGATAGGTGGAGTCATCTTCGGAATTTTAGCAGATAAATTTGGAAGAGTGCGGGTTTTTACCTACACGGTTCTTCTATTTGCAGTCGGAACGGCATTGACAGGTTTTGCAGCAAATGTTGAACAAGTGTATGCCTCGCGATTTATTGCCGGAATTGGGGCTGGAGGAGAGTACGGGATCGGTATGGCTCTTGTAGCAGAAGCGTGGCCGAAACATAAGCAAGGACGAGCTTCATCCTATGTTAGTATTGGCGCACAATTTGGAGTGATCCTTGCGGCGCTTTTAAGTTCTCTGATCCTGCCGATTTTCGGATGGAGAGCGCTGTTTTTTGTCGGAATTATCCCCGTCATTTTTGCTTTTATCGTACGAAAAAATTTAAACGAATCTCCTGAGTGGCTACAAGCTCAAAAAGAGAAAACAGCGGTTGTTAAAAATAATGGTAAGCTTCGTCAATTATTCGCTACGCCTAGGACGGCGATGACGACTATTTCGCTGGCAGTGATGGCTACAGTTCAAATTGCAGGCTATAACGGACTCATGATATGGCTTCCGTCTATGCTTCAGCAATCACAAGGCCTCTCTGTTTCAAGTTCAGCTCTTTGGACAATCAGTACAGCCGTTGGAATGATTATAGGCATGCTAACATTTGGTCAATTTATGGATCGTTTTGGTTCGAAACGTACTTTTGGAATCTTTCTTCTCGCTTCAGCTTGTGCGGTATTTTTATACTCGTATGCCGAAGGAAGTGCAGGGCTGCTTATAGGAGGAGCTGTAGTCGGATTTTTCTCAAACGGAATGTTCGCGGGATACGGAGCATTGATCAGCAGCCACTATTCAGTAGAAGTGCGCAGCACTGCAACGAACACTATTTTTAACTTTGGGCGAGCGTTGGGAGGGTTGTCACCCATTCTTGTCGGCTATCTTTTGCAAAGCTATGATATGACAGTAGCGATGACGTACTTGGCGGGGCTGTACTGTATTTCGTTTATTTTTATGGTAAGTCTTAAAAGAACGGGAGAAAAGAAAGTGAAACAAATGAACGCTCAATCTGTTCTTTAAAATAAAAGACAGATTCTATGCTTTTCTGGAAAAACCGCGCTTACTCAAAAGGGCGGTTTTTTTGAGTGTGTAAAAAATAAGTTTAGGTGTTATATGGTTGTTTCTTTCGGGGATGCTTTATTAACAATGACACATTATCTATAAAAATATTTATGGATAAGCAGATATTTTCTAATTTGTATTATAGTAATTCCTCTTTTACAATATAGTGTGTAAGGCGGAAACAGAAAATACTATCTTTATTTACAGGAGGACGTTACTATGTCTAAACATATATTAATGGTCGTAACAACGGCTGACAAAATGAAAGAAAATCATCCAACAGGCCTTTGGCTTTCAGAATTTGGTGAAGCGTACGTAGAGTTCGAAAAAGCTGGATTTACGATTACGGTAGCAAGTCCTCTAGGAGGAAAAGCGCCGGTGGATGCTCGCAGCCTTGAAGGGGAGACTTCTCAAGAAATCTTAAATACAGCTAAGCATCTAGAGAATACCCTAAAACTTGATACAATTACAGACAGTGCTAAATTCGATGCTGTTTTCTTACCAGGCGGTCACGGCACAATGTTTGATCTGCCAGATAATCAAACGCTCCATGCTTTAATTCGTGAACTATACGAAGGAGACAAAGTAGTAGCCGCTGTATGCCACGGACCCGCAGGCTTAGTAGGTGTTACATTATCAGATGAAAAGCCGTTGGTCGAAGGAAAAGATGTCGCTACGTTTACAGATGATGAAGAACGTGAAACAACATTGGACCGCTTCATGCCGTTTCTTTTGGAAACACGTCTGCGTGAACTTGGGGCAAATGTAGTAACTGCTCTAAACTGGACAGATAATGTACAAGCAGATGGCAACCTAATAACAGGTCAAAATCCTCAGTCAACAATCAGTGTAGCAAAAGCAGTCGTGAAACAATTATTGAAATAAGATGTAAAAAAGCCTGTAGGCTATAAGCCTACAGGCTTTTTTATCAACAGCATCAAGAAAGACTGCTGTAGATAACATGGATGTTTTGCTGTCTTGGACTAGAGAAATCAATCATCATACAAAAAATATGATGGTCAGTGTAATAAATACAAAAAGAGGGAAGCTTTTTATGGGAAATATTTTTTAAAGAAATGAGGAAAAACGATGTCAGAAATTATTATTAACGCCATTTTGAAAGCCAAGCCAGGAAAAGAAGAAGAGCTTCGATCAGAGTTAGTAAAAGTTATTGAACCATCAAGAGGAGAAAAAGGATGTATTCAATACACTCTCCACCAGGATACAGAAAAAGCAGGCACATTTGTTTTTTATGAGAAATGGGAAAGCAAAAAAGATATTGAGGCTCACATTGAAACACCTCACTATCAACAATACAGACAGCAAACAGAACCGTTAATTGAAAGCAGAGTGGTACATCGTTTACAAGAAGTACGTTAATACAAAAGAGGGGAAAACAAAAGTGTTTTAGTTAAAGGAAGGTCCGAACGAGTTTGATTCTTGATGAAGAATCAAACTCGTTCGGATTTTTTTGATGTAGGTTTCATTTAGTGAGACCATGCAGGAGCGTAAGCGATGAGGGGGCTCATCGACACCCTTGGAAAGCGAAGGCTTGCACGAAAATCAACAGCGGTATAACAAATAATCCACTACCTTATCCCATTTGTTCATCTTTAAATTGGCTTGATTTCGTTAGGACTCAATCTCTGTTTGTTATAAAAAACTAAAAAGCTGCAGAGGAAAAAAATTCAGCTGCCAAAAGCCGATTGGAAAAGGGATAAGGCAGTGAAAGAAACAAAAAATAATAGAAGCGGCGTTTGAGAAGCAGACAGGCGGGTAGATAAAAACTAGATGACATAGTTCAACAATTAACAAACTAAAAGTAACAAACTAAAAGGAGAGATCAAATCAATGCGTACAAACTTAAAACACTTTATTAACGGAGAATGGGTTGAATCAACAGGAAACGAAACGTCAGATGTGATCAATCCTGCTACTGAAAAATCAATTGGTAAAATTAGCTTAGGTACAAAAGAAGATCTAGATAAAGCCGTGGCAGCAGCTAAAGCAGCTCTTCCCACATTTTCAAAAACAACAAAAGAAGAGCGAATCAAAATGCTTCGCAATATTGCAAAAGGATATGAAAAGCGTAAACAGGAACTTATCGAAGTTATGACTGAAGAGCTTGGCGCTCCTTTAAAGATTTCAGAAGAAGTTCACTATGAAATGGGACTTAGCCACTTTAAAGAAGCAGCTAATGCACTTGAAGATTACACATTTGAAAAAGATCATGGAAGCTACAAGGTCGTGAAAGAGTCTATTGGAGTAAGCGGACTTATTACGCCATGGAACTTCCCAACAAATCAGACGTCTACTAAAATTGCAGGAGCTATCGCAGCAGGAAGCCCAATGGTATTAAAACCATCAGAACTCACACCGTATGCAGCGATGATATTAGCAGAGATCATTGATGAAGCTGGCGTACCAAAAGGTGCCTTTAACCTTGTAAACGGAACGGGAAGCACAATCGGTGACGGTATTAGTTCTCACCCTGATATTGATTTTGTATCATTTACAGGATCGGGTGCTGTCGGCGAGAAAATTATGCAAAACGCGGCTAAAACAATCAAAAAAGTAGCGCTTGAGCTAGGCGGGAAATCACCGCTAGTTGTATTAGAGGATGCGGATGTAGAAGAAGCGGCTAAAATAGCAGTTTCACACATTGCAATGAATACAGGACAAGTATGTACGGCAGCAACGCGCATTATCATTCCTGCCTCTATGAAAGAAAAATTCGAAGAAGCAGTGAAGAAGGTTCTGCCATCATTCCCAGTTGGTGATCCATTAAATAAAGACAACGTAACTGGACCGCTCGTAGCGGAAAAACAGTGGGATCGCGTACAGGATTATATTAAAAAAGGAATGGACGAAGGTGCAAAGCTTCTTACTGGCGGAACGGGCAAACCAGACGGCTTAGAAACAGGATACTTTGTTAAACCGACAGTCTTTACTGATGTTTCAAATGATATGGTGATTGCACAAGAAGAAATCTTTGGGCCTGTAACCACTATTATTACGTATGATGACCTAGAGCAAGCTCTTGAAATTGCAAATGATACAATTTATGGACTTGCAGGCTACGCGGTCGGAAAAGACCAAGAAACACTTGACTATGTTGCTAAAAATATTAGAGCTGGTCAAATCATCGTCAACGATGCGGAGCAAGACAGAGCTGCACCATTCGGTGGATTTAAGCAATCTGGTATTGGACGCGAGTGGGGAGCATTTGGTATCGAAGAATATCTAGAGCCAAAAGCGATCATGGGCGTTAAAGTTCCGGCAAAAGTATAATTCATGTAAAAAAAGAAAGGAGTTTTTCTCCTTTCTTTTTTTATGGATACATAAAAGAGAGCTAGTTAAAAAAAGAATAACGAAAGCAAAGGTGGATAGCATAAACGTGTATCACGCATATGAAGTGACACGTTAAAGGAGGGAATTATAAATTGAATAGAGAGATGCACGGAAGTTCATCAACGGAAAGCTTTATTCCCATGAGCTCTATAGCCAGTGGAAAAGGAGTCGAAGTGACGCGGGATATCTACAGCTACACTACACAGATTGTTAACATATGTTTTATAGGAAATCCAGATAAAGACAATAATTTTGTACTTGTGGATGCAGGAATGCCTAATTCTGCTTCTATGATTATCAAAGAGGCAGAAGAAAGGTTTGGAAAAGGAAAAAAACCAAAAGCAATTATTCTTACACATGCACATTTTGATCATATTGGATCTATTATTGAACTAGTGGAGAAGTGGAACATACCGGTATATGCACATCCACTTGAACTTCCATATGTGACGGGTGAAAAAAATTATCCTGCACCGGATGGTACAGTGGAAGGCGGGCTTGTGGCAAAGCTTTCTCCTTTATTTCCAACGGAAGCCATTGATTTAGGCTCTCATGTGCAAGCTTTACCAGCCGACGGCTCTGTACCTCATATGCCGGAATGGGAATGGATTCACACCCCTGGCCATTCTCCAGGACATATTTCTCTTTTTAGAAAGCAGGATCTTGCGCTTATCGCAGGAGATGCTTTTGTTACCACTAAGCAAGAATATTTGCTGGATGTACTAGAGCAAGAATTGGAAATTAGCGGTCCACCTCGTTATTTAACTACGGACTGGGCATCTGCCAAAAAATCAGTTGAAGTGCTTCAGTCACTTCATCCGTCTGTAGCGGTGACAGGACATGGAAAACCGGTTTCCGGCGAATGGCTTTCAACTAATTTATTAAAGCTTACGAAGAAATTCGATGAAATTGCTCTTCCTGATTACGGAAAGTATGTATAAGAATAAAGAAAAAATGTTACTCTTTACGCAGCTCCTAAAAACTGCAGGTGAAGATCAAAAGCTCTACGAACCCACTGAGTTCGTAGAGCTTTTTCAGTTTTTCGTATAAAAGTGAAAAAAGGTTGTTATTACCCTTATTAAAAATTTTGTTGAATAGCCTGCTGCGCTTCTCGTAAATGTTTTAAGTGCTCTTCCATTCGTTTTAATTCTTTATCACCAGACGCCGCTTCTTTTTGTTCATTAATTTGCTGCTGAA
The DNA here is from genome assembly GCF_029522155.1 of Priestia sp. P5. Classification (NCBI taxonomy): domain Bacteria; kingdom Bacillati; phylum Bacillota; class Bacilli; order Caryophanales; family Bacillaceae; genus Priestia; species Priestia sp. P5. The sequence goes on along the minus strand of NZ_JAKWFJ010000001.1, from coordinate 3,145,720 downwards.
CCATATTCAACTGCATTTGAGCTTTTTGAAAATTGGCTGCGTCCAAATTCATCTGCCCTTGACAAACAGCCTGTTCAGCTAATTGTAATGCTTCTTTAATATGAGTGTATGAATTCATGCTTCTCATCCTTCTGTATAGTATTTACAGTTAACATGCGCTGGTTTTTCGTAGCTATACAAAAGGATTTAGAAATAAAATAAAAATTACGTAGTACAAGCTAAGCAGGCTGCATAGATTTATCATAGTTCAATTTATAAAATCTCAGAAGTGATAGAGGGTGGATGTATGTGGGGGCTTTTTTCAGCTATGTATTATTAGGGCTATCATTAGCTGCGCCAATCGGTCCAATCAACGCAGCTCAGCTTGATAAAGGAATTAAAAGCGGTTTTTTGCATGCTTGGTTCTTAGGGATAGGAGCAACATCGGTTGACGCTCTTTATATGCTTGTAGTTTATTTTGGGTCCGTTCATTTTTTAAGCAGCGATTTTATGAAAACGTTTCTTTTTTCGTTTGGGTGCTTTGTATTAATTTATACAGGTGTTGAGGGGCTAATGGGTGCAGGGAGGATTACACAGCATAGAAAAACAAACGGTGATTCTGTATTAAAGTGTTTTTTCTCAGGTTTTTTGCTGTCATTAACGAATCCGCTTACAATTCTCTTTTGGCTTGGGATTTATGGCTCTGTTTTAGCAAAAACAGCTAATACATATGAAACCCAACAGCTTATCTTATATAGCTGCGCTATTTTTACGGGAATTCTGGCCTGGGATATTGCGATGGCAGCTTTAGCAAGCACGTTTCGACGATACTTAGCAGCGACGTTTTTAACTGCCGTGTCCGTTGTATCGGGGTTATCTTTAATAGGGTTTGGCCTATATTTCGGCTGGCAAGCCGCACAGCAATTAGGCTAAAAGAAGTGCTGAATCTAAAGTGTTTTCAGTACGTTGAGAAATAATAGAAAAGGTGCTTCTTTTTACGCATAAATTTTTCAAACTATCACACACTACATCGAAGTGTGAGGAGTGATAGAGTGAAAAAGGAAATAGGCTGCGGAAGTCAAGTTGAAGGGAAATTAAAATGGTGGCATCTGTCTTTAATCGGAGTAGGATGCATAATCGGTACAGGCTATTTTTTAGGATCAAGTATTGCAATAAAAGCAGCTGGCCCCGCTGTATTAATTGCCTTTTTATTAGCGGCAGTGTGTACATTTATTGTGTTTGATGCGCTTGCTAAAATGAGCGCTCAAGATCCTCAAAAAGGTTCGTTTCGCTCCTATGCTAAAAAGGCTTATGGAAGATGGGCAGGATTTAGCAGCGGATGGGTGTACTGGAGTTCAGAGATGCTGATCATGGGGAGTCAGCTCACGGCTTTATCTCTTTTTACACGTTTTTGGTTTGACGGTATTCCACTGTGGGTCTTTGCCTCTATTTATGCTGTTTTAGGCATTGCTGTTGTATTAATCGGAACAAAAGGCTTTGAACGAATGGAAAATGTATTTGCTGTCACAAAAGTGGCTGCTATTTTAATGTTCATTGTATTAGCTAGTCTAGCTTTATTTGGATTTCTTGACGAAGGCGCCAAACAAGGAGTGCCTCGAACGATAAACGAATTATTTCCCCGCGGTTTTTTGGGTTTATGGGGTGCTTTGCTTTATGCATTTTATGCTTTTGGAGGCATCGAAGTTATGGGGATTATGACGGTTCGTTTAGAAAAAAAAGAAGACGCACCGAAAGCGGGAAGAAGTATGCTTATTCTCCTTGGAATTATTTATATCGCTTCATTGAGCTTAGCTATTTTAATTGTGCCATTTCATGATTTTCATGGAAATCAAAGTCCATTTATAACAGCTTTAGAAACATATCATCTTCCATTTTTCCCTCATGTTTTTAATGGAGCAATGATTATCGCTGGTTTTTCAACGATGTCAGCGTCTTTTTTTTCCGTAACGACAATGATTGTCACTCTTTCAGAAGATGGGGATGCTCCGGCATTATTTTCAAAACAAAAAAAGAAAAAGCGGCAATTTCCTTTCCCGGCTTTGCTTTTAACAACAGCGGGATTAGTTATTTCTATTGTTTTGTCCTTGCTATTGCCCGGGGAAATTTATGAGTACATTACAACAGCAGCGGGACTGATGCTGATTTATAACTGGTTCTTTATTTTAATTTCTTTTCATCGTTTAATGGAACAAACCGTGTGGGATAAAATAAAACAAGCTATTGGTATCTTGTTAATCTTACTAGCAGTAAGCGGCACGCTGTTAGAATCAGCAAGCAGACCGGGCTTTTTTGCAAGTTTAGGCTTTTTAATTGTTATAAGTCTTGTTATTTTGAAACTGCGCCATAAGTGGAAAGAAGAAGAAGCGGCTAGCTAACATATATTTAATCTTTATGAGGGACACTATGCACGTTATACTATTACAAAGATAAAAGGTGGTTTTAAATATGCCAAAAAACAAGCAGACTCCTTCTTCACAAGTAGATCAAAAACAAGTAGTAGATGACAAAGCAAAAGCGCTACGAGAAAATAATTATGAAGATGGCCATATTCGCAAGATAACTCAAAGCGGGGCAGACGGTCAATAACAAAAAAAGACGCGTTCGCGTCTTTTTTTTGTTGAAGCGTATCCTTACCAACGATGAGCTTTTGCATTACTTCGCAGGATGATGTTCGTTTGAGACATCTCTGTATGTCCATTTACTTGGGACTTTGAACGCTTCGGTCTCGTCCAGTTGTGGCGGAATAGTTCTGAATGCTGATCTACATGATTTTTATCATTCATCATAATCACCTCAAGGATAGGATACTTTCACAAGATATTTGCGGTGAAATATCTCTCTTATAGAATGGGGTAAAAAAGAAGAAATACACCTAACACTTTTAACCATACATATAAAAGCAGGGCCTATTCATAAACTACAGAAGGCAACTTCTAACTTTAGGTTAAGCTTCGGATTTATAAGGAAAAAACTGCCTTAGTGGGGACTAAGGCAGTTTTTGCTGGAGGAATTAAACTTCAATAATGATGGGAAGAATCATAGGTCTTCTTTTCGTTTGATTATATAAGAACTGTCCAAGGGTGGTCTTAATTTCTTTTTTCATAATGTTCCATTGGTGAACGTGCGCTTTTTGTAATTGGTTTACGATTTTAGTCACTTGTCGATTAACGTCTTTTAATAGCTGCTCTGAGTCTCTTGTATAAACAAAACCTCGCGAAATTGTATCTGGACCAGACACAATTTTTCCTTCCGTTTTATTTAAAGTAATCACAATAACCAGCATGCCATCTTCTGAAAGTTGTTTACGGTCACGTAAAATCGCGTTTCCAACATCCCCAATGCCAAAACCGTCTACATATACATTGCCTGCAGGAATTTTTCTTGTTTGAAAAGCTGTTCCGCCCTTGATGTCAACAATATCACCGTTATTTATAATAAAAATGTTCTCTTTTTCCACCCCGACGGATTCTGCTAATAAACTGTGGTGATGAAGCATTCGAAACTCACCGTGAATCGGGATAAAATACTTCGGCTTCATCAATGTAGCCATTAATTTTAGTTCTTCTTGATAGCCGTGTCCTGATACGTGCATACCCGTTGCGCTTCCTGAACCATAAATCACGTGAGCCCCGAGTGTGAAAAGACTGTCGACAATACGAGAGATGTTACGTTCATTGCCAGGAATAGGCCCGGCTGATAAAATGACCGTGTCTTCAGGAAGAATCTCTACTTGTCGGTGATTTCCGCTGGCTAATCTAGATAAAGCGGCCATCGGCTCGCCTTGGCTTCCAGTGCAAAGGATAGCCACTTGTTCAGGGGCAAGTGAATGTACTTCATGAGGCTCAATCAGCATCCCTTCAGGAATGGTTAAATACCCTTTCTCTAACGCAACTGATACAACGTTAACCATGCTTCTTCCTAGCAGCGCAAGTTTTCTGTTCGTTTTAATCCCTGCGTCTACAATTTGCTGTACGCGGTTAACATTGGAGGCGAAAGTAGAAATAATCACTTTTCGCTTTGCTTTACGAAAAGCTTCTTCTACATGTTTGCCAACTAGCTTTTCTGAAGGCGTAAATCCAGGGCGTTCAGCATTTGTACTTTCGGATATTAAAGCCAATACGCCTTCACTGCCGATTTTCGCCATTTTATGAAGATCTGGATATTGGTCGTTAACAGGAGTTAAATCAAACTTAAAATCTCCCGTATGCACAACAGCTCCTTCAGGGGTATGAAAGACAATGCCGAGACAATCTGGAATGCTGTGATTCGTTTTAAAAAAGGAAAGCGGAATATTGCCTAATATAATTTCGGACTCTTCGTTGATTTCAATAAGCTCCGTCTCAGCAGATAATTGATGCTCTTGAAGTTTAATATCAATTAATCCAAGGGTAAGGCTTGTTGCATAAATAGGGAGATTTAACTGTTTTAAAAGATAAGGAATACCTCCAATATGGTCTTCATGACCATGAGTCACAACCAGTGCGCGAACTTTTTCTCGATTCTCTTGCAAGTATGTAATATCAGGTATAATCAAATCAATTCCTAATAAACTTTCGTCAGGGAATTTAGAGCCGCAGTCGATTACAATGATGTCATCATCATATTGAACGGCATACATATTTTTTCCTATTTCATTAATGCCACCTAAAGCAAAAATGGATAGTGTGTTTCTATTTGTACTCACACTTATTTCCTCCTATATTTTCAAAATGAATATGCAGAATTTCTACTCTTAGTATGAACATTTATTTCTGGTGCAGTCTGTTAAATATGGAGATTTTATTTTTATTCAATATGAGGATGCAAGTAAAAAGAAAAGAAGGTCATTTTCCTAATACTACCTCTTATTTTCTTTTTATAACTCCATAAAATATAGACGTTACACATGGAGGTGGATGGAATGAGTAAACAAAATAAAAGCACAAACCAAGGAGTCAGCAGCAGTGCAGCTGCTGTCGATAATGTGAATAAAAGTATTTTATCAAACGATATTCATACAGATGAGCTTCAAAAAGCAAAAGTAAGCCGTCATAACAAATAAAAGAATGACAACCAAAAGAGCAGCTTTGAGCTGCTCTGGATAAAATAGAGATAGGGAAGTGAAAAAACGTGTCAGAAAATAAAAATTCTCAATATAAAGAAGAAAATAAGTCAACTCCTAGTCGTCCTCTTGAATATAAAGAACGCACAAACGAATCACAGAGTACACGTCAAATGCTGCGCAGCATTCTCGAATATTCAAGTCGATATCGTTAACAAATTTTACATATAATCATGGGCATATTTAAAAGGGCCCGTCTCGACAAATATAAGGTATAAAGAACCTTTTTTGAAAAAATATATATTATTTACAATAAATTTAAAAAAATCATAAATGAACCTGCTATAATCCTCTTGAAAAGACAAGCTTGGCAAAAATTTGAGAGGAGCATTTTATATGCGAAAAAAATATAATCGCGTAGGTTATGCCGTTTTAACAATGTGTACAGCTTTATCTATTTCACTGCCTTTTACTACTCATTCAGCATCAGCAGAAAGCGCTGCTGACCCTGCACCAGAAATTAAAGCCTCTGTCGTAAATGAAAATAACGGTAAGAAAATCTTGTTTGATAATACCCATGGTCAAACTGCGGGTACAGCAGACTGGGTTATTGACGGAGGTTTTTCTGATTTTGGAAAAGGACTGGCTGGCAGCGGGTTTGATGTGAAAGAGTTGCGAAAATCTACGCCGATTACATACAGTGATCTCAGTGGCTATAGCGTGTTTGTTGTGCCAGAAGCGAATATTCCGTACAAATCTTCTGAACAAGCCGCCCTTTTGCAATATGTTCAAAACGGGGGAAGCGTCTTTTTTATTGCTGATCATTACAATGCAGACCGAAACAAAAACCGGTGGGACTCTTCAGAAGTTTTTAACGGATACCGTCGCGGAGCATGGACAAACCCCGCAAAAGGTATGACAACGGAAGAAGCAAACTCCGATGCAATGCAAAACGTAACAAGCTCTGACTGGTTAGCGAGTAACTTTGGTGTTCGCTTTCGCTATAATGCCATTGGTGATGTGACAGCCAATGATATTGTAGCTCCTTCTCAAGCATTCGGTATTACGCTAGGTGTTTCCAGCGTTGCTATGCATGCAGGTTCTACGGTTGCTATTACGGACCCAAGCAAAGCAAAAGGAATTGTGTATCTTCCTAAGACAACGACAAAATGGTCAAATGCTGTAGATCAAGGAGTGTATAATGGAGGAGGAAGAGCAGAGGGGCCTTTTGCTGCTGTTTCAAAAGTAGGGACAGGTAAAGCTGCTTTTATAGGAGATTCTTCACCGGTTGAAGATGCTACACCAAAATATAGACGAGAAGACACAGGATCTTCTAAAACCACATATGACGGATTTAAGGAACAAGACGATTCTACACTGCTTGTAAATATGGTCAATTGGCTAGCGAAGCAAGAAAGCTATACCTCTTTGAATCAAGTATCAGGACTTGAATTGGATCAGGCTACAGCATTACTTTCGTCGGAAACGCCAAGTCAGTCCACTGAGCCTCAGCCAGAGCCATGGTCAGCACCTACAGCAGGCTATAAATGGTACGATACGTCAACTTTTGCATCAGGTTCATATGGTTATAAAGGTGGAACCACACAGCCTCCAACTGCTAGTGCTTATGGATTTGAACATCAAGCCATTTTACCAACAAGCGGCGTATTCAAAATACGTATAAAGGTAAGCGGGCTTTCAGCTAATACTACGTACAGCACGTTTAATCTAGGTGCATATAACGGATCAGGAACTCAAATTGCTAAAGTCCAAAACGCCGATGGAAGCTGGCCGTCATCGTATGGATACAGCAGTAATTTTTCCATCACAACGGACACAGCTGGAAATGGAGAAAAGGTTGTAAATGTCCAACTAAATCCAAGCGCATCGGGGAGTGCTAACCTTCGCTTACGCCAAAGCAGTACGAACGCATATACAGAAGCTGTAACGGTAGGGAACGTAGCGGTTGAACCACTGCCTTAAACGAGGTGAAAGCAAGCCATTGTGCTTGCTTTTTTATTGTTTTATTCTCCGTCTTTAAGCTTTGAAAGAGCTTAAGAGAAGGCTTTATTCATGAAGAAGAAATATGATATGTTATAAGAAAGAATGAAGTAAAAGGAGTCACTCAATATGTCTAAATATAGAGATTTAGAAACGCGCTATCTAATGGATAAGATTAAAGAATACAAAAACTTAATTTGGAGAGTAGGGCCAGGAAGTGAAAGAACTATAGAAGCTGTTCAAGAGATTCAAGGAATGGAAAAAGAGTTAAAAGCACGCAATGCAGAATTTGAAGCTACGGATTGGAAAACTTTCACTCAGGAAATAAAAGAAAACTACGACTTTACTTATTAAATAAGACACATTCATAATAATGTGATTGAAATAAATGTCTCCAAGTAGAAGGCTTTCTGCTTTCTACTTGGAAACGATATAAGTAGTATGAAGACGATTAAGAAAAATAATCCAGTATCAGTGAAGCAAGTAATCCAAGTGCAGCAATCAATCCTGTAATAGAACCTCCTTCTTCATAGGCCTCTGGCATCATTGTAGAACCTACCATAGCAATAATACCGCCGCCGGCAAAAGCAGCAATAGCAGCCATAAGTGTCTCAGATGCATGGTCTAAAAAAACAAATCCTGTCCATGAACTAAAAGCTGAAATAAACAAAACAGCTGCCCATAGTAAAAAAATTTTCTTTTTAGAGAAGCCGCTTTTCAATAGACCGGTCGTACTGGACAATCCTTCAGGAATATTACTTATAAAAATAGCGATAACAAGAAGCCAGCTAACGGTTGCATTTTCAAGTAAGCTAGCCCCAATCATAATGGACTCTGGGATTGCATCCATTACGGTTCCTATAAATATAGCAATTCCAGAACTACTCGCAGCCATTTGTTTGGTAGACCTCTTTCTTTTATTCGCTCCTTGACGTGAAATTAGATAGTCTAAAAAAGTAAAAACAATAGCACCTGCAAGGAACCCAAACGAAGTAGCTTTTAAACCACCGTTATGAACCGAGTCTCCAAGCAGCTCATAGGTAGATGCTCCGATTAATACACCTGTCCCAAAAGCCATAATATAACCAATTATCTTTTTGCCGATAGGCAAAAAAACTGCTGCCAAAGCACCAAGAAGGACAGCTGATCCTGAAATTTCGCCCCACATCGCAGCTTGCCACATGAAAAATTCCTCCTCATCTCTATTTTCTATGGATACTTTCCCTAAGAAGAGAAAGAAAAAACGTAAAAGGAGAAGAAAGAAATTTGTTCAATTAAGCAGTGGTTTCATTTCGTTAGCCTTAAGAAATAGAGTGTTCCGGCACCCTGCGCCTATATATATTTTAAATATTCATAAAATTTAAATTATACTGAAATAAAAAACTATTTCGCTGAGATGATTGATTTAACAAAGGTAAATGGTTTGCTTGAGTGTTTTTCTGAAAAAAACAATTGTATTTCTGAGGAAAATTTATTATTATAAAATAAGTAATTATACAGTCGGATAGCTAAAAATAGAAAAAATAGTTTAGTTGTAAAGGTACTAGGTAAAAATGGAAGGTTTTAAAAACGATAGCTGTTCCATCAGACACAAAAAGTATCTTTCCTAACAGAGCTATAACAAGTTTAGGAGGAGGAAATGGAATGGCAGACAAAGAGCTAAAAAGAGGTTTAGAATCTCGTCACATTCAAATGATCGCGCTAGGCGGAACAATTGGCGTTGGGTTGTTTATGGGATCAGCAAGCACCATTCAATGGACAGGTCCATCGGTATTGCTTGCTTACGCAATTTGCGGAATGTTTATTTTCTTTATTATGCGTGCTATGGGCGAAATGCTGTACATGGAACCAAGCACAGGTTCATTCGCTACATTTGGCCACAAATATATTCATCCATTAGCAGGTTATATGGCTGCGTGGAGCAACTGGTTTCAATTTGTAATCGTAGGGATGTCCGAAATTATAGCGGTAGGAGCATATATGCATTATTGGTTCCCTCATTTACCAGCTTGGGTGCCTGGTATTATCGCCATGTTGATTTTAGGCACAGCGAACTTAATTTCAGTAAAATCATTTGGAGAGTTTGAATTTTGGTTTGCGATGATTAAGATTGTAACAATTATTTTAATGATTATCGCAGGACTTGGGTTAATTTTCTTTGGATTTGGAAATGGCGGAGACGCAATCGGGTTATCAAACCTTTGGGCACACGGCGGCTTCTTTGCAGGCGGATGGTCAGGCTTTTTCTTTGCTCTATCTCTTGTTATTGCAGCTTATCAAGGAGTCGAGCTAATTGGGATTACAGCTGGTGAAGCAAAAGATCCTAAAAAAACGTTAACAAGCGCGATTCAAAGTATCATTTGGCGTATTTTAATTTTTTATATTGGAGCTATTTTTGTCATCGTGACGGTCTATCCTTGGAATGAGCTAGATTCTTTAGGAAGTCCATTTGTATCTACATTTGCTAAAGTTGGTGTTACGGCAGCTGCAGGTATCATTAACTTTGTAGTCATTACGGCAGCGATGTCAGGCTGTAATAGCGGAATCTTTAGTGCAGGACGCATGCTTTATACGCTCGGTGTAAACGGTCAAGCACCTAAATTCTTTACAAAAATTTCTCGCAACGGTGTTCCAATTTACAGTACACTCGCTGTTATGATTGGATTAGTAATTGGTGTTATTTTAAACTACATCGCTCCACCTAATGTATTTGTTTATGTATACAGTGCTAGCGTGCTTCCTGGAATGATTCCTTGGTTCATTATTCTTATCAGCCAAATTCGTTTCCGTAAAGCTAAAGGTGCTGAAATGGATAGTCATCCTTTCAAAATGCCCTTTGCGCCTGTAACGAACTATGTAACCATTGCTTTTCTACTAATGGTGCTTGTAGGCATGTGGTTTAATGATGAAACGCGTATTTCACTTATTGTAGGAATTATTTTCCTCGCTCTCGTTGTCATTAGTTTTTACGCATTCGGAATAAATAAACGTATGATACCTGAGACAGAGAACGGTCAAATAAAGAAATAAATATGCTTTTTCATAATCGAAAAGCAAAACAAAAAAACGGCTGAGAAAAGTCGTTTTTTTGTTTTGTTTAAATGAAAGATACAATAAAAATGTCATTGTACGCTGATAGTTTGGATAAACTATATTCGTTCATATAACGTAAAGGGAGCGAATGTTATGAGAAGCCACAGATATATTATTAAAGATTCACTAAAAGCTGATGAAGTTGCCCGAGATTTGGAACTGCAGCTCGATATAAACCGAATGTCGGATGTCAGAATTCTTTCGGTAAATGCACAAAACGAAATACTCGTTCAAATGGAGGAGGAGAACGAAGAAGCAGGAGATGTTATTGATGTATTTATGAAAGAGTATAAAACCGCAGAGATTATTGAATAGCACGTAATTGAGAAGAATATTGAGAGGTTTCGTTGAATAAATAAAAAGAAAACACCTTTAATTTTTATTAAAAAAGGAACGCACGAAGAAAACTTCTTGTTTATCAAGAAGTTTCTTTTGTATCTGAACATTCGTTTGTATAGGTAAGGAGAGGTGATGAAGGTGAAAAGAAATGGTGAGGGTCACGTCTTTTTTATTATTCTCGGAGGCCTGTTTATTTTAATAGGCACACTCTTTGCAAATACTTCCGTTTATTTTCTCGTCTCCGGATGGATAGCAGCTGTCTGTTGTTTAGGAATCAGCGCTGTACTAAAGAAAGGAAAAACAAAATCAGTCAGTAAAGAGGAGGAAGAATAATAATTTTTATATAAAGATGGAAAGTAAATATATGAAAAGGAAGAATGGATATCCATTCTTCCTTAAGTCATGGTGTGTATGAAATTGTCTTAGAAACGTCCGCCGCCAAGTTGTTGCTCAGCTAATTGTACAAGACGTTTTGTGATTTCGCCGCCTACTGATCCGTTTGCACGTGCAGTAGTGTCAGCTCCTAAATTTACTCCGAACTCGCTAGCGATTTCATATTTCATTTGATCGATTGCTTGTTCAGCTCCGTATACTAATAATTCATTATTATTGCTGCTTTTATTGTTTGCCATTGTATTCAACTCCTTTCTGTAACGTTAAGGTGTGAATAAAAGAAGAAGAATATACAACAAACTGATATTTATTTTATAAAAAACGTATTTTTACGTTGTTTGTCCTTCTAGAAGCTTAACGGGAAGGCAGATTTCACGAGGTATATTGCTGAATTCTCCTTCAATTTCTTTTAGTAAAATATCAATGGCTGTTTGAGCAATCGATTCGATGGGCTGTTGAACTGTAGTTAGACCAGGTAACAAAGTCTGACTGGTCTCTGTTCCGTCATAGCCCACGATTTTTAAATCTCTTGGGACATTTTTTCCTCTTTTTTGTGCTTCCGCAACTACTAAAGCTGCAAGTAAGTCATCGCTTGCAAAAATACCATCTACTTCCGGATGTTCTTCAAAAACCTTAGAAATAGTTTCTCGCTGAATGTTGCGGTCAAAGGTATTTGAAATCTCATACGTGATAGGCTGTTTTCCGTACTGTTTCATCACGTTTTCATAAGCTTTCCTTCTTAAGTTAGCTGGAGTTTCAAGTTTAAGGGGACCGTTAATATGAATAATATGCTTACAATCTTTTGAAATAAGCAATTCCGTGGCTTGTTCTCCTCCAGAATAGTTATCAGAAGATACGGTAGGAATATCTTTTGATAAATAGTGATCCACTGCTACTACAGGAAGGCTTTGACTTTCGGAATCAAAAATACCTCTATTATAAGTAACGGCAATAACACCGTCTACCTGATTTCTGATAAGCATTTCTACGTATTTTTTTTCTTTATCAATTCGATTCAGACTGTTACAAAGAAGTACTTTGTAGTTAAGGGAAGCACATATACTTTCAATGTGAAAGGCTAACTCTCCGAAAAAAGGGTTGCTCGTTTGCGGGACAATCATACCGATTAAATTTGTTCGCTTATTAAATAATGAACGTGCAATATCATTTGGGAAATAATTAATTTCTTTCATTGCTTTATAAACATTTTCTCGAGTTTCTTTGCTTATGTAACCACGGTTATTTAATACACGAGAAACTGTAGTCGGTGAAACACCTGCAATTTTTGCTACATCACTAATTTTGGCTTTCATCTAGTTTCCTCCTAATTTCTCCAAAACCTTGCTTTTATAGTATATATCAGTTGTGTAAAAGCCTTAAAATAAATGCAATCAAGCAAGCAGCTTTCCAGTCGCTACGTTTTATTTTGATACATAAAATCTATGTAAAGATTGTAAACGGTTTATTGAACAATTTAAACATACCACAAAGCCCACTTTTACGCCTAATACATCTTTTTTCAATATAAAATGTGAAACCGGTTGACATATAAAACCGGTTGACATAAAATCAAATTGAAAGTGCTTTCATTTTGTTAGATAAAAGATTTTATATCTTAAGCTAAAGGGGTAACTAAAATGAAAAGTTCAAAAAGTTTATATTGGAAGCTGAGTGCATATTTTTTCTTCTTCTTTTTTACGTGGTCGTCGAGCTACTCTTTATTTTCTATCTGGTTAGGGCAAGAGATTAAGTTGAACGGATCAGCTACAGGCTTAATCTTTTCTGTAAACGCTATCTTTGCTTTGTGTATGCAGCCTTTGTATGGATATATATCTGACAGGATAGGTTTAAAGAAACACATTTTATTTTTTATTAGCTGTCTTTTAGTGTTTGTAGGACCATTTTATATTTTTGTTTATGGGCCTTTGCTTCAATACAATGTGTTGATAGGAGCTATTATTGGAGGATTATATTTAGGAGTAGCGTTTTTGGCGGGCATCGGAGCGATTGAAACATACATAGAGAAAGTCAGCCGAAAATATAAATTTGAGTATGGAAAATCTAGAATGTGGGGTTCATTAGGCTGGGCTGCAGCTACATTCTTTGCAGGACAACTATTTAATATTAATCCTCATATTAATTTTTGGGTGGCATCCGTTTCAGCGGTTATCCTAGTTGCTATTATTTTTTCTGTGAAGGTAGAAATGAGCAGCTATGAAATGGAAAAAGCTGAATCCGTCACGCTGAGAGATGTAGGTAATTTATTCTTATTGAAGGAATTTTGGTTTTTTATGATTTATGTTGTTGGTGTTACATGCGTATATGGAGTATACGATCAGCAATTTCCTATCTATTATGCATCTTTGTTTCCTACTGAATCGATAGGTAACCAAGTATTTGGCTACTTAAATTCATTTCAAGTATTTTTAGAAGCTGGAATGATGTTCGCAGCACCCTTTATTGTAAATAAGATCGGTGCAAAAAATAGTTTGATTTTAGCAGGATTTCTAATGGGATTTCGTATTATTGGGTCAGGACTTGTGGTAGGTCCAATTGGAATATCTTCGATGAAGCTTATTCATGCATTAGAACTTCCTATTATGCTCATTGCCATCTTTAAATATTTGGCAGCTAACTTTGACACGCGCCTATCTTCTATACTTTATTTGGTTGGATTCCAATTCGCTTCACAAATAGGTGCTTCCGTTCTTTCACCCATAGCGGGAGGATTATATGATAGCGTAGGTTTTTCTCGTACCTATTTAATTATGGGTGGTATGGTTTTGGTATTTAACGTTATTTCCATGTTTACACTACTAAACTCTAAAAAACATAAGTTTATAAGAAAAGATGTACAAGAAAACACGCAGATTATATAGGGGGATATGATAATGTTAACGATAAATAAAATCGAGCAAGCTCAACATTCATTAAATGAAGCAGAGAAAAAGGTAAATCATCAATATCGGTTAGGGTATCATATTATGGCGCCAGCGAACTGGATTAATGATCCGAATGGGCTGGTTCAGTATAAAGGAGAATATCATGTTTTTTATCAACATCATCCTTATGACGAGAATTGGGGGCCGATGCATTGGGGACATGTAAAAAGCAAAGATCTTGTTCATTGGCAGCATTTACCGATTGCTTTAGCTCCTGGAGATACATTTGATAAAGATGGATGTTTTTCTGGAAGTGCCGTGGATAACGAAGGAGAGCTTACGCTAATTTATACAGGACATAATTATATAGACAAAGAACTGGATACTTTTTTTCAAAACCAAAATATAGCTGTTAGTAAAGACGGCATTACCTTTGAAAAAGCAGAGGTCAACCCAGTTATTGCTGAGCCGCCGGCAGATAGCTCTCATCATTTTCGAGATCCTAAAGTATGGAAGCACGAGGATTTCTGGTATATGATTCTAGGAAACTCAACAAAGAAACAAGAGGGACGTGTTGTCTTATACCGCTCTTCAAATTTACGAAAATGGGAATATGTTGGCGTCCTTGCTAAAAGCGATGGGAATCTAGGGTACATGTGGGAGTGTCCGGACTTCTTTGAGTTAGACGGAAAACATGTTTTAATGATTTCTCCTCAAGGGATAGAAGCAAAAGGCGATTCCTATCAAAACCTTTTTCAAACAGGGTACTTAGTTGGAGAATATAGTTATGAAACTAATACATTTCATCATGGGTCATTTACTGAATTAGATCACGGCCACGATTTTTATGCTGTTCAAACGCTTTTAGATGATAAAGGAAGACGAATTGCAATTGGATGGATGGACATGTGGGAAGCCAATATGCCAACTAAAAAAGATGGATGGTGCGGTGCGCTAACGCTTCCGAGAGAACTAACTTTAAGAGAGGATAAAGTGTTAATGAACCCCGTCCAAGAGCTTACATCACTTCGGAAAACTCAGTATAACATGCTAACCAATAAAGCTCTTTCTAACAGCTATGTAGTAGAAGTAAATGAAGACTTGCTAGAGATACAAGCTGTATTTGATTTAGCGGACTGCCAAGCTTCATCGGTAGGAATAAAAATTCGTGGAATAAACAACGAAGAAACGCTTATGTGTTACAGCCTTAATGAGCAAAAGCTATTGCTTGACTGTACTCACTCGGGAAAAGAAGATGGAGTGAGGAAAGTAGAGTTACAAGCAGGTGAGACACTAGCTTTACGAATATTTGTGGATCGTTCTTCCATTGAAGTATTTGCAAACGAAGGACAAGCGACCATGACGAGCCGTATTTACCCAAAAGAAAGCAGGCTTGGAATTGAGTTATTTACTGAAGGAGGAGAAGTAATCGTAAAAGAGTTAACGTATTGGAATTTAAAAGATATTTGGGGGTAAAATACAGAGGAAGAAGTATATTAATACTTCTTCTTTTTTGAACATTTAATAGCTCGTCAACAAAGTGGAGGTATATAAATGGATAAGGCACTTTAGATTAAAAGTACGAGCAAATACGATATAATAGTAAAAGAGATAATGAATGAAAGAGAAACTATCCTGCTCTAAGATGCCCAAAAGAAAGCAGGGTAGAGCAGGGCTACTGCGCGTATAAAACCACGATCAGTAAAGAAAAGAGTTATGTTTTAAGACACAAAAAGAAAAGGAGATACGATGATTAATCAAAAAGAAACAGGATGGAATTTACGTAATAGCTATGCGGAGTTACCAAACATCTTTTTTACGCCTCTTGATCCTAATCCAGTAAGTTCACCTAAAATAGTTAAATTTAACGACTCTTTAGCCGCATCTCTAGGGTTACAAAAAGAACAGCTGCAAAGTCAAGAAGGAGTTAGCATTTTGGCTGGAAACAGTGTCCCAAAAGGTGCTTTCCCTCTTGCACAAGCTTATGGGGGGCATCAATTTGGCCACTTTAACATGCTAGGAGACGGACGGGCTATGCTGATAGGGGAGCAAGTTACGCCTTCGGGTGAGAAAGTAGACCTTCAGCTTAAAGGCTCAGGCCGAACTCCATATTCCCGCGGAGGAGACGGACGGGCAGCTCTAGGACCTATGCTGCGTGAGTATATTATTAGTGAAGCCATGCATGCTTTAGGTATTCCGACTACTAGGAGCTTAGCAGTCGTAACAACAGGCGAATCCATTGTTCGTGAAAAAGAACTGCCGGGGGCGATTTTGACGCGTGTAGCTTCCAGTCACCTTCGTTTTGGCACATTTCAGTTCGCTGCAAAATGGGGAACGGTCGACAACCTTCAAGCTTTAGCTGACTATGCATTAGAACGTCACTTTTCCCACATAGAAAAGAATGAAAAAAAATATTTATCATTGCTTCAAGAAGTGATTAAGCGTCACGCTACCCTAGTTGCTAAATGGCAGCTTATTGGTTTTATTCACGGCGTCATGAATACGGATAATATGACAATTAGTGGAGAAACAATTGATTACGGACCATGTGCATTTATGGATACCTATGATCCAGAAACTGTATTTAGCTCAATTGATGTACAAGGGCGCTACGCTTATCAAAATCAACCAGGCATTACAGGGTGGAATCTTGCGAGGTTTGCTGAGGCTTTATTACCGCTATTGGATCAAGATATAGAAAAAGCAGTTGAAATAGCGCAAAGCGCCGTGACGGAATTTCCAAAATTCTATCGGGAAAACTGGCTGGCAGGTATGCAGGCTAAACTTGGGCTTTTTAACGAAGAAAAAGAAGATGAAGCATTATTCCAAGAGCTTCTTACAATAATGAAAACCTATGAAGCTGACTATACAAATACGTTTCGTGCATTAACTTTCGATAAGCTAGGAAATAGTGACTTATTTGAAAGCAAAGAGTTTGCACAGTGGCATGAGCTATGGCAGAAAAGACTAGGTAGACAACAACAATCTAAAGCGGAGTCACAAGAGCTTATGAAAAATAATAATCCGGCTGTCATTCCTCGAAATCACCGGGTGGAAGAAGCGTTAGACGCAGCACAAAAAGAAGACTACAGCGTGATGGAAACCCTTCTTGAAGTGCTTTCTAGCCCATATGAATCTCCGGGTCAGCCAGAGTATTGTACACCGTCTAATCAGCCTTATCAAACGTACTGCGGAACTTGATTTATTTAAATAAGAACGGCTATTTAAAAACAGCATAAATGATATCAAAAAGAGCTCTTTATAAAGAGCTCTTTTTGATTTTCTGAAAAATGTATTATTGATTCATTAAAATGATAACGATTTCTCGTGAACAGCTACATAAAATTTAACAGGAAAAAAGAATCAAAATGAAAAGTAGTTATCTGATTCTTTAGTCTCTTATTATTGCCAATAGGAACTATTATATAAAAAATTATTCCACTATTTCACAAAAAATACATTAACGATATTTTTTTGAAGATTGGGTACTTTAATAGCTGTAGAAGAGCTTATAAAAAAATAGCAGGTTAAATATGACGATGAATTTGCCCATTTAATCAAAAAGTTGAAGGTTTAAGACTTTATAACCAAATAAAAAATACAAGGGGAGAAAAATGAGATGATTACTCCATTTTACCTATTTGACTTTTCAATATTATGCAAGTAATCTTGGAAAGGTGATGGAACCGGTTCTGTTATTTCGCCAGATTGATATGACTTCTCGATACATAGAAAATGAATGGCTTGTGAGTGACACAAGAAAAGGTATTATACAAAAGGGAGAAAAACAGATGAATATTAAGAAAATCGCAAAGCAAACTACAGCCTTATCTTTTGCTACAGCTCTGTTAGTAGGTGCTGGATCTCAAACATGGGCAGCTGAAAGCAATCATAAAGATACCAACAATAATTATGGAGTTTCCCATATTACGCGTGATAACATGCTGAAAATTCCTCAGCAGCAAAAAAGCGAACAGTTTAAAGTTCCAGCTTTTGATAAATCAACAATCAAAAATATTGCCTCCGCAAAAGGGTATGATAAATCGGGCAATTTAATTGATTTAGACGTATGGGACAGCTGGCCTCTGCAAAATGCTGACGGAACAGTAGCCAACTATCATGGTTACCAAGTTGTATTTGCACTAGCAGGTGATCCGAAAGATGCTGATGATACATCTATTTATGTGTTTTATCAAAAAATCGGTGAAGATTCGATTGACAGTTGGAAAAATGCAGGAAGAGTGTTCAAAGACAGTGACAAATTTGTACCGAATGATCCTCATTTGAAAAAGCAAACACAAGAATGGTCAGGATCTGCTACTTTAACATCAGACGGAAAAATACGCTTATTCTATACTAACTTTTCAGGTGCAAATTATGGAAAACAAACCTTAACAACAG
The DNA here is from genome assembly GCF_029522155.1 of Priestia sp. P5. Classification (NCBI taxonomy): domain Bacteria; kingdom Bacillati; phylum Bacillota; class Bacilli; order Caryophanales; family Bacillaceae; genus Priestia; species Priestia sp. P5. Next base: position 3,127,570 of record NZ_JAKWFJ010000001.1, on the reverse strand, counting down.
CTCAAGTAAATGTATCCCAGCCAAGTGGAGATACGTTAAAAATTGAAGGTGTTGAAGATCATAAATCCATTTTTGATGGTGATGGTAAAAAGTATCAAAATATTCAGCAGTTTATTGACGAAGGCGCATATGGTTCAGGAGATAATCATACGTTGAGAGATCCTCACTATGTAGAGGATAAAGGGCATAAATACCTTGTGTTTGAAGCAAACACAGGAACTGAAGATGGTTATCAAGGTGAAGATTCCCTTTACAATCGAGCTTACTACGGTGGAAATAATCCATTTTTCCAATCAGAAAAAGAGAAATTACTTCAGAGCTCTAATAAAAAGAAAGCCTCTTTAGCAAACGGTGCATTAGGCATTGTTGAACTAAATAACGATTATACCTTGAAAAAAGTAATGGATCCACTGATTACTTCAAACACGGTGACAGATGAAATTGAACGCGCAAATGTATTTAAAAAAGATGGGAAATGGTACTTATTCACAGATTCTCGCGGATCTAAAATGACTATTGATGGTATCGGCCAAGATGACGTATATATGCTAGGGTACGTATCAAATACGCTGACAGGAAAATACAAGCCGCTAAATGATACAGGCCTTGTTTTACATATGGACCTCGACCCTAATGACAAAACGTTTACGTATTCACATTTTGCAGTTCCACAAGTGAAAGGAGACAATGTCGTAATCACAAGTTACATGACAAACAGAGGCTTCTATTCAGAGGAACATTCTACTTTTGCTCCTAGCTTTCTGTTGAATATTAAAGGATCAAAAACAGCTGTTGTGAAAAATAGTATTTTACCACAAGGGCAATTAAGTACGGATAAATAATTTTTAAAAACGAAAGAAGATGGCGACAACTGCTGCTGTTTTCTTTCGTTTTAATATTTAATCAAAAATGTGCTGTAACCGCAGCGGTGATTAAAATAAAAAAGCAGTATCTACATTAATAGTTATTTAAAGAAAATGAAACATTCAGACAGACTATAACTTTAAGAATGAAACCGGTTGACATGCAGGTTTGACTAACTTAATATATTTACATATAATGGTTTGAAACGTTTTCATAGATTAGTATGACATGAGGGTACTTGTAGATGAAATAGCTTGTAGTAGTAGGGAATGATCATTTCTTTGAAAGAGAAAATCCCAATCGTGAACTGAAAATAAAGAAGGTGCTTCTAATGAAACGAATTGATAAGGTATACAATCAGCTGTTGAGTAATTTTCAAGAGTTTACAGAAGTGGAACTTTTACATAAACAAGGAAGCTCAGCGATTGAAATTGCTGAACAGTTAGATTTAGAGAGATCTAATGTAAGTCTTGAACTTAATAAACTTGTCCGCATGCAAAAAGTAATCAAAATTAAAATGTTCCCCGTTCGCTACGTTCCGCTAGAGGTTGTCGAAACCATTTGTCGTCAAAAGTGGGATCCGAATAAGATGGAAGTAGAAAAACTAGAGCAGCTATCTAATGTGGGAAAAGAAGAAGCCCTTCCTGCTAATCCTTTTGAATTAATGATTGGAGCTACAGGCAGTTTGAAAAAATCGATTTCTCAAGCAAAAGCTGCTGTTCTTTACCCGCCTAATGGATTACATATGCTGCTATTAGGTCCCACGGGATCGGGAAAATCTCTTTTTGCAAAACGAATCTATCAATTTGCCTTATATTCAGAGAGGCTAAAAACAGATGCCCCATTCATTACCTTTAACTGCGCTGATTATTACCATAATCCTCAATTACTTCTTTCTCAGTTATTTGGTCATAAGCAAGGGAGTTTCACTGGAGCAACTGAAAGTAAAGTAGGTTTAGTAGAACAAGCAAATGAAGGGATTCTCTTTATGGATGAAGTACACCGGCTTCCTCCCGAAGGCCAAGAAATGCTTTTTTACCTCATTGATCAAGGTACGTACAATCGCCTAGGGGAAACAGATCATAAGCGAACGTCTAAGGTATTAATTATTTGTGCTACAACTGAAAATCCCGGTTCAGCCTTACTGCAAACTTTCTTAAGAAGAATTCCGATGACTATCCATATTCCCTCATTAGAAGAGAGGTCTTTAAAAGAAAAAATTCGCCTCACCACGTTTCTTTTAGAACAAGAGGCTAAACGAATTAATAAAAAGCTAAGTGTCCACATTGATGTATTAAATGCTTTAATCCACACTGAAAAATTCGGGAATGTAGGGCAGTTAAAGTCGAATGTGCAGCTCGTGTGCGCACACGGATTTTTAAATAACCTTGATAGTAAACATATGGTGGAACTTACAGTGCGAGATCTGCCTGATGATATTAAACGAGATTGGATTTCGAACAGTAAAAATATGGAGCGAAGCAAAAAAATTTCTGAATATGTAAACCTTAAAACGATTATCTCCCCGGCTATGGAGAGCCAAGAAATAAAAATAGAGGAAGACGTATCGTTTAATTTATATCAGTTAATAGAAGAAAAAGTAGATGTTTTAACAAAAGAAGGTTTATCTCAAGAAGACATCAATCAGTATATTCTTACCGACATTCATTTGAATGTTCGGAGCTTTTTTAATCAAAAAAATGGCCAGAGCTCTAATTTAATGAAATTCGTAGAAGACGATGTGATTCAGCTTACAAAAGAATTAAAACATTTGGCTGAAAAAGAATTGAACTGTAAATTTGATCGCAGGTTTATTCATTTTTTAAGTATGCATATGGAATCCTTTTTAAAGCGAAAAAAACAAGTAGACGTCTTAAATACAAAGGAGATAGATGAAATTCGCGAAACATACCCAAAAGAATATGCGGTAGCACTGCTTTTTAAAAATCGGATTGAAAAGTGGTTTAACATTCGCGTGCCAGAAATAGAAGTCATTTATCTCACAATGGTTATTCAATCGATTCGAACGTTAGAAGAAAATAAACGAGTAGGGATTGTAGTTGCTGCGCATGGAAACAGCACGGCAACTTCTATGGTTGAAGTTGCTACGGAGCTTTTAGGAAGCACTCCTATTATAGCTATTGATGTGCCTTTGACGGTATCTCCGGTTGAAATTGTAGACAGGTTAATCCAAGGAATTAAGAAAGTAGATGAAGGAGAAGGCGTATTAATGCTTGTGGACATGGGTTCGCTTGCCATGTTAGAAAGCAAGTTGGAACAAAAAACAGGGACTAAAATTAAAACCATCAGCAATGTGACGACGTCTATGGTGTTAGACACCGTTAGAAAAGTAAATTATTTAGATTTAAACTTATATGCCATATTTGATTCGGTGCAAAAAGACTTTATGGAATTTATAGATAAGCAGCAGCACGTGTTTGGAAAAAAGAAAGCACTTGTTTCTATTTGTACAACAGGAAGCGGTACAGCAAAACAATTAGAAAAAATCTTGACGATTATTTCACGCAAAGTATCTCAAGAACCTATTAAAATTCTAACCGTTTCTTCTATTAAACTAGCAGCAAATATTCGAGAAATTCAAAAAGAATATGAAATTGTTGCAACGGCAGGTACTAAAAATCCAAGGATTGATGCGCCTCATGTATCATTAGAAGTCCTCATTGAAGGGCAGGGGGAGCGAATACTTCAACAGGCAATTACAAAAGAAACGATATGCTATGATGACGAGAAAACCGGATCGAATATTGTGGTGCGTGAACTTTGCGAAGAAAACTTGCGAAAGTACCTTCTATTTATTAACCCGTACCTCATAAGTGAAATTCTGTTAGAGTGGTTAAGTCATGTACAAGATGAGTTAGAAATGGAATTAAGCAACACTGTTATGATTCGAATTGTGATGCATACGGCCTTTGCTTTAGAAAGAATGATAAAAAATGAACCTCTTACTTTTCCCGAGGATGAAGAAATCACTCACCAGTTAGAAAATATTTATCAAAAAACGGAAAAAACATTACAAGCCGTCGAAAAAAAGCTGAAACTTACCTTAACAAGAGATGAAAAATTATTTATTGCCACCATTTTTGCGGATGAAATGTAAAAATCATATTATAATTCTGAGAAACTAGTTTGATTTATATGCCACTAGTTTCTTTTTTTATCCCACTTTTTAAATAACAGAAAAACCTGTATTAAAACGCATGACGTGTTGATACAGGTTTGTTTATTTTAAGGAACCTGTATCAACAACACAGAAAAAGGTATTGAAAAATAAATGAAAGCGCTTAATACTCTTTGTTGGCACGATACTTGCAATAAATAAGTGTAGAACGTAAAAGAGAGGAGCAAGTGTACATGATTTCAGTCATTATTAGTGGACATGGTGATTTCGCGCCAGCGTTAGAGGGGTCTTCCAAAATGATATTTGGTGAAGAGAATCACGTAGTAGCCGTACCTTTTCTAAAAGGAGAGGGTATCCAAACCCTTGAAGAAAAATATAAGCAGGCACTAGAGGAAATGCCCTTAGAAAATGAAGTGCTTTTTTTAGTCGATATTTTCGGAGGTACACCCTACAATGCGGCTACTCCCTATATCCTTAAAAATAAAACAGCGGATATGGTATCCGGAGTTAACTTGCCTATGCTATTAGAAGTGTTAGCCATGAGGGAACACGTTACATTAAAAGAGATGCTAGGAAGATTAAAGCAAGTGAATGAAGAAAGTTTTCAAGTATGCAGTGAACATTTGGAGAAAATCCAGCAAGCAAACCAAATCGGAGAGGATGGATTATTATGAAAATCGTTTTAGCAAGAATTGATGACCGCTTTATTCACGGGCAGGTATTAACAAGATGGATCAAAACAAATGCAGCAGATCGAATTATCATTGTTTCAGATGAGGTGGCAGCGGATGAAATGCGAAAAACGCTTATTCTTTCTGTGGCTCCTTCGAATGTAAAGGCGAGCGCTGTGTCGATTTCTAAAATGACAAAAGCATTTCACAGCCCTCGTTATCAGGATACAACAGCCATGCTGCTGTTTGAGAACCCTACAGACATTGTCGCTCTTGTTCAAGCAGGCGTACCTATTGAAACAGTAAACGTAGGGGGCATGCGTTTTGCTAATGACCGAAAACAAATCACTAAATCTGTAAGCGTTACCGAAAAAGATATCGATGCTTTTGAGAAACTGCAGGAACTAGGCGTAAAGCTTGAGCTGCGCCAATTACCTTCAGATTCTAGTGAAAATTTTATTCAACTACTGAGAAACGAAACAAAAATCAAATAAGGAGATGAGTTTATGTCTTCCATACAAATTATTTTATTATTAGTCATTGCAGCGGTAACTGGCATCGCAAGCGTGTTGGACGAAGGGCAATCCCATCGTCCTCTCATTGCCTGCACGTTAGTAGGCTTGGTGCTTGGAGATTTAAAAACCGGCATTATTTTAGGTGGAACACTGGAATTAATGGCTCTTGGATGGATGAATGTTGGATTGGCGATGGCACCTGATACGGCTATTGCTTCTGTTATTTCAACTATTTTAGTTATCACAGCTGGTCAGGGGATTGGTGAAGGCATTGCGGTAGCCATAGCTTTAGCAGCTGCAGGGCAAGTACTCACTATTTTTGTTCGTACTATCACAGTATTTTTAATCCACCGAGCTGATAAGTACGCGGAAGAAGGAAACTTTAAAGGAATTGAAATTATGCATATTACTGCTATGGGTTTTCAGGCTCTCCGCGTTATGATTCCAACTTTAATTGTTACATTAATCAGCGTAAGCGCCGTGCAAACTTTCCTCGGAAATATTCCGGAAGTTATTACAAAAGGCCTGCAAATTGGAGGAGGCATTATCGTGGTCGTAGGATATGCCATGGTTATCAATATGATGAACATTCCTCATTTAAAGCCCTTTTTCTATATCGGGTTCTTATTGGCGGCATTTACAGGGTTTAACCTGGTAGGATTTGGAGCGCTCGGTCTTTGTTTAGCACTTCTTTATCAGCAAGTAATGCAGCAGCGAAATCAAATGCAGCCGGCAGGCGTTCCCGCAGCTACAGGGAGCGAACAAGTATATGATGACGATGATGATTTAGATGCCTAAACGGCGAACTTAAGGGAGGGATAGAGATGGAAAATGAAAAAAGATTAACGAAAAAAGATATCTTTAGCATGTTCATTCGTTCGAATTTTTTACTCGGTTCATTTAACTTTGAGCGTGTTCAAGCAATGGGCTACTGTTATGTTATGATTCCGGCAATCAAACGTTTATACGGACCAGGGGCACAGCGAAATGCAGCACTAAAGCGGCATTTAGAATGGTTCAATACACATCCATGGATTTCTGCACCTATATTCGGCGTAACGGCAGCAATGGAAGAAGAAATGGCAAACAAAAAAGATTTTGATGAAAAAGCTATCAGCGGAATGAAAATTGGATTAATGGGACCGCTTGCTGGTGTAGGAGACCCTATTTTCTGGGGAACGCTGCGGCCAGTTCTCGCAGCACTAGGCGCATCTCTTGCGTTAGGCGGGAATATTGCCGGGCCACTGCTGTTTTTCATCTTAATTAATGCCATTCGATTAAGTACAAAATATTATGGATTAAAATATGGCTATTTAAAAGGAACAGAAATTTTAAAAGATTTAGTAGGGAATCGAATTCAAAAACTGACGGAAGGTGCATCCATTTTAGGACTCTTTGTAATGGGAGCATTGGTTTCGAAATGGACCACTATTAATATACCAGTGGTTGTTTCTAGGATCAAAGATGATTCTGGTAAAGTTGTCGTGAAAACCGTGCAAGACGTACTCGATAGTATTCTACCGGGACTGCTACCTTTAGCGCTAACTTTATTAGTAGCATGGATGCTTCGAAAAGGTACAAATCCGCTGCTTATTATTTTCGGTATTTTCTTAATCGGTATAGGAGGTTATTGGATCGGCTTTTTAGGCTGATAAATAAGAGGCGTCATCTATTCTTCTAGCATCTGCTGGTGAAAATGTTTTACATAGCCAGTATGCCAATAAAGGAGGAAAGGAAGATGAAAAGAACCGTCAAAAAGTTATTAATGATTGGAGTCGCTTGTTCTATAAGCTTGTTTTCTGTATACCCTGTATTAGCTGATAATACAGGGTATTATCAAGAAAAATACCGGAATCAATTTCATTTTTCTCCAGAAGCGAACTGGATGAACGATCCAAATGGAATGGTCTATTATAACGGGGAGTATCACCTTTTTTATCAGTATTATCCTTACGGTACCACCTGGGGACCTATGCACTGGGGGCATGCAGTTAGTACAGATTTAGTGAAATGGAAACACCTGCCGATTGCTCTTTCTCCAGACGAGAACGGAGAGATTTTTTCAGGCAGTGCCGTTATTGATTGGAATAATACCGCAGGGTTTGGAAAAGAAGCGATGGTAGCTATCTTTACGCACTCGGGCAGTAAAGGGCAGGTGCAAAGTCTAGCATACAGCAAGGACAGCGGAAGAACGTGGACCAAATATGAAGGAAATCCTGTTATGCCGAATCCCCCAGTTCCTGACTGGCGCGACCCAAAAGTGTTTTGGCACGACCAAACCAAGCAGTGGGTGATGTCTTTAGCTGCTAAAGATAAAATCATGTTTTATACATCACCTGACTTAAAAAGTTGGAAATACGCAAGTGAGTTTGGATCTGACGGAGGGATTCAAGCAAACGGTCAAAGCGGTGCCTATTCATATACTTTGTCTGAACAAAAAGGTCAATCCTTTACTCTAGAGGGAGAAATTACGCTTGTAGAAAAGAATGGACGCGAAGGTGCAGGAGGCCTTGTTTTTCGTTCTGATAAAGATGCAACAAACGCATATACCGTCAATTTAGATGCTGAAAAGAACCTCTTAACACTTAACAAAGTAGAGAAAGGAAGCGTAACGACCGTTGTCTCAAAGTCGATGAGGCTGGATACGTCGCAAGCGTATCACGTGAAAGTAGAAGCAAGCAGTCACCACTTTAAGATACTGCTAAATGGAAAACAGGTTTTAGAAGGCAGTGATGCATCTTTTGAAAACGGTCAGTTTGGATTAACAGCATGGAATTCCACAGCTGTCTTTCGTCATGTTAAATTTACGAATCAATCTAATTTTATAACCAATCTATCTAACTGGAAACCTGTTACGGGAACATGGAATGATACTGCTGCTGGAAAACTTGGTAAATCTGACAGCGATGGATATATCATAAGTGAAGAACAGGGAGATCAGTTCATTTTCAAGTCAAATATGACATTTTTAGATGCAAATGGTTCAGGTGCACTACTCTTTCGAGCAGACGCAGAAGCCAAAAACGGATATATAGCTAGCGTGGACGCTTCTAAAGATACAATCAAACTAGTAAAGCTTCAAAATGGCATTTCAACTATCCTTGCCGAAACAAACGCAAAAATTGATACGAGCAAATCACATCAAGTAAAAGTAACTGCATTGGAAAATAAACTTGATTTGTATATAGACGATAACTTCACCCTTACTGCAAAAGATGAAACTTTTTCAAAAGGATTGTTTGGACTACACGTTAATCAATCTTCAGTCCAGTTTCAAGACGTTAACATGACAAAGTTTATTGATACAGATGAAAAAGAAATTAAAAATAAAAGTTTTGAAACAGGAGATCTCACCGGCTGGAAAACGATAAAGGGAAATGCATTCACAAACGATCATGTAACGGATGCAACCGCAAATTGGAGCGGTCTTTTTGAACAAAAAGGAAAGTATCATTTATGGGGTTTTTCTGATAAGCAAGATGGCGATAATGCCACTGGAGAATTACATTCGTCTTATTTTAAATTGAGCGGATCAGGTGAAATCAATTTGTTAATGGGAGGCGGAAACGACCCCACAAACCGCTATGTCTCCTTAGTCCGGGCATCTGACGATAAAGAATTGATTCGTCAAGCGAATACAAAGTTTGCAGATGAAAAGTACCAGCGCTACGTATGGGATGCTTCTAAGTATATAGGAGAAGTACTGTACATTAAAGCTGTTGATCAAGCTGTAGGCGGATGGGGGCATATTAATCTAGATGATGTGAATGTATTTAATACAGAAAAGATGCCGGAGAAAGTAGACAGTGTAGCAAAAGAACCAGAGGAAGCTAAACAAAGAGAAGGCGGAGAGCTTTCAGATTGGAACACAGTGTCAGGAGAATGGGTGAATTCAACTCACGGAAGCAACGGAGGAATTTGGGAGTGTCCTACTTTACTCGAACTGCCGGTTGATGGAGACAGCACGAAGAAAAAATGGATGCTGCAGGTCAGCATCAATGATGGAGCGGCAGCTGGAGGTTCAGGGATGCAGTACTTTGTTGGCGATTTTGACGGAAAAACATTTAAAAATGAAAATCCGCCAGAGGAAGTGCTTTGGACAGATTATGGTGCCGACTTTTATGCCGCTGTAGATTGGAGCGGAGTTGAAGGAGATAACGGAGAAAAGTATTGGCTAGGCTGGATGAGCAATTGGCAATATGCCAACAATACCCCAACTACTACTTGGAGAAGCTCTATGTCAATTCCAAGAAAAATAGAACTAACCAACACAGCAAAAGGGCTTCGGTTACAACAAGTACCTGTTTCAATTGATTCAATTCGCAATAAGCAAGAAAAAAAGATATTGAAGAATTTGATGGTTACTGAAAATGAAAATCTTCTTTCAGGCATAAAGGAAAATAAATATGAAATCATGGCAGAATTCGATGTTTCAAATACAGATGCACAAGAATTTGGTTTTCAAATTCAAAAAGAAGGCAGTGAAAATACGAAAGTCAGCTATAACATAAACAAGCAACGATTATCTGTTGATCGAACAAACTCTGGAAGTTTTGATTTTGGTGAAAATGTGAAAGGCAAACACTCTGCTCCCATGCTTCCAAAAGACGGAAAAGTTAAGCTCCATATGTTTGTAGACCAGTCGTCTGTAGAAGTATTTGGCAATGACGGCACGGCAGTAATAACAGACCAGCTCTTTCCAACGCTTTCAAGCAATAAAATAAAGCTTTACAGCAAAGGAGGCGCTGTAAAATTAAATTCTCTTAAGATGTATCCATTAAAATCTATTTGGAATAAAAGTCCTGTTGATACAAACTTGTCTGTATGGAAGAATATTAGCGGACTATGGACCGATACAATTAACGGAAAACAAGGACGAAGCAAAGAAGATTCCTTTACCTTATCATCAAAAGAAGCAAAAAATTTCACATATGAGGCAAAAATAAAGGTGTTAGACGATCCCGTTTCAAATTCTACAGGAGCAGGAGCGCTAGTATTCCGTTCGGATGAACAGGCAAACAATGCTTATGCTGCGAATGTAGATGTGCTGAATAATCAAATAAAGCTCATTGCGTTTAGAGACGGAATAGGCAAGGATCTCATTATTTACGACGATGGGGGAAAGCTGGATTTAAAGACAAATACGGATTACCATCTAAAAGTGACGGCTGAAGGAGAACACATTCAAGTTTATCTCGATGATAAGCTGGTGATCGATACGATGGACCCTACCTTTTCAGAAGGTTATGCTGGGCTGAATGTGTGGAATTCTACTAGTTTGTTTAATGAAGTGAAATTTGAAATAGTGGATTAAGGGATTGTGAAAGCTTCTGCTTATTTGAGGGATTTTTTATATGGCATAAAAAAGCATGCTGCGGTGAAGTAGCATGCTTTTTAAATTTCATAGGTTAATGAAGAGGATTTTGACATATGATAAATATCTTACTAGTCTAATTAATCGTACATTTTAGTTCTTAAAAGGTCTTTTGAAAAATCCTCATAAAAATATGATAAAATCGGATAGGATATATATTTCGAGGAAGGAAAGTGTTTTTTTTATGATTATTGGTAACGAACAAGATTTAGAAAGTTTACGCAAAATTGGACGCATCGTTGCACTTGCGCGCGAAGAAATGAAAAAACAAGCAAAAGCAGGTATGACAACAAAAGAGCTTGATATGATCGGTAAAAAAATATTAGATGAACACGGTGCTATTTCTGCACCTGAAAAAGAATATAATTTCCCAGGTGTAACGTGCATTAGTGTCAACGAAGAAGTGGCTCACGGTATTCCGGGAGACCTCGTATTAAAAGATGGCGATTTAGTAAATGTGGATGTATCCGCAGTACTTGATGGCTATTATTCGGATACGGGTATTTCATTTGTTATTGGGCAAGACGAAGAAAAAGAAAAGCTGTGTCAAGCTGCAGTAGATGCATTTTGGACAGCTATGAAAAAAGTAAAAGCTGGTTCAAAACAAAATCAAATTGGTCGTGCTGTTTCTAACTTTGCACACCAAAACGGATATGCTGTTATTGAAAACTTAACGGGTCATGGTGTTGGCCGCAGCTTGCATGACGCTCCTAACCACATTTTAAACTATTATGATCCAATGGATAAAGCCCTCTTGAAAAAAGGTCTTGTTATTGCTGTAGAGCCGTTTATCTCTATGAAGGCTGATCATATCATTGAACGCGGAGACGACGGCTGGACGTTTGTTACACCTGATAATAGTCTTGTAGCACAATGTGAACATACGATTGTTGTAACAAACGGTGAACCGATTATTTTAACTGAACTATAATCAAGTTTCTCTGTAGATTTCGGTAACAAAAAAGCTACTTCACTTAGCAATGTTTTTTCATTGCATTATAGTGAGGTAGTTTTTTTATTACTATGTAATGAATGACTATTATATTGACTTGCTTTGTTCATACAACGTTTGAAAGATAGTGTAATTGAATATGCTCAAGGGAATGCTAAGTATAAATCAAAATGAAAAGGGGTATGAAATGTGGAATATGTAGGAAGAGAAGCGATTGTAAGTGAACTGACTCATCATATGGATGACATTTTAAACAAATATAACCTTCAAGGCGTCTCCGTATATGAAGAGGAAGGAGAAGGTAATCACTATTATCTTGGCTACACAGTAAAAAAGAATGATCATGTGTTTATGGTTAACAGACCTTATCTAAAAGATAAAGACGGGAAATTAGCAGTCGAAAAGCAAGAATGGACCGTTCAAGGTAACGAAGGAGAAACAAACGGATATACTTCACTTGAAGATGCGTTTCAAAAAATTGATGAAACCATACATTAAATAATTTTTTGAATTTCAGTTCAGATTTTTTCTTTGAATGCGTGAATCTGAACAGTAGGGCGCTAATGGCTGTCGTGCTTCTTTCACCTATACTATCTAACTTTTCTTTGCTATAAAGTCTAGAAAATTACATGTAATAAAAAATTGTTTTTTTAGGTTTTACTATATAAATACGGGGTACACATATAGTACAGCAGCTATCATGCAAATGGTTGTTGTGGAAGGTTAAATACTTAGCGTTTGAAGGGACTGATTAGTTTTGAAAGGCTTAACAGCGACTTCAGCAAATGTATTACCGCAAATTGAAAGCAGATATTCGTATCTGACACAAGGCACTTTGGTTATGAACCGATATACGTAACGAAAGGGCCTGACTAGGCAAACAAAGGAAAGACTGAATCAACTAGAAGAAGCCTGCATCTAAAAATGTAGGCTTCTTCTTTTTTACAGATGAAACTAAGATGATGAATGAGTACATAACGGGTATAAATTAAGAAGATTCACATTCAATCAATTTTCCGTACACGTTTTTCTTGAAAAAAGGTCATAAGTTGAAGATACTGTATATAACTATGTAAAAGAATTTTTGAAGACAAAATAGTAAATCTGCTTGAGGTGAAAATGATGAGAAAAGCAAATAAAAGTGAATTTCTGTGGAATACGTTAGACGGCTGGCTTTTTATCCCTAGGAACATTCCTTTACTATTTCTTTTTGTATTTCTCTTAGGGGTTTCTTACCTAGGTTGGGTTAAGCTGTTTCATAAATTCGTTTAGCTACACCAATGAGCTGAAACAAAAAACTGTTTCAGCTTGTTGGCGTGCTGATTTATTTATTTATTTTATGTATAGCTGTACCGTAATTTACGTAAATTATTCATTCCATCCTTTGCATACATCAACCCACTTTAAGCATTTCGAAAATTCTTCTAGTTCAGGTATTGTTAATTCAATTGCACTATTTCCACTTCCACAGGCAGGAAAAACGGTAACAAAACGTTTCAGAGATTCATCTAGATACACGTGAACACCTTCATTAACGGCAAACGGGCATACTCCGCCTACGGCATGACCAATCAGCGTTTCTACTTCACTTGCTCCAAGCATTTTTGCTTTGGTTCCGAACTCTTCTTTATATTTTCGGTTATCAATTTTCGCATCTCCTGCTGCCACAATCAATAGAACAGTTCCTTCGGCGTTAAAAGAAAGACTTTTTGCGATCCGTTTCGGCTCGCATTTTAAAGCTTGCGCTGCTAGTTCTACAGTAGCACTGGACTCATCCATTTCGATAATTCGATTCTCCATACCATATTGTTTAAAATATGCTTTTACTTTTTCAATCGCCATTTTTTATATCCATTCCTTTCTTGCAAATATGTATGATTGCCTTACAGAGAACGTGCAGTTGTTCTTTACAGTGAAAAAATCTTATTATTTTAATATACAGAAATTATACACAACTTTGAAGTTAAAAGCACATATTCGTTTTAATTAAAAAAGTTACGTAGGTAAAGTATTTTTAACTGATTAAAGCAGGATTACGGAACCGTTTGACGAATGTAACTATGTCGGCTGCGAAAACATAGGCATTAGAACGAAAGATAAATGATGAAATTGAAAAGGCGCAAACGTTCTAGTGAAATGAGGAGAAGTAATGCCAAATTTACACACTGTCGTCAGTTTTTTTAGCAGTACATGTATGGCAGCGATGAGTATGATTTATTTGTTTTCCCTTGTGCCGCGCGCATGGTCTTTTAAATTTCGATTTGGAGCCATGATTATAGGAATCCCAGTCGGCATTATAATGGGACAGGTTGCTATGCTGATCGGCTGGCACCATCATTAAAACTTTGAATTTTTTAACAAAAAAGGAGACGTGTAAAATGAATATTGTTACATTAAACAATGGTTTAAAAATGCCTCAGCTTGGGTTTGGCGTATGGCAAGTAGAAGATAACCAAGCAGCAGCTGCAGTGTCAAAAGCAATTGAAGTGGGATATACGTCTATCGACACAGCCATGATTTATAAAAATGAAGAAGGAGTAGGTCAAGCGATTAAAGAATCTTCTGTTCCTCGAGAACAGCTGTTTATTACAACAAAAGTTTGGAACAGCGACCAAGGCTATGAAAATGCATTACGTGCATTTGATGAAAGCTTAGAACGATTAGGACTTGAGTATGTCGATTTATATTTAATTCACTGGCCTACGCCTCAATATGATGAGTACGTGGAGACGTATAAAGCATTAGAAAAGCTTTATCACGACGGAAAAGTAAAAGCAATTGGTGTCTGCAACTTTGAAATTGAGCATTTAGAGCGCTTGTTAAACGAATGTGATGTAACGCCTGTTTTAAACCAAATCGAGTGTCATCCGTATCTTGCTCAAAATGAATTAAAAGAGTTTTGTGCCAAACATAATATTTTCGTGGAAGCATGGAGTCCTCTTGATCAAGGAGGAGAAGTGTTACAAGACGAGGTTATTCAAAAAATTGCTGAAGTACATAGCAAAACTCCGGCTCAAGTTGTATTGCGCTGGCACTTACAAAACAACACAATTGTCATCCCTAAATCAGTTACACCGTCTAGAATAGAAGAAAACTTTAACGTGTTTGATTTTGAACTTACTGCCGATGATATGGCAGAGATTAATGGGTTAAACAGCAATCGCCGCAAAGGTCCGCACCCAAGTGACATGAACGTCCGATAACGTTTAAAAAATAAAATTGTGCAGCCGTGAATCATCGCTGCTATAAGAAATAATGAGTTTATTTCAGATTATTTAAAATTTTCTTAAATAATAATTGACAAATGATTAATTCAGCGTAATACTTAGTGTAGGTACCCTAGTTGCTTTAAGTTGTACAGCTTAAAGTGTATAGTGATTTAGTCGTTTAGCGATTGTTTGTATGTATAAGTTGAAATGCCGATTATTAATAAAAGCCCATAGTGTAAGTAGGTTAGTTTATAGGGGGCTATATCAAAAGGAGCTTGTTTCCTCTTTGATATAGCCCCTTTTTGTGTTCAAAAAAAAGGTAGTCTACAGTTTAACAAGGGAGCGGGTATGATGTTTATTCAAATCGACGGAAATTCACTGACGTTCGACCAAATCTACAAAGTTATTTACCAAGGATACTCCGTGAAAATTAGCGATCACGCAGTTGAACATATACAAAAAAGCAGAACGTTAATTGAAGAGAGCATTACGAATAACAACGTAATTTACGGAGTAAATACTGGATTTGGAAAGTTTAGCGATACGGTTATTTCAAAAACGGACTTAGCTGATCTGCAGATTAACTTGATTCGCAGTCATGCCTGCGGACTAGGAGAACCATTCTCGTTAGAAGTAAGCAGAGTGATGCTGCTGTTACGAGCAAATGCATTGGCTAAAGGATATTCCGGAATACGACTGGAAACCTTGCAGCTTCTTATCGATTGCTTAAATCAAAACGTAGTACCGGTTATCCCGAGTCAAGGTTCGCTTGGAGCTAGCGGTGACTTAGCCCCGTTATCACATCTAGCGCTGCTGCTAGTTGGAGAAGGGGAAGCTGTATATAATGGTCAGCAAATGCAAGGAGAAGAAGCTTTAAAGCTAGCGGGGCTTGAACCTATCCAATTACAAGCGAAAGAAGGGCTAGCTTTGATCAACGGCACTCAGGCAATGACGGCTGTAGGAGTAGTTTCGTACCTTGAAGCTCAAAAGCTAGCAGATCTTGCTGACGGGATTGCAGCACTGACATTAGAAGGTCTGCAAGGCATTTTAGATGCATTCATGCCCGAGTCTCATGGAGTAAGACCTTATCCGGAACAACAGCAGGTAGCTGCCCGAATTCTTTCATATTTAGAAGGCAGTCAATTAACTACTTCTCAAGGTCAAATGAGAGTGCAAGATGCTTATTCACTGCGCTGCATTCCTCAAGTTCATGGTGCTATTTATCAAGTTTTAAATTATGTAAAAGAAAAGCTGTTAATTGAAGTTAATTCAGCAACCGATAACCCGCTCATCTTTGCCGACAGCGGCAAAGTAATTTCTGGAGGGAACTTTCACGGGCAGCCCATTGCGTTTGCTATGGATTTTCTAGGAATTGCAATGGCGGAGCTTGGGAATATTTCTGAACGGCGCATTGAACGAATAGTAAACCCTCAGCTTAGTGGGCTGCCCGCATTTTTAAGTGCAGATCCAGGTCTAGAGTCCGGGCTCATGATTACTCAATACGCTGCAGCTTCATTAGTTTCCGAAAATAAAGTATTAGCGCATCCATCAAGTGTTGATTCTATCCCATCTTCAGCAAATCAAGAAGATCATGTCAGCATGGGAACGACTGCTGCTCGTCATGCTTATCAAATTATCCAAAATACACGAAGAGTTCTATCGATTGAAGCAATTTGTGCGGCTCAAGCAGCCGATATTCAAGGAGTGGATAAACTCGCTTCAGAAACAAGAAAAATTCATTCAAGAATTAGAAAAACCGTACCAACCATTATTAAAGATCGAATTTTCTCACGTGATATTGAGGCGTTAGCAGCTGATTTCAAAACCTTTGTGCAAGATACTAATTATGAACTAGCGTTGTAATAAAAATGTTCGTTTAACAGTTTTTCATTTTTATAGAGGAGGAAAACAAAATGGAGACAAAGCAAAGTGGAATGAAAGCACCTCGTGGAACGGAACTAACGACAAAAGGCTGGGTACAAGAAGCTGCTCTTCGCATGCTTCTAAACAATTTAGATTCCGAAGTAGCGGAGCATCCGGAAAAGTTAGTCGTATACGGAGGAATCGGAAAAGCAGCTCGTAACTGGGAGGCGTTCGATCGTATTGTCGCAGCGTTAAAAGAGTTAGAAGAAGATGAAACGCTTCTCATACAGTCCGGTAAGCCTGTTGCGGTTTTTAAAACCCACAGTGATGCACCGCGTGTTTTATTAGCGAATTCGAATCTTGTTCCTGCTTTTGCAAATTGGGAGACGTTCCATGAGCTTGATAAAAAAGGGTTAATGATGTACGGACAAATGACTGCAGGAAGCTGGATTTATATTGGAACCCAAGGCATTGTTCAAGGAACGTATGAAACATTTGCTGAATGTGCCAACCAGCATTTTAACGGAACTTTGAAAGGAACCATTACGGTAACAGCTGGATTAGGAGGAATGGGAGGCGCACAGCCACTAGCTGTTACGATGGCAGGCGGCGTTGTAATTGGAATTGATGTTGATCGCACGCGTATTGAAAAGCGTATTGAAACAAAATATTGCGATACGGTAGTCGAAAGCGTAGCTGATGCAATCACATTAGCTGAAGATGCAAAAAGATTGGGCAAAGCGCTTTCTATTGGATTAGTTGGAAATGCAGCCGAGATTCTTCCTGAAATGATAGAGCGAGGATTTATCCCAGATATTGTGACAGATCAAACATCGGCACATGATCCGCTTAACGGATATTTGCCGATTGGAGTCAGCTTAGCAGAAGGAGAAAAATTGCGGAATACAAATCCAAATGAATATATAAAACAATCAAAAGCAAGTATGGCTATTCACGTTCAAGCCATGTTAGAGATGCAAAGAAAAGGCGCGGTTGCTTTTGACTATGGCAATAATATTCGCCAAGTGGCGTTAGATGAAGGTGTCACGAATGCATTTGATTTCCCGGGATTTGTCCCAGCGTACATCCGTCCGCAGTTCTGTGAAGGAAAAGGACCGTTCAGGTGGGTCGCTTTGTCAGGAAACCCAGAGGATATTTATAAAACAGATGAAGTCATTTTACGTGAGTTTTCGGATAATACGCATCTTTGCAACTGGATTAAAATGGCGAGAGAAAAAATTGAGTTTCAAGGATTGCCGGCGCGTATTTGCTGGCTAGGCTACGGAGAAAGAGCGCGCTTTGGAAAAATTATTAATGATATGGTAGCAAACGGAGAACTGTCAGCGCCTATCGTTATTGGTAGAGATCATCTAGATGCCGGTTCTGTGGCGTCGCCAAACCGTGAAACTGAAGCAATGAAAGACGGCAGTGATGCAGTAGCAGACTGGCCGATTTTAAATGCATTAGTAAATACGGCAGCAGGCGCAAGCTGGGTATCTGTTCACCACGGAGGAGGAGTAGGTATGGGGTATTCTCTTCACGCTGGAATGGTTGTAGTAGCAGACGGGACGGACGAAGCCGCCAAACGTCTAGAGCGTGTTTTAACAACAGACCCAGGCATGGGTGTTGTTCGTCATGTAGACGCCGGCTATGATAAAGCTATTCAAACTGCAAAAGAAAAAGGAATACAAATTCCGGCGTTAAATGAATAAAAAAGGAGGGATACGTATGACTATTACGTATATCAAATGCGCTGCACAAGTCATTACGGTTAAAGGAGGAAGTCAGCCTAGACGATCGGAGGAAATGTCAGATCTAGGAATCATTGAAAATGGCAGCGTACTCGTGAAAAATGGAAAAATTGTATTTGTTGGGCTTGACGTCAAAGCGCAGGAATACCTTGAGCATATCCATGAACCTATTAATATAATTGATGCCGAAGGAAAAATCGTAACGCCTGGGTTGATTGATCCCCACACTCACCTTGTGTTTGGCGGCAGTCGTGAAAAAGAATTAGAAATGCGCTTAAACGGGGCGAAGTATATTGATATTTTAAAAGCGGGAGGAGGAATTTTACAAACAACCGTTAGTACACGACAAGCAACGGAAGAGGAGCTAATCAAGCAATCTACAAAACGTTTAAATAAATTTCTGCAGCACGGAGTTACAACTGTCGAAGCCAAAAGTGGGTACGGTTTAAATCTTAAAGATGAAATCAAACAATTAAAAGTAGCGAAGAAACTGAATGAACAGCATCCAGTAGATGTTGTTTCAACCTTTATGGGAGCTCATGCGGTGCCAGTTGAGTACAAAGGAAATGAAGATCAGTTTGTTCGTTTCGTTATCGAAGAAATGATACCAATCGTTGCAAAAGAAGAGCTAGCGGAGTTTTGTGATGTATTTTGTGAAGAAGGCGTGTTTACAGTTGAACAGTCAGAGCATATTTTACAAGCTGGAAAAGCATACGGACTAAAACCTAAAATCCACGCCGATGAAATTGTGTCTTTTGGCGGGGCAGAATTAGCGGCTAAAGTGGGAGCAGTGTCCGCGGATCATTTGTTAAAAGCATCGGATCAAGGAATTAAGCAAATGGCTGAAAGCGGAGTTATAGCCGTTCTACTGCCGGGTACGGCATTCTTTTTAATGGAAGAGCCGGCGCGTGCTAGAAAAATGATTGAAGCAGGAGTGCCGGTTGCTTTGTCTACAGATCGAAACCCTGGGTCTTCTCCTACGGAATCACTGCCGTTTATTATGAATTTAGCATGTTTAGCGATGAAGATGACGCCAGCAGAAGTTTTAACCGCCTGTACGATCAACGCGGCTCATGCCATTTGCAAAGGGGATCAAATCGGAAGTATTGAAGTAGGTAAAAAAGCCGATTTAGTGCTATTTGACGCTCCCAATTACCAAACGCTGCAGTATAACTATGCCGTAAATCTTGTAGACACGGTATTAAAAGATGGAAAAGTTGTGGTTGAAGGCGGTGTTTTACATGAACTATCCGTACCCACAGCTTGATCGACCGCCTTTTTGCTGGCAGCGTCAAAGTACTTCTGATCCTAAAGTAAGTGATTGGATTCAGACAGTTGAAGATGGGAGCAGCGTCGACTTTACATCGATAGATATTACGGTCTTGGGCGTGCCTCTTTCAAGATCTTCCATTAGCGCTTCTGGAGCCAGTGAGACGCCAATGGCCATGAGGAAGCTCTGGAAATCCTTTAACCCGTATCATATTGAGTATGATACGGATTTGACTTCCTTGTCAGTGTTGGATTTAGGAGACGTCAAGCAGCACGTAACGAATATAGGGAAGTCTCATCAGTATATAAAAGAAGCGATGATGTCTATGCGGAAATGTCATCCGCATGCGCTACCTATTATGCTTGGAGGCGATCATTCTATTACAGCTATGTTAGTAAAAGGGTGGAAAGAGTCACATCCCGAACAGAAAATAGGGATTTTGCAGTTTGATACGCACTTTGACTTACGCAGCTTAGAAGATAACGGTCCTTCTAACGGAACCCCTATACGAAATTTAATCGAAAGCAATACTATTGATGCAGCTCATGTATGGAATATCGGACTTCACGGGTTTTATAATTCAAAATCGTTAAAGGAATATGCAGATAGCAAAGGCGTTCATTATGTAACGTTACTGCAAGCAAGAAAAGCAGGAATAAATCATACCGTGAAAGAAGCATTAAAACAGCTGAGCAAAGAGGTAGATATGATCTATTTAACCGTTGATATGGATGTGTTAGATATCACTTACGCACCTGGAGTTCCAGCAGGAACGACAGGGGGAATGAGAACGGAGGAATTGTTTGAAGCGGTATACACGGCTGGGAGTCATCCGCTTGTTCAAGCAATGGATATTGTATGTCTAGATCCGCTGCGTGATGTAGGAGAAATTACCGTGAAAGCAGGCATACACGTGTTTTTGAATTTTTTAACGGGTGTTGCAAACAGAAAGTAAGGAAGTGTGCTTCCTTACTTTTTTATATGGCTATTTTTATAAGATTAATAAACGATTGTTGAGAGTGGGATAAAATAACTTTAGAAGTGTGTATGGATTTTAGTAAATATATTTTTACTAAAATAAACAATTTTTATTGTTTTTATTAGAATTTAGTAATAATATATTTACTAAAGAAGGTGAACATCTTATGAAGGAAAATCTGGCTAAGGAATATATCGCTTTAATACCGGTTTTATTTAAAAACTTCAAGAACTTAAATAAGAATGAAGTGAAATTAACACATTTACAAAATCACGTAGTTGAATTTATGTATATGAAAAAAAGAGATTTGAATATTAAGGAAATTAGTAATGGATTAAATATTGCCAAACAACAGTTAACGAATGTTATCAGTGAATTAGAAAATGAAGGATATTTAATCAAAATGCCTGATCCGCGAGATAAGCGTGCAGTTTTAGTCTCATTAACGTTTAAAGGAAAAAGTATTCAAGAGGAAAAATGGAGAGGGATTTATAGTAACTTTCATACAAATCTTGCGAAGTTAAATGAAGAAGAGCAATTAGACCTGCAGTTTGCTCTTCATAAATTAAGTGTTTTATTAAAAAAGATGGAGGGATAAATCATGAATCAAAGAGAGCGAATTTTACTTATTAGTGTAGGCGTTATAGGCGGGACAGTAATGGGAGTAATTTATAAAGATATATCCAAATGTTTAATTACAGGTGTTATTGTCGCTTCAATCATTACGGTAATGCTCAATCAAAAAGCGAAAAGAACAGCTAGATAGTATGAATAAACGTAAGACAGCACCAGCAAGTCACCAACTCAGCTATGGTGCTGCCTCTCGTTTATAAAGTGTATTTTCTAAATGAACATTACGAAGTTGAATATGATTTAAGAGCTTCAAGCATCAGATCCCAAAATCCATCCACATCAAGGGTTAAACCAAACTTCGCATTTGCTTTCCTTCCTGTAACTCCAAGCAAATCAACTGAAGTCGTTCCAGCCGTGTATTCTCCGCGTGTTTCTACCACAATATTAACTTCCTTTAGCGTAAATAGTTCTGGAGCTATGCAATAAGCAACAGTTAATACATCGTGAACAGGAGGACCATCAAAGCCAAACGTTTCTTTATAGGTAGATTTAAAAAATGCTAATAATTCACCCACCTTTTTTGCTACGTTATTATCAATGTTCATCACTTGGTTAATAACATTATCTGTTGCAACGGCTTGATGCGTAATATCTAACCCCATTACTACGAGTAGAATGCCGCTATCAAACACTTTTTTAGCCGCTTCTGGATCTGCCCAAATATTAAACTCAGCTGTTGGCGTCCAGTTCCCGAAGGTTCCGCCGCCCATAAGGATAATCTCTTCAATATTTTCTTTAATTTCTGGAGCTTTTATTAAAGCTAAAGCAATGTTCGTTAATGGACCGGTAGGCAAAAGCGTAACGGGATCTTCTGACTCTTTGACCATTCGTATAATAGTATCTACTCCGTGTTCTTCGCTCCAGCTGCGAGAGAGAGCCGGGAACTCAGGGCCGTCTAATCCCGAATCACCGTGTATACTAGGCGCGTTTTCACGTCTGCGCATCATTGGTTCGCTTGCTCCTTTTGAAACAATCACGTTATGTAACGATACCAAATCACACACCTTCAAAGCATTCAGCGTCGTTTTTTCTATTTCTGCGTTTCCTGAAACAGTTGTAATCCCTAAAATATCTAATCCTGGTTGTGCAGCAGCTAAAATAATTGCAATGGCATCATCATGACCTGGGTCACAGTCCATAATAATCTTTCTTTTTTTCATTATGATCACCTCTATAGAATGGATAAATTGCTGTTAATGTTACATGGATTTTATTTTTTCTAAAATAGCTTCTGTAAACTCCGACGTAAAGGCATGTCCGCCTAAATGTTTCGTTTTCACTTCAGCTTGGAGCGTTTGATAAAGTGCGTGTTCTACTGTAGCAGCCACTTCTGTAAGTTTGTGATCCGCATGTTTTTCAGCTAGCCATTTGAGTATAGTATTTTTTTATGTTTATAGATTAAATTCTTTTATCTTTTTTTGTAGATTTTAAAAAAAAGAACTAGCTAATGCTTCGTGCTCCAGATTTTCTATTAAACAGCTTCTTAATTGGTCATATTAAATTTAAAAAAACACCCAATTACCACCTAAAACATGATTTAATTATATCATAATTCAGAAAATTAAACGGTTATACGTTGGCACGAAAATTGCTTGTACTATATGTGAAGAACACAAGAGAAAGGAGCAATATGTAGTTGCAGATAAGGAAGCTGCTTTTAAAGAACGAGAAGTCTGTTTAAAGTTATTATTTCACAATGAAGGGGAGAAGAAGAATGAGTGAACCGCAAAAAGAAATGAGTTCATTAAATCAGGTAAGGGAAAAAGAGAGGAAAATAAACGTTTTTGCTTTATTGTTAGGCTTTCTTGTGATTGCTACTATTTTAACGTATATCTTGCCAGCCGGAGAATACGCACGTGTAGAAGTAGACGGACGAACAACGGTAGATCCTCAGTCGTTTAAATGGATTGATTCTACACCAGTTGGATTCTTTGATATGGTCAAAGCGATACATACAGGAATGGTAGAAGGAGCCGATATTATCTTTTTTGTATTAATTATCGGGGGTTTCTTTGGTGTACTAAGCGCTACGGGGACAGTAGATGTATTAATTACAACGATGGCTAAAAAGCTTGCTACCCGAGAAAAATTATTAATTCCTGTTATGATGCTATTTTTTGCGGTAGGAGGATCTTTAATGGGAATGGCGGAAGAAACGCTAGCCTATATTCCTCTTTTAATTCCGCTGGCACTTGCTCTTGGGTTCGACGCATTAACGGGAACTGCCATTGTTTTAATTGGAGCATCAGCTGGTTTTACTACGGCTGTTATGAATCCGTTTACAGTGGGTGTTGCACAAGGAGTAGCAGAGCTTCCTATGTTTTCTGGAATGGGCTTTCGCCTTATCTTATTCGTAGTTGTTTACGCTGTTTCAGTATGGTTTGTCTATCGATATGCGATGAAAGTTAAAAAAAGTCCTTCGATTGGAACTTACGGAAAATACAGCATAACTAATGCAAATAAACTTTTAAACTCCGATGCCAAGTTAACTAGAAAGCATAAATGGATTATGGCAGCATTTCTTGTTAACTATGTAATTCTTGCTTTTGGGGTTATTAAGTATAAGTGGTACATTACCGAAATTGCCTCTCTGTTTGTCATTTTGACTATTGTGATTGGGGTTATTGGGAGACTGTCTGTTGAAAATACAGTTAAGTCGTTTACAAACGGGGCAGCAGCATTAGTTGGAGGAGCGCTAGTTATCGGAGTTTCTCGTGCTGTTCTTGTTGTTTTGAATGAAGGTCATATTGTAGATCCTATGCTTCATCAAGTATCTGGAGCCATTCAACATATTCCGGGATATTTAAGCGTTATCGGAATTTATAACTTCCAAGCCCTGATTCACCTTATTTTAGCATCTGGAACAGGTCATGCGATGCTGACAATGCCAATCATGACGCCGCTTGCAGATTTGCTTGATATTACAAGACAAACAGCAGTATTATCTTTTTCTTTTGCAGACGGCATCGGAAACATTATTTTCCCGACGGCTGGAACATTAATGGCTGGCTTAGCGATTGCGGGAATTTCATGGACAAAGTGGGCGAAATGGGTGCTGCCGTTAGTCCTTATTCAATATGTGATTGGTCTAATAGCCGTTGTGATTGCTTATTTTATCAATTACGGGCCATTTTAAGAGTTGAAAGTATATAGAAAATGTTATTCGTAAGCTGAGCTTACTAGTAGGAGGAATAGACGTTGTTAACCTTAATCAAAAACGCAGAAGTATATGCACCACAGCCTTTAGGAAAAAAAGACGTATTACTTGCAGACAGCAAAATCATCCTTATAAAAGATTATATTGAGCATTTAAATACGTCCATTCCTATTGATGTTGTAGACGCCGCTAATCACATTATAGCTCCAGGCTTCATTGACTCACATGTTCATATTATTGGTGGAGGAGGAGAAGGTGGATATAAAACACGCACGCCTGAACTAATGTTAACCGATGCAACGACTGCCGGTGTTACAACTATTGTAGGTGTACTTGGAACAGACGGTACAACAAGAAGAATGGAAAATCTTCTGGCCAAAGCAAGAGGATTAGAAGAAGAAGGGATTAGCTGTTTCATTCACACAGGTTCCTATCAAATACCGGTAAAAACGTTAACCAGCAGCATCGAGGAAGACCTTATTTTAATTGATAAAATTATTGGAGTAGGTGAAATTGCGATCTCTGACCACCGTTCCTCTGAACCGACATTTGAAGAACTGGTAAAGGTGACTTCCGCTGCCCGCAATGGAGGGATTTTATCAGGAAAAGCTGGAATATTAGAAGTTCACGTAGGAGATGGAGAACGAAAATTATCTTTATTAAATCAAATTGCAGATAAAACAGACCTGCCAATTCGTCAATTTCATCCTACACACATTAATCGAAATGAAGAGCTGTTTAAAGAAGGAATTCAATTTGCAAAACGAGGCGGATATGTAGATTTGACGACTAGCACCATTCCTCATTTTTTAGAAGAAGGGGAAGTGAAGTGCAGCAAAGGGTTACGCATCATGCTTGAAGAAGAAGTTCCGATCTCAAGTATTACGTTTTCATCCGATGGAAACGCGAGCCTGCCGTTTTTTGATGATAACGGAGATTATAAAGGTCTTCAAGTTGGAAAAGTGTCTTCTTTATTTCAAGAAGTACGAGATGCAGTATTAGAGGAATCAGTACCGTTAGAAACAGCTCTTCAAGTTATTACCTCTAACCCTGCTAAAGTATTAAAATTGTACAATAAAGGGCATATTCAACCTGGAAAAGATGCAGATTTAGTCCTTTTAGATAAAGAGACGCTAACGATTAAAACAGTTTTTGCTCAAGGTAAAATGATGCTAAAAGATGGTGTTCCTCTTGTGAAAGGAACGTTTGAATAATAGATTTTAGACTCTAAGCAGCGAAGCATCATTTAACGAACGTATTGTGGAAAGGATATGAGCTAATTAGAAAGAGCTATTGAAATTTGCGTGGAAAGGGGCATTCCAATGAAAAAGAAACTTGTTTCATGTCTGATCAGCTTTACATTACTTTCTTCTTTGAGTACACCGCTGCTTGCAAAAGCACAAGACAATACTCAGGACATTAAAGGCAACCTTGTTATTGCAGGCGGAGGTGTAGGAACATCCAATCACGATATATATGAAAAATTTCTCTTGCTTGCTGGGGGAAAAGAAAAAGCCAAAGTAGGGATTATTCCAGCTGCTAGCACAACGCTGCAGTCTTCTGAAAAGTTTAAGGAAGACCTCGTGAAATACGGAGTAAACTCAGATTCTATTCAAATTCTTCCCGTTTCCAATCACGATTTTTCTGACACACAAAAAGATGAATCGACTTGGAAGAATCAAGTGAACGACAAGAAGTTATCCCGTACGATTAAAGGACTAACGGCAGTTTGGTTTGTTGGAGGAGACCAAACAAAAATTGTGGATTCCCTTCGTCAAAATAATGGAAACGATTCTGAAGCGTTAAAAGCTATCTGGGATATATATCGTAAGGGAGCAGTTATCGGAGGTACAAGTGCAGGAGCTGCAATTATGAGTGACGTCATGATTACAGGAGGAGACAGTCTAGGAGCTTTAAAAGAAAGTATAGGAAACAAGGAAAATAAACATGTAAACGAAAACCAACACAATAAGAAAGAATACGAGCCTCTATCAGTTCAAAAAGGGCTGGGATTTTTCCAACACGGCATAATTGATCAGCATATGGATGAACGAGCACGACTTGGGCGACTTGCAGTAGCTGCGTATAATGCTGAACGCGACAAAGAAAAAAACTTTGCATACGGTGTAGACGAAGATACTGCTATGGTCGTTAACAATAAAGATCAAAAGGTTGAAGTCGTTGGAAGAAGCGGAGTAGCTGTCTTAGATATGAGCAAAGCTAAGCTTATATCTAAGCAAAAAGTGCGTTCAGGCTTAGAGAACATAAAAGTCAGTTACTTATCTCCTGGAGATAAAATTAACTATCATTTAAAATCATTTGAATTTCCAAACGATAAAGTAGAAACGAAGGGGTTTGAATATTATTCCTTTAACGCACTACCTGCTACGGGTGTTTTTACACCGTATGGAAGGTTAAAGGCTTATTTATCCTATTCTCTTATTGACAATGAATCGATGAAATCTGCCAAAAGCTATGTTTATGACAGTCAAGGGTCTGGGTACGAAATTGCTTTTCAAAAGAATAATGACACAAACGGCTACTGGCGGTATACTGACGGACAAAAAGATGATTATTCCATTGTAAATGTAAGAATGGACATTACGCCTAAAACCGTCAAATTTCAACCGGATAAAAAAACTAGTTTAACGTATAAAAAACCTACTTTTTCTTCATCTGAAAGTCCTGCATACGATTCGATTAAAGGTAACCTCTTAATTGCAGGAGGAGCGCTTGGCAGCAGTAATTCAAGCGTGTATAACAAGTTTATTACTCTGGCAGGAGGAAAGCAGGCCAAAATAGGAATTGTTCCTGCAGCGAGTACTAAGTTCGACTCTTCTAATCAGTTTAAAAGTGATTTAGTTAAATACGGAGTGAAGGCAGAAAATATAGAGAATTTACCTATTTCAAACCATGACTTTAAAGGAACTTCTGAAAATGAGTCGAATTGGAAAGCAAATATGAATAGTGATAAACTAGCGCAAAAAGTTAAAGGGCTAACAGGTATTTGGTTTGTAGGAGGAGATCAAACCTTGATTACGGGCTCGTTGCGGAATGAAAATGGTTCGGACTCAAAAGTTTTACAAGCCATATGGCATACGTATAAAAACGGGGCAGTACTTGGCGGTACGAGTGCCGGAGCGGCGATTATGAGTAATACTATGCTCGCTGGCGGAGATAGCTACGGAGCTCTTTCGTACGGATTTACAGACACATACGATGATATGACTCAGCAAGAAGGCGGTCCTGCTTATTTAGAAAAAGGCCTTGGCTTTTTTCAATACGGTCTTGTAGATCAGCATTTTGACAACAAAGCAAGACTGGGACGTCTTATTGCAACAGCGTACGAAAAAGGAAATAAAAATCAGCTTGCGTACGGAATCGATGAAGATACAGCTATGGTGGTCAACAATTCAGGAAAACAAATAGAAGTTGTTGGAAGAGGCGGTATTACGTTAGTTGATTTAGCCAAAGTACAGGCAAATGACAAATTTCCGAGTAATTACAAAAATATTCTTATCTCTTGTATTACTCCAGGCGATAAAGTAAATATGACAACAAAAGAAATCGTAATAAACCCAGGTAAAACGTCTACTAGAAAAAATGAATACTACAGTGAAAAGATTGGGCCAAACACGGGTCTTTTCTCTGCGCACGGTGTATTAAGAAAATTTTTAGCTTACGATCTTATCGATAACGCTCAGAGCAAAGAAATAAAGAGCTATACGTTTAACCAAAACAAAGGTTTTGAGCTTACCTTCAGAAAAAGCCCTGAAAGCAATGGCTATTGGGCTTATACCGACGGTCAAAAAGACGATTACTCTATTGTGAAAGTAGCCTTAGATATCAAACCAATAAACGTAGACATTAAATGAGAAGGAAGTAATTCAATGCATCTAGCACTTTAGCATATCGTGCCTCCACCAATTAAAGTGGAGGCGCTTTTTTCTACTTTTTTTATTTACAAAAGGGACAAACGTCCGCTAGATGAAATGCACAGCAAAGTATAAAATGATAGGTACAGTATTCCAAAAGCTAATCTCTGAAGGCAAGTCAAGTTAAAGGCCTGTAGAAAGGTGTCCATACGATGAAAAAGAAATTAGTTTTAATAACAGGAAGTAAGCAAACTAGAATCATTTTACACAATCAATTAAAAGAGTTGTTAGGAGATTACATTTTTATTGAATGCTTTGCGATTGATGAAGAATTACCCGGAAAAATTGATGGAGATGTTGTCCTTTATTCATCAGAGAGTATATATCATGAAATAAAGAACAGATTAGACGTTCAGCATGCACATGAAATTGTAGGAAATAGAACGATTCACCATAAACATATAAATGAATTGCTGAAAATCCCTGCCCATACAAAAGTGTTAATTGTAAACGATGATGATAAAGAAACTCTTAAATTAATAGAGTCTCTCTATCAAGTAGGGATTAATCATGTTCAGTTTATTCCTTTTAAAAAGCAAAAGACCTATTACGAAGGGGTTGAAATTGCTGTTTCTCCAGGTGAGGTTCACTTGTGTCCCCCATACGTAAAACATGTAATTGATATAGGCGTTAGACTTTTTGATATGGCGACCATTTTTGAACTTATAAAATCATTTGGTTTTAATCAGTCTAATCATTCAATTATTTGGGATCGCTATTTACGAAATATTATTGAGCTGCAAAAAAAATTAATAGAAGCAGAAGGGCAAATGAAAGAACTTCACCTTCATGTAAAGAGTATTGTAAACGTAGTAGAAGATGGTATTCTTGCCGTGGATTTTAACAAAAAAATTACGTTATTCAATAAAAGGTTAGAATCATTGTTTCAGTTATCTTCTTCTGATGTTGTAGATCTTGAAATTCAACATGTCATTTCTGACGAAGGCCTTGTGGAGTTTATTACATCGTCTGCCCAGAAAAGTCAGTACTTTAACGTAAACGGGTACGAAATGGTTATCTATAAGTCTATGATTCAGGAAAGCAATACTACGGTAGCAACGTTTAAAAGTGTTAATCAAGCTGTTGAAATAGAAGGGAAAGCGCAGTCAGAACTTAGAAAAAGCGGTTTTTCTGCTAAGTATAACTATGAAGATATTATAGGAGAACACCCAGCTTTGCTTAAAACGATTGAAATTTCCCGGAAAATGGCGGTTACTGAGTATCCTATTTTAATTCAAGGAGAAACCGGTACAGGAAAAGAGCTGTTTGCTCAGGCTATCCACAATCATTCTACACGTAAAAATGGACCGTTTCTTGCCGTGAACTGCAGTGCTATGACCGATACATTACTAGAAAGTGAGCTGTTTGGGTACGAAGAAGGCAGCTTTACAGGAGCGCAAAAAGGCGGCAAAAAAGGGCTGTTTGAGAGCGCTGATAAAGGTACGATCTTCTTGGATGAAATTGGTGATATCAGTCCGCGTTTACAAACTCAGCTTTTAAGAGTGCTTCAAGAAAAAGAAATTAGACGGGTAGGAGGGACAAGAGTTATTCCAATCAATGTAAGAATAATAGCAGCTACTCACAACAATTTACTACATAAAATGAAAGAAGGGTTGTTTCGAGAAGATTTGTACTATCGTTTACACGTATTATCTTTAACGATTCCTCCTTTAAGATATAGAAGAACCGATATTCCTTTACTGATTCATCATTTTATTTCTAAATCAAAAACATGGACGCATATCCATCCAGAAGCGATGAAGCTGCTTATCGAATATGAATGGCTAGGAAACATAAGAGAATTAAAAGGAGTCATCGAGTATTTGCTTACTGTCTGCGATGAAAACGAAGTGAAAGCAAAAGACGTAGAGTATAGGCTTAGTAGTCAAAAAGAGGAGCATAATTTACATGAAGTTGAAAATGAATCGGTTGACTTGATCGAACTTCAAGAAAATCACGCTCTGTTAGAAACGATAAAGCAGTGTAATGATACAGGAAAAGCAGCAAGCAGAAAGTGGATTACACAGCATTTAAAAGGCTTCACTCTTACAGAACAGCAGGTGAGAAATCGTTTGGATGTACTAGAAGAAAAAGAGTATATTATAAAGCGCAGAGGCAGAGCAGGAACGAAGATAACAGAAAAAGGACTGCATTATCTATATCATTTAAAAACAAAACAGCACTTAATCAATCCTTAATATCTTAATATAAGGAAGAAAGGGAAACTTCACTAATTAAGTTTCCCTTTTCTATAAAGTAAAATATTCATTTACCGTTTACGGCTGATTTCCTCCGTAAACTTTTCCTGTAGAAGAAGTAATAATACCGCCGTTTACGTTTAAAGTATAAGCTAATCCTCCAGAACCTGTCCAAGTGGAAAGATTAAAAGTGCTGCCATTAAATAGTTTATAGATAGAAATATTATTAAACGTCAGAGGCTGACCGCTTATACAAGTAGTAGGCGCCTTATTTGTTTTAGCCAGATAAACAGCAGCATTTGTAGAGCCTGGCTGTGTTACTACTTTAGCTGAACCGTCTTTTTCTACCAGAAGCGCTGACTGTTCATTAACAGCAATCCCTTTTGCGGTTGTCCCAGTTTCTTCTCCGTCTTGGATATTACGTGCTAAAAATGTTAGAAAGCGTCCCATTCTATCTCGTTGTTCAAAATGGGTGTCTGTTTGAATGTTGTTGTTATGAGGTGTTTGAATCAAATAATCTGTAAAGGAAATAAGAGAACTATAAGGATTGTTTAGCGCTGTTTTAGAATCTAAAGTTGTAGAGCCTGCTGAGATAGAGTCGTAAATATGATCCCCTTGAATCATGGTGCCAGCACTTGTTCCCCCAAAAGGAATGCCTTGATTGATACGATTATTTAATGCTGTCAGAGCCGCAGAACCTTCTAAGAAATCTACGTAATCAGCCTGATTGCCTCCAGCAAAAAAGATGCCTTCTGCTTTGTTAATTTTATCAATTAAAGAAGAGTCTGAGCCTGCTCTTATTAAATCATCGACGACAATTGTGCTAACAGAGTTAAGAGGCTTACCTATGCTTTTTGCTAGGTCGTAGATATAAGAGTTATAGGCATCAGTACCCGTCGCTCTTATAACTAAGAAATCTCCGCCGTTTGCCTTTTGAATCATCCATTTGAACGCTTCATCTACATCGGTGCTTCCTCCCATATAGACTTGTCCGAAGCTTGTACTGGTCGCTTTGTCTGCAGTACTTCCCATCTGATAAAGCGTATAAGGTGCAGAAGCAGCAGAAGCTGAAATGGGCAGTAAAAGAGACGTCGCGAGAACAGCACAAGTGATGACTTGCTTTTTAATACTTTTCTTACGTTTAGCTTTTTTCATAAAGTTCTCCTCCTTTAATTAAGTGTTCATAGATGAACATGCAAGTCTTATACCAACTTATTAAACAGCAGAACAACTGTGAAAGAAGAGGTCTTTTGAAAAAAATACGCATGACATAGGTTCTTTATGGGTTCTTATTAAATTGCTTTATACCCAAAATGACAAGAAAAACTCTAACTTGAATGCCTAATAGTGAAAGGGAAATAGTAAAGGATATATTTTAAAAGTCCATACTTCATTGAAAAATATCATTTAAAAACTTAAAATTATAATAGAAAGGAAAAACAAGGATAAAAAAGGGCTTCCCCAAATTAGCACTTTATTTGTTTAAAAGACCTTCATTCTATCAATATCTTCGTCTCTTAAACGTTTTCTACTAACATTTCTACGCAGAAAAATTATACACGAGAGGATCTGTCAAAATGAACAAACAGGAAAGTAGTTATAGATGGGTTGTTTTTGGAACCGCTTTATTAGCATATTATTTGATTGTCAGTCAACGAACAGCCCCTGGACTTATTACAGAACAGTTAATGAAAGATTTTCACGTTTCAGCGTCTGTTATAGGATTAATGACGAGCATACAATTTTTAGCGTACGCAGGCCTTCAGATTCCTGTTGGCTTACTTTCTGACCGGTACGGTCCAAATCGATTTCTTATTATAGGATCGATTTTAACCGGAATAGGAAGTCTTATCTACAGTACGGCTCCCAACGAATATGTCTTAATTTTCTCTCGTTTGCTAGTCGGTACCGGAGACTCCATGATTTTTGTCAATTTAGTGTTAATTTTAAGTCAGTGGTTCAAGGGAAATGAGTTTGTAAAGCTGTTAGGTTTAATTGGGCTGGTAGGAAGTGTAGGTTCATTATCAGCTACTGTACCTTTATCTATGTGGATTTCACTTTCAGGATGGAGAGTTCCTTTTCTTAGCATAGGTCTGGTTTTAATGGCGGTATCTTATTTGCTTTATGTCGTTTTAGTCGTAAAGCCTAAACGATTATTTGTAGATGATGCTAAAGCAAATAAAGCCTCTGTTAAGACCCAAGAAAGCGTATGGGCGATCCTAAAAAGGGTAATGACGACTCGTCAAGCATGGGCAACATTTCTTTGTCATTTTGGTGTAGTGGGTACATACATTGGTTTTATTGGTTCTTGGGGAGTTCCTTATGGCATGAATGTGTTTCATTTATCTCGCGCTGATGCAAGTCAGCTTATTATGTATGGTTTGTTTGGCGCTATGATTGGCGGACCTTTAATCAGCTGGATATCAAGCAGGCTAAACTCTATTAAAAAAATCTATTCACTCGTCCATCTTATTGTGGTGCTTAGCTGGACAGGATTATTATTAACCGGAGTGAAACCTTCATTCATGCTAGTCGTTATTTTACTTTTTATCATCGGATTTGGAAACGGCGCAAGCGCTTTGACATTTGCCGTAGTACGTCAATCTTTCTCAGTGAAAGAAGTAGGAGTTGTATCAGGTTTTGCTAATATGGGAGGTTTTCTAAGCGCCGTATTATTACCTAGTATTTTTGGAAACGTCCTTGATTTATTCCCCGAGCGCTCGCTGCAGATTGGATATCATTATGCTTTTATGATTCCCATTTTGTTTTCAATGATGGGGTTGTTAGGTGTCTTACTAATTAAAGAAAAAGGAAAAAAGGAGCAGAGCGTACTGAATGCTTCTTAATTTACAATGACTGTCTCATTTACAGTGCAGAAAAATTCGTATCTTTATTATAAGGTTCATTTTTATACTTTCAAGCAGCCAGAAGATAATCGCTTTTATAAGTGGTTATCTTTTTTAGTCTATACCATTTTTTAGAGTCGTATAGAGCTAATACTTCTAAAAACAATAGCATAACTGAGTATTCTACTCCAAATAGATTTTACTCATATCAGTAATACAAAATTTTTTATAAGACAGCACACTATTAGAATTTACTACTTAAATAAAGAGCCACATCGCGAATTGCTTTATCAGTTTCACTTTCTATTAACTCTCTGTCCTTTGTATAGGAATAAAGAGTATCACCGTGAAGAAGGTGGTCTGATAAATTTAATAAGCCGACAGCACGTTTGTTGAATTTATAAGCAATAGCTAAAGTGGTGGCTGTCTCCATATCCACGCCAAGAAAATCTGCAAGCGACCATTCTTTTACCAGGTCATGCGTCTCGATAAGCATGGCGCCCATACTGACCACATGTCCTTTTATATATTTGTAGCCTTTTTGTTCACAATATCTACAGGCGGCTTCCACTAGCTCTTTGTCAGCTTCTACAAGCGTTTGTTCTGGTAAATACCAGTGCGATACGCCGTCTTGCATTTGTGCTGCAGATACGATTAAGATATCTCCATATTGTATAGTAGAAGATAAGCCTCCAAAATATCCCGTTTGAATGAATAAGTCGGTTCCGCTGCCAGCAAACTGATGGACAATGTTTGACGCCATCGGACTGCCGTATACATTCGCAAACCCTATATTTCTGTTTTTGAACTTACCTATCACGGTGTTCCATTTAGGCATATGAACATCAGTAGATAAAATCTCTTTCCATAAGCTTAGATTATCTTGGAATCCCCACTCACCATGAATAATGAATGCATTAGGCAGCTCTTTTTCTGATAGCTTTAATACGTTTAGCCAATCTTCTTTTTCAAAATCCCCATACAGTTTCATATCGTTCTCCTTATTCTTTTCATTTAGACTAGTTGGAGAAGAATTCTTCATTACTAGCTTTTATTCCTTTAATTTTTAGAACTAACAAACATAAAAGAAATGACAGTGCTGATTTAAAAATGATGTTATGCGCGCTTTTTTTTTACTCATTTCTCCACAAATATTTAGGATTAAAAAGGAATTCAGTAATAATAAAAGAACTTTCTTACTAACGGTTATTTAAATTAGATAAAGCTGTGAGAAAAGCTCCGTTTAGTTAATGAATGGATAAAAGGAGGGAAGGTACAGGTGTCAAATTATTTTCCCGTAATTAAAACAAAAAGGCTTATCCTAAGGGAAATCATAACAGAAGACGCAGGCAATATTTTAAAATACCTATCCGATAAAGAAGTAATGAAACACTACGGTCTAGAGCCTTTTACAACGGTTGAGGATGCTTCAAAAGAGATTGCGTGGTATAAATCAATCTTAAGCGGAAAATCTGGAATAAGATGGGGTATTACTCTTAAAGAACAAGACGACATTATTGGCAGCTGCGGGTTTCTTAATAGAGTTCATGGCCATTACCGTGCAGAAATTGGATATGAGCTAAGCAAAGACTACTGGGGGAACGGAATTGCTAGTGAGGCATTGGGCGCTGTCATAAAATATGGTTTTACACATTTGAACTTGCGAAGAATTGAAGCTTTAATAGAGCCTGCTAATGTTTCTTCACAAAATCTAATAAAAAACCACGGTTTTGTAAAAGAGGGATTATTAAGAAGTTATGAATTTACGTGTGGAAAATTTGATGATTTGTATATGTATTCTTTATTAAAGCAAGATTTTGACAGGTTTCAACCACATGAAGGGAATATCTAGACATCGTTATTAAGAATATGTATAGCATAATGACAGATAAGGGGAAAATGTATGGCCTATTTTAATGTTGATATTGTTCACTATCATCCTCAATTTGCTGAGCAAACGGTGAAAATGTGGCGGGATAGTAAAGAAAAAGCGATTGGACAAAAGGAAATGCACAGTTTTGACCGTCATGTTTATTTCTTAAATCATATATTATCAGCACACTATAAAATTGAATTAGCGCTAATGGATGAACAAATAGTAGGAATGATTGCTTATCATGCTGACGAAATTAGCCAACTGTACGTTCATGTAGATTATCAAGGAGGAGGAATCGGACAGCTTTTACTCGAAAGAGCCAAAATAAACTCAAATGGAAAATTAACGTTACGTACTTTTGAACGAAATAAAAGTGCACAGCGGTTTTATGAGAAACACGGCTTCAGTATTATAAAGAGAGGATGTGAAAATGAAGAGAAATTACCCGATATTACATATGAATGGACAAATAAATGAAAAATACGTAATTCTGATGAAGGAGAGTTTATTGTGAATAAGTTGGCACATGAAACATAACAACGCTGCCTGTATGTTCGTGGCCCGCCTTTTACTAGTTTAGGATAAATGATTAATGCTGACTGACTATTAAAAGGAGGATTTTAACATGATAACGGACAAACATTTTTTAAACGCTGTAAACAATACAAATGTTGATTTTACTGGCTGGGATTTTTCTATTATTACTCGTACTGGACGTATGGATAGCGACAAGCTTTCGTGGTCATATGGAAGTGAAGCTTTTCGCCTTATTCAAAACTCTAATGCTGCTTTAGATATGGGAACAGGAGGAGGAGAGTTTTTATCTTTGTTACAACCTTTTCCTCGCGTTATGTATGCTACCGAAGGATACAAACCTAACGTTCCAATCGCTAAAAAACGGTTAGAGCCACTTGGTGTCACCGTTGTTGAACGAACTGAAAACGCGAATCTACCGTTTAAAGATGGTACATTTGATTTGATTTTGAACCAGCACGAATCTTTTTGTGCTTCAGAAGTAAGAAGGATTTTGTCAAAGGAAGGCACGTTTTTCACTCAGCAAGTGGGAGGGTTGGACTGTTCACGAATCAATGAATGTATAGGAGTTCCAATAAATAGAGAGTTTTCTAACTGGAGATCCGCTTTTTGTGCATCAATGATGATTGTACATAAAAATCATGATATAGACAGAATTAGTTATGTAATGGAACGTTTATGATCTTTAATATGATTTTTTGATGTATGAGATGTTGGTAATATGCAATTTACTGCTTTTTGAGTAATAGGCATAAAGAAATTAAGCAGCACACCGCCTAAACACACGGTCAATAACGTTCCAACACCAATCGGTCCGTTTAAAAGCATTGCAGCTAGTAAGAATGTGAGGTAAATAAATGTTCTTGAAAGCAATAAATTTGTTTTAGTTAGTTTTTGTATGATTAAAGTTAAGCGGTCAATTGGAATGGGTGCAAAATTTGTATGTAAATAGGCTGAGGTGCCTACACCTATAATGATTAAGCCAATTCCAAAACAACATAATTTGCTGTACCAACTTTCGAACGTAACCCAGTTCTGTAATAAAAAAAGCCATATATCGATACCAAGGCCGGTTACAACTGCTGTTAACAGTCCCAGTACTTCCGGCTTTTGTTTGCTTAAAAGAGAATTACCACAAATTAAAATACAGGCAAGCATAATCTCCCAGCTTCCAACGCTAAGACCTACGTTTAGTGACAGTCCAACTAAAAGTGCATCAAAAGGTGAAGCTCCTAGGTTGGATTGGATCGTTAAAGCAATTCCTAGAGTTAATAGTAAAATTCCTCCTACATAAACAACATATTTCATCGTAATCAGCTCCTTTATTCATTATTTTTTGTTGCAAATGCAACTATTTTGAGGTATATTAAACTTATAATATTTTTATTGTATTTGCAACAAAAATATGTGCAAAGGAGACATTTATGAGTGAAATTCTGCGTGAAATTGGAATGATAGCAAGAGCATTGGATTCGATTAGTAATATAGAATTTAAAGAGTATGACCTGACTAAGGGGCAGTATTTGTATTTAGTGCGAATATGTGAAAATCCGGGAATCATTCAAGAAAAGTTAGCTGAGATGATAAAAGTAGATCGAACAACAGCGGCTCGGGCTATAAAAAAGCTTGAAATGAATGGTTTTATTGAGAAGAAAGACGATCTCTACAATAAAAAAAATAAAAACCTTTTTCTCACTGAAAAAGGGAAGAACGTATACCCGTTTATAAAAAGAGAAAATGATTATTCGGATAAAGTGGCATTAGAAGGTTTTACCCAGGAAGAAGCAGATACCATTCTTAAGCTGGTTCAAAGAGTAAGAAAAAATATAGAAACAGATTGGGAGTTTGTCAAAAAAGGAAACAAGAGAAATTATTGAGGATATAAAGGAGAGGCGCATATCAGTGATGATGGATATAAAAAAGTGTACTCTTGAAGATATAAATCACCTTCAAAATATTAGCTACAAAACATTTAATGAAACGTTTAAAGATCAAAATTCACCTGAAAACATGAAAGCTTATTTAGAAAAAGCATTTACAGTCGAACAGTTAGAAAAAGAACTATCAAATACGTCCTCGCAATTCTTTTTTATGTATGTTAATCATGAAATTGCAGGTTATTTAAAGGTTAATACGGATGATGCTCAGTCTGAAGAGATGGGGAAAGAATCGCTTGAAATTGAAAGAATTTATATAGGTAACAGCTTTCAAAAACAAGGGCTTGGTAAACATTTATTTAATAAAGCAGTAGAGATAGCAACGACATTTAATAAAAAGAAAATTTGGTTAGGCGTATGGGAAAAGAACAAAAATGCGATTGATTTTTATAGGAAACAAGGGTTTGTTCAAACTGGATCTCACTCTTTTTATATGGGAGACGAAAAACAAACAGATCTCATCATGGTTAAAACACTTTTATAGTTTTTTAAAGGTAAATAAAATACGATAAGGATTATTCGCTCATTTAGCTGACAGAGAATAATCCTTACGACAGAGATTTTATGAATTTTTTAAAGCTGATGCTCGCAGGGTAAGCACTAAGCTAAATAATACGACTACTGTGCCAGCACACAGGAGAATGAAATTAATACTAACGTTCATGCTAAGAAAAATGGAAACTAGCCCGTAAGATAGCGGAATAAGCCCGGTAGAGACCATTGTATTTATACTCCTTACTCTCGTTATAACGTTAGCTTTTTTCTTCTTGAAAATCACATTTGCACCTCAACTTTATTCGAAATGACGACAAACTAATTAGATGTATATCGAATTAGAAAGGTTAAAAAATGAACGTTTTTACGTTCATTTTAAAAAATAACGGGCCACATCTCTTTCGGATTTAACTCATATTCTCCATTTTGTCTATACATAAAATGCTGCATAATTAACTCTCTGCGAATAGTTGCATAATCTTCATGATATTTTTTTATATGTTCATTTAATTCTTTTTCTTGGTACGTTTTTCCGTGCTGTAAATCGCGTATTAAATAGGCTAATATTACGTTCTTTTTCTTTCTTTGACTTGGAATAATTTTTAAAGTACCGTCACTATTTATAAAGTTTTTAACAATCGATAATTTGTCTTTATCCTGTAAATGGTTTTCTTGATTTTCCATCGAATCCTCTCCAATACTTAAAATAGCCTTCGAGTTATATTCAAGTCTTTCAAGGTCTAGATAAAAATAAATAATGTTCCCTTGTCTTCTTTGATAAACAATTCCTACATCTCTTAGCTTTGAAATATGATGAGTAATAGTTGAAGGCTGTAACCCCAGTTTGTAAGCAATTGCTTGCCCGTGAAGAGGTCCTTTTTTTAATAGTGAAATAATTCTAATTCTCGTAGGATCACCAACGGCTTTATGGTAATTCACCAACTTATCTAATTGCATAGCTGAATACCTTCTCTCTTTAATTCGACATACATCTAATTAGATATTAATCGAATTAGATGTATATGTCAAAAAAGTGAAAATATTTAAAGTGATCATTTGTCACACTGCATATAAAAAATCGGCTCCGTCTAATCTTCAAAGTATAAAAAAGAGCCTGCTTTTCCATATAATTTAACCATTATTTTTACCTGTTCTTTTTATTAGTAAGAAAAAGTTACCATGTTTTCATCAAATAATACCGGGGAACATATTCAAAGAGATAAATGAATTATTAAAGATACATGTATGTAAATAATAAATAATAAATGAAAAAGGAATGAGTAAATCATGACAGGAAATTCAAAAATTTTAATGGTTGTTACAAATGGACATACAATGGAAAACGGAGAGCTTGCTGGTATTTGGCTTACTGAATTTTCTGAAGCATATTTAGAATTTAAAAAAGAAGGATACGAAGTAGTCGTAGCAAGTCCAAAAGGCGGAAAATCGCCTGTGGATCCTAACAGCTTAACAGATGATGTAACGGACGAAGACAAAGAAGCAGGAAAACTTTTAGAGAATACAAAATCATTAGCTGATATAAGTTCACAAGAATTTGCAGGTATGTTTGTACCTGGAGGGCACGGAACAATGTTTGACTTTCCAGACGATACGCACTTACATCGTTTGCTAACAGAATTTGCTGAAGACGACAAGCTAATTGCAGCGGTATGCCACGGACCGGCAGCTCTTGTAGGCGGAAAGCTTAAAAACGGTGAGCCGATTGTAAAAGGAAAACGTATTACAGCGTTTACTGATTCAGAAGAGAAAGATACAACGTTAGATAAATACATGCCCTTTCTTCTTGAAACAAAGCTACGTGAGCTAGGCGCTGAATTTATTGCAAAAGATAATTGGAGCGATCATATTGAAGTAGATGGAAAGCTTTTAACAGGACAAAATCCACAGTCTACAATCAGCCTAGCAAAAGAATTTGTGCGTGCTTTAAACGCGTAAAAGTATGTATAACCTTAATGGGGATGTCTCGTGAGTGTTTGAGACATCCCCATTTCTTTAGGATGAAATAAAATGAGAATTAAGGAAAACAAAAAGGGCGGCTATCTAAATAGCTGCCCTTTTATTTATTAGAAGATTTATTTCTGAAAATGTATGTAGTAATTCCTGTCACAATGATAACAGCCACAATACAAATGATCAGACGAACAATCTGTGTCACAAAAATATTATCTGCAATACTCATGTGTTTCGTTAGAATTAACGTTCCATAAGCAGCTAAAACAGATAAAAACATATTGACGATTCGTTGAGCCATGTTGTCGTTACTCCTTTCGTTCCACTACTTTACACTTTAACATATGTATTCACTGTAAAAAATATCGAATTACAAGTATGTCAGAAAATCAGCACTCTCGTAAAAGAATCTACTTGTAAGGAAGTAGCTGATATCATATAGTTATGACGACTAAACGCAGCTTAGAGAAGGAAATGAGCTTTCTTTAGTCGAATTTAACATGCTTATATTCTGTTTTTAGATAGGTGGGAAAAGCTTGTTTGATAAATTGAAAAAGCTATTTATGGATAAACAGGGTCAGGAAGCAGATGACAAATACATTTTAGTCCCTGAGAGTGAAATAAATGAGACTTTAAAAAGAGAGATAGTGAAGTTGGAAGAAGTGGGAGAGGCATACAGCGAAAGTCTTCAGCAAAAATATAGAAATAAATTTGAACATGATGGTAAGCAGAACTTAAAAATATGGGTGTGTCGAGATATTGACGGCGACCAACTGCCAAATCTAAGTTCGGAGCAGTGTCTAGAAAAAGAATATCGTTCCCAAGTTGCGATAAACTTTGAGGGGTTCACAGATGAAGAAGATGCATACATTTATTACATCCAGTTGTGGTATTACTTCGGTGGGTATTTTAAAGGGTCAGGCACTTTGTATGATTTGTCAAAAAATTATTTAGAAGCTGATATTGAAGAGAAAATAGAAGAAATACTGAAACAGCTATAACCTTTTAGCATAGAGATTATGTGTTAGTACACAGGGGGAAAGAAGATGAGGGGACGGCCAGCGCTGGAAATAGAAAGTGAAAAAGTTTATAAAACTAAAAAAATCCTAACGGAACATTTATAGCGCGAATTATTCAAGTGCCTAAGGAAGAAAATATGTTAGATTTTATGCTGAAATCAAACACTTAAGGAAAAAGGAACTTTCTTATAAAAATCTCTTAGTAACGACTGAAAACTGGTATGATTCTTTTCGTCTTGCTAGAGGAGATCTGAAATGGGTATCTTTGCATACAAGTAGCGGTGTGGGACTGGCTAGGACATAAATTAGTTGAGGTAGCGGCTCCAACCGGTAAGGAAAATTATCGTATTTCAGATGACCACTGTTCAGCTTACCGAGAAAAGTAATAATGACGATATAGTAAGGAGAAAACGAATGAAAAAGCATTGCTGCGATTATATGAATTATCATGCGAACTTTACGTGTGATATTCATAGTGATCCATTTGATTGTCCAGATAATCTTATCTTATTTGATAAAACAAATAAGGAATACGGTTTAATTATCCATGATGGTGGTTCATCCATTATTGGAATTTCATTTTGTCCATGGTGTGGTAAGAAGCTTTAACTTAAGTATGAAGGGGGATCCTCTTCATTTCTGGAATGGGGGATGGGGCTTGATTTTTCGTTATCTAGCTATGTTATCAGGATTAGGAATAGCTCTATTAAACCTTTTTGACCCTATACATCAAGGGATTACGCGCTGGTTGATGGTTATCTGCGGTTTATTCATCTTTAGTAGCCATTTAAAATTCATCTTAGATAAGAAATCGAAAACAACGGATAATCAAAAGCAGACCTACTAATAAGAATTTCTTTTGATGTTCTAATGGTGATAAAC
Organism: Priestia sp. P5; assembly: GCF_029522155.1. Classification (NCBI taxonomy): domain Bacteria; kingdom Bacillati; phylum Bacillota; class Bacilli; order Caryophanales; family Bacillaceae; genus Priestia; species Priestia sp. P5. Next base: position 3,085,500 of record NZ_JAKWFJ010000001.1, on the reverse strand, counting down.
AGTATTATGTAAATGAAAAACCTATGGAATATGTAGGAGAGAAATAAAAAAGAAAATTATATGTTATAATAATCTTAAATACCCAAATAAAGGAATTTTGTGTTGTTATGAATCATAAATTTAATTCTCTATTTATAGTCTATCCTATCGTTTTCTTTGTAGTCCGTACTGTTTTTTCTTTTGTGAAAAATAGCGCTGCGGAATCTGTCTATGAGACGTTAGCTATACTTGCCATGTATTACTTTGCAGTTAGTGTTTTCTATTAGATTGACTTGTATATACAAAAGAAAAATAGTTAATAGATTAGAAAATGCTCAGAGTCATAGTAAAAACAAACGATATAAAGGAGTCTAACAGTGCGCATTAAGAATTATTTTTTGTTTATTTTTCCATTCGTTTTACTATTATTAGCAAGCTGTGATCCATCTTCCACGCCTAAAGAAAAATACTATTCAAGCACCAAAAGCACAAACCTTCAATTAGAAAACGTTAAATCAGTATCAATAGGAAGTGCTAAATATGACGTAGCAAGTTGTTTGAAGAAGAAACCAAAATTTATAGAGGTTACGGAGCAACCGCCGTATACTACCTACATTTACGGAGAAAGTACAGAAAAGTATGACGTTGAATTTAAAATTGTAGATAATAAAGTCAGCAGATATGACTTGCTTAGCAGCAAGTATGGTACGGAAAAGGGCATACATACTAGTGACAGCAAAAAAGATGTCATTAAGGCGTATGGAGAAAATTATTACGAAAGAGAAGATACCGGAGCAACAATAATAGGGTATTTTGATAAAAATCATAAACTCAATATTGAGTTTTCTTTAGATGACAAGGATAAAGTTGGAGGCATTTTGGTTCAAAAAATAAATAATTAAGATGAGTAATAATCATTTATTTGCAAAATGAAATATATTGACTAGTAAATTTCAAATAATAGTAATAGAGGAGAATATACTGATGCTTGGGGCACCATTTACACTATTAAGGCCTATTTATTACCTGATCGCAGCTTTTTCAGTATGCAATTTTATGTATGTAATTTTCTTGAGAAATAAAGTCAAAGCAAGTAGTTATGTAATCGTCAATTCCTTCTTCTTTTTAATAATTGCAGCAGTCTTATTGTTTCAAGAAGGCATCATTGTAGATGAATTTAATCTTTCAGGTGATTCCGTAACCTTTGATTTAACGATACTGTTAGGCGTTTTATTTGTAGCTAGTTTCATTTTTCAAAAGAAGAAGACAAGGAGTAAGAATTAAAAAAAATACATACAATCATTTACGCTGCACTAGCATCGTGCTTAATTATCGGTTTTACCATATGGCAATTATTTTTTAACCCGCGGCATTTACCTTCCGGTGACTATATCTCGCAGAGTACTTCCCAAAATGGAAAGTACACGGTGAAAGTATATCAGTCAAACGGAGGGGCGACGACGGACTTTGCTATAAGAGGAGAAGTTACATACAATAACGAAACCTTTAATAAAACTAAAAATATTTATTGGAATTATCCTCAGGAAAAAGCGTCGGTAAAGTGGATCAACCGTGATACGGTCAACATTAGTGGCCATGTATTAAATATCAAAAAAGACACATTTGATTTTAGATCGGAGAATGAATAAAAATTGTAAATAACCAAAAAAATACAAAAGTCTTTTTGAAGAGCTTTTATGCTTTTTATTATTGATAATAAAGATTCTGTCAGATCCAATGTATGTATTAGTTTAATAAACTCTAAAAAGGATCTTCCACTGAAGGTTCTTTTTTACTTTTATCTAACATCCCGGATGTTAAATAAAAGGTACCATCATATATAAAAATAGAACTAAGACGACCTTTAAGTTTTAATCCTTTAATTACTATTTTATCCATAATATGTTATAATATTTTAAAAATGGTGGTGTAGCAATGAAGGAAGATAAAGAAACACCTGAAAGAATAAGAGAGAGGTTAAAACAAGAAGAGTTAAAAAGAAACCCCGCAGGGAATATGAACGATGCATTTAACAGAAATGAAGCTGGAAATCTATCTGGTTTAGCAGGCAGCTTAGGATGGAAGGGTCTAGGCGTACTTATTGCTGTAATCATTATAGGTTTTATCGTTGCGTCACTCTTTTTAAAATAATACAGGTTTAAAAATTAAAAATACTGGAGGAGCTATCTTGAAAAATTATGCAGTGTTTATTGGTAGTTTTATAGTGTTACTGTTTGCTTTTCAAATTATTTCTGGGCTATTTCTTACACTTACATATGTACCTGAGACTTTACAGCATTTGAGTAGCTCAACGGTCAGTATTTTTTCTTTTAATTATCCATTTTTAAGTTCGATTATAGCGGCGACTTTTTCATTTATTATTTCAAAGAAAGTATTTAAAGTTAAGAAGAGCACCTATAAATAAGTAGGTGCTTTTTTTGTGCTGAGAACAGTGATTACTATTTTTAATAAATCCTTTTTTCCTTTTTATGGTATTATATATAAATACATATTTAATACTGCCGAAAGAGGGAGATACTTAATGTTGCAATCACTGATTTTTGATATGGATGGAACGCTGTTTCAAACAGATAAAATTTTAGAATTATCACTTGATGATACCTTTAACCATTTGCGTACACTCAATCAGTGGGATACTAGTACTCCTATTGATAAGTATCGTGAAATCATGGGTGTACCTTTACCCAAAGTATGGGAAGCTTTATTACCTAATCAATCAGATGAAATAAGAAAATATACAGATGACTATTTTTTAAAAAGCTTAGTGGAGAATATAAAAAAAGGGAAAGGTGCTTTATATCCCAATGTAAAAGAGGTCTTTAGCTATTTAAAAGAAAATAACTGCTCCATTTACATAGCAAGTAACGGTTTAAAAGAGTATTTAGAAGCAATTGTAGACCATTACGATTTGAATAAGTGGGTGACAGAAACATTTAGTATTCAACAAATCCAAACCCTCAATAAAGGCGATTTAGTCAAAAAGATTATAAAGAAATACGATATCAAACACGCTGCAGTAGTGGGAGACCGTCTATCCGATATCAATGCCGCAAAGGATAATGGTTTAATGGCAGTGGGGTGCAATTTTGATTTTGCTCAAGAAGCTGAGCTTGCACAGGCTGATGTGGTAATAGATGATTTAATAGAGTTAAAAACCATCATGTCTAACAGAAATAGTAGTTTGTCATTTTAAGCAATCCTTAAAATGGTATTTTAAAAAAGAAGATATTTATCGATTTTTAATATTTGGTAAATTAAAAAAAGGAGAATAAACTTATGTTGAACATCCGTATAGCCAATCCAAAAGATGCCGAAAAAATTATTGCCATAAAAAAAGATATCGTTATGACAAATGATGTTCTTCTTCGATTACCTGAGGACAAACAAGAAACAGTAGATGAATATAGAAAAAAGATGCAAAAGAAACAAGATAATGGTGGATTAACACTAATTATAGAACGCAAGGATGAAGTTATTGGGTTCCTTTCTTTTTCCAGATCTTCTTATAAGCGTTTGTATCATACTGGTTCGTTTGGTATTAGTGTGAAACCGGAGTGTTCGAACTTGGGTGCTGGAACTGAGTTACTATCTTATTTAATAAAATGGGCAAAGAAGCAAGAGGGGTTAGAAAAGATAAACTTGGATGTATTCTCAAACAATAAACCAGCTATCCACTTATATCAGAAATTAGGGTTTGAAGAAGAAGGGAAACAAGTAAACCAGATTAAATTAAAAGATGGTTCCTACGCTGATATACTCTTTATGTCGTTGTCTTTATAAATTTCTCGATAAAATTCTTCTTATCAACTGATTTTATACATGATACGCAAAAGGATAGACTTTTACAAAAGCTTTAAAGGTCTATCCTTTTGATTTACGTTACAATATTATTTTTATAATAAGGGTAATCCATTTGTTTTTGAATCTTCGCTGCAGTTTCTGCTCCGTCGATTAACTCACACACGTATAGACCTAAATCTACTGAAGTGGAAACTCCACCGCCCGTAATAATACCATCATCTTGAACAATTCGTTCTTTCTCTACTTTGTTTGTATATTGCTGTAATAAATCAAATGCATTTGGGTGAGTGGTAGCTTTTTTGTTTGTGAGAAAGCCAGCCGCTCCTAGTAAAAGTGAGCCTGTACACACGGATACTTTATACCTCACATCTTTTGCCCCTTGTAACCAATCAATAAATTCTGCATTATATTGTAAAGTCCTAGTCCCCATTCCGCCTGGCACAAAAATTAAATCGTATTCCGATAGGTGAGGTAAAACTTTATTTACTTTAAACGTAATGCCTCTGTCATCATGCACCTCCTCAGTTAGCGCGCATAAATCCCATGTTACATCATCTTTAAACCCCAGCTTTTTTAATCTTGTAATCCCATCGTAAAATCCGATAAAATCTAATGCTGTTAATTGATCAAAAAGAATAAAACCAATTTTCATCTTGCATGACACCTTCCTTGCTATAATCGTCTATGTAATTTATTTCTACATTAATTTTAAATTTTCCTTTTGGTTACAAGTCTTTGTTTGGTGTCAGGTTTTCTATTTAATGGTCTACCTTCAGAAAAATAATATGTTATTTTGAGAATGACTTTTGATGTAGTAATTAAAAATTAGGAACGCTAGAACTCTCTATGCTTTGAAAGCACAGCGGGTTCTTTTTTGTTTTGTAGGGGACACATTTAACGGTTCCCCTGCAATTTAAAATGTTTACATAATCTTTTCTTGTCATTAATAAATGGTTTACAATACTGAGCTATGCTTAGGTTAAGATTTCCAAAATAGTTTTATATTAAAAATAATTCTATGAGAAAGGAGATTTTTGATTATGACTTCGCATATGACTCGTAAATCTGATAGCGCTCACTTATATATTAGAGGATATAAGATAAAATTGACACTCAGCCAGTGGAAGCTTGTAAGCACTCGGAGATAATGGTTAACCCAACTATTAAAAGAGGAAAACCTCCACCTTAATTTAGGTGGGGTTTTTTGCATTTCTTTTATTAACCTTTTAATCGGTTAACTATTTAGACTTTATAATAAAAAAGACTAATAAAAGTTAAAAAATGGAATAAAAAAGAGGAATATTATTTAAGTGAAATTAAAATAAAGCACAACTAAATATGCATTTTTTTAATGTTTTACCACTTTTTATTGACCATAAAAATTTAAAAGAATTAAAATAAACATAAAGTAAGTGTTTACTTACATTTTAAAACTAGTTTGTAGGAGGATGAATATTTTTAATGTATAGTTTAAGTTTTCAAAAGGTGGACGAGGGGAACGAAAAAGTTGGAGCAAAAGCTTTAAACCTTATAAAAATGAAAAAAGAAAATTTACCCATTCCAGATGGATTTGTTATTCAAACAGAAGCTTTAAAGAGATATATCGAATGGAATGGGATTAATCGTCAAACGGATAATATACACGAGAGAATTTTGCACGGGGAAATTCCTATTGAAATTGAATCGGATCTTATAGAGGCATTTCGAAATCTAAAGTGCTCTTATACGTCGGTAGCTGTTCGTTCATCATCTAGCGCTGAAGATTTAGAAGGTGCATCTTTTGCTGGCCAGTATGAAACCTATCTTAATGTGAAAAGTACAGAGGATTTTTTGAGTAAAGTGAAAGCGTGCTGGGCCTCATTTTTCACTGAAAGAGTCGAACAATATACTCAAAATATGTATGCTAATTTTGATGAAGTTTCAATGGCAGTTGTTGTTCAGGGGTTAATTGAGTCCGAAACATCGGGAGTGATATTCAGTCAAAATCCTGTCACTCATAATACAAAAGAAATGATGATTAATGCCAGCTATGGATTAGGAGAAGCAATTGTATCGGGCTTAGTAACACCTGATGTTTACCTAGTTAATAAACAAACTTTTAAAATAGAGAAAGAAAAAGGGCTAAAGGAAGTAAAGATAATTCCACTTGCTGAAGGCGTTGAAGAAATCGAAACAACGGAAGATGAGCAGCAAAGGTTTTGTTTAACAGACGAGAAAATCATTGAATTGGCCGAAATAACAAAAGAAGTAGAAGCTCTTTACCAGCATCCCGTAGACATAGAGTTTGGGGTTCAAGACAATCAAGTATATCTATTACAGGCAAGAGCTATTACCACATTAACAGAGGCCAAAGAATTAACTCCTTTCCAAAAAGATATATCTTTAAGTTTCGACGATATGGAAGAGTTTTGGATTTTAAATGACACAAGTTTTTCTCATGCTGTTAGTCCTTTGTACGCTTCATTTATTATTCCGGCATTTTCTGAAGGAACAGCTGCTAGTTTTAAAAAACTAAAGTTTATGTTTAATAGACTTAATTTAAAACTTTATAAAGGACATATCTATACAAAAATGGAGCCTTTTAAAGGAGATTCTAATAAAAGATTCCAAGAAAATAAAGAATTGATGGAAAGTATTTATCCAATCCTAACAAAACGAATGAATCAAATGATTACGGAACAATTCTTGCCTTACTATAACAAATTAAATAGTTTTACCCATGAAAATCTAACCCTTCAGAGAGGAAAAGAGATTCTTCAAAGTTTAGCTGATTTTTATAAAGTGGCATATGATCTGCACTTTGATATTGTTATGCCTCAAATGTCTTTAAATACTATAGTTGAAGAGTACTATAAAAACCTTACAAATAAAAAATCCGGACATGATGTTTATGAGCTATTGACGGGGAAAATGAACAAATCGTTGGAAACTGATCAGGAGCTTTCTAGACTTGCTTTAGCAGTGAAAAGAGATAGTGAACTTACTGAAATCTTTCAAGAAGAATGTATAGAAACTTTAGTGAAAAAGTTAGAGGAAAGTGAAGCAGGAAAAAGCTTTATGGCTGAATTAAATACTTTTCTAAAACAGTATGGATATCGAAACGTTGTAAGTCACGATTTTGTAGGAGAAACTTGGCTAGAGAATCCTCTTCACGCATTATCAATTATTCAAGGGTATGTTAATGACAATTACAACTTTGATGAGAATTTCAAACAGACGGTCAAGAAACGTGAACAGAACTATAATGAATTTCTGGAACAGATAGCGGATAGCAAACACAAAGAAGAATTTAAAAAATATTATCAGTGGGCATTAGATGCGTCCGTTATAAGAGATGATCATCATTTTTATATCGATGCAATGTTGGATGCAAAAGCTCGTTTATTCCTACTTAAGCTAGGTAATTTACTAGTTAATCATCATGTTTTTCTAGTGAAAGAAGATATTTTCTTCTTATATCTTGATGAACTAGAGTCTCTTTTAGAAAATCCAGTAGACATGACCCAATTAATTGAGAAACGTAAAGAAGAACATGTAGAACATGAGCAAACGTCTAATTTACCTAGATACTTCGGAGTCCCTGAAGCAGCTCAGCTGAAAGAAGCTGAGAAATATATGGGAGCTATTGAGGAAGACGACGCGAACAGCGAACATTCTATTAAAGGATTAGCCTCTTCTTCAGGAATCTATACCGGAAAAGTAAAAGTTATTTCAAACACAAAGGAATTTTACAAGTTAGAAAAAGGGGACGTTTTAGTATGTAAGACCACTACTCCACTTTGGACTACTTTATTTCAAACTGCGGGGGCTGTTATCACCGACGCTGGAGGTATTCTTTCTCATTCCGCAATAATTGCACGTGAATATGAAATTCCTGCAGTAGTTGGTACGAAAATAAGTACGGATAAGCTAAAAGATGGCGATATGGTTATGGTCGATGGTACGAGTGGAATTGTGACGCTTTTAAATGAATAAATAATTCTCTTCGCTTCCATTTGACAACAGCTCTTTTTCCTTTATATACTGCCTAATGGAAAGTAAATACTTACATTCAGGAAGCATAAAGGATGATCAATATGAAAAAAGATGAAACAAAAAAGAAGATCACAAAAGCTACAATAGAGCTGCTTAAAGAAAAAGGCTATAAAGGTACTACCACTAGAGAAATTTCAGAACAAGCTGGCGTTAATGAATTGACGGTTTTTCGCCACTTTGGCAATAAAGAAGGCATTATTCAAGCTATTGTCAAAACAACAAGCTTTTCGCTTGAAATTTTTGATAAATCAATTGAATGGGAGCTTGAAAAAGATTTGACGAATTTCGGTTACCTGTTACTAAAAGACTTTGATAATAACCGAGACATGATTTCAATTGCTTTAAAAGACCCTTTAATTTTCTCACAAGCGCACGAAGAAATTATAAAAAAAATTAATGATACGAAAGAAATATTAAAAGAATACTTTGAAGAAATGCAAAAGAAAGGATATATCAAAGAATTAGATTGCTGTACACAAGCGGAGATTTTCCTAAGTACGTATTGGGGATATTTTATGTATAAACTAAATTTTGGAGACAAAGCCTTACATGCAGATTATCAAGATATGATAAAAAGCAGTATAAAAACGTTTATAAAAGGAATTTCTCTCCACTAAAAGGAGGCAATAATGTTTGGGCAAACATAAAGAGCTTATCTTGATTATTTCATTACTAATTGGGACATTTCTTGTACCAATAAATTCGACAATGATTGCTGTTGCTCTATCGACCATATCAGCTCATTTTAACGAACCACTTGCAAGTATTTCTTGGGTAGTAACTATTTATTTAATTGTAATGGCCGTTACTCAGCCTATCGCTGGAAAACTAGGAGATCTGTACGGAAACAGAAATATCTATTTATGGGGCGTGGTGTTCTTTCTAATAGCATCTTTAGGCTGTATATTTTCAACTAATCTCATTTCCCTTATTATCTTTCGATCACTGCAGGCAGTAGGAGGAGCTTTACTCACTCCAAACACTATAGCAATCATTAGATATGTTGTACCAAAAGAACGTCTCCCTAAAGTTTTGGGTATATTTGGAATGGGTATGGGTTTGGGTGCTGCAATCGGACCATTATTAGGATCTATACTGCTTGAAAACTTCAACTTGGAAGCTATATTCTGGGTGAACGTTCCTTTTCTTTTCTTAGCTTTGATCAGTGGTATAGTTATGATTCCTAAATTTAATGTTAAAAAGCAAACAAGCACTTTAGATATTCAAGGGTCCATTTATTTAGCAATTAGCATTTCTTTATTGATCTTGTTGACACACGGTATGGAATTTACTAAGGCTTTAATAATGGGAATAATATTTATTCTATCTACAATCTTGTTTATCAAAAGAGAAAATACGGCAGAAAACCCAATTATCGATTTTTCTTTATTTAAAAATTCCACCTTTACAAGCGCTAATTTATCTATTATGCTTAGCAACTTTGTTATGTATGTGATTTTATTAATTATGCCTCTGTTAATGAAGTCTCAATTTCATTTATCTACAGCGCAAACAGGGCTTGTTTTATCAGTTTTTTCGATTTCAATGTCTTTAAGCGGCTGGATAGGAGGATTATTAAACAATAAGTTTAGTTCTAAAAAAGTTATTGGATTTTCTTTTGCTATGATCATTTTCTCCAATATTCTTTTTCTATCCTTAGAGAACGTTGGATCTATTCTTTTTCTTATAGCGGCTTTAATTATTGGAGGTTTTTCTACGGGAGTAGGTTTAACAAGCATGCAGGTTGCCTCGCTTGATTCCGTAAGTAAAGAGCAATCTGGTACAGCCTCTGGCATATACTCGACGTTTCGCTATTTTGGGAGTATTATTTCGTCCACGCTTATCGCTCTTGTTACAAGCTATAACTACATCTTTATTATTTTGGGGATATCAGGGATAGTAGGTTTACTAGTAGCTAGGAGCATTAAGTCTAGTAGCCAAGATGTAATAAGCAGCAATAATTCCAGTGCAAAAGCATAGTTGTTTTTTGATAAAGCTTTTATATACACAAATTACTAATTCATCGATAAAAAATAAGTACTGCTTCTAAAATAGGAGCAGTACTTATTTTTTACTTAAAAATCTTAGAAAAAACAACAGATGAATTCATCTGTTCCCTTCAAAAATGACTTGTTTTAAATAAAAAAATTCTAATAATTCAATCTTGTTATTGACGAACTCGCATTTCAGATGTACACTTAAGTCACAAAGCTACTTAGTATACAAGTTACCTAAGTATACTAAATTATATGTTAATGGATATCATTTAGAAAACAGCAAGTCATAAATTAATGAGGTGACTAAAATGAAAGAAATTAGTATTGAAGAATTAAAAGAAAAAGCTATTCAATTAAGAAAAACAGCACTTACAATGATTTATGGAGCACAGTCTGGCCATCCAGGAGGTTCACTTTCTGCAGCTGATATTATGGCAGCGCTTTATTTCAAAGAAATGAATGTTGATCCGCACAACCCTAACTGGGAAGATCGTGATAGATTTGTACTTTCTAAAGGTCACGTTTGTCCCATTCAATATTCGGCTTTAGCTTTACGAGGATTCGTTCCCTATGAAACGATATACACGTTAAGAGAATACGGTTCTCCGTTTCAAGGACATCCAGATATGAAAAAGTGTAACGGTATTGATATTTCAACAGGCTCACTAGGACAAGGACTTTCGTGTGGCGTAGGTATGGCAATCGCAGGGAAACGAGATTTCAAAGACTATAGAGTTTTTTCTTTAGTAGGAGACGGAGAATGTCAAGAAGGACAAATTTGGGAAGCTGCTCAAACAGCAGTTAAGTACCAATTAGATAATTTAATTGTATTTGTAGATAATAACAGACTTCAAATCGATGGATTTTGTGATGAAATTATGCCACTGCAAGATTTAGAGAAAAAATTTGATGCGTTTGGTTTTGAAACAAAGCGAATTAATGGACACTCCATGGAAGAGATTGTAGAAACATTGGATGAAGTAAGAGTAGCGAAGAATGGAAGACCAAAATGTATCATCTGTGACACGGTAAAAGGTAAAGGAGTTTCATTCATGGAGGATGTGGCTGATTGGCACGGGATTGCTCCAAATGAAGAACAATATCATCAAGCAATGGAAGAAGTAGCAGGAGGGTTAAGATAATGAGCATACTAGAAAAAGATCTTACAGTAAAAAAAGCTACGAGAGAAGCCTTTGGAGATGAAATCGTAAAATTAGGGAAAGAAAATAAAAATATTTATGTCATTGATGTAGATATTGCAAAGTCGTGTAAAACAGTAAACTTTATCAAACAATTACCCGACCAGCATATTAATGTCGGTATTGCAGAGCAAAATGCAGCTGGGTTAGCAGCTGGACTTGCTACGACTGGTAAAATTCCTTTTGTAAGCACTTACGCGGTTTTTGGTTCGTTAAGAATGCTTGAACAAATTAGACAAGAAGTCTGCTACCCTAACTTAAATGTAAAGATTGCTTGTTCACACGGCGGTTTAACGCCAGCTAATGATGGCGGAAGTCATCAAGCTATAGAAGATATGGGTGTATTAAGATCGGTTCCAAATATGACCGTCATTATGGGAGCTGACTATTATTCTACTAGAAAGCTAGTAGAACAAGCTGCTAAAGTGTACGGACCTGTATATCTTCGTTTTACTCGCGATACGGTTCCCATGATTTACGATGAAAATGAAGAGTTTACAATTGGAAAAGTGAAAAAAATTAAAAATGGAAGCGATATCGCCATTATTGCCAACGGCGATACAGTACGACTCGCTTTAGAAGCAACGAAAGAATTAGAGAAACAAGGCATATCTGTGAAATTACTAGACATGCATACGATTAAGCCTTTAGATCGAGAAGCAGTGGTTGACTGCTTAAATATTGGAAAAATCATTACGGTTGAAGATCACAATATTCTAAATGGCCTTGGCAGTGCCGTATGTGAAGTAGTTGCGGAAGAAGGAAAAGGTATAGTTCGAAGAATTGGTGTACAGGATCAATTTGGACAATCTGCGCCTTATGAAAAACTATTAGAGTTAAATGGAATTACTGTAGAAAATATTATCAAAACAGCTAAAGAACTGATTTAAGACTAACTATATTAAATAGATAAAGCTAACAAGATGGGGGAAATATAATATGTTTGATTTAAAAGAGAGAGTAGCAATTATTACTGGTAGCGGTTCCAAAAAAGGGATTGGACGTACAATCGCCCTGACACTTGCAGAGCAAGGAGCGGCTGTTGTTATAGCAGATATTAATTTTGATGGTGTACAGGATACAGTCAACGAAATAAAAGAAGCTGGCGGCAAAGCCTTAGGAATAGAGCTAAATGTAACAAGTAAAGATTCTTGCGATGCGATGGTTAAACAAACACTTGAAGAATTCGGCAGAATTGATATTTTAATTAATAATGCAGGGATTTCTCAAAAGGTTACCGTTCAAGATATGACGCTTGAAGACATTACAAAAGTGTTTAACGTCAATATGTTTGGGTTGTTTCTATGTACGCAAGCAGTATTAGAAACAATGAAAGATCAAAAGTATGGTCGAATTATAAGCCTGTCTTCTGTTTCGGCTAAAAGAGGTGGAGGAGTTTTTGGAGGACCGCACTACTCGGCATCTAAGGCCGCAGTACTAGGTTTTTCAAAGAACTTAGCGCGCGAGGTAGCCTTAGATGGTATTACGGTTAACTGTGTAGCTCCTGGACTCGTTAATACAGAAATTTGGAAGTCTCTTCCTGAAGAAGATGCAAAGTCTGTGATTGATAGTATTCCTATGGGTAGACCGGGTGAAGTAAAAGAAATCGCAGCTACAATTGCCTTTTTAGCTTCAAAAGAAGCTTCTTATATTACAGGAGAAGAAATTGATATAAACGGTGGCTCACATATGGATTGATATTCAAGTTTGTTATACAGGCATGCCATTATGGTATGCCTGTAAAGCTGTTTATTGATAAAATTATTAGTAAAATGAGAAACTGACTACATAAGTAAGGATTTTTTTGCTAGAAGATGCTAGGCTTGTTGCCCCTAAAAATAGAACAGTATATAATAATTATGTCTACTTAATTATGAATAAAATGAGCTAATAATTATAGAGAGAAGTGATTTCCATTAGTTTTAATCCAGTTTCCAATAATAAATTATATATTCAAATTTATAATCAAATTCTTTCTGAAATTCAATCTGGAGCGTTCCAAGTAGGAGATAAACTCCCTGCTGAAAGGGAGCTGTGTGAACAATTTGGTGTAAGTCGAGTGCCTGTTAGACAAGCCCTTAGCGCCCTAGAATTGAACGGTTTTATTTATTCTCGTCAAGGAGAAGGTGTATACGTTAAAGAGTTTCAAACAGAAGCTGAAAATTCTCAATCCACATTTTTGATGGAATCTGCCTCCCCTGAAGACATTGTTGAAGCAAGAATGAACATAGAACCTCTTATTGTACGCTTTGCAGCTTTGAGAGCTACAGAAGAAGACATTAAGGACCTGCGTGCAACAATTGATAAGATGGAGGAAGAAACGAACGCAGGCGTGTATGTACCAGAAACAGATGAAGCCCTACATAATGGTATAGCAAAGGCTTCTCATAATGATTTATTTATTAGTATTATGGCAGCTATTAGCAATGCGATGAAACAGCAGGAAATGTGGAAGTTTATAAGAGATCGAACCGTCACGAGACCTGACTACCGAGAAGTTAATTTTAATGAGCATAAATTACTTATTAATGCAATTGAACAACATAACGAAGAAGAAGCTGTGAGAATTATGAATTTCCACATGCGAAACTTGTATGATCGCTATTGGAAAGCTTAATTCCAACTAATTTTTATAAAGACAATACCCAGTATAGAGTCAAAAGACAGCTAAAGTGTAGCTGTCTTTTTGCTGTTGAAAAGACAGCATAAAATGAGTAAGATACAGTGTTTTCTTTCCAAACAAACTATATATTTCTTTTATTCTTTAAGAAAATTAAGAAAATATTTAATCTAACAATTATATTGACAATTAGTAGGTATGTAAGTACACTGTTTATATAAGGTAACTTAGTATACAAGTAGCGAATCTATAAAACGGAGGTAATGTAAATCTTAAAATTCATTATTCTTTACAGCTCGATATTTTTTGAAGAGATTAGCAGAAAGGTTCAAAAATGTAAGCGTTTTTTATCGTTATCGTGCATTACAAATGTTTTGGATTATTAGGATAGAAATTAGAAAGTAGATTTATAGTGCTTTCATATCGTTAGTAAGGTTCTTGTATATAATATTTTCTAATAGTTCTTGCTTTTTTAAATGATAAATAATACAGGGGGATAATTCGCTTTTTCATTTTTATATTTCCATATGAAAGGGATTACAGAAGCAGGGACTAGATTTACTTAGACTTAGAAATAGATCAATCATCTTTTATGTAAACTTTTAATTCTTTCTGTCAATTAGCCTAGAGCAAACACTCAGGTCAAAGACCGAAGAGTATGAAGGATAGAAGGATGGTAACCCAGGGAGGAATTATTTTGGATCCAATTAACTTAGAACGTTCAACTACTAAAAAAGTAACGTTAAGGCTCATTCCATTTCTATTTTTATGTTTTACCATATCGATACTTGATCGAGTAAATATTGGGTTTGCTGCATTACAAATGAATGAAGATTTAGGTTTTTCTAATGCTGTTTTTGGATTAGGGGCAGGGATTTTCTTCCTTGGCTATTTCCTTTTAGAAGTACCTGGAAGTGCTATGATGACGAAAGTCGGAGCTAGAAGATGGATTAGTAGAATCATGATTACATGGGCAGTAATTGCTATTTTAATGGCTTTTATCCAAACGCCATGGCAGTTTTATACCGCAAGATTTCTTTTAGGAATTGCTGAAGCTAGCTTTTATCCTTGTATGGTCTTTTATCTAAGTGGTTTTTATCAAACAAAACATCATGCAAAAGCAATTGCTGGATTTATGATTGCAATCCCTGGTGCTAATGCAATAGGATCTCCTCTTTCTACTTATTTATTAGGTATTGACTGGTTAAACATGGCTGGATGGCAATGGCTTTTCATTTTGGAAGCGATTCCAGCTTTGATCTTAGGTGTGATATGCTTCTTCTATCTTGACGATAAGCTGGAGGACGTAAAATGGTTGACGAACGAGGAGAAGAAATGGTTAATCGACGTTACAACAAAAGAGAAGTTAGAAAAGCAGGAAGCCAAACACTATACATTTGCTCAGGCCTTAAAAGATCGTGACGTATTAACCTTATCTTTAGGATACTTTTTCTGGATGGTTGGCTACTATGGCATCGTCATGTTTTTACCGACAATTTCAGAAGGTTTATCTAAAACGACTTCTCTTAGTACACATGCGATGGGGTGGATTTTAGGGTTAATGTATGTTTGTGCAATGGCAACTATGATGTTGGTTAGTAACCACTCTGACAAGAAAAATGAAAGACGCTTTCACGTCGTTGCTTGTTTAGTAACAAGTGGCGTGGCATTAATTATCAGTAGCTACGTTGCAAATATGAACATTGTTTTATCATTTGTATTCTTAACGATCAGTCTTTGCGGAGCGTTCGGGGCATATTCTCCGTTTTGGGCAATTCCACCGTCTTTCTTAACGGAAGCTGCTGCTGCAGGTGCTATTGCTCTTATCAATAGTATTGGTAATCTAGGTGGTTTCTTCGGACCGTATATTGTGGGATACATTAAAGATCTAACAGGATCTTTTAATGCTAGTATGACATTTTTAGGTATTAGCATGTTCGTAGCGTCCTTTATCGTAGCCTTTTTATTAAAACAATCAGGAAGAGCTATTAAAAAAAATACAGTCGATCAATTAGAAAAAACTAGTTGATTCTTGTTTGAAAAAAATTTGTACTATTAGAAAGAGGCCGGCAATTAGTCTCTAGAAACTGTCGGCCAACTTTCTTACATGCATAAGAATAACAGGGGTGTATGGCAATGATGAAGCTCGGAGTTTTAACAAGTGGCGGAGACGCTCCAGGAATGAATGCTGCTATTAGAGCAGTAGTAAAAACAGCTGACTATCATAACATAGAGGTAATGGGAATCGAGGGTGGTTACCAAGGTTTAATAGAAGGTAAACTTCATAGATTAACCCCTACAGATGTAGATTACATTGCGGATAAAGGAGGAACATTTTTAAAAACCTCCCGATGCGCAGAATTTATGGAAGAGTCAGGGAGAATGAAGGCCTTAAAGATACTAAAGGATGATGGGATTAATCACTTAGTAGTAATCGGTGGTGAAGGATCTTTTAAAGGCGCTCAAAAATTACATGAGTTAGGTGTAAATGTCATTGCTATTCCCGCAACGATAGATAATGACTTATCTTACACAGATTATTCACTTGGATTTGATACTACATTAAATACGATATTAGAATGCCTCAGTAAAATTAAGGATACAGATTTATCTCATGAAAAGACAACAATTGTGGAAGTAATGGGAAGATATTGCGGCGATTTAGCCCTGTACTCTGCTTTAGCAGGCGCAGGAGAAATTATCTCCACACCTGAGAGGAAATTAAGTTTTGAAGAGATATGTTCCAAACTGAGCGAGAAAATGAAAAGGGGCAAAAAAGATAACCTAATTCTAATTACTGAAAAAATGTACGAGATTCAAGACCTGCAAAAATATGTTGAGGATCGCCTAGATATTAGCGTAAGGACAAGTATATTGGGTTTCATTCAAAGAGGAGGACAGCCGTCCGCATTTGATCGCATATTAGCAAGTAAAATGGGGATTACAGCAGTAGAATTATTACTCAAAGGGGATTCTGGCAGGGCCGTAGGAATTAAAGAAAATGACTTAATCAATGTAGATATTGAAAAAGTTCATTCGAAATTATCTAGTAATGATGACAAATACAGCTTACTGGATACCATTCTAGCTTAAGAATATCTTTTCTATCATACAATGATTGATCAAAATAGAGATAAAACGAATTTGTTTCTAAAGAAATGTATTTGAATACAAACGAATTTTTCTAATAAAAAGGAGGAAATAGACATGAATAAGCAGGTTAATGTAAAACAGGGAACTATCGTTTGTCAAGTATGTGGGAAAGTTATTGAGAATGTAGACAACTCTGAAGGGGTTAAAACATGGTACGGGAAGTGTTCTGAGGATTGTTCTAGGAAATAACGTAGGGGTAAAAAGAGACCCCAAAATCATTAGAATTTTAATTAAGACTATAGCTGAACAAGGAGAGTAATCTTATGAAAGTCATAATTGCTTCAGATCATGGTGGGATAAACATTCGTAAAGAGATTATAAATCTACTAGATGAAATGTCCATAATATATGAAGATCTAGGCTGTGAATGCAGTAGCTCAGTCGATTATCCAGACTATGCGATTCCAGCTGCCCAAAGAGTAGCAAATGGAGAAGCGGATTTTGGAATTTTAATCTGCGGTACGGGAATTGGCATGAGTATTGCCGCTAATAAAGTAAAAGGAATTCGTTGCGCACTCGTTCATGATGTTTTTTCAGCTAAAATGACGCGTGAACACAACGATACGAACATTTTAGCCATGGGGGAACGAGTAATTGGACCAGGTTTAGCCCGCGAAATTGCGGAGACTTGGTTAACAACCCAATTTGTTGGGGGCCGTCATGAAAATCGCATCTGTAAAATTACAGAATACGAAAATGTATCAGAACCTTCTCTTGAAAGAAAATAAAGACAAAAAAGGCAAGAATCAATTTGGTTCTTGCCTTTTCCTATTATTTCACTTACTGATATGATGATTATAGATCCTATCAGAATAGCAAAACTAACCACTCCAATTCCCATACCAGTTAACCTTCCGTAAAAGCAGCTTATTATGACAACACTGAGACTGATTATTTACAATTAAAATAGATGTAATAAAATATCCCTGATTTATTATTGGGAGTTAAAGAAGTTTGTTTGCTGATAAAGACATCTGTACGGTTAGTATCTATATATAGGAGGAAGCAAATATGCAGGGTAAAACGATGATAACAAAAGTTATGGCTTACATAACTAGGTTTAATGGTCATCATACAGAGTTACTAGTTTACAAACACAAAGATTATCCAGAAGCAGGAGTTCAAGTTCCAGCAGGTACTGTAGAAGAGGGAGAAACAATTGAAGAAGCTTTATATAGGGAGGTCAAAGAAGAATCTGGATTAATGGAGTTTTTATCGGTAACAAAATTAAAAACATATGTTTATCGTCATGAAGGTAAGAGCCAGTATCATGAACGACATGTTTTTCATTTAGAAGTTAAAGAAAAACATGCAGAACGGTGGGAATATAAGGTTAATTCTAAAGGGGAAGATGCAGGATTAATCTTTTCATACTATTGGGTTCCTATTCAAGCTATTCCCAAACTAGCTGTAAATCAAGATGATTGCATTAATCAGTTATTTTTATAGTTCTAGATTTATTAATAAGGGGAATATGTAGGTATCAAAGAGAATAAAAGTAATTTTTCTATTACATCAAACCGTCTAGATGTACAGCAACGTTTTTATTCATTTTCAATAAATTATTGATGTTGAAAATGGTGTTGCTAAGTCAAATGATCACCAAAATAAATGCAATGTTTTATTAAGTTGCAAAATGAAAATATCTATCTCCTGATATACTTATCTAAAACCCCTACTAAAAGGAGAATAGGAAACATGCTTAATCAATTAAAGCTGTGGGCTAAAAAGTTAAAAAAGCAGCTATTTATCTTATACTTAGCTCATAAAGATGAACGAGTATCTTGGTATATCAAATTATTTACTGCTTGTGTTGTTGCATATGCCTTCAGTCCAATCGATTTAATTCCTGATTTTATACCGGTTTTAGGCTATATTGACGATATAATCATTGTTCCTTTAGGAATTATGCTTGCTTTGAAGATGCTACCTATAAATGTTATAGAGGACTGCACATTAAAAGCAGAAGAGCTCATTCAAAATGAACGACCTAAAAATTGGGTTGTGGGTTCAATTATTATCGTAGTATGGCTACTTATTTTTATGTGGAGCTGTTTTACTGTTTTTAAATTATTAAATTGAATAAACTCTTATCAAGAAAAAATATAGTAGGTTTACTATCGATCGTTATGATACAAAATGGTAAATGATATATATAATTGAAAGGAGTACATTAGAACAAATGCAGCAAATTGATATCCAAGAAAAAAAGATAGACAGAGCTCTCTTTCAATTTGTTTTTCCTTTTTCCTTAAAGCAAGGAACTGAATCTAGTATCTCCCTTTTTTTAAATAAGAGCGGATTTAAGCTTTTTCAGTTAAATCAACTAGAAGACGAATGTGCATATTACGGCGATTTTAAAGTCTCTCATCGTGATATGGAGGCGTATTATTTGTCTTTCACTAATAAGATACTCTTTCCACACTCAGAAAAAGAAAAAGGTCTTCATAGATATTCAAAACCTTTAAATATAAGAGGTAAGTTAATTACGGATAAAGAGTGCATTCCTTTTCAAATACACTCTGTTGATTTAACGACATGTCCTTATGAACTTGGATTTTTAACTATTCGAACTGAGTTGAAACCCTCTACGTCTATGTCATTGTCTCATTCTTTAGAATTCGCAGATCGCTTTCGCGTATTAGAACCACGAACACGAAAAGACAGCAGTACAAAAATTGAATGCGTTGGAAAGATATACAAGGGAGCAGGGGAATTTATATTTAACAATCTCTTTGAGGGGCTCTCCCGCTTTTTTGAAGGTGATTCAAAGGAAAATTCTTATTTTGAAACCTTTTCTTTTTTTGAAGATGAAAGAATGTATGTACAATCTTTAGTGGCACTAGAGAAAAGTGAAAAAATTGATTTAGTTGATGTTTATCGGATGGGAAGCCTCTGCGGCTTAACTGTAGAGGGGGAGCCATATGTTCATGCTAATAACCTTCCTTACATTCAAGATTATTTACAAAAACACGCTTATCAGCGCTGGGCTCCTAGCACTTATTTTCTGATAGAAGAACATATTTTTACTTGTATAACGTTTCAAGATGAACGTACAACTCCTGATTTAGCTAATCAGTTTTATGGAGAATTTTACTACGGGCTTGTATTAAATCTTTTTCACAAGATCGTTTTATTAAAATTAGCTAATACCTATACAGAGCTAAATATTGAAAAAGACGTAAAAGAAATGGAAAAATTAATTTATTCCATTAATTCGTTTACCGCCAATTATTTTTCCCTTGAAATAGTATCTCAGTCCCGGAGCCGTGATATTTTCTATCTTCTTAGGAAAAATTTCAATATTGAGTTGTTATATAAGGAAGCTAAACAATCTCTAGAGAGTTTATTTAGATACCAGGAAAACGTTAATACGAAAAAAGACAGCCTGTTATTGCTGATTTTGACTCTTTATTCCGTGGTAGGTCAAATGCTTGGAATGGGGCTTGTAGTAAATGATTTTATCGGAAGAATCAAATGGAGAAATATACTTGCATACAATCCTGTAGAATATTTTGCATTAATCCTAGGAGCTAGCGGTGTCATAATCTCTCTGATACTAGGTATACAAAGTTTGTACCGATGGATAATTGATCAAAGAAATCGAAAAAAATGGGTGAAACAGACTGTATTATCTTCAACAAAGGAATGAGAGCATTCCTTTATTTCCTCCATATTTATCTTAAAACAGAAACAAAGATCGTACCTTAGCCCATAATTGATAACCATGGGTATCAATTATGGGCTAATTTATCTCTATGCCTTTTCAAAAAATGTTCAGCTATATCGTTTTACAATTAAAAATAAATGTTGAAATTGAGCTAATAATCCGTTTTTTTAGTGTGTTTTTTTACTGTCCATTTCTTATAGATGTAGTGTAAGAGGAAGCCTCTGTACTGATTTATAATATAGTAACTAACAATATAGAGTATACTTCCAAACAAAAAGCTATTAAGAAACATTCCCGTTAAAAAATTCTTTCCTACTTTCGCTCCTAGTTCTAGTCGATTATCCAAATTTTTATCTGCACTTTGAAATAAAGTTTGATCAAGGTCGATTGGAAATATATATCCTCCGACTACTGTATTCAAGTAAAACATCAACGGAAAGGCCCACATGAAAAACATTCCACCAACTAGCCCTGCTATGCTGTTTCCTTTACATAATTTAGCTAAGCCTACGGATATTATAAGGCCCAATCCAAAGGTAGGAACAAAGTTCACAACAGAACCTAGACTAAAACCTAGCGCAACTTTATGTGAATGATCTTTTAATCTTAATAGTTTAATAAGTAAGTATTTAAACCGGCGCTTCAAAAACACTAATTTGCTCACATTATTCCTCCTATCTCTTTGCGCTGGCATCCTATCTTTCCTTTTGGTGACGACCATTACAGAAAGGTGTTTTATTGTATTCAAGATTTAGCGTCACATAAGTAAAAAGAAAAATGAGGTTCAAGAACAACAGATTTAACCATTATAAGTATATTTATACTTTATATGACAAAATAAATAGTTACCTCCTAATAAATCAAGTAATTTTTGAAAATGTCATAAAAAATTCATAAATAGGTTGTTTCTTTTCTCTTTCTCCCTGCTAAAATTTTATAGTCAATAACAAGAAAAATATAACATCGGGGGATATACTTAGTGAAAAAGATAATTTCTTCATTAGCTCTATGCTCGTCATTAATTGTGTTACCAACAATAAGCCATGCAGCTTTAGGGGACAAGCTATTAAAAGAAGGTATGACAGATCCAGACGTAAAAGAATTACAGGATGTTTTAAAACAGAAGGGCATATTTTCAGCTACTTCGACAGGCTATTTTGGTTCAATTACAAAAGATTCAGTTCTAAGCTTTCAGCGTTCTCATAGTTTAACCGCTGATGGAATGGTGGGACCTAATACATATCAAGCGTTAATAGCTAATTCAACAAGTGCGGTTACAAACGGTACACTTTTAAAATATGGAATGACTAGCAATGAAGTTGAAAAAGTACAGCAATTGTTAAAGGAAAAAGGTTACTTTAATGCCACACCAACAGGCTATTTTGGCACAATTACTCAAACTGCCGTTATGAATTTTCAACGGGATCATGGCTTAGCTGTGGATGGAATAGTAGGTCCAGCTACTTTAAATGCCTTAAATAACGCATCTACTAGCACCACTGGTTCTTCAACTGTTAACAGTTCAACGCAAGCGACAGCTAGTGATATTGTTGCTTATTCTAAAAAATTTATAGGGGTGCCATATGTTTGGGGCGGAACTTCTCCAAATGGTTTCGATTGCAGCGGTTTCATTTATTATGTATTTAAAAATGGAGGTGGAGTAACGGTACCGCGAACAGTAGCTACCTTGTATCAGTCAGGAAAAAGTACATCTACTCCAAATGTAGGAGATATTGTGTTCTTTGATACTACTGGAGGTCCTTCACATGCTGGAATTTATATTGGAAACGGACAGTTTATTCATGCTGGAAGTTCAACTGGTGTAACTATTGCATCGTTAAGCAATTCTTACTGGGCACCTCGTTATTTAGGAAGTAAATCTATCCTCTAATAGATTACTAGTAAAGAACACAGCAATTCTAAGCAGCTGCTTGATTATTATTTATGTAAATAAAGTAAAAAGTCCTGATATATAGTCAGGACTTTTTATTATAGCCACCAGTTAGCCATTCAAACGTTAAACATTCCTTATATAAGCTTGTTCCATTGACTGGCTTTGATAGGTTTGAGTGTATGTGGTAAACATCGAAACATTGGTAAGTATTCCTGCAGCAAGCATTAACAATGTAAGGGAAGAACCTCCAAAGCTTATAAAAGGAAGAGTGACACCGGTAATAGGAAGAAGACCCGTGACAGCTCCAAGGTTTACAAATACTTGAACAGCCATCATAACGGAAATACCGATAGCTAACAGTGCTCCAAAAGGATCACGACACTTAATAGCTGTTTTTAATCCTTTAAAAATAATAAAAAACAGTAGCCCTAATACAAGAAGTACACCCCAAAATCCCAGCTCTTCTGCAATAATGGCCATAATAAAATCCGTATGTGATTCAGGCAAGTAGCCCGTTTTTTGAATGCCTTGGCCCAGCCCCATACCCAATATTCCTCCGTTTCCTATAGCTACATAAGAATTAACAAGCTGATATCCATCACCTTGTTGATTTTCAAAAGGATGTAAGAATCCGGTAAAACGAGCCAAACGCCCCGGAGAAAACAAAAGATCCATGTTTCCGGTTACTAATAACACGGCTAACATAATGAGTGTGCCAATGACGCCTAATACACTAATTTTTAAAATAGCTTTTTTTGAAATGCCTGAACATAACACAATAGCTGCAACTGTTCCTAAAATAAGTAAGGCTCCGCCATAATCAGGCTGCAAAATAATTAAAAAACAAATAAAAAGCACAACCAGCATAGGTGGAAGAATCGACCTTTTTAAATCATTGATATACTCTTGTTTGTTTGCAAAAACAGCGGCTAAATAGATAATGAGCGTTAATTTTGTTATTTCTAACGGCTGGATAGCAATAGGCCCAATTTTAAACCAACTTTGTGCATTACCTGCTGTGTGTCCAAAAGCTAAAACTAAAATAAGGAGTGCAACAGCGACACCTAATAAAACTTTTAATACTGCTTTTTCCTGATAAATTTTATAAGGAACAATAGCCGCTAATGTGAAAATGATAAAGCCTGCTATAAGAGCAAGCTTTTGTTTTTTATAAAAATAATCTCCAGATACACCATAACGGCTAATTGCTGTTACCATGCTGGCACTATAAACCATAATTAAACCGATCAGGCTTAGAACAACTAACGCACCAATAAATTTGTAATCGTAACACTTTAGAATTTTTTTGAGCATAAAAACTCCTCCTAAAAAAACCATCTAATAACGGCTATATACAAGAGAGAAAATAAAAAAATACACATATATTTCAATACTTTCATACGAATCTTTAGGTCTGAATTTATCTCTTTAGCTATTTTTTTACAAGTCATTGTATTACCTCACATCCTGATCAAACATATAAGCCTTTGATCGAAAGCTTATATTTAATACTAGTCCCATCAAAAACATCGTACTCATTAACGCACTTCCCCCGTAGCTTATAAACGGCAGTGGTATTCCCGTTATCGGAAGAAGTCCTATACACATGCCCACATTTTCTAAAACATGAAAGAAAACAATTGAAATAACGCCGGTACAAATGTATGTAGAGAATGGATCTTTCGTATGAAATGCGACGGTAATAATTTGGTAAATCAGCACCATAAATAAGAAAAGAATAAGGCTAGTTCCTAAGAAGCCGTAACTTTCTCCAATTGCACTAAAAATAAAGTCTGAATGTTTTTCGGGAACATATACTGAAAATTTTGATGTATCTCTTCCTGAAATGGATCCGGCACCTATTGCTTTTAACACTTGCATATAGTTGTAAGACAAGCTGCCTGCATAAGATTCTGGATCAAACCACGCATAGATACGATCAAACTGATAGGATTGAACGTGCAAATATTTTTCCAATATTTTTGGGTGGTTCAAAACCATATATAAAATACCTGAAGCGATTCCTATAATTGAAGTAAAGGTAGGAAGAATGAGCTTAAAACTTACTCCTGAAACGAATATCATGACAAAGAATAAAAAGATCATTACAAGTGCCGTTCCTAAATCGGGCTGCTGCATAATAAGAAGAATAGGGACCGCTAACGTAGCTCCTAGCTTTCCAACGAGTAAAACGTCGCTTCTTATATCTCTTACGCGAAATTTTTCGTTATGATTTCGTATCACTTTACTAAATGCTAAGATTAAAGAGATTTTTGTGAACTCTGACGGCTGTATCGATCCAATACCAGGAAGGACGAACCAGCTTTTTGCACCATTTTTGACAGGAGCAATACTTTGGGGAGAAACGATGAGTAAAATAAGGATAAAAATATTTAGCCCATAAAAGAACCATGTGAATTGGTCCCACTGATCTTCATCAGGCCTCATGGTGATGAAGATAATCCCAATACCTACTGCGTACCATTCAACTTGTTTAATTACGAAGTTTGTAGAATACTGTCCTGTTTTTTGCGCGCTATAAATAGCTATACAGCTAATAATAAAAAACAGCAGCAGTGTAAAAGCAAGACCATAATTAAAGCTTTCTGACTTCTTGCGTTCCATGTTTAAAACACCTTTTCTTTATTAAATTTCTATTCCAATCACTGAATATAAGATTCTCTAATGCATGTTAGAAAAATATCAATAAAATAGATTTCTTCTCACAATCTATCACAAACCTCCAATCTGTTTTAACTGTGATGTTTTATATAAAAGGTCTACCATACGATAGCCTGTATAATCAAAACGTTTATTAGCCCTAATTTAGTAAACAAGACATTTTTTTGACTTCAGCTTATTTTTTTTATTTAATACTATAAATTTGCCTGAAGGAAACTTTTTGAGCATATGAAACCCTTTAAAAATAAAATTTTGACTTAGAACAGACTGAAGTGCCTATATGCGCTAGCAAATTATATAGATGAATCCTAATTTATTTTTCCTTAGGGAAACAGTTTAATATTAAGGAAAAAATATTTGTCTAATAAAAAACTTAGAATCTTACTAAAGATTAAAGTGCACTGGCTGAATCAATATAGAAAGCTATGATGCAGTTAATTCTCTTTTAACCTAAAAAGCTGACCATAATGGTCAGCTTTTTAGGTTAATAAATAAATTATTTTGTTTGCTTCTTGTGTCATCGTGATTTTATCATAGAAAAATGAAAAATAAGTGAAAAAATAAATATTAATACAAATGAGTAAAAATATTAAGTTTATAGAAATTTAAGTTGATTTATGAAAATATTTAGAAAGAATGTTTGTTAAAGTTTTACTTTCTAACTTTTATATAAAAGCTGTGATTACTTGCAGCGGGCAAAATTTTTTTGAAGATTACCTTTTTATTTTTGTGAATATTGAGCTTTATGATACGATATGAAGTGAACTTTTTAAATGAGGGTCTATATGCAAAAAATTAAAGGTAAAAGGATAAAAATTAGTATATTTATGCTGGGATTAGGGCTTATTATTTTTCTGTTTGCCGGGAAAGAGCTTGTGGTAAACGAAAAGCCGGTAAAATCTGACGTGATTATTGTGTTAAGTGGTGATAATGATCGACTGGAGAAAGGAATTGAATTATATAAAAAAGGCTATGCGGCTCATTTAATCCTTTCGAATGGTCAAGAGAATAATTTTTATCATCAAGCCAAGGAATCGGGGATACCTGAGGATTCAATTATATTAGAAAATCACGCTACAAGTACTACGGAAAACGCTAAATTCACAAAAAGGCTAATGATGAACTATCATTTTCAATCCGCTATCGTTGTTTCTTCCAACTATCATATGAAAAGGGTAGAAAAGAATTTTAATAAAGAATTTAAGGATACCCAAATACAATTAACCTATTGTTCTAGTGGAAGTCGCTATTATAATCCACAGAGATGGTGGAAAACTGCTTTAAATAGAAAAGTTACCTACACAGAATACGTCAAGCTTATTGGCAATTATTTTGGTTTTAGCGGAAAGAAATCTAAAGAATTATTAAGAGAATTCATCTAACAAAATCGTATAAAAAGTCCATAGGGGATGCCTCTATGGACTTTTTGCTATTTAAAATTACGAGTAGTTGAATGTAATCTTGTAAGCTCATATGAAACGGAATGATAATGGATTACTTGTTTAACATAAAGGAAAGCACCGTGCCCCATATAAAGATGACTAAATAGAATAATCTTTGCAGCAGACCGGTAGGCATAGGAACAAAAAATACAAGCATAATGAGTATGAGGATGACTAGTAAGGAGACTAAACAGCCATAAGTCCAACACTTGGCGCTGGTTAAGGAGGATGCATATATCCAAAGACCAGCTAAAACAGTGATCATGCCAAGTTGAGCGAATATTGAATGCCAAAATAAATTTATATCAGCCGGTATAAAGCCTGAAACAATGTTACCTAAAGCTAATATAAGAATAAAAGCTGTTGCCAGCTGGATTATTTTTGTTTTCTTTAGTTTTTGTGAAATGTACAGAACACCAATCGAAAGTGTTAATCCGTTTATAATAAACAATACGTTCATCCAGAAATGGTGAGGAGAGCAAATTTCATGAGGTGCAATTGAATAGGTGTAGGTTCCACAAGAAGTTACGCCAAGATCACTCATTGCGTGATTTAAAAAACTGTAGGGAGCAGTTGAAGTCAAAATAAAGAAAGGTTCAACTAAAAAATACAAGCAAGTAGCAAACCAGCTTAAAATGCCAACCTTTTTTGATATATACAGAATCATCACCTCTTAAAAAGTGTTATATACGAATTATATATCCAAATAATGTTAAATGAAATGGTCTTGAAGCTTATTTTTATGTAGGGCTTGAGGTTGATGTGAGGAAGGAGGACAAAGTGTTTAACTTGGAGGTGTTTAAGAAAGGACCTCTTTATTAATGCTTTGTAGCAGTAGAGAGGTCCAAAAGCAACTCAATTAGAAATAAATAACGGCTGATTATACGGCCTAACTTGCGTGGAGTTTAATGTATCCAAAACGCGGTGACATTCAAGATGTTTTCTCTAGGATTTAATAATCTGCCTTTTTTTGAATATCTACATCATATTCATGTGCAAATCTTTCTAATTCCTTAAAAACATTTGGTGGATTAAATAATGCTATTCGCATATTCCACCCGTTTTCTACTTTTACTACTGCCAATTTTGTTTTCCAATTTAACCGTTTAAATACAATTCTTTTAATGTCCATTGGTTTAACTGTTTTTGCATATACTTTAAACCATAATATATATGTTCTATAGGTTAAAGTATCTTTGTCTATTTGAAATTCATATCTGAGGAACAGGGAAAGAAACGAACAAAGGATAGCCAAAAGAAGTAAAAAGGCAAGTGCTTTATATTGAACTGCTTGAATGCATAATAAAGCATTTAAAGGTAATAGAGTAAAAATAATAGTTTTTTGAGCGGTAGCTTTAAATAACATAGAATCTCCTTTCTTTAGTAAATAAGCCAACTGGTTTTTTCTATGATATTATTTAAGTGTTAATTTAGATTAGATTTATATTAGGAGGTCTTTTACATGTATAATACCATTTCAGATTTTATCAAAGAATGGAACAACGAAGCCATGCTAACTCAAAAAGTTTTGGATAGCTTAACAGATGATTCGTTGAAACAACAAGTTTACCCTGAAGGACGTACGTTAGGAAGAATTGCTTGGCATTTTACAACAAATATTCCAGATTATCTAACTGAGTTTGGGTTAAACATGGAGAGAATTGAAAGTACAGCAAGCGTTCCATCTTCAGCACAGGAAATCGCTATAACCTTTAAAAATGTAAGTTCTCACGCTGCTAAAATCATTGAACAGCAATGGACAGATGAATCTTTAGAACATACGCAAGAAGCATTCGGAAGAACCCAATCAAATGCCACAATCTTAATGGGACTAATCAAGCATATTGTTCATCACCGAGGTCAAATCACAGTCCTTATGCGTCAAGCAGGCCTAAAACCCCCTGGAGTTTATGGACCTCCAAAAGAAGATTGGGTTCATTTAGGTGTGGAAAACCCACCGCTTTAATAATATCAGGTAAATAAAAAAAGAGGCTGCCTATAGAAAATACTATAAAATTATTTTCCAGGCAGCCTTTACGTAAAATCTAATTAATCAGTTAGTGCTTACTCTGAAAAAGCTTTTGAGTAATGTACAACACCTTGCACATTGTTTAGAGATCCTTCTGTTAACTCTATGGCCATAAAAAATTCTTCAGGCACGTCAAATGGAGCACATATCTTCCATGAGCTAGCTGGTTTAAATCCAAACTTAGGATAGTAATCTTTGTGCCCTAAAACAATTACTGAATGATAACCAAGCTCTTTTGCGCGTCTTAACGCAGCGTGTATTAGTTGGCTACCAGCTCCTTGTTTTTGATACTGAGGCGCAACTGAAACTGGAGCAAGTGCTAAAGAAACGGTAGCGTTATCACCATTTATAATTGTTATTTTAGATAGAAGAATATGGCCTATAATATCTGCTGCATTCTGATTTAATGCGACTAGTGAAAGTTCAGGAATAAATTCATCTGACTTCCTAATTCGTTTCACAAGTAAATGTTCTTTCTTATCGCTGTATTCTTCATTTAAAAAGGCGCTTTTCACAACTTTTTCAGTTTTATTATATTCTTCAGTGAGTTCTTGTTTAATTAAGATATCCATTTAGAGTCTCCTATCAACTTGCTAAATTACCGCTTTTTATACTCCATAAATGGGGCTTCCTTTATGCACACATTCATTAAGGAAGCTTACTCACCCAGCTCTAAGCATAAGTTTAACAAACAAAAACCTCCAAAATTAGTATGTATATATTTTACAGTGTTGTATTTTGTGAGTCCACCTTTAATACATAATATTTGTTTGTTGATTATGGTAAAATGTACTACATATGTTAAATTAAAGTATGTAAAGAAGGTGTAATGTCTGGTGTTGAAATTATTATTTATAAGTCTAGTAAGCTGTTTAATCATTTATATTGGGAAACGTGTATGGAAAAAAGGTAGTACTAATTTTATTGCTGGATATGGAAAGATATTTACACCTAAGGATGAAAAGCAGCTCGCTAAAGGAATTGGGCTTATTATTATGCTGTTTGGCTTTGAAACTATAATAATTCCCATTCTTTCTTTATTTTTTGAAGGGCTTGGCTTTTATTATGGATTGCTGGTTGTATTAAACTTCTTCGCTATATTTGGACTTATGATAAAGGATCAGGTGCAAAGAGAAGCCTAAAGGGGGAGAAAACGATTTAAAAAAATATCCGGCTTATGATCGGGTTAATCAGCATTATTATCCTGTGTTTCTATGGAGTAAGAGGTTTATTCGTATATAAAACAATGCCGTTTTCTTCTTACCTCTTTGCGGTAGGTGGAGCTATTTCTACCATTGCTCTTATCTGGGAATTAATAAAGAAAGATGCAGCTTAAATTGAAAGGAGTGATGATGTGAAAAGACGATGGATTTCCTGGTGGATAGCTAATATAATTTGGATCATACTTTTCGTCGTAGGAACAGCTGTTGTCTGGACAAGAGAAGTGGATGGAGCGGGTGTTACCCAAACACCGGAGCTGAAATTGTTCGCATTTATAGTGTTGCTAATCGCATTTATTTTCCCTTTGATTATTCAAGTTATATGGCTAATTATTAATTTTAAAGCGAGTAAGGATGTTATGAAATAGAAAGGGTGATATGTATGCAAAGAAAAAAGTGCTCTAAATGTGATTCAGCTCTAGCCAAAGCCCGTATTCAATCATCACCTGGTACAGTAGGTGTAAATAAAACACCGAGCAGGGTATTAAATAACAATCACCATTACAGTGAATTAATACCTTATGTTTGTTCAAGCTGCGGTTATGTGGATTTTTATATAGAGGAGCCTGGAAATTTTGTTTAATAGAACTTTTAGGATTTTTCATTTTCGAATACATTATGATACGTTACTGAAATTGGTATATCGCCTAATGTCAATTTTAATTAAAGGGTAAGGAAAATGATTTCCGGAGGCTATTATGAAGAGAACACTTAGTTTTCTGTCAGTAGTTTATTTAACCGTTCTAACTGCATGTAATCAAGAAAGTACAGGAACGAATACAGAAAGTTCTTCTGCTATCATTGTTGTAGTTGAAAACAAGGAATATAACGGAACAGAAGATAAATTAGATCAAACACAAGAAATAGGAGACCAAATAGGAACCATAGAAAAGAAAACTAAAGCAACTACGATGTCCGAAGGTAATAATCAATCAAACTATTTTACAGTTGGTTCAGAAATCTATTCAGTAAAAGGAACAGAGGATTATATTATAGTTAAAGATAAAGATCATAAAAGTCAGTTAATGAAAAAGGTAGCCCAAAAAAGGTGAGTGTGATCTAATACTACCAAACAATATTTTAAGTCTCTTGACGAATATAAGTATTATCTTGACACATTCCGCTTTCCCACCAGGAGTATTTGTCTTACCCTTCAATCAACTGCTAGAAAGACCTAAACAAATGAAGTCTGCGTTTACCTTAATAAAAAAACAAACTACTAATCGAAAATCTTGATCAATAGTTCGTTTTTCACTTCATCTAAAATACTTTTGTCTCAACCTCTTTTTTCACCAGAATCTCTACTTCCGACTTTCTTATTCTCGAAAAAGAACTTTCCTGACACTGTTTTTCTGACCCCGAAATAAGTTCAACTAGATAAAAAAATTGTTGATATGTGTAAATTTTTGATGATAAATCAGTTGAACTGAAGGATTGAAAATCCACCTTTTCTTTTGTATAATAAGTTCAACAGAAGTTCAACTAAAAAAAGAGGTGTATAGAGATGAAAATTTCACGTTTTAATAAAGACTGTGGGAACTCAGTCGATATGAATATCATAGATGGATATCTATTTGATTTCCAAACCAACGTAGTAGAACTCCAAAAAGAAGCTGCTGATTCATTCTTTACAGATGCTGTTACAGCACCAGAGGAATTTAAAAAGCGTATCTTACTATCTACAACCATTGGAGAGGAAGAAAAAGAACGTTATTTCTTAGTAGGTGACAGTGCCGCCAGCCAACAATTAGCAAACAATCACATCAATCGTTTACATAATAAAATTACAAGTCATATTCCATACGTAACATTTTTAGCTGCCGTTGCATATTACCACGCGTTACATACAAAAGATCAAAAGGAAAACAACATCGAGATCGACTATTTCTCTACAATGTTACCAATCTGGTTACTAAAAAAAGAAAGTACTTTCGGAGAAGCGCAAAAGGCTATGGCAGATCGCTTTGTAGGTGATCACACTTTTTATATCCATACCCCAGGATTTGAAAAAGAATTAAAAGTATCTGTGAAAGAAAGTGTTTGTTTAAAAGAAGGTGAAATCGCACGTTTTGCGTTAAAGAAAGACCTAACCCTTCAAAACCGTGAAGATGCTAATGAATATGTGGAATGTGAAACCGTAATGATCGATATCGGTGGAGGATCCATTGATGTTGTAATCTTACCTGAAGGGTTGAAGGCTGCGAACAGTCGTGAATCGTTCCAAAGTATCGAGGGTATTCCCTATTTAGCACATATCGATAAGTTACGAAAAGAGAAATTCCCAGAGTTGTTTACCGATTTACGCGCTTTTGATCAATTTATTTTAGATAACTACAGTAAACAAAAGTTTGAACTGAAAAATGAAAACACAGGCGAATCCATTGATTTAACAGCTCAAATCAAATCTTCTCTAAGAGATTATGTAGAGATCTTACTAGCTAAGTTAAATGATGTCGCCCCACCGCCAGCAAATAAAATCCGAAAATATGTATATAGTGGCGGTGTCGCTCCTACACTAGAAGTAGCTATTATGAATAGCATGCGTGAAAAAATTGGCGAAGAACGCACAGAGAAATATCATAAAGTGCCTGAGGATAGCCGTCACTTGAATTTATTCGGCTTAGAAATCCGAAGCATGGGGTACCTTCAAAAGAAACAAGCCGAGAAGAAAGCCGTTAAATCCTAACAGCGTAGGTGATAACCATGTCAGAGCGTCAAAACGCCTTTACTATTAAAACTAATCAGTTGAGTGATGAAGTCTATGATATACTTGCAAAATATGCAAAGTCTCGAAAATTAGGGGACTATATTTCATCTTTAATTGTTCGTGACCTTCATAGTTCATCTTCCAATCAAGTAGAACTAGGACACAGAACAGAAGAACTTCTTGAACATATCAATTCCGAACTACGGGAATTAAAGAAGTTAGCTCAGTCCAACGGTTTTGTGAGTAAACAAGAGGAGATAGAAGAGAAGCCTTCAGAAAGCCACCAAACCTTCAAAGAAGGTAAGATTGCAGATCTAGAGCAATTATCTGGGTCACTAGATGATGATGATTTAGAGGAATATAGCGATTTTTAATTAAAAAACTACTAGTATGTGGGACGAGACTGTCCCACATACTAGTAGTTTTTTTTGTTTTCAATATGTCTATTAGTTTTTGATGCATTATCATATGTACAAAAAACGTGTTCAAACTAAAAAAATAATGGGAAGGAACAGTTTATTTATGGACAATAAATCAGTACAAGTACTTTTATTTATTCTAAATCTTCTTTGTCTCAAGAACGTTAAGAATTAGGTATTCTAAATACTATATTGAAGCTCAATCACACCATGAAGTGATAGATAGAAGGAATTAGCACAGTCATGGGATACTAATAACAAACATGACGTGGGAATAGGTATGGGGATATTGTTTGAGCTAAGGCATAGTTATGAACATAAAAACACCAAGCGAGCGTAAAACATCTTGGTGTTTTTATTTGTACCCTAAATAAAAGTTTATAAATACAAAATATAAAAAATTAGTTAACATATGTTTATTGTTGTGGGATAAAAAATGTTTGGAGGAGAAATATGAAAAAGTTCTATCTTGGTTTGTTTGTTATTTGTTCGGTGTTTATCATTTCTGCTTGTTCAAAAACGGAATATGTAAACAATGTTGAGTACTTAAAATTACAAAAAGCAGAGGTAACGTTAACAGATGATAAAAAAATCGTTGGAGAAATGATAGTACCTGATAAAAAGAATAAAAGTAAAAGTATCGTTCCAACGGAGTTACACTATACATTCACGATGGAAAATAAGTCTAATAATATTATGGCTCTCTCTGATTTTTCTAAAACAAACATTCGCATAGAACCAGATAAGGAGTTAGTATCAGCTGTAAAAGAAGCAATTGGTTCAAATATTTATAATATGGATAACAATAAGTTAGGTATTGGTATGAGTATAGGAGAAATTCCATTTAAAGGAACAAGTAAATTTACTCTTAGTTATACCTTAGGAGCAAAGGAAAAAAATAATGAATTACCTCTTTTACCAACTGAAGAAAAACTAAAAAAGCTACAAGCTAATGCGTTAAAGGGTACACTCATTATCTCCCAAGATGAAAAGGATATTGCAAAGTTTAGGTTAGATTCAAGGCAATAAACATAATTATAAGTTTAAATAGGTTAATAGCTCGCTAACTCTGTATATCGTCAGCGTTAGCGAGCTATTGTTTTTATATTTATACGCTTGTATGTGGATTTACTTTTCCAGAAAATAAAATTGATTAGCCTTACTTATTTGGTTACGATAAGCGCTCGAATAATTTCATTCCAATAGTATTTGAAGTTTTTGTCACTTGTATTTTTTTGCATTAGAACGGTTGGTTCCTCTGTATCCTCTTTTTTTATAGACATTATGATTTCCCCTTATCTCTTTATATTTAGTATGTTGTGGTTTGATTTACCATATTTTATAATGAAATTAGCAATCATTACAGATGAACATTACGATTGAATCAATCGAAATATCCGATTATACAGAGGTGAGGAAAATCGAAATAAAACAACTGATTACATTTAAAACAGCTGCAGAAAATTTAAATTTTACATATACAGCTAAAATTTTGAACTTTGCTCAATCAAGCGTTACCGCTCAAATAAAAGCTCTTGAGAATGAACTTGAAACTCCTTTATTTGAACGTCTCGGAAAGCGTTTGGTTTTAACAGAGGCAGGTCGAGAATTTAAAAGGTACGCCGATAAAATGATTCAATTGACTAAGGAAGCAAAAAACGCTGTAAGTGGAGTGGAAGAGCCTGCGGGTACACTTATTATTGGATCTTCTGAAAGCCAGTGTACGTATAGGTTACCTCCAATATTAAAAGAGTTTAAGGATCAATTCCCAAAGGTGAAAATGATTTTTAAGCCCACTTACTCTCAAGCACAAACAAGAGCGCAGCTACTAGACGGCACTCTTGATATCGCCTTTACAATGGAGCCTATCCAGCATCATGATGCAAATCTACATACACAATGTCTTGTTGCAGAAGACTTGAAAATTATTGCTGCTCCTCAGCATCCTTTAGCTGATAAAACGGATATCTACTTAGAAGAGCTTGAAAATGAGACTCTTTTGTATACTGAGTCGGGGTGTTCATATCGGGTAGTATTGGAAAACTTGTTTCGCGAAGCGGGTATTTGTACATCCACTAAATTTGAATTCGCAAGCGTGGAAGCTATTAAGCAATGTGTGATGTTGGATTTAGGTATTGCCATATTGCCCGAAGTAGTAGTAAAAGGAGAGCTTGAGAAAGGCATATTAAAAGAATTGGCTTGTACTAAAGTTGATACGACCCTTTATACACAAATGTTTTGGCATAAAGATAAATTTATGTCCCTTCCTTTACAATCTTTTATTCAATTGGCTTGCAGTACTTTTGGTTTAAATTATATAGGTATAGAAAGTGAAAAACTTTAGGTACATTATGCTGACTAAAGAATTCCACAGGATACATAAAATAATCTGATATATTTCCCAATAAGATAAGAGATGAAGGAAATCTTCATTATTTCACTAATATATAGAGGAACCTTAATAAACTAGATTTTAATTGGTGAAATCTAAATTAGGAGTTGATCTGATTTGAAAGTACAAGTGAATCGAATTGAGCTAAACGGTTTGAGTTTTCAATATCGAGAGGCTGGAGAAAGCTCAGCACCTGCTATTGTTGCACTTCACGCTTTAGGAATGAGTGCGGAATCGTGGGACGAAGTAGCGGCTGTATTAGGGAAGGAATATCGGTTTCTAGCTTTAGACCAGCGAGGACACGGTGGAAGTGAGAGAACCGGCACCTATACGTTTGAACTTATGTGCGATGACTTACTTCAGTTTGTAAATGCGATGAATTTGGAGAGCTTTACGTTGATTGGGCATTCTATGGGTGGTACGGTGTCCTATCTTTTTTCTGAAACATTTCCAGAAAGGGTAGATCAATTGATTGTTGAAGACACTCCTCCACCTTTTACAGGAGAAAAGTTTGAAACTCCTGCTAAACCGCCTGGTTCTTTACCGTTTGACTGGGAGGTTGTACCTTCAATTCTTCAACAGTTAAATAACCCCAACCCTAAATGGTGGGGAAGTCTTACAGAGATAATTGCACCTACTCTCATCATCGGAGGAGGATCCAGCCATATTCCTCAAGATAAATTGCAGGAAGTTTCTAAGCGCATTCCAAATTGTAAATTCGTAACGATAGATGGGGCTGGACATGAGGTGCATGCAGGAAACTTATCCGCTTTTTTAAATGCTGTGAAAAGCTTCCTTGATTCGTGACTTTGTGGGGCTTTTATTCAATTTGAAAGATTGGTTAAGTAAATAACATGGTAACAGTTATTAAACTTTTATAGAAAGGGAGACTATACGTTAGTCTCCTTTTTAATCTGTGAATATGTTAATATATAGATTATATGTAATAAAATTCATAATAAAATATTATTTATGAAAGATAAATAAATGCCTTTTAATAGTAGCAGGGAATGCTATAACTTGTTAAATGAGCATTTGTGAAAGGAGGAGAGTTTCTTGTTGAGATTTATAGAAAAAGGTTTTCTCTATGGGCTTATCTTAGGAGGAACATTAGGTTTCTTTGTGATTCCATATAAAGAAGTCCAATCAGTCGGTGATGCTGTAACAGAAACAACCTATTTAAAACTTATTGATTTTATTATTCATCTAATTCGTTTTAGTGTAGTTATAGCTGTACTGGGAGCGGTAATAGGTTTCTTTCTTTATAGAAAAAAGAGTTTGGAGTGATTCACCCAAGCTTTTTTCTACTGGTGATTAAGTACATTATGGTAGCTGCTAGTTAAATGGTGCCATATAAACATATATCTAGTTTGCGGAGGACTAAATTGAAAAAACGTTTTAGTCAATATTCACTGTGGTTATCGTTGCTTGGGATGGTTGTTGGTGTTGGACAGTATTTTACACCCATACACAGCTCGAAAATTTTGTATGTATGTATTACTGTTTATTTGATAGGATTCTCATGTGGAATAATAGCTTTTGGAAAACAAGAAAAAGGGCTGATAAAATATTTTAGTTTAATCTCTTTTGTAGTAATTCCGATATTTATGATGGCGGGCTTTTTATTTTTTGCAATGAATTTTGGCGAAAAATAAAAGAAGGTATTTATATCAAATATGTTTATGTTAAAATTTGTATATGAGATGTAAAAACACAGTTCGGTTGGTAGTCCGGATGCATTAATATGTATTAATGTCAGTAACCTTCCCCTCCTCGGGATGTCCATCATTTCATAGTATGTTTAGAGGAGGGAATCGTTATGTCACTAACGATT
Organism: Priestia sp. P5; assembly: GCF_029522155.1. NCBI lineage: Bacteria > Bacillati > Bacillota > Bacilli > Caryophanales > Bacillaceae > Priestia > Priestia sp. P5. The sequence continues at coordinate 3,048,406 of NZ_JAKWFJ010000001.1, read as the reverse complement.
TACCATGATGGTCAGTTTTGGGTAGGAATTATTGAAGTTGTAGAAGGCGGTAAGTTAAAAGCATTTCGTTATGTATTTGGAACAGAACCAAAAGACACAGAAATATTAGACTTTATTTATGACAGATTGCTAGAGGTGATCAATCAATCAGTTCATGCAGGTATTAATGTAAAAATAAAATCTAATAAAAAGGTAAATTCAAAACGCTTACAACGCCAAGTAGCAAAAGAAAGAAATAAAGTTGGTATTTCGACTAAAGCTCAAAAAGCGATGAAGCAAGCTTACGAAGAAAAGAAAAAAAGTAGAAAAAAGAAAGCTAAACGATATCGTGAAGAGCTGAAGGAACAAAAGTATTCCATAAAGAAACAAAAGGCAAAAGCCAAGCACAAAGGCAAATAGAAAACAAATAAAGAGCCTTCAATAAGGCTCTTTATTTGTTCTTGTTCTTTTACGATAGGAACATTCTTAAAAAATTGTTCTCGAATAGTTGCCGATTTAACTGCTTTATTAATCTTCTCTTTATTATTATCTATAAATTGCTGTGCTTTTTCTTTATCAAATAACTCATTGCTAGTTGGTAAAGTTTGAATGTTTTTGGAAATGAATTGTTTCATTTCTTCTCTAGACGCTGAAAATTTTTGATTGTCTACTCTAAAGCTGTAACCTTGAGCATTAGGTACTAATATTGTTAAATAAATAGCATTGTAAAGAAAATTTTTCTCTAATGTATTCTTACCGTCAAACCAATATTTTAACATTTCATCTTCCGATAAAGAGCTCTCTTTAGCACCATAAATTATTTTTGGTGTTTTATTATGTAAATCAATTTCTTTAAACGTTTCTCCTCCGGGCAATGCTCTTACGATAGCTACTACGTTAGAATTATCTCCAACATAAGTTCCACTGTGGTCTTTAAGCTCTTTTACATCAACAGTGTTAATGCTCGTGACTTCTTCTTTTGAAGAACAGCCGGTTATACCTACAAGGATTAATAAAATTAAACAAAAAAGCACCTTAAAACATTTCATAAAAACCTCCATTTTATTACTTAAATACCCTTATGTGGATATTATGCGGAATATCAGTGTATCGTAAATGTGATGTTTTGAAAAGGTGTAGGTACTTTTGTACAAAATACCCTTTGCTGTAGGGGGGTGTCTACTGTCAGTAGAAGAACATTTGAAACATAAAAAGACCCCAAAGCTTTCTTAAAAAAGAGCTTTGAAGTCTTCATATCTCATGTTTTGCTTTTAGGAGCTAATCTCTACAATTGATTGGATGATTTGTTCCCAGTCCTCCCTATGGACTTCATGTCCTGTACCATCAAGAGCTATTAATTTAGCATGAGAAATAGCTTTTGCAAGAGCAAGCCCATGTTCGTATGGCAGCGCCGGATCTTCTGTTCCATGAATAATCAGTGTAGGTATAGTAATTTCACTCGATCTGTCATAATATTGGCCTCCTCCTTGAAGCAAAGCATGGTTAAATCTACTCGGCAGCTGTTTGGCGCGGGCAGCTTCTCTTTCTGCTAGCTTATACATTCTTTTCTCTTCATAAGGTTTTGTGCCACTTAAAATTTTCCATCCACCTGCAAGGTAGGGAACAGTCTCCTCTTGATTTGACCAGTCTATGGAAGCGCTCTTCGTGTGGTAATCAAGTATCCGCTGATCCATTGGTGGCAATTTTTCCGCCTCCTTTCCAAATACGCTTGATGCAATTAAAGTAAGGGAGTCTAAGCGATCCGGATATCTAAGAGCAAGGATTTGTCCTATCATCCCGCCCAAAGACATTCCAACAATATGAGCTTTGTCTATAGAGTAAGCATCTAAAACACCAATTGCATCGTCAGCCATATCCGTTATTGTATAGTTAGACGTACCGGGTGGATAAGTGGTAGATCGCCCTAAATCACGATGGTCGTAACGAATAACAAATCTCTCATGTTCAGCGAGGCGAAGACAGAAGTCTTCATCCCACCAATCTAACGAAGACATTGCTCCCATTATTAAAAGTACAGCAGAATTCTTGGGGGTTCCAAAACTTTCCGTACAAATCTCAACGTTATCAATTTTTATTATCTCTTCATTCATTCGTGTACCTCCTTTTAAGTGTTAGAGAAATGAAAAGCAGTCCTTTATTCAGTTCTCTAACATAGGGATATTTCCTTTTGGAATTTTATTTAGGAAATCCATTATTCTACCTATCTCTTTACCTTTTTACTAAAAAGTAAAATATAACGTTCTTGAAAATGTAAGTCTAAACTTGTTGGAGACTAGGGGGATTCAGCTTTTGCTGTCTGCAACGTGTTGATAAGGCAGGAAAGTTGAATGCATGTATGGAAAAATACTTATGTGAGGTGAAATAAGAATGAATGATTACTATGGACAGCTCTGCACAAGGGTGTACGAGAGTGATAAATCTTTTGCAAATAGAAAAGAGCTGGAGTTTTATCTTTCTTTTGTAAAAGACCAAAATATGAAAGTATTAGAACCGATGTGCGGGAGCGGTAGAATGCTTATTCCATTTATGCAAAACGGAATTAAGATTGAAGGATTTGATATTTCTAAAGAAATGCTTAAAACGTGTATAGAAAAAGCTGAAACACTAAGTCTTAAACCGAATGTATGGTATCAAGATGTCGAAAGTTTTAAAAGTAGTAAAAAGTATGATCTTATTATGATACCCTTTGGCTCTTTTTCACTGTTAGCTGATGATATTGCTGTTAAGAGTCTTCAAAATATGAGAGCAGTTTTAAAAGAAGACGGGAAAATACTTTTAACGATTATGAAGAAAAAAAGCGAAATTGAAGAACTAGTAGGTTGGACTGAAACGGATAGAGTTTCTTTTGATAAGGAAATCATCGTCGTTTACAAAAAAAGCTGCTACGATAAAAGAACAAGCTCTTTGAATACTAAGATAAGATATGAGCTACTTCAAGGAAATAAGACAAAAAAGGTGGAGATAATGGATTTTCCTCTTCGACTTTATGGCTCAGAAGAATTTGAAAGTATCCTTAATTCTAACGGGTTTAACAATCTCACTGTTCATGAAGTAAAAGATGGCTACGGAGAAGGCATCTCATTTTTTGTCTATGAGTGCCGAATATAGACATTGTAATACCTTTTAAACTTTAATCAGATTTTTATGCAGTACGACTTTATAAAATACATAGATAGGATTGCTGAAAGCATGTGCTACTAGTAAGTATACATCTCTAATAGTACTTTGTTCAGCATTTCCATGAGGAGATGCTTTATGAAACGATTAATGAATAAGATTGCCATTGTTACTGGTGCTAGCCGAGTGCAGGGTATCGGTACTGAAATATGTCGGGAGCTAGCTAGAGAAGGGGCAGATATCTTTTTCACTCACTGGTCAAAGTATGATCGTTCGATGACTTATTTTAATGAAGATGATTCTAATTGGTCGAAATATCTTATGGAAGAGATTCGCAGTCTGGGAGTGCGGTGTGAATCAATGGAATTGGATTTATCGCAACCCGATGCACCAAGAAAGCTGCTTGATGAAGTTCAAAACAAACTAGGTTCTCCATCAATCCTTGTAAATAATGCAACACATTCTGTGGACGTAGATTTTCGTTCTATAGATGCTAATATGCTTGATGCTCATTATAACGTGAATGTTAGAGGGACGTGTCTTTTGACTGTTGAGTTTGCACGTCTAATCGAAGGTAAGCATGGCGGTCGAATTATTAATATGGTTTCAGGTCAAGATAAGTCACCTGAGCCTGGGAATTTGGCTTATGTTGCAACGAAAGGGGCTGTTTCTACGTTCACTAAATCAGTTGCTATTGAATTAGCACCTCTTAAAATTACTGTTAATGCTGTAGATCCTGGACCAACTAACACTGGCTGGATGAGCAGTGAGTTAAAGGAAGAGCTACTGCCAAAGTTCCCAATGGGCCGACTTGGTGAGCCCCGGGATGCCGCAAAATTAGTTATCTTTTTAGCAAGTGAAGAATCAGAATGGATTACCGGACAAATTATTCACTCAGATGGAGGCTTTGGTTGATTTAACATAGTAGCGGTCTTCCACTTTTTAGCGGATTTTTGTATGAAACAAGCAGTTAAAAGGATCTTCGAATGAAGATTCTTTTTTTATAATGTAACGTGACATGACGATAACCGAGTTTCTACACTTTATCAGTCAGTTCCAAAGAGGCTACAAAAGAAAAAGTACGGGCTTTTCTAAATCAGTAGTAAAATGAGATATTTCATTTATGACGAATACTTTAACATTTTTATTTATTGCCGACAAATAGGATATATTCAGGGGAGATGTTTATATGTCAAGCTTTGAGGACGAAGAAGTGCTAACAGGAGGGAATGTCTCTAACGTTTATCGCTCGGGAGATACTGTACGACGAGAATTAAAATCAGATAGTCATAAATTTCATAAGCTATTAAAGCATTTAGAGAACAAAGGTTTTAGTTATGCGCCAAAATTTTTAGGCATTGATGAAAAAGGAAGAGAGGTCTTATCATTTATTGAAGGTGAAGCTGGTAATTATCCCTTGAAGAAATATATGTGGTCTGATGATGTTTTAATAGAAATAGGGAAAATGCTCCGTCTTTATCATGATTCAGTGAGTGATTTTTCATTTGATGACAGCTGGAAATCAATAGATAACACTCCTAAACCATTTGAGATACTATGTCATAATGATTTTGTCATATACAACATCATTTTCAAACACGAAAGACCAGTAGGCATCATTGATTTTGATGTTGCTGGGCCCGGTCCAAGAATTTGGGACATTGCTTATACTCTTTATACGTGCGTCCCCTTAAGTAGATTTTATCTTTCTGAAACAGGTGAGAAGATTTATTATAATTCACTGCAGCATGCTCAACATATAAACCAAAGAGTGAAATTATTTTTTGAATCATACGGCGAAGAATTACAAGAAGGTTATTTGGAAGTGGTATTGCTGCGATTAGAGGGGTTATGTGAAACAATTACAAGAAAAGCCAGTGAAGGCGACAGTGCGTTCCAAAAAATGATAGACGAAGGGCATCTTGAACATTATCAAAATGACATTAAATTTATTCGTGAACATAGGAAAGAATGGGTTTAAGGATACGTTTTAATTGAAGAAGCAACACACTTTTATTAAAACGCATGTCTATAACACCCTTTATGTAAATGATGGTTGTTATTCTTTGTAGAGGAGCACTTGTTATGCGAATTATTAATATTAGAGAACAGGTAGAGTACAAAGATAAAGCTATTGAATATATTCAGAGATTGTATTTAATAGATTAACGATTAATTTTTATTTAAAATGTTTTTAACTGTTTGAATCAGTGGATAGCGGGTATAAGTTGATTATACAAGCGTAGTGCCCCCCAGGAACATGCATGTATATTTCTTTTTCTTACTTACCCTGTTTGAATCCTCTTTTTATGGAGGGTTCTTTTTTTGTGTCTAAAAGATATAACTTTTCAAATTATATCTATCAAACACTTTAATCATATATATATGTATTTTATACTCACTGAATCTAGGTCACGTTACAAGATAAAAGGGATTCGTTCTGTTTTTAAATTACAGTAACCAAAACGATCGCTGTTAGAGGAGGCTCCTGTGTTTCAAAGGAGCTTTTGCAAACGATATAGAAAAGTTAAAAATATAAAGACAGATAAAAGGAAAGAGATGAAAAAATGAAAGTACTTGAAACAGAAAGAATGCTTTTAAGGTTGATGACAGAAGAGGACTCAGATAATCTATTACAAATTTTCTCTGATTCAGAAGCTATGCGATATTATCCTTCCACTAAGGATCTAGAAGAAACACGTAGTTGGATTAGATGGACAAGCAAAAATTACAGAGAGCATGGTATTGGTCTATGGATTGCAGAGTTAAGAGAAACTAACGAGTTCGTAGGTCAATGTGGATTGATTCCCCAAGAGATTGAAGGCGAATTAGAAGTGGAGATTGGATATCTATTTGTACGTAAACACTGGGGAAAAGGTTTAGCGACAGAGGCAGCAGCTGCCTGTAAAGAGTATGGGTTTAATCAACTAGGTTATAATCGATTAATTTCTACAATAGACAAAAATAATGAAGCATCAAAAAGAGTCGCCACGAGGGTTGGGCTACATTTTGAGAAAGAGATTTTTAAGTGGGATAAACCTATTGAAGTTTATTCTGTAAATAATAAAGAATAGAAGCGGGTCTTCTTTAATGCACAGGGTTGCTACGGCAGCTCTTTTTTTATGATATTAAAGGCCAGATTTGAACATGTGCCCTTGAAAGAGCATCATATTGACTAGGAGCGAATGTAAGAAGTATTGCAGAAATACTAAGGACGGATATGTCCAAATTTTAATTTGTAAAATATTTTTTGTGTTTTTACGCGTTTTGCTTATACCAATTTTTGCTTTCTTCACAGTATGTACTATAAGTGTACAGGGAGGTGAAGTTATGCCAGGACGTCGTAGTGGAGATCGTCGTACATCTCAATCTCGTTCTATAGTAGATAATTTTCGAAGAGGAGATAAAATTCAAGTTTTTTCTGCTGGAAGACAGCTTGATGGAAATGGCACGTTTATTCGAGCAGAAGGCGGATTTTTAGTATGGGAAGATAATTCAGGTAATAGAAATACGACTAGTTTAGAAAGTATCAGCGTTCGCAGATTAAGAAAACGTAGTTGCTAACCTTTTGGACAGGCTCTGATTTTATATAAATAAAAGAACACCTTCAAGCTGAAAACCGGGTATGGGGTACCGAGCAATCACTTGGAGGTGTTTTTTCTCATGAAAAACTGGTGATTTCGTTTTGAATGTATCCAGTAGGTAGCATTTTTAGAAATTAAATATTGATAGTTGCTGCCTCACTAGGGGTACATGAGCTAATTTATATAAAAGCGACTTACTCAATTTGTAAGGGGAAAAGTAACTTTAATCTCTGTTCCAGCATGTTCTTTGCTTTGTATATCAATTTTTCCTTTATGGAGGTTCACAATATTTTTAGCAATAGCTAATCCGAGTCCACTTCCTCCCGAATCCCGTTTGCGGGCTTTGTCTACTCGATAAAACCTTTCAAAAACGTGAGATTGTTCTTCTTCTGGTATGCCAATGCCATAATCTTTTATTCGGAGAATCCCTTTATGTTGATCACTTTCCAAAAAGACCTCAATTACATCGGTACTATACTTTATGGCATTATCTAAAAAGATAATGATCACTTGTTTGAGCTTCAATTCATCTCCTTTGATGAAAATGGAGTGGGAATTTTTATGCAGGATAATAGGTCGGTCATAAACTTGCATGAACTGAGTTACAAGGGCTGTACTGAGAGAAACAAGGTCAACTGATTTTATGTCAACAGGTTCCGAGTCCTCTAGTTCAGCTAAACTTAATAGTGTTTTAGTCAAATTTTTCATTCTATTTGTTTCTAAATAAATAGCCTCAATTGCTTCTTTTGCTATTGTTTCATCTTGTGTTCCATGCCTTCTAAGAATCGTAATAAAACTGCTAATAACAGTCACAGGTGTTTTTAACTCATGAGAGGCATCGGAAATAAACTGCCTTTGTTTATCTGAGTTTTCCTTCAGTTTACTAATCATACGGTTAAATGTAGCTGCCATTTTGTACACTTCATCTTTTGTTTCAGTTTGTATACCAATCTTTTTCAGCGTTCCACTTTGTTCAATATCTTCCATTGTAGAGATCATTGATACAATAGGCTGCATAATGATAGCCGATAACCATCTGCCAGCTAGAAAAGAGAGAAGAACAGAAACAATGGTAACAGTCCCCATTATGGACAAAATAATATCTTTGCGGCTTTCTAGTCCTGATAACCGCTCACTTATTTCTAACGTGCCTATTACTTTGTGATTCTGATGAATCGGTACGTGAACTACTAAATTTTGATGTTCTTGAAAAGGTCTAAGTTCAAAGTTCTTTTCTGTTGAAAAAGTAGGGGAGATTTTCTGAACAAGGACTTTGTCGTTAGTGACTTGATTAATAGTTGTAGAGTTCGGCCCAACGATTCGAATAAAAGAGTGACTAGGCATGTAAGAGTTTAAAAGGTTTTTGTCGAGTGTTAAGGATTTGGAAATGTGGTATTTTTTCAACATTTCATTCGCATTTTTGAAGGCTAAATGCGCTTCCATATTAACGGTTGTTTTCATAAATAAGAAAAATACAATCGTATTTACAATGAGCAAGCTGACTAACAGAGAAACTGTAATAAACAAGTTAACCTTGGTAGTAATTTTCATATGGTTCCTTTCTTATCACATATCCTACTCCTCTGACGGTGCGAATCAAGGGAGAGTTAATCTCTTCTTCTATTTTCTTTCTCAAATGTCCAATATACACATCTACTACGTTTGTTTCTCCTTCATAATCGTAGCCCCAAACGGTCAAAACGATATTTTCTCTGCTCAGTACGATATTTTGATTTTTTAGTAAATAAACAAGCAAATCATATTCTTTCGGCGTTAATATAATCGTTTTGTTTTTTCTTATCACTTCTCTGGTCTCTAAATTTACAGATAAATCTTCTATTGATAAATGAACATCTTTTTTTTCAGTAACTTCTTGAATGATAGCTCTATGACGAAGACTATTGCGCACCCTAGCTAATACTTCTTCTATTTCGAAGGGCTTGGTGATGTAATCATTTGCTCCATGATCTAGTCCCATCACTTTATCTAACGTAGTGTCACGGGCTGTCAAAAGAATAACAGGGAGGTAGGCGTTCTTTTTTCTAATTCTTCGAAGGACTTCGATACCGCTAAGTTCTGGAAGCATAACGTCTAATAAAACTAGATCAATGCTGTTATGTAAAGCAGCTTCAAGGCCGCTTTTTCCTTCATGCTCTACGAGTACTTGGTATCCTTCATGCTCAAGCTCAATTTGAAGAGCTCGTGCAATCATTTCTTCATCTTCAACGATTAAAATACGGTTTTGCATGCAGGTTCTCCTTTCGCACCGTTCAAAATGTAATAAACTCCATTTGGACAAGATAAGTTCCTGTTTAGTTAGACCTTTCTTTTTAGTGAACCACTATAGATTAATACCTTTCATAAGACGGAAGGTTTCAAGAAGCAAAACGTTTAACCCTAGCCATACTCCTCCAAATACATATCCTGCTGCAATGTCACTGGGATATTGTATGCTCAAGTACAAACGACTAATCGCAATAAGCAATAAAATAAGAATGGCTGCTATTGGTGCTAATGTAGGAACCCATAATCTTTTAGAGTGTCGAACCATCATAAACACAGCAAACCCATAAATAACAAAAGCCATTAAAGACTGCTCGCTTGGAAAGGTGTATGAAAGGTGTTCTATCAACGACTTTCTAATAGGGGAGAAATGATGAAAAATTCGTCTCAGGCTTTCTTCGTACAGCTCTCCGCCGCCTGTAACAACTACCAGAGATAGTAATTCAATTTTTTTATCCCTGCCTTTCCATAAAATCCATAAAAGTGTAAAGAAAATTAATACCACCAGCACTTGCCTGGATCCCAGCATGAAAAGTATCCGCATTGGTACATTCCAATCTTTATTAAAAAGGGCTGTTATTAATAGACTCGTTATTTTGTTAAAATCTCCAAACTCGTTTGCGATAAAGTCTTGCGTCATTCCAATCATAAGCAGAATAAACCCTAATGTAACTAATGCTGTAAATATAAAAACAAGACCTGCCCGTTTCCGCGTATGAAACACATTTACTATCCACTTGAGGAAATTAATTGCTATCTTTTTAATCGTTACTTTGAACTTTTTATAAATGTAAATAGCAACGAACAAACTTACAGCTGCAATCATCCCAATGACAAAATACTTCTTAATAGAATGATGAAACTGTTCCCACTGAGGTCCTAATAACTTTCCTAGAGTAATAAATGTGGTGACCCAAAGAAATGATCCGCTATAGGCGTACAGTGCATACGTACGAAAGGGAAGCCGAGTAATTCCTGAAAAATATCCTGTAATATGTCTAATAACTGGGAGGAAATAAGCAATAATCAACAGCTTGTTTCCATGTACACCAAACCATTTTGACATTCTTTCAATTCGCTCTGGTCCCATATGAAGGGTTTTGCCATATTTATCAAAAAAGGGAGTCCCTAACTTATAGCCTACCCCGTAAGCTATGGTCATTCCAACCATACTCCCCATACCAGCCACCAGGATACTTCCGACCCAACTTAAATGTCCTTGAAAAGCAAGAACCCCAGCGTAGCCCATGAGAAGCTCCCCTGGAAGAGGAAGTGCAAGAAGTTCCAGCATCAATGCTAGAAACAGCACGATATATCCGTATTGATTTATATAAGATGTGATAAAATCCATGGTTTGTCCTTCTTTCATAGTATGTATTTACCTAAAGCACAGTTAGTAACTTAAATTTTATTGAAAATAGGAGAAGTGAAAAGGTTAATTTCACCTTTGCTTTTTTTAAATGTAGCACTATTTATAAAAAAAACTGGCTTTTTCATTGATTTTTAATGTTATTTTTAGCCTATTTTTAATTACAAAACGTAGACTGAAAATGTGCTATTTGAAAGCGCAACTTAAGACTGTATATTATTTCTAATAAATAGTGTAAGAAATTCCTAAACAATCTATGTAACGAAAAAGAAGAAAAGATACACCACACAAATTGATTAAAAAGGCTAAATACCCGGTATTAATTTTTTATTATGTTTACTCTTTTATCAGTAGAGTAATTCTTTACACGCATAAACAAAAGAACAAAAAGACGTGGTGAATAGTTCAAATTTCATCATATGACAAAAGAATAAAAACTATAAGGAGGGAAAAGTCATGAACAATCCTGAAAAAGATAAATACCTCATTCTTTCCGCTACATTTGGAGAGGGGCATAAACAAGTGGCAAATGCGATAAGCGAGGCAGTAAATGAGATGGTTGCTGATGCTGAGCCTATTACCATGGATATCATGGAGTGGATTCATCCCAACCTCTATCCAATCAGCCACTATATTTATAAAAAAAGCATTAAGAAGTTTCCTCAAGTGTATAGCTTTTTGTATAAAAAAACTCGTGTGAAAAATTCGTTTTCCGTTAAGCTAAATTCGATCTTTTTATCGGGTATGCAAACTGTGCTTAAAATCATACAGGAAATAAAACCGAAAGTAGTGGTTAGTACCTATCCATTTGCCGCCGGGATTATATCGAGATTAAAAGAGCAAGGGTTAATTGATATTCCAGCGGTAACCATCATCACAGATTATACGGATCATTCTTATTGGATTCATCCCTCTACAGATCAATATGTGGTAGGGTCTGCTCGATTGCGTGATCAATTAATTGCGTTAGGGATAGAGGCAGACAAAATTAAAAACACTGGAATACCTGTACGGAAAAGATTTATGGATGTTCTTCCAACAGACCTTCTCTTAGATAAATATATGATCAATCCAAATATGTTCACCCTACTCATCATGGGAGGGGGCGACGGATTTTTTGGAAAAGGACTTTCAACCTTTAAGGCATTAGAATCCATTTCCACACCGATTCAACTTTTTATAGTATGTGGTAAAAATAAGAAATTAAAAACACAATTAGAGTGGGAATTAAAAGATTCGAAGCATGACGTGAGAATTTTTGGATACTGTGAAAAGGTTGAAGAGTTAATGGCCATTTCAGATTTAATGATCAGCAAGCCGGGAGGAGTAACAACCTCTGAGGCAATGGCGATAGGTTTGCCAATACTGCTTTATCATTCGTTACCAGGACAAGAAGAAGACAATGCAGAGTATTTATGTCGTTCGGGATTCGCACTGTTTGCACAGTCAGAAAAAGAGCTAATTGCGCAAATTGAAAATCTTGTCCGCGATTCAGCACCTTTAAGATGGATGAAACAAAGGATGAAAAAATATCAAACCAAAACATCATCCATGGAAGCTCTCCATGTCATTGTCGAAGCAGCAAGGTGCGTTCCATTACGTAACGTAACAGATAGTAGAACGATACAAAAGCAAAAGGAGATAGAGGTGAGTATATAATATGGAGTTCATGATTTCTGCTATTATTTTTTTAATTTTATTATACACCGTTATTCCGTATTTCCTATCACGTAGTCTAGGAGTGAACGTAGTTAAAAGAGGAAGGGATTTATCTAAAATTGCTTTTACCTTTGATGATGGTCCGAATCCTATTTATACGCCGATACTTCTTGATTTACTGAAGAAAAATGAGGTGAAGGCAACCTTTTTTGTGGTCGGTACTAAAGCAGAAAAGTACCCTGAACTCATTCAGCGTATGCATAATGAAGGCCACTTAATCGGAATTCATAACTACGTGCATCACTCCAACTGGTTTATGTCGCCTTGGAAAGTTAGAAATGGACTTAAGAATACAGCCAAGGTGATTAAATCTATCACTGGAGTCACACCTATTTATTATCGACCGCCTTGGGGAATGCTCAACCTTTTCGATTTTATTAGAAGAGGTAAATATAAGATTATTCTATGGTCAATCATGGCGGAAGATTGGCGAACCTCTGGCGGAAGCGAAAAGATTAAACAACGCCTAGCCAACATAAAAGGCGGGGACGTCATTTTGCTGCACGACTGCGGAGATACGCTCGGGGCGGAATCTGAAGCTCCAAGAAACACAATTAATGCGTTAAGAGATGTATTAAAAACAGTGCAAACAAAAGGATTCACTTGTGTCCGTGTTGATGAATTGGTAGAGAAGCTATAGGTAGTAAGAGGATTATCTTTATTAAAGCTTGCGAATGAAATTTTAATTCTTGTTATTACAGTAACTAAATATCTTGTCTGTTATAAAAAAAGAACCTCTGTTTTAAAGAGGTTCTTTTTTATAGCCAGTAAAAATATATGGTAATATAATCATATATTGGTTATATTTATAATTTCGTGATTTTTAAAATCTATGTTGAATCAGCAGTCAATTTAAGCGAAATCTATGAAAGTAGGGTAGTTCTTGAAAAAAGTTATTTTGAAATTCTTTGTATATTTTTTAATCTTCTTTGGAGGAAACTTAATGATTAATATTCTGTTTACTTCTAATTTCGATCTTTTAACAGCATTTTCAACCGCTTTTGGAGTTTCCTTTGGGATTGCTATCTTTAGGTATTATACATATAAAAAAGGCAAGGAAGCGTAAAGTGCTGTGTTTTTGAGTCAATACATAAAAGATTTTATTAGAAACTTAAATGTCATAGTATTAAATTATAAAAATTTTGAGGTTTAAGATGGGAAATTTGTTGAATTACATTTATTTTTTTATTGCCATTTTAGTTGGCTTGTACTTTTTTATCACCAATAAACACTCTAGAAAGCCACTATTCATGTTGTTACTATCGATGCTTTTATTTTATAGCAGCGCGTATTCTTTTTACTATAAAACTTACCCAATTAACTTACTCAGTACATTATCCATACTTGTGTTTTGGTGGATCATTCTTTTATTACTAAGAGAGATTTATTCTAGAGAAGAAAATATTTTCTGGTATCTTTGTTTAATCTATGTAGCGCTATACCACTCTTTGCATTATGTTTTTGATTCATTGGCTCAAAAGAACTTTTTGTATGGATTTATCTTTTATGTTTATACAAATGTAGGATTACTTCTGCTTGGCTTGTACTATTTCTTAAGAGTCTATAAAAATAGAACCGTGCATTAGATTGAACAAAGCTCCTTGGAGATCATTGTCCACAATTCTTGTTGCGTTAAATTTTTATAACAGATTACTTTGCAGAAAATCAATTATTTTTCATCATTTAATAAATATTATTAAATCTCATGGACGCCTTGTATATTTTTATATTATTTACCGCAATTTAAAAGAAAAAGGTGAGGCTGATATAATGACTAAAATAATTCCATCCTTATGCATTTTGCTGGGGGCTTATGTTCTTATTGTATTCATCGACGTTTTTCAGGGAAACTATATGTTTCAATCGCTTTATAACATAAAACAGTATTTTACAACTGCTCGGGGGGAGGATTATTTTCTCACCATTTTATTCATTTTAATGTTCCTATTTTCTAGTATCTTTACTCTTTTAAACAAACAATAGCCTCCCTTGTCATGAAAGGGAAGGCTTTATTTTTTGTTTTATAAACGCTGTAATCAGCAATAAAAGGGGAATTCCTATATGTAAGGGGATATGAAGCAAATAAGGAACAACTTTAAGGCCCTCATTTATATGAGCTTGGTAGCTAGGAGCAATCATCAGTGATGAGAAAAAAATAACACCGCCAATTAAATAAATGTATGTAACAGAAGGCTTTATTCGAAATAAATCAGTTGCACCAATCACAGCGCAAAAGAAATAGATGGTTATTTTAACGAAACCTAAAATGACCATTAGAATAAGAATTAAAGTATCCAGCCTTTGAATAAAACCACCTATATTGATGTAACTCACAGCTGTAAGAGCTGGGAAAGAAGATCTTAGTACCACATCTGGCCCCAGTACACACAAAAGAACAATTGAATTAATAGTTAAGAAAATCCCTCCTATTATGATGGCAGATAGGCCAACTTTTGTAGCCTGACTCTTTTTATTTAAATAAGGAAGGATCATAGTAAAAGTAATCAATTCTCCAAAAGGGACAGTAATACCAAGAGGATATAACTCTTTTCCTATGTTTCCCCATCCATTTGCTAATACAGGTTGAAGATTTTCCAACTTTATATAGCCTCCTAATATATACAAAACATTCAGGATCAAAAGAGTTAGCAAAATAATAACAAAACATAAACATACAACTCGTGCGAACGCCTCTACCCCTAAGTAAACGCTATAAATTAAAACAAGGGTCATGCATATACCCAGTGTAATAATGGATGTCCCATAGTAAGAGGAGCTAATTAATAATTCTTCAAAGTCTCGTAATACCCTGGAAGCAATATAAACAAAATAAATAATATAGGAAAAACTGATGATACCGCCTATGTATTTTCCGAAAATTTCAAGGATGTAACCAGTCAACGGCATATCAGGATATCTTTTATATAAGGAGATATAGACTAAATATAACACGCATCCAAAAACAGTGGCCAAAAGAGGCACCATCCATGCATCTTGCTTAGCACCCTTTCCTATATCTAAAAGTAATGTACTTCCTAATGTAAATATAAACATCATACAAAATAATTGAATTCCATCAATTTTTATTTTACTCAATGCCTTTTCACCTCCTTATTTATTTTATCTCATAAGTATTTGTTCGCATTCCGCTATTTACTATGTTGGCGTTGACCTTTATCGATATCTTAGCATCTGAAAATAGGTCATCCCAATTCTGTTTATGGTGACGCCAATAACTTGGGTTGGTTCGAGATAAGCTATCACCAAAACCGAAAATGTCTGTCTTTTCTTTTTGCGCGATGCAAATAGTCTCTGTAATTTGTTTTTTTAGTTCACTTTGTATTTTTTTTTCAAATTCTTTTAATACCTTAGGGTTGCTTAAATCTATACCATATGAAGTTTCCGTTATTTCTCCCATTACATTCAAATTTGTATGAACGATAGGCTGGTCATGACGTATTTCTGTTTTTATTTGGCTTTTTACTCCAGTCATCGTGACGGTGGCATTCTCCTTTTCACCAAGAGGTAACACAAGAGCTGTATTTTTCACTTCAGATGTAACAAATTGAACAGATCGAGCCTTTTCTTCATCCAGCCATCTCACTAATTTTCCTTTTCTAAACATAGCTAGTCCCTTTACCTGCATAGCACTCGGGTTCGTCCTTTCTAAATTACCTGCTTGCTTCTCGTTCTTCGAACCCTTATTAATACTAATTCCAGGAAGAGATAGGTCCTTACCTTCACTTGAAAGCGCGGAAATGACTTCATATGCCTGTACATTACTAACTATTCCGTACATTTTTTGGTTATTTTGGCTTGTACTAAGAATACTTTTGACCGGGGTAACCTCAAAAGGTTCAATCACACCAAGCAAATTCTCAGCAGTTCCACCACGTGCAATAAAAATTGGAATACTAGTACGTGCTTGTTTGCCTCTATCTAAAGCATCAAGTGATAGGGCAAGGCCATTTCTTGCTAACTTTTCACCGAAAATAATAAGGGAAAGGTGTGAAGTAACGTGTTCTCTCGGAATGACAACCGAGGCTTTTTTTAATGCCTCAACTAGCGTTTGGGCAGTTACCGTGTAGTTGATAACAGGGAGACCCTGCCCCCCTGAAGAACTGCCTTGTGATAGACCACTTGGATTAATGACTTGATATGTTACTTTATAAGGTTGTTCCGAGCTGTCATTTTGATCAATTCCCATTCCTATAATAACGCCTATTTGGTTTAATTCTCGATAGTTTGAACAACCAGAAAACAATAAACAAATGGCTGTGATCCATAAAAGTGAAAGGTTAGTGTTCATTTTTTTATCCTCATTTGTCTTTATGCAAGTTTTATTTATTTTGCTGTTTTTTGAAAAGCAATGGTAAAGGGAAACGAAACAAACCATCCTTTTGCTTTTTAAAACGAAAAGGAGCAAAAGGAGCAAAGTAGGGTATGCCGAAAGACCTTAGGCTGCTCATATGAAGCCATATACATAAGGTCATAAGCAAAATTCCATACAAACCAATAAATGCTGAGATTATAATTAAGATAAACCGAAAACCGCGAGCTGCATTGACCATACTAGTAGTAGGGAGTGTAAAACTGCTAATAGCAGAAATAGCAACAATGATAACTACGGCTGCTGATACAAAACCTGCTTCTACAGCTGCTTGTCCTAGAATAAGTGCCCCTACAATGGATACAGCTGGGCCAATTGCTCTAGGCATTCGAATTCCAGCTTCTCGTAACATCTCAAATGCTAGTTCCATTACTAACATTTCTATAATTGCGGGGAAAGGAACTTTTTCTCGTTGAGCCATTAAGCTCACCATTAAGGTGGTTGGAATAAGCCCTTGGTGGTGTGTAATTAATGCTAAATAAATAGCTGATGCATACATGGAAAGAAAAAAAGCCCCAAATCTTAATAATCTCAAAAAAGAACTAATATAGTAGTTTTGATAATAGTCCTCTGGAGACTGAAAGAACTGAGAGAAAACAGCAGGCGCGATTAACACAAAAGGTGTTCCTTGAATGATGATGGCAATTCGTCCCTCCAATAAATTCCCTACAACGCCATCAGGCCGTTCCGTATTTAATAGAAGGGGAAAAATAGTCGTTCGATCATCTTGAATAAATTCTTCAATATAGCTTGATTCAAGGATACCATCTATATCAATATCCTTTAACCTTTTTTTGATTTCCTGCACAATGCTTTCATCTGCAATTCCCTGAATGTACATAATTCCTATATCCGTTTGGGTTACATTTCCGATTTTCATGCTATCTAAGCGCAAATTAGGACTCTGAACCCTAGCTCGAATTAAAGAAGTATTAGTCCTTAAATTTTCTGTGAAACTATCTTTTGGTCCTCTAACAACCGTTTGACTTGTTGGTTCCGTTACTGTGCGGGACTGGAGTTTTTTTGTACTAGCAACAAATGCTTTAGAACTTCCATTCAGCAGTACTACTGTATCTCCAGCTAAAACTGCTGACATGAATTCATTCCAACTCTCTTTTATCGTTAATTGTGATACAGTTAAAATCTGATGGATTCGTTCTTCTATCTCTGTAAAGGTTATCGCTTGATCACTTTCTTTAAGCCACTGAATTAAAGGATCTACAATGTTTTCATTTATAATGTTTTCATCAGCTAATCCGTCAAGATGAATAACGGCTACTTTTAACGTTTTCTGATACGGAGACTCAACTATTCGAGATGACACATCGGAACTATTTCCTAATTCGTTCAAGAGCCTCTCTATATTTTTATTTACATCATCATATAAGGGAGTTGCTGAACAATCTGTTGTCTTTTTTTCCTTAGATTTTTTTAGAAGATGTCTTTGTCGCACTTTTTACCACCTTTTATATGAGTGAATATTTGTTTATACAACGAGTAACGTTATCATTCCTATAAAATGTAAAAAATATGCACGTAAGGAAGATACATAAAATAAAATGATAGGAAATGTATCTAACTTTGTTTTCTATTTTGTCGCATTAGTTGAACGTCAAAATAAAGCTGAGGATTCTTTAGAGTTTTTAGATGAAAATCAAAGCGGTTTAGCTGGTATTACTTTATATCCAGTGACAGATCAGCAGACATTGTTTTAAGAGTGAAGGAATTGGAGAGAAAAGTACCTTACATTTCTCTGTATATCTGATGTTTTTATGGCCGATATCGTACATTATGATAATTAAAAATGAAGTGAATATTCACATTGATTGATTCCAAAATTCCCAACACGAAATAACAAAAAGCCCTCTCTTAAATTTAATGCTTAGAGATTGGGCTTTTGTACAGGAATATCTCCAATATTGTAAATGAATTTCTACTTACACTACCTCTCTACTAATCAAAAGAGCGCTCTCTTTCATGCCTTAACGCTCTGTTTTTTCACAGGAATGTAGATATCAATTTCTTTGTTTTCTGAGCCATAGCATCTTTTGTCATATAGTTCAAATTCCATTGATCCGTAGTGCTCATACCCTGATTTTGGGAACCATTCTGTAAAAACATAATTCCATGTGGACTGAATAGAAGAAGTAAAGGATTCTTCATCTGATTTTGGTGTAGTAAATACAGCATATTCTAGTTCAGGGAAGCTTCTGTAAACTGTTCCTTCGGGTGCTGGAGTGTCTTTCTCTACTTCCATGCCAATTACATAAACAAACTCACCCGTTTCAGGATTAAAATCAGTGCAAATGCCAAGCTCCGCGTTTTCGTTTATGGGATTTGGTATTTTAGAGCCCAAGCCATTTTGCATGTACTGTTGCCAAAATTCAGGAATGTCTTTGTTATTCTGGCCACCTTCGTTCTTTGTTTTTAGCTCATATCCAATGACATAAAAAGCAGGTTTAGTGACTAGTTTTGGTTCCATCTTATTTCCTCCTGACAAAAGTGTGGTATTTAGGTAGGCTTTTCCCCGTAGAGGTCCAGATATTGTTGGTGCATTACGGTATTGTTTCGGTGAAACATTATAAATTTTTTTGAACGCTCTGTTAAATGATTCTTGATAGTGGAAGCCAACATCAAGTGCAATATCAATCACTTTTTCATCTGTGAAGAATAAGCGTTCTGCTGCGCGTGTAAGCCTTCTTTTTCTCACATAATCCATCACAGATTCTCCCACCATTGCTTGGAAGACCCGGTGATAATGAAAAGGAGAAAAACAAGCAATTTCTGCTAACTTTTCTAAAGTAATTTGTGTCTCCAAATTCTCCTCAATGTAATCTAGCGTTCGCTGTATACAAGTTACATAATTCATTTGCATTCACCTACCTTACGTTCACTATAACAGCAAACAATTCTTTGTTCTTAACATTTTTTGCTACATTTATTTAGTTGAAGATTATTTTGTGATATACGCCTCTAGATGTATAGTCCTAAGGGAATTTTAATATTAAAATTCCTTATGTAAATTAATGGTACAAATATATTGTTAAAGAGAGCGCTTGAATTGAAGAAAATTTGTTTTAGCTTAATAACTATCTTTTTATTAGGTGCTTGTTCTTATCAGGAAAGTACAAAAGCAGCTAGTGAAAAAATTGTATTACCAACTTCCATATTTAGTTCATCGAAAAATAATGACCTAATTGATGAAAAAGAAATGAAAAAAGTATAAAGACATACTTAGATACTAGCGAGGATTTATCCAACATTAGGGATCAATTTGAAGGAACTATAGATTCCGATGAAAAATTAAATGAAGCTGAAGCGAAAAAATTCGAACAATTAAAAGACTTGGTCAAAGAAAATGATCATAACTTTTCTAGCTATATATCTCACAATACTTTACCAGAAGGATATAAAAAAGATTCAAAGAGAATTAGCCGCTATATTATGGGTTCCAATCAAATTTTGGATGAACTGGATCAAGCAATCGATGACATGGTTGAGCATATGAGTAAAGGAGATTTTTCTGAAACAGAAAGAGAACTGAAATGAAGAGAGTTAAAAGCGTGGACTGAATTCAGCTCGCGCTTTTATGATGGGGGATCATACTTAACAGAAGCTATATCATTTTAACTCAGAAATGTTAAGTAGAAAGTTTCTTAATATCAGAGTAACAAGTACGAAGCGTATTCTCATACTCAGATTCGTATCCTGTAAATACCAGATTGCTTTTTTTATTATCATAGTGAAGTCCGAATTTCTTTACATCATTTCTCAATATATCTTCACTAATTTTGATGGAAGAAACAATATCTCCACAAGTAGCACCATTATTTAGCTTTTGAACAATCTCACCTATTAACAAATTACGACCTCCAGTAGTATACGTTTCTTAAGTAATAATTTAACCTAAATAGCTGTTTTTATGAACGTTGTACGAAAAGCCATTCTAGATTATTAAAATTTACATCGAGCACTTCGTTTGCAAACTAGTGAATTAATTAGTTTTTTTCCTTTTACGATAATTATTAAAATAGTAAATTAAAAAAATTCCAATAAAAAAGCAAATAAAAAGACCGATGAGACTTTATATTTATACATCTTTTTCTCCAGTTAATCGGTCGTAAATTACTCTGAAGATCACACCAACGAAAGAGAGAAGAACAGCTGTTATGGCAATACGTAAAAAGTTAATAAAATCACGCCTTTTGATAAAGTGTATTACCCTTTTTTTAGCTATTATAAAGGTTTAGCAATAAAGATTTTTTGCTTATTAACCAAATTTCTGTAAATCGAAATTATTCTTTCTATTAGTAAATATGCCAAGTAAGGGAGACCCTACATGTTTGACTTATTGGCCTTTGTAAATTAGAGATTGGGTGAGAGCAACAAGTCAG
The DNA here is from genome assembly GCF_029522155.1 of Priestia sp. P5. Classification (NCBI taxonomy): domain Bacteria; kingdom Bacillati; phylum Bacillota; class Bacilli; order Caryophanales; family Bacillaceae; genus Priestia; species Priestia sp. P5. The sequence continues at coordinate 3,027,550 of NZ_JAKWFJ010000001.1, read as the reverse complement.
CTTTTTCTAAAGAACGTTTAATTCCAATCTCACCAAAATCAATTTCCATTGTGGGTTTTCATGCTTGTGGAGATGGCTATGTTCCATTTATATATATATTTGTTTATTTATCCTTAGATTGGATATATAATGTATTTAATAAAAGAAAATTATACGGAGGAAATACTATGAAGAAAGCCTTATATTATGGGGGATGGGTTGTCGTTTGTTCGTCACTGATTACTTTAGCTGCTGCTATTTACTCAAGTTCCTCGCCTGTGAATCAGGTACCGGCAATTCAAAAGGGAGTTTCAGAATTCGACGAAGAAGATGAATTTATATTAAATTATTAAGCTCTTGTGGAAGTTTGGGGAGCTTTTTTTAATTGGAATTATACATAAAATAGGAGAAATAAATTGTTTAAAATGGTAAGAAGGTTCTATAAGGGAGCTTTTTCGTTTACTTTTATAAAATATATGGAGGATATAGTGAAAAAAACATTGATTTACATAGTTGTTCCGTGTCTCGCTCTATTTCTTAATGGCTGTTCTTCTACTCCAGAGCTTGATTTAATTAAAATGGATTCAGATCACTCTATTGAAAATTCAAAGTTAGCTAATTATTTAGCAAATGGCTCTGAAAGTATTTCATACTCTTATAAGGAAGACGACGATAAGTATGAAATTAATGTCAAAGCAAAGGTAAATAGCGCATTTTATGACAATAATCCGTTGGGTATCCTCAATATCCTTTCTAGAACTGTGCAGGATATTGACAGTGATATAAGTGACTATTGTGGAAGAAAAGATTGTGATTTTGGTACTCTAAAAGTAGTTTCAGCTACATCAACCAACCAAGACCCATATTCTATGAAAATAGATAGCCATGATAGGGATGAAGTTTTAGTATACGGTGAAGTGAAATATAAAAGGGATGACTTGACCTATTATAAAGGCCCTGACTATAACGAGAATGAAGATGTTCTTAGTTTTGAGGATGCTGTCTATGAGTATATGGAAAATAAATTTAATCAAATGACAAACGCTGGTCAGAATTACATACCAGAGGTAGATGATCCGAAGGTATTGAAAGCTGCTGCTTTACAATTTGATATTGCCGAAAAAGAAGCAAGTGATATTTACATTAGCAAAGCAGTACAACATGGAGAAACGTATATGATGGTAAATGAATGACTACATATTGACTACATATTATAGAAACTTTCCGTTGAGAGAAGAAAGAAATTCATTTTATTTTGCTAAAAAAACAAAATGAATTTCTAGTTATGTATGATAAAATGCTAGGAATTCTCGTGTATGAACGGCTCACTTTTTATGAGGTATGTATAATTTAAAAAAATTCAAAATTTTGATAAACAAACGATGTATAAAGAACTTTATATACCATATTTTATATACCATAAATGTATAAATCCAACCAGCCCTAGTATTAGCCATGGGCTGGTTGGATTGTTTGGTTCCCAGAGGAGACATTATGTCGACTGGATCGAGTTTTATTTGAAATCATAATTGCTTAAAAGGCAATTATGATTTCTTTTTCCTGATATTTGCCATTTTCTTATTTTTACATCCATAGAACCTATATAGTAAATCAATTATAAAACATCTCTGTTTGAATACTTATCGCTCTTTTTCTGATACCATTTTAACTTTACCTGGCCAGAAAGCAAATCTTCCTAAAACCGTAGTGATCGCAGGTACAAGGAATGGTCTTACGACAAATGTATCTAACAGAACACCTAAAGCTGTAATAATTCCGAACTGAACGAGAACTTGAATCGGCAGTGTTGCTAGAACCGCGAAAGTAGCAGCTAAAATGATTCCAGCTGATGTAATAACACCACTTGTTTCACTTACCCCTTCTTTAATTGCTTGCTTTAACGGCATGTGCTTCTTTTTCTGCCAGATGCTTGAGATCATAAAGATATTATAATCCTCACCAAGCGCCACTAAGAATACAAATGCGTATAAAGGAATTGCTCCTTGAATAGCATCTGCCCCCATAATATTATGGATAATGAGCCAGCCTAACCCTAAGGCTGCACTGTAGGACAAGATAACCGTTCCGACCAAGTAAAGCATGGCTACAATGGAACGCAAGTAAGCCAATAGCAGGAGCGATATAAAAATAATAATTAATGGGACAATAATACTGTCGTCTTTATCACTCGTGGTCATTGTGTCATACTGTGTTGCTGTTTGACCGCCGATCCATACTTTGGATTTGACAGCGGAAACTCCGGACTGTGACAGTGCCTTTTCAGCTGCATCTCTCAAGTCTGGAATAGCTTTCATTGCTTCTATACTATATGGATTCACATTAAACGTGACGTCATATACTTTTAAATCCTCATTATTTGTACCACTTTGAGGTGCAGAAACGGTACTAATAAGGTGATTTTCCTTTAATACTTTTTCAAGGTCAACCGATTTTCCTTCCGTATCAATGACTACTTGTGCCGGTGCTAGTTCACCAGGAGAGTAAGCATCAGAGATAATCGTAAATCCTTCGCGAGAAGGCATATCTTCAGGGAAAGAAGACAATAAATCATATGTGTACTTGATTTGACTTGAGTAAATGGACAAAGCTCCAAAAAAGACTAGACAAGCTACAATGATTGTCCATGGTTTAGTCGTGACCACATTACCAATCCAATTCCCGAAACGGTTTTTCTCTTTTCGGTCACGCACCGGTTTTCCTTTCTTTTTCGCCAATTCCTCTTCCATTTCAGGAGTACGAGGAACGAAAGGATAAAAAGAACCTCTTCCCATAACCGAAAGCAGGGCGGGAATAAGTGTTAAACTTGCTAATCCCATAACTAGAATAGATAAGCTAAAAGGGATTGCAAAACGGTGGTAAGCACCGTATTTTGCTACAATCAAGGCCAGAAGAGAGATGACAACTGTAAACCCACTCATAGCTATAGCACCTGAAGCACCTTTAAAGGCGTTAATAAGTGCTTGTCTCTTATCTCTTACTTTGCGAAGCTCATCGCGATAATGAGAAATTAAAAATAAACAATAGTCTGTTCCTGCTCCAAATAGCAAGACCGTCATAATGGATATGGACTGCGAGTCAACCGTAATCCATTCTTTATCTGCCAAAATACCGAGAATCGGACTCAGAACCCCATAGGCAAAACCTACACCGATTAAAGGAATAATCGCTAAAATTGGGGAACGATAAATTACAAGAAGTAAAATTAAGACTAATAAAACTGTCGCGATTAGTAAGGAAACGTCTGCTCCTTCAAATAAGCTAGTTGCATCTACTTGAATTCCTACAGGTCCCGTAACACGCGTGCTTAGCTTATCTTTTGCATCGATATCTGTAGCAAAAGAATCATATGAAACCTGTTCTTTTACTTGTTTTTTAATCGTGTCTAGATTTTTTTCTAGTACATCCGTTTCAACGTTTTCTTTAAAGAAAATGGGCTGTACAAGCGTTGTACCGTCCTTCGAAATCATTTTTTGTAAAGCTGCTAACGGTAATTTGTGCAAAGGCGGAGTAGACGTTTGTTCTTCTAATGGTTTCTTTTCTAAATCTGCCGCCACTTGCTGAATAGATTTTAAGTCATCGGTATTCAAACCTGAATCTTTATGCCATGTAAGCAGGGCAGGAACCCCTGAAGAGTTAGGGAATTCTTTCTTTATGAGATTTTCAGCCTCTACGGAAGGTGAATTCTCACTTAAGTTTGGTGCATTGTTCACTTCCGTTTTATTAACGGCAGGCCAAGCAATTGTTAGAACTGCAGTTGCCAGAATCCATACTGCAATAACAACCCAACGACTCACTTTTCCAGTCATCAATCGACTGAATGTTGCTAAAGGTGATTCTTTCATTAATTCTCCCTCATTTCCAAATCTGTTTGTTTCTATTACAATATATATAGAATCTTCAATAATTATATATACCAGAAGGTTAATTAATCAACTAGTTTAAATGTGCCAATTTCTTGAACTAGAAGGAGGGCCCTTATGAATGCGAATCAGACGCCGAAAAAAAAGCCTGGCAGACCTAAAATAACAACTGAAAATAATATAACAAGAGAGCAAATTTTAAAAACAGCTGCCCATCTCTTTATGGCATATGGATACGAAAAAGTTTCAATGGAGCAAGTGGCTGAAGCAAGCGATGTGACCAAGGCCAGCGTTTACTACTATTTTAAAAATAAGGCAACTTTGTTTACCGTTTCGGTATCAAGTATGTTCCAACGTATCACAAAACAGACGGAGAAATTATTACAAAATTCCAATGGGCTGAAACACAGATTATATGAGGTAACATTAGATCATTTAAAAAGACCGCATATTGATTTTGAAACATTATTGCAAGAAGCGACTTCTTCGCTTACAGAAGGTCATATTCATGAAATTCGTGAAGCGGAGAAAGCGATACATGAGGCATTAGAGAACGTATTCAAGCAAGCTGCAAACAGCGGAGAGATCGTCGTAGCAAGTCCCAGATTGCTTGCGCATACATTTTCCACGGTAACAATGATTCGGAACAAAAAAGAATTAATTACAGAATTAGGAGGCCCTGAAAAAACGGCTCAGGCTCTAGTGGACCTTTTTTGGGTAGGGATTAGTCCTAATTAATTTTCTTATTCCACTATAAAAACCGGCTGTAACATATTGGTTAATATGTTACAGCCGGTTTTTTTATCGTTCACAGGTACTTCTTGAGAAAAGGGGAAGGGCATAATAATAATAATATGGTGACTTTCTAACCTATGTAAGTATGTTGACATAAACTATTTACTCACATACTGGAATTCATAATTATGTTTATTCTAAAAGTTGTTCAACCGTTGATTAGTGTTAAAAAAATGAAAATCTCATCTTTTAGAGTTTACTGCAGCATATATGGTTATTCTATTGTAAACAAAACCTTTAGCATAACAGCTTACATTTTGGAAAGGAGAAAAATGGATGGAATCTATTTGGCTCGAATACGTATGGGCATTATTGATTCTAATCGGGTTAGAAGGATTATTATCAGCTGATAATGCTCTTGTACTAGCAGTTATAGCTAAACATTTACCCGAGGATCAGAAGAAAAGAGCGATTAATTACGGAATTCTTATGGCGTTTATTTTTCGATTTGGAGCTCTTTTTGCCATTTCATTTATCGCCAACGTCTGGTGGATACAGGCGATAGGAGCAGCTTATCTTCTTTATTTAGGTTTAAAGCATGTCATTAAGGCACGGTTTGGGAAACACAATGAGAATATTCATAATGATGATGAAAAGGAGTCTGCTGGAAAAGGATTCTGGCCGACGGTGGGCAAAATTGCGTTAGCCGACCTAGCTTTTGCCATTGATTCTATTTTAGCTGCGGTTGCTATAGCACTTGGACTTCCGGATTCACAGTTTGGAGAAATCGGTGGTATGGACGGAGGGCAGTTTGCAGTTGTAGTTCTTGGAGGGATTGCAGGTCTTATCTTAATCAAGTTTGCAGCGACCTGGTTTGTAAAACTCCTTGAAAAGCGACCTGCCTTGGAAACGACAGCATACGCCATTGTTGCCTGGGTAGGGGTGAAACTTGCTGTTATTACTTTTGCGCATAAAGATATTGGTATCTTAGATCCTCATTTTCCTCATAGCACTATCTGGACTCTAATTTTCTATGGAGTATTAGTTGGTATTGCTCTATTAGGTTGGTTTGCACCGGGCAATAAGTCATCAGAAAAATCATCGGTCTAGAAGGTAATCGAGTGTGATAATCACCCTGAATTCATCAATTAACCTTACTCTTTCCTTCCAAACTGATCCTCGCTTTAATATTTAAAAGCATGTTTAGATTTTATAGAAAAGTGAGTTTTGTTGATTCAAGTGTCACTATCAAGTGCGTTAATCCAAGCCAGATTAACGCACTTTTTAATTGAAATGGTTGCGCAAACGAACCTGGTTATTCTATTTATTATTTTTGTTTCTTTTACGATAATCAGTAAAGCAGGAAATTAAGAAAATCACACCTTTTTACAAAATGTATTACCCAATTTTAAACGATTAAAAAGGTCTAGAAAGACTTACAATTTAAGGTTCATTGAAGGGTTACATATTACACCTAAAGGGATTTATTCTCCAATAAAACCGAAGGTCAATTGCAAAAGATAGGTGATTATTTTTGCTAGTTTTAATATCCCAGTTTATTTTTCTAAAATTCCAAAAAAATAATCAATACTTGTTTAAATGGAAATGATTTGGGAATATAATTCACAAGTCAAAAAAATGACAAGGAGGATGCAAACATGGCAAAGGGACTAGCTATGCACGAAACGCTAGAAGTTCATGAAATCTTAACGCTTAAAACATCATGTGTAACAAAAGGAACAGCGATGTTGGGATTGGTAGAGGATGAGGAATTAAAAAAGATTCTTGAAGAAGATGTTCAAACATCTACTGAAGCGATTAAAGAATTGAAAAAAATCTTAAAGAAAGCTCAATAAATAGGAGGGGTAGAAAAATGGCCACTAAAAGTACTCTTACTAAAACGTTAGATGATCTTGCTATTGCGACTGATTTATTATTATCAGCTAAGAGTGGTGTACGAACATATGCTGTAGCGCTTACGGAAACAGCGACGCCCGAAGTTCGAAAGGTATTAAAAAAGCAATTAGATGAAACCATCGAGCTTCATGAAAGGATTGCTCAATATATGATTGATAATGAAATGTATCACGCCTATGATGTAGAAGAACAAGTAAATCACGATTTAAAAAAGGCAGATAAAGCGTTAGATTTAGCGAAAGGTTAACTAAAATTCCCCCTCTGACAATAGAGGGGGAATTTTTTTAAGGTTACATAAAAAGTTCTCTTTTGATATTTCTACAAAGGAGAAGAAGTCTATATTTTATTCTCTTAGAAGTAGATAATTTACCCCCATTTTATACAATATTTAGATGATATTTTATAGTCTTTTATCCCATATCCGAATAAATTGGTTTTAATTGGCTGCTGAAGGATACACCTATTAGTAGAACGACATATTCTATGGGGATAGAGGAGGAGAAAATAGTGAAGGAAATTAAAGTAGCAGAAAATAGTGGTCAGGCAAATAAGTTTATTGAAGAGTTTTTTGCCAACGGGTTTAGTAAAAACGAAATTTATTTATTGACCTATAATAAAGAGCGCTCGGAATATTTAACAAATACAACAAATACAAAAGAATATCGAGCTTTTGAACAAGGAGTTTTTGAATCTGCAGTTAATAAGTTATTTTCTCGTGAAGATGAACTTCATTCTAAAATGGCCTCGTTAGGTTTAACCCAAGAAGAAGCTAAACACTGTGTCGGTGAAATGAAACAGGAACGTATAATCATTATTGCAAAAAAAGATATGTAATGGTTTTTTCTTGCAATAACTTTCGAAGAAACTAACTGATCGAGAACTATTAGTAAATCATATTAGCATGTTGCCTTATATATAATATTTGTTCTTCTGTACGAAGGGTTTATGAATAGGAAAGATACTGAACGAAAAGTATATTACTAGAGTCGTTTACTACTCTCATATGGAGGTGAAAGGGTAATGATTCAATTTTTTGGTATCCACATAGGGACGTTATACTTTCCTACAAGTATCCTTCTAATTACTTTATTAGTTTTAGTAGGTTTTATTATCTATTTTCTTAGTAGAAGAAAAAGAAATAGAGATCAAACGATTCATTCAAATGAGAATAGGGTAAAGGGCAAAAGAGGAAAAGATAAAACTCTGTAAATGATCTAAAAGAAAAATTAATATATTTCGTCATCAAAAAGAATTCCAGTTTGAAGTCAAAGTAAATTATTTTCACCTATTGTTCCTGATACAGCCTTACACCATATTTAACCGGTGAGAAGGTATGATCTAAATAAATGCAGAGAGGGCCCTTGAATTCATTTCCAAGGGCCGTTTTTGTTTGTATTCTGTAAAGAACAAACGACCTTTTAATCTTTTATTTTCTTACTATTTCTTATTTATAACTTCAACAGAAACTTTATTATCGTTTTTTAAGATTTTAAACAAGCAATTGACCCCTTGATAAATTTGAAGTTGAATTATATTGTCATCCCTTGCTGCTGGGAGATAAAAAAGTAATCCAAACCTATGTGAGAGATATTACGGTAAAAAAAGAGAGTGAAACAAGACAAAAAGAAATAATAAAGCAAATAAATGAATTGTCTACAACCCTTGTTCCTCTTTTAGAGGGAATCGCTGTACTTCCCTTAGTAGAAGCCATAGATGAGGAAAGAGCAAATCAACTTTTAATGGCTGTTCCAGTAAAAGTGCAGACGCAAAATATAAATTGTTCAATTATAGATTTTTCCGGTATTTATACATTGAATTCAATTGTAACGGAGCATCTTTTTAAAATTAATAGCGTTATGTCACTACTTGGAGTGCAATGCATCTTAACAGGATTAAGACCAGAATTATCTCGCTCTGCTGTACAACTAGGTATTAATTTAGATTCTACCCGACAATGGCTACTGTAAAAAACGCACTTCATTTTTTAGGAATTACTTCTAGTAAATAAGCTGTAAAATGAAAATAATCAAAGCAACTTTTACAATTTTAAAGATACATATCATATAAATCTTTAGGTGGTGCTGAACCTTTTAGAGGAATTTTTTAATTATTTAATTAAAGGAATAGTGGCATCATCTTTACGGTTTCGTACTATTTTAAATATTTTTAGGTGGTTTTTTAAAATTAGATTTGTATCCTGTATACATTAGAAAAACAAAAGAAACTCCTGAACATATATTAGGAGTTTCTTTTGTTTAAAATAATATATTGTGCAATTGCACGTTTGTTAAATAAAAGATAGAAGAATCATTGAATTGCTTTCTTCAGTTTAAGATCTTGTATAAAGCTTCAGAAGCGTTATCTATATCATAATCGTTATAATTTAAGGTTTTTTGATCCGTAAGTGTAGTGATTTGAAAAATCTTAGATGTTTTACAATACGACAATTCCAGTACTTCAGGAATGGTATGAGTAATAGCGCTATCCTCATACTGAATAAGAGTATAAAGCGTTTTTTTTATTTCAAGTATATTCATAAAAGTACCTCTTTCCATTATAAGGAAACCCAGGGTACAAAGAGACCATATAATTTTAATTTATGTTCTTTCTCTATTGTAACATATGTACGTATAGAAAAATACCTGCCGAGAACAGACAGTATGATGTGAATTTAAAAATAGTTCTTTATAGATGGAAAATAAGATTACGCATTTAATTAATTAGCGGATACCGTTCTCTCTAAAATCGAGGGTTCGTAAAAGTATAACTAAGGGATCTTTGTTTTGATTTTACCGTATTATTATAAATATCAGGTTCAACTAACTTCTACTTCCATGTAACGGAATCCAAAAAACGCATAATATGTAACGCAGTAATTTTTATTTGATTTTTCTGTCACACTGCTCCACTAATGTCCATTCGGTTTTGCATGTACATAAATAATACACCTTAGATAAAATATACTTGGTTTATTGTCCCATTTATAGTAATCATCCATTTTAACTACTGTCATGATTACGATTTCAGTATTTTATGCTATAATAATCCCTAGTTTTTTAGTTTGTATAGAGAGGTGTAAAACGGAATGATTCCAAAATACCTGCAAGTAGCTGGCCAAATTGAATCTGATATTACTGAGCATGTTTATCAAAAAACAAACAAACTTTTGACTGAAGATGAATATGCAGCAAAGTATCAGGTGAGCCGTAATACAGTACGAAAAGCAATTGAAATTCTCGTAAATAAAGGATATGTATATCAAGTTCAGGGCAGCGGTGCATTTATTCGTAATCATCATAACAGTGGATACGTTAACCTTGAAAAGCTACAAGGAGTTACCAATGACTTTAGTGACCGTCTTGTAGAAAACAAGCTCCTAGATTTTAAAGTAATTACTGCGGACGAGGAACTAGCTCAAAATATGGGATGCAAGATTGGATCACCTATTTATTATGTGAAAAGGCTAAGATATGTTGATGGAGATCCATTTTCAATTGAAACTTCATATTTTAACAAAAATCTTGTTAAATATCTTGATGAAAATATTGTAAAAAAATCTATTTATACATATTTACGCAATGACCAGCAACTAGCAATTGGCTTTGCAGATCGTGTTATTCGTGCCGATTATCTCATGTCTGAGCAAGCTGGTTTATTGGGATTAAAAGAGAACGATCCGGCTTTGGTGGTAGATAATACGGTTTATTTAATAAACGGTGCTATTTTTGATTATTCACAGTCAGTGCATCACTTCAAACATGTAAAATTGCTAAAAGTATCAAATATGAAGGGAAGTTAAGGTGCAAAGAGAGCTCAGGGCTCTTTTTTTTTGTCTGAAAATAAAAAAAATAGTTTACATATGAATCTGAGTGAGTTATTATAAATTTATAAAATTTGTACCAACAAATTAAATTTGTACTTACGAAAGGGTGTACATATATGGTTGAAGAATCGATTGAGATTAGCTCTGAAGATATCTTTGGATTAATTGCATTTTCAGGTGATGCTAAAGCGAGCTATCACGCTGCTTTACATCTGCTCAGAGAAAATAAAGTAGAAGAGGCAGAAGCAGAAGTAGCAAAAGCGAATTCAATTTTAAACGAAGCACATGCTATTCAAACAAAATTTGTCACACTAGAGGCCCAAGGAAAATCGGCACGGGTTGGTGTATTGATGGTGCATGCCCAAGACCATTTAATGAACACGATTTTAGTAAAAGAGCTATTGGATCATATGATGACCATGCAAAAAGAAATTAACTTATTGAAAGGGATGAATTGATATGGTGAAGATTGGATTATTCTGTGCAGCAGGTATGTCTACAAGTATGTTAGTGGAGAAAATGAAAGCGTTTGCCGGTGAGCGTGGTGTAGAAGCTGAGATTGCAGCTTATCCTGAATCGGAGATGGAAAAGTATGTTGATGATATCGATGTTGCTTTATTAGGTCCTCAGGTGAAGTATTTGTTGAACAAAGGAAAATCTGTTTGTGAGCCAAAAGGTGTCGCAATTGATGTCATTAACACAGTGGATTACGGCATGATGAATGGTGCAAAAGTACTTGAACACGCAATTAAATTAGCGAATAAATAAACGAGGTGAATGATTTGAAAATGCCAAAAGATTTTTTGTTCGGTGCTGCTTCAGCTTCCTACCAAGTAGAAGGTGCATGGAACGAGGATGGTAAAGGAGTTTCAAACTGGGACGTCTTCTCAAAGATTCCCGGTAAAACATTTGAAGGAACAAACGGTGATGTGGCTATTGATCACTACCACCGATATAAAGAAGACATCGCACTTATGGCGGAGATGGGGCTGGAATCCTATCGGTTCTCCATTGCCTGGACACGTATTCTCCCCAACGGTACAGGTGAGGTAAATAAAAAAGGATTGGAATTCTATAATAATGTCATTAATGAATGTTTAACACATGGAATTATTCCGTTCGTCACATTGTATCACTGGGATCTTCCTCAAACGCTTGAAGAAGAAGGCGGCTGGCTAAACCCTAAAACAGCAGATGCATTTGTCGAATTCGCCGATGTTTGTTTCAGAGCATTCGGCGATCGAGTACGGAATTGGATTACCTTTAACGAAACCGTTATTTTTTGTTCGTTAGGCTATTTAACCGGTGCTCACCCACCAGGAATTGAAGGGGATGCGAAAGCATACTTTCAGGCGACACATAATGTGTTTGTGGCTCATGCCCGTGCAGTTGAACTTTTTAAACAGTCAAGCTATGAGGGTGAAATTGGCATTACTCATGTTTTTAACCCGGCGTTTAGCATTGATGAGGACGAAGAGAACAAATTTGCAGAAAGACATGCGAATGCCTATTCGACACATTGGTATTATGATCCAATTTTGAAAGGATCTTATCCACAATATGTAATAAAAGAGCTCGAAGCTAAAGGGCTACTCCCGCAAATGACAGAAGAAGAACTGGATTTGCTTCATAGAACGGCACCTATGAATGATTTCATCGGTTTAAACTATTACTGCCCACAGCGCGTAATGAAAAACGATTCAGCGCTCGTATTGTCTGGTGGACGTGAGAACTCAACAGGTAAACCTGGAAATCCTTCATTTGACGGTGTATACAAAACAGTCATGATGGAAGAAAAAGTATATACTAAATGGGGATGGGAAATTGCTCCTGACGCCTTTCTAGAAGGGATGCGTATGCTTAAAGAACGCTACGGAGACATCAAAATGTATATCACGGAAAACGGTTTAGGAGATGAAGATCCTATCGTGGGTGAAGAGATTCATGATCAACCTCGAATCGACTATATTGAAAATCATTTAAGCGCTGTCAAAAAAGCTGTCATGGAAGGAATTAACGTCTCAGGGTACTTTGCATGGTCTGTCATTGATTTGCTTAGCTGGTTAAATGGTTATAAAAAACAATACGGGTTTATTTACGTCGATCACAAAAATAATCTTGCAAGAAAACGAAAGCAGTCATTCTTTTGGTACAAGGACATTATCGCTACACGTGCAGAAGAACTTTAAGGAGGTACCCCTATGGGTCGCTTAGAAAGTGTATTTGAAAAGTTCACCCCGTTCTTCCTTCGATTTGCAAATGCAAAACCAACACTTGCAATTAAGGATGGGTTTATTTTAACAATGCCGATGACAATTATCGGCTCTCTCTTTCTACTAATTCTCGCTGCCCCGATTCCAGGCTGGGAAGAGACTATGGTGAAATTCTTTGGAGAACAGTGGAACCTTCCACTTACCCAGGTTGTCGGTTCTACATTTGATATTCTGGCTCTTATTGGTGTGTTTGGAATTGCTTATTCATACGTCCGGAACGAAAAAATTGAAGGTACGCCAGCTGGTATTTTAGGTGTAGTTGCCTTCCTTATTATCACTCAGGCCTCTGTCTTGACAAAAAGCGGAGAAACCGTCACAGGTGTTATTCCCAAAGTTTGGACCGGCGGGCAGGGTGTACTAGCCTCGATTGTAGTTGGTTTATTTGTTGGCTTTGTGTATTCACAGTTTATTAAGCGTGATATTCGTATTAAAATGCCAGAAGGTGTTCCGCCAGGCGTTGCGAACTCGTTCTCTGCACTAATTCCTGGGTTTGCCATTATTACAGTAGCTGCCATTGTCTTTGGATTATGCCAAGCTTTTGCAAATAAGACATTTACTGAAATTGTTTATAAACTGCTGCAAGTACCCGTACAAAATTTGACAGACACGCTTACCGGTGCAGTTCTTATCATGGTCTTAATGTCACTTCTTTGGTGGTGTGGAATTCATGGTGCTGCCATTATTATGGGAGTAATGGGACCGCTCCTAACAGCTAATGCTTTACAAAACCAAGCTATATTGGATTCTGGTAAAGAGCTTGTTGTAGGAGAAAATGCTAAAGTTGTAACTATTCAATTCTTGGATGTATTTACGAAACTGGGAGGATCAGGTATTACCATTGGTTTTATTATTGCAGCCCTTATAGTGGCCCGGTCATCGCACTTAAAGCAGCTCGGTCGATTATCTTTAGCTCCTGGCTTATTCAATATAAACGAGCCCATCATTTTTGGTATGCCAATTGTATTTAACCCAATAATGTTTGTTCCTTTTATTGTTGTTCCTGCAATCGCATCATTTATGGTCTACTTCTCTATCATTTGGGGATGGGTAGAGCCTTTCAATGCACTTCAGGTTCCTTGGACCACACCGCCGGTTGTTTCTGGCTTCTTGATTGGCGGCTGGAGAGGGGCTTTATTGCAAATAGTAACCATTGCAATGTCAGTGATGATTTATCTTCCTTTCGTTAGAATGCAAGATCGTATTTCTTACAACGAAGAGCTTGAAGCAAAAAAACAATCAGAAAGTAATATTGCTTGAAACAACTAAATAAAGAATTACCCCCGGTATAATTTTATAGGGGGTAATTCTTTATTTATGCGCTTATAATGAAGTTATAGTCAATATTTTAAATAAGAAAGTAGGATATACAATGAAATTTGTATTAGCTTGTGATATTGGTGGTACCGATTTAAAAATGGGTAAATTTTCTCTTTCCGGTGATCTTGTTGAATCCGTAAAAATACCTCTAGTCAACAGGAAAGGGCAGACTATTCTTACTCAAATTGAAAGCCAAATGGATTCTGATGTAGTAGGGCTAGCTCTAAGCATACCTGGTTTTATTAATCCTAATACAGGTTTTATTGAAATGGGCGGTGCTATTGAAGATTTTAATGGGTTCAATATCTTTGAATACTTTAAAGAACGATTTCCTGATTTGGCAATAAGTGCAGAAAACGATGCGAATTGTGTAGCTCTAGCAGAAAAATGGAAAGGAAGTGCAAAAGAAGAGACTGACTTTCTTTGTCTAACTATTGGAACAGGAATTGGAGGCGCAATTTATTTGAACGACGCTCTTTATAGAGGGAGACGTAACCGGTCTGGTGAGTTTGGACATATGTTCAGTGAACACGTTACGAGTGATATTGCAGAAAATCATAAATTTAACAAAACATCTACGCTAGCAGTCATTCGTGAAAAATATGCAACGTGTATGAACATACCTTTTCAACATGTCTCAGGTGAACAAATTTTTGAAGCTTACGACCAAGGGGAAGAAGTGGCATCACTTCTGGTTAGTGACTTATATAGTGGATTGGCAATGAACATCTTAAACTTATATTATGTGTTTGCTCCTCCTACTTTTTATATTGGGGGAGGGATTACCTCAAGAAAAACATTCATAAACGAATTAAAACAGAGAATCTTAGAAATTGATCCAGCATTCTCTGCTGTTATCAGGTCTACTAGTTTTGGAAATCAATCAGGTATGATTGGTGCAGTTTACCATCATATTGCGTCTCAAAAAACGTTGGAGTTAATTTAATACTAAATAGTAGAGCTATATATTTTTATAATAAATTTATTATAAAAAGCTAGGACATGTACAGACCATCATGAAAAGCTTTGCGCCTTAATAAGGAATCTAAGAGTGATTCTTATGAAATTGTCATCTACAATCAAGAGAATCAAATAATAAGTTAAAGAAATAGTACATAACGACAGTAAAGCCCTAAACAGTGTTCAGTGAACGCTGTTTAGGGCTTCTTTTCTGCCAACTATTATGGCTTAAGCGCTGTTTTATTAAGCAGGAAAGCCTCCTGTTGGCGGTGGCCATGCTCCATTTAACCTTCTCATAATGACAATTTCACCTAGATGATAGCTGTTGTGAGAAGCAATATTACGCAATAATCCCCCTGGGGTTTCACTTGGCCAAGCATCCAGAGGTTCTTCGATTGCTAATGTATCCGCTAAGTGACAAGCTTCGTCAATTCCATCACAAAAATGCTGGATTGTCTTTTTCCATTCTTCTTCATCAACCGGAGCAGGGTGTTCAGGCCAGCTTTCACTTACACTTTTCGGTCTTTCAGGGTTTTCTCCTTTAGCAAGAGCAAGTAAAAAGTCTTGCCAATAGCTCATATGCTTCACTAATTGATAAATAGAATAAGGTAATTCCTTTTGTTTATGTGAAGCAAGCTCCATATTAATATCAGTTATTGCGTTAATCGTTGGAAGATGACCTCTTTCACCTCGCAGTGATTTGATAAGCGCATCACGAAATGCTGTATTCGTTTGTGTCATGTTTTTTCCGGCCTTTCTTTTTCAAAGTATTAAGCTTGTAACAGTCTAACACAAATTAGTTTAATATATGTACTTTTGTGATTAACGATTTACTATAACAAAGCCACTAAAATAAATAGTCTCAATCACAATTTTTTGTTTGTAAGTCACCTTTATATGATGAAATATGGTTTAATATAAAATATATAGAAATAAGTAGAAAAAGGTACCCTTTATGGAAAGTGAAAAAGATTATGTGATTTTGAGAAAAACGATAACAACTCTTTCTACAAGCTTTATTTTAGCTTACCTCTTGGCAATAACGGGTCTAGTTCTACAGCTCACTGATGAAGAAGAACTGTCGTATCATATCGGAAACGACATGGCAGGATGGTTCCTTGTGTATCTTTTTTATATAGGTGCAGTCATTGCTGTTTACGGGAATTTTGTCTCAGTTATACTGGACGCTATTCGAAAGAAATGGCTTCCCAACATGAGGTGGCTATTTGTCTTCTTCCACGGCATATTTGGTTTAATTAACGGTTTGTTCTTTCAAGATACATATTTGGCTTATTACGGAATGGCAGCTGCTGTGTTATATGCATGTATAGATTGGTGGGTAGAAAGAAGAATTGACAGGGAAAAAAGTACAAAAGTATTACTAATTATACCTCTTGTTCTTTTACTTCTCAGTTGGAGTATATTAGAAGCGATATCACCTAGTCTTCCGCCATTTACCAAAGAAGATGCCATAGAGTTTACGACAAGTGGTGAAGGAACGGATATTGATCTATTTCCTGATAAAGCGGGAACGTGGAAAGGAACGTTTGAGGGATATCACGTTCAAAGAAGCACTCGTGCTAAAAAATTAAATAAAGAGTTATACCTTGTGACCTTTGAAGAAAACTGGACCAACGGGAAACGAAAAGGACGCTATGTAATGTCTTATAAAGTAGATCGCAGCAGTGTCTCAGGGTATGGAGGAAGTGGCACAACACCTCCTTATTATGAGAAGGTATTACAACAATAAAATAGTGAAAATTAAGTTTATGAATAAAGGAGCTTTGATCTATGTCTAAAATTTCTCTAGCAGAAGCTGTGAAATTGAAAAGTTTATTATCAAAACGAATACATGAATTAGAAGAAGAGATGAACCGAGTTGCATTGGTGCCCTTACTTATAAGTTAAGTAAGGGCCTTATTTATCTTATTTTTATTAGAAAGCTTTCAGTATAATAACACCTGTAATAATAAGAGTAACCGAGATAATCTTTCTTTTGTTTTTTGATTCCTTAAATATATAAATACCTAACAGCGTTGTACTAACAATCGTCAGCCCTGCCCATATAGCAAAAACAATTCCCATTTCAAAATAGTGCGTCGTTAGAGAAATAAAATAAATACAAGCAATGAAGAGTAGAAATGCGCCTATCGTGGGAACAGTTTGTCCAAAGCCTTTAGATAGTTTTACACACATTTGCCCTGCAATGCCTAAAACTAAGCCCATCGTTAAAAATACGTATCCCATTACGCTGTCCTTCTTTCTTTAGAGCTCCCTTTAATGTTAAGAGAAACTGCACCGATTATAATAAGAGAAACTCCTAAAATTTTAGATAAAGAAATAGTTTCATCAAAAAAGATAATACCTGTGACAACAACAAGTACAGTTGCTCCTCCTGCATACAAAGCACTTGCTACTCCTACTTCACCTTTGGCGTTAAGTAGCATATAAGCAGCAATTGAAGAACAATAAAATAGTATGGCGAAAACAGTCGGAACAAAGTTTGTGAATCCATTTGTAAGATTAAGAAAAAATACTGCGATTACCTCCAAGATGATGGCAAGAAACAATAGTAAATAAAACAATCAGATTTCCTCCTTTCAGTCACCTTATTTTAAGAACTTTACGTAATTGCTACTAAATAATTGCAGTAGCACTCGGATGTCATTATTTTATCTAGAGCTTGATATCTTGTAAAATAATGATAAATGATTATAGATATCACTATTATTAATACCTAAATGAATGCAAGTGGAAAGGAGGATGTTTATGGAAGTAGAAGATATACGCATATTTATGGCTGTAGCAGAATACGGCAGTGTAAGCCTTGCCGCTGATAAGCTAGGCTATGTCCAACCAAATGTAACAGCACGTATTCGGTCTCTTGAACGAAAAATTGGACACCCATTGTTTCATCGTCACAGACGAGGAATGACATTAAATGTAGAAGGTCGAAAACTTTTAACATATGGAGAACAAATGATGCGGCTGATAGATGAAATAGAGAAAGCGTTTCAAGATGAGCGTAACCTTGTTGGATCATTATGTATTGGATTAGTTGAAACGGTAGTAGGGTTTCCTGAAATCATTTCTTCCTATCATAATAAGCACAAAAATGTGGATATTTCTTTAGTATCAGGAGTAAGTGCACAATTAATAGAGAAAGTTCTTAAGTTCCAGTTAGACGGGGCATTTGTAGCAGAACCAGTAAATGTGTCAACGCTTGATCAAATTCCAGCTTTTGATGAAGAAATTGTACTTGTATGCAGTGCAAATGAGAACAGGAAGAAACAGATTCAGTCTGCCAAAGAGTTACTGCATTTACCATTCATTTTATTTAATGAAGGCTGTCAATATAGAGAAAGGCTACAGCAGTGGTTAAAAGAAGAACAGATCGTATCCCCAAAAATTATGGAATTTGCTACACTTGAAACGATTATGGGGACAGTAGTTTCTGGTCTTGGTGTGACACTTATAGCCCGGTCATTAGCGGAGAGATATGAGAGGGAAGGGTTAGTACAGCTCTTTTCAATACCTGAGCCTTACAGAAACCTCAGGATTGTGTACATTCGACGCTCTGACTCTTATCTAGGCGTAACTGAGCGTGAATTTATAAAGACAATCAGCGAAGTGAGAGAAGGGAAAAATCAGAGAACGAATTAAATCGATTATAGAAGATATAAACGAACACACGATTGTAGAAAGAGTTGAATCGGACGAAGTAGGAGGGCTAAAGATCTTTTTATCTCAAGGTTATTTATTAGAGGTGTTTCCGGATACTTCAGAAGACGATGAATATAGTGAGTTCTGGAGACTTTTCAACCGAAAGGAAGACAGCCCGCACTTTGTTGTCACAGGAAATGGTATTGAAAACGAGTAATCTTATAATTAAAGAAACGAAAAAAGCACAAACCCGTTGGAACCAAACGTTTTTGTGCTTTTTTCTTATTTTATAGTTGAGTTACATATAATCATAAGCGGAATCATCAAAATAGAGCCAGTGATAATATTCAACCTGCGGATCTGTCATTTTTAAAACTTCTTCTTCATTGAATTTTTGATACTCAACTAATTTCTGCACTTTAGAATTTCTTTCCACTTGGCTCATTTTAAATCCTCCTTATAGTTTGAGAAATAACGATGTATTTAAATTTAGAAAGCGTTTTCTTTTGTTCTTGTTTTTATTATATATCTCAATATGAGATTAAAACAATATCAATTATAGATGATTTTTCAAAAAACAATATAGAAATGGTATTATGGCGTCGGATTGGGACAACAAGGCTTCTGCAATCGAAATTAAATAATAGGTCATTGCCAAGGGCCAGGCTAAAAATTTTTTGTTAGTATCGTTGCTTAATCCCTGAAAAACATCATGATAGCTAATTCTATAAATTAGAAACAAAGCTAGCTGTGTTAAGCTAGCTTTATATTTTTTATGCTGTTTTGCAGAGCGGTTAATTTTCAACTGTCGTTCACTTTGTTATAAAAACTCTTTAACAATTTCATCATGTTACGCCCCGAAGTTCTTGACATTTGATGATGATCTTCATCATCACGCGTACTCAGGTACCAGCTTCCCTTGTTATCTTCATTTAATCTGTATACCTTATTGGTTCTATTATCTGTATAAAAGTTTCCATCCTTCAGTCTCAAACAATCGCCCCTCTACCAAGTATCTATCCTGTATTATGCCCAAGATATCAATTTTATGAAAAATTTTATATACACAAAAACAGCAGATTTCTTAATACGCTTACTATTTTGTAAGCAATCTACAGAGGTGCAAAAAAGGATAAGAGCTATGAGTGAGAAAATATTTAGTGATGGAGAAATAGTAAATAGAAGAGTATCGAATGAATTAGTGACAATTTTAAAAAGTCATTATGTAAAAAACATGAACTATAATTATTGATGAATAAGTGTTGATATAAAAATCTTTTTAAGTAAAAACAGACTCTGAAAATAGAGTCTGCTTTTTTAGTATGGTTTCTTATGCTTTATTTACGTTTGTCGCTTGTGGTCCACGTTGCCCCTGTTCGATATCAAAAGTCACTTCTTGACCTTCATCCAAGGATTTAAAGCCTTCACCTTGAATAGCTGAGAAGTGAACAAATACATCTTCTCCACCTTCACGCTCAATAAATCCAAAACCTTTGTCAGCATTAAACCATTTCACTTTACCGTGTTCCATTTTTTGTTGCCTCCTAGAATATAGAAAATAAACCAGATTATCATTAAATCTAGCTTATTTATTATATTATCCCAATAGAGACATCTTAAACTTAAATTAATGTGATCTTTCTAACTTTCTTTATCACTACTCATGCCACTAAAAGGTAATAAGTGTATGCCTATGTACATCATAACGGGATTCTCGTGCAAAAACTTCAACATATTTATAAGTGATCTTTTACACACGGAAATGATAGACGTCGAGTATTAGCCAATGTTCACACGATCATTAAGGGCACTGTATTCATAAATATGAACCTAAATTAGATGAGAAAGCACAATGGGAGCGGTCTGTTCAAAAAGAAAGGGAAGTTCACTCAAAAATTTTTTGAACAGTGGCGTAAAAATAGATTCTGTTAGATAAGAATCTATATGTCATTTTCATATAAATACAACCTTCGCACTACCATCCGTAAACTTATTTACACATAAAAAATGACGCCGTTGGAGGCGCCATTTTTTATAGAATAGAAAAGGACACACCCTATGCACGGGCGGTACTCTAAACACATCGTCTTGATTTGATAATACCCAGTGTTTAAATTTAATAAACCTTTGGTTATAACGCTTTATGCAGAATATCTACGTGTACCTGTTTAGTGAGCATAAGGTTTCTTAGAGTCATCAAGCAAAAGAGCCCTTACAGGTACAGTGTTTTATGAAGAAATTTCAAATAATACTGGATATTGTTAAAATTATTTATTGAATTTCTTTGGAAACTGCTTCACAACTCCCGCAGATATAGTATCTGCCATTAAGATAATATGTGATACTCCTTCATCAATTGCAACGATTCTTGCTTCCCAATCTTTTTCTAAGCTTGCAGATAAATCATTTGTCACTAATTTTAGATGCATATACAGTAATTTTTTTAAGTCTTCATTTTTTAAATAAGGGTTAGCCTGGCTAAGGAACGCTGCTATATCATCAGCATTTCGATACCATTCTTTGTTTAATTGATTCACCAAGGCTTTCTTTCCCGTTTTAGCTGCATCTACAATCTTGCCAGCAATCACAATATGTTCCTTGAGCAAAGCCGTAAGTTTGTTCCCAGCGTGCTCTCCGTATATTGGTTTCACAGCATTACCGATATCTTCTTGATTTTTTAATAACCTTGTCAACACCTGTTTTTGGTCTTCTGATCCTGCTGTTGTTGCACTTGTAATATAATTGCTTGTCCACAGTACATGATCCATCCAAAGTCTTCTGAATTCATTTTCAAACGTTACCTGAGATTGACTAACACGATGTTCTTGTGTTTCAGCACGAGCACTACTTGGTTCAACCAGCATGTTTAGCGAAAATAACAACGTAAATCCTATCCATAATAATCTTTTCATAAAAACTGCTCCTTCCAATTTAAATGATCCGTCTTATTATTTGTATATGGGATTTTTCACATTCCTTAAAACGTTATTTTCTAATAATAATTCTTTATAGAGTATTGTCATGCTACCAATCAGCTCACGCGGATGAAGGGTTACAGAAGATACCTTTCTATAAGGTGATAGTAGAGAATTCGAAATTTTAGGCTCTTGTATTTATACATTCATAAATATTATTACTCGTCTCATATGCTTATATAAAACTCTAGAAGAAAAAGAGGTAAAAAATGTGAAGCATATGCTAATAGTACGTAATCAGCATGTGAAGGAGGGACTTATTGGTCTTAAAATCCCCCATGTAAAGAAGATTCACTACTCTACATGTACCTGTTCTTTTTGTGATAAAAAGGCTGAAATCAAAATCTTTTATTCCATTCCTCAAAAATATAGTAAAACCAATTTTTAGATATAAGAATACATCGAAAAAGCTCAATTCTGAAAAGACTTGAGCTTTTTATGTGAGCCTAAGCATGTCCAGACATAAAGCAGAATAACTTAGAATGAAACTAATTTACAATTATAGGAGGATTAATAATGACTAATGCATTTGTTGCACAATCCTTAGATGAAATTCGTTTTTGGTCAAGGATTATGAAGGAACACTCATTGTTTCTTCGATTAGGTTTTAGAGGTGAGGATACACAATTAATTCAGGAAGCGAATCAATTTTATCGTTTGTTTGAAGATATTGAACAGCGGTCTCATTCATTTACGAATCAAACAGATCCGGAGCAAATGAAAAGATTTAATTCAGAAGTCCAACGAGCCGCCACAGGTATATTTGCTTTTAAGAGAAAAATTTTAGGTTTAATCTTAACCTGTCAACTGCCGGGCTCAAATAACTTTCCTCTTTTGGTTGATCATACTAGTAGAGAAGCCAACTATTTTAGAAAACGATTAATTGAATTAAACGAAGGGAAATTGAAGCCACTCGCTGATGCCATTATAAAGGAAAATGTCTTCTTTTTAAGAATTATGGCTGATCATGCCCAGTTTATAGGCCATCTTCTTGATCCATCAGAAAGAAAACTTGTAGATATGGCGAGAAATTTCAGTCATGATTTTGATCAATTAGTTTTTCAAGCAAGAGATTTAGAGTCTATGAAGCCTCAATCTCAAACGGTACCTCTTTTGGATCAATTTCTTGATCAGAATCGTGTTTCAGTGGCTTCCCTTAGAGACTTTAAAAAAACAGCGAGAGATTTAATTGAGGAATGTAAAATTAAAAGTATTATTCATCCTCTTTTAGCTGATCATGTTTTTCGAGAGGCTGAAAGGTTCCTTCATATTATCGATATGTTTGAAAAGAGTCTTCAAACACAAAAATAATACATTGATGCTTCCTTTTTACAAATCTTAATGACTTAATTTAAAAGGCTTCACTTTTAAGGGGGCCTTTTTTTGTTAATTAACAAAGAAACGATCATTGAAGCGTTCTTTTATTACAATTTTTTACTCAGCCAATTATTTATATATTATCTAAAAAATGTATTTAATATAAGAACCTAATGGTTACACTAGAAACAATAGTTAGTGAGTATGATTTCATTCCATATATTTACGATTTCGGTTAGTCAAAACTAGAAAAAACGAGATAAGAATTAATGAGCTATTTCTTTCACATAAGCTTGTTAGAATACTATCTAGAGAGAGGTCGAACAATATGAAAGTGACGGACACACTTGTTCAGTGTTTAGAAAATGAGGGAGTTGAATATATTTTCGGAATACCTGGTAAAGAAACATTGGATTTTATTGATTCTTTATCCAACTCTAAACAGATTCAATTCGTGAATGTGCGGCATGAGCAAGGAGCTGCTTTTATGGCAGATGTATACGGAAGGTTAACAAACAAAGTAGGGGTATGTTTGTCTACATTAGGCCCTGGAGCTACTAATTTATTGACGGGTATATCTAGTGCAAAGCTAGACCACTCTCCTGTTGTAGCATTAACGGGACAGGCTGCTTTGGGGAGACAACATAAAGAGTCACATCAATATATGGACATTATTAAAATGGTAGAACCGGCAACGAAGTGGTGTGTTCAAATAAAAGATTCACAAACGCTTTCTGAGATTATTCGAAAAGCATTTAAAATTGCACAGATGGAAAAGCCAGGACCCGTAGTAGTAGAATTGCCAGAAGACTTAGCAACTCAAATCGTTCCCATTAAACCTATTTCACCTACATCTATACCCGTAAGTATACCTATCATGGAGTCAATTCAGGCTGCCAATACTCTTATTAAGCAGTATGAGAGACCTTTTGTTATTATCGGTAACGGCGTTGTTAGACAGGAAGCCGTGGATGAGCTTCAACTATTTATTGAACACCTTCAATCACCGGTTACCCATAGTTATATGGCTAAAGGTGTGTTATCTAAAGATCATCCACAAAATTTCTTTACGTTTGGATTTAATGAAAAAGATGAAGTGCTCGCAGGCTTAAAAGAAGCTGATCTGCTTATTGTAATTGGGTTTGATTTTGTCGAAAAGTTACCCAAAGAATGGAACATCGAAAAAACACCAATTTTACATATAGATACTTTAACGGCAGAAATAGATGAATATTATCCTGTAGAAGTGGAATTGGTTGGAGATATAAAGCAGACTTTACGAGTATTCAATCAGCTGGATATCCCTTCTAAACCGTGGACTCCCTCTGGCAATCTCCAGGAGCAAATTAAGCAATCCTATCACATTGAAGAGAAAAAGATAGATAGTAATTTACTGCCTTTGACAATCGAGAATATCTTGCATAGTATTGACAAGCTCTCTTCAGAGGAAACAATTGTGATTTCAGATGTGGGAGCTCATAAAGTATCTATAGCTCGAACTTATCAACCCAAAAACGCTAACAAGTTCATTATATCAAATGGTCTAGCTTCCATGGGTATTGCTTTACCAGGCTCAATTGGGGCTAAACTAGCCTGCCCTAATGATCCAGTTATTTGTATTACTGGAGATGGAGGAGCTTTAATGAATTTTGCTGAAATAGAGACGGCAAAGCGCTTAGGGCTTTCATTCATCATTATTGTCTTAAACGACTCTACATTAAAAATAGAGCAGGAAATGATGAACAAAAAGTTTGGTAAGAGCTATGGAGTAACTTTTACAAACCCAAATTTTGTCCAATTCGCAACTAGCTTTGGAATTAAAGGAGAACGGGCAAATAGTTTAGTCGAATTTGAAAATATAATAAAAAGAGCCCTAAAAAATTCAGATGAGATTGTCCTAATTGACGTTCTTCTAAAAAGCTAATTGCGATTTCTCCATTATTTTAAAAGAAAATAAATGTTTTTAATTTTTTTAAATAAGCTAAGCTGAGCTCAACCCAAATCCAACTATAAAGGAAAGTAAATACAAAAATTAAACCAGTAGTAGAAAGAGAAAAATTATTGGAAATCACAGGACCTAGTACTGGGAATTTGAAACCGTACAATAAAGTAATAATCCCAACAGTTAATGAGGTGGCCCCACTTATAATAATGTACAATCTCTTTTTAAAAAAGTAAAAAGCTGCTCCTATGCCCACTCCCAATATTCCTGTTGTAAAAGGAAAAATAATAAGTTCACTTGGCTGGATAATCAGAAGAAGCAGATTTGTTAGTATATAGGTAAGAAACCCTAGAGGGAGCGAAAGTATAAAACAAAAAAGAATGGGTGCAGTAGATAATGGACTAATGAAAACTCCTATTCCTGGTAAGAAACCTCCTGCTGATTGAAAAAAGGCTGCTAAGCTGGCGAAAAGAGCGCCTGATACAAGCTGCTTAGTTTTAGATAGTCTATTAAAAAGAAGCTGCGTAGATTTTACTTCATTTGAAAGAGACTTTAAAAAGTACATGAATTTCACCTCGGTTAACTGTTTTTACATTATAAGGGGGTAAAGGTCGATTTAGACCACTGCCCGATATATCAACTCTTACATGTAATATATAAAGAAATTAAGAGGGAGCACTAATAAGTCGCATTTACTTTTACAGACATAGGTCGTACTTTCTAAAGGTATGGTATTTTAGCCCATAAAATGAATCTTTTATGGGCTTTATTGATTAAAGGCTTTCTTATTTTCTAGAAAGTTCATTTGCTCATTACTATAAAATAGCTGCTGAAAAAATTAAGCTATAATTTTTGGGAGAAAATCAATGTCCAGTCGAATTTTATAAATGTAAATCATGGAACAATTTCAAAAACAGTACCTTGATTAAAGTCAGACACTTTCATAGAGCCATAAACTCCTAAATAAAGCCTGGTTTGATCCAGGTTCGTTCCCAAACTAACGTAGTAAGCTGATTGAGAACCAAAATTATAATCAATTTCCACAATACTAAAATCATTTAGCTTACAATCTGTACTTGCCTTGGTATAAGCTAAAACTCCTCTAACTGGAGACTGAGATTCTTTAACCTGGGCAATGTCGGTAAACATAACGCTTCCTGTTAAGCTAGGGATTTTATTTCCCATATATGGCTGAACTCCAGTAAGGGAGGTTCCCCAAAATTTACCGAGACGGGAATCTTTATGAAAATAACTAGTTAAAGGCTGAAGACGTCTCGCTGAAGTTTTTACTGCTTCATCGTAATAAGCAATTATTTTCTCATCCAAGGCCGGATTTTCAGAACACCTCCTTATAAACGAAGTAGGGAAAGTTCCTTCCCATCCCCGCCAGCCAAGGTTAATAAACCCTTCTTGGCTGAGTTTAGCTCTCATTAAAGAAGCCTGAATAAGTTGAGGAACAGGTATTGGTTTATAATGAACGAATGAAAAAATCGACTCTACCACATCTTGTCCAACATTTCCCACATATTTGATATACTGATTATAAAATCTTTGAAATGAAATGCCCGTTATGTTGCGAACTCCTTTGGCAATGAGCGTAAGGGTTTCCTGAATAGGTGAGGGGAGTTCGTTAAAGCGTGTGACTGCGGGTGGATTATGGATGAATGTATTCTTACTTACATCAATTTCAATTATTTTTCCGTAAATCTCCATATCATCCTGACTTAAATTAAAGGGGTCATATCCTGATCCGCCATCTCCGATTGTTAAGATAAGTTTTCCAGTTTCAGGTGAAAAGTTTAAGCTGTTAACACCATTATGATTAAAAAATGGTCTTCTTAAGTTAAGTAACGTCCGTCTTTTTTGAGGTTGCCCATTTGGCTGGAAAATCCATTCTTCCACTGTATCAATATGATCATATTTAGTTTCTCTATTTATCCACTTTAGGTTTGAAGTTTTAGGATCACACGGGTTAGGCTTAAAATGTTCAGAAAGTGCACCTGGTCCTTGTGTTCCAGCTACTGAGTAATGAAGATAAAACAGACCGTTATAATAAAATTCTGGATGAAACGCTAGCCCCAGCAATCCTCGTTCATCATATCCCCCACGAGAAACACCTGGTTCAGACGTACCCAATTTTATGATTTGTGAGCGAATATCTAAAAAAGTCCGTATAGCGCCGTCTCTTATATAAAAGATCTCTCCTACTTGGGTTGCAATAAATAAGCTTTCAAATGAGTCACCCGGAAGTATAGCTGTTTTCAAAACGGTAGGTAAATTTATCTTACTAATAATAGGCCGTAAACTAACCTTAGCTTTTATCAACTAACTTGACACTCCTTTTTAATGTTTTCTCTTATAAGAATATGATTGAAACTGTTCTATTAGTATCAATACTATTTTATAAAGTGCGGCAATTTAATTGAGAGACCTAATCGAGAAGCTTCTTTCATAAAACTTATTTATTCCTGATTAAGTTTGCAATTTTCTTCTCTTAGCACTAACGATTCTCCCAACTTTCCTAACTATTTGTAGTTTCCGGAAATTGTGACTAAGGAAAAATAATACTTAATTCACAAAAAATATTGATATTATTTTATGAATTGGAAAAGAATATGGCTTAGGAAAGGAGTGATTGCAAATGTCTATGAAAAAGTGGTTAACGGGATGGGTCATTTTGTTTGCGATGGTTATCGGTGTGATAACTTCAGGGGCACTCGGCGTTTTGGCCGAATCGGACGTGGTAAGACAGAAAGCCATGGAGGTTCAGTTGAACGATGATTACTTTAATCCAGAAACCATCACTATCCCAAGTGGAAAAATGATTACATTGATATTGAAAAATAAAGGTCAGAAAGAGCATACCTTCACAGTAGAAAAACTCGGAATTGACGCTGAAGTCCAGCCTGGAAAAGAAAAAACCATTGCCGTGAAACCACAAAATCCCGGTACATATGAACTGATATGTAGGTACCATTTTAATAGTGGAATGGTAGGGAAAGTGATAGTCAAATAATAAGCAGGGCCCATCGGTCTCTGCTTTTTGAAGTGAATATAGCATACTTTCTTAGTTAACATAATGGATTTTAAAGGTACAAATAAATCATTCACAAGTTCAAAAAAGTAATAAATATTAATTTGAAATATATACTAAGTGAAGAAAAGGCACAGAAAAGTATAGAATAAAAACAGCATTTATATCCACATTATTAAAAAACGTATCCTTAATGCGCAATGAGCTTTGTTTAATTAAAAGGAGGAATTTTATATGAGTGATAATCAATCAAATGATTTAGAACAGGTATCAGAGGAATTAGCTGATCTTGAGAAAGAGTTTGTAACAAAGCCTGCCAAGCCTTCTGATCCTTATCCGCATAAGTATTATACTGGAGACGTTTCTATAATTTCTAATGCTGTGCCAGGAAACGATAAAGAATAAAAGTTTCTTTATTAATATATAAGGGGAAACTTAGAACATTTAAGCTTAAGCTCTGTATTTTTTCAGAATCAAAATACATTTCATAAAGTTATATTTCATTTATTATTTTAAACCCAAAGTAATCGCTTTCATTTTTTTCTTTCCCAAAATCATTTGATAGGTTATAATAAATATCTACAAAACTATTAAATGATATGTAAGTAACAAGCAATTACACCCTTAATATTTAAACAGAAAAACTCCATTAAGGCATTAAGGGAGTTTTTCTGTTTTTATGTACACTATATAAGGGTAATTTTATCATAATAATAGGGCGAACTCACTTTTCAATTCTAACTAATGTTTTTTCTGGCATGTCAATATCGTCAATGTCAAAGTAATGGATGTTTAACGTTAATTTCCTCTTTTGCTCTTCAGCTTCTTCTCCTACCCAACAACTATACAATTCAAAAAAGTCTCCTGACTTAAGATAGCGGTCCATCAATTTGCATAGTGCAATTAGTTTTTCTTTTGATTCTTTGCGCCTGCTCTTATTCATATATTCCGTAATTTCAATTCCCCAGTCACTTGCAACTTCATAAACATAAAGGGTAGTAAATGGGTGTTTCTTTATGTTCAATCGATTTCTTTCATCTGAGAAGCAACTCCCAATAGTAACTAAATCATCTAATTCCTTATTAATAGGTAATTCTACGTTCGAGCCTATATAAGTAGCTAAACTCATTCGTATTCACTCCGTTCCTCATCTAAATAACCCATTAAGTTTTGTGGAACTAACCTAGGCTGTTAACATCCTAAGAAATACATCCTGTTATCAAAAAGGTTTTTTACTAAACTTTATTACAAATAATCGAGTTTTATTCAAGGTTTACTATTATTCTACTTAATATATGAGTAGGCTACGAAATGTTTATATACTTGTAAATGGGGGATTTACCATATAAGAACATTAATACTTAATTGGAAGGAGAATGAAAAATGAACAATAATACTGAAACCGTTGAAAATAAAGTAGAGGATAAACTAAATGAAATGAGTCAAGAGAAGAAAGACAACATCCTTTCTAGTTTTAACGAATTTAAAAGTTATTTAGGAGATAAAGTCACAAAAGGTGAGAAACTAGGGTTAAATGATAATCAATTAGCTCTAGCAGCTAAAAAAATAGCTGATTATCTCGCAACACATGAGGAGCCACAAAATGAAGAGCAATACTTGTTACATGAGTTATGGAAAGTTGGAAACGAGGAAGAACAACATCATCTTGCTCATATGCTTGTTAAATTAGTTAAAGAATAATCTACATCACTTATAGATTGCTTTTTTTCATTATTTATTAGGGATCCAAGTGTATTCAATCAACGTAGCAAAGAGCCACTTGCGTAAAACAAGTGGCTCTTTATATTCGTTATGTGTTAGGTAATATCGTTGCAGAAGCAAGAATAAGCCGAGATTGAAATATATTATCTGCAACCCCTTCTATTGACAACTTAATAAAAATGTATAACTAAAGAAAAGAAATAAAGATCAGTTATTTTCTTCCCTCTTTTTTCTTATAAATAAAGTTTAGAGAAATATAGTATCAGTTATTGGATTCTATTTGGAGATGGAAGAAAAGAATGTAAAAAAACTACATTCTTCCTTTCCAACTTTTTATTTTTCTTCTAAATCAAGGACTGGAACCATACGGTCTTCATCATGTGTTCCTCTCGCATGAACGGTAGCCATACTTGATGTTTCATCTACACTTTTAATCCAAATAGGAACTCCGTGGTAATGAACATTAATTTCCTTGGGTGAAGAAAGAATTTGTTTGGCTCGATTTATTTCCATATTATCACCTCGTTTTTTAGTATGTCCCTGCGATGCATCAATTAAAAGATAAAGCTATATTTCCCCAACAATAATTTGACTACATGTGACATTCAAAATACGTCCCAAGCAATAGAAAGAAGAGGTTTTGAACGTTTATAATTAGGTTAAACATATTGTAACAATTATTTTTTGTTTATTCTGCATATTTAAATTATTCGTTCGTAATGGTACAATAAAATGATGGAAAGAGGATATGATGCTTCTTTCTTAATAAAGGATGAAGAAATATGGATATTAAGGCTCAGCAAACAAAATTGGCGAATAACTTGGGCAAATTGTTACGAGATAACTTTGGAAAAGGCCCCGAGGCTGTTCATGTTACGATTTATGAACCTTATGTTGTTATTTATGTCAGTGGCTTTGTATCGCCGATGGAACAAGTACTGTTAAACCAGAATGAAGAACTTCAAGTGATGACTACAAGAGAGCTTTTGGTAAAGACTCTTGAACCTCAAATCACTGGGCAAATCAAAGGGATTACAGACCTTGACATCCAGCACTTATATTATGATTGGAATTTAGATCATCACTCCGGAATTTTTGTGGGAGTTTGTCTGGACGATTTGAAAGCCGATTTGACTGAGGGTGACCCTTACCCAGGAAAACAAGCAATTCATGATCGAATTATAAAGATGAGTGAAATTGCACAAAAAGGGCCTGAGAAAATCTCTTCATATAAATTAAGCGATCGTACATTGGTCATCGTAAGAGAAGGAATACTGGTGGCTATTGAAAAGCAGCTAATTTCGTTGGGTTTTGATGACACCTTACGCATCTCTAAACGCCCTTTGGAAAAAGGAATCTTACGACAAAACGATGACTATGATGAGATATTAAATGCAGACATTCTTGATATTTTTGTGGATTGGGATTTTGAAAAGGATAATAGTATTATTACGCTTATCCTAAAACCAAAAAATTAATGAGGCAGTAATGAATTGGACACATTGTGCCAAACATAAGCCGAGGAAGAAAAGCTCATACCTTTTCTTTTTCGGCTTATTTTTGTTGTCTAAAAAGAGGAAGTCCTTTTGTAACGGAATAATTCCCTAAAATAGCATCTGAAAATAGGATGTGCCAACAGAAAGGATTTGATCGGTATGGCTGATAATCATGAGATTGTATTGTTTATAAAAGAGCTTCGTCGATTGTTGCAGGATTACCAAAAGTATGACAATGAATTATACAAAGAAGAAATTAGCAAGGATATAATACTTTTAAGTACCATTATCTATGGAAGTAAAATTGGAATTTCAAATAAAAGAAGAATCTTTAAACACAGAAAATACAAAGGTAAACAGAAACCAATCTATTAAAGATATACTAGTATGCCTCGTTTACACTTTGTAAAAAGTGAATTCTTATTACCGAAAATGATCTTATGATGAAGAAGGAGTTTTCATAAAACATCACGAATAGTATACCTTATGAAACTAGAAACTAGGTGCACCATCTATGGATAAAACGAAACTGGAAAAAGAATTAAGTAGTTATATGGGAAGGTTACTTCGTGAAAACTTTGGAAGAGGTCCTGGAGGTGTATTCACCGTCATTTCTCCTCCTTTTATAACCGTTTATTTTAAAGCCTTTTTATTACCTTTAGAAAAGGCTTTGTTAGACAAGGGACAAGTTATCTATGTTCAAAAAACACGTGATTTGTTAATGGAGACTTTAATTGAAGAGATAAAAGGATATATAAAATTGAATATACATGTAGATATTGAGGAATTTTATTATGATTGGAATTTAGATCTGCAGTCTGGCATGTTTATCATGCTCCATTCTGATAAAGAAAATATAATCAATCATTCCTATAAAAATCAGAAATTGCTGCATAAAGAAGTCGAGGAAGTGACTCGAAAAGCAGAAAAATTCCCTCAAGATGTTTCTTCTTATTTATTAGATGAGAGAACACTCCTCATAATCAGGGAAGGTATTATGGTAAATGTAGAGAAAGAATTAGTGCAATTAGGGTTTGAAGAAAACCTTACATTGGCTAAAAGAAATCTTGAAAAAAGGCTGCTTCATGAACATAGTCAATCATTAGAAGTGATTTTAGATTCGAAGGTAACAGATGTACTAGTCGCGTGGGACTTTCATAAAGATAAAAGTACGATTCTTCTGATTTTAAACCCAACTTCATAACGGCACTGATAAGCTAGGCACTGAACTAGATGTAGGCCAAAAAGAAAGGTCATATAACCTTTCTTTTTGGCCTATTGTTTTTTTACTACTATTAAAATAAAGAAAGTGGTGATAATTATGCTATTTCAATCGGATGAAGGAAAGGAACCTTTAACTGTTGAGATACACACTGAAGTGGATATAGTAGAAGCGCGTCAGAAAGGGCGGATGTTCTCTAACTGCTTAGGCTTCAGCACACTTGATCAAGCCCGAATTATTACGACTATTTCAGAATTGTCCAGAAATATATATAAATATGCCACTACGGGAAAAATTATAATGGAAATAATAGAGAATCAACTTGAAATAGGTCTCAAAATAATAGCCATAGATAAAGGACCAGGCATTAAAAATGTCCAAAAAGCGATGGAGAGTGGCTACACAACATCAGGAGGGTTAGGTGTTGGTTTATCAGGTGTAAAAAAATTAATGGACGAATTCACCATATCATCTCAAGAAAACCATGGTGTTAACATCGAGGTTATAAAATGGAAAAAAAGAAATAAGTAAAAGGAGCACAAGTTAAAATGTAAACGTTTATCTACAACAGTAGGTAAAGATTTGTATAGATTCATCAGTAGTTAGACTGAAAAATAGATTTTTTATTAAGCCCTATTAGGGTCAAAAAATTTTAAAAAGGTTAAGAAAGAACTGACTTCCTCTTTACAAAAGACTCCTTTATTGAATAGGAGATAGCTTCTAAAAATATCATCCCCTGATGATCCTGCTCTAGGATACGGTTAAGATATTTCACATGCTTGAGTTGATACCTTCAGCATGTGCTTCTCCTTTATTAACTCTTAGCAGTAGGACAAAAATTTTTCTCCGCAGTAATCACAAGAGGCTTAGAAACATGAGAAAAAGGTGTAGAAAATTAGGAGCTCCTTCCATTTAATCATTAAATGGAAGGAGCAAACTCTCACGCTAGAGAGCTTGCTCTTTTTATTTCTTAATATAATCCTATCTGACAAAAAAACAGCCTTTTTCAAGTACACCAAAAACATACATTTATGATACATAGATTTTGGTATAATCTCTGGAACATTTCTACCCGTATTAGAGGAGCAATAGAGGGGGGGAGTGTGTAAAGAGGTTCCCCTTCACTTAACTCAGTTATATAAACAAACAATACTCATATACATTTATTGAATGGCTTCTTTAAACTTGTCACGAAATAAAACATAATTCGATAAAGAGTACATAGGAGGAGAAAACATGTTTGTTCATATAGTTCAACCTGGGGATACCCTGTCTTCAATAAGCAGGAGATATGATTATCCCATTGCGCAGCTTAGGAGGGTAAATGGGTTAGAAGAAACAAATATTGTTCCAGGTCAAGCCTTACTTATAGCTTCTTATGTATACACAGTTCAACCTGGGGATACGATGAGGAGTATTGCTAAAAAAGCTTATGTATCCTTAGAACAATTAAAAAGAGCTAATCCTTCAGTCCATTATAATTATTTGCAGGTGGGAATGAAAATAAAAATCCCTAATATATCAGACTATATTGCAGGTACACTGGAGTATTATGCCGTTCGAAATCCAGAATTAGATCGCGATTTAATTACTGATTTTGCAACTTATTCCTCGTCCATTTCTATCTTTGAATATCATTTTGGCAGCAATGGAGATATTATGAATGATTTAAACGATTTAGTAGCGATTGAAACGACTTGGAAAAACCGAGTTACACCGTTAGTTACGATTACTAATCTAACTTCTGAAGGATTTAGTTCTGATCTTGCCCATCAAGTTTTAAATAATCCTCAGGCAAGAAACAATCTTGTCGATAATATTTTTTATTTAGTATCTAGAAAAGGATACGGCGGGGTGAATATTGATTTTGAACGTGTAAAGGCCGAGGATAGAGATCTTTTTACAGGATTTTTACTTCAGCTGGGTGAACGTTTAAAACCTGCAGGATACGTGCTGACCATAGCGGTTCCAGCCAAGACAAGCGAAGATATCCCTTGGTTAAAAGGATATGATTACGGGGGAATAGGTGCCGTTGTTAACTATATGTTCATTATGGCATATGATTGGCATCATGCAGGCAGCGAACCAGGGCCTGTTGCACCTATCACTGAAGTACAAAGAACAATAGAATTTGCGATAAAAAGTGTTCCGCGAAGAAAACTTATCATCGGAGTCCCGTTATATGGATATAACTGGTCAATTCCTTACAAGCCTGGCACAGTAGCATCTGCTATATCCAATCAAAATGCGATTAAAACAGCGATGAGATATCAGTCGCCCATACAATATTCTAAGGAGTATAAATCCCCCTTTTTTCAGTATAGAGATCAAGCGGGGCAGATGCATGAAGTATGGTTTGAAGATGTCAGAAGTATGAGTGAAAAAATGGTGTTAGTTCGTCAATTCGGCTTGCAAGCAATAGGAGCTTGGCAATTAACGCTTGGGTTTACGCCGGGACCTTGGCTTTTAAAGAAATTTTTTACTATTAGAACGGTATAAATAGTATTAGTTATTATGGATTAATCTAGAAAATTTCATGTATAGTAACTTATAAGAAGTTGGAGGTACTGCCATGGCAAAAAGGATAGATGTCTCAATAAAGCAGCATAAATTAAAACTATATGATGGAGCTAAATTGGTAAAGACATATCCTATTGCTGTAGGGAAAATGATTACTCCAACTCCAACTGGAAAATTTAAAATTATTAATAAAGATACTACTCCTCCAGCTGTATTTGGCCCCTTATGGATGGGACTGTCAAAACCTACATATGGAATACACGGGACTAATGATCCAGCTTCTATTGGCAGAGATATGTCACATGGATGTGTCAGAATGGACAATGAAGATATTCTAGAACTTTCCTCTGCAGTTCCCATTGGAACCCCGGTTTATATACATAAATAATAGTTTAAGAAGAGCACGACTGTTTACATTTAGCTAATTGTCGAGAGTGAGGGTATCAAAGTTTAAGTAGATGCTATACAATCATGGGGTTTTTTTATGTAATAACAAAAAAGTACCCCGATTAACAGAGGTACTTTTAGCATTTAAACTTATTTTGATGCTGGAGACGTAGTAACTTCTGGAGACGTTACTTTGTCATAAAAATCTACGAATTTGTCACGATCTTCGCTATCACGGTAAGCCATAGCAACACGTGGATGTTCATTCAGCACACCAGAAATCATGTAAGGAATGATATAGCCCCATTCCCACTTTTGACGCATTTCAAGCATATGCTTTTCAATTACGCCAAGAATCGGCTTCATCTCATAGCTTGGTTTTGGTATGTAGCTAACAAGCAACTCTGTGTTACAGTTACCAGCTGCACGGCCCATACCATAAACAGATGAATCAAGGAATGTAACTCCATTACGCATCGCAGTTAATGTATTAGCAAAAGCTAGCTGCATATTGTTATGGGTATGGATCCCAAGCTGTTTGCTAGGAATCATTGCTTGGAACTTTTTCACTTGATGCTCAATATCCGCAGGGTCTAGGCTTCCAAAGGAGTCAACAATATATACAACATCTACGGGGCTTTTCTTTACCATTTCAAATGCTTCAATAAGCTGATTTTCCGGTACGCTAGATAGTGCCATAATGTTAAGTGAAGTCTCATAGCCTAAATCGTGAAACATTTTTATAAGCTCTAAACCTTTATCTACTTCGCGAATATAGCATGCCACTCGAATCATATCTAACATACTTTGTTCACGCGGCAGAATGTCATTTGGATCTACACGCCCAATATCTACTAAGGCAGATAGCTTCGTGAACTTTTTCTCAGGAATAATTTCTTTGAGAAAGTTGTCGTCAAGAAATCTCCATGGATTGGGCTCAGTTGCTTGAAGAAGCTTAGGTGAATTTTTATAACCGATCTCCATGTATTCAACGCCGGCTGCGCTTAGGCCGTTATATAAGTCTTGCACAAATTCAACGCTAAAATCCCAATTATTAATTAAACCTCCGTCACGAATGGTACAGTCTATAATTTTGCTATTATGTCCCATGGTAGTTGTTTCCTCCTATGTATTCTATTTATATAAATATTGTTTTAAACTTTATCGCTTTTATGCTTTTAAGTGCTAAACTCTCCTATTGTGTTTATACCATGACTGATTCAGAGGCGTCAATGTATTTTCTAAATGTTTCTCTGCTTTACTGTATTTCATTGTAGGAGATGCTTCGGCTTTTTATCCGCTTGATGCTCTTAAAACAACACCAAGTTCAGCACTACAACCCCTAGTATATACAAACACAACCTTTATTACATCACTACTTACTGCAATAAAGGTTGTTTTTTAATTGAAACCGTTTATTAAGGAGAGAACTGCCATTAGTATCTAGGTTATAGGTTTAGATTTCTCTATAATTAATCCATAAATTTGGGAAGAGATTTAAAACCTGAGAAATAAGAGACTTTTTTCACATTAACAGTTGTATAGGAAATATTAGCTGTTACTTAATCATTTTAATTTACTTGTCTTTACATCGTCCAAAACGTAAGAAATGATAAGAGTATAGAGGTAATAAACATCGCAATCAACGGCTTCAATGCTTTTGTTCGAAGAGCCTTCATGCTTACATTTAAACCTAACCCGACCATAGCCATTGTTAAAAGAAAGGTAGTTAGAATTGAAATATTATTCATGATCGTTTTAGGTACTATAAGGTGCTTACCAACGACATAACTCCCAAAAATACTCATGATGATAAAACCTATTAAAAACCAAGGGAATTCAATCTTCGTATCCTTTTCCATTTTTCCTGTTCGCTTCATCCAGTACATTAAGATAAAGCTTAATGGCACAAGTAAGAGCACTCTGCCTAACTTAGCCAACAGGCCAATAGCTAGGGCGTCGCGTCCAGCCGGTGCTGCCGCTAGAGCTACATGGGCAATTTCATGAAGGCCTACGCCTGACCAAATTCCATATTGAATATTCGTTAAATGTATATAAGGTCTTAAAATGGTATATCCAATCGCAAATAGGGTTCCCACTAAAGCAATAACACCAGCTCCGATAGCTGTATCTTCTTCTTTTGCTTTTATAATCGGAGAAACAGCTGCGATAGCTGCAGCACCGCATATTCCTGTTCCTATCCCTAAAAGAAGGGATAAACCGCTATCAGCCTTCATCCATTTGGCTAGAAAAACCGTTAAAACAATCGCAAATAAAGCCGTTCCCACATCGCGAAGCAACAATCCTAACCCATGATGAATAACAACATCAATATTAAGCTTCAGTCCATATAAAACAATCGCATAGCGTAACAGCTTTTTAGAAGAAAATTCAATTCCAGATCTTATTTTTTCAGGGTACCCCCAAATTTGACGATAAATGACTGCCATTATAATTGAACAGGCTAGTGGACCGATATGATTAAACCCCGGGACTTTCGCTAAGCCATAAGCAAGTAAAGCAAAAAGAAAAGTAAAAGCAACTCCTCTAGCCGATACAGAACCAGTAGGTGACGTCCAGATATTTGTTCGTGAGAATAGATTTTGCTTTTGAGCTCTATTTATATTTATCATGCATTTCATCCCCAATATAGATTCTTATCAAGTAAAGCGTCACATAAGAAATATGTACTTTAACTATAAAAGACAGTTTATTATTAGTAAAATATAGATAAATCATGATTATGATTAAAAATATTAATAAACTAAACAAAAAAAGAGCAAGTTGATCTTCAGAGTTACTGAAAATCAACTTGCTCCTTTTGTACGTTTTTATCCTTTAATTCTTTAAAAAATAATCCATACAAAAATATATGTGCTTATGAGAGAGAGACAGCCTTACTAGTTGCTAAGCCTTTTTTGCGTCTATACCATAGCAGGATCAAACTGCCTAGCACGCAAAGGAAAGAAACTAGCTGAGCTATTCTGATATGAGAAGTTAGCATTAAGCTATCCGTACGTAATCCCTCTACAAAAAATCGTCCTATCGAATACCATAGCAGGTAAGTAAGAAAGACTTCTCCTCTTTTTAACAAGGATTTTCTTAGTACGATCAGGACAAGAACACCTATTATGTTCCAAAGTGATTCATAGAGGAATGTAGGATGATAATAAGTTCCATTGATATACATTTGATTAACAATAAAATCTGGTAAATGTAAAGTTTCTAAAAAATGACGTGTAACAGGTCCGCCATGTGCTTCTTGATTCATAAAGTTTCCCCACCGGCCAATAGCTTGGCCTAATAATAAGCTAGGAGCTAAAACATCAGCCATTTTCCAAAAAGAAAGATTCTTTTTTCTGCAAAACCATATAGCTGTTAATACAGATCCAATAATTCCACCGTGAATAGCTATGCCTCCATGCCAAATTGCTATAATTTCGCCTGGGTGGTCTTTATAATAACTCCATTCAAAAAGTACGTAGTAAATTCGAGCAGTAACGATAGCAATTGGTAGTGCTAGCAGAAGTAAATCAGAGATGGTTTCGGAAGAGATACCTCGTTTCTTTCCTTCTTTCGAGGCTAACAAAAAGCCTAAGAAAGCTCCTATTCCTATGATAATTCCATACCAATGGACTTCAAGTGGACCAAGGTGGAAGGCGATAGGGTTTAAAGGTTGTGTATGCTGGTTCATGTTTTTTCTCCTTTACTTCATATCGGTTTTCTTACATTTTTTTAGAGTAGTATTAAATTAGAGTGCTTTTTTAGTATATCTAATTAGATAAAGAAAGGACAACTTTTGCTTACGAACGGCCACTATTTCTTTGCCTACTTTAGTGTAACAGAATAGTCAAAATTAAAATAAACAGTATATTGACTTAATTACCAAAATATACTATCATTTTAGACAATATATTGTCTAAAATGGAGAGTGGATATGGATATTTATAGAGAGCTTTTTTTAATGCAGCAAACTTACGCTACTTTATTTTCTCTGGCAAATAAAATCCAAGTAAAGGGTGATAAATCTCTTGAACTTTTAACTTCAAGACAGCATATGGCGATGGTGGCAATTGCTCATTTACCTGAAGATGAAACAACGTTAAATAATATTGCTAGAAAATTAGGAACTACAAAACAAAGCGTCAAACAGTTAATTACCATTATGGAAAAGAAAGGTTATGTTGACGTAATTCCTAGCAGTAAAGACAAGCGTGCAGTTAACGTAAAAATTACAAAAGCGGGAAAAGAGGCACTGCTTGTTGTTTCAGAAAAAGGAATTTTCTTTTTGGAAGACCTTTTTAAAAAATTTTCAACCGAAGAGTTGGAAATAATGTGGAAGCTTTTAAAGAAACTTTATAGCTTTGATGGGGAAGAACATGACGGATTTGAAGAAGAAGGCAACATCAAAATGGATGGTGATCACAATGAATTACAGTTGAGAGTAATAAGGGAGCTTGAAAGTCGAAGGTTTCAAGCAATTGACAATATGAGAAAGAATAAAAAAAAAACTCGATAGGCTAATCTAACTTAAAGCATATCGATCAATCCTTTTAACAATTTTTTAAATAAAGGATAAGGGAGAGCACTCATTATGTTCGAAATCAGCGATGAAACATTACGGTTAATTAATAAAACCTGTAAAGGAAAAAAATACTTGAAACTAACCGTTGGCTACTTAACGGACAATCAGTCTATTATAAAAGTCTATAACGAAAGCGGTGAAATTGACTCATCAAAAAAATATCATTATGAAATTGGTTCTATTACCAAGACTTTCACTGTATCGCTGCTATCAAAATACATATCTGAAAACAAGTTGACACTAAACGATTCTATACAAAAATACATAAGAGAACTTAAAGAAGACACGTATTATCCTACATTGCTCCGCCTCGCTACTCACTCTTCTGGATATTCAGGAAGCTTACCTTTAAATAAACGGGAATATTTTAAAATAATTTTAGGTTTGATTTTTGGCGGAAGTGATTTTAACAAAAATAATCCGCTGCATATGGATTTTAACAAAATGAAAATGCTAATTGAAAGAACTAAATTGAAAGAAGTAGATTATTCGTGGAAATATTCTAATTTCGGTATTTCACTTATTGGGTATGTGTTAGGAACTATCTCAGGCAAAGGATATTGGGATACTATGAATGACTTTTTTCATAATGAGCTTGGACTAAAGGAGACTTGTTTAGGCAGCTCAAATAATAATTTACAGGGTTATGACCGCAAAAATAATGATTGCGGCAACTGGCAGTGGGACAAAGAAAACTTTATATCACCTGCGGGTGCAGTATCCTCAACCGCTGACGATTTACTTAAATACGCAAAAATAAATATGGACGAAGATAAACCATATCTGTCTTTTTGTCATAAAAAACACGGTAATGGAACAAAGAAGTTTGATATGGGTCTTGGATGGTTGCTTTTAAAGAAAAACAATAACGTGATGTTGCACGGCGGTGGAACAGGATGCTTCAGCTCATTTTTAGGAATTGATAAGGAAAAGAAAGTTGCGTCCGTCGTTTTAGCTAATTATAAACTAGAGAGAAATAATGATGAACATATAGGAATGTCTTTATTAGGAAGCCTGCAAAAGTCAAAAGATATATAAGAATAGTCTACAAAAAAATGAAGAAAATTAGTCTATTACAGTTCACCTTAACCCTTTAATTTCAATTAATTGAGAGATTATCACCAATATACCGACTTTCAAGAAGCTTAGATACCACTTCTTTTTTTGATAAAACCGTGCTATTATCATTAAGGTTTGTAAGGAACAGAAGATTTTTGTCTTTCCATACATTCTTTTGGTATAGTGTTAGAAATAAGGAGTGGGTAAGTTGGTTTTTACTGAATTTTTCCAGCAGTTTCCCGTAAAGGTTTTAACGGTAGGGCTGCTGATTGTACTTATCGTTTATTTTATTCGCAAATTCATTAAGCTTTTCTTTGATAAAACGAGCTTTTTAGATGAAAAACGAGAAGAGACGCTCATGCACTTTTCTAATCAAGTCACAAGAGTATTGGGGCTGGCTTTTTTCTTTATTTATGTGCTTAGCCATTTCTTTGACTTCGGAAAGATTCTCACTAGTTCGGTAGTGTTGGCCAGTGCCCTGGCAATAATCCTCCAGCATATCATCCGTGATTATATAATGGGACTGACTTACTTGTTTGAACGCCAGATCCACCATGGAGATTATGTTATTCTCAACGGAAACCGTCAAGGGAAAATAGAAGAAATTACTATGCGCTACTTAAAGATTCGCCAGTATGACGGCTACCTCTATACCGTCTCATATAGCAACATTACAGAACTTCAGAACGGAACCCGAGGAAGACGCCGGGTAAATGAAAGTCTTATTCTCAACTATAGACAAAACCCGGACGATGCTTTCAAAGTAATGGAGCAGGTAGCACAAACATGTAACGAGAAATATGGCCAATATTTGCTGAAAGATGTGAATGGAATTCCTATAGAAAGTTTTCAATTCAATCAAATTACTGAACTGAACGTAGGTTTTAAAGGTCACCAATATTCATTATCAGGCCTTGTGAAGGAAGCTGATTTTGTAGAAGCGGGTCAAAAGGTGCGATATGAACTCGCAATGGCTGCCTACAAAAATGACCTTATGATGGCTGAAAGCTTTGAGACAAGCCATTAAAAATAAAACTCATACCCTGTTTATATACAAGCTTTTATATTTAAGGCACAAACACCCTTTTAATTTTTAAAAAGGGTGTTTTTTATTTTAAAGAATATCTATTAAGTGCTTCTCCAGTACAGATTAATTATCTGAAACAGAAAAAATTATTTAGTATATCTAAATTATTCTTCTAGCAACATGGTAAAATTAAACAAAACACTCAAAAGGTAAAGGGGAATTAACTATGGCGCAAAAATCTAATTATACAAAAATCAACTCCGAAATGTGGGATGAATGGGCTTCAGCTGGAGGAGAATGGTCATTAGCTATTAATCATCAAGATTTTGTAGATGCAACTCAAGGTAATTTTGATATCTACTTAACACCTTGTAAGCCTGTTCCGCATAACTGGTTTATTCCATTTAAAAAAGCAAAAATATTGGGGCTTGCTAGCGGAGGAGGACAGCAATGCCCAGTCTTTGCAGCACAACATGCAGAAGTTACAGTGTTTGACTACTCTGATAAGCAATTAGAATTAGAAAAAATGGTGTCCACTAGAGAAGGCTATTCTATTGAATTAGTTAAAGGGGATATGAGCAAGATATTTCCTTTTGAAGATGAGACGTTCGATATGATTTTTAACCCTGTATCAAACTGCTATATTCAAGATGTTGAACACGTTTGGCAAGAATGTTTTAGAGTTCTAAAAAAAGGTGGCGTTCTGCTATCTGGCTTTGCAAATCCTGCTCTTTATTTATTTGGAGAAGATGAAAAAGCATTACAAGTAGTTAATAAATTACCTTATGATGGAACTAAAAACACCGTAGAAAATGATGAAGAACTTATAAAAAATGGGGGTGTGCAGTTTAGCCATTCATTAGAAACTCAAATTGGCGGACAACTAAAAGCTGGATTCACCTTACAAGACCTTTATGAAGATCATCATCACAAGGGAAAAATCACTGAATATATGCCTTGTTATATTGCAACTAAATCCATTAAATAATAGTTCGTTATCATGTTGAATGAGCTATCTCAACTTTTTCAATCGAATAAATTAGAAAATACATTTCAATCGAGTCAACGTAGATCTCAACTTTA
Source organism: Priestia sp. P5 (assembly GCF_029522155.1). NCBI lineage: Bacteria > Bacillati > Bacillota > Bacilli > Caryophanales > Bacillaceae > Priestia > Priestia sp. P5. The sequence continues at coordinate 2,984,633 of NZ_JAKWFJ010000001.1, read as the reverse complement.
GAATCCATCAAGATTAAGAGGGAAGAGGTTGTAACTAAAATAGAAAATGGTGTTATTAAACCTAATGTATCTGATAGTCCATCACTTATTCAATTACCTAAAGAGTATACTCAATTGTCTAAAGGCGGGGGCGACATCGCACTAGAAACAAAAGGAAAGGCTAAATTAATTCTTTTCTTTACATATCGTGGGATGCTAGACAATTTTTCCAGATTTGTATATAACCCAAACGATCATAAACCTTCAAAAAGCGATTTTAACGGGGATTTTAAACAAATAAAAAAAGTACGTAAAAACTGGTATTATGTATCTTCTTATTAAAAATAGGGGCTTTAAATTATAATTCAAAGTCCTTATTTTTTAAGGCTGCCGACAGCTCTAATTATGATAACTAAGATTGTATATCTTATCTACTATTAAAAAGCACCTACTATTTTGATGGCAGGTGCTTCTTGTTACTTATTACTTTTTATTTTTTGTTTGTAAATATTCTTTTTGAAACATACACATTCTTATAGCGTTATGATAGCTTCCATCAACAAAAAATTCATCTTTTAACTCGCCTTCAATAGAAAAACCAACCTTCTTATAGATATGAATAGCTTTTTCATTTTCCTTGTCTACAATTAAGTAAAGTTTATGCATATTTAATACCGAAAAGGCATAATTCATTGCTAGGTTTGTGGCAACCATGGCGTAACCATGACCTTGATATGTAGGGTCAATGATAATTTGAAACTCTGCTCTACGATGAATATAATCAATTTCGACTAATTCCACTAATCCAAGCATATCCCCGTCCTTTTCAAGTATGAAACGACGCTCACCTTGATCGTGAATATGTTTATCATATAAATCCTGTAGCTCTACAAAAGCTTCATAAGGCTCTTCAAACCAATAAGACATAATGTTTGCATCATTATTGAGTTCATGGACAAATTTTAAATCTTCTCTTTCCAAAGGACGTAACTTAAGTTCCTTATTCATTTCTAAAACCTCCACATTCTAGCATTACTTTAGCATTTTCTGTTTTAAATGTAAAAATTGCTGTAGTTTTAAAAAATAACAAGACATAGTGCGATGTTTTACATGCTTATCTAAAGAGCCATAGTATAATTTAAAAATCTTGCAAGTGAAATTCATTAACTTTAAGGAGGATCTTATGAAAAAAGCAGTTGGTATTCTTCTTATTTTACTATGCTGTATAAACCAAAGGGTTGAGGCAGCTATTCAGCCTTCAGCAGCTCCTATAATACATTATGAAATTTATGTTTCTCCTACAGGGGATGACAAAAACCTGGGTACTAAAAGCAAACCTTTTAGAACATTAAGAAAGGCAAGTAAAGTAGCTCAGCCCGGAACTACGGTTTACATCAGAGGCGGTATCTATTATGAACAATTAATTATTAGCCGTTCAGGTACTAAACAAGAGCCTATTATTTTCAGGAACTATAAAAGTGAAAAGCCCCTTATTAGTGGAGAAAAAATAAAAAGCCGTTCTACAGATGGAGGGCTAGTTAGCATAAAAAATAAGAGCTACATAACAATTCAAGGTTTGAATATAGGTCATTTTTCTACTTCAACGGAACAAAATACACCATGTGGTATTTTAGTAGAGGGAAGTGGAAAGAACCTTCGAATCATTAATAACCATATTTTCGATATTAAGACTGCACATAAAAATGGAAACGCTCATGGAATAGCTTTTTATGGATCTAAAGCGCCGCGTTCATTACAAAACATTGAGATATCGGAAAACCTACTTGAAAACCTAACCTTAGGTTTTAGTGAAGCGCTGACTCTAAATGGGAATGTTAAAGATTTTATCGTCAATGCCAATACAATTCGAAACGTTGATAATATTGGGATTGACGTAATTGGCTTTGAAAAAGTAGCTCCTATTGAGAAATATGACCGAGCCCGTGAAGGACTCATTAGTGAAAACCATATTTACAACGTCAGCAGTTATTCAAACCCTGCTTACAAACATGAATACTCCGCTGGTGGAATCTACGTAGACGGAGGAAAAGATGTTATTATTGAGCATAACGTTTCAAGTCATAACGATCTAGGAGTAGAAATCGCAAGTGAACACTATGGTAAACAAACTAGCAATGTTCAAGTCATACGGAATATGATTTATAAGAATCGTTTTACAGGAATTTCAATTGGAGGCTATGATAAAAAACGTGGAGGGACGATAAATACTCTTATTGAACATAATATTTTATATGGAAATGATACGATGAACATGGATGGTGGCCAATTACTGATGCAATATCATGCAACTCATAACACTATCAACAATAATGTTATGGTTTCAGTAAAATCTAATTTGCTTCTGGCCAATCTTCATTACTCAAATAAATATAATCAACTTAATCATAATGTGTACCTAAATAAAAGTAGAGATAAAGCGAATCGATGGATATGGAAGGGGAAAGAAATAGAAAGTTCTACTATCATATCACCTAGGCTTTTTTAATAAGAATTTCTTTTTAGAAGATATTCTTTATTTAGTTGCTCGCTGGGATTCTGTTTGAGGCCGGAAAATTATTCACTTCACTATCTGCTGATTATACTTTTTATTTCATTGAAACAAAGAGAAAGGTGCGTTCGTTGTAAATATATCAATGGATTGCAAGAAGATTCATGCTGTTTCTCTATATGAGTAGTGTCTATTTAGGTGCAAATCAATAGCCTTAACATAAAAACACCCCCAATCATTAGAGTTTTTTTATCTAATAATGGGGGGCAGTTCAAGCCGTGGGAAAGGTATTTTATGCTTTTATTGGTTTTCTTTTTCGCTATCGTTATCGTTATTAACATTATCACTATATTTGAAATCAATAATTCTTTTTCTAATTTCTTCTCTAATTTCAGGGTTTTCTTTTAAGAAAATCTTAGCGTTTTCTCGTCCCTGTCCTAAACGCTCCTCATTATATGAAAACCAAGATCCAGACTTTTGAACAATGTCTACTTCAGAGCCGATATCTAAGATTTCTCCTTCTTTTGAGATACCTTCTCCATACATAATATCTACTTCAGCAATGCGGAAAGGAGGTGCCATTTTATTTTTGACTACTTTAATTCTTGTTTTATTACCAACTATGTCATTTCCGAGTTTAAGTTGTTCAGCGCGGCGAACCTCAAGACGAACGGAAGAATAGAATTTTAGTGCTCTTCCACCTGGCGTTGTTTCCGGATTTCCAAACATAACGCCTACTTTCTCCCTGATTTGGTTGATGAAGATGGCAATGGTTTTAGACTTATTGATTGCTCCAGATAGTTTACGAAGAGCTTGAGACATCAAACGAGCTTGTAAGCCTACGTGAGAATCTCCCATTTCTCCTTCAATTTCTTTTTGCGGAACTAATGCTGCTACTGAGTCAACAACAATAATATCTACAGCACCACTTCTAACTAATGCTTCAGCAATTTCAAGTGCCTGTTCACCAGTATCTGGTTGAGATAACAGTAACTCATCAATATCTACACCTAGTTTTCTTGCATAAACTGGATCAAGTGCGTGTTCAGCATCAATAAAGGCAGCTCGACCTCCATTTTTTTGTACTTCTGCAATTGCGTGTAAGGAAACGGTTGTTTTACCTGAACTTTCGGGCCCGTAAACTTCCATAATTCTTCCTTTGGGATAACCATTAATTCCAAGAGCTATATCTAAAGCTAATGAGCCTGAGCTAGATGCCTCAACTTTTGTATGTGTGCCTTCTCCCATTTTAATAATTGATCCTGTACCGAATTGTTTTTCAATTTGTTTTAGAGCCATATCTAGTGCTGCTTTTTTATCATTCATAATTTGAAACCTCCGATTGTTATTACGTTTACAATAAACGCCAAGGTATTTCGATAAAGAATAAGAGTTGGCTCAAATGTTTTTGCTCCGTGCGAGAAAATTTTGTGTTTAACTGTGTTAGTTTATTCTGGTGTTCCTTTATTCATCTCTAAACCCTTAGTATCGAACAAATGTTCCTGTTGTGTAATCATACAATAAACGCATCTAATTGTAAAGGCGAAAGTTTTTCTACAAACTAGCTAAAAGAATATCTTATATTTATAAAAAGTAAGTTTATACTTTTACTTTTATATAAGTAGAATCGATTACAATCTGTATTTTTAAATTTGTATGTATATGAATCTACAAATCTGGTTAGACTAATAACGTATTCCTCATATTCCTAGTTACTATAAAACAGATTTCAGGAAGAAATAAAGCAGTCTACACAAATAGACTGCTTCTTAATTAATTATTTACCTGTTTCAGCAAAACGCTGAATACGTTCAGCGATTTCATCACGTACACGCTGGAAAAACGCCCATTTTTCTTCTTCTGTTCCTTCAGCTTTTGCTGGGTCATCAAATCCCCAGTGTTCACGCTTCACATGGGGAGGCGTTACTGGGCAGTGATCTGCTGCATGGCCACATAATGTAACGACCAAATCCGCATTATTTAAAATTTCAGGATCAATGACATCAGATGTTTGATTTGAAATATCAACACCAGCTTCTTTCATTGCTTTTACAGCATTGGGATTTAATCCATGAGCTTCTAATCCTGCACTGCGTACATCCCATTCATCGTTATTTAGATATTTTTTTGCCCATCCTTCAGCCATTTGGCTACGGCAAGAGTTACCTGTACATAAGAAATAAAGTGTTTTTTTAGACATGTGTAAAATCTCCTTTATAATATGTTAAGAAATAATTGATAACCAAATATATAAACCAACAAGCGTAATAAACAATGTTGGGATGGTTAAGATGATACCTGTTTTAAAATAGGTTCCCCAAGAAATCTTAACTCCTTTTGTCGAAAGAACGTGGAGCCATAAGAGAGTGGCTAGAGAGCCAATAGGTGTAATTTTTGGTCCTAAGTCCGAACCAATGACATTTGCATAAATCAAGGCTTCTTTAATTGTACCTGTTGCAGAAGTTGCATCAATGGCCAAAGCATCAATCATCACGGTTGGCATATTGTTCATAATTGATGAGAGAATGGCTGCAATGAATCCCATACCAATGGTTGCTGCAAACAATCCATGGTCAGCCGCTGTTTGAATAAGGCTTGCTAATACTTCAGTTAGCCCTACATTACGTAATCCGTAGACAACCACATACATACCGATGGAAAAAAAAACAATTGCCCATGGAGCTCCTGCTAACACTTTTTTAGTGTGAACAGCGGGACTCTTTCTCGCTATTCCTAAGAATAAAATTGCAATAATTCCTGCAATAATTGAAACGGGAACATCGAAAAACTCACCAATAAAGTAACCAAGAACTAAAATGAATAAAACGATTCCTGATAAACGGAACATTTTTTCATCTTTAATAGCCTCAACCGGTTTCTGTAAGTCATCTAAGTTGTATTTCTTAGGAATGCTTTTACGAAAGTACAAATATAAGATAACAATACTTGCCAAAAGTGAGAACAGATCTGGCACAATCATACGTGATGCAAATTCAGAAAAGCGAATACCAAAGAAATCAGCTGATACAATGTTGACCAAGTTACTTACTACAAGAGGTAACGATGTTGTATCTGCAATGAATCCACTGGCGATAATAAAAGGAAAGACCATTTTATCTTCAAATTTCAGTGCTCGTACCATGGCAAGTACAATAGGTGTTAGAATTAAGGCTGCTCCATCATTTGCGAATAATGCGGCTACTACAGCTCCAAGTAGGGATACATACACAAACATGCGAACGCCATTTCCTCCTGCAGCTCGTGCCATATGTAAAGCTGCCCACTCAAAAAATCCAATTTCATCTAAAATTAAGGAAATAATAATAACTGCAATAAACGTTAATGTTGCATTCCATACAATTTGAGTTACATTTAGCACGTCATGGAAATCAACCACACCCGCTAAAAGAGCTAATAATGCGCCTCCGCATGCTGACCAGCCAATAGACAAGTTCTTCGGCTGCCAAATGACAAAAATCAATGTCACTAAGAAAATGAGGGAGGCTACTATAACTGATACCACTTTACAAACCTCCTACTATTAGCAACAATTAATACGTAATCCTTGCTTTTCTAATTCTTTTAATCGTTCATCTTCGCTTGGTAAAGATTCAAGTACATTAAGGACAAACTCATAATAGCTGTTTCCTTTATTTAATGAATAGAAGATCCAATGTCCTTTTCGTCTTTCCTTTACAAGTTCGATGTCTCTCAATTTACGTAAATGTTGACTAATAGCCGGTTGACTTGCTTTATAAATTTCAACTAGCTCACAAACACAGCACTCGTTATTTTGGAGCAGCTTCATCATTGACAATCTTGTCTTATCTCCAAGCAGCTTCAGTATCTGTGCTGCTTTTTCCATTTCTATTTGTGTTTGTACACCCAATCTAACTCACCTCCTTGTTTCCGGATATAATTATATAAGTATTTTATTATATATTCAATAAAAATATACGCTGAAATTAATCAAAAAAAATTGATTAATATCTTGATTTATCTGAATTTTCCAGATATGATGAATACATCAAAAAAAATTGATTTATAAAAGTGAGGGTGAACGCAGTGAGAGTCAACAACTCTGGAAACTTATCTGTTACGTACTTTCGAGCCTATTTTCATTTAGTTATGAATACCCAAGGGATGGACCATAAGGAAGCACAAAACCTAATCTTTCAGCGTTTTTTTCATCAAGATCCTATGCTAAGAGGGGAAACTACATATCGTAACTTTAAAAAAGCTGCTGAAAACTTCGAACTTTAAATCAAAAAAAGTTGATGAAGGAGAATGACAATGGAAACAGTTAAGGAAGGGAAGCACCCATTTAAACAGTACGAACAAAAATTTAAAGCCCTTGCTGATCAAAAGAGATTAGAAATTATGTATGAGCTCTGCCAGCGAGGACAGACATGCGTATGTGATCTAACTGAATGCTTTGGAATGTCTCAATCTAAACTTTCCTATCATTTAAAGATTTTATTAGAAGCAAACCTCATCACAAAAGAAACGAAAGGGACATGGAGCTATTATGATTTAAATGATAAAGAGGTAAACCACCTGTTATCTGAGGAGCTTTGCTGCTTGTTTAGAAAAGATAAAAGTAAAAGCGGCTCATGCTCGTAATTTACTACATTCAAAATAATATTGTTTATCATGCGAAGGAGGAAGTGTAAATGAAATATGTTCATGTAGGAATTAATGTAACAAATCTAGAGGGGTCCATTGAATTTTATCAAAAGGTATTTGGCGTTCAACCTGTAAAAACGAAAGTAGATTACGCTAAATTCTTAGTAGATGAGCCAGGATTAAATTTCACTTTAAACGTACGGGACGAAGTAAAGGGTAATCAAGTAAATCATTTCGGCTTCCAAATAGAGACGCCTGAAGAAATCCATTCTCATAAATCACGATTAGAAAAAGAGGGCTTCTTTGCTCGTGAAGAGATGGATACGACTTATGCTATGCAAGATAAGTTTTGGTTAACAGATCCGGACGGAAACGAATGGGAATTCTTTTACACGAAATCTGATAGTAAGATTCATACGACTGAGGATAGCGTTGGATTGAATGAAAAGTCATCTGCAAACAACTCATGTTGTTAATGATTAATTGACTAAAAAGACAGGAAGAAATAGACTCTTTCTGTCTTTTTTATTTAGCATAGAATTAATGATGTTTAGCGGAGTTTTCTTGCTAAGACAGCTAACTGTAAGCAAGAAAACCTCGTAATGCACGTCCTTTAACTCGACTAAGCAATTATTTTGTTTCTGTATGAGAAATATCCCAAGGGTTAACAAACATCATTCTGTCTTCTTTAATTGAATCTCTCTTACCTTTTGACGAAGATGATCTGGCCACCACGCTCCACAATCATCGGATACAATGCAAGCAGCGCATGTTTTGAAATCATAAACCATCATCTCCTTGATTGGGGGAGAGTAGAGATGAAGAGTAACTAGACCCGCGCCTTCAGCACTCTTCATCTTGTGCACACCTTTCTTGGGAGCAAAAAAAAGCTTACCTTTTCCCTGATGCTGAGAAAAAAGCTCTTCTGGCATTTGGTTTTCTTTAACTTCGTAAACCGTATTTATAGTTGTACCATTTACTACTTGAATCCATCCATGCGAATGACCGTGATCGTGAGGAGCACACTCTATTGCTGACCAATTCATAACAAGTAATTCTACTTCGTCATTTTGATAGAGAAGCTTTCTATAGTATGGCTTGTCTTTTGCTGACTGCAATAGTGGTTTTAAATCATTAAAGTTTATATCTAAAGCCAAAAGAGCCTCTCTCAGTTCCAATTTGGTAGGGGAGTCCAAGTTATCTAAAATATGCTTTACCTGTTCAATTAAGCTCATACACGCATTACCTCCTTATGAGCAGCACAAATTTTTAGGTTTTCTGCATAGCTACAATTTTTTGTTTCTCCATGGCAAGTACCTTAAAAAAGTTAGTAGTCTTCCATTAGCTACAATTACTCCCACTATAATTATGACTCCTCCTAATATGCTGACGGGAATAATCTTTTCTCGTAACAGTAAAACAGCTGTTATCAATGTCGCTACTGGTTCTAAATAAAGGAACACAGATACCTGGGACGCCTCTAAAACCTCTAATGCCTTTGCCCAGTACCAATAGGCAACACCTGAAACGAATACACCGAGAAATAATAAATGAGCCCACTCCACGCTCGTTAAAAAAGGCATGATCTCCCAGCCTTTATTTCTTACAAGAAAAGGAGTCGTTAGAGTAAATCCTATTAAACACATATAAAACGTAACAACAAGAGAGGGAAGTTGGATATCCAGCTTTTTTAATAGGACAGAATAGATTGCCCAGTTTAACGTACTTAAAATCATTAACAGGTAACCAATATTAATCGGAAGCTGAAATGAATGCTGATTGCTAGAAGTGGTCACCAGTAGAACGCCAATAATAGCTACAATAATCCCTGATGCTTTTATTAAAGTCATCTTTTCATGCAAAAAAAATACTGAGAGAATGACTGTAAATACAGGAGAAAACGAAATAATCCACCCTGCTGCCGAAGCATTTATTGTGAGAAGTGCTGTTGCCTGAATAACTTGATGAATGAATACTCCAAGGATACCTAACACAATCAAATGAGGAATATACTTAAGCGAAATGTTTAATGGATATCTCTTTAGCACTAATAATAACAATAAAAAAAGTGCCCCAATTCCAAAACGAAGAACAAGGAGTGTGTATGGATCTAGTTTATCTAAAACAGCTTTGGTAGAGACAAAAGAAATTCCCCAAAAACTAATAGACATTATTGCATAGAACGAGGCAGCAAATTTAACCTTTGACGCAATCATAAGATCAATTTTCCTTTCAACAATAAAGGTATCTTTTATTAACTAACATATGCCTTTTCGAAAGGAAAATGAAAAAAATCATGCCATTCTAAAAAAATTAGTAGAAACTTTAGTATTTGTATCGTTATCACTATCTCTTAATCTTCATTAAAACAGCTATAGATGTTATGTATAGAAAACTAAATTTGGGAGTTTATAGCCATGTATAGGCTAAATTCTAAAGAGTCTGTTACCAAAAATAAAAATGCCAACTCTCCTTAATTATTGAGACTCTTTTATTCCTTCTTCCTGCTTGCTTATATAAGCATTGCCCCATTTCTCTAAAGATTTAAGTATTGGAAGAAAGCTTTCTCCAAGCTCTGTTAAATAATATAAAACTCTTTTAGGGTTATCGTTTGTTTCTTCTCTTTCTATTAATCCGGCTTTTTCCATATCGCGAAGCTGGAGTGTAAGAATGCGCTGAGTAATACCCGGTATTTCACGGCGCATTGCATTATAATACATAGGTGACTTTGATAACAAAGACAAAATAATGCCTTTCCATTTACCGCCCATAATATGCATCGCTAATTCAATTGGACAGGCTTGCTTTACAGTTAACGTACAAGGGCCGTATTGATCACTTTTAAAGTCTGACATTTCCTCACCTCAATGGGTAGTAACAAATTTGTGCCTTCTTGTTACTCCTATTTTTTCTGATTACACTTATGATATCAAATAAATTAGAAGAAGGTGTATGAATTGGAATTGGTTCAAATATCTGAACATGTTTATAGGCTCACTTATGAAACTGTCGTCGGTATTCCGATTAAGATTAATACATGGTACGTAGTGGATGGTGGGGGTGTTTATCTCATTGATACCGGAATGGAAGACTATGCAGATACGCAGCTGAATGCGGCAAAATTTTTAGGAGCGCCCAAAAGCATTCTATTGACACATGGTCATCTAGATCACATTGACGGCGCCAAGTATTTAAAGAATAATTTGAATATTCCCATTTATGCTCACGAAGCTGAAATTCCGTTTATTAACGGTGAGAAGCCATACCCAAACAAGGCAGAAAAGGAAATAACAGGTGTGAAACATCAAGTTGAAGGTTTAAGTGATAACATCATTAAAACGTTACCTTTAGATGTATATTTAACACCTGGCCATACGCCGGGACATGTGATATACCATCATAAAAGTGACAATGTGCTGCTAACTGGAGACTTATTCTTTTCCAATGCTGAATCTTTACATCCACCGATTCGAAAGTTCACAGTTAGTATGGATGAAAACATTAATAGTGGACGAATTATAGATGAAATTAAACCGTCTATAATTTCATCTTCACATGGTGAAGATGTCAAATATAATAATGATTTATACTCTGTCTATAAATTTATATATGAATAAGAGGGAGAAACATGAAAGTACAATTATTTCAAATGGAGATTATAGAAGGAGAAGTTAAGCAAAACGAAAACCGTATTGTATCCTTATTTGCAGAAAAGCTGGATATGGATACGGAGATTGTTTTGATACCTGAAATGTGGAATACGGGTTATGATTTAAAAAATGTAGCAGAAAAAGCAGATATTGATTTAAAGAGAGCTTTTCCTTTTATCCAAAGTTTAGCAATTAAACATCAGGTGAATATCATTGCAGGTTCGGTTTCAAATAAGAGAAATGACAACATTTATAATACAGCTTTTGCGGTATCAAAAACGGGTGAGCTTCTCTATCAAAAAGATAAGATACATCTTGTGCCGATGTTAGATGAACATTATTATTTAACCGGCGGAGATGAAGTTCCAGAAGTATTTGAGATTAACGGTATCAAAGCTAGTCAAATTATATGTTACGACTTACGTTTTCCAGAAATCACACGCTATCCAGCGTCTCAAGGTGCAAAAATTGTATTCTACGTTGCACAATGGACTACTAAAAATATAGACCATTGGAAAACACTATTAAAAGCAAGAGCTATAGAAAATGGTGTATACGTCATTGCGTGTGACAGCGTGGGGAATGTGAATCATAAAAATCATGCCGGCAACACATACGCTGGACATTCAATGGTCATCGATCCAAATGGAAACATTATAGAAGAGGGGAGAGACCAAGAAGAAATCATAACAGCAGAAATTCATATACAGAAAGTTACAGAACAACAAAAAAACATCCCAATATTTAAAAACCTGAGACCCAATGTTTATAAGCATGCGGAATAGAGATTTATATATTATTTATAGCGTAAAGGCCAGCACATGACTGTCTCTCATTGCTTTTCCATACTGAAAAGCACCCTTTTTCAGAATACTAGTATCAGTATGGAAAAGTTATATGTTTCTTACGTCAGGACTGAAAACTTTACATCTTTTCTTGATAATATTTCCGATAGACGTTAGGAGTTATGTTTTCATATTTTTTAAATGTCTTGATGTAATATCCAGGGTCATTAAAACCTAATTCATCACTAATCTGTGCAATAGACAAATCCGTTTTTTCTAATAATTGTTTGGACCACTCTATTTTTTTGAGAGAAATAAAAACAGAAAAATTCATACCCGTTTCTTTGGTGAATACACGGCTGAAATAACCTGTGCTAATGTGACATAAATCAGCCATCTTTTGTTGAGATATTTTTTCTCTTTTATGTTTATAAATGTAGTCAAAGGCTGGCTGTAATACTTTGTTTTTACATACTAAGTGATCGTTAATAGACGTTTTTACGTAAGCATTAGTAACTGTGTTGGCTAATTCCTTTTTTATATTTTGAATATTATCTAGAGAATAACCGTAAGAAATATCTTCAGTAGAAAGGTCCTCTTTTACTGGAGCCATCTTTTCATATACTTCTAAAATCAAGTTTTTATTCATAGCTTCCTCTACAATGTAGTTACAAAGCCTATATAACATTTGAGCAGCTTCGTTAATTTCTGTATAGGATAGAGTAGGAATAGAATCATATAGACGCTGTATTTCCTCATTATTATTTAACTTCTGTTCAAATCCCTTCGATGGAACAGTAAGCATTTGTTCCAAGGGAGGATGTTTGTCACCATCCTCAATTTTCACTTCTCCCGCCATGATGGCGCCTACATATTTATCATCAATTATAATGGGAATGGCAATATCGACAATATTCCAGTGGCATAAATAGATATACGGAGCATTGGTTCTAACTGCCTCTAGTCCTCCCCGCGCATCGCACTTTTCACAAAGTTTTGCCGTATTAGGATTTTTACGCATAGTCTCACAAAATGGACGTACACCACTGTGTTGAGAAATGGGCATTCCTTTATAGTTAACCGTGACAATCGCTAATTTTGTAACAAGCGCAAGCGAATCTTGAAGGTTTCGCCATTTCTTTAAATCTAGTATTTTATCTAAATTCATGTAAGTAGTTTTCAATGATGTTTTATCTCCCTTGCTTCTACTTCCCGTGTCGTAGTTTGGATTACCTATTTGAGAATACCTTTATTTTATTCCTGAGTTCGTAAAATAAAAGAGTGTTCAGCGATAAAGGTAACCTCTTTTCAACGTGAACTTAGTAGTATTTTTACCTGAAATAATGTCATAATAATACCATATTAAGTGAAGAGAGCAAAAAAATACGATAAAAAGTTGTAAAAACTCGTCATTTAAGACTAATGTAATCTTACACAAAAGATAGTAAAATTCCGATTGTAAGGGATTACAAAGTTAATTAGGAGGTTTTATTTATGAGAAAAGCATTTATTAGTCCTTCAAAATACATTCAAGGTGAAGATGAAATTTTAAATTTAGGTTATTTTGTGAAAACATTTGGTACTTCTGCACTTTTAATAGCACATCCTGAAGATATTAAACGTGTACAAGACAAATTAGATGCAACAGCAGAAAAATATGATATTACATTTTTTGAAGGCGGATTCAATGGCGAATGTTCAAGACCAGAAATTTCTAGATTGCAGGAAATAGCAAAAGAAAACAACTGTGATTGTACAATTGGTCTAGGTGGTGGTAAGGCAATTGATACAGCAAAATGTGTAGCAGAGGGAGAGGGATTAATTATTGTCCCAACAATTGCTGCTACGGATGCACCTACAAGTCATTCCGCAGTTATCTATACACCAGAGGGTGCTTTTGATGATTACGCATACTTTAAGCAAAGCCCAAGTGTTGTATTAATTGATACAACAGTCATCGCTAATGCACCTACTAGATTCTTAGTATCTGGTATGGGGGATGCATTATCCACTTATTTCGAAGCAAGAGCAACAGCACGTTCTTTCTCTAATGTAAATGCTGGATTACCTTGTGGAGTGCGTGAGGACTTATGTGCACCAGCAAAAGGTACAAATGCAGCGTTAGTTTTAGCAGAACATTGCTACAACACTCTATTAGAGGACGGGGTTAAAGCAAAAGCTGCAAGCGATCATAATGTTGTTACTCCAGCCTTAGAAAACATTATTGAAGCCAATATCTTATTATCAGGATTAGGGTTTGAAAGTGGTGGATTAGCTGGAGCACATGCGATTCATGATGGGCTTACTCTTTTAGAAAGTGCGCACCACTACTTCCACGGCGAAAAAGTAGCTTTTGGTACATTAGCACAATTGGTATTGGAAAATGCGCCAACTGAGGAAATAGAAGAAGTGTTAGATTTCTGTTTAGCAGTAGGACTTCCAGTGTGTCTCGCTGATATTGGAGTGGAACAAATTACACAAGAAGAGTTAATGGAAGTAGCTAATAAAGCTTGTATTCCAGAGGAATCTATCTATTCTATGCCATTCCCTGTTAATCCAGAGTCAGTAGCTGCAGCTATTCTTGCAGCAGATCAAATTGGAAATGATTATAAGAAGAGGTTGATATAAAATGAAAAAAATTATTAATAAACCGGAAGATGTTGTACTTGAGATGTGTAAAGGGATGGTTCTAGCACATCCTGAACTGAATTTAATTGAAAAATATAAAGTTATTAAAAAAGACCAAATTAATAAAAGTAAAGTAAGTATAATTAGCGGGGGCGGAAGTGGACATGAACCTGCTCACGCTGGGTATGTCGGAAAGGGCATGTTAGATGCAGCAGTTTGTGGTGATGTATTTGCTTCACCTTCTCAAATACAGATTTATCAAGCCATTAAAGAAACAGCTAGCGATAAGGGAACTTTACTAGTGATTAAGAACTACAGTGGTGACATGATGAATTTCAAGAATGCTGCTTATCTTGCAGAAGAAGATGGCATTCAAGTGGATTATGTAAAAGTAGATGATGATATTGCTGTACAGGACAGTTTATATACAGTTGGAAGACGCGGAGTAGCTGGTACTGTTCTTGTTCATAAAATAGCAGGTGCAGCAGCAGAACGCGGCTATGATCTACCAAAAGTGAAAGAGGCAGCAGAAAATGCTATTGCGAATATTAAAAGCATCGGCTTTGGACTAACTTCTTGCACAGTTCCTGCTAAAGGAACTCCTACTTTCGAGATTGCAGAAGATGAGATGGAGTTTGGCGTTGGTATTCATGGAGAACCTGGTATCCGTCGTGAAAAAATTATTTCAGCAGACGAACTTGCAGAGCGTACGGTAACTTCATTATTAAAAGAAGTAGGGATAGAAGATGGAAAAGGAGAAGTGGCTGTCCTAATTAATGGATTTGGAAGCACACCTCTTCAAGAACTATATTTATTAAATCATTCTGTCATTCGTGAATTGTCACGTAGAAACGTAACGATTGCAAGAACGTTTGTCGGAAACTACATGACAGCCATCGATATGGCCGGTGCTTCTATTTCAATTATGAAATTAGATGAGAACTTAAAGAGTCTCCTATCTGAAGAATGCGATACTCCTGCGCTAAAAATCAAAGGTGAAGTACCAGCTGTTACTTATGATGAAATTATTGGTACCGCGGAGGCCCCGAAAGTGTCTTATGAGGTGCAAACCAACAAAGAATATTCCGTAGTAACGGAAAATCGATTGACGTTGAATAATATAATTTTTATGGTTGACCAAATGAGTGAATGTATTATTAGAAATGAAATACCATTCTGTGAATTAGATTCCCATGCTGGTGACGGAGACTTTGGTATGAGTGTTGCTAAAGGGTTCAAACAGTTGAAAGCTGAATGGCACGAAATTCTAGAAAATAAATCAAATGATATTGGCAACTTCTTAGAGGCTTGTTCCATCGTTATCATGGAGCATTGTGGTGGAGCATCGGGCCCTATTTGGGGATCAGCATTTCGTGCGGCTGGAAAGAACACCGAATCTAAAACCGAATTGACTTTAACAGAATTTGCTGAAATGGTCCAAGCGTCTGTAAAAGGAATTCAAGCAACAGGAGAACGTTCTTTTGGACGTGGAGCTGTTGTGGGAGATAAGACTTTAATTGATGCTTTAGTACCTTATGCAGATACGTTAACATCAAGTGCTGTTGAAGGTGAAAGTTTGAAATATGCTCTTGTCAAAGCAGCAGAAGCTGCTGTTGAAGGAGCAAAATCAACCGAACAGATTGTTGCACGTATGGGGCGCGCCGGTACAGTTGGAGAAAGAAGTCTTGGTTATCCAGACGCGGGTGCACATGGTTTAGGCGTAATCTTTACTGAAGTGGCTCAAGTAATGCAAGAAAATAAATAAACTTTAATATGATCCTCTCCAAATATAGTGTAAGAAATCACTCTTTGAAAGTGGGTGTTGCATTATATTTGGAGGAGGATTTTTTATGGTTTAAAAAGAGACCTTATAAATTAAGATCTCTAAAAGTTTTAAAATTTTCTATATAAATTTAATGACTATGAAATAGTGAAAGGGAATATTGATAAATATAAATAATTAGTACTCCTAGCGATATTAAAAGCCATACATGTAGGTTTCTGAAGTGACTAATGGCCTTTCCTATTATTTCATGAAAAATAACAAAGGATAGGGTGCCAACTGCTCCTCCGGTAGATAAGGCTTGTATTTTAAGCGAGGAAGCTTGTACACTTTCTCCAAGTAATAGACTCCCACCCAAAGATAGTGATAGAAGGATTACAATGAATAAAAAGAAGACGTTAGGCACTTTTGCTATGGAGAGAACGGTCATAATAGCCATACCCTCTGGAATTTGGTGTAAGAGGGTAGCTACAAATACGGAAGCTGACTGATGTAGATCTGTTATCCCGAAGGTAATACCTGTGATAATATTATGAAAAAAGATTGCAAATGTTAATAAAACAAGTGACTGCAAAGGCGAAATTTCACTATTTTGCTTGTGTAAAAAGAGATCTATGCATAACATAACGATATAGCCTGCTACAATGCCCAATAGAACGCCTTTTAAATCATACAGATGCCACGTGGAGGGAAGGATATCAAAGAATAATAACCCTAATAAGATTCCTCCACATATAGCATACATAAACTGAATTCTCCCTCGCGACAGATGACTAACTAATTTAAGAAGTCCTCCACCTACTAATAAACCCATTAAAGAACCTAAAGTAAATAAGATATTTATTTCTATATGCATAATTGCTACTTCCTTTCGGCTATATGTTTTTTTACAACTAACCTATTCAAAGGAAGGGCAATCATACCTATGTTTTATAAATGGTTAAAAAAATAAAAGTACATGATATTAACTTGGGAGTGATTTTTAGGTAAATCACTAATAAAAAAGGACATACTAACGTTATCTAAAGAAGAGGTGTTGCTATGGAATCTCCTTTTGAAATGATAACCAATGTGGACAAGGTCGAAAATGCTTATTATATAGAAGTGAAACCAGGTGAGTACAACGCAAAGTATTGGAATAAAGAATCGGTCTATTTTGCTGATGAAGCTTTTTCTTATCTCCACACCACGATTTGCAAGTATGTGCCACAGTATCAACCTACCCAAGTGACAGAGATCAAAGCAGAAACATGGCTGAGGATCAGTAATCAGCTGCAAGAACTCGCGTATTTTTTGAGCACCAACCCGCCTATGATTAAACTAAAGAAATGGATTGATTTTAGCAAAGTAGAAGAAACGTACAAACAGTTTGATCATCACAAAAACAAGTACATTCGTGAGTTAATTAACATGATTAACGAATTTACAGTGTGGATAACAAAGGTATGTCAAACACAATCGTACATCACCATTTTGGGCACTTAATGGAAATCGATGTTGCTTATTGTAATCTACAAGCTATGCAGAAAATGAAAGAATTGCTCAAAACGAGTATGGCATCTTGTATGGCATATTACGCTAAAGAAATAAACTACACTCACAGCGAAAACAACTATAACGAGATGCAAAGAGTATCTTACACTTACCAAGCCTTGAAACCTTAGAGGCTTGGAATGAAGAGAAAAAATCCCAAAAACAAATCGTGAGTTAAATCACTAAAAATGCTCTCATATGAAGTAAGTGATTCTATAAATCAAAAAAGCTACTTTAAAAAGTAGCTTTTTGATTTAAGTTTTTGAAGAATATAAAATCTAATTGGTATCATTCGATATTTCAAGAGAAGTAGGTTTGGTGTTCTTTTTGAAAAATGAAAGAATTACCATTACAAGAACGAATGCTACACAAACTATAGAGCTTAACTTATTCGCACTGTCTATGAGAAAGACTGTGAAGCTAATAATTAATGTACATGCGGCAAAAAGCGTTAAATAAGGGAAGCCCCAAAGTTTAAAATATGGTTTTTCTTTATATTGAGGACGTAGCTTTAGCTGAGCTAAGCAAATACTAATCCATATAAGAGAAACTGTAAATCCAGGAATAGCTAATAAATAAGAAAAAGCTTTTTCAGGATATAAGTATACGAGGTACGTTCCCAATAATAAAAATAGGACACTGAAAGCTAAACTGTAAACAGGTACGCCTTGTTTATTCACATAGGACAAACTTTTAGGAGCATCTCCCGACTGAGATAAAGAATGAAGCATCCTTGTACAGCCATAAATACCTGAATTGGCTGCTGAAAGGACAGCTGTTAATAAAATAAAGTTCATAACATGAGAAGCCCCTTGAAGCCCGGCTGTTTCAAATACTTGGACAAAAGGGCTAGCATTTGCATCAATTTTATCCCATGGTATCAAGCCACAGATAATAAAAATAGGCAAAGTATAAAACAGAACTACTCTCCACATAACGCCTTTAACTACCCCTGGTAAGACTTTTTCAGCATCTTTTGTTTCCGTAATAGTTAAACCAATGAGTTCTGATCCTCCATACGAGAAAATGACTACAAGTAATGTAGAGAAAACGGCTTTCCAGCCATTTGGCACAAAATCACTATAATTGTGAAGGTAATGAGAAGATGAATTATTACTTGGCATAATTCCAAATAGTATCGCTATACCTAATAAAATAAAAGCAATAATAACAAAGATTTTAATACCAGCAAACCAAAACTCAATTTCTCCAAAAGACTTTACGCTTGTAGCATTAATTAAAATAAGTACAATTGAACAAATGAGACAGAGAATCCATAAAGGAATAGAAGAAAACCAATATTGCAGAAAACTACCTGCAGCGATGACTTCAATAACGCACACAGTAAGCCACATAAAGCAATAAGTAGCTCCCGTTACAAAAGAAAAACGTCTTCCAAAAGCTTTTTGAATTAGATCTTTCATATTGTGGGATGGGTATACAATAGCCATTTCAGCCAAAGCTCCCATTACAATGAGAAGCAATAGTCCAGCAAATAGATACGAAAAGATAACCGAAGGTCCTGCTAATCCAATTGTATCAGCACTCCCTTTGAAAATTCCTGTCCCAATCATTCCTCCAATAGCAATCATTCGAATGTGTCGCGGTAATAACTGTTTTTTTAACGTATTCTTTGATGCGGTATTTTCTTTCATGATGCCCTCCTTTTAACATAAAAAAGTCCCTGCTGAATTATTCAGCAGGGACGAAAATTTCGCGGTACCACCCTATATTGTAAAAACATCTTACCTCTTAATTAGCATAACGGTTTTATCCGTCCTCTCTAAAACACCATTAGAAGAGGAAGCTCTAGGAGTGAATTTCATCTCTAATCTTTGTACTGACTTCCACCAATTATCAGCTCTCTATAACAGGGAGATTAGGATTACTTAAGATCCTATCTTAGCTTTTGTTTATTAAATTAAAGTATATGTAATGTATATCATCTTAGTTAGTTTGAAATTAAATGTCAATATGTTTTTTATCTATTTACAGCTATAAAAAGAGTTATTAGATTTTACATAAAGATAATAATTACCACTATTTAGTAGTTAATCATTCCTTTTCCAATCAGTTGCACTGTGATTGAACTGTACGCTTTTCTATAATAGAAAACCTACTGTGCAAACAAGAGTACAGTAGGTTTTCAAATCAGAATAAAAATGGTGAGAAAATATCTCAGTATTGTATTTTATCCTAAAGAATATAACAAGGCAAGAGTTATTCTTTTCTTTTACAACATTTGAATTACACATATACCAAACCTTTAATAGGAATTTTAAAGGTTTGTTACTTCTTATAATTCATATTAAGTGAACAAAAAACTCCTTTAAACAAAAGGTCTGGAGGATATTTTTATAGAAGTATAGTTAAGTTGACTACTGATACCTTGTGTAATGTCGATAATGAATGGGGAAATAGGGGGAGTTTCAAATGTCACATCACTCATTAAAATTGTACGACTACCATGTATGGGCAAACCAAAAAAATTTCGACCGATTAAAAGAACTTTCTGAGGACATTTACGAAAAGGAAATTCAGAGCGTTTTTCCTTCTATATCAAAGGTGATGGCGCACATTTATGTCTCTGACAACATATGGTTAGATTGTATTTCTGGTGAAAAGTTTGATGAAGCATCTGCGTCGGCTAATCAATTGAGAGAACAGATTGAAACGAAAAGAATCGAGGAAGTAGAAACGATGTTTTTCGATTTATCTGGCCGGTACAAAGCGTTTCTCAATCGTCAAGAAGATATAGAAACCGCCTTTGTGCTTGAAACTTCATTTGCTGGACGACTCGAAACCCGTTTATCTGATGTAGTACAACATGTTGTCAATCATGGAACATATCATCGTGGCAATATTACAGCTATGCTACGGCAATTGGGCCATCCCGGTGTTATGACTGATTATATTTTATACTTATATGAAAGGGATGCAAAAGAGTAGTTTCTCCTCTATCTAAAAGGGGTAGCGTCAGGAAATGCGGATTTACAACGTTAATATTAAAAGGCCCAATTCCTAAGTGTTAAACTAGAGAAATTGGGCTTTTTTCGTTCCTCCATTTTTATGTTTTTATAAGAAACGAAAAAGCACCTCCCGTACAAATAGAAAGGTGCTTTCTCGTCACAATCATTTATAAATAAAAACCTAGTTAATCAAAGACTTTGACATGCAGAGAAATGCTCGCTGACAAAATTAACTTTTGCTTTTCATATAATTCCTGATTCAACGCAAATTTTGGCGTTATAGAAATCTTTATTTTCTTGTTATCAATTTATTTTTCAAACTGAAGTCAGAGCTTTTATACCTTCAACAATTTAAAGATATGGATCATTTTGAGAGAGAGCTAAAAGAATATATACACTACTATAATAACACTCGAATTAAGGGGAAATTAAAAGGCATGAGTCCAGTCGAATACTCTACTCATGCCAATTACGTTGCTTAAATATAAATTGTCTAACTTTTTGGGTTCAGTCCAAGGGACAGTAGTTCCTTCTGTTTTTAGACTGTATAACCTATACTTGTTCAGTTCACATAATGTAATTTAAAGGAACCAGACAAAAGAACTCATACTGAAGGCGTCTAACAAGGGTTCTTTTGCTGGTGTATGAAATTTTTATACATCCTTGATTTCTCAACCTTTCTGAGACAACCAAGCCCGAAATCTTTGGAAAAAAGATAGTTATTTTAATGACTCTAAATTAAGAATAAATTGCTTCCAAATCTTTAAAGAGATACCTTTTTCGTTTGAAAGTGTTATGAATTTATTTAAGTAGTTCCGTGTTCTAAAAGCTTAACAGGCAGATACGTTTCAAGTTCTATATTATTGAATTCGCCCTCAATCTCTTTAGATAAAATGTCTATTGCTACCTTAGCAATAGAATCAATAGGTTGTTGTATGGTCGTTAATTCTGGTAGTATAGCCTTTACTGTTTCTGTTCCATCGTAACCAACCACTTTTAGTTGAGTGGGTATATCCTTTCCTCTTTTTCTAGATTCTGTTATGACGGCAGCCGCAATTAGATCATCACTTGCAAAAATACCGTCTACTTCCGGATTTTCATCAAAAAGCTCAGCGATTACATCCTCACGGCTCTTTTGAGGAGAGACTTCATATGTAATTGGTAATTTTCCGTGTCCTTTCATAACATCCTCATACGCTTTTCTTCTTAAGTTTGCTGGTGTTTCCAAATCGAGTGGGCCATTAATATGAATGATATTTTCACACTGTTTCTTTATTAACAATTCTGTAGCTTTTTTCCCTCCATCATAATTATCGGATCCTACAACAGGAATCTTTTCAGATAAATAATGATCAATTGCTACGATAGGTAAATTTTGTTTATGATAATCTAGGACTCCTCGGTTGTATGTTACAACAATGACCCCATCTACCTGGTTTCGTATAAGCATTTCTAAGTACTTTTCCTCTTTATCCATACGGTTTAAACTATTACAAAGCAACAATTTATAACCTAGTGAAGTACAAATACTTTCAATATGAAAAGCCAGCTCACCGAAAAACGGGTTACTTGAATTAGGTATAATTAATCCTATTAAATTTGTTTTTTTATGAAATAAGGAACGTGCTAAATCGTTTGGAAAATAATTAATTTCCTCCATCGCTTTATAAACTTTATCCTTTGTTTTTTCACTTATGTAACCTCGATTATTTAAGACACGTGAAACTGTTGTTGATGAAACTCCTGCGACTTTTGCTACATCATGGATATTAGGTTTCATTTTATTTCCTCCTATCCTGCTAAATACCATTTTTGAATATTATATTAGGATTTTTTATCTTTATTATTTAAATAAGATTTTATATTTTTTAGTCACACAACACATTTTTTGTTTAGATTAGAAAAATAGCCTATCAACTATTAAATAAATACTTTACAACAATTAAAATTAATTCCTCCTTTGATAGCTTTACAATTTCCTGATTAATAAAAATTTCATATTGTGAAATAGTTTATTTTGAGGAATACTTTAATTAATTAAAGTTTATTTGTTACGGACTTATTGTAGAAAATATCTCTAACATGTGCAAGAATTAGGGGTTAATTACTATTAGCTTATATCGAACAAACATTAACTTTTATTATGAACGAGATATTGATAATACATATATTCTAATATATTATACCTCCATTTTAAGGGTAGGAGCGAAAAGTTTGATATTTCAAAAAAAACATGTCAACCGATTGACATATGTAAACGGTTGACATAAAATACTTCTTGAAAGCGCTTTTATATATTTGTTGTGAATAAGGAAAAATAAGGGGGATTGGAACGTATGAAGAAATGGTTTTTAGTAGGTATATCTTTATTACTAATTCTTGCTGTAGCAGGTTGTAGTAAGGATAAAAGCGTAAGTAGTGATGGCAAACAAATGGTTACAATGTGGGTACACGTATCAGACGATAGTGAAGAAGGTAAGGTATATAAAAAACGAGTAGATGCTTTTAACAAGAAGTATGCATCTAAAAATGTTAAAGCTAAAATTGAATTTATTCCACGTAGTGGGAACGGCGGAGGATATGAGGATAAAGTAAACGCAGCGTTGACAACTGATACATTACCCGATGTTATTACGTTGGATGGGCCAAATACAGCTGCTTATGCAAAATCTGGCATCATTGCTCCACTAGATGATTATGTGAAAGATCAAGATGATTTACTACCGAGTATCAAACAACAAGGAACATACAAAGACAAATTGTATGCGATTGGTGCGAGTGAATCATCTGTGGGAATTTACTACAATAAAAAAATGCTACAAGAGGCAGGCGTTGATTTAAATACGTTACCGACAGTTGACAATCCTTGGACATGGGATCAATTCATGGCCCTTTGTAAAACGTTGAAAGAAAAATATAATAAACCGGCTATTGATATGCAATTACAAGCAAAAGATGAAATGTTGACGTATGCACTAACGCCATTTGTATGGTCTGCAGGTGGAGAAATTCTCTCGAAAGACGGTACTAAAGCAGAAGGTGTGTTTAATAAAAAGCCTAGTGTTGAAGCCATGACTTTTATTCAAACGATGTTAAAAGAAGGTTATACAACGCGTACTCCGGTCAAACAAGCTTTTGAAACAGAAAAGTACCCAATGAAGTTTAGTGGTGTATGGACAGTAACGGATATGAAAACAAATTTTCAAAAAGTTGATTATGGTGTGATGCCTTATCCAGTATCACCCAAGACAAAGAAACTGGTTTCACCTTCAGGAAGTTGGCAGTTTGCAATGACACAGAAATCTGAAAATAAAGAATGGTCTGCTAAACTAGTAGATTGGATGACAAATAAAGATTCGAATTTAGAATTAAGTCGTACAATTGCAGCACTACCAGTGCGTTACTCTTCTGAAAAAGTACTTACAAAAGAATTTTCTGATCAAATGAATGTATTTATGAAACAATTAAAGCAATCAGGACATGCACGACCAGTAACACCAGCGTATCCACAAGTAACACGTGCTTTCCAACAAACAATTGATGATATCAGTTTCTATGACCAAAACAAAAACATCAAAAAAGTCTTAGATACACGTGCTACAGAAATGCAAGCAGCTATCGATAAGGCTAATCGATAAAAGCAGCTAGAAGGAGGCATTATGATTAAAACTGGATTAAAAGGAAATAAGACTGTTTACACATTTCCAAGAGCAGAAAAAAACATCAAAAATAAAATTAAATGGAAAGACAATGTAGTAGCTTATACATTTTTAGGACCAGCATTATTACTTTTATTGCTGTTTCTTATTATTCCAGCTATTATGTCCGTCTACTATGCATTTACAGATTATTATCTTTTAACACCCGATATGCGTAAGTTTGTTGGATTAGACAACTTTATCAATTTATTTAAGGATCCTATTTTCTTGAAAAGCTTGGCGAATACACTGAAATTTGTCGTTTGGGTAATTCCTTTACAAATAGGGGCAGCTCTTGGGCTGGCCCTCCTGTTAAACAAACAACGGAAAGCTAACACATTTTTTAAAGTAGCTTACTTTAGTCCTGTGGTAATGTCGCTCGTTGTTATCTCAGTTCTTTGGCTCTATCTGTTAAATCCAAATGAAGGAATTATAAACAATGTACTTACTTATTTTGGTGTATCAGCTCAACCGTTCTTAACGAGCCCTAAACAGGCTATGTTTACAATCGTTTTTGTTTCAGCATGGCAGGGGGCTGGCTTTCAAATGTTAATTTTCCTAGCAGGTTTGCAAAATATACCTGGAGACGTCTACGAAGCTGCACAGCTAGATGGAATGAATAAATGGCAACGCTTTATTTATATTACGTTACCATTATTAAAGCCAACTTCTATTTTTATATTTATTACGACATTAATTGGTGCGTTTAAACTATTAGTCCAACCAATGGTTATGACACAAGGTGGGCCAGTAAACTCCACGATGACAGTTGTATATTACATTTATCAAACTGGCTTTACGGATCGAATGGTCGGATATGCTAGTTCAATTGCTCTTCTATTTGGAACAATTATTGGGTTAGTTACGCTAGCGCAACGGAAATTAGTGAAGGAGGAAGATGACTAATGAGACGAAAATTCGGACCTTTAACAATTCTAGAATACATTTGTTTAGTTTTGCTGGCAGTATTGTTTATATTCCCATTGTTTTGGATGATCGCATCCTCAATGAAACCTGAAGCAGAAGTTTATAATAATATGAACAGTATCAAGGCTTTCCTACCTTCCTTTCATCCGTCAGATTGGTTTATATCCTATAAGCAAGTTCTGTCACGTTTTCATTTACTTGGTTATATAATAAACAGCTTGTTTTATGGTTTATGTGTAGCAGCAGGTTCTGTCATTATCAACGGGATGGCAGGTTATGCGTTTGCTAAATTGAATTTTAATGGAAAAAGAGTTCTGTTTGGTCTTTTATTGGCGCTTTTAATCGTACCACTAGAAACAATCTTAATCTCACAATTTACTATAGTTCACAAACTGGGATTAGTAGACACTCGTCTTGCTGTAATTCTGCCAGCCTTAGCAGGGGCATTCAATATCTATTTATTCCGAAACTTTTTCATGGCTATTCCAGCAGAGATTATTGAATCAGCCAAATTGGATGGAGCAAATACCTGGCAAATATTCTTGAGAATTATGCTACCGATGTCTAAACCGGCTGTTGCTACAGTTGGAACTCTAGCATTTATCGGAAGTTGGAATGATTATATTTGGCCTTTGATGGTTTTAACGGACAAATCAAAATTTCCTATTCAAGTAGCAATTACAGCCATCAATAGTACGGAGCCAGTTTACACGAATCAAGTTATGGCTGTTTTAACAATATCGACCATTCCCTTAATTCTTATCTATATAGTGGCTCAACGTTATATTTTAGAAGGGATTGGTGGTTCAGGAACAGGTATTAAATAAAAAAATTTAGGTTATTGTTACGAAGATAATAACTATGTATGGGTGATTTTTAAAATAAATGTCAACCGGTTGACATAAAAATATTGACTTGTGGAACCGGTTGACATAAAATGAATCTGAAAGCGCTTTCAGTTTTTGTTTCAAAGATTCTATATATCTAGTTAAAGGAGCAACAAACATGAAAAGTTCAAAAGTTCTCTATTGGAAGCTAAGTGCTTATTTTTTCTTTTTCTTTTTTACTTGGTCTTCTAGCGCCTCTTTATTTCCTATTTGGTTAAAGCAAGAATTAAACTTAAGTGGATCAGCCACAGGTTTGATTTTCTCTGTAAACGCTATCTTCGCATTGTGTATACAGCCTGTATATGGTTATATCTCCGACAAGATAGGCCTAAAGAAAAATATATTATCTTTTATCAGTTTAATGCTTATATTTGTAGGACCATTTTATATTTATATATATGGACCCCTTTTAAAATATAATGTGATTTTAGGTGCAGCTGTAGGAGCAATTTATTTAGGCGTTGGTATTTCTGCAGGTATTGGCGCTATTGAAACCTATGTTGAAAAAGTTAGCCGCAAATACGGTTTCGAATACGGAAAGTCTAGAATGTGGGGTTCGTTAGGTTGGGCGTCAGCAACCTTCTTTGCAGGTCAGCTATTTAATATTAATCCAAATATCAACTTTTGGGTGGCATCTGTTTCAACAATTATCTTAGTTGGAATTATTTTATCGGTGAAAATAGAAGTCACAAACTATGAATTAGAAAAAGCTGAGTCCGTTAAATTAAAGGATGTTGGACAACTTTTTCTTTTAAAGAAATTTTGGTTTTTGATGATGTATGTGATTGGAGTAACGTGTGTATATAGTGTGTACGATCAACAGTTTCCAATTTACTACACATCTTTATTTCCTACTGAGGCTACAGGGAATCAAGTATTTGGATATTTAAGTTCTTTTCAAGTATTTTTAGAGGCTGGAATGATGTTTATTGCACCTTTTATTGTAAATAAAATTGGAGCCAAAAACGGACTATTATTAGCCGGTCTTCTAATGGCACTTCGTATTATTGGTTCGGGGCTTGTAGTAGGGCCAATCGGTATTTCTTCAATGAAATTAATACATGCACTAGAATTACCCATTATGTTGATTGCTATTTTTAAATATTTTGCAGCTAACTTCGATACACGTCTATCTTCCGTTTTATATTTAGTCGGATTTCAGGCTGCCTCTCAAATAGGTGCATCTTTGTTATCACCTTTTGCAGGTAAATTATACGACATGATAGGGTTCCGTCATACTTACCTTATTCTAGGCACAATGGTCCTTTGTTTTACGATTATTTCAATGTTCACTTTATTAAGTTTTAATAAAATTAAAGATTTAGAAGGAAATATAACGGACATAAAACAAGTTATATAAGGAGATGTTAGAATGTTCACAATAAACAAACTTCAACAAGCGCAAGAAGCATTGGATATTGCAAAAGAGGGAATAAATAACCGTTATCGGTTAGGTTATCATATTATGGCACCTGCTAACTGGATTAATGACCCAAATGGTTTAGTACAGTATAAAGGAGAATATCATGTATTTTATCAACATCATCCTTATGATGAAAACTGGGGTCCAATGCACTGGGGACATGTAAAGAGTAAAGATCTTGTGCATTGGGAACACTTGCCTATCGCTTTAGCTCCTGGTGATGCTTGTGATACTGACGGGTGTTTCTCCGGAAGCGCTGTAGATAATGATGGTGAATTAACGTTGATCTATACAGGTCATCACTATGTGGACAAAGAAAAAGACCTATTTTATCAAAATCAAAATCTTGCTGTTAGTACCGATGGTTTAACATTTCATAAGATTGCAGAAAATCCAGTAATTCCTGAACCACCTACGGATAGTAGTCATCATTTCCGTGACCCTAAAGTATGGAAATACAAAGATAGTTGGTATATGGTAGTAGGAAATTCGACCAAGGAGAATGTGGGCAGAGTAATTTCATACCGTTCTCCAGATTTACGTACGTGGTCATATATTGGTGTATTGGCACAAGGAAACGAAAACCTTGGATTCATGTGGGAATGTCCAGATTTCTTTGAATTAGATGGAAAACACGTTCTCATGATTTCTCCACAAGGTATTAAAAAAGATGGGGATTTATACAACAACTTATTCCAAACGGGATATTTAATTGGAGATTACAATTACGAAACAAACGACTTTACACACGGCTCATTTAGTGAGTTAGATAATGGACATGATTTTTATGCAGTTCAAACGTTATTAGATGAAAAAGGACGTCGAATTGCTATTGGTTGGATGGATATGTGGGAATCAGATATGCCAACAAAAGAAGATGGATGGTGTGGGGCACTTACATTACCACGTGAAGTTACCTTAGGAGAGAATAATAAAGTTCTAATGAATCCTGTGGAAGAATTAAAGTTATTACGTGAGGTTAAACATAATACACTTACTAATGTGATTTCTAATAGTTATTTAATAGAAACAAACGAAGATTTACTTGAAATAAAAGCTGTGTTTGACTTAACTAATTGTAACGCTCAGTCGGTTGGAATAAGAATTCGTGGAATTAACCAGGAAGAGACTGTACTAACGTATCACTTGGACAAACAAACACTAAAACTTGATTGTTCTAAGTCTGGTAAAGTCGAAGACGGTGTAAGAAAAACTATTCTTAGGGCAAATCAAGAGCTTTCTTTACGTATATTCATTGATCGATCCTCTATTGAAGTATTTGCAAATGAGGGACAAGCAACTATGACAAGCCGTATTTACCCAACTGAAGATAGATTAGGCATTGAAGTATTTGCAGATGCTGAGGATGTAAGAATTAAAGAATTAACACATTGGAAGTTAAAAGATATCTGGAAATAAACTATGAATGAACAAGTGTACAAACACTTGTTCATTGTTCTGGGGTGAGGATGTTGAAAAGAGTTTTTTGTATTGGTGAAACATTAATTGATTTTATTCCTGTTCAAAAAGAAAAATCTTTAAAAGAAGTTACTAGTTTTGAACGTGTGGCTGGGGGAGCTCCTATGAACGTTGCAATTGCGATTGCAAAATACGGCGGAAATTCTGTTATGCTAACCAAAATAGCTAATGATAGTTTTGGTGATTATTTAGTAGATGTGCTTGAAGGAAATGGGGTAGACACTTCCTACATTATCCGATGTAATGAAGGAGAGACCGGTTTGGCATTCGTATCTGTAGATAAAGTGGGAGATAGGGACTTCAGCTTTTATAGAAAGAATTCAGCTGACTTATTACTTTTACCAAACGAAGTGAAAGTAGAGTGGTTTGATAAGGGAGACCTTCTTCATTTTTGTTCTGTAGATTTAGTCGAAAGTCCAATGAAACAAACTCATGTAAAAGTAATAGATAGTTTTCAAAAAATAGGGGGGATTGTCAGTTTTGATCCCAATGTTCGTCTTCCCTTATGGCCTGATAAAGAAAGCTGTCGCCAAACAATTCTAGACTTTTTACCTTTAGCAGATATCGTGAAAGTATCGGATGAAGAACTATTTTTTATAACTAATATTAGGGAAGAAAGAGAAGCCATTAACTCCCTTTTTGTTGGCAATGTAAAAGTAGTAGTTTATACAAAAGGAAAAGATGGAGCCATTATTTATTTGAAAACTGGAGAACAATTTGAGGATAAAGGATTTAAGATAACTGTCTCAGATACAACCGGAGCAGGTGATGCATTTATAGGTGGTTTTTTATCTGAATTGCTTTCAATTGATATATCGAGCGACAATCTATGTCAAAAAGTGAGTGAACACCATCAACAATTGCTTACCTTTGCTAATGCAAGTGGGGCACTTACTGCTTCAGTAAAAGGAGCGATCCACGCAGCACCTGGAAAACAACATATAATGAATTTTATTGCTACTCAAAGAGGCAGATTAGTTTAAGAAAATATGTATTTATAATTGGGAATTAGTTTGGAATTCACAATATAAGTAGGGGTTAAAAGAAAGGGTTTAAATAATGAGGACTGAAAAAGAAAAGATGTTAGGTGGAGAAATGTATAATCCTGCAGACCCACAATTAAGAAAGGATCGAGAACATGCTAGAAGGCAGGTTAGAATATATAATGAAACTTTAGAGAGTGAAGGTAATAAGCGTATTAAATTATTAAAAGGTTTATTCGGTTCTACTGGGGAAAACGTATATGTTGAACCAAATATTAGAGTTGACTATGGCTATAACATATTTGTTGGCGAAAACTTTTTTGCAAACTTTGATTGTGTCATCCTAGACATTTGTGAAGTGAGATTTGGAGATAATTGTTTACTTGGTCCGGGTGTACATATCTATACAGCAACTCATCCAATTGATCCAAATGAACGGAATTCAGGAAAGGAATACGCAAAACCAATTATTTTTGGAGACAATGCATGGATTGGTGGAAATTCAGTGATAAATCCGGGAGTGACGATAGGAGACAATGTTATTATTGCATCTGGTTCAGTAGTGACTAAAGACATACCTAACAATGTAGTGGTGGGAGGGAATCCAGCGAAAATCATTAAAAAAATTGGAAACTAAGGTTATAAGAAAATTTCGCTGAATTTTGGTAACATTACTCTAAATGAAACTTGAATTTCTAACTTATTAGTTAATTGGTGATTAAATTGAATATATGGATGGGGAAAATTAGAGATTATAATCATTTGGGTCATTATCAAGGGACCTATCAAGCAATTATAGAGAAACAAGATAAGATGCTTTATAAAATGACATTATCGTTTAATCCAGCATATACGCTAAAAAATCAAGATAGAAATAATCATTTAAAAGATAACATATTGTACAGTTCAAGTGTAGAGGTACTTAAAAGAAAATTTAGAAATAAAATCCCTCTTTTAAAGAAAAAAACAAAAGTAGTATGGATAAAAAGAGGGCTAAATATTTAGTTTTCAAGTGAAAGGTCATGATAACAAGAGAACATGCTGGTAAAGCTAGTTTTATTGGTCCAAGTGTAAATCAAACCATGATTATGCATTTTTACAGAGTAAAAAACTTAGAAGGGTATATCTTATGATATGTCCTTTTAGTGTGGTTAATTTTCATCTTTTTTTCACTATTAAATGATAAATTAATTGCTAATCATGCTGTAAAGCATTTTTTCATAGATATTCCCCTTTCAAAGCTTACCTAAAAAGGTGAGCTTTTTTAGGTAAGCTGCATTTTATTTACATAATGTGATTTTTCGGAAGTAATTTATGTATATGAATGTATAGCGTATAGACAGACCCCCTTGAAATTTTCGAGGCTGTCTCCTTGGAAGTCTTCGTACTGGTATTCTGGACAAAAATGCATAACGAAAAGATATCCTGTTTTTAACAAAGCGTAATTATAGTTTCTCCTTTTGTTTCGACGAAAACTTTATAATGGAGTAACTGATAGTTAACACAAGAATAGCGCAAGTGTGCAAAAGTGTATTAACTGGGTTATCATGCTCTACAATAACCAGACGTATCAATGCAGTAATACCAATATAAAGAAAGTAGCGTAGAGGAAAGTGATAATTCTCCTGAAAATATTTTACGATCATTGCAATGAATTCAAAGTACAAAAAGAAAACTAAGATACTTTCAAGAATTTTGTAGTGAGTCTCAATTCCTCGATTAAAAATAGAAAAATGAATAAAATGGAAAATTTCCTTACCAAGCAAAACGGATAAAGTAACAGCTAGTAAAATCAATGCTGTATTTAAGATAAGCCGGAGAACGTGTGAAACCTTAAAGTTCGGCCTGTTGTTTTGGTGTATCATCAATATTCCTCCTACATACATAGACTCTTTACTTTATTATATCTCTCGTTTTAGATTTAGCGTTAGCCGTTACAACTTGTTTGTTGGAATGTTTATTTTAATTTATATATTGCAATAAATGAAGACGTATATAATATACAAACTTGGTTAAGTCGGGTAAGTCATATTATGTAACTGAATCATGTAGACAAGTAAAAAAGAAAGAAATATCCAGTTGCGAATTTACAAGTGATGAATTGGTCGCATTTCCTTTTTGACACAAAGTACATTGCAAACCAGACTATAGATGGATGTAATGGTTATATTATAGTCAGAAATGCTATATTTGAGAATTATATTAGCCGAGGAGAATGATGGAGTAAGTATATAGATTATCAAGAGAAAAACATATGGAAGCTCTATAATGTTAAGTAAACAATAAAATACTTTTGTTATAAATGCTTTATCTATTACACACCTTGTAGAAAAAGGTCTTATTTGTCGTCACTAAGTGTAAATAGTAAAACCATAATAATAAATAAAATAATTTAGTGTTTACTTAACAAACACTGAAACAGAGACAAGGTTATATTCTATGAATATAGTTAATGACAATATTTGTTTTCAAAGATATATGTATGTGGATCTACAAATCCGGACAGACTAATAGCATATTCCCTCGTATTCCGATAAATTTAAAAAACCTCTGCCTAATATGAGCAAAGGTTTCTTTTTTGTAATTCATTCTCAAGGGGCAAAATCTCGAAGAGCTATAGAAACATATATACCAAGTGAAATGATGCAAATAGAAATAAAATGAAACAATAAAAAGATGAATTTTTGGTTTCCTTTGATGAAGAAAGAGTAAATAAATCCTAAAATTGTAATGAAAATTAAAATAGGTACAGTAATTTGTATCAATGAACCAAACGTGCTTGCTGTGAAAGCTCGTGACAGAGGGCCTCCAATTATTACTCCGTACAAAATAACAGTAGCAGCTACAGAGGATACTGCTACTTTCAAAGGAATTCTAAAAAAAATTTTCATTTATTTACTCCCTTCTACACCTTTAGATATATCCTTTTATCAGCAGCTAAAAGTAAAAAGCTATCTCATAGAGTGAGATAGCTTTTATAGTATGCTTTAAATGAATTCAAATGCAATTAATGAAATTATAAGTCCTAAAAAAACAGAAATTATGTTAAACCACCATCTATTCTTTGATCGGAGAAGCCATAAGCCAGCAGGTATCATAATTAAGTACTTGGAAACAGTCTCGTTTACATACAACACTTCGGGTAAAAAGCTGATAGATAGATAAGGAGAAGAATTACATAGTTACTTGGCAAAATTGCGCAGTTCGGAATAAGGTCTTCATTTACAATTATATTATTACTGTTTTGTTTTTGTAAGGAACTTATTGGCCTCCTTAATAAAAATCTAAATAAAAAGTTTGATGGAGGGTCTAGTGATGTTACCAGAACACTTAAATAAAGGGCTTAATAATCAACTAAATTATGAGTTTCAATCATCTCAGGCATATACGGCTATGGGAGCTTATTTTTCTGTTAGGGGGTTCCATGGTTTTGCTAATTTCTATTTAGTTCAAGCTGAGAAAGAAAGATTTCACGCAATGAAGTTTTATCATTATTTAGTTTCAAAAGGCGGAAATCCATTAATTAGTGAAACAGAAAAACCATATTGTAACTTTCAAAGTTCGTTGGAAGTCATTCAATACTCTTTAGAACACGAAAAGGGCATTACAGATAACATTTATTCATTACTCCTTTTGGCAGTGGAATTGGGTGATTACTCCACATTGAGCTTTCTTCAATGGTTTGTTGATGAACAATTAGAGCATGAGGAATCTCTTAGACAGATTATTACCCAATTAAAGGGTGTTGCAACAGGTAGTGAGCTTTTCTTATTAATAGATAATAAGCTTAGTAAAAAAACTTTCAAAATTAAAAGTAGTCAGTAAAAACAGGTTTATATAAACCTGTTTTTACTATTGGAATAAATTCACCAGGATTAAAAAAGATTTATAAACTATATAACAAATTAAAACTGGATCTTATAAATCGAAAATATTTTATTCATCATGAATAGGAGTGTATAAAATGCTTCCAAAACATATTGGATTGATAATGGATGGGAATGGAAGGTGGGGAAAAAAGAAAGGACTCTCTCGTAGTCACGGACATTTTGAAGGGATAAAAACATTGGAAATGGTAATTAATACAGGTATAAATTTAGGCATTGATGTAATAACTTTTTATACCTTTTCCTCTCAAAACTGGAAAAGGTCTAAGAAGGAAGTAGAATATCTCATGGAACTACCAACTATATTTTTCAGAGAAAAAATATCTGAATTCATGAGCAAAAATATAAGAGTTAGAGTTTCTGGTAATATTGATGAATTACCTTTGGAAACAAAAAAAACCTTAGTCCAGGCTATGAGAGAAACTAAAGACAATACTGGGATAATCATTAACTTTGCTTTTAATTATGGAGGGAGAGAGGAAATTATCCAAGCTACTAAAAGAATAGTTGAAGATATACAAAAAGGAGAGTTAAGTAAAGACAAGGTAGATGAAAGATGTCTAGAGACGTATTTATATACAAATCTCCTTCCTCGTCCAGACCTTATTATTCGTACAGGTGGAGAGCAAAGGTTAAGTAATTTCTTGCTATGGCAATCTGCCTATACTCAGCTTTATTTTACAGATGTATTATTTCCAGATTTTAATAATGAAGATTTTTTAAAAGCTATTAATCATTTTAAAATGACAGTAAAAGGAAGAGAATTATATTATTAAATACTACTCTCCCTCCTAAATTGTTTTGGAGATTTACCTACGATTTGTTTGAACATTTTATTAAAATTACTAACATCGTCAAATCCAACTTCTTGTGCAATACTGATAACTTTAAGGTCTGTATTACTAAGAAGTTCTTTGGCTATCCGTAAACGGACATTGTTACGGTATTGAATAAAGGTTATTCCGGTATATTCTTTGAATTTCGCTGTAAAGCTGGATTGACTCATACCACACAATTGACTAACTTGTTTTAAGCTAAGCGCACTCGCATGATGTTTCTCAATAAACTTTGCTACCTGATCAATTAATTCCGCATCAGAAAGGGAATAAGTCACTGGTTTTTTATAAATATTATCGTAGCACCGGCTTAAGTATATAAACATTTCTATTAACTTTGTCTGGATTAAGAATCGATAACCTAACTGTTTCCTTCTATATTCTTCAAGGATACGGTCTAACAAAAAATTGAATTCCATTTGTTGATGAATATCTAGTGTTAATTTTGATTTAAAATCAACAGTTTTACGAAAAAAAGGTTCCATGTAAAAGAAATCTACGAATGGAGTAACGTTTGTAAGTGCCTCTAATTCTCTACTTAAAAGCTGTGGTTGAAACATTATATTGTAAACAAGTAGATGATGGTGCATATCCACATGATAGCTATGTTCTACCTCTGGCTCTATTATGAATACATCTCCTTGAGATATAGAATAAGAACTCTGATTATAAGTGTGTGTACCACTTCCTTCTTTTACATAAACTAATTCTATAAACTCATGAGAGTGTAAGTTGAAAATTTCATTAGGTTTAAGCTTGTGTGGCTTAATACTAAATGGAAATTGTGAACTTTCTAGATAAGATTCTTTCTTAAAACGCATCATTCTTTTCCTCCAATAACTCCCTTTTAGTATATTTGCAAAAAAACTCGGCATATTTTCCAAGTATGAACTGAATTAATAAATTTATAATATATTAATTAAAGTATAAGTCAATAAAAATAATTCTCATCTAAAAGAATAGGAATTAACAAAAATAAATGTTAAGGCGGAATTAATTATGTTACAAGTTCAACTAGACATACTTGGTATGTCTAAGCATTACAGCGTATCATTTATTAGAGAAAAAATGCTTACTTTAAAAGGGGTTATTTCAAGTGATATTTTTTTAAAACATAAGAAAGTTAAGATAACATATAACCCGGATGTTATTACTTTGAATAAAATTATTAATACTATTGAAGAGGAGGGTTACGCAGTTATACATGTAAAGAGATAATAAATTGTAGAAACTAAAAAAAGATTTTTATTAAACTGGTCTATACGATCAGTTTATTTTTGGGAGGTTATTATAACAATGGAGACGGAACGTCTTTTAAAAGATACTTCTTTAACTAAAGGACTTATATTTTTATTAGCTATTTCTGGAGGAGTATCAGTTGCGAATATTTATTATAATCAAGCGTTATTAGCTACTATATCTAAAAGTTTCCATGAAACGTCACAGTCTATAGGTTTATTGCCTACTTTTACACAATTAGGTTATGCATTAGGCTTATTTTTCTTTGTCCCATTAGGCGATATTAAAGAAAAGAAAAAACTCATTGTATCTTTATTAATATTAGTGGCTATTTCATTACTAGGGCTTGCGTCAGCTCAGTCCTTGGTATGGATATATATCGCTAGCTTAGCTGTAGGGCTTACATCTGTTGTACCTCAAATCATTATACCCTTTGCAGCAGAATTAACTATACCAGAGGAACGGGGGAAGGTTGTAGGAACTATTGTAAGTGGTCTATTAGTTGGGATCTTACTTGCTAGAACAGTTGCTGGATATGTTGGAGAATTAGTGGGTTGGAGATATATGTTTGTATTTGCTTCATTTTTAATGTGTTTATTAGCTTGTATACTATACTTTAAATTACCTAATATTAAACCTACTGTAAACCTAACTTATAAAGAAGTTTTAAGATCGATTATAACCATTTCTAAAAAGTACTCTACTTTGAAAGAAGCGTCTATTATAGCTGCACTGATGTTTGGAGCATTTGGTGTTTTTTGGACTACTTTAACATTTTTACTAGAAGGATCTCCATATTATATGAATAGTGGCCAAGCTGGCTTATTTGGTCTCATAGGAATAATAGGTGCATTAGGTGCACCATTGATTGGTCGTCTTAGTGATAAAAGTAGCCCCAAACTATTAGTGATAACATGTATCATTATTGGGATTTTCTCGTACGTGTGTTTTTATTTTTTAGGAATGTCAATTATTGGACTTGTTTTAGGTGTAATTTTATTAGACCTAGGTGTTCAAGGAGCACAAGTTTCAAATCAAACAAGAATTCAGGCTTTAAATCCCAATGAAGGAAGCAGGTTAAATACAATATATATGGTATGTAATTTTGGAGGTGGTGCGATTGGGTCGTTATTGGGATCTTCAGCTTGGAGCTTATTTGGCTGGAGAGGTGTCTGTATTCTTGGAATTGGGATGACTTTGATGTCCTTATATACGTGCTTACGATTTAATAAAAGCTACAAATAAAATTGTAGCTTTTATTAAGTTTATTAACCATCATTATTATGTGTTTTTAGTGAATTTTTAAACTAAGGAGTTTAATCTTGAATACTAATAATAAATGTGAAGAAAAACAGGATATACTAAATGAAGTGGAGTTTATACGTGAAGTAATGATTTCTACAGCTTTTAAAGAAGGAATTACTAGTAAAAATGCTATTAGAATGAGTATGATATTAGATCGGCTATTGAACGAAATACAAAAACTTAAATGTCTTTAAAGTAATGATTAGCCCGAATTTTTTAGGGGTTTTCTTTATTAATGGAAACTTTAGGTTATTAAATTTCACTAAGGAAGTTAAAGTATCACTATCAATTTATTTGACAAGTAAATATAATTCGCTAAAATAGTTATGTAGCATAATTATATAACATAATTATATTGTATAATGATTTATTGTTAATGGATGATGCTAAGCTAATTAAATTTTCACTAGAGGTGATTGTTAATGGATAAAGATCAATTATTAGAAGAAATATTAGATGCATTATATTTGGCTAAAGATGCTACGAGAATATACCCTACATTTCCTGCCAATATTAAAAGTAGTCACTTGCATGTATTATATGCAATCAACAATCTAGGAAAAGAGGTTCGAATTTCAGACGTTTCTAAAGAAATGCTAATTACTTTACCTAATATAACTAATCTAATCAAGGAACTTGAAAAATTAGGATTAGTAAAGAAAACCTCTTTGAAAAGCGATAAAAGAGTAATTTTGGTGCAATTAACAAATGAAGGATTCAAAGTATTAGATAAATATTTTTTAGATTATAAACGCCGTATAGCTGACATGCTACAAGTTGAAGATAGCGAGAAATATCAAGTGATGGTTGAATCCATTAAGAAAGTGAATGAACTTTTCAAAGTGGTAACTGAACAGATTAATGAGAAAAATGAGGAAATATAAATCAGAAATCTAAGAAAGGGGAAGCGAAAATAATGAAAAGAAGAATTATACTAACAGGGGTATTAGTAGCAACGATACTAGCTGCAATGGAAAGCACAATTGTGAGTACAGCAGCACCTAGTATCGCTAAAGATCTTTCAAACCTGGATATGATAAGCTGGATATTTTCTATTTATTTATTAGCAAGTGCTGTATCAGCGCCCATATTTGGGAAATTAGCCGATATATTTGGCATTAAAAAGATTTTTATTATAGGGATGATTCTTTTTTTGATTGGATCTCTAGCTTGTGGATTTGCAACTTCTATGAATCAACTTATAATTGCTAGGGCAGTTCAAGGGTTAGGAGGGGGTTCGGTTTTTCCCTTATGTCGTACCATTCTTGGACTTATCTATATCGATGAAAAAGAACGATCAAAAGCTCAAGGGTGGGAAAGTGCTATATACGGAATTGCTGGTGTATTAGGACCTTTAGCTGGCGGTATTATAGTTGATAATTTATCATGGCATTACGTATTTTTGATTACTGTTCCTATCGGTTTAATTGCAAGCATTCTAATTATCGTTAATTTTAAAGAGCAGATACCAGGAGTAAAACATAAAGTTGATTATATAGGAGCAACTATTTTTTCAATTGGTACAATATCTTTAATATTCGCTTTGTTAGAAGGCAGTAAATTAGGCTGGTCTAGCTTAAAAATTATGATTTTATTTATTATCGCAGCCATTTCATTATTTGTATTTATATACGTCGAAAGAAAGACTCAAGAACCCCTTATTCCTTTAAATTTATTTAAGGATCCTGGATTATTAATGATTAACGTTATCACTTTATTTAGTGGAGCTATTTTAATTGGTATTACAACGTATATACCTACTTGGAGTCAAACTATTTTAGGAAATAGCGCTTCTCAATCAGGATTATTGTTAACGCCCTTACTAGTTTTATGGACTAGTGGTTCATTTATCGTTGGAATTATTGCTGGAAAGCTTACATCTAATAAAATTATTAGAATAGGTAGTATTATCTTATTAGTAGCAACTTTTTTATTATCTACAGTTTCTCATAACACATCAGAAATGTTGATTTATATTTATACAGGGCTTTTAGGTTTAGGTATGGGATTAATTGTTCCTTTAATTATTGTGTACATTCAGTCAAACATATCAAATAATGAGTTAGGCAGTGCAATGGGATTAAATGCTTTTATTAACACTCTGAGCCAAGCTATCGGTGTATCGATATTTGGAGCTATCTTTTCCTATTCTACTGTTGGAGCAAGTAATCAAGTAAAAGCAATTGAAAGTGGAACTCATTATATTTTTATTGGAACAGTCATATTAGCACTCCTAATATTTGGAGCAACCTTTTTATTAAAAAAGAAGGATGTAGAACGCCAATATTAACTGTCAATATGTAAATAATAGTAACGAATAAAAAGGATATAAAATACCATAGAGTAAATCCCTGATTAATAATTAGACTTAAGTTGTATAGAGTAAGCACAAAAAAAGAGCTAAAAAACATCAATTAGATGTTTTTTAGCTCTTTTAGCAATTCTGATAATACTTCTCTATCTTCCTTTTTAATATCTCTTCTAATTTCGATAGAATTTGCTTTTTATAATCATTACGTAATTTTTTCTCTAAAATAAGTCGATCGAAATTAGATTTCATTAATTTACCTCAGTGTTTCATATAATTTTATGTTTACTAAATTTTTTTCCCTTAATATACATGTTTAGTAGATAAAAAAGAATTAATTGCTCATTTTCTCAACCTTTAAAGGTGGGATTGCCTAAATTAAAATGTTTTTCACCTTCAATGTTTTCACATTCTAATATTTGAATATTTACAAACAAATTTAAATTCTTATAAATAGTATCAAAGCTGATTTTTTTATTTGTCTTTTTTAAGTCACTTATTATCTTTTTGGCTGAGACTGCTTTTTCTCGGTTATTATAAAAGTAATTTATTAAAATTTTTCTCTGGGATGTAATAGTACAATCCTTTTTTCTTAGATAGAATAAATAATCTTCTTGTGTCATTTTACATGTAGCCTTTCATAATACTGCATATAATTTATTCGCTTTATATCTCACTCCTATTCAAATAAGTTTTAATTATTATCAAGACTGTTCTTTATTCCTACTTTTTATAAATTATTTGAGAATAAAATGATTATAGGACAATTCTAAGCTTCAGTTTTTTTGAAAACTGCGCAAAAATAACGACTTAATATGCAAATTTGCTTTTTGCAATCAAAATAACAAACATCTACTTGAAAATGATTATCAATATCGATATATTTTATTTAAGTTATTTAAAAAGGGTGAGAACATATGTCAATTGATAATATAATAAAAGAGAGAAGAACAGTAAGAAATTTAAAGAAAGACCCAATTGCTATGGATAAACTAGCTAGCTTATTAGAAACAGCATCTTATGCACCATTTCATAGCAAAGATGAACCTTGGAGAGTAATAACAATTACCTCTACTGAAGAGAAAATGCATATGCTATCGGCAGTATTATCTAGCTTT
The DNA here is from genome assembly GCF_029522155.1 of Priestia sp. P5. NCBI lineage: Bacteria > Bacillati > Bacillota > Bacilli > Caryophanales > Bacillaceae > Priestia > Priestia sp. P5. The sequence continues at coordinate 2,944,081 of NZ_JAKWFJ010000001.1, read as the reverse complement.
GAAAGGTTAGGAACGTTAGATGGGTTTACAAAAGAAAAATATGAGCAGCTTGTAGAATCTTACAAGGCATATTTTTTAGATACACCTATACACCTTATTATTACATCCGTATTAGATGGAGATGCAAAAAAACAATTTGAATCGAAGGCGGCTACTTGCGCTTTTATACAAAATCTTCAATTAGCTGCATGGACAGAAGGAATTGGAGTTAGTTGGCGAACTAATTCTTATAATTTTGATAAAGAATTTCAGAAGGAGATGTGCGTGCCTTATAATCAAATGATTGTAGGTGTATTACACCTTGGTTATCCGAAAGTTATTCCGAGAGTGAAAGTAAGAGCTCAGCCTGAGGTATGGACTCAATCTCTTTCTAAACTTAAAAATAATAAGATATCTAGCTAATTTTAGCTAGACCATTACTTAAAGGAGTTAAGTTACTTATATGGAATCGTATGAACTAACAACTTTAAAAAAGGGATTACTAATACTTGATTTATTAAGAAATAAGCATTCGTTAACAATGAACGAGGTCATGGATGAATTATCACTTAATAAATCCTCAGCTTATAGAATGCTATATACCTTAGAGAAAATGGAATATGTGCTGAAATATGATAAATATTTTCATTTAAACCCGAAAATTTTCAATGATAAACGAATCAATATTTATAAAGGAATTCAATGGATATCACTTGTTACTCCATACCACTTAGCTCGTGGTACTGGTGAAACTGTATATATAGGTATACTCGATCAATATGAGCTTGTTATAAAAAATGTTATTAAATCACCTTTCAATGAACCCTTATTTGAAGCTATAGATAAACGGACACCGATACATTCTAGTGCAATTGGAAAATCTATATTGGCCCACTTGTCCCCACAACGGCAACGTGAGATATTAAATGGTCTGTCCTTAGAGAATCTTACTAAGAATTCATTTGTAGATAAAGAGTTATTTATCTCTCACCTAAATGTAATAAAAATGCAAGGATATGCAGTAGATAATGAAGAGACAAACATAGGGAAGAGATGTATTGCAGCTCCTGTATACTTAAATGAAGAAGTCATTGGTTCAATAGCTATTCATGGAGAGGTAGAACAGATTAAAAAAAATTCTATTCGTTCTTTAGCAAAAAAAGTAATTCAATTTAGTAAACAACTAACCCATGAATTAGAAAACTTAACAGAATAAAATTACTTAACCAGTGCATCGGTATGCACTGGTTTTTTCAACTGTTTGAGGTTTTGTTTCTATATCTGAAACTGTTTGTTCTACAGTTGTTTGATTTTTTAATTGTCCCGTAAAATCATACATGTAAACATAAGGAGGGAGGTAACAATATTAAATATGTGCTATGGATCAGATATTCATGTGCCTCTAGTGCGAATGAATTAAGAAAAATAATGAACCTTTTAACTTTTTAAATATTAATTATATACTTGATTTCTCAAAAATTAACGGATAAACATTTTGAAAGGAATGATTTTATGAAATTTAGAAAATTAAAAAATACAGATATAACTGTTTCAGAAATCGGTCTTGGAACAAATGCAGTAGGCGGACATAACCTATTTAATAATTTAAATGAAGAATCTGGCAAGGAATTGGTAGCAGCAGCAATTGACCTTGGCATAACATTTATTGATACAGCTGATATTTATGGAATGGGTCGTTCAGAAGAATTAGTAGGTGAAGTGCTGTCAAATTATAATAGAGATAAGTTTATCCTAGCTACAAAAGGAGCAAGACGTTGGTTTGAAGATGGCAGGGTAGAGGTAGATAATAGTCCAGCTTATTTACGTCAAGCTTTAGAAAATAGTTTAAGTCGCTTAAAAATGGATTATGTAGATCTATATTATCTTCACTTTCCAGATAATAAAACCCCATTAGTGGAAGCTATAGGAGAATTATCTAAACTAAAACAAGAAGGTAAAATTAAAGCAATTGGTATTTCTAATGTATCACTGGATCAATTAAAAGAGGCCAATACACACGGTGACATTTCCGTCTTGCAATCAGCTTATAATATGTTAGAACGCTCTGCGGAAGAAGACTTACTTCCTTACTCAAGAGAAAATAATATTTCATTTATCCCTTATGGACCTCTTGCATTTGGGCTACTTGGAGGGAAATATACGAAAGATTTTCAGTTAACAGAAGGAGACTGGAGACAATCTAATCCACTATTTGAAAAAGAAAATTTTGATAAAGTGTTAGAGAAAGTGGAACAATTGAAAAACATTGCTACAACTAAGGAAACAACTGTTGCAAATCTATCATTAGCATGGTTATTAGCTCAAGATGGTGTTGATGCTGTAATTCCAGGAGGAAAGCGAAGTGACCAGATAATAACAAATGCTAAAGCAAGTGATGTATTGTTAACCAAGGATGATTTAAATAACATTGAAAAGATATTAAAGTGATTTATAAAATAGACCGTAATAATTTATGATTGGGACATAATAAAAAGATTAATCCTGATTAAGACATATCCACTAACTAATTATTCCAATTAGTTAGTGGTCAATTTAGGTGTGCTTAGGAAATGGAATTTGTGAATTTATTTATAAAGAATAGCAAAAGATATTATAGCTATAATCTGGACTCTAAGTAAAAGGAGAAGATTGTATGGGTACCAATGAGACAATTCTATATAACGGAGTGAGAATGCCCTGGATTGGATTAGGAGTATGGACTGAAGCGAGAGAAGATGCGACAGAAGCGATAAAGTTCGCTATCAAAAACGGTTATAGAAGTATAGATACTGCATCTGCATATGCAAATGAGGAACAAGTTGGAAGAGCAGTCAAAGAATCTGAAATTAAACGAGAAGATATCTTTATAGCTACCAAAGTAGCTAATACCGATCAAGGCTATGAATCAACATTGAAAGCTTTTGAAAAGAGTTTAGAGCTTTTAAAGATGGATTATATCGATCTATATTTAATACACTGGCCTATTGAAGGAAAATCTTTGGAGACTTGGAAGGCTCTTGAGACATTATATAAAGAAAAGAAAGTAAGAGCTATCGGCGTAAGTAATTTTCAGATTAATCATTTAGAGGAGTTAATGAATCAAGCAGATGTTAAGCCCATGGTTAATCAGGTAGAATATCATCCTAACTTGACTCGTCCAGAACTTAGAGAATATTGTATAAAGCATGGAATTCAAATGGAAGCATGGTCTCCATTGATGAGGGGCCAGTTAAATGAACATGAAGTTTTAAAAGAAATAGCACTTAAGTATAAGAAATCAGTTGCTCAAGTTATTCTACGCTGGAATATTCAAGGTAATGTAGTGACAATTCCAAAGTCATTTAATGAAAAACGAATAATAGAGAATTGGTTGATTTTTGATTTTGAATTAACAGATAAAGAAATGGAAGTTATCTTTGCGCTAAATCAAGATAAGCATTTACCGCCCCCTGATTTAAGTAAATTCCGAAATAATATAAAAAATTAGGAAATCCTCTAAAAAGGAAATATTGATTTTTCATCATAAATAAAAGATCAATATTGAGCCATATTATTTATACACAGATACAGTTTTTAAGAAAAGTCTACCTCTGACAAACCAGGTAAGCTTTTTTAATACATAAGCTGTATATAATATGAGCAAACTACTTGAGGAGTCTTTTAAGACTCCACTTACAATCTAATATTTATCAGTAGAAAAAGCTATCTTCATCAAAGATAGCTTTTTTGCCTTATAGTTAACATAAAACATTTTATCGGCACAAATAAAGGGCCTGAGAATATAAACTCTCCCATGCCCTTTATTTCGTTTAAGCCTCTCCTTGTACCTGATCCTTTATCATGACTCCAAATAAAGCAATGAAGTTTAACACAACTAGAAATCCATAATAAATTCCAAGTCCATCAAAAAATAGAGAGAGAATAGGAAATATAATAGATTCTAAGCCAAATAACATAATAATAATCCCAAATCCTTTAGCAAGCTGCTTTTCATTCTTAGGTGTAAACATCTTTCCATATCCAGCAATAAAAGTAGTTCTTCCTTTCCTCCATACAAGCTGCCCTACATAAATAATCAAGCAACTTAAGATACATACCAACAATACTTTCAACATTAAGAAAACACCTTCTTCCTAAACAAGAATCTCATTTTATATGTAACATTTTACCATATTATTATATTTAATAACATGAATATCATATGCAGAGCTAGTTAACATAAAGTCTCTTTCCGGAACCAAGCAAGCAAAAGAACCCTTGCGGCAGTAGGGTTCAGCTAAGGATTCTTTTGCTTGAGTATGCGTCTTTTTATACATCGTTGATATGACTACGTTCTTTAGGTAGTTGAAAGAAACGAGAATGTATAAAAAGAGCTCCTTTTATACATATGCAGCAGCAAGAAAAATATAAATGAATTGGAAAATTATGATACAATTTGATGGTTATGGCATTCATTCTTCAACGAGTGTGAATCCTAAAAAGCAACCTCACTCCTATGACAAAAATGAGGTTGCTTTTACTTTTGGTATATTAAGAACAAAAACTAATCAGTTGAAGTAATCTTCTTTAATTCATTCAACAATTCATCAATTAATTGACTGATTAGAATTGTATTATGGCTAGTAAATCCTTCTTCTAATCCTACTTTAACCATAAGTTCTCTTGCTGCCTCTATATCTACAAGTAAAGCCTTCCTTAAAGTACTGTTATATCTATATCTTTGCAATTATGTAGTCACCTATCCCTCTAACTTGTAAGTCTTTGTTTAACAATAACTGGATTTTTACCGTATAACAATAATTGTTCCTGTAAAAGCCGATTAAGAGCATAGAATGAGGGTTTTAGGGTTTAAATAGTTATGTTTTTATACTTAATACATATTTTGATTCACGAACTTATGGAAAATAGTGAGTTCATAAAAGTGTACTTTTACGGACGTTTTGATAGGAATTTCTTAACGCTATAAACCTATATTTCCTTACGGTATTCCAATAACAGAGACAAATAAAACTCTTTTGAAGTTAGCGAGTATGACCATACGTCGTGTCATCCATCTATGAAGTCTCTTGAAAAATCATCTCTACATAAATTAGACGTCTTTAGCTCCTTTTACTACTGTTAAGTACAAAAAATCGTACTAGGGCAATAAAAATTGCCCTCTTCATAAATAAGAGTAATGATTTTATCATTGTCTATGCAAGTGATTTCTTTGAAAATAGTCCCAATTCAAATCGATAATCATAACAAAATTAGATGTAAATTTAATATTTAGGAAAGAAAGGAAGAATATCATTATGAATAATACAATTGAATTACTTTCTAATCATACCTCTATTCGTTCTTTTACAGATCAACCTTTGACAGAGGAACAACGAGATGCAATCTTTAAGGCAGCTAATCAAACTTCATCTTTCAGCCTTCTACAGGCCGTTTCTATCATTAGGGTTACAAATCCAGATCTTCGAAAACAAGTGATGCAACTCTCTGTCAATCAACCGTATATTGAAGAGGCAGCAGAGTTTTGGATTTTTTGTGCAGATTTTAACCGAAATCATCAAATAGCTCCCAAAGTAGACCTGGACTATATTGAATACCTTTTGATAGGTTCATTTGATGCTGGGCTCATGGCTCAAAACGCCTTAACTGCAGCCGAATCAATGGGACTCGGTGGTGTCTATATCGGTGGAGTAAGAGCTAATATTGCAGAATTAACCGAGGTATTAAATTTGCCAAAGTATGTGGTTCCTCTAGTAGGGCTATGCATAGGCCATCCGGCAGGAGAGAAACCTGGACTAAAACCACGTTTGCCTCAATCAATGGTCATGTTTGACAATCAGTATCAACCATTAGATGAAGAAAAATTAGAAATTTATGACCAACAGATGCGTGAGTATTACCAGGATCGTCCTGTTAAAGCTCCTTTCACAGTAAAGAAAGTAAAGGGATGGAAAGATCATATTGAGGATCATCTTGAAAGAAGTAAACTGCCTTTTATGCTTAATTATTTAAACAAACAAGGGTTTGCTAAAAAATAAACTTTTACAATTTGCGTAAAATACACGAGATTACGGATTATTGATCACTTTTTAATGATAGCTGGAATAGAACTGACTTACATTAAAGTAATATATTTATTTTTCATAAAACAATATTTAAAGGTAAACAAAGAGCGTAAACCCAATAAATAAAGAAGGGTTTACGCTCTTTGTTCTAATATTTTTTATATAAATTAGCATTTCTGCTTACATATACAAAGATATTCTTCAGCTTAAAATTAATATTATGTTTATTAGGTTTGTATCACATACGAATAAGTATTAATACCTAAAGATAAAAAAGACTATTACAAGTAATAAACTTAATTTGGTAATCATTTCGCCTATAATTAAAATAAGTTAAAATAAATGTATGATGTGTTAAGAGAAAAGAGGGAAAGGGAATGAAACCAACAATATATGATGTAGCAAAAGAAGCTGGTGTATCCATTTCAACCGTTTCTAAAGTATTAAATAATACAGGGAGTATTGCAGAGAAAACCAGAAAAAAGGTTAGGGATACCATGCACCAATTAGACTATCAACCTAGTGTGGTAGCGTCCGTCAAAAAGCGTATTCAAACTATTGGGCTTTTGATACCTAATATTGCAAATCCTTTCATGGCAGAGATAGCAAGGGGTATTGAAAATCATGTTAAGAAGTTCGGTTTTAGTTTAATGATTTGTAGTACGGACAATGATTTAAAAAATGAGATCGAATACATCTCTATATTAAAACAAAAGTATATAGATGGTATTATAATTGCTACCGGATTAAAAGAGGATAAAGCCATTAAGGAGCTCCTTAAGGCTGACATTCCAGTTGCATTACTTTCGAGGGATGTATCTTCGCTTGCTGTGGATGCAGTATTAGTAGATGATTTTCTGGGAGGGTATGAGGCTACAGAATACTTAATAAGTTTAGGACATAAAAGAATTGCAATGATTACTGAAGACATTAAGTTTCCAACGATAGGAGCAAGATTTGAGGGATATAAGCAAGCTCTCGAGAAAGCAGGATTGCCATATGAGGAAAGTTTAGTGTCTCTCAATAATACTTCACTTGATGAAGGAAAGCAGTCTACACGTGAACTTCTACATTTGTCTATTCCCCCGACAGCTATTTTTGCCTCAACCGAATTTCTTGCGATTGGAGCAATACAAGGTGCGCGTGAACTTAAGATAAAAGTTCCGCAAGATCTATCAATTATTGGGTTTGACGACACGGTCCTATCGACAATTTGTGATCCTCCTTTAACTACTATAGCTCAACCTATTCATGAAATGAGTAAGAAGGTTGTTGAACTATTGATAGAGGAGATTGAAGATTCGAAGGAGACGAAGCAACGAATCGTTTTATCTCCAAAATTAGTGGTTCGTGCATCTACCTCTCATAATAAAACGAATACATGAATGTAAATAAGATAATTAAACCTTGTAGTAATTAATACCGTTATTAAAGCTTAAAGTTAGATATTTATGTATTGAATAATCAATTTTTAGAAGTAAAAAAGGCTACACATCTTGCTTTGAAGCTGTGTAGCCTTTTTTGCTATCTTTTTTAAAAAGAAGAAAATCAATAATCTTAAATCATAAGAACATTTATATATCTTCTAAAATATCTATAGCGAATTTAACTTGTTAGAGATGGTCTTGTGCTTCATTAATTCAACTAACAACGTATTAATCTATTCACTATATGTCTTTACGCTTCTCTAAAATCTTCGTTTGATATAGGTAAAATATTGCTAATTATTCTATATAATAAAATTCATTCTACGCAAAAAATATAGTTATTTATGGACAATCCATTTAAAGCTTTCCTCTTAACTTTATTAATCTATCATGGTAACTACTTATTGATTTTAAGGAAATTCCGAAAGGAAAGAACTTTCCTTATTTTCAGAAGTACTTGTATGGATTTTACTAACACTTATAAAAAACATACAGTTATTTTACTATTGTTAAGATGCTTAGGAAAGACATTTAATCTAGAAAACCAGTCATAAGGTATAGAATCATGTTATTATTTAAATTTTTAAAAAATTATTGACAATAAAAAAACTAGAGGATAAACTCATTATCAAGGAAAGAGCTTTCCTTTTTTGTTAGCTTGCTAATCATAACATGGTAGGTTAAACCAAAATATGAAAGCGCTACAAAAAAAGAATAGCAAGAAGATAGTAACTTTATTTAGTCTTAAGGGGGAAGAAAGATGAAAGAAGTTAGAATTGGTCTGGTTGGTGCAGGGCGTATGGGAAGTTTTCATGGAAGAACAGTGGCTCGTAAAATCTATGGGGCAAAGCTTAACGCGATTGCTGATCCAGTTTCAGGAGCTACTGAAAGACTTGCAAAAGAACTCGGAGTGTCAAAGGCATATACAGATCCAAAGGAAATGTTCCAAGATCCACATATTGATGCAGTAGTTATTGCAGCTCCTGCTCGTTCACATGCAGATCTTGTTGTAGCTGCTGCTAATGCAGGGAAAGCAGTTTTCTGTGAAAAACCAATGGCAATTACCCTAGAAGAAGCAGATAGAGCCATATTGGCAGCAGAGGAAGCAAACGTTCCCTTACAAGTAGGCTTTAATCGTCGTTTTGCTTCAGATTTTAGAGCTGCTTATAACGATATTGTAGAAGGTAAAATTGGAACTCCACAGTTATTGAGATCATTGACACGTGATCCGGGATTAGGGGATCCTACTCCAATTCCAGAATGGACGATATTCTTAGAAACGCTCATTCATGATTTTGATGCTCTGCTCTATTTAAATCCAGGTGCAGAACCGATTGAAGTTTATGCAGTAGCTGATGCACTTGTACGTCCAGATTTTAAAGATAAAGGTCTCCTTGATACTGCGGTTGTTAACATCCGTTTTGATAACGGAGCAATTGCAACAGCTGAAGCAAATTTCCAAGCAGTTTATGGATATGATGTTCGCGGTGAAGTATTTGGTTCAGCTGGAATGGTGACAGCTGGAGGTGTTCAACAAACAAATACGATTCGCTACACTGCGGAAGGAATAAGTAGCGATACATACCGAAGAGACACTGAATTATTACATGATGCTTATGTCTCAGAACTCACTTCTTTTGTAGAATGTGTGCGTAATGAGAGTACCCCTTATGTAACAGGTAAAGATGCTCGCAGAGCTCTTTCAATTGCACTTGCTTGTATTGAATCTGTTAAGACAAATGCACCAGTGAAAATGAAGGAAAGTGTACAGTTGATTTAATTAAACTATCTCAATTACAAAATTCCTATTTTATCTGACCTAAAAAGAAAGCGATATCATTATGGATTTGATTCTTCTTTTTAGGTTTAGATTCCTGAAATGTATCACTTCTAAAATAAATCAAATGTGTAAAAAGGAGAATAGAAATGAAATTTTCAATTTGTAGTTGGACTTTTGGAGATATTCCTTTAGAAAAGACAATGGAGTTTGTTGCAAAAACTGGGTATGACGCAATAGAAATTAGAGCTGCAGTAGATGACTATAACTGGCGCGATATTAAACAATTAGCGAGAAATTTAGATCTAGAAATAAGTGGTTTGACAGGTGATACTGGTTGGCCAAACGAAGAACAAGATTTAGCCAATCGAAGCGAAGATAACCGAAAAAAAGCAGTCTCATACTTTGAAAGGCAAATCGAAGCTGTTAAGGAGGTAGGAGCAGAATATTTAGTTGTTTGTCCTTCTGCGGTTGGAAAAACGGCTCCAATGGGCGCGGATGGAGAGGACTGGAAATGGGCGATTGATTCTGTACAAAAATTAACGAAAAAAGCAGAGGAATTAAATATTACTCTTGTAATAGAGCCTTTAAACAGATATGAGAGTTGCATTGTTAATACAGGAACCGAGGCTATAAAATTTGTGAGAGAAGTTAATCACCCTAAAGTGAAAATGTTGTTGGATTCCTACCATATGAACATTGAAGAGCGAGATCTTGAATTTCCTTTTTTAGATGCACAGGATAACCTGCACATTCTTCATGTAGCTGATAGCAATCGAAGAAGTATGGGGCGTGGACTCATCGACTTTAAGCCATTTATCTCAGGGATAAAAAGGATAAACTTTGACGGATATGTTGTAGTAGAAGCAACAGCTCCCGGTTCAAATCCTTTTCAAGCGAATAAAGGAGCCAACATGAATAAGATTTATACGTTCGCCGAAGAAAGTTTATCGTTCTTACAAAATAACTTCATACCTGTAAAACAACTCTAAATAGTATTTCTTTGCTAAAAAAGATTCAACTAAAGGGGCGGATGGGTGGACCATGAATAAACAAAAAATGTATAGGTGGGTAATTTATTGTTTTGGTGCTTTAGGTGGGCTTTTATTTGGTTATGATACAGGGGTTATTTCAGGTGCTCTTCTTTTTATAAAGAAAGACATGGGGCTAACACCTTTTCTTGAGGGGTTAGTGGTAAGTGGCGTTTTAATTGGGGCCCTTATAGGCGCAGCTTTTAGTGGACCTGTAGCCGATAAATATGGAAGAAAGAAAACAATCATTATCCTAGGTGTACTATTTACGATTGGCGCAATTGGAACAGCTATTTCTCCTAATGTACATACTTTAATTGCGTTTCGTATTGAACTGGGAATAGCAGTTGGAGGAGCTTCAGGTATTGTTCCTCTATACTTAGCTGAAATGGCTCCAGCAAATATTCGCGGTAAGGTCTCTTCGTTAAACACGATTATGAATGCTCTTGGCATTTTTATGGCCTACCTTGTAAACTACATGTTTGCAGCTTCAGAAAACTGGCATTGGATGCTAGGATTAGCCGTTATTCCCTCTGTTTTATTGATGCTAGGAATGTTCTTTATGCCTGAAAGCCCAAGATGGCTTTGGCAGAATGTAGGTGAAGATGAAGCACGTAAAGTGCTATCTCTAACAAGGTATTCACACCAAGTAGAAGAAGAAATAAGAAGTATTATGCAGGTAAAGGCTGAAAAAAAGGTAAATTTAAAGCTGCTCTTTGCACCTGGATTACGTTCTATTTTATTTATTGGAATCGGCATTGCTGTATTTCAACAGATCATCGGAACCAATACAATTATCTACTATACACCAACGATTCTAAGTACAGCTGGATTCGGTTCTACAGCAGCGATTGCAGGAACAATAGGTATTGGAGTTTTTAATATATTGTTTACGATTCTTGGAATGCTCCTTATTGATAAAATTGGCCGTAAAAAGCTATTGTTAATTGGAAACATCGGTATGACAATTGCGCTGGGTACACTGGGAGTTGGAATGGTCTGGGTTGAAGTGCCGGTATGGTTGTTACTTACTTGCCTTTCCTTGTTTATTGTAGCCTATTCAGCAAGTTGGGGTATGGTCGTATGGGTCATTCTTGGTGAAATCTTCCCTATGAATGTGCGTGGCATAGCAATGGGGGTAGCAAGTACAGCTTTATGGCTTTCAAATATCGTCATCTCGATGTCATTCCCAGTACTTGTAGAGGCTGTTGGAGTAGGAGTCCTTTTCTTAACATATGCAGTTATTGGAGTTTTTGCTTTCCTCTTTGTTATGAAATATGTTCCTGAGACAAAAGGTCGAACGTTAGAAGAAATTGAACTAGAAATAGCATTTAAAAATAAACAAGCTGTAAGTTAACGTTATCTCCTGCTTAGAATTTAGTGCTTGTAATCTTAAAAGTTTTTTAATAAAAAGGGCTCATTCTTATAGCTAAAAAGAGAAATGAACCCTTTTTTATTAAATAAATTATTTAACTCCTGCTTATTACTCTACTCAGGTTTCTCCCCGAATTTTTTCCCGAAGTTCTCCATCATATCAAGTATCGGGATAAATTCACGCCCTTTAGTTGTTAAGGAATATTCTACACGTGGAGGTACCTCAGGAAAAACCTCTCGTTTAATTAGTCCATCTGTTTCTAGTTCTCTTAACTGTTTGGTCAGAGAACCTTGTGAAATATCCCATAAAAAAGCTTTAATTTCACTATAACGACGTTCTTTTGTTTTTAAGAACCAAAGGATAATATACTTCCAGCGTCCTGAAAGTATATTTTGGGTATAAGCTATGCCATATACTTCTCTTTCTTCCCTTATCCACTCTTCATCAAATCCATCCTTGCATATTCTTGACATCTTTTCACCTGCTTTCTACCCTTAAGTACAAAAAAATGTACTACGGCAATTTTTATTGCCTACTTTAAAAAAGTGAGAAATGATTTTATTCTAGTATATGTAACAAAGATACTCAATACATTTTTAATTTCTAATGAATATATGTTTATGGTTTGATAACCATACGATTGTGTAACTTTAAGCAGAATAATTCTTTTATATATAAATTCTTGAGGAGGAATTGTAATGAGATTTGGAATTATAGGCGCAGGATCAATTGGATCCATTATTTCTGAAAAATTAGTTAAGAACGGCCATAATATCAAAATTGCAGATGCAAGGGGAATTGAACATTTAGAAGGAAAAGAACTTGCTGGAACTCCTGTGCCCGTAGAGGATGCAATTAAAGATATTGAAGTTCTTATAATATCTCTTCCTACAAAAGCAATACCAAGCATTCGGAACATTATCAATCAAGTCGGGGAGGAAGTAATCATTGTAGATACTTCAAATTACTATCCTTTTAGAGACGATAAAATTGAAGAAATCGAGAACGGAATGGTTGAAAGTGTTTGGGTTTCAAATCAATTAGGTAGACCTGTCATTAAAGCTTTCAACAACTTATTAGCCTATACTTTAGAAAATGAAGGAACATGCGAAGATTCTAGTGGACGAATTGCGATGGCAGTTGCTGGTAATGACTCAGCACAAAAACAAGTAGTCATGGACGTAGTAAACGAGCTAGGCTTCGATTTAGTAGACAGTGGTTCTTTAAGTGACTCTTGGAGACAACAGCCAGGAACTCCTGCTTACTGCACAGAGCTAACGAGAGATGAACTCACGAAAGCGTTGAAAAAAGCAAATAAAGAAAAAGCACCATTACTACGCGACAAAGTAATAGAAAATTTTACGCAAGAAAAGGATGTTGAATTCTCACATAAGGATGTTGTGAATCTAAACAGAGAAATATATAATTCATAAAACAAAAGGTGCACTCAGTTAGAGTGTACCTTTTTGATTGGAATAACCACATTTACTTCTAACTTTTAATGGATTATGGTAATCTTCTTTTACTTTCATAAATGTATTGAAATCCATATAAGAGAAAAGCCTTGTAAAAGAAATAAAGGAAGAATTGAAATGCATTAAATCGAACTAATTTAAATAATTTTATCTTTGTAAATAAAGTTTTAGCTAAAAATGAAAAAGATATTTGGAAAAGGGCATTTAGAATAATAAACTTTTTGAAATTTCCGTATGTCCATTTTAATGACCATAAAGCAACTGCAAGCATTGGACCAATTTTCATTATAAATAAAGGAATTTGGTTTATTATAAAAAGACCACCATTTAAATTTCTTTCCAATAGGAACATCAATACAATTTATTAAAAACACAAAGATAAAAGCCGGGAAAAATCTTTTTATACTTCGCCAGTCCAAAAAAGATATTGATATCCAAGAGAATAATACCATTACACCATTAAATAACCACTTGTTTTTCATTGACATATTTAAACTTCCTTTTATTTCTTTTTAATTTAGAATTTCTTTTTTTGAAAGGAAATATGCGTATCAAACGTACCTTATATATACAGATATATACAGTTATAGAATTACCTTAAACAGCAACCTCACTCCAATGCCCTTGGGGATGAGGCTGCTGTTTATTTTGGATATTATAATACCTTCTCTAAGAAAAGTCTTTACGCATTTCTCGTGTTCGAACACCATCTTCAATTTTTTCTGCAATGTCCATTAATCTTTCAATATCGGAAAAGGAATACATTCGGGTACCTGAAGAGTTTCGTTTTGGGAAAATAAGCTCTCGAGTTTCATAATAACGAACTTGTCTTTCTGATAAACCTGTCATTTCAGTAACGATTTTTATAGTCATAACTTTCTCATCTAAATACGGATGATTATTAGTCAAGAATATCCTCTCCTACTTCCATTCTTTATCAGTATTTATGTTATTAACTTTTAGGTTGTATATAGAAATGTAGTTTATTAAATATCCCATGTTATAAGCACTCTTTGGTAAAAGGGGATTGGGTTCCTATAAGTCACATTAAGGTAACTGATTTTGGAAAGCGAGTTTTCAAAAATCAATAATAATAAAAAAACGAAAGCTTCTAGATTACTGAAACTTGCATTGAGTCATTCATATATGTAAAACCAAAGTTAATTCCTTCACAGGGCGTTTTTCTTCATATTCAAAACATATAGCTGGTGTTTTTCTTGATAAAAATAGTGAATTTTTTACCTAATGAACAAATTATGGCTTTAAGAGGACTATGTAACCAAGCTTGTTATTTCTTTTATCCCAACTATTTAATATCGTGTAAAATATAGTGCTATGACTAATGAAATAGGTTAATACGGTGTAACTAGTTTAAATCTGATAAATAAAAAGACTTGCTTTAGATAAAAAGCAAGTTAAGAGAAGGATAATCACTTTGGTGATTCCATTATAATCCAGTAACTATAATGAAGTATTAAAATATAGTTAAAAACTGATTAAAAGTAAATTAATTCATAAAAAGTATTAATTAACCTTTTAGTTTAAGTTAAAGTAATTTCAATAATTCAAAGAAAATCCTTAACTTCATTTCTTTAGCATTTTAGAATAGAATCACATTAAAAGTCCGTAAAAGTATACCTTTACGGACTTATATTTGGTATATAAAATCTATCATTTTTATTGTTCGTTTAAGTTTCAAAATAAATTACGAACGTCTTCCGAAATTCATAAACTTTTACGAACGTCTTTGGTAAAATAAAAGGAAGAGAAACGTAAAAGGAGTATAAAAATGGAAAATAGAAGATTTGGATATATACGTGTAAGCAGTCGAGATCAAAATGAAGGGCGCCAACTTCACTCCATGCAAAAAGTGGGTATTTCTCCTCGTGATATTTTTATCGACAAACAAAGTGGAAAAAATTTTAATAGAGAACAGTATCAATTACTAAAACGAATGATTCGTAAAGGTGATATTCTTTATATTCATTCTTTAGATCGTTTCGGTCGTAATAAAGAAGAAATCTTACAAGAGTGGAATGCGATCACAAAAGAGGTTGAGGCGGACATTGTCGTCTTGGATATGCCGTTGTTAGATACGACTCAGTATAAGGATAGTTTAGGAACCTTCATTGCCGATTTAGTTCTTCAAATTTTATCTTGGATGGCTCAAGAAGAACGAGATCGTATTCGCAAGCGCCAGCGAGAGGGAATTGATGCTGCGGTGACTAAGGGAATTTCTTTTGGACGACCCAAAGCTCAAGTCAACGAAGAGTTCATTGAAGCTTATAATCGATGGAAGAAAAAAGAAATTACAGCTGTACAAGCTATGAAAGAAGCGAATGTAAAAAAGACAACATTTTATAAATTAGTAAAGCAATATGAGAGTACTTTAGAAAAGGTCAATGTATAGTAGAAGAAACTTACCGAAAAGAAGATTTTGTGTATGAAATTAAAAGCTTCCTCTTTAGCAGCAAATGTTCGGGGAGAAAAGTACACGCATATTCGTCACTATAGCCTTTCTGAAGCCCCTGGAAAGGATTATTATCGAATCAGTGTAAAACGAGAAGATGCACATGACGGTGCTTCAGCAGGAATCGTGTCAAACTATTTACATAAACAAGTTCAGACAGGAGATACTCTTAAGTTCTCAGCTCCCGCTGGAGATTTTGTACTTGATCACAGTGAACTTCCCGTTGTGCTAATTAGTGGAGGTATAGGTATTACACCTTTGCTTAGTATGCTGAATACCATTGTAGAAAAACAACCTACACGTAAGGTTACCTTTCTTCATGCAAGTATTAATGGGAAAACGCATGCTTTTAAAGAACATGTGGCTCAACTAAATAGAAATAACGAAAATGTTACCTCCTTCATCTGTTATAGCTCGCCTAATGAAGGGGATCGACTTGGCACTGATTTTGATAAAGAGGGTTATATTGATTTAGAATTGTTACAATCCGTTGTTCCTTCAAAAGAAGCTGTCTTTTATTTCTGCGGATCCATTCCGTTTATGGAAGCTATTCTTAAAGCACTACATAGATGGGATATACCAAACGAACGTATTCATTACGAGGTATTTAGCCCTGTAGCCATTTTAGGAGAAAAATAAAGAAGTAATTGTTACCAGTAAACGGAAAATGTTTGATTAAAACACACGTCCTGTTTAAATAAATACGCTGTAAAAAAGCACTCATAAGCGTGCTTTTTTACTTTGCCCTAAGGAATGATTCTACAAACGATGATGATACATATAAGTATTTCTACACTCTCTGCGTACAAAAAACTGGAAAAAATTCTCTTCGGTAATTTATAATAATAGAAAACTATGTCGAATCCTAACTATTGGAGAGATTACTATATGAGAAGACTACTTCCTTTTATAATTTTTACCATTTACTGCATTCCATATGTTTATTTATCTATGCGAAAAGATTTTGAGGATGATTCAAAGGTAAGCTATATAATCATGGCCATAGTTACACTAGCACTGTCTTATGTAAGTGGGCTTATTAGAGCGGATTTATCACTTATTTTAGGAAATATAATTTCTTTTAGTACTTCATATTTTTATAATGCATTAAGGCTGCCTGATTCTAAATGGGAGAAATATTTTTCGCCCTTTAATTCTGTCGAACAAGTAGTACTGATAAGCCTTGCGGCGCTTGTGCTGCAGGTGATTATTTATACACTTGCTAGAAAACGAGCTAAGAGATACATTCGTAACGCTATGATTTCAAAATAGCAAAAAAGAGAGTTAGTCATTTGATGGGCTAGACTCTTCAGGTGACTAGCTGAAAGAAGGGGGAAAAAGAAATTTATTCTGTATGAGAAGATGAAATGATTAAAAACATTGAAAAGAATTCTCTTGCGGTCAAACTAGGCGGGAAGAATAGCAGCGTTATGAGGCGTGTGCTTATCTGCTTTAAAAAGGATACAAATCAATTAGATAAGTTAGTTATACAACTTCCAAATATGTAAACGCAAACAAAAAGGCGTGTATTTCTCCTCCTACTTTAATTATACCACATAAAAAAACGCCGATATAGACTGTTTATTCTCATTTACTGCTGGTAAAATCAATAAAACATTACCGGTTAGGAGAGATGTTGAATGAACTCTTTAGTTCTTAGCTTTCAAGAAATAGAAGAAACACAGCTTTCACTTGTTGGAGGAAAAGGCTTGAATTTAGGGGCGTTATCAAAAATTCAAGGAATACAAGTACCGGAAGGATTTTGTGTGACAGCGGCCGGGTATCAAAAAGCCCTTGAACAAAATGAAACGTTTCAAGCGTTACTGAACCAGCTGACGATGCTAAAAGCTGTTGACCGAGATCAAATTGGTGAAATTAGCGAAAAAATTCGCCAAATTATTCTGGAAATAAAAATTCCTTCTGACGTTATAAAAGCAGTTATTCATTCTCTCTCTCAGTTTGGGGAAGAGCATGCTTATGCAGTTCGTTCAAGTGCGACAGCTGAAGATCTGCCACATGCTTCTTTTGCTGGTCAGCATGACACCTATTTAAATATCAGAGGCAAAGAAGCCATCCTTGAGCACATTAGCAAATGCTGGGCTTCCCTGTTTACAAATCGCGCGGTAACCTACCGGATTAAAAATGGATTTGACCATAGTCAAGTGCACGTATCGGTTATTGTTCAACGAATGGTTTTCCCGCAGGCTTCAGGTATTTTATTTACCGCTGACCCAATTACTTCTAACCGAAATCTGTTATCAATCGATGCGGGCTTTGAACTTGGAGAAGCGCTGGTGTCAGGTTTGGTCTCTGCCGATTGCTATAAAGTAAAAGAAGGAGAAATCGTCGATAAAAAAATAGCAGCTAAAAAGGTAGCTATTTATGGATTAAAAGAAGGGGGAACAGAAACGAAGGAAGTTCATTTCGATCTGCAAAAAATGCAAGCGCTCACTGACTTTCAAATTTTACAGCTAGAACGCGTTGGAAGACAGCTTGAAGCTTATTTTGATTGTCCTCAAGATATCGAGTGGTGCTTGGCTGATGATACATTTTATATTGTCCAAAGTCGTCCAATCACTACTTTATATCCAATTCCTGAAGCAGATGATCAAGAAAATCACGTGTATGTATCTGTTGGACACCAACAAATGATGACCGATGCCATGAAACCACTGGGATTGTCTTTTTTTCTGTTAACGACTAATGCACCTATGCGTACAGCCGGTGGAAGGCTATTTGTCGATGTCACGCCTATGCTGGCTTCCCCTGACAGCAGAAAAAGGATGTTAGGTGCCATGGGACAACATGATCCGCTCATGAAAGACGCACTTACAAGCATAATGGAGCGGGGAGACTTTATAAAACCTTTACCAAATGATCAAAGTTCCGGTAAAAGCAATAAAAGCGTGCCGCCTACGAAGCCTAAGGCACAAATCGAAAACGACTCGACGATCGTTTCTGACTTGATCAAGAAGAATCAAGCATCAATAGAAGAGCTAAAGCAAACCATCCAGACGAAATCTGGGTCGGAGTTAGTCGATTTTATTTCAGAAGATATCAGGATATTAAAGAAGATTTTATTTGATCCACAAAGTACAGCTGTGTTTATGACCGCTATGGATGCTTCATCATGGATCAATGAAAAAATGGAGACGTGGCTAGGTGAAAAAAACGCAGCAGACGTGCTTTCTCAATCTGTACCAAACAATATTACTTCAGAAATGGGTCTGGCGCTATTGGATGTCGCAGATGTGATTCGTCCTTATCCAGAAGTCATTCATTATTTAAAACATGGAAAAGATGATAACTTTTTGGAGAAACTGGTTAAGTTTGAAGGCGGAGAGAAAACTCAAGACGCTATCTATGATTATCTCAGCAAATACGGAATGCGATGTCCCGGCGAAATCGATATTACGAAAACTCGATGGAGCGAAAAGCCGGCTGCACTTATTCCTGTGATTCTTGGTAATATTAAAAACTTTGAGGCTAACGCTAGCAAACAAAAATTTGAAAAAGGCCTGCAGGAAGCCTTAAAAAAAGAGCAAGAGCTATTAAATCGATTAAAGCAATTGCCCGATGGCGAACAAAAAGCAAAAGAAACAAAAGAAAGAATTGATCTCCTCCGAAATTTTATCGGTTATCGTGAATATCCCAAATACGGGATGATTAACCGTTATTTTGTTTATAAACAGGCTCTGCTGAAAGAAGCCGCTCAGCTTGTAAAAGCCGGTGTTATTTCTGAAACAGAAGATATATACTATCTGACGTTTGAAGAACTTCAAGAAGTCGTGCGCACACATAAAGTGAATGATCAAATCATCACCAAGCGAAAAGAAGAGTACAAATTATATGAAAAGCTAACGCCGCCGCGTGTAATTACGTCTCAAGGCGAAATTATTACAGGTGCCTACAAACTAGAAAATCTCCCGTCCCAGGCAATTGCAGGTTTACCGGTTTCGGCAGGAGTGATAGAAGGGCGCGCGCGCGTCATTTTAAACATGGAAAATGCTGATCTATCAGAAGGCGATATATTAGTCACTTCCTTTACTGACCCTAGCTGGACCCCGTTGTTTGTAGGGATAAAAGGGCTTGTTACGGAAGTTGGCGGGCTGATGACTCATGGAGCAGTCATTGCACGTGAATACGGATTGCCAGCGGTTGTCGGAGTAGAGAATGCTACTCGGCTGATAAAAGACGGACAGCGAATTCGCGTACATGGAACAGAAGGGTATATTGAACTATTGTAAAAACTAAAGATGCTTGCGCTGTTTTTCTTCTTTATTAATAGATGAAAATTTGTGTAGATTTCTATGCGTATCTTCAGGTAATACAAAAAGGCAGGCCATTATAACGGCCTGCCTTTTTGTATTGGTGACGCAGTAGATTAAAACGTCAAATGATGACTTTTTTTACAGCCGACTGCTGCACATGCTCCATAAACAGTTTGAACAAGTTTAGCATTGAAGTATGTTCTTTTGCCATCATTTCTGGATGCCACTGGACGCCGACTACAAATTGATTTCCTTGTTTTTCAATGGCTTCAATGACTCCGTCTTTTGCCCATGCGGAAACTTCAAAGCCTGGCGCTACGTCTTTAATCGCTTGGTGGTGAAATGAATTAATGAGAGCTTGATTACCGTAAAGGTCATGCAGGCGTGTTCCGTCTTTAATCATGATGGAATGAGAAGGGTCGCTTGTATTGTTGTATTGATCATGTTTGATAAATGACTCTTTAATGTCTGACATATCTTGATAAAGAGTGCCGCCGTAAGCAACGTTTAAAATTTGTAAGCCGCGGCAAATTGCTAATACCGGCTTTCCATGATCAATCACATGCTTTAACAATAGCTGTTCAGACTGATCTCGTGCTAAAAAAGGTGAACCTGTTTTAGTTGTCGGTTCTTCACCGTATAAAAGGGGATTGACGTCTTGTCCACCTGATAAAATCAACCCGTCTATACTTTCTGCCTGCGCTTTAATCATTTCTTCGTCTTCTAACACTGGCAAGACAAAAGGAACTCCGCCGCTGAGCGCTGTTGATTCGATATAGTCGTTATTTACATACGCTCGCTTATAGCCTGGAAAGGGTCCTCCTTGATCGACAATAATGCTTCCTGATATACCAATTAAAAATCCCACTGTTGTTTTCTCCTTTTTTGTTAAATTACCATTTCTTGAGATGTTTTTTCTTTTTTACTGCGTTGATAAAGTGTTCTCAATTGCTTGCTCTATAAGAAATAAATGGTTCTTTTGTTCAACTATTATACATATATACCATATTTATTTAATAGAAAATGGTATAATAGCCTCTGTATGTTAAAAATACTAATTGCCAAAGGTAGAAGGTAGTGCTACAATTGTTCACATTCCTACTATTCTTCTTATTATAGTCGGATTAAAATTTTATACAAGGAAATAGGAGTGATTTTAGTGAAAAGGACTTATTTACTTTTCATCTCTCTTTTAACCATTGTCCTCATGGTAGCAGGGTGCAGTGGTAACGCAAGCAAAAATTCTTCAAGTGAAAAAGAAGGAAAAGAAGGCGGAACGCTAAACGTCGCGTCTCAAAGTGAGCCAGCAACGCTAGATGCTCAAATTACTGGGGACTCAGATGTGAAAGACGCAACGCGCAGTATCTACGAAGGACTAATGATTTTAGACGACAAAGGAAATCCTAAGCCTGACTTAGCGTCTAAAGTAGATATTAGCGACGATAAAAAAACATACACGTTCCAATTAAGAAAAGGGGTTAAATTCCATAATGGTAAAGAAATGACTGCAGATGACGTTGTCGCTTCTATTAACCGCTGGATTAAGCTATCGTCTCTTGGAAAAACAAACTTCTCTGGTGCTGAAATGACCAAAACCGGTGATTATACGGTAGAACTTCATTTACCATCGCCAAATGTTAACACGCTTTCTTTATTAGCTGATCCAATCCCCGCAGCAGCTATTTTACCAAAAGAAGTGGTTGATAATGCATCTGATGAAGGGATCAAAGACTACATAGGAACAGGTCCATATAAAGTAAAAGAATGGAAGAAAAATCAATATCTTTTATTAGAGAAATTTAAAGATTATTCTTCGAAAGGCCGCGAAGTTAAGAAAACTCCTCACGTCGATGAAATTAAGATTAGTTTCGTAAGCGATGAGTCAACTAGGATTTCTGGTATTACAACCGGACAATTTGACGTTGCGCTATCTGTATCAAGTGATAATGCCAAACAAGTTGAAGGCAGCCAAAATGCAAAAGTAGAAACATCACCAGGCGGATTTATGGGACTTTTCTACAACGCAGATAAAGGCGTCTTTAAAGACATCAATGCACGAAAAGCAGTTAACGCAGCTCTTAACTCAAAAGATATCTTAGACAGTTCTTACGGAAGCTCAGATTATTACAAGCTTTCTTCATCCATTGTGAACAAAGAGTATCCAAATTACTACAGTACAGCTGGAAAAGAAGAATATAACCAGCATGATAAGAAAAAAGCAAAAGAATATTTGAAGAAATCTGGTTATAACGGAGAAGAAATTCGCTTAATGGCGTCTCGTGATTACCAAGATCAATACAATACAGCTGTTGTGGTTCAACAAGAGTTAAAAGACATTGGTATGAATGTAAAATTAGAAGTATACGACTGGGCGACATTCAGCGATAAAATGAGTGATACAAGCCAATGGGACATCTATCCTGTTGACTGGAATGCTCGTTCTACCATCTTCCAAGGATTCTGGACTACAAAAGGTACATCAGTTGAAAAATCAATGGACTACTTAAACAAAATTAAAGCTGCTCCTTCTGTTAAAGAAGCTCGCGGTGACATTGATGCGATTCAACAATACGTATGGGACGAGCTTCCATTCACGCTTATTGGTCATAAAGTGAACATCAATGCTGTTTCTAACAACGCAAAAGGCTATGAGTATAATTTAGGTCCAATTTTCTACAATATGAGTTTAACAAAATAATATCTTATTATTCTAATAAACAGGGAGCTTATGCTCTCTGTTTTAGAAAGGAGTTTACGATGGGAGCTTATACACTTAAGAGACTTTTTGCACTAATTCCTGTTTTATTCATTGTATCTATTGTTGTGTTCTTAATTACGCGCTTAACGCCTGGGAGTCCCGCAGCAATCATTTTAGGACAAGGCGCAAGTCCGGAACAAATTGCAGCGCTGAGCAAAGAAATGGGATTGGATGAACCTGTTATTAATCAATACTTTATCTGGCTATCTAATATTTTTCACGGAGATTTTGGCTATTCCTACTTTTTAAATAAACCTGTGCTCGGGGCAATTTGGGATAATGTAGGTCCTACGGTTTCTCTAGCTATACTCGCGCAAATTTTTGGCGTGGCGTTTGCTTTACTATTTGGTATATATGCAGCTAAACATAAAGGAACGATTCGTGATGAAAGCATTATGGGAGCCAGCCTTTTAGGTATTTCCATTCCTAGCTTTCTTCTCGGTTCATTCCTTATTTTGCTTTTTGCGGTACAGCTTCGAATTTTTCCTGTTTCAGGATACGTTCCGTTAAATGCTGGATTATTTGAGTATTTAAAGTACTTAGTTTTACCAACGATTACGCTTGGAGCGATTCAAGCTGCATTAATTACGCGTATGACCCGTTCCTCTTTACTTGATACCATTTCTGAAAACTTTGTTAAAACGGCAAAAGCAAAAGGATTAAATGAACGTACAATTATGCTTAAGCACACGCTGCGCGTGAGTTTTTTACCGATTTTAACAGTTATCGGAGAATCATTTGCGGGACTTGTGACCGGAGCGGCGGTAACAGAATCATTATTTAACATCCCCGGGTTAGGTCAGCTGATTGTTTCATCAATTGAACGCCGTGATTACGCGCTTATTCAAGGAGCCGTACTTTTAATTACGGTTGCTTATGTGGTCATCAATTTAGTTGTTGACTTGCTGTATGCCGTGATCGATCCGCGTGTACGCAATTCTTATCATGATTAAAGGAGGGTGATGAATGTGAACGCACAACAAAATACAGAGACCATTTCAGTAACTGCAAAGAAAAAAAGAAACCTAGCGGTAGCGCGTTTTTTCTCAAATCGCTTGCTAGTAAGAGGAGCGATACTTATTTTATTATCTATTTTGATTGCTGTTTTTGCTCCGCTCATTTCTCCTTTTGGCAGCTTACAAATCGATCCTGCAAATCGATTAGCACCGCCGTCAAGCACGCACTGGTTTGGAACGGATAACTTTGGACGAGATGTATTTAGTCGGACAATGTACGGCGTCAGAATATCGTTAATGATTGGAGCAGCAGTAACAATTATTGCTACTGTACTTGGTTTAATCGTTGGACTTTTATCTTCTTATTATAAAATTCTCGATTATATTTTAATGAGAATTTGTGACGGCTTGTTTGCTTTTCCATCTATTTTACTAGCAATTGCCATCATGTCTGCTTTAGGACCTAAAACAAGCAACGTTATTATCGCACTGAGCCTTGTATTTATTCCTTCGATTGCGAGAATTGTTCGTTCAGCTGCGCTTGTTGTAAAAGAAAAAACGTTTATTGAAGCGCTAAAAGCTCAAGGAGCAAGCTCACTTCGAATCATTTGTTTTCATATGGCACCAAACGTCTTATCACCTTTAATCGTTCAAGTAACATACGTGTTTGCCGTGACGATTTTAACAGAGGCTTCTCTAAGCTTTTTAGGAGCGGGAATTCCTGCGCCAACGCCAAGCTTAGGAAATATGCTGTATGACGGAAAGCTTGCGATTTACAACGCATGGTGGATGACCGTGTTTCCGGGTGTATTCATCATTTTAATTGTACTCGGTCTTAATTTATTTGGTGACGGTCTGCGCGATTGGTTAAATCCGAAAAACGTAATGATGAAGAAAAGGAGGAAAAAACGTTGAGTAATGCCCTTTTAAAATTAGAAGACTTACAAGTAACTTTTACAACGTATAGCGGAGAAGTAACGGCTGTGGACAATGTATCTCTTCAATTAAATAAAGGAGAAGTATTAGGCATTGTCGGTGAATCCGGATCTGGAAAAAGCGTAACGTCCGAATCTATTCTTCAGCTATTAGATGAAGACCTAACAAGCTACGATGGTAAGATTTTGTTTGAAGGAAAAAACTTATTGGACATGTCTTCAAAGCAAATTCAAAAGCTAAGAGGAAACGAAATCTCAATGATTTTCCAGGATCCCATGTCGTCATTAAATCCCGTTATGCCAATTGGAAAACAAATTGCTGAAGTGATTCGTCTGCATCAAAAAGTCTCTAAAAAAGAAGCGCAAAAGAAAGTCGTAGAGCTTTTGAGACTAACTGGCATTCCGTCTCCAGAACAGCGAGCAAAAGAGTATCCTCATGAAATCTCGGGAGGAATGAGGCAGCGCATTATGATTGCGATGGCTTTAGCCTGCGAGCCGAAGCTTCTTATTGCTGATGAGCCAACAACGGCTTTAGACGTAACCATTCAAGCGCAAATCCTTGACCTTATGATGGATTTAAAAGATAAGCTCAACATGGGCGTGCTGTTCATCACCCATGACTTAGGAGTTGTCGCTAATATTTGTACAAAAGTAGCCGTGATGTATTTAGGACAAGTGATGGAAGAAACGGACGTTAAAACGCTGTTTTCAAAGCCGCTTCATCCTTATACAATGGGCTTAATTAAGTCGGTTCCTCACTTAGATGGCGACAGAACACAAGAGCTTTCGTCTATTCCAGGAACGGTTCCGCCGCTTTCAAACGTGCCAGACGGCTGTCGTTTTGCACCAAGATGCCCGTTTGCAACGGAAAAATGCCATAAAGAAGTGCCTGTTTTAGAGCATGCCGATGAGACGCATCGCGTTCGATGCTGGCACTATGAAAAAATTCAAGAAGGAGAGGTTGCGTATGTCTAGTGAAGCAAAACAGCAAAGCGTGAAGCCCTTGCTTGAAGTTCGCAACCTGCAAAAATACTATCCGGTTCGTTCTGCTTTAGGAAAAGCGAAGGGACAAATCAAAGCGGTTCAAGATGTATCCTTTGACATTTATGAAGGCGAAACGTACGGATTAGTAGGTGAATCTGGCTGCGGGAAAAGTACAGCAGGGCGCACGCTTTTAAAATTAGTAGAACCAACGGGCGGAGAAGCACAGTTTAATGGAGAAAGTATTTTCGAATCTAAAGCATCACGCTTACGAACGATTCGTAAAGATTTACAAATGATTTTCCAAGATCCGCATACTTCTCTTAATCCAAGAAAAAAAATTGGTGCTTCCATTCAAGAAACATTAACAATTCATAATGTAGGCGTAAAAAGCGAACGAAAGAAGCTTGTCATTGAGTTATTAAAAAAGCTTGGATTTAACGAAGAAGATTACAACCGCTATCCGCACGAATTTTCAGGGGGGCAGCGCCAGCGCATAGGCATTGCGCGTTCATTGATTTTAAATCCAAAGCTTATCATTTGTGATGAGCCGGTTTCAGCGCTGGACGTATCCATTCAAGCACAAATCTTAAACTTACTGCGCAGTTTGCAAAGAGAAATGAAGCTTTCATATCTCTTTATCTCCCACGATTTAAGCGTCGTAAGACATATTGCAGATCGCGTTGGCGTGATGTATTTAGGAAGATTAGTAGAAGAAGGGCCAACAGATGAGATTTTTTCAAACCCTCGTCATCCTTACACAAAACTTCTTTTATCATCTGTTCCGGCAATTCACGAACATGAAAAACGCGAAAAAATTGAGGTTAAAGGTGAAATTCCTTCTCCTCTTAATCCACCTTCAGGCTGTGCGTTTCATAAAAGATGCCCGTTCGCATTTGACCGCTGCATGAAAGAAACACCTGAAGATACAGTGATTGACAGCCATCATAAAGTAAAATGTCATCTTTATAGTTAAGGTGAAAAGCTGTAGCGATAGGGAAAACCTACGTATTGATACAGCAGCACAATCGAATAAATAGAAATGAAAAAGTCACTAGTGTCTCTAGTGGCTTTTTTTGTAAAAACAGTAGGTTCAATGGGTTGAGAAAAGTCATTATTTAGCATATTAGATTCATTTTTATATAAAAAACGAATATTTTAATGATAATATAGTTCTATAAATATACATAAAAAGGAGTTTTTGGATGGAAAAAGAATCTTTTGTTTTGGGGATTTCATTACTGTTATGTATAGGTAGCTTAACCGGGTGTGATTTTTTAGATGAAAAGGAAGCTGCTACAAGCAGTCAAGCAACTGAGGAGAACGCAATGAAGAAAAATGCAGAACTAACAGGAGAAGGTAACCAAGCAATCAAGAAGAAAGAGCCTCAAGATAATGCTACGAAAGAGTCAGATGAAGAAACAAATAAAGTCGCAGAAAAAGAGAAAGACTCCTCAAAGCAAGGGAATAAACAGGAAGAAAATTCTACGAAAGCAGCAGAAAAAACTGAATCAGCACCTAGTCGAGTTGACTGGGGTAGCACGTGGAGCAGAAATATTGATACTGATCCTGCTGGAATAGATATTACTAATCTAAAAGGTAATACGTTTAAATTCAAACTAAATTCGAATCACTTAGATAACCCAAAAGATGTTAGTACAGGACTTGTAAGCGCAGGGGACGTGGAAGGAACTGCGAAGATTGAAGGGAATGTCGCTACTCAAACAACGGATGATATAGAAAGCGGTTGTATGATTAAGATGACTAACCATAAGAGTTATATCCAAGTTGAAGAGATTTCTAATTGTTCAAGAGCTGGAGGGATAGGTGTGTACTACGAAGGTAGATATCAAAGAGGTGATATAGTGCCACAAGAAGAGAACACTAACGACAATACGGTTTCAGAAGATGCCCAAGAAGAGAAACAAGACCAAGAAAAGAGCGAAGAATCAAGCACAGAAGAAATTCCATCAGGAAAATCACAAAATCTGTTGACACACGAAGAGGCAGAACAGCGTGTAAAAGAATTTCTGAGTTTATCAATGGATAATATGCATTATGTATATGATGGGGATACTCCAGAAGGGAATTATTCAATACGTGTCTATCAATATCAAGAAGCAACAGCGGATTCCACGGAACACGAAGCTTTTTATGGTTTTTATACAGTAAATCCGCAAACTGGAGAAGTAGCTGATGCATATGCCGATTTAAAAGAAAGCAACTAAAATATTTTTATAAACAAAATAACCCTTACTAACCTACCTATCCTAATATATGGTGATATGAAAACAAAACGTGTTATGATGGTATCGGTGATAATTATGGGTAAAAAAGCAGATAAAACGAATGTCATGCGAATTTTAGATCAGAAAAAAATTGAGTACAACTATTATTCTTATGACACTAAAAAGCTGAGTGGGGTACAGGTAGCTACTTCGCTCGGAGAGGATCTTGCTAAAGTCTTCAAGACACTTGTGACCGTAGGAAAATCAAAAGAACATTATGTCTTCATGGTACCGGTTGAAAAGGAGCTTGATTTAAAGAAAGCGGCAAAAGCAGCTGGTGAAAAGTCTTTGGAAATGATTCCTCAAAAAGAACTGTTGCCTCTTACAGGATATGTTCACGGCGGGTGTTCTCCTATCGGAATGAAAAAGCAGTTCACAACCTTCATTGACTCTACCGCAGAAGACTGTGAAACGATTTACTTTTCAGGCGGGCGTGTAGGTCATCAGATACAGTTACCACTAAGTGACTTATCAAAAGTAATTCGTATACGTCCGGCAGACATCACAAAAGATAGTTGAAATGTAGTTCCCTTGAGCGAAACGCACTTAGACATAAGCGTTTCGCTTTTTTAGCTGCTTTAATTACTGTTGGAATAACAAAAATAAAAGTAAAAATATAGAAAAATGATATTATATAGATAATATGTGGGGTTTTATAAAAAAACTAGGAGGAAGACAGAAATGATTAAATCAATTATTGGTGGGTTCATTTTATCTTTTATTCTTTTAGTAGCATGTACAATAGCTAACGTAAATTCAGAAACAGTACTTTTCACCGCTTTCATTATATTAGTGGGGCTAGCTCTTATCATATCTGGAGCAGCTGTAAGCGGTGATCGAATGAGAGCTAACCTTTCCACAGAATCAAAAATAGACAAGAAGTGGAGAATTACAAACTCTATAAACCTTATGCTAGCTGCCGCTCCAGTGCTTGGCGTATTTCTTCTCATTCATTACTTCGTATAGTTTATTCTTTGGTATGTAAGAGCAAGCCGCAAGGTCCTAAAAAAATAAACTAGTTCTTCATAAGATAATAGTGAAAAGAGGTGCTAGGGTGAAAGAAATTACTTCAACTGCAGTGAATCCAACAATAAAAAAGCTGTTATCTTATGCAACTTTAGAAGAGAAGGTTAATGAGGAGTATAAAAAATACACGTGTTTGCCAAGTCGGAAATTATATAGTATTGAAGTAAATGGAGAAACAGTTAGCTGTATAGGAGTTGAATTTCTTAACGCCAAGGAAGCTGTTATAAAGCATATAGCTGTTTTACCAAAAGAGAGAGGGAAAGGAATAGGAAGCAGCATGATTAGCTTTCTTTGTAAGAACTATGATATACATTCTATTTTTGCTGAGACAGATAAAGAGGCAGTAGACTTTTATTCTAATTTTGGCTTCCAAATAACAAGTTTAGGCGAAAAATATCTCGGAGTGGAACACTTTTTGTGTGAATTTAAAGTTCAATGAGATAAATTTTGGATTGCAAGAAAAAGAGAGCTGCAAGATGACCAATAACGAAAGCAAATAAAAGGCACTCAAAATATGATATAATACATTTAGCAGCTCATTATATTTATAGAGCTAAAATTACATTACATACAACTTAACATCAAAGAAGCTAAAGGCCGAGAGTAAAAGAATATTAATTACCGAACAAATATGTTTTGTTTGCGATAACAAAAAGCCTCTAGAAAGAGGCTTTTCTTTATAAAAAAGATTGACAGAATATTTCAATATCATTTTATTTTAGTTCTTGAAATTCCAATACCTTAAGAAATACATAATAATAAAAGACATTTTTCATCTACTTAACTAAAGGTTTTTTAAAAGGAGACAGCTATATCTTATGTATGTTACACTCCGCCCGTTTTGTTTTATTTTATCTATTATCTTATTTCTAGCTTATCTTCCGGTTTCTGTAAAAGCAGAAACTGTACCCAATAAAAAAGCAAATTACGCAGCCGAAAAAAAGACATACCGCATTGCTGGAGAAAAACATCTTGCGCCTTTTTCTTACGTGAACGATGAAGGAGTATTTACTGGTTTTAGTATTGATATGCTCAATCAAATAGTGAAAGAAGAGAATGTGAAATTTACATATATTCCAATGGATCTTTATCAAGCAACAAAAGCACTGCAAGAAGGTAAAATTGATGCCATTATGGGCTTGGAGTATTCGGCTAATCAAAATCAAGTGTTTAAGTTTTCCGATCCATATTTTACGATGGCAGATGCCGTAGTCATTCCAAACTCATTAAAATCCTCGGTTACATCTTTAACCGATTTACGAGGCAAAACAGTTGCCATGCGGGAAGATAAAATCTCCTTTGAACTGCTGATGAATGTAAGAAACATAGAGTTTCAAGTGGCTTTAAATCCAGAGGATGCGCTCAATCTCCTGTTTTTAAATCGGGCTGATGCTTTTTTTTCAAACAAGTGGACCGCGGAATTTTATCTTGAGAAATCAAAGAAAAAAGGACAGTACACTATACTCGATAATGTAGGAATACCTTCAGAGTTTGCGGTTGCAACCCGACCTGAAAACACAAAATTTTTATCGATCATTAACCGTTCAATTTCACGTATGCAGGCGGATGGAACATATCAAGAACTATATAGAAAATGGTTTGTTTCTTCTTCAGAAGAACGCCTAAAAGAATTGCGCAATTGGATTATTTTTCTTCTTATTATAGTTGTCTTAACACTAGGTAGTTTATTTACCATATATCTTTGGAACAAGCGATTAAAAAAAGAAGTAAAAAAACGTACATCGGCGCTTGCTGATGCGAATCAAAAGCTGCAGATTCAGCAAAAAGCAATTTCACAGGCGCATGCATTTCAGACACAAGTTATTAACCATATGTATTATGGAATTCTTACATTTGATCAATCGCTAAATCTTACAACTATCAATCAACGGGCAAAGGAAATTCTTCTTATAAAGGATGAAACATTTCAATCTAGTCATATTCATAAACATCCGCTTATTCAGCAAATTTTTAAAATGTATAAACCGATAAAGCAATCGCAAATGGCATTGCCATTTACAAAAGAAATTCAGCACAAACAAAATGGAGAAGTCTATTTTGTATTGTATCGAGTAATTCCGCTTTATGAAGATACAACTAAAATGAACGGTTATTTACTGACACTAGCCGATCGTTCTGAAGAAAGACTGCTTGAGAAGAAGTTAGCAACTCAAGAGAAAATGCGTGCGTTAGGTCAGCTGGTCGCAGGGGTAGCACACGAAATTCGTAATCCGCTTACATCCGTAAAAACGTTTATTGATTTGCTGCCAAATAAATATGAAAATCCAGAGTTTCGAAAAGAATTGTCCAAGCACGTTCCAGAAGCACTAAGAAGAATGAATCGTATTGTTGAAAGTTTAGTAGACTATGCTCGGCCCAAATACCCGCAGAAAATAGCTTTTGACGTAGAAACGTTTATAAACTCTGTAGCGGTTATTATTAGCCCTACGTTAAAAAAGAAAGCGGTTCACTTATCTCTTGATATTGAACCGGGTATGCGTCTTTACAGTGATCCCGATCAAATTAAACAAATTATGCTAAACCTGATGTTAAATGCGCTGGACGCGATGGAAAGCAGTCCTCGTAAGGAGCTCTCTATCAGGGCTGTAACAGAAAATGGATTGGGTTTTATTGATGTTAGTGATACAGGAAAAGGCATAGATGAAAAAGACGTCCCACATATTATGGAACCTTTCTATACAACAAAAAAGCAGGGAGTGGGTCTTGGTTTATCACTATGCTATCAGTGGATAGAAGAGAATAATGGAGAAATTACGATGCAAACAAAAAAAGGAAATGGTACAACATTTACGATTGTCTTGCCTGTTACGAAAGAAAAAGGAGGCCATTCATATGAAACCGACTGTTCTCATTCTCGATGACGAACCTGCTATTGGTTCATCTCTTCGTTTTGCTCTAGAAACAAACTACGAAGTGACCAATCTTACAGAAGTACCGGAAGCTTATCAATTTTTACGCAGTCAGCCTGTGCACGTTGTTTTGCTGGATTGGCGACTCGGCGAATATAATGGGCTTGAAGTGCTAAGTAAAATTAAAGACATTCAGCCTCAAACATCCATTATTATGATGACGGCTTACGGGACGATTGAATCGTCTATAGAAGCTATTAAAAGAGGAGCTTACCATTACATTACAAAGCCTCTTGATATTGAAGAGCTTCATATATTAATTGAAAAAACGCTTGAACACCAGGAGCTTCATGATAAAGTTCGTGAATTAAGCGAAACGATTGAGAAAATAAAAGGCTACGATCAAATGATTGGTGAAAGTGCAGCTATGAAACAAGTTTTTTCGATTATTAATAGAGTAAAAGACATTGATTCGAACGTACTTATATTTGGTGAAAGCGGCACTGGAAAAGAGCTAGTAGCGCGAGGGATCCACCGGCAGGGAAAGCGAACAAACGGACCGTTTATTTCCGTTAATTGTGCGGCTATTCCAGAGGCTTTGCTTGAAAGTGAACTTTTTGGTTTTGTGAAAGGCGCTTTTACAGGAGCTACTCGCAATCAAAGCGGGAAAGTAGCCGCAGCTGATGGGGGAACTCTTTTTCTCGATGAAATTGGTGAAATGCCTCCGTCGTTGCAAGCAAAAATGCTTCGATTTTTACAAGAAAAAGAAATAACGCCTCTTGGCTCATCTGAAACAAGAAAAGTAGATGTTCGTATTGTGAGTGCCACTAATAAAGAATTGAATCGTATGGTAAAAGAAAACGGCTTTCGCGAAGACTTATATTTTCGCTTAAATGTCATCCCTATCACATTACCGCCATTACGTGAACGAAAGGAAGATATAGCGCTTCTTATTCCATACTTTTTGCAAAAATACTCAGAAGAAATGGAGAAACCGCTTTGTGTACTTTCTTCAGATGCGTATAAAAAGCTTTTAACGTATGATTACCCCGGAAATATAAGACAGCTAGGAAACATCCTTGAATATGCCGTTGCGATGGCCAAAGGTGGAACCATTACGGAAAAAGATTTACCTATAACCGTTCAACACGAACAAGAGACTTCTTTGTCACGCTATGAGAATGAGAATTTCACCGAAGAAACAACATTAATTAATATTCCAATTAACTACACGATGAAAGAAGCCGAGCAGCTAATTATCGAATCAGTCCTTGAAGAGTGTGGAGGCAACCGCAGAAAAACAGCTCAGGCACTCGGTATCAGTGAACGAAGTATCCGTAACAAACTTCATCTTTACCGCACAATTCAACAAAAGGAGGCAAAAAATGCCGAGTAGGAACATATTTCCGTTTCTACCCGGCATTTTTTGCCGTGTTCTTGTCAGTTCCTCTGCCATTTAAGCGTTTTTTTGTTGGCACGAAAATTGCAACATACTTATTGTAAGCGCCCACATTAAAGGAAATAGAGGTGAATAAATGAAAAGATATATAGGGGTGGCGCTCGTTTTCTGTTTAATATTTATCATAGCCGTCTTAAATAGAGATTTACTAACTATTCATAAGGAAAAAGAAAACAGCACTGACTCTAACGCAAAGGCTAGTGAAGGGTTTGACGATAAACCGCTTACTATTGTAACAGGAGGACCAACAGGTGTTTACTTTCAGTTAGGCAATGCTCTAGCCAGAGTTTATGGAGAAAAGCTAGGAATCCAAGCCAGCGTAGAGACAACGGATGCTTCTGTAGAAAATATTAGTAAAATTGCGCAAAAAAAAGCCGAGCTCGGCTTTTCGATGGCAGATATGCTGGCAAGTTCTGGGGGAAAAGAAAAAGCCGTAATTAATAAGAAAGATTTATCCAATGTAAGAGCAATAGCTTCTTTATATCCAAACTATATGCAAATTGTAGCTCTGAAGTCGGCTAGAATTCATACGCTTCAAGATTTAAAAGGGAAAAACGTGGTAGTAGGAGCGCTTGGCAGTGGTACAGAGGTATTGGCTATGAGGATTCTAAACAGCATGGACATCAGCACTCAGGATTTTCATGCACGGTTTCTACCTTTTTCTGAAGGGATTGAAGGAATTAAAAATGGAACCGCAGATGCAGCTTTTCTTTCTTCTGGATATCCTAACTCAGGAATTACAGAGTTAGCCTCAACGAACGAAATTGAACTGATTTCAGTTCCTGAAGAAGTGACAGCAAAATTAAAAAAATCATACTCGCCACTAGGGAGTGGGATGATTCCGGCTGATACATATAAGGATGTCAACACAGAAACAAAAACAGTCATGGTTAAAAACCTTTTGATTACTAATAAAGATATGCCGCAAAAAAAAGTATATGAACTGACAAAAGCTTTGTTTGAAAACATAGAAGAGCTTGAGCAAACAAATAGCTCTGCTGAAAAAATAACGTTAGCAAAAGCGGTAGAACAACTTCCTTTACCACTGCACCCCGGTGCAAAAAAGTATTATGAAGAAAAAGGAATTATAAAGTAAGCTACATCTTTATCTATAAAGTCATACAGAAGAAAATACTACTTAAAGAAAAGAGGGATCACTCATGGCTCATACCAGTGAAGCTGCAAACAACAGGCGTGTTACAAGTAATATTTTTAAAGGATCTGTTGGGAATTTAATTGAATGGTACGATTGGTACGTTTACTCTGCTTTTGCCGTCTATTTTTCATCGCAATTCTTCCCGGAAGGTGATTCAACAAGTCAGCTGCTTAACACAGCGGCAATCTTTGCTGTCGGTTTCTTAATGCGTCCAATCGGTAGTTTATTAATGGGACGCTACGCGGATCGATATGGTCGTCGGGCTGCGCTTACCTTATCTATTACCATTATGGCGAGCGGTTCTTTTATTATCGCTTGTACTCCTAACTATGGCACCATAGGATTATTATCTCCTATTATTCTAGTACTAGCGCGTTTGCTGCAAGGAATCTCCTTAGGAGGAGAATACGGAACGTCTGCAACTTACCTTTCTGAAATGGCAAGCAGCGGGCGAAGAGGATTTTATTCAAGCTTTCAGTATGTGACGCTTGTTGCTGGTCAGCTGGTGGCATTAGGTGTTCAAATTATTCTGCAAAACGTTCTTAGTGAAGCAGATATGATTTCATGGGGCTGGCGTATTCCTTTTGTTATTGGAGCAATCGGCGCGCTAAGCGTTTTATGGCTGCGCCGTACAATGGATGAGTCAGAACAGTTTTCTAAAATGGACTCTGAAAGCCGTGAAAATGCAGGGACAATTAAAGCACTGATGAAGCATCCTAAAGCGGTGTTGACCGTTATTGGCTTAACATTAGGAGGAACAGTTGCGTTTTATACGTATACAACGTATCTGCAAAAATTTATGGTAAACAGTGTAGGACTAGATAAAGGGGTAGTAAGCTGGATTAACTTCTGTGCGCTGCTTGTATTTGTTGTCATTCAGCCAATAGCAGGTATGCTATCAGATAAAATTGGACGCAGACCTCTGTTAATGAGCTTTGGTATTTTGGGAACATTGCTGACTGTACCGCTGTTTCTTTTTATGAAACAAGCACATAACCCAGTCATGGCCTTTTTATTAATGACAGTTGGACTTATCATTGTAACAGGTTATACATCGATTAACGCAATTGTAAAAGCTGAGCTTTTTCCAACAGAGATTCGAGCTCTTGGTGTAGGATTACCGTACGGACTTACAGTCGCCGTATTTGGAGGGACAGCAGAATTTATCGCCCTATGGCTAAAAAGTATTGGCCATGAATCAATTTTCTTTTTCTATGTAGCAGGGTGTATTGCCATCAGCTTTCTTGTTTATTGGCGTATGGGAGAGTCCTCTAAAGATTCATACATAGAATCTGAGCTCAAGAAAGAGGACAAAGGAGACAATGTACCGCCAAATAATATCAGTTTTTAATTTTGGTTAAATAAATAATCGTTTGATAACATAAAAAAGGACGGGCTTTTATAGCCAGTCCTTTTCTAGTATTCCGCGCGTATACATGTATTAAACGTACTAAGTGACTGTTCTTGCTATAGAATTCTTTTTTCTATAGTTTTGCATTATGAATTTGTACACTATTTAGTGATAATAAGTCCTCGTATAATCTCATTCCAGTAATGTTTAAAACTAGGCTTTGCTTTCGTCATTTTGAACACTCCTTTTTAAAATTTTTTGATTGGCTAGTCGTTATACTAAGTTTAATAAAATTAACTAAAGTTGTTATCCAACGCAGAGCGTAACTTACTATATGAATTTGTACGACTAAAGAATGAAGAAAAAAATAATTAGAGGCATTATAAAAAGATCACCTACATAATAAAAGGATTATGTTGTGATATAACGAAATAGAGAATATATACATCAGAAATAGAGAGAGGGTAAACTTCGTGAATACTTTATATTCCTTTTTTACGAACCCAGTTTTAATTGCTTCTACGTTTTTAATAGAATTACAGAGCGTGTTCTTTCAACCTATTTGGAAAGAGTATAATTATGATGATTATTTTACCTACAAGGTGTATGTTCCAAGTACATATACTGGGTTAAGTAAAGTACCATTAGTCGTTATGCTTCATGGATGTCAACAAGATGCAGATGATTTTGCGGCGGGTACAGAGATGAATAAACTAGCGGAAGAAAAAGGTTTTATTGTTCTCTATCCTCAAATGAATTACTTTGCTAATTCCAACGGGTGCTGGAATTGGTTTTATGAGTATAACCAGTTTCGCGGTAATGGAGAGCCGGACATAATAAAAGATATGATGGATCACATAACCGCTAAATATGCGATTGATTCTACTAATATATACCTTGCTGGTATGTCAGCTGGAGGCTTTATGGCAAATGTGATGGCTATTGCTTATCCTGATATATTCAAAGCGGTAGGCATTCATTCAGCAGGCAGTAATGCGTATGCTGTAGACCTCATCACAGCTGGAGAAGTTATGCTATATGGATCTCTAAATCCTGAACTTGACGGTGATGAAGCTTATAAGAAAATGGGACCTTATGCACGGCCTGTTCCCATCATTACGTTTCATGGTCAATCAGATACCACAGTTAATCCAATTAATGCGTCTACATTAATGCAGCAGTGGATCTATACATACAAATATTTTGATATCGATCTGCATGAAAATGCTGTTTCTTATACTCCAAAGGACAACGAAAATCACTATAGCTACATAATGTCTGACTACGTCGATGCAGAAAATAAAATCTGGATGAAAAAAATTATGGTAGAGGGGATGGGGCATGCATGGTCTGGAGGAAATGATAATGGCTCGGATACTGATTCAAAAGGTCCTAATGCCTCACAAATGATGTGGGATTTTTTTGAAGCACAGAATGATTAGATAGAGTATGAACGAGCGATCAAGATGTACTACTAAATAACATCAGCTTTCATTTTTTTGGGAACAAATAGTTATCTACCAACAGCAAAAAAGGATCTTATTAAAAGATCCTTTTTCTGTTATCAACGAACATTTTTCAACAAGTAGCTTCAAACCGATTTAACAATACATCTAGATCCTGACTGATTTTAATCGTATTACTACTTGTAAACCCTTCTTCTAGGGCAATCATCATCATCATTTTTCGTATAAATTCTATCTTTATCAGCAGTAGTCTACATTTGAAACACATTAAGTTTCCTCCACTTGCCACGTCATTTTAAAGGCTTAAATTATTGAATTTTTTATGTAAAAACGCTTCAAATCTAAAAATATAACCTAAAAAATATAGTAACAAATAGATAGTGTCGAAGTCTGTCGTATTTTGAATTCAGATATTTTTACTTAAAAAGAATTAACTCTTAACCGTTTTGCTGGAATCCGTGCACTGTCTTGATCATGATTGTTCCACCGGTTGTAAATAACTCTAGGAGTAATAGAGCTCATCCTATTTTTAGGATATAGGCATAATACCACTACATTTAGGCATGTTAACATAAGAAAGGAGAATTTACTAATATGCCCAATGTCATTAGAATTCTTCAATTGCTTCTTCCATGGATTTCCCTTGTTTTTATGCCAAAAAAATCAATTAGGACCTATTTTCCCGCTTCTCTTTTTGCCTCATCGTTAGTAATTGGAATGTGTTCATTAGCTATTCCTTACAAGTGGTGGAGTGTAAAAGGAGGGTGGAAAGGGAAAATTTTAAACGATAGCAGTTTTATTTTTGGTCCCTTTTTGGTCGGGACACTGTGGATCTTTCATTTTACGTTTGGCCGCTTCAAACGATTTTTTCTGGTTAATTTACTTATGGATTCACTATTTGCTTTTCCGCTAAGTTACTTGTATCAAAAGTTGGACTTATTTAAGTTAGTCAACTTTAAACCAAAACATATCTTTTTTTCATTTATTGGTTTCTGTTTAACTATTTATGGCTATCAGGCACTGACAAATAAAGATAAATGATAGGTGAGGGCCGTTTCTAATCGCTATAGACTTTGTAAAAAGTGCAACAAAAAAGCGTCTGTTAAGACGCTTTATATATAATACATATACTGCTCTTCTTTATTGACATTTGTTGTTTCATGGATTATTTCTTCCGGGATATTGGACGTCCGGTTAGTAAAAAGCATAAACAACGCAATAATTGATGCCACAAAACCTAAAGTAACAATCACAATAAATCCCTCCCTTTAGAATATATATTCTACTTTCATCTTCATTTTCCTATATTTATTTTATACCCTTATTTTATTTTCTCAACACATAGAACAAAAAGAGTAGTACATCTCTTAAATATCTTCCTAGAAATAAATATAATCAAGAGAGCTTAAAACTCCCATTTCCCCTAAAAAAATAGGAATCCATAAAATTTTTTCGTATGGGGGGATATAAATTATTAAAATTATTAATCATTGAGATAACTTATTTGTATTGTACGAATGAAAGAAATTTATATATATTAAAAATACAAAATATTCATTAAATTATATGATGCTTTGGTTTTGAGTCGAAAAGAGAAAAGCTGTTGCTTTAAAGGCAGCAAGTTTAAGAAAGTTACAAGCGATATAAAAAGGTATAGAAATGGATACATCTAGAATTCTTTTTTGCTCAGATATTCACAGAGTTTTCATTCGTTAAAAAGACTGAAAATTCAGATAATAAATTTCACTTTTATCAAGGGGGACTTTTTATGACAACAACGGTATTAAATGTATCAACTTATTCTTTTTATCTTAACGGTGAGTGGAAAGAAAGCAAATCAGGGCAGACAATTGATATTGTTTCTCCATATCGTCATGATGTGATTGGAAAAGTGCAGGCTATCACAAAAGATGAAGTCGATGAAGCAGTATATGCCGCACAGAAAGCTCAGAAGGGGTGGGCGGAAACTTCTCTGCAAGACCGTGCCAAATATTTATATAAGTGGGCAGATGAGCTGGTAAAAATGCAGAGTGAAATTGCCGAAATTATTATGAAAGAAGTTGGAAAAAGCTTAAAAGATGCAAGGAATGAAGTCGTGCGCACAGCAGATTTCATTCGTTATACAGTTGAAGAATCCCTTCATATGAACGGAGAAAGTATGAAAGGAGATAGTTTTCCTGGAGGCTCTAAGTCTAAAGTGGCCATTGTTGAACGTGTACCTTTAGGAGTTGTCCTCGCGATTCCTCCATTTAATTATCCGGTAAATCTGTCAGCTGCTAAACTGGCGCCTGCGCTTATTTCAGGAAATGCAGTTATCTTCAAACCCGCAACGCAAGGAGCGATCAGCGGTATTAAGATGATTGAAGCTCTTGATCAAGCAGGTATTCCACAAGGACTTGTAAACGTCGTAACGGGCCGCGGATCTGTAATTGGTGATTACTTGGTTGAACATAAAGGCATTAACATGATTTCGTTTACCGGAGGAACAAATACGGGTACTCAATTAGCTAAAAAGGCAGGTATGATTCCTCTTGTACTAGAACTTGGAGGAAAAGACCCGGGTATTGTATGTGAAGATGCAGATTTACAGGAAGCAGCAAAACATATTATAAGCGGAGCATTTTCTTATTCCGGCCAGCGCTGTACAGCCATTAAACGTGTACTTGTGCATGAAAAAGTGGCAAACAAGCTCGTAAATATTTTGAAAGAAGAAGTACATAAACTATCAGTTGGTTCTCCTGAAGATGGATGTACAATCGTTCCATTAATTGATAGTAAGGCAGCGGACTTTATTCAAATTTTAATTGCAGATGCACTAGGAAAAGGTGCAGCAGTTGTGACTGGAAATAAGCGTGAAGGAAACCTTATCTATCCTACGCTTTTAGATGAGGTGAATGATACTATGCGCGTGGCATGGGAAGAACCATTTGGTCCTGTGTTACCAATTATCCGCGTCGCTTCGGATCAAGAAGCCGTTGATATAGCAAACGAATCAGAATTTGGCTTACAAGCAAGCGTTTTTACAAAAGATATTAATAAAGCTTTCTCAATTGCAAATAAAATTGAAGTCGGCTCCGTTCAAATCAACGGCCGTACAGAACGCGGCCCTGATCATTTTCCTTTTATCGGCGTAAAAGGATCCGGTATGGGCGCTCAAGGTATTCGTAAAAGTATTGAATCCATGACTCGTGAAAAAGTAACGGTATTAAATCTTCAATGATTGAATTCCAAGAGCTCTCCAAATCGAGCCAGTAGAATGTAGAGAATTTCATGGGAAAAAGCCTGTGCTCCAAAAAGCACAGGCTTTTAAACGTCTTATTTACCTATCACTCGATTCCGTCTTTATAGTTCTTATGCCAGTTTTTATCACCTTTATGCTCAATATCTTCAACAGTTTTTTCAAGCTCTGACATAATGAGTGTTTTCACTTGATAAATGGTATCAAAAAAAGCTTTCTCTTCATCCGGATTCGGCTTTATTTTGGCTGCTGCCGAAATATCAACATATCTGCGATGTTCAGTTGTTAATTTATCAAGCGCATCAAAAATATGAGAGGTCAGAACAGCAACTTCCTTATGATTATTAGGCAGTTTTTCTTTTAATGTTTCAATTCTTTTATCCATGTTAAAGTCCCCCTATAACGTGTTGTATTTATGTAACTTTCCCACTAATAAAAATGAAAAACCTTAAATAGCAAAAATTCATGGGAATTAGCACGTGAAACAAAAGTATACTACAGGATATCATGTTAAAGTGAAAAAACGGTGAAACGAATGAGTATATTTTTCCAGAGAGGGTATGTAATAAAAGTCGTTTTTTTGGAAAAGGTAATTACCTTAAGAAGCACTGAAGCACGCAATCAACATAAAAGTTCATCTATTTTTAATGAATAATGACCTTTTTTGACTATTTTTTTAAGTTTTTATGACTTTTTTTGAATGAATTTGATTGTTTTTGATGATTTTTCGAATAATCTGATATATAATGAAAGCGTAAACAGTAAAACATGTCGGTTGGTTAAGAAAAACGTCCACAAAACTGGATTCGTTATTACATAAAATCAGACCTCTGTTTTTTATAAAAATAAATAGAATTTGAGAAAAGGAGAATGATGATGGACATATTGGATGCAAAAGTAGTGAATACAAAGTACGGTTTAGAAACATATCTGGATGTATCAGAAAGCGTAGAAATAAAAGAAATTCATATGCCGAGTTCAGAGAACCAATCTCATAAAATTAAATTTGGAATCAAGTATTTTCTTTTAAGAGAAGGAAAGTATTACGATAGTCAAAAAGGTTATTTTTGGATTTGTATGAATCACGATTTTAGCAGCCTTATGCTGAGTGAAACGGAAACAGAGAGTTTGTTTGCAGTTAAAAGTGAAGAAGAAAGAGAAGCAACAAAAACGCTGTTAGCAGAATGGTTTATCCAAACGAATGCGTACAAAGAAGTCATCAACGAATGTATCCATCAGATTAAAACGGAGAATATTCGTACAGAAGAAGACATTGAAGACCGAGTGGACGCTATACAATTTTTAGAAAAACTAAAGGTATTAACTGCAAAAGAGATTGAAAACGCTTCTATAGAAAACCTATATGTGCTGCAGCAAATTGGCTAGGCTATAGTTCGCGTACGCTGAAATGCAGATTGATGTACAACAATAAGGAGGAATAGTGAGATGAAATTTTTTATTGATACAGCAAACCTTGAGGATATTAAGAAAGCATACAAAGTAGGTGTTCTAGCTGGTGTGACAACCAATCCATCTTTAGTAGCAAAAGAAGGCGTAAGATTTGAAGACCGCATCGAAGAAATCCTTCAAATGGTACCGGAAGTTGAATCCGTTTCCGCTGAGGTAACACCTGACGCACTTTCTGCTGAAGACATGATTGCTCAAGCTGAAGAACTGATTAAAATTAACGACGGAGATAAAAATATTACGATTAAGCTGCCTATGACATTGGCTGGCTTGGAAGCGACGCGCTACCTTGCAAAAAAAGGCGTAAAAACAAATGTAACCCTGATCTTTACAGTAAACCAAGCGCTTTTAGCAGCTCGTGCTGGAGCAACATATGTTTCTCCATTTTTAGGACGTCTTGATGATATTTCAGAAGACGGAGTACAGCTGGTATCTAAAATTGCTGAGTTATTCCGCGTTCAAAAC
Organism: Priestia sp. P5; assembly: GCF_029522155.1. NCBI lineage: Bacteria > Bacillati > Bacillota > Bacilli > Caryophanales > Bacillaceae > Priestia > Priestia sp. P5. The sequence continues at coordinate 2,901,798 of NZ_JAKWFJ010000001.1, read as the reverse complement.
ATCGACTCTCAAATTATTGCGGCATCTGTAAGACATCCGGATCATGTAACGCGTGTAGCACTTGCAGGAGCTCATATTGCCACAATTCCATACGCTGTTATTGAGCAATTAGCAAAACATCCGTTAACTGACCAAGGAATGGAAAAATTTGCAGCAGATTGGGAAAAAGCAGTTAAAGCTTAACAAAAGGCCATATCAATAAAAAAGCTTGGAATAAGCATAGCTTATTCCAAGCTTTTTATCGTTTAACTCGCTAGTTTCTTTTTACGCAAACGCTCTAAGCGTCGCTGCACGCTATTTCTTGAACGCCCGAGCAGCTGCCCAATTTCTCGCTGATTGCGCTTTTCCTGATAAAACATACGCCACAATCTCGCATCTTCTTCTGCTGTCCACTTTTTATGCTCGTATTTAGGTCGCTTTACATAGTCTAGTTTTCTTTGTTCATTCACCCACGCTGGTTCTGGAATAAGCGTATTTTTAGGTATCTTAAAAAAGTTAAGGCACGATTTACTTTGTTCAGCCCACTTCCAAAAAGATTGAATGTCAATTCCCATAAATTTTCTGGTCTTGGCGATGATCATTTTATACGGTAGATTCTCTTTATGAATCCACTTGTAAATTGTATGAACATCTACTTCAAGGCAGGCTGCTAGTTCACACGCTGTAATGTGTCCTACGTGCGCTTTGGCTCCATACACTTCTAAACGGTTCAACCTCGATTCTAGCGCTTGCACACTTCGCTGTAATTTAGCTGATATATGTGAAAGTGGTTTTACTCCGTAATACTTTAGCAAATATTCGTCTTCTTGTACCGTCCATCTTCGCATCGATGTTTTTCGAGTTAACCCCAAGACTTTTATGCGCGTAGCAATAGAAGAAGGACTTCTGCCTAAGGAATGTGCCATTTCACGGTTATTCATGATATCAATGTTCTCCTGCAAAAACGCATCTTGTTCAAGCGTCCATTTTTTACGTAAAGCTGTATCCGAAGCACGAAGATTTAATCGAGTAAGTCGTTTATTAACCGATTCCTTGCTTCTATGTAAATGCTTACCCATCTCTTGAAGCGTCATAGCACCATAATGTTGGATAAGAAATCTATCTTCTTCTTTTGTCCATCGCTTTTGATTTTTACTCACTGTTGTCTCACTCCAATTCACACGAAAAGCTCAAGATGAAAAAGTTGCTAGCAAATCTATTTTACGAATGAGCAGTGCCTATTCAGACTGATACTCACTGCGTTTTAGCCTATATATATTTTATCATATTTCTAGAGAAAAACCAAACATGTGTTCTTATTTTGTTTTAAGTCATCATAAAAGGAATTAGAAAAATAGTTGGCTCCTTTAATAGAAGCGAATTATGGTAAAATTGACTATAATCTCTAAAGAATTTACATAACTGACAGCTCAGCATCATTACGTTGAGAAAGGGGAATTGATATGAATTTTAATTTAAAAGAAGCGTTTGAAATACTTGAGCATACGCCACAAACGCTTGAAAAACTTTTGTCTGGTCTATCTCCAGGGTGGCTGCAATGCAATGAAGGAGAAGGAACCTGGAATACCCCCGAAGTCATAGAACATTTAATAGAAGCAGAAAAAAACAATTGGATACCAAGGCTAGAATTTATCCTTCAAAAAGGAAAAGAGGGAGCTTTTCCTCCGTTTGACCGCTATGCCCATTTAAACAAGGAATCTGCTAGTTCTATTGAAGAGAAGATTCTTGAATTCAAAAAGATAAGAATACAAAATTTACATCAACTAAAGCTGCTAGTTAAGCACGAAAAACATCTGGAAGTGAGAGGAGAACACCCGGAGTTTGGGGAAGTGAAAGTCAGAGAGCTGCTCTCGACTTGGGTTGCTCATGATTTAACCCATATTGCGCAAATTGTTCGAGTAATGGCAGAACGATATAGAGAAGATGTAGGACCTTGGGAAGAATACTTAGGAATACTAAAGAAATAGCAATGACACACAGTGGCCAGCCTTTATCATTCAAGCTTGAATTAAGAAATGTACACGATTACAATAAAATGAGAATAATGAAGATTCAGGAAGGATTGCAGAGGGAACTATATGAACATATCCGATGTTTATAACATGTAGGGTCCGTTAAGCAATTTACGAATAAAAAGAGGATTGGACTGATTAAAAGTGAAAGTGAACTCAGAGAAATTTGGCGAACTAAACAATCAAGCTGTACATGCTTATACCTTATTAAATGATGAAGGGCTTAAAATCACCTGCCTTGACTATGGATGTGTGATATCAAATATTGAAATGCCGGATTCTGAAGGGAAGATTGAAAGTGTTGTATTGGGATTTGATTCAATAGAAGAATACCAAAAGTATTCTCCTTATTTCGGAGCTGTGGTCGGACGCGTAGCAGGGCGTATAGGTGGAGCATCGTTTGAGCTTAATAATGAAACCTATCGTCTAGAGAAAAATGAAGGAAACAACCATTTGCATGGCGGATCAGAAGGATTTAGTCACAAAATATGGAATGCCAAAACAATTGATGCAAGTGATCACGTAGGTGTTGAATTTACATATGTAAGTAAAGACGGAGAAGAAGGGTATCCCGGCAACCTTGAAGTGAAAGTTACGTATACATTAACGAATAAAAATGAGTTCCATATTTCTTATGAAGGAACAACAGATCAAGACACTCTTATCAATCTAACAAATCATACGTATTTCAATTTAAGCGGAAATCTAAAAGAAACGGTCTTGGATCATGTTTTGAAGATGAAAAGTAACGAATTCTTAGAGTTGAATGATGATCTTTTACCTACTGGAGAAACGCTAAATGTCACAGGTACCCCATTTGATTTTAAAGAAGGACATAGTCTCAAGGAAGGTGTGGAATCCACACATCCGCAAAACATATTAGTGGGTAAAGGGTACGATCATCCATTTCTTTTAGAAGCAGAAGCTGAAAATCAGATGTCATTATTTGATCCTGCAAGCGGCCGCAAAATAGAAGTCAAAACGGATCAGCCTTCAGTTGTTCTCTATACGGGAAATCATCTAGACGAAGAATTCGAAATTAGAGGAGTTCACTCAGAGAAATACCTCGGTGTTTGCCTAGAAACACAAGGTTTACCGGACGCTATTCATCATCAGCATTTTCCTTCTTGTGTATTAAAGCCAGGTGAGAAGTATGAAGCATATACTCACTATACATTTATAACTGATCGCAGCCTGTAACAAAACGGGATGACAAAAAGGATTACAAACGAGCCTCTGCCGATTGTAATCCTTTTTTTATTGTTACTTTTTCTTTTGGCTTTTTGCACGATTAGCGTCAAGCTCAGCCGCATATTCTTCTTGAGACTTTCCTTGCTTTTGACTCTCAGACTGAATCTTTTTAAATTTGTTATCGTTTAAATTTGGCATATTAGCACCTCCTTGCAGACAGGATTATTTTGTACAAGCATTAAGGATTTATATGCTAAAAAGTTTTAATGAACTTGATTAGAAATTTCGCTTAATGCTGCACCGGCTTCATCAACATATACGTTCACTGTCGCAAGGTCGCCGATTGCACAGATTCCAACCATATTATTATTCTCCACTACAATAATACGGCGAATTTGATGATCTGCCATCATACGCGCACATTCATGAATATCCGTATCCGGAGAACAAGTAATTACATCTTTAGTCATACAATCATGGCAATGCACAGTGCTGCAATCTTTTCCATCCGCCACGCAGTTTAATACGATATCACGGTCTGTGATCATTCCCATTACTCGATTTTCTTGACACACCGGCACAGAACCACAATTAATATCACGCATTAATTTTGCAGCTGCTGTTACTGGGTCGTGCGGTGCACAAGCTTTCACATCTTTAGTCATAACTTCACGTACTGTAGTCATTTTTATTTCCTCCTTTTAAACATTCACCTCCGTATTTTCTCCATGCACATGCAGAATATGAGAATCAATAATTTCCTGAAAGTAAAAAATCTTGTAATAAAAGGCGAATAAAAGAACTAACGCAGTGTAATAAACACATAAAAAAGAGCCTATTACACAAACTAAAGAGGATATGATCTAGCTTACATTTTCGTAACGGCAGGAGTTGGGTACATGATGAAAGGAAAGTTAACGCTTTTGGCAGTACTTTTATTGCCTTGGCTGTCTATAGTAAAAGTTGATAAGTTTGTCTTTAAAAGATACCTACCTGTTTTAACGTTTAGTTCATTGGTTATTGCTTTTATCAGTGAGCTATCTAAAAGCTTTACTTGGTGGAAAGTGAGGAAACCTCTTTTTCCTAAACTTGCAAGTGATATATCTTTTATCTTTGGACCATTTTTTGTAGCTAATTTTTGGGTATTCAAGCTGACCTATGGGAATTTCAAAAAATATTTTTTAATTAACGTCCTATTTGACTATCTATTTGCTTATCCTTTGACGAGTCTGGCAGAAAAACTAAAGGTATACAAAATGGTCAACATGACGCGTTTTCAACTTTTTGTCATCTCGATTGGCACTGCTCTTATTAATTATTTCTATCACTATTTTATAGAAGATGTATTAAGGCAGAGAAGGCAATAGCTGATATTTCGTTAACCAGCTCATCGTCACTTAAATTTCGGCACTGTCTGCTTTAAATCATATTAAAGGCCTCCTAAACTTGGTACATAAATAATTAAACGAGATAATAAAGGAAAAGAGAAACATGAGAGAAGATAGACTTCTTTCATGTTTCTCTACTTTGTCATGCACATAGATTTTATCTGTACACCGTCATGGGCAAGTATGTTAAAGATTGACCTGTAGCTGAAGCTGTTAAATACGGTTCTAATTCAAAATCTTCAAATGGTTCGATATGAGAAAAGGCCTCTAAAAATGCTTCTAAGATAATTGTCATCTCAAGTCGGGCAAGAGGGGCGCCCAAACAAAAATGAGGGCCGTTCCCAAACGTTAAGTGTTTTTTATTAGTTTGGCGGTGAATGTCTACAGAAAAAGGGTTTTCAAACATATTCTCATCCATATTACATGCGCTCATCCACGCAATAACAACATCTCCTTTTTTTAGCTTAACGCCTAATAAATCGTTATCTTGTTTAACCGTCCGATCTCGCCTGGAGATGTGAAACCGATATCGAAGCATTTCTTCTACTGCTTTTGGAGCCAATTCTCTATTGTTTCTCAGCTCACTGTATAACGACTTGTCGTCATATAAAAAAGAATAAAACATATTTGCAATGGCGTGACTTGTGGTTTCAACTCCTGCACCTAAAAGCAGCATGGTAGCGTGTACAATTTCTTCATCTGTGAATGTTTCACCATCAACTTCGGCTTGAATTAAGTCTGAGATAATATCATCAGAAAGGTTGGAGCGCTTTTCAATGACAATCGGGTAGAGGTATTGAAAATATTCAGCTCCTGCACGTTGCTTTTCTTGTTCGATCTCTTCTAATCTTTCTTGGTCATAAGGCTGAAACAGAATATCTACCCATTTTTTGAACTGATATCGGTCTTTTACCGGTACGCCGAATAGATCTGCTATAACTAAACTAGGAAAAGGAGAAGATAAATCGTCAACAATATTAATAGTGGAATTCTTTTGTATCGCTTCTACAAGGTCTGCTGCAATTTGCTTGATTCGCGGTTCCCAGTTCTTTAAACTGCGAGGAGTAAAGGCTACAGCAAGCAAAGATCGTGCTTTCCGGTGGTCAGGAGGATCTAAGTTTGTAAGATTGGTAATTGGAGATGTGCTTTTTTTCTTACTATTATCTCCAACAAAAATAGTGGTTCTTTGTCCATCGCTTGAAAAAAATTCGTAGTTGCTCAAGACTTGTTTAACATGGTCGTATTGGAATACATTCCATGTGTTTGTTTCTTCATGAAAATAAACAGGGTGGTTGTTCAGCATTTCTTTATACCATTGGATAGGGAAAAACTCTTCTGCACGTGATTGGAATTTTGGAATTTCTGTAACGGGAATGACTTCTTTGTTCATATGATCTTATTCCTCCTTTAGAATAGGTAGGTATAGGTTCAAAATCTACCAGCTACATAGCTAAGCAGCTGTCACTTGCTAGATCAATAATTATTTTATCGAATTGTACTTTTTAGATATTTTAAAAGATAACGGGTAAGGAAGTTACTCCTTGTGAGCTTAGTGTAAAATGTAAGTTTACTTCTTCCCGAGGAATGGAAAGGCGCAGATTAGGCATACGTCTTAGTAAGGTAGAAAAAGCAATATCTGCTTCTATACGAGCCAGCGGAGCTCCTAAGCACATATGAATACCATGACCAAAGGCCAAGTGCCTCTTGATAGTACGCGTAATATCAAGTTCCTCTGAATCTATAAACTGCTGCTCATCACGATTCGCTGACTTTAAGACAGGAATTACCATGTCGCCTTTTTTAATCTGCTGACCGCCCAATTCAAGATCTTTGGTAGCATAACGAGGTCCTGAAATAGTGGCTGGCCCGTTAAAACGAAGCAATTCTTCAACAGCTGAAGTTACTAAAGCAGGATCGGCTTTAATTTTTTCCAGCTGTTCAGGATGATCAAATAACATTAAAGATCCGGTCGCAATTAAATTTGAGGTAGTCTCATGACCCGCAAAAATTAATAACGTAATCATTGCAAGCAATTCCCCTTCACTCAAGCGATCTCCTTCTTCTTCAATCGCGACTAACTGACTTGTTAAGTCGTCGGCAGGATGCTTACGCTTAGCATCTACTAGCTGCATGGTATACGTTCCAAAAGCTTTTATTTGTTTATCCACCCCAGGATCTCTTCTCCCTAGGCTCAGTCCTTTTGCAATAGCAGCAGACCAACCGTGAATTTTTTCTTTATCTTCTTTCGGAACACCGAGCATGTCAGAAATAACGTTGATGGGTAACGGATAGGCGTAGTCTTTAACAAGATCCATTTTTCCTTTGTCCTGTACTTCATCGAGTAACTCATCGGCTATTTCTTGTACACGCGGACGTAAGCTTTCCATATATCTTGGAGTAAATGCTTTTGATACAAGCTTGCGTAGGCGCCGGTGATCTGGATCATCAACAGAAAGCATCGATTGTCCGCCAAAAAATGTAGGGGGATCAGACTCATCAGCTTTATGTTTTCGTGTATCATGAGGTGTGTTAATAGAACTTTGGTCTACCGTAAAATGATGATGACCTTTTAGAACTTGCATAGCCTCTTCCATACGAGTCACAACCCACGCCTGCGTTTTTATTTCTTCCATCGGAGAAGGGATAGGAATAACAGCTCCCATCTTCCGCATTTTCGAAAATAACACAAATGGATTTTCGCGGCTCTTACCACTAAATAAGTCTAAAACTTCCTTATCTTCTACGGTTTTATCTAGGTTTTTCACAAAAACATTCCTTTCTACATATAGTTGTAGCCGGATATAGCTTTTTTTACGAGTAATTAACCTATACTATTAGTACATTTTTATACACTTAGTATAAAAATGTACTAATAGTATATAATTGTTTTTACTTGTTTATCAAGGAAAAAGGATAAAATTTACGTAGGAAAAGAGAGATAGGTTATACTAAATAAAAAGTTAAACAGAGGAGCAACAGCAATGAATCAAAAACAGCTCGATATTTTAGGGCATACGCACCAGCTTTTTATGGAAAAAGGATACGTAGACACTTCGGTACAAGATATATTAGAAAGAAGCGGTATTTCAAAAGGAACATTTTATAAATATTTTTCATCTAAAAGCGAACTGTTTCTCTCATTACTTTCGTCTTTGCAAGAATCACTTATTCTACAAAGAGAAAAAGTAGCCATTAAATATAAAGGAGATAATCAGAAGCTATTTGAAGAGCAGATAATTTTTATGCTGAGCTTTGCAGAGCAAAACAAAATTCCTGAAATGATTGAAAGTACACTCGTTTTAAATGAGGTCAAAACATTTCAATATATAGAGGAGTTAAAAGCAGCAACATTCAACTGGATATATGAACGCTTTCAGGAGATTTTCCCCTCTAAGACTTCTCCTTATTTATTTGATGGAGCTGTGCTGCTAGAAGGAATGCTTAACAATATATTTAAAATGAATAAAGCACTAAACTATCCATTGCCTATTGAACAAATTGTCCGTTATTGTATGAAGCGTATAGAGGAAATCGTAATCGAAGTAGCAGAACAAAAAGAACAGTTATTTGATCCTTCCGTTTACTCTGCGGTATTTAATGAGAAAACAGAAAGTCATTTTTCGACTGAGCTTACGCGCGTAACCGCAAAGTTAAAACGGGTGATTGAAAACAAACTAATAAATGAAGAGGAACAAAAGAAGGGTCTGGAATTTGTGACGTTTATATCTGATGAATTACTGCAAAATGATACGGAGCCTCGCACATTTATTATTCAGAGCTCTCTTTTATCGCTAGAGAAAATCAACACTCTTGCACAGAGCAAAGAGCTAGAGGAATATAAGGAAGTCATAACTACCTTGACAACACATGCTTCATAATTTAAAAAGTAGGTAAACTAACCCAAAAGTCAAGGCTCTCCGTATTTCAGAAAAGAGCAGGTTACCAATAACATATAAACAGCCAGTTGCCGTTATGATAGGTGACTGGCTGTTTGAGATGAAAGAGGTGAGGGTGGGGACAGAAATAATACTCTTATCAAAATAAGGTAATTCTTTCCCCTTGATAGAAAATCTAGTAATCGAAAATAGCTGCTTTATTCTTAAAGTCAAACACGATATAGTTTACTAACCTTTACGTTGACTCAATTAACTTATAGGACTAACACTTAAGAAAGAATCAATAACAATGGAAACAGCTCCTAAAGCAGGTGCATTTTTTCCTAACGAAGAAGGCAATAGTTCACATTTATTGTCTAAATAAGAATGGACTCTAGAAGAAACTTCGTTTTTAATCGTATTTAAAACAATGGGATGAGATTCAATTATATGATTTCTCAAGATAACAGCCTCTACATCAAATGTATTAAGAATATTAGTTAATCCAATTCCGATATAAAAGCCAAAGTTTTGAAGTGCATTTAACATTTCTACATCATTTTTATTTGCGCGTTCCACAATCTCTTTTCGAGAAATATTCTTTTCTTCTTTAGAGAGCGAAGCCAGTAACGCTTTTTCAGAAGCATATAATTCCCAACAGCCTCGATTTCCACAGCTACATTTGGGCCCATTAAAATCTATCGTCATATGACCCATTTCCCCAGAAAAACCCTGAACACCTTTATACAATTCGTTGTTAATAACAAGTCCGGTTCCAATTCCGACATTAATACTGATGTAAACGATGTTTTCATAGTTTTTTGTCATACCAAATACTTTTTCACCGTATGCTCCTGCATTAGCTTCATTTTCAACAAAAACCGGAACATTAAACTCACTCTCAATTAAAAACTGCAAATCTTTGATATTCCAATTTAAGTTAGGCATAAAAATAATTTGCTGATGACGATCTACAAGACCTGGAACACAAATTCCTATTCCCACTAGACCATAAGGGGACTCTGGCATATGGGTTACAAAACCATCAATAAGTGCAAATAAAATCTCTTTTACTTCACTAGCAGAAGAACTAGACAAGTCAGAAGTCTTCTCAAGAATAATATTTCCTTCTAAGTCGGTTAGAATTCCGTTAAGATAGTCGACTCCTATATCGATACCGATCGAGTAGCCTGCATTCTTATTAAAAACAAGCATTACAGGTCTTCTGCCGCCTCTAGATTGCCCTGCCCCAATTTCAAAAATAAAATCTTTTTCAAGCAGTGTATTTACTTGAGAGGAGACAGTAGACTTGTTTAATCCTGTAATCTCAGAGAGAGTTGCCCTAGAGATAGGGGAGTTCTTTAAAATTTCATCTAATATTAATTTTTGATTCATTTTTTTTACTAAAGCTTGATCTGCAATTTGAATAATAACCACTCCTTTGTTTATCTATCGAACTAAGTTGGTGTTTTTTTGAAGCTTGAATTAGATATTCAAAAGTATCATATCTAATATTATAACTAAATTTTCTAAAAAAAACATTGAAATAAATATTTATTTTGTATATGATGAAATAAAGTTAGTTTATTGGATAAACAAACTAACTGAATTAAGATAGTTAATGGATAAACTTGTTTACTTAAATCAAAGGGGGAAATGACAAATGGTCCAAACTAGTACTAATAAAATTAATTATTTTGAAAGCGTAAACAAAGTTTTATACGAAGGTAAAGATTCTAAAAATCCTTTAGCTTTTAAATACTATAATCCTGAAGAAGTAGTAGGCGGTAAAACGATGAAAGATCAGCTGCGTTTTTCTGTTGCTTACTGGCACACGTTTACAGCAGATGGTACGGATCCTTTTGGTGCAGCTACTATGCAAAGATCTTGGGATAGATATGATGGAATGGATTTAGCAAAAGCTAGAGTTGAGGCAGCTTTTCAACTTTTTGAAACATTAAATGTTCCATTCTTCGCATTTCATGATCGGGACATTGCTCCTGAGGGCAGTACGTTGCAAGAAACAAATAAAAATCTTGATGTTATCGTCACTATGATTAAAGAATACATGCAAACAAGTAACGTAAAGTTATTATGGAACACAGCGAATATGTTTACAAATCCCCGGTTCGTTCATGGTGCAGCTACTTCTTGTAATGCAGATGTATTTGCTTATGCGGCGGCTCAAGTAAAAAAGGGGCTTGAAACAGCAAAAGAACTAGGTGCGGAAAATTATGTATTCTGGGGCGGCCGTGAGGGATATGAAACATTGCTTAACACAAATTTACAGTTAGAGTTAGATAACTTAGCTAGATTTATGTATATGGCTGTAGATTACGCAACCGAAATTGGATATACGGGACAGTTTTTAATTGAACCTAAACCTAAAGAGCCTACGACACATCAGTATGATACCGATGCAGCAACAACTATTTCATTTTTAAGACAATACGGATTAGATAAATACTTCAAACTTAATCTGGAAGCTAACCATGCAACGTTAGCTGGGCATACATTTGAACACGAATTACGAGTAGCTAGAGTACAAGGCTTATTAGGATCAGTGGATGCAAACCAAGGTGACCCTCTTTTAGGCTGGGATACAGATGAATTCCCAACGGATTTATATTCTACAACGCTAGCAATGTATGAAATCCTGCAAAATGGAGGGCTGGGCAGCGGAGGATTAAACTTTGATGCCAAAGTACGCAGAGGTTCTTTTGAACAAGACGATTTACTTTATGCTCATGTAGCAGGAATGGATGCGTTTGCTCGAGGATTGAAAGTAGCACATAAATTAGTAGAAGATCGTGTTTTCGAAAATGTTATCAACGAGCGCTACAGCAGTTTTAAAGAGGGAATTGGGCTTGAGATTGTGGAAGGAAAAGCTAACTTCCATACACTGGAGCAGTACGCACTTAAAAATCCGAAGATTGTGAATAAATCAGGAAGACAAGAACGATTAAAGGCCATTTTAAATCAATATATTTTGGAAGTTTAAAGGACAAACGAGAGTAGAAACAATTCTACTCTCGTTTATAAACGCGGAGGTATCAAGATGAAATATGTAATTGGAATTGATCTAGGAACAAGTGCCGTAAAAACGGTTTTAGTTGATACAAAAGGCGAGATTTGCGCTGTGGTTTCTAAAAATTATCCCCTCCTTCATGAAAAAACAGGGTATAGCGAACAGAATCCAGAAGAATGGGTTCAGCAGACGGCTAGTGCTTTAAATGAATTAATTGCTAACGCTAATATAAAACCCGAAGATATAGAAGGAATTAGTTATTCTGGACAGATGCACGGCCTTGTGCTGCTGGATAAAAACCATAACCTATTACGTAACGCCATTTTGTGGAATGACACAAGAACAACAGAACAATGTCATCATCTCTATAAAGTGATTGGAGAAAAACGTCTTTTAGAAATAACAAAAAACCAGGCTTTAGAAGGATTTACTCTTCCTAAGTTATTGTGGGTAAAAGAGTATGAACCGGAGATATTTGAAAAAACAGCTGTATTTATGCTTCCCAAAGACTATTTGCGTTTTAAGATGACTGGCTTTATTCATAGTGAATATTCAGATGCTGCCGGTACATTATTATTAAACATCAGCAAGAAAAAATGGGATGGTGAGCTTTGTCAATTAGTAGGAGTTAATATTAACCTTTGTCCGCCACTAGTCGAATCTAGTGAATGCATAGGCAATATTAGTGAATCGTTCTCTCAAAAAACGGGATTAGCTGCTTCAACAAAAGTATTTGCAGGTGGAGCTGATAATGCTTGCGGAGCAATTGGCGCCGGCATTTTATCGCCAGGGGAAACACTATGTAGCATTGGGACATCGGGTGTTGTTCTTTCTTATGAGGAACGAAGCGATAGAGACTTTAATGGAAAAGTCCATTATTTTAATCATGGAAAAGAAAATGCCTTTTATACGATGGGCGTTACGCTATCTGCGGGTCACAGTTTAAGCTGGTTTAAGGAAAATTTTGCAGAAAACGACACGTTTGAAGAATTGTTGGCTGATCTAAAAAATGTACCAATCGGCTCAAACGGCCTTTTATTTACCCCTTACTTAGTTGGGGAACGTACACCGCATGCAGATGCTACGATTCGCGGAAGTTTTATAGGAATGGACGCCTCTCATAAAAAGAGAGACTTTACGCGAGCAGTTATTGAAGGTATTACGTTTTCATTAAGTGAATCAATTGAAATCTTTCGAGAAAGCGGAAAGGAAATTACGTCTATTGTATCAATTGGCGGAGGAGCAAAAAATGACCATTGGCTTCAAATCCAAGCAGACGTTTTTAATGCAAAAATCGTAAAGTTGTCTACTGAACAAGGCCCAGCGTTAGGAGCAGCCATGCTAGCAGCTTATGGCTGTGGCTGGTATAACTCATTGGAAGAGTGTGCAAACGTATTTATTACCTCTTCGAAAACATATTATCCTAACGCGGAACATGTACAAGTCTATAAACAGCTTTATGAATTATATAAAGAAGTCTACCTTCAAACAAACGACTTAAGTAAAAAGCTAGGCGAATTTAAAAGGAAATAATAGGTTGCAAAATATGCAACCTTACTTTAAAAAGGAGCTTCATATGAAAGTAGCTTGTATCAATTGATTATGGTTGTATATCGATATACCTGACACAAAAGGAAGTATAGAAAATGCTGTAGTAAGATTTGATTCACTAGAAAAATACGTACATTGGAGGGGAGGATAAGAGCAGTTAGTCGAATAGACGACGAAAATTTCTTTTGTGTTCCAAGGATTTGAAAACGCATTCAAATAAGTGCGAACTCAGTTAGAAATAGAACTTCTACTGTTACTCTTAACTAACTGCTTTTAACAACGCATGAAACAAAATCGAAACTCATTATATATTTTTTCTATTACCTTAGTTGCCGCTATCGGAGGGTTACTGTTTGGATATGATACAGCTGTAATATCTGGAGCTGAAGAATCATTAAAGGTGTATCTTATTGACAGCTTAGGGTTAGGATCTTTAGCACACGGTGTTACTGTATCAAGTGCTTTAATAGGGTGTATTATTGGAGGATTGGTATCTGGTTATTTTGCGACGAAACTAGGACGCAAACAATCACTTATACTAGCAGCTATTCTTTTTATAGTCTCAGCGTTAGGCGCTTCTTATCCTGAGTTTTTATTTTTCACAAAAGGGGAACCGACACTCTCATTGTTACTAGCTTTTAACTTCTACCGCATTATAGGTGGGATTGGTGTTGGCTTAGCATCAGCCATTTGTCCCATCTATATAGGAGAAATTGCACCGGCAGATATTCGCGGCAGGTTGGTATCGTTCAATCAATTTATGATTATTTTTGGAATGTTAGTCGTTTACTTCGTGAATTGGGGTATTGCAAATGGGGAAACCTTAGAATGGATTAATGATGTAGGTTGGAGATACATGTTTGCTTCAGGAGCTATTCCAGCTTTACTCTTTGCAGCACTCTTGTTTTTAGTTCCTGAAACGCCTCGCTACTTAGCTATACAGAATCAAGATCAAAAAGCTTTAGCCATACTAACTAAAATTAATGGACCTTCAGAAGCGAAATCAATTTTAGAAGATATTAAACAAACAATTTCTACCAATGTTTCGTCTGAAAAATTATTGGCATATGGAAAATTAGTTATCGTTGTAGGTATACTGCTTTCTGTATTCCAACAGTTTGTAGGAATCAATGTAGCTCTATATTATGCTCCGCGTATTTTTGAAAGCATGGGAGCAGCTAAAGGTTCTTCTATGCTGCAAACCATTATTATGGGATTAGTAAACGTTATTTTTACAGTAATTGCAATTTTGACGGTTGATCGTTTGGGAAGAAAACCTTTATTAATAACAGGGTCTATCGGAATGGCCATTGGAATGTTCGGTGTAGCAAGCATGGCTTTTTCAAACATCATTGGTATAGGGACGCTTGTATTTATCATTATTTATACAGCTTCCTTCATGATGTCATGGGGACCAATTTGTTGGGTGCTCATTTCAGAGATTTTTCCTAATAAAATTAGAGGTCGTGCTGTGGCTATTGCCGTAGCTGCTCAGTGGGCGGCTAACTATTTTATTTCCTCTACATATCCCGTGATGATGGAATATAGCGGAGGATTAACATATGGTTTTTACGGTTTAATGAGTGTACTTTCTGCTTTATTTGTCTGGAAATTTGTTCCTGAAACAAAAGGTAGAACTCTTGAACAAATGGAAAATATGTGGAGAAAAAAACAAGGGGCTTCAAAGAGTAAGAAAGCCATATAACTATTGAGCTTTTACTTAGAGAAAAGATGAATATAAAACTTTCAGAAACACCTAAAATATCTTTAGGTGTTTTTAATATGTAATCTTTATGAAGAAAGTAGATAGCTTTTTTAAAAGATATTGCTATAGTGATAAGTCTCTTTGAAAATAGAAATATAGTTTTCTTTATGAGGAGTGTTTCATCTTAAATATAAATAACGGTGCAATGAATTTACAAAAAATCTGGGGGCATCCGCTATATACTGAATATTCTAAATAATTAAAGTATGATCATGCTTCATGGGTTCCCGCGTACCAAAATCAGAAAATGATTGATTGGATGTTTCAGCAGGTCAAATAGGCAAATCAGTAAATGTTAAAACTCAATACTTCATCTAGTACTTATAAAAAACTCTTTCAGTTAATAAAAACGGGAAGAGTTTTTTTCTTTTATTAGGCTAGTCACAAGGCAATGCTGACCTTCCTCTTACACACCACATTTACCCAAATATGTGACGAAATTATGGTAAAGGTATTCAAAATAGATAAAAACCGCTTCAAGTGTGATAAATATCACACCTTTTAATGATACAACATGATAATTTTTTAGGAGTAAGCAATATGTCATGACAAATTTCAATATGTTAGGAGGTTATTAGCTCTTTGAACCGTTGAGATGCATCTCTAATATGAACGTTTATATATCATTATTATGTACAGAGATTTAGAGGAAGGGAGCCTGAACTTAGGTGAGAAAGCAAAAACCAACGCATATTAGCAAGTTAATCATTCTCTCCGTATTCATCACAATTTTTTTAGCAGGCTGTGATAGTCGTTATTTGATTTTAAATCCGCAGGGGGCGGTGGCTCAAAAAGAATACCAGTTAATTATTTTTTCCATAATTTTATGCACAATTGTTGTTATTCCTGTTTTAGGTCTGCTTGTGTATATCGTTTTACGCTACCGTGATAAGCCTGGAAACAAGGCTCCGTATCGGCCAGACTGGGACGATAGCAAGCGTCTTGAATTTATTTGGTGGGGGATCCCTATTATTATTATCGGTATTTTGGGTTTCGCTACGGCCAAGACGACGTATGACTTAGTAGATCCGCCGCAAAAAGATGTAAAGCCACTAACAATTGAAGTAACATCTCTTGATTGGAAATGGTTATTTCAATATCCGGATCAAGATATTGCGACAGTCAACTATGTAGAAATTCCAAAAGGTGTGCCTGTTCAATTCGTGCTAACGTCAGATGCACCGATGAATTCTTTCTGGGTACCCCAGCTGGGAGGACAATTATATACCATGCCGGGAATGGCAATGGGGCTTTGGTTACAAGCTGATCACAAGGGAGAATATTTTGGTTCAGGCGCTAATTTTACGGGTGAAGGGTTTGCTCATATGAACTTTAAAGTTAAATCTACATCGACAAAAGAATTTAATCAGTGGGTAAAGCAAGTGAAAGAAACATCACCTGCTTTAACAAAAGCTGATTATAACAATCTCGCAAAACAAGGTCTTTCCTTGGAAAAATCGTATTCTACCATTCCTAAAGGCTTATTCCAAGAAATTGTCATTAAAAACGGTGGTCAATATTATAGTCAGCATCACCATATGAAAAACAAAGACATGAAGACTATGAATGTGGCTTCTGAAGAACAAGTACATGCACAGCATGAGCACCAGGAAGGAGGAAACTAAGTTGTTAGACAAATTAAAAGATTTTTCATCTCATTTTTTTGTGACTGGAGAACCGATGATTTATGGAGCAGATGTCGCCATTTTGTTAACACTAGCCGGTATTATTTTTGTTCTTACGTATCTTAAAAAATGGAAGTGGCTATGGCGTGAGTGGCTCACAACGGTGGATCATAAAAAAATTGGTATTATGTATATGCTTTCTTCATTGTTAATGCTGTTTCGAGGCGGAGTAGATGCATTATTAATGCGTATGCAACTAGCATTCCCTCAGTGGCATTTTCTAGATTCTAATCATTACAACGAAATTTTTACTACGCACGGAACCATTATGATTCTATTTATGGCAATGCCGCTTATGTTTGCGTTCTTTAACATTGTTGTACCGCTTCAAATTGGAGCAAGAGATGTCGCCTATCCTTTTTTAAACGCGGTAAGCTTTTGGCTATTTTTCTTTGGCGCCATGCTTTTTAATTTGTCGTTTGTAATCGGCGGCTCGCCAGATGCAGGATGGTTGAGTTATCCGCCGCTTTCTGGCATGCAGTTCAGTCCTGGACCAGGTCAAGATTTTTATATTTGGGGTATTCAAATATCAGGTATTGGCAGCTTGGCTTCTGGAATTAATTTTATTATGACTATTTTAAAAATGCGTGCGCCGGGCATGAAACTTATGCATATGCCGTTATTCACGTGGTCTGTTCTAGCAAGCTGTATTATTATCATTTTCGCGTTTCCTGTATTAACCGTAACGCTTGCTTTATTGTTTATTGACCGCTTCTTTGACGGACATTTATTTACTATGACCGGCGGAGGAAATCCGATGATGTACATTAACTTAATTTGGATGTGGGGACATCCTGAAGTGTATATCGTTGTACTTCCTGCATTCGGCATTTTTTCTGAAATCGTTGCAACGTTTTCTCAAAAGAAGATATTTGGCTATAAGTCTATGGTTTTTTCAATGATGATTATTAGCGTTCTATCGTATTTCACATGGGTGCATCATTTCTTTACGATGGGTGCAGGCGCTAATGTGAATGTGTTTTTTGCTATTACGACGATGGCTATCGGAATTCCAACGGGTGTTAAAGTGTTCAACTGGTTATTTACGATGTTCCGCGGCCGTATTCAAATAACGCAGCCAATGCTATGGACAATTGCTTTTATCCCGTGCTTTGTTGTGGGAGGAGCAACCGGTGTTATGCTTTCAGCAGCTCCCGCAGACTATCAGTATCATAATAGCTACTTTTTAGTTGCACACTTTCACCAAGTGTTAATCGGAGGCGTTGTATTCGGCTTTTTTGCAGGTTTGTACTATTGGTGGCCAAAAATGTTTGGCTTTAAGTTAAATGACCGTCTTGGCAAATGGGCGTTTTGGACGTGGAATATTGGTTTTTATGTATGCTTCATGCCTCAGTATGCATTAGGGTTTATGGGAATGACACGCCGTATTTATACGTACGACTTTGACATGGGCTGGGGACCGCTGAACGTTATCTCTACAGTCGGAGCTTTCTTTATGGGCATAGGGTTTATCTTTCAAGCATGGCAGATTCTTCATGGCATTAAGTACGGAGAACGAGATGTAACAGGGGATCCTTGGAATGGACGTACATTAGAATGGTCCATCCCTTCACCGCCGCCGCACTACAATTTTGCAGTGATTCCAACAGTAACGGGGCAAGATACATGGTGGACAATAAAAGAAGAAAGAAAAAAGAAAAAAGCGAAGGAAACACCTGCTTTTTCTCCGATTCATATGCCTAAGAATTCAGGTATTCCATTTATCATGTCGCTTTTCTGGTTCATTGCTGGCTTTGGCTTAACGTTCCACTGGGTGTGGATGGCGATATTCGGTTTGACAGGAGTCGGAGCTTGTTTACTAGCTCGTTCTTTTCAAAACAACTCGGACTATTATATTCCAGTGGATAAAATTCGACATACAGAAGATTCAGTAGGGAGGGTTGGCTGACATGGCTTATGCGACAGCGCACCACGAAGAACATCATGATGAACATGATGAAGAAATCAAAGTTATGGGTTTTTGGCTTTTCCTCGTAACGGACTGCATCTTATTTGGAGCACTATTTGCTACGTATGCCGTTCTTATTAATCATACTGCAGGAGGTCTTACAGGAAAGGAATTATTTGAAGTTCCAGGATTTGTTTCTGAAACGTTTATCTTATTAACGAGCAGCTTTACGAGCGGATTAGCTGTGTTGAGCATGCACAAGGGAAAAATAAAGCCTTTAATTGGCTGGCTAATCGTAACTCTGCTTTTAGGTATGTGCTTTGTTGGCCTTGAAATTCATGAATTTCAAACAATGGTTCATGAAGGAGCAACCATTTCCACCAGCGCATTTTTTACAGCTTTCTATACGCTAGTTAGTACGCACGGGCTGCACGTTTCGGTCGGAATCATTTGGATGATTTCAATTACAATCCAGTTAAAACGATACGGAATTACCTCTGTAACAAAACGAAAATTAACGATTATCAGCTTATACTGGCATTTTCTTGATGCCGTCTGGATCTTCCTTTACACGGTTGTGTATTTAATGGGGGTGATGTAGATGGAGAACCATGGGTCGTTAAAAGCTTATACAATCGGATTTATTTTCTCGATTATTTTAACCGTTATTCCTCTGCTGCTGGTATTAAACCACGTACTTGCTAAAAATATATTATCAGCTAGCATTCTAGGAATGGCCGTGCTTCAATTTTTCATTCAACTGTTTTTCTTCATGCATATTAAAGACGGAGAAAAGCCTCGTTATAATGTGATGGCTTTAATACTTGGAATCGTCTTTGTTATTACGATTGTAGCAGGATCGATTTGGATAATGACTTTTAACTCGCAAGTTCAATAAAAATGGAGCCGTGCACTACACACGGCTCTATTTTTTATTAATTTCTATATATTGTGATAAAAATCACATACTTTCGTTTTCGCAAGAAGTAAAATAAAAGTGTAGCAAGGAAAGTTCTTTATAAATGAAAGACAAAGGAGAGATTATGATGAATATGGCTTATCGTAACATCCTCGTAGCAGTAGACGGTTCTGTAGAAGCGGAGTGGGCGTTCAAAAAAGCAGTTAACAGTGCGAAAAAAAATAACGCTCATTTGATAGTTTGTCACGTTATCGATATACAGGCGTTAAGTCCATCACCTTATGCATTCTATACGGATACACGCTTTCAAGATGCAGAGAAATTTGCTGAAGAACTTTTGACCAACTATCGTAACCTAGCCATCAAAGCTGGAGTAACAAGAGTCGAGACACTAATTGAACACGGCTCTCCTAAAACAAAAATATCTAAAAAAATCGCACCAGACAAGCACGTTGATTTAATTGTATGCGGCGCAACCGGGTTAAACGCCGTAGAGCGCATTTTAATCGGAAGTGTATCTCAACATATTTTACGCTATGCCAAATGTGATGTATTAATCGTTCGCACTCCTAAAGAAGCCGAAGAAGAATCAAAACCTTTACAAGCGGAACTAACAGAGTAGCGGGCACAGACGAGAAAGAAAGCTTATTGTTCACAGCAAAATACAAAGCTCTCACCATTTATTTAAAGAGGGGGGATAAATGTATTTTAGTTGAAAGGCGATCCGAACGAGGAATCGAGATTCTTAATAGAGAATTCGACTCGTTCGGATTTTTTTATTGTGATGGTGAACGTAGGTTTCATGTATGCAGCTGTTTCTAGCTGTTGATTGAAGGGGAAGGGGAATGAAAGAAAAGTGAGGATAATAGAGCACATCAAACATGTTTATTAAAGAAGCAGACGGGAAGAACAAGTATATAGAAAACTTTTCCTTAGTTGGTTAAGGATTCATTCATAAAGGAGTGACGAATATGTCAAAACTAAATAATCCATTAACTCAATATTTCCATGAAGACTATCCAAAACAGTATCAAGAACCGCCCGGTATACAAAAAGAAATGAACGTCATCCCAGACTGCGGGGAGAACAGTTACATAGGTGCAGGTAAATTAAAAGGCAGAAAAGCTCTTGTGACGGGTGGAGATTCAGGTATTGGCCGGGCAGCAGCGATCGCTTACGCAAGAGAAGGTGCAGACGTTGCGCTTAATTACTTGCCACAAGAGCAAGCAGATGCAGAAGAAGTACAAAAACTTATTGAAGCAGAAGGAAGAAAAGCTGTGCTCATACCTGGTGATGTAGGCGAAGAATCTTTTTGCAAAGAGCTAGTAGAAAAAGCTTATAAAGAATTAGATGGTTTAGATGTTCTAGCGCTCGTAGCTGGCAAACAGCAGGCAGTAGAAGATCTTGCTGATTTAGAAACGGACCAACTGCGCAAAACCTTTGAAGTAAATGTATTCTCTTTATATTGGACCGTAAAAGCAGCGCTTCCTTATTTACCGGCAGGTGCTTCTATTATTACCACAAGTTCTGTACAAGGCTATAGCCCAAGTCCTAATTTATTAGATTATGCAGTTACAAAGTTTGCCATTAACGGATTCACTCGCGGACTAGCCAAGCAACTAGCTCCAAAAGGTATTCGCGTCAACTCCGTTGCTCCAGGACCTATCTGGACGCCGCTGCAAATTTCTGGAGGGCAGCCAAGCGACGCTATTCCAAGCTTTGGACAAGATACACCTTTGCAGCGCGCTGGTCAGCCGGTAGAGTTAGCAAATGTATACGTATTTTTAGCTTCAACGGATGCAAGCTACGTAACAGCTCAAGTTTACGGGATTACAGGCGGAATAGAACTAGCTTAACTCCAAAAAACACGTGCAGTTATGAACTGCACGTGTTTTTTGGAGTTATTTCTGTTTTAATGTCTTTTTCCTTTTAAAGTCTGTACACAAATGTAGCTAAGCGTAGCGAATAACGCTGTAATAAACGCCGAGTGAGACAGTGTAGCAAAGACATTTAAACGAGACATGACAACAAATATACCGCTAAATATTTGAGCAACGGTTAAAGCAACTGCAATGATGGACGCATAGTAAATATCACGACGGGTTTCTTTATACTGTTTGATGGCAGATACCATAATCCAAATGATAAGAACAAACAACACAAGAGCAGCAAATCGGTGGGCAAAGTGAATGCCTGTTGTTCCTGATAGCTTTGGAATAAGCGTATTACCATAACAAGCAGGAAAGCTTGTACATGCTAAGCTTGCACCTTTGTGACGTACATATGCACCTAAATAAATATCGCAATAGGTAAATATAAGCGTAAACCATGCGAGCCATCTAAATTTGCCTGTAACCGCTCCTTTAATAAAATGGTCCGAACGGTCTTTTTGAATAACAAAGATGGAAAGCAAAAATACACCGGTAAACGCAATAAGCGAAAGACCGAAATGCAGCGCTAGCGCTTCAGCTGACTGAGGCCAGATAACTGCAGAAGCCCCGAGTAATGACTCGATAACGATAAATGCAATACTCATAATCGCTAAAATTTTCACTTCACGGTTTCTGCGATAACGAATCCAAGCCCAAATAGAAAATGCTAAAACGAGAAGACCTGCAAATGCGGTAATCAAACGATGCGTATATTCAATCATTGTTGCTACCGCGTATTCGGGTATTAACTGCCCGTTGCACAGTGGCCACTCATTTCCACATCCTAATCCAGATCCTGTGGTTGTGACCAGACTGCCGGCAATCATTAAAATAAACATAACAATCGTTGTAAATATAGCTGTTATTTTAAATAAATTTCTCATACGTTGACTCCCTTTGCTGAGTTACTAATTATGACTATAGATTTGATGAATACGATAGTCAAGTAGTAGAGCGTAATTAACAAATAACTGTCACAAACTCGCATATGTTTCTCTTAAAATTGATGTCAGAAAAGCTTTCTTAATTAAATTTTGGACTGGCTTTTTCATGTTAAAAGATGTAAATATCGTTCCATACATAAGATGTAAAAAAATATATTAGTGATTTTACACAATTCGCAAAAAAAACTTTAGAGAGAATGGAGATACAATCATATTCCAAAAGTGATAATATAAATATAAATCAAATGATGTTATAAAACCTATCATTTTATGTTAGATATAAAATAAACTTTTTATCACGGAGAAACTTTATTGAAAGGAGAGATAACGATGAGCTTAGAAGCTTTAAATAAAAGAGTAGAAACCGATCTTTCTTACCTTTCCTTCAGGAAACTAACAGAAGTACAGCCAATTATCCCTAAGAGTGGACACGTATACGATGTAATCATTATTGGAGGAGGTCAAAGCGGGTTAGGAACGGCTTTTGGCTTGCTGCGAGAACGCGTGTCAAATATTCTTGTTATTGATGAAAACCGTTCGGGTTTGGAAGGTCCGTGGGAAACGTATGCACGAATGATTACGCTGAGAACACCAAAAAACTTAACATCTATCGATTTAGGTATGCCTTCGCTTACGTTTCAAGCGTGGTGGGAAGCACAATTTGGCTCAGAGGGCTGGGAAGCTCTTGACAAAATTCCAAGAGGAGACTGGATGAATTATTTACGCTGGTACCGGAGCATTCTTAACCTTCCTGTGGCAAATGAAATAAAATTAACGTTAATTGAGCCGGGAGAAACAGGTATTCATCGCTTGCATATTGAAGGGAATGGAGCTTCGTGTCCTACACTGATGGCACGTAAAGTTATACTAGCTACAGGAATTCAAGGAGGAGGAGAGTGGCACGTCCCGCCTATGATTTCTGAAAAGTTGCCGCCTCACCTTTATTCTCACACTTCCCAAACCATTGATTTTACTACGTTGAAGAACAAAAAAGTAGCTGTTTTAGGAGGAGGAGCTTCCGCGTTTGATAACGCCAACTATGCGCTTTCTGAAGGGGTTGCTGAAGCTCATGTATTTGTTCGCCGAAAAGAACTTCCGCGTATTAACCCAATCAGACAAATGGAAGCTTCAGGAATGATTGAACGTTTCCACGCTTTGTCAGATGCTGAAAAATATGAAGTGATGGCTCATTTTTTCGAATACAACCAGCCACCTACGAATGATACATTTGGACGCGCTTCCTCATGGCCGGGTTTTCATTTACACGTACATGCACCGTGGCTGGATGTCGAAGAAAAACAGAACAAAGCATTTGTAACAACTCCTCAGGGAATCTTTACATTTGACTATTTAATTATTAGCACAGGGCTTCTAACAGATCCCGCTCTTCGTCCAGAATTACGCCTTGTTGAAAAACACATCGCCCGCTGGAGCGATCATTACAAAGCACCACATGAAATCGCCAATCCAGTATTGGATGCCCACCCTTATCTTAGTAATGGCTTTGCTTTTTCAAATCGCGATGGGGAAGGTCAAAAAATGGTATATGGCCTTTTTGCTTTTAATTATTCCGCTTTAATTAGCTGTGGAATTTCTGCTTCCGCTCTTTCAGGTCTAAAATATGCGATACCGAAGCTCGTATCAGAAGTCGCTAATCAGCTTTTTATTGATAACCGCCATGAGAATTTAACCAATTTCTTCGACTATAATGAGCCTGAATTTATCGGCAGCTGGTCAAAGGACGATAATCAAGTAAAAACAAGATAGCAAAACACATTTTTAACAATGAAAAAGGTGAAGCATATGGAGCCGATCTCTAAAAAGAAGATAGCTACTTTGTATACTCAAATTAGCCAAGAGATTTTTAATGTAGGCGTGAATACTCAAAAAATAGATATTATTGATAATAAAATTCTTATTCTAGCTCAATCAAAAAGAATGCCGGCACTAGAAGCCCTCAGTGAAGAATATAGAGAATTAGTGATGTCTCTTGATGCCGCTTTGTCGACTAAATATAAAAAAATGCTAAAGCAAAAAGTGGAGCTTTTATTTGATATCCAGGTCACTTCTTTATTTAGAGATTATGATCCTGTTACCGAAAATTCTTGTACAGTTATTTGCTTTAAATAACTTCTCTATATAAATTGCAAAACGTGCGATGAAATCGTGTGTTTCGCAAAACACGTAAAAGACGGATGCTTATCTTCTGTTTACAGAAGCAAAGAGCCGTGAAGATAGAAGGGTTTCCTTCTGTTTTCACGGCTCTTCTTATAGATATTTTCATAAAAAAGAGAGGTGAAATGGCTAAAAACGCACTGTTTTATAGAGGAGCTGTAAAAGCGAGTTAAAAGAGAATGAATCGAAAATTAAAGGAGTGAAAAGCAAGTGGCGATGAATGAAAAAGTTGAAGCTCCGCATATGGAACTAACAAAAAAATCAGCACCTAATCCTTCATGGTTAGATAAGCTGTTTCATTTAACCGAACGCAAAACAGATGTAAAAACAGAAATTCTTGCTGGAATTACTACTTTTGTGACGATGAGCTATATTATCTTTGTTAATCCGACGATTTTAGCAGATGCAGGCATTCCAAAAGAAGCGGCCATTGCGGCGACGATTTTTGCCACTGTCTTTGCCACTCTTTTGTTTGCACTGTGGGCGAACATGCCTATTGCAGTAGCACCAGGAATGGGGCTAAACGCTTTTTTTACGTACACAGTGGTATTGGGTGAAGGGTTAACGTGGCAAACAGGTTTAGGAGCTGTATTTATTTCAGGGGTTGTATTTTTTATTTTAACAATAACAGGCTTACGCAAGAAAATTATTGAAGGGATACCCGCTATTTTAAAAAGTGCTATTTCTGTTGGAATCGGTCTATTTATTGCTTTTATCGGTTTTAAGCAAGCAGGAATTATTGTCAGCAACAAAGAAAATTTAGTAGCCCTTGGTCAGCTTACAAAACCGGGCCCGTTACTCGCTTTATTAGGTTTTATCGCGGTAACTGTATTAACTGCTCGAAAAATTAAAGGAGCTGCCCTGATTAGCATTTTGCTAGTATCAATTGCCGGGATGGTGCTGGGCATAGTAGAAGCACCTAAAAGCATCAGCAGCGTAGTCTCGTTTTCAATGCCGAGCATGTCGGAAACTTTTTTACAAATGGATATTAAATCTGCTCTTCATTACGGTCTTTTCTCTATTATTTTTTCATTTACACTTGTGGAGCTATTTGATAATTTAGGATCGATGATTGGATTATCTAAAAAAGCTGGATTAATGGATGAAAAAGGAGAAATTAAAGGGTTAGATAAAGCGCTTATGGCAGATTCCCTTGCGACTGTAGCCAGTGCTGCTATGGGATCTACCGCAATGAACGCGTATGTAGAAAATGCTGCGGGAATTGCAGAAGGAGGCAAAACGGGCCTTAAAGCACTGGTCGTTGCCATATTGTTTTTAGTGAGTCTTTTATTTACGCCATTAATTAGCATTATTCCTTCTTTTGCTACAGCCCCTATTTTAATTATGGTTGGAGCTCTCATGTTAACGGAAATAAAAAACATTCCTTTAGATGAGATAACAGATGCTGTACCTGCTTTTTGTACCATTATTTTGATGCCGTTAACGTTTAGTATTGGCGAAGGCTTAGCGCTAGGGTTTTTATCTTATACATTCGTTAAATTGTTAGCAGGCAAGGCGAAGGAAATTCACTGGATTATGTACATCATTAGCGCCGCTTTTATTATCAACTTCATCTGGGCTGCCTGAGCGCATATATCTAGAGCAAAAAAGACTTCTCAGCTGAGAAGTCTTTTTTACTGTTCGTGTAGATTTTAATTTCTCTCCCTTACAGAAATAAAAGATAGCGAAGGAAGATATATAACGTTGAAATCAAAAGAGATACGAGTGTGATTGGAGCTCCAATTTTTAAGAAATCCATAAATGAAAATTTATGTCCTTTTTTTACAGCCATGCCAGCTACAATGACGTTGGCAGATGCTCCAATTAACGTACCGTTTCCTCCCAGACATGCTCCTAGAGCTAATGACCACCATAGTACACTGATTTGAGCAGAATCAGGGCTCATTCCCATTCCGTGAGCCATATCTTGAATAAGCGGAATCATTGTAGCAACAAAAGGAATGTTGTCAATAACAGCTGATGCAATTCCGCTAATCCACAAAATCAGATAAGCTGACAGTGCAATATTGCCGTCTGTAACGTTCAACGCGCCGGCAGCCAGCTTTTTAATAATGCCTACATCGATTAATCCTCCGACAAGAATAAATAAACCAGCAAAGAAAATAATCGTTGTCCATTCAACAGAATCAAACGCACTTTCTACTTCATCATGGGTTCTTAATCCAATTACCAATAATACAGCTGCACCCGTAATGGCTACCATAGCCGCATCGATATGTAAAACGGAGTGCAGGGTAAAACCTAGAATCGTTAATACTAATACCGTTAACGATTTTTTCATTAAAGCGGAATCTTGAATATAATCTTTTTCATTTAAACTCATTAGCTCTTGTTTTTTACTATCTTCTACTTTTAATTTTTTACGATAAATAAGAACAAGAATTCCTAGTGTAACAACACCGATAATTAGTACTGCAGGAGCTAAATTTAATAAAAAAGCGTTAAAATCAAGATGAGGATTCGCTGCCCCAATCATAATATTAGGCGGGTCGCCTATTAAAGTTGCCGTTCCTCCAATATTTGAAAACAGCACTTCTGATATAAGAAATGGAAAAGGATTAATATTCAAAATAGTAGTGATGGAAAATGTAACGGGAACAATTAATAACACGGTTGTTACGTTGTCTAAAAATGCTGATCCCACGCCTGTTAATATTGATAAAATAACTAGAATTCGAACAGGATCACCTTTAGCGATTTTAGCAGACTTGATGGCTGCGTATTGAAACACGCCTGTTTTGTTTGTAATGCCGACTAAAATCATCATACCCATAAGAAGGACAATCGTTTCCCACTGAATGTGTTCCATAATGGCCTTATTAAAGTCAACAATACCTAACAAAATCATCAATATAGCACCTAAAAGAGCTGCCGAAGCGCGATTGATCTTTTCGGTCATAATCAAAAAATATGTAATGATAAATATAATAATGGCTGCGTATACATAAAAACTTGTAATGTGTTGAATTGCATTGTGCATAACAGTAACCTGGCGATATGTCATCTAGTGACGAGAACTTTGGATGTTGTCCAGGTTTTCACCTCATCTTTCATCGTTTAATTTACATCCAACTTTACGGTGAAACTTCTATAAAATCCGTTTTACTTTAATCAACCTCCTTTAAGAGCTTTGGTGTTCTTCAAAATGAAGACGATTCCTTCAGCATTATATCATATTTACATAAAAGCTTTCTTGCTAATTATTCAATGTAATTTTTAACCCACACGCTTATTATGCACCTTAAATTCAGTTTACATAATTGATTCCTCTAAGATTGGACAAAGTTAGACAAAGTTGGAACAGTGTCCAATTTTGTCTAATTTCAAAAGGCGAAATAAAACAATAGATTGCTAGTATAAAGCGATTTTACTATTGGCACGGTACTTGCAATAGTAGTTAAGTGAAGTTTGATAATCAAATGAGGAGGCTTACCATAATGAAAACTGCTCAAAACAAAACAGAAAAGCTTACGAAAGAAAAAGCCAGCTGGATGTATCAGAAAATGGTAGAAATTCGAAAGTTTGAAGATGAAGTACATCAAATTTTCGCAAAAGGTGTACTGCCTGGTTTTGTTCATCTGTATGCAGGTGAAGAAGCGGTAGCGGTTGGAATGTGCGCTCATCTTAACGACAGTGACAGTATTACGAGCACTCATCGCGGACACGGTCATTGTATTGCTAAAGGCGGCGATTTAGATGGAATGATGGCTGAACTTTTTGGAAAGGTAACCGGGTTAGGCAAAGGAAAAGGCGGATCCATGCATATCGCGGATTTAGATAAAGGAATTTTAGGAGCAAATGGAATTGTAGGAGGAGGCTTTCCGCTTGCATGCGGTTCTGCTTTAACTGCTAAGTATAAAAAGACAAAAGATGTAAGCGTTTGCTTTTTTGGGGACGGAGCGGGCAATGAAGGGACGTTTCATGAAGGAATTAACTTAGCAGCGATTTGGAAACTGCCGGTTGTTTTTGTTGCTGAAAATAATGGCTACGGAGAGGCAACTCCATTTTCTTATGCTTCGAGCTGCAGCGCGATTGCGGACCGTGCCGCATCTTATAACATTCCAGGTGTACGAGTGGATGGAAAAGACGTGATGGCAGTTTATGAAGCAGCTGCAGAAGCTATTCAACGAGCCCGCAGAGGAGAAGGGCCAACGTTAATTGAATGTGTAACGTATCGAAATTACGGACATTTTGAAGGCGACGCACAAACGTATAAATCAGGAAATGAAAAGAAAGAACATCTCCAGGAAAAAGATGCGATCGCTCTTTTTGAAAATTACTTGCTTTCAGAACAAGTAGTAACAGAAAAAGAGCTTAGAGATATTGATGGTGATGTAGAAAAAGCAGTAAAACGCGCAGTTGAGCTAGCAGAAACAAGCGATTATCCTGATGCTTCGGAACTATTAACGGATGTTTATGTATCTTATTAATTAAAGGGGGAAAAGGAAATGACTAGAAAATTAAGCATGTCTGAAGCTATTAATGAAGCTATGAAACTAGCGATGCGAAAAGATGAGAATGTGATTCTTTTGGGAGAAGATGTAGCTGGCGGAGCGGAAATTGACCACCTGCAAGATGATGAGGCTTGGGGCGGGGTCCTTGGAGTGACAAAGGGGCTTGTACAAGAATTTGGACGTGAACGAATTCTTGATACGCCTATTTCAGAAGCAGCTTATATAGGAGCTGCAATGGGAGCGGCAGCTACAGGGTTAAGACCGGTTGCAGAATTAATGTTTAATGACTTTATTGGCTGCTGTTTAGATCAAGTGCTGAATCAAGGCGCAAAATTTAGATACATGTTTGGAGGAAAAGCTGAAGTGCCCGTCACGATTCGGACAACCCACGGAGCTGGATTTAGGGCTGCAGCTCAGCATTCTCAGAGCTTGTACGCCTTGTTTACTAGCATTCCTGGCATTAAAGTAGTCGTACCTTCTAACCCTTACGATGCAAAAGGGTTATTGTTAGCAGCTATTGAAGACAATGATCCGGTTATCTTTTTTGAAGACAAAACATTGTACAACATGAAAGGAGAGGTTCCTGAAGGCTACTATACAATTCCGTTAGGGAAAGCGGATGTAAAACGCGAAGGAACAGATTTAACCATTGTAGCCATTGGAAAACAAGTAAATACTGCGCTTACAGCAGCAGATCAATTATCTCACAAAGGAATTGATGTAGAAGTAGTCGATCCGCGAAGTCTATCACCTTTTGATGAAGAGACCATTCTTTCTTCTGTAGAAAAAACGAATCGATTAATTGTCATTGACGAAGCCAATCCAAGATGCAGCATCGCAACAGATATTGCTGCGCTAGTTGCTGATAAAGGATTTGACATGCTTGATGCACCTATTAAACGAATTACAGCACCACATACACCTGTGCCATTTTCTCCTCCATTAGAAGATATTTATCTGCCAACACCGCAAAAAGTAATTGAAGTTGTATCGGAGTTACTAGGAGATAAATCGCTTCTAAGCGTGTAATTTTAAAAAAGGAGGAGGAAGCAAATGGCTGCAGAGGTTGTAATGCCCAAACTAGGTATGGCAATGAAAGAAGGTACCGTTTCGACGTGGAACAAAAAAATTGGAGACTCCGTTTCAAAAGGAGATATGATTGCAAGCATTAATTCTGAAAAAATCGAAATGGATATTGAAGCGCCGCAGGACGGTGTGATTCTTGATATTCTTGTACAAGAAGATGTAGGAGTACCTCCTGGAACGATTATCTGTTATGTTGGAAAGCCAAACGAGCAGCTCACTGAGCAGAACCGTTCAGCAAATGAGCTGCAAGCGCCTAAAAACGAGGTAGCGGCTGCTATCTCTTTGGAAGAGCCGCCAGCAAACGCAGCTCCATCAAAAAAGAATAAAGAAACTGTGCGCATTTCGCCAATTGCACGGAAAATAGCAGAATCTGAAAACCTTAATGTTGAAACGATTAAAGGCACAGGACCAAAAGGAAGAATCACCAAAGCAGATGTAGAAAAAGTGCTGGCGGAAAGAGCTTCAGAAGCGAGTCCCCAAACGGTAGAAAGAGATAACACCGCTATAAACAAAGAAACTCTTCCCGTAGCGGGCATGAGGAAAGTCATTGCAAATCGAATGCATAACAGTTTATTAAACAGTGCCCAATTAACGATTAATATGAAAGCTGACGTGACGGATTTACTGTCTCTTCAACGAGAAATTAAAGATGTGACCCAGCAACGCCATAAGGTGAAAATCTCTCTAACTGATTTTATTGCTCGCGCTGTTGTTCTTTCACTTCAAGAACACAAACAAATGAACAGTGCCTATATTGATAACGAAATTCAACTCTATAACCATGTTCATCTTGGAATGGCCGTAGCCTTAGAAAATGGGTTAGTTGTTCCAGTTATGCAGCATGCTGAAAAGATGTCGTTAGTTGAATTAGCTGCAGAGATTAAAACACGAGCAGCGGATGCTCGGCAAGGTCAGCTGAGCACTGATAGGATGCAAGGTTCTACATTCACTATTACTAATCTCGGTGCTTACGGAGTAGAGTATTTTACACCTGTATTAAACCCGCCTGAAACAGGAATTCTTGGTGTTGGAGCTACTGAAGATGTACCGATGTATAAAGGAGACGAATTACAAAAAAGAAACTTGCTGCCTTTAAGCCTGACGTTTGATCATCGCGTACTGGACGGAGCACCTGCAGCTAATTTCCTTGGAACTATTAAACAATACTTAGAACAGCCTATTTTACTACTCTTATAGAAAGGGGTGCATTCCGTGAAACCTTTAGTTGTCATTGGCGGCGGTCCTGCAGGATATGTGGCGGCAATTACTGCCGCCCGGCAAGGAAAACAAGTTACGTTAATCGAACAAAAAGATTTAGGTGGAACATGTTTAAATGAGGGCTGTATGCCAACAAAGTCATTATTAGCAAGCGCGGAAGCCTATGAGAAAATTAAGCAAGCTGAGCAATTCGGCATCACTCTTCCTTTAGAACAAGTGAAAATTAACTGGGATGGCGTTCAGCATCATAAAACAGCCATTGTTAAAAACTTGGTCAGTGGAATTGGCTATTTGATGAAAAAGAACAGTATTAAAGTCATGAAAGGAGAAGCTTCCTTTTTGACAAATCATCGTCTATCCGTGCGAAACGAAAATCGCGTAGAAGAGGTAGAGGCTGAACAGTTTATTATTGCTGCGGGTTCAGAACCTGCTAGCCTCCCATTTGCTCCTTTTGATGGAAAGTGGATCATTCACAGTAAACAAGCAATGTCGCTGCCTGCTATCCCTTCATCTCTTTTAATAGTAGGAGGGGGTGTAATTGGATGTGAATTTGCAAGCATTTACAGTCAAATGGGAACAAAAGTAACGATTGTGGAAGCGGCAGATCAGCTGCTTCCTGGTGAAGATGCCGATATCGCATTTACGTTACAGGAAGAGTTAGAGAAAAAAGGCGTAGGGATTTATACATCCGCTTCGCTAACAGAAATGAAGCCAGAACATAAAACGGCTCTATTTAAACATAAAGAAGAGCTGCATGAACTGCAAGCTGAGTATGCATTAATTTCAATTGGAAGAAAACCTAGAGTGCTAGGTTTAGGTTTAGAACAGGTTGGCGTACATTTTTCAAAACAAGGAATTGATGTTAATGAGCATATGCAAACGAATATACCTAACATCTATGCTTGTGGAGATGTAGTTGGCGGAATTCAGCTTGCTCATGTCGCCTTTCATGAAGGCACAGTTGCTGCTTTACACGCATGCGGAAAAGATAAGAGCGTAAATTACCGAGCTGTACCACGCTGCATTTATACTCACCCTGAAATTGCAAGTGTCGGTATGACAGAAAAGCAGGCTCGAAGCGAATACGGCGATATTCGCGTCGGAGAATTCTCGTTTACGGCAAACGGCAAAGCGATGATTGCCAATGAGTCCGTTGGAAAAGTGAAAGTAATCGTAGAACCGCAGTTTAATGAAATTATTGGGCTTTCCATTGTAGGTTCACATGCTACAGAATTAATTGGACAAGGAACCATTATGATGCACGGAGAGTTGACCACAGATATAATGGAAGACTTTATCGCTGCCCACCCTACATTATCTGAAGCCATTCACGAAGCTCTTTTGCAGTCGGCGGGTCAGGCCGTTCACTCTTAACTATACAAATGTCCTAAATGATTAAGCTCTTTAGGAATGAAAAGTAAAAATGAAGGGTTTAAAAAGATAAACTAGAGGATGAAGGAATCATGCAAGAGAGATAGGAGTTTTCCTGCATCCTCGTCTAGTCTTTCTATAATTTTTACATAACGTAAGTTTAAGAATCTATCTTTGGTAATGATAACGCTTTCTTTGTGATTTATAATAATAGTAACAAGCCTTGATTTACTATATTCAATTAAGTTTATAGGGGAGAGGTAAGAAATGGAATCCACACTTTCTTTAAACACATGGAAACGTTTTGTAAACGAAGGTGCACTTGAATCTTCAAGGTTAAACGACATCATTGTGAAATCGTGGCACCGCTGTAAAAGCGCAGATGTTAATCCTTACCTAGATAAAGGCAGATCGATTTTAAAAAACGAAGCTTTTCATTCTCGAAAACAAATGAACTCTTTATTTCTTGAGACGGCTTTGCCGCACTTAGAAAGAATCAGGCAATCAGCAGCGGACTTAGGAATGGTTGCTTTATTAATTGACCCAGAAGGCTATATTTTATCTATTACAGGAAATAGACTTACACTGAATGAAGCAAAGAAAATTAATTTTGTGGAAGGTGCCTGTTGGACAGAAAAAGAAGTAGGCACAAATGCAATAGGTACGGCTCTGCAAACGGAAGAGCCCATTATGATAACGGGTACAGAACATTATTCAATTGCTTCGCATCAATGGAGCTGTTCAGCAGCGCCTGTTCGAAATGACGACGGAAATTTAATTGGGATTATTAATATTTCTTGTCCTGTAAACAGAGCTCACCCTTATACACTTGGAATGGTTACGTCCATTGCGTATACAATTGAACGGGAGTTAAGCATTCGAATGCACAAAGATGAAATTGAGTTGGTTCACGCTTCTATGAATTTTGTTGATAGCAAACAGCTCTTGCTGCTTTGCAATTACAAAGAAGTGATTGTGGGAGCAAGCAAAACCGTGCGAGAATGTATACCAAAATGGTCAGGCCTGCAGTTGAATACGATTGTACAACAGGGATTTCGTATAGTGATGGAAGTGCCTGTAATTTCAAAGAGACACGGTCATTCTATTGGGAAGATTATTTATTTATCAGAAGAAACGCACCATAACCAAACAACTGCACAGATCCCTGCTCAATCATTTTCTTTTAAAGGAGAAGCGGGCATAAGCCCTTCCTTTCAGCAAACGCTAGAAGAAATAAAGCATGCGGCTCCTACGGATACAACGGTCTATATTTTAGGGGAAACAGGTACCGGAAAAGAAGTAATTGCTCAAACAATTCATGAAAACAGCTCGCGTAAAAACGGACCTTTTATTGCTCTTAATTGTGGTGCCATTCCGAAGGAACTTATGGAAAGTGAATTATTTGGCTATGCAGAAGGAGCATTTACAGGAGCACGGCGTCAAGGATATCAAGGAAAGTTTGAGCAGGCTAATCATGGTACGATTTTTCTTGATGAGATAGGTGAGCTTCCTCATTCTATGCAAGTTTCTTTACTAAGAGTATTGCAAGAACGCAAGATAACACCTGTTGGAAGCAATCAGGAAATTTCAGTAGACATCCGGATTATTACCGCTACTCATCGAGATCTTCGTCAACTTGTCGGTGAAGGGACGTTTCGAGAAGATTTATATTACCGGCTTCACGTGTATCCCGTGCATGTTCCGCCTTTGCGAGAAAGGAAAGAAGATATTCCATATCTGATGCGCTACTTTTGTCAAAAGAATGCTTGGAATATTAATTTCCCCAAAGAATTAGTGGATAAATTAATAGATTACCAGTGGCCCGGCAATATTCGAGAATTATTTAATGTACTTGAACGCTTGAAAATCTCACTAAACACGGAAGTAGAAAAAGAGAAAGTATTGAATTATTTAAGTTCTTTAAATCTTGGCGGTCAGAAGAGCATCTCCCACTTTGATACTTCACAAAAAATAGAAGAAAATGATTTTACGTCCTTACCCGCACTCACATTTCGTGAAAAAGTTCAAAAAGACTTAATGATGGATGCTTTACGTAAAACGCAGGGAAATGTGTCACTTGCCGCTAAACTGTTAGATATACCAAGAAGTACATTTTATAACAGATTAAAAAAATTCAATTTATAAGCTGAGAGTTCATAGGGATTTTAAATTTTCAAATAAGAATAGGAGCTGAGTAGAATGAAAGCATTAAGATGGCACGATTTGAAAAAGAAGCGTCCATTCATCCCCAAACAATCGTTTTACAAGAGCGTACAGTAACAGGTATTATTGGCTACCGCGATGTATTTCCAGCGGTTATCAGTTTAATGGCAAAAGGCTATTTTTCTGCTGATAAACTGGTGACAAAACGTATTAAACTAGAACAGGTGATTGAAGAAGGTTTTGAGACATTATTAAAAGAAAAAGAACAGGTGAAAATTTTGGTGAAAGCCGAATAAAAAAAGAGGCTGGGACAAAAGTATTTTAGACGAAGTAAAAAATGAACCATTGATCAAGATTTTTGATTAGTGGTTTGTTTTGTTTGTTATGGTAAGCGTAGGTTCGGTTTGTTTTAAGTTCTTCTAGCAGTTGATTGGATTCATTTCGTTATATCTCAACCTCTTTAAATTTAATGAGGAATGTACGTATATTTTATTATCAGATTATTCTGTACTATATACAGTATATTGTATACAATATATAATCTAATCATTATCTAATTAATAAAATCAGAGGTGATGGGTGAATGACAGACAAACAGTTTAGAAATGTACAAGACGGAACAAAAGCGGTATGGGCAGGAGAAAAAGAATCGCTTGCTTATAATGCCACTCAAGTTCCTGTCGTCTTCAGCGTAGCGTACAATTATGATGATGTAGATGAATGGCAAGAAGTTGCGTTAGGAAACAAACCAGGCTATACGTATAATCGCATGAGTAATCCTACGGTTAAAGCTTTTGAAGAAAAAGTAAGGATACTTGAAGTAGCAGAAGAAGCGGTCGCATTTTCCTCCGGCATGGCGGCTATCAGCAGCACATTATACACTTTTTTAAAACCGGGAGACCGAGTCGTATCGGTAAAAGATACATATGGAGGAACAAATAAAATCTTCACTGAGTTCCTTCCTAACATCGGAGTTGATGTAACCTTATGTAATACGGGAAATCATGAAGAAATTGAAGCAGAAGTAAATAAAGGGTGCAAAGTGCTATATCTAGAGTCACCTACAAATCCTACGATGAAAATTATTGATATTGAAAGAATAGCGAAAGCAGGAAAAGCAGTAGGGGCAGTCGTCATTATTGATAATACGTTTGCGACACCCATTAATCAAAACCCTCTTCAATTAGGGGTAGATCTTGTCATTCACAGCGCAACAAAATTTTTAAGCGGACATGCGGATGCCTTAGGAGGGGTAGTATGCGGCTCTAAAGAATTAATGCAGCATGTGTATCACTACCGTGAGATCAATGGCGCGACCATGGATCCCATGTCAGCGTATCTTATTTTAAGAGGAATGAAAACGTTAAAATTACGCATACGTCAACAAGAACGAAGCGCTTTGGAAATTGCTAAATTTCTTCAAAAGAAAGAAGCTGTTGAAGCCGTCTATTATCCAGGATTGGAAACACACCCTCATCATCATATTGCCAAAAAACAAATGAAAGGCTTTGGCGGAATGTTAAGCTTTGTGTTAAAAGGAGAAATGGAAGCCATTAAAATTTTATTGCCAAGGTTAACGTATGCAAATAAAGCCGGTAATCTAGGAGCGGTTGAAACGATTTACGGCCCGGCAAGAACGACTAGTCACGTAGAATGTACGCTTGAAGAACGTAAAGCTCTTGGAATATCCGAAGGACTAGTTCGTATATCTGTAGGAATTGAAGATACGGAAGATCTAATTGCAGACTTAGAACAAGCATTTGCTCACTTAGAATCCGCATCATCTATTAGTCATTAAAAAGACACGTATTACTTTTTTTAATAAAAATAAGGTAAGCAACTCTTTTTAGTTGGTAGACATTTCTTCAGAATTGCAGAGATATTGTGGAATAAAGCTGATAAATTAAACTGCACGTGTATTTTTTCGTCTGATTTTGTAGGTATGCTGATAAATTAGATGAAATAAAAAAATTTTTACACGCTTTAGAAATAAACTAACTTACAACAGCCTACAAATAAGGAATGAGAGTATGTCGAAACAAAAAAGTGAATACACAATAAAAGATGCATCATTGTTTGGATTCAAATTAATGCAGGTAAGTAAAGCCATCTGGAGAGCTGCGGAAGATGACTGGGAGCAATGGGTGAAACCTTATGGTCTAAACGTAAATGAGCATCATATTTTATGTTTGGCTAGTAACACGGGAGAAATTTCTATGTCAGAGTTAGCTAATTTAGGAGCTATGCATATCTCTACAGCATTTAATTTTTCGAAAAAATTAGAAAACCAAGGATATCTGCATTTGTTCAAAAGAGAAAATGATAAAAGAAACACCTATATCAAATTGACTGAAAATGGCGAACAATTATTGCTTGATACGCTCAAAGGGTATGAACCACATAACAGTAAAATATGTAAAGGCGCACTTCCTTTAAAAACGTTATACGGCAAATTTCCCGCTTTTCCAGAGCTAGTAACCGTTGTTCGCCATGTTTGCGGCGGCGAGCTTGTGACCGTTGCTGATCAACCTTTTGTGAATATAGAAGAAGCGGAAATAGAAGAAAATGAAGATAAGAAAGAAGTCCAGCTAACTAGTAATTGAACACAGTGAATAATGTGCAGAGAATAGGGCTTTGTGAAAATAAGTGAATAACAGGCTGAGCTGTTTTATACGTGAGAAATATGACGTATAAAACAGCTCTTTTTATTTTTCGAGTGAGGATTTTCCATTATATTATGAGAAATTTAGGATAAGCTACCAGTAGTAAATTTGCCGGAGAGAAGGAGTGGTTACCATAAATAAGTCAGACTCAATTTCTGTTTTTCAATTGATCCTTCTTTCAATGACGTTTATTGGCTTAAAAACTCATGTGATGCTTATATCTCCATTAATTAAAACGGCAGGACGAGATGCTTGGATCACCGTGCTTCTTACTTGTCTTTTAACGCTCATATGGGTTCCTTTACTCGTATATGTAAATAAAAAAACAAAAGGCGAACATCTTTTTCAATGGATGAAAAAACATATGAATAAGCCATTTACCAATGTCGTTATTTTTCTTACAATCGCTTATTTGACCATTATGGAGATCGTCACTTTACGAGAGACGATTACGTGGATTAATATTATTTTCCTTCAGCGAACACCTTTAATTATCCTTGTTTTGATATTTGGTTTTACCTGTTGCTTACTTGCTGCTACGAGTATTAGAACGATTAGCATTGTAAACGTATTTCTTTTATTTTTTATTGTGCTATTAGGTTTTTTTGTTTCTTTTACAAACTTTCAATTTAAAGATTATTCTTTATTGCAGCCTGTTTTAGAAAATGGCTATTTTCCTGTTATCAAAAGTATTGTATTTCAAGGATCAGGGATGGTAGAGCTGCTGCTGCTGCTTTTTTTGCAGCACAAAGTACCGCAGCCTATACGCTATAAGCATTTAGCGGTGGCTGCAATTCTCTTAACAGGCCTTACGATTGGGCCTCTCATTGGAGCAATTACTGAATTTGGCCCTGTAGAAGCCTCTAAGCAACGTTTCCCTCCCTATGAAGAATGGGGAATTGCATCACTTGGAAAGTTTATAGAGCATATCGACTTTCTATCTATTTATCAGTGGTTGTCGGGTACCTTTATCCGCATTTCGACCTTTCTTTTTATTATGAAAGAATTAGTTGCGTTTCAAAAAGGCCAAAAAAGGTTTCTTTTACTCATTTTAGTGGTTATCACTGTATGTACACTAGCTCCTATAACGGACTTTGCTTTTTCAAATCTTTTATTTTTTACAATCATACCGGCTACTTTCTGGTTATTTGTTGCTTTCTCTCTTTTCTTAGCAGGCATAGTCTTTCTATTTTCTCATAAAACAAGGAGGGATAAGAGTGGAATTTTTTAAGAAGAAAAAAGGCTACAGCTCTAAAAAACAAGAGACGGAAAGTCTTTTAAAAGAAAGTTCTTCTCGTTCTCAGGTCATCAATGAGTGTACATTAAGAGATTTATTTGGAAAATGCAGCGATATTAACTTCGAGACCGTTTATTTTTATAACAAACGAGTGCTTATGATTTATTGTACCGGTCTAGTTAGTACGGAAATGCTATATGAAATGATTCCTAAAAGATTAGAGGAATGCTGCGCTAAGTTAGAGGGTGAAGTAGAAGGAGACAAGATCATAAAATTATTAAACCTTCCCTCAGTTTCTATCGTTCAAAATGAAGAGCAGGCAGTTTCGGAAATTTTTTCTGGGAAATTATTCATTGATTTTGGATCACCACAATCTGTTCTGTCTATCGATATTTCGGACCGTCCTCAAAGAAGCCCAGAAGAAACGAAAAATGAAGTAACCATATTGGGTCCTAGAGATAATTTTATTGAAGACTTACCTGTCAATATTGCTTTAATTCGCAAGCGTCTTAAATCGGTTTCCTTGTTAACAAACTCTTTAGAGATTGGAAAACGAACAAAGACAAAAGTAAGCATTTTATACATGGAAGATGTAGCTGACAAGAAGATACTTGACGAAATTATGGAGAAGTTAGGGGATATCGATATCGACGGTATTTTCAGCGGAACACAGTTAGAAGAGCTCATTAATAAAAATCCGTATAGCTTTTTTCCACGCCACGCTTATACAGGGAGACCTGATTTTGCGGTTCAATCTCTGTTAAATGGCCGGTTCATTATATTAATTGATGGAACTTCATATGCGTATGTTACACCCATTAACCTTTTTTACTTATTAAAAGGATCTGAGGATAAAGAAAATACATATTTATACAGCTCTTTTGAGCGTATTCTTCGAATCTTCGGGCTTTCCATCGCTGCTTTTTTGCCGGGTTTTTGGGTGGCAATGACGGCTTTTCATCAAAATCAGCTTCCGCTCAGTCTATTAGCTACGATTGTTGAAGCAAGAAGAGGTGTCCCGTTTCCTACCTCTCTTGAGGCAATATTAATGCTTCTTTTATTTGAATTGTTTCGAGAGGCAGGGTTTAGACTGCCGACTTCCGTCGGGCAGACACTCAGTGTAATCGGAGGGCTTATTATCGGTGATGCAGCCATTAGAGCCGGTTTAACAAGTCCTGCCATGCTTGTTGTCATTGCAGGCTCTACGATTGCTACGTTTACGCTAGCGAATCAGTCTCTTATAGGAACAATTTCACTAATCCGCTTTTTTTGTATTATCTGTGTCAGCATCTTGGGTTTTTTTGGATTTTTCATTTCCATCTTTTTAGTCATGATCTATATTACAAACATTCGAACGTTTGGTGTGCCCTATTTCGAATTAGCAACCCGGTTAGACGCGAAAAATATTTTAAAATCTCTCTTCCGCCTTCCCGAAAGTAAAAAAGCAACAAGAGCCAGTATGCTTAACCCAAGCGATTCCACTCGCGAAGAAGGAGAAAGTTAGTGAAAAGGAACATAAGGAATTTACTTATACTTGTTACGAGCTCTTTTTTATTGTTTCTTTCGGGGTGCTGGGATACGAATGAACCGGAACAAATGGTATATGCACAAGGAATGGGGGTAGATTTTAAAAATAATCGTTACGTTCTCTACCTGCAGACAATTAATTTAAGTTTATTAGCAAAATCAGAGGCAAGCGGTGCTGGCGCTGGCCAAATCAAAGTAGAAGTTGGCTATGCAACAGGTAAAACTATTGATGAAGCCATTTTTAGATATTATCAAATTTCTCAGCGCAGAATCTTTTTTGGGCACTTAGCTTTCCTTGTTCTAACGGACGATGCGTTAAAGCATGGCGCTGTCAAATCTGCGGTGGATTTTTTAGATCGTTATCGGGAAACGAGATACAACATCTGGATGTATGCTACGAAAAGTCCTTTGAAAAAAACGTTGTTAGCTACGCCTATGTTCGAAGTATCTAACGCTCTTTCTCGCTTGAGCGATCCTAAAGTGATTTTTAAACAAAACTCGTTTATTCCACCCGTTGATTTAAGAGAGCTCATTATCCACCTTAATGAACCAAGTCACGAAGTAAACATTCCTCTAGTTCAGACTAAGGAACATTTAACAACGGATCAAAAAAGAGAAACAGCTATTCAAGTAAACGGAGCAGTGGCTATTACATCATCTGAATTAAAAGGCGTTTTTTCTGAGAATAAAATCAAAGGGCTTAGATGGATAACGGATGAATTCGTACGAGCTGGTTTACGGGTAAGGCTGCCTGATCATTCCGATATTGATCTTGTGGTAGATAAGAAAAAAGTAAAAATTGAACCTGTTATAAAAGGTAGTAATTTAACATTTAATATAAAAGTTCGTGCAAAAGCAACGATTTTAGTTATGCCGCAGCACGAAAAACTATCGACTATAAAAAAAGAAGCTGAACAGAAAATTAAGAAACAAATTATTGAAACGTACGCGCAAGGCTTAAGTATAAACAGCGATGTTTACAGGCTTTCTCATGTTCTTTACAAAAAAGAACTGCGTAAATGGAAAGCTGTTCAAAGCAACGGGGCCATTCCTTTAACAAAAGACTCAATAAATGTGAAGGTCAACGTACAGGTTAAGCACGGAAACAAACAGCGAATAGGTCCGACTTTAGATTAAAATGCTTAAAACCCGCACATCTCACCTGAGAATATTAACTCATTAAACAACGGGCAAAAGTTGAGGAATAGATAAGATAGAAAAGACCAACCTAAGAACAAATCGAATTAGGAGATTATAGATGGAAACAATCAAACCAATTAAAATAGGTTCAAAAAAAACAAGCGTGAAAGAGAAATTAACAGCCCCCGAAATGGGCAAACTTTGGGCAACCTATATGGGCAACAGCATGTCTTCGTATATTTTAAGCTATTTTCTTGAACACGTTGAAGATCCGGATATAAAAAAACTATTACAGCATGCAAAAGATTTAACGGAAGAATTTCAAACTAACGTAAAAGAAATTTTCACAAAAGAGAATGTG
Organism: Priestia sp. P5; assembly: GCF_029522155.1. Lineage (NCBI taxonomy): Bacteria > Bacillati > Bacillota > Bacilli > Caryophanales > Bacillaceae > Priestia > Priestia sp. P5. The sequence continues at coordinate 2,860,184 of NZ_JAKWFJ010000001.1, read as the reverse complement.
CCGATTCCGCATGGATTTACGCAAGAAGACGTGAACTTAGGCGCTCCAAAGCTGTTTGAAGATGAATTTTACGTGCATTATTTAAAATATGCTGCTAAAGCAGGATTAAGCATTTACAGTATCGCACTGCCCCTAATGTATAGAGAAGATGTAAAGACATTTTTAACGTATTGTATGAAAGCAACAATGGAACTGATGGAGCAAATAAAAGCAATCTTAATGGATAAAGGATTTATTATTAAGCCGCCAATTATTCCCGCACCAGAAAAAGTGAACATCGCTAATACTCATTATTTAAGCGGGTTTATAGGAGATGTTCGACCTTTGCACGCATTAGAAATTGCTCATCTGTATGATAACATCGAGAATAATGTGACAAGCAAAGCCTTAATTTTGGCATTTAGTCAAGTTGTCAAAAGTGAAAAAATCCGTGCATTATTTGTAAAAGGCGAAGATCTGACAAATAAAGCGGTAGAACGCTATATTGAAAAGCTTCATCTAGATAATTTACCAGCGCCATCCTTTCTTGATCATTTAATTACTACTTCGACTTTTTCACCATTTTCGGATAAATTGATGCTGTTTCACAAAATGGATATGTTCTCAATGAAAATGAGGGCTTTTGGAAATTCAGTAGCCGTCAATGGAAGACATGATTTGGCGCTGTTATATGGAAAATCAATGACAAATATCTCGAGGTTTGTAAAAGATGCAGCGGATATTATGATGGAAAATGGTTGGATGGAAACACCGCCGGAAGCGGTAGACAGAGGTCATTTAAACTCCAATTAGTTACTCAACGCGTCATAAAACAACGAGAACCAGTTTAGAAACAGGTTCTCGTTATCTTGTTAAGTTAAAGGAGCAGGGTTAAACAGACATAAATGATTATGCAACCCCCAATAATCACTCCATGTTTTCTTATGACCGCTTGCAATTTCTATAATTAAGTGAAAGAGCTCCCAACCAACCTCTTCAATGGTTGCTTCCCCTTGTGCTATTCTTCCCGCATCTAAATCTATTAAATCATGCCATTGCTCAGTTAATGAACTTCTAGTAGATACTTTAAGAACAGGTGCCATTGCCAGGCCATATGGAGTTCCCCTCCCTGTTGTGAAAATATGCATGTTCATTCCAGAAGCTAACTGTAATGTTCCACATACAAAATCACTCGCTGGAGTTGCTGCATAGATTAAGCCTTTTTTAGTTGGTTTTTCTCCAGGCGATAAGACTTCGACAATTGGAGTTGTTCCCGCTTTAGCTATGGAGCCAAGTGCTTTTTCTACTACGTTGACAAGTCCGCCTTTTTTATTTCCAGGTGAAGGATTTGCACTTCTATCTGCTTCGCCTCTTTTTAAATATTGATCATACCACTTCATTTCTTTAATCAGAGATTGACCAACTTCTTTATTAATTGTTCGTGGCGTTAACAAATGAATAGCATCTCGAACTTCAGTAACTTCAGAAAATAAAACAGTAGCGCCTGCTCTTACTAGTAAATCTGCCGCGTATCCAACTGCTGGATTGGCAGTAACACCGGAAAAGGCATCGCTTCCTCCACATTGTAAACCTACCGTTAAATCAGACACAGGGCAGGTTACACGCGTCCGGCTATTTAGTTTAATTAATTTTTCTTCTGCCATCTCTATAATCGTAGCAATCATTTGCTTAAAACCCGCCTGGTCCTGCAAACGTGTTATATTTCCTGAAATCTCTTGTGGACTCAAACGTTCAGGAAGCAGCTTTTCACACCCTAAGCCAACTACTAGAACTTCACCGCCGAAATTTGGATGAATAGAAAGATTCTGTAATGTACGAATCGGAATGATGGCGTCCGGTGCATTAATGGCAACTCCGCAGCCATAATTATGAGTTAAAGCTACTACATCATCTACATTGGGATAAGAAGGAAGAAGTTCTGTTTTGATTTTTTTAACCGCATAATCAAGTACTCCTACTACACATTGAACACTTGTCGTAATCCCAAGTATATTTTTTGTTCCAACACTTCCATTTGTATTTTTATAGCCTTCAAATGTGTATCCTTCTAAAGGAGATAAAGGGGCGGAAACTTTAGTTGCCAAAGGCAGCTTTTCTAAAATAGGGGGATCAGGTAGGGTAACACATGATTCTTTTACCCAAGTTCCTTGAGAAATCGGTGAGGAAGCAGCTCCGATAACTTCTCCATAGCGAATAATTTTGTCACCTTTCTCAAAATTTTTTAATGAAACTTTATGTCCTTGAGGGATATATTCTTTTAGCTCTAACCCAGATGGAAACACAGTTCCTTTCGATAATCCTTTTGAATTTACAATCGTAGCAACATTATCGTTCTCATTTACTTTGATATAAAGGGGTTTTTCTGTTTGGTTGATTTGCAAAGACATGATTCATCTCTCCTTAATGGTTTTTAGTTTCTTTCTAAACATGTTCATCTTTATTTATTGCAATAAACATGCCAATAATTTTAGCGCGTAAAAAAAGCTTTTATATCAAATAGAAGTGATGGAATATACAACAACTGTTGTACGTAAAGCAACAATTGTTGTGTCAATAGGTTATAATAAATAGAATATTCTAACTAGTAGGGAGGAAAACGATATGGCAAAAATTGCTTTTATTGCTCCAGATAAACAACTATTTTTACAAGGAAAAAAAGTAATTCAAGAGCTAGGATTGCAAGGAGAGGTTGAAATCTACCTTGCAAGGTTAAGTCGCGCCGTAAAACTCGCCAATAAATTAGAATCCACTTGTGATGTTATCGTTTGCAGAGGAGGGACTGCAAGGTTAATTACTGATTCTGTAAGCAGAATTCCTCTAGTTGAAATTCCAATTACAGGACAAGATTTAGCTCAAGTTTTTTATAAAAGCAAGCAGGTAACAAACTTAAAAAATCCTAAAGTGGCCATGCTCGCGTTTCAAAATATGAAAAATGATGTGGAAATTTTAGCAGATATTTTGGGTATCAACCTTTCTATTTATCCTCTTAATTCAGTTGAAGATATTCCAACTTGTATTGAGCAACTTTCCTCAGCAGAAACAGATATTGTTATTGGGGGAATGAAAACAACTACTTTATCACTTAGAAAAGGCTTTAAGGCAATTTCTATTGAATCTGGAAATTCTGCTGTTCGAACAGCGCTTTTAGAAGCTAAAAAAATTTCTTTAGGAAGAAAAATTGAAAAAGAGCGTTCCCAAACAGTTAAAGCCCTTATTGATTATTCTATACAAGGAATTATTAGTATTAATCGAAATAAAAAAGTAGAAGTATTTAATCATGCTGCTGAGCACTTGCTAGAATTAAAAAGGCAAGAAGTGCTAGGGAAGCAGATCGATGCTGTTATGCCCTTTTTACCTATTAAAAATTATTTTGGAGGAGAAGAGCATTTAGGTATAATCAAAAAAATCAAAAACAAAAGTTTAATATTTAACATTGCTCCAATTAAAGTGGAGAAAGACATTATCGGAGCAATGATAACTTTTCAGGATATTACAAATATTCAAGAAATGGAAGCTAAAATTAGAGGGGAAGTACTGTCAAGAAAGTTTGAAACACGCTACACATTTTCTGATATTTTAGGGCATTCTAAGGAAATTTGTGAAGCAAAACGGATTGGGCAGACAGTGTCTTCTGTAGATGCAACCGTTTTGATTTTTGGTGAGTCCGGCACCGGGAAAGAATTATTTGCTCAGAGTATTCATGCAGAAAGTTTGCGAAAAAACGGTCCTTTTGTTGCTGTTAATTGTGCAGCCATTCCGCCTAATTTATTGGAAAGTGAGTTATTTGGATATGTAGAAGGAGCCTTTACTGGAGCAACAAGGAAAGGAAAGCAAGGTTTGTTTGAAATGGCGCACCGAGGAACGATTTTTCTGGATGAAATCTCGGAGATGGATACATATGGACAATCCCGCTTACTTAGAGTTTTACAAGAAAAACAGGTTATGCGCTTAGGTGATAATAAATATATTCCTGTAGATGTAAGAGTTATTGCAGCAACGAACAAAAATTTATTAAAAGTCGTAGAAAAAGGCAAATTTCGAGAGGATTTACTTTACAGGCTTAAGGTCTTAACTATAAATATTCCACCGCTCCGTAAAAGAAAAAGTGATATTCGTTACCTGGCTCAGCATTTTTTAGTCTATTATACGAATCTCTATCAAAAGAAAAATATAGAGATTACAGAAAAAGCTTATTCACAATTAACTACCTATGAATGGAAAGGAAATGTAAGAGAACTGATGCATTTTATTGAAAGGTTAGTAGTGATCAGTAAAAATAATGTAGTTTCGGATCAAGATATGAAAGAGCAGCTGAACGAAAATGCTTTTGAAACAAATTACATCAGTGAAGAAGCAGAAACCACCAATCATCTTCAATCTGAAAAAGAGCAAATTTTACTTACTTTAACAGAAACTCATTCTAATATATCTCAAGCAGCTAAATTGTTAGGAATTGATCGAAGTACACTTTACCGTAAGTTGAGAAACTATGAAATTGAAATAAAAAAGGCGTATAAATAGAAACAAAAAACATCTCCTTCTTAGAGGTGTTTTTTGTTTCTATTTTAAAATTCTTTATTTAATAATTTAAGCTTATTTATTTTATTGACAAACAATTTAATTTGTCTTACAATAAAAATGTAAAAATTATCTGAAAATTTATAGGAGGATATGCATGTGAATATGAATAGAAAAGCACCTACAGGAATTTTAGGTTTCCCCGTTGCTCCCCTTAATAACCAAGGAAAATTGGATGAAAAAGCTTTAGAGGCGAATATTCAATTTTTATTAGACGAAGGGTTAGAGGCTATCTTCATCGCTTGCGGTTCAGGGGAATTTCAATCCTTAAGTACAAAAGAATATACAGCAATGTTAGAAGTAGCTATATCTGTCGTCAACGGAAAAGTTCCCGTTTATACAGGTGTGGGCAGTAATCTTTCTACAGCTTTAGAATGGGCTCGTATTTCAGAGGAAAAACAGGCAGATGGATATTTAATTTTACCTCCATACTTAATTGAAGGTGAACAAGAGGGCCTTTACAACTATCTAAAAGCAATCATTGAGCATACAAATTTAAACGCAATTGTTTATCAAAGAGATAATGCTATTTTAAAGTTGCCAACTTTAGAAAAGCTTACAGAATTAAACCAACTAGTAGGATTAAAAGACGGATATGGAAATATGGAATTAAATATAGAATTAACTCAGTCTTTAGGAAAACGACTAGGCTGGCTAAACGGAATGCCAATGGCTGAAGTAACGATGCCAGCATACGCTCCAATTGGATTTGATTCTTATTCGTCAGCAATATCTAACTATATCCCGCACATATCAAGAATGTTTTACAATGCTTTATTAAGTCATGATCAAGAGTTACTCAGTGAACTCTACCAAAATATAATTCTTCCAATTAACGATATTCGCAAGCAAAAAAAAGGATATGCCGTTTCATTGATTAAAGCAGGCATGGAAATTATAGGCTTACCCGTTACAGATACAGTAAGGCCTCCTATTGTTTCAGTAGATAGAGAACATTACGTACAGCTCGAAAAGATTTTAACACAAGCATTTGATCAATATCCTAAATCCTCTAAACAAGTTTTATCTTAATTAATAAAATGTAAACGCTTTATAAAAAGGAGAGTTCATATGACAATTAGTGTTCAAAACAAACAATACTTAAATTTTATTAATGGAAAAGGCGTGCCATCATCGTCTCAAGAGATGATGGAAAGTCTAAACCCAGCCAATAAGAAAGAGGCTGTAGGATATGTACAAAAATCAACTCTTGAAGATTTAAATCTAGCGGTAAAAGCAGCTAAACAAGCTCAAGAAAAATGGAAGCGCTTGTCAGGCGCAGCTCGCGGACAGTACCTTCACAAAGCTGCGGATATTATGGAAAATAGACTAGATGAAATTGCAGAATGTGCTACACGTGAAATGGGAAAAACCTTGGCTGAAACAAAAGGAGAAACAGCTCGAGGAATAGCTATTCTTCGATACTATGCGGGAGAAGGTATGAGAAAAATGGGAGATGTAATTCCTTCTACCGATGCTGAAGCATTGATGTTTACATCTCGAGTACCGTTAGGCGTTGTTGGAGTTATCACTCCATGGAACTTTCCTATTGCTATTCCTATATGGAAAATAGCTCCGGCACTTGTTTACGGAAACACTATCATAATTAAGCCAGCTACTGAAACAGCTATTACGTGCGCTAAGATTATCGAATGTTTTGAAGAAGCAGAAATTCCAGCGGGTGTAATAAATATGATTACGGGCTCTGGATCAATCATTGGTCAAGCTATTGCTGAACATCCAGAAATTAATGCTATTACATTTACAGGATCTGATCGAGTAGGTAAACAAATTGGTCAACAGGCTTTCGTTCGAGGAGCTAAATATCAGTTAGAAATGGGGGGGAAGAACCCGGTAATTGTAGCGGCGGATGCAGATTTAGATTTAGCAGTAGAAGGTACGATCAGCGGTGCATTCCGTTCCACAGGTCAAAAATGTACTGCGACTAGTCGGGTAATTGTTCAGCATGAGGTATATGAAAAATTCAAACAAAAACTATTAGCAAAAACGAAGGAAATTACCGTTGGAGAAGGGTTAAAAGAAGACACGTGGATGGGACCATGTGCAAGCGAAAATCAGTTACAGACCGTATTGTCATATATTGAAAAAGGAAAAAGTGAAGGTGCAACTCTTTTATACGGAGGACGTCAGTTGACTGACGGGGAATATGAAAATGGATTTTACGTAGAACCTACTATTTTTGAAAACGTAGAATCGCATATGACGATATCACAAGAAGAAATTTTTGGGCCCGTAATAGCATTGATGAAAGTAGAATCCATCGAGGAAGCATTAGCACTAGCTAACGATGTTCAATATGGGCTAAGTGCTTCTATTTTCACTACAAATATTTCTCATATGCTTTCTTTTATTAATGAAATGGATGCTGGGCTTATTCGAATTAACTCGGAAAGTGCAGGCGTTGAACTTCAGGCACCTTTTGGAGGCATGAAACAATCAAGTTCTCACTCTAGAGAACAAGGGGAAGCTGCTAAAGAATTTTTCACAGCTATTAAAACTATTTTTATAAAAAGTTAAATACCTTTATTGTATTATGAACCTTTTATTCTCTTAGAAAGGAGGAAAACTCCTCCTTTTTAAGAGAGATAAACATAGGAAAAGAACAAAACAATAAGAGGGGGATGGAATAAGTGATTATGCAAGCTAAACCAAAATTGGAAGCGGGAAGCAGCAAGAAAAGCCATGTACGCTGGTTTGTCGTATTTATGCTTTTTGTTTTGACAACGATTAATTATGCAGATAGAGCGACGCTGTCCATTGTAGGAGACTCTGTTCAAAAAGAATTAGGCTTAAATTCAGTTTCAATGGGGTATGTTTTTTCAGCATTTGGATGGGCCTATGTAATTGGTCAGCTTCCTGGAGGTTGGTTCTTAGACAAATTCGGATCAAAGACAATCATTGCATGCAGTGTATTTTTTTGGTCTATTTTTACCTTTTTTCAAGGATTTATCGGCTTTTTTAGTGGCGGTGCTGCTATAATTATCTTATTTACGCTTCGTTTTATGGTTGGGTTAGCTGAAGCCCCTTCTTTTCCAGGAAATAGCCGTATTGTAGCGGCCTGGTTTCCAAAATCTGAACGTGGGACAGCCTCTGCGATTTTTAATTCGGCTCAGTATTTTGCACTAGTATTATTTTCGCCTATTATGGCATGGCTCACTCACAGGTTCGGCTGGCATTTTGTATTTATTATTATGGGTGTCTTAGGGGTAATCTTAGCTGCTGTTTGGATGAAAGTGATCTACAGTCCAAGCAAACATCCTCGCATTACAAAAGAAGAGATAAATTATATCCAGCAGGGCGGCGGGCTCATTGATATGGATGATAAAAAAGTAGAAACAAAGAAAAATACCGGCCCGGGATGGAATCAAATTAAACAACTTCTTAAAAGCAGAATGTTGTTAGGTGTTTACATTGGACAATATTGTATTACGACTCTCACTTATTTCTTTTTAACATGGTTTCCTGTTTATTTAGTTCAAGCACGCGGAATGTCAATTTTGGAAGCTGGATTTATTGCTTCTCTACCTGCCGTATGCGGATTTTTAGGAGGAGTGTTAGGGGGAATTGTATCTGATTTCTTTTTAAAAAGAGGTCGTTCATTAACTTTTGCACGTAAAACACCTATCGTTATTGGTATGTTGCTTTCTTGTAGCATGGTTGCTTGCAATTATGTAGATGCTGAATGGATTGTCGTAGTAATTATGTCACTTGCTTTTTTTGGAAAAGGCTTTGGAGCATTAGGGTGGGCTGTTGTTGCTGACACTTCCCCTAAAGAAATAGCCGGTTTAAGCGGCGGACTTTTTAACACATTTGGAAACATTGCGTCTATTACAACGCCTATTATTATTGGATATATTGTCAATGCAACAGGCTCTTTTAATGGAGCATTGGTTTTTGTGGGCGCTAACGCTCTTATAGCTATTCTCTGTTATCTTCTTTTAGTAGGAGAAATTAAACGAGTAGAACTAAAGAATATCTCCTCAAAGGATGAAAGCACGCTCGATATGTAAGCGGATTCAAAAAAACTTAGATCAGGAGTGAAAAGCATGAATAATTATGTTCTTACAAATAGTGAAATCCAAAGCGAAAAAAAATCGTCTACGCCTCAAATTATAGATATGCAGGTTATACCAGTGGCTGGGTATGATAGTATGCTGCTTAATCTCAGCGGAGCCCATAGTCCCTTTTTCACTCGAAATATTGTTATTTTAAAAGACAGTACTGGAAGCACAGGGGTAGGAGAGGTACCTGGAGGTGAAAACATTCGTCAAACGCTTGAAGATGCGAAGACATTTATAGTAGGTCAATCAATCGGAAATTATAATAACATCTTAAATATAGTACGTAAAAAATTTGGAGATCGAGATATGGCAGGGAGAGGGCTTCAAACATTCGATTTACGGACGACCATTCATGCTGTTACTGCACTGGAAGCAGCTTTATTAGATTTAGTAGGAAAATTTCTTAATGTACCAGTTGCAGCATTGTTAGGGGAAGGCCAGCAAAGGGAACATGTGGAAATGCTAGGTTATTTATTCTATATTGGAGATCGCAACAAAACTGACTTGGACTATCTAAGTGGTGAAAATGAAAAAGTGGAGTGGTTTCGACTTCGTCATGAAGAAGCTCTGACTCCTGAAGCAATCGTAAAACTTGCACAGGCAGCTCATCAGCAGTATGGATTTAATGATTTTAAACTAAAAGGCGGTGTTCTTCAAGGTGAGCAAGAAGTAGAAGCGGTAGCAGCATTAGCTGAAAAATTCCCTGAAGCTCGAATTACCTTAGACCCCAACGGAGCTTGGTCTTTGGAAGAAGCTATTCAACTATGTAAAAATAAACATCATGTATTGGCCTATGCAGAAGACCCTTGCGGGAGCGAAAATGGATATTCAGCAAGAGAAACAATGGCGGAATTTCGCAGAGCAACTGGACTGCCCACTGCTACGAATATGATTGCTACAGACTGGCGTCAAATGGGGCACGCTATTCAGTTAAACGCTGTAGATATTCCTCTAGCAGATCCCCATTTTTGGACGATGCAAGGGTCGGTTCGTGTGGCTCAAATGTGTCATGATTGGGGTCTTACATGGGGATCACATTCAAATAATCATTTTGACATTTCACTGGCCATGTTCACTCATGTGGCTGCTGCCGCTCCTGGAAAAATAACGGCTATTGATACGCATTGGATTTGGCAAGATGGTCAGCGATTGACAAAAGATCCTTTTAAAATTGAGGGAGGAAGAGTAGCAGTACCTAAAAAGCCAGGACTTGGCATAGAGTTGGATTTAGAACGAATCGAGCAAGCACATCAGCTATATAAGAAAATGCAATTAGGAGCACGTGATGATTCAAAAGCTATGCAGTATTTAATTAAAAATTGGAGCTTTGATAATAAACGTCCTTGTCTGGTACGTTAAAAATTTTTTAAAAAAATAATTACAGGGTGCTTTTAGCTCGAACAATTCTACGTCTTTGTTCGAGCTTCTGTTTTTATAATAACGAGCAGTTTAATACATAATCTTATGTAGATAAGAAATAAGAATAGTTAAGAAGTAGTGTTGGTGATACATAAAGAAATTCTATATGATATAATTAGTCTTACAAATAAACAATATTCAGAAAAGGGTGGATGAAGATGAGTGGTTCGACTAAAAAAGTGTCATTTGAATCCGTTAATCGTAATACGCTGGCAAAACAAGTAGTCGACCGTATTATTCAGTTATTGGTCAGCGGGCAATTAAAGCCAGGAGATAAGCTGCCAACTGAAATGGAGTTATTAGACGTATTGAATGTAAGTCGCCCTGTATTGAGAGAAGCCTTGAGTGCATTAGAAGTACTTGGTGTAATTACAAGAAAAACCCGTGGAGGTACGTATTTTAATAACAAAATAGGAGCACATCCTTTTTCTGTTATGTTAGCGTTATCAATGGATAATTTACCTGCAGTAGTGGAAGCGCGCATGGCACTAGAACTGGGTCTAGTAACCATGGCCGCGGAAAAAATAAACGATGATCAATTAAGACAGTTAAAAGAAACGATCGAAGACATAAAAAAGAGTGCAGATAACAATTACGGTGCAGCGGATAAGGAGTTCCATCGAATTATTGCTGTTAGCGCTGATAATCCAGTGGTAGAAGGTATGATTAATTCCTTGCTCTTCACTCACGAAAAAACAGATAGGGAAATTACCTTTAGAGAACCAGAACTTACTGTAGAACATCATACTGCTATTTATAATGCGTTAGCTAATCATGACCCCGATGATGCATTCAAGAAAATGTATCATCATCTTAAATATGTGCGTGATAAAGTTCTTAAACAATATAATCCTAATAAGTAAAAGAAACACACAAAGCAGATGTAAAGAATTTGTTTTGTGTGTTTTTTTTATGAAAGTATACATGTGCATAAAGTAAGAAAGGGCATTTCTATTTTATAGAAGTGCTTTTTTAGTCTGTTATATATTATGTCTACCAAACTGGTACTCATTGTAGCTTAGTATTTATGTGTATAAAAAACGCTATTTATTTGCTGCTCATTATTTTATAGAAATTACTAGACATTTATAAGACATTAAAAAGAACTTAAAGAAATTATAAACATTGCTAAAACTTATATGGGTAAAAGCCTTCTGCTGACTGAGGTTAAAGGGAATAAAGCAATCAAAAAAAACTGCAGATTACTACAAGAATTTTCACGAAAAAATATAGGATTTTTTTATAACAGCTATATTTTCTACGCAGTCGATTGGAAAATAACGTTTATGTATTGTATTTTTTGTTCATTTAGTTGATTTTTTTCATGAAAACGAAAATCATTATCATTTAAAGGGATTTATTATAGCTGAGAGATATTTATGTTTTAGTAAGTTAAAGAGAAAGAAAGAATGGAAGGAAAATAGAGTAGAAATGAGTAAAAAAAGGCATAACAAAAAAGAGTATTATAGAGCGTTAATTTTTGCCTGATAATACCCGTTGGCAATTTTGCGGATATACGTAAAGAAGTTTGACTCCATTTCATGCACAAGAGGGCGAAATGCATCCATACTTTCTTCTATGTAAGTTTGTTGTAGGTAACGCTGAACGGACGTTAATGATTTTTCGATTATATCTAAACCAAACTCATGTACAATGGAATGAATATCTTCCTTTTTAATTGAATAATGACCAAAAGATTTAAAGAAATTCTTAAACTGAGCAAATGCATGCTCTCCACGGATTTTTTCGATTTCTTTTTGTTTTTTACTATCATGAGCACCAGTTAAATTAAAGCTTAAAATAAAACCATCCTTGATCTTTTCAATAATTGATTTTCTTGGCTGCTTTTCTTCTAATAATGTTTTGACACAATCATCTTTTTCTAGTATATCGATACGGAAAATTGTACTCAATTTGCTAGCCATTTCTTTAATAGCAGCTTTATAGCCAATGTATTTTGGAAGAATGTGTTTTACCTCAGTGTAAGATAAAAGTGCTTCTGAATCTTTCTTTACGTTTACATCAGATTCGTATACATACAACGCACGTAAAGCCAGACGCAGCATGTTGATATTTTTAATAGCCAGCAATTGATAAATCACTTCCATCGAAACAGAAGTATAACCACCTTTTGAAGTATATGTATTGTGATCTTCATCAAGCATTTCAGGATTATATGATATGTTTTGAACATCAGCAGCTTCTTTTATATGTAAGTCTAAAAAATCCTCTAAATAGTTGTTTAAAGAAACTTGAATATAGTCTCCCCATAAACGATCCCAGCGAATGATGTCATAGTCTTCTAAAAGCTTATTGTTATTTTGAACGGTCCGAACGGAACATTGGATTGTATTAGCCAGTTCTTGCTCAGAAATAATTGAAATATGACCTTGGCTGTTACATTTGGCTACGTAAGCTAAAATTTGCTTCATCAGAGAACCTGTCCACTTTATATCTACAAAGTTTTTCGCAAGACCAAATGAATGTTTTTCATAGTAATAGCTATTGTCTCGTTTAGTGTTTCTATTTAAGCCGCTCATGACAATCAGCAGCTTGTTTGCTATAAGGGTGTGCCGTTTTAGTGACAGCTTTTGTACACTCATGTAGTTACCTCCTTCCCAAAACTATATATGTCGTCTTTTACAGTATAGACACAGTCATATAGGCTGTAAAATGACATATTTGCACGGGAAAATGGTGCATTTTTTTAGAAGACTAGTGATACCAAGGGATGAAACATCTATTTACAGGGTGACATATTTGCACGGAGATGTGGAGCAAAAATAGCGTTATATTTCATAAACGTTGATAAAACGGCATTCTTAAGCTAAATGTCGTATTATGACGGATAAAATGCACAAAATGCGACAAATTCAAAAAAAATTTGATGTAAAAATGACATATTTGCACGGAGAATAGGAGCAAAAATAATAAAAGTAAAGATTCAGGTAAGAAAGTGACACATTTGCACGGAAAATAGGGACAAAAAAAAGAAAAATGCCCTTTTTGAGACACAAAAAGTTCACATTTTCAGAGGGGATAAACAAACATTTGCAGCGAAAATAGTGTTTTTTTGAGGAAATGGCATGTTTGCACGGAAATCTGGAGCAAAAAACACTTTTGCACGGAGATGTGGAGCAAAAATTGGAGAAAATGAAGAGGAAAAGTCGCTGTCACAAGAAAATTTATGTAAAAGTGGCATATTTGCACGGAAGATTGGAGCCAAACTTATAGTAAATGCCGTATAGAAAGAAAAACAACACATTTGCACGGAAATCTGGAGCAAAAAATAATTATAATGCTTTTTCCAGACACAAAAAGTTCACAAAATGACGAGGAAGGTGAAGTTTAACTGCCATATTAGCAGGGGAAATAATATGTTTACATGGAGAATTGGAGCAAAAAAACACTTTTGCACGGAAATGTGGAGCAAAAAGTGCATTAACTAATAGTAGATAGATAAAAAGAATGCCCTTATAAAAATTATAAGGGCATTCTTTTTTAGCCTATAGAACTTGTTACGTTTTGATAAATAGAAAGGGGAGCATATTCGTAATCACCGGCTAATAAGTCTTTTACTTCACTTTCTCCCACAGGAATAAAGGTAATCTGAAACACTTGGCCTACTCTTTTATAAGATTGAACAGCTAGTTTTTGTTCGACTAGCTCATCTAAGGCTGTTTCAATTTCGACAAGGTTTTCTTTTTTTCGTCTTTTTCGAAAGCGGACTCTTGTCGAAAAATATAAATAATCTCTTGTGACATTGTATGAAGATTTTGTTTCATAGCAAATGAGACGCTCTTTTTGCATAACGAATAGCAAATGATAAGCGGCGTCTAAACTTAATTTTTCTACTTTATTTTTATAAATACGCACCGTTTGGCGTTGAATATAGTCTCTATATATCACTTCGTTGACGTGAATTTCAGCAATTCGCGTTCCGTTCGGCATCGTAGTAATATCCACAAAGTCAAAAATACCGTAGGCAATTTTCTTATTATGCTGTACTTTTGTCATGCTGTAGTGCTTCATTTTTGTAATTCTTTCTTCTATCATTTGATAGTTGCGCTTACTGTCTGTTTTATAAAGTGCTTTCACAAGGTCACCAATTTTTACGTTAATGATTTTCTGTGTAGCGAACAACTCGTCGCGCTGGCTCATGATTTCTAAAAACACTTTATAATCAAACCGATCTAAATCACTAATCTTGTTTCCATTTTCTTCAGCGTATTCTTTTTCTATTAACAATTCGTAATCTGTCCCGTCTTCAGAGTTATAAGTACTTAAGAAATATTCTTTTCCTTCTTTCTCTAATAGGGGTTGCTCGACGAGAAGCTTTGCTCTTGAGTTAGAGAAAAAAGGGTTCTCTACAGTTGAAAAAGGGCTTTCAATAATACTATGATTTCCGTTTTGGAAGCTTGGGTCCAGTATAGTCAGCCCAATAATAATAGATATATCCGTATGGATTGCTTTTTCTCGCTGAGTCTTGGTTTTTTGATGAATATAAGGATAATCCGTTAAGAAGAAGCTATCTTCTTGACTCCATTCACGTAGAATTCCAATTCGTTTATCAATGACTTCTTCCGGAGATGATACGTTTTCAAACTGTTTGCAAAAGAGTTCTTTTCCGTTCGTTTTATAATAAGCTGTTAGCGCTTTGTATTCTCCAATCAGCTCTTTATTCTTCTTAGGCTTTTTTTGCTCATAATCGCGTATAGCAGCATCTAACCATCTGCGTTTCGTACGATTGAGAAAGTCTTTTTTTAAAATCCTCAACGCTTCGTTTACATCTTTATTTTCAAAGTGCTGCTGATAAAGAGGGAGGATGGTGCTTTCTAAATCACTTTTTATGCTTTCATTATAAACAGATAAGAGGCGTAATTTAGATACTCTATCAATGACTTCGCGTATGAGTAAAGATGAATAATCCATACACATCTAACCTCCTTAACCTTAAGTTAGTCAATTTAATTCTTAGTTGAATAGTGGCTTTAAATCTATTGTAAGGCACGAAAGTTCGATGCTACAAACAAAAGGCGGCTACTATCTATAGTCTATTTTTCATTATACACGTGCAAAGCAGGAGAAGGGGGAGATTTTCTCATTTTCTTTTTTAGTAATCCACATTTTGTCATGAAGCATCTACATTTGCCGTGTAGCTTATGTATGGAGAATAACCGTGTCCGCAAGACTGCTAATTCTGCTACCGAGTTTAATGGACTGATAGAAAGCATCTCAAAATAAAAGGTTATCAGCGATTAAAAGAGAATACTTTGTAAAACTACTAAACCCATACCGGAGGTCATAAATGAACCCTATATTAAATGAAGTAGGCACGGTTTTTATTCCTGTAAAGGACATAAAAAAAGCACGAGACTGGTATTGTGACATACTAGGTTTGATAGCAGATGGAGACATTTTATATGATCATTTATATGTGATACCTATGAATGGAACAGGAATTGTATTAGATAGCAAAACTTATTCAAAAAATACGCTTTTTAAAACGCCAGCTTTTCATTTGAATACAAACGATATTAAAGAAGCTTATGAATATATGAAACAAAAAAAAGTAGAGCTAACGACAGGAATTCAACACAATCATTGGTTTACATTTAAAGATCCGGATGGAAATCACCTGATGGTGTGTCAGTGCTGAACCTATGGAACAATAAAAGGACCTTCAAGAGAAGGTCCTTTTATTGTATTGCCTTTGCATTTTACAACTTGATAGATTTATTTCTGAATTGAATCATTCTTACAATATTTATCACAATGGTTTTTGTTACAGCATAAGCCGGAATCGCTAAGATCATTCCGAGTATTCCTGCAATGTTACCCGCAACAAGCAATAAAATAATAATTGTTAAAGGATGTGTGTTTAATTTCTTTCCAATTACTAGCGGAGAAATAATGTTCCCGTCGAGCTGTTGAACGATTACGACGACAATAATTACTAATATCGCTTTTGTAGGAGAGTATAATAAACCTACGATTAAAGCGGGTGCTACGCCAATAAAAGGGCCGACGTACGGGATAATATTAGTAAGGGCTCCTATTAGTGCGAGTATTAATGCATAAGGCAACCCGATGATGAGGTAACCAATGAATGTACTAATACCGACAAACAAACAAACGAGCATTTGGCCTTGAATATAAGTAGCTAGCGTATTTGTTGTTTCTTTCATTGTACGTAACGTTTCTTTTCGGTAAGAAGCAGGAACCATACGCAGCGTATTTTTACGAAGTTTATGGCTGTCTTTAAGCATATAAAAAAGAATGAAAGGAACGGTTACAACCGTAAGTGTAATATTTGTTACGACGCTTAAAACAGATGAAATACTGTTTGTGAGATTCGTAGGTAAAGTAGACGCGTAGTTTAAAAGTGACTCTTCAATATGATCGAGCGACACATATTTTTGTTCAACGAGCCAGTTAAACCATCTTGAATTAGATAAATCATTTATGTACTCTCTCGTTTCTACAATGTAAGACGGAATATTCTTAGCCAAATCAGTTAATTGTTTAGATAAAGTAGGTCCCACACCGCCTACAATAGAAGCAATTACGCCGATAAACACAACGTATAATAGTAAAATGGCCAGTGTTTTTGGCACTTTTTTTCTTGTGAGAAATGACACAATTGGTTCGAATAAAAAGAAAAGAAAACCAGCTACAAGAATAGGGAAAAACAAAGTGGAGATAAACACACCGATTGGCAGAAAAACAAACGAAATATGTTTACAAATGTAGATCAGTAAAGCAATCATTAATAGTTCCAATGTCCAAAAATGCAGTTTCGATTTAAACAAAAAGTTACCCTCTTTCTTTACTATTTTTTACTATCATACATCAAAAAAGAAACCCACTGCACGTTAAAAGTGGGCTTTTTAGTCTGTATAACTTTCATTTACATAAAAATTAGGATTTTTTCTCTTTATCTTCAGTAGTATCCTCTGAAGTTTTTTTGTCGTCATCCTGTATAATTCCTTCTGCTGCATTTTTAAATTCTCGCAGGGAATGTCCAAATGCTCGTCCTATGTCCGGCAATTTACTTGGTCCAAATACAATTAAGGCAGTAATCCCGATCACGACCATGCTTGTGGCTCCTGGCATGATATCCTCTCCTTTAAAAGCAATGAATATATGAAAATTAAAAAGAGATAGTAAATAAAGTGCATGTTTATACTATTCACTTTTCTCTTTGAAATTCCTTTATTTTAAATGATACGAAAATAAGGTGAAGCGGCTATGTATGGTTTAAATGCTAGTAGTGATATTTTGCATATGAAATTTATTATAGCATTAAAGACAGCCGTTCGCCTTATTCCCCTTGTATAAGCTCTATGTGAAAAAACTTGCTTTAATTCTTATGGAAACATGTCATAAATCCTGGTTTTTTAAAATGAAGAATCAATATATGAAATAAAGAGAGAAAAAAATTGAAAAATATAAAGATAAATTGTTGTAAAATTTAGAAATAAGTAATAGAATTAAATAAAATGTTAACGTTAACATTTTTGTTATTGAAGATTATATCTTATTAATATAGTTATCTATAAATAAGAGTATTCATCAATTTATTTGATTTTGTTAACGTTAACAAAAAAGTGAAGGAGTGAATGAGAATGAAAAAGTTTATGGATGACCATTTTTTATTAACAAATGAAACAGCAGCACACTTGTATAATACTTACGCAAAAGATATGCCGATTATTGATTATCATTGCCACTTAAACCCGCAGGAAGTTTATGAGAATAAACAGTTTAAAACGTTAACTAACGTTTGGCTAGATGGAGATCACTATAAATGGAGACTGATGAGAGCGAACGGAATTGAAGAGGAAAAGATAACAGGATCAGCGAGTGACTATGAAAAATTTCTCGCGTGGGCTAAAACAGTTCCAATGACGATTGGGAATCCGCTATATCATTGGACGCATCTAGAGTTAAAGCGTTTTTTTAATATTGATGAGATATTAAATGAACAGACGGCACCGTTTATTTGGGAAAAAGCAAACGAGAAATTACGCAGCGGTAAGTTTGGTGCAAGAGATCTTATTACACGTTCTAACGTAAAAGTTATCTGTACAACGGATGACCCAACAGATTCATTAGAGTATCATATGAAACTAAGAGATGTCCAAGGTTTTGAGACCCAAGTACTTCCAAGTTTTCGTCCGGATAAAGGGCTTGAAATCAACCAAGAAGGGTTTAAGAGCTGGATTGCAAAGTTGCAAGATTGTTTAAACCGCTCCATTCACACCTATGATGATTTGTTAAAAGCTCTTGAAAGTCGAGCTCGTTTTTTCCATTCCATGGGAGGGCGTTTATCTGATCACGCACTAAATAAAATGGTATATACGAAGACTTCGAAAGAAGAAGTTTCGGAGATTTTCTTAAAAGCCTTAAAAGGTGAAGGCGTAAGTACTGAGGAAGAAAGTAAATACAAGTCATATACGTTAATCTTTTTAGGGAAGCTGTATAATGAGCTAGGTTGGGCAATGCAATTTCACCTTCATGCTCTTAGAAACAATAACACCAAAATGTTTCGTCAGTTAGGTCCAGATACAGGGTATGACTCGATGTATGATGGACAAGTGGCAGAGCCTCTCGTACAGCTTCTTGATCAAATGGACGTACAAAATAGTTTGCCAAAGACGATTTTATATTCGTTAAATCCAAAAGATAATTATGTATTAGCAAGTATAATTGGCAGCTTTCAAGGAGACGGTATTCCTGGCAAGCTGCAGCTTGGCACGGCTTGGTGGTTTAATGATCAACGAGAAGGTATGTTAGAACAAATGAAAGCGTTATCAAATGTTGGGTTGTTTAGTCGGTTTATCGGTATGTTAACAGATTCCCGAAGTTTTCTTTCGTATACAAGGCATGAATATTTCAGAAGACTAGTATGCAGCTTAATCGGTACGTGGGTAGAAGAAGGGGAAGTACCTAATGACCAGCAGCTGCTTGAGCAAATTGTGAAAGGAATATGTTATGAAAATGCTAAAGACTACTTTAGCTTCCCAGCCTATACGTTGCAAAAATAAAGGCGCAAAATAGTTTAAAGAATTGCAAGGGGAGAAGGGGGATTACCATGAGTGTTGTGGCAACAGAAAGAAAGGTTGAAATAAAAGTAGAAAAGAAAAATCTTAGTGTAAAAGAAAAAATATCTTATGGTATGGGTGATTTTGGTAACGGTTTCATGTTTGATTTAGGGCAGCTTTATTTGTTGAAGTTCTTTACAGATGTGGCAGGCATCCCTGCCGCGGCTGCGGGAGGGATTTTTCTAGTAAGTAAGTTATTTGCAGCAGTTTGTGATCCCATTGTTGGTTCGTCCATTGATTACCGAAAAAACATCGGAGCTAAAGGAAAATTCCGGCCGTATTTACTATTCGGAAGTATGGTGTTAGCCATTTTAACCGTACTCACGTTTATTTCGCCAAATCTTTCACCGGCGGGTAAATTAATTTATGCGTACGCTTCTTATATGATTTGGGGAATTGGCTATTCATTTGTCAATATTCCATACGGATCGCTAGGCGCATCCATGACTCAAAATACTTCTGATCGCACGTCTCTTGCTGCTTTTCGTCAAACAGGATCGCTAGGTGCACTGTTTGTAACCAGCATTGCTGTTGTACCGCTCATTCTGTTATTTCCAAATGAAAAAATCGGTTATCCCGTTGTTATGGGAATTATGTCGGTCATTGGCATCATCGCTTTTTATGTATGCTATCGCAATTGCAAAGAACGCATTGTCGTAAAAGAGAGTCCAAAAGAAAAACTATCAGTCAAGTCTATTTTTAAAACGTTTGTAAGTAACAAACCTCTTTTAATTTTAGTGTTTATGACGGTATTTACCATTTCAGCTTACAATATTAAATCAGCTATGCTTATTTACTTTGCACAGTATAATTTAGGAAATGTTAAATTGATGGCTTACATGAACTTTATTATTATTGGTTCATCCTTTCTAGGAGTCATTATGCTGCCAAAGCTTGTTAGCCGATTTGGAAAAAAGCAAGCTGCAATGATTGGCTTAGGAATCAGTATTGCAGCGGACACAGTAAATTTCTTTATGCCTTCTAACGTCGTAATTTTTACGATTTTAGCAAGTATTGCTTTTATAGGTATCAGCATTCCTAACGGGATTACATGGGCATTTGTATCAGATATTATTGATTATGGTGAATGGAAAACAGGCGAAAGAAAAGAAGGCACAACGTATTCATTGTTCAACTTTTCTCGAAAGCTTGCTCAGTCGCTATCCGGCTTCTTATCAGGTATTGGTTTAGGGTTAGTTGGGTATATCCCAAACGTGGCACAAAAGGCAGGTACATTAGTGGGAATTAAAAGTTTGCTGTTACTATATCCTGCTATTGCTTTGTCCATTGCTGCAGTGATTATTGGTTTTATGTATAAGCTAACGGATAAGAAACACGCGGAGATTGTCCAAGATATTCATGCTAGGTCTTAGTCAAAACTGTCATAACATTCACCATTTGCTTATTATTCCTACTAACTTGTGATATCCTTATAATAAAAATCGATACTGATTCATTAAAGGAAGGTAAATGAAATGGGTGTTACAATTAAGGATATTGCAAAACTAGCAAACGTATCACATACAACGGTTTCACGTGCATTAAACAATAGTCCGCTTATTAAAGAAAAAACAAAAAAGAAAATTTTAGAGATTGCAAATACGCTTAACTATATTCCTGATTATCATGCGAAAAATTTAGTGCTTCAAAAATCTCATACAATTGGATTGTTTTTTACGAGCATGGCAAACGGTACGTCACCAAGTTTTTTAGTAGATAGTATTAGAGGGGTAAGTAAAGTAATTGATGTTCAGTATAATTTATTTGTAAGAGGCATTGACGATTATGATGATTATACGTACATCAACAATAAACGCTTTGATGCGATTATTTTAATGAGTCAAAGCGACCGTGATAACACTTTTATATATAACGTAGTAGAAAAAGGCATCCCGTTGATTGTGCTCAACCGTCAAGTTGACGATTCATCGATTATTAATATTTTGTCAAATGACAAAGAAGGAGCCTACAAAGCCGGCGAATATTTGATTGAATTAGGTCACAGGCATATTGCAATCATAGAAGGAATAGAAGGTTTTAAATCAACTCAACAGCGTAAGGAAGGATTTCTTAACTCGTTAATTGATCACAATGTTTCCATTCGCCAAGAGTATATGATTCAAGGAAATTACGATATGCAAAGCGGATATGAAGGAATGAAAGCACTGTTAAGGTTAAAGCAGCCGCCTACTGCTGTTTTTTGTTCAAATGATGATATGGCAATCGGTGCTATGAATGCCGCATTCGAGTCTGGGCTAAACGTACCGAGTGATATCTCAATTATTGGATTTGATGATATTGAATTAGCCAAATACACCACTCCTTCACTAACAACCGTTAAAAGACCAATCGAGAAAATCAGCATGACCGGAGCAGAAGCAGTTTTATCATTAATGAACAAAGATGACAAAAATATGGTGCAAAATAAAGTTTTAATTAATACCGAATTAATGGTTCGCCAGTCTGTAAAGTCACGCTCATCCATGTAGCCGGTTATACTAAATAACCGGCCCAAAAATGTTAACGTTAACATTTTTTGAATTAAAATAATATAAAAAGCTATAAAAATAATAATGTTAATGTGTGCAAAGAAGGAGATGCTAACATGAAGTTAAACCGTCAGATGCAAGCTAACACACGTATATACCCAGAAAAAGTACTGCAGTTCGGAGAAGGCGTATTTCTAAGGGGGTTTGCTGATTGGCAAATTCATCAAATGAACAAACGCACTGCATTTAAAGGCAGTATAGTAGCTGTCAATCCGAGAATCACAGGAAATGCAGGTAAATTGAATAAGCAAGACGGTTTGTTTACGGTTTCTCTTCAAGGAATTCAAGACGGCAAAGCAGTCAAAGAACATGAAGTAATTGAATCTATTAGCCGCGGTCTAAATCCATATGAAGATTATGAGGCGTATATGCAATTAGCGGAGAAAGAAGAGCTAAGATTTCTTATTTCTAATACAACAGAGGCAGGCATCGCATTTTTAGAAGAGGACCGCTTGGAACATGCACCGCAAAAGAGTTTTCCTGGTAAAGTCACGGCATTTCTATATAAGCGGTTTAAAGCTTTTCAAGGAGATACAACAAAGGGACTTATTATCCTTCCTTGTGAATTAGTGGAGCGAAACGGGGACTTGTTAAAGAAAATGGTATTGCGCTATGCCGACAAATGGAATTTAGAGAAAAAGTTTACCGAATGGATACACGAAGCAAATGCTTTTTGCTGCACGCTTGTTGACCGAATTGTGCCAGGTTATCCAAACGATGAAAATCTGCTCAATGAACTGAGTTATGAAGATGAGTTTTTTGTGATCGCAGAGCCATTTTACTTATGGGTTATTGAGGGACCTGAGTGGGTAAAAGAAGAGTTTCCCGCGGAAGAAGCTGGTTTACATGTGAAATTTGTGAACGACATTACACCATATGCGCTGCAGAAAGTCAGAATTTTAAACGGGATTCATACTGCTATGATGCCTGTTGCGTATTTAGCGGAACTAAATACGGTCAGAGAAGCAGTCGAAGATGATGTAATCGGAACATTTATTCGAAAGTGTCTGTATGAAGAAATTATTCCTAGTTTACCAGTTTCGGAAGAAGAGTCTTTGCCATTTGCTAAATCTGCATTAGAACGCTTTCAAAATCCGTTTATCCACCACGCATTATTGAGCATCTCTTTGAACAGCATGACAAAGTTTAAAACGCGAAACATCCCAACTCTTAAAGAGTACGTTGAAAAGCAAGGAGCGCTGCCGGCTTTGCTTACATTTTCTCTCAGTGCCCTCATTTCTTTTTATAAAGGGAAAAGAGAAGGAGAAAAAATTGAACTATCAGATGACCCTGCAGTTCTAGAAATGTATGAATCTCTTTGGAATACGTTTGACGGTACTGAAAAAAGCATTTCTTGCATTGTAAAAGAAGTGCTGGGATATAAAGAGCATTGGGGAGAGAATTTAAATACGATTCCTAGCTTAACAGAAGCCGTAACAAATGGAGTCTTAGCCATTGAAACTCTAGGAATGAAACAGGCAATAAAAGAAATTCTCTATGTAACCGCAACTAAACAGTAAGAGGTGAAGCATATGAAAGAAGTAATTCGTATTCATGAGGAAGATAATGTAGCAGTAGCTTTACGAGATTTTTTAGCACAAGAGAACCTTATGGTTGATGGAAAAGAATTTTCTCTAAAAGAAGAAGTGAAACTGGGCCATAAAATAGCTCTTACGCCAATTTCAGCGGGCGGCAACATTATAAAATATGGTTTTCCAATCGGGCATGCGACGCACTCTATTTCACCTGGTGAATGGGTGCATACGCATAACACAAAAACAAATTTAAATAATGTTAACGAATATGAATTTCATCAAAAGTTAGCAGTTCCTAAACAAAAAAAACAAGCGCTAACGTTTAAAGGATATCGCCGCAAAAATGGAGACATTGGAATTAGAAATGAGCTTTGGATTATTCCAACTGTAGGGTGCGTAAATGGTATAGCCGAACAAATGATTAAACAGTTTCAAAAAGAAATAGGGGATATCTCGCCTTTTGAACATGTAACCGTTTTAAAACACAATTACGGATGTTCTCAGCTCGGTGATGATCACCTTAATACAAGAACCATGCTTACGAGAATGGTACAGCATCCAAATGCTGGAGGCGTATTAGTATTAGGGCTTGGATGTGAGAATAATAGCTTAACAGAATTTAAACAAGCGCTAGGTACAATTGATGAAAGCAGAGTGAAGTTTTTACAATCTCAAGACGTCGAGGATGAAATTGAGGCAGGAGTCAATTTGTTAAAAGAAATTTATGCTGTTGCTAAAGATGATAAAAGAGAAGACGTTGATATTTCCAGGCTGAAAGTAGGTCTTAAATGCGGTGGGTCAGATGGATTATCTGGTATTACAGCAAATCCGCTGCTCGGTAAATTCTCTGACTGGCTCATTGCTCAAGGAGGCACAACAGTTTTAACAGAAGTACCTGAAATGTTTGGTGCAGAAACCCTGCTAATGGAAAGAGCTGTTGATGAACAAACATTTGATAAAATTGTTCATCTGGTTAATGACTTTAAAACGTATTTTCTCAATCATAAACAGCCGGTGTATGAAAATCCTTCTCCCGGCAATAAAGCAGGCGGCATTACAACGTTAGAAGATAAATCACTTGGCTGTACTCAAAAAGCAGGCACGGCTCCAGTCGTAGACGTGTTAAATTACGGAGATCGCTTACAAACTAACGGTTTAAATTTACTAAGTGCTCCTGGAAATGATTTAGTTGCCTCAACTGCTTTAGGGGCTTCAGGGTGTCATATTGTACTGTTTACAACGGGACGAGGAACGCCGTTTGGAACGTTTGTGCCCACTATAAAAATTTCTACAAACACCGCTCTTTATAACAAGAAGCCGCACTGGATTGATTTTAATGGAGGGGTACTGATTGAAGGTGACACAGAAGAAGCTACGTTAGAAAGCTTTATTGAGTACATGATCAGCGTTTCTAGCGGAGAGCTTGTAAATAATGAAAAAAATGATTTTAGAGAAATAGCCATTTTTAAAACAGGCGTTACTTTATAAATAAGTCGGTTACTAGATTGTTAAACGAAAGGGGAAAAGCTAGTGAAAAAATATGTGCTTTCTTTGTTTGTGATGACTCTTATGCTTATTTTACCGTTTTCTGCCCAAGGAGAAGCTCTTTCAGCAAGTGAAAAAATAACAGCAGTTAAAGAACAAATTCAGCCTCCTTCATTTCCGAACCGTACGTTTAATATTAAGCGGTACGGAGCAGCAGGAGGTGGAAAGTCTGATTCAACGGCTGCTTTTAAAAAAGCAATCGAAGCGGCTAACAAAGCAGGAGGAGGGCGCGTTGTTGTTCCACCAGGAACTTATGTTACGGGTGCAATTTATTTAAAAAGCAACGTGAACCTTCACATTATGAAAAAAGCTACAATCAAGTTTAGTCAAAATCCTGATAAATATTTACCTGCTGTTTTAACAAGATGGGAAGGCGTAGAGCTATATAATTATTCACCGCTTATCTATGCTTATAATGAAAAAAATATTGCGATTACAGGAGAAGGTACGCTAGATGGACAGGGTGATAATGAACATTGGTGGCCGTGGAAAGGGAAAAAGGAATTTGGATGGAAAGAAGGCGAGCCGAATCAACAGCAAGATCGGGATTTGCTGTTTAAAATGGCAGAAGAGAAAGTTCCTGTTAAAGAGCGCGTATTTGGTAAAGGGCACTATTTGAGACCTAGTTTTATTCAGCCTTACCACAGCAAAAATATCATGATAAAAGGCGTAACCATTTTAAATTCGCCAATGTGGCAAATCAATCCCGTCTTAAGCGAGAACATTTTAATTGATGATGTAAAAATTATAGGTCACGGTCCTAATAATGATGGAGTAGACCCTGAATCGAGTAAAAATGTGCTTATTAAAGATTCTTATTTTGACAATGGAGATGATTGTATTGCGATTAAGTCGGGGCGTAATGCAGATGGAAGAAGAATCAACGTACCAAGTGAAAATATTATTATTGAAGGAAACGAAATGAAAGATGGCCACGGGGGCGTTGTGATAGGCAGTGAAATATCAGGAAGCGTTCGGAACGTATTTGCTCAGCACAATGTTATGGACAGTCCCAATCTAGACCGGGCGCTGCGCATTAAAACAAATTCAGTCCGCGGCGGAACGATTGAAGATATCAACTTTAGCAACAATACGGTCAAAAGCGTTGGCAGTGAAGTGATTCAAATAGACATGTACTATGAAGAAGGAGACACAGGGAATTTTACGCCCGTCGTTCGTAATATCAACATAGAAAATATGCAAAGCAACGGAGGCAAATACGGCTTATGGATTCGAGCCTATGAACGTTCTCCCGTCACAAACCTAACGATTCGTCATTCTAATTTCCAGCATGTTGCAACACCATTATTAATGGAAAATGTAAAGGATCCTGTGTTTGAAGAGCTTTGTATAAATGGAAGCTGCATGAACACAAACCGGTAAAAGGTATGTTTATAATCAGCTGCAAGTAAAAGGCGGAACAAACGTATCTTAGCCCAAAAAGTATCCGCACAATTAATCGAGATTATTGATTAATTGTGCGGTCTTTTTTTGTTGTGATGATGAACGTAGGTTTAGTGTGTTAACAATGGTAAAAACCTGCTCTGTAATTTTTACTATTTTATAAATAAGTCAAATGACTCTTACTAATTGTTAGATAACATGTATGAAAGAAATTACTTTTGACGATTGTTTTCTAAGCAATTTATTACCTAAATGTGGATGTGGGGAGTGTGAGGGAAGATATATAAAAGAATTATAAAAACATTTGTCTTTGTAAGCGTTTTATTCTTTCTTTTAATAAGGAGCAAAAAAAGGATGTTTTTCTCTAAATTTTTACCATTGAATATTTTGAATAAAGTTCATAAAATAAACTTGTAAGCGTTTTAAAAGATTAGGAAGTATGTATCTTGAAAGTTGAACAGAGATTTATTTATGAAGAAAATAAATGTGATTTTTTTGCTTTTGATCACCGTTTCCGAGTAGACCTTAATAAGTAGCAGCAAATCGTTCATTTAATGAAATAAAGAAATAGATAGGAGTAGAGAAAAATGTACATCGGTGTCGATTATTACCCTGAACATTGGCCAGAGAATATGATAGAAGAAGATATCCAAGGCATTAAAGAGCTAGGATCAAACATGGTGAGAATAGGAGAGTTCGCTTGGCATCTTATGGAGCCTAAAGAAGGTGAATATGATTTTTCTTTTTTTGATAGCGTTATCAATAAGCTCAAAAAACAGAATATTGACGTTATGTTTGGTACGCCTACTGCCACTTTTCCGGCTTGGCTTGCGAAGAAGCATCCTTCTATTTTATCCAAAGATGAAAGCGGGGCGGTCAGAGCCTTTGGAGGAAGACGTCAATATTGTTTTAATTCGCCTCTTTACCGGAAGTATAGTGCTCAGATTACAGAACAACTTGTAAAGCATTACTGCTCAGAAGAAGCAATCGTAGCATGGCAAGTTGACAATGAATTTGGCCATGAAGGCAGTGACATGTGTTACTGCGAACAATGTCATAAAGAGTTTCAGCAGTTTTTAGAAAGAAAATACAAAGACATCAATGAGTTAAATGAGAAGTATGGCACTATTTTCTGGGGACAAACATATAACGAGTTTACTGAAGTGCCTATGCCTGTAAAAACAATTACGACACACAGTCCTTCGTTAAAGCTTGATTGGGCGCGCTTTCGCTCTTTTTCGTTAAACAGATATGCTCATGAACAAACAGCAATTGTGAAGAGATATAAAGGTGATCACCAGCTGTTGACAACGAACGTCTCAGGAGGCTTTTTTGATAAATGGTTTGACCATGAAGAGAATCTAGAAGTCATGGACTTTGTATCCTATGACAATTATCCGGTATGGGGCGGTCAAACAGAGCCGATTACCCCTGCTCATATTGCACTGGGACATGATTTTAATAGAGGTCTGCTACATAAAAACTTCTGGATTGTAGAGGAATTAATGGGTGCTCAAGGTCATGATGTCATCGGTTATCTACCGAGGCCTAATCAGGCAAAAATGTGGTCTTATCAAGCGTTTGCTCATGGATGCACGGACATGCTGTATTTCCGTTGGCGCGGAATGACAAGAGGAGCTGAGCAATACTGCTATGGAGTTGTAGGTCACGATAATCATTATGGAAGACGCTACAAAGAAGTTCAGTCGTTATTTAGTGAAATCGTTCATTACGAACATGTACTTGAGTCTGATATTAAATCCGATGTTGCCGTTTTATATGACTATGAAAATATATGGTCATGGCGCTTTCAGCAGCAAAGTGAAGGATTTGACTTTACGCAGGAGCTTCTTAGAGGATATACACCGTTTTATAAGTTGAATACACCTATTGATGTTATTCCTGCTTCGAGAGATTTTTCAAGCTATAAAGTACTGGTTGTTCCGGCTTTGCAAATCATTGATGAAGAACTAGGTAAAAGATTTACTGAATTTACTGAAAACGGCGGCGTGATTATTTTTACTTTTAGAACCGGCATTAAAGACAAACAAAATAACATTCATTTTAAACAGACGCTCCCGGGATATGTAAAAGAAATAACAGGAATTGAAATTCATGAAGTGGAAGCACTGTCTTCTACTCAAAAAGCAGCTATTAAAGGAAAAGGACCGTATGAAGGAGAAGAATCAAGTGCGTCCGTGTGGAGAGATATTATCACGCCTGTAACAGCTGAAGTGCTGTATGAGTATGATGATCCATTTTATAATCAAGCAGCTGTAACAAAAAATCAATTTGGTCACGGAACGGTTTATTATGTAGGCTGTGGAATTGAGGAGCAAACGTTTGAAAAAATTGCGCTTGATATTGTGAAACAGCAGCATATTGAGCATAGAGAAAGTGAAGAGGGAATTGAAGTATATCCTCGCAAGCTTGGAGAGAAAAGTTATTACTTTCTTATGAACCATACGTCAGAAGTAAAAGTATTTAAAGATATTGTTCTGCAGCCTTATGAAAGTCGTATTGTAGAAAACATGTAGTAGCAACAGGAGACTAGAATCTCATAAAGCAATGAGATTCTAGTCACTCATAATATGATATGAAAGCGTTTTATAGGAGAAGGGAGTTAGGTTATATGAGCATGGGGGTACAGTCAAAAGTTTCTCTAAAGACCGTGTTATCATACGGAATGGGGAGTTTTGGAAACAATATTATTTATGCATTAACAAGTACATATTTAATGATTTTTTATACGGATAGTGTAGGATTAAATGCCGCAGCCGTAGGAACTTTATTTCTTATTGCTAGAATATGGGATGGAATTGCAGACATTATTATCGGAATGATTGTTGATAATACAGAAACGAGATTTGGTAAGTTTAGGCCATATCTTTTAATAGGCGGATTTTTTGCAGCCGTGGCTACAGTCGCGTGTTTTATTAGTCCTGATCTTTCTCATACAGGAAAATTAATTTATGCTTATATCACTTATATCGCGTGGGGAACAAGCTTTGCTATCATGGATATCCCTTATTGGTCGCTTTCAGCAACGATTACACAAGATGTAAAAGAACGAAATAAAGTAGTAGCTTTTCCTAGAACAATTGCAGCAGTAGGGTCTTTATTTGCTAGTTTATTAACTCTTCCACTAGCTCATTATTTTGGAAACTGGTTTATGCTTAGTCTTATTTATGCGTGTATCTTAATGATTACAATGATCATCACATTTTCAGGAGTAAAAGAAAACTATACCGTAAAAAGACAGGAAAAGCAGACGCCAAAAGCAGTTTGGAACTTATTTATTCAAAATAAACCGCTGCGCTACCTGATTTTCTCGATGCTTTTAGTTGAAACGATTTTAACAATTCGAACTACTTTTTCTATTTACTATTTTAAATACAATCTAAATGCAGAGAACATCGCGTCTCTTTATTTAACCTTATTTTTTACCGCACAAATTGTAGGGGCGATCGCGTCTCCTTTTATTTCAAATAAATTTGGAAAGAAACGTGCAGCAATAGGGGGGATTGCGCTAAATGCTGTAGCCACTCTTACAATGTTTGCAACGGGTTTCCACGTTATGCCAGTGATGATTTTAAGCTTTTTAGCTTCTTTCGGCGGTGGAGTTAGCAACATTGCTCAAACATCTATGCTCGCTGACTGTGTAGAATACGGCGAGTGGAAAACGGGGAACCGAGCGGAAGGAATGGTGTTTTCTACGAATATTTTCAAAACAAAGGTTGCTTCAGCAGTGGGTGGAGCAGTAGGCGGGTACATCCTTTCAGCAGTAGGGTACGTGCCAAATCAAATTCAGTCACACAGCACGCTCATTTGGATTGCTTTAATCTTTACGATTATTCCGGGTATTCTCTGCTTGTTATCACTTGTCCCACTCGTAA
This sequence comes from Priestia sp. P5, assembly GCF_029522155.1. Lineage (NCBI taxonomy): Bacteria > Bacillati > Bacillota > Bacilli > Caryophanales > Bacillaceae > Priestia > Priestia sp. P5. Next base: position 2,830,069 of record NZ_JAKWFJ010000001.1, on the reverse strand, counting down.
AATATGAGTTGACGGAAAAGAGATATTTAGAAATTTTACAAGATATGAAAAAGCGCTCAGGCCGCATAAAAGAAAAACCGGCGATGAAAGTGTCTAGCTAATTCAAATCAGCATAGGCATTGTACACAAAAACAACAAGAAAAAAAGACTGCATTTTCTCAGCTCCTCTTGCTATGATGTCAGGTAGACAGATATCAATGTAAAGAGGAGTTTTGTTTATGTTTATTAATTTTTCAAAAGAAGACAAAGATAAAATGCTGAATGAAATTCAAACGTTTTTTTATAACGAACGAGATGAAGAAATAAGTGAATTTGCAGCGGAAAATGTATTAGAGTTTATTAAAGAACATATCGGTCCTCACTTTTATAACCAAGCAATTAAAGATGCGGAAGATATTATGAACCAAGTCATGCTTTCTGCAGAAGAAAATTTACATGCATTAAAAAAACCGATTGAAAAGTAGTTCAAAAAAGAAAATATGAAATAGGAAAAAAGCGTTTTATGTACAAAAACATAAAGCGCTTTTGTTTGTCTGTGAAACAAATTATTTGTTCGTATAAGAGATATATGATACATTCGTTTTAAGATAATATTAACGTTAACGTAAAGGTTACATTAAAGTGTTTTGATTTAACTCGATGAGGGCATAACTTCAGCAAGCAGGGACATAATGAGGTAATTATATTAGGAAAGAAGGGACTATACGTGAGCAACATTACGAAAGATCAGCTAACAAAATCTATTGTGAAAGCAAATGAAAATCGTTTAACGGATAATCGTGATTTTGATATCTATCAAGAGCTGGAAAATGTGCTTCAAGGAGTCGGCTTATCAGCAAAAGACAGCGGAGGAAGCATTACATTTTACGGAGAAGATCCGATTGTTCCTAGTACGCTGCGCCTCGCTTCAGCAGCAGCTATTGCACTAGTTGCTAAGTCAGTAGCTGTCTCAAAAATTTGGAGAATACGCGGAGGAAAAGGTCAAGATATTCATATGGATTTACGAAAAGCTATCCGAAGATTATCACCTTTTTACGATAAAAAATGGGAAAAGCTTAATGGGTATGCCCCGAGTAAAGCAAATGATCCATATAACCCATTAGGCTTTCGCTTTTATCAAACAAAAGATGATAAATGGGTGATGCCGCTGAATCCATATCCACGCTCTAAGCATGAAACGCTAAAGTTGTTAAATTGTATAGAAGACCCTGATGCAGTGGCAAAAGCAATTCGCGGATGGAATGCAGAAGAATTAGAAAAAGCTGCAGCGGAGCGAGGAGTTATCATGCCTGTTGTGCGGACAATTGAAGAGTTTATGAATGAGTCCGTGTATGAAGAAGTATCGCAGCTTCCTTTAATTGAAATTGAAAAGATTGGAGAAAGTGAGCCGATTCCTTTTTCAAAGAATCCTAAAACGCCGCTAGATGGTATTCGAGCATTAGGGCTTGGTCATGTTATTGCGGGAGCAGGATTTGGTAGAGCTCTTGCCTTACACGGTGCGGACGTCTTAAATATTTGGAAGCCAACGGATTGGGAGCATGATCCGATTTACGCTACGTCTAATGTCGGTATGCGCTCTTCAACGCTGGATATCGGTGAAAAAGAAGGAAAAGAAAAAATGGTTGAACTTCTAAAAGAAGCCGATATCTTTTTTGCGAACCGTCGATACGGATTTCTAGAGAGATACGGTCTAACAGCTGAAGAGTGTGCAGAGCTAAAACCAGGAATCATCCACTGCGCCGTTAACCTGCACGGAACGCAAGGAGACTGGGCAAGAAGAAATGGATTTGATCAGACAGCGGGAAGTGTAACAGGAGTCATGGCGTTAGAAGGATCGCCAGAAAATCCTAAGCTGCCTCCTATTGTAGTGGTAAATGATTATGCGGTTTCTTGGCTGCTTGAAGTCGGTGCTTTAATGGCACTAGAAAGAAGAGCAAAAGAAGGAGGCAGCTACCGCGTGCGTGTATCATTAGACCGCGTATCTTTATGGATTTTATCAATGGGCATCTATGACAAAACATACGCTCATCAAACAGCTGGTTCGTCAGAGAAGCATGAGTACATTGCACCGGATCTCTTTACCGCCCAAACACCTTTAGGATTGTACCAAGGGCTTACAGAACAAATCGAAATGTCGGAAACTCCAGGGGAATATAAAACGGTTCTCGTTCCTCGAGGTTCTTCACGCGCAGAGTGGTTGTGATAACAAGAGGCTGGGACAAAAGTATTTTAGTTGAAAGAAAATCCGAACGATGAATCGAGATTCTTGATAAAGAATCCAACTCGTTCGGATTTTTTCATGGTGATGGTGAACGTGGATTTTGTGTATTCTGTTGCTTCTAGCTGTTGATTGGAGGCCAAGGCGAAGACTCCTGCGAGAAAAGCGGAATAGTTGAGCCCCCTCAGGAGTGTAAGCGACGAGGAGGCTCACCGGCCGCCCGCGGAAAGCGAAGCCTTGCACTGAAATCAATTCATCCAATTCGCTCGCCTTTGGATTAAAATGAAAAATAAGAAAAAATATTTGAATAATTATATGATTTCTTATATAATAGCGAAAAGGATGAGGAGTTGACTTGTAATGGAAAACTATACGTCCCGCAAAATGACACAAGAAGAAGTAAAAGTATCAGACGCGACAGCAGCTCAACTAGTGCTAAACAAATCTCTTCGTGACTTTAAAAAAGCACAGCTTTTACTGCAAATTGATCAGTCTTTAGAAAAAAGAGATAAAGAAACTTTTTTACGTTTAACTGAAGAGTTAAAAGAAGTTTGTTAAATAACCTACTAACATAAACAATCAGCCTTTGCTTCTAGTGAGCAAAGGCTTTTTATATGGAAAAAAACGGATAAATGTTTTGTTTTTTCTGAAAGCGGTAAAAGTATAGTATGGATGATAAAGCAAAAATCAAGAAGTCTCTTACTTTATTATTTTTTGCTTTATCATCTACAGCATCTAGATGGTAACGCATCATGAAAGAACAAAAAGAGAGAGGGTTCTTTATATGTATAACAAAATCTTAGTCGCCTTTGACGGTTCGGCACCTTCTATTCGTGCTCTTCAACATGCAAGTAAACTAGCTAAAAGCGTAAATGCTAATAAGCTGACCATTGTACATATTAAGGAACGAATTCACTTGCAGCAGCCTGTTTTTAGCGTTGACTTAGACGCACTGATAGAAGAAGAAAACCGCGATATTTTATCTGAAGCTCACAATTATTTAACTCAATCAGGTATTCCATATGAGGCATACGGTTTAGAAGGCACCGCTTCAAAGAAAATTATCGAATACGCACATGACAATCAACAAGACGTCATTGTAATAGGAAGTCGAGGAAAGGGCTTTGTGAAAGAGACATTTTTAGGAAGTGTAAGTCACGAAGTTGCTCAATCCGCAGAATGTCCTGTTATCATTGTTAAATAAAAAGAGGCTGGGACAAAAGTATTTTAGTTGAAGGAAAATCCGAACGATGAATCGAGATTCTTGATGGAGAATCCAACTCGTTCGGATTTTTTGTTGATTTTATTGATATGGTGAACGCAGGTTTCCTGTATATAGGTGCTTCTAGCTGTGGAATGGAGGGATTTCGTTATGTGTCCATCTTTTTTTGCTTTTGGATTATGTAGTGCTGCGTGCTTAGTGAGTTCGAAATTTACGTTATGATAAACGTATTTTATACGCTAAGCTGTCAGATACCTGTGGTAAACTGTCAGAGAATAATGGTTATTTAATCATGTATGCTTTATTCTGCACAGTTTCTTCAATTATTACTTTTATAATGAAAGCAAAGGATGTGAATAAATGAATAGAATTTCTATTAAGCTTGGACTCTTATTTTTAATGTTCATTTTACTAATTGAAGCGGCTCTCTTTTTTTACTTATATAGCGGCCTTGCCAACACACGAATTTCAGAGGAATTAGAAAGTTTGCGTTTAAGAGGAAACAGTCACCGGGAAGTACTAGAAAAGCATCATGATGCGGCTACGCTTAACCATGTTGCACTGATGGAATCTGAAGCAGAAACTGATGTTGTCATAACAGATAAAACAGGAAAAATTATCAGTTCGTCTAGGCCTTTAATTCAAGGTGCAAGAAAAGCAGTAGAGAAATGGAAAGGAAAGTCTCTTACATACAAAGGTGAAATTATGCAAGGCGACTGGAAAAGCAAACCTTATATCGCCACAGCATCACCTATTAAAAAAGGCCATCAGCAGTTTGGAACAGTTTATATGTTCAAAAACACAAATGATATTCACGAAATGATTGCGAGACTACAGCATCATTTTTACGTAGCGGGAGCTGTTTCCATTTTATTTTCGATTGTGACTATTTTTGCTCTGTCTAAATTTATAACTGCTCCTTTAATCAAGATGAAAAAAGCAACAGAGAAGCTGAGTCAAGGAGATTTGTCTGTAAAGCTTGGTGCTCATTCAAGAGATGAACTTGGACAATTAGGAATGTCCATTCAGTCGCTAGCGAATGAGCTGCAGCGGTTACGAAAAGAGAGAAATGAATTTTTAAGCAGCATTTCACATGAACTTCAAACTCCTTTGATGTATTTAAAGGGCTATGCGGACGTAGCGAGAAGGCCTTCTAATACACCGCAAGAACGTGATAAATATCTTGCCATTGTGGAAGAAGAAGCGGAAAGAATTTCACAGTTAGTCAAAGGTTTGTTTCAGCTGGCGCAGCTGGATCAGCACACATTTTTTATTCAAAAACAAAAAGTAGAACTGGCTACGTATTTGCACACCATAGGCGCGCATTTTAATTTAGCTTTAAAAGAAAAAGAGATGGAGCTGGACATAAGCTGCCCTCAAGGCCTTTACATTTCACTAGATCCTGAAAGATTTCAGCAAGTGATTATCAATTTACTTGATAACGCAATGAAATATTCAAAAGAAGGGACTAAAATTGATTTAATGGTAAAAAAATCAGCTGAATCATTGACAATAACTCTTAAAGATCAAGGAATAGGCATTCCAGAAAAAGATCTGCCTTACGTATTTGACAAGCTGTATCGAGTGGAAAAATCCCGCTCGAGAAAAAGTGGAGGTTACGGATTAGGCTTATCAATTGTAAAGGAGATTGTAGAAGCTCATGGAGGAGAAATAACCATCACAAGCGAGACGGGAAAAGGAACGACTGTAGAGATTGCATTAAGAGAGGATGGATAGGATGGCAACTATTTTATTAGTAGATGATGAAGCAAGGATGCTGGATTTACTAGAACTTTATCTGATGCCAAACGGATTTACATGTGTAAAATTTGAAAAAGGCACAGAAGCGCTGCGCTATCTTTATGAAGGTAACAAAGCAGATTTGATGTTATTAGATATTATGATGCCAAGCGAAGATGGGTGGGAGATTTGTCAAAAAGTAAGAAAAATGTCTGATCTACCGGTCATCATGCTCACAGCCCGCAGCCAAACGTTAGATGTAGTAAAAGGATTAAATATAGGGGCAGACGACTATATTACTAAACCGTTTAGCGAAGAAGAATTGGTTGCACGCATCAGCGCGGTTCTTAGACGTTCCTTAAAAGAAAAGAATGAAATCACCTATAAAGGGTTAGTATGGAGCAAGGAAGACCACGTATTACAATATAAAAATCAGCACATTCAAGTGACCCCTAAAGAGTTTGAATTAGTGGGATTACTTCTTCAGCATTTAAATCGTGTGTTCAGCCGGGACGACTTGCTTGTGTTAGTGTGGGGATATGAGGCTGAGATTGGAGATCGTACTATTGACTCCCATGTGCGAAATGTTCGAGATAAGCTTAGAAAAGCGGGTTTTCCTGTAGACGAATACTTGCAAACCGTATGGGGAATAGGCTATAAGTGGGTTGATGTTAGTTGAAAATGATATGAGCATAGCTATCGAAATTGGTGAAAAGATAAAGTAAGCGACCTTTTCCCTTTACATAGGGTAGGGGGGTATAGTATGATGAAGTCATGAAGGGAGGATGTTAGATGGTCGAAGCGAATCACATGAACAGTGAAGAAAAATGTTGTACGATAAATAGTGAAAGAAAAAGTCACCATTCTCCAGAAGTGAAAAAAAATCTAACAAGCCGATTAAATCGAATTGAAGGACAAATTCGAGGAATTAAAGGATTAATTGAAAAAGATACGTATTGTGACGACGTGATTACTCAAATCGCAGCTGCGCAGTCTGCTTTAAATAGTGTAAGTAAAATTTTGCTTGAAGGTCACTTGAAGCATTGCATTGTAGAACGTGTGCAAGATGGTGATGAAGAAGTAGTAGATGAATTATTAACAACCATTAAACGATTAATGAAATAAAGGAGATGCTAAAAATGGAAAACGTAACATTATCAGTACAAGGAATGTCTTGCGGTCATTGCGTCAAAGCTGTTGAAGGCGGCGTAGGCGAACTTAATGGCGTTAAAAGCGTAGAAGTAAGTTTAGAAGATGCAAAAGTAACAGTTGCATTTGATCCACGTCAAGTAACGGTCGAAGATATTAAAGAGGCTATTGATGACCAAGGTTATGACGTAGCATAAACAGCATCGCGTGCGAATACCTTCGCACGCTTGATTTAGGAAAAATATATACCCCTTATAGGTATATAACAGGAGGCGAAACGTGATGGGTGATAAACAAAAAGAAGCCACCTTGCAAATTACAGGTATGACATGTGCAGCGTGCTCTAACCGAATTGAAAAAGGATTAAAAAAAATAGAAGGTGTAAAAGAAGCAAACGTGAATTTGGCTTTGGAAAGATCTACTATCATATTTGATCCGTCTAAAACAAGTCCACAGGCCTTTGAAGAAAAAATCGAAAAGCTTGGGTATGGAGTTGTAAGTGAAAAAGCCGAATTTGCTATTACGGGCATGACGTGCGCCGCTTGTTCGACTCGGATTGAAAAAGGGTTAAACAAATTAGAAGGCGTGACAAAGGCAAGCGTTAACCTTGCTTTAGAAACGGCTTCTGTTGAATACAGCCCTTCTCAAATAGCTCCGCAAGATATAACGCAGCGAGTTGAAAAGCTTGGATACGGAGCAAAGCTAAAGTCAGAAGAAAAGGAAGAAGAGCAAAGCTACAGAGAAAAAGAACTCAGTAAACAAAAAGGGAAGTTTTGGTTTTCATTGATTTTAAGCGTACCGCTATTATGGGCAATGGTTAGCCATTTTACGTTTACGTCGTTTATTCCTTTACCTCATATGCTGATGAATCCATGGGTTCAGCTTGCTTTAGCTACGCCTGTTCAATTCGTGGTAGGGAAGCAATTTTATGTAGGCGCATTTAAAGCTCTGCGTAATAAAAGTGCCAACATGGATGTTTTAGTAGCACTAGGTACAAGTGCAGCTTATTTCTACAGTTTATACTCTTCTCTTAAATCGCTTGGGTCATCTGCTCATACAGATCAGCTTTATTATGAAACGAGCGCTATATTAATTACGCTGATTCTTTTAGGGAAATTGTTTGAAGCAAATGCCAAAGGCCGTTCTTCAGAAGCAATTAAAAAGATGATGGGCTTGCAGGCTAAAACGGCTGTTGTCATAAGAGACGGAGCGGAAGTTGAAATTCCGGTGGAAGAAGTCCAAAAAGGGGAAGTTATTTTTATTAAACCTGGTGAAAAAGTGCCTGTAGACGGAGAGATTATTGAAGGGCAATCGGCCTTAGATGAGTCCATGCTCACAGGTGAAAGTGTACCGGTAGATAAAAACATTGGAGATAAAGTAATTGGGGCCACACTTAATAAAAACGGTTTTCTAAAAATAAAAGCTACAAACGTTGGCAGGGAGACGGCGCTTGCGCAAATTATTAAAGTAGTAGAAGAAGCGCAGGGTTCTAAAGCGCCTATTCAGCGATTAGCTGATTATATCTCAGGTATATTCGTGCCAATTGTAGTCGGAATTGCACTTCTTACTTTCTTTGTTTGGTATATTTGGATTGCGCCTGGCGAATTTGCGCCGGCTTTAGAAAAGCTTATTGCCGTATTAGTGATTGCATGTCCATGCGCGTTAGGCTTAGCTACTCCAACTTCCATTATGGCGGGGTCGGGCCGCGCAGCAGAATTTGGTATTTTGTTTAAAGGCGGCGAGCATTTAGAAGCAACGCATAAAATCGATACGGTTCTTTTAGATAAAACGGGAACTGTTACAAATGGAACTCCCGAGTTAACCGATGTGCGTATTGCACAAGGCTACGAAAAAAATGAGCTATTGCAGTTAGTTGCATCGGCTGAGCGTTTGTCGGAGCATCCTCTCGCTCAAGCACTCGTAGCAGGTATAAAAAATAAAGGTATAGAGATTCAAGATCCGTTATCTTTTGAAACTATTCCAGGGTATGGGGTGAAAGCAACTGTACAAGAGCAAGAGCTGTTAGTGGGAACAAGAAAGCTTATGAACCAACATAAAGTAAATATTGATACAGCCTTAGAAGAAATGACAAATTTAGAACGAGAAGGAAAAACGGCTATGCTCGTTGCTCTTGACGGAAAATATGCCGGCATGCTTGCTGTTGCAGATACCATTAAAGCGACTTCTAAAGAAGCAGTTTCCAGGTTAAAAGAAATGGGCTTAGAAGTGATGATGATTACAGGTGATAATCGTCAAACAGCTCAGGCTATTGCGATGCAAGCGGGTATTGAGCACGTTATAGCAGAAGTGTTGCCAGAAGGAAAAGCAGAAGAAGTGAAAAAGCTTCAGCAGCAAGGTAAAAAAGTCGCCATGGTAGGAGACGGTATTAATGATGCTCCTGCACTTGCGTTAGCTGATATTGGAATGGCCATCGGAACAGGAACGGATGTAGCGATGGAAGCCGCTGATATTACGCTGATGCGAGGAGACTTGATGAGCATTGCAGATGCGATCGAAATGAGTAGAAAAACAATTTCTAATATTAAGCAAAACTTATTCTGGGCAATGGGCTACAACACGCTTGGTATTCCAATTGCAGCAGTTGGGCTGTTAGCCCCTTGGGTCGCTGGAGCCGCGATGGCCTTTAGTTCTGTATCGGTTGTATTAAATGCACTGCGATTGCAGAGAGTGAGGCTATAAGATATGAAAAAGTGGATCGTCTCAGCTATTTTGTATGTGCTCGCAGTCATAGCAGTATATGCTATGTGGGCAATATAAACTAAAAAATATTAGAGTCATCGAGTCATTCTCGGTGAAAGTAATCTAAAAACAAAGCTGCTAAAGAATATTCTTTAGCAGCTTTGTTAGGTGCAAGGAATTTTTTTGGCTTAATTCATACCCTTTAAGATGAAGGTCCTCGGGATACTTTTGCTGAGCAATTAACACATCGCGTCCATCATCCATAATCCAAATGAAATAATGACGGCTAGAACCATCTCCATAGGTAATGGTCATTTTGCAATCGATGCTCCCAGCAGATTCTTCATCTAAGAGAAGTTTCATATGCTGCGCTTTTTTTATACTGTTAGTGAATGCATTCATATCTTGTTCATCAATAAATGTTTTGAGCGTTTTCATTTTAATGGACGTTACTTCTATTTTTTGTACGCTAGGTGAGAGAGTGGAGTGTGCGGAAGCAAAAGGGGCTCCCATCACCAAGCTAAACGCAAGTAACAGTGAGGACAGAGCAAAGCGTATTTTTAGCATGTTTCTTTCCTCCTTTTATTTTTATACTTTTTCCTTGTGGTAAGTGATTCATACGAAGGCCTTTTTTAGGTACAGGAATTATTCGTGCCTAATTACCTTCATCTTCACAAAATCTGCACAAATTCTGGCTACAATAAAGAAAAGAAGAAGAGTAGGCAAAGATAAGTTGTTTTTAAGGATTAAATGATTTTTATTTTAAAATTTATTATGTGGAAAAGAGGGACTGTTATGAAAAAACAGCTATTTATTCTTGGTGCATCTGTCATTATTGGACTAAGCGGATGCGGAAACGATTCTAGTCATGAAAAGCCTTCAGCTGACAAAAACGAATCCATGCACGATCACTCAGAGATGAATCACTCTAGTTCAGGAGAGGTTCCAAAAGGATTAAAAAAAGCTGAGAATCCAACATATAAAGTTGGAGATAAAGCCGTTATAAAAGCAGATCATATGAAAGGCATGAACGGGGCTGAAGCAACAATTGTTGGTGCTTACGCCACTACGGCCTATACCGTTTCGTATACGCCAAAGACTGGCGGAAAAAAAGTAAAAAATCATAAGTGGGTTATTCAAGAAGAAATAAAAGATGCGGGTAACGAACAGTTAAAGCCAGGTAGCGAAGTGACGCTTGAAGCAGATCATATGAAAGGTATGAAAGGGGCAAAAGCAACGATTGATTCAGCCGAAAAAACAACGGTATATATGGTAGACTACACGCCGACTACAGGCGGAGAGAAAGTGAAAAATCATAAGTGGGTAACCGAAAGTGAACTTTCAACCAAATAGACTGTTAGCGAGAAAAGCCTAAGAATAGATGTATTCTTAGGCTTTTTTTGTTTGCTTCTTGTTTTATGTTTTATAATGATGAATTTCTGACATGATGTATGAAGAAAACTCATGTTTCTTTCAAAAGAAGTTGCGGTATTAAGTAGAATGCTACGGTAATAAAACGAACAAACTACTGATGAAAGGAGCTAGCTATGAGTGAACATACAGTAAAGCGAACAGGACGCACACGATGGTTCATTTCATCTTTGTTAAGCAGTATGATTATTTTAAACTATTTTGATCGTGTAGCGGTGTCAGTGGCCGCTCCTGCAATACAAGATGCATTTCACTTAACGGGAACAGAGCTCGGAATTGTCTTTTCTATTTATACGTATTCTTATACGATCATGCAAATACCTGCCGGAAGCTTACTTGATCGGTTCGGAGTAGCATGGGTGACAAGAGTCGGTATGGTGATTTGGAGTTTATTAACGATGTCGATGGCTTTTTTGCAAGGAAAACTTCTTCTCTATATTGTCCGGTTTTTAATAGGAATAATGAGTGCTTCTGCATTTCCGGCAGCATCAAAAGCTACGTCGCTATGGTTTCCTCCAAATGAAAGAAGCTTACCAAATTCTTTGTTTGATTCAGCGGCCAAATTTTCAAATGTACTTGGCGCGCCTCTTGTAGCATTTCTCATCACCAAATTTGATTGGCGCACAGCATTTTTATCCATTGGAATGATAAACGTGCTGTTTACGCTGCTGTTTTGGTTTTATTACGAAAAGCCAGAAAAGCATAGACGCATATCAGATGATGAGTTGAAGTATATTCAAGAAAATAATCTAAATGCAAACGATGAGCAAACATCAAAATTTTTACATACCTTAAAAGTATTATTTACGAATCGGAAAGTTTGGGGGCTAATGATTGGGTTTACAGGCTATGGATATACGTTTAATTTACTGTTAACGTGGCTGCCAACTTTTTTAAAAGAAAAATACGGTATGGATATCATGTCATCGGGCCTGCTTACGGCAGTACCTTGGCTAATTGCTACATTTGCTGGCATTTTAGTTGGCGGCTGGCTTGTTGATTACCTTATAAAAAAAGGGTATAACAGTCAAAACGTATATCGTACGATCATTGTAGTAGGGTTATGCTTAGGGTTTGTGTTTTTAGGCTCTATTTTCACCGATAATGTCGTCGTAGCGATGATTTGTATTTCGATTGGACTGGCAGGTATATCTGCAACGGCACCAATCGGCTGGTCTATTTCCGCTGAAATTGCGCCTGCAGGCTCTATTTCTCTTCTCAGTTCTATTGTTAATTTAGCTAATAATTTGTTTGGTGGAATTATAGCTACAGCTTTAACGGGATATCTTTTGGATAAAACTGGTTCTTTTAATCTAAGTTTTATTGTAGCGGGAATTGTATTGTTGCTAGGGTTAATTTTTTATATTTACGTGCTGGGAGATATTAAACAAATTAAAATTCCAAAAAACCAACATATAAAGTAAAAAGCTCGAGACAAAAGTAGTGCAGGTAAAGTCAGGCACGAACTATTTATCATGAATGGATGAGTAGTTCGTGTCTTTTATGATCATGGTGAATTTGTTTGTCTGAAATTTAAGATAGGTGCGTATTTTAAAATAGAATTGTTAGTATAGCATGTTCTTAAAAAGGTTAAGATGGTTTTTATGAAGAAATTCTGTGTCTATTTTTGTTATGTCAGCAAAAGTAGATATGAACCGCACTATAAAAAATAGAAAGGCAGAGGAACATGGATCACAAAGAAAGTGAAAACAACACTGAGTTAAATCAAAGCCGCTCATTAAAGGAGCCTCAACGCGTAGAATTATCTAAGTATCAAATTTTAAAAGCACTGATACCTGTTATTATACTTGGGATTGTCGTTTTAGTTGCCGTATTACAAAATGATGGTCTTCTTAATTGGATCTAGGCATGCAATAAAAAGAAACTGCATATAGTGTAATTTAAATCGCTTGTACACAGTAGAGGGAAAGAGGGAGATACATGCCAAGAGTAACCGTTTTAGGATACGGAAGTTTTGAAGTGGAAAAAGGAAAAAAGCTTGTCTTGGCACTTGAAGACAATGGTATAAATATTCTTCATCGGTGCGGCGGAAAAGCCAAATGCACAACTTGCAGGGTAGAAGTGCTCGAAGGTGAATATTGTGATTTAACAAACGCAGAGAAAAATGCATACTCAGAAAGTTCAATTGAAGATCATTTGCGCTTATCTTGCCAAATTCGTGTAAATGAAGATGTCACCGTTCGACCAATACTAACGGTAGAGAGCTCGGGACGTGAAGCAGGACCTCGACCCGCAGAGTAGTCATGTAATTGCAAAAAGCAGCGCGTGGAATGTTCACATGCTGCTTTTTGTATTTTTACCTAAAAAAATAACAAGAACAGCTGTGGGGAGTAAACTAGCGGTTCTTGTTCAAGTAAAGTACCTACGGAATGATTCTTTTAAATTTTAGCATTCTTTAAGGCGGGCAGTAAATCACTCAAAAGAGTGATTATAAAGGCTTTTTTCGAACCGTTATCTGTAAATAGATTTAATTGGATTCTTCAATCACATCTCCACTTTTGTAAATATGATACCAGCCTATGGTACCTGATCCCCCTTGATCCATCCAGTCTTTATTTTTTGCTACGAATCTATAGTAAGCTTTATCGTTGATATCTTTCCGTAAGCGGTCGTCTGTACTGAAGACAATGTTGTCACCGAGTTCTTTTTTACCGAATGTAATAGCCGTGCTGACAGGAAATTGCTTTCTTTCTACCTTGTTCTCATCTAAAGCCGCCCATGTTAAGGGGCCAACAATACCATCTGGAGATAAGCGGTGATCGCTTTGAAATTCTTTTACTACATTTTGCGTTTGCGTACCGAAAATTCCATCAACTGATGTGTTATACTTCACATCTTTTAAGCTTTGCTGTAAGTCTCTTACGTAGCTAGAGTGAGAACCTTTACGAAGCGTAGGTCTCGTTTCTGCTTTAGCTTCAATTTTTTTTGAGTAGGTATCTTTAGCAGCTGCTTCAGTAGTTGGAGTGCTGAATGCTACGCATGTTGTTGCAAGTGTAAGAGTAGAAAGCATGACAAGTGTTTTTTTCGTTAACATGAAATAACCTCCTTGTTTTTAGCAACTATTTGTCGCTTTTCATGAGCTTTATAACTAATTAGTAGCTATAAAGTCAACTTATTATAGCGCAGGCAGTTTTCTATTTGTTTTTATATTCCTATGATTATATAAAATAGTTACAAAAAACTAGTGAAGTAGATAAATCGCTCTATGTTTTCACTATAATTTCATTTTTATCTGGTACAGTACGGAAGGGAAAACGGTAGGTTTGAGGGTCTTTTATACCTACAGTAGTCTTGCCGTATAGCACTCACAATAAACGAATGAAGAGACTGCAAAGGGAATTTAGATCTCTTTGCAGTCTCTTCATGTTGAAAAGCTCTGCGTTCAATTGATAACCAGAAAGGAAAGTATTTATGTCTACTTTGTATTCTCAGCACATAAGGAACCTTTTTTCGAAAGTAAAGTCCAATAAATCATCACGGAAACAAATCTTTCTCTATATACTAGGAATTTGCTGTTTGTGTATAGCGCTAATGGTAACAAACCACAATTATTCTCTTTATAAAAAACCAATAGCTGAGGTAGTGAAGACGAATGTTGTAGAAAAAAACAAATCTGCTGATTTAAATCATAATAAAGATACCGTATATTCTCAGGAAATTGTTGCTAAAATAATGAACGGAAAATATAAAGGAAGGCTTATCCATTTAGAGAATACGTACTCATACTCAGGTGCTTATGATCAAAAGTACACTGTTGGAACAGATCTTTTTGTGTCCTTAGAAAAGAATTCCCAGCATGCTTTAAGCGGCACGATTGAAGGAGTGAAGCGGGACACGCAGGTTACCGCTGTCGCGGGCTTATTTATACTGATTTTGCTGGCGATTGGAAAAAAACAAGGTTTTTATTCAATCATTAGCTTATTTATTAATATTGGACTTTTAATCGGGGCTCTCAATGTATATTTAGCACTAGGGAATGTGAGCTTGCTAGCTGTATGTATTGTTGCGGTCGTTCTTTTTACAGTTATTTCTTTATTATTAGTAAGCGGTAATCAAGAAAAAACGCATGTAGCAATTATTTCAACTTTAATAGGTACGTTTGTTGCTCTATTAATTGCGTACATCGTCATGCAGCTAACAGATTCGAACGGTCTTCATTATGAAGGAATGGAGTTTGTGACGATTCCTCCTCAAAAAATATTTATGAGTGAGGTACTAATAGGATCATTAGGAGCTGTGATGGATGTAGCGATTACGATTACTTCTTCTGTTTATGAACTATATGAAAAGAATAAAGAGATAGCGCACAAAGACTTACTGAAATCGGGCAAGGAAATTGGCGGAGACATCATGGGAGCCATGACGAATATTTTATTTTTTTCATATATAAGTGGAACAATTCCAATGGTTCTTCTTTATTTAAAAAACGGTTCTCCTTTAGGATACACGTTTTCAATGAATTTCTCGTTAGAGTTAATCCGTGCTCTTACTGGCAGCATTGGCATTGTGCTAACGATTCCAATTACACTCTATCTTTCGATTCTTTTTATTTTTAGGAAGGGGAACAGAAAGTGAACGTTTTACTGTTGCTAGCTCTTATTTTATTTATTCTGATGAGTATTGTAGGCGGAAAAAAAGGAATTAGATCTTTCCTTGCTTTGTTCTTGAATTTTGGCGTTATTTTTCTAACCATTCTCTTTATGCTGTCTATAAAAAATACGATTATTGTTACGGTGATCGCTTGTACAATCATTAGCTGCATTAATTTATTTTATATTAATAAATTCAATCATAAAACGCTTGCTGCGTTTGTTTCAACGATTATTACCTTAGCCGTTTTAGTACTCTTTATTTTTGTCATTGAACATCATGCCATGATTCAAGGGTTTGGAGAAGAACAAGAAGAAGAAATTAACGCTTTTTCACTTTACGTTGGAATCGACTTTGCTAAAATAGCCATTTGTACAATTATTATGGGAGCCATAGGAGCGATCATTGATATTTCGCTATCTATTTCATCTTCTATGAATGAATTATTTATTCATGATCCGTCCGTAACTAAAAAAAATCTCTTTAATTCAGGACTGAAAATTGGAAGAGATATTTTAGGCACCACAACCAATACACTGTATTTTGCATTTGTAGGGGGATATTTGACTTTAATTATATGGTTTAAGAGATTGTCGTATTCGTTTGGAGATATTATCAATTCAAAAACCTTTTGTGCAGAAGTCATTTCTATCTTAAGCGGAGGTATTGGTGTAGCCATTATTATTCCAATTACTTCTTGGATTAGTGCCTCTATTTTTTTACAAAAAAGAGAAAAAGCGAAGTAAGTTCTGAAATAAGCGGATTAATTAAAAAGAGGCCGGGACATAACTAAATGAATCCAACCTAAAGATGAACAAATGAGATACATGAGCTGAACCGCTTATGACACCGCAGTTGATTTCCGTGCAAGGCTTCGCTTTCCGCGGGTGGGCGATGAGCGTCCTCGTCGCTTGCGCTCCTACGGGGTCTCATCTGTCCCGCTTTTCCCGCAGGAGTCTTGGCCTTGCCCTTCAATCAACTGCTAGAAGGAACGAACCAGATGAAGCAGTATTCACCATAACCAAAAAAACGAACCACTCATCGAACATGTTGATCAATGGTTCGTTTTTTACTTGGGCTAAAATACTTTGTCCCAGCCTCTTTTTGTGACAAAGTTTAAATGAAAAGACAGCTTAACGAGAATTAACGAGAATTCATGAATTTCAAAAAGATAAGACAGGAAAAAGGACAGTTGGGGGAGCTGCCAGGATGAATCTTATGATAAAAATTGTCAACTATATAAATTACATCTATTAAAAAACAGCCTAAGAATCAGACCTAGTTATTATTCTTCATAGTTCATCCATTGCATTTTGCTAGAAGAGTTGTAAATAATATATAAATCAATTATAGTAATGAAGCATTAATACATAAGCCCATTATTATACATCAGCTGAAAGGGAGTAGGAGGTGTTCATTAATGAGTACAAAATCTATAGATAGTATTGAAAAGGCAGCCCAAATCTTAAAATTGTTGGGGGATAAAACAAGGCTTTCGATGGTGAAATTAATAGAGAACAATGAATGCTGTGTGTGTGAGTTCGTGGATATCTATCAAGCTAGCCAACCTTCAATTAGTCAGCATTTACGAAAATTAAGAGATGCTGAGCTTGTGAAGGAAAGAAGAAAAGGGCAATGGGTTTTTTATTCTCTTAATAAAGAAAGCCAGTACTATGAGTTTGTTCTAGGTATACTTGAATCTGTACCAAGTCAGGACGAACGTTTAAAAGAGCTAGAAAAACAAGGACTGCGTATTAGTTGTTGTGAATAATTGGAGGTTTAAACAGTGGCATCGGTTGTACTAGCATCATTGATTTTTTTAGTAACACTAATTTTTGTCATTTGGCAGCCGAAGAATTTATCAATCGGCTGGTCGGCTTGCGGGGGAGCTATCCTTGCTTTACTGGCAGGCGTTGTTGATTTTCAAGACGTTCTTGAGGTAACCAGCATTGTGTGGAATGCGACTCTTACGTTTATTGCTATTATTATTATTTCTTTAATTTTAGATGAAATTGGTTTCTTTGAATGGGCAGCGCTTCATATGGCTAGAGCTGCAGGAGGGAATGGCGTGCGTATGTTTGTCTACGTATCTCTTCTTGGAGCCGTTGTAGCAGCGCTATTTGCTAATGACGGAGCAGCGTTGATTTTAACACCCATTGTTTTAGCCATGGTTCGGGCATTAAAGTTCGACGAAAAAATGGTTTTTCCGTTTATTATCGCAAGTGGATTTATTGCGGATACAACTTCGCTGCCGCTTGTTGTTAGTAACTTAGTGAATATCGTATCGGCCGACTTCTTTGGTATTAGCTTTTCTGAATTTGCATCCCGCATGATTGTTCCAGATTTGGTTTCTCTGTTTGCAAGTATTATGGTCTTGTATGTGTATTTCCGCAAAAGAATCCCTAAGAAATACAATGTAGCAGATTTGCAGAAGCCAGTGGATGCCATCAAAGATGAAAAGATGTTCCGGCTATCTGGAATTGTCTTAGTTTTGTTAGTACTAGGCTATTTAATTGGAGAATTCTTTAGCGTCCCTGTTTCGATCATCGCAGGTATTATCGCTATCCTATTTTTGATGATGGCAAAAAAAAGCCGAGCGGTTCATACAAAAAAAGTGCTAAAGGGAGCTCCATGGGCGATTGTCTTTTTCTCTATCGGCATGTATGTCGTTGTATACGGCTTGCGTAATGCTGGTTTAACAGAAATTCTGGCTGACGTGATCCAAGCAACAGCCAGCCATGGACTGTTTGCAGCAACAATTGGTATGGGATTCACTGCGGCTATTCTTTCATCGATTATGAACAATATGCCAACCGTTATGATTGATGCACTGGCAATCGATGCAACACACGCAGCCGGAACGATCAAGGAAGCGCTCATTTATGCAAATGTTATTGGATCAGATTTAGGCCCGAAGATTACTCCGATTGGCTCTTTAGCGACGCTTTTATGGCTTCATGTTCTGTCAACAAAAGGCGTGAAAATTTCCTGGGGAACGTATCTTAAAACGGGTATTATTTTAACGATTCCGACATTGTTTATTACGCTTGTTGGTTTGTATATTTGGTTGGTGATTATTTCATAACGCGTGTTAAAGGAGATTTGTTTTAGTCGATATGATAATCGCTGTTATCAGAAAATTTCAGATGTGTATCGAAGCTGTAGAAAATAATCTACAGCTTTTTTTTTGAAAAGGTATAACGGACACTGACACATTTTTAAAATGAGATACGTATTTCTCATCTAAGCTACTTTTTTCCCCATTCATACTCCAACAGCTCTTTCTATGATAAAATAATAAAACTGACTAAGTTTCACATGGAAATTTGAAATGTAAGGTGATTAAATACATGAAGTTAATTATTGCAGAAAAGCCGGATCAAGGATCGACGCTCGCTTCACAGTTTAAGCCGAAGCGTCACGACGGCTATTTAGAGATTCCACCGAATGAAGTGTTTACAGACGGAGCATATGTAACGTGGGCAGTGGGGCATTTATGTCAGCTTGTAAGTCCGGAAGATTATAAGCCGGAGTGGAAAAAGTGGTCAATTGACACGCTGCCGATGATTCCAGACCGTTTTCAATATGAAGTGACGCGCTCAAAAGCGAAGCAGTTTCAAGTGGTAAAAAAGCTGCTTAAAAAGCCGACGGTCACAGAAATTATACATGCGGGAGATGCGGGGCGGGAAGGAGAATTAATCGTCCGTAATATCATCCAGCTCTCAGGTGTGCATAAGCCGATGAAACGGTTGTGGATTTCTTCTTTAACACCAAAAGCCATTTATGATGGATTTCAACAGTTAAAAGACGAAAGCGACACGCGCAACCTTTATTATGAAGCATATACAAGAGCATGTGCGGATTGGGTCGTTGGGATGAATGCTTCACGTGTGTATAGCATCTTGTTAAAAAAGCATGGCATGTCAGATGTTTTTTCAGCAGGACGCGTGCAGACACCAACGCTTGCTTTGATTGTAAAGCGTGAAAAAGAAATTGATAATTTTAAATCAGAGCCTTTTTGGGAAGTGCTTGCTAAGTTTGATATTGAAGGAAAGAAATATGAAGGCAAATGGCATCAAGACGGAGAATCACGTCTTAAAGAAAAAGAAATGGCGTATAAAATTGCTCAGTTTTGCGAAGGAAAAGACGCGGAAGTTCATGAACTCGTAACGGAGCGAAAAGAGTTTCAGCCGCCTTTGTTATTTAACCTATCATCACTTCAAGCAACCGCGAATAAAGCGTTTAAGTTTTCTCCTAAAAAGACGCTTGATGTGCTGCAAGGGCTGTACCAGAAAGGAATTGTTTCTTATCCGAGATCAGACTCAAACTACGTAACAGAAGGTGAAGCAGAAACGTTTCCTGAGATTTTAGAAAAGCTGAGTGCTTTTTCTGAATACGAACATTTATTTCCGCTTCCTTACTCTTCAATTCTAGGAAATAAACGCTATGTAAATGCAAAAAAAGTAAGCGATCACTATGCGATTATTCCAACAGAACAAGTGAAGGACCCTAGCAAACTGTCAGGAGATGAACAGAAAATTTACGACTTAGTCGTAAGACGGCTAATTGCGGCACACTACGAAAAAGCGATTTTCGACTACACAACGATTACGACACTCGTGGAAAAGCGAGCAGCTTTTATTTCAAAAGGAAAGCAGCAAATTCAAGAAGGCTGGCGCAAAGTAATTTTTCAAAATGAGAAAGATGACGACGTTATTCTTCCTAATGTTCAAGAAGGCGAAGAAGGAAAAGTTATTAAAGTAGACGTAAAAGAAGGTAAAACACAGCCTCCAAAACGCTACACCGAAGGTCAGTTGATTACACTGATGAAGACAGCTGGTAAGCATTTAGATAATGATGAGCTGGAGAAAATTTTAGCAAAATCAGAAGGTTTAGGAACGGAAGCTACGCGTGCTGGAATCATTACAATGCTTAAAGACCGTAAATATATTGATGTGAAAAAAAACCAAGTATTTGCGACTGATAAAGGAAAGGTATTGATTGACGCGATTGGCGATAAAATTTTAGCTTCTCCAGAAATGACGGCTAAGTGGGAGCAGCGTTTAGCTGAAATTGGTGAAGGGACAGCATCAGCCGGTGCCTTCATGGAACAAACAAAAAAGCTGTCAGCTAAAATTATCGAAGATGCTGTCGAAGCAGAAAGTAAGTGGAACTTCAGCGGATACGACACTGAATCCATTCAGCGAAAAGGCAAGGGCAAAGGTAAAAGCTTTTCTTCCAAATCGTTTGGTTCGTGTAAGCTTTGCGATGGAAAAGTAGTGGATAAAGGCTCATTTTACGGATGCTCAAACTATGCAAAAACAAAATGCACGTTTACCGTATCGAAAAAGATTTTAGGTAAAACAGTCACTCAAGCTAATTTAAAAAAGCTGTTGAGCGAAGGACAGACAGATTTGATTGAAGGGTTTAAAAAAGGAGACAAGACCTTTAACGCCAAGTTAGAATGGAAAGAAAACAAAGTACAGTTTTTGTTTGAAAAATAGAGGCTAGGACAAAAGTCGGTCAATAAAAAAAGGTTCTATTCATCGAAGTCGGATGAGTAGAACCTTTTTTCGTATTTTAGGCTAGTTATGTTCTCATCTCTTTCTTATAACTGCGCAGAATTCCATTTAACTATCAAGTAAATCTTAAGCAATTTATTAGCGAGATCGAAGTTTGGTATGATAAAGACGCTAAATATTCTCAAAGAAAAAATGCAGTAACTAAGACAGCGGGTAAGTAGAGTTGCTGAAGCTTCACCTGCCTTTAGACAAATGAGGTTTACTAATAAACAAAAAGAGGAGATTTTAAAATGATGATAAACGATCCAATTTTTGGTGAACTTGAGTATGAATATGGTTGGATAAAGGATACGACTATTCGTTTTTTGGGAAAAGAAGTTCAGATAACTTTGATGATTGATGGGGAAGAAGAGGGCATGTTTGATGAAAATCAGTATACCGCATATCAATCATTCATAAAAAATTGGGATAACTTACAGCCAAGTCTCTTGCAATCAATAATAGACTATTATAATCAAAAGCAACATGAACTAGGCAATGATAGTGGATTAAATGAACATTACCCCTTAATTAAAACAGCGGATCAAGTACTAGACATGATAACTTTAGATGGGATTGTTGTTCCATATGCGGATATTTTTGAAGGGCGAGATATTACAATGACATTTAATTGTACATGGGATATGGAAAATGGCTTAGGGATTAGGCTATTAAATGAAAAAGTAGTGAAAGTAGGCTATCAGGATATTGCAATTTAAATAGAACTACTCGCTAGGAGGTAATGAGGAATGGATAGTAATTTAGTTGCAAAAGAAATTCGTTCGTCTATAAAAAAAGGCGATATTGAAAAGGTAGCCGAATTAATCGGATTTAATCCTGAACGATTAAATATGATGACTCCTTTCGGAACCTGGCTTCATGTTGCAGCTTCTAGAGGAGAGTTAGATATTGTTAAGAAACTAATCGAACTCGGTGCAAATGTTAATGTACTTGGAGGAGTGTATGGTGGTGGAGCGTTGAACGAAGCTGCTTCTGCAGGTCATATTGATATAGTCAGGTATCTATTATCTTGTGGAGCAGATATGGATGTAAGTGATCCAGAAAGAAATCCATTGTTTGGTGCAATTAGTAATGGTCATGCTACTATTGCAGAACTATTAATTGAAAGTGGTATAGATACGAATATTAAATATAGTGGTGAATCTATGAGAGAGGTAGACGCATTGACTTTTGCAAAGGAACAAGGCCAAAAAGAAATTGTTAAATTGTTAGAAAGTCAGGGAAGGCTCTCTACGGGTGTAACTACAACGAACCATACTGATCAGGACCGTCATGTTGAGATTTTAAATCATATTACGAAACACTTCGGTCCTATTGAAAATACTATAAGTGAAACTGTTCCAGGTAGTAGAGTATCAGTTACTATTCACATAATTCCTCCGTCAACGAATAAAGATTTCGTCACGCTTGTAACTACCGGTATGAGTGATGAACCTATGGATTATTCAGATGAAGAAAGAACATTTAAGTATGCAGAGTTGCTACTAAAATTACCTTCAAGTTGGATAGTCGAAAAAGATAATATGCAAGACCAAAATCATTCTTGGCCCTTTGGATGGTTAAGGAAAGTGGCTCATATTCCACACCTTTATGATGGATGGCTTGAGGAAGGAGTTATTCTTCCAAATGGAGAACCTCCTCAGCCATTTGCATCAAATACAAAGTTATCATGCGTAATGATCTGTCGTCCTCAAGAGTCCGGACTGGCTAACGTCCATACTAGAGATAAAGACATAAATATGTATACACTTGTTCCTATCTATGAAGAAGAAAGAAAGCTTGCATTGGAAAAAGGGTATGAGTATCTGCTTGAAAGAATGAATGAGAAAGGAATCACCGATGTTTTGGATATAAATCGGATAAATGTTGGTATGCAATAAGACTTGTTAATCCGGGTAGCTTTTTACAATCACCCGTATGGAAAGAAAACAAAGTACAGTTTTTATTTGAAAAGTAGAGAAATAAAAAGCGTTTGCTAAAGAGCAAGCGCTTTTTGCATGTGAAGAAACAGGATTTCTCTAGCTTTTCTAGAATTTCTTACATAGTTTATTTATGCAAAGGATGAGATTAATGAAACGAACTAGTAAAGGGATGATTCCGTTTTGGGATTATATTGGCATTGAAGAAACGCTGCTTGAAAAAGGATATGCGGAGTTAAAAATCACGATTCAACCCCAGCTTCTGCAAGGAAGAGGAACGGTTCATGGAGGCGTTATTGCAACGCTTATCGACGCGGCGGTTGGTTCAGCTGTGCGGTCTTCTCTTTCTGAGGAGGAAAGCGCCAGTACAGTTGAGTTAAAAGTAAACTACACAAGACCAGGAATAGGCGATTATTTAGTTGCAAAGTCTACACTGTCTCACCGCGGCAAAACGCTTGCAGTTGGAGAAGTGAAAATTGAAGACAGCAGCGGCAAGCTTGTTGCGCTTGGCAGTGCAACATATATGATTTTTTCAGCAGAAAAAGCTTAGGATTCTAAGCTTTTTTTGCTGAATGGAGCTGCTGACTAATGAATGCAATGATCGTTTCATAGTAAGCTTCGGGATGAGGAGCAAATTCACTTTTGTGTGCTATACGGTGAATAGGCTCTTTTTTATTTGTTATCCCTTCAACGATCAGTTCTGTTTGATTTCCAAGCCACAGTTCGCAAAAGTGAGAAAAAGGCGCTTTTACAAGTCCTGATACTTCTTCTTGCTGCAACGTAAACGCACTAAAAGAGTGAGAGCTGTAGTATAAAAATACGTGTGCGAATTCTTTGTCAATATAGTGCGGCTGAGCTACTTCGTATTTAAAGACATCTAAAGGAAGCAATTCATCAAATGAAATGTTGACGCCGAGCTCTTCTTGAATTTCTCTTACTCCATTTTGAACGGTTTCTGTATGAAGCAAATGTCCGGCAGCTGTGATGTCAAGCGCACCGGGATAATCTTGTTTTTGTTCGCTGCGAATTTGAAAATAAATATAGTCTGTATCATTTTCACGGCTGATAAACCAGCAGTGAAACGCTTGGTGCCAATAGCCTTTTTCATGAACTTCTTTGCGAGACGCTGTTCCTATGCGCTGCTGTTGGTCGTTAAATACGGTTAACACTTCATCATTCATCATAAAACCCCCATTTGTTTCCTCCTTCTACTCTAACCTGCCGTGAAAGGTATGTAAATAATGGAAGGTGAAAAGCTGCTTCGATACATATAAATATGCACAAAATAAAAGATACATCAATTTTAGTAAAGAAGGTGCTTATGGTGAATCATTGGATAGAAGTAGTACTTCGTTCAGTGCTGATTTTACTTGGTTTGTTTTTTATTACAAAGCTGTTGGGAAAAAAACAGTTATCCAAACTTTCTTTTTTTGAATATATCGTTGGTATTACAATTGGAGATATTGCGGGAACAATTTCAATGGATGTAGATTTACAGGCAAGTCACGGGGTAGTCGCGATTTTAGTGTGGGCATCGTTTCTTATTTTTGTATCAAACGTATCGTTAAAAAGCATAAGCTTTCGAAAAGCGGTGGAAGGGACGACAACGATCCTCATTAAAGAAGGAAAAATTCTTGAGGGAAATGTAAAAAAAGAAAAATATACAGTAGATGAGCTCATGGAGCAGCTTCGCAAAAAAGACATCTTTTATGTGGAAGACGTAGCTTTTGCTATGCTTGAAACCAACGGCGAATTAAGCGTGCTGTTAAAAAAAGAAAAGCAAAACGTTAGGAGAGAAGATTTATTAATAAAAGGAGAGGCGACACAATTACCTCAAACGATTATCATGGACGGAAATATAATGAAAGAAGCCGTTCATGAGCTAGGGTATAGCGTAGCATGGGTTAAAGAGCAACTCCAAAAGAAAGGTGCTGCAGTCGATAAGGTATTTTTAGGTCAAGCAGACTCAGCAGGTCATTTGTATCTTGAATATTATGAAGACTGAGTATGGGACAAAAGCATTTTCCCCTAAGTGAAAAACGAACCACTAATCAACATGTTTGATTAGTGGTTCGTTTTTTGTGATTGTGAATATAGTTTTATCTGTTTCGTTCCTTCTAGCAGTTGATTTCCGTGCAAAGCGAAGCCTTGCACGGAAATCAATTGCGGTGTAATAAGCAGTCCAGTTCATTTATGTCTCATTTATTCGTCTTTAGGTTGGATTCATTTAGTTATGTCTCAACCTCAGCGAGGATCTACTTCTTGCCCAGATTTTATGTCGATTACTTTAAGGTTATTTTGAGGTGCTTGAATATCTTTACTTGCAGGCGCTGATTTTTTATTTTCCACCCAGTCTACTAACAAATCAAAAGATTGATGGGCATATGGAAGCAGAGGCTGAAGCTCTTGATTTGGATCCGTTTGTTTATTCCATACTAAGCTGTCAACGTGATTTCCGTTTTTAACGGTATAAAGACGATGAAGATTTGCCTTGCCAGCTTTTTTAACGAGTTTTTCATAGCCTTCCGCGTGAATAGACGGAAAGATAAGTGAGTCAAGAGAGCCGGTCATACTAATAAGAGGTACATCGATATCACCCGTATTTTCTACTTTTGCTACATTTTCTTTTACGCTTTTTGGACGGGTTTGATAGCGATAATTTTCAAAGATGTAGTCCCATGAACGGTCGCGTAGGCCTGATGAAGTAAAGTTTAAATAGTTGTGCCAGTTTGTTCTTCCAGGAGCAGTTGGATCAAAGTGATCACGGTAAATGTTTAATGTGACCGCCCAGTACACTTGATCATGATAATTCCACAATTTTTCTGATCCTTTCGGAAGACCTGCTTTGTACATTTGTTTCATGGCTTTTTTCTGTTCTTTTCCCGTTCCGTACAGCGCTTCTTCTGCGTTGTTGACAACAGGTGTTAGTGAGCTAATTAAATTTGGCGCTTTTGAACTCCATAATACGCCTTCCCAATCGACGCCTCCATCAAATAAACGAGGCTCTTTTGTTTGCTTTGGATCATCGTGCTCAAGTGCGTATCTGACAACGTACCCACCGTTTGAAATGCCAATTGCATACGTTGGTACTTTATGATCGTTGCGAATCAAATCGCTTGCAGGGTTTTTTCGATTAGACGGACTGATTAGTTTGTCTGAGTAATGAGTAGTCAGATATTGCTGTGCTGCTTTTGTCATTTGACGATAGCGCATATTCCATTCTGCTACGCTGTCGTCATCGCTAGCAAGCGCATTTTTTACTTTAGCAAAAGGATCGTTAGGGTCACTTTCCCCTTGCGTTCCTTTATCAATCGCGGCAAACGCATAGCCTTTTTTAAGAACGTAATCGCTGAACAATAAATCGGTGGACGTTTCGTTGCGCGTAGCAGGAATGCCGGCTACCACAAGTTTTCCGTTCCAGTTATCAGGAACACGGATGACGAACTGAGCGTCTTCAAAAATTCCATTTACTTGCGTTCCTTTAACCGCAGCGGGCTGATTGATTCGATACCAGCCTGATTCACTTTCAGCTTTTCCCCAGTTATAAGGAGTAAGCCCGATGTTTCCATAGAGCGTAGCCAGCTGATATTGAGCCGGGTTTTTAGTCGTCAGCCAATTCCCGTTCGCTCCGTCAAAATAGGTTTCTGCTGACTGATCAGCATTTGGAATGGCATCTGTTTTGTTAGCAGCTTCAGCAAGAGATCCTGAAGCGGAAAAACAAAGAGCAGCAGAAAAAGTAAGCGCTATCATTTTTCGTTTCACGTTTCTTCCTCCTCATGAAAATACTCATACCTTTTAAGTAAATTCCATAAAAAAGAAAAATGTCCTGTTTTAAAATCAGTTTTGGGGAAGTTTTTTCGTTTGTTTTTAAGCTGTTTCTGTCTAACAAACAGGTAAACTGCATCCAATTCTCTAGTTTCTTTTTAAGCTGCTTATATTATAATGAAAAAAGGATTAAAAAAGACAGGGTAAAACAATCGATTAAATAAGTATAAAAGAGGTTAAGGGAGTAGGTCTATGAGTAGCTTTAACAGTCAGTTTTTGTATTCTGTTACAATCATTCTATTAGGATACATACTAAAACGAACAAACCTTCTTCAGCAAAAAGACGGGGAAGCTTTAGCAAGAATTATTTTTAATATTACAATGCCTTGCTTGATTATTGTTACATTCAGCAGCATTAAAATTGACGGATCGCTTATTTTACTATTAGTTATTGGAATTGTCTATGGCTTGCTGTTAGCTGCTGTCGGAATTTTTGTTTTTCGAAAAGATGAGCGAAAAGTGAAAGGCATGCTGACCATGATGATTCCAGGTTTTAATATTGGAATGTTTGCTTATCCATTAGTAGAAGGCATCTGGGGAAAAGAAGGGCTTAAATATTTTGGTATGTTTGATGTCGGAAATGCTTTTGTTATTTTTGTTTTATGCTATGTAATTGGCAGCTACTACTCTGGGGATGATATTGACATTGAATTTAAAAAGATTTTATATAAAGTATTAAAATCAATGCCGCTTCTTACCTATGTAATCATTTGTCTTCTGGCGATTATAGGCATTCATTTACCATCATATGTATTAGACGTTTCAGGCATTATCTCGAAAGCGAATATGCCGCTTTCTCTTTTGCTTTTAGGCGTATATTTAAATTTTTCATTCCAAAAAAGCTATTTGAAAAAAATTATCATGTTCTTAAGCATCCGCTACGTGATTGGACTTGGCGTAGGAATTGCGCTGTTTTTCTTGCTTCCATTTGAAGATATGTTCCGGTATACAATCTTAGTTTGCTTCATTCTACCAGTAGCGGGGTCCGTTTTACCTTACGCAGTAGAATTCAAATACGATCAAAAATTTGTCGGCACCGTGTCCAATATGACGATTCTGCTGAGCTTTTTGCTGCTGTGGGGAATGACAAACATTTTAATGTAAATAACAGAGGACGCTCGCATTTGTGAGCGTCCTTTTTGATGAAAAAAGGATATTCCCAAATAAACAGAGGTAAGCTAGGAGAAGAGAAAATCCATCATACATGCAATCTGACGGGAGGAAAAAACGTGGAGTCCTTAACTTTTGTTTTATTTGGCGCAACGGGTGATTTAGCAAAAAGAAAAATCTTTCCCGCTCTTTATAATTTATTTACAGACAAAAAGCTCCCTGATGCTATTTCTATTATTGGATCAGGGTACGAGCAGCTATCTCATGAGGATTTTAAAGAGCGTGTAAAGCAATCTATAAACGATTTTTCGAGACGGAAAATGGAAAGTAACGAGGAAGATTTTTTGTCGCTGTTTCATTATCAAGCAGTAGACGCAAGCAAAACGGAAGATTACAAACAGCTATTAAAGGTTGTGAATGAGCAAGAAACAACTCATGGAAGTAAAGGAAATCGTTTGTTTTATTTGTCCGTAGCACCAGAATACTTCGATGTAATTGCTCTGCATATAAAAAAAAGCGGCTTGGATCAAACTGGAGGCTGGAAGCGTCTAATGATTGAAAAGCCGTTTGGACATGATCTTGCTTCAGCAAGGGAGCTTAATGAAAAGCTAAGCAGTACGTTTAAAGAAGAAGAAATTTATCGAATTGATCATTATTTAGGTAAACCAATGGTGCAAAATTTAGAAGCGCTTGAATTTACGAACCCCGTACTGCAATCATTGTGGAATAACAAACACATTGCAAATGTCCAAATTACGGCAAGTGAAACAGTCGGTGTTGAAAATCGTGCAGGGTATTATGATCATACGGGGGCCATACGCGACATGATTCAAAATCATATGCTGCAGGTTCTCATGATGACAGCTATGCATCTTCCAAAACGAATTTGCTCAGAAAACATTTTAGAAGAAAAGCAAAAAGTAATGGAGTCACTGAGGAAAATTCAAGCGGAAGAAGTAGCTCGCGATGTTGTACGAGGGCAATACGGAAGCGGAGAAATCGATCACAAATCTGTTAGAGGATACAAAGAAGAGCCTGGCGTAGAAGCAGACTCTAAAAATGACACGTTTGTAGCCGCTCGCTTATGGATTGATAATCCATTTTGGAAAGGTGTTCCTTTTTATATTCGAACGGGCAAACGAATGAAAGAAAAATCAACTCGTATCGTCGTAGAATTTAAAGATTCTTTAAAAGGTCTGTATGAAACTCCTTATGACAAAGTAGCACCAAACTTATTTATTATTGAAATTAGTCCAAGCGAAAACGTCGCTTTGCAGCTTAACAGCAAAAATCCATTAAAAAATGGTGTTATTGAGCCGGTTCGTATTACGTTCTCAAGAGAAGAAGAAAGTGTGCCAGAAGCATATGAACGAATTATTTACGACGCATTAATCGGCGACTCCACATTTTTTGCCCATTGGAAAGAAGTAGAGCTATCTTGGCAATGGGTGCAGCATGTATTAGATGCATTTGAAGCTGACATGCTGCCGCTTTATGAATATCCATCCGGCTCACAAGGTCCTGAAGAAGCACAAAAATTAGTTGCACAAGAAGGCTTTAAATGGTGGCTCGATGACGATGAACATGGGGAAGCACCTGGAGTGTTTTTGCCGATTTAATAAAGACATCTCTTTTAGAGGTGTCTTTTTCATACTTTGTATATTCTGAATTTTCTTGAGGCTCTTATGTTCCCTGCGTATAATCAAAAGAGTAGATGCATGAAGTATTGTGTAAAGATTAATATAAAAAGACGCAGGGGGATTTTTGATGAAAACGTTAAAAATAGCGAACATACCAGGAGATGGAGTAGGAAAAGAAGTTGTGCCGGAGGCGGTTAGAGTCCTTCGTACGATTGCAGATCTTCACGGGGGATTAAAATTTGAATTTACAGAATTTCCTTGGAGCTGTGATTATTACTTGAAGTACGGCCATATGATGCCGGAAGATGGGCTAAAGCAGCTTCAAGACTTTGACGCAATTTTTTTAGGAGCCGTAGGAAATTTAAATCTTGTGCCAGATCACGTGTCGCTATGGGGTCTGCTCATTAAGATTCGTCGAGAATTTCAGCAGGTAATTAATATTCGTCCAGCCAAGAGGTTAAAAGGCATTGCATCTCCACTAATGAACCCAAAAGATTTTGATTTAATTGTTGTTCGTGAAAATAGTGAAGGAGAATACAGTGAAGTAGGAGGCCGGATTTATCAAGGAGAAGATCAAATTTCTATTCAAAATGCGGTTTTTTCTCGAAAAGGAACAGAACGAGTGATGCGCTACGCATTCGAATTAGCTTCTAAAAGAAAAGCAAAAGTTACAAGCGCAACGAAGTCAAATGGAATTGTTCATTCCATGCCGTTTTGGGACGAAGTGTTTCAAGATGTTGCAAAGAGTTATCCTCATATTGAAACAGACTCACAGCACATCGATGCGCTGGCCGCTTTTTTCGTTACAAAACCAAGTCGTTTTGATGTAATTGTGGCAAGTAATTTATTTGGAGATATTTTAACAGATATCGGAGCTGCTATTATGGGGAGTATTGGCGTTGCTCCTGCTGCAAATATTAATGTGAATGGAAAACATCCTTCGATGTTTGAACCGGTACACGGGTCTGCTCCTGATATTGTCGGAAAAGGAATTGCAAACCCAATCGGACAGATTTGGACAGCCAAAATGATGTTGGATCATTTTGGTGAACAAGAATTAGGCAGTCATTTGTTAGAGGTTATTGAACAAGTGACGGAATCTGGCATCATTACACCAGATGTTGGAGGCAGCGCAACTACTAGTGAAGTAACGGATCAAATTATTTCTCATTTAAAAAAGTGACGCTTCTAAAAGAGGCTGAGATAAAAGTAATGTAGTTGAAGGAAAATCCGAACGATTAATCGTTCGGATTTTTTCATTGTGGTGGTGAATGTAGGTTTCATTTATCGATTTGTTTCTATAGAAAAATGGAATCGATAAATACATGTTGACACTTACATATATGAACCCTATAATAGTTTGAGTTGATATAATTCGTATACATATTATTTCCTGACTATGCTTTAGTTTGTTTTAATAAATAGGTACGAATGAAAAGGTAAAAGGAGGAAAATCATGCAGAAATCGAAATTATGGACAAAAGATTTTTTAGCGGTCTCATTGACTAGCTTTTTTGTTTTTGTCATTTTTTATATGTTAACTGTCACATTGCCGCTGTTTGCAACGGATGAACTTCATGCAAGTAAGCAAAGCTTAGGGCTAATTGTGACAATCTTTTTAGTGTCCGGCATTGTGTTCAGACCGCTAGCCGGTAAGTGGATGACAACATTAGGACAAAAGAAAGTCCTATTAATAGGTGTCTTTATCTTTTTAATTGGTTCTATTTTATATATGAATATTCACTCATTATCTGCGCTGATGCTGCTGCGTGTGCTTCATGGTATTGGTTTTGGAATGAGCACAACTGCTACAGGAGCAATTGTTGCAAATGTAATCCCAGAACAGAGAAAAGGCGAAGGGATGGGGTACTATGCGACGTTTATGAACTTAGCAATGGTAGTAGGTCCGTTTGTAGGCTTAACGTTAACAAATACTTTGGGTCATACAGCGGTCTTTACCGTTGCGGTTGTATCTTCTGTTTTAGCAGTATTATGCAGTCTAGTACTTCGTATACCTGAGGTGCAAGCTTCTTCTGCAACAAATGAAATACAGCCAGCTAAAGGTCTTGCGGCATTTTTTGAATACCGTTCGCTGCCTATTTCTGTTGCTGGCCTTGTGGTAGCTTTTTCATATGCAAGTGTTATTTCGTTTGTGTCTATTTATGCAAAAGAAATGGGCTTTACGCAAGCTTCAAGCTTTTTCTTCGTTGTATACGCGGTGTGCTTATTAGCTTCTAGACCTTTTACCGGAAAATGGTTTGATCAATACGGAGAAAACAGCGTGGTATATCCGTCCATTTTATCTTTAGCTATTGGTATCTTTTTGCTTAGCCAAGCGACAACAAGCTGGGTGTTTTTATTAGCTGGAGCATTGATTGGGTTAGGCTTTGGAACGATTACATCAAGTTTTCAATCCATTGCTGTAAAAAAAGCTTCTCCTCATCGCCGAGGTGTCGCCACGGCTACGTTTTTTGTGTTTTTTGACTCTGGAATGGGATTAGGGTCCTTTTTATTAGGTATTTTATCTACAGCAGCCGGATATAAAGGAATGTATGTATTCTGTTCTATTGTTGCTCTTTTAGCTATAGCAGTATATCTTGTATTGCACGGCCGAAAAAGCCAGAAACAGCGCATTATTTCTCAAAATGAATCATTAGGAAAATAACATAAATAAAAAAAGGCGTGCTCAAGGGGAGCATGCCTTTTTTATTTATGGAGCTCTAAAGAAAACGGCTGTGAGCATATCGATATAGAAGCCCTCCTGATTTCTTTAGAGATTTCTTTTATTCCACTTCTTCTTTTGTAATCCACTCACTGGACCATGTCTGAATTTCCTGAATTACCGGCGCCAGTGCTAATCCTTTGTCGGATAACGAATACTCAATTCGAACAGGAGTTTCCGGAATAACCGTACGAATGACGATTCCTTCATGCTCTAATTCTTTTAAGCGCTCGGATAAGAGCCTTCCGCTTACTGGAAGTGCTTCTTGCATTTGAGAAAACCGTTGTGAGCCGGAAAGCAGCTGAAAAATGATCAAACTCGTCCAACGTTTCGTTAGTATAGTAACAGCCTTTTCAAAACGCGGGCAGAGTGCTAAACCGTCCATGTTATTACCTCCATTCTCTTCCTATATTATAAAACAAAGTCGGCATTTTATCTAGTGTTATGTAATTTAATTACTTAAAGAATATAAATTACTTTACGTTTTTATATTTTAATTATATAATTTATATAATTAAAGAAGTTAATTACTAAAAGTAACTAATAGAGCATAAAAGCTTTACAAGATAAATGTATCGTCATATAATACTTTAAGCAAGTAAAGTTACTTACTTTTAGTAAGCTGATACATCAATTAAAAAAGATAAATGTAGTGAAGTGCTAGAAAAAATATTTGTTCATGTGAGAGATTGAGCACAATGTGAAAATAGTAGATAAGTGAAAGACACATAAGAGGAGGAAATGACTGTGATTAACGAAAAAGTTGTTTCAATTTTAAAAGATAAAATTAACGTAGTAAAAAATGATGATCATTTTATTTATATAGTAGGACCTATCACGCTTCCTGTGAATCTAGATGGCGAGACACAAGTATTTAGTTGGTATTCATGGCTGCGTTCTGATAATGTAAAAGAAGGATCTTTAAGTACGGAAGAGCTTATTGAAAAAATGCAAGGAGCTAATTTAGCTGACATGCAGCAATCGAGTGTTCTTGTGTACGGAGATTTTCAAGAATCGCATGAGGCACTCATTCGTATGCACAGTATCTGCCATACCGGAGATATATTCGGAAGCAAACGCTGCGACTGCGGTTTTCAATTAAAACAATCGATGAAAATGATCGTCGAAAATGGAAGCGGAGCGCTATTTTATTTAGCAAATCATGAAGGACGCGGCATTGGCCTATTCAGCAAAGCAATGGCATACGTTCTTCAAGAAAACGGATTTGATACGGTAGAGGCGAATGAAGGGTTAGGATTTGAAGATGATACTCGCAGCTATAGTGATGCCATCAGCGTGTTAAAAGTGCTGCGTCAAAAACCGGTTACGCTGATTACCAATAATCCGAAAAAGCTAATCGCGCTTGAGAAAAACGGCGCACTTTTATCAGGGCGCGTTCCACTTTGGGGAGATGTATCTCAGTTTAATGAAAAGTATTTAGATACTAAAGTTAAACGTTCAGGACACTTAAAAGAGGAGGTTCTTCTTTGATCAATCACGAATTTTATATGAACATAGCTTTACAAAATGCAAAAGCAACAAAAGGACAAACAGAGCCAAATCCGCTTGTAGGATCGGTCATTGTAAACGATAATCGAATCGTTGGAATTGGTACGCATTTAAAAGCTGGCGAACCGCACGCTGAAATTCACGCGCTGCGAATGGCTGGTGAACAAGCAAAAGGAGCGACTGCTTACGTAACGCTAGAGCCTTGTTCACACCACGGACGTACAGGTCCTTGTGCTGAAGCGCTAGTTGAAGCCGGTGTAAAAAAAGTGGTCATAGCAACTTTAGACCCCAATCCTTTAGTAGCAGGTAATGGAGTTAAAATTTTAGAAAACGCAGGCATTGAGGTCATAACAGGTGTATGTGAAGAAGAGTCACGTCAAATGAATGAGGTCTTCAATAAGTATATTGTAACGAAGAAGCCGTTTGTTTCATTAAAGTCAGCGATTACGTTAGACGGTAAAATAGCAACTGCTTCTTCTCACAGCAAGTGGATTACGTCTGAGGAAGCTCGTTTGGATGTACATCAGCTGCGTCATGAAACAGCGGGTATCTTAGTAGGGGTGAACACGGTCATTAAGGACAACCCCGAGCTGACAACTCGCATTGAAGGCGGCCGAAGTCCAATTCGCATTGTGATGGATTCGAAGCTGCGCATGCCGCTTGCTTCGAAGCTAGCAACTGATTCTTTAGCTCCAACGTGGGTATTTACAAGTCAGAACTATTCAAAAGAAAAAAAAGAACAGCTCGAAAAGCAAGGCGTCGAAGTATTTGTCACAAGCGGTGAGGACAAAGTAAATCTTGAAGATATGCTTTCTATACTAGGTGAGAAATTCGTGTCGTCTCTTTTAATTGAAGGAGGGGGCGAAGTGAATGCCGCATTCCTAGAAAATCGTTTAATTGATAAACTGGTGCTGTACATGGCACCAAAGCTTTCAGGAGGAAAAGAGGCTCCTACTTTCCTAGAAGGAAAAGGCGTAGAGAAAATGTGGGATGCAGTGGACGTCGAGCGTCTTTCTGTGACCTCCATTGGCAAAGACTTTAAATTTGTTGGATATCCTGTTTATAAATAAAAAATGTGAATGAGACTGTAACAAAAATATGCTAGTTGAAGGAAGATCCGAACGATTTATCGTTCGGATCTTTTGCTGTTATGGTGAACATAGGTTTCACGGATGCAGGTGCTTTTGCGATTGATTGGAGGACAAGGCGAAGCCTTGCACGGAAATCGACAGCGATGTAGCAAGTGATCTATATTAGCTTATTCATCCTATTTGTTCGTCTGTAGATTGGATTGATGGAGCTATGTCGCAATCTCATTTTTTAGAGAAGAGAAATAATACACTATTTTACTCTTATAGATTAATTTGCTATTATAGGGAATGGTCAATTTCGAAACATTGTATAAATTTTTAACGTGTTTACAGTTGACTATCTAAATAAAAGCACTATATGTTTATAGAGAGAATATATTATGTGAAAGTAAGGGTGAGAAAAGAGATGAGAGAGTATAGAATTGGGAGTGTTATGAGAGACCTTCGCAAAATGGCAGGGTTGACACAACAAGAATTATCAAGAGACATTTGTACACAAGCGCAAATCAGCAAAATTGAAAACGGTGAAGAATATCCATCAAGCATTACCCTCTATAAAATTTCTAAGCGCCTTGGCGTAGATGTTAACTACTTTTTTGATAGTGTAGAATCACCTCGACTTGATTACGTAGATGCGGTTCAATCGTTAATTCGTCAATATATTCGTCAGAGAGATTATGATGCTATTCATAATATCATTGTAAAAGAAAAAGAAAGTCCCCTGTTTCAAAACCCGCTGAACAAGCAATTTTTAATGTGGCACGAAGGTATTTGCGTGTATTACATTCATCACAACAAAGAAGATGCGCTGTCTAAAATGTACCAAGCGATCGAGCTTACTAAACAATCGGCAACATTTTATAAGGAAAGAGAAATTGAAATTTTAAATAGCATTGGGATTATTCTTTATGAAGAGAAAGAGTATGAACAGGCTCTAGATACATATCAAACAGCACTCAAAAGCTTAAATGAGCTGCCCCAAACAAAAGATGAAAATATAAAAATTAGAATTTTAAATGCACTTGCCAAAACGCTTGGAGATATGAGTAACTATGATGAATCACTAATATATAGCAATCGAGGAATCGATTTGTGCATTAGTAATGAATCAATGTATTTATTTGGAGAACTTCATTACCAAGCAGGAGAGAGCTTAATCAAGTTAGGTAAAATTGAACAAGGTAAAGAATATATGGAAAAGTCTATGACCATTTTCACCCTGCAACGAAATGAGCGATTCGTCAAGCTAGTAGAAAAAGAACTTGAAGCTCTATTTGTTTAAAATATTCCTATCATTATAATTTTTGAGAAATTTCTATTAAAATGGAGGAAATCCATGGTTTTAAGGCGATAAATGCTGATAGAAAGGAATTCATCTACTTTTATCCTGTGATACACTAGAGTCAAATCAAAGAAAGAGGAGGAAATAATTATGAAAAAAGTATTAGTCGGTATGGCATTAGCGTTTACATTAGTAGCAGGTGTTGCTTCAGTTGGAACAAGCGTAGCAACAGGAGATTTTTCAACATTAGGTCTTCCTAGCCAACATTAATAAGAAAAAGCCGTGCTAAGAAGCACGGCTTTTTCTTATTGTGTTTTACTTGACTGATCCTTGTTGCGTTTGTTTCCTTTTGAATTATCCCCGCTTGAAATTTCTTCACCCATTTCTACAAGGTGGTGCTGCGTTTTTGGATTACTTTGATTAGCGCTTCCTTTGTTATTCTTTTTAGTCATCTTCATTCTCCTTTAAAACGATGGCAATGCATCGAGGTTATTTGTTTTGTCATGATCAGGAATGCTGCGAATATACGTACCGCCGTCTTTCCCTACAAAGGTACTCACATGCTCAACGTCCCCGGCTTCTACTTTCTTTAACGCTTCTTCATAGGTTAAAACGTCTCCTGAAGCCGTTTGGAATTCTAAGAGGTCCCCGTTTGCATTTTTACGTACTGCAACGAAACGTTCTTTCATACAAATAAACACCTTCCTTTACATCTATATGGTTGCTGAAATAGTCGTTTTTATTCATTATAAAAAGTGATAAGGTAAAGAAAAGAGTGCAAAGGGGATAAAAAATGACAACATTTAATTGGCATGTTCAAGCTCAAGACGAGTGGAACCAAAAAGTATCATTTTGGAATAGCCGAAGTGAAGAAATGTGGAAAAACGGAAGCCGCAAAACAGTGATTCCATTTATTCAAAAACATCTTAAATCAGGTGGTATGGTGGCAGACGTGGGCTGCGGTGATGGGTTTGGAACGTCTCTTCTAGCTGCTTCTGGATATAAAGCAATCGGTCTTGATTTATCGGAAGAAATGATTCAAAAAGCATCCCAGCTGCATAAAAGTGAAAATTTGTCGTTCGCTCAAGCTGATATTATGAAGCTTCCGCTGTCTTCTGAATCAGTAGAAGGGGTTATGGTAATCAACGCCCTAGAATGGACGGAGCACCCGCGATTAGCTTTGAAGGAATTGCACCGAATTGTAAAGCCAGAAGGATATGCATGTGTAGGTATTCTTGGGCCAACTGCTCAGCCTCGTACCAATAGCTTTCGACGATTATACGGTGAAGACGTTATTTGCAATACGATGATGCCCTGGGAGTTTGAACAGCTTGCAAAAGAAAATGGATGGGAAGTAATCGATGGCGAAGGTGTATATAAGCGAAATGTTACTGATAAGCTGATTGGACACCTCCCAAATGAATTAAAGCAAGCCTTAACGTTTCTATGGCTATTTATGCTCAAGAAACAATAAAAACAGCACACCTCTCCTTATATGTAGCTGTACAAAGGGTACACTACAAACTGGAGGTGAGTGACATGAGTAAAATTAAAAAAGACCGCTCAAAATCAGAGCTAGGTTCACCAAATGTAGAAGGACAAGGGACGACCACTTCTGAACAAGGTGTTCAAAGCAGTTCAGCTAACAAAAAGCAGAAGCGTTCATAACAAAAATAAAACGAACTTGCAGGGAGAACAACGAGCTCCCTGCAAGTTCGTTTTATTTATGGTGTCATCTTTATAAGTAAGAAGGTGTTGTGTGCAAGATTATAGATAGCTTATAATAAAATCTGAGCCAATAATTGTAATTTTCTACAAGTTTGGTTTACATTCGATGTAAAGTGGAGGTGTAATAAATGGTAAATAAAAGATGTTTACCGGATACTGCAGCGTCTCATGCAAAGCCTGATATTAGAAAGGCGATACTTTGCATGGGGTGGACGATTTAGTAATAGACATCGCCTAACCGCGCATATCTCATTTCTAATATATACGGCTTTGCCCCTTATTGTATAAGTAAAAACACATAAGGAGCTGGCAGAAATGACGTATGTAAAAGCAACAAATATTTTACCTGAAGAGCTGATTAGTGAAATTCAAAAATATATTCAAGGAGAAACCATTTATATTCCAAAGCCGCAGAAGGCAAAAAGAAAATGGGGAACTTGCTCTGGTGGAAGAAAGTTGATTGACGAGCGAAACGAACGGATTAAGAATTTGTTTAAAAAAGGAACTTCAATTGAGGAACTAGCTCGTGAATACTTTTTATCAACCGAAACCATCAAAAAAATTGTATATAAAAAGCAACGGTAGAAATCAAGCGCTGGCAACTGAATGCCCGCGCTTTTTTAGGTATAGTTTATTTCTGATTTATTTTTTACATTTCGTAAAAGGAATCCGTACGGTAAAGTAAAAAGTAGCTGATTAAATGAAGAAGGAGTGAAGAACGTGGAAGCGTTTATAAGAAATGATCAATATAACTTTATCAAAAGCCAAACGCAAATCCTTATCAATGGGCATGGAACAGTAAACAATTCAGATGTGCTGCAGGCTTTAAAAGCTCTTGCAAAAGAAAAAGTATTAAATGTGTTTGATGTTCTTAGCGAGGAACAAGAAGAATTACTGCTGTCAGTTGCTGAAGTTAGAAATAAAGAACAAGCAGAGGTGTTTTTAGAAACGATAAAGCCTTACGTGATTCCATTTAAATCTTTTACAGAAGCTGGCGTGAAAAAGCTGTTTCCAAAAGTGAAAAAGTTAAAGATTCCTTCTGCTGATAACATTGATCTAACGAGCATTTCCTATGTCAGCTGGATCGATAAAGGCTCAAACAAAAAGTTTATCGTAGCGCAGGATCCGGATACCCAGAAGTTAAAAGGTATTCAAGGAACGTTTAAACCTATCAACCAGAAGGGAATATGCACACTTTGCCACAGCTACGAGGAAGTCGGTATGTTCACTGCTGAAATCAAAGGAACTGTTCAAGGGACATTTACACAACGAGGAAATTATATTTGTCAAGATAGCGAAGCATGTAATCAAAATTTGCTTACCTTAGAGCGGCTTCATGATTTTATGTTAAGGCTCAGCAAATAACATGCGGCTAATAAGAAGAATACAAAAAAAGAAGGTTCAGTCCCTATACTTTTGGTGAGACTGAGCCTTCTTTGTCTATCTGTTTTTCTCGATTGGATTGTCACGATAGCTAATCCAATCGCTCCAGCTGCCGGCATATAATTTTACATTTGGAAAACCTGCTGATTTTAAAGCCAAAACGTTAGGGCAAGCAGATACACCCGATCCGCAGTATACAATGATTTCAGCGGGAGAATCAATAGCAGAGAACATCTCCTTCCACTCTTTATCTGTTTTCCATAAACCTTCTGAAGTTAACACATCTTGCCAAAAAGAATGAATGGCGCCTGGAATATGTCCTGCTACAAAGTCAATGGGTTCTTCTAAGCCGAGATACCTCTTTTTTTCGCGAGAGTCGACAAGAACAACATTAGGGTTATGAAGATTCTCTTTTACGTATTCAACTCCTGCAAGTCCCCAATCTTGTTGCACGAAAGGTACAAACGTTTGAGGAGAACCTTCTGGTACGTTCTTCGTTGTTTCATATCCCGATTGTTTCCAGTTAGTAAAACCTCCATTTAAAATTTGTACGTATTCAATTCCTATATATCGCAGTAGCCACCATGCTCTTGAAGCCATCATTCCGTTTTGTTCATCATAAACGACGACTCTGGAATCAGCATTAATTCCTAAGCTGCCGAGCTTCTGAGCTAGCTTTTGAACATCGGGCAGCGGGTGTCTGCCTCCGTGGGAAGTAGCCACAGAGGACAAATCTTTTTCTAAATCCAAATAATGAGCATCTGGGAGGTGCTCATTTTGATAAGCATCTGCGCCTGCCTCAGGCTTTCCAAGAGTAAATCGGCAGTCGAGCAAAACAATGGAGTGTTGGGGTTGCTGTAATGCAGTATGTAAGTCAGCTGGTGAAATAATAGTATTCATAACATTCACATCCTTTTACCAAAATTCTAGTTGAAATAACTAAAAATGAAAAGCGTTATATGTAAATTACGGCAAAGCCATTTTGTCTTCCTTCAATTATTCCCCGTAGAATAATTGACCATTTTAGCGCTTATCTGATGCAGAGTGAAATGCTCCTGTGCTACAGTTATAGTAAGAG
The DNA here is from genome assembly GCF_029522155.1 of Priestia sp. P5. NCBI lineage: Bacteria > Bacillati > Bacillota > Bacilli > Caryophanales > Bacillaceae > Priestia > Priestia sp. P5. The sequence goes on along the minus strand of NZ_JAKWFJ010000001.1, from coordinate 2,790,129 downwards.
TTACATAGTATAAGCCAAATGCTCAGCGTAATGTCATACTTACTATTGATGAGAAGGAGAGAGAAAGATGCAAACAAATGAAAAGAAAGAATTTAAACTGATTGCACTAGATATGGATGGGACCCTGCTGAACAATCAGCAAGAAATTTCTGAAGAAAATCGTGCGGCCATTGCTAAAGCTCAAGAACAAGGTGTTCATGTGGTATTAAGCACGGGGCGATCTCTTTTAACATGCCGTGAATACGCGCAGTCTCTTCAGCTGTCTTCTTACCTTATTACAGTAAACGGAAGTGAAATTTGGGATGAATCTGGACAGCTTGTAGAACGAAAGTTAATTGATGCTTCACACATTGAGAAAATGTGGAATTTAACGCAAGAGAATAAGCTTAACTTTTGGGCTGTGACTACGGATAAAGTATGGAGAGATGAATTTCCAGAAGATATTGCTTCACAGGAATGGCTGAAGTTTGGCTACGATATTCCAGATGATGCTTTACGAGAAGAAGTGCTGAAACAAATAGCAGGCATTTCAGATTTTGAAATCAGCAACTCTAGTTTAACGAATCTAGAAATTAATGCACTTGGTATTAACAAAGCAAAAGGGATCATGACTGTATGTGAACGTTTGGGCATTTCAATGGATGAAGTTATTGCACTGGGAGACAGCTTAAATGATATGGCTATGATTGAAGCGGCAGGTTGTGGAATCGCCATGGGAAATGCTCAGGAAGCTGTAAAAGAAGCAGCGGACTGGGTGACGGATACAAATGTCAATAACGGAGTAGCGAAGGCTATCAGCCACTGGGTACTGAAATAACAGCAGCTCTACATGTTGCACAACTTAACTGCTTCCCGCATAAACTGATACTGGATGCCTCCCTTAGAGTTTGTCTTATACGTATATATAAGGAGAAGCCATCTAGTTAAGGAGTGGGGAGTATGAGTGATTTATCATTAGATAAGCTGTTACAAAAAGCAGAAAATAAGTTGCAGAATGTACATGAAATAGTGCAAGAAAAATCGTACGATCTCATTGGGCAAGCATATAAAGAAAGCATATTTGTTAGTATCACTGAAGGGTTTAGATCGATAGAGCAGCAGCATAAACTATATTCACAAGGCCGAACAACACCAGGAAGTATCGTGACTAATGCTAAAGGCGGCTATTCTTATCATAATTATGGACTAGCTTTTGATATTGCGCTGCTTGATAACGACGGAAAAGTTGACTGGACCATTGATCGAAGATGGAACAAAGCGGGAGAGATAGGAAAAAGGATTGGGTTGGAATGGGGAGGAGATTGGACAAGCTTAAAAGATTACCCTCATTTTCAATATACATTCGGTTTATCTTTGTCGGAGCTTCGAAGTGGAAAAGTACCTAAAAAACAGACGCCAAAGGCTTCAAGCATGTTAATTAAATACGGAGATCGAGGAAATCACGTACAGTTAATTCAGCGTATGCTTATTCACTTAGGTTATTCTCTTTTTGGAGGCGCAGACGGTATATTCGGGTCTTCCACTTTCAAAGCGGTAAAAGCTTTTCAACAAGCACTTTATCTGCAGGTAGATGGAATAGTTGGACCGAAGACACTCGAAAAACTCTACAATAATTTTAATAAAACTATGTTCTAAATAACCATAAAAAACTGATAAAGAGAAAAGGAAGAAAAGAGATGGATGGAAATCGTCTCCTTTCTTCCTTTTCTGTAGTTATAGTAGAAAAACTGAAATGTATAAAGAAATAAAAAGGATTTTCTAAGCGTAAGAAACGTTCACGTGATCTAACTGGATAACATTGCTCAACAACACGATATCTTTATATATTTCACTTTTTACAGAGGCGTTTGAACAGTTTTGATAGTCTTTTAACAAGCGGCCAAGTTCTTTAATAAATAACAACGTCTCTTGTTCATTAATCATAGTCAAAACTCCTTGTTTAGAAATGAATCCAGGTCATTATATAGGAATTCTATCATATCTATACGCACCTGTTGACAAAAAAAGTTCGTCAATTTTTTTGTGAGAAGAAGAAATTTAGGGATATGTGGAATGCGTTCGACTCTCTCATTTTATCTATATGCAGCTTGTCTAAAAATATGAGAGTAGTTATAGTAATATTTACTCCTAATCATGCAACTTAAAACCTATTTTAGAGGTTATCCGTAAATTCCCTCTATTGTAGAGCGATGGAACAAAAAAGAATGCTTCATTTTGTACCTTTAGTATGATAACGTTTTGAAGAAATAAGGCATGCTTTTGAGTTTTAAGATGGATTTGAATTAGAACCTTTGACACGCTCTTTTTGTAGGAGAGGCATATTTACTTTCTATTAAGGGAAATCGTAAAGCTCCAACGAGTTTCTAAATCAGAAACTCGTTGGAGCTTAATTTTTTGGATAAGGGATGTGCAAAAGTTCTGGGACGGTCACAAAATGATATCCTTCTTGTTTAAGTCTAGGAATGATGGTATCCAGCGACTTTGAGGTGTTGGAAAGGTCCATGGTCCAATGGCCTCCGTCGTGCATCAAAACAATTGTTCCGGCGTGCATGTTCTTAAATACATTTTTGGTGATTTCTGCTTCTGGGATTTGCTTCCAGTCTAATGAATCAGAAGACCAGTTAATCGCATAGACATTTTCATTTGGCAGCTCGTTGATCATTTCTTGCGTTAAATTTCCATATGGAGGACGAAACAGCTGCGTTTCAAAACCGGTAATGTTTTTAATAATAGCCTGGGTTTTGGCAATTTCCCAGTGAAACTTTTCAGTAGATTCTTTTAGTAAATTGGGGTGCCAATAGGTATGAATCCCAACAGCATGACCTTCAGCTACCATTCTCTTCACCAGCTCAGGATGTTCGTGAGCTTTTGCCCCAATAAGAAAAAAGGTTGCTTTAATACCATGCTTTTTCAATTGATCCAATACATGTGGAGTAAAGCGCGGATCCGGTCCATCATCAAATGTTAGGGCGGTCTGCTTTAGGTGGTTATTACCTTGATAAAGCAAACGGTCACGCACAGCTACATTTTTTACTTGTTCCGCTTTACATAGTGCAGGAAGGGCTCCATTAAATAAGAAGCACAGTGTGAAAAGCAGTATACTAATTCTTCGTATCATGTACATGCACGCTCCTTTCTAGGGCAAAGTATAACGTTATGATACCCGATTAAAAATTTTGTATGAAGCTGAATTTCCCTTTTGTATCAAAACGTATGATATGCATGAAACAGCGCACTATAATAAACAGTTACTATTAGGTGAAGAAAGGAAAAAGCAGATGAAAAAAATACTGATCGCTGTAGCATTGATTTTTTCGCTAAGTTTATCTCCCTTAGCTGAATATATTTCCTATCACGACGACTATAAAGTAAGTGCAAGGTCGTATCGTTCGGGAAAGCGTTCGTTTAATAGACAGCCAAGCGTTAGACAAAATGAGCCGAGATCTAATTTTTCAAACCGCAGAAATGGAACTGTAAATCGAGGCGTTACCCGTTCAAAACGAGGAGGATTCGCCCGTGGACTGCTGTATGGCGGTCTGGCAGGGATGTTATTTGGCGGTTTGCTTGGTCATATGGGTGCACTGGGCGGGATTTTTGGGTTGTTAATTAACATTTTAGCTATTGTGCTTATAATTAATTTAATTTTGCGTTTATTCCGCCCTTCTCGTCGCGATAATAATTGGAGGTAGACCGTAATTGCTGTCATAAACTAATAAGAAAGCGCCATATAAATAAGAAAACGCTTTCTATGGTTAATCGAAAGGATGAAACGTATGTCAGCAAACAGACAGCGCAGCAAATACCTGGCGTTTTGCACAGAATGCGGTCTCCCAAACAGGTTAACATTGTTTCTTTTAAGGCAGTACGTTGCGACAGACGAATATAGCGGATTTTATTGTGGGAATTGCGGAATTCGAAACGAATTTCCAGATTCAGTCATTGAATATATTAAAGAACTATAAAACACAATCTGTTAGAAGAAGATTGTGTTTTATTTATTTGATAAAACTATGTTCTAAATGCGAATTAAAAAGAAAAACATAGCTACTTACAAAAAAAGAAATGTTGAATCTGGAGCAGGAAAATCCTTTTTTATAACAGTTTGCGAGAAGAACATACATATATTATCCACGTTAAAAAGAGAACAGCAGCACATGCAAAAACGACAAATCCATATAAGGACTTGTCGTTTTTTATGTTTGAAATACGGCCGCTCGGTTCTTTCATTCCCACAGATATGGAGTCTCTTGGTAAACATAGTAGTTCAACCAATTCATAAACAGCAGGTTGGCATGAGAGCGCCATGTTTTTAAAGGGTTTTTGTCGGGATCATTGTTTGGGAAATAGTGTTCCGGAAGCTTCGGCTCTAGCCCTTTCTCTGTATCTCGAAGAAATTCTTCCTGCAGTGTTTGAACGTCGTATTCTGGGTGTCCTGTAACGAAAACAAACTTTTCGTCTTTAGACATCGCCATATAAACACCAGCTTCCTCAGAGTAGGAAAGAAGCTCAAGGTCAGGGTGGTTTTTTACTTCATTCATGTCGACGTCGGTGTGACGAGAATGAGGAGAATAAAAGACATCATCAAATCCTCGCAGCAGCTTAATCGGTTCTTCACTCGATACAACATGCGTAAATACACCCGTGCATTTATCAGAAAGAGGCCGCTTGTCAATGCCAAAGTGATGATAAAGTCCGGCTTGAGCTCCCCAACAGATATGAAGGGTAGAAGTCACATTTGTTTTACACCAATCCATAATTTCTTGAAGTTCTTTCCAGTAGTTTACTTCTTCAAATGGTATATGTTCTACAGGTGCTCCTGTAATAATCATTCCGTCATATTTTCGTTCTTTAATTTGTTCAAACGTTTTATAAAACTGATCTAGGTGATTTTTACTCGTTGTTTTTGCTTTATGGCTTGCCGTATAAAGAAGTGTAATATGCACTTGAAGCGGTGAGTTCCCGAGTAAACGTAATAATTGTGTTTCAGCTTTTTCTTTTTCCGGCATTAAGTTTAGGATAACAATATTAAGCGGGCGAATTTCCTGGTTAACCGCGCGCACGTCGTCCATAATGAAAATTCTCTCTTTTTCTAAAATTTCTTTTGCCGGAAGATCACGTGGAATATTAATAGGCAATAAAATTCCTCCTATTCGATTTCGAAGTAATGACGCGTATAAATGTTCTTTCTCACGTGAAGATGAGGTTCAACATTTATGTACAATATACTATTATAGGAATATACAGAATATTAAGCAATTGAATTTTGAAAAAAAAGAGCATTAATATGCGTAATGGCTAAAATGAAATGGTACAATAAGGTTAAACTGGAGCGTTGCTATGCTTTTTTTACTTGACTGAAACTCAGTGAAATTTACAGCGCAGTCGTTCCTGTATTTATTAAACTTCATATCTCCCCCAGAAAATGGATTTTATCCTTTTTTGATGAAGTGTTTAAAAAGAATTCTCAGCAGAAAAGGGGTTTTTATATGACAACTAAGAAGCAAATAAAAAGTGATTTGCAAATTGCACAAGAGGCAATCATTAAACCGATTAAAGAGATTGCCGAGCAGCTGGATATTTTAGAGGCCGAGCTAGAGCCGTACGGACATTATAAAGCTAAGCTTTCTTTGTCCGTTATGGAACGTTTACACACAAAACAAGATGGAAAAGTTATTTTAGTTACAGCTATTAATCCAACTCCAGCAGGAGAAGGGAAGTCGACAGTGACAGTTGGCTTAGCTCAGGCATTACATAGATTAGGTAAAAAAGCGATTGTCGCCATGCGTGAACCATCTCTTGGTCCGGTAATGGGAATTAAAGGAGGTGCCGCTGGCGGCGGTTATGCTCAAGTGCTTCCAATGGAGGATATTAACTTACACTTTACTGGAGACCTGCATGCCATCACAACAGCTAACAATGCGCTGGCGGCTATTTTAGATAACCATATACATCAAGGTAATGAATTGCGTATTGATACACGTAAAATCACGTGGAAACGAGTGGTGGATTTAAACGACCGCGCGTTGCGTCAGGTCGTCATTGGATTAGGTGGTCCGATGCAGGGTGTTCCTCGAGAAGATGGATTTGATATTACGGTGGCATCAGAAATTATGGCTATTTTCTGCTTAGCGTCAGATTTACAAGACTTGAAGCGTCGCTTAGCGTCTATTGTGGTAGCTTATAACATGGACAATGAGCCTGTAACGGTTGCAGACTTAGGTGCACAAGGAGCGCTTACTCTTCTTTTAAAAGATGCGATTAAACCAAACCTTGTACAGACGTTGGAACACACTCCAGCCCTCATTCACGGAGGTCCTTTTGCTAATATTGCCCACGGCTGCAATAGCGTCATTGCAACAAAAATGGCTGCAAAACTAGGCGACTATGTAGTAACAGAAGCGGGATTTGGGGCAGATTTGGGCGCGGAAAAATTCCTGAATATTAAAGCTCGTATGGCAGATATTAAACCAGAAACGGTGGTAATCGTTGCAACAATTCGCGCTTTAAAAATGCATGGGGGAGTTCCTAAAGAGCGTTTAAATGAAGAAAACATTGAGGCTTTAGAAGCGGGAATTGAAAATCTGGAAAAACATATTGAAACGATTCAGGCATTCGGCGTTCCTTACGTTGTAGCCGTGAACCGTTTTGTGACGGACTCAGAAGGTGAAGTAGAAGCGCTTATGAATTGGTGTGATTCAAAGAATGTTCCAGTTGCTTTAACAGAAGTATGGGAAAAAGGTGGAGAAGGCGGCGTCATGCTTGCTGAAAAAATTCTTGAAGTCATGAACGAGACAGAAAGTCAATTTTCTCCTCTTTACGATGTGTCAGCTTCAATTCCAGAAAAAGTAGAAGCTATTGCTAAAACTGTATACGGAGCACAAGGCGTAGATTTTGCTCCAAAAGCGTTAAAACAAATACAGCAATTTGAAGCAAACGGTTGGGATCACCTGCCAATCTGTATGGCCAAAACGCAGTATTCGTTAAGTGATGATCAGACGAAGCTTGGGCGACCAACTGATTTTAAGATTACGGTAAGGGAATTCCGTCCTTCACTCGGAGCTGGGTTTCTTGTGGCGCTAACAGGTTCAATTATGACAATGCCTGGCCTGCCAAAAAAACCTGCTGCGCTTAATATGGATATTGACGAGAATGGACATGCACTAGGGATTTTTTAAGAGAAGAGGCTAGGGTAAGAGTATTCTATTTGAAGGGAAATCCGAACGATGAAGCAAGATTCTTGATGAAGAATCAAACTCGTTCGGATTTTTTCATAGTTATGGTAAAAAGAAGTTTCATAGGTGTAGCGGCTTCTAGATGTAGATTGGGTGGACTTAGTTGTATCTCAATCTCTTTCTTGCAATATAAAACAAAATAACAGGTATGTTATGAATTAATTTGGCAAGAAAGAAGAAGAGCTGACTGTTCGTATTTTATAAAAAAGGAAGTAGTTGAAATGTTTGATCCAATTGTATTTGATAATTTAAAAGTTGTTGTAGAAGGAGAGATCTATGATCTTGACTTGTCTGGGCAAGTATCTGTTACGAATCGCGAAGATTTTGTAGACTTAGCTCAGTTTACTCGAACGTACCGCATTTCTTTTCAACAGCATTTTTGCTGTACCGCGTCGCTAACTTTATCAACCGACTTAGACAACATTCATGCCGAATTAACGCCTTCCCGTGTAGAAAAACCAGGGTGTACAGTTTATATTCACTTTCAGCTAAAAAAACAAAAACCGTTTGAAGAAGCCGAGTTTCAAAACATACAGGAAATGTGTGAGCGGATTTGGGGAACAACAAGAGTTGTGAAGCAGCGTATTACTCATGAAATCGGAGGAAGCGAATATGAAAACAATATTGAGGTAACCTTTAACCGATTTATTTACGAAGACCAAGTAGGAGATTTAATCGAGATGATTGATTACATGCTGCAAACGACTGATCAGCTAAAGGTTCTTTACGACAAATCATAAGAGCGTTTCAGTTGTACTTCCGAAATAAAGTGAATTACAATAGGGAAAAGGAGGCGTTTTGATGAGCGTGTATGAATACTCGGCAAAAACAATTAAAGACGAAGACGTATCGATATCTAACTATCAAGGTGACGTGCTGTTGATTGTGAATACAGCTAGCAAGTGCGGCTTCACCCCTCAATATAAAGATTTGCAGGCGCTGTACGAAGAAGAAAAAGAAAACGGTCTAACAGTTCTAGGTTTTCCTTGCAATCAGTTCGGTGGTCAAGAGCCAGGAAATTCAAATGATATTGAACAATTTTGCGAGTTAAACTATGGCGTTTCGTTTCCGATGTTTGCAAAGGTGGATGTAAAGGGGGAGCATGCACACCCATTATTTACATACTTAACAGAACAAGCACCGGGTCTACTAGGTTCCAAAGGGATAAAGTGGAATTTCACGAAGTTTTTAGTGAATCGTCAAGGTGAAGTCGTGAAGCGATACGCACCTCAAACTGCACCAAAAGATATTCAAAAAGATATAAAAGAATTGCTTTAAAAGCAGGTGGATCTCCATCTGTTTTTTGTTTTTTAGCCAGGGTTTTCAAACGGTGATCCGCTGTCAGTGAGACGAGCGCCTCACTTTGTGCTAAAATAATGGTGGATATAATTGAGGTGAGCAAATGAATAAAATAGTGGAAACGGAAAAGTGGGTTCAAGCAAAGCTTGCGCATGACACAACGGGTCATGACTGGCAGCATATCGATCGCGTGCGTCGAAATGCAGTGCTTTTATATAAAAAAGAAGGCGGCAATCGGGAAGTTATCGAACTAGCCGCACTTTTACACGATGTTGTAGATGATAAGCTAGTGGAAGATGTTGAAAAGGCGTACGAAGAAGTGGGGGAGTGGCTGAAGAGTCAGCGCGTAGAAGAAGAGAACTGCAAGCATATCGTTCACATTTTACAAACGATGTCATTTAAAGGCGGAAACCGTCCGGCTATGGCTACGCTTGAAGGTCAAATTGTTCAAGATGCAGATCGTTTAGATGCGATTGGTGCAATTGGTATCGCACGTACGTTTATGTATGCAGGTGCTAAAGGCACGGCTTTGTATGATGAAAATATTGCTGTACGAAGTGAGATGACGGAAGAAGAATACAGACACGGGAAATCAACGGCTATTGCACATTTTTATGAAAAGTTATTAAAGCTCACTGCGTTAATGAATACTCAAACAGCACGGTCTCTAGCGCAAGAGCGACATACATATATGAAAGAATTTTTAGTTCAATTTAAGAAAGAGTGGAATTATCATTATGAAAATGCTGACTGTTGAAAACTTAACAAAAACGTATGGAGAAAAAGAGCTGTTTCATCAACTAACATTTACCATTACGGAAAATGAGCGAATCGGCTTAATCGGTGTAAACGGAACAGGGAAATCAACGCTTCTTAAAATTATCGCAGGTTTAGAGCTCGGAGACGAAGGAGATATTGTTCATGCTAAAGACTACAGCGTAACATATTTACCGCAGCATCCGGATTTTGATGAAGACTTAACGGTTTTGGAGCAAGTTTTCAGTGGAGATACGCCTCTTCTTAACTTATTAAAAAACTATGAGCTAGCTCTGTATGCGTTAGAGCAAGACTCTGCAAACGAAAAAAATCAGCAAACATTGTATGATTTACAGCAGAAAATGGATGCGATGAACGCATGGGAAGCCAATTCTAACGCACAGTCGATTTTAACGAAGCTTGGAATTTCAAATATGAGTGCAAAAATTGGTGAGCTTTCAGGTGGACAGAAAAAGCGCGTGTCCATTGCGCAAAGCCTAATTCAAACACCTGATTTACTGATCTTAGATGAGCCGACTAACCACTTAGATTATGAGACCGTTAAATGGCTTGAAGAATATTTATCTAAATATCAAGGAGCCGTGCTGCTTGTTACTCATGATCGCTATTTCTTGGATGCTGTTACAAACCGGATTTTTGAATTAGACGGTGGAAATTTATATAGCTATAAAGGAAACTATGCTGCTTTTCTAGAAGGAAAAGCGATTCGAGAAGAGCAGGAAAAAGCAACTCAAGCAAAATTAAGCAACTTATACCGCAATGAATTGGCTTGGATTCGCAGAGGAGCAAAAGCGCGTACGACTAAGCAAAAAGCGCGTATTCAGCGATTTGATGAATTAGAAGGGAAAATCGATTCCTCTGAAAAAGAATCACTGGATTTAAGTTTAGCAGGCAGTCGCCTTGGGAAAAAAGTGTTTGAATTAAAAGATGTGTCTAAGACGTATGAAAATAAAATCATTCTTTCAGATTTTACTCACATCGTGAAAAAACAAGATCGAATTGGAATTGTCGGAAAAAATGGAAGCGGAAAGTCTACCCTGTTGAATATGATTGCAGGACGCATTGAGCCGGACAGCGGTGAAATTGACAGAGGACAAACGGTTAAAGTTGCTTACTATACCCAAGAAAGCGATGATATGGACTTGAATCAACGTATGCTTGATTATATTAAAGAATCGGCAGAAGTGGTGCATACGACGGATGGGAAAATGATCTCTGCGTCGCAAATGCTTGAGAGATTTCTATTTCCTTCACATACGCACGGAACACCGATTCAAAAGTTGTCCGGAGGAGAGCGCCGTCGTTTATACTTATTGAAATTATTAATGACATCGCCAAATGTTTTGCTTCTAGATGAGCCGACTAATGATTTGGATACTCAAACGCTAACGGTGCTTGAAGACTACCTCGAAGAATTTCCAGGTGTTGTTATCACGGTATCACATGATCGCTATTTCTTGGATAAAGTAGCAGATTACTTACTAGTTTTTGAAGGAGAAGGGAACATTTCGATTTATTTTGGCGCTTATACAGATCAATTGGAAGAAGCGATGAAGAAGAAGCAGGCAATGGTTCAGCAGGCTAAAGTGAAAGAAGAAAAGCCAAAACAGCCGGAGAAAACAAAAAAGCGTCGCTTAACGTATAAAGAACAAAAAGAATGGGAAGAAATCGAAGATAATATTGCAGCAAAAGAAGAAGAAATTGAACGCTTAACAAGTGAAATTGAACAGGTGGGCAGCGATTATACAAAAGCGCATAACCTATCATTAGAACAAGAAAAAGTAAATGAAGAATTAAGTGCACTGCTTGATCGCTGGGCAGAGCTTTCAGAGCTGATTGAAGAAATTGAAAACGCGTAAACAAGTCGTTAGACTGAGTATAAAGCACATGCTACAATTTTAATGAGAGGAGTACGATACGATATGAACATTAAATCAATTGAGCCAACGCCAAGTCCGAATACAATGAAAATTAATTTAGACGAAGTGCTATCAGGCGGAAAAAGCAATAACTATACGGAAAAAAATGCTGAAGCAGCCCCTGAAGTTGTTCAAGACATCTTGAAAGTAGAAGGGGTAAAAGGAGTCTACCACGTAGCAGACTTCTTAGCAGTAGAGCGAAATGCCAAATATGACTGGAAGCAAATTTTGCCGCAAGTTCGTGCAGCGTTTGGTGAAGATTTGCAAAGCAGCAGTGAACAGCACAAAATGAATGAGCATTTTGGTGAGGTCAATGTGTCAGTTCAAATGTTCAAAAATGTACCGATGCAAGTCAAGCTAACGGACGGAAATGAAGAAAAGCGCTTTGGTCTGCCCGAACGATTCGCAAAAGCGGTAGCAGAACTTCAACGTTTTTCAGATAATGTGGTATTAGAACGGAAATGGAAAGAACAAGGCGTTCGTTACGGAGAGTTATCGGCTATCGGAGACGAAGTAGTGGAAGAGTTAGCAGCAGCATATCCGCAAGAAAGATTAACTCGCCTTGTGGCTAATGCACAAGAAGAAAAAGAAGGCGGAAAAGTTGTACAGCCGCGTAAAACCTATAAAGTTACAGAAGAAATGCTAGAAGACAACGATTGGTCAGTGCGCTATGCCCATTTAGAACAAATGGATCCAACAGAAGCTGATTTAGACGTTTTAAATAAAGCGCTTGATGATGAAAAAGCATCTATTCGCCGCTTAGCTACGGTCTATTTAGGAATGATTGAATCAAAAGCGGTACTGCCTTATTTATACAAAGCATTAAAAGATAAATCAGTCACTGTGCGCCGTACTGCTGGAGACTGCATGTCAGATTTAGGTTTTGAAGAAGGTATTCCGGCAATGTGTGAAGCTCTTAGCGATAAAAACAAGCTTGTTCGCTGGCGTGCAGCTATGTATTTATACGAGGTAGGGGACGAGACGGCTCTTTCTGCATTAAAAGCAGCAGAGAATGATAAAGAATTTGAGGTAGATTTACAAATCAAGCTAGCAATTGAACGTATCGAAGGCGGAGAAGAAGCAAAAGGTTCTGTTTGGAAACAAATGACGGAAAGCAGAAAAGCATAAAAAAAAGATCATTCACTTGAATGATCTTTTTTTTACGACTGTTTTGCAGCGGGAGTTGGAAACTGCATAGGCTGCATGGTGTTATCAATTTTAATAGGCTGATAGCCCGACTGCTTTAAGTAAGTCAAAATAGCAGGAAGGGATTGTGCCGTAAAGGATTTATCATGAAATAAAATGACTGGTGTTCTTCCATTGGAGTTAACCCCTTGAATATGAGGTTCAAGGCCCTGAATAATTCTAGGTGCAGAACGAAGTGCCCAGTCTTCACTGTCTACATTCCAGTCCCATAATTTAAAGTGGCTTAGCAACTCTGTACGGTGCGGCTCTTTTAAATAAGGAACGCTGCCGTAAGGAACGCGGATTAACTTACTGTCAACACCGGTTACTTTCTTAACTGTCGCTTGACACTCCTGCATTTCTTTTAACGCGGCGCCGTCTTCACTATACATGACATGAATATCATGAGAGACGCCGTGACAGCCGATGGCATGTCCTTCCTGTGCTACTTTTTTAGCAATTTCAGGGTGAGCGTCAATTTGATACTTTAACATAAAGAAAGTTGCTTTTACGTTATATTGACGCAAAGCATCTAAAATGTGAAGGGTATCAGGCGTTGGGCCATCGTCAAACGTAAGGTAAACAGGCTGTGTAAGAGCTTGATTTTGATCGTTCACCGTATTTCCTACATACATATTATGGTGAAGTGTATTAAGCAGCTTCTCAGGTTGTGCTGAAGATGCAGCTTCTTTCAGCGGCAATGCAGTAGATGCTAAGACTTGCTGAGATGCAGCGGGTTCACTTCCTTTGGCTTCTGTAATAAAAAACAAAGAAGCGACGATCACTAACACTAAAGACAAAAATGCATAAAATCGTTTGTTTGGCTTAAATCGTTTGTTCGGTTTAAATCGCTGGTTCAATTTGAAAATCCTTTCTACTAAACTACTATTTACTACTATAGTACAAAAAATGGAATATTAATAGTAAAAATCGACATTTTTATGGAAAAAAATTAGATGATATGACCCGGTTTTAATCTTTTTTTGTCAAATGGAAAAGGAGAACGGGACAGCGATAAGGATTTAAAGAGTGAGTAGCTAGATTTTTCCTGGTTTTTATAGTATGCTTTTAGCGTGAATGATTGTTAGGAGGAATGTTAATATGTCAATGGCATATGAAGAATATATGCGTCAGTTAGTTAAACCAATGCGTCAAGAATTAACTCAAGCTGGTTATGAAGAATTAACAACAGAGGAAGCCGTAGTTGATTTTATGGAAAACGCAGAAGGAACAACTTTTGTTGTCGTTAATTCAGTTTGTGGATGCGCTGCTGGTTTAGCACGTCCTGCAGCGACACAAGCGTACTTACAGTCTGAGCAAAAACCAGATCAAGTGGTAACTGTTTTTGCCGGTCAAGATAAGGAAGCAACAGCTAAAATGCGTGAATATTTTGGGGACATTGAGCCTTCATCACCGTCTATGGCACTTTTAAAAGGAAAAGAAGTCGTTCATTTTATTCCTCGACATGAAATTGAAGGTCAGCCGTTAGAAGTTATTTTTGAAAACATTTTAAATGGCTTTAAGCAGCACTGTTCATAAAATGTCCTGCTTTTGTCACATCTAGTATATAGATTTTTAGAGAAAAATCGCATATACTTTATAAGAAAAAGGATGTCTATCGGCATCCTTTTTCTTTATGTAAATAGCCAAACAGTGTAGGGGGAGTTATGAAAGTGATTGTTACGACTGCTGGTCGAACAAATGAACAGATGATTGTAAAAGCCAAACAAGTAGCCGCTGATTTAAGTATACCTTTTGTAGTAAGAGAGAAGAAATCCGTTGCAGATCTTCAGAATCTTCAAGCTGCAGATGTGCTGGTTGTCGGTAAGAATAGAGTAGAGTTGCACGTTCAAAACGAAGAGGAACCTATTTTTTTTCATCCAAACTCCGCTATGTTTAGAGTGAAGAGATGGCTGCGGGGAGAAAGTGATCCGTTTATTGAAGCGGCTGGTTTAGAAAAAGGAATGAGCGTGCTTGACTGTACACTTGGCCTTGCATCGGATAGTATGATGGCGAGCGCAGCGGTAGGAGAAAGCGGGAAAGTTGTCGGACTAGAAGGCAACCGCTATGTAGCTTATTTAGTCAAACAAGGGCTTTTAAATTGGGAAAGTGACGTACAAGAGTTGAACGATGCAATGAAGCGTATAAACGTGGTTCATCAAAATTTTGAATCGTTTTTGGCGTGTTGTGAAGATAATTCTTTTGATGTTGTCTACTTTGATCCTATGTTTCAAGAGCAAATTGATGAATCGAATGGAATTAACGGTATTAAAGCAATAGCACTGTATACCACGCTAACGCCAATGGCTATACAAGAAGCAAAAAGAGTAGCCAAACAAAAGATCGTGCTCAAAGATCATTGGAAAAGCACTCGTTTTGAAGAACATGGATTTACCGTGCAAAAACGAAAAACATCAAAATTTCATTACGGGACAATTGATATACAAAAATAAACAAAAAAGTAAAATGAATAACGCTCATTGAAAAGACTTCCAAAACCTTTTAGGAATTAAAAAGTTTTGGAAGTTTTTTTTATGAATTTCATCTAAAGTTCATAAAAGTATGATATATTTTTGAACATAAAAATACTTTTGTGTTTAAGCATCCAGCAAAAAAGGAATATCTTGTATAGGTTTCCGCTCGGTGTGATAACCGCAAACAGAAGAAGGAAGGTGCTAACTAAAAAGTAGTCGAATGCCCGTAGACAGCATAAATGAATAAGCAAATATAGGTAAAAAATTAATAAGTATGTTACAATACCTAGTGAGTTATGATAATGAATTTTACAATATGAAAAGACCATATGGGAAAAGATGAGAAAGGAAAGATACGAATGCCTAGATGGATAAAAAGAATGCTAGTTGTATTTATTACAGTATTTACATTTGGGCTTGTCACTCCACCAGAATATTTATACGTTGATGATGCAAAAGCGGACAAGCAACATAAAGCAGGGTATGTAAGAGAAACAACTCCTATCACAGCTGTTATAGAAGATATTCATTTGCCATATGAAGAACCAAAATATGAAGACGTTTCATCATTTGTTACGTATGCAATGGAATCAGCTGAAAAACAGTCAGTGGAAAAATTCGGAACAAAAATTGGACCTGTCATTGAAGATGAATTTCGTCAAGCAGTGTTACCTAAAATTGAAGAAGTGCTGACTGACATTGGCACTGAACGTGAACAGTCGATTCAGAATCTCGAGATAAGCGAGCACCCTGCTGCTGGCTACGGTGAAAAGATTTTCCATGTATATGACCGGGAGACCGGTCAGGACTTAATACGGTTTCATGTACGACGTGAAAATCCTCCAAAAGATGGATACTGGTTTAATTTTCACTATCATGCGGCTGCAGATAATTTTCAAAAGCATTATGATTTAGGGAAAATTTATTGGAACCGAAATATGCCCCCTAAATGGTTTAGCTGATAATAGACACAACATTCTACGATTTCGAAATGTTAGCTTTTTTAAGCTAGCATTTTTTTACGTCTAAAACCGTTATGGTCTAAATAAGCTGAAACATTAGCACAACGATAAAAAAATCGTTTATAATGAAGTCAGACTTCTTACCATAGAATAGGGAGAAGGAACGAATAGATGCTGGAGGTAACACAATGAAACAATTTACGGAAGAAAAACAATTTCGCGAACAAATTAAGAACGAAACACTAAGCGTTGGGATTTTTACGACAACGTGGTGTCCTGATTGCAAACGTTTGGATATGTTCATTAATGAAATCGTTGACGAAAATACAGATAAAGCATGGTTTAAAATTGACAAGGATGAGTTTGAAGAACTTTCTGCTGAAAACAATGTAATGGGTATTCCTTCTCTTCTTGTATATAAAAACGGTGAAAAAATTGCACACTTGCACAGTGCAAATGCTAAAACGCCTGAAGCGGTCCGTGAATTTTTAGCAACTCTTTAATTACCTAAGGAGACTAGGACAAACGTATTTTAGTTGAAGGGAAATCCGAACGATGAATTAAGATTCTTAATGGAGAATCTAACTCGTTCGGATTTTTTCATTGGTAGAGTGAACGTAGGTTTTATGTGTTTAGTTGCTTCTAGCGGTTGATTGGAGAGCAAGGAGAAGACTCCTGCGGGAAAAGCGGAACAGGGGAGACCCCGCAGGAGCGTCAGCGACGAGGAGGCTCACCGGCCGCCCGCGGAAAGCGAAGCCTGGCACGGAAATCAACAGCGCTGTAACAAGCGATTCATATTAGCTTCTTTATCCCATTTGTTCATCTTTAAATTGGAGTGATTTAGTTATGGCTCAACCTCTTTTTTTGTGAGAATTGCTATTTCCATTTTTCGATGAGTGGGGTATACTAGGACAAGTGAATAATCGTAAAGCAATAAGGTCTCAATTTAAAGATTGAGTGAAAAGGGAAGTCTGGTGAAAAACCAGCGCGGTCCCGCCACTGTAAGCGCTTTGTGCGTAAGTCAGGAGACCTGCCTTATTGTTAGCTGTGAAACCTTCGAGGAAGGGTGAAGCAGGGTAATGAACATACATATCAAGTATAGTGAATGGATTCTTTTCCTGCTTATCTTGACGTTACCTGCTTTGCTTTCAATTGAAAGTAAAGCTTTTTTATTTTGAAGCTGCCTGCGAGCAGTATACATAGTCAAAGCGGAAAAACAGGATAGCGCTGCTTTTTGCATGATCATTTGCTTTTTCTTTAACGTGGAGGTTTCGTATTCACAATGAACAATATATAGGGGGAGTATTTAGATGAAAAAATGGCTTTCGTATTCTATTATTGCACTGTTAGTCATCGTACTTGCTGCATGCGGTGCAGGCAGCCAAAGCAACAGTGATAAAAAAACGAAGCAAGATACAGGACAAACGTCACAAGCTGCATTTCCTGTGAAGGTAAAAGACGCGCGTGATAAAGAAATTACGTTAAAAAAACAGCCTAAGAAAATTGTTTCACTAATGCCAAGTAATACGGAGATTGTATATGCCCTTGGCCTTGAAAAAGAATTAGTCGGTGTCACAAGCAACGATGATTATCCTAAAAGCGTAAAGAAAAAAGCGCAGGTAGGAGATATGAACGTTAATGCAGAAAAAGTTATTGCTTTAAATCCTGATTTAGTGCTGGCACACGCTTCAAGTATGGGCGTTTCGGATGAAGTATTTAAACAAATTGAAAGTGCGGGGATTCCGGTATTTGTTGTAAAAGATTCAACAACGTTTGATACGGTTTATGATTCTATTACGCAAATCGGTAAATTAACGGGCAAAACAAAAGAAGCTAATCAAACAATTAAAGACATGAAAGAAAAAGTAGCTTCAATTGAGAAAAAAGCAAAAACGATTTCAAAAGAAGATCGTAAAAAAGTATGGATAGAGGTATCAGGAGCTCCTGAGATTTATACAACAGGAAAAGGTACGTTCATGAACGAAATGCTTACTATGATCGGTGCTGATAACGTAGCGGCTAGTGAAAAGGGTTGGGTTAAGTTTTCTGAAGAGCAAGTTGTTAAGTTAAACCCTGACGTTATTATCGCAACGTATGATGCAGACAAAAATGAGATTATGAAGCGTCCCGCTTGGAGCAGCATGACTGCTGTAAAAGAGGGTAACATCGAGAAGGTTGACCAAAACAAAATCAACCGCTTAGGACCTCGTATTGTAGATGGCTTAGAGGACTTAGCAAAAGCAGTATACCCTGAGGTGTACAATAAATAAGAAGAGGGACCATATTCCAGTTCGAATTGAAAAGGGGATTGGTCCCTTTTCACATCTTAAAATTGAAGAACGGCCTGAGCTTTTAATTATGAAAACCGAGACTTCTTATAAAACATACAGCTCAGGGGTTTTAGGAACAGGCATTACGGAAACGGACACCTTTTACAATCGATTTGTTCACAAAGACTATTATTCAGATACTCCTTCTTTGGAGTATGAGCAATATTTGATGAAAGAAAATGTGCGCCATGAGCAAATCGTAGGGTTGATGACAGCTGTTTGGTTAAAAGAAAGAGCAGTTTACTGTTATGAAGGCTACGGAGTAAGAGTAGCTTCCGTGATAACGGCTGGAGTAGGAAACGCAGTAGATATTACAGCTGACGAAGCTGTGCCGTTCTATTCCTCTCCCGGTACAATTAATATGTTTTTTTTCGTTGAAGGTACGCTTACGGATGCTGCGTTTTTACAGCTTTTTATTGCGGCCACAGAAGCCAAAACAAAAACGCTGTCACAGCTGGGTATCATAGATCCAGCTACAAAGACGATTGCTACAGGAACATCTACGGACAGCATCTCAGTTGCAGCGTCTCAGCAAGGAACATTATATGAATATGCAGGCTCTATGACCGCTTTAGGTCAAGCGGTAGCCAAGCTGGTGAAAATAAGCTTAGAGCAGGGACTTAAGGGAAAGAGGTGAAGAAGTGAGTATTACACAAGCGATAATTGCACACATGACGGCCATGACGATTGCTTTAGTAATTGACCGAATTATAGGCGACCCTGAAAATTGGCCGCATCCCGTTCGTTGGTTTGGCAAGTGGATTTATTGGATGGATTCCAGATTAAATAAAGGTGCAGGAAAACGATTCAAAGGATTTCTTCTTGTGATAAGTATGGCTGTGCTCGCAGGAGTTGTTCCCTTTTTGTTCCTCCATGCTTTATACGAAGTTCATTTTATACTAGGTGTTTTAGTAGAGGGCGTAATGATTGCGACTACTATATCCACTCGTTCTTTAAGCGAAGCTGCTTATAAGGTACAAAAGCCGCTTCAGCTAGGAGATATGGAGAAAGCTAGATATGAAGTAAGCATGATTGTGGGACGAGATACAGATCGTTTGTCAGAAGGAGAAATTGCCAGAGCGACGGTAGAGACCGTGGCTGAAAATACAAGTGATGGTATTACAGCTCCGCTTTTTTATGCATTTATAGGAGGAGGAGCCCTAGCCTTTTTTTACCGAGCTATTAACACATGCGATTCAATGGTTGGGTATAAAAATGAACGCTACTTTCTGTTCGGCTATTTTAGTGCAAAAACCGATGACGTATTAAACTATATTCCAAGTCGGTTAACTGCAGTGGTGATGACCGCTGTTAATGTAGCAAAAAGCCAGTATTCTCTTTGGCATGTAACGAGTTTGATTAAGCGCGATGCTAAGAAGCATCCAAGTCCAAATAGCGGATACGGGGAAAGCGCAGTGGCTGCTCTTTTAGGTATTCAACTAGGCGGGCTTAATACATATAAAGGCATAGAATCTAATCGTGCAAAAATGGGTGAACCACTCATTCCCCTGCAAGCCGGTCATATTGAACAAGCTGTTTTCATTATGAAAAGGACGGTCTATGCTACGTGGTTATTATATCTTTTGTTAGGAGGAGTTATTAGTGCTATTACCTACACATGGAGCTAATCCTACTGTCTTTTTAAAAGCAATAGGGGCCAAGAATTTATCGCATCTAAAAGACTTTAGCGTGAACACAAATCCTTTAGGGGCTCCCCTTGTGCTTCACGAAAAGTGGAACAAATTCAAGGATGCAGCGTTTAGTTATCCTGATCCCCAAGTAACAGACCTGAAAAATAAACTTGCAGCTCATCATCATGTTTCAGCTGCTCAAGTGCTGCCTACAAATGGCGCCGCTGAAGCGTTTTTCCTTATTGCTTCGTTATTTTCAGGAGAGAAAGCAGGGATTGTACAGCCGACTTTCGTTGAATATGAACAGGCAAGTAAAGCTTATGGATGTGAAGTGACATACGTTCCTTTAGCTGAAGAAAATGGCTGGAGCTGGGATATAGAGTTGATTATGAGCATTCTTCCGGACATAAAAGTACTGTGGATTTGCCATCCAAATAATCCAACGGGCGTTATGTATAGTCATGAGGAATGGATGAAAGTAGTAAAAGCTGCTGCTCATCATGGTACATACTTAATGATTGATGAGGCATTTATTGATTTTGTCGAACATCAGCCTTCATTTGATTCTCTTGTTCTGGATTATGAGCATATTATTGTTGTGCGTTCCATGACAAAGATGTTTAATATTGCCGGGCTTCGTCTTGGCTATATTTTGGCAAATGAAAAAATCATTAGCAAGATGTCTAAAAAGCAGCCTCCTTGGAGTGTAAATGGATTGTCGCAGCAAGTAGGAATGATATGTGTGGATGAAAAAGATTTTGTGAAAAAAACCGTACATTATATTAAACAAGAACGGGAACGGATCTTGAGTCAACTAAAGGAATGGGGGCTTTTGGTTTCTCCTTCTCAAACAAACTATTATCTTTGCAGCGTTCCGTCTTCTATTAAAACGCGCGAATGGCTGGTCTATTTAGCAAGCCATGGCGTGGTAGCTCGTCATACTGAAAACTTCCCATTTTTAAATGGACGCTATATCCGTTTGGCTGTGAAAACGAAAGAAGAAAATGACTATTTACTTAACGTAATCAAACAAGGACTCGATGAAATATGATCATCTTTATTAGCGGAGGCGTTCGAAGCGGCAAATCAGGTGCAGCGGAGAACATGGTTCAAACCTTTTGTACAAAGCGCGCTGTTTATATTGCCACAAGCCGGCAAACAGATAGTGAAATGAAAAAACGCATCCAGCTTCATCAAACAGAACGCCAAGCAGCGAACACGCCTTGGGTAACGATCGAACAGTCTGTAGATTTACAACAAATTCTGCCAAATCTTCAAAGTGATGATGCTATACTTTTGGATTGTGTCACGAACTGGCTTGCCAATGAGCTTTTTTTAACAGAAAAAAGGTGGCAAACAAAAGAGGGCAAACAAGAGGTTTTTCGTCATATGATAAAAGCGCTCGATAAGCTGTTTATGCGGTCTCAGACGGTTGTGCTAGTATCTAATGAACTGTTTGAAGCGGGCGTATTAGAGGAGCCCACATATAGCTATATGAAGATGTTAGGAAAATTACATCAGTATATTGTAGAAAAAGCAGATGTGGCTATTTGTGTAGAAGCGGGAATTTATCGTTTTAAAAAAGGAAAGGAATGTGTAGATAAATGAAAGAATGGATAGCCATACTACGAATTTCTCTCCAGTTTTTTACAATTTTACCGCTAGCTAAAACCGTTCAATGGACTGAAAAAAGGACGGCACGCTCGCTTTTTGTGCTGCCGTGGATTGGTATGTTACTAGGCTTGATGTTTTATAGCTTTTTACAGCTGCTTCAATCTTCACCTATCACTACGATTGTTGATAGTATTTTAGTTTTGCTTTTACCGCTTATCTTAACGGGTGGTCTTCATTTAGACGGCTGGATGGACGTAAGCGATGCGTATTTTTCTCATCAGTCAAAGGAAAAAAAACTGCAGATTTTAAGTGATCCGCACGTTGGGTCTTTTGCTATTCTTTCTCTTATGGTTCTGCTGCTGCTGCGTTTTAGTGCGATCTATGAATTAGCGTCTCTTTCTTCTTTATCAATTTGGGCATGCTTAGTTGTCTTTACACTTCCAAGAATTGGAACAGCCTTTTTGTTGATGAGAGATAAGCCCGCTAAAGATACGGGTCTGGCTGCTTATTTTCAAAAAGGAGTCACCAAACGGTCTATTTATGGATTTATCATCATGAGCCTATTCTTAGTTGCTATTTTCGCTGTTTTTATGGACAATAAATTCATTATTCTTTTCTTTGCCGGTTTTTTATGGCTTTGGATACGGTTTTATCGTTCGCAGTTTGGTGGGGTAACAGGAGATGTTATAGGGGCAACCATTGAAGGAGGAGAAACGTTTTTATGGATAATTCTTTGGTTATCACATGTATTCGTCACGGCATGACGCTTGAAAATCAACAAAAAAAATATATAGGGTGGAGTGATCCGCCTTTAAGTACAGAAGGGAAAAATGAATTAAAAGAGCTTTTTCTAGAACCTCAGCTCGTTATTTCCAGTGACTTAAAAAGAGCGCTAGAAACAAGTTCAGTTGTTTTTCCTAAATCTCAGGTGGTTAGAAGTAAAAATTGGCGTGAGCTGCATTTTGGAGATTGGGAAGAGAAGACGTATGAAGATTTAAAAAACATACGGGCGTATAGAGATTGGATTAACCACTGGACAGAACATACGCCTCCGAATGGTGAAAGCTTCTCAGGCTTTTCAAACCGAGTTTGGGAAGCGTGGGAAGAAGCGGTGGATTTGGCGGCCAGTCAGCAATTGCATCACATTGCTATTGTTTCACACGGCGGACCACTGCGTTTACTTGCATCCCATTTTAAACAGACAGCGTCGCTTTGGGATGTTTCTTTTTCTTACGGAGAAGGTTTTTCAGTAGCGTGTACATACAAACAGGCAAAGGAGAGAAGAGCATGCATTTCGTATTCGGCGGTGCATTTACCGGCAAAAGAAAATGGGTGAAGCAGCATTATGCCAGTGAGTCGATAAAATGGCATTGTTTGTATGAAGACCCTGTTTTACCAGCGTTTGAGTTCGAAGAAAGTTACATTGTGCTAGAAGGATTTGAGCACTATGTTAAGGAATTAATACATAGCGAGCTGGAGTCTCCGCACCTTGTTATTAAAAAGTTAATACAGAAGTGGAGAGACAGCGGTGTATGGGAACAGTTAATAGTGATTGGAACTGAAGTCGGCAAAGGGATTGTTCCTTTAGATGCAACAGAGCGGCAGTGGAGAGATGAATGCGGGTATTCGTATCAGTATTTAGCAGCACATGCCCGGAAAGTAGATCACATTTGGTACGGAATTGCTAATCGATTGAAGGAGGAAATACAATGAACATTTACACAAAAACAGGGGACAAAGGGCAGACAAGCTTAATTGGAGGAAGAGTAAATAAAGATGATATTCGAGTGGAAGCATACGGTACGATTGATGAGCTAAATGGCTTTGTAGGTCAAGCGATTTATCAGCTGGATGAAACAACATTAAAAGATGTAAAAGAAGAGCTAATTACGATTCAACATGAGCTTTTTGACTGTGGAAGTGATTTAGCATTTGCAAAAGATGATCATCCGTACAAAGTAACAAACGACATGATATCTGTACTTGAAAAACGCATTGATGTCTATATGTCAGAAGCGCCGGCCATTGAGCGTTTTATTTTACCTGGAGGCACACCTGCAGCGACAACGCTTCATATTTGCCGGACGATTACACGCCGCGCAGAACGGCTTGTTGTTGGCGTGCAGCGTGAGCATAAAATTAATGTGGCGGTGCTTCAGTATTTAAATCGTTTATCCGATTATTTCTTTGCTGCGGCTCGAATCGCTAACGCGCGAGAAAATGTACAAGACGTAGAGTATATTCGCAGTGCCAAAGTATTTAAACAGCCTAAAAAATAACGTATAAAAAACGGTCGAGCTAAAAGCGATCGTTTTTTTTATGAGCTATTTCGATAGGCAAAATAAAGCTATAAAAAAGAGGTAAATGCATCTATAATGATAAGAGACAGAGAGATAAAGAAAAGAGGTTGAGAAATGAATCAAGATTCTAAACGAGCAGGTATTGTTTATACAGCCAGCGCTTACGTTATGTGGGGGCTTTTTCCGCTTTACTGGAAGCTTCTTGGCGAAGTGCATGCGAATGAAATACTCGCTCACCGCGTTATATGGTCATTTGTTTTTATGCTTTTACTTTTGCTTGTGACCAAGCAAATGAGTTCTTTAAAGAAGACGCTTGGTTTATTATTTCGTAATACGAAACAAGCGGTCATTTTATTTGTGGCTTCAGTGCTGATCAGTATCAACTGGTTCGTTTACATTTGGGCGGTTAACCATAATCATATTATTGAAACAAGTTTAGGTTACTACATCAATCCGCTCGTTAGTATTTTGCTTGGTATAGTCGTTTTAAAAGAGAAGCTTAATTTTTGGCAGGGTGCTTCTGTTGGATTGGCTGCTATAGGTGTTATCGTTATGACAGTTACATACGGACATATCCCATGGGTATCATTAAGCTTAGCGTTTAGCTTTGGTTTGTACGGTCTTGTAAAAAAGACTATTCAATTAGAAGCAAAAGTAGGATTAACGATTGAAACGATGATGGTTGCACCTATTGCAGTTATTTATTTTATTTTTCTTTTAGTGAAAGGATCTTCAAGTTTTTCCCTTCAGTCGCTTGATGTGAGTGCTCTTTTAATTGGAGGCGGTGTTGCTACAGCTATGCCACTATTGTATTTCGCTAAAGGGGCCCCGCTTATTCCGCTATCGATGGTCGGTTTTTTACAGTACATTGCTCCTACCATGACGCTTTTATTAGGGGTATTCGTGTATCACGAACCGTTTTCTAGCGTGGAGATGATTGCCTTTTTGTTCATTTGGGGCGGATCGGTTATGTTCATTTTATCTAAAACTAAGTTCATGAGCTCTCATCAGCCGAAATTCTTTAAAGGGCGTTCAGCTTAACGGACAAAAAAGCGGATATCTTTAGATATGCGCTTTTTTGTCTGCCGTAAAGAAATAAAAACGGAGACGGAAAAGTCACCGTATGTATACTTTATAGCTTCCGCTTGAAATGAGCGTTCAACTGACCTTGAAGCATTTGGTTTTTTACTTCTTTCATTTTTCTCGCTTCATCTTTTTTAGCCAGTTCTGTGCGTATTTCACTCGTTTGAACTCCTTCTTCTATACGATCAGCAATATCCATTAATCGTTCGACGTCTGAAAACGAATATTTCCGGATACCCGTATTGGTTCGGTCCGGAAAGAGCAGGCTTCTTTTCTCATAGTAGCGAATTTGCCTTTCTGATAAACCGGTTAATTCTTTTACAATCCCAATAGACATGACTTTTTTATCTCGATATGACGCTTCATTCGTAGACAATCTCCCTCACCCCTGAGTACGTAGTAGTATGTTATTATAAAGGAAAAAAATACAAAAAATTATAACATGTAATACATTCTAACATATATATGTTATATTTTTGAATTACTATGTGAGAAAAAGTAACATAAATAATGAAATAGGGAAAAGAGTCCTATAAACTAATGATTAACTCGATCCTAAGTGGTTAACCATACAGGATAAAGCCTTGTGGTTAATCACTTGCTTTCAAAATGATGAATAGAAAATAAATGTGAGAATATACATAAATTCTAAAAGGGAAGGGCGTTTTACATGGCTGTGCAACAATTGAAAAAAGAAGAGATTATTGAGCTGGCAAAAGAAATTATTGAACTCGATTTGAAAAGAGATGAAAAATTTGAAGAATTGACAGAGTTAGCCGGAAATCGTGCATATGAAATTTTGCGCAGAGTACAAAATGCCTGTTTATAAGTAATAAAAAAATCCCGCCTAGAGCGGGATTTTTAATGAGATTGCTGTTCAAGATTAAATAATTCTTGTTTCATCATAGCGTGATCGAGGTTTTCCCCTATAAAGACAAGAGTGGTGGGCAGCTTCATCATTTCTTTCATATATAGAGGCATGCCGTATGAATATTGAAACGAATACGTATCATTCGAATGAGTGAAGCGCATATAGCCTTTAATGCGATAAATGGTATCTGGCATTTGGCGCAGCCAATTTTCAAATAATTCAAGATCCACTTTTTTTGTAAACTCATATACAAATGTTTTCAAATGAAGATGATCTTCAACATGAGCCTTATGGTGCGGCTGTTTTTGAGACAGCTGAGCTTTTTGAATCACATCAAGCTTCACGCGGGAAAATGTCGTTAATAATGTTATTGCACGAGCGTTAATGGATTGAATCTCAAAAAGCAGGGAAGACTTTTCTGACTCAGACAGCATGTCCGTTTTATTTAATAAAATTACATCCCCATGTCTTACTTGTTCTTGAAGAAGTTTTTGAAGTTGAATGCTTAAGGAACCACGTTCTTTCCACCTTGTTGCATCCAGTGTGGTGATAATACTTTTAATCGTAACTTGATGCGCAAAAAGAGGAGACATACAAGCATCTAATACTTCAATGGGATGGGCAACTCCCGTTGTTTCTATATAGATAGCATCCAATGTGTTCTCCTGTAAAAGTGAATGAAGCTGCGTTTCAAATTGACCTTGAATAGTACAGCACACGCAGCCATTTAGCAATTCTTTTAACGGCGTGTCTTCTTCTACTTCATTTGAGTCAATCGAAACTTGGCCAAGCTCATTCATCACAACAGCAATATTGCGATTACGATCTTTTTCTTGCTGAAGCAGCTGTTTAAGCAACGTTGTTTTTCCGCTGCCTAAAAATCCAGATAAAATGTAGATTTCTGTTTTCATTTCAGTCTCTCCTATGTAAATAACATTGTTTAAATCGAAATTTTTCCGATTACGGATTGGTAAATAGTATATCCAAGAGGGGATAAATGTCTAAGCATAAATTTTTATGCTTTTTTTGTATTCATTATAACAACTTTAAAAGCGCTATGGCTATCTTTTGTAAAAAACTCAAAATACAATGAAATAAGAATATTATAAAATTTCAAACTAGCTGTGCTACAATAAAAGAAAAAGAAAAAGGGGAGCAAAAGTTATGCGAATATTAGTTTTAGGCGCAGGCGGCGTTGGAGGTTACTTTGGAGGCAGGCTTGTGGAAAAAGGAGAGGATGTTACTTTTCTTGTCAGAGAACGAAGAAAAAAAGAGCTGGAACAAAATGGACTTGTTATTAAGAGCATACACGGTGACTTCACTTCACCTGTACAAGCTATTACAAAATCTGAGGTGAAAGAACCTTATGATGTTATTTTGTTCACAACTAAGGCTTATCATCTTAAACAAGCAATTGATGATGTGCGTCCTTTTGTAGGGAATCAGACAGTTGTCGTACCTTTGTTAAACGGTATGGCTCACGTGGGTCCTTTACAAGAAGCTTTTGGGGAAGAAAAAGTCATTGGGGGACTGTGCTTTATTGAGACGACTTTAAACAAAGATGGAGATGTCGTCCAGACGAGTCCTGCTCACAGACTTGTATTTGGTGAATTTAAGCAGAAGGAAACAGAAAGATCACAACTGATTGAGCAAGCGTTCAGTGGTACAAAGGCTTCGTTTGTAAAAAGTTCATATATTGAACAGGATATGTGGCATAAGTATTTATTTATTACGGTTATGTCAGGCATGACCACTCTTATGCGCGCACCTGTTGGCCCAGTCTTAGCAGCAAAAGGAGGTCGTCAGTTTGTACAAGAGCTTTTTAAAGAAGTTGAAAATATTATGATGGCATACGATGCCCCATTAGCTGAAGGGATTATTGAACAGCATATGAATACGATGGATAAAATGACGTATGACATGAAGTCATCGATGCAGCGTGATATGGAAAAAAGTTCTCAAATTGAAGGAGACCACCTTCAAGGATATTTGCTGACATTAGCTGAAAAATCGTCTATACACGTACCGCTTCTTCAAACTGTGTATACGCATCTAAAAGTGTATGAAGAAATGTTAAAAGGTTATCAAAAATAATGACAGTAAAAATCGATTTAGCAGTCATGCAAGTATTGCAAAAGCTGCTAAGTACAGCAGAAATAGGACAATTGCCTTCCGCTCCCGGCATTTATTTTTTCTTTGATAAACCCGGCAGGCTTTTATATATCGGAACAACGACGGGCTCTCTATCAGAAAGAGTAAGAGCTCACGTTGCAGGAAAAGGCGTTAGCAACACAAAAAAATTTCACAAAGAAATTTATGCTGTTGGATATATTGAAGTTCATGGATTAAAAAAAGAATTGGATATGCTGAGAACGATGCTTGTAAATGGTTATTTTCCAAAATACAATAAACAAGATGTAAAAAGAGAAAATGAATACGACATTTACACCGTTCACGGCAGAAGCCTCAGGGATACAAGAGTTGATAAGAAAAAAGTCTCCAAGCGAAAAACGGTGCTAAAGCCAACGTTAAAAGAGATAGAGATTTGTCAAGAAAACAGCGATATTACATATGCACGAGTCGCAAATATGAATGCTGAAGATCGAGTGAAAAAATTGTGGTCTTGTCAAGAAGCAGGGGCGCAGCTACATCTTCCGGAGTCGAAAGTGTTAGCAATAAGCGACCGGCTCTTAAAAGAGCAGTATACATTTCAGCGAGATATGAAAAAGAATATGATGTTTACGATGCGGGATTTAGTTGTTATTCAAGTGTTGTTAAATTTAAATCCGACTCATGACTTGAAAAAGAGAGAAATAAAGGAAGCCATCAGTTTAGTGCGTAAATTTGGCATAGAAGAAGCTCTTCGCATCTCTGAAAAATTACTCAAAACGTAATAAAATCCATGATCACAATGATCATGGATTTTATCATTTATCATTCACACTTAAGCTAATTCGTCAATAACTTTTGGTAGAGCCATAATGGAAATAACGCAAAGTGAACTGACAACTTGATGCATTTCAAAAATGGCAATGATGAATAACATCAGTGATATATATAATTGAAGGCCTTTTAATCCCCACGGCTTGCGATCGAAAAAAAAGTCGCTAAGTACAAATACAAAGAAAATGAGCGAACTGAACAAAATAATCATGGATGTAGACATGGAACGATCATAAGCAATGATAAATAACAAAGCGAGAAGCGACACAACAGATATAACTTTTAATGTTTTAATCATCGTGTTTTTATTCACTTTTTTCACCTTCATTTGTAGGATTGATCTTTCATCCTCATTTTATAGGATAGTCAAAAGTTCTAAAAGTCAAACGAATAAATCATAACAACAATTTAACATCTTTATACTACATTTACATTGAGAGAAAAAAATGGGCGTGTTTTGAGCTTTGTACCCTTCATTGACGCGTGCAAAGAACAAGTGCTATAGTATGTTTGCTCTAAAAGCTAAAGGAGCAAAGTTTTCAAAGGACGTGACTATGTGAACGAAACACTATTAGTAATTGATGGATTTAATTTATTAAGCCGCTGTTATTTTGCTACTTCTTATGGCAGAGATGAAGCAGCGTTGACAAGAAACAGTAAGGGCCAATTTACGAATGCCCTGAGAGTAACGATTCAAAAAATGCATGCATTGATTCATCAATATGAGCCAAGCCATATTTTCGTCGCTTGGGATGTTAAGCGCGAGGATACAAAACGTAAAGATACATACGCCCTATATAAGCAAACAAGAGCAGAGCTTCCTGAGCCGCTGATTCAGCAGTATGAAACGTTAAAACAATTTTTTGACACAGTAGGCATTTATCAAATGTCATTGTCTTCTTATGAAGCAGATGATTTAATTGGAGCACTTGTAAGCAAGTGGAGTAAGGAAAAGCAAAGTCCAGGGTACATCTATAGCAATGACCGAGACTTGCTTCAGCTCCTAGATCAACATATTTCGCAAATTATTGCCAAAAAGCAGGTTGGCGATCTTGTTTATGGCTTTAAGCACTTTCAAGAAGAATACAATATTCATCCTCGTCAATGGGTGGACGTAAAAGCATTGCTTGGTGACAAATCTGACAATATTCCGGGCGTTCCTGGTGTAGGAGAAAAAGCCGCACTGCCTCTTATTCAACAATATGGCTCTATCCATGAAATTTATGCACAAATTGAACAATTAGATCCAGCTTTTAATCGTTACAAAAAAAAGCTGGTCGAAGGAAAAGAACTAGGTATGCTTAGTCGTGAACTTGCTGAGATTATTATAGACATTCAAGAAATCAGTATGTTAACTTGGGGAGAATTAACATTTATGTATGATTATGAAAGATGGAATAAAGAAATTCAAAGTCTAGAACTAAACATTAGGATTCGCTCATGATTTTTAGTACAATACAATTTATGAACATGAGAAAGGAGTAACAAGCGTGCAACCAATTCATAAAGAAACAGTCCAAAAAAAAATACAAACATTTTTAAATAAAGACGTATATGTACACCTTGAAACGACAAACGGTGCATATGCTTCACACGTAAATGAAAAAGTAATGACAGTTGGGGCTTTTATTCGCAATGGTAAAGTCACTATTTCAAACGGAAAGATAACTGGAGAAGGTCCTTATCGTGTAGGTCTTCAAATTGATTTAGGATGGATTTATGCAGAGGGATTAACAGATTGGGAAATTGATGAAGAAGGCCGACTTCTTCTAGCTGGGCATGACTTTGAAGGTCGTTTAGCAGTTGCCCTTCAATTAAGTGAACATCCGTTTTCATAACAGAAAAGAGAGGAGAATAGAACATGGAAGAAAGATTATTAATTGTATTTCCGCATCCTGACGATGAAGCATATGGAGCGGCAGGAATGATCACGCAAGCTAGACAAAAAGGAACGCCCGTTACATATGCCTGTGTTACGCTAGGTGAAATGGGACGAAATATGGGTAGGCCGCTGTTTGCTAACCGTGAAACTTTACCTCAAATCCGAAAAAAAGAACTTTTAGATTTAGCGAACGTTTTAGATATTCAAGATTTGCGTATGCTAGGGCTTCGTGATAAAACGCTGGAATTTCTTGATATTGATGTTTTTGCAGATAAAATTGAAGAAATCATTAACGATGTAAAGCCGACTCACATTTTAACGCATTATCCTGGCTTTGCGGTACACCCTGATCATAATGCTACGGGTGCAGCTACGATTCAAGCGGTAAAACGTATGCCGAAAGAAAAGCGTCCGGTTGTTTGGTGTCATGCGTTTTCAAAAGATCGTATTGAACATATTGGAGAACCAGATGTTATTTTTGATGTAACAGCGATGAAAGATAAAAAAATTGAAGCGTTAAAAGCCCATCGTTCTCAAACAGAAGGAATGATGAACGCAATTGACTTCGACCGCTTATCTGACTATCCGCAAATGGAACGTTTATTAACTAGAGAAGAATTCTGGACATATAACTGGGAGTAACAGATGAAAAAACAGCGAATTTTATTTATTGGAGCAGGACGAATGGCTGAAGCTGTAGCGGCTGGTTTGGTTACGAGCAGCGCTGACAGTATTGAGGCAGTGGTGATGTCAAACAACGGAGATATTGAGCGGTTACAGCGTGTTGAAAAAACGTACGCCGTACAAACGACGCAAAATTGGCGTCAAGAAGTTAACAATTCGGATGTTATTATTTTAGCGATGCCTCCCAACGCCCATCCTTCCGTGCTCAAGGAACTTTCGACTCATTTAAATCAACAATTTGTCGTAACGTTAGCGGCAGGAATTGGTCCGAGTTACTTAGAAAATCACCTTCCGCAGAATACGCCTGTCGCTTGGATTATGCCAAATACAGCTGCTATGATTGGACAATCGATGTCTCTGTATACACTTGGAACTTTTGCCACAAAAGAGCATAAGGAAGTGCTTCAAATGATTTTAAAAGGAATTGGTGAAGCGCATGAGTGTTCAGAGAAAGAAGTACATGAGCTAACGGCTGTAACTGGCAGTGCACCGGCGTTTCTATATTATTTTGCAGAATCGTTAATTGATGCAACTACCGCTTACGGTGTGGACGAAAAAACAGCCAAAGATTTAGTTATTCAAATGATGTATGGCTCTGTACAGATGCTGCATGAAACCAAAGATCCTGCGTCTTTAAGAGAGCAAGTAACAACTCCAGGCGGCGCTACTGCCGAAGGGTTAAAAGTGATGAAAGAACAAGACTTCTCTTTAATAATGAAACAGGCAATTGAAGCAACGAATAAAAAAGCAATGGGTGAAAGTTAAAAAAACTCGTACAACCATATGTTAGCTGAAAAATCCGAACTATAGTTCAGCATTCTTTCATTAAAATGTTGAATCAGTTCGGATTTTTTAATGAATAGATTTTCTTAACATAAATATATTCCTCTTTAGAACTGTTTTTTTCTATATCCCAAGCCTTTTTAGTTATCAACAAACCGCTTTTTCGTATCAGAAGTTGGGAGCATGCAGTGTTGTTGTTTGCCAAACCACTTATATCGGTTGCGAGCGATCCAGTTGTATACTATATCTCGAATAGGCGCAGGAATGATAATGAAAGCATATAAAAATTTAACGGGTCCATCTAAGCGCTTGGCTATTTTTAAAGCAGCCGTTGATTTTACATATCTTTGGTTTCCATGAATATATACAATGCTGTCTAATTGCTCAGGAAGTAAGCCGTGAGAGGCTAGCTGCTGCTTTCCGAAATCTGATTGAAGAGAAGCGAAAGAAAACAAAGCTTGTTCATCATGTTTAATAATATATTGAATACTGCTATTACATAAATTACATATGCCATCAAAAAGAATCAAATGTTTCATTGGACAATTTCGCTCCTATTCCATAAAAAAAGTATAATTACTTGTCATTTTTGAAAAATAAAGGTACGTTTAAAAGATGTGAAAGTGATCCAAATTCAAAGGTAATTCGATTATATAATAAGGACTCATTGGTTACTATATCCATCATTATTGGATTAGCTGCGGCACTTCTTTTATCCTTTGCAGGAAACAGCTACTTTCTGTTGAAAGATGAAGACAAAGGCAAACAAGAACCAAATGTTTCGGTTGCTCCTCAAAATGAACCTCTTACATCTGAAAAAACAATGAAGTTGCAGGCAGAGCCGAACGTTTCTGGTGAAGCAACAGCATCTCTTACGAAAAAAGGTGGAAATTTAAATGTGGTCATTCAAGCGAATAACTTGAAAAACGTAAAGGGAAATGAAGTTTATCAGGTGTGGGGCATAAAAGGTGATACGCCTCATCCGGCAGGTGCTTTTGTAACAGATAAAAATGGAAACGGGACAGTGGTCTATACGATGAGCCAAAAAGAACAGACTGAAAAGTGGGATGTTATGGCGATTACTTTAGACGAATGCGAATAATAAGACGCCAGAAGGAAACATTGTGTTAAGTTCAGCGCTCTAACAAAAACCCTTCTGCTAACAGAAGGGTTTTTGTTACGTGCAGTTAATCCTCTTCAAATTGTATGGCAATGGTTTGGTCATTTTCTATCTTATTCAGTCGAATTTCCAATAATCCATTTTTGTACTTAGCGCGAACTGGTTCGTCTGTGTAGTGAAAAGGAAGTTTGACCGTGCGAGAAAATACGCCTGTATGGCGTTCGTTGAGCTTTAACTTTTGTTTAGATGCTTCATAAGCATAAGGAACGTTCCCTTCAACTGTTAATATATTTGCGTCCAACTTGATTTGAATGTCGTTAGTTGAATGCAGTCCAGGAACCTCAACGACGATAATGCCTTCTTTATCGGTTTCATATAAGTCGACGTTTGGAAATCGCTTTGGTAAGATGTGATTTAAATCGCTCCAAAAGTGATTTCCAAGCATATCTTCTACCTTATGCTGAATCGAACCCCAATCAATCTCTTCATATTTTTTACTCAAAGGAACCCCTCCTTATATTCACGTAAATTCCTTCTATATATATGAAAAAAAGAAAATTCAATGACTGCTTACAAAGAATGAGAAAAACGCGTAAATAAGTGAAAAAATGTGAGAAAAAAAAGAGATTTTGAGTGAAAAAGAAGGATTATGTAGAATAAAAAAAGTATAATTACGTATAGAGCTTTCTATTATCCTGAATGAAAGCAAGTATGTGAAGGAGGAAGTTGAGATGAGAGAAAAGCGTACATCCAGTGGTTTTCTATTAAAACAACGTGCTTTCTTAAAATTATATATGATTACAATGACAGAACAAGAGCGTCTGTATGGCCTTCGGTTATTAGATGTGTTGAGAGATGAATTTCGCCCTTTTGGGTTCAAACCTAATCACTCTGAAGTATACAAAGCTCTTCATGACTTGATTGAAGATGGTGTCCTCAAACAGGTGAAGCGTAAAAAAGAAGGAATGAAGCTTCAAGAAGTGGTTTATTATACATTTACAAATGAGGGAGAAGAGAAAGCTAAATTATATAAAAAACAATTAAAAGTAGAGCTGGAGCGGTGTGAAGCTATGATTCAAAAAGCTATTCGTGACAACTTCGGGTCCAAATGAACGTGTCTTTAGTTAGAAAAGACACGTTTTTTCTATAGCTGATTTTGTCGTCTTATGTCGGAATAAAAGTTATAAAATGGGTACAAAGTAGTGTAAAAGATGGATATATAGTTATATTATGGATAAAATACACACTTTTAACATATATGGATGAATTCGATTTTAAAGATTATGCACTATTCATAAATAGTGTACGAATTGATATGATACAAAGTGTATATAAATCTATTTAATGCGTTATTTGCCATATTTTAAGAACTTATAAACCGTTATCAGACCATCATTGAAGCATTTTGGTTTTAGCAACTCTGACGAATTTGACTAGATTTGTATCGAGAAGATATTATTTGTTTACTATGAAAGGAATGGATTTTATGAAGTCTACAGGAATTGTAAGAAAAGTAGATGAATTGGGTCGCGTAGTAATTCCTATTGAATTGCGCCGCATTTTAAATATCAACACAGGTGATCCAGTAGAAATATATGTTGATGAAGATATTATTATTTTACAAAAGTATAGCCCGTACGGTGCTTGCTTAGTAACTGGGGAAATTACGCGTGAAAACTTAACCTTTGGGAATGGAAACGTTGTGTTAAGTAAAAAAGGTGCGGAACAGCTTTTACAAGAGTTAGAGCGTACCTTAAATAAATAAGAAGTTTTAAGTCTTAGTATAAGGAAGAATATCAATCCATCTTTAAACCAAAAAAGAACGTTCTTTTGAGAACGTTCTTTTTTTGATTAAGCCGTTCGAGAAGATTTATTCTCCTCTAGCAGCTGCTTTTTTTGTATTTTTATCAAACGATACGCAAGTCCTGTTGCTCCTGCAGCAAGCCCCGCAATTAGTCCAATCCAATAGCCAAACGCCTGCAAATCGGTGTATTTTGCTAAAACAATGCCTAAAGGTAGACCAATTACCCAATAAGATACCAAGG
Organism: Priestia sp. P5; assembly: GCF_029522155.1. NCBI lineage: Bacteria > Bacillati > Bacillota > Bacilli > Caryophanales > Bacillaceae > Priestia > Priestia sp. P5. The sequence continues at coordinate 2,754,995 of NZ_JAKWFJ010000001.1, read as the reverse complement.
ACATTAAAAAGGTAACATTTACATCCTTATATCCTCGCAGAGCGCCTTGAATAGGAGCTTGAAGAGCATCAGAAAGCTGAAAGAAAATTGCATAAATCAAAAAATGAGAAGTTAATGCGAGTACCTCTGCATCTTTTGTATACAAAGAAGCTACTGATTCTCGAAGAGTAAATAAAAGACCTGCGCAAACAAAAGCCATGCCAACAGCGATAGTTACACCAATCCTGCTATAGCTTCGTGCATCTTGATGACGCTTAGCACCCGCTTCAAATCCCACAACAATCGTTAAAGCCATAGAAATACTCAGCGGAATCATATAGAGAAATGAGGCAAAATTAATAGCTGCTTGGTGAGAAGCGATTGTAATGGTATTATACGAGCTCATAAACAGCGTGACGGCTGAAAAAATACTTGTTTCAAAAAATACGGAAAAACCGATAGGTAAACCTATTTTTAATATTTCTTTCCAAGTAGAAAAAGAGATACGGTGAAATCTTTTAAATAAATCGAAGTTAGAAAAAGGTTCTTTTTTATGAATAATTACAATGGATACAATGAGTATGCACCAATACGTAACGGCAGTTGCATAACCGGAGCCTACTCCACCCAAGTGGGGGAAGCCTAGCTTACCGAAGATTAATACATAGTTTAAAGCTACATTAACCGGAAGCCCTAAAATGGTGATAAGCATAGACGTACGAGTTTGCCCTAAAGCATCAATAAAGTTTCGTAAAACCGTATAAATAAAAAGCGGAATAATACCAAAAGATAAAGCAATTAAATACTGTTTGGCAATGCGCATTACGTTTGCTTCTAAATTCATCCCTTTTAAAATAGGATCAACAACAAAAAAGCCGATTAAAATAATAACAACGGCCATTAAAATGGAGACATAAAGCCCTTGAATGACGGAGAACGGAACTTTTTTCTTTTGATTAGCTCCGACAAGCTGTGCAACAATTGGCGTAATAGACATTAAAATTCCGCTTAGCCCTGTAAAAACAGGTACCCATAAGCTTGAACCAATCGCTACCCCTGCCAAGTCGTCTGCGCTAACTCTTCCTGACATCATCGTATCAAAAAAAGTCATTGAAAACATTCCAAACTGGGTGACCAATATCGGAAATAAAATAAAAACGAACTGCTTAACTTTTTGAGACGTTGAAAACGTTTGTTGCATTAAAAAACCCCCAATTTGAAAACATTTACACCAAAAAGCATTATATCACGCCGTGGCTTGTTTTTGCTAAGAGTTCTGACAATAAATTCAAAGAACGTATCCATAAAACGCAGCGATTTAAAAGGAGTAAAAAGGTAAAACAGTATATGATTTTAATTTTGGCATGCAGTGAGCTATGATAGAAAGTATAGCAATTATCATTTAACGTGGAGGGATACGTGTGGATTTACAGTTGCAAAATAAAAATGTACTTATTACCGGTGGGTCAAAAGGAATTGGGAAGGCTATTGCTGCCTCGTTTATTCAAGAAGGAGCAAACGTTGGAATTGCGGCAAGAGGAGAGGAAGCGTTACAGGATGCACAGTCAGAATTAGAAAACGTACGTACATATACAGCAGACCTAACAAACGAATCAGACAGAGTTGCATTAATCGAGAAATTCATTAAAGATTTCGGAAGCATTGATATTTTAATTAATAACGCTGGAGGAAGTAATGGAAGCAAGGCCATGGAAACAGATTTATCCCTTTTCAAAGAAGCGATGGAGCTTAACTATTTTTCAGCTGTCCACTTGAGCAAGCTAGCAGCAGCTCGTATGACAAAAGATGGGGCAATCGTTAATGTGACGTCTATTTTCGGGAGAGAAAGTGGAGGGAAAGTCACGTACAATAACGCAAAAGCAGCGCTTATCAGCTTTACAAAGTCGTTTGCAGATGAAATGATTTCTAAAGGAATTCGTGTAAATGGAGTAGCGCCGGGAAGTATTTTGCATGAAACGGGTAATTGGAAAAAAAGAATGGATGAAAATCCGGAGAAGATTAAGCAGTTTGTTGAAAATGAAATACCAGCAGGACGCTTTGGAGAGCCGGAAGAAGTGGCAAACGCCGTTGTTTTTTTAGCATCTTCTCAAGCTTCATGGATAGTGGGTGCGACGTTAAACGTAGACGGTGGACAGTCAAAAATGAACTTTTAAAAAAAGTGCAGGAATTTCCTGCACTTTTTCATTATCCAATATCTTTTTGCATACGAGGAATCTGAAAATCTTCATTAATTGCGTCCGCTGTAAGCTGACCTGATAATGTCACCATTGGCACGCCGCCTCCAGGGTGTGTAGAGCCGCCCACAAAATAAAGGTTAGAAAGAAGCTGACTTCTTGCCGGAATTTTAAAACCTCCATTTTTCTTACGGTCAGTTGCTACGCCATAAATGGACCCGCCGTTAGCACCGTAAAGCTCTTGGATATCATTGGGAGTAAACGTATATTCAAACTCAATGCTTGAACGCAAGTCTTCTAATCCCATTGCCTCAAGCTTTTTCAATACGACATCACGGTAGCGGTCTTTTAATGCAGCCCAGTCGTCGCCTTCCTTTAAAGGAGGTACATGAGTAAGAACGAACAGGTTTTCTTTTCCTTCAGGAGCTTGCGTAGGGTCTGATTTAGACGATACGCCAACGTAAATTGTCGGATCCATGGCTATTTTCCCTTTGTTAAAGATTGTATCAAACTCTTCTTTCTGATCCTTTGAGAAGAAGAAATTATGATGTTGAAGCTGCTTGTACTGTTTGTTAACCCCTAATAAAAGAACAAGGCCAGAAACGGTAGGTTCGAATTTAGCAAGCTGCTGAGTTTGCTTAGCTGCTTGCGTATGATCTTTTAATAAATAGCGGTAAGTTGGAATTGCTTCTAGATTAGATACCACAATATCTGCTGATAGATTCTCACCATTTTTTAGTGTAATTCCAGTTGCCTTTGCTCCGCTTGTTGTGATTTCTTTTACTTGCGTATTTAGATGCACAGTGACGCCAAGTTCTTGAAGGAGCTTATCCATCGCTTCAGCGATTTTGTACATTCCGCCTTTTACGTAATAAATACCTAATCCTAGCTGAACGTGAGCAAGCTGTGTTAATACAGCTGGTGCATGATAAGGAGAAGAACCGATGTACATAATTAAAAAATTAAACAATTGACGCAAATGTTTGTTTGAAAAATATTTGCGTGTAGTAGCATCCATAGATCTCATTGGATCCATTTGAAGCAGTTCTTTTACCGTATGCATCGTTCGTAAATCGTGCAGTCCAGATAAACTTTTTTTATAAAAACTTTTTAAGTTCGATTCATACATTTTATTTGCATAAGATAAATAGTCAAAAAAACCTTCAACGTCTTCTGGAGCAAGTTCTTGAAGCTGCTGAAGCATGCGAGGAAGGTCACTGGTCAAATCAATTTGTGTTCCATCTTGGAAAAAAGTTCTCCACTGAGGCTCAATTCGTTCTATTGTTAAGTAGTCGTGGATCTTGCGGCCTGCACTTTCAAACAGCTGCTCTAGCACCCACGGCATTGTTAAAATAGAAGGTCCCGTATCGAAAGAAAATCCTTTGCCGCTGCGAATATTTAACTTACCGCCAATTCGCTCGCTTTTTTCAACGACTGTTACATCATATCCATCAGCTGACAGACGAATAGCAGCTGACAGACCACCTAAACCTGCGCCTACAACAATTACTTTCTTTTTCATCTTTTTCCTCCTTATAAAACAAAAGCGAGTTGTCAACAATGTGTATAAAATGACTTCACGCAAAATAAAAATAGGTCTACAACTTTTTATTTTGTCCAGTTCGCTAATTTTCATACGTGAAGGAAAGGAGAAAGAGATGTCTTTTTTACTGGTTGCTCTTGTTTTGACAGGTACGCTTGTCAGCACTATACCTACATTTAAACGTGTAAAAATAGTAAGAAACGATATGTCATGTTTGTCCATTATTATTCCAGCTAGAAATGAAGAAAGAAACCTTACCTTTTTATTGCAGTCACTCCAGTTAGGGAACGCTGACTTTGAAGTGATTGTTGTAGATGACAACTCAACAGATAATACTGAGAGGGTAGCCAAAGCATTTGGCGTAAAAGTAGTGCACCCAGGAACACTTCCAGCTGGGTGGCTAGGAAAGTCATGGGCATGCTGGAATGGAGCACGAGAAGCAAAAGGCTCGGTGCTTTTGTTTTTAGATGCTGATATTACAGTAGAGAAAGACGGAATTGAAAAAGTCTTTTTCTACTATCAACAGCAAGGGGGGGTGCTGTCAGTTCATCCTTATCACCTTGTTAAGAGGCCTTATGAAATGTTTTCTGCTTTATTTCACTATGTTACGTTTGCATCAATTGGCGCGTTTCATCCCTTTAAAAATTGGAAAAGTCCTTCTGTCGGTTTCGGGCAGTGCTTGCTTTGCAGCGCAGCCTCCTACTTTCAAAGCGGAGGCCACGAAGGGATAAAAAAAGAAGTGGTGGAAAATATGGCGCTGGTTGAAAAAATGAACAAACAAGGTGAATTTATCACGTGTATGAGTGGACAGGGAGCTCTTTCCATGCGCATGTATCCAAATGGTATGAAAAGCCTTATAAGAGGGTGGAGTAAAAGTTTTGCTTCAGGTGCGGGGAAAACGGAAGCCATTTATTTATTTCTAGTAAGCTTGTGGCTTACTAGCATGATTAATTATGTCCTTTTTTTACCTACTCTATGGAATCAACATGCAGGCTTGGCAATTAGCAGCTATGTTTGCTATGTAAGTCTTTTATTTAATAGCTTAAGAAAAATAGGTTCGTTTAATTTTTTTTCTTTGTGCTTATTTCCTATTCATGTGCTATTTTTTCTGGGGCTATTCGTATGGTCTTTCATCCAAACAGCGGTGAGAAAGCAAGTTAAATGGAAAGAACGCAGCATATCTATAGAAGAAGAAAAAAAGAAGAAAGTGATAAAATGACAGGTGCTCAGCTCTTAATTAATATCATGGCATGGTTTGTGATTCACATGTTCATCGCCTACAGATGCACAAAAATTTCTGCTTTTTATTTAAAAAAGGAACTTGCGCTGTTTAAGGTTCAAAGCTGGGAAACAGTTGGGATATATAAAAAATTCGGGGTGCACCGATGGAAAATGTGGCTTCCTGATGCAGGAAAGCTATTTAAACGAGGATTTTATAAAAAGAAATGGGAGAGTAGAACGAAGGAATATGCACAGCTTTTTTTAATTGAAACAAATCGAGCAGAGTTAACTCACTGGATCAGCATACTTCCTTCTATTCTTTTTTTTATATGGAACTCTCCTTCTATAGGTGTTTGGATGGTTATTTATGCGATTGTTGCAAACGTACCGTTTATTTTGGTTCAACGATATAATCGAATACGGATTCATCAAGTCGTTTTGAAACTCAAACGAAATTAATTAACGTGTCTTTGGCTCCGAGTAGGGGCCTCGGTTTTTATTTTTTTCTCTTTATTCGAAGACAATAACCTCTTGGATAAAAGAAAAAAAGAAGCAAAGGCGATATAAATACTAAAAAAGACTAAAAACCCCCATAAACCTGCTATGGCATCATCAAATTCCATATTGCCCCGGGTAGTAATTCCTTGCTGAATTTCAATGGCAAAAACTAAGACAAGCATAACGGTAAGGGTATAGATAAAGGAAATAGCTGTAATACTAAATTTCCATTTTGACAATAATTTAAAGATCATATAAACGCTTAAAAACGTGAGCAGTCCAATAATGCCAATAATCCAAAAGTGAAGTTCTTTATCTGAAAGAGAAAATCCTAGTAAATAAAAAATATAAATTAATCCGTCGTGCAATACATTAATAATATTTGTAATGAAAACAATACATTCTTTCATTTTTTCTCCTTTATAAAAATGTAAGACGTTTAAACTGCCAGGCATACAAGCATGCATAGCCCGTACTCATTCCAATTTTATATAAAAAATGCACTTTCTAGATCAGACGTTAAAGAGATCTGAAATTTCAAATAATATTTATAATTTATATTATAAACAAAAAGATAAAAAAATAAAAATTTTCGATGCAAACTGACACATTTTTTTCATATTTAAAGAAAGAAATAACTCAAAATATGTGGTTTACTGTAGAAAGAAAAGAAAATAAGAGGTATTGATATAACAAATATTCACAAGTGCTTTTATGCATTCTCTTGTAAAGTAGAAGGAAAACTAAGGCAAGTGTTAAATTTATATGTATAGTGGACAAAATAAAAAATAAATATAAAATAGTGAAACTTAAAGAGAAGCTGTCCGTATTAAATAGTGAGAAGAAAAAAGCACAGGATACATTTGTGTTTAAAAGCCGATAGAGCTGGGAATAAGAAAGTAGTTATTTTCTCACGTTTGGTGAAAATTATACGTAGCGGTGTTGACAATTTTTTTTAAAGAGTTAAAATGTGAAAGAACAGATTAGCTCTCTTACATTTTTTGTAAGAGAGATTTCTTTTTACATTTACTATAAAAATAAAAGTGAGCTTAAATTTCAATAGAGACAGAGGTGGGAATATGAAACAGCTCATGACAAACGGTAAAAATATTTTTTCGAAACAGCTGCCGTTATTTCTAATTGCAGTTTTGTTGTTTTGGATTAAAACGTATACCGTTTATCGTATCGAATTTAACTTAGGGCTAGATAATTTTATGCAAAAGTTCTTACTTTTCATAAACCCAATTGGTTCGGCAATTTTCTTTTTTGCCATTGCATTACTATTTAAAGGGCGCGGAAAAGTACGAGCACTGCTTGGAATGAATTTTTTACTTTCATTCATCCTGTACGCAAATGTAGTATACTATCGCTTCTTTAATGATTTTATTACTGTTCCTGTATTGACTCAGTCAAACAACTTTGGTCAATTAGGCGGCAGTGCCATGGCTTTAATTAGCCCAACTGATATTTTATACTTCACAGATTTCTTTATTCTTTTAGTTTTAGTACTATGGAAAAAAGTTGACTTACCAGCAACAATTAGTCGACGTACTGTGACAGGTGTATTTTTATCAGGGATTTTATTCTTAAGTGCCAACATCGCACTAGCGGAAATGGATCGTCCTCAACTATTAACGAGAACATTTGACCGCAACTATTTAGTAAAATATTTAGGAACGTATAACTATACGATCTATGACATCATCCAGAGCTCGAAATCTTCAGCACAGCGCGCGCTAGCAGATAGCAGTGATGTGGCTGAGGTAGAGAACTATGCAAAAGCAACATATGCTGAGCCGAACAAAGAATATTTCGGTCAGGCAAAAGGCAAAAACGTTATCTATATTTCATTAGAGTCACTTCAGTCATTTATGATTGGTTATAAGTTAAATGGTGAAGAAGTAACGCCATTCTTAAATTCACTATTAAAAGATCAGAACACAATGTATTTCGATAACTTCTTCCATCAAACAGGGCAAGGTAAAACGTCAGATGCTGAATTCATGATGGAGAACTCATTATTCGGCTTACCTCAAGGTTCTGTATTTACAACAAAAGCAAATAACACCTATCAGTCGCTGTCTGGTATTCTAGATCAGCAAGGCTATACAACATCTGTGTTCCACGGAAATGGAAAATCGTTCTGGAACCGTGACGAAATGTATAAATCAATGGGTGTAGAAAAATTCTTTGATTCAGCTTATTACAATATGTCGGACGAAGATACGCTGAACTATGGTTTAAAAGATAAACCATTCTTTAAAGAATCAATGCCGTATCTAAAAGGCTTAAAGCAGCCATTTAGCGCGAAGTTCATTACGTTATCAAACCACTTCCCTTATCCGCTAGATAAGGAAGACCAAACGATTGGACCTCACAATACGGGAGATAAGTCAGTTGACCAATACTTCCAAACGGCTCGTTATTTAGACGAATCAATCAAGCAATTCTTTGAGGATTTACAGGCCTCTGGCTTAGCAGATAATACGATGGTCGTGATGTACGGTGACCACTACGGTATTTCTGAAAACCATAAGCGTGCAATGGGCAAAGTAATGGGTAAAAACATCAATGATTTTGAACAAGCTCAGCTGCAGCGCGTACCATTATTTATTACTTCACCAGGCCTTAAAGGCGGCGTAAATCATACGTATGGTGGAGATGTAGATGTTCGTCCAACAGTGATGCATTTATTAGGTCTTGATACAAAAGACTATATTGACTTTGGTACAGACTTATTATCAAAAGAACATCAGCAAGTTGTACCTTTCCGTAACGGTGACTTTGTTACACCTAAGGTAACAAAAGTTGATCAGAAAGTGTATGACAACGCAACGGGCAAGCAGCTTTCAGATAAGGAAGCGAAACAGTATGATAAGTATGATGAACTAGTTAAGAAAAAGCTAGAACTATCAGATAAACTTGTTTACGGAGATTTACTCCGCTTTCATACACCAGAAGGGTTCAAACCAATTGAACGCTCGAAGTATGATTACAACAAGCGCGAAGATCAATAAAAAACAGGCAGCTTTTAATAGCTGCCTGTTTTTTTGTTTTGTGAAACCTTTAAAGGTTTTATCCGTATATAAATTATAACAGTAATCGTTTTAAGAGACGGGAAGACAATGGTATAATATGTATACGTTTAAAAGTTCGGTCACATTTGAGATAGGAGTGAAAGCGATGAAAGTCGTTCGAATCATAAAAAAGATTCTTGCCATTTGGGTAACAGGAGCAGTAGCCGTTCCGGTCAGCTATTTTGGATTTAGTACCACGATGATTCAGTCCTTTGGCATTAGTATAGGAGTAATGGTCGTGATGAGCCTGTTTTTTATTATGAGCAGTGTTCGACGTCATTATCAAAATCCGTATAGAGAAGAAATTGCATACGTTCGTCATCAAGTAAAAGAGGCAAGAAAGCAATTAAGAACCATTGGAAGCTATCGTTTTAAAATTCGGTCTGTTCATATGTGGACAGAACTTTCTAAACTATACAAAGTAGGTAAAAGCATCATTGAAATGGTAGAAAAAGAGCCCGCACGATATAAAGATGTTCAGCCCTTTTTTACGAACTACTTACAATCAACGGTTACCGTCATTGAAAGGTATATGTTTTTATTATCAAAACCAACGAAAAGCATAGAAGTAAAAGAAAGTCTTCATGAAGCGGAAGACATGCTGCGCGGGTTATCAGGGAAGTATGAGCATTTATTAACAAATGCCCTTTCACAAGATAAGCTGACATTAGATGTAGAGCTTAAAGTGCTAAAACAAGCATTTGAAGAGGAGCAGCCGTATATACCGACAGCTACTAATCGCACAAAGTAATGTAAATGCAAAGGATGGGATTTTATGATGAAAGAATATGATCAAAATCAATCGTTAGATGCGCTCCTTGATGATCCTTTTGCGTCGCCTACCCCGCAGATACAATCGGACTCTCGCGCTGCAAAAAGAAACACATACGATGATTTGACACCGGAATATCAGGAAAAAGCGCAGAAAATCGCAAATCAAATTGATTATAAAAATCAGCAGGCTATCTTACAGTACGGGGTAGCAGCTCAGTCAGAACTATCTCAGTTTTCTCAATCTGTACTACAGCATGTTCAAACGAAAGATACGGGACCAGTAGGAGACGTTATAGGAGATTTAATGAGTAAGATTCGCCAAGTGAATCCCGATGATTTTTCTGCAAAGAAAAAAGGAGTCATCGGTCGATTGTTTTCAGGAGTCTCTAGGCCTATTCAAAATTTATTAACAAAATATCAAAGCATTAATGTTGAAATTGATAAAATTGCAGATAAGTTAGAGCGTTCAAAACAAATGCTGTATCGAGACATTACGATGCTAGATAGCTTATATGATAAAAATAAACAGTTTTACGAGGCGCTTAACGTCTACATTGCAGCGGCAGAATACAAGTTAGTGGCGCTGCAGAATGAAACGCTGCCCCAGCTTCAGCAAACAGCATCTCAAAAAAATGACTACTTGATGGCTCAGGAGGTCAATGATTTAAATCAATTTATCAATAGGCTAGAAAAACGAGTGCATGATTTAAAACTGAGCCGTCAAATTGCCATTCAAAGTGCACCGCAGATTCGATTAATTCAAGAAGTCAATCAGACCCTTGTGGAAAAAATTCAAAGCTCTATTTTAACAGCTATTCCACTTTGGAAAAATCAAGTAGTAATCGCAACCACTTTATTACGCCAAAAGAAAGCAATGGAAGCCCAGAAGCAAGTATCTAAGACAACAAACGACTTGCTTACTAAAAATTCAGAGCTGCTCAAGCAGAATACGATTGAAGTAGCTCGTGAAAACGAGGCGGGGATTGTCGATATCGAAACATTGAAAAAAACGCAGTCCGATTTGATTACCACGTTAGAAGAAGTACTAAAGATACAAGAAGAAGGACGTACGAAGCGTACCGAGGCAGAATCAGAGCTGTATCAAATGGAAAAAGATTTAAAAACTAAACTATTAGATATGAAATAAAGAAAAAGTCGGTTTACACCCTTTGTAAACCGACTTTTTCTTTGTTTTATGCATTTTGAAGCGTTCTCGCCATTTCTAAAAAAGGAGTTAAATCTCTTTCGGATTTAGGAGCAAAGATCGTTAACCGGAAAGTAGGGTGTTGATTTTGCTTTCGAACGAGAAAACCGTATGCGTTACTTTTATCATCTGATGCTTTGTACGCAGCTTCTATCTCTAAGTTATGATGAATGAGGTGTGTATCAAGAGAAGCCACTTCCGAAAAGCCAGCTCTTAAAATTTCTTTTGTTTCTTTATTGAGCTCCTCTACACTTTTATTTGGTGGAAACACTTCAATCCGCATCCACAAAGCATCATTTTTTTTGTTGTAAATGACATCTTTTCGTGGCTCTTCTTCTGTAAACTCGTATCCTTCTAGTACGTAAAGCGTATAGTTTTGATTGGTGCTTCTTTTAAGATAACCTACATCTGTTCTACTGCTTCCTTTGTAAGGATAGGTGAACTTTTGCTGTGGCAAGCGTTCTTTTGGAATTTCTTCTTGTGTGTTAATAAGCTCTTCACGAAAAGCAGTTGAGCAGCCACTCATCAAACATATAAAGCAAACAAGAAATATCTTTTTTTTCATAGCTGGCTTCCTTATCTATTTTCATTCATGCGTTTTTACTGAGTTAACAATTGAAATTAATTTTTTTTCATCATCAGAATTTTTAGCTGTAACCATCGTGATTTTTAAAGCAGGGTGCCCCTTTGTTTCTCTCAGTACATATAGCTTTGCCGTTTCTTTTTTACTCCGGGATGTAGATGCAAACACAACAGGTTGAATAAATAGGGATGTAGAAGAAATTTTTAACGATTTTCCAAACTGGTCATCAAACAATTCTTTTGAACGATCTAGATATGATTTGCTTGCACTTTCTTTCCCGGAAAGGACTTCAATTCGCATCCACGTATAGGGAGTCTTGGTTGAAAAAAGAATATCTTTTCCATCCTCTTCTTTTTGAAGCGTATATTCACCGGGCAATGAAAGAGAATATCCTTGTTCGCTTACGGTGAGCTGCTGATGTTTCGTATTGCTTTCACTGACTGCTTTAACAGAAGGCAGTATAACCATGGTTGCGCTTATCATTAACAGAAAAGCTAAATAAAATTTTCGCATGTATATATCTCCTATTCAAAACGCTAGACAGCGTGTAGTTACTATAAAAAAATGTTTTCGCCATGTTAGAACCCGTAGGTTTATTTTTGACTTTTTGGTAAAGCTAAAAACACAATCAATTAGTAATGGAGAGAAGACTATGAAAAACCGTAAATCAACTTCTGCAGCTAATCGCCGTCAACAGCGCGTGTGTTTGGGGGATGAACGATTATTTGCAGTTGGTATTAAAGCGTTTATTGACAATACGCATGAATCACACCTAGACAAAAAAGGAGGTCATTGAGTGAAATGGTGCTTGTCAATTATCATTATTGTTTCCATTAATTTCTATGGTATTCAGGCGGATGCTGCAAAGAAGAGCAGATTTTATTATGAAAAAAAAGGAGATATCGTGTGGGAAGTTCCCATGAAAGACGAGAAGTTGATTGCGCTTACATTTGATGATGGACCAGATCCTAAATATACGCCGACCATTTTGAGTTTATTGCAAGAGTACGGTGCCAAAGCAACTTTTTTTGTAGTCGGCGATCGAGTAACGTCGTTTCCCAAGCTTGCTCAAAGAGAAGTTCGTGAAGGGCATGAACTTGCTAATCATACATATAGCCATTTGAAAGTAAGGGGCCAGGAAGTAGAGAGAATTGAACAAGAAATTGAAAAAGCGGATGAACGTATACAAGCTATTACAGGAATAAAACCTTACCTGTTTCGTCCACCTACTGGCTATTATGACGATCGGGTAGTAAAAGCTGCTAAAAATCAGCAGTATACCATTATTCTTTGGTCTTGGCATCAAGATACATTTGATTGGAGAAATCCAGGCGTAGGTAAAATTGTAAGTCAAGTGCTTAACCATGCCAGGTCAGGAGATATTGTATTGTTTCATGATACGGGAGGAGATCGGACCCAAACCATTGAAGCATTAAAACAAATTTTACCGAAGTTAAAGGAAGAGGGGTATAAATTTGTAACGGTCTCAGAACTTTTAAAACATCACCCCAATTATAAATCTCTTTATTTGATGCAACAGCAAAAACAGCACTCCGTTCAATAATCGGGTGCTGTTTTTCTCGTAAAGGCTTTAACCAATTTTTTAACTGGTTTTTCCTTCTCTTTCGTCCCCATCAGACGTATTTTTTTGGAAAAATGCTTTTACTTTATCACGTTTTTTCTTCGAAATAAGAATATATAATGTATCACCTGCAAAAATTTGTGTATTTCCTCTAGGGGTAAGTAGTTTGTCATCTCGAATAACAGCAGTCACTAAAATGTCTTCAGGGAGGTGAAGTTCTTCAAGCGATTTTCCTGATATATCTGCATGTTCCACGAGCTTCAACTCAATCATTTCATTTTTGGTTTTGCCCATCGAAACAAGCTCGAGACTGTGAGGAACCGTCTCTTTTTCACCTTGAGAAAGGTTTAGAAATTTGGCTAAAGGAGCGATTGTTGCTCCTTGAAGAAGAGCGGAAGTTAAGACAACAAAGAAAACGACGTTAAAAATGAGCGTGCTGTTCTCCAAACCTGCCATCATAGGGTAAGTAGCTAATACAATTGGAACAGCTCCTTTTAAACCGGCCCAAGAAATAAACAGTTTTTCTTTGGATGAGTATTTAGCAAACATCATCGAAAGAAATACGCCGAGTGGACGAGCGACAAACATAAGTAAAAGAGATAACAGTATACCCTGCCAAATGATATCTAGCAGTTGATTAGGAAAGACAAGAAGGCCGAGTAAAATAAACATTAAAATTTGCATCATCCATGCAAAACCTTCGTTAAAGCGGACAATTGTGTGACGATAAGTCAGATCTGCATTTCCTACTACCACTGCCATTACATATACAGCAAGTAGACCGCTTGCTTCTACAAATGTGGAAATTCCATAGGTTAAGGCGGCCAATGACAATGTAAGCACAGGGTAAAGACCTGAAGAATCCAAATTAATTCGATTAATAATCCAAACGGATGCTTTTCCAAGTATTAAACCAAGTACCAGGCCGATTCCCATTTGCCAAAAGAAATTAAGGATTAATGAGAGAATAGGAGAGTCCGGATGTTGAATTAATTCAATAATAGAAACGGTTAAGAAGATGGCCATCGGATCATTGGAACCAGATTCTGCTTCTAGCGTGGAGTTTAATTTTTGGCGGATATTCTGTGTCCCTAGTACAGAAAACACGGCTGCAGCATCTGTAGAGCCAACGATTGCCCCAAATAAAAAGCCTTCAAGCCAAGTAACACCTAAAATATATTTGGCAAGTACACCCGTTAAAACTGTCGTAATGAGGACTCCGAAAGTAGCTAATGAAACGGAAGGGCGAACAACGCGTTTAACATCTTTCCATTTGGTCTGCACGCCTCCATCAAAAAGAATAATGATAAGCGCTAATATTCCGAATCCTTGTGTTAAAAGAGCATTGTCAAAGTAGATGTAGTGGCTAACAACCATTCCTACAATAATAAAGAGTACAAGCGAAGGGACTCCAAGGCGAGTAGAGAACTTTGCAGTAAGTACCCCTATGACAAGGAGAATAGATAATAAAAGAATTGAATGGTCTACCGTAAAATCCAAAAAATACACCTCTTTTGTTCAAAATTTTTATGCAAGCAATAAGTGAGGCTCCTCTATAACAATTGTAGCATAATGGATTTAAAACCTTGAGAAATCTGCTTATCAAAAAAAGAGATGCATAAACATCTCTTTTTTTGATCATGTATGAATAACAGGGACAGATTCTTATTTAACATCTTGCTCGTGATAAAGATGAGGAGCTTTAAATGTTGCTTTCTTTTTAACTGAAGAACCTTGTTGGTCGGGACGGGAACGATCGTAAATAGCTGTTCCAACAATCTCAGCCACATCTTGAAGTTTTTCTTTGCTTATTTTATCAAGGTTATCTTCAGGCGTATGATACCAAGGTTCAGACGGACTATGAATAAATAGAGCAGCCGGTATTCCTGCTTCTGCAAAAGGAACGTGATCACTGCGGCCGCCAGCTTGGAATGGCGTAGGTGATCCATTTAATCTTGTACTTGAAGCTTGAGCTAATTCTGTGACAAGATTTGGTGTTCCATCAGCTGTATTCATCACCAAATCTCCCGCATCTCGACTTCCTACCATGTCTAAATTAAACATTCCAACAATACGGTTTTTCTCATCTTCAGATAGCTCACTAACATAATGCTCGGATCCTAGTAAGCCTACTTCTTCAGCTCCGAATGTGACAAATCGCAGTTCTGTATCAGTAGGAAGAGTTTTAAATACACGAGCTAATTCAAGCACCATTGCTGTTCCAGAAGCATCGTCATTTGCCCCAGGCGCTCCGGCCACAGAATCATGATGAGCACCTACTACAATAATATCATTTGTTCCTTTTTTCTTAAAAGTAGAAGGTTTAGTAGCGGTTACATTATAAGAGGTTCGCTCACTTACGACAGCTCCTTCAATTTTTACTGTACCTGAAGGCTTTTCGCCTTTTTGAATAGAAGTAAGAATCTTTTCACCTTCTTCTTTGGTAACAGCAAGAGACGGAATGTAGTTATCATTAGCGCCGCCAAGCGTTCCGTTTAGCTCACCGTCTGTATTATTAAAAATAATGACGGCTGCAGCCCCTTTTTCAGCAGCATTTAATACTTTTTCACCAAAAGTAATAGTGCCTCGCTGAACTAATACAATTTTACCTGCCACATCTTTGTTTGCTAAATTATCTTTTGTACCCAGCCCTCCATCTACAATTTCAGCTGTGACATTTCCATTGGTGCTATAAGTAAAAGTTGTTGGAGAGTAGCTGGTACCGTTTACGCTTAGTGAAAAACTCGCTGCTGGTGTGTAACCGGTAAAGGTAAAAGGCTCTACTGCGCTCTCATAGCCTAGTTTAGACAAACGCTTTTGAACAAATGTAGCAGCTTCGCGCTCAGCTTCAGTTCCTGCCACCCGAGGTTTTTTTGAGAGATACGCAATGTCTTGATAAATTTTCTCAGCATTGATTTTTTTTAATACTTTTTGTTCAGAACTTTGATGGTGAGAAGCATTTGCAGAAGTAGAAGCTTGTGCACTTGTAAAAGATAAAGTCAAACTTGTTGCTACAGCCAAAGAAATCACGGTTTTTTTCATTAAAATCCCCCTAAATTTATCGATGTAGTTGGTACTACTCGAATTTACAATATTAAGAAAATACAAAAAAGAGTATTATTACCTAAATGTTCCAGAGTATTCCGTATCTAAATTCCTATTTTGATAGAGAAAATAATTCAAATAAAATGAAAATGCGGAAACAAATAAAGAGGATAAAAGAAACTGTGTCAAAAGTAATAAAAAAAGGTATTAGATAAGAATAAAAAAATAAGATAAACTAGTTTAAAAGTAAGAAGAATATTCAGAACTTAATTGATGAGACATAGAGAGTATTCACGTAAAAAACAAAGGCTGGTGGGAAATATTGATAAAAAATAGGGAGGGTGTACGAAAAGCAGCGGCGGTAGCGGGTCTTCTGCTTGTAGGGGTGTACATCGTCTTTCAAACAATGGCATTTTTTAAAGGAGCATATGCTCTTAGCAGTTTGATAAAAGATAGTTTACTAGTGGGCGTAACGGCTGGCACGTTTTATTTACTTCATAAGCGTTCGGTTCATACCCAGGTGTCTGATGAACAGTATCAGCTTGCTACATTAATAAATTCAATGCCAGATTTTATTTGTTTTAAAGATGGAGCTGGCAAATGGGTGGCGGTGAATGATTTTGGAAGAGAACTTTATCATTTAAAGGGTATTGATTACAGGGGTAAAACCGATGCAGAACTTGGTGAGCTTGTGCCTTTCTTTCAAGCCGCTTTCTTACACTGTATTTCATCGGATGAAGAAGCTTGGAGAAAAAAGGAAAAGGTACGCACGGAAGAAGCATTTGAAATACCAAACGGCGAGGTCAAAACATTTGATGTTATTAAAGTACCTGTGTTTTTTGATGATGGCTCGAGAAAAGCTCTTATCACGATTGGACGAGATATAACTCAGCAAAAGCTTGCAGAAGCGCTTCTGATAAAAAAGGAAAAGCTTTCTGTAGTAGGCGAATTAGCTGCTGGAATTGCTCATGAAATTAGAAATCCGCTTACGAGTATTAAAGGGTTTGTTCAGCTCATGAAAGAAACAGACCGATCCGCGGTAGGGTATGCTAACATCATGCTTGATGAGCTGGAACGAATTAATGGTATTGTCAGTGAAATGCTCCTTTTGTCAAAACCTGAAAGTGAACATTTTCGCGTGTTTTCTCTTACAGAAGCGGTTAAGTATGTAATGAGTTTAACTTCCCATGAAGCTTTATTGAAAAACATTGACTTCTTATACGATGAACAAACAAACAACGCTAGTGTGTATGGAAATAAAAATCACCTTATTCAAGTATTACTTAATGTTTTTAAAAACGCAATTGAAGCCATGAATAGGCCTGGAAATATTTATATTACAATCAAAACAGCGCAGGATAACCATATTTTTATAGAAGTTAGAGATGAAGGAGTAGGAATTTCTAAAGACCGTCTAGAACATATAGGAGAACCGTTTTTTACTTTAAAAGAAAAAGGAATGGGGCTTGGATTAACAATCAGCTCCAAAATTATTCATGATCATCACGGTACCCTGCAGATTGAGAGTGAGCAGAACAAAGGGACGATTGTTAAAATTCGACTGCCTCTGTATGTCAAAGATACGGCGGTTTTTGCAAGCAAATGAAATGTTGTAAACGAAAAGTAATGAAAACGTCATCCATTTCTTATTGCTAAACGCAGCCGTACATGATGTAATAAAAGAAACGAACATGTCAGGAAGGTAGCAAAATGAGACGTGCAGATCAAAAAATTATATTACCGTATACACCGGAAAATTTAAGAATGCTATTGCTTCAAGTATGTGACGGAGAAAATCCGTTTTCCCATCAGGACCTTACGTATTGGTGTGATAAATATACTCTCCATTATTATGAATATGAAGCGGATGAAACGCAGTGGATGAATGATATGCAGCAGACAGATAATAGGCAAGATCTAGCTAAATCCTATGCTATTGCTAAAGATATTGGCTGGCAGTGGTACTTTTATATGGCTAGAGGAACGACGCTATCTGATATTCAATATGTCGAGCTTCACGAACTAGAATTACCCAGACATTTGTTTGTAAAATGGCTAAATGAATTATATGAAATGTAATCCTATACATGAATTGTAGTACATCCGGTCTGATGAAAGAAAGGCCATCTCTGGTAACGGAGCAAAAGACCACTGAAGTACATACAAGCGTAAAATAGAAAGCTAAGGAAAATCCTTAGCTTTTTTGTTTTGTCAAAATTATTCAAAAAAACTGTCTTCAGGAAAAAATATAAAACCTAGTTGACTTATTGGTATTGTTATATTATAAGTAATAGAGACATAATTTATGGAAAAAATTACAGGGGGAACATCTATGAATAACTTATTAGTCATCCTAAACATCCTCATTATGCTTGCATTGCTTGCGGGGCTGTTTATGATGCAGAAAAAACATGTATCATTTTCAAAGCGTGTGTTTACAGCGCTTGGACTAGGGATTATTTTTGGCTTTGCTCTTCAGTGGGTGTATGGTCCGACTCATGAAGTAACGATGACGACCGCCGATTGGTTTAGCATTGTAGGAAGCGGATATGTTAAGTTTCTTCAAATGATTGTTATGCCGCTTGTATTTGTATCGATTGTAGCGGCATTCACTCGCTTAAAATTGACGAGCAATATTGGAAAGATTAGTAGTTTAATTATTGGGATTTTGCTTGTTACAACAGCGATAGCAGCTGCAATTGGTATTTTTACAACAACGAGCTTTAATTTAGAATCTGTTCAAATCACAAAAGGGGAAGCGGAACTTCAGCGCGGAGAGGACTTAGAAAACAATTTATCTAGTTTAGAAGCAAAAACAATCCCGCAGCAAGTAGTAGAATTATTACCTGCTAACCCGTTTCTTGATTTAACAGGCGCACGCTCAACTTCCACGATTGGCGTTGTCATCTTTGCGGCATTTGTTGGAATTGCGTATTTAGGCGTGAAGCGTAAAAAGCCGGAGGAAGCGGCGTTATTTTCAAAAATTATTGATACGTTTTATGCAATTGTCATGCGTGTAGTGACGCTAATTCTTCGGTTAACTCCTTATGGGGTACTTGCGATTATGACCAAAACAGTAGCAACGAGTGATATTGATGCAATTGTTAAACTTGGAAAATTTGTTGTAGCATCATATGTCGCATTGGCAGCTATGTTTATTGTTCACTTAGTTATTCTAACAATCATCGGTGTAAATCCGATCACATATGTTAAGAAAGTATTTCCTGTATTGGCTTTTGCCTTTACTTCCCGTACAAGTGCTGGAGCATTACCTTTGAATGTTAACACACAAACAAGACAGTTAGGGGTTCCAGAAGGAATTGCGAATTTCGCAGGTTCATTTGGTCTTACAATTGGTCAAAACGGATGCGCTGGAATATATCCAGCTATGTTAGCCGTTATGATTGCACCAACGGTAGGTATTGATCCCTTAACGCCTTCATTTATTTTCACGTTGATTGCCATTGTAGCAATTAGTTCGTTTGGCGTAGCAGGCGTTGGCGGAGGAGCGACATTTGCGGCTTTACTTGTATTATCTTCTATGAATTTGCCCGTAGCGCTAGCAGGCTTATTAATTTCAGTAGAGCCATTGATTGATATGGGGCGTACGGCGCTTAATGTAAGTGGAAGCATGACAGCCGGAGTCGTCACTAGTAAATTAACAAAAGAGCTAGATACAAACGTATACAACGATCAAACCATCTCACCTGAAACAGCAGAAGTGTAAAAGAGATACGTCATCCATAGTTAACATTGTTAACTATGGATTTTTTTTCTTTATCCACATAAAATAGGAAAAAATACTTATGATAACGCTTTCAAAAAAGGTTATAGTGAAAAATGTGTACGTACTTTATTTTACGGGAGGGTTTTCATTGAAACGTAGTTGGACTAGATATGCAATGGTACTGACGGCTTTACTCTTACTAGTAAGCTCTTTTTTTAGCCCGTTTATGCAATCGTTTGCATCTGCAGCAGACGCAACAAAAATCAAGATTCACTATCAGCCTGCTCCAAATGATACAAAGGAATGGGGATTATGGGTTTTTCCTGAAGGAGGAGAAGGAAAGCCTTACGCATTTACGGGGGAAGATCAATTTGGAAAAGTAGCGGAAGTTGAATTACCCGGTGCTTATGACAAAGTAGGTTTTATTGTTCGAACAGAGTCGTGGGAAAAAGATGGAGGAGACCGCTTCGTTTCAGTGGAGAACGGTGAAGGAGAAGTATGGGTGAAAAGTGGAGATGAACATACATATACGTCTCCTCCTGACGGTGAATACCGAGATTTACCGAAGTTTGATAAAGTAAACGTTACCTTAAATTATCATCGGTACGACGGAGATTACAGCGGGTGGAACATTTGGACATGGCCAGGTGATGAAAAAGAAGGCAAGCAAATCGAATTTACGGAAGACACGAATTTTGGGAAGAGAGCGACTTACGCCATTAACAGTGGAAGTGGTAATTTATTTGACAAAATTGGTTTTATTGTACGCCATTCTACTAGTGACAGCGATTGGGAAAATAAAGACGGAGGAGACCGTTTTATTACCAAGGTTGGTAAAGATGGGAATGTAGAAGTATGGATTGTTCAAGGACAAAATCGAATTTATTATGATAGAGCAGGAGTAGATATCACTCGGAAAATCACGAAAGCGACTATGGATACATTTAA
This sequence comes from Priestia sp. P5, assembly GCF_029522155.1. Classification (NCBI taxonomy): domain Bacteria; kingdom Bacillati; phylum Bacillota; class Bacilli; order Caryophanales; family Bacillaceae; genus Priestia; species Priestia sp. P5. The sequence goes on along the minus strand of NZ_JAKWFJ010000001.1, from coordinate 2,734,619 downwards.
TCAAATCACCTTAGAAACAAACGTGCCGTTTGACTCTTCTAAGAGTTTAGGAGACATTGAAATTGACGGAGCTCAAATTGAGAAAGTGATACCTTATAAAGAGGGAGAAGACGCTGCTACTACTAAAGTTAAAATCATAACAAAACAGCCTTTGGACGTTACAAAAACGTATAAAGTTAAGCAAAAAGGCTACGGATCAGCTGATGTAGTTAATGGAAATGTCGTTCGCACGAAAGAATTTGACGAAAAGTATGCATATAGCGGAAACGATTTAGGAAACACGTATTCTAAGAAACAAACAAATTTTCGCGTATGGGCTCCAACCGCAAGTGCAGCCAAGCTAGTGACTTATTCGTCATGGAACTCCAAAGCTGTAAAAGAAATTTCTATGACCAAAAGTGAAAAAGGAACGTGGAAAGCGCAGGTAAAAGGAAATCAAGATGAACTAATTTATACGTACAAAGTAAAAATTGGGAACAGCTGGAGCGAAGCGGTTGATCCATATGTACGAGCAACAACGGTGAATGGAGATCGCGGAGCTGTCGTAGATTTGGCTAAGACAAATCCGAGAAAGTGGAGTGCAAATAAGCCGAAATTTAAAAATCCAGAAGATGCGATTATCTATGAACTGCACGTACGAGATTTATCGTCTCAAAAAGAGAGCGGTATCAAAAATAAAGGAAAATATTTAGGTGTAGCGGAGTGGAATACGAAAGGACCAAATGGAGTAAAAACAGGACTCAGTCATATTAAAGATTTAGGTGTGACGCACGTTCAGTTCCTGCCTATTTACGATTATCGTACGGTGGATGAAACGAAATTAAACGAGCCGCAGTTTAATTGGGGATATGATCCAAAAAATTACAACGTCCCAGAAGGTTCATATTCAACAAACCCATATAATCCTAAGACGAGAATTATTGAGCTTAAACAAATGATTCAAACGCTTCATGACAAGCAGCTTCGTATGGTAATGGACGTGGTTTATAATCATGTGTATGCAGTAAGTGAGCATAGCTTTGATAAACTAGTTCCAGGCTACTACTTCCGTTATAAAGAAGATGGAACTTTATCCAACGGAACAGGTGTTGGAAACGACACGGCGTCTGAACGGAAGATGGTTCGGAAGTTTATTGTAGATTCTGTTGCGTATTGGGCAAAAGAGTACCACATTGATGGGTTTCGATTTGATTTAATGGGGATTCACGATACAAAGACAATGAATGAAGTGAGAAAGAAGTTAGATGAAATTGACCCTTCCATTATCGTCTTAGGAGAGGGCTGGGATCTAGGAACCGAGCTTGATGCTAAGCTAAAAGCTAATCAGAAAAACGCTCAGGATATGAAGCGCATCGCTCACTTCAATGATGGTATGCGAGATGGTCTTAAAGGCAGCGTGTTTTTTGATCGTGAAAACGGATTTGTTAATGGAAAACAGGGTCAAGAAAAGCTCATACAGCAAAGTATAGCAGCTGGAATAGATTATGATCGTTCAACTGCCACATATGAAGATCCAGATCAAGTTGTGACGTATGTAGAAGCACACGATAACCATACGTTATGGGATAAGCTTCAGCTGACGAACCCTGCTGACACCGAGCAAACGAGAAAGCAGATGCATAAGCTTGCTTCTTCTATTATTTTAACATCTCAAGGAATGAACTTTATACATGCAGGTCAAGAGTTTATGAGAACAAAAGGCGGAGATCATAATAGCTATCAGTCACCCGATTCTGTCAATCAGCTAGATTGGAAGCGCCGAGCAGCTTTCAGCCAAGAAGTAGACTACATGAAGGGACTTATTGCGCTTCGAAAGCAATATTCCTCATTTAGAATGACGAGTGCACAGGCTATTCATCAAAATTTACGCTTTGTTGATGCACCAGCAAACGTAGTAGGTTATACGTTAAATGCTAAAGCCAATAAAGATAAAGCAAACGAAATAATGGTGATTCATAATGCAAATAAACAAGCTCAAACGGTTCATCTGCCTTCTAACAGAACGTGGAGATTACTTGTTGACGGCGAGCAGGCAGGAACAAAAACGCTCCGTACGGTGAAAGGAAATACAGTAAACGTTTCGCCTCTTTCGACATTTGTACTAGTAAGATAAGTTTTAGATAGCTAGAATGAATGTAGAAAAATTCAGAATATTGTATGTAAAATTGTTGATTTTACTAGATAACATGGTAAAATATTCATTGTTAGCGTTTTCAAAATTCGTGGGGAGGTATGTATTTGATGCAAAATCTTGGAGCGAAAAAAGTTGAAATGAGTCCGAAAGTAGTGGAGTTTTTAAAAGGAGTTAAACAGCTATACATTAACGGCGAGTGGGTAGACTCTGTTTCAGGAAAAACGTTTGAAACAGTAAATCCAGCAACGGGTGAAAAGTTGGCAGATGTAGCTGAAGCAAATCCAGAGGATATTGATCGTGCCGTCAGAGCGGCTAGAGAAGCCTTTGATCATGGACCTTGGACAAAGATGTCAGCGGCTGAAAGAAGTCGACTTATTTATAAATTAGCTGATTTAATGGAAACACATCAATTGGAACTTGCGCAGCTTGAAACGCTTGATAACGGAAAACCAATTCGTGAAACATCAAATGCAGACATTCCATTAGCAATCGAACATTTCCGCTACTTTGCTGGGTGGTCAACTAAAATGGTTGGACAAACTATTCCTGTGCAAGGAGCGTATTTTAACTATACAAGGTATGAACCAGTAGGAGTTGTTGGCCAAATTATTCCGTGGAACTTCCCGCTTTTAATGGCCGCTTGGAAGCTCGGAGCCGCTTTGGCAACTGGATGTACAATTGTGCTCAAGCCAGCAGAGCAAACGCCGCTTTCTGCACTTTACTTGGCTCGACTAGCCGATGAAGCAGGGTTCCCAAAAGGGGTGCTAAACATTGTGCCAGGCTACGGGAAAACAGCAGGTGAACCGCTCGTTCATCATGATCTTGTCGATAAAATTGCTTTTACAGGATCTACTGCTGTCGGAAAAGCCATTATGAAGCAAGCTAGCGACTCCTTAAAGCGTGTGACGTTAGAGCTTGGAGGTAAATCACCAAACATTATCCTGCCGGATGCAGACTTAACAAAAGCAGTTCCTGGTGCGCTTTCAGGTATTATGTTTAATCAAGGACAAGTATGTTGTGCTGGAAGTCGTCTGTATGTCCAAAAAAGCTTATATGATAATGTCGTAGCTGATTTAGTTTCTCAAACGAAATCTATTAAACAAGGAAATGGACTAGCAGATGAGACAACAATGGGTCCGCTTGTATCTGCGCAGCAGCAAAAACGAGTGAAAACCTATATTGATAAAGGAATTGAAGAAGGAGCGGAAGTACTTGCAGGAGGAAACATTCCATTTGATCAAGGCTATTTCGTAGAACCGACTATCTTTGCAGATGTCGATCATTCAATGACGATTGCTCGTGAAGAAATCTTCGGTCCGGTTGTAGCTGCTATGCCGTTTGACGATCTTGATGATTTGATTGCCAAAGCAAATGATACAGCATATGGTCTAGCAGCGGGCGTCTGGACACAAGATTTAAAGAAAGCACACTATATTGCTCATGGTATTAAAGCAGGTACAGTTTGGGTGAACTGTTACAACGTATTTGATGCAGCAAGCCCGTTTGGAGGGTATAAACAGTCGGGAATTGGTCGTGAAATGGGAAGCTATGCGCTTGATAACTACACTGAAGTGAAAAGCGTATGGATCAATATGGAATAATAAGTAAGAATTTTTGTGAAAATCAATAGCATATCTTTATGTGAAAAAGAGTAGTCTTTAGTGGACTACTCTTTTATTTGTTTAAGTCCCGCATTTTTAGAAAAGGAGTGATAACATTGCCGGTTATACAGGGCCCCTCGTCGTATAAGCTTACCGGTCACCTGCAAAAGTTTAGAGAGAACCCCCTGGGTTTTTTGGAAAACTTGACTCAGTATGGAGAAATTGCAACATTTAGAGTTGCGCACAAACGCTTTTATGTAACGAGAGACCCTCAACTTATTAAAGATGTAGTCATTACAAACAGCAAGGCGTTTCAAAAAATTAAATTAACGCATATGTTTAAAACGCTGCTAGGCGAAGAAATGTTATGGACAGATGAAGCATTATATATGAGCCCCATTCAACCCTCACAACTAAAACAACATCTAACTTATAATAAGGAAGCAATCGCAAAAATAATTGAAAAGCATACGGAAACGTGGGAAGAAGGGCAGCTTCGAACGATAGTAAAAGACATAAGACAGATAGTCGTAGCTGTACTCCTTCAACTTGTATTTGGCATTTCGATTGAGGATAAAGATAAAATTCACTATGTTCAAGCGCTTATGAGAAAGAAAGAAAAGTTAGGCAAAATTTATATTCGTCTGCCTTTGCACCAGCCTGACTCAGATGAGCAGCTAGAACAACTCCTTTTTGAACGCGTTCAAATGCGTGTTCAAAACAAAACCGAAGGAAATGATTTACTGCAGTATATATTGAATTCTTGCGGAGAAGACAGCGATGAAAGAGAAATATACGAACAGCTAAATTCTATATTCCTTTCGATGTATGAAATGATTACGCACGTATGCAGCTGGTCTATTTATTTACTGTCTCAAAATACTAGGGAGCACCTTCAGCTGCATAAAGAAATTCAGGCCTATGCTAGCGGCGAATCGCTTTCAACCAAAAATCTGACCTATATGCGCAAAATAATTGCTGAAAGCATGAGGTTATATCCGCCTCTTTGGTTATTTGGGCGTCAAGCACGTGAAGATATACAAATAGATGGTTACAGTATTAAAAAAGGGGAGATTATGTTAATTAGCCCTTATATGATGCATCGCCATGAAGATTATTTTTTAGAGCCAACCGAATTTTTACCCGACCGTTTTGAAAAAGGAGGGTCCATTGATGTCCCAAGTTATATGTATATGCCGCTTGGAATTGAGCATCAAGCGGAAAGGGGCATGGACTATATCACTGAAATAGTAACCATTTTTCTGTCGGAAATGTCAAAACGCTTTTTAATTCAGCTGACTAAGTCCGAATCTATTGCTCCGATGGCGGGCGTAATGCTGAATATGAAAGAAGAACTGAATGTGAATGTTCACAAAGTTCACACGCAGTCTTGAATGAACGGGAATACTTTCCCTCTTTATATCAGGCTGTCAATTTATTGACACATCCTGCATTGAGATTTATCATAGGGTAATATTTGATAGAGATTACTGAAGGATTTTTAGAGGGGACTATGGATAAAACAATTGAACAGTTGGTGTCGCTAGTTGAAACATCATTACTAACGCAAGTTACGATTCAAAGTGAAAGTGACTATGATCCAGTTGAAGTTACGAACAAAACAAAAGAGTGGGTACTAATCGGTAAAGGAAACTATGCCGGTGTGTTTACGCACGAAAATTATCCTGAATTTGTCGTGAAAGTATACGGAAGAGAAATTTATGGTGTAAAAAAAGAAGCGCAAGTGTATAGAAAGCTGGGCGTTCACCCAGCTTATTCTCAACTTTTTCACGAGGGAAAGACATACTTGATTTTAAAAAGGCTTACAGGCGTTACACTGTATGATGCCGTCCAGAGGGGCATAAAGATTCCAGAACAAGTCATAAAAGACGTGAACAAAGCTTTGGACTATGCAAGAAGCCAGGGTTTAAACCCGTATGATGTGCATGGTAAAAATGTCATGATAAAAGATGGAAGAGGGTATGTGGTGGATATTTCTGACTTTTATAAGGAGGGTATTGATAAAAAATGGACAGACCTTGTAAAAGCTTATTACACCTTTTATCCGTTTATTGATAAGTACCATATCCGCTTGCCATACCCGCTGTTAAACGTTATTAGAAAAGCATATCGTCTATATCGTAGAATCAAATCAAAAAGGAGTTTCCGCTAAAGGGAACTCCTTTTTAAGATGAAATACAGCGCAATACATGCTGCTGCTCAAAAGTTGGTTTTAATTTGAATAGAATGGTTTGTAGTATCTCAGATTGATAGACAAATTTTAGCGTATGTTTAAGGGAAAGAGGATGTAAGAAAGAACGTATTCTTTTTTCAGCATAACGTATCACCTGTTCTTCATAAAATAAAGTACGTGCGGAGATTTTAGCGTGAATGTCTTTTGTTAGTTCGATTGTAAATTGGATAATCATTAAATCAGTGTCTTTACAGTATTTTTCTAGTAGCATAATATCACCTCCATTTTGTCAACTCATTTACATAATCTTAATATAAAATTTACAAATGTCAATAAAACACGGAAAAATAAATGGTAAGACTGTTCTTTTTATATGTTGAATAAACAAGAACGTTACAGAGGTGAGTAAAGTTGAACATTAACGTCGGATTTGCAATTTTAGCTGATATTGATAATAAGATGACGGCTGCTATTTATGTGGAAAATCAAATTGTAGCGATTATAGCTGGACCTTCAGATATTCTGTATGAAAAGTTGAAAAAAGTGTTTTTATAATAGAGAAAAGCTTTAATTGTAAATATGATTCATAAAAAGCTTAAAAATTTTATGAAATAGTCGAAATAAAAGATGAGGATAAAATACACAAAAAGAAAGAACAGGAAGTTAAGAATAGGAGAATTACGTATGGATAAAACATCTTTTATTGGACTGATTTTAGGAATAGCCTCTCTTATTGTAGGCATGTTTTTCAAAGGGGTTAATCCATCTGTGTTGGGAAATCCGGCTGCTATTTTAATTATTATTGTCGGAACCGTCGGAGCAGTAGTGATTGCATTTCCTTCAAATGAAATCAAAAGAGTCCCAAAACTGTTTGGTGTCCTGTTTAAAGAACAAAAAATGCTGCAGCCCGTTGATTTAGTATCCATGTTTTCTGAATGGGGACAAGTTGTTCGAAAAGAAGGGTTACTATCACTTGAAGCCCAAATTATTGATGTAGATGACCCTTTCTTAAAAAATGGTTTGAATTTAGCTATTGATGGTCAAAGTGCGGATTATATACGAGACGTGTTGTCTGAAGAAATTGATGCTATGGAAGAAAGACATCAAACAGGTGCAAGTATTTTCGCTTTAGCAGGTACATATGCTCCAACTCTCGGTGTACTTGGAGCTGTTATAGGGTTAATTGCTGCGCTTGGGAACATGGAAGATACAGATACGCTAGGACATGCGATCAGCGCGGCGTTTGTTGCTACGCTTCTTGGTATTTTTACTGGGTATGTACTATGGCATCCGTTTGCAAATAAACTAAAGCGTAAATCGAAACATGAAGTAAAGGTAAAGTATATGATGATCGAAGGAGTGCTTTCACTCCTAGAAGGAGAAACACCAAAAGTAATTGAGCAAAAGCTGGCTTCTTATTTGCCAACAGCGGAACGTAAAAAGCTTCTTCAAGAAAGTGAAGTGGGCATAAATGAGTAGACGCAGAAAACGAAAGCATGAAGAGGACCATGTTGACGAAAGCTGGCTGCTTCCTTACTCAGATTTGCTTACACTTTTACTTGCTTTATTCATTGTATTGTTTGCAATGAGCTCAGTGGATGCGCAAAAATTTAAGAACCTTTCTCGCGCATTTAATGAAGCGTTCGTTGGAGGAACGGGCGTGATGGAATTTCAATCTCTGGAGGAATCTGAAGAAGCGGTTCAGCCTTCAAATACCCCTGCAGCTAAAAGTACGGAAAAAACAAATGAAGTGGAGACAGCTCCTAATCAGTCTCCTGCTTCTTCACAATCGTTAACGAGCGAACAAAAGGAGCAAACCATTCGAGAAGCTGATCAAGAAGAGCTTCAGCAAATTCAATCTAAAATTAATGCGTATATTCAAAAGAAAAACCTAACAAATCAATTACAGACTGCGCTAACTGATGACGGTCTCTTAATTTCCATTCGAGATAATGTATTGTTTGATTCGGGAAGAGCGCAAGTTCGAAGTGAAGATACAAAAATCGCCAATGATATTTCAGAACTTTTGGTGATTGATCCTCCTCGTAATATTATTATTAGCGGTCATACTGATAACGTACCCATTCGCAACGCTGGTTTTGAATCCAACTGGGAGTTAAGCGTGATGAGAGCAGTTAACTTTATGAAAGTTATCTTAAAAAACGATAAGCTTAATCCAAGCATGTTCAGTGCAAAAGGATTTGGAGAGTTCAAACCGGTGACATCTAACAATACAGCAGAGGGGCAAGCGAAAAATAGAAGGGTTGAAATATTGATTACTCCTCGTACAATCAAACAGCCGTAAAAGCAGTCCTGCTTTTACGGCTGTTTTTCTATGTGTTATAAAGCTAAGAGTCTTCTCTTTTCAAAGTTTCCTCGTACTAACTTGAGATCCATTCCATCTAAAATCAAGTCAATGAGAGCGCCTTTAAAGACATCCGCTGTTTTTTTCTTATCATTGGACTGCAAATATTGCACCCGATACCACTTGTCTTCAACTTGAAAGTACATAAAACGTCCATGCGTAAAGTCAATCCAAAACTTTGTAGGTTGTCCATTGAGGTTTTTATAAACATATCCCCAGCTTCGGCCTTGGTGAGCGTCCTTCATTTTAGGGCGAGCTGTATTAAATACTTCGTAATATACTTTGTGCTTAATATCATAGAGCATCATATGACAGTCCTCCTATCTATAGACGTGCTAGCAGGTAAAGATATATTTGTATACAACAAGTATACTCAGCTGAAAGGAATCGTAGACTATTTTTTTGAGACAAGCAGAAACGCAGTTAAATGAAAAAGACAGTTTAAATTAGCTGAATCATTCCGCTTTTTTTATACTGTAAGTAAATGCGTTAAATAAGGAGGAAAAAATGAGACGAGTAGGAATAGTAGGTGCTGGAATGGCGGGCCTTACAGCAGCGGCTGAATTACAAAAAGAGGGAATAGAGGTCTTTCTTCTTGATAAGGGTAAAAGTGTAGGGGGACGAATGGCTACCCGAAGAGTAGGAGATGGAAAAGCAGATCACGGAGCTCAATTTTTTACAGTGAGATCCGATGAATTTCAACAAGACGTAAATAAATGGATAGCTGATAGAAAGGTTAAGAAGTGGTTTGGTGACCATCACCCTCGGTATCAAAGTATGAATGGGATGAATGCGCTAGCTAAATATTTAGCTGAAGATCTACGTGTATACGTGAATCGAAAAGTTCAAGCCATTGATTTTCAAAACGGAAGGTATCAGCTGTATACGGAAGAAAATGAGATTTTTGAAGCGACTGATATCATTCTTACACCTCCGTCTCCTCAGGTTATTGAGGTACTTAATAATAGTAAGCTGCAAGCGGACCAATCTATTCTTAAAACACTGAAATTTAGCCCCTGCTTGGTTGCTATCGTGGAGCTTTACACAGAGATGCTGTATAGTGATCATGGTCAAATCACGAATCCATCTAGCACAATCCAAAGAATCGTTAATCATGAGCAAAAAGGAATATCAAAGACGCCCGTTCTTAGCATATATATGAATAAAGACTGGTCAGAAAAACATTTTGATGAGCATGAACATGAGTTGCTGCGGGCGATAAAAAATGAAATAAAAGAATGGATAGGTGCAAATCATATTAAAAGCATTCAGTTAAAGAAATGGCGCTATGCAGAGGTTGAACAAGTTCTTCATCAGCCCTTTGCTAAAATTATGCCGTCGCTACTGGTGGCAGGAGATGCTTTTTTAAGAAAGGAAGACGAGACGAATCACTCACGGTTAGAGAGCGCATATTTGTCAGGCAAATCGGCAGCCGCTGAATTAATGGGAAAGAACATCTAGAAAAAGGAGGGATTAAGAAGTGAAAAATAATTGGATAATGAAACAAACGTGGAAAGATTTACTGTTTATTCATTGGCCTGTAAATCCGGCATTTTTGTCTTCTTTATTGCCTAGTCAGTTAGAGCCTGACACCTATGATGGTCAAGGATGGATTGCACTTGTGCCTTTTACGATGACAGACATTCGATTTAAAGGAACGCCCGCAGTTCCCATCTTTTCACGGCTATATGAGCTGAATGTGCGTACATATGTTACATATAAAGGGGAAAAAGGCGTTTATTTTTTTAGTTTAGACGCAAGCAATCCACTAGGAGTATGGATTGCTCGTCAGTTTTTTCACTTGCCTTATTACCACGCTGCTATGACATTCAACAAAACTCAGAACCATATTTCTTTTCAGTCAGTTCGAACGCACAGAGACTCAAAAAAAGAGCGAGTAAAGCTTACATATAGAGGTATTTCTCCGTCCTGTCGCAGTAGAAAAGGAGAATTAGCTCATTGGCTTACAGAGCGCTACTGCTTATTTACCACTCATCAAGGAAATGTCTACAGAGGAGACCTTTATCATGATCCTTGGGAGCTGCAAAAAGGGGAGTGTGAAATAAGAGATGATTCTATTACTCAGCCTTTTTTGCGTCCGGCGGACAATCGCGATTTAATTGTGCACTATGCGAATCAAGTCACGGCTTATTTTTATCCTTTTAAAAAAGTATAAGTATCAAAACAAAATTAAAAAGTCTTCATACCCTTCTTCTTTAAGCTTCTCTTTTGGAATGAAGCGCAAAGCCGCGGAATTTACTTGATAGTATTCGCTGTTTTCTTCTGTGAAAAGTAAACCCAGATAGTTATCTCCTTCTTTGCTTTTTAGTGCTGTTTCACGCTGCATCGGAACTTTTTTTATATTTCCGTATAAGATAGGGCGTTTGAAAACCGGCCACCCTGTATGGGAAGGGAGTTGATCTGACGTTTTAAACAGTGCTTCTCCAGTTAGAAGGTCAACGTAAATTCCTTGTTTTTTGTTATTCCAATATAAATTTGTAAAAGGGGGTTCGGTTCCGTTTTCCTGCGTAACAAAATATTGCATAGGCGTTAGGATCTTTTTAAGGTAAGAGCGGTCCTTGGGCCAATGCTGCGTCAGAAAATCAGTTCGCCCCGAGCCTTCTTTGTATAATTTATAGTGAAATGCATTTTTTCGATAATAATCCTGCTGCTGCTCTTCTGCTTCGTAAAAAGAAGAAAAAGGTAAAATAGGTGTGACGATAGGGTTCTTAAAACGTCCGCTTTGGGCGAGCTTTCTTTTAGAATCAAGAGCCGCTTCTTTTTGTTTTTCGTTATGATAAAAAATAATGGCTCGATACGACGGTCCGCGGTCTGAAAACTGTCCGGCGGAATCCGTAGGGTCAATTTGCTGCCAATACAGGTTAAGCAGTTCTTCAAACGTAATATGAGAAGGATCCCATACAATTTGTACTGCTTCTACGTATTCGCTTTCCTGTTTAGCTTCAGAAGTGATTTGTTCATCTTTAGCGTAGCCCGAGCGAATACTGCTGATTCCTAGAAGCTGATCAAAAGGAGCGACCATGCACCAAAAGCATCCTCCCGCAAATGTTGCATATTCTTTCACGTTACTTACCTCTTTTCATTGAATGAAATAAAAAATATATTTATGTATTAGAATGTATAAATAACCAGAAAGCGCTTTATAACTAGTCTTGTAAGAAAGCACGCTCTTGTGGTATTATGACCACTGGATAAAAGAAAAATGGCTTATTGTTTACACGAGTATCCTTATTTTATGTTCTTAAAAAGATGCAGTTTATTGTTTAAGCATTCAAAGAAGTACATACGTTCAAGCAGTAAGAGGAACAATTAAAGAATAGAATAAGGACGTTTTACTCTTAAACGATACCACATTCCAGAATCTACATACCAGTTTAGGAGGAGCTAGTTTGAACACAACCCGTTTACCATCTATGTGGGAAATAATGATTGTGCTTGCTTTATTTTTAGCAGTTGTTATTTCATTTGCAACTGTTTTTGATTTACCTATTCAGCTCGCTTTATTTATTTCATGGTTTATTGTTATGGCGCTAGGAGTACGACTTGGGTATACGTATAATCACCTGCAAGGGGCCATTACAAGAGGAATATCAAACGGTTTAGAAGCTATTTTAATTTTATTAGCCGTCGGTACGTTAATTGGAACATGGATTGCTGGAGGAGTTGTTCCTTCTCTTATTTATTTCGGATTAGAGTTTATTAATCCAACATTCTTTTTACTTGCTACACTTATCATTTGCTCTATTACTTCGATTTCAACAGGAACATCTTGGGGAACGGTTGGTACAGCCGGAATCGCGATGATGGGAATCGGACAAGGCTTAGGTATGCCGCTTCCTTTAGTAGCTGGAGCTGTGATTTCAGGAGCTTATTTTGGAGACAAGCTTTCTCCTCTTTCTGACAGTACCATTTTATCTGCGTCAATGGCTCGAGTGAATGTTATTGATCACGTAAAAGCAATGTTAGTGTTGGATATTCCTGCTTACCTCATTACGGCAGTACTATTTACGGTAACAGGGTTTATGTATGGAGGAAAAGATTTTGATGCTGGACGGGTAGAAGGATTAAAATCTTCGCTGTTGGATACATTCCATATCAGCGGGTGGATGCTGATTCCGGCTTTGGCTGTCATTGTCCTTTTAGCATTAAAGAAACCTTCTCTTCCAGCAATTGCGATTGGCTCATTATTAGGAATTATATGGGCAGTTGTCTTTCAACATATGGATGTGGCGAGCGCATTTAATACGGCTTATGAAGGATTTAAAATTAATACCGACAACACATTTTTAAGTGAGCTGTTAAATCGTGGCGGAATTTTAAGCATGGTCGGTTCCATTATTGTCATTATTTTTGGACTAGGCTTTGGCGGGTTATTAGATGAGCTCGGAGTCTTAGAAGTCCTGCTATCTAAATTCGAAAAAATTCTTGTCAATTCAGGAAACGTTACGGCTTCTACTATTTTCGTTGGGTTATTAGGGAATATATTTGGTTGTGCAATGTATGTTTCATTAATTTTAACACCGAAAATTATGGAGAAAAGTTATGACAAGTTAAAAATACAGCGTCTAGTGCTTGCCCGTAACTCAGAAGTAGGGGGAACCTTAACTTCAGGGATGGTTCCGTGGACGGACAACGGTGTATTTCTAGCTACAACGCTTGGGATTTCTACATTCGCTTATCTGCCGTTTATGTGGCTAAGCTTTGTCTCTATTATTTTGGCGATTATTTACGGATATACGGGAAAATTCATTTGGTACGTAACCAAAGAAAAACAGCGTTCTTCTATAGCAAAATAAAAGAGGCTGAGACAACAGTATGTTAGTTGAAAGAAGATCCGAACGATGAATTGAGATTCTTGATGGAGAATCAACTTCGTTCGGATTTTTTTATTGGTATGATAAACGCAGGTTTCATGTATTTCGTTGCTTCTAGCTGTTGATTGGATTGATTTAGTTATGTCTTAATCTCTTTTTGATCAAATCATTTCTGGATATTCGATTTTCCAGTGGACATTTTGAAGGTAAAGCTGAACATCCGCCTTTTTTTTCTGCTTCAGAAGTTTCAGAATATGGCGGTGATGTTCATTCATCACATGTAAAATGGCGTATAGCTCTTTATTGTCATTGCTAAAGTACGTTTGTCTGATGAATCCGTCTTGTAAAGATATAAGCTGTTCTTTTAAGGTCACATTACCGCATCGGTTCAAATATACTCGATGAAAATACGTTTGATATTTTTGATAATCCTGATAATTTTCTAATTCAATTGAAACATCGATTTTTTTAATAAGCTCATCCATCTTCGTAAAATCTTCTTCAGTTAAGTGATCAATCGACAGGGCAGCTGCAAGACCATCTAAAGCACCGACGATTTCAAATACTTCTAGTTTTTTTGGTGTATCAATTTCCTTTACAGTAAACCCTCTGCGCGGTCTGTATTCTAATAGGTTGTCTGAAGCCAATTTAATAAGCGCTTCTCTCACAGGCGTTCGGCTGACATTCAGCTGAGAACAAATACTGGCTTCATTTATTTTGTCGTTAGGCAGCAGTGTACCGTCTTGAATTTGACTTGCTATGTAGTTATATACATGATCTTTTAATGAATGATAAATCATAGGCCCCTTGTTCATTGTTTCCCCCCAAAATAAATATCGCATCAGCCGTTCTTTCTCTTCATGTTATGGTGATGAAAAAGTATAAAAATAGCGTGAAAGAACGTACAGGTGTAAAAGTAATCATATCATATCACTTCATTTAATCTTAGTTAGAATATAAAAAATAGAATTATTGAAATATTTTTTACTATTCATTGTTGTAAAAAATCTGAAAAATGATATAATCGTAAAAAGATTTAAGAAGTGTATATTGTATACAATATACAAAATTCGTACATATCGAAGAAATAGAGCCTACTCCTGCAGAGAAAAGACTATAGAGAATATGTAAAAAAACCAAGTTTTTGGATGGGTTTACTATAAAAAAGGAGGTACATAATGGGTGAGAATACAACATCTATGAATCAGTTACAAAGAAAAATGAAAAGCCGTCATTTATTTATGATTTCTCTTGGCGGTGTTATCGGTACGGGGTTGTTTCTTAATTCAGGCTACACAATTAATGCAGCAGGTCCTGGAGGAACACTCCTTGCTTATTTAATCGGTGGATTAATTATGTATTTAGTCATGATATGTCTAGGGGAACTAAGCGTAGCAATGCCTGTGTCAGGATCATTTCAAGTATACGCTACAAAGTTTATCGGGCCGGGAACTGGTTTTGCGGTTGGCTGGCTTTACTGGCTGACTTGGGTAGTATCTGTCGGGTCAGAGTTTACAGCGTCTGGATTGCTTATGCAAAGATGGTTTCCTGACGTTTCGGTTTGGATATGGAGCGCGCTGTTTGCTCTTTTATTATTTGGTTTAAATGCAACATCTGTACGTTTTTTCGGCGAAACAGAATTTTGGTTCTCAAGTATTAAAGTATTAACGATTATTGTATTTATTATTTTAGGCGCAGCAGCGATGTTTGGATTCATTCCTCTTAGCGGTCATGAAAAAGCGCCGATGCTTTCTCATTTTACAGGAGAGGGCGGTTTATTTCCAAATGGACTTATGCCTGTATTAATTACGATGGTTTCTGTTAGCTTTGCTTTTTCGGGAACAGAATTAATTGGTATTACAGCGGGGGAAACAGAGGATCCGGAAAAGAACATACCTCGCGCAATTAAAAATATCATTTGGCGTACGTTCTTCTTTTTTATTGGCGCCATGTTTGTACTATCTGGGTTGATTTCATGGAAACAAGCAGGAGTATTAGAAAGTCCTTTTGTGACGGTATTCGATCAAATAGGTATTCCTTACGCAGCAGATATCATGAACTTGGTTATTTTAACAGCTTTATTATCAAACGCTAATGCAGGACTATACGCATGTTCGAGAATGCTATGGTCATTATCTGATCAAAAAATGGTCAGCACTTGGTTAGGGAAAGTAACGTCTAAAGGAGTTCCATTTAATTCGTTGCTTATCAGCATGGGAGTGGCATGCCTGTCCTTGCTGTCAAGCGTAGTTGCACCAACAACTGTTTACTTAGTATTAGTTTCTATTTCTGGATTTGCGGTTGTAGCTGTATGGATGGCTATTGCGGCTTCTCACTTTATGTTCAGAAGACGCTATATTAAAGAAGGGAATGATGTATCGAAGCTTGTTTACAAAGCTCCTTTATATCCTATTGTACCTATTTTAGCGTTTGTTTTATGCTTTGCTGCTTGTGTAGGACTGGCTTTTGATGAGAGTCAGCGTATCGCATTATACTGCGGTATCCCCTTTGTCCTTTTTTGTTACTTGTTTTATTATTTGAAAAATAAAAAAGGAAATAGAAAAAACGAAAGTCAGCCTATAGCAAAATAAAAAGCAGAAGACCTAGGTCTTCTGCTTTTTTTGCATACAAAAACACCCTATCCATCCGTACTGGTTAAGTGTCCCGCAACAAGCGAAATTGAATTGGATAGGGTGCGTATCTATATAGTAGAGAAAGAGGAGCCATTTGTCAAACTTATTTAGCCGCGCCTTGTTTAAAAATAGAAGTAAGCAAGGTTTTCACTGTTTTTTCATTTTCACTATGTATAGTAAGGAATGTAAAGAAAAGATATTCGCAGCAGCACGTCGTACAGATCCGTAGAACGCGAAAGAAAGGAGGAGATCAAATGGCTAAGCGGGATGCGTATTTTGATAACGTAAAATTTATCTTAATTGTATTAGTAGTGTTTGGCCATTTGTTAACTCCCTTCATCAATGATAAACAGTGGCTACGAACGCTCTACATATTTATTTACACCTTTCATATGCCAGCGTTTATTTTAATAAGCGGCTATTTTGCAAAGGGATATCGAAAAAAAGGATATATGTGGAAGGTGGCGAAGAAAGTATTACTTCCTTATATTATTTTTCAGCTTATCTATGCGGTATACGACTATAAACTGTATGATGAATCCACATTCGAAGTTTCAGTGTTTCAGCCGGCTTGGTCGCTATGGTTTTTATTGAGTTTATTTTGTTGGAACGCCATGTTGTTCATTTTTACAAAAATCAAATATCCATTAGCCGTTGCGGCAGTTTTAGGAATTATGATTGGCTTATGTGAACCGCTGGAAACAACGTTAAGCCTTTCTAGAACCTTTGTGTTCTTTCCCTTCTTCTTAGCAGGATTTTATATGAAAAAAGAACATTTTAAAAAGTTGACGTCTGTTTCTTGCAAAAAAGTAGCTGGAGGCACTTTGCTGATTATTGCTCTATGGATCCAGTATATAGCACCGGACTTTGAGAAAGAGTGGTTATTTGGTTCAAAATCTTATGCCTCTTTAGGTGTAAATCAATTAGAGGGAATGACCATTCGTATGCTATTTTATAGCATCAGCTTAGCAATGACGATTTCCTTTCTAGCTTTGATCCCTACACAAACGATGTCTTTTACATCTCGAGGTGCTCAAACCTTTTATGTATATCTGCTACATGGGTTTCTGATTAAATATATCCGCCTATCTTCTTTTGGAGATTGGATAGAAAGTGTACAAGGATACAGTATTCTTCTAATTGGAGCTTGTGGAGTGGCGTGGTTGTTGTCGAGTAAATACGTATCTACTATTGCAAGACCTTTAATTGAGCTTAAACCGTTACCAAGGCGCAAAAGTTTAAGTTTAGGTAAGTAATGAGAAATGGAAAAGGAGTTTAACGATGTCTAAAAACAAAATAATTATGATTATTGCAGCCGTTGTGATTATTGCTGCAGTAGCTATTGGTGCCGTAGCAATGAATAAATCAAAGGTGGTTGCTACCGTTGGTGATGAAAAAATCACAAAAGATCAGCTGTACGATGCTCTTCTTGCTCAAGGAGGATCAAGCGTCCTTGATTCACTAATTGAACAAAAAGTCATTTCAAAAGAAGCAGCTAAACAAAATATTAAAGTAACCGATAAAGAAATTAATGCTGAATTAGAAAACCTTAAAAGTCAGTATGGGGGAGAAGATGCACTAAATCAAGCATTAGCATCTAGCGGTGTAAAATTGTCAGAGCTGAAAAAAGATTTAAAGACGAATATTGAAGCAAAAAAAATGGTCGAGTCGACTATTAGTATTAAAGATAGTGAAATGAAATCGTACTTTAATCAAAATAAAGATTCACTAGCTACAGAAGCACAAGTGAAAGCTAGCCACATCTTAGTAGCAGACGAAAAAACAGCAAAAGAAGTAAAGGCAAAGCTTGATAAAGGAGAAGATTTTGCTAAGCTAGCAAAAGAATATTCAACAGATACAGCTTCTAAATCAGATGGCGGAAACCTTGGATACTTCAAAAAAGGCGATATGGTCGAAGCATTTGCCAACAAAGCATTTTCAATGAAGGTAAATGAAGTAAGTGATCCTGTTAAAACAGAATACGGTTATCACATTATTAAAGTAACAGGCAAAAAAGAAGCGCAAAAAGCAACATATGAAAATAGCAAAGCAAAAATCAAGCAAACGCTGCTTGATCAAAAATACCAAACAGAGTATCCAACATGGTTACAAAAGCTAAAGAAAAAGTATGATATTACAAACAAACTTGATTCATAAATAATACCTTAACGAAATGAGGGGATGGATATGAAACAAACAGCGTCTTATAGTAAATTAGAAAAAATCGTCGAACAATTGAAGCACAGAGGTGTACGAGCTGAAATATGCCGGCGTGTTGTAAAGGTGACAGAAACTGTTAATGGATCAAATCCTTCATATTCAAATCAAATCGTTAGGCATTCATAAAGAGTACAAAAGATGCAAACTAGTAGACGGAAGTTTGCTCCCTTACTAAATACAGATAGGAAAAAGTAAAATAAGAAGAGATCAGTAGAGGCAGCTTGTTTCTGCTGATTCTTTTTGTATAATAAAGTAAACAAAAGGATGCAGCGACATGTATCGGATGAAGGAAGGAGTTACGCGGAATGAACGTATTGCTAGCAGAAGATGATTTGCAGCTAGGTGAATTAGTTAGTTATATGCTAAAGAAAAAAGGAGGCTATAACGTCGAATGGGTGACGGAAGGGAATGATGCATATGATTATGCATCTGAAGCGCATTATGATGTGTTGATTCTTGACTGGATGATGCCAAACGGAGACGGAATTGATGTATGTAAACGTCTAAGAAAAGAAGGATACGCGGGAGCTATTCTTATGTTAACAGCAAAAGATGCGGTTCAAGATCGTATACAAGGCTTAGATGCGGGAGCGGATGATTACGTTATTAAGCCATTTGAAATTGACGAGCTGCTTGCAAGGCTTCGCGCTTTGTCTCGTCGTAATTATGCACCAATTTTAGAAGAAGAAGTAGAGATTGCCAGCATGTTATTAAAAAGAGCAAGTCAAACCGTGCAGTTTGACGAGGAGTTTATTCAATTAAGTCCTCGTGAATTTCAACTGCTAGATTTTTTAGTGAAAAACAAAGGACAAGTTCTTTCTCGAGATATTATTTTAGACCGGGTATGGGGATATGAATCAGATGTTTCTATTAAAACGATTGATGCGACGGTTAAACTTTTGCGGAAAAAACTAGAGAAATTCAACAAACAGGATCTTATTCAAAGCATTCGCGGAGTAGGCTACAAAATTGAAAGCTAAACTCCTTACAAGAGCTAAACAGAAAGTAAAACAAAAAGTAAAGCAAGATTTATTCAGCCAGACGCAAAATCGTTTAACATTCCGATATAGCGCATTACTGATGCTGTTTCTGCTATTATTCGTGTTTATTGTTTATGCATTGGTGTATGTGGTTGTATCCAACAGTCAGCAGCAAAACTTAAATAGCATGCTAAAGCAAGAGTCTCGAATTGTCCAAAGCATCTTAATTAAACAAGCGATAAACAGCTCGAATCAGCAGTCAAAAGAAGAGTACAAAAACATTGTCGTAGCCGGTGAAGATCAGTTTTTTTATTATGTAATCAGCCCTGAAGGGGACCTTATTATGGGAAACGAAGCGAGCGAGCGGCTTCGCTCTAACTTACTAGATTTAATTGATGGGTGGATCCCTATTGAAAATGAAGTGAGGAAAGAACGAATAAAAGCCCCGCGTCCTAGTTTCGAACACATTGAAGGAGTAAAAGGGCAAAACGGGGAAGGCAAAATAGATATTGATTTGATGATGGCGGGTGAACCTATTTTTTATAAAGGTCAATTTTTAGGGATGCTTTATATTGGAAAAGACGTTTCATTTCTTTATCAGCTGTTAAAATGGCTCCTTATTATTATGTTAAGCCTTACCGTACTGTTTGTAGGAGTAGCCATTTATATCAGCCGCTTAATGTCAAAACGGGCTATGGTCCCAATTGAAACAGCTTTTCAAAAGCAAAAAGAGTTTGTGGCTGATGCATCCCACGAGTTAAGAACGCCGCTTAGCGTTATGCTTTCTTCTATCAATGCTTTAGAAATGCAGGAGGAAGTAACAGAAGATCCTTTTTCTAAAAAATTAATCAATAATATGAAAGCTGAAGTGAAGCGCATGACGAGTCTCGTCAGTGATTTGCTTACGCTTGCACGCTCAGACTCTAATAAAGTAGAAAAAGCAATGATGCCCTTTGATATTACAGATGCGGTACAAAAGGTAATGGAATCTGTTGAAACTCTAGCGATTTCCAAACATATTGATTTGCAGCTGGATACGCCGGAAAAATTAGTGGTAACTGGAGATCAAGAGCGTCTAACTCAGCTGATTTACATTTTGTTAGATAATGCGATTAAATATACGACTCCTCATGGAAGTGTAAACATTCAAGTGGTTCAGCATGGGAGTGAATGTATATTAAAAGTACGTGATACGGGCGTTGGGATCCATCCAGATGAAAAGGATCGGATTTTTGACCGCTTTTATCGTGCTGACAAATCGCGTTCCCGTCAAATGGGAGGTCATGGACTAGGCCTAGCAATCGCTAAATGGATCGTAGAAACACATAAAGGAAAAATTGATGTAGAAAGTGAACAGGAAAAAGGCAGTACATTTACAGTAAGATTGCCCATGTCACAAAAAGTGAAAAAGAGTTAAAAGAGGCTGTGACAAAAGGGTTTTAGTCGAAGGGAAATCCGAACAAGTTTGATTCTTGATGAGAAATCAAACTCGTTCGGATTTTTTATGGTTAGGATTTCACGTATGTAGTTGCTTCTAGCTGTTGATTGGTGGGTAAGGAGAAGACTTCTGCGGGAAAAGCGAAATAGGTGAGACCCAGCAGAAAGGAAAGGCTCGCACGGAAATCAACAGCAAGGTCAAAAGAATCTATACTAGCTCCTTTATCCAATTTGTTCGTCCATTGATTTAGTTATGTCTCAATCTCTTTTTAGTTAGTGAAAGTGACCAAATGAAAAAGAAAACTTTAGACAAAATGGCGAGTGTAAAAATCAGATAATTCAGTTATATTTACTAGCGTAATAACCAGTCTATGTGTCAGGTTTCTTTACAAGGATAAAGACTTTTTAAAGGAAACAATGCATGATAGAACAATAGCAGACTGCTTCGTTTAATAAGAAGATGGAGTAGTTAAATAAAGGGGAGTTTGATAACATGTACGATTTAATTATTCGGGATGGTTCGGTCGTATTAGAAGACGAAATAGTAAAAGCGGACATAGGTATTAAAAAAGGAAAGATTGCAGAAATAGCGCAAGGTGTTAGCATACCAGCAAAAAAATACGTAGATGCTAAAGGCAAATATGTTCTGCCTGGAATGATTGATATTCATGTGCATTTTGATGAACCGAGCCGAGATCATTGGGAAGGGTTTGACTACGGTTCAGCATCTATGGCCGCAGGAGGCTGCACTACATACTTTGATATGCCTTTAAACGGCGTCCCTCCGACCGTAACAGAAGCAGCGCTGCGGGAAAAGAAAAAGCTGGCTGATCAAAAGTCGGTAGTGGACTACGGTTTATGGGGAGGGTTGGTTCCTGGTAATAAAGAAGAATTAGCCAAAATGGCTCATTCGGGTGTAATAGGTTTTAAAGCATTTATGTCAGAAGCCGGTTCTGAATTTGATTTTTCAGATGACCTCACATTATACGAAGGAATGAAAGAGATTGCAAAACTAAATAAAGTGCTTGCCCTGCATGCTGAAAGAAATGACTTAATACAACAGCTTGAACAGGCTAAACAGAAGCAAAAACAAACGGCTATTAAAGATTATTTAGAAACGCGACCGGTTGTAGCAGAAGTAAACGCAGTAAAGCAAGCACTTGAGTACGGTGAAGAAACGGGATGTCCGCTTCACTTTGTACACATTAGTAGCTATGAAGCAGTGCAGCTTATTACGGAAGCAAAGAAGAATGGAATGAACGTTACGCTGGAAACTTGTCCGCATTATTTACTTTTTACAGAGGAAGACTTTGAAGAAATTGGCGTAACGGCTAAGTGTGCACCTCCTCTTCGCAGCAGGAGTCAAAAAGAAAAATTATGGGCTTGTATTCAATCAGAGGAAGTAGATATGATTTCTTCGGATCATTCTCCTTGCCCGATTGAGTTAAAAACAGCTCATCAGAATGATTTATTTAAAGTGTGGGGTGGAATATCAGGCGGTCAGTACTCTTTGCAAGCAATGATTAGTGAAGGAGCGATCACTAGAGGGATTTCTCTTTCTCACATTTCAAAGCTTGTATCAACCAATCCAGCTAAACGATTCGGCTTATATCCTAAAAAAGGAAGCATTTTGCTCGGATCCGATGCGGATTTGGTTATCGTTGATCTGGATCAAACTGAAAAAGTGACAAAAGAAGGAATGGTTTTCAAACATAAGCACAGTATATATGAAGGAACGGTATTTAATAGCGTTATTTTAACTACCATTAATAGAGGAACGATTGTATACACTAAAGAAGAAGGTGTGTTTCCTCTTCACAAAGGACAAATGGTAAATGGTGAATACGTAAAATTGTAGGCA
This sequence comes from Priestia sp. P5, assembly GCF_029522155.1. NCBI lineage: Bacteria > Bacillati > Bacillota > Bacilli > Caryophanales > Bacillaceae > Priestia > Priestia sp. P5. The sequence continues at coordinate 2,712,359 of NZ_JAKWFJ010000001.1, read as the reverse complement.
CAGTAAAAAAGAGATGAAAAATAAACCTTTTATCTCTTTTTTTACATAAAAAAATGAGGATGACTTATATTAAAAGTATTACATAGGTGAAAAAAGAGTATCTACTATAACAAAAGAGACATTTTTAAAGAAGGTTTTATTATTTTAAAAAAGTATATTTTTGATTGAGGGAAGCATAATTTAAAAAGAATAAAGCTTCTTTTTAAATATAAAGAAAAATTTCCCAAAAAGAAAAATATTATCTGGTTGTATGAAAAGTAGATAATCAGATGCTTTGTAATCAAGGGTTTTGTATAAAAAATTTTTCAAAAAGATATTTCAAGAAAAGAAATCTTGATTTAAAGCTTTTTATAGGTGCAATTTTATAACGAAAAACCGTATATTATGCACTCATTGTAAAATTCTGATATTGACAGAATCATTTTATAAGAATAAAATTTTCTTGTTTCTATTTTTTTATATCATCATAATTTTTTGACAGTTTTGTCTATGATGGTTTACGGTTGAAAGAGAGGTTAAGGAATATGTCGGTAGAGAGAGAAAAAGTGTATGAAACAGTTCCTCAAAAAGGATTCTTCGGACATCCTAAAGGTTTATTTACCTTGTTCTTTACAGAATTCTGGGAGCGTTTTTCATACTATGGAATGCGTGCGCTACTTGTATTGTACATGTACGATACAATTGCAAACGGTGGATTAGGAATGGAACAAGGAACCGCTTTAGCGATCTTTTCTATTTATGGTTCCCTTGTTTATATGTCTGGAATTATTGGCGGTTGGATTGCAGACCGCATTTTAGGTACGTCTAATACGGTGTTTTACGGCGGTATATTTATTATGCTCGGACATCTAGTGCTTGCGTTGCCAGCAGGTGTAACAGCGCTGTTTATTTCAATGTTCTTGATTATCATCGGAACAGGTTTATTAAAACCAAACGTTTCAAGCGTTGTGGGCGATATGTATAGCCCGACTGATAACCGTCGAGATGCTGGGTTTAGTATCTTCTATATGGGTGTAAATGCTGGAGCATTTATTGCGCCGCTAGTTGTTTCAACAGTAGGTGAAAAGTATAACTACCATTTAGGTTTTGGAATCGCGGCAGTAGGAATGCTTTTAGGTCTAATCGTATTTATGGCTACACGAGGCAAAAACCTAGGTCGTGCAGGTAGACAAGTTCCAAACCCTTTAAAACCAGAAGAACGCAAAAAAGTTTTTGGTACCATTGCACTTGTTGTAGTTGTACTGGCAATCTTTATTGTACTGACTTCTTTAGCGGGTATTTTAACTGTTGAAGGTGTTATTTTATTTGTAAGTATTTTAGCGATAGTTATTCCTATTATTTACTTTGTTGTTATGTATAAGAGCCCCAAGACAACAGCTGATGAGCGTTCACGCGTATTAGCGTACATTCCTCTTTTTGTCTCTGGAGTAATGTTCTGGGCGATTCAAGAGCAGGGGTCAACAATTTTAGCAACGTATGCAAAAGATCATACGCAGCTAACGTATGGTGGTTTTAAAATTCCAGTTGGCTGGTTCCAATCTTTAAATCCGCTATTCATTATTATATTTGCGCCAGTTTTTGCAGCGATCTGGGTAAAATTGGGAAACAGACAACCTTCTACACCAAAGAAGTTTTCATTAGGACTTTTATTTGCAGGGCTTTCTTTCCTTGTTATGGTTATCCCGGCTAGCATTCATGGAAATGAAACGTTAGCGAGCCCGCTATGGCTAGTGCTAAGCTTCTTCTTAGTTGTAGTTGGAGAGCTTTGTTTATCACCAGTAGGGCTATCAACTACAACAAAACTAGCACCTGCAGCGTTTTCTGCTCAGACAATGAGTTTATGGTTCCTAACAAGCGCAGCGGCGCAGGCAATCAATGCTCAGCTTGTTCAATATTATGAAAACATTTCGCAAGTTGTTTATTTCGCTGCATTGGGCGGAGTTTCGGTCATTTTAGGTGTAATTGTACTAATGATTTCGCCAAAAATTCAGCGTTTAATGAAAGGTGTTCAATAAAAAAACCGTCCTTAAGGGCGGTTTTTTTATGATTTATTTGAAAAGATATTCATGAAGGAGGCGTATGTCTGATCGTCTTCACCTTCGTAAAACGCAAGATTTAAAAGTCTGTTCAGTTTGTTTGTTGATTTTTCAGTTTCTGCAATAATTTGATGCATATGAGCAATCTTAGACATGGATCCGTTGCCATGCGCATTTTTGATTTGATTTAATGTTAAATGAAGTGATAAGACCTCTCGGCGAAGAGCTTGTCTTAATTCAGAGGAAGCCGGAATAAAAAAGCGTTTATAAAAATAACTCGCTTCTTCAAAAACCAATTCTCCATTTTCTAGCTCTTTAGCCGCAATTTCTTTAATTTCTTGATCGTCTAATCGACTGGACGCCTCTTCGATAAGAAATCCAAAAATAATAGCTGTATCTGGTTTTAGCATGCAATAACCTCCATTATTATAAAAAAGAACTATGTAGTTTATATGTATAGAGAGAAGAGAAAGAATATTCATAGTAATTTACTAATCAGCATAGACAAAAAAATAAAAATTATTCTTTTAAAGGTAAACTGAAATTATTTTAAAATAAATTTTTTATAATTAAACATTTTTCCCATATTAAAGAACTGTTTTAACTCTCAAAAAGAAATAACCATTGTAAATAAGGTTCTTAATACCTATATAAAAAGAAAATTAATAAAAGATATTAAATTCAGAAATTTCTACCTCTTTATAACTAAAAAATTGCTCTACTAAAATAGTTGACAGCAGAAATAGATAGGCATAAAATATACTATTGTCAAATGAATTAGCATGCTATTCATAAAAAGTTAACGGACATTTGAATAATATGTAATATCCATATAAGATGTTAATTACTTAAATCTAACCAACTTGTATGCTTGTCATACAAGTCTACAGAAAGGAAGATAGTCGTATGCGCAACGTATTTTTTGCAGATAATGAAACAATCGAAACGACTTTACGCGGGAAAGAAATTTTAGGAGCTCCAATGTTAAACAAAGGGGTAGCTTTTACAAAAGAAGAGCGCAAAACGTTAGGATTAGAAGGTTTACTTCCTCCAATGACTTTAACTTTAGATGAGCAAGCAAAACGTGCATATGAGCAATTTTTAGCTCAGCCAGATAACCTTGGTAAGAATGTATATTTAAACGATTTACAAAACCGTAATGCTGTATTATTTTATCGTTTATTGCAAGATCACTTAAAAGAAATGCTTCCTGTTGTTTATACACCAACAGTTGGACAAGCAATCCAAGAGTACAGCCACGAATATCGCCGTCCGGGTGGCGTATACTTATCAATCGATAATGTAGAGGGCATTGAAGAAGCTCTTAAAAATATCGATGCAAATAGTGAAGACATTGATTTAATGGTTATTACAGATTCAGAAAGTATTTTAGGAATTGGCGACTGGGGCGTTGGCGGTATTAATATTGCTATCGGTAAATTAGCCGTATACACAGCTGCAGCAGGAATCGACCCAAGCAGAGTACTTCCAGTTGTTCTTGATGTAGGAACAAACAACGAAAAATTATTAAATGATCCTTTATATATCGGAAACCGTCACGAACGTATCCGCGGTGAGCGCTATGATCATTTCGTAGATCAATTCATTTCAAAATCTCTTGAAATATTCCCTAATGCACTGTTACACTGGGAAGATTTCGGTAATGTAAATGCTCGTAACATTATTAACAAGTATGGAAAAGAAATTCTAACGTTTAATGATGATATCCAAGGAACAGGTGCTGTAACGCTTGCCGCTATTTTCTCAGCAGTTCAAGTGTCTAAAATGCCACTTCGTGACCACCGCGTTTTAATCTTTGGACCGGGTACAGCAGGTATCGGTATTGCAGACCAAGTTCGTGACGCAATGGTATTAGACGGTATTACAGAAGAAGAAGCATACAAAAACTTCTGGGCAGTTGATTTCCGAGGCCTTTTAACAGATGACATGGACGACTTATTAGGTTTCCAAACGCCTTATGCACGAAAAGCAGAAGAAGTGAAGGACTGGAACCGTGAAGAAGACAAAATTTCTCTTTTGGAAGTTGTCAGACAAGTTAAGCCAACAATCTTAATTGGTACGTCTGGTGTAGCAGGCGCATTCTCAGAAGAAATCGTAAAAGAAATGGCGAAGCATGTAGAACGCCCAGCTATTTTACCGATGTCAAATCCAACTCCGCTTGCGGAAGCTACTCCTGAAAACTTATTAAATTGGACAGAAGGAAAAGCACTTGTAGCAACTGGCAGTCCATTTGAACCAGTTAAATACGATGGTGTAGAATATGAAATTGGTCAATCTAATAATGCTTTTGTTTTCCCAGGTCTTGGTCTTGGATCAATCGTGGTAAAAGCAGAAGTTATTACAGACAGTATGTTCGCAGCATGTGCACACGCTGTAGCTGAGATGGTAGACAGCAGCAAACCAGGTGCTTCATTACTACCGCGCGTAGAAGAATTACGTGAAGTATCATATAACGTTGCTTTAGCAGTTGCTAACGCAGCAATTAAAGATGGCGTTGCAAAAGAAGTTCCAACAGATGTTAAAGCGGCAGTAAAAGCAGCAATGTGGGAACCAACATACAAAGAAATTAAAGCTTTAGAAACAGTAAATGCTTAATTTTTAGATAGAAAAAGCACAGCTTCTGAAAAAAGAAGCTGTGCTTTTTTTAGTTACAAAAAGAATTCTTAAGTTACATAACGTATATAGTTTTTTGGAATTTGTGTATGATTCTCTATATTAGAACCACAGGGGGTTATGAGATGAATACAGCACGTAAATTGGAAACGTTTACTCAAGATTCACAGCCTGAAAATAAGGGTTTTTGGAACCGAATCAACAATATTAAAGTAGGAGTTATTCCTCTGCCGCTATACGTTTTACTTGCATTAATTGTATATGGTGCGGCCGTTTACAACGAGCTTCCTCCAGATATGATTGGCGGATTTGCGATTATTATGGTAATGGGAATGCTGCTTGGTGATTTAGGATTAAAAATTCCGATTTTAAAAGATATTGGCGGACCAGCTATTTTATCACTGCTTGTACCTTCCGTATTAGTTTTTTATAATGTTTTAAATCCCGCATCTATGGAAGCGGTAACAACTTTGATGAAGACATCAAACTTTTTATATCTTTATATTTCTTGTTTAGTAGCCGGAAGTATTCTTGGTATGAACCGCAAAGTTTTAATTCAAGGCTTTACACGTATGTTCGTACCGCTTGTATTAGGTACGCTAGCCGCTGTAGCTGCAGGCGTAGCTGTTGGGATGTTATTTGGCTACGGAGCAAAACATACATTTTTCTATATTGTTGTACCAATTATTGGAGGAGGGATTGGTGAAGGTATTTTACCGCTTTCACTTGCTTATTCTCAAATTTTAGGTAGTTCAGCAGAATCTTTTGTGTCGCAAATGATTCCAGCTGCTGTTATCGGAAACATCGTTGCTATCGTATGTGCTGGCTTAATGAAACGTCTAGGAGAGAAAAAGCCAGAATTAACAGGTAATGGAGTTCTTGTGAAGACAAAAGGCGGAGATGGCATCTCAGAAGATACAAATATCAAGAAACCAGTAGATTTTTCGTTAATGGGCGCAGGTCTTTTAATTGCATGTAGTTTCTTTATTTTCGGAGGCTTAGCACATAAGTTTTTAGGAATTCCAGGTCCAGTTTTAATGATCGTAGCGGCAACGCTAGTCAAATGTTTACAAGTAATGCCTGCTAAAATGGAGCAAGGTGCTTATCATATGTACAAATTCATTTCTACGAGCTTAACATGGCCGTTAATGGTAGGGCTAGGAATTTTGTATATTCCTCTTGAAGATGTAGTGAAAATTGTTACACCAGGTTATGTAGTCGTATGTGCTGCAGTTGTTATTGCTATGGTAGCAACGGGTTATTTTGTAGGTAAAATGATGAAAATGCACCCTGTAGATGCTGCTATTGTAACCGGCTGTCACAGCGGTTTAGGAGGTACGGGAGACGTAGCGATTTTATCAGCTTCCAACCGTATGTCACTTATGCCATTTGCTCAAGTAGCAACAAGACTTGGAGGCGCTTCCACTGTTATTTTAGCGACGCTTCTTATGAAACTGTTAGGAGTATAAAATCAAAACAAAAAAGCAGCTCGGTTCGTACGAGCTGCTTTTTTGTCTTATGAAATGCTAACAGGTTTTAAGATAAATTCTTCCACAACTTTTGCCACACCGTCATTCATGTTTGTATCTGTTACGTGGTTGGCTTTTTCTTTAATATCTTCAGGAGCATTTCCCATTGCTACGCCAAGGCCAGCAAATTCAATCATGGCAAGATCATTATAACTGTCGCCAATGGCAATCACTTCATCGCGTGTAATGCCAAGCTGTTGAATTAATAAGTGGAGACTTGTCCCTTTTGTGACGCCTTCTTCTGTAAATTCAAGGAAGTATGGTTTAGAGCGCATTACGCTTAGCTCTCCTTGAAGCTGCTTTTGAAGTTTCTTTTCAACGTGAACCAGCATTTCCGGTTCTGCAAGCATGAGTACTTTTACAACAGGTTCTGTAACGGCATCAGTAAAAGATGAAACAACACGGATCGGCAGACCTGTAATGTCACTTTCAATATCCGTAAATTTATTTTCTACTTCGGTTATAATTTCATTTCCCACGTACGTATGAATTAAAACGCCTTCTTCGCGGCTAATATCGTCGAGACGTGCAACGGTTCTCGGCGATAATGTGCTGCTAAATAGCTCTTCATTTGTTAGGCAATTAATGATTTTTGCCCCATTAAACGATAAAATAAAGCTTCCGTACTTTTCTAATTCTAGCTCTTTCGCAATGTGAACCATTCCGTAAGTTGGTCGTCCGGAAGCAAGTACAACTTTCACTCCCGATTCTTGCGCCTTCATTAATGCTTCTTTTGTGCGCGGAGAAATAGTGTGATCATCGCATAACAGTGTATCATCCAAATCTAAAACAATCATTTTGTAAGGCATATTTTTAAATTCCCTTCTTCTACTAGACTCATATCTTCATATGGTACTATAAAAAAACGTTTGATTCAATTTAATGATTTTTTGAAAAAATGAGAGGTATGTGTATACTTTGTTTGAACTCCTCGGAAGTAGATAAAACAAAGAAATTGAGGCATAACTAAATCACTCGAATCTACAGACGAACAAATGGGATAAATGATCTAGTATGGATGACTTGTTACACCGCTGGTGATTTCCGTGCAAGACTTCGCTTTGCCCTCCAATCACCAGCCAGAAGCAACTAAACACATGAAAGGTACGTTCTTCTTATCAATAAAAAAAACGCACTAATAATCGGTAATTTTGATTATTAGTGCGTTTTTTACTTCTACTAAAATACTTTTGTCTCAGCTTCTGGATTAGTAAGCAGCTAAAGTGTGATTAGTTTTCTGAGCATCTCCTTCATTGAATGCTTCTTTTAAGAGCGTGTAAGATCGCTTTTTTTGTTCGAAATTTTGAATAGCAGTAAGTATGATAAATTCATCAATAGAAAATTCCCGTTTCAACGCTTGGAGCTTTTGACGAACGGTTTCTTTTGTACCGTATATGACGTTTGCTTCTTTTTCTTCAATTCGATAGCTTTCTTTGGACTGCTGACCAAATTCTTCTGCTTTTTCTTTGGAGCCTAATGTAGCGGACTTCCCATTTTGTAAATGTACTTTAAATATTTTTGTGCTGGATGCTAATGCTTTTGCTTCTTCTACGGTATCCGCTACGATGACGGAAAGCGCAACGACAAGCGAGCGTGCATGGGATGAAACGTGCTGATTATAGACAGAAATCGCTTCTTCCAGTACTTTTTGATCACCATTAATGAATTGAGCAAATACATAAGGAAGGTTTAGAGATGCCGCAAGCTCTGCGCTTGAAGCACTTGCTCCCAGTAAAAACATATCTGCTGCTTTTTGGGGCCTTGGATAGGCTTTTAAACCGTAAAGAGGGTGATCTTCCGGCAGCGTATCGTTTAGGTATTGTTTAAGTTCTATCAGTTTGTCTGTTAAGGACTTAGTGGGCTGAGAGTTTTGTTGCAAGGCTTGAGTAGAATGAGGTAGTCCTCCTGGTGCTCTGCCGATTCCAAGATCGATGCGATTTGGAGATAATGAGGCTAAAACGTTAAAATTTTCTGCTACTTTATAAGGGCTGTAGTGCTGAAGCATAACACCTCCTGAACCAATACGAATATGATGCGTTTTAGCGAGCAGGTGAGAAGTTAACACTTCGGGTGATGATCCTACAACATGTTCAGAGTCATGATGCTCCGCTACCCAAAAACGATGGTAACCAAGTTCTTCTGCTAGCTGAGCTAATTGAATGGTATGCTGAAATGCATCTTCAGCACGTTCACCTTCATAACGTGGGCTTTGATCTAAAATACTTAATTTCACTGAAAACACTCCTTAAAGTTGATAAAAAAGGTAAGAATAATTGGGATTAATTTTAGCAAAGGATTTTCCAGATGAAAAGAGTTTTTTGAAAGAAAAATATTTTTTGAAAAATAAGTTGACTTTGCCATTTTGAGGCTATATAGTTGAATCATCAAACAGAAAAGCCGATAAAACAACTTGGATAAATAAGAATTGAGTGAGTATGTTTCAAAGACACTTCATTTTATTCTCCGGTTTTATCAAAGAAACAGTTAAAGCTGATTGGTCTACCAAAGGCTCCTGAGGAAACTCCAGGAGCCTTTTTGCTGTAAAAAGGAGGGGAAAAAAGTGAGCGATGTATGTATTTTATATAACGGAAGCTCCCATAATTATCAACAAATAGCCTCAGTGAAAGATGAGCTAGAAGCTTGCTTAACCTCAAAAGGAGTGCACGCAGAAGCTATCTCGTATCATGATGTACACGCTTTAACGGAGGAAGCTCAGAAAGAAGTAAAGGTATTCATTTCAAAAGTGAACCAAGCTAAAAGTATTGTCGTTCTGTTATCGGGAGTAAATGAAACATACGTAGAATCTTTTGAACGGCTAACAAAAATATTGCCGGAAGATTTATTGTATAAAAAAATACTTCTGCCAATTCTTATTGGTGAAAATGTGAATTCTTTACTAAAAGCTAAGTATGATTTAAAACTTTTAGCGTCTTTTTTAGGTAGACCTTACTGGCTCAGCAGTCTTTTTCTGCTGCATGAATACGTGTCTTTTGCAGGCATCAACAATATGAATGCCAAAAGTCGTTTAAAGGAAGCGGTGGATGAGCTGATTTACAAAGGGAATCTATCTCTTCAAACATTTATAAAATGAGGTGAAGAAAATGAGTGAATTATTTCGATTAGCAACCGTAGAAGATGCTGAAGAACTGTTGAATTTAACGCTTCGAGCATACGAGCCGATTCGAAAGCTAGGAATTAAATTTCCTGCCGCGACGGCAACGATTCAACTTGTAAAAGAAAACATTCAAAACAGCCGCTGCTACATTATGGAAATTAACGGAAAAATAGTAGCTACAATTACAGCAAGAACGTATAAAGAAATAACGAACTGGCCTTTCTTATGGTGGTTTGCGGTAGATCCTTTGGTTAAAAAGAAAGGAGTAGGTTCTAAACTCTTAACGTGGGTTGAAGAAACGGTTATTCGAGATCAACTGGGGGCTCCTGCTGTTACATTAGCTACTTCTGATCGACATCCATGGTTGATTCCTATGTATGAAAGAAAAGGGTATGAACGCTTTTTTGAAGTCGATCAAGGAGAAGAAGGAAAAGGCGTATTCTTAAGAAAGATCTTGCATCCCGAAAGATATGAGTTAGAAAAACACAAGGAGTTACAACAAGCTAATTAATAATTTAAAAGAAAAGAGGAGAAACCATGTCAGTAAAAATTTTATTATGGAATCGAAAAGGTTGTCATCATTGCGAAGAACTAAAAGCATATTTTCATGAAAAAGGCTATCAATATGAAAGTATCGATGTAGAAGGAAAAGATTATTTGCGAGATTTACTTGAAATTAAATACGGTATTCGTCATGTACCGGTCGTTGAAATTGGAGATAAGGGGCAGTTTAAAGGAGTTATTGAAAAAGATTATGAACAAATAGAAAAGTTGATTGAAGACTATTCACCAATCGTTAAATAGCTGCAACATCCATTTTATTCATTCGTTAAAACAATAAATTATTTTGAGACATAGTGAGGGACCAAACACATGAAAAAACTACAGCTGACAGCTATCTTTTTATCACTTCTTTTATTATTAGCCGCTTGCGGAACACCCAATAAAGAAACAGCAGCTAACGCAAGCAAAGATAAAGTGCAAAAAATTATTGTAGGAACGGGTACGCAATTTCCCAACATTTGCTTTCTTGACGATAAAGGAAATCTAACGGGGTATGACGTAGAGCTTGTTAAAGAAATAGACAAACGTCTTCCAAACTATAAGTTTGAATTCAAAACCATGGATTTTTCTAATTTACTTTTGAGCTTGGAATCCAACAAAATTGATTTAGTAGCCCATCAGATGGAAGTGAATGAAGAAAGAAAACAAAAGTTCCTGTTTAATAAAGAACCTTATAATATCTTTCCGCTACATGTAGTTGTAAATGAAAAAAATACGTCAATTAAATCAATCAAAGATTTGAGCGGTAAAAAGGTAATTGTAGGAGCAACGAGTAACTCTGCTAACTTAATCGATAAGTATAACAAAGAACATGGAAATAAAATTGATATCGTTTATTCAGGTCAAGGATCTGATGATACAAAAACGCAGCTAAAAACAGGACGTGCGGACGCTACAATTAGTACGCCGTTTGCAGTTGACTTTGTTAATAAGCAAGCGGACGCAGAGCAAAAAGTTGTAGGACCTGCTATTTCAAATTCAAAAGTATATTTTATGCTTCGAAAAAATGAAACAGGTTTACAAAAAGATGTTGATAAAGCGCTAAAAGAAATAAAAGAAGACGGAACATTGACAAAATTAAGTAAAAAATGGCTAGGAGAAGATTATACAAAAGCAGCTGGAAATAACTAAAGCACTTACTGTGACCCAAGCCTTGAACTTGGGTCCTTTCGCTACCTGTAGAGGGAAAAAAAGGAGAGAAAAAGATGGGAAAAGCATTTGATATAGAGCTGATTTTCACCTCTATTCCTCAATTATTATCTTATTTGCATATTACAATTTGGATTTTGATTGCTTCACTTGTGATTGGCAGTACTTTGGGATTGTTTATTGCCCTGCCTCGTATTTATAAAGTACCGGTGTTAAGTCAAATAGCAGCAGTTTATATTTCTTTTATGAGGGGAACGCCTATTTTAATTCAATTATTTTTAGTTTTTTACGGGATACCTGCCCTTTTACAATTGATTCATATTGACGTTTCAAGAATGGCTCCGCTCGTATTTGTTATTATCACGTATTCACTGAGCACGGCGGCGTCTTTTTCTGAAATGATGCGCGGTGCCATTAATAGTGTAGATAAAGGGCAAACTGAAGCAGCTTATAGTATAGGAATGACCGGAAAACAAACGTTCACTCGAATTGTGCTGCCGCAAGCTCTCGTTGTAGCCTTTCCTAACTTTGGAAATCTTGTGATTGGGTCCTTAAAAGATACGTCTTTAGCCTTTACCATTGGTGTGATGGATATGATGGGAAGAGGAGATACCATTATCGCTGCAACGGCTCATGCAGTGGAGGTATATATCGCACTTGCCATTATTTATTATTTTGTGGCGATTATATTAGAGAAATTTTTTGTGAAATCAGAACAGAAGCTGCAAAAACATGATCAGCCTGTTCATGTATAAAACGAGCTTACTAAAAGAGGTGTAAACATGATTATTGACGTACCGTTTATATGGACAGCATTTGTAGAAATTTTAAAGGCATTACCTTTAACGCTCCTTATTACCATCGGTCCGTTACTAGGCGGGTTGCTTATTGGTATTGCCGTTGCGGCTGTGAGAATCAATTCAGTAAAAATAATAACGCCAATTGCCAACGTATACGTATCATTTTTCCGAGGAACGCCTGCTATTCTTCATATTATGGTTATTTACCTAGGGTTCCCGCTATTTATTAATAAACTATCGAGTTACTATGGATGGGGCTTCAATGCAAACAGCATTCCTATTGTCGTATTTGTATTAATCGCTTTGTCTTTTACAGCGGGAGCTTATATGTCAGAGATTATTCGCTCTGGTTTGTTAGCTGTAGAAAAAGGACAAATTGAGGCTGCGTATGCTATTGGGATGAATCGTTTTCAATCGATGAAACGAATTGTTTTTCCACAGGCGTTTGCTTTGTCTTTACCGAATTTATGTAATATCTTCATCGGCTTTTTGCATACGTCTTCTATCGCATTCATCGTATCGCAAAAAGAGCTAAACGGTGCTGCTAATATCGTAGCTTCGAATAATCTCAAGTTTTTAGAAGCCTATATTGCTGCTGCTCTTATTTATTGGATGCTGACGATGTTAATAGAAGGAATAACAGCGCTGCTTGAACGTAAATTAACTGTTTATAATCGAGGAGGGGTTGTATGATTACACTAACAAATATAAAAAAAACATTTGGTCATAACACAGTATTGGACGGTATTGATTTACTTGTTAAAAAAGGCGACGTTGTGACCATTTTAGGACCGAGTGGTTCTGGAAAGACTACGTTTTTACGCTGCATTAATTTCTTAGAAAAAGCAGATGAAGGAGAAGTTTCGATTGATCAATTTACGGTTCAGTGCCAAAAGCCAAATCGCAAAGACATTTTAACTCTTCGACAAAAAACAACGATGGTTTTTCAGCAATACAACTTGTTCAAACACAAAACCGTTATTGAAAATATTATGGAGGGGCTAGTTATTGTTCAAAAGCTGCCAAAGGAAGAAGCGAAACAACGCAGTTTAGACGTCCTTGAAAAAGTTGGGCTTGCTGAAAAAGCAAATGCTTATCCAAGTCAGTTATCAGGAGGTCAACAGCAGCGAGTGGGCATTGCTAGAGCGCTTGCTTTAAATCCTGAAGTTATTTTATTTGATGAGCCGACGTCTGCTTTGGACCCTGAACTGGTGGGTGAAGTACTGTCTGTTATTCGTAAAATTGCTGAAGAAGGAATTACGATGATCATTGTGACGCACGAAATGAGTTTTGCCCGTGAAGTTTCTAATCACGTGGTGTTTATGGACGGAGGAAAGATTGTCGAACAAGGTCATCCTGAAGACATATTTTTAAACCCAAAAGAAGATCGAACAAAGCAATTTTTCAAGCGTATTAACCCAACGCATTCTCCTTACTCTTATATTTATGAAAAAACAATCTAATATTTTAATTAAAAACCAACTTGACTCATAGGAATAATAAGTATATGATAAAATCATCAAATTAAACAAACCGACTAGATCACTAGAGGTTCTTTGCACAATGTGTGACATTGTGCAAAGAACCTTTTATTTTTTACTAGAATTAAGGGAAGAAGGGTGAACGTAGTGAATAGAGGAGCATTAAAAGCTAAAACAAGCAAAAAACTTATTATAAAAGGCCAGGTTGTACCTGGAAGGCAGCAAGGAAGATACTTAGGGTTTCCAACAGCTAATATAGATACTCAGCATGAGGAATTAAAAAATGGCGTGTATGGTGTCCTCGTTCATCTGCGGGGACTTGAACATAGAGGAGTTATGAATGTAGGGGTTAAGCCGACATTTGGATCGGAACTATCTAAAACATTTGAGGTTCATATTTTGGATTTTAACGACGTTATTTATGGAGAGACAGTTCAATGCGACGTAATCTTTCGGGTGCGAGGAGAGAAAAAGTTCCCTTCTATTGAGTTTTTAAAGCATCAAATTAAAGCTGATACGCTGCAAGCTAAGCAAAGATTTCAACATATGGGCTATGTATCTAGTGAAGCTACAGCTTCCAAGCTAGGGCAAGCGAGATATTTAAATCTGCCTGATCTCCAGTTTTTTAATTGGTGCCACAGTCATTTCAAAGTCAATAAAGGGATTTACAATACAATTGATCAATGGTTTTATGACGAAGGAATTGAAAATATTCACCCTAGAAGAGTTCACGTTATCGCTTTTTTACAATTTGCACAAGAAGGAAATGAAAGAAAGACAGAAAAAGAAGGAGTCCTTCGCTTTGGAGCAGGCGGTTTAACTAATCAATTACGAGAATTTATGAATGGATATGAAAAAGGAGAATGGTAATATGACACATCAAAGACAATTAAAGCTAGGGGCTATTATTCATGGAGTCGGAGGAAATATGGGGGCGTGGAGACACCCTGAAATTTTGTCAGATGCCAGCGTTAATTTCGATTTTTACAAGCAGCAGGCTCAAAAAGCGGAAGAAGGAAAATTTGATTTAGTGTTCATTGCCGATGGATTATATATTAATGAAAAATCGCTTCCCCATTTTTTGAATCGTTTTGAACCTCTTACTATTTTATCAGCACTTGCTTCTGTCACTTCTCATATTGGTTTAGTTGGCACTCTATCGACTTCTTACAGCGAACCGTTTACGGTGGCTAGACAATTTGCTTCACTTGATCATATTAGCAGCGGCCGAGCGGGATGGAATGTTGTCACATCTCCATTAGAAGGATCTGCGCTTAACTATGGAAAAGAGCACCCCACTCATGACAAACGCTATAGAATAGCTGAAGAGTTTCTAGAAGTAACAAAGGGATTATGGGATTCTTGGGAAGATGATGCTTTTATTCGAAATAAAGAAACCGGACAATTTTTTGAGGAGAAAAAGCTGCACCGATTGCATCACAAAGGCGAATTTTTTTCTGTAGAAGGCCCGTTAAACATTGGCCGCTCAGTTCAGGGGCAGCCCGTAGTGTTTCAAGCAGGTTCTTCTGAAAGCGGCAAAGATCTAGCAGCGAAAACGGCTGACGCAGTGTTTACGGGACAAGACAATTTAGAAGAAGCAAAAGCTTTTTACCAAGATGTAAAATCAAGAGCCTTGGCACAAGGACGAGAGGAAAACGAACTTTTAATTTTCCCGGGAATTGGTCCTATAATTGGTAGTACAAACGAAGAAGCCGAAAGAAAATATGAAGAACTTTCTCAATTGGTGACAATTGAACATGCGCTAAACTACTTAGGACGCTTCTTCGATCATTTTGATTTTTCACAGTTTCCATTAGATGAGGCATTTCCTGACTTGGGAGATATAGGAAGTAATAGTTTCCGCAGTACAACAGACAAAATTAAAGAAAATGCTAAAAAATATAAGTGGACACTGCGAGAAGCAGCGCTGCGAATTGCTACACCTAAAACACAATTTATTGGGACGCCAGAGCATATCGCTAATTTGATGGAACAGTGGTTTGAAGAAAAAGGAGCTGACGGCTTTATTATTCATTCAAGCGTTCCCCATGGCTTAGATGACTTTGTTGAACACGTTGTACCGATACTGCAAGAAAGAGGCCTGTATCGTACAGAATATGAAGGGAGTACGTTAAGAAGTAACTTGCAGTTGAATGTTCCTAAAAATCGCTACACACAGGTGAAAGTTAATTGAAGTGGATTCAAAGAGACTCGAAGGAGTCTCTTTTTTAATATTTTTAATATTAAAAATATGGTAAAATTCTTTTTGTAGGTTATTCGTTTCAGTTCATAAGGCCTAAAGGGTTTTGAATACCCGGAAAGGAGTCAAATGGAAAAAAGACGTAAAAGTAAGAAAAAGCGTATGATCATTTCCATATCTTTATCCGTTCTTTTAGTCGGGGGAGGAGCGACAGGATGGATATTGTACCAAAACGGAAAAATTCCTTTTTTATCACAGCAAAGTATAAAGGCAAGTGCCATTAAAGTGAATCAACAAAAAGTTAATAAGCTGGAAAGCAGTGATCAGCAGGCAAAAGATTTTATAGCTGAACATCATGACGTACTAAATGATTTGACGGGGTGGAGTGCCATTGAGCACCCAGACTGGCCTGCCGTACAAGAAGAAGCGACAGCCATTAAAAATACGATTGGCACGATTGAAGTAAAAGATTCTGTTTTAAAGAAAGACTTTCAGCATATGGAGAAGCTCGCTGGACAGCTAGAGCAGACGAAAGATCAAGCACTGTTAAAAGAACTTCATCGTTATTTTCATGACTTAGATGTTGTGATCAATGAAGACGATGGATCAAATACATATTTTGATGTTACCAGCTATGGTAAATCAGTTGTAAAGACTTCTAAATGAGCGATAGCAAAAAGCTTTATACATAAAAGTAGTTTTGTATAACAAACATCTTCGCTTATTCGTGCATATGCTACGGATAAGGAGGAGACAGGTTATATGAAAAAAATTTATTTAGATGCAGGTCACGGAGGGGCAGATCTAGGGGCTGTCGCCAGCGGGCTATATGAAAAAGACTTAGTGTTAGCTGTTCAACAGTACATCATCTCTTTTCTTTCTACTCACTATCAAGGATTTTCTCTTTGTACAACGCGTACAACCGATGTGTTTTTGTCATTAAATGAACGGGTCAACAAAGCCAATGCGTGGGGTGCTGATGTATACTTATCTATTCATATAAACTCAGGTGGCGAAACGGGATATGAAGATTTTATTTATAGCAAAAATATAAATAACCAAACCATTGTGTTACGAAACGATATTCACGATCATGTGAAATTTGTTCTCACTAAATACAATCACTCTAACCGAGGCAGGAAATTGGCTAATCATAGTGTGTTAAGGCGTTCATATATGCCGTCTGTACTAACTGAAATTGGGTTTATTGATACAGAACATGATGCAAAGCTCTTGAAAAATCCTCAATTTCTAAAAGATATGGGGGTGGCATATGCAAAAGGGGTTGCACAGTTTTTAAACTTGGAGCCTAAATCTACAAATCCTTTGGGAGATTCTGACGAGGAAGGTTGTCCAAAGCCTACTTTTTTATATAAACCTTTATGGATCAAAACAACTGAGGATACGGAGACATATAAGGATGCAAATATGTCAGAGAGAACAGGTTATTTAAAAAAGAATACCCTCTTTCAAGTTTATGGTGAAACGCGTGCAGCCTGGGTGATTGATGGAGAACATTTTATTGAAAAAAAAGATACAATCATTGAAGGAGAAACCATCACAACTGCGGAATTAACAAAAGAGAATATGGAAACATTAAAAGTATTTGTGACGAAAGAAAAGTTAGAAACAGCGGTAACCTTTTCCAAAGAAGGAGCTGCAGCAGCCATCATTACACTTCGGGATAAAAAAATCCTGAATGTAAAAGCATTTTTAGATAGAGAAAAATGGTGGTACAAAGCTGAACGGATAAAAAAATAGTGAAAAAACCTGCTTGTTTTTTGAAGCTTTCACCCTAGTAATTTTACTTATTTTTGATAGAATATAAAGAGCTGAATCGTAAAGATGCATAAAGGTGTGATGGAAATGGAAGAGCAACAAGAAGCGATTGATTTAACAAAAGTATATGTATATGAGGAGTTTCCGGATAAAGTTGCAGGCAGATGCGATAACTGTGGACATGTGAAATTTAAAAGCTTAGTAAAAGACTTTATTTTTATCCGTACATGCGCAAAGTGCGGGATGAAAAAAAGCATTTAAATCCCTACTTCTTTATAAAAAACGCTCTTTTCTGAAATGAAAAGAGCGTTTTTTCTCTATTTAACGTATAAATGATCGCTAAGCTGCTCTGAAATAGTCTCTACATCTTCTTGTACATGTTTTTGTTTTTTCATCATTTCTAATAGTATTTCTTCAAGATTCTGTGAATGGTTTTGCTTATCTTTTGGTTTATGTAAGTACTTTGCAATTTGATGCATATTATTGCTTAGCCGGCTTAGTTCAGACTCAATTTTTCGCAGGTTAACCAATAGTTCCACACCTGCTTCTTTGCCGATTAAAGGAGGCTTAACTTTTCCATCCATAATAAATTTTCGAATGAGAGACGTTCGTTTTAAATTATAGTGTTCAATAAGTTCCTCTAATTTTTCTTTTTCTTCTTCATTCAACTTAATTGCTGGAATGCTGTGTCCTCTCATAAGGTATCTCCTTTCAAGAGCAGTTCTTGCTGCGTTCAATCATATGTAAACATTCTCTTGTCTTTAATAATAGCAACCTTTTCCATGGTTAACTATGGTGAAAAGTTACTAAAATGTCGGACGTACAGTCTGTTAAAAAACTGGTAAATTAAGAAATTTGGTTTAGTAATAGTTGAATTATAGAAGGAATGTCATTATCTACAATATTGCTACTTTATTAAAAAGGCAGCAAAAGGGATGAATGGACCGCCTTTGTACTCAACCATTTTTGAGAGCGCAGCTTTAAAGAAGAGGGATGATTTTTATGATTTTTTCCTCGTACCACATCTTTCCTCCTAGTAACTCTGTCGAATCTTCTAGACTATTGTCTCAAGGGAATAGAAAGAAAGAAGACGAAATGGTTGAGAATGAGGTAAAGTCATATTATGTCTTTATTGACCTCATTTACATACTTTACGGGGGAGGAATACGTTTGAAACTAAAAAAAGATTAAAACTAAATAAGATGGGGGTAGCCATGATTACGGCTGGTGTCATATGTACAGCTTATATGCCCCTTCATACGCTGCAAAAGCCTGTAGTCGCTTTGGCTGCAGAGAATCAGTCAGATTCTTTGGAGCTAGCATTTGCACAAGCATCTAAAGAATTTGGTGTGCCAGCTTCGCTTTTAAAGGCAATTTCCTACAACAAGTCGCGTTGGGAAAATCATAACGGAGAACCTAGTGCGGCTGGAGGATACGGTCTTATGCATTTAACAGACATCCCTTCTTTAGAAGATGGAAAAGGAAACGGAGCTGCACCTTCAAAACCAGCATATGACAAACAGCAAACGCTCTCCTTAGCTGCTAAGCTGCTTAACTCAGATAAAGAAAGATTAAAAAAAGATCCTGTGCAAAATATTCGCGGTGGCGCTGCTGTGCTAGCTTTTATCGCAAAAGATAAAAATGGAAATGTACCGTCCACTGATCAAAAATGGTACGAAGCAGTCGCAGCTTACAGTTCTTCTCAGGATAAAGAAAACGCTCAAGTATTTGCCAATGATGTATATGAAACGTTGGAAAAAGGAGCAGAGCATACAACGTCAGACGGACAGCATCTTAAAATTTCTCCTCAAAACATAGATATATCGATTCCTCGCACTGAAAATTCCAATACGAATAAAGCAGACTGTCCCGCATCTTTAAAATGTGAATACATCCCTGCTTTTTACGGAAAATTCAGCGAAAGTCCTTCAGATTACGGAAACTATGATATTGCAAATCGCCAAAAATCAGATGTTCGCTATATTGTTATTCATGATACAGAAGTAAGTTATGATGGAACGATTGATTTGTTTGCTAACCCTAATAGAGCCGCTGCAAACTATGTAATCCGTTCAAGGGATGGTCACATCGCACAGATGATCCATAACAAAGACGTAGCATGGCATGCAGGAAACTGGTATTTTAATACGCACAGTATTGGAATCGAACATGAAGGATTCGCCCTTGAAGGATCTACGTGGTTTACAGAAGAAATGTACCGTTCTTCGGCAAGACTCGTACGCCACCTTGCCAAAGAATATAATATTCCGTTAGACCGAGCCCACATTATTGGTCATGACGAGGTGCCAGGTTTATCTCCTAAGGCTCAATCAGGTATGCATTCAGATCCCGGGCCGTTTTGGGATTGGGGACACTATATGGATTTGGTAGGAAGCCCGGTTGAGCGCCAGCACACAAACAAACTAGCCGTTACGATTAATCCAGTCTTTCAAAACAATCAGCCGGAGGTATCAGATGCACCAAAGCAGCCGGCCAACTTTGTGTATTTGCATCAAGCTCCCAGCAATGATTCACCGCTACTGAATGAGCCTGCAGCTTCAGGGCCGGGAACGAAACAAACGTTAGACTGGGGAAGCAAAGCTGTAACTGGCCAAACGTATGCAGTAGCTGAGACAAAAGGAGAATGGACAGCGATTTGGTACGGAGGGCAAAAAGCCTGGTTTTATAATCCGCATAATAAAAATACAAGTAAAGGTACAGGCATATTATTAACGCCAAAAGCAGGAAAAGAAAGCATTCAAGTATACGGAGGAGCTTTTCCTGAAGCTTCAGCCTATCCTTCTAATATACCGGTTAAAGACATGGTCCCGCTTCAGTACACGATCTCCCCGGAGCAGGTGTACGTGGGGATAGAAAAAGTAAGGAGTGACTATTACTATGCACCCACTTTTACAACAAATCCAAACGATCACAAAATGATTATTGGAAAAGACGAATATTATCAAATTTATTTTAATCACCGCTATGCGTTTGTGAAAGCGTCAGATGTAGAGGTTAAAAAACAATAGAATAGAGTGTTAAAAGAAAGGAAGAGACAGGGTGTTTAAGCGGTATGTCTCTTTCTTTTCTTTTAAAAACCACAAAAATTCAGAAGGTTATTGATGATGTTTTCTTGTAATGATTTTCTAGCTTATTATCTTTTTACAAAAGGAAGGAATGTCCCGTGATTATAATTAAGCCTTTAAGTCAGTGTTCTTTTTCTGATGCATTACAAGCATTCAATAAAGGTTTTGAAGATTATTATCTTCCGATTGAGCTGTCACTAGATCAATTCACTTGTAGATTTGGTTTCGATCAGCTATCTGTCGACCATTCTTTTATGGCTTTTTATAATAATACACCAGCTGGAATTATGTTAAATGGAATAAAAAAGGTCAAGGGAAAAAAACATGCTTGGAATGGAGGTACAAGCGTAGCCTTACCTTACCGAAAAATGGGAATTGGAGAAGCCTTACTAAAAGCTACACTTGAGAGATATCAGCAGCAAGGAGTAGTGGAAGCCAGTCTGGAAGCATTTAAAGTGAATGAAAAAGCCATTCACCTTTATCAAAAATACGGATATGAGATTGTAGATACGCTTTTATTTCTAAAGCATAGAGGTAGTTTTCACGCTTCTCTACTTAAAAAGAAGAATCAGCTTACGTATTCGTTAAAGCGAAGGCTTGCAAAAGATATTCGAAACCTACCCTTTTATACATACGACGTTCCGTGGAAAAATCAATTTGACTGTATTCATGATGGAGAATCGTTTATTGCGTTGAATGAAAAAAACGAAGAAGTTGGCTATTTGTTATTTCAAAAGAATTTTTCTTCCATAGGCATCGTGAATTCCGTTACTTTTTATCAAGGAAGCGTTAAGGAACATATCTCAAATTCAGAGGACGTTCTGGGCTTTTTATTAGCAACCATTTTTAATATGTATGGACCAATTGCTTACAATACATATAATGTACCTGAGAAAGGAAATAGCTTACTCGTGAAAATGTTAAAAACATTTGGTTTTCAAGATTTATATACAGATGAAGGAATCAAACTTGAGCAGGTGTTTATGAAAAAACAACTTTAAAAAGCGGCCATGGGCCGCTTTTACTGCATTTCCGTAATTGGATGTGCATCATAAAATTCCTCGATTTTTTCTTGCTGTCCTTCGAATTTTTCTTTCCATACTTGTTTCACGTCATTATAATTCCGAAGATCTATTCCGTAGAAGTCGGTTAACTCTTTTCGAGTAATCGTGATTGTCTGAGGAACAGTCGTATTAATAGTAAAGTGAACGCTGTCAACATTTTGTATGGCAGAAAGTAAGGTGGTTGCGTTATGTAAAAGTATGCGTTTGGTTTTAACAGACGTCCAGCTTTTTTCAAACGTATGCTGATTATCTATTGCAGCGTAATTAATTGCTAAGTAATAAGGTTTTTGCGTATCTTGAAAGGCTATACCTTTTAAATAAACGTGTCCCGGAAGCTTATTTGTAATTTCCTCTACTGAAGCCTCATGTTTTGAAGAAGAAGTATGTTGAATAGAAGAAGCAGAGACTCTTTCGGCAGATAGATTATTATGAGGTGCATAAGCACACCCTGATAGGCAAGTGAGCACTGTGAAAAGTGTAAGAGAAGCATATATATTTTTCATAATGGTAACTCCTTTTGTTTATATCTACTTGTAAAGACGAAAGACCTATATATTTTGTTTCATACAAAATATAAGTTTATTCATTAAAAAGACAGATAATCCAAAATAATAGAAGTTAATAACCCTAATGAAGCAATAAAACCAATAACAGGGCCACCTTCTTCAAAAGCTTCCGGCAACATCGTAGAAGCAACCATTGACACAATTCCACCCCCGGCGAATGAGGCAATAAAACCCATCATGTTTGGGGTAGCATTTTGAAGAAATAGATATCCAATCCAAGAACAAAGAGCCGATATAAAGAAGACAGAAAGCCATAATGAAAAAATTTTCTTTTGCTTATATTGGCTTTTAAGTAGTCCGCTTGTCCCGGAGATTCCTTCGGGTATATTGCTGATAAAAATAGAAACAACAAGCAGCCAGCTAACGTGGTGCTGTTCAATCAAACTTGCGCCAATCATCAGTGACTCAGGTATAGCATCCATAATGGTACCAATAAAAATGGCTAGTCCCGAGCTAGCTGGGACAAGGTGGTCCGAACGTTTTCTTTTGTGAGCGCCTTTTTTAGCTAAAGAGATGTCAAGAAGAGTAAAAAGAGCTGCGCCTGTTAAAAAGCCTAAAGAAGAAGCAATGATTCCCGCTTCTTTTACCGAATCTTGAATGAGCTCGTAAGCAGCAGCTCCTAACAAAACGCCCGTGCCAAAAGCCATAATATAAGCGGTCAACTGTTTTTTTAAAGGTACAAAAATAGCTATAATAGCTCCAATTAATACAGCTGAGCCTGAGACACCACCCCAGATAAGGGCATCTATCACATGAGATCCCTACTTTCTTGCGTACTTATTTGTAGTGTAACCATCTATGTAATTATTATGAAATAAGATAAACGAACTGGAAAAATGTAAAAAAATCACTGATTTAGACCTTAAATAAAATAAGTCTTCTGTATAATTGACAAAATTTTCTTATTATGTCCGTTGAAAGTGAAAAAACCTTGTGATAGTCTGATCAAAAGATATAAATATGGAAAAAAATTCTTTTCATCTGTAGAAGATTAAAAAACTTAACGAGGTCACTTTTAAACGAAAGAAGGAATAAGAGATGAATTCAAAAGCAGTAAAAAGAGAAAATCGCTATGCTAATTTGATTCCTATGCAAGAAATCCAATCCGTTGAACAGCAGCTTTATCCATTTGATATTTATAATAGTCTTCGTCAGGAGGCACCTATTCGTTACGATAAAAGCCGAAACTGCTGGGATGTATTTGATTATGAAACAGTAAAATATATTTTAAAAAAACCATCGCTTTTTTCGTCCAAACGAGCAATGGAAGAGGGCCAAGAAAGTATTTTAATGATGGACCCTCCAAAACATACAAAGTTACGAAACTTAGTAAACAAAGCGTTTACGCCAAGAGCTATTCAGCACTTAGAGGGTCATATTGAAGAGATTGCAGATTATTTATTAAATGAAGTGAGCAGTAAAAAACAGTTTGATATAGTAGAAGACTTTGCTGGACCACTCCCGATTATTGTAATAGCAGAGCTGCTAGGGGTACCTATACAAGATCGAGCACTGTTTAAAAAGTACTCTGATGATTTAGTGAGCGGTGCTGAAAATAATTCAGACGAAGCTTTTGCAAAAATGATGCAAAAGCGTAATGAAGGCATGCTTTTTTTACAAGGGTATTTTAAAGAAATTATCGCTGAGCGTCAGCAAAATAAACAAGAAGATCTCATTTCGCTGCTTTTAGAAGCAGAAATTGACGGCGAGAAATTAACAGAAGGGGAAGTACTGGGATTTTGTATTTTATTACTAGTAGCAGGCAATGAAACAACCACAAACTTAATTACGAACGGAGTCCGGTATATGACAGAAGACGTAGACGTGCAGAATGAAGTTCGTCAAGACATATCGCTAGTGCCGAACCTGGTGGAAGAAACGCTTCGCTATTATCCTCCTATTCAAGCGATTGGACGCATAGCTGCTGAAGATGTAGAACTTGGAGAGTGTAAGATTAAAAAAGGGCAGCAGGTAATTAGCTGGGCAGCAAGTGCAAATAGAGATTCAGCTAAGTTTGAACGTCCTGACACTTTTGTCGTGCATCGTAAAACAAATCCTCACGTGAGCTTTGGGTTTGGCATCCATTTTTGCTTAGGGGCACCGCTTGCAAGAATGGAAGGGAAAATTGCTTTTACTAAGTTACTAGAGAAAGGCGAGTTTTTAAAAGTTGAGAATCAGTCTTTAAAGCCAATAGACAGCCCTTTTGTTTTTGGCGTAAAAAAATATGAAATTGCTTTTGATAACGCTTGAAAAGCGAGCGCAAATTATGCGCTTGCTTTTTAGCGTTCAGTGTTCCATTTTTGGTCCTCTGAAGGGGACGTGTAAGTGTCCATTGAAGAGATAAGCTGCTCGGGAGTATCAGAAATGTTGATGAGACGAATAGCAGAATCCGTAGAAAACCCTTCATCTACGGCATGCTGAACCATTTGCATAAGCGGGTTGTAGTAGCCGTTCACATTTAATAGCCCTACTGGTTTTTTATGTATACCAATTTGAGCCCAGCAAAGAGCTTCAAACAACTCTTCAAATGTCCCGAAACCTCCAGGAAGCGCAATATAACCATCAGCTAACTCGTGCATAGTTGCCTTTCGCTCATGCATGCTCTCTACTTCGATGAGTTCTGTCAGCGCGGTATGAACAATTTCACCGCTAAACAAACCGCGGGGCATAATGCCGATGACTTCGCCTCCATGCTGAAGCATTTCATTTGCGACTTCTCCCATCAGGCCCATTCGTGAGCCTCCGTAAATCAGCCGGTAGTTTTTTTGGGCCATGTAGCGCCCTAGCGAGACGGCGGCCTCTTTATATTCTGTTTTTATTCCAGCGCTTGATCCTGCAAACACACAAATTGATTTCAATTGATTCACTCCTTTGTTTCTTCTCTATATAAGTCTTTTCTGTTTGTGAAGAACAAATTCCTTCTTAATAATTTATGAATTTTCACAATGTCATCGCTTGATTATTCTAAAAACTTTGCTTATAATCAAAGCGAAACGTCTGTTTGAAAGCGTTATCTTTTGCTTTTTCTTTTAATGGAAAAGACAGTACGTATAGATCTACTTGTAAGATAAGTAGATAACATGAACTTATAGGGAATTTGACTGTTTTAAACGTTTCGTTTAGTAAGCATACGTACTTGCAGGATTAGGACAAGGGGGATATGGGGATATGATGAACAATTTAATACGCACATTAATGGTACAAACACCGACCGTACCGGGAAACTTAGGAAGAGTAGCGACAGCTATTGGAAATGTTGGAGGAGATATTGGGGAGGTTGAAACCGTTAAAGTAGGACATAATTACACCATGAGAAGCATTACGGTTCAAGTAGAAAGTGAAGACCAGCTTGAGGAATTGCTTGAAGCGGTTCGCAGTTTAGAAGGCATTACTTTACATACAGTATCAGATGAAGTTCTTCATGCGCATGAAGGCGGTAAAATTCAAATGAAAAGCAAAATGAAAATTGAGTCGATCGCTGACTTAAGAAGAGTATATACACCGGGTGTAGCAAACGTTTGCCGTGCTATTCAAGAACAGCCTGATAAAGCTAAAATTTACACGAGCATTGGAAACACGGTTGCGATTGTAACAGATGGTACCGCTATACTAGGATTAGGAAATATTGGTCCCGTTGCAGGAATGCCCGTTATGGAAGGAAAAGCTGCGTTATTTGATCAACTTGCCAATGTAAACGCTATCCCTATTTTATTGAATGTAAATGAGCCGGAAGAAATCATTCAAACGGTTAAAAATATTTCACCGGGATTTGGCGGTATTTTACTAGAAGATATAGGGTCGCCTCACTGCTTTGAAATTGAAGAACGTTTAAAAGAAGAGCTCGATATTCCAGTTATGCATGATGATCAGCACGGAACAGCGGTGGTGACACTAGCAGCAGCTATTTCAGCTTGCCGCAGCACAGGTGTGAATTTGAAAGAAGCTAAAGTAGGGCAGATTGGCTTAGGAGCTGCCGGCATCGCTACTTGCAGAATGTTCATGGCTTACGGTGTCAAACAGGTGATAGGAGCTGATAAGTCTCCTGAAGCGAATGAGCGCTTAGTCAGCTACGGTGGAAAAGTAGCGGATTCATTAGAAGAGCTTATGGAGAACTGCGATATTGTTATTGCGACAACAGGTGTACCTGGCTTAATACAAAAAGAATGGATCCGAAAAGGCCAAATCATTCTAGCACTTTCTAATCCAAAGCCAGAAATTGAACCTGAAGATGCTCTTGAAGCAGGAGCTATTTACGCTACTGACGGAAGGTCAGTGAATAATGTACTTGGCTTCCCAGGTATTTTCAGAGGAGTGTTAAATGCGGGGGTGCGCGATATTACGCATACGATGCTGGTAGCTGCAGCTGAAGCCATTGCGAATTCAACGCGTCCAGGCGATTTAGTTCCTCATCCTCTTAATCTAGCTGTACATGAAGCAGTATCTGAAGCAGTTGAAAGAGCAGCTGTTGTACACGGAGAGAAAGACGGCGTTTATCGATAATAAACAAGGCTGCCTCGAAATAGGCAGCCTTGTTTGTTTTTTATCAAAAAATAATAAGAAAATAGCAAACTATGAAACTTTTTTCCTTTTTTAACGTAATATAGTAATAGAAATAGTAAAAAAGGTAGAGAAAGGAGTTTTTATGGAGTTTGAACATTTAAAGGGCAAATTGCCCCTCGAAGCTAAAAAAGCAATGCGCTGGCAATCCATTTTTACGCATAGCCTGTGGCTTCTTGCAACAGCGGGTTATTTTCTACTCGTTCATTTTTTTGATTGGTGGTCAATTATTGGATGGATATCAGCTGGACTATTAGTCGTGAGCTTTATCATATATACAATTATAGCTCCAAATGTATATATGAATGTATATTCATATGAAGTCACAGATACTCAAATTGATGTACAAAGAGGGCTATTCATCTGGTATCATACGAAAATTCCGCTTGTGAAAGTGCAGCACGTTGAAACGTTGACAGGGCCAATTTTTCGAAAATTTGACTTGGCATCTGTTAAAATCATCACAGCAGCTGGAAGCGTTGAAATTCCTGCACTTGTACAAAGAGATGCTGAAGCACTGCGAGAATATATTGCTAGACTAGCAGAGGTAGATGATGAAGATGAGTAAGCGGCTGCATCCGTTATATATTGCAATAGCATTTATTGAACATATAAAAAATAATATCCTGCCTTTTGTGTTTGTATTTATCGTCAATCGGCACCTGTTGTTTACATATTGGTGGGCAACGCTATTAGCGGGAGGCGTAGTCGCTTTATTTGCTTTTTTTACTTGGAAGGAATTTCGTTATGAAGTAACGGAAACGGAAGTGCGTCTGTATAAAGGGATTTTTAAAAAAGAAAAACGATTTATTCAACGAAATCGCATCCAATCGATTCAGTTAGATCAGCCGTTTATTTTTAGAATTCTTCGCTTAGCCCGGCTTCGTATTGACACGGCCAGCAGCGGTACGGATGCTGAAATTGATTTATCTGGTATTTCACTAAAAGAAGCGCACCATCTTAAAGATACATTAAAGCTGTCAGGGAGTCAGCCGGAAATAACAGAAAAAAGTCCTGAACGTACGATGAAAGTGTCGGTGAAACAGCTGGCGTTAGCTGCTGCGTTTTCCGGGAATTTTGGCTATATATTTGCTGCTCTTGGTTTTCTCTATCAGTATATTGATACGTATATCAACCGCTGGGTGAAGACAGCTTACGAAGAAGTGATTCATCAATCGATGCTTGGTTTATTTGTATTAGTGGCTGTAATTGTGGTGCTTGCTTATTTGCTGTCTATCGTTTTATATGTGATACGATTTGGTGGTTTTACCGTAGAACGCTACGATCATTATCTACATATTAAATACGGACTGTTAAATAAGAAATCCCTTACGATTCCTTTTCATAAAATACAGGCTGTTACGATAGAGGAAGGGTTGGTTCGACGCTTATTTGGATGGTCTTCCGTTTCGTTAAACGTCGTAACCTCTGATTTAAAAGAAAAGGTCTATTTGCACCCGTTTATCCAGCAAAAAAAGATTGCAGCGTTAATGAAGGTATATGTGCCGCACTATGAATATATAAAGTGTCCAAGAAATACAGCAATTCAATATGCGTGGTATCCATTACTAGTACCGGTCTTGTTATTTGCCGCGGCAGGGATTGGCATCAGCTTTTGGAAATCCATGTTTGTGTGGATTATTGCTGTGCTATGCCTTGTATACGTACTTATTCACTGGGGCGGCTATCGTCAAGGCGGCTTAATGATGAACGATGTATTTGTCAGTATTCGATCGCAGTTTTTAACACGAAAAACAACGATTATTAGAAAAAAGAAAATAGAAGAAATTGAGGTGTTTGCAGGCACCTTTTTATGGAAAAAAGGATACAGAAAAATAAAAATTGCAACTATGGGTACAAGCGGCAGCTATAAGTCGGGATATTTTCCATTTGAGATTTGGCATCCTATCTTTCTGCAAGTTACTTCGTCTAAAAAGGCATGAAGAACATCATTGTTCTCCATGCCTTTTGACGTTATCTATTCATTAAATTTTTTCCCTTGCTCGTAATAGCTATTCATCACTTCAACTGGCACCATACTGCCTCCAGTTGACCATACAAGGTGAGTAGCTTTTGACATATCGTTTTCTAGTCCTTGCGCTTGTATATAGGAAGACCCGTTTTTCATCAGGTGGAGAGGTCCTTGTAGACCAGCTGCTGCTGAAGGTTCTATATACATATTTTCACGATTGGCTAGCTCATAAATAAATCGGAAAAGCTGATCATCTTCTACGGTATAAATTCCGCTAATAAGCGATTTTATCGTTTCGCCTACAAAGCTAGATGGCCTTCCTACAGCTAGTCCATCGGCAGCTGTTGCGTTATCAAGTCCAATATCCGTAACGGAAATGCCATCATGCAGCTCGGTCATTAATCCAAGCAGCATGCAAGGAGAGTGAGTAGGTTCAGCAAAAAAGCAGTGAACGTGATCACCGTATATTGCTTTTAATCCAAACGTAATACCGCCAGGACCTCCGCCCACTCCGCAAGGTAAATAGACAAATAAAGGGTGTTCGGCGTCTACTTGAATCCGCAGCTCGGCTAGCTGCTTTTTCAAACGTAAAGCAGCGACGGAATAACCGAGAAATAAATCTCTAGACTGCTCATCGTCAATAAAATGACAGGCGGGGTCTGCTTCGGCTTGCTTTCGTCCTTCTTCCACGGCTTTTCCGTAGTCAGACTGATATTCAATAACGGTTACACCTTTAGAACGAAGCAGATCTTTTTTCCATTTTTTAGCGTCCGCTGACATATGGACGGTGACGTTAAAGCCGAGAGTAGCGCTCATAATACCAATGCTTAAACCTAAATTACCCGTAGATCCTACTGCAATAGAATAAGAAGAAAATAACTTTTTACATCGGTCTTCAGCTAGAAGAGCGTAGCTGTCTTCCTCGGTAAGCAGTCCTTCTTTGATAGCAAGACTTTCAGCAAATTTTAATACTTCATAAATGCCGCCTCTTGCTTTAATAGAACCTGATATGGGAAGATCATGATCGCATTTCATCAGTAATTTTCCTTGCAGCATGTTATTCATTTGTTGATTTAAATAGTCTTTCATGTATGCAATTTCTTGAAGAGGTGATTCAATGATTCCTTTTGATGCTTTCAGCTCCGGAAAAGCGATTTGAAGAAAAGAAGAAAAGCGAGAAAGACGTTCTTTTGCATCTTTTATATCTTTGGTATGTAAAGAAAGAGAAGAAAGTGCTTCTTGAGCAGGTTTTATATAAGGATTTATCCAAAGTATTTCCTGTTTATTGATTAAAGGTGTTAATAAAGGATATTCATGCATCCATGTAGCAAGGGGTTTTTGGTGAAATAAATGTGTCGTCATAAAGGCTCCTTTCGCAATATGTTATTTCCTTTATATGTATAGTATCAAGAATAAAAGAAGTTGAAAACGAAAATATCAAAAAATAGAAAGCAGAAAGCGCATTTTAACCACCTCTTGTATACTAATAAAGATAATCTATACAACTGCATAGAAAAAAGGAGATGAATTCATGGCATTTTCAGGCGATGATAGCAGATGCCCTATCTGCGGAGAGAGAAATAACTGTGCTTCTGTACAAGGTAGAGAAATAGAAAAGTGTTGGTGTATGCAGAAAGTTTTTACCCCTGATCTATTTAAACAAATTCCTTTAGAAAGCAGAGGAAAAGCGTGTGTATGTGTCAAATGCGTTGGGAGACAGAAGAAAGAAGGTGAGGATTAACTTGAAAAAAGGAATTATTTCATACGGTGAGGCATTTATTGATTATATCGCTAAAAACGAATTTAACACCAGCTTTGACTCTTTTTTAGGAGGCACAACCGTTAATGTAGCAGTCGGAGTTCAGAAGTTAGGAGCAAAAGCATATTATATCTGCAAGTTGGGCAGTGATGAAACAAGTGATTTTGTAAGAAAAAACCTTTTAATTGAAGGAGTGAATCAAAGCGGCTGTGTAATATCGGAGATTAAAAAAGTTTGTGAAGTGTATGTACATAAAAGTAAAGAAGGAGATCGTTACTTCCATTCCTACATAGATTCTACACCTCATGAGCAAGTGTGTAAACATGAGCTGCAGGAAGCTATATTTGAGCAGGCAGCGATTTTTTATTTTGGATCAGGTACGTTGTTTCATCCGATTTCCCAGGAAACTACAAAAGAAGCTGTGAAGCTCGCAAAAAAACATCGTATGCTTGTAGCGTTTGATCCAAATATTCGAATGAAAAGATGGGAAAGTGAAGTAGCATGTAGAAATATCGTGACACCGTTTTTGTCCGAAACAGACATTTTGAAAATCTCTCAAGATGAGCTCCTATTTTTGATGAATTCAGCAGACCTGACAGAAAGTCTAGAAAAACTGAGAGCGTATCATATTCCGTACGTATGGGTGACTCAGGGAGAAAATGGCGCAGTAGCCGTTACTGCAAATCAAACGCTTCATGTGAGTGCAAATGGAGTGCAGGTAATAGACACGACGGGAGCGGGTGATGCGTTTATGGCAGGAATTTTATGGTGTGTTCACGAAAAAGGATTACCTGAAAGTGAGGAGTCACAGAAGCAGTACACAATGTTTGCTAACGCGTTAGCTGGAGCAGTTTCGGCAAGGTACGGAGGAATGATTTCGCTTAAAGCAAAAGATGTATCTAGTATAAAAGCAGGTAGCTGATAGCTACCTGCTTTTGAAAGTTTATTATTTAAAAAATGACAGTATAATCATAAGGGCAAAAATAATCGTAAGATGGTTCAATGAGAACACAAACATTAAAGTAGCCCATTTTGTATCTTCTAATTTTTTAAATCCAACAATCCCAAGAAGCATCCACACTAGTGTTAAACCGAACATTGTAAATGCGATAATTTTACTAAACGACAAAAATAAGAAAGATGCCGCTAGTAAAATAACTAGATATACAAGCGTTTGGACTTTGGAACGACGGATACCTTTTACTACAGGAAGCATTGGTACACCTGCGGCTTTATATTCCTCAAGTCTTCTAATCGCAATAGCGTAGAAGTGAGGAGGCTGCCATAAAAACATAAATACAAACAATCCAATGGCTACCGGATGAAATAAGTCTGGTGAAATAGCGGCCCAGCCAATGATTGGAGGCATAGCTCCAGAAATACTTCCGACTTCGGTATTATAAATAGTTGTACGTTTTGTAAGCATAGTATAAGGCACTACATAAAAGAAAAATCCTAAAATACCCATAATGGCGGCCATGTTAGAAACTAAAAATAAAATGCCTACACCGATAACAAATAAAGCCAGTCCTAACCATAGAGCAAATTTAGGGTTGACGGCTCCTGTTACCGTCGGTCTGTCTTTCGTACGTTTCATGATCGCATCAATATCACGGTCATAGAAGTTATTAACTGCCCCAGCTCCTCCTACGACAAAGGATGTCCCAATTAAAGCCAAAATAATGATAGGAATTTGTGTCACAAAGCTTAAGTCATTAACAGCAATTGCGAGACAAAGCCCAGCAACCATTCCTAGTGAGTTCGATTTAATAATCCCAGTTTTTATAATAGCACTGATTACTTCCCGGGAAAAATA
This sequence comes from Priestia sp. P5, assembly GCF_029522155.1. Classification (NCBI taxonomy): domain Bacteria; kingdom Bacillati; phylum Bacillota; class Bacilli; order Caryophanales; family Bacillaceae; genus Priestia; species Priestia sp. P5. The sequence goes on along the minus strand of NZ_JAKWFJ010000001.1, from coordinate 2,680,252 downwards.
CTGATTGATAGGAAGTGATTCCTTTGTGATAACTTCGGTATTTTTCACAGCAATTCTCCTTTTTGAGCTTATTCCTAAATGAATAAACCTAATCTTTATTAATCAACTAAACTATTTTAACAAAAAAATATCGTAATTACATCAAGGTTGCTCGTAAAATTTGTTAACATTCCTTGAACTTTTTAAAAAAACAAAGAATAATGTCGAATTACCAATTAAAAATAAGTACATCCTTTATTATAAGATAAAAATGGAGGGCTTAAAAATGAAAATTTTGACTATCTGGTGAACTTTTAACGAGCAAGAAACTCGAACTTAATCGTACCATATTTATTGGTAATTGCAATCACATAGTATGTGATGAAAGAAAAGATGTGGTACATTAAAGAAAGAACTAATAAGTTTATTTACTATGTCTTATTCACAAGGAGGATATATGATGCCAGATAAATATGCTAGCTTCTCTGAACTTGCCTCTCATGAAGTATATAACCAAGACTACAAAATTCAATTCGAAATCAGACCTTCTAACATTATTATGCTCGCGATACACGGCGGAGGTATCGAAACTGGAACAACCGAACTTGCTGTTGGGCTAGCAGGAAACGAATACTCGTACTATATATTTGAAGGGTTAAAGAAATCAGGAAATGCCGATCTTCATATCACCTCCACTCATTTTGATGAACCTCATGCGCTAACTATTATATCGAAAGAAGACTATGCCGTATCTTTTCATGGATACAATGATAAAAGTGAAAAACACACTAAAATCGGCGGTGCTGACAAGGCATTAAGATCCAAAGTGTATGAAGCGCTTATTTCCAAAGGTTTTAGTACAGAAATTTTATCAGATCAAGACCCGTTTTCCGGTACAAGCCCTAGAAATATAACCAATAAAACAGCTAGGCGGATGGGTGTGCAAATTGAGATAAGTAAAGCCCAAAGAGAAGCTTTTTTTGCAACTAACACGAGAAATGAACGTAAAAATTCGAAAACCCAGGAATTTTTTGAGTATATATCAGCTATTAGAAGTGCATTTCCTCTTAGATAAGTCAGATACGTTTAGTATTTATTAAACAGGTTAGATTTATTACGGACATGTTTGTGGTATACATATAGTAACTACATATACTGGAGGAGATAATGATGAAAACATTTGACCAAGAAGATACCCTAGAACGTCTTAAAGCCTCTTATCGATATTTAAAAAGCGTAGACGTACGGGGAATCAGCACATTAGATGATCAAAAACGAGCGGAAGCTGTGCAGTTAATTGAAGAGATTGGTCTTAAAATATCAGAAATGCGTGTGAAAGTAGAGTGAGAAAAAAGAGAAGGACATCTGTCCTTCTCTTTTTCAACAACTATAAACAGGAGATTGGCCATGAATGAGCAATATTATGACGCTTTATTAAATATAAAAACAACGGGAGAACAAAAGGGATTCAATGATTCATTTCATTACCATCGTTATGAACCCACGCCTTATAGTGCATTAGAAACACTTTTCACTCAGTATGAGCTAACAAGCCGCGATAGAATTGTCGACTTCGGGTGTGGAAAAGGAAGGCTAAATTTTTATGTGAACTACCTGTGCAATGCCACCGCTGTAGGGGTAGAAATGAACGAGCACTTTTATGAGCAGGCCATAGATAATCAGAGGCGCTATTTAAAAAAAGCCAAGGGCCGCAAACATCATATTCATTTTCAATGTTGTTTAGCCCAAGAATATAAGATTCATCCGCTAGACAACTGCTTTTATTTTTTTAATCCTTTTTCAGTTCAAATTTTTATCCAAGTAGTGAACAATATTTTGCTTTCGTGGGAAGAGAATAAACGCGAGATTGATTTGATTTTGTATTATAGTTCGGAGGATTATCTTCATCACCTCGAAAAACATCCTTCTTTCATTTTAAAAGAAGAGGTAATGCTGCCAGAGTTGGATCGTAAAAACCCATATGAACGGTTTTTGATTTATAAAGTAGCTTATTAAGACGAACTATTTACTGTTTGATAAAGCTGTATCGTGCCGGTTCTATTTAACAAATCAGCAGGAAGTGGAAAAAGACCTGCTGATTTTATTTATAACTTTTTAGAAATTAAAGCATAACACTTTATTATGTAAGCGCTTTCTGTTATAATGAAATTAGGTTGGATAGCATGCGTGGCTATCGGTGTACTCAGCGCAGGCGGGGCTAGTACAGAAAGAGAAGGCTACATACAGGTTAATAAACATTTAATGGATAGAAATAAGAACTCTCAAACACAAATTTATTAATTTGTATGCTAAATCGTAAATTAACAAAAACGGCATTTATGATAAGGTTTTAGAGAAAAGAACCCAGCATATACTGTATAAGCAATTTTTTTACTCTAAAAAAGGGTAAAGAAATTGCTTATTTATTTTTAAATAAGTGTACAGCTGTTCAGATTTGTTTTGAGATATCTAGCGTTAGTGTATAATAGTAACAAGTACGAAAAGTTGACATTGTGAATTGATTAAAGGGGATTTAAAAATGAGTGAACTAAAAATAGATGATGTGGCGAAGCAAAGCGGTTTAACAAAACGTACGATTCGTTATTATGAACAAATTGGACTGATGCCAGCACCTCCAAGAAGTGAAGGTGGATTTCGTCTGTACACCGAAGAACATGTAGAATTTTTAAAGAAAATTACGAATGCCAAAGAAGTCATGGGTTTTTCACTTCAAGAATTACAGGAATTTCTTGCTTTAAGTGATACTCTTGAAATACAAAAGATGGATTATAGGCAAGTGAAAGGAACAAGTCAACAAAAAGAAAAGTTAGAGCAAGTGTTACATACGGTAGAAGAACAGCTCAAGCTGATTGAACAGAAAAAGAAAAATATCTTAAAAGTAGAGTCTGACCTTCTGTCACTGAGAGATCGTGCTAAGACTGCAATTGTAAAATTTGAGCAGGAAGAATTATAAAAAGCAGGCGCATTCACCAGAAGAGTGCGTCTGCTTTTACGGTTTTTATAGGGCATTGATTTACGATTGTGAAGTGTTTTCTTCTAGCTGTACCCCTAAAAGAAGTAAAATAGCCTGTATCCCATCGGCTTTTCCACTGTGAAAGCTTCTTGTTTCAGCATCCAAAGCTTCATTTACAGATTCCATCATATTTGATTCGTACAAGTCTAAAATTAATTGTTTTCCTTCGGGACTCAAATGCAGCTGCCCGCGTTCCTTCATTTTAAACTTCAACTTCTTCAACTCCCTTTCCCATAATACTATCAGTATACAAAATTAATAACATTTACGTAAACGTTAATTTTTGTATATGGACAGAAGAACGTATTGAGTATAGGTACTAAGTGAGGTGAGAGATACTAATTATCCTTTGCTTGTTTTAATGTTTGTCAGCTTATAGCCGCAAGCTGAGCATGTGTAGATAACGTTTTGATTGGACTGAGCAGTTAAAACGGTAGCAAGCTCTTTTTGAGAATGACAGTTAGGACAAATAACAACAGGGGATTTCATGTGATTTTCTCCTTTTCTTTTTCATAGTCAAATTTTATTTTATGTAAAGTTTATTCAAATATCCTTTGTGCTATCAAAAACGACGGAAGACATGTAAAAAAGCATTCTCGCTCAAAAGAAACGGGAATGCTTAAGGTGAGTTTAAAATCCGTCCTGGCTTGCTGTAAATGGAATGTTAAGTCTTCTTTCTACATTGCGTAAGCGCTGATTTAATCTGTTTATACGATCAGTATGTCGCTCCACAACGCGATTTAAACGAGTAATTTCTCTGACTTGCTCCTCATTTTGTCTCTCAAGGGCACGAATTCTTCGTTCAAATCCTCCAAGATTTTGAAGCTGCTGTCTTTCATCGTATTCTTCATGCTGTGGTACGTAAGGGGGATAGTATTGTTGAACTGAGTAATCAACTTGCTGAGGAATGTATCCAGAGTTGAAATAATAAGGGTTCATTAGGGCACCGCTCCTTTTACATAGTAATTTCAAATCAAACACGATATAACGTATGCGAAGATAAGAAAAATGCTATAGGCACATACCTAAAGACATTCTGTATTTAAAAAAGGAAAGTATTTTTAAAAGTCAAAAGGAGATAGCCGGTCTCTTCTTGAATATGCAAAATAGAAAAGCTTCTTTTTTAGACACTTTATTTAAGAAAGAGGGAAAGTGACTAATGGCTCAAGGAAAACAAAAACCAGCACCTAAAATAGAAGAATCAAAAGCTCCGCCTGCAAAGAAACAAAAGTCGAAGAGCCGAAGCACTAAAAAAGCGCAGCCTCCTGCATCGCCCTGGGTAAAAGCTGCTTCCACTTTATCTAACATTGATTTCATTCGTTTGTTTCGAGTGCTGTTTCTTGCTTTAGTGGTTGCTTTTATTGTGTATCAATATATTTTACTTACAAAGGGAATCTTCATCAAAACATATGCGGCCCTTTGGCATCATCACAAAATGCTCTTGCTGGCTGGAGTTGCATTCATTACCTATACTTCTTTCGTTTTTTACCTTGGCTACCGCACCGCTAAAAAACGGTAGAACTGCTCTAGGGGGCGAATAGCATCTATTCTTTAAACAAACCTTATATGTATATCAGCATAGAGGGGGGAAGAAACGTGGACAAGCAGCGAGCAAAACAAATTGCTGATTCACCCGTTATGGCTAACGTTACGTATAACGATACGGCCGTTTATATTCAACATGTAAGCGAAGAAAATGATATGGTAAGAATTTATCCGCTAGGTCAGCCAGAAAATGAACAAAATGTTTCCGTGAGCCAATTAGTAGAGAATTAAGGTGGATAAATAGAGCTGGTTTTTCAGTTAAATAAAAGCCAGAGAGCTATGTTGTACTCTCTGGCTTTTATTTATTCTTCCCATTTCTTACTGCTGATTTTCTCAATAATTCCGTGCAAATCATCGGGCTTATGAAACTCAATCGGAGACGCGCCTTTTTCAAACAGAATCGATTCGGCTTCAATTACAGCTACGTAGCGTCCATTCACTTTCGCTAAGTGAATATTTTCCCCGAAATCAGCTAACAGTCCCTTAATCTCTGTTTCACCAAGCTTCATTTTTAACTCTGCATCAGGCGTATGCTCGACGATATGAGCAGCAGCTTCCATGACTTGATGCGTATCTAAACGTTCTTGAAGCTCACGCTTTTCACTTGTTGCCCACAGTTCCATGTCCGATTCAAACTGTTCAAGTTCTACGCTTTCTGCTTCAAACGTTTCGCTGACGTGTTCACGCACCATATCCATCACTTGTGTTTTCATAATCTCAGGCATCGGCTCATTGTAGTCAATGAATTTCAAAAAGTCTTCAAAATAACGGGCGTGAGACGCTTGATGGATGACAAGTTCGCTTTCTTCGACCATGCCTTCTTCAGGCATGTATGGGTATTGAATAGATTTCATGTTTTTAGTAGTAATCGCCATTTCTACGTGACGAATAAGGGTTGATTCATCTGAAATTGAAGCCACTTTTGGTTCGAAGTCACATTTTAAAATAAACACAAAAGCATGATCAAAATATTTTCTTGGAACAGCAGATACAACTAAAAATGCTCCTCCTCGAACGGCTGCAGTATCAAGGTATGCATTGATAAACTGTTCGCTATTTTCTTCAAATTCTTCTTTGGTTGTGGCAAAACGAGTGCGGTGAAATAAATTATAATTAGGGTTTGAGTCGAGAGCGTGTCCTGGTTCAACTATAAAATACCCGAGCTTTGTAGGCACTTGTTCTGCTTTGGGGTGTCGCTCTACTTTGCGCTTTACAATTTTTTTAAATTCACCGTCTAAAAAATCTTTGATGGAACTTTCTTCATATTCTTCTGTATCAAGCGTTTGAAAATGCTTATATTGTTTAGAAGCTTGTTCTTCTTTTCCTTCTACTTGTATTACGTAAAATGATAAAAAATTAATTTTAAAATCCATAGCAGTCACCTTGTTTCTTTTTAGTCAGTTACTTCAGTATAAGAAAGAGTCCGGTAAGCGTCAATGCCTGTTAGCTTTAGGGGAAGAAGATCTATTTATACAATTGATCAGCTGAGGAATAGTGTATAAAGCAAAGAATAAGAGAGGCAGGGGGCCTCTCTTATTTATACTGCTCCAACCGTTCAAAAAAGGTTTTGACAAACTTATAAAAAATTTTATCAGAAGGTGCTAAATCACGATTTCGAGGAATAATCATCCCGACTGTACGCTGAAGCTGCGGCGTATGAATAGGAAGTTTAGTTGTAAAACGAGGAGTCGTTTCAGACACTGTGCTTTCAGGAAGAAGCGTGACGCCGATTCCTGCGGATACAAGACCTTTAATCGCATCTAAATCTTCTCCTTCAGATGAAATATTGGGCATGAATCCTGCTTGTTTGCAAGCGTCAAAGGCCATTTTATGTAAAATGAATCCTTTTGGAAATAGCACAAAATCTTCATTTCTTAAATCCCGCAGCCGAATGTTATCCCGTTCAGCGAGCGGATGATGAGAAGGAACAAGGGCTAAAAGATTTTCAGTGAATAGAATATGCCCTTCTATACTCTGGTCCTCTACAGGTACAGGGCCTAAAAAAGCGATATTAATATCTCTTTTTTTAACCGATTCAATTAAAAATTTATACGAACCTTGTCTAAGATGAAAAGCAACATTTGGGTGTTCTTCTTTAAAGGCTGATATAATAGTAGGAAGAAGGTGACTAGCAAGGCTTGTTGGAAATCCGATTTTAATCGTTCCTCTTTCAGGATCCAGGTATTCATCAATTTGTTCTTTCGCATAGTCAATAGCTTTCATAGCCGTCTCCGTATGCTCAAGAAAGACTTTTCCTATTGCTGTTAACTTGACATTTCTTCCTTCGCGTTTGAATAAACTAACACCTAGCTCAGACTCCAGATTCGCGATTTGACGGCTGATCGCTGATTGAGCTACATGCAGATATTCTGCCGCCTCAGATACGTGTTCTCTTTTTGCAACTTCCATAAAATAGCGTAATTGACGCAGTTCCATAGGCATCCTCCATCTATATATATCAAAATTAGATTAGTTTTATCTAAATTATATATTGTTTATATTGATTTGAAAACTTACAATGTAAACAGGTGATCTTAAAAAGATAAAGAAAACGAACGGGGGAGAAGAAGATGACATACAATCAAATGCCAAAAGCTCAAGGTCTCTACCGTCCTGAATTTGAGCACGATGCATGTGGAATCGGACTATACGCTCAATTGAAAGGCGTAGCGTCACATGATATCGTTAAAAAAGGACTAAATATGCTTTGCCAGCTTGACCATCGAGGCGGACAGGGAAGCGATCCGTTAACAGGAGATGGAGCTGGATTAATGGTACAAATTCCACACGCGTTCTTTAAAAAGACATGCGTTGAATTGAACTTGCCACAAAAAGGTCGTTATGGAGTTGGAATGATCTTTTTCTCAAATAACGAAGACGAGCGTCGAGAAATCGAAGCTTATATTAATAAATTAATTGAAGAAGAGGGACAAACGTTACTAGGTTGGAGAACTGTACCTGTAAATGTCGGAAAAATCGGAAAAGTTGCAAAAGAAAGCTGTCCGTACGTGCGACAAGTATTTATTGGGGCAAATGACAGTACTCAAGATGACTTAGCGTTTGAACGCAAGCTATATGTTATTCGTAAGCAAGCGGAAAATTGGGCGCAGGCGCGTCAAAACCGTTTTTATTTTACGAGTCTTTCAAGTAGAACAATTGTGTACAAAGGGTTATTAACGCCTGAGCAAGTTGATGCTTTTTATCTTGACCTACAAGATGAAGATTTTACTTCAGCGTTCGCTTTAGTGCATTCTCGCTTTAGCACAAACACGTTCCCAAGCTGGGAAAGAGCACATCCAAACCGTTATTTAATTCATAATGGTGAAATCAATACGCTTCGCGGTAATCAAAACTGGATGAGAGCACGTGAACAGCAGTTTGTTTCGGACGCATTTGGTAAGGATTTGCCGAAGGTTCTTCCAATTTTAGATGCTGAAGGAAGCGACTCATCCATGTTAGATAATGCGCTAGAGTTCTTTGTATTGGCCGGCCGCAAGCCAGCGCATGCAGCGATGATGCTTATTCCAGAGCCTTGGTCTGAGAATCCGCACATGTCAAAAGAAAAACGTGCTTTCTATGAGTATCATAGCGCATTAATGGAGCCATGGGATGGTCCGACTGCTATTTCGTTTACGGATGGAAAGCAAATCGGTGCTATTTTAGACCGTAACGGTTTACGTCCAGCTCGCTATTACGTTACAAAAGATGATTACATCATACTTTCATCAGAAGTAGGCGTCATTGATGTTGAAGATGAAAATGTATTATATAAAGATCGTTTAAGCCCAGGTAAAATGCTTCTAATCGATTTAGAGGAAGGCCGAATTATTTCAGACGAAGAAATTAAATCTGAAATGGCACAGGCTGAGCCTTATCAAGAGTGGTTAGATGAACAGCTGGTAACGTTGCCAGAAGTGCAGGGAGAAAAATCTGAATACTTCGATGATTTGGTCATTCGCCAGAAGTCATTTGGCTATACGTATGAAGATATTCATAAATATTTAGTTCCAGTTATTACAGAAGGAAAAGATCCGCTTGGTTCAATGGGTAATGATACTCCATTAGCCGTGTTGTCTGATCGTCCTCAATCGCTGTTCAATTACTTTAAGCAGCTGTTTGCTCAAGTAACAAATCCACCGATTGATGCTATTCGTGAACAGTTGGTTACATCAACAATGACATTGCTTGGTGCAGAAGGGAATTTACTGCATCCAACTAAAGAAAATATTCATCGAATTCAGCTTGAGACGCCGGTTTTAACAAACGACCAAACTCATCAGCTGAAGTCTGCCATTCATCCAGATTTCAAAAGTGCTGTTATATCTGCTGTGTTTACAAATGATTTAAAAGCAGATCTTGATCGCGTATTTGCTGAAGCTGAAGCGGCAATTAACGCCGGTGCTAGCATTCTTGTTCTGACAGACCGTGAAGCGGGAGCTCAATCTGTAGCTATTCCAGCTTTATTAGCGGTCAGCGGGCTGCACCAGCACTTAGTGCGAAAAGGAAACCGTACAAAGGCGAGCATTGTTGTGGAAACAGGAGAAGCGCGTGAAGTGCACCATTTTGCAGCGCTGATTGGTTACGGCGCAGACGCAATTAATCCATATCTTACTTTTGCAACATATCAAAATGAAATTAACGCCGGTACGTTGAACGTATCGTATGACTATGCTGTTGAGAAATATGTAAAAGCCGTTACTGAAGGTGTCGTAAAAGTAATGTCTAAAATGGGTATTTCAACGGTGCAAAGTTATCGGGGCGCACAAATTTTTGAAGCAGTTGGAATCAGTGCAGAGGTTATCGAGCAATATTTTACAGGTACTGCTTCGCAGCTTGGCGGTATCGGTTTAGATGTTATTGCAAAAGAAGCGAAAACGCGTCATGACAATGCTTATGTTGAAACAATTGAGCAAACGTTAGAATCAGGAAGTGACTTTCAGTGGAGACACACGGGCGAGCATCATGCGTTTAATCCAAAAACAATTCATACGCTGCAGTGGGCTTGCCGTAAGGGAGATTACAGCTTATTTAAAAAATTCTCTGAATCGGCTAATGAAGAACGCATCGGTTTCTTGCGCAACCTGTTCTCGTTTAATGGAACGCGTTCATCTATCTCCATTGATGAAGTGGAATCAGTTGATTCGATTGTAAAACGTTTTAAATCAGGTGCTATGTCGTTTGGCTCTTTAAGTCAAGAAGCTCATGAAACATTAGCGATCGCAATGAACCGTTTAGGAGCACGCAGTAACAGTGGAGAAGGTGGCGAGCATCCTAGCCGCTACACTGTGGATGAAAATGGAGATAATCGCCGCAGTGCGATTAAACAGATTGCTTCTGGCCGTTTTGGGGTGAAAAGTCACTACCTTGTGAATGCGGATGAGCTTCAAATTAAAATGGCACAAGGTGCAAAACCCGGAGAAGGCGGTCAGCTTCCAGGAAACAAAGTATATCCATGGGTAGCAGATGTGCGTGGATCAACGCCAGGAGTAGGCTTAATTTCACCTCCTCCACATCACGATATTTACTCGATTGAAGATTTAGCACAGCTTATTCATGACTTGAAAAATATAAACCGTGATGCACGAATCAGCGTCAAACTCGTTTCAAAAGCAGGAGTAGGAACGATTGCTGCCGGAGTAGCAAAAGGAGTAGCGGACGTTATTGTTATTAGCGGCTACGACGGAGGTACAGGAGCATCTCCAAAAACAAGTATTAAACATACGGGACTACCGTGGGAACTTGGCTTAGCAGAAGCTCATCAAACGCTTATGTTAAACGGTCTTCGTGAAAAAGTTGTGCTTGAAACAGACGGGAAATTAATGACGGGTAAAGATGTAGTCATGGCAGCACTTTTAGGAGCAGAAGAGTTTGGTTTTGCTACGGCGCCTTTAATTGTTTTAGGCTGTATCATGATGCGTGCGTGTCACTTAGATACATGTCCAGTTGGAGTGGCGACGCAAAACCCAGAGCTTCGTAAAAAGTTCCTAGGAGAAGCGGATCACATCGTTAACTATATGAAATTTGTTGCACAAGAAGTGCGCGAAATTATGGCTGAACTTGGATTTAAAACAGTAGATGAAATGGTTGGACGTACAGACGTATTAAGCGTTAGCGAACGTGCAAAAAATCACTGGAAGGCGCAGCACTTAGACTTAACAACTCTTTTATATCAAGCTGAAGGTGTACGTACCTTTAAAACACCTCAAAACCATAAAATTGACGAATCTCTTGATATGCAAAAAATCTTGCCTGCGGTACAGCAAGCAATCGAGCATAAGTATCAAGTTGAGTTAGAACTGCCAATTTCTAATATTAACCGTGTAGCTGGAACAATTGTAGGAAGTGAAGTTACAAAACGTTACGGTGAGAAAGGTCTGCCAGAAGATACGATTACTCTTCGATTCACTGGCTCTGCAGGACAAAGTTTTGGTGCATTTGTTCCAAAAGGAATGTCTATGTATCTAACTGGAGATGCAAATGATTATATCGGAAAAGGTTTATCAGGAGGTAAAATCATTGTTGCTCCACCTAAGGAAACAACAGCTGTGTCAGGCGAGAATGTTATCGTCGGGAACGTTGCATTTTACGGTGCAACAAGCGGTGAAGCCTATGTTAGCGGGCTAGCAGGGGAACGTTTTGCAGTTCGTAACAGCGGTGTGAACGTAGTGGTTGAAGGAATTGGCGATCATGGCTGTGAATATATGACTGGCGGACGTGTTGTCGTATTAGGCGATGTAGGTAAAAACTTTGGCGCGGGAATGTCAGGCGGTATTGCTTACGTATTTGCTGATGATCAAGAATCATTCAAAAACCTTTGCAATAAAGACATGATTGGGTTTGAGAGCTTAAAAGGCGAAGAAGCAGAAGAAGTGAAAGAGATGGTTTCAAATCATCTGAAATATACGAACAGCCATAAAGCAGCATTTGTCTTGGAAAATTGGGAGCAATCACTTTCAAAATTTGTAAAAGTGATTCCGAATGATTATAAACGCATGATGAATCGCATTGAAGAGCAAAAAGCAGCTGGACTAACGGAAGAAGAAGCAGCTATGAGTGCGTTTGAGGAAAATGCAAAACAAGAAAAGAAAGCATCGGCAAAACAACAAGAAGCGGTAGCTCAGTAAGAAAGGGGAGAGTACGATGGGAAAACCAACAGGATTTATGGAAATCAAACGTGAAAAAGGGAAGGAACGTGACCCGTTAAAACGTTTAGGTGATTGGAAAGAGTATGCTGCTCCTTTATCTGATGAAGCGCTAAGCCGTCAAGGGGCACGATGTATGGATTGTGGCACACCTTTTTGCCACATGGGAATGGATATTAATGCTTTTACTTCTGGATGTCCAATCTATAACTTAATTCCAGAGTGGAATGATTTAGTTTATAAAGGACGCTGGAAAGAAGCTTTAGAGCGTTTAATGAAAACGAACAACTTCCCGGAGTTTACAGGACGAGTTTGTCCTGCTCCGTGTGAAGGTTCCTGTACGCTTGCTATTTCAGATCCAGCCGTTTCGATTAAGAATATCGAACGCGCTATTATTGATAAAGGCTTTGAGAATGGGTGGATTACTCCGCGAATTCCGGAGAAAAGAACAGGCAAAAAAATTGCTGTTATTGGCTCTGGGCCAGCAGGCTTAGCAAGCGCAGATCAGCTGAACCAAGCGGGTCATTCAGTAACGGTATATGAAAGAGCAGATCGTGCTGGCGGTTTATTAACATATGGAATCCCAAATATGAAGCTAGATAAAGAAGTAGTGGAAAGACGTGTTCGTTTATTGACGCAAGAAGGTATTGATTTTGTAACGAATACGGAAGTTGGAAAAGACATTACTGCTGAAGAGTTAAAAGAACAATATGATGCTGTAATTTTGTGTACAGGAGCTCAGAAGCAAAGAGATCTAGTATTAGAAGGTCGTGAAGCAAAAGGAGTTCACTTTGCAATGGACTACTTAACAACTTCAACAAAAAGCCTTTTAGACTCTAACTTCAAAGATGGTCAATTTATTGATGCAGAAGGAAAAGACGTTATTGTTATTGGAGGCGGAGACACGGGAGCTGACTGTGTAGCTACTGCTCTTCGTCAAAAATGCCGCAGCGTTGTTCAGTTTGGTAAACATCCTCAGCTTCCTGCTGAGCGTACGGCAGATAATATGTGGCCTGAATATCCACATGTATTTAATCTTGAATATGCTTATGAAGAAGCACAGGCAAAATTTGGGGACGATCCACGTGAATATTCAATTCAAACGAAAAAAATCGTGGCAGATGAGCAAGGCAATCTAAAAGAACTTCATACGGTTCAAATGGAAAAAATAAAAGGTGAAAATGGACAGTACATCTTTACCGAAATTCCAGGAACAGAAAAAGTATGGCCAGCTCAGCTTGTCTTTATTGCGATTGGGTTTGAAGGTCCAGAGCATCCGGTTCTATCAGCGTTTGGTGTTGAAACGAAAAATCGTCGCGTAGATGCAGCGTATGGAAATTACAAAACAAATGTTGAAGGTGTTTTTGCTGCTGGTGATGCTCGTCGTGGGCAAAGTTTAATCGTATGGGCTATTCATGAAGGTCGTGAGGTAGCTAAACAAGTTGATAGTCATCTAATGGGAGCAACTGTATTACCATAACAAAAAACCGCCACAATTGTGGCGGTTTTTTGTTTATCTAGGATTTGGCACTTCATTTCCTCTACGTAAATTTTCAAATGAAACGGTTAAAATCGTGTTGGTAATTCGAACTTGTGAAGCGGGGGAAACGGTGTATAAGTTAAAAAGTTCAAATATCCAGGGGTCACGTTTTTTCAGCTGTCGCGCGGCTTTTTCGACACGTTCGTTAATAGATCCGCTGTAATTGTTATAGTTATCATCAACAAATCTTACAATGGAACGAAATAAGTATTCTGTTAGTTTGCTATCCATCCCGCCTCGTTGAGCATCTCTGTAGATGGACTGATACTGGCGTTTTAAAATTTTCATCACTCTGTCTACATCGCGTGTAGATCTAACTTCCTCTTCCTCATGCAGGATATAAGAAAATAAGTCTTCATTGTATCTATAAGGTTCTAAATAATTTTCATTCGTAGTAGGAACCACTGGATGGTAATAGCGCGGCATATAGGGGTAAACCCATTGACTGTACATGAAACATTCACACCTTCCTCGTTCATTTCCCATTAGTTTATGCACTAGCGTGCTAGCTGCTGCATGTTTGTTTTAAATAAAATTTAGGAGTTTGATAATAGGACCACCCTCTAAATTCTTGATAAGTCGATACAAAATAAATGTAAATCGGTGTATTTAGCAAGTCGGGATAATGTTGAAAAAACGCTTGGTCTCCGTAAAACATTGCTTCTAAAGCAAGGGGGAGTTCACGACGGAAAATCTGATAACGAAGCTGCGCCTGCTCGCGGCTGAACTCACCTCCGCTAACAAAAACTTCGCCTTGAATAACTGCTTGTCGGTCTGTTACGTGAAGAGCAGCTAGTACTTCATCACGCATATTTTCATCTATCGCCTTGTTGTTATATGAGCATCCGATGCTTAAAAAAAGCTGACCGGTTGTATCAGAATGAGTAAGAGTATATTTTCTTCCGGAAACCGGATAGGAGGAAGTAGCAGGGGGAATAAGAGTCGTAGAAAGTTTTGAAGAATTAAACGAACTCATAGTCATTGACACTCCTTTTTTTGAATAAATTTCAATATTATACGGCGCTATAGGATCAGTTGTGATAAATGTCTACTTTCTTTCTGTAAGAAAGGCGTTTTGATGTACTTTTTGAGAAATAGATGGTAATATTTAGCTAAAATTATGCGTGTACAGTCCCCAAGAGTGTCTTCAAAAGCAAATGTGAATGGAGGTTATCACTTGAATATCACAACGTTTGACGGTAAGTATGGAAACTGGCTAACGACTAAAAACCCTCTTCAATTTCAAGCAGCGACTGCCTATGGGAACATTGGGCTGGCTCCTATCTATTGGGGAACAAAAGAAGAAAAAAATGGATGGTATTACATGTATCAGCCTGAAGAAATAACGGGCGTTCAAGTAGAAGGTGAAGTTGATGGTGGTAAGTTTCTCATTCGAATTCCTGATGATTGGAATGGAAAGTTAGTTATGTCAGGAGTCCCAGCTACCCGAGATGAGAAATCAACGGATTTACTATTCAGCGACTATGTGTTGGCAAAAGGGTTTGCGTTTGCTGCTTCTGATAAAGGAACTCAGGGAGAAGAAGTGAGAGATGATCCATTTGCTAAAGCAAAGAACGCTCTAGTCAAAGAAGAAGACTCTATTAGAAAATGGCATATTCAATACCGAGAAGTGACAAAAATAGCTCAGAGATTTTTGTTTGAAAATTATCGTCACAAACTTCAAAAAGAAGTGACAGAATATTTTGATATAAAAACGTATGCGTTAGGTATTTCTAATGGGGGTTATGTTGTTCGCTATGCTTTGGAAAACGATGGAAAAAATGGAGAGCCTCAGCTTTTTAATGGAGGCGTTGAATGGGAAGGGGTTATGTGGCGAGCTGATCACGATAACTTGATTACTTCCTTAACACCTGTTGTAAATCATGCGGAAGAAGCACTGTACACGGTAGGTGAATCGCAAAAAGAAGCTTTGCACCGGTTGTATCAAGCAGGATTGCCAAAAGGATCTGAATTTTTATGGCCATATCATGACCAGTATTATTGGTTTTTAACGCTTAATATATATATAGATGAGTTTGACAGTCAAGCACCCGGAAGTATTCCGTGGCAAAAATACTTAACGCTTTTTGAAAACGGAGTGAGAGATCGCTCGTTAGATTCTATTTTTGAAAAATATGATTATCGAGAAAGACCGCAAGATGTAAAGAAACGCGTCCGTGAAATTGAAAATACAGGTGATATTTCCGTTCCATTGATAAGCATTACAGGGTCGTTAGATGCACTTATTTTTCCGGATATTCATGCTTATCCTTATGAACAACTAGTAAAAGATTCTGGTAAACAGCACCTTCATCGTCACTATGTAATTGAAAATGGAAACCATATTGATAGCTTAGTGTGGAATCATCAAATTGATCCAGATCGAAAGCTTCAGCCTCTTCTGCCTTATGTGTATCAAGGATTTGAACTGCTATGTGATTGGGTGGAGAATTTTGAAGAACCTCCGAAAAATAAGAAAATAAGTGCGCCTCTCAAGGAAATGCATGTAAAGGATCTAAAAACAGAGGAAGACGTGCTGCCGTTGACTACAAAGAAAAGCATATCAACAGAAAAATAAATCGTTCAAAACCGTGCCGAAGGTGCGGTTTTTAATTTGGAAAAGCAATGTTTGAATAAAAACACCTTTGGTGAATGCAAAATATTATAGTACGATAAGAACGGAATATACGTTATTTGTTATTTATTTTCATCTATTTAAAATAAAAATAATAAAAACATTGAACAAAACCGAACTTTTGTGTTAGATTAATAACTATAATTCGTACATTTATTAAATGGCTACAGTTGAAAGGAGCAAAAAACATCATGACAGCGAAAGTAATTAAAGGAAAAGAAGTAGCGCAAGAACTGCGCGCCGCATTAAAAGAAGAGGTAGCTCAATTAAAAACAAAAGGCATCGTTCCTGGTTTAACTGTGATTTTAGTAGGAGAAAATCCTGCTTCGCAATCATATGTAAAAGCAAAAGCAAAGGCTTGTGAAGAAATCGGTGTTGCGTCTGAAATTATCAAACGTGACGTAACGATTACGGAAGAAGAGCTTTTAAACGAAATCCATCACTTGAATGGAAATCCATCTGTTCATGGTATTCTTATTCAACTTCCATTACCAAAACATATTGATGAAAAGGCAGTATTAAATGCTGTATCTCCTAAAAAAGATGTAGATGGCTTCCATCCGGTAAGCGTAGGGAATATGGTTATTGGCGATGAGTGCTATTTACCATGTACACCACACGGTATCGTGGAGTTAATTAAACGTTCAGGTGAAGAAATCTCAGGTAAACACGCGGTAGTAATCGGACGAAGTAATATCGTGGGTAAACCAGTATCTATGCTTTTACTTCAAGAAAGTGCAACGGTAACAATTGCTCACTCTCGCACAAAAGATTTATCTGCTTTAACAAAACAAGCTGATATTCTTGTATCTGCTGTGGGACAACCTAGACTTATTAAAGCGGATGACATTAAGCCGGGTGCCATTGTAATTGATGTAGGTAACACAATGGAAAATGGCAAGCTCGTTGGTGACGTTGATTACGAAGCGGCTTTAGAAGTAGCAGGCTATATTACACCAGTACCAGGCGGAGTTGGTCCAATGACAATTACTATGTTATTGAAAAATACGGTAGACGCTGCTAAAACAATTAACGACGTAAAATAATAAGAAGTTAAAAAGAGGCTAAGACAAAGGTATTTTTGTTGAACAAAGATCCGAACGAGTTTGATTCTTGATTGAGAATCAAATTTGTTCGGATTTTTTCATTGATAAAGTCAACATAGGTTTCATGTATGGAGGTGCTTCTAGCTGGTGATTGGAGGGCAAGGCGAAGACTCCCAAGAAAAGCGAAGTCCTGCGCGTAAATCAAAAGCGGTGTCACAAACAGTCCAGATCATTTATCCCATTTATTTGTCTTTAGGTTGGACTGATTTTATTATGTCTCAATCTCTTTTTTTGCTTCAGTAATGGAATGAAAGCTAAAAGAATAGAATGTAACAATCTGTATAGAAAGAGGAGGAAGCGATGGTTACGTTACCTGCAACGGTATATTCTCAGCAAATAGTGAAGAAGAAGTTAAACGTTTACTATCCAGTTGTTCATTTGACCAATCAAGCTGTTCAGCATAGCATAAACAGTAAGATCTTGCAGCGCACGAATGAATTAATTCGTCAGCAGGGATATGGAGAAAATCCGGATACAGAAGAAACGGGTTATTATGAGTTGAAAACGAACGAGCGAAATGTGCTCAGCTTAACGCTTGTTAATTTTGCTTATTCCGGGGGAGCGCACGGATTGACCGTGGTAGTTCCGTTAACGTTTAATGTGCTGACTGGAAAAACGTATCAACTAAAAGATTTATTTAAAAAAGACAGTAATTACGCGAGTGTTCTTTCTAAAATAGTAGGAGAGCAAATAAAAGAGCGCGATATTATGGTTCTTGGAGAATATAAAGGAATTAAACCAGATCAAGATTTTTATATCGCCGATAAATCACTTGTACTATTTTATCAGCTGTATGACCTGGCTCCTTACGTATATGGAATTCCTTACTTTCCAATTTCTATCTATGCTATTCAAGATATTATTGCAGATGAAAGTCCACTTGGACAAATGTTTGGATAAAGTTATAAAAAATTGCGGTGCGGCCGTACGTATCTTTTTAATTCGGCCGCTAACTGCTGACGAAGCGAACGAACGCTAATCGCTTCAGCAATATCTTTTGCTACAGGAAATACCCCAACATTAGTGATATGAACACGAAGATAACCCTCATACAAGCATCCCTGCTCCGCATGCTTGATTTTGGTGCGTACAACAGCTTCTATTTTATCGTTTTCATTTTGCAAAGGGTAAGAGTCTGTAATATGAAAACGAAAAGAATATTCCTCCATCACCATCATCCTTTTTTTCTATGATATGTACTAGCATACTATACAAATAGTGAATCAGAAAAAATAAATGTGTCAAAAAGACAAAGCGCAAAGCAATCAAGGAAGCAGTTTCTTGCATGTAATGATCACTATTTGTGAACGATAACAGAAAAAGACAAAAAGCTGGAGTTGCGATGATAAAAATAGCAGTCAAAGGATTACTTATTATTTTATCTTTATATATTCTGTATGTGGTTATAACAGCGGTGGTTCTCTTTTATGTACCTTTAAAAACAGGAGAGGAAACGACCTCAATTAAACCGGCTAGCTTTTTTGGTCACAGGGAGTCTACGGATCGAGTGAGACTTCTTGAAGATGGTTATGAGGCAGGAAGAGTTCGTATTCAAATGATTCAAGAAGCTGAGAAATCGATTGATATTGCTTATTACTCAATAGGAAAAGGAGAGTCAACTGATTTAATTATGGCCGCTCTTTTTAAAGCAGCTGATCGAGGCGTCCATACTCGCGTTCTTTTAGATGGGATAGCTAACGGCTTACGAGGAAATCGAAGAGGCGTGCTCTATGCATTAGCTTCACATCCTAATATTGAAGTGAAGTATTACGAACCTCTTCAATTGTTTAAACCTTGGGCGTGGCAAAATCGTATGCATGACAAAATAATGATTGTAGACGGGAGACTAGGTATAATAGGAGGACGGAATATAGGGGACAAATATTTGGCTAAAAAGCCTCCTCCAGACTTCGTCTATGATCGTGATGTCTTTATTACAAACAGCAAACATAAACAAGATAGCGTCATCACTCAAATGCAAAATTATATAAATGAATTATGGGCTCATCCTTACACTAAAAAAGCTTTTTATCATCTCACGCAGTACCAGGTCGATCAGGGAAAGAGGATGAAAGCTTTGCTGCTGCAGCAATATGATAAAGCTAAGCAAGTAGGAGAAACGTTTGCGACGCCTAAGATTAATTGGAATGCTTCCACCGTTCCTACAAAGCGTGTTTCTTTTATTCATAATCCAATTGAACGCTTTAATAAAAGACCTTTTATGTGGAAAACGTTTATTAACCTGGCAGAAGCAGCTAACGGCTCTGTTCTTATTCAAAGTCCTTATGTGGTGCCCACCAATGCGATGAGAAAGTATACAGCAATGAAAAAGAATCCAGCTGTTCAATGGACGCTACTCACAAATTCAGTTACATCTACGCCCAATGTGTTGGCTTTTTCCGGGTATATAAGTATGCGTGATACGATTATGAAGACAGGTGTAAAGCTTTACGAATACCAAGGACCTTATTCGATTCATGCAAAGTCTGTGATTTATGATCAAAGACTCAGTGCCGTAGGCTCTTTTAATTTAGATTCCCGTTCTACATTTTTGAATAATGAATCAATGGTCATTATCGATAGTCAAGAATTTGCAAAAAATCTGACGATGGCGATGGAAAACAAAATGGATAAAAGTATCCTTATTGCTAACCATAAGCGATGGATTAAATCTCCTGACATCCAAAAGAAAGAAGAACCTTTTATGAAGCGAACCTTACTGTACACCCTTGCAAAAGTAACGAGGTTTTTTAAGGAATTTATTTAAACGAGTGACGATATAATAAAAAAACAGCCAATGAATGTTCATTCATTGGCTGTTTTTTTATTATATCCTAAGAAGAAAGAAGTTTTGGTTCAGGAGGCGATGTTAAAAGCATACATTAAAGCGAATCTTTAAAGTGAAAGGAGCGATTCCATGTCTTACGAAGAAGATGAACGCAACTATGAAACGCCGTCGATGGTGACACACGTCGATCCTTACGTATATGCTACACTGCAATCTGTTCAAGGGAAGGATGTCGTGATTGAGACGGTAAGAGGAAGTGTAAGAGGCAGAGTGAAAGATGTGAAAATTGATCATGTTGTGATTGCAGCTAAAGGCTCTACCTTTTTTGTTCGAATTCAGCAAATTGTGTGGATTATGCCCGAATAAGTAATGAACAGTAGAGTTATCTCTGCTGTTTTTTTATGTGGAAAACATACTTAATTCTTATAGAGAGAATGAAACAACCTTTTGGACACATACAAGTAAATAGACGGATTTACGTTTTAATTTTATTTACATGTATCGAAATAAGTCAATATCTAATTATACTAGGTTGGGGGAATGTGCTGTGTTCAAACGAATAGATAAGTTACTCATCGATTTACCCGAATCCAAAAACCCAGATCCAAATGCGGCTGCTGCCGTTCAAGAATTGTTGGGCGGCAAGTTTGGAGAAATGTCAACGCTGAATAATTACATGTATCAATCATTCAATTTTCGCTCCAAGAAAAAGCTAAGACCGTTTTATGATTTAGTAGCAAGTATTACTGCAGAAGAATTTGGACATGTGGAACTTGTGTCCAATACAATCAATCTTATGCTGCAAGGAACAACATTTCCAGGGGACCCAAACATTGCACCACTACAAAATGCGAAGAACCTTCGAAATACTTCTCATTTTATTGAAACCGCTCAAACAGCGTACCCTTTTGATTCGATGGGAAGACCATGGACAGGGAGTAACGTGTTTAACAGCGGAAATTTAATCTTAGATTTACTTCATAATTTCTTTTTAGAATGCGGAGCACGTACACATAAAATGCGTGTATACGAAATGACGGATAATCCCGTAGCTCGTGAAATGATTGGGTATTTATTAGTACGAGGCGGAGTCCATGTTATTGCCTACGCAAAAGCACTCGAAATAGCAACGGGCGTGGAGATGACAAAGCTTATTCCAATTCCTAATTTGAGCAACAAGGCATTTGATACAGCAAGGAAATTTGAAGATCAAGGAGTTCATCGTCGACTTTATACGTTCAGCGACGGCGATTACAAAAAAATAGCTCAAATATGGAAAGGTACGCATCCCGAAGATGGCAGTTTATTAGAAGTCATCGAAGGAACGCCTAACGGAAGCAGCATTCCTGATTTAGATGACATACCAGAAGAGTTTGCTCCTGGCATCGGTCCGGATGAATTTGCAGAAATTGCCCGTCGTTTGCAGCAGTCTGCAGGAATTTCAGACTATAAAAAATAAATTCAGTGAAAAATTTTCCACTATTCTCTTTTACTTATTGGAGACCACAGGTAATATAAAGATAGTAAATGAAAAAAGGGGCGGGTACGTGCAGGCAGCTTTATTAATAAAACCAGATGCAGCTTATCGAAACGCTTATATGAGTTTTTATCATGAATGGAAAGCAAGCGGAGAAAAAATGATTCCATGGGTAATTGCTAAAGATCCTACTCATTTTGAAGCAATGATTCAAGAGTTGTTAGATGCAGAAAAAGGGATCGGGTTAAAAAAAGGATATGTACCCGATTCCACCTACTGGCTAATGCATCACGAAAAAGTAATAGGCGTAGTTAATATCCGTCATGAGCTAAGTGAAATACTTCGAAACAGCGGAGGACATATAGGTTATGGTATTCGGCCTAGCGAAAGACAAAAAGGATATGCGAAGCTGCTACTGAAGTTATCTCTTCAAGAAATTAAAAAGCTGGGAGTTCAACGGGCATTAGTTGTGTGTGATGATTGGAACACCGCTTCTCGTCGAACTATTCTGGCAAACGGTGGTGTACAAGACGAGGATTATATAGAAGAGGATGGAGCTGTTGTTCAACGCTTTTGGATTCATACGGATAAAATGGCATAAGAAAGAGGTGAATTTTTCAATTCTCCTCTTTTATGCTTAGTCATATTGTTTTAAAGCTAACTTCAGCCGCATATAGGTGTACATGGCGTATGCCTGTCTTCCTTTTAAACTGTACGGATTTGCTTTGGAGCAAAGACAGTCAAGAAATTGCTCATCACATGAGCGGCATGATCCGTAATCTTCATAGCATAAATCATGGTATTTGCAGCAGCAGTCTACATCATTTACAGGACATCCGGGACCACTGCATCCGGGACCACACCATTTATAGCCGGGGAAGAGGCAGGGCGTGGCTTTCCGTTTGTTCGGAACAGACATAATCATACATCCTTTTCAATAGTCTCTTTACATTAAATGCAAAAAAGAGAAAAGAGACAGGGACAAACACCTTGCAGCAGCAGCCTAATTTTTATAAATTTCTATTTAATCGATAAATGCGTCATTCATCCGCATTAGTAGTTTGCCAAACAGCTCCTTTTCTTCATTTGACCATTCCTTTAACATACTATGATAGCGTTCAAGGCGCATTTGTTTATCAGTTTGCAGCATCTGTTTTCCACGTGGTGTGATGTCAAATAGGCTGACGCGTCCATCCGAAGGATCAGAGGAGCGGGAAATAAGCTTTTTATTTTCTAAAGCAGCTGCTTGTCTAGACAGAGTTGAAATGTCGAGTTTAAATGCTTCTGCCAGCTCTTTTACACGAGCTGGTCCAAATTCATCTAATTGCCGCAATAATAAATAAGCTGATCTTTCTAGATTTCCTATTTTATTTTCAGAATTATCAAGATAGACGGCTCGTCTAATAAAGGTAGTAAGTTCATATTCAATCAATTCAATTGAATTTTTTTCTTGCATTATAATCTCTCCTTACAAAATCATTCATTGACAAAGAAATATATACTTGTATAATACAAATGTATATATAGTTGTATAGTACAAGTAAAAGTAGGTAAAGTAAAGGATGTTTATATAGTTAAATGTTAGACAACATGACAAAATAAAGAGAGGAGGACAGCTGTTCTTTATCTATAGGACAGTGACCTATAATGAAAGTGATACGAATCATTTTACAAATCGCGATTCTTTATGCTTTTTCTATGGTTGGCGAAGCTGTTCACCACATGCTTCACCTGCCTATTCCAGGCAGTATTATAGGCTTAATTTTAATGCTCATTTGCTTAACGTGCAAAGTTGTTCCCATCAAAGTGATTGAAGATGGAGCAAGCTTCTTGTTATCTTTTTTACCTTTATTATTTATACCAGCTATGGCAGGAGTGATGAATTATCCTTCGCTTCTTTCAAGCAGCGGAGCGATTTTGTTTTTAATTATTGTGCTTAGTACAATCATTACGATGGCCGCCGCGGGAGTTGCCAGTCAACTTTTAGAAAAGAAAGCAAACAAACGAAAGGAGAAACAACAGTGCAAGAATTCTTTATCGCGCTCTTTATAATTATAGCTACAGTTGCTTTGTATCTAGTCATGGCAAAAATATACGTACGGTTCTCCTACCCAATTCTTATTCCAGTTTTAACTACAACCGTATTCGTTATTCTTCTTTTGCTTGCTTTTCGTGTGTCCTATGACGAGTATATGATTGGAGGCAAATGGATTAATTCACTTCTGGGGCCAGCGGTTGTTGCATTAGCGTATCCACTGTATAAACAGCGTGAGATGTTAGTAAAATACAGCATTCCTATTATTGGAGGAGTGTTTGTAGGATTATTTGCAGGCATGATTAGCGGACTTGTGTTCGCCGAAGTATTCGGCATTGACCGAAGCCTGATTTTATCCATTGTTCCTAAGTCTATTACCACTCCTGTTGCAATTCAAATTGCCACGGGACTAGGAGGGGTTCCATCCATGACCGTGGTATTTGTTATGATTGCAGGCTTTTCGGGAGTAATTCTTGGACCTTTACTTTTAAAGTGGATTCGTATTAAAAGTTCTTTAGGAAAAGGAATTGCACTAGGCAGCGCTTCTCATGCCCTAGGAACTTCTAAAGCATTTGAATACGGTGAACTAACGGTATCGATGAGTTCAGTATCGATGACGTTAAGCGCTGTACTGGGCTCGGTTTTTGGGCCGATTGTTGTCTGGTTATTCCAAGTGTAAGATGAGGTAAAAGAAAGTGAATATAAAAACCAATCCTGTTCCAATTGGAACAGGATTGGTTTTTTTTATAAAAGCATAAATTTTGTCCGCATCAAACTTTAAGTTGTGCAGCTCTTTTTCAGGTACTATAATAAAAAGAAAGAAAATTCATAAAATAACCGCTTTTTTGTTATTTTTAGGAAGGCTAGTCAATTTTCGGGTGAGTAAGTAGGCTTAGTCAAGGTTATATACGCAGTAAAAATAGCAGAAAAGAGGAGCTGAGCGTATTTTATGAAAGAGGAGCTCGTGTATATAGGAAAAAAGATTCTTGAACATAAATATAGCTTGTCAGAAAAATTAGCCGAACGTTTAGATGCTACACATACGCTAAGTCTAGAGGAATTGAAAGAAAAGGAAATTTTGAAGTGGCGAGT
This sequence comes from Priestia sp. P5, assembly GCF_029522155.1. Lineage (NCBI taxonomy): Bacteria > Bacillati > Bacillota > Bacilli > Caryophanales > Bacillaceae > Priestia > Priestia sp. P5. The sequence goes on along the minus strand of NZ_JAKWFJ010000001.1, from coordinate 2,655,879 downwards.
GTTAATCATGGAATACTTTGGAAGATCTCTATTTGAAGAACAAGAGACTTTACTTAAACTTGTTAAAGAATGGGCACTAGAAACGGGAAAATATGCAGTGGAAAAAAATATTCCTTTAGAAAAAGCACTAGGTATCCTTCCAATCTATCGCAGCGTTATTTGGGATGTATTTACACGAGAACTAGAGGAGCATCAGTTTGCTGCAATTACCATGCTGCATGTCAGTGAACGAATTGATCCACTTTTAGATACGGTAACATGTGTTTTTGGTCAAATTTATGACGAGCATAATCGATATATGATGAATCTAGCTTATACGTCACTAGAAGAACTTTCAGTTCCGCTTGTACCTGTCACAAAAGGGATTGCTATTATGCCGATTATTGGAGAAATTGATACCCACCGCTCGCAAGTTATTATGGAAACTTGCTTAAAAAAAGGGACAAGCCTTCAATTATCTTATCTTATTTTGGATATTTCAGGTGTGGTGATTATTGATACAATGGTAGCAGACAATCTTTTTAAAATTCATCGATCTCTTAAATTGGTGGGAGTGGAAGCTATTATAACGGGGATACGACCGGAAATTGCCCAAACGGTAGTGAAACTAGGAATTGATTTTAATCAAATTAAAACAGAAGCAAATTTAGAAGCGGCGCTTTTAAAAATTGGGTTTATACGCCCTGAAGAACATAGCCGCGCGCATGTGTCATCACGGCGAATAAAATGACCGGCTATGAACACGCGGAACCTGTGTTACATATGTAGAGATCCATTCTTCTAAACGTCGTAGGAAATATGGATTTCAGCAGATAGAAAGTAAGCGCATAGTAAAAAAGCGGATGTTAATTAACATCCGCTTTTTTACTTAATAAATGCCATATGCCATGGCAGCACAAAAGCATAAACGAGGAAGTATACCACGATTGAATAGATAAAAAACCAGCCGTTTAAATGCATATAGCCACTTTTAATCATTCCGTATTCTATGAGTAGTGAACCAGCGCAAAAGAGAAGTGATAAAACCCATTTATTTTTAGCTGTTAAGTAAGTCAAAAATAAAATGGAAAGGGAAGGTGGAATAAACGTATAGCTTAGAATATCTCCAAGTCCTGTAACTTTTGGATCTCCCAAATCAATCATGTTAAAAACACGCGTAATGATAACATCACAAAGCCATCCGACAAATCCAACTGCGCTAAACGTGATATAAAAATCTCGCCAAGTTAGCTGTCGTTTAAATAAAACAAAGGCAAGAATAAATAAACATAAACTAACGGTAATCGGAAACCACAAACCATGTGCAGATAAGTCTAAATGCTGAATTGCTTGCTCCAACATTGTTCACCTCAAAAGGAAGAGTTAGTGTTGAAGTTAGCCTATGTTATGGAAAGTATTTTATACATTTTCTACGCGTTGCGCGTATATTCTTCTCGCAAGATTGAATATAACTTTAAGTCTTGATGAGCGCCCTTAATAAACATGGCTTTTCGAATCGTTCCTTCATAAGACATACCGATTTTTTTCATCACTTTCTCAGATGCGGCATTCTCAACAAAGCACCTCGCCTGAATGCGGACCAAATCCATTTCTTCAAATCCAAACGCAATTACTTTTTCAGCTGCTTCCGTAACAAATCCCTTATTCCAATATGCTTCAGAAATCGCATAGCCAATTTCCGCAATGCGATGAGTGGGGTTCCAAGTGACAAAGTCAATGGTGCCAATACATTTTTTCAAGGCTTTGATTTCCATAGCCCAAGGAGAAATGGATTGGTTGCTGTACTGCTTTAAAACGAAGGAAACAAACTCTTTTGTATCTTGAAGCTTTCGGTGCTTTTCCCAATTTACATATCTGCTTACCTTTTCATTTGAGGCATATTCAAACATGTCACGCACATCTTTTTTGGTAACTTTCCGCAAGCGTAGTCTTTCTGTTTCTAGTGTGGGTAAATTTCCGTATATATCTTTTACTTGAATCATAAAGTTGTCTCCTTTCTCGGCAAGAAGTGGATGAAGTGTTGATAATAATGTTTCATAGAAGCTGCAGCATCCAAGAAAGATGCTTTTCATTTCATGTACTTGATTCTTTAATTGTAAAATATTTCATTGCTGAGCGTAAGAGGTCAAATAGCTTTTTAAAAAAATAAAAACATTATTTTTACTGTTCATAATCAGTTCACATAAGCTTGTTAGACTAAAGTCAGAAATTACGAAGGAGTGAAATGAAACACATGAACAGTGAAGTGAAAGAAGAACGGACTTCAAACAAAAAAAGAATAGACTTATTTTTAGTTCCCATTGTTTTAATTGCAGCGTTTTTGAATTTATTTAAAATTTGGACAGATGAATACGCCAACGCTTATTACACGGCAGCTGTCAAAAGTATGCTTCAAAGTTTTCATAATTTCTTTTACGCATCTTTTGATCCAGGAGGCTATGTAACGATTGATAAGCCGCCGGTTGTGTTTTGGATTCAGACAATTAGCGCCAAAATATTTGGGTTTCACGGATGGAGCGTCATTTTACCGCAAGCCTTAGCGGGCATCGGTTCAGTTCTTTTACTATACGTACTCGTAAAACGTACGTTTGGCGTATGGGCTGGGAGGTTTGCTGCTCTTGCCATGGCTCTGACGCCAATTGTGCCCGCGGTAAGCCGAACAAATAATATTGATAGTATGCTTGTGTTTACATTATTAGTAGCAACGTGGATGTTGTTTCGTGCTGTGCGTACGGCTAAATTTGGCTGGGTGTTAGCGGCTTTTGCGATGATTGGTGTTGCATTTAACATGAAAATGCTTCAAGCATACATGGTTTTACCAGCATTCTATGTTTTCTATGTAGTGGCAACCAAAATTACGTGGAAAAAGAAAATTGCTTTTTTAACAACAGCAACTGCACTGATGCTCGCTGTTTCTGTCTCGTGGGCAGTTGTGGTAGATTCAACTTCTGCTGATAAGCGGCCTTATATGGGAAGCAGTCAAACAAATTCAGTTCTAGAGCTTGCTTTTGGATATAACGGTATCAATCGTTTAACTGGAAATACAAGCGTGACGGGAAGCAGTCATAAACAACCTGCTCAAACTCAGCAGCAAACAGCAAGCAGTGAAACAAAACAAACTAGTAATTCAAATGCTGATTCTTCACAAAGCTCAAATCAAAGCAAGAGCAGCTCTTCTAAAAAGATGCAGGCTCCAGGTGGAGGAAATCAAAACGGAATGTTCAACACGGGGAACCCTGGTCCATTCCGACTGTTCCAAAAAGGGTTATCAGATCAAATCAGCTGGTTATTGCCATTTGTAATCTTTTCAATCGTGGGTCTATTTGCAGGAGTGAAATTTAAAGGGCCTTACACGACAAAACAAAAAGAAAGTTTATTTTGGTTAGCGTGGCTGTTGCCAGTGGCTGTCTTCTTTAGTATCGCAGGATTTTTCCATCAGTATTATTTAATTATGCTGGCACCTCCAATCGCAGCATTTGCAGGAGCGGGAGCAGTAGCTTTATGGAGTATGTACAAACAGCGTGGCTGGAAATCATGGCTGTTGCCGGGCGGTATTTTAACAACAGCAGCGCTTCAAGTATATATTATGTCTCCTTATGTCAGCTCAATCGGCGTAGCGCCAATTGCAGGTGTAGGGGCACTGGGCGTCATTTTAGCTCTTGTTTTAGCTATTCGTAAAGAGCGTAAAAATTCTGTAACGAATTATTTAGGAGTAGCAGCAATGGTTGTCTTGCTTGCAATGCCGGCTTACTGGGCGATGACACCAATTATTTATGGTGGAAATAGCATGCTTCCAGCAGCAGGTCCTGATTCTTCAAGCGGTATGGGAGGACCTCCAAGCACAGCTACAAATAGCAAACAGTCTGGCTTTAACGGCATGCAGCCTCCAGGAAGCTCTAGCAGCAGTTCATCTTCAAACAATCAAATGCAGCCGCCAACCGGTTCATCGAACGGCGGTCAAATGCAAATGCCGGGCGGTTCGTCCAATAATGGTCAAATGCAGCCGCCAAGTGGATCGTCAAACAGCGGTCAAATGCCAAATAGCTCTTCAAGCAAATCATCATCTTTAAAACGAAAAAGTGGAGGGATGAACGCAGAAGTAAACCAAAAGCTACTAAACTATTTAACAAAAAATAACACAGGTGAAAAATATTTATTTGCCACAACGGATTCAACTTCAGCTGCGCCTTACATTATTAAAACGGGTAAGCCAGTCATGGCAATGGGAGGATTTAGCGGTTCAGACCCAATTCTAACGGTGAGTAAATTAAAAGCCATGATTAAAAAAGGTGAAGTGAAATATTTCTACTTGTCTGGAATGGGCAAGGGAGGTCAATCTGACGTTATCACGTGGATTAAAGAAAATAGTAAGGAGATTCCTTCTTCCAAATGGCAGTCTACTTCATCAAGTTCTCAGCAAGGGCCATCTGGAAACGGAACACTATACGAAATAACGCTTAAATAAGGAGGGCATGAACATGAGTTCAATTGTTAAATATTCTATTGTTGTTCCTGTCTACAACGAAGAAGAAGTGATACATGAAACCTACCGCCGTCTCACAGAAGTGATGCGTTCAACGAAAGAAGCTTACGAGCTTCTTTTCGTGAACGACGGCAGTAGAGATCGAACAGCAGAAATCATTAAAGAGTACAGTGAGCAAGACCCAGCGGTTGTTTTATTAGATTTTGCCCGTAACTTTGGTCATCAAATTGCTATTACAGCTGGTATGGATTATGCAAGAGGAGAGGCGGTCGTTGTGATTGATGCTGATTTGCAAGATCCGCCCGAATTGATTTTAGAGATGATTGAAAAATGGAAGCAAGGGTTTGACGTTGTATACGCTAAGCGTACAAAGCGAAAAGGAGAAACATACTTTAAAAAACAAACGGCTGCTATGTTTTATCGTTTCTTACGTGCGATGACCGATATTGATATTCCGCTCGATACAGGGGATTTTCGTTTGCTAGATCGCAAAGTATGCAACCAAATGAATAGCATTCAAGAAAAAAATCGCTTTGTTCGCGGATTAGTAAGCTGGGTTGGCTTTAAGCAAATAGCAGTAGAATATGAGCGAGACGAGCGTTTGGCCGGGGAGTCGAAATACCCTTTGAAAAAGATGCTGAAGCTTTCAATGGATGGCATTACATCTTTTTCCTATAAACCATTAAAGCTAGCTAGCTATGCTGGTGTAACTCTATCTGGTATCGGTTTTATTTATCTTTTAGTGGTGGTGTATTTGAAGTTATTTACAGACAGCACCATCACTGGGTGGTCGTCATTAATTGTCATTCAGCTATTCTTTAGCGGCATCATTTTAATTATTCTTGGGATGATTGGAGAATATATTGGCCGCATCTACGATGAAACAAAAAATCGTCCACTCTATATCGTCCGTGAAAAGTATCAGCTTGAAACACGCAAGGAAGTATCACTTCGTGACTAACAAATGGATATCTTTTATTAAATTTGCGTTAGTAGGAGTTGTAAATACACTGATTGATTTTGTAGTATACGCACTTTTAACAACAATCGGTGTTAACTACATACTAGCGCAGTGGATTTCATACAGTGCGGGCATTTTAAACAGTTATGTCATGAATCGCAAATGGACGTTTGAGAGAAAAGAAAAAAGCAGTAAGCGTGAAGTGATTTCATTCGTGATCGTAAATTTGATCACTTTATCCCTAACATCATTTCTGTTGACTGTTCTCTATAATAAATGGGGTATACCGCTGCTAATCAGTAAACTTTTAATTACAATCGCAAGTGTCGGTATCAACTTTATTGGTACTAAATTATTTGTATTTACTACTAAAAAAGAAAGAGGGATTCATATATGATGATAAAAAAAGCAGTTATTCCAGTAGGCGGTTTAGGAACTCGATTTTTGCCAGCGACAAAAGCGCAGCCGAAAGAAATGCTGCCAATTGTCGATAAGCCTGCTGTACAATATATTGTAGAAGAAGCTGTGAAATCAGGCATTGAAAGTATTATTTTTATTACAGGACGAAACAAAAAATCAATTGAAGACCATTTTGATAAATCAATTGAGTTAGAGCAAATGCTTGAAGAAAAACACAAGTTTGACATGTTAAAAGAAGTACAAACGATCTCATCAATGGCCAGCATTCACTATATTCGTCAAAAAGAGCCGTTAGGACTCGGTCATGCTATTCTTTGTGCCGAACAGTTTATTGGAGATGAGCCGTTTGCTGTTCTTCTTGGAGACGATATTATGACTTCTGAAGAACCTGCGCTCAAACAGATGATCCAAGCGTATGAAACGAATAATCAATCAGTTATCGGAGTTCAAAAAGTGGATGTTGAAGAGGTATCAAAATACGGAATCATTCAGCCGAAAAATAAATCTGGCAGCCTTCATGAAGTGAATGACTTGATTGAAAAACCATCGATAGAACAAGCTCCGTCAACTATTGCCGTTATGGGCCGCTACATTTTAAATCCTTCTATTTTTTCTTATCTAAAAACGATTGAAAGAGGGGTAGGAAATGAATTACAATTAACAGATGCACTGCGTGTGGTATGTGAAAAAGAGCGATTGTTTGCTCTTGAACTGGAAGGGCAGCGCTTTGATATTGGAGATAAGGTAGGCTATATGAAAGCTATGGTAGAAGTTGCGTTAAAGCGCAGAGATTTACGTCAAACGTTTTTATCGTATTTGGAGGGAATTGTAGAAAAAGAACAAGCAAACAACTTCAGCTAATAAGAGTTAATCAGTTTGTTCATATTCAGTTCATATTTGAAGTATAAAATCATTGTATGATCTTATGCGGCTCTCTGTTTGGTATAAACAGAGAGCTTACTGTGCGTAAAAGCTGGACAAACTTAGGAATAGGGAGAGACATGTATGATTCAAATATTAGTTGCAGATGATGATCAACATATTCGAGAGCTGATATCATTATATTTAGAAAATCAAGGATTTAAAATTATAAAAGCAGCAGATGGTGAAGAAGCGTGGGCGAAAATGGAAGAGTTTCGAATTGATCTAGCGGTCGTTGATATCATGATGCCATTTAAAGACGGATGGGAACTAACAAAGGAAATTAAGGAGTATTTTGATATACCGGTTTTGATGGTAACAGCTAGAGGCGAATCGCATGATAAACTAAAAGGATTTGATATCGGAACAGACGACTATGTCGTCAAGCCTTTTGATCCTCAGGAAATGGTTGCTCGTGTAAAGGCTCTTTTACGCAGGTACCGAGTAGAAGCCAACAATGTAATCTATATGGGGAATATAAAACTAGACCGTACCAAACTAGAGATGAGTGCAGGAGAAACAAGCGAACAGCTGCCGTTAAAAGAGTTTGAATTACTGTTCACGCTCGTTAGTTCTCCAGGAAAGATTTTTACTCGTGATCAGCTTATTCAATTAATTTGGGGATATGATTATGAAGGCGATGAGCGCACGGTAGACGTTCACATAAAACGTCTGCGAGAGAGGCTTAATCATATGAAAAACGTCGGTATGGAAATCAAAACAATTCGCGGACTAGGCTATAGAGCAGAAGGGTGTTAACGTGAAATCAATTTATGTAAAGCTGGTTCTGTCGTTCATCATTACAATTTTATTGAGCGTTGTGATTACCGTTGTCGTTACGACATTTCTTAGCAAGCAGAAGCTCGAAATGCGATTAGGTCAGGATATGGTGAAGATGGGAGAAGATTTTATCGATTTGTACGGAGCAGAAGACTCCGACAAAGCTGCAAGGTTTTTATCTAATTCATCATTCATTCATTTTTCGTTTATTATTATTGATGATCAGCATGAAGAAAAAGTATTAGGACAGCCGGGACCGCCTATTCCAATTACACCGAAAGAAGTAGATCAAGTATTAGACGGGAAGCGTTATTCTAATCTAAGCGAGGAAAAAGATGATCGTCCACAGCCAAACGTAGTGGGTCTTCCTTTTAAAGAAAATGGACGGTCGTATGCTCTATTTATTCAGTCTCATCCACAGCGGCAATTTTCAGTTATTCAAGATGTTCAAAATATTCAGCTTATTACGATTTTATTAGTAGGTATTGTATTGTTTGCATATGTTTCAACGATTATTATTAAACCGATTAAGCGTCTCAGTACAGCGATGAAAGTTGTCGGACAAGGCGAATACAATGTGCAAGTCGAGCACGCAGCGAATGATGAAATTGGTCTGTTAACTAAAAACTTTAATCAAATGACTAAAGAATTAAACAAAATAGAAACGATGAGGCAAGAGTTTATTGCTAGCGTTTCGCATGAAATTCAATCACCGCTGACCTCTATTCGCGGTTTTTCAGCGGCACTTAAAGATGATATCGTCAGTGAAGATAAAAAGATACAATATTTAACGATTATCGAAAAAGAAAGTACAAGACTATCTCAGCTTAGTTCCAATTTGCTAAAGCTTGCTTCTCTTGACTCTGAACATCAAACGCTAATGCTGCAGCACTACCGGTTAGATGAACAAATCAGGCATGTAGTCATGGCTTTAGAACCTCAGTGGACAAAAAAGAACATAGAAATTGACCTTGATTTAGCCAATGTTCAAATGGAAGCAGATAAAGATTTGTTAGAGCAAGTTTGGCTAAATTTAGTAACAAATGCTATTAAATATACGCCTGAACATGGATTTGTGAAAATATCCATTTCTCTAAATTCTCTAAAAAACGAAGAAATAGACGTGAAAATAAAAGATAATGGAATTGGTATTGCCGAAGAAGATCAAAAATATATTTTTGAAAGCTTTTATAAAGTAGATAAATCCAGAACGTTAAAAGGAAGCGGGCTTGGTTTAGCTATTACCAAAAAAATTGTTCGACTGCATGAGGGATCCATACATGTAGAAAGCAAAAGTGATCAAGGAAGCACCTTTACTGTAACATTACCTATCCAAAAAAATAGGAATAAAAAAGACTCATCTGTGTAAATTCATACAGATGAGTTTTTTATTAGGTCAAAGATATAAAAAAATTTAATAATATCTATTTATTTTTTTAATCCCTACTTGACATATAGGTAAAGTGTAAATAATATAGATAGTATAAATCTTTTGAAAAAATTGGGATGCTAAAGAAGCTGATCGGTCAACCGAAGGCTCATACTTGTTCGCTACTAGTGTGGGCCTTTTCTGTACATTGGTTGTGGTCATTAAAATCTCAATCTTCAACTGAACATATGGGGAGGATTACCATGTATTTATCTTCTGCACATTATACAAGTACTTATAGATGTTGTTCCCTTTGTTTATTCAACTGCAACTAAAATATAAATTTATCTATGAATAGGAGAATGATAAAATGGCTTCAATTACACAAGAAAAATTAGATTATATTGTTAAATTACTAACTGAAATCAACTATGGATCTGTACTAATTACTCTTCACGACGGACAAATTACTCAAGTGGACAGCACGGAAAAAAACCGCTTTTTAGCTAAAAGCAAAGTAGCAAGCCACAAATAAGCCTATTTAAATACGTATTTAGAGAAACTGAAGGGCCGGCCTAGATAGCGAACGCTTGACGGCGGGGCAAGCAAGTGCTGTATTAAATATAGAAAACGTGCGTATTCGAAGAAGAATTGACTTTCTTTCCGGTCAAAGATTTAGAATTTTTCGAATTAAAATTGAGTTATAGGTTGTATGAGTATGACGATGAGAAGTGTAAAGCTGCTAAAGCAGCTTTGTACTTTTTAAAATGATAAAGATCTGACAGTTTCATTCCTGTGCTGATCGGATTACCGAAGGCTTCTGACCTGTGTTAGGAGTCTTTTTTTATTCTTAAATTAATATAATAGGAGGAGAAAAGATGGAAAATTTATTACGAGCAGCGGTGCGGCAAAGAAAACAATACCTCATTGAAGAGTTACTCAAAAAAGGGATTTACAAAAAAGAAAATCATCATCTTTTTGAACTCACACTCTCTGACTTAGAAAAAGAGTATCAGGCACGCAGTAAGTAAGGAAAATACGCAAAAAGAACTAAAATAAGTGTAAAAAAGATTAAAAACCTAGTTGACTAATAGGTAAAGTGTGTTTATTATAAAAACAAGAATAAATTGTCTTTTCAGAAATTATTTTCTTTTTATTCTTACTAATAAATTTAATAAGAATAATTTAAGAGCATATACGCTGATCAGACTAACTGAAGGCTGCTTCTCTTTTCAAAGAGATAGCGGCCTTTTTGTATTTTTTTATAAAAAGGGGAGTAAAACATGAAGAAAAAAGCAGTTCAGTTTTTAATGGTGCTGACAGCACTGCTCGTGGTGCTAGCAGGTTGCGGTAATGGAAAATCTACTGAAACAGCAGGAAAAGATAGTTCTGCGAGTAAAAACGATTCAAAAAAACCGGTAGAACTTTTAAACGTTTCCTATGATCCTACACGTGAGCTTTATCAGGAGTTCAATAAGAGCTTTGCGTCTTATTGGAAAGATAAAACAGGGCAAGACGTCACGATACAGCAATCACACGGTGGATCTGGTAAGCAAGGCCGAGCCGTTATTGACGGTTTAGAAGCGGATGTAGTAACGCTGGCGCTTGCTTACGATATTGATGAAATCGCTCAAACTCGCCAATTATTAAACAAAGACTGGGAAAAAGAATTGGCTCATAATTCTACACCATACACTTCAACGATTGTTTTTTTAGTTCGTAAAGGAAATCCAAAAGGAATTAAAGATTGGGATGATTTAACGAAAAAAGGTACATCTGTTATTACGCCAAATCCAAAAACGTCTGGAGGCGCGCGCTGGAATTATTTAGCTGCATGGGCATATGCGAAGGATAAATATAACGGCGATAACAAAAAGATTGAAGACTTCATGAGTAAGCTTTATGGAAATGTCGAAGTGTTAGACTCAGGTGCACGCGGAGCTACCACTACCTTTGTAGAACGAGGCATTGGAGACGTGTTAATTGCATGGGAAAACGAAGCTTACTTATCGTTAAATGAGCTAGGAAAAGATAAATTTGAAATTGTAACACCGTCATTAAGTATTTTAGCAGAGCCACCTGTTGCTGTAGTAGATAAAGTAGCTGAAAAGAAAGGCACGACAAAGGTAGCAAAAGCATACTTAAAATACCTATATACAGAAAAAGGTCAGGAAATCGCAGCGGAAAACTACTATCGTCCTCGAAATAAAAAAGTATTAGAGAAACACAAAGATCAATTCCCTTCGCTTAACCTAGTCACTATTAAAGATTTTGGCGGCTGGAAAAAAGCTCAAGAAACGCATTTTAATGATGGGGGAACATTCGATCAGATTTATCAGCCAAAGTAATATGATTCATTAAAAAAGTAGAACGAGGAAGATACGAATGGTGATTCGTATCTTCTGTGTACATGTATCTTGAAAGCAGAGAGAGGTGTAAGACGTGAGCGTGTTACAACGACAGAAGAAAAAGAAAAGCATCTTACCTGGATTTGGGCTTTCTTTAGGTTTTACGATGTTTTATGCAAGTATCCTTGTGCTTTTTCCGTTAGCTATGATTTTTTTTAATACGGCATCTATGGGATGGAGCGACTTTATTAAAACTGTTACAGACCCTAGAGTAGTAGCATCATATAAATTAAGTTTTGGAGCAGCATTTGCAGCAGGCATTATTAATGTTATTTTTGGAACCATTATTGCATGGGTATTAGTGAGATATCATTTTCCTGGAAAGAGGTTTATTGACGGGCTTGTAGATTTGCCGTTTGCTTTACCAACGGCTGTTGCCGGCATTGCCTTGACCACTCTTTACGTCCCGAAAGGATGGATTGGTCAATTATTTACGTTTAAAATCGCATTTACGCCTATCGGAATTATTATCGCTCTGACGTTTATTGGTCTGCCGTTTGTCGTCCGAATGGTGCAGCCAGTATTGCAAAACTTTAATGCAGAGATCGAAGAAGCATCTGCTAGTTTAGGAGCCAGCCGAATGCAAACGTTCAGAAAAGTTATTTTTCCAGAGCTGGTGCCTGCTATTCTAACAGGCTTTTCTCTTTCATTCGCAAGAGCGCTTGGAGAGTATGGATCAGTTGTTTTTATTGCTGGAAATATGCCGATGAAAACTGAAATTACGCCGCTTATTATTATGACAAAACTCGAGCAGTACGATTATGCGGGCGCTACTGCTATTGCATCAGTCATGCTCGTTGTATCATTTTTTCTGTTATTACTTATTAATATTATTCAATGGTGGACAAATCGCAAATTTGTACATAGTTAAGGAGGGATGACATTGGCAGGACATGTTCCAATGCAGCATGCAAAAACGACTGTTAAACTTAATCATTCTAGTTTAAAAGAGCCCAAAGTCGTCCAGTGGCTGCTTACATTTATTGCACTGGCTTTTTTAGCTCTATTCTTAGTGCTCCCGCTCATCACCATTTTTATGACAGCTTTTCAAAAAGGGTTGGAAACGTATCTAGCTGCGATTACGAATCCGGATGCTTTAGCTGCTATTAAACTAACGTTAGTTGTTGTGCTGATTACCGTTCCGTTAAATGCCGTTTTTGGCGTGGTAGCTGCATGGTTAATTACGAAGTTTGATTTTAAAGGGAAAAATATTTTAATTACGCTTATCGATTTACCGTTTGCCGTTTCGCCTGTTATTGCTGGATTGGTTTTTATTTTATTATTTGGTGCACAAGGATTATTCGGAGAATGGCTGTTTAATCACGACATCAAAATTGTCTTTGCTATTCCCGGTATTATATTAGCTACCCTTTTTGTAACGCTTCCGTTTGTTGCTAAAGAATTGATTCCACTCATGCAAGCTCAAGGGTCAGCCGAAGAAGAAGCATCGTTAACGTTAGGAGCCAGCGGTTTCAAAACTTTTTTTCTAGTGACATTACCTAATATTAAATGGGGCTTATTATATGGCATTATTTTATGTAATGCGCGTGCAATTGGGGAGTTTGGAGCTGTTTCCGTTGTGTCTGGGCACATTCGAGGAATGACTAATACGATGCCTCTTCATATTGAAATTCTCTACAATGAATATCAATTTGCAGCAGCGTTTGCGGTAGCATCTTTAATGTCAGTTTTAGCTATATTTACATTGATTGTAAAAAATATTATTGAGTGGAAAGCCAAACATATTTAAATAGGAAGGAGCTTATGAGATGAGTATCCATATTAAGCACGTATCAAAAAACTTTGGTGATTTTAAAGCGCTGGATTCTATTAACATTGATATTCAAACGGGTGAATTAGTAGCTTTACTCGGTCCGTCCGGTTCTGGAAAAACATCTTTGCTTCGCATCATTGCCGGTCTTGAACACCTTGATCAAGGAGCTATTTTATTTGATGGAAAGGAAATTACGCACGTAAATCCAAAGGAGCGAAATGTAGGGTTTGTTTTTCAACACTATGCTTTGTTCAGGCATATGACTGTGTTTGATAACATTGCGTATGGTTTAAAAGTACGACCTAAAAAAACAAGACCTGCTAAAATAGACATTAACAAGAAAGTAACCGAGCTGCTGCAGCTTGTGAAGCTAGAGCCGCTTGCAAATCGCTATCCTTCTCAATTATCCGGCGGGCAGCGTCAGCGAGTAGCACTTGCTCGAGCGTTAGCAGTGGAACCAAAAGTACTGCTACTAGATGAACCTTTTGGCGCTCTGGATGCAAAAGTTCGTAAGGATTTGCGCAGATGGCTGCGTAAATTGCATAATGATTTTCATATTACGAGTATTTTCGTTACGCATGATCAAGAAGAAGCTTTAGATGTGGCCGATCGTATTGTTGTGATGAACAACGGTAAAATTGAGCAGATTGGAAGTCCTGAGGAAGTATATGATCATCCTAATAGTCCATTTGTGTACGATTTTTTAGGGAACGTCAATTTATTCAAGGGTCGCATTCATAAAGGCAGACTAAAACAAGGAAGCTTTGAAATGGATGTTCCAGAATTCAGCGGAAGAAATGAAGAAGCAGCTGTTGGATATGTACGACCTCATGATATTCACCTTGAAAAGGTAAAAACAAGCGCAGATGCTGTTTCTGCAACCGTTAGCCATATTCATGTGATAGGTCCTATTGTGCAAATTGAATTAAAAAGAGAAGATGCAGAAGAATTTTTAGAAGCTGAATTGAGCAAAGAGCACTATAAAGTCCTCAGCCTTCAAGTGGGAGAGCAGGTGTATGTAAAGCCTAAGCAGCTAAAAGTATTTATTCCAGAAGATTATTCTATTTAATAAAAAGCGTAAAGGGTATGCCTTTGCGCTTTTTATCTAACAATAAATTAGTATCAGATATTAAAAGTAGGTGTTATAATTAAGTATCAACTGATTTGAGGTGGAGAAATGATACAATCAAAAGCTAGAATCGCAGGAATGGGGACGTATACACCAAAGCAAAAATTAACGAACGACCATTTAAAAGAAATGGTTGATACAAGTGACGAATGGATTGTGCAGCGCACGGGAATGAAAGAACGGCGAATTGCAGGGGAAGGTGAATACACGTCCACGCTTGCCATTCAAGCCGTTAAAAATTTGCTTAACCGATATGCTGTAGAAATAGAAGATGTAGATGCAATTATTGTTTCGACAACAACGCCGGATCACTTTTTTCCTAGCGTAGCATGTCAGGTTCAAGAATACTTTCATATTGAGCAGGCTGCAGCATTTGACTTAAGTGCCGCATGCGCTGGGTTTACATATGGCCTTCATGTGGCGAACGGCTTAGTGACGTCGGGATTTCATAAAAAGATTTTAGTTATTGGTGCCGAAGTCATGTCGAAAATTACAGATTATACGGACCGTGCCACATGCGTGCTGTTTGGTGACGGAGCGGGAGCTATGCTTGTAGAGTACGATGAGCATAATCCAAGTTTCTTAGGATGTCACTACGGAACGGACGGAAGCGGAGGGGTAAATTTATACCGTTCTAACTTATCTAACACTCTTTTAGGAAAAGAAATTAACTCGAGCGGGAATTTAGTTCAAAACGGGCGTGAAGTATATCGCTTTGCCGTCCGAACGATTCCAAAAGGAGTAGAAGCATTATTAAAGAATACTTCCATTTCTCTTTCAGATGTAAATTGGTTTATTCCGCACAGTGCAAACCTTCGGATGATTGAAGCTATTTGTGCTAAAACAGGTGTTTCAATGGATAAAACGTTAACGAGTGTGCAATACTGCGGAAATACATCTTCAGCTTCTATTCCGCTTGCCTTGAACGAAGGAATAATGACAGGAAAAGTACGGGATAATGACCTTCTTATTCTCTATGGGTTTGGAGGAGGATTAACGCACTGCGGCTTGTTAATTAAATGGGCGTGTAAAGAAAAAAGCTAAAAGGCGATGCCTTTTAGCTTTTTTGTCTTTTACTGCTAAGGAGAATTCGATAAAATGGAAAAAGAAGTAAAGGGGTGTGCATATGAATCACGTTTTATACATTGAAGACAATCAAGAAATTGGATTAATGATTCAAAATGAGCTTAAAAAGCAAAACTATGAAGTTACTTGGTTACAATCAGGAGATATCGCCAGTCAGTTTATTAAACAAGCGGATATTGTCATTTTAGATGTAATGCTTCCTGGGTTAGATGGATTTACAGTGGGAAAAAAGCTTAAAAAACTAGCACCTGATGTCCCAATTTTAATGCTTTCAGCTCGTACAGCTCTAGAAGATAAGATCATGGGACTAGAGTTTGCCGATGACTATGTCACAAAGCCGTTTCATCCAGAAGAGCTGCTTGCAAGGCTTGAAGTATTGTTAAGAAGATTTTCAAGAAAGAAAGAAGAGCTTATTGTAAAACATTTGCATATTTCGATGATAGACTATCGCGTGATGAACAGAGAGACAAGTGAAGAAATTAGTTTAACAGGTAAGCAATTTCATATTTTTACTTATTTCCTTCAGCATTTAAATCAAATTTTAACAAAAGAACAAATTTATGAAGGGGTATGGAAAGAGCGTTATATAGAAGGAGATAAAACCTTAATGGTACATATTCGCTATTTACGAGAAAAATTAGAGAAAAATGCAGCTAATCCTGAAATTATTGAAACAATACGAGGGATTGGGTACAGGGTGAAGCAATGAACGTTACACAGTCTCTTATCACGAAGTATATCTTAATTATGATTGCAGCTGTACTAATTATACCGGTATCATTTTTTGCAGGCTCATGGCTGATCACCGTCCCTTTTATGCATATTCAAGGATTATTAAATGAAGAGTATAAAGGAAAAAGCTACTACGAACAAATGTGGAATGAAGAAGCCCAAAAGCTAGAAGGAGCAAATGAGAAAACAATTAATCAAAAGCTGAAATTATTAAAAGAAAAATACCCTGAAGCTTCAATGTTCTGGGTAAACGAAGCTGGACAAACACAGCTTCCGCTTCCTTATCATGAATCCCTTCCGAAGCAATGGTCATCGTCTTATACGGCTGAATTTATAAAAAAACGATACGGAAACGATCCGTATACGGTTATTACCTTTATTGGAACAGATAAAAAGCAAGGTTTTATGGTCATTGAAGTGCCAGAAAAAGCCGTTGAGCCCCCTATTCAAAGGCTAGACCCAGCCTACTATAATATTTATTTAGGATTTGTTTTTATCATTGTGCTTTCTTTTATTGTATTTTCTCTGTTCTTTTTTCTTCGAATTCGAAAAAGACTGCGAGTGTTACAAGCTGCTATGAACAACAAAGGCGAGCAAGGAATTCCTTTACCTGTTGTATCTGAGTCCACGGATGAAATTGGTCAGCTAGAACAATCGTTTAATCAAATGGTTAAACAGCTTCATGAAAGCCGGGACCGGGAGCAGCAAGAAGAACAGCTGCGGCAAGACTTAATTATGAGTCTATCGCATGACTTACGAACACCGCTCACGACTGTTCGAACGCATATTTATCAGCTGAAAAACGAAGAAATGGCCTTGAACGTTCAACAATCTCTTGAGGTAATTGATACAAAAGTAGAATTTGTTAGTGATTTAATAGATAATTTATTTTCCTATACGCTGCTGTTAAATGGAAAATATCCATATCGGGAAGAGGAAGTTGATATGGCTCGATTTCTTAGAAAAAGCATTGCGCAATGGTATCCACTATTTGAAGAAGAGAATATGGAAGTGGATATTCAACTGTCTTCTCAGTCCATATATTGGCGCGGAGATGTTCAGTGGTTAGAAAGAATAATAGATAATTTATGTCAAAATGTCATTCGTCATGCCAAAGAAGGTAACTTTATTGGCTTTCGTCTTGTTCAAGAGCATGATTTATCTTCTCTTACCATTTCTGATAAAGGGTCAGGCTTTAAAAAGAATAGCCATACGAAGCAAAACGGTGTAGGTCTAGCGATTGTGGATGCGATGATTAAAGAAATGGGGTTAACGTGGTCAATTCATTCTACAAAACATGGAACGGATATTCAAATTGTGTACAAAGCGAGTGATTAATTCACTCGCTTTTTTAAACAAATTTTAACCTTTCTTTTCCGTCCTCTTAACTTTAGCTGTTTATAGTAAAGGAGAGGTGATAAAAGTGGAAATTGTTAAAACGACTCAGCTGATAAAAGTATTTAAAGGAGCAGAAGCTGTAAATGAAGTGAATTTATCCATTAAAGAAGGAGAAATCTACGGGTTTTTAGGACCTAATGGAGCAGGGAAGACGACAACGATCCGAATGCTGCTCGGGCTAATGAAGCCAACGAGCGGGGAAATTGAGCTGTTCGGAGAAAGAATAAAAAATCACAGGCAGCATATTCAAGCCTTAAAAAAGATAGGTTCACTTGTAGAGAGCCCTTCCTATTATGCGCATTTAACTGCAAGAGAAAATCTAGAGGTACTTCGTAAAATACTAGGTGTATCTAAAAACAGAGTGGATGAAGTACTAAATATTGTAAAATTAACAAAAGAAGCAAATCGTCCAGTCAAAGGCTTTTCTCTTGGGATGAAACAGCGGCTTGGTATTGCTTCTGCACTCCTCGGAAATCCTCGTTTATTAATCTTAGACGAACCAACCAACGGACTGGATCCTGCAGGAATTCAAGAAATTCGTTCGTTAATTAAAGAAATGCCAGGGGAAAACGGAGTTACCGTATTGATTTCAAGTCATTTACTCTATGAAATTGACCATTTAGCGACTCAAGTAGGTATTATTACAAAAGGAAAGATGCTATTTAATGGATCGATTGAATCGCTTCGCAAAAAAGCTAAGCATCAAGTGGCATTTACAACGGGAGAGATAGAAAAGGCTAAAACAATACTATTAGCAAACGGGTTTGTACCTACTATCGACAAACATAGTCTTCTTTTAGATTATATTGATCATGAGCAAGTGGCACATCTTGTTTATCAGCTTGTGCAAGAAAATGTCTCAATCTACCGAGTTGAAGAAAAATCGAAATCATTAGAAGATATCTTTTTAAAGCTGACGAGCGAGGAGAATAGATATGTTCACAAAAATACTGCAGGCTGAGTGTATAAAGTTAAAAAGAAAATGGCTCTGGTTTTTACTATTTTTAGGTCCAGCGGGTGTAATTGGCTTAACGCTAGTTGATTATAGCGTTCGATATGAATATTTAATTCAGCAAAATCCGAATGTGTGGGAAGGTCTTTTGCATGAACTAAACATCACGCTTCCAATAGCTTTTTTACTGGGAGGAACGATTCTTGCTTCAAATGTAGCGCATATTGAATATCATAGAAGCTCATGGAAGCAGCTGCTGAGCTTACCTGTGAGCAGACTGAGTGTTTATACAGCAAAATTTGTAGTAGTTATGTTTATGCTACTTATCGCTTCTGCTGTTCTATTAATCGGTATAATTGGGTTAGGATGGTGGTTAGGATTTGGTTTTCCGTCTTCTTGGAAAAATCTCTTTGTGTATACCTTTTATCCTTTTTTTTCTGCCATTCCATTTGTAGCTATTCAAATATGGTTATCTATGCTTTTTAAAAATCAAGGCCGCTCTCTTGCACTAGGTATTGTGATGAGTGTGACGATGAGTGGTATGAGAGAATTGCCAAGCTGGTTTTTCTGGCAATGGCCAATGCTAGCGTTTTCTGACTATCGAAATATGTACATGATAGCAGGTGTAATTATCGGTATTTTCTTATATGCTGCAGGCGCCTTGCACTTTATCAAAAAGGATGTGGCCTAAATGTTTTTGCAATTATGTAAGATAGAATGGTTTAAATTGTTTAAAACAAAAGCCTGGACGTACCTTTTTGTGAGTCCTATTCTAATCGCTATTATCCTTTTTGTAGGTGATCAGGCAATGCCAAGCGGGAGAATGAAATGGGCAATGGCAGATGCCTTGATTGCCAATGTTCACGGATTGCTGTTTTATCCGTTAATTGGCGGGTTAGTAACATCCTTCATCTGTCGGTATGAACACGAAGCGGGAGGGTGGAAGCAATTATTATCTCTTCCTGTGACAAGGACATCGGTATACGGAGCAAAATTGATTACAGCAGCAGCTTTCATGGGAATTCTTCAAGTGCTTGTATTTGTTGTTTTATTAGGAGTTAGCATGTTAAAAGACTATCCGAGCGCTGTGCCGTTAAAGATGATAGCTGGAAATATGCTAGGCGGATGGGTTGCGGTGTTGCCCATTCTTGCGTTTATGCTAGCTGTGTCGATGGCATGTTCTAGCTTTGGAGCATCTTTGACAGTCAACGTCATTTTAACACTACCGAATTTATTCGTTGCTAACTCTGAACGATTTGGCCCCTGGTACCCATGGACTCAGCCGATGTATGGAATGTTAGGTGTAACCGGAAAAGCATCATGGGGGTTGATGCTGACTACACAGAATTTCTTAGTGGTTGTTATAAGCAGCTTTCTGCTTTTTGGAGCAGCAGGTTTGCTGTATTTTCAGCGCAAACATATATAATAGAAAAAACCCGCTTTTTTATAGCGGGTTTTCAACTGGCTTTTGGAATGGTAAAACCTACTCCAAAGACGTCGCGTACATCGTGTACGACCACAAAAGCTTGTTCGTCGACTTTATGAATAATACGCTTTAATTCTAGCAGTTCTTGTTTGTTCACAACTACGTACAATACGTCTTTTGCTTCTTTTGTATAGCTTCCATGAGCAGAAAAGACAGTAACGCCGCGCTGCATCTTTTTATTGACTTGTTCGGCTACTTCAGCTGAACGGTGTGAAATAATAGTGATTGCTTTGCGAGGGTTGAGACCTTCAATGATATAATCCAGCACCTTCGTTCCGATGTAAAGAGAAATAACCGTATACATCGTCTTTTCTCCACCAATGACAAAATAAGCGCTTGCTACAACTAATAAATCAATTGCCAGCATCGTTTTGCTAATATTCCAGTCTAAATATTGATTAGCTAAGCGGGCAATAACTGCAGAGCCTCCGGAAGTTCCGCCGCCTCTAAACACAAGTCCGAGTCCTACACCAGCAAAAATACCAGCAAAAATAGCCCCCAGTAGCGTATCGTCAAGAGGATTTCCCAGTCCTTCAGTTATATGTAGGAATAGAGACGTGAAAATAATACATATAATTGTGTAAACAATCACACGTTTATGAAGCAATTTGTATCCGATCAGTACCAGCAAACCGTTTAATATAAAGTTTGTGATACCCGGAGACCAGCCTAATACATAATAGGTAATCATTGTTACACCGGTTACGCCGCCTTCTGCTAATTCATTTGGAATAGCAAAGTAATTAATGGTAAGTGCAAAAATAAGGCTTCCTAGAATAATGAGGATAATTTCTTTTATTTTATTAATCATGAACGTTACCTCCAATCATCAAAAACTCCGAAAACACAGTCATGACAGTGTATTATACCAACTCTAGAGACCGAATTAAAGATGGGATATCATTATTTTTTAAAAAACCAGTTTCTGCTATTAACATAAAATCTTTTGACAGTTTTTATGGAGTATGAAAAAATGAATTGTTTGCTTTTATTTTGATTAAAAAGTTTTGCAATGAGAATGTTCGTTCGGTAAAATAGAAGCAAGAGTCAAGGGGGAGAATGAACGTGTATCAAGATGAATTAAAACAGTATGCGAAGCTAGTAATGCCCGAGCATTTAGAGAAAATGAAGAAAATGTACAGTCCCGAGGCACATAAGCAGTCCTTAGGGTTGAAAAAAGAAAAGATTGAGCATATTGAAAATGTCATTATGAACAGTTACTCGGAGCATCATCCAGTAACGCTTCACGTCTATGAAGCAGGACATATTCAAAGGTATGAACGAGTGACGATTGATAAAGTCTCGCTGCAGTCGAATACGCTGATGGTCACAGGCCCTTGTTATACATATTCGATTCGAGCGGATGCAGTAATTGAAGCAAATGTATGGAAAGACGAAAGCTACTCTAGCTAAGAGTAGCTTTTTTGTTCGTTTTGTATCTTTTTTTTAACGCATGCATACAATACATAAAAGCATATTCTGCGAGTAGTAACTTCTAGCTACTAGGAAATCTTAATTAAAGAAGGGATTATTGTATGCAAAATGAAAAAACTCAAGTAAGAGAAATCGAATTAACGCAGTTCATTAAGAAAAGACTCGTTCGTTTTATCTCAAGTTTAGCTATTTCTTCTGCCCTTGCTTCCATATTATATATGCTTCTGTTTTTATTTAAATGATGGGTCACTTCGAGTTGTCCAAAAAGGTGGACAACTTTTTTAGTGTGTAGGCTTTTATGAAGTCAGGACAAGCTATACTCGATTCAGTCAGAAAAATTCAACCGGTCAAGAAATAGTCAAAAACAGTCATAGTTAATTAGTTGCAAGAAAACCTTTACATATAATGAGAAAAGTAGACAAATTCTTGAATTACCAGCATATTTCCTTTTATATTAACTATTATTAAACCAAATGCAAATCTAATTGTTTGTTCAAAAAACTTTATTTTGTAATTAAAAAAATGAATGTTTTTGATTTTTTATGATTGATTTTGAATGTAAACCGTGATAAAGTAAGTACATGAAATAAATGAAAACGCTTTTTTGAAAAAGGAGCTAGAACATGTTAACGCCGGAGAGACATCAACTAATCTTAAAACTTTTAAAAGAGAAAGAACTTGTAAAAGTGCAAGAGTTTATCGAAGTTACAGGCGCTTCGGAATCCACAATTAGAAGAGACTTGAGTCAACTAGAAGAAGAGCAAATGCTCAAACGTGTTCACGGTGGCGCTTCGCTTATTCGCAGTAAACGAATCGAACTGAGCGTTATCGAAAAATCTGCTAAAAATGTTCAAGATAAACGAAACATTGCAGAGTATGCGGCTTCCATTATAAATGAAGGTGACTGTATTTTTTTAGATGCAGGAACTACAACGTATGAAATGATTCCTTTTTTAAAGCAAAAAGATGTAGTTGTCGTGACAAATGGTTTAATGCATTTAAACCCGATGCTAGAACAAGGTATCACCCTCTATTTAATTGGAGGATCGGTTAAACATAAAACGGGCGCTTTAATTGGCAATGGAGCCCTTTTAAGTCTTGAACAGTATCGTTTTGATAAATGTTTTATGGGAGCGAATGGGATTCATCATCAATACGGATATACAACTCCTGATCCAGAAGAAGCATTGATCAAGCAAACGGCAATGAAGCTGTCTAGAGAATCTTATATTTTATCAGATTCCACTAAATTTTTTGAAACAAGTTTTGCGAAAATAGCCGATTTACATGAAGCAAAAATTATAACAAATGACGTACCTAGCGATGTACTTATACAGTATGCAAACAAAACAGACATAAAGGTTGTGAAATCATGATTTATACATGTACGTTGAACCCATCCGTTGATTACGTAGTACATGTTTCAGCATTCGAAGAAGGCGGGCTTAACCGCACAACGAATGAAGCCAAGTTTCCAGGAGGAAAAGGCATTAACGTCTCTCGCGTTTTAAAGCGATTAGGTGTTGATAATAAGGCCCTCGGTTTTGTAGCCGGCTTTACAGGAACTTATATCGAAGACTACTTAAAAGCGGAGAATATCGAAACAGCTTTTACAAGAGTTGAGGGAGATACGCGCATTAACGTAAAGTTGAAAACAGAAAAAGAAACAGAAATTAACGGTCAAGGACCTGCTATTACAGACGAAGCGCTTCAGTCTTTATTGACTCAAGTGAAGCAAATGACTGAAGGCGATATCTTCGTATTAGCAGGGAGTATACCGAAAACGCTTCCAAGTTCTGTGTATGAAACGTTAACTGAACTAGCAGCGGCGAACGGAGTAAAAGTAGTAGTAGATGCAAGTGGAAAAACTTTGCTAGACGTCGTGTCTCACAAGCCGTTTTTTATCAAACCAAATCATCATGAACTTGCAGAATTGTTTGATGTAGAAGTAAACAGTGCAGAAGATGCGCTGGTATACGGTAAAAAACTCGTGGAACAAGGAGCGCAAAACGTCGTTGTATCCATGGCAGGAGATGGAGCACTTCTTATTAACGAAAGCGGTGTCTACAGTGCCACAGTCCCTAAAGGAACAGTAAAAAATTCTGTTGGAGCTGGAGATTCACTTGTAGCTGGATTTATTGCTTCTTATGTAAAACAAGGGGATTTATTAGAAGCCTTTCAAACAGGAGTTGCTTCAGGAAGTGCCACAGCATTCTCACTTGAATTATGTACAGCAGAAGATGTAAAGACGCTTCGTGAACAAGTGTCAATCACAAAGGTAGAGTAGGGGGAACCGAGAATGAGAATTACAGAACTATTAAAAAAAGATACAATCATTCTTGATTTAAAAAGCAAGTCAAAAGCTGATGTTATTGATGAGTTAGTTGGAAAATTAGATGAAGCTGGTCGCTTAAGCGACCGAGCTGGCTATAAAGAAGCAATTTTAAACCGTGAATCTCAAAGCACAACGGGAATTGGGGAAGGCATTGCTATTCCACATGCAAAAACAAGCTCGGTAAAAACACCGGCCATTGCATTTGGACGCTCAACAGAAGGTATTGATTATGAATCATTAGACGGACAGCCTGCACACCTATTCTTCATGATTGCAGCGAGTGAAGGAGCGAATAATGCTCACTTAGAAACACTATCTCGTTTGTCTACGTTATTAATGGACGAATCGTTCCGAAAAACGTTGCTAACAGCATCATCAATTGATGAAGTCATCAAAGCAATTGATGATAAAGAAACTGAAAATGAAGCGCCGGAAGAGGAAGTAGATACAGCTTCAGATCAATTAGTGCTTGCTGTAACGGCTTGCCCAACGGGAATTGCCCACACATATATGGCAGCGGACAGCTTAAAAGCAAAAGCGAAAGACATGAATGTCACGCTCAAAGTTGAAACAAACGGTTCCAGCGGTGTTAAAAATGCGTTGACGAAGGAAGAAATTGAAAACGCTACCGCTATTATCGTTGCAGCTGACAAGCAAGTAGAAATGGAACGTTTTGCAGGTAAAAAAGTCATTCAAGTTCCAGTAGCTGAAGGAATTCGCAAGCCGGAAGAATTAATTAACCGCGCGTTAAAAGGAGACGCTCCTGTATACAGCGGCGGTGGCAGCAAAGAAGGCGGAGAAAGTAAAGGATCAGAGCGTACAGGGTTTTACAAGCACCTAATGAGCGGTGTATCCGCAATGCTTCCGTTTGTTGTAGGGGGCGGGATCTTAATTGCCATTTCATTTATGTTTGGCATTCACTCAGCAGAGCCGAAAGATCCAACGTACAATGCATTTGCAGCGGCGCTAAAAACAATTGGCGGAGATAATGCATTCTTCTTACTAGTACCAGTACTAGCAGGGTTCATTGCAATGAGTATTGCTGATCGTCCTGGTTTAGCTCCCGGTATGGTTGCAGGTCTTTTAGCAGCTTCTGGTGGAGGTGGTTTCTTAGGTGGTTTAATCGCTGGTTTCTTAGCGGGTTATGTAGTAGTGGGATTAAAGAAATTATTCAGCGGTTTACCGCAAGCGCTTGATGGAATTAAGCCAGTTCTTCTCTATCCGCTATTTGGGATTTTTATCTCAGGATTGATTATGCTTTATGTTGTAAATGAACCAGTTAGTGCAATTAACAAAGGATTAACGCACTGGTTAAGTGGATTTGGTACAGGTAACTTAGTATTATTGGGTATTATCTTAGGTGGTATGATGGCTATTGATATGGGTGGTCCTATTAATAAGGCAGCCTTTACATTTGGTATTGCAATGATTGATGCTGGAAACTATGCACCACACGCAGCGATTATGGCAGGCGGTATGGTTCCACCATTAGGTATGGCTATTGCGACAACTTTGTTCAAAAACAAATTTACTCGCCAAGAGCGTGAAACAGGTAAAACGTGTTATGTAATGGGTCTTTCATTTATTACAGAAGGTGCGATTCCATTCGCAGCAGCTGACCCAGGCCGTGTTATTCCCGCATCGGTTATCGGTGCTGCAGTAGCAGGTGCTTTAACAATGATGTTCCACATCGGTTTACCAGCACCACACGGCGGCGTATTCGTTATCGGAATTGTACAAGGAAATCCTCTTTTATATGCACTAGCAATTTTAATTGGTGCAATTGTAACAGCGGTCCTTGTAGGTGTATTAAAAAAGCCAAAAGCAGAATAACAAAAAAAGACTGATTTTACACGATGTAAAATCAGTCTTTTTTTGTGTTTTTGTGGTAGACATTTGTTCTTTATGAGAGTACAATTACGTTAGTATTCCTTTAATTTTTAGAAAAGTTAGATAGATAAGCTTTTCTACTTGATAAAATATGGTACAATAATCGAATATTAAAAACAAAGTAAGGAAGTGTCTCAAACATGAAGGTTGCGAAGTTTGGCGGGAGTTCAGTTGCAAGCGCAGAGAAATTTAAACAGGTTGCGCATATTGTAACGTCTGATAAAGAGAGAAAGCTGGTAGTTGTATCAGCTCCGGGTAAGCGATACGGAGAAGATACAAAAATGACAGATTTGCTAATCGCACTTTCTGCCAAAATACAGCTTGGAGAAGATTACGTCGATGAGTTTGGGCAAGTAATTGATCGCTATCGTGAAATCGTTGTGGACTTGTCTATGCCAGAAACGATTATTACTGACATTATTACGAATTTACAATCACTTATTGATTTACATAAAAACGATCCATTTCGCTTATTAGACTGTCTAAAAGCAAGTGGAGAAGATAATAACGCAAAGGTAATGGCTGCTTATCTAAACCATTTAGGTTTTGAAGCTCATTATGTAAATCCAAAAGAAGCAGGTATTTTTGTTTCTGATGAACCCGGAAGAGCAAGAGTGCTTCCACTGTCTTATGAAAAATTACCGCAGCTAAGAGAGCGTTCAGGCATTTTGGTGATTCCAGGATTCTTTGGCTACTCTGAAGAAGGGAACATGGTTACTTTCTCGCGCGGTGGGTCAGATATCACAGGCTCAATTGTAGCAGCGGGAGTAAAAGCTGATTTGTATGAAAACTTTACCGACGTAGATGCTATTTATAGTGTAGATCCAAGACTTGTGGAAAAGCCTCATGAAATGAAAGAAGTAACATACAGAGAAATGCGTGAACTATCCTATGGAGGTTTTTCTGTCTTTCATGATGAAGCGCTAGAGCCGGTTTATAAACTAGGCATTCCTGTTTGTGTAAAGAATACAAATAATCCGGAAGCAAAGGGGACATTCATTGTAGCTGAGCGTCCTCACGGAGATACGCCGGTGGTTGGAATTGCTGGGGACAAAGGTTTTTGCAACATCCACGTGAGCAAATACTTATTAAACCGTGAAATTGGTTTTGGTAGAAGATTGCTTGAAATTTTAGAGGATGAAGGTATTTCATACGAACATACCCCTTCAGGAATTGATAATATCTCTGTCATCATGCGCGAGCATCAGCTTACGCCAGATGTGGAAAAACGTGTATTTGCTCGAATTGAAAAAGAACTTGAAGTAGATGAAATCTTTATTGAACGTGATCTTGCTATGGTTATGGTAGTAGGAGAAGGAATGAATAGCACAGTAGGAATTGCTGCAAAAGCTACAGAAGCTTTTGCTCGTGCTGAAGTGAATCTTGAAATGATCAACCAAGGTTCTTCTGAGGTAAGCATGATGTTTGGTGTGAAAGCAGACGCTTTAGACCGTGCTGTTCAAGCTCTTTACAATACGTATTTTAACAGCATGTACAGTATTTCTTATTCGAATGTAAAATAAACAAGACGAAAAACCCCGCTTTCTTTTTAGAGAGCGGGGTTTTCTAGTGAAGGCGTATAAAAATTAAATTTGTGGACATAAAGGGAAGGAAGAGTGAAGTCAAAGGAGGAAATACAGTGAAGAAAAGACCCTTTTTCATATTCTTTTCCCTTATAGGTATGAGCGTACTTTCAGCTTGCCACAATGATGATGCGGCACCGGCGAGAGAAGCTCAAAATAAACAAGGCGTGACGAATGGCGGAACGCCGATGAGCTATGATAATCAAAGTGAAAACACGTCTTTTAACTTTTCAAAATTTGATTTAGAAGTGGACTACAAGGGACTTAATAATGATTATGAAGCCGACTATGAAAACGAAAATGATGAGATAGAAGCCAAAGTGGATGATAATATTAACGATGAGCACTTGAACGGAGACAAAGCTTTTAATAAATTATCTTCAAAATTTAAAAAGTTAAATTTTGATCAGCGCACCCCCGATGAAGATGTAAAAAAGGAAGTAATCGATGCGTTTGGTCTAAAAAAAGATTTTCAGTCGTTTGAATTAGAAGTTCGTTTTTCAAACGGAACGGAAAAAGAATACAACTTTAAACAAAAGTAAGACGTTAAAGCAAAGTATTTTAGTTGAAAGAAAATCCGAACGATGAATCGAGGTTCTTCATTAAGAATCCAACTCGTTTGGATTTTTTCATTGGTAAGGTGAACGTATGTCTCAATCTTATTTTTGATGTCTAAAAAAAGGAAAATAGTGAAAGGATGGTGATAAATAAGAAAAAGGAGGAATCACGGATGCAAAAGTTGATAATGAACGGATGTGTAGTCTTTATCTTATTACTGCTGGGAGCATGCAGCATGGTAAAAGAGCAAAATAACGCTCATGAAAACCACTTGGAAACAGAGGAAGCGAAAGAAACAAGCGAAGTATCGGTAGAACCTATTAAAGTGGATTTAACAAATACGTCAGGCAAAAGAGTAGGAGAGGCTACCCTGTCAGAAGCAAAGAACGGCGTGCACATTAAATTAACTGCTCAAGGTCTTTCACCGGGAAGACATGGATTTCATATTCATGAAATAGGAAAATGTGAGGTGCCGGATTTTAAAACAGCGGGTGCCCATTTTAATCCTTTTAAACGTGAACACGGCTTTAAAAATACAAAAGGCCCGCATGCAGGTGATTTGCCCAATCTAGAAGTTGCTCCAAATGGGAAAGTAGATACAGAAATTTTTGCTTCTCTTGTCACGCTGCAAGAAGGAAAGCCGAATTCTCTTTTGGATATGGATGGATCGGCATTAGTGATACATGATAAAGTCGACGATTACACAACGGATCCTTCAGGAAACTCAGGAGATCGGATTGTTTGTGGAGTGATTACAAAATAGGCCAAAAAGCTGTGAAATCATTCACGGCTTTTTTATTTCAGTAACGAGCCGCTTCTAAATTGCGGTGAGCTTCTTTTTTTTGCACAATAGAAGAAAGAACTAAAGAAGGTGAAAACATGCATAAGCAAGTTGTCGTAATAGGCGGAGGAATAGGTGGGTTAACAGCGGGAGCGCTTTTAGCTAAACATGACTATGAAGTGACGGTTTTAGAAGCTTCTCGAGAATGGGGAGGCTGTGCAGGGAAATTTCAGCGCCATTTGTATACGTTTCCTGTTGGAGCGACGCTTGGAATGGGATTTGAGCACGGAGGGATACATGAGCGAATCGGCACGTACCTTGGCCTAGAAATTGAAAAGGTTTCTCTTGAGAAAATCATGAAAGTTCATCTTCCTCATCGTACACTGATTTATTATCAAGACCGGTATCAGCATATTTCCTATCTTCAAAAACAATTTCCTCATAAAGCAAAAAATATTAGGAGCTTTTATGAAAATGTGTTTAGAATGGCAAAAGAAATTCGCAAGCTTATGCAGTCTCTGCCGGTTCTTCCTCCTCTGACAGTAGGTGAGTGGAGCAGGCTGGTAAGTTCGTTGAATTTTGGTTCTGTGAAGCTGTTGCCTTATTTTTATCAATCGTTTAGTTATTTACTAAAAAAACACAGCTTGTTAGACGAAGCGGACTTTCTTCATTTTGTTGATGGTCAATTAATAGACAGCATGCAGACAACGAGTGAGAACTGTTCAATGCTTATTGGATGTTTAGCGTTGGATATTTATCACGAAGGAGCTTTTTATGTGAATGGCGGCTTATACAAAGTCGCAGAAGCGCTGCAAAAATCGATTAAAGCCAACGGAGGAAAAACGACTCTAGGAAGGAAAGTAGTAAAGATAGAGCGTGATAATGACGGGTGGATCGTGCATGATCATAGAGGTAACCGTTACCCTGCATCAGACGTTGTATGCAACGCCCCTGTTCAAAGCTTAAAGTCTTTGCTGCATGATGAAGATTACCAACATATTCATAAGCGGGCAAAAGAAAAAAGCGAGCTTCCGCAGTGGGGAACGTTTTCGATGTATTTTGCCATTGATGAAAGAGATCTGCCGCAAAAGGTAGAGTTGTTTCAGCAAGTACTTCAATCCGAACAAGGGGAAATGACAGAAGGAAATCATTTATTTATCTCAGTCTCTCATCCTGATGATCGTTTTCGAGCGCCTGAAGGCAAGCGTACAATTACAGCGTCTACTCACATTGATCTTAGCAAGTGGAGTAATAAAGAAGCCTATGACCTTCAAAAACAAGTTCTTGAGAAAAAAATGGTAGCAGGCATTAAAACCATTATTCCTAGCATTGAAAAAGCAGAGCATCAAATTTCGGGAGCTCCTAAAGCATGGGAAAGGTTCACTTCTCGCCCAAACGGCGGAGTGGGAGGCTTTCCGCAAACGTTAGATCATACCTTGTTCAACAGTATTTCGCATCGATCTGGCTTACAAGGACTGTGGTTATGCGGAGATACAGTGTTTCCAGGAGCGGGAACTATAGGCGTATCGGTAAGCGGCTATCATGTGTTTCAAAGTATAACGTCTCACCGCCATACGTTACCTTAACATTTCTTACATACAAACTACTATTGTTCATACCATTAAAAACACCGGCCCCATTACCATAGGGCCGGTGTTTTCAGGAGAGAAACAGCTTCCACCACTTCCGTTTTCGCTTCATATCAGCAGCCGCGGTTTGTCTAAAGGTTTGGACAAAATCACTAAACATCTCTTCGCGTTCAGCTACGCTTTGACGATGAAGCTTACGTTCTTTCTCCATTTCTTTTAAATAATAGACTCGTTCCTCATTCATTGAATCAATTAAATCACGAAGCTCTTCTGTCGTATTAGTTGAAGAATTATTTAATTTTTCAACCATAAATTTTACTTGATTCATCGCAACGGTGGAGTTGCTTGAGAATCGGTCTAATAAATACTGCATTTCTTTAGAGGATTCATCCGCATTCTCCATGACATCTTTCATGAACAGGCGCATATCCTCGGTTTTCTCTTCAGCGATTGTTGAATAATCTTCAATCAAAGAAGTGACTTCATCAAACGATTTTTCGTTAGAACGGATAATTTTTTTAGACATATTTTCTACATCTCTTGCGCTGCGTTCTGAAGACTCAGAAATGTATGCCCCGACCGACTCCACCATTTCTACAGTTTGGGTAGCACTTTTTTCAAGCTCTCTTTTTACTTCTCCGACAATTTCTTCGCGAACTTCATTTCGCATACCTTCTCGCATTTCTTTTAACAAATCAGCTTTAAATGTATCAAGTACCTCAAACACATCTTCATAGCGGCGAACAGCTTCTACTAATTCCCCTTGAAGCAGTTCTTTTTCATTCACAACAAGGTCGTTTGGTTTTGGCTCTTCAATAGAAGCAGAAATAGCCTGCTTTTCTTCTTCAGTAGCTAATCGTGCTTCAGGTATAGGAGAGGTCTTCTCTTGCTTGTTTTCTGAAATGCTTTCCTGCTTTTCGGCAGCCTTTTTCTTTTCTTGCTTCATTTGTTTATTGGAATGTTCTTGAAAATCAATGACGTTTTCTTTTTTAGCTGTTGTTTTCAACTGTGGCGGTTCTTCTTCTTTTGAAACCGCTGCCTCTGATTCCATCACTAAATGTTCCTGCTCTTCTTGTTCCTTTATCAGCAGCTGAACATATTCTTTGACTTCATCTAACGTACATTGTTCATCAAACAGCTGTTTAATATCATTAAATAATTCAATTTGTTCCTCTGTATAGACACGGGCCCCATCTACTCGTTCAATTGTTAAATAGCTGCCCAATAATTTTTCCCATTGTTTTAGCGTTTTCTTCTCTACCTCTAATTGATCACTTACTTTTTTAATTGTATATGTCTCCATCATTTTTCATTTCCTCCCTTATCTATTTTCATCCAACTATGTAATGGATTATTTGTTGTATGTTGTATTCACCATATCTTCACTTGTTTTCCTGCTAGGTGACAAAGGTTGTCAAAACTAGACGACATTAGCCTTCTATGTAAAGAAAACGCATATTTTGTAAAAAAATGTACAGAAATACGCAAATGGCAAAAAAGGAAAACATAAAAGAAAAGAAGAGTATAGAAAACAGTTGACGGGAAAAAATGAATCCTATAAGATAAGTTTAAATGTTTAAGTTCTTGAACATATAAACATAAGGAGTGAACACTATGTCACAGCATTATGCGCTCATCACCGGTGCGTCCGGAGGAATAGGTGAAGAGTTAGCTTATCAATTCGCAAAGGATGGGCATCCTGTAATTTTAGTTGCCAGAAGCGCTGATAAACTAACAGCGATTGGAGAGAATTTAAAATCTACTTATAATATTGACGTGATAACGTTTATTAAGGATTTATCAAGAGAAGAAGAGATACAGTCACTATATGAAGAACTTAAAAATAAAAAAATGCACGTTGACTATTTAGTGAATAATGCTGGTTTTGGACTATACGGCAAATTTATTGAAACAGCTTTAGACGACGAGTTAAACATGATTGACTTAAATATCCGATCATTAACTCATTTAACAAAATTATTTTTACCGGATATGGTTAGACGAAATCACGGTAAAATTTTAAACATTGCGTCCGTTGCTGCATTTATGCCGGGTCCGCTTATGACGGTGTATTATGCAACAAAAGCGTACGTATTGTCTTTCACAGAGGCCCTTGAAAATGAATTAAAAGGTACCAATGTAACGGTAAGCGCTCTATGCCCGGGTCCAACTAAAACTGGTTTTAGCGACCGCGCCCAGCTAAGCAACTCCAAGCTTTTTCAAAGCGGTGCAATGGATGTAGAAACAGTTGTTAAAGTTGGCTATAAAAAATTTATGAAAGGGCAGACGGTTATCGTACCAGGAGTGCAGTTTCGTCTCGCCACGTTCATCCCGCGCTTTGTACCAAGAAAGTGGCTTACATCCGTTGTCCGAAGAACACAAGAAATTAAATAAAGGGGAATCTATATGAGTGAAAAAGCAGTCGAGTTATTTCGTGCCAGCATTCCTATTTTTCAGGCGCTAAGTGATTCAGCAAGACAAGATATTATTTTGCTGCTCGCCGAAAAAGAGCCTTTAACCGTAAATGAAATTGCAAATGAGTCTACGCTATCAAGACCGGCAATTTCTCATCATTTAAAAATTTTACGCGATCAAAAGCTTGTGCAAATTGAGCAAAAAGGGACGCAGAGATATTATTCACTAGCTTTAAGTGAGGCAGTTGAGCTATTAAAAAGCTTGCTTGCTACAGTTGAAGCCGAATGTTTATAGGGAGATGAAAGTGATGAACCACGAGCGATTTTATATCACAGATGAAACGGTCATTGAACATATTGTCTCTACACAAAAGCAGTATTTCTATGCGCAAAAGACAAAGAGTATCAACAGCCGTATTCAAGCGCTGAATAAGCTAAGAGACGCAGTCAAACAAAACGAGCAGAGAATTATGGATGCTTTAAAACAAGATTTAAATAAATCTGAAGTAGAGGCCTACACGTCGGAAATTGGGATTTTACTAGAGGAAATTCGATTTACGCTTAAACATCTAGCAAAATGGATGAAGCCTAAAAAAGTAAAAACCGCTTTAACACATGTGGGCTCTAAAGGGAAAATTGTTCCTGAACCGTATGGAGTCGCGTTAATTATTGCTCCGTGGAACTATCCGTTTCAATTAGCACTGTCTCCTTTAGTAGGAGCGATTGCGGCTGGAAACACGGCAATTATAAAACCTTCTGAATTAACGCCTAGCGTATCTCGCGTTATACAAGAATTACTGGCTGAAGCTTTTGACCCAGCATTTGTGACGGTGGTTGAAGGGGCTGTAGATACGACAAGTCTGCTTTTAAAACAGCCCCTTGATTATATTTTCTTTACGGGAAGTGTAAATGTAGGGAAAATTATTATGCAAGAAGCAGGGAAGCAGCTTATTCCCGTCACGCTTGAGCTAGGCGGAAAAAGTCCGTGCATTGTACATGAAGACGCAAACCTAGATCTTGCAGCGAAGCGAATTATGTTTGGGAAAGGGATGAATGCAGGCCAAACGTGCGTTGCTCCTGATTATTTGCTTGTGCATAAAAAGGTAAAAGCGCAGCTTGTAGAAAAACTTCGCAAAGCAATTTCTCAATTTTACGGTAACAATCCGCTTGAAAGCGACCGCTACGGCCGTATTGTCAGTGAGCGCCATTTTACTCGGCTAGTTGAGTTTTTAAAAGACGGAAATGCTATAGTTGGAGGCGGGTACAATAAAAACACGCTAACAATAGAACCTACGTTGTTAAGTGAAGTAAGCTGGACATCAGATGTTATGCAAGAAGAAATCTTTGGGCCTATTCTTCCTATGATTGAATATGAAACACTAGACGAAGTCATTCATAAAGTTCAAGAAAAAGCTAAGCCGTTAGCTCTTTACTTATTTACAGAAAGTGAAGATGTGCAAAACGTCATAACGGAGCGCCTTTCATTTGGAGGAGGCTGTATAAACGATACGCTTATGCATATCGCTACGCCATATTTGCCGTTTGGCGGAGTAGGAGAGAGCGGCACGGGTCAATATCATGGAAAAGACAGCTTCCGGACATTTTCTCATTTTAAAAGCATGCTGTCTCAAACAACCAAGTTTGATTTGTCATTCCGCTATCCTTCGGAAAAACAAAGCTTGAAAATGATCAAAAAATTACTGAAATAAAAAAGCCTCCTGACAGGAGGCTTTTTCGTTATTTTGAAAGTGAAAGCTGAGAAAGCGGCCATTTTTCTTGGGTATATGCCATTTCCCAAAATAAATACTCCAGTTCACAGCTTTTGATGAAGTGGTCTTTCATACGGTTACGTTCTTCTTCAGTCGCTTGTTCGGCGAGTTCATCAAGCTTGTTACAAAACCATTGTGTTGTGCCATTCATTTCTTCATTATTATAAAACTGAATCCATTCATAAAAAGGGTGAGAAGGAGATGGATTTACTTGTTCTGTAATGCGCTGGCCAATTTCAACGTACGTCCATGGGCATGGAAGAAGCACTGCAATGATTTCCGCTAAGCTACCTGTGTGCGCAACACTTGTCATATGGTTAATGTAGTGGCTAGCCGTCGGTGAAAGCGTCTCAGTGTGAAGATCTTCATAACGTACGCCTGCTACTTCACAAAAATTATTGTGAGGGTGTACTTCACTATGTAATACCGTAGAAATGCCGGCATTAAAGGCTTCCATTTCAGTACGCGTGCGGCATTTTGTTAAAGCAGCGCCGTAAATGCGAACAAATGCTGTTAAGTATTCGTAGTCTTGAGAAACGTAGTGAATCAGCGCTTCTTTTGGCACGTTTCCTTCAGCAATTCCTTTAATAAAAGGATGGTTAAAAATGGCTTCGTAAATATAGTTTGCTTCTTGTCTTAATTGAGATGAAAATGACATCAAAATCCTCCTTTAATATGAGGAAGTCACAAACAAGCACATAAAGGAAATAAAAAACACTCCGTTTATAAACGGAGTGGCAAAGGACAGTAAAAAAACTGAACATTGCCACTTTCCTACGCTGGTATGAGCCAGATCAGGTTCAAAGGGATCAAGAAAACTTGTCTCAGCCGGTGGGCACCCCTAGTGGACTTCCTATTAATCTATGTTTAACTTACCATATATTCTGAAAAATAGAAAGAGTTATAGGAAAATGTGCGCTAACCGTTTTTATTTTTTAAAGAGGAAATTTCTTAAAGCTATTTTTAATCATTTTTGTTTAAAAATGCATATTTTTAGGGAAGAAGAGGTATTAATGAAGGGAAGAGCCGTTTTCGTCTCCGAAACATTCCCATATAAATAGAAGAAAGGAGAGAACAAAATGGCGAAATTTCGTTTGTATGCTATATTAAATGCAGTAGGCTTGGCTATTACACTGCTTGTGAATTATTTAGCAAATGCCATTCCAATAGGAGGCAAAACAACGGGGGAAGCTTCTGCGCAAGTTCCTACCTTGTTTACACCAGCGGGCTATGCCTTTGCTATCTGGGGCGTTATTTATTTGTTATTAACCATTTGGGTTATACGCCAATTTTTTGCAAGAGAAGATCAAAAGGAAATATATGCACGTATCGGCATTTGGTTTTTTCTAAACTGTTTGTTAAATAGTGCGTGGATCTTTATTTTCCAAAACGATTACTATAAGTTATCCCTTTTAGTTATGCTCTTTATTTTAGGCACATTAATGATTGTGTATTCCATTATTCAGCATTCTCGGATGACGACATGGTTTATGCGTCTGCCGATTTCGCTTTATATTGGATGGATTTCTGTTGCGACTATTGTCAATGTGTTTGTTGTATTTGAAGCAAATGGAATACAGCACTTGCTTGGCCTGAGCGAGTTAGCATGGACGGTTATTATGCTGCTGGTAGGAGCTGTGCTAGGCATTATGTTTACATTAAAAAACCGAGACGCTGTTTATCCGCTTGTTTTTATTTGGGCTTATATTGCCATTGCAGTGAAGCAAAGTGGAAATCAGCCAATTGTCATTACTGTCATCATTTCGGTTGTTTTACTAGCAATTGCCATTATTGTGGGACTGATTAAACGCTATAGACGCTTTTAAAAAGAAGCTCTAGCTTTTGTAAGCTAGAGCTTTTTATGATGCTCTTTTGATTGTAAAAAAGCAGCTGTAAAAGCAATTAAGCTAATTAAAATACCAAAAGGAACAACAATTGGTACGAATGATAAAATAAATGTCATAAGTATAACCTCCATGTTGCATCGGTGTATAATGAAAAATTCAACTTTTTTAAATTGAAGTTCCGCTATTATAGTATGCTAGGCTTTATGTTTGGAGCCTATATGTTTAGAAATAAACGAAAAAGGCAACATACGTTACATACAGGTTATATAGGAGGAGTTAAAATGGAAACATATTTAGTCGCTTACACAGATAAAGATGATATGGAATATAAACAAGTGACGTGCGAGAGTTATGAAGATGCAGAGCGTACGGTCCTTCGTTTAGAGAGAGAAGGGCATATGCATATTGAAGAAATTTCAACTCAAGAAGCCTACCGTGGAGATGAATCATCGTACAGAGAATAAATTTTGAATAGAAATACCAACCTTAAAATGAAGAAGCAGCTGCTTCTTCATTTTTTCTATTCTATATAGATATCGTTTTATAGAAAAAAGTAAAACGGGAATGATTTTCTTCTGCATTTATGGTACAGTACTAATCAGGTGAGTTTTGAGTTTAGAAGAGGAGAGAGTAACATTATATGAGTAAAGGAAATCAGTGGTCTTCACGCCTCGGTTTTATTTTAGCATCTGCTGGGGCAGCAATTGGTCTAGGAGCGATATGGAAGTTTCCATACGTAACGGGAACCAGTGGCGGTGGAGCATTTTTTGCGTTGTTTATTTTATTTACGATTTTTATTGGATTGCCGCTTCTGTTGGCAGAATTTATCATTGGAAGACATACGGGAAAAGAAGCGATTAGTGCTTATAAGGCAATTGCTCCAAAATCCGCTTGGGTATGGATTGGCAGGCTCGGAGTACTCAGCTGTGTCGTTTTGCTTTCCTTTTACAGCGTCGTTGGCGGCTGGGTGATTTTATATACGATTATGAGCATAACCGGTATGCTAAGCGGAAAAGAGTACGGCCCGTTGTTCAATGCCGTCATTAGCCAACCTTATGTGGTATTAGGTGCACAGGCGCTGTTTTTATTAATTACAGTGTTTGTTATTTCAAAAGGCGTACAAAAAGGAATAGAGCGTGCTAATAAATACATGATGCCGCTGTTATTTATCTGTTTTATCATTATCGTGGTGCGTTCTTTAACATTAGACGGAGCAATGGACGGAGTAAAGTTCTTTTTAAAACCGGATTTTTCAG
This sequence comes from Priestia sp. P5, assembly GCF_029522155.1. Lineage (NCBI taxonomy): Bacteria > Bacillati > Bacillota > Bacilli > Caryophanales > Bacillaceae > Priestia > Priestia sp. P5. The sequence continues at coordinate 2,618,524 of NZ_JAKWFJ010000001.1, read as the reverse complement.
CCATTACAGGGTCATCTGTTCTCTATGCGCTCGGTCAGTCGTTTTTCTCGCTTTGCGTGGGATTATCCTGCATGGTGACATATAGCTCTTATTTAGGGAAAAAAGTAAGCTTGACGCGTTCAGCTGGCACTATTGCTATTTTGAACTTGTTTGTTTCGCTGCTGGCGGGCTTGGCTATTTTTCCAGCCGTTTTTTCGTTTGGATTAAAGCCAACTGAAGGACCTGGACTTTTGTTTGTGGTCTTGCCAACAGTATTTGAGAAAATGCCGTTTGGTACCGTCTTTTTAGCACTGTTTTTAATTTTATTTCTATTTGCTACGCTTACGTCTGCTTTTTCACTGCTGGAAATTATCGTAGCTGCTTTAACCAAAGACGATCAGACAAAACGAACTCGCTACGCTTCTTTATCAGGGATTCTTGTGTTTGTGGTAGGTATCCCATCAGCACTTTCGTTTGGTGTACTAAAACATGTCTCACTTTTTGGCAGAAGTATATTTGACGTAGCTGACTTTTTTGTGAGCAACTTAATGCTGCCTCTTGGAAGTCTAGCCATTGCGATTTTTGTGACATTTAAAATGAAAAAAGAAGCCGTGTATGAAGAGTTTATTTCAGGAAGTACAAAAGGTGCTAAATTATTCAACGCATGGTTCTTTCTAGTTAAATACGTATTGCCTATTATTATTATAGCTGTTCTATTAAGCTTACTTGTTGCATATTAAAAAAAAGCACTCATCTGAGTGCTTTTTTTGTTTATTTTGCAAAAACGTGATTTCCGATTGTAGTCGTAACCTGTTTTTGACGAAGCCATTGGTCGCTTGTTTTATCTGGATTAAAGAAGAATAACGAACCTTTTCCTTGACCTCTAAAAGCTAGTGCTTCATTTACAGCTTTTTTTGCTTCAGCATCCGCTGCTTTATTAATTTCACCGTTTTGTACAGGTGTAAACTGTGTACCTTGATAAATCACATCATGAATAGAGTCTGGGAAAGAATCGCTATCCACGCGGTTTAAGACAACTGTTGCTACAGCCACTTTGCCAGCGTAAGGTTCGCCTTTTGCTTCCGCTTGTACAAGGCGAGCTAACAATTCTTTATCACTTTCGCTAATAGAGTTAGGGATTGTTAATGTTTCATTTGCATTAATAGAGTCGGTAGATTTGTGATTTGCTTCTTTTAACTGTTCAACCGTAACGCCGTATTCAGCGCCAATCTTGTAAAGAGTCTCTCCGGCTTTTACGCGATGGGTTGTTTCAGCGGCATTTGCCCCGTGACTTATGCCGAACATAGGAACTGCCAGTGCTCCAATAATTGCTAGTTTCTTAAACATAAAGTAAGTACCTCCTGAAATCCTTTTGAACGCCCCTTTTATCACGGATCGGTGCGTGCTGTGCACCGAACTTTATATGTACGTTTCAAAGATTAACAGGTGTCAATACATCTTGTCACTGCTTAAAACATACCAATCTAGGAAGAAATTATAATAGTTAACAGATAATTTGAAAAATACGTTGACTGATAATAAAGGAGTGAATTATAATGAACGAGTAAATAGTTAACCGTTTAACTGGAGAGATTTTATGGGAGAAAAGATAACGATTCGTGATGTAGCAAAGCATGCAGGGGTGTCTGCAGCTTCAGTATCTTACGTCTTAAACGGAATTAACAAAGTATCCGATGAAACAAAAGAGCGAATTTTAACAGCGGTAAAAGAATTAAACTACGAACCAAATTTAACCGCCGTTAGTCTTTCGAAACAAAAGTCAAATATGATTGGCGTTATGTTCCCGCTTACAGATGATTCACTTTCTACTATATTTAAAGATAACCATTATTACAGTGAAATGATTAGTGGAATTGAATATGTAATCCGCAAGCATGGTTATGATCTAGTCATATCTGGAGCGAGTAGCCCAGCTGATTGCTTAAAATGGATTCGAACGAGAAATATTGATGGTCTTCTGTTTTTAGGAGCCTTCCCGCATCGATTGTATGAGAAAATGAAAGCGTTATCGAATCCGATTGTGCTAGTAGATACATACGAAAGGTACGAACGTGATTATCATCATATTTCTGTAGACGATGAGTATGGAGGATATCTAGCTACAACACATTTAGTGAATTTGGGTCACAAAGAAATTGCCTTTGTTGCGCATCACCTCGTCAATAGTCCAGTGGATAAAAAGAGGTATATAGGCTACGAGAAAGCATTAAAAGAAGCGGGCATTACACCATCAAAGACGTTTGTTTTTGAAGTGAACGAAAGTTCGTTTGATAACGGTTACAATTTAGGGAACAAGCTGCTGCAAGATCATAAGGATATTCGGGCGGTTTTTGCATCCTCTGATACGCTGGCGCTTGGAATTATGAAAGCACTGCAAGAAAAGGGGAAAAAAATTCCGCAGGACTACTCAATCGTAGGGTTCGATGACATAACGTTTAGTAGCTATGCATCTCCAAGTCTAACAACCATTCGTCAAGATGTATTTAACAAAGGAGTCGTCGCCGCGACGTCTGTTATTCAAGCAATTGAACACCGTTTCAGCACGCTGCAGCATGTGAAGTTATCGGTTGAACTTATTATTCGAGATTCGACTGCTAAGCGCGGGTGAATCACAGTAAGTTAACCGGTTAACCAAAGTTTAGCATTTATGAAAAAAGGGGATATAAGTTAGCATTCACAAAAAAAGGGGATATGAAAATGATTAATGTTACAGTATGGAATGAAAATCGTCATGAACAGAAAAATCCGGTTGTAAGAGAAATTTACCCTGAAGGCATTCACGGTGCCATCGCTTCTTTTTTAGAAGAAGGAGGGTTTCGTACGCATACCGCAACATTAGACGAAGTAGAACACGGGTTGACTGAAGAAGTATTAAATCAAACGGATGTTTTAGTATGGTGGGGTCATTTAGCACATGACGAAGTGAAAGATGAGATCGTTGAGAAAGTAAAGCAGCGCGTGCTAGACGGTATGGGGCTTATTGTCTTACACTCAGGTCACTTTTCTAAAATTTTTAAAACGTTAATGGGCACAAGCTGCGACTTAAAATGGCGTGAAGCAGATGAAAAAGAGCGCTTGTGGGTAGTAGAACCGAGTCATCCGATTGTGGAAGGTATTGGTGAATTTATCGAGCTTGAGCGTGAAGAAATGTATGGAGAGCACTTTGATATTCCAGCACCTGATGAACTGATTTTCACGAGCTGGTTTGAAGGCGGAGAAATTTTCAGAAGCGGCTGCGCGTACAAACGCGGAAACGGAAAAGTATTTTATTTCAGACCTGGACATGAAACATATCCAACATACCATAACAAAGACATTCAGCGTGTCATTATGAATGCTATTAAATGGGCGAAGCCAGCAGAGAGAAAACGTCCTGTTTACGGCAATGCGCAACCGCTTGAATCAATCGCTGTTAAAAACTAATTAATAATGCTTAAGCAAAGGGGATAGGAAAGATGGCAAAAGTAAAAATTGGCGTTATTGGGTGCGGAAGCATTGCGCAACACCGTCACTTACCAGAATATAAGATGAATGAACAAGTAGAATTAGTAGCAGTTTGCGATATAAACACAGAACGTGCAAACAGCGTAGCGCAGCAGTACGGTGTAAAAGCTTACACAAACTACGAAGAACTTTTAGCAAGCGGTACAGTGGAAGCAGTGAGCGTATGTACGCCCAATTATCTTCATGCGCCTATTTCGGTGGCAGCGTTAAACAGCGGAGTTCATGTCCTGTGTGAAAAGCCGATGGCAACATCAGAAGAAGAAGCGAAAGCAATGATTGAAGCAGCAAAAACAAACGGTAAAAAACTAATGATCGGACATAATCAGCGCTTTGTAGCTTCTCATCAAAAAGCTCGTGAACTTATTGAAAAAGGGGAAATCGGTAAAATTTACAGTTTCCGTACGGCTTTTGGCCACGGTGGCCCTGAAGGTTGGAGCGTGGACGGAAAAGACAGCTGGTTCTTCAAAAAAGACGAAGCGTTTATTGGTGCTATGGGGGATTTAGGCGTTCATAAAACCGATATGCTCCGCTACATATTGAATGAAGAAATTGTAGAAGTCGGTGCATTTGTAGAAAGCAATGCAAAAGACTTTGCAAATGTAGACGACAATGCTGTGTGCGTATTAAAAACGGAAAGCGGGATTATCGGGACGCTTGCGGCAAGCTGGGCTTACAATGGAAAAGAAGATAACTCCACGATTGTTTACGGAGAGAAAGGGATTCTTCGTTTGGAGGACGATCCGACGTATTCATTAGTTGCACAATATGCAACGGGTGAAGTGGTGAACTATGAATTAGGAAAAATTCAGTCGAACGATGAAGGCGGACAAAGTAATTCTCACGTCATTGAGCAATTTGTAGATGCAGTTGCAGAAGATAAAGAATCTCCTGTTCCTGGTGAAGAAGGATTAAAATCACTTGCTGTTATTTTAGCAGCTTTAAAATCAAGTCAAACGAAACAAATTACGCGCGTGTAAGAGGTGAAAAACGTGAGAATTGGCATAATCGGAGCAGGAGGGATTGCTGTAAGCAGGCATATCCCGGCATTCAAACAACTGGGTGATGAATGTGTGATTTGGGGGCTTAGCGATATTAACAGTGAAAGAGCCACAGAGGTAGCCAATGAGCATAATATCCCTCACGTATTTGTTGATTACAAAGATATGTTTAAAGAAGTGGATGCTGTATGTATTTGTACACCGAATAAATTTCACGCCGAGTTTGCAGTAGAAGCGCTAAAAGCAGGCGTTCACGTCCTATGTGAAAAGCCAATGGCGATGTCTAAAGAGCAAGGTGAAGAAATGCTTGCTGCTGCTAGAGAATCAGGTAAGCAGTTAGCGATTGCGTATCATTACCGATTCATGAAAGAAGCACAGGCTGCGAAAAAAATGATGACAGAGGTAGGGCGCCCATTAGTTGCACGTGTCAGAGCAATGCGTCGCCGAAAGGTTCCCGGTTGGGGGGTATTTACGAACAAAGATCTTCAAGGAGGAGGCAGCTTAATTGATTACGGCTGCCATTTGCTTGATTTAACGCTTTGGCTGATGGGAAACCCAAAGCATACTGAAGTACTGGGAAGTACATATAATGACCTGAGTAAAACGCCTAACCAATTAAATCAATGGGGAGCATTTGATCATGAAACATTCGGCGTGGATGATCATGTAACGGCCTATATTAAATTTGAAAATGGAGCGTCGCTTCTTTTAGAAACTTCTTGGGCAGCTAATATCGAAGATGATGAAGAGCACGTAAGCATATCAGGGGTAGAGGGCGGTTTAAGCGTGTTTCCGTTTGAACTATACACGTCTAAAAACGGTATGCTCATGAACAGTACGTCACCTTGGATAGATGGAGAAGATGATTACAGCCTAAGTCAGGCTAAAAATTTCGTTGAAGCGTGTAAAGGAAATGCTGAATTAGTGGTAAAGCCACAAGAAGCGCTTCAAGTCTCAGCTATTATTGACGAAATATATCGCACAGGGGGAAATTAAAATGAAACTTGGAGTATTCACGGTCTTATTTGCGGATCTTTCTTTTGAAAAGATGTTAGATAAAGTAAAAGCAGCAGGTCTTCATGCTATTGAAATCGGAACGGGGGGCTATCCGGGAAACAGTCATTGTCCGTTAGATGAGCTGCTTGAAGATGAACAAAAAAGAGAAGCCTATATGAAGCAGATAAAAGACCGCGGACTTACAATCAGTGCATTTAGCTGCCACGGCAATCCTATTTCGCCTGAGGCAAGTTTTGCAAAAGAATCTGACGAAACGCTTCGCAAGACCATCCAACTAGCATCACTAGTAGGTGTTCCAGTGGTTAACTGCTTCTCTGGAACAGCAGGAGATCACGAAGAAGCGAAGTACCCAAACTGGCCTGTTACTCCTTGGCCTAACGAGTATGGAGACGTATTGAATTGGCAGTGGGAAAATAAGCTTGTTCCTTATTGGAAAGAAATTGGAGAACTAGCGGAGGAGCATAATGTAAAAATTGGTTTAGAACTTCACGGTGGATTTTTAGTTCATACTCCGTATACGCTGCTAAAGCTTCGAGAAAAAACAAGTCCAGCGATTGGCGCTAACCTTGATCCAAGTCATTTATGGTGGCAAGGAATTGATCCGGTAGGAGCTATTAAAATTTTAGCAAAAGAAAATGCCATTCATCATTTCCATGCAAAGGATACGTACTTGGACCAGGATAATATTAACATGTACGGCCTGACGGATATGCAGCCATACGGAGAAGTCCAAACGCGTGCATGGACGTTTAGATCCGTAGGATGTGGACATGATGTAAAAGAGTGGTCTGATATGATGAGTGCACTTCGCACATACGGATACGATTATGTAGTCAGCATTGAGCATGAAGATCCAATCATGTCGATTGAAGAAGGATTTAAACGCGCGGTTACAAACTTACAAAGTGTATTAATTGAAGAAACTCCCTCACAAATGTGGTGGGCGTAAGCAAAAAGAAGCATCTCTAAAAAGAGGTGCTTCTTTTATTTTCGTTAATAAATCAATTCGCCTTTTGTTCACCTGAATTTCGATACAAACGGGTGATTGGTAACCCAAAAGCGCCAAGGGTAATCCTTCGCTTCACCAGAATTATCAATGCCAACGCGAGGTCCGGCGGAAATCTCTGAAGGAGTGAAGCCACGAGCAATATAAAGAGGAGGGCTGGTTAAATCATGACCGTACAAATCCATTGAAACCCCTAGTGCTTTTGTTAGTTTCCCAGGACCGTTTGTCCAATTTATTTCATTTTCCATCCCTCGACGTCTATTTTTCATCAAATTTTTTCCACTAAATGGCTCAATAGCTCGAATGAGGACGCCTTCTGGACAATCGATGTCGTTGCTTACAACATTGAGTAAACAATGTGTATGCATTGTATGCGTATAGGCATGACCAGGAGGACCGAACATTACCTCCGTTCTTTTTGTGCGCCGATTATTAAAGCTATGAGCTGCTCGGTCGAAAGGCCCTTTATAAGCCTCAGTTTCTACAATAAAACCAGATGCAGTTCCTTCTGCCGTTTCGTGAACAAGAAGACATCCTAACAGCGACTGAGCTAATTCAAGTGTAGGCTGTTGATAAAATAAAAGAGGAAGTGGTTCAATCGCTAAAAGAGAACGCGTCATTTGCTGTAGTCCATCCTTTCAAAACAGAGTCATTCACGCTGTTATGCGCATCTTTTATTATGATGTTTTCTTTGTGATTTTGCAAAGGAAGGCACTGATTAATACAGTAATCTTTCTTACCCCACGTTCAAGTATTTATCATGATTCAACTTACTCTATGAAATTATTTTATTTTAAAGAATGGTTTCGTTTTGCACGTATAGGGGGAATATTTTACTACAATACTTCGCTTTTGCTTCTAGTATGATATACACAGTTCATCCATATTTTACATACTTTTAGTTTTAAAAAATAGTGATCCGTCTTTTCTTTATTTTCGTTCTACACATGAAAGCAAAATAAAAAGATTGAATTGTAGAAAGTTCTTTATAAATGGAAATAAAGAAAAAATATCTTTCAAAGAGTATTTAAGGGATTTTAGAACATATTAAAAATAAAATTTATACACTGTGAGGAATAGCTATGAACATCCACTTTGATACATTAATGAACTTATCAATTAAACATATTTTTGGGCCTGCATCTCAAACGATCAACCGTCTAACATATCATTCAAAGCAGGTTCACGACGGATCAGTATTTTTTAGTATAAAAGGTGAAAATGAAGATGGACATCAATATATTAAAGAAGCTATAGCTAGAGGAGCCGTAGCAGTCTTTGGGACAAGCATTGAGGAGCTGCGTCTTTTGAGCATTCAGTATTCTCACTGTACGTTTTTAGCTGTTGACGACGTTCGCAAAGTAATGGCTTCTTTTTCTAAAATGTATTTTGATTATACGGATGAAAAAATTGAGACAATTGGCGTTACAGGTACAAATGGTAAAACAACCGTGGCAGCTTACGTAAGGTCGCTTTTAACCCTTTTAAAATTGCCGACAGGATCGATTGGCACGACCGGCATTTGGTCATCAAAGAAGAAGTTAGTTTATAAAAAAAGTACGCCTACAACACCTGAATCGGTAGACTTGCATAAAATTTTTTATGATTTGTATACAAAAGGCGATGAAGCGGCGGTGATGGAAGTATCTTCAATTGCGATTGATCAGCAGCGAGTAGAAAATATTTATTTTGATGTAGCCATTCACACAAATCTTTCAGAAGAGCACTTAGAGTATCATAAAACGTTTGAGCACTATAAAAAATGCAAGATGAAATTATTTCAGCAGGCAAAACATGCTGTTATTAATATAGATGATCAGGACATGGGTAAAGACTTAAGCAGGCTATTTGAAGGACCTAAAGTCACGTATAGCTTATTAAATAATGCGGAGGCAACTCTGCAAGCAAAAAACATTACTGTCAAAGAAGGGGGCTCTTTCTTTGATTTACTGTATAAAGGACAGTCATACAAAGTAGCAGTGCCTGTATATGGCGATTACAACATTGCTAACGTGCTAGCCGCCATTGGTACAGCTCTTCACTTTGAATACCACATTGAGGATATTATTAGTGTGCTTCCTCAATTGGAAAGTCCAGAAGGGCGTTTTCAAGTGATAGAAGGTCCTAATAACCAAAAAGTGATTTTAGACTATGCCCATACGCCTGTTGCCCTTACGCGTTTAGTAGAAGAAGTAAAAAAGATGGAGTATAACCAGCTAATTGTCATGATTGCAGGAATCGGCATTCGAGATTTTAATAAAATGCCTAAAATGGCGCGTGCCATTGAAGGAAAAGCCGATGAAATTATCGTAACGGTTGATCATCCAGGTCATCATGATCCGAACGTAATTGTAGATCAAGTGATGACAGGTTTTTCAAATCCGAGCGCAAGTAATATTCACTGCGCCCCTACTCGAACAGAAGGGGTATTAAAGTCGCTTTCTTTAGGAAAGCCGAATGATATTATTTTACTTACAAGCGGCTGTATTAACGGCGCTCAGCTTGTAAAAGGAAACGAAATTCCGCATTCCGATGAAGAAATTATTGCCTCTTACTATGCATCGTTAAGCAATATTTCCTAATACTCTTCTTCATTTATCGAACGAACGTGTAGAAATTGAAACGGCATACGAAAGAAGGTCTCTTACTATTTTTAGAGACCTTCTTTTTGTATCAAAATTATAGGCTGTTTTCTCGCTGTGTTTTTGGTTCTTCAATTTTTACATCATGTTCTTTAGCCAGCTTTTTAATAGCTGCATTGTAATCGCGTATGCCTTTTCGTGCTTCATCAAGCATAGCGTTTGCCTCAGCAATAAGGTTGCGGTCCTGCTTTTCTAAAGCGCTGACAATTTTAATGAAAGCATTATACTGGGTATTTGCAGCCTTTATATAGCCTTCATGAACCTTTCGAAGATCGTCGGTTTCTACATCGATGTTTTCCAGTTCATCAACAAATTTACGATAGGTAGGAATGACTTCACTCGTCATCGTATCATACATCACCGCGTCACTTGTGTAGTTAGCGCCTGTAACAGAATCGTATGCGTCAATCGCTTCTTTTTCAAGCTGAGCAGCTTTTTTTAAATCTTGATTGTTATAGTCGATTAAATCATCTTGAACAGGATCACTAAAGCAGGCGGATAATAAAAACAAAAGAGGGACAAGACAAAATAAAACCTTCTTCAATGAATTTCACCTCCGTTTAACAATGTATGAAACATCTGCTTGGCAAAGTCGGTTTTAATAACTGAGAAAAAGAAGGGAGTGTATAAAAGGATTTTTAAAGGTTGACAGTGAATTTATTCATAAGTCGGTTTGTGGTTGACCACCCTTTAGTAGCAGGAAGGAAGAGAAGATGATTAAAATAAAAAGAGACCAATTAACAAACAATGAAGTTATTGAACTAGTAAGTTCTCACCTTCAAGGAATGAACTTACATTCACCTCCTGAAAGTATTCATGCTCTAAATATTGAAAGCTTAAAACACCGTGATATTACGTTTTGGAGCGTGTGGGAAGACAGCCAGCTAGCAGGGTGCGGGGCTATAAAAGAGCTAGATGAGCATCACGGAGAAATTAAATCGATGCGAACGGCCACGGCTCATTTGCGAAAAGGAATTGCTAAAGAGCTGCTGCAGTACATAATAAATGAAGCAAAAAAACGAGGGTACCGACGCTTAAGCTTAGAAACAGGATCCGCACCCGCTTTTGAACCGGCTAGAAAGCTATACGCCAGTTTTGGATTTTACGAGTGTGAACCATTTTCTACCTATAAAGAAGATCCATACAGTGTATTTATGACAAAGAAATTGAATGATTGATTAAAAGAGGCTGGAACAAAAGTATTTTAGTCAAAGAAGATCCGAACGATGAATCAAAATTCTTGATAAAGAATCCAGCTCGTTCGGATTTTTTATGGTGATGGTGAACGCAGCTTTCATATATGTAGTGGCTTCTAGCGCTTGATTTAGCTATGTCTCAACCTCTTTGTTTTTTGTTTTGTCATAATTCATATAAAAGGTATAAACTAGGTTTTCTCACTAGACAAAAAGGATTTTCCTATGTAGTATAGGTGTCAGATAATACAAAACGAATGTTCAGTATAAATAATAAATGTGCGGGGCGGTGGAAATAGCTTGAATAAAAAAAAGCTTCAAAGTGAACAAACCAAAAGAAAAGTGGCAGATGCCGCTAAAGCATTGTTTTCTCAAAAAGGCTATAAAGCTACATCTATTGAGGAAATTGTAGAAGCTACGGGAAGCAGTAAAGGGAATATTTATTATCACTTTAAAAGTAAAGAAGGGCTTTTTCTCTATTTAATAGATGAATGGGATCTCGAGTGGGAACGAAACTGGAAAGAAAGAGAGTCTCTTTACAAAACAACAAGAGATAAGCTTTTTGGAATTGCGGAGCAAATCATTTTAGATGATTTAAATCATCCTCTTACGAAAGCCGCCGATGAGTTTTTTAACAATGAGGAAAAGGGCAGCGATATCGAAGAGCGAATTGATGAAATGGTGAAACGGCACGTGGATTTTAACCGTGAACTTTTGCAAAAAGGCATCGATGAAGGTGAGTTTTCTCATAAAAATGCAGAGCAGCTTGCAGTGATTTTAGAAGGGCTGTTTGTTGGAATGAGCCGCATGTCTCGAAAAACGAACACGGAAAATGCCCTGCAGCTTTACCATTCAGCAATCGATGTATTTTTAAACGGAATCATACCAAGGTCTTCTTAAATAATCGGGGATGCTTATTGAGGTAATGAGTAATCCCTCATTATTTTGTATTTTTATAGACCGAACGTTCAGTATTTTTTAATCAGGAGGTTTATATGTCATTATTGTTAAGAAATCGAGCGGCGATTTTGCTGCTCATGCTAAATATTTTTATTATTTTTACAGGAATTGGTCTCGTTATTCCAATTATGCCAACATATATGACAGAGCTTCATATCAACGGAAGCGTGATGGGGCTTTTAGTAGCGGTGTTTTCACTAACTCAATTTCTGTTTTCACCTTTAGCAGGGCGGTTATCAGATTCGTTAGGGAGAAAGAAAATTATTGTAGCGGGAATGATTGTTTTTGCCTTGTCTGAATGGTTCTTTGGTTCAGTGAGTACGCCTCTTTTATTATTTGTATCGAGAATGTTAGGCGGGGTCGGGGCCGCGCTCATTATGCCTGCTGTTATGGCCTATACAGCGGACGTGACGTCTGCTAAAGAACGTGCTAAAGGAATGGGCTATGTGACGGCGGCGATTACAACAGGATTTATTATTGGGCCCGGTATCGGAGGCTTTTTAGCTGAATACGGCATGCGCGTGCCATTTTATATGGCCGCAGTAGCAGGAGGCTTGGCTGCAGTGATTACGCTTCTTGTTTTGCCAGAGTCTCGTCCTGTACAAAATCCTGCTGTTTCAAACAATGAGAATCCAAAAGAAGATCGGCTGCTACTGCAGCTTATGAATTCTTATAAAGAACCTTATTTTTTAAGTTTAATTATCGTTTTTGTGACATCGTTTGGATTATCCAATTATGAAACAATTTTTTCACTATTTGTTGATCATAAATTTAGCTTTACGCCAAAAGATATTGCGTTTGTTATTACGTTTGGCTCTATTGCAGGGGCTGTTGTGCAGGTTACGATTTTTGGATGGATTTTAAATAAGTTCGGTGAAAAAAGAGTGATTTCGTTTTGCTTGATGATGACGGGACTTTTTATTTTACTTACGCTATTTGTGCACACGTACTGGCTTATTATTGTTGTAACATTTATCGTCTTTTTAGCAACAGATATTTTACGTCCGGCAATCAGCACGCAAATGTCGATGATGGCACAAGACGACCAAGGGTACGTAGCCGGACTAAATTCTGCTTATACAAGTCTTGGGAATATTATTGGACCCGTTGTAGCAGGCTTTCTCTTTGATATAAACATTAATTACCCGTACGTATCAGCTGCACTTGTACTGCTGCTTTGTTTTCTTTTATCTTTAAGAGCAGGGAAGGACCGAAAAACAGCTGTGAGAAATCAAGCGATTCAAGAGAAATAACGAGAAGGAAAAAATGATAGAATTTTTAGGGGATAAAAGACCTCCAGTAGCTTACTGGAGGTCTTTCAATGATGCTTTTAGTAAAGCTGTAAGATTTACAACACCACTCAGCCTATAGCGAAGCTTTATTTTATCGGCAAAACAGTGAAATGGTTGCAAATAAAAAAGGTTAATAGTAAACTTTAAACGTAACAAGAATAGTATGGGAGCTTGCGCGGGGCAGGCTGAGAGTACAGGGGCGCCTGTTGACCATTTGAACCTGTTGGATAATGCCAGCGCAGGGAATGTGAGTACATACCAAAGCACTTTGCGCATGCAAGGTGCTTTTTTGTCTTTTTTTTGCAGTGTTAAAACTAAATGAAAAGAGTGAGAGAATATGGATATTAGTAAAATTTCAGCTCAATTAGAAAAAGTAAGAGATACAAGTCCACTTGTTCATAATATTACGAATGTCGTGGTAACCAATTTTACTGCAAATGGACTGCTTGCACTAGGAGCTTCACCTGTTATGGCTTATGCGAAGGAAGAAGTGGCTGACATGGCACGAATCGCCGGAGCGCTTGTCTTAAATATGGGTACACTGACGGCTCAAGAAGTAGAAGCGATGAGAATAGCAGGAAAATCAGCAAATGAAAATGGCGTGCCGGTTATTTTCGATCCTGTAGGAGCCGGAGCAACACCGTTTCGTACAGAAGTAGCACGTCAGCTTGTAGAAGAATTAAATATTGCAGTTATTCGTGGTAACGCTGCTGAAGTTGCGAATGTAGTAGGCGAGTCATGGCTCATTAAAGGCGTTGATTCATTAGAAGGACAAGGAGACGTCATTGAACTTGCTGAGAAAGCAGCGAACAAATTAGGTACAGTGATTGTTATTACGGGTAAACAAGATGTAATCACGGATGGAAACACAACGTATACAGTAGACAACGGTCACCCGTTATTTACGAAAGTGACGGGTACTGGATGTCTGCTAACATCAATTATAGGAGCTTTCGCCGCTGTAGAAAAAGAATATGTCGAGGCAAGCGTTGCTGCTTTAAGTTTTTACGGAGTGGCAGGTGAAATCGCCGCAGCGAAAAAAGGTGAAGAAGGGCCGGGGAGCTTTCAAATTGAGCTGTTAAATCAGCTTCATCTTTTATCTGGGCAGGATATTGAATCATATGCAAGAGTACATCAACGTTAAAAGGAGCCGGAAAATGACAAACGAAGAAATCAAAAAGCTGCTGCCAGTTTATTTTATAATGGGCAGCACTAACTGTACAAAAGATCCGAAAGAAGTGTTGAAAGAAGCAATTCAAGGCGGCGTTACCGTGTTTCAATTCCGTGAAAAAGGCGAAGGTGCCCTAACAGGAGAAGCGAAATATCAGCTGGCGAAGGAACTTCAGCAAATTTGTCAGCAGCACAACGTTCCTTTTGTTGTGAATGATGATCTTGACTTAGCGATCCGTTTACAAGCAGATGGCGTTCATATTGGACAAGAAGATGAAAAAGCTCATATTGTTCGAGAAAAAATAGGAAAAGGAATTGTGGGCGTCTCTGTTCATAATATACAAGAGCTGCAGCAAGCGATAAAAGACGGGGCGGATTATGTAGGAATGGGACCTGTTTTTCCTACTTCTACAAAAAAAGACGCAAAAGCAGTGCAAGGTACAAAATTAATTGAAGAAGTGCGAAACCAGAATATTGACTTTCCAATTGTAGGAATCGGTGGCATCACGCCTGAAAATGCCAAACAAGTAGTAGAAGCAGGTGCAGATGGCGTTTCTATTATTACCGCGATTAGCTTAGCAGCGTCTCCAAAAGAAAAAGCAGCTCAATTGAAAGAAGCGGTAGGAAAATAAAAAAAGCGCACAGTGTGCGCTTTTTTTATTATAGCTGAACAGTTTGAGGAGTTTCTTCGCCTTCATTCATAAAGCGAATTTCGTTTGGCGTAATTTCCAGAACAACATACTCAGGGTCATTTGGACCGTCAAACCATTCTTTCATGTGATTGTTCCATATACGTCCTTTTAATTGATCACCAGTACGAAGAACAGCTGTCCCAGATAATTCTAAGTATTGATCACCATATCCTTCGCCGCTGTAGCCTAATAGTACGTGCACGTTCGGATTGGCTTCGATTTCTTCTGCCTTATGTGTATTGATATTTGTTGGTGTGTAAAGAGCGATACCATCTTCATCGCTGAAAAATGTCATATAGCGAGAGTGGGGTTTGTTGTTTACAACTGTGGCTAATGTTCCTACACGATTTCCTTCTAATACTTCATTTACTTTTTTAGCAATTTTTTGTTCATTCATTTTATCCATCTCCTTTATTACTTTTTATGTTCCTCAATCGAAGATAAATAAAACATACATGTCTAAAAAAAATATAAGTTAACAATAAAATAATTATGTAAACTAATAAATTAAAAAATAAAAAAAGCTAGCTACAGCTAACTAAAAAATAAGCCCGCACTGCCGTAACCCTAAGTGTCTTAAATACCCAGATCTACTAGGTGGGTGCCCTCATAGCCGGGTTTAGCGTCCCAAGAAGGGCGTGCTATCTGCAGCTAAATTTTGAGCTCCCTTTTAACACTCAAAGGTTTAAGACAACATGAGTATACGCACAGCGCAGGTATGTATAACAAATGTAAATAAAATGCCGATATATAAATGTTTTCTAATTAATCAACTTTCATCGTACAAGAAATGATTATAACGGAATAATGAATGGAACGCAAGACTTTTATTTAAAGTTTTTCTTCTCTAATATCTTGGCGGTTATGCAGTAACAAAATAAGAAAAGAACCCGCAACTGGAATGAAACATAAGAGAAGGGAAGGTCGGGATGCTATCCTTTCTTTTGTCATAACGGAGTAAGAAAGCCACGTTAAAACAAAAAAATCAGCGGTCATCACGCTAACAAGCTGTGACTGCATAAAAGCATCTCCATAAGCTTTTATTGAACCTATGGATAGTCCGTATACGTAACCTGCAATCGTGAGTGCTAAGCATAGTCCAATCCATAGACGAGAAGAAATGATAGCAATGAAACGTGAAGGAATACGCGAACGTGTTCGAACTTTTTGTCCTCTCCAATGATAATAGAACAAAAGAGAAAAAGCTCCAAGCCCAAATGATAGAAGAGAAAATGGCCATCCAGGCAGTTTGTACGTATCTTTTTTACAGATCATTACCATAAACAATATTGGGAAAAGTCCTAAAAAAGAGAATACCATAACCACGAGCGGATCTACCTGTTGAAAATTTCCTGTGATAAGTTTTTTAAACAGCAAATCATCAGCGGCGCTTGCTCCCGGAGCTAGCAGCAAGGCGTATAGTACAAGCATAGCCCATACAATGATATACATATTCTCAACTCCTTTTAATTGTTTTAGTATACAAAAACCATTTCAGTATATTTCCCCGCTTTGTGATAAAGGGAAACGCTTGAAACTCTTCTTTAATTAGGTGTAATATTACACTAAAGACATGTGCGTGTATAGAAAGAAAGGGCTGTGAAAATGAATAAACAAGAAGTGATTAAATCAGTATCGGATAAAATACGATTGATTCGTTTAGAAAGAAACTATTCACAAGACAGAATGGCTGAAGTCATTGGTATTTCCAAAAAAACATTGGTTCAAATTGAAAAAGGGCGCACGGAAGCAGGGTGGACGACCACTGTTGCAGTATGCAGTTTGTTTGGTGACAGTGAAATCCTTCAATCGGTTTTAGGAGACGTTCCTTTAGAAGTAGTAGAAATCATTGCTCATGACGGCATATCTTCTCCAAAAGATAAAACGCTCGGAGGAAGAGTATGGTGGAAAGAAATTCAAAAAGAAGGCTCTTTTCGTCTGCAGCAAAATATGATTAGTCAGCACTACCGCATTTTAGATGACCAAGACTATCGATGGTTTAGTTCATTTGATAAAAGCGAAGCGGTAAAAAGGTTTGAAGAATTAACGAAGAAATAAAAACAAGCACTTGTTTTCAAGTGCTTGTTACTGATTCATTAACGTGCCGGATGAAGGGCGGTTGAACCAATTCCATAGCTCTACATCTCCAAGTGACGCGTAGGTGATCGACGGATCATTTTTTAATTTCAGAAGCTTTTTGGTAGGTCCTGTAATCACAACGCCGTACACACCGACTCCATGTTTCTTTACATAAGAATATCGCTGCTTTAGCAACAAATCGGAATGGTCTAGCTGACGAACTTTTTGGACCGTTTCTTCATTATCGGCTAATAGTTTCATCATATTTAAAATGTTCGACTTGCTAGTAGAGTGCGTTTGATTTCCTTTGTGCTCGTAAGGCAAGTCTAAAAACTCTGGAAAGCCAAATGTTGATGTTAAGTCAATTAATGGCTCATCTTTTGTGCTTGTTTTTTGTTCGTTCCCTGTATTAAGCGCGTACCAAGAGGTAGAAAAATCACGGCTGTCGATGGCATTCATTTTTTGCTGAACTTCTTTTAGTGAGTACGTATTATCAAAAGAAATAGCCACTTCGCTTACCGTCCCTTTTGGTAGGTTTTCTAATGCATTCCATGTTTCGCTCGTCCATTCCTTATACTCTTTTGCATGTAGCTTTAATTTTTTTGGATCAGGATAGACAAAAGAAAGGTTAAGATCGTATTTGCCTCCGGAAAATTCTTTTTCTACACCGCTCGTTTTATCAAACAGCTGATGAAATGTAAACGTCCCAATGGCCTGCTCTTCACGTCCAATTTGCTTATAAGCTTCCATTTGCGACTGCATTCGGAAAAAGGACTGTGTATCAGAAGTGGTTTCACGTATATGAACGTTCGGAAAAGCAGATTCGATAGCCGCTTGATTCACGCTGTTTATGTATTCGGTTTTTGATTGATGATAATATACAATAGATAAAAAGCTGCCGATTATCCATAGCAGAACGACAGAGCCAATGACAGTTGTCACATTTGAAAGGCGCTGCTTCCATTTGGCGATATAAATGGACTTTTTGACTTTTTTATTATCCAACATCGTATCGTCACTTAGTGAAGTAGCTGATGAAGTTGGCGGTAACGGTTCATCTTCGGTTAGCAAGTGCTCCAAATGAGCTGAGCATGCTTCACAATTTTCCGTATGTTGTTCAAGTGCTTCTGCTTCTTTGTCTGTCAAAGTGCCGTTTTTATATTTTTCCCATTGATGCTTCATATCTTGACAGCTCATCCGTCCTCTTCCTTTCTTTTTTTCAATTGTTGACGACTACGATACAAGTCCATTTTCACTTTTGACAGAGTAAAGCCAGTCATTTCTGCAATCTCTTCATATGTGAAGCCATGATAATCTCGTAACAGTACAATATTCTGCTTAGCCGGAGGCAAAGCAGATACATCAGAAAGCCAGCCGTCGATTTCACTTTGAATCATCACTTGTTCTTCAGCACTTGGCTGAGGAGTAAAGTGCCATTCTTCTATTTCGACAGCAGGGCGTTTTTTTTCTTTTCGATACCAGTCAATAAAGGCGTGATAAGCAATTTTGAACAGCCAAGGCTTCACTTCCTCGCCTTTATACGTTTCTAAGTGTAAAAGTGCCCGGTAAAAGGTCTCCTGCATTAAATCTTCCGCTGATTCTTTTCTGCGAGTAAGAGAGAGAAGATAGCGCAGCAAATCATGCATGTGCTGTTTATAAATGTGTTCAAAGTTATGCTGTTGTGCCATTTTCTCCCCCTTTCATTTAATCAACGCAATTTGTGGATAAAAGTTTCGGTTTTTTTATCAAAAATCGTATGTAATAGATAAAAGATGCTTAAAATACGATATATAGCTTATCATACTAAAAAGAAAATCATATGAAATTCGACATAATTCCGTGTAATTTGTCATTTTTTTAAAAAACTAAAGGGTAATTGGTGTTCGAAGGAAACAGAAAATGTTATGATAGAACAAGGATGTGCTCTTACAAAAAACAGCTACATACATAGTAAAAAATACAGCGTTTGTTTGCAAAATGAAAAAGGACAAACACATGGTGTTTAACCATGGATGTTTGTGGGAAAATAAACTAAGTATTTTCAACAAAAAGTAAATTAAATTGTGTTTTCACTTATAAAAAACACGGTAAATTGGAAAAGGTGGGGTCATGATGGACGTAGAAAATACACAAGGTACAGAAGAACAAGCACCTAAAGTCAAAGCAGCTAAAGTTGGCGATACGATTCAGCCTAAAAAAGGCGACTATAAAGGATTTAAAGGAATTGTTATGGTAGTGCGAGACAATTCGGTTATCGTAGATTTTGGGAAAGATGCTGAAACGGGCGAATCCATGAAAACAGTCGTTAATCATAAAAACTATAAAATCGTAAAAAAGTAGGTGAATAACCTACTTTTTTTTACTGAATATATGTCTAAAGACGGCAATTTTTCTATCGGAAACCTTAGAGAAACGCATAGGTAAAGCAATTCTTTGAGAAGAAGAATGTTTTTTAGTAAACTATAGAAAGTATGCAGAAAGAAAGGATTTTTTGTTATGTCAATTCAATTATCACAATTATCATTACCAAAAGAGGTTCTTTCGCTTTTAGCGAATCGTAAATATGAAAACTTGTCCGATGCTGATCAGCTATTAATCGGAAAAGGCGGCTATACAGCAGAAGAAGCAGATATTTTAGAAGATGCCATTATTGCCTTGTCACTAGGGAAAAACGTACTTTTAAAAGGGCCAACAGGCTCAGGTAAAACAAAGCTTGCCGAAACGCTGTCCCATTTATTTTCTCAGCCGATGCATAGCGTTAACTGCTCGGTTGATTTAGATGCAGAAGCGCTGCTTGGCTTTAAAACAATTTCTGAACAAGAAGGGAAAACAGGTATCGAGTTTGTAGAAGGACCTGTTATTCAGGCAATGAAAAAAGGCCATTTATTATATATTGATGAAATTAACATGGCGAAACCTGAAACGCTTCCTATTTTAAATGGGGTACTTGACTACCGGAAAATGATTACAAACCCATTCACTGGAGATGTGGTGCGCGGTCAGCAAACATTCGGCGTAGTAGCGGCTATTAATGAGGGGTATGTTGGTACTGTCCCATTAAACGAAGCGTTAAAAAATCGTTTTGTTGTCATTGAAGTGCCATATATTCAAGGGAGCAGCTTAAAGCAAGTTCTAATGTCTCAGTCTCAGTTAAAAGACGAAAAATTAATTGATAAATTTGTCACGCTCTCTGCAGATTTAATTACTCAAGTTCAAAGCGGCCATGTATCAGAAGAAGCTGCGTCTATTCGTGCGCTTATCGATACGTGTGATTTAGCTCTTTATATGCCGCCTCTTCGCGCGATTAAACGCGGTATTATTGAAAAGCTAGAAGATGAAAGGGAAAAAGCCGCCATTCAAAATATTGCTGAAACATTATTTGAGTAAGGAGTGGCGCTATGCGATTTATTAAATTTAACGACAAAAATGTAGATTCCTTTCTCTATATGGAGCTGGCAGATTTAACGAAAACATTAACAAAAAATGATGAAATTGAAGTAGAGTATCGCGTTTCTTCTTATTATGATCCTGTACACGGCATTATTTATCTCAGTCACTTTTGGGATAACCGTCCAGAAGAAGACAAAGTGTATGGCTTAAAAAGTGATGTGTTTTTAAGAAGTATTGGAAGCTATAGGCATTCAAACTTCAAAGAAATTAATGCATATTTAAAGAAAATAAATAAAACCTCGGTACCTAGCTTAGCTAAGCAGCTGTTTATGCTGTTTGAAGATATTCGTTTAGAAGAAGTATGCAAACGCGGACGTCCTGGAACGAAAAAAGCCTTCGCCGTCAGAAGACAGCTCTATAGAAAATATTTTGCTACACAAATGAGCGCAAATCTAACAAAAAGCGTGTACACGGATGCACTTTTTAACGGCATCTACTTGCTATTGACGGCTGAAAATCCGTTTGAAGAAATTCCTTCAATGAGTGAATCGATTAACTTAGCGATGCCTTTTATTCGCAGACAGCTAACAAATGTATATGAAGCGAAAACAACAAAAGACGTATCGCGCATCTGCCTTGAACTCGTAGATGTTTTTGATGATATTATTGAAAAAGATATGCTTAATACTTATTTCTTCTTGGCTGAACTTCAGTATGATCAGTTAGAAAAAGGGTTAACATTTGAAGATTTAAAACGCAAAGATTCATTAGTGAACGATGATATTTTAGAGCATGAAAAAGACGGAGATGAAGACATTCACGAAGAGAAAATGGAAATGTGGCATCGAGAGACAAGCGAAGCGACGCAAAGTTTTCTACAGTTTGATATGGATCAAGGCTCAAAAACAGACATGCTAGGCGATGGTGTTCGTGAAGGCGACGATGGAGATCAAGCAATGGGCATGGTGCAAGGGTCTTCTCAAAAGACATCGCGCAACGATTATTCTCAAATGGAAGCCATGGAGCAAACGCACCCAGAAAAAGACGGAGAAGCGGATTATGAGTATGGCAAAGAAAATAAGCATGCCTATGCTGTTTTTGTAGATTCTAAACTTCCGAACGATGATCACGTTGTTCAGTATGACGAGAATAAAAAAATCATTGCATCGTATCAAAAGAAATTAAAGCAAATGATTGAAAAAACGCTTGAACACAAAAAAACGCTGCCTAGAAGCGAGCTGCACTTTGGCCGATTAAATAAAAAGCTTCTAAAACTATGGACAGATGACAATCCTCGTCTGTTTTATAAAAAAGACGAAAATTCTGCGCAAATTGATGCCGTCTTTTCTCTTTTAGTTGACTGTTCTGCGTCGATGTACGATAAAATGGATGAAACGAAGCTTGGAATTACGCTATTTCATGAAGCATTAAAATCCGTTATGGTGCCTCATCAAATTGTAGGGTTTTGGGAAGATACAAATGATGCCACCGAAACGAGCCAGCCTAACTACCTGCAGACGGTTATGGACTTTCAAGCATCGTTAAAGCGTAAAAGCGGTCCTGAAATTATGCAGCTTGAGCCTGAAGAAGACAACCGTGATGGATTTGCCATTCGCCATATGACACGCCGCTTGCTTCAGCGTTTTGAACAGCAGAAGTTTTTACTTGTGTTTTCAGACGGTGAACCAGCCGCTATGGGATATGAACAAAATGGTATTGTAGATACGCACGAAGCGGTATTAGAAGCACGCAAGCACGGAATTGAAGTCATCAACGTCTTTTTATCCAACGGGGAAATTGATGAAGGACAAAAGAAAACCATTCAAAATATGTACGGGAAATATAGTATTCTAGTACCAAACATCGAAGAACTTCCCGATGTGCTATTTCCTTTACTGAAGAAATTACTTCATAAAAGCATTTAAAAAAGTCGAAGCATATTGCTTCGACTTTTTTTGCTATTGACCGTTAAAGAGGAGCGAGGTAAGTTAAATATATATGAAAAAGAGAGAAGGAATGGTAAGTGGAAGGAGTTCAAACGTCATCTAGAAGAGCATGGGGGCTGCTGCTTGTAATCATTGGTGCCACAATGTGGGGAGTATCTGGCACGGTGGCTCAATATTTATTTCAGCATAAGAGTTTTAACGCAGAGTGGCTGGTCGTCGTTCGTATGTTAGTATCCGGGTTACTGCTTTTGGCAATAGCCTCTAAGCAGCGCAATATTTTTACAATTTGGAAAACAAAAGAAGAGAGGACTTCGCTGCTTTTATTTGGTGTAATCGGTATGCTCGGCGTGCAGTATACATATTTTGCAGCTATTGAAGCAGGAAACGCTGCTACAGCTACAGTGCTTCAATATACGTCGCCAATATTTATTATTGGCTATTTAGCCGTGCAAGCAAGAAAATGGCCGGTGAAAGTAGAAATGATTTCTGTTGCGCTTGTCATAACGGGAACATTTTTTCTTGCAACAAGCGGAAATTTTAACGAGCTGTCTATTACAGGATGGGCGTTGTTTTGGGGGATTGGGGCAGCTGTGACGTCTGCTTTTTATACGCTTCAGCCTAAACGTCTTCTTGCGAAATGGAGCTCAATTGAAGTAGTAGGCTGGGGAATGGTGATAGGCGGCGTAAGTTTTTCATTTATTCACCCGCCGTGGCATATAGCCGGTGAGTGGTCGCTATTGTCGCTGTGTGCGGTGTTATTTGTAATCATCTTCGGAACGCTCATTGCATTTTATTGCTATTTGGAAAGTTTGAAGCATATTAGCGCTTCTGAAGCCATTGTTCTTGCTTCAGCAGAGCCTTTATCAGCAGCGGCACTCTCTGTTCTATGGCTTCATGTGACGTTTGGATGGACGGAATGGTTAGGTACGATTCTTATTATCGCTACGGTATTTTTACTTTCTCAGCGGAAGCCAGAGGTAACATCATAAGTAAAAAGGACTTTCAAATGAAAGTCCTTTTTATTTTTATAGAGGTTTTAGCGTAAACGTGTTTGTATACGAGCGGTTAGCATATAGTGTGTAATCAGGGTGTGTTTTAGCTCCCCAGCTGTCGTCTCCGCCAACGCCCATTTGCTTGTAGTTAACCCGTACGGTTACTGAATCGCTTGACGGCAATTTGTAAAAATGATCGTAAGCCTCCAGTTCAAAAGGTGAGTAAGGTAAAGCATTCAGCTCGACTGTTGGCAAACCTTTTAGTAAAAAACCGCGCCCTTGATCGTCTGTAATAGTGGCCCATCGAACGTCCGTTTTATTTCCGCATTCTTGAGGGCGTAAATACGGTGTGACTTGCTTCTTTACACTGCCTTTATGAAGGCCAAGCTTAGCGCCAGTTTTACGGTCCCAATAATTTTCATGAGGTCCTCTTCCGTACCACGTTAAAGAATCAAAAGTCGCATTCATCGTAAACAGCATGCCGATTTCAGGAATTTCAGGCATTGTCTCAGAAGATGCTAAGGATTGTTCAATTTTCATTTCACCATCGTTATATAGCGTATACGTTACATAGCAAGAAGCAAGAGAGTTATCTAAAGCTAGTTCAACCGAAATGATAACAAAGTCAATTTGCGGCTGAACGGTTACTTTTTTCACGTGCTGCTCTAAGCTTGCTTGACGCCACGTTTGACATCTTTCATGCAGTTTATTTCCGAGGTCATTATCGGTTACTGCACGCCAAAAATTCGGACGGAAACCTGACGCAAGCAGCTCGGTGCGCTCATAGTTGTAAGAAATAAACTGTCCTTTTCGCTTATCAAAAATAGCCGTGAAGTTAGTTCCAGTAACCGTAAGCGTTTGTTCATTTTGTTCAACGGTTAAAGCAGGATAAACAGCTTTAACTGAAGGTACAGCGGTTTTAGCAGGCAGTACAAACTGTTCGTACGCCACTTCATATCCAGCTGAAGCCCAAGCTGTATCTTTGGACAATCTGAGAGAAAGAGTTAAAACAAATTCATCAGTTTCATTTTCTTGCTCATAAAGAGGATAAGAAAGCGTCAGTTCGTCTGTACTATCAGGAGCTACATTTAAAAGAGACGCATGTTTTTCAAGTAGTTCACCGTTTTTTTCAACAGTCCAAACAAAATCATAGGCGTTCAAGTTTGTAAACAGGTGTTTGTTTTGAACGGCAAATTTTCCTTTTGCTGCGTCGACTGCTGTCCACTTTACGGGCTGATAGCATTTTTTTACTTCTGCAATTTTCGGGCTAGCTGTCCCATCAGCAAAGATTAAGCCGTTTCCGCAGAAGTTGCCGTCGTTAGGCGTATCGCCAAAATCTCCGCCGTAAGCTAAGTAAGAAGTACCGTCTTCTGCTGTTGTTTGAAGAGCTTGATCTTTCCAGTCCCATATAAAACCGCCTTGCAAGATTGGATATTGATCAAACAGCTCCCAGTATTTGTACAGATTTCCGCAAGAATTACCCATTGCATGGCTGTATTCGCACAAAATGTAAGGTTTTTTCGGATTCATTAGTGCATAGCGCTCTACATCTGCTGGCTTAACGTACATCGTGCTTTCTATATCTGAAGCATCATAGTCGCGATGATGGAAAATTCCTTCGTAATGAACGAGTCTCGTGGAATCTTTTTCTTTAAAAAAGGTATACATATGCTGAAAGTTTTCTCCGCCAAATGATTCATTGCCAAGCGACCAAATAATAATAGAAGGGTGGTTTTTGTCACGTTCGTACATCGAACGACAGCGATCTAGTACGTTTTCTTTCCATTCTGGCTTGCTTCCTGGAACGGCTTTTTGTTCACCTTCTTGTAAATAAGTCCACGTTCCGTGCGTTTCTAAATTGGTTTCATCAATCACGTACAGTCCGTATTCATTACATAGTTCATACCATACTGAATCGTTAGGATAATGGGATGTACGCACCGCGTTAATATTATGCTGTTTCATCAGCAAAATGTCGTGAAGCATATCTTCGCGCGTGATGCCTGCCCGGCCTTTTACTGAATCAAATTCGTGGCGATTCACTCCTCGAAGTACAATACGCTTGCCGTTGATTGTCATAAGACCGTTCTTTAGTTCAAACGTACGGAAGCCGACTTTACAGCTTTCTGTTTCAATAATAGAACCAGCAGAATTCTTTAAGCTGAGTACAAGCGTATACAAATTAGGACTTTCTGCGCTCCATTTTGCAGGGCTTTTAATGTGTGTACGCAAGGAGACTGTACGTTGATCGCTTACACTTAAATTTGTTTGCAGCGGAGCTTGTAGTACTTTTTGGCCATTCGCGTCATACAGCATGATTTCAAATGTTAGATCTTGAGTATCGTGCTGAAAGTAATTTAAAATATCAGCTGAAACGATAAGTTCACCATCTCGGTAGTTGTTATCAAGCGACGAACGAACGCTAAAGTCATAGATGTGGACCGGCGGAGTAGAATAGAGATACACATCTCGGAAGATGCCGCTCATTCGCCAAAAATCTTGGTCTTCAAGCCAGCTTGCATCACTCCAGCGATATACTTCTACTGCTATAGTATTTTCACCATCGTGAAGGTAAGAAGTTATATCAAATTCAGCTGGAGTAAAGCTGTCTTCGCTGTATCCAACAAACTCACCGTTAACCCATACGTAAAAAGCAGATTCAACGCCTTGGAAGCTGACGTACACGGGCTGATCTTTCCATTCTGATTTAGGTGTAAAAGTACGGACGTACTGACCGACAGGGTTATATTTAGTCGGTGCAAAAGGAGGTTCGAGCTCTTCATTTTCAACCCAAGGGTATGTCACGTTTGTATATTGAGGATAGTCATATCCTTGCAGCTGCCAGTGTGAAGGAACTGAAATAGAGTCCCATTTCTTATATGAAAATTCAGGAGCGAAAAAGTTTTTAACGCGGCCATCTGCATTTTCAGCAAAATGAAAGTACCAGCTGCCATTTAAGCTTTGATAGTAAACAGAAGATTTTCTATCATTTTTTAAGGCCTCTTCGACCGTTTGATAAGGCATGAGTAAAGCGTGTGCTTTTGAACGGTTCAATTGAAAAATCTCAGGGTTGTTATTCCATTCAGGGTATCCGTTTGCAGGTGCTGTATAATTAAATTTCTTGCCGGTTTTTAACATGTCGATCCCTCATTTCTAGATTACTAGGTTATTAGTTTATATGAAAATGATAACGTTTTCTGAAAACCTTATCAATCTAATTATTTTCATGATAATATAACTATATTCACATAAAAAGGAGGAAGTAATGTGGACCGTATGTACTTTCCGGCTCTTTCAGATGAAGATATGAAACTGCCATTTTATGTTACAAGCGCTGGAAGCTGGCGACATCAAACGTATATTAAACGTCAGGGAGAGTTTCCTGATTATCAATGGATTCAATGTATAAAAGGAAGAGGCGAGCTTCGTGTAAATGACGAGGTTTATATTATAAAAGAAAATGAAGGAATGTTTCTGACGCCGCACGTTCCGCACGAATACTATCCCGTTACGAGCGAATGGCAAGTATGCTGGGTTTCTTTTAACGGAAGTGTGATTGATGATATCATGCTTTCTCTTCAATTTATTAATTCGGGAAAAATCGTCCTTACACATGCTGAAAGTCTTTATAGGATGCTACAAGAGCTAATGAATCGATTAGAAGAAAATCATACCTCTAGCACCATGCAGTGCTCTGAACTACTATATAGCGTCATTTTGAAACTTCGCCAAGACAGCGTATATATAGAAAGCAAAAGTCGCCTGCAGCAAATTACTCAGCTAAACCCAGCCCTTCGTTATATCGAGGAATATTATCATCAGCCGTTAACGCTAGAAGTACTGGCGCAGCAGCTCAACGTAACGGAGCAGTATACGTGCTTGCTTTTTCAACAATCTCTTGGTATCCGTCCATTTGAATACGTAACGCGCGTCCGAATTCAAAAAGCAAAGAAACTGCTGCTTAAAAACAGCCAAATCTCTGTACAAGATATAGCAAGACAAGTAGGGTATGAACATCCTAGCTATTTTATCAAGCGCTTTAAAGAACAAGAAAACGTGACCCCAACTGTTTTTCGGAAAATGTATTTTTCATAAGTTACATACAACAGGGTTTATCTAGGTCATAAGACATGAAGTGCATGCTAGTTATTCCGTATGAGTTTTAAAAAAGAAATTAAATGTAGTTTTAAGTGAAAACGGGGAGGAAAAGTAGAGAGAAGAAACAAAAAGGAGGGATAAACGTGTTTGGGTTAAATGATCTTCCAAAGTTTGTGTGGTCATTCTGTCTTGTATTGCCACTTGTATCATTTGTTCATCAGCTGGGGCATTCCGTCATGGCAATTATTTTCGGAGGGAAGGTCGATTTTACTATTGGGCGGGGGAAAACCATTCTTAAAATGGGGAAGTTTAAAATTAAGTCAGTCTATTTTCTAGACTCGTTTTGTAAATATGAAAATCTTAAGAACGATAGTCGCTTTTCCCATGCAGTGGTGTATGCGGGTGGTGTACTGTTTAATTTACTTACTATTTTTATAATAAATGGATTAATTATGGCTAATATTCTGCCTGAAGATATATTTTGCTATCAATTTGTTTATTTTTCAGTCTATTATGTTATTTTTTCACTGTTGCCAATTCAATATACAGAAACATCTGCAAGTGATGGACGTGCTATATATAACGTATTACGGTACGGGAAAACGTGTGATCCAGATTAAAGGCTGTGTGTAGCAGCCTTTTTTGGTGCCTTTTTTCTGTTTCATTTAAATGAAAAAAGGAAAACTTTACGAAAAGAAAATAGTAGCGGATAATAAAGATATTACGCTATAGAATGGAAGAAAGGAGAGGATTCATACGATTATTGAGACAGAGCGAATGACGCTGCGAGCTATGGCCGAAAGCGATGCAGGCAATTTAATGAAAATATTTGAAGATGCTGAAACCATGAAGTATTATTCTTCTACTAAAAATGAACAAGACACATATCGCTGGATTCAATGGATGAAGCAGCATTATCAAACATATGGCATTAGCATGTGGGTCGCTGAGGCTAAACAGAATGGAGAGTTTCTAGGGCAGTGCGGCATGGTTCTTCAAAAAGTAGACGGAAAGGTAGATCCAGAGCTTGGCTATTTATTTTTACGCAGCTGCTGGGGAAAAGGCTATGCGAGTGAAGCAGCAAAAGCTTGCCTGCATTACGGACTTAATACGCTGAAATTTCAGAAGATTATATCATTAATTGATCCGGCCAATTACCCATCGATTAAAGTGGCTGAAAGAATTGGCATGAAAAACGAAAAGCAAGTTAACAAATGGGACAAATCATTATTCTTTTATAGTATATATAATGAAAAATGAGAGTATAGGGGTGTTAGCATGATCAAAATTAAGAACGTTTCGGTAAAACGAGCAGAAAAAGAAATTTTAAAAAACGTGTCGTGGTTAGTGGAAAAAGGGGAACATTGGTGTTTGCTTGGGTTAAATGGTTCCGGAAAAACGACGCTTTTAAATATAATCAACGGATATATCTGGCCTACAAAAGGCCAAGTAGAAGTTCTTTCAAGGAAATTTGGAGAAACAAATCTGTCTGAGCTCAGAAAAGAAATCGGGTGGGTAAGTTCTTCGCTTCAGCAGAGATTTAGAGATGACGATACGGTTTTAGAAATGATTTTAAGCGGTAAATTTGCATCTATTGGTTTATATGAACAAGTGGAGCAAGAAGATATGAACCAAGCCATAGAATTAATGCAGCTGCTAAATTGCGAAGATTTACAAAAACAGGCGTACGGAACACTTTCTCAAGGAGAGCGTCAGCGAGTGCTAATTGCCCGAGCTCTTATGGCTTCACCAAAGCTTTTAATACTTGATGAGCCTTGTACAGGGCTAGATATAATGGCCCGAGAACAGCTTCTTCAGCTGATTGCAAAAATGGCAGAGCAGCCAAAAGCGCCTACGCTTATTTATGTTACTCACCATGTAGAAGAAATTTTGCCTTGCTTTACCCATACGCTTTGTATGCGCCAAGGAGAAGTGTTTTCTTCTGGAAAAACGAAAGACCAGCTCACTGAGCCGCATCTTTCTAAATTTTTTAATCACTCCGTAGAGATTCAGCAGCAGAAGGAACGCACTTGGCTGTCATTAAAAGAACCGGTAAAAAGCTGAGCTAGCGTCGAGAAATCTTCTTACATACCATGGGAAAAAGAGCGCTGCTTGCAATGGAAACAAGCTCATTGTGGAGATAATGTTTACATGCTACATAAATAGTGGTGCTGCAAATAATATCAATTAGTAAAAAAGCAGCAATGTCATGTTTATCAATGGTTACAAATACAAAAGAAGAGGAATCATAAGCTGTCATTGTTGGCTCCTTTGTTTATATCGTTATGTTACTTTATTCACAAAAGGCTTGGGCTATACGAACTTTTAAAGAAGTAAGATGATGACAGCTGATTCTCTTTTCTACAGCTGATAATATTCTTGTTCAAGTATACTCATGATAAGATCTGTCTGAAATGCCTCTTCAATAAAAGCACCTTCACGCTCTATTCCTTCTTTTACAAAACCGCATTTTTCATAACAAGCAATGGCTCTATGGTTGTATTCGAGCACTCGTAAATCGACTCTGTGCAAGTGAAGGTGTTCAAATGCGTACGCAAGTACCAATTTTGTAACTTCAGTGCCGAGCCCTTGGTTCCAAACGGAAGAATCAAATAAACCAATTGCATACCGTGCGCGCCGGTCGTACTCGTTAACGGTCAGCCGAGCCTCTCCAACAAAACGCTGCTCATATTCAATACACCAATTCAGCTTTTGAGACTTTATGTACTCGACGTGCCGCTTGGCATCTTGTAATGTAAGAGGTTTTAAGTTTCGGGTATCGCCTCCGTACATACGAATAAGTTCTTTTGTTTGTTTGCATGCTAGATAGTCATTTACATCGCTATCTTTTGGTTTTCTTAGTATCACATTTTTTCCTTTTAAAAGTGGTGAAACATTATTCATTTGATGCATCCTTTCTTTCCTAACATTAAAAAGGTATTCCACTTCTTTCCTAAAAAACCTGCTTTTATGTATAAAAAGAAATTGAGACATAACTAAGTCCATCGAATCTTAAAACAAACAAATGGGATCAATGTGCTAGTATGGAGGGCTTATTACGCTGCGGTTGATTTCCGCGCAAGCCTTGGCTTCCCATTAACTGCTCTACATACATGAAGCCTACGTTCACCCTAGAAATGAAAAAATCCGAACGAGTTGGATTCTCAAGCAAGAATCTCGATTCATCGTTCGGAATTCCCTTCAGCTAAACTACTTTTGTCCCAGCCTCTTTACGAAGAATGTTTTTTTGCATAGTGGGCAAGTGCAAGAAGAGGAAAAATATCATTGTAGCTGTGGTACTGAATATAAAATTGTCCAGGAAGACCAATTCCCGTGGGGTAATGAGTTTGCTGCGCTGTAAGATTTGGGTTCAGTAAAAATTTAATTCCTTTTTCAACGGCTCGATCTTTTAATGGACATATTGTCATTAAAGCATCGAGAGCCCAGGCCGTTTGAGAAGGGGTGCTAAACGATAGTGGCACATATTTTTTTAAAGAAGCGCTATAGCATGATTCTCCGAACCCGCCGTCTTCTTGCTGAATGCTTTTGAGCCAGTTGATAGCTTTGATGATACGCGGATCAGAAGCAGAAACCCCTACAGCACGGAGTCCTGTAATAGCGGCCCACGTTCCGTAAATGTAGCAAACTCCCCACCGGCCGTACCAGCTCCCATTATCCAATTGGTGATCAAACAGCCATTTTACTGCAGCTTTAATCGAAGGGTGGGATTTATTCATACCGGCAAAGTTTCCGAGGCACTCAAGCACTCGACCGGTTAAATCGGCAGTAGCCGGATCCGTCGCTGCATCTTTTGCATTTTCAAGCGGCAGATAAGTAAATAAAATAGAGTCGGTATTTTTTTCAAATGCAGCAAAACCCCCGTCTTTGTTTTGCATGGACAGCAGCCAGTTAATGCCTCTTTGCCAAGACTCCAAATAATCTGTATCGGTTTGCGCTCTTCTAGAAAGAGCTCTGATAGCAGCAGACGTATCGTCTAAGTCAGGGTTATTCGTATTAATATCGGAAAATCCCCAGCCTCCAGGTGCTGTATTTGGGTTATGAAACTGCCAATCTCCAAGCTTTGTATGCTGTCTTTTCTTTAAGTAGTGAGTTGTGCCTTTAATCATGGGATCTTGCTGCGGTACACCTGCTTCCTGTAGAGCGTAGGAGAGCAGCGCGGTATCCCAAACGGTTGACGTGGAGTTTTCTACGTGCACGTGGCCGCTGCATGTACTAAGTAGTGAACAAATACCGTCAATTGCTTTTTGGATCACAAATGAATCTTTTTTGTAGCCAAGAGCTAAAAGACCGTAAATCATAAAAAAAGTAGAGGTGGCGTAGCTGTAGAGTGTTCCATCTTTTTCAATTCTTTCTAGCATGTAACGCTCAGCTGCTTGATAACCAAGCTTGTGGATGTAAGAAGGTAAAGAAGCAAGCTGTTTTAAATGGTCGACTAAAAAAATAGAAGCGCGTGATTCTTGAGCAGTTTCCTTCGATTCCTGTTTCTGTTCTCTTACATCTAAATGAGAAAGAGAAGGTGTATGCCTAGAAGTAAGTGAAAATTTTTTGTTTCCCGCTATCATCATCGGAACGAAGTGAATTCTGGCATAGGTGCTTAATTCATAAAAGTTAAGCGGTACATAGGTAGGCACGAGCAAAAGAGAAAGCGGGAGGTAAAATAGCTTTGGCCACTCGTATAAGCCGTTCACAGAAAGCATCCATCTTGTAAGAAAATGAGCGCGCGAAATGCCTCCAGAATCTATAATATATCTTTCTGCTTTTCGCAAGATCCGGTCGTTTTTTTGGTAATAACCTGAATATAAAAGAGCTGTATAAGCTTGAATAGTGGCGGATAAGTTATGTTCTTCATCATCAAACAACGTCCAAAGACCATCTTCATTTTGAAGGGAAACGATCCGTTCGGTTAATTGTTTAATCAACATTTCTTTATCTAAATCAAAGGTGCGAAGAAGCATAATTAAAAACGCATCAGGCATAACGCCTGTTTCAAAACAGTAGCGAAATGACCCGTCATTTTTTTGTGTTGGGCGCAGATAGGCGATTCTTCGCTGAATCTCTAGCTGAACTTCCTTTAGCAATATGATCACCTCTTATGATAATGCTTTTCAATCTTTCGACCTGTTTCTTTATAACTGTATTCAAAGGAAGAGAGTTCTATGAGAGGAGAAAGTTGCAAAGAATAGAGCGCTTGCTGCACAATAAAGGTACTGGAAAATTGGAGTGATAGAAGTGAAAGAAATACAGGTAGAAGTCATTCAAGGACGAGGCTCTTACCGAGAGCTTGGTAAAATGCAAGGGGAATTACATAAAGGAACAAAGCTGTTTGAAAATCATCATAAAAGAAGAAAACGTTCATTACGAAGTTATCAAACGATAGCAAAAGAAGCTCGTCATTATTACGACTTATTTGCTCCGGGACTGTGGGGTGAGCTAGTGGGATTAGCAGAAGGCTTAGATTGGCCTCTTGAAGACGTTATTCACGAGTACAGCGGGTATCAGCAAGAGTGGAAAAAAACGGGATGCTCGGCTCTTATGCAGCACGGCGTGTATGTGCGAAACTACGATTATCATCCTAAAACGTACGAAGGTCGATTTTTGCTTTTTCAGCCAAATGAAGGATATGCAAGCGTCGGGTTTGGAACGAGAATGATTGGGCGAATGGATGGAATGAACGAAAAAGGATTAGCAATTGGCTATCATTTTGTTAATCGCCGCCGTCAAACGAATGGATTTATTTGCTGTACGCTCGCTCGGTTTATTTTAGAAACATGTGAAACGACAGAAGAGGCTGTTGCTATTTTAGAAAGGGCACCGCACCGTCATGCGTTTAATTATTCCATTTATGATCGCAGCGGACAGGGAGCAGTAGTCGAAGCATCTGGACGAGGCGTTCATGTACAAAGAGGGACGATGATGGGGTGTACGAACCATTTTAATCAGCTAGTCGAAGAAAATCGTCATCATTTGGTAGAGTCAAAGGAAAGGCTCGATCATATTCGAGATCATATTGAAAAAAAGCTATCGCCTCTTGAAGCTTTCTCTTTATTTAATGAAGATGAATACGGTATTTTTAAAGAAGATTACCGGAATTCTGCTGGAACGCTTCATACAGTAGCATATGTACCGGAGACGCTGCAAGTCATTGTGGGGATTGGACAAAAAGCAAAACCTCTCATTTTCTCGTTTGAAGATTGGGTGAAAGGAGAACAATTAACTATAACGAATATAAAAGGAACGGTAAATACAGATGAACCCTTTCCGTTTCAGTAAGGAGCAGCATAATGAGAATTGTAACGAATCAAGAGATGTATCAAGTAGATGATTATATGATGAATACAATTGGGATGAGTGAAGAGTCCCTTATGGAAAATGCCGGGCAGGCTGCTGCAAACGCACTGAGTGAGCGAATCGAAAAACATGAAAACATAGGGCTGCTTATAGGAACGGGAAACAATGGAGGAGACGGCTTTGTTATTGCCCGTGCTTTGAAGTCAAAAGGCTATGAAGTTGACGTCTGGGTAGTTCCTGCACGGGAAAAAATAAAAGGCGCGGCTAAAAAAGCCATGATCATCTATGAAAATGCTGGGTTCACGTGGCAATCGGCGGGAGACGGCTTTTCTGTGAAAAAGTATACGGTCCTTATTGATTGTTTATTAGGTATAGGCGTAAAAGGCAGCATCAAATCTCCTTATGATAACATTATAAAAAAAATAAACGACTCTAAGGCTTACATATACAGCATCGATGTCCCAAGTGGAGTAATGGAACAGAAGCAAGAGCTTACGGTACGTGCAGATGCTACGATTACGCTTCAGCAGCCGAAAGTCACGGCATTTACATACCCGAGCAAAGAAAGCTATGGTGAATTGATTGTAGTAGATATCGGTATTCCGCCGCTAGCAATTGAAAAAAGCTCATCTCTTAAAGAGGTATGGTCAACTCAGCATATTAAGAAATCTTTTCCCATTCGGAATGCTTCATCCAATAAAGGTACACACGGAAAAGGAATCGTAATAGGAGGGTCGCTCCAAACACCCGGAGCGCCGATGCTAACGTCAAAAGCAGCGCTCACAAGCGGAGCGGGACTTTTAACGCTTGCGCTTCCGAGCGATATTCATGCGATTGCAGCTGCTCACATGCTGGAAGTGATGTATAAACCATGTCCAAGCAAAGATGGCTCTTTTGCAGGCGAGATTCCTTTAGAAGAAGGGAAGTATGATGCAATTGCAGTCGGACCAGGGCTTGGGAGAACGAAAGAAACGAAGAAAGTCGTCGAACAAGTGCTTCACCAGCCGATTTCTGTTGTAGTGGACGCCGATGCTCTTTTTCATCTTCCCCATTTAGAAAAAGAAGTAAAAGAAAGAGAACATGCCACGATTTTAACACCTCATCCGGGAGAAATGGCAAGGCTCGTGAACACAACAATCGCCGAAGTAGAAGCAAATCGATTTTCAATATCTAGACAATACGCAGTAGAAAATGGGGTGTACCTTGTATTAAAAGGTCCAAATACGATTGTTACAACACCGGATGGAAAACAATACGTAAATACCACTGGAAACGCGGGACTCGCAAAAGGTGGAACGGGTGACACGTTAACAGGGATCATCCTCGCTTTTATTATGCAGCAGGATTCTCTTCAAGAAGCAATCAGTAATGCGGTATATGTGCACGGAAAAGCAGCGGATATGCTGCTCGATCAGGGTCATACAATGATAGATATGTTAGCAAGCGACGTTATTTCTGCACTTCCGGCAGTCTTCGGGCAGCTGAATGAGAAGTGATTTCTTCTGGATTATTAAAGTTTGTTGACAAAATCCTTCAAAAAGTTGTCAAAACTCTGTGTAAATGATAACGTTATTTTACGTAAGATTTTACATAGAAAGAAAGTGATGTTGTGTACTACTCAATGAGACCAAGAGGCATTCATTTAGCTGTGCCTACACTTTTCTTCCTTATTACAGTCGTGTTATTTGCGATGATGCAGTTTGGTTTTTATTTGGATTCCAGCATTCTTCGTAAAATTTGGGTCATCATTATGGCTTTATTGCCCATTGCTGGACTAATCACGGCTATTAAAGGTAGAAGAGGGAGCGCAAAGCCGTGGTTAATTATAGGGAATGTGATTCTTATTTTAACCGTTACAATAATGAGCGTACAGGCTATTATTTATTAAACAAAAAAACGTGTTCGCCAAACAGGCGGACACGTTTTTATTAGGAAAGAGAAACGATTTGCTTTGTTACATAGGCAGCTTCTCCTGCGATTACCACACCATACGTATTCTCTTTTTTTGTAATTTCTACATGAACGAAGCCATCTCTATCTATTTCCTGTCCTTGCTCAATTACAAATTGCCAGTGGTC
The DNA here is from genome assembly GCF_029522155.1 of Priestia sp. P5. NCBI lineage: Bacteria > Bacillati > Bacillota > Bacilli > Caryophanales > Bacillaceae > Priestia > Priestia sp. P5. The sequence continues at coordinate 2,583,158 of NZ_JAKWFJ010000001.1, read as the reverse complement.
GTTTTCCTGTTGATCAACATACGTCGCATAATAGGCGCCCATTACGCCAGAAGCTGTTCCCGTTACAGCATCTTCTACCGTACCCGAAAATGGTGAAGAGAAATGTCTTCCGTGCATATGAGCTTCTGAGTGAATCGTTTCAAAACAAAAGGGATGAATAGATGCTTTTGGCATATCAGTTAAAATATGAGGGAAATCTTCTTGATTAGGCTTCATCTTGTTACAGGCATCTAAACTTTTTAAAGGTACAATAAGCGTCCAGTTTCCTGTACTTCCATATACAATAGGAAGTCTTTGATCAAGGTCATCAATATGAAGATTAAGAGCTTTTGCCAGCTTTTCTTTTGAACCTAAAAACGGATGAAACTGCGGAGAAGCTTGAGTCATGGTGATAACAGGTTGTCCGTTTCTGCTCTGTACAGTCATAGGCAAAATTCCAGCATTTGTTTCCACTGTAAATGTAGTCTTTTGAAGTTTGTTTTTACTATGTAAAGCATAAAGAGAAGCGACAGTCGCATGGCCGCACAAATCTGCTTCTTGTCCGGGCGTAAAGTATCGAATTCGTAAATCAGCGCGGGAAGACTTCATGATAAAAGCCGTTTCGTTAAACTGTGCTTGATAAGCAATCTCCTGCATTTCTTCAGTCGAAAAATCATCTCCGTTAAACACAATTCCCGCAGGATTTCCTTTATTAGGGCGCGTGCTAAACGCGTCGTATTGATACACAATCGCTTCTTTCATAAGAATCCCCTCCATTTTTATATCATTATATGAAAGCTATAACCACCGTTATTTAGAATAAAAAAGCAGCAGTTTTTACATGCTGCTTTTCACTTCGCAAAACTATTCTTGCATCACGGCAGTTATTCCTTCTTTTCTAATTTCTAGCATATGAGTCGCTTTTTTATCAATACCTTTAGCTGTATCGGAAGAAATGACGCCCACGCTGCTTAAGTCATAGGCAAGACTTGTAACAAGCAGCTGCTCTCTTTGTGCTAGTGTGCCGTATGTAAGTGCAGCGGTTTTAGCTTGAATGCCACCCATATTTAATTCATCAGTAGAAGAAGCTGCTTCTTTTTTTGCGGCTATTGCTTCTTGATAAAGAGAATCATATCCTCCAAATCCTACTTGGGCAATTAGAAAGTTATAAATGTCATCGGCCGATTTTTTAGAAGGCTGAGAAAAAGCTCTTTGAAATTTATTGCGCGGTAAAAAGTTTAGTGCCGCCTGTCTTCCGTCTTCATAAATTTTTTCTTGTATTTCTTTAGTAGCTTTTTCGTCGTTTTTTTTCTGTGCTGCATCTAGCTGTTTGCGATATTTTTGAATAATGACTCCGTCCTGCTGATTGTTTCCCTCTTTGAAAGTAGCTGCGGCTTGTGGAACATCTGACGTTGCTAGAGTCTCAGCGGCGTTCTCTGAAGAAGAAAAGAACGTATTTTTGACAAAAATAAGTGCAAAAATCAGCAAAATAAACCATAAAAATCTGAATTTCTTAAACAAAATGTTCACCTCTATATAATATTTCTAAATTATGTAAAACAACATGGACCAGTATACAACAATTTTAGTGTTTTTTTACACATTTACCCAAAAATAAGAAAATAGTAAGAGGTGGTTTTATTAATCTAATAGATATATAGGTTCATTGTTATAGTTCTAAAGAAACCATTGATCTATTTGTACTGATTTACATAGTCGAATATGTTTTTGCTAATAAGGCTTAAAGTGACAAGAATAAAAAGCGTTCGGACGTACGTCACGCCTTTTGATAGAGCGACGTTTGATCCAACGAAAGAACCAACGATCATCGCAAACCCCATAATTAATCCGTAAGAAAATACAACAGAATCAAAATATAAAAATACAAGCAAAGCACCTAAATTACTGCCGAAATTTAAAAATTTTGCGCTGCCTGCTGACTGCAGGAAATCAAATCCCATAAATAAAAAAGCGAATAAAATAAATGAACCTGTGCCTGCTCCTAAAAATCCATCGTAAAAGCCAATAATAAAAATAAGTGCAGTAAAGAAAATAAGTTTCTTAATAGACAGCGGCTTATACGTGGACGTAGTGCCCCAGTTTTTTTTGAAGATTGTATAAATAGCAACTAAAACAAGGAGAATCAAAATAACAGGTTTCAAAAAAGCAGAGGATAGAAAATGAACCGTGATTGAACCTCCTAAAGAGCCAATAAATACAAAAGGAAACCATTTACCTACAACGCGAAAATCGACTTTTCCGGATTTGACAAATCGAATGGTACTCGTTAATACGCCCATCGTTCCAGCTAATTTATTTGTAGCTAAGGCAGCAGCGGGAGGCAGGCCTAAAAATAAAAGGGCAGGCGTTGAAATTAAACCGCCTCCGCCAACTACAGAGTCGATGAACGCAGCTAAAAAACCAAAGAGTAAAAGCAAAAGAACAATCTGTAAACTTAATTCTTCCATAAAGCACCTTCCTCATGTCATAATATATAGTGACTACTTAAATAGTAACTATATAAAAAGCAGTTGTAAATATGTAAATGATGAAAATTTCAAATAACTTAAAAAACAGGGAGGTTTCCTTTATGGAAAATATTATTCAACAGCTGCAGTCGCTTGGATTTAATCAGTATGAATCAAAGGTATATGTGACGCTTGTCAAAAAAGGATCTTCCACTGCTTATAGCATTAGTAAACATTCAGGTGTGCCAAGAGCGCGTGTATACGATATTTTACAAACACTAGAGGAAAAAGGCATGGTGTTAAAAGAAGAGAGTAATGATGGCACCCAGTACACATCGTTGCCCGTCGATGCTTTTTTGCATTCGCTGCAAAAAAAATGGAACGAAACGTATGAAGACGTTAGCGAAACGCTTAAACGTCTTGAAACTGCAGAGTCTGTAGAAGAAAGCCGGGTTATGACGATGAAAGGAGAAACAGCCATTCTTGCTTTTTGTGAGTCGCTATTGTTAAAAGCAAAAAATAAAATTGTCATCTCGCTTTGGCCCGATATTTATAATGAGTTGAAGCCTCTTTTATTACAGCTAAGGGAGAGTGTCACACTAAAAGGAATTGTGTTTGAACAAGATGAAGCGATGGAGGAATTTGACCGGCACCGTCATACAAGCTATACCGAAAACATTGGGAATCAAAACTGGTTTATTATATCTGTTGACAGCAGTGAAATGATTTATGGTCACAAAGAAATGGCGTACTATACAAATAACGCAGTCAACATTAATTTACTTGAAAATTATATTTGGCATGATATTCTCGTTAACAGACTTGTAGAAAAAAGTGATAGAGAAATGGACAGGTGGATCGAAAAGGAAAGAGAAAATTTTTTTGCGTAGAAAAGAGACTTAGACATAACGAAATCACTTCCATCTAAAGACGAACAAACGAGGTAAATGATCTAGTATGAATAGCTTGTTACATCGCAGTTAATTTCCGTGCAAGGCTTCGCTTTCCGCGGGCGGCCGATGAGCCTCCTCGTCGCTTACGCGCCTGTGGGGTCTCATCTGTTCCACTTTTCCCGCAGGAGTCTTCGCCTTGCCCTCCAATTAACTGCTGGAAGCAGCCACCATGCATGAAAGCTACGTTCACCTTACCAACAGAAAAATCCGAACAAAGTTGATGTTCCATTAAGAGTCTCGAGTCCTCGTTCGGATCTTCCTTCAATTAAAACATTTTTGTTACAGCCTCTTTATATTAAAAAGTTTGGGCAAGTTTTTTTGCTTCTGCTATTCCTTTTTCTTTAATTTCTTGGGCTTTATCTGGCATTGCGTTATGCCCTTCCACAAAAATACCGTCTAACGAAGGTACTCCGAAGAAATTCATCATAATCCCAATATAACGATGCCCCATTTCCATATCAGCTGCAGGGCCTTCAGAATAAATGCCTCCGCGCGCTTGAATGTGAAGCGCTTTTTTATCCGTCAATAGCCCAACCGGACCTTCTGCCGTGTATTTAAATGACTTACCTGCTACGGCTACAGAGTCTAAATAAGCTTTCATAACAGGCGGAAACGAAAAGTTCCACATAGGCGTTACAAAAACATATTTGTCCGCTCCTACAAACTGTTCGCTCAGTTCTGCAAGGCGATTGACCTTTTCTTGTTCGTGAGAAGAGAGTTCCGAGCCAGACTGAAGTTTGCCCCAGCCGCTAAATACATCCGCATCAATATGAGGGATATTTTCTTTATAAAGGTCAATATGTACAACTTCGTCACTTGAATTGTGCTCTTTGTAAGCATCGATAAATGCTTTTCCAGTTGCCATACTGAATGATTGAGACTCATCGTGAGGATGAGCTGTAATATAAAGTACTTTTGCCACGTCTTATCATCTCTTTCTTGTTTGAAATAATGTACTGTCTTATCGTTATCACTCTCATAAAAAACTATACGCGCTTTGTCAGGTAAGCTAAAAAAGAATGCAAGAAAGGGATATCTATATAGAAAATAATGGTATAATAAATATTTGAATATTCTCATAACAAGTATGTCTAACAGAAGTAAATAAGAGGTGTCGAGATGACAGAAAAATGGATAATCGTTACGGGTGCAGGTTCTGGAATTGGCAAAGAAATTGTAAAAGAGTGTGTGTCGAAGGGCTATTCAGTTATTGCTTGTGATATTAACGATGGAGCTTTGAAACAGCTAGCTGAAGATACAAAGGGCCATATTGAAACACACGTAGTAGATGTTAAAAAAGGAAACGATGTAAAAGATCTTTTTTATCAAATAAAAGATAAAAATTTGTATGGGTTAGTTAATAATGCGGGCGTATATTTAGGAAAAAATTTATTGGACTATGAAGAAAACGAAATAGATTTTGTGATGGACATTAATATTAAAGGATATATTTATTTTTCCAAGTACTTCGGCGAATTATTAATGAAAAAAGAAACGGAAGGAGCGATTATTAATATATCCTCCGTGTCAGGAATGGAAGGAAGCTCCGATGCTATATATGGAATGTCTAAAGCAGCAATACTAGGATTAACCAAGAGCTGTGCGATGAATTTTTCTCCTTATATCCGGGTGAACGCCGTAGCACCTACAATGGTAAATACCGATATGATGAAAAATATTCCAGAGTGGCGCAAAAATGAATACATCGCTCATCAGCTGATTCCAAGCTTTGTTACGCCTCAAGACGTGGCAGATACGGTTCTTTTTTTACTGAGCCCTCAAGCAAAACATTATACAGGAGCCACTTTCGATTTAAATAGCGGATGTTATTTACGGTGAATACTCTTTCAAAAGGAATGGAGACATTAACTACATCAATCCAAAGACGAACAAATGGGATAAATAATTCAGTATGGCGCTTGTTATACCGCTGTTGATCTCCGTGCCAGACTTCGCTTTCCGCGGGCGGCCGATGAGCCTCCTCGTCGCTTGCGCTCCTGTGGGGTCTCATCTGTTCCGCTTTTCCCGCAGGAGTCTTCGCCTTTCCCTCCAATCAATAGCTAGAAGCACCTACATACATGAAACCTACGTTCACTATCACCATGAAAAATTCGAATGCACTTAATTCTCAATAAAGGATTTTAATTCATAGTTCGGATCTTCCTTCAACTAAAATACGTTTGTCCCATCCTCCTTTTTGTTTTCTTAAGAATTCTTAAGAAATTTACTTAACGTTTCTTTAGATTTTTTTTCTATTCTAGAAAGAAAGAGTAGAAAGAAGGAATAGAAAATGAATTTAGCTTTTATGTATCAATATTTTCACCAGCCGCGAACGGTAGGAGCACTTTTGCCAAGCTCTACGCACTTAGCGGAAAAAATGGTAAAAGGGATTGATTTTGAACATGCAGCCTGTATAGTAGAGTACGGGCCAGGAACCGGAGTTTTCACCCGTGAATTAATAAGAAGACGAAGCACTCAGACAACTTTGCTTCTTATCGAATACAATCGGCATTTTTACGAAAAAGTAAAGGAACAAGTAAGGAATGAAAAAAATGTGTATGTGATACACGGATCCGCTGAACATGTTCAAAAGTACTTGATACAGTACGATATTCCAAAAGTGGATTACGTACTATCAGGTCTTCCTTTTGCTTCTTTAACGTCTGAAGTGTCGGACTGTATCTTGCAAAACACGCGCAGCGTATTAGCCGATGAAGGGAAATTTATTACGTTTCAGTATACGAATTTAAAAAAACAGCTGATCCGCTCGTTTTTCCCGCACATTAAAGTTGAAAAAGAGTGGAGAAACGTTCCTCCCGCATACATTTTTACATGCGAAAAGAATGAGATATAAGGAGTTTGTACATGAAAGACAGAATTTTAATTATAGATGACGATGAGCAAATTCGTAATTTAATTGCTATTTACTTAGAAAATGAAGGATTTGAAGCGCTGAAAGTTTCTAATGCTGTATCTGGCTTGGCGCTTTTAGAAGAACAAGAAGTAGATTTAATTATATTAGATATTATGATGCCGCAGATGAATGGAATCGACGCTGCTTTTAAAATACGTGAAGAAAAAAATATGCCCATTATTATGCTTTCGGCTAAGTCAGAAGATATGGACAAAATTTCTGGTCTAACAGCAGGCGCAGATGATTACTTAACGAAACCATTTAACCCACTCGAGCTCATCGCACGAGTCAAATCACAAATTAGACGTTATAAAAAATACAATGAACGTACTGAGCGTGAAATTATTCAAATCGGCGATTTGGAAATCAACCGCAGTACCCGTCTCGTCTTTGTACGCGGCCAAGAGATTCGTTTAACGCCAAAAGAGTTTGATATTTTAGAGCTGCTGGCACGCAACAAAGGAACAGTGATGAGCATGGGGAAAATATATGAAGCAGTGTGGCAAGAAGACGCGTTTAAATCCGATAATACTGTAATGGTCCATATCACAAAAATCCGTGAAAAAATTGAGGATAATCCCAAAAAGCCCATTTATATTAAAACCATATGGGGCGTAGGATACAGGATATGAGAAGAATAAGTGTAAAACTTCTTTTTGCTATCATTATAAGTTTTTTGGCTACCAATTTAATTTTTATTTTAATTGCTAGGCTTGTTTTGAGCAGGTATATACAAGAAGAGAACATGAATGTTTCTGCATATAATTTATTGGCATTTGGGCTTATTTTTATTGCTGTTGTAATCTTTGTTTTGGTTTTTTTAATACTTATTCGTTCCCATATTCGTTATCTGAAAGAAATCTCTAAACAAGTTCAAAAAATATCAAATGGAGATTTAGGCGCAACCATCCATGTGCGAGGAAAAGATGAACTGGCTGAGCTAAGTCAAAATATTAACAAAATGTCTGCGCAGCTTCGTACAAAATTTGATCGTGAACGAGAGCTGGAGCAAGTGAAAAATGAGCTAATATCCAGTGTATCTCACGATTTGCGTACGCCGTTAACATCCATCGTTGGATACCTAGATTTAATCAAAAAAAGAGAAAGTATGGATGATGAAACATTAGATAGCTACTTATCCATTGTTGATTCAAAAGCAAAATACTTAACTGATTTAATAGAAGAATTGTTTGACTATACAAAATTAACGAGTCCTGATCTTCAGCTTCAACGAAATGAGGTCGATATGAAACGTTTGCTTCAACAGGTAATAGGAGAGTACGAGCCAATTTTAACAAGAGAAGGCATTGATGTTCAGACTAACTTTGCTTGTGAATGGAATGCATTTATTGATGTGGAAAAAATGGTAAGAGTATTTCAAAATTTGCTTGAAAATGTCAAGAAATACAGCAAAAAGCCTTCCGTATTAGAGGTGAATCAGGAAATTGATGAGGATTCGTTGGTAATTTCCTTTAGGAACAGCATTAACATCAGTGAAAAAATTGAGGTAGAAAAGTTATTTGATCGATTTTATCGAGGTGATGAATCAAGAACGGACGCGAATGGTTCAGGTTTAGGACTGGCTATTGCAAAACAAATCATTCAGCTGCATCAAGGGAAGATACGAGCAGAGCGTCAGCATAATAAGCTCACTTTTTTGATAAAGCTGCCGTTAACACAAGAAAGCCTTAAGAATCACTTGTAAAGATTCTTAAGGCTTTTTGCGACTATTTTGATGCCGTATTCAAATTCTGCAAGCGTCGCATAAGAAAAAGATATTCTGATATGCTGTGATGTCTCATGGTCATACAATGCGCCTGGATTTAAAAGAACTCCTTCGTCGAGACAGTGCTTAAATAACTTCCGCATCGAAACAGGCTTATGCAGCGTAAGCCAAAAATAAAAACCTCCGCTCGGAGCATTCCACACAGCGAGATTCTTCAAATACTTCTCTAGAATAGCCAGTGTTTGCTGAGATTTTTCTTTTAATTTATAGCGTACGCTGGCCACATGCTTGTCATAAATTCCGGTTTTGAGAGCTTCAGCAGCGGCCCATTGAGATAAGGAACTGGCTCCGTAGTCAACTTGCATTTTAAGGTCAGCTAATCGCTCAATTACATGTTCAGGCCCTACAATCCATCCAATTCGAAATCCCGGACTGAATGTTTTAGAGAACGTTCCTAAATAAAGAACCATTCCATTTTTATCTTGAGCTTTTAATGAAAGCGGAGGCGGTGAATGGAACCAAAGCTCTCCGTAAGCATCATCTTCAATAATAGGCAAATGCATTCTTTCACACTGGCGAAGCAGTGCTTGGCGCCTTTGTTCACTCATCGTTACATTGGTGGGGTTATGAAAGTTCGGTATTGTATATAAAGCTGTGCCTTTTTCTTTTTCGTGCTGGTCTTTTAATGAAGCTAAATGCATTCCTTCTTCATCTAATGAAACGCCCGTTATTTTCATTTGTGCGGACTGAAATAATGGTAGAGAATAAAGATAAGAAGGCTTTTCAGCTAATATATTGGCACCTGGAGGCAGCAGGCCGATTGAAATTAACTGAAGGGCTTGAAGTGAACCGGATACAATTAAAATAGATGAAGGAGACGTTTCAATGCCTCGTTTTTTTACATGATTCACTAACTCTTGTCTGAGCTCATCATTTCCTCTTGGGTGCTCGTAGCCCAAATGTACGCTTCCATGGTTAATTCCGCTAAATAGTTCCGAAAGCTGAGGGGAAGGAAGCAGGTCAGGTGCTAACTCTCCAGTTCCTAAACGAATAATGCCCGGTTGAAATTCAGCTTCGTTAATATGGCGGATAGTGGGAGAATTTGGTTGGTATATTCCTGCTTCTACATACGAATTCCAGTTCATGTGAGAACCTGATGCTAGTAAGCTCCACGTATTGTTAATGACCTTGGTGCCACCGCCTTTGTTTCCGCTGAGCAATCCTTCAGCAATTAAGTTTTCGGTTGCTGTCACCACCGTGCTTCTATTTACAGAAAAGCTAGCAGCTAAATGGCGCTGCGAAGGAATTTTAGTTCCAATAGGCCACTCTCCATTTATGATTTTCTCTTTCATATATTCTTGAATTTGTTTGTGCATTGGCTTTTTATCAGCCGGATTTGGAGTCCAGTTCATGTGAGACCACCTTTTTATAATTTGGTTGGTATTATAAATCAAAACTTGGATGGAGACAACAGGGGATGTCAATTGTAGGATAAAAGAGAAAGGAGAGAGCAACATGTTTACAGTGGTTATACATGCTTTGTTGTTAGCATTCGGTTTGATTTTACCGTTAGGGGTACAAAATGTGTTTGTTTTTAACCAAGGAGCAAATCAACGAACAATCAAACAGGCGCTTCCCGTAGTGGTAACGGCTTCTGTTTGTGATACGATTTTAATTCTAGTAGCAGTGCTGGGAGTTTCAGCAGCAGCCGCGGCTTTTTCATTTTTTCAAACGCTTATTTTTGGAATAGGTCTTCTTTTTTTAGCGTATATGGGCTTTGTGACGTGGAAGAGCGAACCTTCAAAAACGTCATTAAAGGAAGGGATGACGCTAAAAGCACAAATTTTATTTGCTGCTTCTGTATCTCTGCTAAATCCCCACGCGCTGATGGATATTATGGGCGTAATCGGAACAAATTCTCTGCTGTACAGCGGAAAAGAAAAATGGATTTTTACGCTCGTTACGATATCCGTTTCGTGGATATGGTTTTTATCCTTAGCTTTTGCAGGAAAAGCAGTAGGAAAAATGGATTCGAATGGGAAAATAATGATTTGGGTGAATAAGGCTTCTGCATGTATGATTTGGGGAGTAGCTCTTTACATGGCAAAAAGTATGTTTTTTCAGTAAAATAGATGCTAAAAGGAAAGTTATGTAATACTTTTTTTCTAGAAAGCGAGGGGTAAAGATGATTCAAGGAATTAATCATATGTGCTTTTCTGTGTCAAATTTAGAACAATCTATCACATTTTATCAGAAAGTGCTAGGAGCGGAACTTTTAGTAAAAGGAAAGTCCACCGCTTACTTTAGTCTGAATGGACTGTGGCTGGCGTTAAACGAAGAAAAAAGTATTCCTAGATCAGAAATTCAGTATTCGTATACTCATTTAGCATTTTCTATTTCCATTGAAAGCTTTGACCAAGCAAAAGAGCTGTTAAAACAGCATAATGTAAATATCTTACCTGGAAGAAATCGTGACGAGAGAGACAAAAAATCTATTTATTTTACGGATCCTGACGGTCATAAATTTGAATTCCATACCGGTACGCTCCAAGATCGTTTAGCGTATTACCAAGAAGAAAAGCCTCATATGACATTTTATTCGCCAAAAGAGTAGTATTAAAATAGTTATATAAGGTTACAGTTTTATTACATTCGCATTCCTCGCTCAGTTATCATTAAATAAACGATTCTGTTGTGATATAATGGAAAAAAAGTGAGGAGGAGGAAGAATGTATACCGCAAAACAGGTGAAGTTTGGTTCGCATATTGTGATAGGCGTACTTTTCGGCATCCTAGCTGCAATGTTAATCGGCACTTTTTATCAAAATGTACCGGGTGTATTACCGTACGGGATGATTAGCGGACTTGCAGTAGGACTCGTAGCAGATACATATTATACAATCAAAACAAAAATAAAGGTTATCTAATATAGTGTAGTACTATTCTCAGGAGAAATAAAAGATTTCTTTTGAAAATAGTACTATTTTTATGAAGACAAATAAGAATGCATCGTTACTACCATCCATAGTCGAAGTTGTTATTGCTTTAGCGAGGTGTTCCGTAGTTTGTTGAGTCATAATTGTAACAAGTATAGCGGTACCAATTGAACCTGCAACTTGACGAATTGTACTACTTAAAGCTGTACCGTGAGAAATTAAATGTTAAGGTAATTGGTTCATATCTGCAGTCATAGTCGGCATCATAATTAATGCACCGGGCAATCATAGTAGACCGGATTAAAACGGTGTAAAGCCTCGAATGCTTTGTAGATAGATTGTCAGCAGTAACTTTGTATTTTTGAAATTATTTAGGATGAAACATAAAAAATTATAATTAGATTTGTTGAAAATCAACTCGGAAATTATTAATTTAATTTTCTGAAACTTTTCTTCGTACTAAAACGTATAGTAAGTATAGGGAATGTTAATTTAAATTCCTTTTTTCGGAAAAACATTTAATATACAGTCGGAGGATATATGCTGTATTACGCGACGCTAGGTGAACTAAAGAAGAAAAAGGGGGTATTAAAATGACAATGTGGCTGTGGGCAGGCGGATGTATAGTGTTTTTGTTAGCAATGGGTTACATTGCAGATCGTGTAGCAATAAGGAGAAACATTGAATTTAGTCCGGAGGATGGAATTAAAAATGCTACAGATGCAGAACAAATATATGTGGAGAACTATTTGAATGAAACAAAAAATACAAATAATAATATACCGCTTTAATAGATATAGATAAAAGGCTTATCCGCTGCTACTTGCATTAGGGATAAGCCTTTTTGTTTTATACTTAGTTCCAAACTTCGTCTAGAGTATCTCTAAACAATTGATCTAATTCATATGTAGGGTCATCTAATTCTACAGATAAAGTTCTGACGTATTTGTCTAAACGGTCAATTTCTAAGTTTAAAAATTCATTAATAACATTGATGCGTGGTTCTAAATCTAACTCATCCCCACTAATTTTCCGCTTTAACAGCTTGCTAACCTCTTCTTTTAATTCTCCTTCTGGTAACAGTTTCTCTAAGAGAATAGGGAATTCTAGCGGAGGAAATTCGTTATATTGTTCAATCCACTTAGCAGCTAACACAGGTCTTAAAACGTAAAAATATTTTTTAATTTTTACTTCATCACCTTGCAAATACTCTCTAAAGTTATTTCTAGCCATATTTAAATAGTGATATATACAAGAAGTAGGAGTAAAGATGTTAGAATGTAGTTCTTTCATTTTATCAAATGTTGAATACGCCTTGTAATATACAATGTTTGATTGCATCCATTCTAGTAAAGGTGGGTTTGACTTTCTAAAAAGTTTTAACGTCTTAGTTAAGTCCCAGCCGCTAACATCTAAGAGATCATTAATAGGTAGCTCTATTACATCTCGCTTTTTACCTACACCGATTGGATCAATGCTTAAATATTTATTCCTCTTATGAATATAAATAAATCTAACATCATAATCGCTATCTTTAGATGGAAAGTCCCACGCTCTACTTCCAGATTCACAAGCGTATAATACTTTTACATCGTAATCTTCTTCAATTTTCTTTAAAGCTGCAACGATTGTTTCTTTCATAACCCAACCTCATTTTCTTTTAATGCTTTCTATATACAAATTATATTTCATAATGGATGGAAAATGGTAAATAAATAAAAGAAGCTTCCTTTAGGTAGGCCTCTAAAAAGCTATGAAAATATAGAGAGTAAAAAATTATATCACTCAAAAAGCACTACATCGAGTCCGTTTCTGCGGTAACAGGTTAGAAGTGTATACAGTTCTGCACGGTGATGATATAAATGAGACTGAATTTCAAGCAGCCATTCAAAGCGCGTATACGTACATCCCCAATAGGATGTCTGCGTTGAAAATAGCTTTCGTTCGTCAAAAGAAGAGTAGGCCGCTTTTAGCTGATTGAAGCCATCTATTAAAGCTGTTTTGAGTTCAAGCTTTGTATAAGCTGGATGCTGCAGATAAAAGTCATTCATTTTATCTGCAGAGTAGCCTAAGGAAATATAATAGTCTGCACTACAAATGAGACATAAATGCTGCAGCAGCTCTTGAATAGACCGCTTGTGAGGGAGGGGACGATAAGCAAGCTCTTCTTCTGTAACCTCATCAATGATTGCGGTTACAGAATGGATGTTGACGTGTATTTGATTAAACACCATCTTACAGTATGAATTCATGTATTCACATCCTTTTTATTCAACTAAATACCGCAGTTTTTGATCGAGCCAGTACGCTGATTTTTCATTGTTATCGAGCTTGATATAGCAATCGACAATTTCATCATAAATGAATTCCTTTTCTTCTACTAAATCAATAAATTTAATGAGTAGAAATACGGCTTTTGAAACTTTTCCATTTTCACAAAGCCATTCTTTCATCCAGATTAATAGATCAAGAAGAATAATCTCTATTTTCACTCGGATATCAAGGAACCAATCGTCATAAATCGTTGTTAAATAATGAGGAACTAATTGATGCAGTCGCTGTTCAGCTTCCTTGAATTTCAGCGCTGGGTCAGACTGTTCGGTTATCCACTGAAGGTCAGTTAGTAAATCTAATCCATCGCTTGACACATCTGCATTTAAAGAAATGAGCTGCCTGTTAACAAGTAAAACCGGCTCTGAATTTTCTGCGTTCAATAATTTTTTTAAATGAGACAAGTAGACGCGTAAATTCTTTTTGGCGTTGCTTAAAGGCATTTCGGGCCACAGCGCTTCGCATAGCTGTTCTCTGCTAATAGAATGATGAAAAATAAGATATAGTAAAATTTCTTGAGCAAAACGTTTATTCCAGCCTTCTGTAATAAGCTGGCCATTTACATAGACTGAAAAAGAGTACAAAAAATCTACTTTAAGAGAGGGTGTATGTGCATGAAAATCTTTTTGTATATCTATAGCTGTGTCACTTTCCCAGTTCTTAAGTATTTTCATAGGATCATTCTTTAAAGAAGGCAGTTGTTGTGTATTACTTTTAATAAAATCTATGATGATTTCTCTGATTAAAGCTGTTTTTTCTTTTACTAGAAATAAAGAGTGTGCGTTAGGTATGGTCATATGACTGTAGTTTTTTAAAAACATCGTTTTTGAAATCAGATACTGAGATGAAAACAGCAAATCATTTTGGCCAGATAAAGTGAGTACAGGAAGTGAAATACTAGTCAACTCTTGAAATAGATTGTCTGTAATAGATAGTTTAAGAAAGCGGAAATATATCCCGGGATCCATTTTTTTTAGTCTTTCAATTATCTGTTGTATGTTTGTAGGTTCTAAACTCTCTAGTTTTCCTAGTTCGAAAATTTTATCTACCGGTATTTGGTTTTTACTTTCTTCGTTGTAACATCTCTTAATCTTTTGAAGGGTGCTGTCTGAATATAAAGGAAGAGACAATAGTATCAGTCCTTCAATAAGAAATTCGTAGCGGGCAGCAAATTTAACGGCAATTTGACCTCCAAATCCCACTCCTAAAAAATAACATTTTTTTATATTTAACGTATGTAATAAGAGGAAAAGATCTTCAATATGAGCCTCAAACGACAAATTCCCTGCAGTAGAGGTACTATTGCCTGTTTCTCTCAAATCGTATTGAATAACACGATGATGTTGGTTTAATTCCGCAGTAATGGAATCAAAAAGCGTATGATCAGTGATAACAGAATGAACCATCACAATGGTTTTTGTCTTATCAGTGAATACGGGCGAATGAACTTCATAGTAAATTTTTTCTGTCGCCGTATGCAGAAAAGGCATAAAAACAATCCTCCTAGTGTCTAACTGTAGCGTTTGTGTAACGGTAAAATTATTATGATAAGAATAGACAAAAATTTCAAAAAAATGGGTGCTTTTTAGTAATTAAAAAATGTCTAATGTTCTAGTAATATCCATTATACTGTAAAACCATAGTGAGAAATAAGGGAGAATGCCCAAAAACAGAAAAAAGAAAACGTTATCAATTTCGAAAAAAGAAGAAAGGAGGAGAATTATGAATTTTAAAGATGAAAATACGTTAGACTTAGAATGGGTTATGCTCATAATGGAAGCAAAAGAAACAGGTATAAGCATCGAGGAAGTTAGACAATTTTTACAAAGCATTAGTTCAAATGTTTAGCCGATACAATGATAAGGGAATAAATCGTTCCCAAGTATAGATAACCTTTATAACCAGCCTCAAGCTATTTTCACTAGATGCATAATCACCCTTTTTTAGATGTATAATCACCTCTTTATGGTAAGAACGTTTATTTATAATGCACGGTAAAGTGAAATTATGGTATTATTATCGATAAGTAAGCATTAGTAAGGGTGATTATAATGACAATTGGCCAACGTATTCGAGATCTCAGAACGAAACAGGGAATATCGCTAACAGAACTTGCAAACCGAGCGGGTGTTGCTAAATCGTACATATCTTCAGTAGAAAGAGGAATTCAGCTCAACCCATCTATTCAATTTCTAAACAAAATTTCTACCTCATTGAACGTCAGTATTGATAGATTGATTCATGAGCCTATGGATAAATCTGAATCGTTGGATATTGATGATGAGTGGCTTGAGTTAGCAAAAGAAGCAGCGGAGTCAGGAATAAGCAAAGAGCAGTTTAAACAATTTCTTGAATTTCAAAAATGGCAGCGGGCAAAGCAAGATTAACTTCGCGGAATATACATAAAAGAGAACTTACATAGAACAACTGCTGAAAAATCATGATTGTAAAAAAGAGATTCCATTTATCTATGGAATCTCTTTTTTTAGGCTTAAGAAGAAATAAAATGGGACGAGAATTCTTTTTCTCGCTGAAACTGAATACGTTCAAGAGTTATTAATTTAGGCTTTCTTTTCTGTTCAAACTGTCTCAATGTTTCTGAAATCTCTTTGTTTTGATAAAAAACTTGATGCAGTAAGTCAGACAGTAAGTCAGCATCTTTTAATGACTCGTTTAATCCAAAAGCGCCAGTAGGAGTCATCGTATGCGCAGCATCCCCTAATAATAACAGGTGATGCTTTGACCATACTTCGCTTATGCTGCTTTGCACAGAAAGAAGCGTAAAGTCTGACCACGACGTAATAAACCTTTCTATTGAAAGGTTTAAGCTAGGGAAAGCGTCTATTAAACGCTGAATAAACGGTCTAAACGATTGTTTTCGAAGAGCAGGATAGCTGCCTTTTTCAATATTCCATCCGATTTGAACAAAGCCTTTTGCTTGAGAAAAAAGCGCCACCTGCTGCTGTTTTACAAGTGCAAATTTAATAGAAGGCTCCCAATTGGCTGGTGCAGGAATTTTTGCCCAAAGCAAATCGTATCCATGATTGTGGATATTGTTTTTTATGTGCGCGAGTTTGCGAACAGTTGAATATCGACCATCTGCTCCAATAATGATTTTACTTTCAACTATTATTTCACCCCGGCCTTTTTGCTGAGCTTTTATTCCAGTATATTGTCCTTTTTCATTCTGCATTAGCTCCGTTACTTTTGTGCCCAGCATAAGCTTGTAGGAGGGATGGATGCTTGCTTGGCTATTTATAGACTGAAGGAGATGCTGCTGTGGAACATGAATTCCTGCATGTCCAAGTTCAGATTCTATCGTTTTGAATACATGTCCATCCTTCCAGTATTCAACCCTAGACATTCGAAGGAGGCCTAAGCTTTCAATTTCTTCAAATATATGATGTTTCTTAAGAATCATTTCTCCATCTTCATTTAAATGTTCGCCTCGAAATTCTTTTCCAAGCGTATCAGAGCTCTCTATCAGTATAGTTGATATATTTTGTTTAGCCAGTAGATAGGCTAGTAGAGCACCGCCTGGCCCGGCTCCTATTATACACACATCTGTTTGATAGTTCATTTTCTTCACCTTGTTTGTTATATGCAATTAAGTTACTTTTAGTAAGTATATTAACTTTTATAAATGTTAATGTCAACTTTTTTATAGCTTTTCTTCTATGGAATTCGCTCTTTGGTCAAAACACAAATAAGGTTTTACATAATCAAAGTCAAAGATTAAGTTTTATGGTAAACTAAAATACACAAATTATTTTGAATAATTTGTATAAAAAGTAAAATTTCAAAATTGTTGAGAAAAAGCACGGTTGGAAAGCTGCAGGATTTTTAGCAAGAAGAGTAGAGAGTGGCTCTGAAAATTCTAGCAAACTCCAATTTCGACTGGAGGATGATTATGACAAAAGTAGAACATTATATTCAAACATTGGGTAACAGTGCAGATTTGCTAACAAAAAAGCAGACAAGCATTTACTTCGAAAAACTTTCAAACACCTTTCCTTTTTTAACAATCATGCAAATTAATTGGAGAAAAGTATTAATTAAAAAGTCCGCCCGGCGTATTGAAGAAATCAAAAAATGGCTTCAAGAGATGAATATAAAAGAGCATCAGGTTGTTTTATTCTGGAAACGAGCGACTAAAGCTGTAAGCGTCGATTTAGCTCAGGCTTTAACGTTTTTTCAACAAACAGCTGATCTTACAGAAGAAGCGTTTATTTACTGTCCGTCTGTTGACTATGTCATTGAATATTTTAAAGACGGTAAAATGATGATTGGTTTAGCAGCACGCTAATTAAAAGGGAAAAAAAGCTGAGGGAAGAGGGGAATGAGAACTTCTTCACTCGGCTTTTTATGCATATAAACTCTAAAAAATACGAAACATAACGTTATTTACAACATAAATTACCTTCTCTTTATAATTAGTGGGAAAAGTATTGACATTTTCTATAAAACAAATATAATTAACATTAATCATATTGTTAATTGTAAAAAGAGTGATCAGGAGAAATGCTGAATGTCGAACAAAAAAGAAATGACGAATCAAACGAAAAAAGAATACCCTAAACCCTATGGCTATACGTCAGATATTGCTGTATTTACGATTGTGACGGAAGAAAAAGAACCATACAAACCACCTAAAATGAATTTGAAATTAATGCTTATCCAGCGAGCAATGCTAAACGCAGAGGGAGAAAAGAACAGCGAAGCAGGAAAGTGGGCGCTTCCCGGCGGATTTGTCCATCCTGATGAATCAGCTTTTGAAGCAGCTAAAAGAGAGCTAGAAGAAGAAACGGGCGTAAAAGATATTCATTTAAAGCACTATGGTATCTATGATGAGCCCGGCAGAGATGATAGGGGATGGGTCATCACAAACGCACATTATGCAATTGTGCCAGAAGATAGTCTAATAAAACGAAAAGCGAATGATGATGCTGCTCGAGTTGAATTATTTAAAATAGATGAAATCTTTTCATTGCCTTTAGCTTTTGATCATGAAATCATCATTCGAGATGCAATCAAGGAAATTAAGAAAGATTTATTGCAAACGACCATTGCTCAGAAGTTTCTGCCTTCTCAGTTTACATACTCTGAACTGCAGGCTGTGCTGCTTACCGTAACGGATGATGCGGCGATTAAAAGTGATCAGGCGTTTGCACGAAAAATAAGAATGCTGCCATTTATTGAAGAAGTAGACGGAAAAACAACGACGAGAACGTCTAAAAAGCCAACAAAGCTCTACCGGTTTGTTGAGATGAATGTGATGAAGCCAATCTATACAGCACGCTATTAAAAGAAAAAACTTTCAATTCAAATAATTAACAATATGTTAACTGTTAATTTTTACTTATGAGGGGGAAACATAATGAAAAAAGCACTGATTAACATCGATTATACAAATGATTTTGTAGCTAAAAACGGAGCTTTGACATGCGGAGAACCAGGGCGACACATTGAAACATCCATAAACGATATCACGCGTCAATTTATTGAGCAAGACGAGTATGTCGTGTTTGCCATTGATTTTCATAAAGAAAATGATTCCTTGCATCCAGAATCAACGCTGTTTCCGCCTCATAATATTGAAGGTTCTGCAGGAAGAAAGCTATACGGAAAGTTAAATGATTTATATAACCTGTATCAATCAAAGGCAAATGTAGAATGGATGAATAAAACGAGATACAGCGCATTTGCTGGAACAGATCTGGAGATTAAACTGCGAGAAAGACAAATTACCGATGTCTACTTAGCAGGTGTATGTACGGACATCTGTGTACTTCATACGGCAGTAGATGCCTATAATAAAGGATTTGCTATTTATATCTATGAAAAAGCCGTAGCAAGTTTTAATCAAAAAGGTCATGAGTGGGCGCTTGAACATTTTAAATCTTGCCTCGGGGCAAAAATTATTTAAGGACATAAAAGTGGAGGAAATCAATGAATATGTTTACAGATGACAGCGTAATGCTACACACGGATTTATATCAAATTAATATGGGAGAAACGTACTGGGAAGATAACATTCATCAAAAGAAGGCTGTTTTTGAAGTTTTCTTCCGCAAACTTCCTTTTGGGAATGGGTATGCTGTTTTTGCTGGATTAGAAAGAATTATTGAATATATTAAAGCATTTAAATTTAGCGAATCAGATTTAACCTACTTGCACGAAGAATTAGGTTTTAAAGAAGATTATTTAGCTTATTTAAAAGACCTTACATTTACGGGAACAATTCGATGTATGCGTGAAGGTGAGCTTGTGTTTCACAATGAACCAATTTTACGTGTAGAGGCACCATTAATTGAAGCTCAGCTCGTAGAAACAGCGATTTTAAATATTGTGAATTACCAAACGCTGATTGCGACGAAAGCAGCTCGAATCAAACATGTAGTAGGAGATCAAGTGGCAATGGAGTTTGGAACACGACGCGCTCAAGAAATGGATGCTGCTATTTGGGGAACAAGAGCAGCCTATATTGGCGGATTTAGTGCTACTTCTAACGTGCGAGCAGGAAAGAAATTTGGAATTCCAGTTGCAGGAACGCATGCTCATGCGATGGTGCAAGCTTATAAAGACGAATATATTGCATTTCATAAATATGCTCGTCGCCATAAAAACTGCGTGTTTCTAGTTGATACGTACGATACGTTAAAATCAGGAGTTCCCAACGCCATTAAAGTAGCAAAAGAATTAGGCGATAAAATTAATTTTACAGCGATTCGTTTAGACAGCGGCGATTTAACATATTTATCTAAAAAAGCTCGTCAAATGTTAGATGAAGCAGGGTTTACAGAGACAAAAATTGTTGCTTCCAACGATTTAGATGAAGATACGATTATGCATTTAAAGTCGCAAGGAGCACAAATAGACATGTGGGGAATTGGCACGAAGCTCATTACTGCATATGATCAGCCGGCGCTTGGTGCAGTGTATAAACTTGTCTCTATTGAAGGAGAAAATGGCGAGATGATGGATACGATTAAAATTAGCGCAAATCCTGAGAAAGTGAGTACTCCAGGGTTAAAGCGCGTATATCGTATTATTAATAATTTGAATGGGAAATCTGAAGGGGATTATATCACGATGGAAGACGAAGATCCTCAAAGCGAAGAACGTTTAAAAATGTTCCATCCTGTTCATACGTTTATCAGTAAATTTGTCACAAATTTTGAGGCAAAAGAACTCCATCATGATATCTTTGTAAACGGAAAGCTTGTGTATGAAACAGAAGAACTTCAGGAAATTCAGCAGTACGTAAAAGATAATTTAGAGCTGCTTTGGGATGAATATAAGCGCACGCGCAATCCTGAAGAATATCCAGTAGATTTAAGCGAAAAATGTTGGGAAAATAAAACGCGTCAAATTGCGTACGTAAAACAAAAAGTAGCGGAAGCCCTAAATAAAAAATAGTAGGGAGCTGGGGACATGTCAGATACGCTTGCTTATTTTCAACAGCTAAACCCTGATAAGAAAATAGATAAGCTTTTAGAAAAAGGAGCGAAAATTGGAATTTATGGTTCTTCTTTTGATCCGGTTACCAATGTTCATCTTTGGACGGCATCAACGGTTGCGCATCGAAAGAAGTTAGATGCTATTATCTTCTTGCCTTCATCGCACAAACGAACAGATAAAAAGCTCCAAACGTCCGATGAGCACCGTGTAAATATGGTTAGCTTAGCGATTAAAGACAACCCGAAATTTTTGCTCGATACGTATGAGCTAGACGTATTGCCCGGCTATCATTACACATACTACACTATGGAGCACTTTAAAAAATTGCTTCCACACGCTGACTTATTTTTTATTATGGGAGCCGACTTACTGCAAGATATTGGTGAAGGCAAGTGGAAGAAAGCAGATGAACTTATTAGTGAAAACCAGTTTATCATCATGGCAAGAGAGGGAATAGACATGTTGAAAGCTATTAGTCATTCTCCTTTGCTTCGAAATTATGACGACGGCCGGTTTCAGCTTCTTGATAAGGGGCTAGCGATGGAAATCAGCTCTACTTATATTCGTCAAGAATTTGCCCGGGGCGGAGAGCCAAGATATTTAATGCCTGATCTCTGTTATTTTTATAGTAAAAAACATGGATTGTATCAGTAAGAAATCTACATATAATGGAAGGAGAGCATGTATCATGTCAGACATGCAAGAAAAAATAAGAAAAGAGCTACATGTAAAATCTGAAATTGATCCAGCACAAGAAATTCGTGCCCGCGTTGATTTTCTAAAAACCTACCTAAAGTCAGCAAATGCAAAAGGCTTTGTATTAGGTATAAGCGGAGGGCAGGACTCTAGCTTAGCTGGACGATTAGCGCAGATTGCTGTAGACGAATTGCGAAAAGAAGAATACGAAGCAAAATTTGTAGCCGTTCGCTTGCCTCATGGCACGCAGCATGACGAAGCAGATGCGAAGGCGTCACTAGAATTTATTAAACCTAATGAAACATATACATTTAATATTAAAAACACGGTGGAAGCATTTGAAAGTTCGTTTACAGGTGCGACAGATATAGCGCTGTCTGATTTTCATAAAGGAAATGTCAAAGCACGTACGCGTATGATTGTACAGTATGCAATCGGAGGAGAAAACGGCCTTTTAGTTATCGGAACCGATCATGCAGCAGAAGCAGTAACAGGCTTTTTTACAAAATACGGAGATGGCGGAGCAGACGTGCTGCCTCTAACGGGATTAACAAAACGTCAAGGAAAAGCATTGTTAAAAGAATTAGGTGCAGATAAGCGATTGTACGAAAAAGTACCAACAGCTGACTTGTTAGATAATAGTCCTGGTCAATCTGATGAAACGGAACTGGGAATTTCTTATGATGAACTAGACGATTATTTGGAAGGAAAAGAAGTATCACAAGAAGCCGCTGGAAAAATTGAACAGCGCTATCGTATTACGGAACATAAACGTCAGTTACCGGCTAGTATGTTTGATGAATGGTGGAAATGAGAGAAATGCCCATATTAGGGATATCTAATATGGGCATTATTGTGAATGATTTCTTTCATAAAACAAAAAATTGGGGGGAAAAGTGTAATTTAACGAATTGTTTTCTCATACACACTTTGTTATTCTTACGCACTTTGGTATAATGAAGTGCTTTTAATATTATTGAGGAGGAACATTTTTTATGGCAGTTGAAGTAGGTAGCAAGGTACAAGGTAAAGTAACAGGTATTACTAATTTTGGAGCATTTGTAGAATTACCTGGAGGTCAAACTGGGCTTGTACATATTAGTGAGGTAGCTGACAGCTATGTAAAAGACATTAATGACCATCTTAAAGTTGGTCAAGAAATTGAAGTGAAAGTCGTTAATGAGAAAGACGGAAAAATTGGATTATCGATTAAAAAAGCAATAGATAAACCTGAAAGACCCTCATCTTCTTATTCACAACGCCCGCCACGTCAGGCAAGAAATAATGATAATCGTTCTAAAAGCAACTTCCAACCTAAGGAAAACTTCGAACAAAAAATGGCGCGTTTCTTAAAAGATAGTGAAGATAATTTATCTACACTAAAACGCAGCACTGAGTCAAAACGAGGTGGCAGAGGCGGAAGACGCGGATAAATCCCTTCCACTTTAACTACTTTATTATATAGCTGAAGCAAGCCAGTAAAAATTGGCTTGCTTCTTTTTTTTAATAGCTTAAGTACATACGATAGAAGAGTAAAGAGAAGGTTAGTTACTTACTTGGTTGTAAAGTAGATGCCAATAGTGACAAGAGATGAGAGAAGATCAAGGATGAGTAGGATGAAATTTAAATCTATCATAATCATGCCTCCCTTTTTGCGAGCGTTGACGTTAGTATCTGCACGAACTACTTTTATTATTCGTAATTTTTAAAAATTTCATTTAATTAAGTGCGATATTTCATATTAAATTAAACTATGTTCTAAATAATAAGTTATAAGATAAAAAAACGCTCATAAGAACAATTTTCTTAAAATAATAAAAAACCTTATAGGTAATCGAAGAGAAAGTAGGAATGAGTCCCTGATAGAAATAGCTAAATTAACAGAAATTCGTCAGTATTCTTGTATATTCATCTAATCCATTCATAATTTTAGGAATAAAAAAGTTATGAAAAGACGATAAACAGACAAAATTCTTCATTTTTTGAGCATTAGTACTCAGTTTGCAGGAATATACAAAATGATTCAATAGACTCAAGGATTTTATAGTAATATATAGAACTTCCATACTATTCTAATTTTTAGCTCACAAGCTAAGTAAAAGATGCGTATGTTCTGGGGATGAAGACATACATAGTTGCGTGAATTATAGAGAGAAATGGAGAGGACAAAACGATGAAAAAAGTATCAATTCGGGCTGTATTGAGTACAGTAGCATTTTCGGTTGCTTTATCTTCTTTTGCAATGGGAGCATCTGCTAACGGGAATTCAAAGCCGGCTCTTGAACCATCACTAGTTAAAATTCAAGGGGACTATAATTTAAAGTCGGCTAAAAAAGTAAAAGTTATTGTGGAGTTAAATGAAGAGTCTGTAGCGGAAGCAAAGAAAAAAGGAGTAGCGCAAAGTAAAGGAAAGATTAAAAAAGCGCGTGACGAAGTGAAAAAAGAGCTTTCAAAAGCTTCTAAAACTTCAAAAGTAAAGCGTGAATATGACCAGGTGTTTTCCGGATTTTCAGCGGAACTTCCCGCTAGTGACCTTGAAAAAGTAGCAAGTTTACCGGGAGTAAAAGCTATTTATCCAAGCGTTGAATATCATACAACAGAAGTGAAATCGAAAGAAGTGAGCGCCGAAGAATACGGTTCTGAAATGGATAAAAGCATTTACTATGTAGGAGCAGATCAAGTGTGGAAATCAGGATATACAGGTAAAAATATGACCGTAGCCGTTATCGATACAGGCGTTGATTACGACCACCCGGATTTAAAATCAGCGTTTGAGAAATATAAAGGATGGGATTTTGTCGACGATGACAAAGACCCTCAAGAAACGCCGGCTGGAGATCCAAAAGGCGAAGAGACAACGCACGGTACGCACGTAGCGGGTACAATTGCAGCGGACGGGAAAATTAAAGGGGTGGCTCCTGATGCTCATTTACTTGCTTATCGTGTACTAGGTCCAGGAGGAACGGGTACAACGGAAGACGTGATCGCCGGTATTGAACGTGCGGTAGAAGACGGGGCGGATGTAATGAACCTGTCGCTTGGAGATACGATTAATAATCCGGACTTGGCAACGAGTATTGCGTTAGATTGGGCAATGGAAGAAGGGGTAGTAGCTGTTACATCAAATGGAAACAGTGGACCAGCTAACTGGACAGTAGGCTCTCCGGGAACGTCACGTGAAGCTATTTCAGTTGGTGCGACTCAGCTTCCTTACAATTTGTATAAAACGACATTAACTGTAGATAACGCAAGCTATGCTTCTGCTGAAGTAATGGGCTTTCCAAATGACAAGGCATTACTGGATGCAAGCGGTAAAAATTATGAATTTGTACCTGTCGGACTAGGAAAACCAGAAGACTTTGAAGGAAAGGATGTAAAAGGAAAAGTAGCGGTTATTTCTCGCGGCGACATCGCGTTTGTAGATAAAGTTGACAATGCGAAAAAAGCCGGTGCTGCTGCAACGGTCATTTACAACAACGTAGAAGGAACAATCCCTGATATTCCAGGTACATCTCTGCCAAGTATTCGTTTATCAAAAGCAGACGGCCAAGCTTTGGTAGCTTCTTTAGCGAAAGGATCCGTCACGGGCTCTTTTACTGCAACCTTTAATCAGACGGTCGATGAAACAATGGCTGATTTTTCATCTCGCGGACCGGTTGTAGATACGTGGATGATTAAGCCGGACATTTCGGCACCGGGAGTCGATATCATCAGTACGGTGCCAACCAATGATCCAAGCAACCCTCATGGATATGGATCAAAACAAGGAACAAGTATGGCGGCACCGCACGTAGCAGGAGCAGCAGCGTTAATTTTACAGGCACATCCAAATTATAAAGTAGAAGACGTAAAAGCATCTTTAATGAACACAACAGAACTTCTTCGTGACCGCAATGGGCTCATTTACCCTCATAATACGCAAGGTGCAGGAAGCATGCGCGTAGTAGATGCAATTAAAGCGAAGACGCTTATTACCCCAGGAAGTCACTCGTACGGTGTCTTTTATAAAGATAAAGGGAAACAAGTAGAAAAACAAAGCTTTAAGATTAAAAATCTATCAAATCACAGTCAAAAATACTCGGTCAAAGTAAAATTTAAGAAAAGCCATCAAGCAATTGACGTTAAATCAACAAATGATTTAGTGATTAATGCAGGGAAGACACAAAAAGTAAACCTAAATGTAAAAGTAGATGCAGGGAAATTGTCTCCTGGCTATTACGAAGGGACAATTACCGTAAGTAACAATAAAGAAACGTATGATGTTCCAACGATCTTATTTGTAAAAGAGCCGAACTATCCTCGCGTTACTTCTGCTTATGTAGATGTACTTGGAAATGGCTCATTTGAATACGGCAGTTATTTACCAGGAGGAGCAGAGAAGCTTAGCTATTACATTTACGATGCAGCCCTAGAAAAAGGGGAATTGTTAAGTTCGTATACGAATGTAGGAAAAGGATTCTCTAGCGCAACGTGGGACGGAAAGATTAATGGTGAAGCTCTTCCAGCGGGAACGTATTATTTATACGCAGAAGCAGTGAAAGCAGGTCGGACGACAGGTTCTTTAGGAGAATTCGAAATTAAATAAATAAAAAAAGAGTGCCAGTCTAACTGACACTCTTTTTTTATTGAGCCGTATATCCACCATCAATCACAGCAGCTTGGCCGGTTACGCCTTTTGCTAAATCACTTGCTAAAAACATTGCATAATCTGCAATTTCATCAACTGCAAGCAAGCGTTTTTGAGGAACAAGAGGATAAATGACTTCTTCAAGTACTTTTTCAAGCGCTACATTTCGCGTACGTGCCAAATCTTTTAATTGATTTTGTACAAGCGGCGTATCAACATAACCAGGGCAAATCGCATTTACCGTAATACCGTGCTCTGCACCTTCAAGAGCAGCCACTTTCGTTAAGCCAATCACGCCGTGCTTAGCGCTGTTGTATGCCGCTTTTCCTGAGAAACCAATCAATCCGTTAATGGAGGACATGTTCAAAATGCGGCCGAATTTTTGCTTTTTCATAATAGGAAACGCATGCTTAGTCGCAACAAAAGGTGCAACAAGCATAATTTTCGTTAAAAGTTCAAATTTTTCAGTAGGAAATTCTTCGAGCGGGGAAACAAATTGCATGCCGGCATTGTTAATCAACACGTCAAGGCGGCCATATGTTTCAACCGTTTGAGCAATCATTTGTTCAATATCACTTTCCTTTGTCACATCTGCTTTAATGCCTAATGCTTCGTAGCCTTTTGTCTTCAATTTGTCTGCTGCTTTCTTAACTCCATCTTCATTTAAGTCAGTTAAGACAACAGTCGCTCCGTCTTCAGCGAAGCGCTCACCAATCTGGTAACCAATACCTTGAGCTGCACCTGTAATTAACACAATTTTGTTTTCAACCATCGTTTTTTCCCCCTTATATGTAGATGATATAAAATCGCTTACTTTTCCATTTTATCAAAAATTATCTTGATTTAGCGAGTTTTTTAACTGTACTTTACGCGAAAAGAATGGGTGTGGGAAGGTGTGTTTACTACCTTTACTTCCACATTGCTAACAGAAGCGAACGGTGAGGGACCTTTTTTAACTTCTTCAATAAATTTTTGGATGTTACTTTCTTCACCTTCAGCATCAATTTCGACTTTTTGATCGTCCCGATTTCGTACCCATCCGTTAATGGAGCATTCCATTGCCTTTAGCTGCGTATAGTGACGGAACCCAACCCCTTGAACGCGTCCGTCTACAATCATATGCACATGTTTTTTCACTGTTCTCACCTCGCAGGTAATTTTCCCTTTTTTATAAAAAAGAAAACAACTACAATCTTAACTTTCACTGTATAATAGAAAAAGACATTGTAAGACTTTAACAATTATAATGTAGATTAAATTAAGAAAGAAGGGTTATGAATGCAAGCAGCAGCACGAACGCAGCAAGCGCAGCCGGCAACGATTTATCGTATTTTATTTGCTATTAGTTTAGGACATTTCCTAAATGATTGTATGCAGTCCGTTATACCGGCACTTTTTCCTGTCCTTGAAAAATCGATGAATTTAAACTACACGCAAATCGGCTGGATTGCCTTTGCTTTAAACATGACGTCATCGATCATGCAGCCGGTATTCGGCGTATTTGCCGATAAGCGTCCCTCGCCATTTTTATTGCCAATTGCAATGTGTTTAAGCATGATTGGTATGGTTGGGCTCGCTTTAGCGCCAAATTTTTATTTTGTGATTATATCTGTCTTATTTGTAGGATTTGGCTCCGCTATTTTTCATCCGGAAGGTTCTCGCGTAGCATATATGGCAGCAGGAGGAAAACGGGGGCTGGCGCAGTCTATTTATCAAGTTGGCGGAAATACAGGACAGTCGATGGCTCCGCTATTTACGGCATTTATCTTTATCGGACTTGGTCAGTTTGGAACGATTTGGTTTACGTTAATTGCAGGTATCGGCGTAGTGGTTTTGTACAGCGTGTCTAAATGGTACAAATCGGAGTTAGCTACTCGTCAACGCCTGAAGAAAAAGCAGTCAGATGCTTCATTTACGATGAACAAGCAAATTATTTTTGCGGTTGGACTTTTAATTTTTCTTGTTTTTGCACGTTCATGGTACGGGGCAGGCATCCTTAATTTCTTTCAGTTTTATATCATTGAAAAATTTAATTTGCCTATCAAAAGTGCTCAGCTTTACGTTTTTTTATTTATGATTGCAGGGGTATTTGGAACATTCTTTGGAGGTCCGCTTGCCGATCGTTTCGGAAAACGAAATATTTTATTATTTTCTATGTTAGGGTCAGTACCGTTTACTTTATTACTCCCCCATGTTTCTCTAGGAGTGGCAGCACCTCTTTTAGTACTAATCGGCTTTATTCTTCAGTCAAGTTTCAGCGTTACGGTCGTCTACGCTCAGGAGCTGATGCCAGGGAAAATCGGCTTGGTTTCCGGCTTAATTGTAGGTCTTGCTTTTGGAATGGGAGCTTTAGGAGCTGTTGTATTCGGTAAATTAGCTGATGTCTTCAGCCTTCAGTTTATTATGCTGTTTTGCAGCTATCTTCCAATTTTAGGACTGCTAACATGGCTGTTACCGAGCGATAAGCGTGTGAAAGAAATGCACGAAGCAAAATAAGAAAAAGAAAAAGCAAACGCGCCTTAGCGTTTGCTTTTTTTATGAGAGTGAAGCAAATTTCAAGACGGATTCATATTTTTCTCCTACAATAGAGACAATAGAAATTGAAAATCGAAAGGAAGAATCACCTATGATTAAGCTAAGCGTATTGGATCAGTCTCCTGTTTCAAGCGGATCAACACCAAAGGAAGCGTTAAAACGCACGGTAGAGCTGGCTAAATTAACGGAAGAGTTGGGCTACCATCGCTTTTGGGTAGCGGAACATCATAATACGAACGGTCTTGCAGGCTCATCTCCGACACTTTTAATGACGCACTTAGCTTCTCACACGAGCCGAATCAGAATTGGGTCTGGAGGAGTGCTTCTTCCTCAATACAGTCCGTATAAAGTAGCAGAAGACGCTCAGCTGCTTGAAAATCTGTTTCCGAATCGAATTGACTTAGGTCTTGGACGGTCACCGGGAGGAGATGCGCTGACTCGGCTAGCGCTGACAGATGGAGTCCGTAAAAGCCTCAATGAATTCCCGCGGCAAATTCAAGCGTTAAAAGGACATCTTGAGCACAATTTGCCGTCTGATCATCCGTATTACGGCGTGACGGCTTATCCGTTAAGTGAAACAAAGCCGGAACTGTGGCATCTTGGCATTAATAAAAGAGGAGCAAGGTCGGCTGCTGAGCTGGGCATCTCTTTTACGTTTGGACATTTCATTTACTCAGTTGGTGGACAAGAAGCCATTCGTCATTATAAACAAGAATTTATCGCTTCTTCGTATCAATCACAGCCTAACACCAACGTATGCGTATTTGTTGTATGTGCAGAAACAACAGAAGAAGCCGAGCAGCATGCCAAAACGTTAGATGATTGGTTGTTGAAAGTAGCTAAAGGCGGAGATACAACGGTGTCATCCATAGAAGAAGTGCGCAATCGTTCTTATTCAGAAGAAGAGCTCAAAAAAATAAGCAACAATCGTCCTCGTATGATCGTAGGAAATCCAGCTGAAGTAAAACAAGGATTAATCGGGCTGCAGCAAAAATACGATAACGACGAATTTTTAGTGATTACAAATATCCATGATTATGAAGCAAAAAAGAAGTCTTATGAACTGCTTGCAGAGCTATTTCCTCAACCCTCATCTTTTTAAGAAAAGATGGGGTTTTTTTATGAAATTAAATGTTAGAATATTTAAAAAGGAGGAGTGACATGCACGTAGATCAAAAAAGTGTAAGCAGCCAAACTAATAAGGTAACCTATACACATATTAAAACAGGAGGGCCTCGCATTTGCTTTATGTTTTCCGGTCTGGGCTATACGTACGAAAAGCCGCTGTTGTATTATGTAACGATGCTGATGTTAAAACACGGAATTGACGTGGTTCAGATTCACTATACATATTCAAAAGAGCTGATGACAAAGTCTACAGATGAGATTGCAGACGTTATGATGAAAGACATTGACTTAGTGCTGCAGGACGTTTTATCTCATAATGACTATAAAAATATCATATTTGCAGGAAAATCGCTGGGTACCATTCCGCTGATTCAGCGAGTTATGAAAGATGAAGTCTACAAAGATGCAGTGATGCTTTTACTGACGCCGCTTTTAACCAGACCGGAACTGTTTGAAAGTTTACTAGAAAGCACTCATAAAGGTCTTATTGCAATAGGAACTCGTGATCACTATTATACTGAAGAAGTTTATCAATTAAAAACAAACACAATGAATATTGAAGTGATTGAAAATGCCGACCATTCATTGGACGTTTTGTATACTCCCGCGGAATCGTTAAAGGCACTTGAAACGGTTTTGAATGGTGTAGAAAAGATTCTGTGAGGTAGAGAGTAAGGAAAGGAGTACAAAATGGATACGCTACGTGAAATTATTTGCGAAAAAAGAGCCTACAGCTATTCACCTCATACTCATGATCATAACTACAGTCAGCTTTTGTTTCCGCTAGCAGGTGCTCTTGATATTCAAGCAAGTGAGCAGCACTTAACGCTGCAAGAAGGATGCTTTTACATTCCGCCTCGTCAGCTTCATACGTATCAAGCTAAAAATACGAATGAATGTCTGGTCGTTGATATTCCGTTGAAATTTACAGAAAGTGCGCATCTTTCTCAACAAGCAGCGTTTATTCAATGGGATTCAACGTGGAAAGCAATTCGCTACCTTTTACTTGATGAGCTTCAAAAAAGCACTGACAGAGGGGCGCTTGAAGATTTAGTCCGTTACGTTCAGCATTATTTACCAAAGAAACAAACGTTTAAATCCATTGATTATCTTCATGCTAACTTTAATCAAGAGCTAAACATAGAAAGTCTTGCTAAGCTGGAAAATTATCATCCTGCCTATTTTTCTGCTTGGTTTAAACAAAAAACGGGCTATTCGCCTCAAAGCTATGTAACGCGTATACGTTTAAATAAAGCAAAAGAACTGTTAAAAGAGAGCAGCTACTCGGTAACGTATATTGCGCATGAAGTCGGCTATCACAGCTTGTCTTCATTCACTAAATGGTTTGCAAAGCAAGAAGGAGTCTCACCCACGCAATATCGAAGTATCTTAAAAACAGACAAATAAGATCATAAAAGCGGAAAAACTTTTTTCTTTCTTTTAGTTATGATAAAAGAAAGGAGATGGAAATATGAATACTTCATTATCAAAAATACTTATATTATGTGCAGCTGTACTATGGGGAACAACAGGGACTGCCCAAGCTTTAGCATCTGCTGAAGCGCATTCTGTGGCGATTGGAGCCGTGCGTTTAGCTGTAGGGGGGCTGTCACTTTTTTCAGCTTGTCTTATTCAAAGAAAGAAAGTGGACCTAAGACGCCTTCCTATTCTGCCTCTTACGGTTGCTGCAGCAAGTATGGCCGCTTATCAGCCTTTATTTTTTTCAGCTGTCATTGAAACGGGTGTTGCAGTAGGAACAATGGTGGCAATCGGCAGTGCGCCTGT
The DNA here is from genome assembly GCF_029522155.1 of Priestia sp. P5. Lineage (NCBI taxonomy): Bacteria > Bacillati > Bacillota > Bacilli > Caryophanales > Bacillaceae > Priestia > Priestia sp. P5. The sequence continues at coordinate 2,551,619 of NZ_JAKWFJ010000001.1, read as the reverse complement.
TTTATCAGGAGTATTAGATTACATAGTGTACCGCAAGAAACCTACAAAAAAATGGTTGCTTGCTACGGTTACTGGTATTATAGGGTGCAGCTGCTTGTTGTTAAAAAAAGATACTCAAATCGACGTGATAGGTTTGGGTATGGCTATAGGAGCAGGGACGTCTTTTGCTTGCTATACGACTGTTAATAAAAAAATTGTTCAGCATGTTGATCCGCAAGTAGGAGCTTCGCTTGTGTTTACAGCCGCCGCTGTTTTACTGATTCCATGCTGGTTTATGTATGATATGAGCTGGCTAGCCTCTTTAAATGGAATAGGCATCGCTCTTCACTTAGGAATACTTACGACGGCGCTTGCTTATGTATTATTTTCTACAGCGCTTAAGTCGGTGCAAGCGTCTACCGCCGTGACGTTATCGCTAGCAGAGCCTGTTACCGCTTTTTTACTTGGCGTCTTTTTTTTAGGAGAATCTCTAACTTTGGTAAACATATGCGGAGCAGCACTAGTATTTGCTAGCTTAGCGTTTTTAACGTATTCTCCGAAGTCATCGCTAAATCAAGAGGTGCGTATATAGAAAATCCCCTTTCTCTATAGAAAGGGGATTTTTTATTAAGCGTACATGCTAGCTACTTGTTTTTGCAGGTTGCTGTCTTCTAAATACTCATCGTACGTCATTTGCTTGTCAATTACTCCGTTTGGCGTAATTTCAATTACACGATTTGCAATCGTTTCAACGAACTGATGGTCATGAGATGTGAAAATCATTGAACCTTTGTAGCTGATAAGTCCATTATTTAGTGCTGTGATTGATTCTAAGTCAAGGTGATTCGTAGGATCGTCTAGTAAAAGAACGTTTGAACCGCTTAGCATCATTTTAGAAAGCATACAGCGAACTTTTTCTCCTCCGGAAAGAACGTTGGCTTTTTTCAACACTTCCTCACCAGAGAATAGCATTCTGCCTAAGAAACCGCGTAAGAAGCTTTCGCTTTGGTCATTAGGTGAATACTGACGCAGCCAGTCTACTAAGTTTAAGTCTCCGTTTTCAAAGTACTCGGAGTTATCTTTAGGGAAAAAGGCTTGAGACGTTGTGACACCCCATTTGTACGTACCGCTGTCCGCTTCCATTTCACCCATTAAAATCTTCATTAATGTTGAATTTGCAAGTTCGTTGCGGCCTACAAGAGCAATTTTATCATCTTTATTCATAATAAAGCTTACGTTATCAAGTACTTTTACGCCGTCAATTGTTTTTGTTAGACCTTCAACGCGAAGTACGTCATTTCCAATCTCACGTTCCGGCGTGAAGTTCACGTACGGATAGCGACGAGAAGAAGGACGGATGTCATCTAATGAAATTTTATCAAGCAATTTTTTACGAGACGTTGCTTGTTTTGATTTCGATGCATTTGCGCTAAAGCGAGCGATAAAGGCTTGAAGCTCTTTAATTTTTTCTTCTTTTTTCTTGTTCGCATCTGACGCCATTTTTTGTGCTAATTGACTTGATTCATACCAGAAATCATAGTTACCAACGTAGACTTGGATTTTACTGAAGTCAAGGTCAGCAATGTGCGTACATACTTTGTTTAAGAAGTGACGGTCATGAGATACAACGATGACTGTGTTTTCAAAGTTAATTAAGAACTCTTCTAACCATTGAATTGCTTGAATATCCAAGTTATTCGTAGGCTCATCTAAAAGTAATACATCAGGTTTTCCGAATAAAGCTTGTGCAAGAAGCACTTTTACTTTTTCACTACCCGTTAGTTCAGCCATTTTTTTGGCGTGAAGATCTTCAGAAATACCTAATCCTTTTAAAAGAATAGCTGCTTCTGATTCTGCTTCCCAACCGTTTAATTCAGCAAATTCACCTTCAAGCTCAGCTGCTTTCATTCCGTCTTCATCTGTGAAGTCTGCTTTCATATAAATAGCATCTTTTTCTTGCATTACTTCATAAAGGCGAGCGTGCCCCATAATAACGGTTTTCATAACTTCTTGATCTTCATATTCGAAGTGGTTCTGTTTTAAGACAGCAAGGCGTTCGCCAGGGCCCATATGTACATCACCAGTTTGAGATTCAATTTCACCAGATAAAATTTTTAAAAACGTTGATTTTCCAGCACCGTTTGCGCCGATTAATCCATAACAGTTACCAGGCGTGAATTTAATATTCACATCTTCAAATAACTTTCGGTCGCCAAATCGTAAACTTACATTACTAACTGTAATCATGTATGAGCAGTCCTCCAAATTCAATATCTATAAAATTATACCATTCTTTTGAGATAAGAGCGATATGAATACAATATTTCAAACATAAAGTGTAACCGACACTTTAAGCACTCGTCAACCATTTAAGGGGTTTTTTGAGCGGTGAAACTTGATTATTCTAGCATTCACCAAAACTTTGAACAGCAAACCAGCATGTCTAATCCTTCAGTAATCAGCTTTTTTTCATTTTTAAGATGGATGTTGTATTCCTTGTATAAGAAACAAAAAGAAGAATAATACTACCTGGTAAATAAAAGAATTTCTATGAAGTAAATACTGATATTTTAAGGGTGCTTATTTCTAAAATTGGTTTGATATAGACATAAATAGGGTGATTATCATGTGGAAATTAGTTGTTTCCTATGTTCCAGAAGGGCCAGTTTTTATACAAGCAGTTCTGGTTTTTTTCATCCCGTATATAATCTACAAATTATTAAGCGGGATTCGTAATTCAGAGGAAGAGTGATGAAAGTGAAAAAATGGAGATCAAAAATAAAAAAAATAGGAAACCATGCGAACGAGAAGGAAAACAAACAGGAATTTACACCTCAAAATTCATCTAATCATGTTACGGATCATTTAGCTTTAACTCTAAAAGTAGTTAAAAATGAAATTGGTCATAACTCCGACGTTCATTTTCGGGAGTTTATTATAGGACGCACCGGCATTCAGGCAGCTATTATTTTTGTAGAGGGGCTATCAGATAAAGATCTTATTGAAAAACATATTTTGTCATCATTGATGGCTGATTTTTCAAAAGAATACCAACAGGATCAGCTTTACGTAAAGGGAAGCCTTTCAAAACAGTGTATTAAAAGCCAAGTATTATCAATTGGTGATGTAGAAGAGGTTCATTCCATTAAAGAAGTAACATCAAAAGTCTTAACAGGATCTACGGCTCTTTTAATTGACGGAATATCACCTGCTTTAATTCTTGGTACAAGCAAAGTGAAAACAAGGACGATTGAAGAGCCCGTATCAGAAGCATTAGTGAGAGGGCCAAGAGTAGGCTTCACTGAATCTTTAAGTGATAATACTTCTTTACTAAGAGGAAGCGGAGACATTGAAAATTTGTCGCTGGTGAAATTTCAAGTAGGAAAGCGTTCCAAAAAAGACTTAGTTGTTGCTTACATAAAGGAGATTGTTAATACAGAACTAATTGAAGAAGTAGAAAAACGAATTAAAAAAATTGATCTTGATAATGTACCGGAGTCAGGATATGTTGAACAACTCATTGAAGATAATTACCTTAGTCCCTTTCCTCAGGTGCAGAATACGGAGCGTCCCGATCGTGTAATTGCTGCTTTGATGGAAGGGAGAGTAGCCATTTTATTAGACGGGACGCCTTTTGCTTTGATTGCCCCTGTTACGTTTAGCATGATGTTACAGTCGCCGGAAGATTATTATGAAAGGTGGATTCCCGGTACATTCATTCGTTTTCTTCGTTATATTGCAGTGGTTCTTTCCCTTTTTACACCGGCTTTGTATATTGCGTTTATTTCATTTCATCCAGGATTAATTCCGACTAAGTTAGCTATTTCTATTATAGGATCAAGATCTGGTGTTCCGTTTCCCGCCCTTATCGAAGCCTTATTTATGGAATTATCCATCGAAATTTTGAGAGAAGCCGGACTCCGGTTGCCGAAACCAATTGGTCCAGCAATGGGCATTGTCGGTGGGTTAATCATTGGAGAAGCTGCGGTGCAGGCAGGAATCGTTAGCCCTATTTTGGTGATTGTAGTGGCGTTAACTGCCATTTCATCGTTTTCTATTCCGCAATATAGTGTAGGAATCACATTGCGTATTCTTCGGTTTGTAGCCATGCTTTGTGCTGCCATACTTGGATTATATGGCGTCATCTTATTTTTCCTTTTTATGATGAGCCATTTAGTGAAACTAAAAAGTTTCGGCGTACCTTATATGAGTCCAGCTGTTCCTTATCGTTTAAGTGAATGGAAAGACTTGGTAGTCCGTATGCCTCTGATGATGATGAAACGACGTCCAAAGATGATGCACACCAAAGATCCTCTGCGAAAAGGGTAGCTTATGACGAAAGGAAGTGAGCTGTGGGTAATGATCAATTCAAACGATCGTATTACGACACCTCAAGCAACTGTGGTTGTTATCAATTTTATACTTGGAACAGGAATTCTTACCTTGCCCCGGACAGTTGCGGAACAAGTAAAAACACCAGATGTTTGGTTAAGTGTTATTTTAGGCGGAATAATTGCCATGATAGCAGGAGTAATTATGGTGAAATTAAGTCAACGCTTCCCTGAAAAAACCTTTTATCAATACAGCCAAGAAATTGTAGGGAAATGGATGGGCAAGTTATTTAGTTTCTTCATAATAGGTTATTTTTTAGTACTTGGTGGGTTTCATGCCCGTTCATTGGCAGAAGTAACAGGATATCTATTGTTGGAAGGAACCCCTAAATGGGCTATTATTATGCCCTTTATGTGGGCAAGTCTCTACCTAATCAGAGGGGGAATAAATCCAATCGCTCGTCTATTTGAGATTATATTACCTATTACGGTTATTCTTTTTTTACTTGTTGCCTTTATGAGTATCAAAATATTTGAAGTAGACAATCTGCGCCCGGTACTAGGTTCAGGTATCACACCGGTGCTAAAAGGCATAAAAACAACTGCTCTTGCATTCACGGGTCCTGAAATTATGTTAATCATTTTAGCTTTTATGAAAGAACCACACAAAGCAGGAAAAGCTGTATTAGTTGGAATTACTATTCCTTTATTCATTTATGTGATTACTGTTGTAATGGTGATCGGAGCGTTATCGGTTGATGGAGTAGTTACAAGAACATGGCCCACACTTGATTTGATACGAAGTTTTGAGCTGACCGGTTTGATTTTTGAACGATTTGATTCTCTGTTGCTGGTGGTATGGATTATGCAAATGTTTACTTCTTTTACTGTTAACCATTACGCTGCTTCATTAGGACTATCTCAACTTTTCCAAAAGAACATTCATCCATTTATGTATGGCGTGCTTCCCGTTATTTATCTTATTTCCATGATTCCCAAAAACATCAATGATGTATTTAAAGTAGGGGATATGGTTGGCAACGCTGCCTTAGTTTTATTTGGCTTTTTGCCGTTGCTTCTTCTCATTATTTCAAAAGTAAAGGGGAGAAAGTATGAAACAAACCTTTAATCACGTACAGTTCTTATTGGTTTTTCTCTCTGTTTTTTTGCTCGTTCCTCTGACGGGCTGCTGGAGTAGTCATGAAATTGAAGAAAGAAGTTTAGGGGTAGGTGTGGCGCTCGATAAGGGGAAGGAGTCCATGATTGAAAAAGAATTTGATGAACAAGGAGGGGGATATGCGAGAAAGAACCTGATTACGTCAACCTATCAACTTATCACCCCACAAGTGGCAAGTTCAACCACTAAACAAGGAGGTCCTCAACAGAAATCTTATGTGAATGTGTCTGAAACAGGAGATTCTGCTTTTCAAATGCTTCGTGAATTATCTTTAAGAAGTGATACTCCTTTAACTAGTCCCCATATGAAAGTGATGGTTATCGGTGAGGCCCTTGCACGATCGTATAGTTTGGAACAATTAGTGGATCAAAGTCTTCGTGACAATGATTTTAGACCAAGTTGTCTGATGTTTATTAGTAAAGGGAGAGCAAGCGACACACTCGAATCAAAAACAGCAGGAGAGATCCCAGCATTTCGTTTGTCTACAATGGTAGAAAATGCCTATCGAACAACGAGAATTTTACCTCCTATGCCGCTTATTAAACTAGAGAGCAAAATCCAATCACGGTCTAGTTTTCTGTTGCAAAATGTAGTATCAGCAAATGGAGAAATCAAATTTGCGGGTGCAGGTATAATTAAAGGAAAAACAAACAAAATGATTGGTTTTTTGAATGAAGAAGAACTAGATGGTCTGACTTGGATCACAGGTAAAGGAAAAGGTGGCCTAGTAAAAAGCTTTGATAAAAAGACCGGTCAGCTGATTGTATATGAAATAGAGTCTATGAAAAGTCGCATTCAACCTCATGTTAAAGGAAATAATATCTCTTTTGATGTACACATTGAATCAGTGGGAAGGCTATCTGAAAGTTGGATGACCTCAGGGAGCTCTTTTAACAATCAATTTTTACAGAACGCGCAAAAAACTTCAGAAAAAAAAGTAAAGCACCTGGTAAGAAACGTATTAGAAAAAATGCAAACAAAATATAAAGTTGATGTTGCAGGTTTCGGAAATCAATTGAGAATTAAGAGGCCCGGAGTATGGATGAGGGTTAAAGACAATTGGGATCAAACATTTAGTGAAGTGCCAATTAACTATGATGTGAAGTTAACGATTAAAGATTATGGAGCATCCGGGTCAAAAAAGTAAGCACCCGACTATAACTTTGTTTATCTTTATGTCAAAAATGAAAAAATCCCCCCAAAGAAATACTCATCACATGCTTCGTACGGAGCCCTCAATAAATAATAAATAAGAGCTGTCCAAAAGTGGCAGCTCTTATTTATTATTCAAAAATATAAGCTAATGCTTGAAGAGCCTGTTCTGGCGTTTCGACTACAACTTGGGCTTTGTTTGACAGTTCTTTAAGCGGATGGTGCAGTTTTTCAGGACGAACCAAAATTAACGGTTTATCTAATGCAATGGCTGTTGCCGCATCCATTGCGCTGTTCCACTGCTTGTATTTTTCGCCAAATAAAGCAATAACCACATCAGATTTTTTAAGGAGCACCTGCGTGCGTAAATTATTAATTTGAGAAGCAGCTTCATCTTTTAAGACAGCGTTAGGCTGTTTTCCTAAAATTTCTTCTCCAATGTTGTCGGAGCGGTCATGATCTGTCATGGGACCGACAAAGGTAAGGGGAAGGTTTAATTGTTCTGCTTGGTTTTTAATTTCGTCTCGCCAGTTATCGTGAATTTGCCCGGCGAGGTATACGTTTAAGTTCATTGTGTAGAAGTCCTCCTCTAACTAAAGTTTGTTTTATTTTATCAAATGTAAGCGGATAATACGAATGATTTGAATGGGCTACTTTTCCAAAAATAAGGTTATAGTAGACAAATAGTTAAAAAAGAGAAACAATAGAAGGCGTATTGCTAATTAAAGAAAGGATGTACATGATGACAGAAACAGTGCTACAAGTAGATCATGTCAGTAAAGTAATTGGGAAGAAAACCATTTTGCATGATGTATCCTTATCGGTTGAGCGCGGTGAGATTTTCGGATTGCTTGGTCCAAATGGCTCTGGAAAGACAACGCTAATTCGTACCGTCGTAGGGCTAATTAAAGAAACAGAGGGAACGATTACCGTTAATGGGTTTCCTTTAAAAGAACAGTTTACATCAGCTATGAAATCAATTGGAGCGATTATCGAAAACCCTGAGTTTTATGATTATCTGACGGGCTATCAAAATTTAAAACACTTTGCGAATATGCATGAAGGGATCACATCAGAACGCTTGGATGAAGTGATTGCTTTAGTAAAGCTTGAAAACAGCATTCATGCAAAAGTGAAGACGTATTCTCTTGGGATGAGACAGCGTTTAGGAGTAGCTCAAGCTATTTTACATAAGCCTGCATTGCTTTTACTAGACGAACCAACAAATGGTCTAGACCCAGCGGGAATGAGAGAGTTTCGTACATATTTACAAACGCTTTGCAGGGAAGAAGGAATTTCAATCTTAATCGCGAGCCACTTATTAAAAGAAGTAGAAGCATTATGTGACCGCGTTGGCATTATTCAAAACGGCGAGTTAAAAGCTATTCAAGATCTATCTCCAAATCGTCAAGATCAAGGAATGTACGTAGAATTTGAAGTGTCTGATGCACAAAAAGCAGCGAATCTTTTATCACAAGAATTTGAAGTAACGGTGAGATCACATAGTATCGACGTGGCGATTGTAAAAGAGCAGATTCCAGCTGTGAATAAAAAATTAGTGGACAGCGATATTTCAGTCTACCGAATTACCCCTGTGTATGAGACGCTTGAAGATTCGTTTATGTCCGTTACGGAAGGAGAGCACCATGCTTAAGCTAATTCAAAATGAACATATGAAATGGTTTCACAAAAGAAGTACAAAAATCACGTTTATTACAATCGGCATTTTAACTCTTTGTATGGCTCTTTTAATGAAGAAAGTAGCAAACAGTGCAGGAACAGAAGACAATATTTTGAACTTCCTGTCATTTAGTTCAGGTATGCTGATTCTCGTTCAATTTTTCGCGCTTGCTGTTGGAGGGTCAATGGTTGCAAAAGAGTTTGAAGCAGGTACCATTAAGCTTCTTTTAATTCGCCCTGCTAGACGTTCAACGATTTTAGCATCCAAGTACATAACGCTCATTTTAATTAGCTTGTATTATTTACTGAGCTATTTGCTTTTTTCGTTTGTATGGGGAGCATTGTTCTTTGGCTTTGCCAGTCTAGAAGGAGATGCGCAGCTGCTTAAAAACATTACGCTTACGTATGACAGTGCGTATATGGAAACGTTTATGATGATGACGTTCGCATTCATGCTGTCGTCTTTATTTAGAAACAGCGCGCTTGCTTCAAGTCTAGCTATTGTCGTAAGTATCGGAGCGAAAGCAGTAACTGGAATAGTGTCAGAGTTTGGTTTATGGTGGGGGAAATTTTTACTGTTCGCCAACACAAACTTTGTGCAGTATATGAACGGAATGAAGACGATGTTTGACGGCATGACGATTCCATTTTCAATCTTCATCTTAGTTGCACACTTTGTCTTCTTTATGGGCGTGGCTTGGGCAGCGTTTTTAAAACGTGACGTAGCTAATTGATGTGAGAATTTTCGCACTATACATTTTTCTGAAATAGCATTTGACAATTAAATAAAAAGAGATTACAGTAGTGAAAGACTATTTTTAAAACAACTATAAACTTCTTATCAAGAGAGACGGAGGGACTGGCCCTATGATGTCTCGGCAACTGGCTGTACGCAGTGCGGTGCCAAATCCAGCAGACGATGTTTCGTTTGGAAGATGAGAAGGGTAATCTTATGATACAAATAAGAGACCTCTTCTTGTCAATAAGAAGAGGTCTTTTTTATTACGTAAACAAGAGGTGTTAAGAATGGAACAACAAAAAGGAAACGGCTGGGCGCTGTTACCGCTGGGCGTCTTTTTAGTCCTGTTTGTCGGATCAGGAATTATAACGGGAGATTTTTATAAGCTGCCTGTATTAGTAGCCATTATTATTGCAGCTATTGTAGCGCTGGCTATGAACCGCAAAGATTCACTTAATGTAAAAGTGGAGCGTTTTGCTAAAGGAGCAGGGCATCCTGATATCATTATTATGGTGCTTATTTTTATTTTAGCAGGTGCTTTTTCTGAAGTCGCTAAAGGTATGGGAGCTGTTGACTCAACAGTAAACTTAGCGCTTTCCGTGCTTCCGCAAAGTTTAGTCGTAGCAGGAATCTTTGTTATTGGCGCATTCATTTCAATTTCGATGGGAACATCAATGGGAACAATTGCTGCGCTAGGACCTATCGCTGTAGGAATCAGTGAGCAAGCGCATGTTTCTGTTACATTGGCAATAGCAGGTGTAATTGGCGGTGCAATGTTTGGTGATAATTTATCTGTTGTTTCTGATACAACGATTGCGGCAGTTCGTACGCAAAAAACAAATATGACGGATAAATTGAAAGTGAACTTTTTTATCGTACTTCCTGCAGCGATTGTTACGGTAATTTTATTGCTTGTAATGACGCTAGGCAACACGTCATCAGTAGAAATTAAAGATTTCAGCTGGTTTAAAATCTTGCCTTATATCGGCGTACTCGTTGCTGCAGTATTTGGTGCAAACGTATTAAGCATTTTAACCGGAGGAATCGTGCTAGCCGGCGTAATTGGATTAGCTGACGGAAGCTACACGCTTTCTTCTCTTGCTAAAACTGTGACAGAAGGTATTGGCGGAATGTCAGAGTTAATTATTTTATCTCTATTAATTGGCGGAATGGTTGAGCTCATCCGCTATAACGGCGGTATTCAGTTCTTATTGAATTTATTAACACGACGCATCCAAACGAAAAAAGGTGGAGAATTCAGCATCGCTGGGTTGGTAAGTTTAACAAATTTAGCAACGGCTAATAACACGATTTCAATTATTACAGCAGGTCCGTTAGCAAAAGAAATCTCTGATAAGTATTCAATTGATAATCGTAAATCAGCCAGTCTGCTTGACTTGTTTTCATGCAGCGTTCAAGGGCTTATCCCTTACGGCGCACAAATGCTTCTTGCAGCAGGATTTGCTAAAGTTTCACCGATTGAGATTATTCCATTTACATTCTATCCAATGTTAACAGCGGTTTGCGGTATCATTGCGATTGTAATTGGCTTTCCACGTTTAAATAAAAAATCAAAATCATCTAAAGAGGCTGCTTAATCTAAAGAGGCTGGAACGAAAGTATTTTAGATGAAGTGAAAAACGAACCATTGATCATGATGTTTGATTAGTGGTTCGTTTTTTTTGTTGTGTTAAACGCAGGTTTCATGTGTGTAGGTCCTTCTAGCAGTTGATTAGAGGGCAAGGCGAAGACTCCTGCGGAAAAAGCGGAACAGGTGAGACCCCACAGGAGCGTAAGCGACGAGGAGGCTCAGCGGCCGCCCGCGGAAAGCGAAGTCTTGCACGGAAATCAACTGCGGTGTCACAAGCGGTTCAGCTCATGTATACTAGTTGTTCGTCTTAAGATTGGATTCAGTTCGTTATGTCTCAACCTCTTTTTTTACTGTTTGAAAAAATCAGTCGGTTTTTCCCCATCCAATTCCTTCCAAAGTTTCTCATTTTGTTTAAGTGCATAAGCCGCTCCTCCAATTTCAATTCCGCATAATAAAATGAATAATAAAATACCCATGAAATGACCTCCTTACGTAAATGAATAAAAACACGATGGTAACGGGTTTAGCTTATTGCAATTTCACTTTATAATGAGAATAAAGTATGAAAAGCGTTTCAGCGCAAGAGAAAAAGGTGAAAACATGACAAATATCCGAGATATCGCAAAAAAAGCTGGTGTATCTGTTTCGACTGTATCCCGGGTGCTAAATCATCATCCGTATGTAAAAGAAGAAAAACGCCGGCTGGTAGAGCAGGTTATTCACGAACTTAATTATGAACAAAACATTAATGCCGTTCACTTATCAAAAGGGAAAACAAATATGATTGCCGTCGTCTTGCCTTTTATTAATCATCCGTATTTCAGTCTGCTTTTAGAAGGAGTGGCATCTCAAGCGTTAGAAAAGCAGTATCAGCTTGTTATTTGTCAGACGAACTATGATGTAAAAAAAGAAGAAGAAGCGCTTCATATGCTGAAAACAAAGCAAGTTGATGGAGTGATTATTTGTTCTAGAGCAAGCAGCTGGAGCACGATTGAATATTATCAGCAGTACGGGCCGATAGCCGTGTGCGAAAACGTACAGAATCGTTCTATTCGCTCCGTATACGTTGATCATTATGCAGCTTTTAAGCAGGCGCTTATGTATTTAAAAGAAAAAGGATATACGGATATTGGCTACTGTATCGGAAGAATGACGGGTACAAATAGCCTGCAGCGGCAGCAAGCATACAAAGAATATGTAGAAAGAATAAATCAGCCTTATCATCCGGAATGGGTTTTTCAAGGCTGTTTGAACGTGACAGATGGTGAAAAAGTGGTGGAAAAACTAGTGCAGATGAAAAATCGGCCTCAGGCGCTTTTAGTAACAAACGATCAAGTCGCTATCGGAATAAAAGCTCAGTGCGAACAAGCGGGTATTTCAGTTCCTGGTGAGTTAGCTATCATTGGTTTTGATAATCATCCCCTTTCTTCTTATTTACAAATAACAACGATTGAACTTCCTCTTAAGGAAATGGGAGAAACGCTTTTTACATTAGTGGGAAGCAAGGCTCCTCAGAAAATTGAGCTCCCTTTTCGGTTTATTGAGCGTAAAAGCGTATGAATTCTTGATGATGCCATGAGGTGTTTTTACCGGATAAAATGAGCAAAAGCGGACATCATACGAGTAAAGAAAGAAGAAAAGGATGATGATCGTGGAGAAAAAAGAATATCAAGTGGGAGATCAAGTATTTGTTATTTACCGAAATCCTCATACGGCAAACGTTGCGAATATTAATCAGGCTGAAATTGTTGAACATCCTGAAAACAAAGGTGAAAAGGCGCTGTTTTTACATGAGTCTTATCATTTGTTAGCTGAAGATGATGCCGTGTATTCAACGTATGAAGAAGCTGAAAAAATGTATAATAAGATATTTGATTATGAACAATATGACTGATGCAGAGGCTAAGACAAAAGTAGTGTAGTTAAAGGTAAACACGAACTATCTATCAAAAATGGATGAATAGTTCGTGTTTTTTTATGATCATGGTGAACGCAAGTTTCATGTATGTAGGTGTTTCTAGTGGTTGATTGGGTTCATTTCATTATGTTCCCATCTCTTTTTGTGTGAAAAATAATTAATTACCAAGGATAGAGTCTTTTTATTTTTCAAACGCTATTAGTATTAGAAAAAAGGAAGTGTACATGATGATAAAACCTTTTGTACCTCAATTAGTATATATTGAGCCAGGGGCAATGGAGTACCCGCTTGGTGTTCAATTAAAAGAAAAATTTGAGAAGATGGGAATTGAGATTCGTCAAACAACTTCTCATAATCAAGTGCGTAATATACCGGGAAAAAATGATTTGCAAAAATACCGCAATGCCAAGTCGACTTTAGTAGTTGGCGTGCGTAAAACATTGAAATTTGATACATCTAAACCGTCAGCTGAATATGCAATACCGTTTGCAACAGGTTGTATGGGGCACTGTCACTATTGTTATTTGCAGACAACAATGGGAAGCAAACCATATATTCGCACGTACGTGAATGTTGAAGAAATATTAGGTCAAGCACAACAATATATGCAGGAAAGAGCCCCTCAAATAACGCGATTTGAAGCGGCTTGTACATCTGATATCGTAGGAATTGACCATTTAACACATTCATTGAAGCGCGCGATTGAATATTTTGGGGAAAGTGAACTAGGTCAATTGCGCTTTGTGACTAAGTTTCATCACGTGGATCATTTATTGGATGCTAAACATAATGGTCGCACGCGCTTTCGCTTTAGCATAAATGCAGATTATGTTATAAAAAACTTTGAACCTGGTACATCTCCTCTCGATTACCGGATTGAAGCTGCTAATAAAGTCGCAAAAGCCGGATATCCACTTGGTTTTATTGTGGCCCCTATTTACATTCATGAAGGTTGGCAAGAGGGGTACCGTCAGCTGTTTGAAAAGCTTGACGCCTCTATACCTGAGGAGTCAAGAGATGATATTACGTTTGAAATGATTCAGCATCGCTTTACCAAGCCGGCCAAGCGGGTAATTGAGAAAAATTATCCAAAAACGAAGCTTGAGATGAATGAAGAGGAGCGCCGCTACAAATGGGGGCGTTACGGAATTGGAAAGTATGTATACGCAAAAGATGAAGAACAAGAATTAAGAGAAACATTAGAATATTACATTGATCAGTATTTTCCAAATGCAAAAATCGAATATTTTACGTAATTATTCTACAGTAATTGAAAAGTTATTCTGACGCCTTAGTCAAAATAACTTTTCAATTTTTAATGTAAAAAAATAAATTGCTTGCTAATAAGCTGAAAAAAAGAGGTTATTTTTATCTCTTGTCGTATTACATACAAAAGGGAGGTGACTGAGATGTTAAAGAATGAAGAGTTTGCGCTAACAAAAGAATTAACAAAAGAACAGCAAGAAGCTGCACAGAATTTTATTCAAGTGTTGTTCCAAGAAGATTTATCTGAATTTTGGAACATATTATGCGATATCGATAAGTCTCGTATTTACGGCTTGTATGAAGCAAACCATTACTATGATTCTGATATTGAACTACATGGATTTGTACAAGAAATAAGAGATAATGTAAGAGCTGTTTATGCGCCTCTTCAAGAGCAAGGAGGTATTTCGACGAAGGTTCGATATACAAACGAAGGAAAGATGTATGTATACATATTAGGAAGTGGCGAAAACCCGAAGGTATATCCTGTTGGATTAATGCATGAGACCTACATTGAAGAAGAACGTTTTTCTCAGCGTCTTCAAATTAGCATTTATAACGAAGAGTTTCGAAACGTTGCGCTGTAAACCATATATAAATGGGAAAATAAAGAATAATAAAATTAATTTGTTAAAATAGCAATATTTGGGGTATGTAATAGGTATAACATTAAAAAGGGGTGAAAGAAATGCATTATTATCGTATTTCAGAGGGAGACCATGAAGAGTATTGTGAAACGATTCTGCTTCATGAAAAGAAGTTTTGCAAAGAAACATTTCAATCTATGGTGCGAGAAGCAATGAACAATAAGCCCGGTAAAATTGACCGTGTGGATATTGTTAAATATTTAATTGGTCACCATAGTTTTCAAGTAGCCCACATCGAAGCGGGATTTCATAGTACATACAGCGAGAAAGTGACATAAAAAATGCAGCACATCCTATACAACGAACTTTTCTTTTGAAAAGGACGCTGTATTTTTTTTTGCTAAAAATAGAATGTTTCTAAGTGATATTCCTTTTAATGGTATAATAGTTAAGTGCTGTAAGATATACATATAAAAATCACAAATACTTTAAAGAGAAAGGGTGAGGAAATATGGAAAAAGAAAGAATAGAAGAACTTGAACGAAAAATAAGCAGTTTAGAAGAAGACGTAGCCAGGCTAAAGTCGCTCGTATATAAAACAAATTCTCCAAGACCAAAAGCAGTTCACGCTCCTCCCAAGCAGCGCCAGGAGACCGCTAAACGTCCTGCTCAAACAACAGCTAAAAGTTCACAGGTAATAGAAGAACCTGTTGATTGGGAAAAAGTCCTTTTTCAAATATGGCTGCCGAGAATCTTTATTTTTGTATTTATTATTGGCGTGCTATGGGGATTTAAAGCAGCCTCTGACTATGGATTAATGAATGAAAAAGTAAAAGTTGTTCTCGGTTTCGTTGTTTCAATAGGTTTTGCTGTGACAGGTCATTTCCAAATTAAAAAGGGTAGGTTGGTGCTCGGGCAAGTACTTGTAGGAGGAGCTATTCCTATTCTTATGTTAACGACGTTTGCGATGCATAGCCTATATCATTTAGCGGGACCAACGCTTGCTTTTATACTAAATACGAGCTGGATTATCTTAGGGATTATCGCGACAGTCTTTTATCGTTCACAGGCATTAGGGGTTATTAGCGCGGTTGGAGGCGTACTAGTTCCTTTTCTTATTGAAAGTAATTCGCCTAATGCGCTCGTTTTCATTGGCTATGAAACGCTTCTGTATATTGCCTTTTTGTATGTGGCAATCAAACAAAAATATTCAATTTTATATGTTCTTTCCGCGGTACTATTAAATCTTACGCTACTCATTTATTACTCGTTTGTTGGTGATAATGGTGTAAAAGAGTTATTAGGTATGGCGATTCTGATTCAGCATTTATGCTTAATTTCTAGTTTTTTTCTATCACAATCCGTACTCCAAGTATATGCGTTTACCCTTCTATCGAGTTTAGCAGTTACGTACGGCTGGCTGCTTGCCGTTTTTGACGATGGTACGACCACAATGGTGCTGCTTGCGCTAGTTATTATTTACGCACTAGGTGTTTACACAGTAAGAAGTTCTAAAGAGAAATTTGAATTTTTTATTACCTATTTAATTGTTGCAGTAGCGTTTTTTATTCATCAGCTCGTCGATTTAAGAGAAGGAGTCATTTTATATGTGATTCAAGGACTTGCTGTTTACTATATCGCCATGACGTATAAAAATCTACTTCATCAACTATTTTCTTATACGATTTATATACTGAGTGCCACGTATATCTTAGTTACACCAATCGAACAAGTGCTGTCTCTTCCGACATTAAATTGGGTTGTTGTGTTAGCTTCTATTCTAGTATTTGTATGGATCAGTATTCAAAAAACAGAAAAAGATGAGCACGATACGTTCAAAATTGGAGGAAGTATTGTTTTTTCTATTCTTTCTTTAATTTTTGCAACGGAAGTGACGGCCGCTGGCGCCAATGATCTTTCCGCTAATACGCAAACGCTTATTATGACGGCTGTTTGGCTATGTTTGGTCATTGCTGCATTCGTAATAGGATCACTTCGAACCTTTAAAACAGCCACGTATATCGGTGTCGGCCTGTTATTTTTAACACTTTTCAAACTTGTTTTATATGATTTACCTTTTATTCCAATGGCTATACGTGCCTTACTATTTATCGTCTTAGGAGCCATCGGTTTAATTATTTCGCGCCTATTTTATAAAAAGAAGTAGCTAAAAGCTGAAGAGAAATTCTTCAGCTTTCTTTATTATAATATAATTATGTAAACTTAATCTTGAAGTCGTACAAAAGGTATCCAATCATGTATAATGGAACAAGTGAATTGGAGGTATACATAAAATGAAATCACTTGTATTAGCAGAAAAGCCAAGTGTAGCACGTGATCTTGCACGTGTACTTGGCAGCACACAAACAAAAAAAGGGTATATTGAAGGGCCAAAGTACGTCGTAACATGGGCACTCGGTCATTTAGTTGAATTACAAACACCAGAGGATTATGATAACCAATATAAAACATGGCGATTAGAAGATCTGCCAATCATGCCTGAGAAAATGAAACTAAAAGTAATTCGTAAAGTAAGCTCTCAGTTTCGCACAGTATCTGATTTAGCAAAAAGAAAGGATATTGGAGAGTTAATTATTGCGACTGATGCAGGGCGTGAAGGAGAGCTTGTAGCACGTTGGATTATGGAAAAGGTACGCTGGAACAAGCCGTTTAAACGCCTTTGGATTTCATCTCAAACGGATAAAGCAATTCGTGACGGGTTTAAACAGTTAAAGCCAGGAAAAGAGTTTAATCGCTTGTATGATTCAGCGGTTTGCCGTTCAGAAGCCGATTGGCTTATCGGTTTAAACGTAACGAGAGCGTTAACGACTAAATACGAAGAACCGTTATCGGCAGGGCGGGTACAAACACCGACGCTTGCGATGATAATTGAGCGTGAACAAGTAATTAACACATTTAAGCCTAGTGAATATTGGACGCTTACAGCTCAGTTTTCATCTTTTGAAGCAGCTTGGCAAAAAGGCAATGAAAAGCGCATTTTTGATGAAAAACGCGCAAAAGAGCTGCACTCAAAATTATCAGGTGAGGCAGTTGTAAAAACAATTAAGCGCAAAATGCATAAAGAAGCGCAGCCGCTTCCTTATGACTTAAACGAACTGCAGCGAGATGCTAATAAACGCTTTAACTTCTCTGCTAAGAAGACATTAAATGTACTTCAAAAGTTATATGAACAGCATAAGTTAGTCACGTATCCACGTACAGATTCTCGTTATTTAACAACAGATATGGTTTCCACTATGAAGGAGCGCTTGGAAAGTATCTCTGCTGTATATAAAGAAGAAGTTCGTCCAATTTTAAGAAATGCACAGTTGCCAAAACGAGTGGTGAATAACGAGAAAGTAAGTGATCACCATGCTATCATCGTAACGGATCAGTCTGTGTTTTTACAGGACTTATCAGCTGATGAAAGAAAGCTGTATGACTTAATTGCAAAGCGATTTATTTCGTTATTTTATCCTGCATATGAGTATGAAGTGGTCAAATCCGAGCTTGAAGTCAATGGGGAACAGTTAGTAGCAAGCGGAAAGCAAGTCGTAAATGCAGGCTTTAAAAAAGTTTCTGGTGGAGAATCAGAAGCAACGGTGAAGCTGCCTGATATGCAAGAAGGCAGCAAGCTGAGCATTCAAGATGTAACGATGAAAAGTGCATTTACAGAGCCGCCGCAGCGCTATACAGAAGCAGATCTTCTTGGACAAATGGAAAAACATAATTTAGGCACGCCGGCAACACGTGCAGATATTATTGAAAAGCTTCTGCAAAACGAATCCATTGATCGCCAAAACAATCGTCTGCATGCAACCAAAAAAGGAAAGCAGCTGATTGACCTAGTAGCGGATGAGTTAAAGTCGCCTGAACTCACGGCTAAGTGGGAACGTGATTTAGAAGCAATTGCTAAAGGAAAAGGAAATGCAAAAGAGTTCTTAACAAATATTCGCGAACAAACAGAAAAGCTGGTTAAGCAAGTAAAAACAAGTAACCAAACGTACAAACCTCATAATTTAACGGGCTCTAAATGTCCGGAATGCGGTTCGTTCTTGAAAGAAAAGAAAACAAAGCAAGGAAGAGTGCTCGTTTGTTCAAGTCTTGAGTGCAGCTATAGACGCGCAAAAGACCCTAAATTATCGAATCGACGCTGTCCGCAGTGTCATAAACGAATGGAAATTCATTCAGGAAAAGCGGGTACGTACTTCCAATGCCGTTCATGTCAAGTAGTGGAAAAAGCTGAGGACAAAAAGAAAAAGATTTCAAAACGAGAAGAACGAAAGCTTCTTAACAAATACAACGATGACGGAGCATTTGGTTCAAGCTTGGGGGATGCTTTAAAACAAGCTCTTCAAGATAAAAAAGATAACTAACGTCGAAAAGTGCGATACCATGGTATCGCACTTTTTTAGTATAATATGGATTAAGTGATGAGTAAGCAAGGTGGCGTGGAACAATGAAAAGAAAAAACAAGGGAATGGATCGTTTAATTGCGTTCTTTATAGCAGGAGCGATGGTACTAATCATTTTAGCTATCTTAATGGGAAGCTACTTTTTTGGTTTTATAGGCTTCCTTAGAGTGATGGGAGTGGAATATGACTCTTACTGGGCCATATGTTTATTTCTATTTTTTATTTTTGTGTTTGGCTCTATCACAGAGCTTTTTTCAAAGGCACTTGTTTTTTTAATGAAGAATGCTAGGATGAACAGAGTACTATTTATAACATCTGCAGCTTTTGTGGATATATTTTTTACTTTTCTATCAGTTTATATAGCAGACTTGCTTGTGAGCGGAATCACTGTATCTATTTTAGCGGTGACTCTTTTATCCGTCTTATTTTTTTGGATGGAGAGTGCATTGGATAGTGAGTTTCTACGTAAAAAAACAAGCTGATGAAGTTTTTCATCAGCAGCGCATCAGCAAAAAAACGCATCATATCAAGCTTCAACGCTATTTAAAGAACCCTTTAACATATTTTTTTAAAAAAAGTATGTGATTTTTTTCACATATCTCTTGAAAAAGGATAAACATGTTTGTATAATAAGAATTGTAAAAGATATGTGAAACATTTCACAATATATGTGAATAACTTCACAATATCATATTTTCTATAATCCTAAGGGGGATATCATCTATGAAAATTGCAGTAGTAGGGTGTACACATGCAGGAACAGCAGCAGTAAAAAATATGGCAGAACTTTATCCAGAAGCTAAAATTACAGTTTATGAGCGAAATGATAATGTTTCATTTTTGTCTTGTGGAATTGCGCTCTATGTAGGCGGGGTCGTAAAAGATGCAAATGGTTTATTTTACTCTTCACCGTCTGAATTGCAAGAGATGGGTGTAAATATGAAAATGAAACATGAAGTTACGAATATTGATACAGAATACAAAAAAATAGCAGTGCGAAATTTAGAAACCAACGAAGAATTTGAAGATACATTTGATAAATTAGTGATGACAACTGGATCATGGCCGATTATTCCAAACCTTGAAGGCATCGATTTAAATAATGTTGTGCTTTGTAAAAATTATCAGCATGCTAATCACATTATTGAAAAAGCAAAACAAGCAAAAAAAATCGCCGTAATTGGTGCTGGCTATATCGGTGCAGAATTAGTAGAAGCATTTGAAGTATATGGAAAAGAAGTCACATTTATTGATAGTGCTGATCGTATTTTAAATAAATATCTTGATCCAGAGTTTACAAGCTTGATGGAAACGGAATTTAAAAATCGCGGAGTTACATTAGCATTAAACCAAGCGGTTACTAAATTTGTAGGCAGCGATGGATCTGTTGAAAAAGTAGTGACAACTGAAGGTGAATACGAAGCGGATCTTGTGATTCTGTGTGTTGGCTTCCGTCCAAATACAGACTTAGTAAAAGGACAAGTAGACATGCTTCCAAACGGCGCAATTGTGGTTGATGAATATATGCAAACAAGCAAAAAAGATATATTTGCTGCCGGAGATAGCTGTGCCATTTATTACAATCCGATTAAGAAACATGCCTATATTCCACTTGCTACCAATGCGGTTAGAATGGGAACATTAGTAGCTCAAAACCTTGTTAAGCCGACGATTAAGTATATGGGAACACAAGGAACATCAGGCTTGCATATTTATGATTACAATGTTGCATCTACCGGCATAACTGAAGCAGCAGCTTCTCTTTTTGATATGAATGTGAAAAGCATCACAATATCAGAGAATAACCGACCTGAATTCATGCCAACGTACGAAAATATTACGTTGAAAGTAGTATATGAAGAAGAAACAAGACGAATTGTAGGCGCACAGGTTATTTCTAAAATTGATGCTACTCAAGCAATCAATACATTGTCCGTATGCGTACAGCAAGAAATGACGATCGATGAGCTTGGCTTTATGGACTTTTTCTTTCAGCCCCACTTTAATAAGCCTTGGCATTTCTTAAACCAAGCAGGGCTTCAAGCGCTTCAAGCATAAAAAAAGCAGGTGACTACCTGCTTTTTTTATGTGGATTTTATTATCTTTTTTATTTTTATTTTTATTTTAGCAGGTTTAAAGCGGATCCATCCTATGATAAGAAGAATAAAAGGATATAAAGCTCCTATCAAAAAACTATAGGGAATCCACGTTTCGGCTAACCATGTTTTTTGATAGGTAATGGTTGGGTACACAATAATGGAAAAAGTCGTAACAATTAATCCCATCGGTAACGTTAGAAATCGAGTTTCATTGATGTTAAAAATATGACAAAGTCCAGCGATGGAAGCATGAAAATAAAGAGAAACCTTAAAGAAAAGAGTGAGAAACCATATAATAGCAATAATTACCTCGATTCCTTGCAAAAAATTTCCCACCTCAATTCGCTTAGCCATTTCATATACAGGAAACATGGTAGTTGAAGAATGATAAGAACCAATAACGATTATACAAGAGAGAATAACAATTACCATAATAAATCCACCTAACAGACTTCCGCTCATTAAAGCTTTAGCTCCTTTTTCAGGTTTTCTTAAATGAAGGGGGAAAATCATCATCAAAGGAGCAAAAGTAAAATAAGTAATGCTAAGAAAGATAAGAACCGAATGAGTCAGCGGCTTTAAGTGAATGTCCATTAAAGGCATAAGATTTTCAAGTTTCATTTGAGGAGTTAGTGAAAAAATAAAAATCCCGAGAAGGCCAACAAACCACGGGAAAAAGATTTCACAGCAGCGTGCAATTGTTTCTAGACCGAGTCTTGCCCCGAACACAACCACAAGCATAAAAATAATGTGAATAGCAAGCAGCGGCGTTTCCATCATAATATGGGTATTTAAAAAACTCCCGACGTAGTATACAATACGGCTGCACGTTATGACAGTAGATATGACAAATAAACAAGATACACCTTTTCCTAGATATTTTCCAAATACTACATCATTGATTTCTACTAGATTTTTATCTTTAAATAAAAGTCCGAGAGCTATATATACTTTCACTAATACAAATCCGCATGCTACTCCGAGGATAGCCGGAATCCAAGCAGTTTGCTTAGAATCAACAGTCATAGCCGCTGGAGCAATAACAATTGTGCTTCCAATTGTATAAAGCATAACGAGCATGCGAAATTGAATCGTTGAAATTTTAACTACAGGTTTCAAGGTATTCACTTCCTCGTCTTACGTATTAAGATAATAAATGAAGTAAAAATATGCTGATTGGCCTGAAGATAGCAGCTGATAAATCAGAAGGATTTGGAACATATAAACCCAGTGCTTTACAGATGCTTACGGACATTCCAATTGCAAGAACTGTGTAGAATAGCCATAATTCTTTCTTCGCTTTTTTTTGCCGTAAGTTAGGTGCTTCAAACCAAATGACGAGCGTGCAAACAATAAGTAACCCCAATACCCCTAGCATAGACTAGCTCCTATACATGAATAATTAATGTTATATTTTCCAGAAAAATAACTCCTTATACTGAATGTGCATTCTCTATTAAAGGTTTTTGATTTTTTAGTCGCTGTTAGAAGAATGCTGCTTTTTGTTTTGAATAAATCCTGCAATTAAAAGGAAAAGCGGATATAAGATGCCTACAAGTAAGCTGTAGGGAATCCACGTTTTTGTATCCCAATCTTTTTGATAAGAAACGCTTGGATACACAATAAGGGAAAGTGTAATCATGATGAGTGCGACTGGAAAAGAAAATAGCTTGTAGTCCTTTATGTGAAATACATTGGCAAACCCCAAAAGAGTAGCGTAAAAGTAAATGCAAAGCTTA
Organism: Priestia sp. P5; assembly: GCF_029522155.1. Lineage (NCBI taxonomy): Bacteria > Bacillati > Bacillota > Bacilli > Caryophanales > Bacillaceae > Priestia > Priestia sp. P5. Next base: position 2,528,946 of record NZ_JAKWFJ010000001.1, on the reverse strand, counting down.
AAAAAGAGAGTAATAAACCACAAAATAGCAATGACTACTTCAATTCCTTGAAGAAAGTTTCCTACATCGATTCTTCTTCCTAATTCATAGCTTGGAAACATGGTGATTTGGGAGTAATAAGGACCAAGCACTAAAATTCCGAGTAAGATTAACGTAACCATCACTAGTCCACCGGCTATATTCCCTATATAAAAAGATTGAGTGGCCTTTTTTATGTCTGGTGTATGGGAAGGAAAAATCATAAGCAAAATCGTATAAGTCAAAGAACTCATGCTTAAAAACGTTAAAACAGCCCGAATAAAAGCTTTTGGATGGATTTCGAACACAGGCTGAATATGCTCTATTTTAATTTGAGGGATCATAGATAAAATGAGAAGTCCGAATAATCCGACAAACCAAGGGAATAAAATCTCGGCACTTCGTGCAATAACCTCTATTCCTAGGCCTACTCCTACGATGACCACACCCATAAATGCAATGTGGATGGCTGTAAGCGGCGTGTAGGGAAGAATTTGTGTAGTGAGAAAATTTCCTACATAGTAAAGAAGTTGACTGCTGATAAATAAATTGGATAATACAAAAACAGCAGAAACAATCTTTCCAAGCAGTTTGCCTAAAATTTTTTCGTTCATTTCCATCAGCGTAAGCGTTGGAAACATTTTTCCTAGCGAGGTAAAAAGCAAAACTAAGCCAATTCCTGATGCTACACCGAAAAGTGCTGCAATCCAGGCATCTTGATGAGCATCAGCCGTAATAGCGGCAGGCACAACAATAATTGTGCTTCCGATGCTATATAAAGTTACTAGCTTGCGAAATTGCGTAGCCGAAATATTGATTTCATTAAGCAAAATGAGCACATCCTTTTGCCATATACACTAATTAAGTGATCCAACGGAATAATAAGTGACTTAAAGGTTGGAACATTGCTTCTACCCAATCAGAAGGGTTCGGTAGAGGCAGCCGAAAGATTTTTGCAAGAGCGATCATGATACTGATTGTCATGAATACAATAAAAATTTTCCGTTCCTTTTTATGAGAGTGTTGAGGTAATCTTTTTATTTCCATCCATATAATCCCTGCACAAATGATCAAAAAGGAAAGAAACAAGTGCATGCAGTCAACCCCAATATATTTTGACGTTCAAATAAGCTACTCGTATGATGTCCGCTAAAGAAAGTGATTATACATTTATGTAAAATATAGAAAGTATTTCAAGGGATAAAAGATATCATTGGACGCTCTTAAATAATAAAGGAATTCGTTACGCGGAATATTTACGCAGCTTCAACCTATTGAAACGTCGTATGAATAAGTGGAAAAATGCCACACTATAGAGTAAACAAATGGAAAGGAGCACTATGATGAAAAAATTCCCATATAACAAAGATAAACAACAATCGTTTCAAGCAGCACAGCAGGGGCATAAAGAAGCAGTAGATGCATATGAACAGGCAAATGAAGCTAAAAATGATGCATCGTATGGACATGAAGCGAAGCAAGCGATAGGTGAAGTGAATGAAGCCTCTCAGCAAATTGAAAACGCGCTTGAAAATGCTTCTGAAACACAGCGTCAGCGTTTAACAGAGTTTCAGCAAGATATAAAAGATATGGAGAACGACCTTAATCAATAAAAGAGCCGCTGTTTTACTTAGGCAGGTTCACAATAGTGAGTATAAATTGTAAAAGCAGAAGATAATGAACTTCTGCTTTTTTTACTGGTAGTGTGAACGTAGGTTTCGTGTATATAATTGCTTCTAGCTGTTGTATGGAAGGAAAGGCGAAGACTTGCACGGAAATCAACAGTAGTGTAACAAATAATCCATCATTCCATTCTTATTTTAAAAGGTATAGAAGTTAAAAAAGTAAGAATCCTAATAAAAACAGAACGATAAGAATGGAAAGGGATTGTGACAGGAAACATGCTAATAAACATACTAATAATGATTGTCGTATTGTACTTCATATATGTATTCGTAACTGCAGTGGTACTGTTTTATGTCCCTTTGCACAAGGGAAAAGACTTAAAAGTAATGAATACTGAGAATTTTTACGGGAAGAAAGAATCCACAGACCGAGTTATGCTTTTGGAAAATGGTTATTTTTCAGGGCTTGTTCGGATGCAGATGATTCAAGAAGCGAGGCATACAATCGATATTGCGTATTTTTCCATCGGTAAAGGTCGTTCTTCGGATTTACTTATGGGCGCTTTATTCGAAGCTGCGGATCGAGGTATACGTATTCGCGTGCTGTTAGATGGGATCTCTCATGGGTTAAAAGGTAAGAGAAAAAATGTTCTTTATGCTCTAGCTTTCCACAATAATATTGAATTAAAGTACTATGAGCCCTTTACTATTTTTAAACCTTGGACATGGCATAATCGTCTTCACGATAAAATAATAGTAGTCGATGGCCAATTAGGTATTATTGGAGGACGAAACATTGGAGATAAATACTTGGCCAGTCAACCAGATAAAAATTTTGTCTATGACCGTGATGTGCTGATTTATAACACAAAGCAAGAAAGTCATAGTGTTATTCTCTCAATGGAGAAGTATATAAAGAAATTATGGAATCATCCGTATACACGCAAAGCTTTTCCAAAGCTCAAGAAAACTAAACAATTTCGCGGTCTTTCAGGAAAAAAATTGTTGATAGATCAATACGAAGAGGCCAAAAAAGCAAACGAACCTTTTGTCCATCCTTATATTATATGGAGAGAATCAACGATGCCTACAAGAAAGGTTTCTTTTATTACAAATCCTATTCAAAGAATTAATAAAAGCCCTTTTATATGGAAAACATTTATTAAGCTTTCCCAACAAGCTGAAAAATCCATTGTCGTTCAAAGTCCTTATATCGTACCAACAAAAGAGATGGAACAGTATATAGATAAGCGGGTAAAACCCAAAGTACAAAGAATTATTTTAACTAATTCTATTACATCGACTCCAAATGCTATGGCTTTTTCTGCATACTTGGGAGTAAAGAATCGCGTTATAAAAGCTGGTTCGAAGCTTTATGAATATCAAAAGCCTTATTCAATTCACGGGAAATCTATTGTTTATGATCAGCGTTTAAGTGCAGTTGGTTCTTTTAACTTAGATTCACGTTCTGCATTTTTAAACACTGAATCCATGGTTATGATAGATAGTGAAGAATTTGCAGCCGAGTTAACAGGAGCTATTGAAACCAAAATTTCTCACAGTATGCTTGTAGGAAATGAGGGAGAACCTGTGGATTTTAATACGGATTCTCAAAAAAACGTGCCTCCTGTAAAATCTGCAATTCTACATATTCTTTCGGTTCTTACAAGATTTTGGAGACATTTTGTATAGTACTGTGTTACAGCAGAGTCTCTAAAAACAAATAGCGGAGATTAAAAAAGACTGCAGCTGGGGAAGGGAATGTGTAAAAAGCTGTGATATGCCTCACAGTTTTTTTGAAGCCGCTAGTACTAGTTATGATTCATCAAAAGACCTATTGACGAAATTACATATATGTTTTACTATAATATAGCGTCGTTAATAAACGAGGTTCTTTTGAAGAAATCATTTCTAGGGGCATAGTTTAAAGGTAGAACTACGGTCTCCAAAACCGTCAGTGTGGGTTCGATTCCTACTGCCCCTGCCATTTTGGAGTTATCTTTTAATTCACACGCGGGTGTGGCGGAATTGGCAGACGCGCTAGACTTAGGATCTAGTGTCTTATGACGTGGGGGTTCAAGTCCCTTCACCCGCATCTTTACTTTCATATATGCGCGGAAGTAGTTCAGTGGTAGAACACCACCTTGCCAAGGTGGGGGTCGCGAGTTCGAACCTCGTCTTCCGCTTCTTTTCAAAAGCAGTTTGCATGTGCAAACTGCTTTTTTGTTGTAGAAATAAAGAGTTTTAGTGGGCTGTTTGTAATCAGAAATATTTTATTAAAACAGTACTGCTTATACGTGTTGTTTTCGTGAATATACACACAATATTGGGGTTACATTAAAAGCTAATGAACGATACGTGAAGACATCTAATATGGTTTTTAAGATAGGGGAGAGTCCTATGGAATCTAGTTGGTTTTCAATTATACCGTTTTTAATTGTTATTCCCATAGCTATTTTCACGAAACAAGTGCTGCCAGGATTGTTTTTAGGATTATTAGTAGGCGCTTATTTGATTGATCATTCGATTATCGGAGGTGTTGAAAAGCTACTTTACTACGTTGTACAAGCTCTTAGAAATAAAAGTAATATAGAAATCGTCGTCTTTTTATACGCGTTTTCAGGGCTTATCGGAATGATTAAGATGGCTGGAGGAGTTAAAGGTTTTGTGGAAACAGCTGCTGAAAGAATTGATACAAGAAAAAAGGCCCTCATTTTAACCTATGTTTCAACCATTGGAACATTCAGTGCTCCCACATTTCGTTTTGTTACGATCGCGCCCATCATGAGAGCACTGCTGAAAAAAGTGAAAATGACGACAGCAGAGCTAGGATTTGTTATTGAAACAACTGCTACTCCTGTTATCGTCTTAATTCCTGTGGCAACGGCATTTGTAGGATATATGGTCTCAATCATTCAAATGGCGATTGATCATCAAGGCATAAAACAAGACGCTTATTCTTTGTTTATTCAAAGCATTCCTTATAACTTCTTTTCGATTGTGATTATTTTAGTAGGGATTTATTTCAGCTTTTTTCATCATTCAACATCTACGGCTCCTATGAAGCTCGAGGAAGAAGACGAAAAAGATTGGCATGATTGTCATCCTTGCGTATCGAAGGATTTGCCTTCTAAGCCTTGGAATCTGTTAGTACCTTTACTTATTGTGATTTCACTTACCTTACTTTTAACATGGTGGAGTGGACATCACAAGAGTCACACCTTTTTTGAAGCATTTATTAAAGCAGACGTGCTAGAAGCGATGGTAGTAGCTTTAATTATGACTACGTTAATTACCTTCATTTTTTTCTTGTTTCAGCGCTTTACATTACAGAATTTGCTTAATGGTTTTATCACAGGAGGCAATGATTTAATGTCCGTTATTCTGCTGTTATCGGTAGTATGGGGATTATCCGCTGTTACAGAAGACTTGGGTTTTTCGAATTTCGTGACGGTACATTCTAAGTGGATTCCCCAAATGTTTGTCACTCCTTTTATGTTTGTGTTTGGAGCTGCTATTTCTTACTTTATCGGGTCTGCTTGGGGGACGTGGGGGATTTTAATGCCGCTTGGTGTATCGCTTGCAAGTTCTGCAGATCTTTCTTTGCCGTTGATTATCGGTGCAGTATTTGCAAGCGGTTCATTTGGAGCATTTTCTTCACCTTTAAGCGACGATACGAATACCATCGCCAAAATATTAGATTTATCTGTTATTGAATATGCCAAATATAAATTAAAGCCAGCTTTAATTGCAGCAGGAATAACAGTTGCTTTTTATCTCATTGTATCTTTCATGTTTTGAATGAGAGAAATAGCCATCTAGTATCAATTTTTTATTTTTTTCAGCTTAAAATATGCATACAGTCCTAATGATACGCACACTAGCATGATACAAGTAAGCGGAAATAAGATGGTATTAACAAAATGATCATAAAACCATATATACACGAACATCACCTCGATAATTTTAAAGCTATTTTTTCTATTTATTAGAGATATACTATCTGTGCTGCTTCTTCCTATTTTTCAAAAAGGCGATAATCAAAAGCAGCATAGGTACGATAGCAAAAAGAGGCATATGTAAAAGAAATCTCGCTACGTGTAATCCTTCATAAAGATGCTCTTGAAAATTACTAGCGATTGTAATCGACAAAAATAACACAATGATGCCTAAAGGATAAGCTAGACGTGAAGGAGATTTAATTTTAAATAAAGTAGCTGTACCTATTATAGAAGCATAAAACAAGATGCTAACTTTAAAATAAATCCCAATAACCATAGCAAACATAAAAAATACATCTAGACGCTCTAAAAAATCAGCTACTTGGATCGTTTGAACAGTACTAAGAAGAGGGAACTGAGATCTTGTTGTCAAATCAACTCCAAGTACGCTAATGTTAATGATCATCGTAATAATTAGATTAATTCCGCTTAATCCCGTTGCACATAGCATGGTGACATTTGCTTTTTTGGGGTTGCTTAAATAAGGTAGAAGCATGGTAAATACAATAGCTTCTGTGAAAGGAAAATACAGCGTTTCGGTTAAAGCAACTTTGGCAACAGGGAGTATTCCTTCTTTTAATACCGGCTGTAAGTTCTTAAAATCAATTAATCCTGAGCTAATAATTAAGATGAAGCCTGCAATAGCCAGAAAATACATAAAAATAAACAGAAGTTCTCCTGACCTCGCTATTGCTTCAATTCCTTTTCGGGTTATATAGATAATGACCAGCATCAATAAAGCATTGGCAATAAATAAAGGGGTATCGGGATAGGCAAAAGTAAGAAGCATCTCTCCGAAATCTCTTAGAACTCGCGATGCATCGTATAAAAAATACACAATATATATGAAGGCAAGAAGTGTTCCCAGTACTTTACCTAAAATTTTCTGCATATACTCTGTAGGCAGGAGGTCCGGATAGTAGGAATAGAGCTTATGATAGATTAAGAAGAAAAAAAAGCTGCACAGCATTCCAATTAAAATAGCTAGCCACGCATCTTGTTTCGCTCCCATTGCAAGAGGGACTAATAGGGCGCTTCCCAGTTCAAATAAAACCATGAGAATAAATAATTGAGTGGCGCTAATTTTTGCTTTTTCCATATAGCCAGAACCTCCTTATCTTAGTGTTGTTTTTCTTTTACGCTAGAAAGAAATGATTTATTGCGCAGACCTGTTCGGCGAATGTAAGCTTCTACTGTAACGTCTACATTCAATTTTGGAAAGTAAACATCATCCCATTCTGCTTTGAGTTTCTCCCACTGATTGGGGCGCGTGCGTTCCAGCGCTTCTCCAAACCCAAAAATGTCAACTTTGTCTGTCTGAGCTTGTTTAATAGCTATTTGTAATTCTTTTTTTATTTCTTTACCTGCAGCTTTTTCCATTTTTTTAATTAGAGCAGGTTGACGTGTATCAACAGGGACCTCCACTTCTCCAAGATCACCTTCTACGCGAGTGTGAACGGACGCATAAGGTTTTCCTTCGATCATTTTTACAGATACATCCGTTTTTTGACGAACTGTTTGATAGGCAAGCGCTTCTTTTTTTCCTTTCCAGTCTACATTAATATCGGTTCCTTGTATTTTATCAAGAATCCAAACGCTGCCTCTGGCTGGACTATTGTACAGCCAGTCGATCAACTTTCCATTTTTAAAAACAGCAATGCCAGAAGCACGAAGGGTAGCTTCTGGTGCGCTTTGCTGGAGGTTATCTAATTTTTCTGCTTGTTGAGGATTTCCAATTAAACGAAAACCCGAGACTAGTGCTTCTCCTCCGGGAGATTCGAGAGATCTCATCACTTCTTGAAAGGAAACCTTTAGATTTTCTCCCCATTTTCTTTGAGTGAACTCCAGTGTTTTCATAATTTTGTTTGCTGGAATTTTATCGACAGGCGTTAGTGCTTTTACCAAATCAGCAGCACTTGACTGGTTTGCTATTACTAAGGAAGTCGTAATTCGAAACTCAGGATCGCGGTCAATAGAATCAATAAGAATGTTAATTCCTTCTTCACGCGCTAGTTTTTCTCCGATCACGACTAAGTTGGTATGGGCATAATAAAGTCTTCGGGAAATTCTAGCTGAAGCGCGTCTGCTTGCTTCAACTAAATTATCACCGGAAGCAGAATAGATCGTAACAGGCGGACTTTGGGTACCGCCGCCCCCTTGTAAACCAGCTACATTTCCCGGGTTAATAATTTGAAAGGTAAGCTCATACCGCCCATCTTTCGTTTTATCAATGCCCATTGCCGATACAAGTGCAAGATCCGTTAACTCTTTTTTACTCCAGCAGCTAGTAAGCAATACCATCATTATGGTCATTAACAGTAAAAATAAACTTTTACGTTTCATTTTGATCATCTTCTTCCATTTCCTGGTTAATCATGCCTCTTGAAGAAGGAGGCTCAGGCTTTTGATGTTTGCTTTGACGAACTTTGTTATCACTAATTAATTTAGGTCTTCTTCTCATCGTCCACCAAGGTAACCGCAGCAATGTATCTTCATTATTAGCAAGAATAAACGGTGCTAATGGCGTCATATAAGGAACACCAAATGAACGTAAGCTGCACAGATGTCCAACTCCCATTAAAAGAATAAGGATAATGCCATAGAAACCGAACGTAGCCGCGCCTAGAATAAATAAAAAACGAATTAAACGCGCTGAAATAGCCATATCGAAAGACGGTGTGGCAAAGCTAGCAATCGCTGTAATCGATACAATAATAACCATAGCTGGTGAGACGATCCCTGCTTGAACCGCTGCTTGCCCAATAACAAGAGCTCCGACGATCGATACAGCAGAGCCGATAGCTTTTGGTAAACGAATCCCTGCTTCACGCAAAATTTCAAAGGTGACTTCCATAAAAAAAGCTTCCACGAACGCGGGAAATGGAACGGATTCTCGCTGTGCCGCAAGAGCTACGATAAGCGTTGTAGGTACCATCTCTTGATGAAATGTCGTAACCGCCACATACGTAGCAGGAGCGATAAGTGAAATCATAAACATAAACACCCGTAAAAGACGAATGGATGTGGCAATATCAAAGCGTGCGTAGTAATCTTCAGCCGATTGGAAAAATTGAATGAACAATGCTGGAGCAATAAGTACAAAAGGAGTTCCGTCCACAAAAATAGCAATTCTTCCTTCCAAAAGGTTACCCGCCACCACATCGGGTCTTTCTGTATTATAAATAGTTGGAAAAGGAGTGACCGTTTGATCTTCAATTAGCTGCTCAACATAACCTGATTCCAAAATACTATCAATATCAATGTTTTTTAATCGCTTTCGAATTTCTTTTACGACTTTATCGTTTGCGATGCCATGAATATACATAATAGTGACATCCGTTTTAGTTACCCGGCCAATCTTCATCGACTCTAGCCATAAGTCAGGTGTTTTAATAATTCGGCGCACCATGGCTAAGTTTGTGCCGATAGACTCAGTAAAGGCACCTTTTGGTCCTCGAACTACCATTTGTGTAGTAGATTCTGCAATGGCACGCTTTTCACCGCCTTGTGTACTCACGCTTAGTACGCGGTTTATGCCATCGACAATAAGAAGGCTGTCTCCTGACATCAAAGAAGAAAGTAAATCATTCCAGTTGTCTGCAAACGATACGTTGCCAATTGTTACGATGTCTTCGGAAATTAACTCTAATGCATTTTGATCGTTTAGGTCATTTTTTTGATTATCTTTCATAAGAGACTGCAGTAAGTAATCTTGAATAGCTTGATTATCTACAATCCCTTCTATGTAGACGATAGCAGCAGCCAAGCTGTTATTGACGCCTAGTTTAAAATGGCGAATCACAATATCTGAGCTGTTTCCAGTTTTCTCTTTAATGAGGGTAAGGTTCTCAGACAGCAGATTCTTAAGAGAAGAAGCTGTTTGTTCGTTGTTCGTTTGATCTGCCTGAGGTTGAAGTTTATTTTTAGACTTTTGATTTTTAAAGAACGAAGGCATAAATGAAAACACCCTTACTATAGTTTTTATTAATTTGACCAAAAATCGTATAATTATGTAATTTTTAACAAAATATCTTTTGCATGACGGCAAATGAAAATGACGACCCTATGAGGTAAGTAATGATTAGGTGAGGAGAGAAAATAATGAAGATTATTGGAGTTAGCCTGTTGCTATTTGGATCTGTGATCGCTCTTTCTGTAGGAATTGATCTTTTTCAAGGAACGAACGTACTGCAGGCACTATACAATGCTTTAAGCCCGTTTCGTGTAATGGAAGTGGCCGAATTATTTGTCCTTTTTTCTCTTTTGTTTTTCTTTTTCGTAGAGTCACTTTATCTTGTTTTAAAAAAGCGTCAGCAAAAGCAATAGTAACTTGGTGCAAAGAGGTTTTTATATCTTCACTATCGAAACAAGCGTATAGAAAGATAGCTTTGAGATAGGGGAGAACCACATGAACATTGAGACTGACAGACTACTAATACGCAAATTTAAATATGAAGATTGGCAAGATGTCTACACATATACATCTGATGCTAATGTCATGAAGTACATACCAGAAGGTGTTTTTAGTAAGGATGATGCGAAGAAATTTGTAAATGAAAATATGAAAGAAAATGTTAAAAATTTTCCAGTTGTATTAAAAAACGAAAAAATCCTAATTGGTCATATCGTCTTTTTTAACTATTTTGGGGACCATACTTATGAAATTGGCTGGGTATTTAATTCTCTTTATCATCAGAAAGGATATGCTTCAGAAGCGGCAAAAGCAATAGTGGACTATGGCTTTAACACAATGAAACTGCATCGGATTATTGCTACTTGTCAACCTGAGAATACGTCTTCTTATCGTGTTATGGAGAAGATCGGGATGAGAAGAGAAGGGTATTTTAAAAAATGTATTCCAATTGAAAAAGGATGGTGGGATGAATATTATTACGCGATTTTAAAGGAAGAGTGGAAATGAGCTTTACTTTTACGGAATTACATTTTTCGAGTTGTAAAGACGAAAACAAGCCCAATTTTTAAAAAATGAGCAGAACAGCAAACCAAAACGTCTAGGCAGACATACAATAAGCTATCCATGAGAAACACCCCATGTTTGAACCTTCTTTGTTTTAGCAACAGAAAATCACGTTGAAAGGGAGTGCTTGTATGTCTAATGCTGGATGTGGATTTGGTTCTGGTTTCGCTTTATTAGTTGTATTATTTATTCTATTAGTAATTATCGGATGTAGTTGTTATAGCGGTGGTTATGGTGGCGGCTACGGCTGCTAATTATATCACTGAAAAGCCTAAAGGATACCCTTTAGGCTTTTTTATGTTCATTATAAAATGCTGGAAGAGATGATTAATCGGCAGGTTCAGCATCAACATGCGATTCAATTTTTTTCTCTTTCGGCAATTGATCAATAGAAGCCCAAGGCACGCGGCGAGGCTTATATTCAATCGCATCAGTAGAGTAAACGGCCACGCTTACGACTCCCCCGTGCACCTGCGCTCGAATCAACAAAGGATCACTATACGTATTTTTAAAATGAAAGTCAGGTCCATACCAGCTGACGGTAGCATCTCGCCCAGGAGGTACGTAGGAAACACTGCGGCTGTGTGAGTAACGCTGCGTAATCGTTACGCCAGCGTTATCGACGGCGTTAAATAAGGTAGAAGAAACTTGGCAAATTCCTCCTCCAACTCCTTCAGAATACTCTCCTTTTACAATGATTGGGGCACGCATATACCCTTTTGCTGCCGTTCTTTTTCCGACGGTTTGATTAAAAGAGAAAACTTCCCCAGGAAATATGACGCTGCTGTCTAATGATTCAGCCGCAAGAGAAATATTGTGAGAACGATTTTTATTATGAGGGTTAAATACCGTATGATAATGACCGATTTGCTTAATTCGAATCGTTGCAAGCAGCTCTTTATCTACGCGAGGCGGAACAGGAAGCGTCGGGATTTCTAATGTTGACGTACCGCCGTTAAAAAAATAAGTATAAAATTTCTCCGCAAAATCTTTATGATATAGTTTGACACCCGCTTGCTCAGGAACAATTTGTCCGCTTTTATCAATGCGGGCATTTATGGGCTCTCTATATGTTTTTTTATCCAATTCTTTTAGAAGAAGATTGTATCGATCATAATCAACCATAGGGACAGGAAGAAGAGGCACGGCCACTTTGTCTCGTTCAATCTGTTCAATTGGTTTACCGTCATGAGTAATAGATAGGTGGTCTTGTGCAGAAAGAGGTTGAATAAGCATTAAAAGTCCAACCATCCAAGTGAAATTCATATCATATACCTCGCTTTCACCTGTTAGTATGAATAAAATGAACCGTTTAATGTATAGGATTCACAAGCTCTTTTTTGTATTATTTTCCATGAGGCGAGCGTGTAAAAATTTCTATTTATAATTGTATGTGTACTTTCGCATATTACATAGAGAAACTACAAGGTAATGAGGGTAGACAATGACAAAATTAATGATTTTAGTCTTTATGCTTATTAGTTTTTTTGTGCAGCCCCAAAAGATGAAAGCAGAAGAAAACCTTACGTACTTTCCGGTAAGTGACACAGGAAAAGTATTAAAGTGGAAACGTGTAGAAAGCTTGCTGCCAAAGGGGAAAAAATTTAAAGTTATCGATGTAGAAACCGGTTTTTACTTTTATGTGCAGCGAAGAGCAGGCTCACACCATGCAGATGTTCAGCCGCTTACACGTCAAGATACGAAAGTAATGAAGCACTTATATAATGGGAAATGGAGCTGGAACCGAAGAGCTGTTCTCATTCCGTTTAAAGGTCAAATGCTTGCAGCTTCCATGAACGGAATGCCTCACGGAGCCGGTGCGCTTGACAATGGGTTCCCCGGTCATTTTTGCATTCATTTTGCAGGAAGTACGACTCACAAGTCTCAAAATGTGGATCCAGGTCATCAGTTAATGGTATTAAAAGCAGGAGGAAAGCTTGATGAATACGCATTAAAAGCTGAGCCGGCAGAAGTCGTAAATATGTTTTTAACAGGATTAAAGCAAGATGATGATGCTTTGATGCAGCCGGTTTTGCGCGTGAAGCAAGAGCATAAGCTATGGGCAAAACTGCATAGTATCTCCACTATTTATTATAAAACGGACTTATTTCATGCAAAAAAGTATAAAACAAAAGAGAAAATCGCCGTAGATTGCCTTATTTATTACGAAGATAAAGGGGCTCAAAAGACAATGGTGGTCTTTACTTTAAAGAGAAATCCATTAACAAACGGGTGGGAAATTTCTTCTCTTACACTGTAAGTACTGATTAATGCTTAAAAACACATCTGACCGAAAACAGATGTGTTTTTAAGCATTTGTTTAGCTCTTTAGTCCTTCGCAATGTTATAGTGTGAAAACGTGCTTACATTCGATAGAAAAGAATAAAAAAGGGTATAAGTAATAATATTACTCTTTCTACAAAGAACTCTACAGCACGAAAGGAGAGGGTGTTTATTTTTTCATATTGGTTTAGCCGCTTAGTCGCTGCAGACCCTGGACGAAAAAGGCTCAAAACGGCTTCTAAAGCTACGATCAGCGTCATTACAGCGGTTGTTATTATGCTGATTGTATTAAAAGCAGCGGGAAGCTCACAAATTACCGCTTCTATTTTAGCAGGTGTAATCGGCCTGATGGGTATATTGGTTGTGAATGATGAAACAACAAAAGCAAAAAAAGTGACAACAGGCTTAGTAGCGCTTTCCAGCGGCGTTTCTCTCGGAATTGGCTCGTTTTTATCACGATATGGACAAGCAGAAAATATTTTTCTCGTTCTGTTGGTGTTTTTGTCTTTTTATTTACAAAAATTTGGTATTCGCTATTTTTCTCTGTCGATGGTAGCATTTATGTCGTTTTATTTTGCTTCTATTTTACACGTCACATTTTCTCAGCTGCCGTGGCTGTTAGCTGGCGTTGTAGTAGGAGCCTGCTGTGCATTTATCTATAATTTTGTTATCTTTAAAGACCGACCTGCCAACGTGCTGAGGTCTTCAATGAAATCATTTCATATTCAAGTGAATTTGGTGCTTGATTTAATTATTGAGTTAATTCAAAAGAAACGAATTGAACCATCTCAAATCAAACAATACAACCGCAATATTAAAAAACTAGCGGAGTATGCACGTGTAGCATCAGAAGAGCTTGGAAATACTGATCCTCACGACATATGGCCTGGCGTAACAGCTGAACAAATGCGCCTTTATGTATTTGATACAGTTATGCTGCTTCAGACATATTCCCCGGCAATTCGAAAACTCAGTGAATTAAAGGCATTTAATCATTTTGATATTCAGCAGCTGCTGTTAAAGCTAGTGGAATCGATTCGTGAAGCAGAAGTATTAAATGAAAATCCTACTCATTCTTTAACAGATGCAGCTCAGCATCTGCAAGAGCTGCGCCAAAAATTAAGTGAACTCGAACCTCAAGACAAAAGGTATAAAGACTGGCTTTACTTAATCCGCCGTATCGAAACGATATCAAATCACGTGATTGATGAAGCCTATGAGCTGCAGCAAGCAATTGTGAAGCAAGAAAAACAGCCTCAAAAAGAAGCGGAAGAAAAAGAAGACGAAGAGGACAATGATGAAGAAAAGGGATTAAAACCATCTACGAAAAAGTCTATTCAAGCGGTCATCACTGCTGTTGCGACATTAATATTTGGCTCTTTTTTATCTCCATCGCATCAATATTGGGCGCTGTTAGCAGGCTATTTAGTGCTTCTTGGTACAGAAACGATAGGAAGTACGTTTGTAAAAGCTGTGCAGCGAAGCGTAGGGACGCTTTTAGGAGCAGCTGTGGGCTTTGTTGTCGCAAGCTTTGTCTCACCCGGGATACTTGAAATAACGCTGCTTTTTATCTGTGTGTTTATGGCTTTTTATTTCTTTCCTATTACGTATTCGTTTATGAGCTTTTGGATTACGATGATGCTGGCCTTTATGTATGACATGCTTCTTGGGGGGATTTCAGAGAGTTTATTACTAGCTCGCGTATTAGATACAGTTGTAGGAGTTGGAATTGGTTTAGCCGTATCTGCTCTTGTGTTCCCTAAAAGAACAAGAGATAAAATAACCGACACCTCAGTAGAATACGTAGCGGCTTTAAAAGAATTTGTTCACACTTATTTGCATCGCTTTACGAAGCAGTATGCGTTTGCCAATTTAGCTGATAAAGGAATGGAATTAGAAAAAAAGCTAAAACAACTTCATGTTGATTCAGATCCTATTATCAAAGGTTTCGTTGGCCGTTCACGTCTTCAGCAATTTTTGACCGTTTTTACCGCCATTAATTATTACGCCAAGCATTTGGTAGCTTCTTCTACTAGAAACGAGGCTTTTTATAAGGAAGCAGAATTTCATGGCGTAGTAAAGGAAGTGGAAGAGAAAGTGACAAACAACTTCACTCAGCTTGAAAAAGCCCTACGAGGAGAAAGAGGAACGTATGTATACACGGTTGAAGATGTCAGACAAAAAATTGAACAATCTTTAGATTATTTTGATACGTCCGTCCAATCAAGAAATTTACAGCATCTTCAGCTGCTGCATAACATTTATTACGTATGGAAAATCAATCAATCGGTTGTTCACTTAGCTAAAGAGCTAGGAGCAGAAGAAATAAGTAGTGAAGACTAAAAACCAGCGAAATATTTCGCTGGTTTTTAGTCTGATGAATAAGGAGACGTATCTTTTCTAATCGTTCTCCACGTTGTTTTAAGACCGGCATAGCTGCCAATTGCAGCGTATCCATAAAAATATCCCATAAACAATCCGGCAATAATATGATGAGGGTGACTGATAAATACTGAAAAAAGCACGCCAACAGCTAAAGCAATAGTCGGAACATATTGCTTTTTAGGATGGAAAAGCCATTTGATCAGCTGCGTCACGATTAATACGACAGGAACACCAATGACTGCGTCCCAAAAATTTGTATGAATTGTAGGGAAATCCATATTCAAGCACCTCGTTAAATGTGTTAGATATAAGGTTATCTATGCTGCTTACCTTAAAACACTTCAATTAGTTATGAGGTGCTCCAGGTGAATAATAATAAGGTGGAATTTTAAGCCAGCCTTTTTGCTGCATCAGACTTTTCACTTTTGATCCTAATATGACCTTTTCAGTGTGGAATTTTAGCCACATTAATCCAATATCGGTTCTAATAGACTGTCCCATATTCGTGCTGCACATGACGATATTAGAGGCAACCTTTACAGATATTAAGTTAGCGATTTCAGAATCCGTTGCTTTTGCTCCTAATGGAATGCTGTTAGGGTCGGATTTCGGCTTGGTAGCCGGTATTTCAGGAAGTAGAATTCCTTCTTTAACCATTAATTTTTTCAGGGTATCAATCTGAGATTCAGCCAGGTTTTTTGAGTCTTGAATAAGCTTAAGCAGTTCACTGTTGGTTGTTGTATTAAGACAGGTTTCTAAGGCGGGTACTTCTTCCGCTAAAGCAGTGAAATATAACCAGCATCCCATAGCCTCACCAATATGTGGGGGAGGGGGCGAATCATCTGTAGAAGAGTTCTTTATATAATCAAGTAGTGTCTCAATGACGTTAATCATAACTTTTCACCCTTTATATAGTTTATGCTTCTTCATTATTGCCTTCAGCAGAAAAGGATAAACACAGCTAAGAAATGTTACATATAAAATTGATTATGATGAGTGGAAGGAAAAGCATCTCACGCAGCCATTTATAATGATGATAGTACATTTACTGTCACCACATCTAAAGGTATAAAAATTGTGGCAATGCGTAATAAATACGTCGGGGCCAGAAAATGAAGTAAATAGAAAAAAATCTCCTTGCTCATCAAGGAGATTTTTTATCGGGTGTGTTATATCGTTTTTCTCCGATGCTCTCTCCATAAAGAAGTTAATTCCTCTGACCAATATTTATAATCAAATACCGTTATATTTTTGCTAGGCATAAAAACATTCAACAGCCAATTAACCCTTAATTTGTCTCTGACGCCTATCGTTTTATCATTTTTACAGCAGCCTTCATCACAAGGTTTATCGTGTATCTTGTAAGGAATATTTTTAACGACTAATCCATTTTTTACACGTTTTGTGTACTCAATTCCTATAATCAAATATATCACTCCTCACAGTAACTCTTATCTTCATAATCATATGTAGGGATGACTTCTTTAATGAAAGGGTAAGGAGGGAGGAAGACAAAAATAAAAAAGCCCTGCTGTAGGGCTTTTAGATTAAGCAACTTTTGATGCAACGACGATTACTTTACCGTGATCTAATTCTTCTTCATAGCGTTCAGCTTCCGGCTGTGATAATCCTAATGAACGCATTTTGGCACGAAGCTCGTCTCCTCGAGAACGAAACACATTCGCAATCGCATCAAAAACACCTTGTTCAGAAAGACCGATATTGTTTGTATTTGTTGCAGCTGTTAAATCCTCGGAGCGATCTTGATGGTGTGCAAGTAAATAAACTTCGTCTTTTGTAAATCCTTCACGCAAAAATTGTTCGATTGTATCTTTTGCCTGTACGCCATTTTCAACTACTTTTACATTTACCATTTCAAAAAACCTCCTTGTATGATAGACAACTTTCTCGAATCCGTTGAGTAATGAAGAGAAGTTTAAGTAACTTATCTCCTTGTTTTGTGTATACACGTTATTGGAAGAGATAAAACCTATTTCATGAAATTGAGTTAAAAAGTCTAACATAGAAAAAGAGGGAAAAGTGCTTTTATTTTTAAGGGAAATCTGGTGAAGGATAAGCAGGAAGAACCTTTAGTTAGCCTTTTTCCTGCATCGTTTTTTTGACCTTTTAAGATACAGTGCAAACTGCAAAAAGCCTAGATCTTAAACAGCTAAGATCCAGGCTTTTTGCATACATAAAAATAGAGAAATTTAAGATGAAAGACGTTCTTTTTGTTTTTCATAAACAGAAGTAGACTCGTTCCATGTATATCGACCATCTTGTAATTGAATGGTTGCGCTGAATGGACAGTCTATTGACGTTTCTGCGTCATCTAAGCTACTTTCAAGTAAACTTTTTTTAAATCGAAGCAAATCTTCTTTTGAAGCAACTCGAAAAACCATTTCTAACGTAAGATCATCGTCTATTGCATTGTGTAATTGACTAATACTTTTGCGGAATTCTTTATTATATTGGAGCATAATTTTAATATCTGCTACGCAAGCAACACCAAACACATCTTTCACAACAGACTCAACCGTTAACTGTGTTGTCGAAGCATATGTTGAAATATTACGCTGTGGATTTTCTAAATAATAAATCGTTTCTACAGGATGTCTCGTGATAAGCACCTCTTTCCTATTCTTAAGTATACAGGAAAAAAGAATGGAATGGGGAAAGATTTTTAGGAAAGGAGTCCTGACATACATAAAAAGACTGTTTGTAATAGGAAAGAGAGTTATAAATTGAGGGCTTTTCGCTTATCATTTTTGCTATAACCTTAAATCAACGAATTCTGTGCAACTTCCTATAAGATTTGATAAAATAAAACTCTACGTCTCAATTCTTTCCAATGGATCCCTCAACTACTATTTCTACTTATTTTAAAGGAGGACGCTATTTTGCAATTTGAACAAGCTTTAACACATTTACAGTCCTATTTTGGCTATGATTCATTTCGAAAAGGACAGGAAGAGTCGATTCGTTATGTTTTAGAAGGGCACAATACCGCTTGTATTATGCCAACAGGAGGAGGGAAATCGCTTTGTTATCAAATTCCTTCATTATTACTAGAAGGTACAACACTGGTGATTTCTCCGTTGATTTCCTTGATGAAAGATCAAGTGGACACGCTGAATGCAGCTGGTATTCCGGCTACGTATATTAACAGCTCGCTGACGCACACGGAGGTGCAGCAGCGCTTAGAAGAAGTCGCGCTTGGCGAATATAAGCTGCTTTATGTAGCGCCGGAACGACTGGAGTCTCCGCAATTTTTAGAACAGCTTCAAATGCTTCCTATTCCGCTTGTAGCGGTAGATGAAGCGCACTGTATTTCACAGTGGGGTCATGATTTCAGACCTAGTTATTTGCGTATCAATGAACTAATCAGCAAGCTGTCTAACGCTCCAATTGTGATGGGGCTGACGGCGACGGCGACGCCTCAAGTGCGTGAAGATATTTGCCGAGCTCTTCATATTAACGAAGAGTACACGGTGATGACGGGGTTTGAACGTGAAAATTTATCGTTCGCCGTGGTAAAAGGTCAGGATCGAATCAGCTATATCGAGCAGTATATCCGTAAAAATGACCAAGAAGCAGGAATCATCTATGCCGCTACGCGTAAAGATGTTGAAGAGCTTCATGCTAGATTGCAAAAGTCAGGAGTTAACGTATCAAAATACCATGCTGGTATGAATGGGAACAGCCGTGATGAAGAGCAGAACCGCTTTCTGCAAGATGATGTGCAGGTGATGGTGGCTACCTCTGCCTTCGGAATGGGGATTGACAAATCAAATATTCGCTTTGTTCTTCACTATCAGCTTCCGAAAAATATGGAAAGCTATTATCAAGAAGCGGGCCGTGCTGGTCGTGACGGACTGCCAAGTGAGTGTATCGTGCTTTATTCACCTCAGGATATTCGCGTGCAGCGCTTTTTAATTGAACAGTCAACGTCGAATCCTAAAAAGCAAATTCAAGATCTTGAAAAGCTGCAAAGTATGGTGAACTACTGTCATACAGAAGGATGTTTGCAGGCGTATATTCTTCATTATTTTGGAGAAAGTGAAGCGCATGAGTGCGGCCGCTGCAGCAACTGTACGGATGATCGTGTGGAAATAGACGTAACGGTTGATACGCAAAAAGTATTATCTTGTATGATTCGTATGGGCGAACGCTTTGGTAAAATGATGATTGCTCAAGTATTAACGGGCTCTCGAAATAAAAAAGTAGTTGATTTTGGTTTTGACAAGCTGAAAACGTACGGCGTCATGAGCGACCGATCGGCTAAAGAAGTAAGCGATTTTATTGAGTATTTGATTTCAGAGCAGTTTATTTTAGTAGGACAAGGGTCATTTCCTACCTTATCCGTAGCGGCCAAAGGAAAAGGCGTGCTTCTTGGTACGGAAAAAGTAATGAGAAAAGAACAAATGGAAGTGAAGCAAATTGTCCAAGACGACGAGCTGTTTGCTTATTTGCGCTCCGTTCGAAAGCAGCTGGCAGACGAAGCCGGCGTGCCTCCTTTTGTTATTTTCTCAGACGATACTCTTCATGATATGTGTACAAAACTTCCGGTAACTCTTGAACAGTTCGCCACTGTAAAAGGAGTGGGAGAACAAAAGCAAGAGCGATACGGAGAACGATTCACAGCTGAAATCAAACAGTTTTGTGAAGAACATCCAGACCGAAAGCGAGAAGTGTCAGCGCATGCTCCGAAAAAAGCAAGAGCTTCATCAAAAGAAGGGTCTCATTTAGTAACATATGAGCTATTTCAGCAAGGAAAATCGTTAGATGAAATTGCTGCAGAACGTGAATTGAGCCGCATTACCATTGAAAATCATTTGTTTAAATGCGCCGAAGAAGAAAAAGAAATTGACTGGTCACCTTTTCTTTCGGATGAAGACGAACAGCTTATTTTAGAAGCTGCTTCCTCAGTGGGCGATGAAAAGTTAAAGCCAATCAAAGAAGAATTACCTGAAAATATCACTTATTTTATGATAAAAGTAGCTCTGTTTAAACAAAAAATGAAGCAGCTATCTTGAACAAAAAGCTCCTATTTAAGGAGCTTTTTTATGTTGAATAAGCGAGTTTACTGATAAAATAAAAGATATAAATGTTAGAAAAATCAGATTAAATAAAAAGGAGGAATGAATAAGAATGATTGAACGAGAGCTTGAAGCTATTTTGCATGCTTCTAACGACAATATCGTCATCACTGATGAAAAAGGGTGTATTTTACGAGCGAGTCAAAACTGCCGTGATATATACGGGTATGACGTGTCAGAGTTAGTGGGACAAACCGTATACGAATTGCAAGACCGCGGGATATTTTCACCTTCTGTTACGATTGAAGTGTTAAAGAAAAAGAAAGAAGTACAGCTGATGCAAAAAACAGAAACGGGTAAAGTTGTAATGGCAACCGGTATTCCCGTGTATGATGAATATCGGTGTATGAAAAGAGTAATCAGCTTTTCACATGATTTAACAGAGCTTCAGCGCTTAAAAGAAGATTATCAGCAGCTCGAAGTGAAAATGAAAACATATCAGCTAGAAGTGGAAGAGCTTCGGGAACAGCAGTCAAATGATATGGTCATACGAAGTGAATCGATGAAAAAAGTATGGTCTATTATTAATCGCGTGGCAGACAGCGATGCAACGGTTGTGCTGCTAGGTGAATCGGGTGTTGGTAAAACGGCTTTTGCCCGTGCTTTACACTATGGAAGTGAACGAAAAAAAGAGCCGTTTATTGAAATCAACTGCGGAGCCATTCCGTCTAGTTTGTTTGAATCTGAAATATTTGGATACGAAGCAGGCTCTTTTACAGGTGCAAGTACAAAAGGGAAAATAGGAAAGTTTGAATTAGCACATAACGGCACGCTTTTTTTAGATGAAATAGGGGAACTTCCCCTTGATATGCAAGTGAAGCTATTAAAGGTGCTGCAAGAAAAAACAATCACCAAAATTGGCAGTGAACGCGTCAAACACGTAAACTTCAGGCTTATTGTAGCCACAAATCAGCCGCTTGAAGAAATGGTCAGAAAAGGAACGTTTCGAGAAGATTTATTTTATCGTTTACACGTTATTCCAATCACCATTCCTCCGCTTCGCGAGCGAAAAGAAGACGTCACGGCTCTGCTTTATCACGTGTTACATAAACAAAATGAAAAATATAACATGAAGAAATTTTTTCATGCAGAAGCATTAAATCAATTAGTTGAACATCAGTGGCCTGGAAATGTGCGCGAGCTTGAAAATACAATTGAACGTCTTGTATTAACAACGGATGAAAACATCATATCGCCTCAAGACCTCCCGTTTTATTCAGAAAATACCCGAAGTGAAAAAGAAGAATGGGAGGCCCTTGATACGTTAACCTCTCAGGGAATGACGCTTCAGCAAGCACTTGCAGAAGTGGAGAAAAATTGGCTGATTCGTGCTTATCGCCAGTGTCAAACGACGTATGAAATGGCAGATGCATTAGGAATCAGTCAGCCTACGGTTGTAAGACGTTTACGAAAGTACAATATTAAATAAGAAAAATTTAATTCAAAATGAATTAACTGATTCAATAATGAATCGGTTTTTTTGTTTTGATTCTATTATGAATTAAAAATCGTACATAATTGCATGAAATAAGGCGATAAAAATTGGCATACATTTTGCATTAATAAAAAGTATCTAAATAAAAAGCGTCAGTATCTAAAATGATGATATGGCGCTAATGAATGAAACTCATTAGGAGGAACAAATCATGCCAAAATATCAGCCGAAAAATTCATTTGAATCTCCGCGTTTTTGCGGACCTCGGACGTTTATGAGACTTCCGTACGTAGAACAAGTAAATTCAGAGATGGATTTTATTGTGACGGGTATTCCATTCGATTCAGGGCAATCTTTTAGAACAGGAGCACGCTTTGGACCGGAAGCTATTCGAGATTTCTCCATTTTGCTTCGCCCGTACAACCCAGAACAAAAGATTAATATTTTTGATTACATTTCAGGCGTGGACTACGGCGATTTATCAGTGGTTCCCGGATATATTTTAGAAACATATAAAAAAATTGAAGAAGGGCTAGCACCGGTTGTGAATGAAGGTATTATTCCTATTTCACTAGGCGGTGATCATTCGATGACGCTTGGTGAGCTTCGTGCCATCGCGAAAAAGCACGGACCCGTAGCGCTTTTGCAGTTTGATGCTCATTCTGATACGTGGGATAGTTATTTTGAACAAAAATACAATCACGGTACCGTATTCAGACGAGCAATTGAAGAAGGGTTAATCGATGTGTCGCGCTCGATTCAAATCGGTATGCGAGGCGGTCTATACGGTATTGAAGATTTAGAGGATGCAAAGAACTTAGGTTTAGCTCTGTATACGACAAATGAATATAAAAAATTTGGCGTTGAAAGAATGCTAGACATTATTCATGAGCGTGTAGGGGAAGGACCCGTGTTTCTTTCGTTTGACATCGACTTTTTAGATCCAGTTTACGCGCCGGGAACGGGAACACCTGAAGTCTCAGGTGCAAGTATTGACGATGCGCTTCAATTTGTTCGAGGCTTAACAAATATTGATTTTGTCGGTTTTGATTTAGTAGAAGTACTGCCAGCTTATGACCATGGGCAAATTACAGCAGCAGCGGCCGCTAACATTGTCTATGAATTTATCACGCTTATTGCGTTAAGAAAAAAAGAAAAAGAAGAAGAAGCGCTGCTAGTGAAAGCACGCGACTGAATATAAAGAAGGGGGTAAAAGTGGGAAGGTAGTACTACCTTCCCACTTTTATATAAGAGTTCTCTATAGGGAGTGTTTGACTATAAAAGGAGAAGCAACAACAAACACTTACCAATCCAGCCTCAGATAAAGTAATAACATGTATTTGATTCTGTAAGGGGTCTTTCCTATAATAAATGTAGGAAAACTTTCCAAAGGAGAATTTTATGCTCGAATTAGAGGCTATTCAAAGCAGGGCCATTGAAAAAACTAAACATACATTACTACAGGATATAAAAAGCGTATTAGGTGAACAAGACGAATGTCCGGATTTTGAGACTTATTTAACAGACAGGCACTCTTTTATTAAAAAGGCCTGGGGGACTACATGGAGAAAAGCAGTTGTTTCTTCTGTATCTAAAAAAAACAGAAAGTCATATTTAACAGAGAAAGGCTTTGAGGTAAAAGGGTATAAACCTCAAGCTATCGATAAGTTATTTGCTAAAGAAACGAGAAAAGGTATAGAGTTTGATGCTTTTTCTTGGTTAGAAAAGCACTACGGAGAGGGTAATAAAGCGGAATGGCTATCACTATACGGAGAAGCAAGAGCTGAATTTGCTAAAAAGGAAGAAGAAAGAAAAGAGAAAGACAGACAGCAAAGTATTAATGATCGAAAAGCTAGATATCAATTACAGTTAAATTTAGAAGCGGCTCCTATTTTGGAAGTAAACAAAGAGCTGTATTACCTACATATAAGAGAAAAGCTTTCACATCAGCTATCAAAAGACATTAAAACAAACTCAAAGTATATTGAAAACTATGCGCCGCGTACTGAGCTTGAAGATGAATTAATAGAAAACGGTGATTTAACACGTCATGATTATGAAACGGTTCATGACTTTTTTCAAGAGCTCACCGGGAACGTAAGCTCAGAATTAGACAGATATTCAACGATTATCTTGTTTGAAACGTATGAAGATGTATACGAAGTATTTATCACCGATAAGATTTATGAAATCATTCCAACTATGATTATGGATGATCTTCCTGCTTCATTTAAAGAAGAATATAAATCCTATACAAATGCTTCAGTAACAAGAATGGATATTATAAAAGCACTTAGAAGTAATTTATCGGATTTGGTCTATGAATATAAAAGAATGCTCGTAGAAGAAAAGCTTTCCGATGTACTAGAAGTTTCAGATCACAACTTAACGATTGAAGAGCATCAAGAGAGATATCAACAGCAGCTGGAAGAAAGACGATTACAACAAGAACGTGAACTTGAAGAAAAGAAAAAGCTGATTGAAGAAGAACAGCGACAGTTAAATTATATTTTTGGTGCAGAATACGAAATGGACCCAAGAAAAGAAACGGAATACATTCTTCATCTCGGTGATACAAACACAGGAAAAACGTATACGGCATTAAAGTCATTAAAAAAAGCTGCTTCGGGTAGTTACTTAGCGCCGCTTCGCCTGTTAGCTTTAGAAGTTTTTGAAAAGCTGAACAAAGACGGAGTCCCTTGTTCGTTAAAAACAGGTGAAGAAGAAAAGATTGTTGAAGATGCTCAGCACATGGCCGGTACGGTAGAAATGTTTAGTGAATTAGAGCATGGCGATGTAACCGTAATTGATGAAGCGCAGATGATTCAAGACAGAGACCGAGGGTTTTCATGGTATAAAGCCATCACCCGAGCCAATGCCAAACAAGTTCATGTTATTGGGAGTTTAAGCATTCGAAGTATGTTAGAAGAGATGTTAGACGGTGTGATCTCAGAAATTTATGAGTATGAAAGAGATATACCTTTAAAAGTAGATCTTCGAAAGTTCAAAATTGAACAAGTGAAACCCGCAGATGCTTTAATTGTTTTCTCGCGTAAAAAAGTTCTTCAGACAGCGGCTAAGCTAGAAAAAGATGGTCATAAAGTTAGCGTGATTTATGGAAGTATGCCGCCTGAAACGAGAAGAAAACAAATTGAGCAGTTCATTAATAGAGAAACAAATGTCATTGTATCTACAGATGCGATTGGAATGGGATTAAACCTGCCGATTAGACGAATTGTTCTTTTAGAAAACATGAAATTTGACGGGCAAAAAAGGAGATTGTTGACTTCTCAAGAGTTAAAGCAGATTGCAGGTCGTGCTGGAAGAAAGGGTCTCTATAATGTTGGAGAAGTTGCATTCGCTAAAGATGCAAAGCAAATGAGAGAACTGTTATTTTCGACAGACGAGCAAATCAGTAAATTTTCAATTGCGCCTACTTCAGATATGCTCAGAAGATTTAAAGAATATCATCATGATCTCGGGACGTTTTTTGAGATGTGGGCTAAATTTAAAAATCCAAAAGGGACACAAAAATCAAATCTGGCACAAGAACGTGAGCTTTATGATGAAGTGAAAGACACGCTAATTGAGGCGAAAATGCCAATTGTTGATTTATATGGTTACTTGCAGCTGCCGTTTTCAGCAAAAGAAAGCTCTTTGAAAAAGCAGTGGGTGGCTAGCATGAATGCAATTGTTAACAGAGAAGAATTACCTGAACCAAGGATAATAGAAGGTTCACTGGAAAAATTAGAGCTGTCTTATAAGGCGATTGGCCTGCATCTTTTATTTTTATATCGAATGGATAGAAGACCGGAAGCTATTTACTGGGAACGTGTCCGAGAAGAGCTTACAGATAAAATCCATAACGTATTAAGAAAAGATATGAAAAAATTTAAAAGAACATGCAGTGCGTGTTCTAAAGACCTTCCTTGGAATCATGATCATGCGATATGCGATTCGTGTTTTCATAAAAGATTCCGCAGAAGACACGGGGACACCTACGATTTTAATTACTAAGATGTAGTGATAAAAAAAGAGGCTTGTACAAAATTATGTTAGTTGAAGAAAGATCCGAACGATAAAGTGTTCGGATCTTTTCATTGTGATAGTGAACATAGGTTTCATGTATGTAGAGGCTTCTAGCAGTTGATTGGAGAACAAGGCTCAGCGGCCGCCCGCGGAAAGCGAAGTCTTGCACGGAAATCAACTGCGGTGTAACAAGCACTCCATACCAAATCATTTATCCCATTTGTTCATCTTTAGATGAGATTGATTTAGTTAAGTCTCAACCTCATTTTTCGTATAAGCTTTTCATCTTTTTGTTATAAATTTCTGCGTCAAAGCAGATTTTTGTAGAAAAAAGGCGGAAATGTATAAGCGGTCATCTTGTAAAAAGAGCAATAAATTATTATGATATAGAGTGGAACTGATATTTTAAAGAGTTCCGTGATTTTTTTGTTGGGCGGACGTGTATTGTCTTAGAGTAAGTTTGCTATCATTCATTATGTTAAAAGCAGCACTTTTAAATAGAGATACGGTTCGTAATAGAAGGGAAGAGGATGATGACAAGTCATAACAAAGAAAACAAAGCTGCCGCCGAGCAGTACAGTAAAGGGAAAATTTTGTGGCAATTAACCCGTCCTCATACGTTAACAGCATCGTTTGTACCCGTTTTGATTGGAACAGTTCTAGCCATGTTTTATGGCCATGTGAACGTTTGGATGTTTCTTGCGATGCTTTTTTCATGTTTGTGGATTCAAATTGCGACGAACTTATTTAACGAGTACTATGATTTTAAACGCGGGTTAGACACAGAAGACTCCGTAGGAATCGGAGGAGCCATCGTCCGACACGGAATGAAACCGAAAACGGTATTAAATTTAGCACTGATTTCTTATGGAATTGCTCTTATTTTAGGCGTATATATATGTGCAAACAGCAGCTGGTGGCTTGCTTTAGTTGGTTTAGTAGGTATGGCGATTGGTTATTTGTATACAGGCGGACCGCTTCCAATTGCGTATACGCCGTTTGGAGAATTATTTTCAGGTCTTTGCATGGGTGCGATGTTTGTGTTGATTTCATTTTTTATTCAAACAAATACCGTAACGTCTGAAAGCATCTTTGTATCACTTCCCATTGCGATTTTAGTAGGCGCGATTAATTTGTCTAACAATATTCGTGACATAGAAGAAGATACGAAAGGCGGACGACGTACGCTAGCTATTTTATTAGGCTCTAAAAACGCGATTAGATTTTTAGCTGCTTTGTTTGGCATTGCGTATATTTGGACCGTTGCATTAGTGGTATTCTTCGATATTAGCCCTTGGATTTTCTTAGTGTTCCTTAGTGCACCTAAGCCCATTCAAGCTGTACAAGCATTTGTACGCGGAGAGCTTATTGCGATGAAAGCAACTGCTCAAACCAATACGTTTTTTGGATTTACTTTATCAATTGGATTATTAATTGGCTATTTAGTAAGCTGATTGAGTGGAAAAAGCCTGTCTTTTTAAAGACAGGCTTTTTGTTATGCTCCAGTTATTTTTTCTTTTACTGCGCTAATAAATGCGTTCATATTTTCAGAAGATGAAAAGCTGGCTTGAGCTTGTTTTGGTCCGCCGCCGCCTTTTCCATCGTAAAGTGGAAGCAGCTCTTTATAAAGCTCTCCGCATTTTACTTCATTGCCGCTGTGAGCCAGCAAAACTTTTTGATCACTTGAAAAAGCAAACAGAAGTGTCGTATCAGACGTTTGAAGCAGCTGCTTTGTCAAAGCTTGCACATCTTTTAATGTACGGTTTTCAAAGTGATGGTACAGAAATGATCCTTCTTTTTTTGCTTCTAGTTCACTTGCTAAATAAGCTGCATTTTCATTTTTTAATTCTTCTAGCTGTTTTTGCAGCTCTTTTTGTTCAGTCTCCAATTTTTTAATGCGTTCTACAACTAATTCACGGCTTGTGCTGAATTTATTGCTAAGTTCTGCTACGATTTCTTGAGACTGCTGATAATCAGCTAATGCACGCATACCGCATTTAAAAAAGAGGCGTGTATTGCCGCGCTGCTTTTCTGTTTTCGTAAGTTTAATAAGGCCAAGCTCTCCAATTTGGTTCACATGAGTACCGCAGCAGGCAGAAACATCAATGCCGTCAATTTCCACAATGCGTACCACTTCGTCTTCTAGCTCGGGCACTTTGCGAAGCGCAAGAGTATGTAAGTCTTCCTTTTTCACTTCGTACGTTTTAATATGACGGTTGCTGTAAATAGCTTCATTTACAACTTTTTCAATGTGTAATAGCTGCTCATGAGATAACTGAGGTACATTCAAATCAATAGAGACAGCGTCGCTTCCTAAATGAAAGCTAACGGTGTGAATATCATATGTATCGATTAATAGAGCCGAAAGTAAATGCTGTCCGCTATGCTGCTGCATATGATCAAAGCGGCGATACCAGTCAATTTCACACGTGACGTTCGCTTGTGCAGGGAGCGTATCAACGAGATGGTATACCTCTCCATCTTCTTCATAAACGTCTTTTACCTCAATTCCGGCAATAGTACCGTAATCAGAAGGCTGTCCGCCGCCTTCTGGATAAAAAGCAGTTTGTTTTAACGTTAAAGCGTAGCCATTTGAAAGAGCGCGCGTCTCTGTCACTTCTGTTTCCCACGTTTTTGTGTAGGGATTGCTATAATAAAGTCTTTCTGTCATGTTCCTCATCCTTTCTAGTAAAACCATATCTAACTTTTTCTATAGTATCAGAAATATGTTTCTTCGAACATGGATAAGCTAACTTGTAACAATAAAACTGGGTGGGACATATGAAAAATACTGTTTATATTTATACGCGGGATTTAAAAAGAATTTTTACCAATTGGGCGATGATTATCATTGTGCTGACGCTTATGATTCTGCCGTCTTTTTACGCATGGTTTAATATAAAAGCATCTTGGGATCCATACGGGCGGACTGAAGGTATTGCCATTGCAGTAACGAGCGAAGACGAAGGTTCTACGATAAGAGGGCAGCACGTAAACGTGGGAAAAGATATTATTGCAACGTTAAAGAAAAATAAAACGCTTGGATGGACGTTCGTCTCCAAAGAAAAAGCTGATCACGGAGTAAAGCACGGTGACTATTATGCAAGTATTGTTATTCCAAAAGATTTTTCACAAAAGCTTGGTACGGTTCTTCAAGATCGTTTGGAAAAGCCGGTCATTATTTACAAAGTAAACGAAAAAATAAACGCCGTGGCGCCTAAAATTACAAGTAAAGGAGCCAGCAGCTTAACACAACAGATTAGTGAAAAATTCGTCAAAACAGCGAATGGAGCCATTTTTTCTGTTTTTAACGAACTAGGTATTACCCTGCAGCAGGATTTGCCGACCATTCAACAAGTTGAACAACGGATTTTTGAGCTTGAAAATCGTCTTCCTGAAATTAAAAAAGTAATTAATGAAGCGAATGACACCACTCAAAAAGCTGGAGCTATTGTATCAAAAGCCCAGGCTGCTCTTCCTGAAGTAGAGAGACTAACAGCTGACGGCGCACAGATGACTCAGCAGCTAAACACTTTTTTAACTAAAAGCGATGAAGTGTTAAAAAACGCTGAGCCAACTATCAGCGAAACGCTGCACCGTGTTCAACAACGAGCTCTCGGAGTTCAAGAATTGAAGAATCAGCTGATGGAAAAAGATATAGCGCCGGCTGAACTCAGCGCAGCAGCGGAACAGCTAAAAGTGCAGTTAACAAAACAAGTTGCTGACACAGGAGAGATCCTTACGCTTCTTACGGATTTAAATGAGGTGTCTCAAGGGAACGTTCTTTCACCGGTTATTAATCAAATAAAAAGTGTACATACGCTTTTACAGCAGCAGCTGTCGGATGTAAACAGTATGCAACAACAAACAAAAAATGGAGATGCACCAGATCCAAGTGTGCTTGAGAAATTCAGTTCTCGCACCGACCAAGCTGTTTCTAAATTAAATACGTTAACGAATTCGTATTCTTCTACGATTGTGCCGGCTGTTGAACAAGCAATCAAAGAAGCGAAAGATAAAACAGCAAGCGCAAACTCACTGCTTGAGGAAGCCAATAAAAGCATGCCGGATGTTTCTAATGTGCTGTCTAAAACAGCGAGTGGCATTTTGCTCGGACAGCAGGAGCTTGCGAAAATAACAAAAGACTTTCCGCGAATTGAACAAAACGTGCACAATATAGCGGATAAGATACGCGAATTTCAGCGAAAAGAAAACATTGAAGATATTATTAATTTGTTAAAAAACGATGTGCAAAAAGAAAGTGATTTTTTTGCTAAACCGGTTCTTTTAAAAGAAGAAAGACTTTATCCTATTCCGAACTACGGATCGGCTATGTCACCGTTTTATACAACGCTTTGCTTGTGGGTCGGGGCTTTGCTGTTAGTTTCAATTTTAAGCGTAGAAGTAGCGGATGAAGAGCGGTTTAAAAGCTATGAAGTCTATCTTGGAAGACTTTTAACGTTTTTGTCTATTGCTCTTGTGCAAGCTTTTATTGTGACGCTAGGCGATTTATTTTTAATCAAAACGTACGTCGTAGATAAAGTGCCTTTTATCTTTTTAGGCTTGCTGTGCAGCTTCGTATTTATGACGATTGTCTATACGCTTGTTGCGATATTTGGCAATGCAGGAAAAGCAATGGCGATTGTTTTGCTTGTACTTCAGCTTTCCGCTGCAGGCGGTACATTTCCGATTCAAGTCGTGCCTGCTTTTTTCCAAGCACTCAATCCGTTTTTACCATTTACGTATGCAATAAGCATGATGAGAGAAGTTGTGGGAGGCATGTTAGCGGATATAGTAAGAAAAGATGTTACCGTTCTACTTTGCATTTGGCTTGGCGTGCTGCTCGTTGGCATTTTCCTTCACAAGCCTCTTAGTAAAACGAGTGCAAAATTAACAAAAAAAGCGCGTGAAAGTAAATTAATTCATTAAAAAAACGTTTTGGGTTTCCAGACAGAACAAAATGCGGTAGTGTAGATATAAAGGAGTGATCAGCATGGGTATATTAGATGGACTATTAGGAAATGCATCAGAAGCAGATATAAGAGGAACTGAAAAAGACTTGCAAAATATCTTAATTGCCAACGAGCGAGTGGAACAAGCTTATAAAGTCATTCGCGATTTAATGGTGTTTACGACGAAACGCTTAATTATCGTTGATAAGCAGGGAGTGACGGGAAAGAAAACAGATTATCATTCCATTCCTTATAAGACGATTACACATTTTAGCGTTGAAACGGCGGGAACGTTCGACTTAGATGCAGAATTAAATATTTGGGTATCGGGCTCTAGCGCGCCGATCTCAAAAGAATTTCGTAAAGATAAAAGCATTTACGACGTGCAAAAAATATTAGCATCTTATGTGTTAGATTAAAAAAGTTGAGCCATGAAAAACTGGCTCAACTTTTTTTATGTGTGTAAAACGAGAAAGCATAGCAGTCTTGCATACAGTCATTTGAAAATAAGCAGGCTGTTGTCTCTCCATATTTATTCACTTCACTCATTACTGAAATGCATGAAAACGATTTACATAATGAATTATACAGAATAAAAAAACCGTGATATGCTTTTTTTAGAGAAAAAAGGAAGTGACCAACTGTGAGCTATACCGTAATTGGAACATCAGCTTTTCGCAAAACAAATGTTGCGCTTTTTGCAGCAGGCTTCAACACATTTTCGATTTTATATTGTACACAGGCCATTTTACCCGAGTTTTCTAAAGAATTTGGAATATCCCCGGCTTTTGCGAGTTTATCTCTTTCGTTAACAACCATCACGCTTGCTGTTAGTATGCTTTTTTTAGGTTCTTTATCGGAAGTGTGGGGACGAAAGAAACTGATGGGACTATCGTTAATTTTTGCGTCATTGCTATGCATCATGACAGCATTTAGCTCTACCTTTGAAACGCTGTTAGTTTTTCGCGTTATTCAAGGAATCGTGTTAGCAGGGCTGCCTTCTGTGGCCATGGCTTACTTAGGAGAAGAAATTGAACCCGGGAGTTTAGGAAAAGCGATGGGGATTTATATAAGCGGAAACGCCTTTGGAGGCGTAGCGGGAAGACTTATGACAGGAGTGCTCACGGAGTATTTTAACTGGTCGGTAGCTCTTGATGTTGTAAGCGCAATCAGCTTATTGGCCACATTTGTTTTTTTTATGAACTTGCCTGATTCACAGAACTTTACTTCTCGGTCATTTGAACTTAGGCAGCTTACTGGCTCTCTTCGCAGTCATCTTCAAGATAAAGGGATGCTTTGTCTTTTTGCTATTGGTTTTGCACTGCTTGGAAGTAACGTAGCTTTATACAATTATATTGGATACGCTTTATCCGCTCCTCCGTATTCTTGGAATCATACGCTTGTAAGTTTTATTTTTGTTATTTTCTTTGTAGGAGTATTCAGCTCAGTCTGGATGGGGACGCTGGCGGATCGATACGGTCGGAAAAAGGTACTGTTATGTACGATTGCTGTTACGCTTATAGGTTCAATCGTTACGCTGCATCCGGTTTTATGGATAAAAATTACCGGGCTTTTGCTGCTGACTTTTGGCTTTTTCGGAAGTCACTCCATCGCAAGCAGCTGGGTAGGAAGAAGAGCAACGCATGACAAAGCGCAGGCTTCGTCTTTATATTTATTTTTTTACTATGCAGGATCAAGCATTGGAGGGACTGTGGCTGGCTTATGCTGGAGCGCGTACGGCTGGAAAGGTGTGATTGCTCTAATTGGTGTGTTTCTTACAACAGCCTTTTTCTTAGCTGTTCGTTTATCAAAAATGCCGGCTCAGCAGACGCATGTTCACTAAAAAAAGAATGTAAAGACATGTATGGCTATTATCTTAAAAAATAGGCTGGAGCAAGAGCGTCTTAGCTGAAGGAAAATCCGAACGCGTTTGATTCTTGATTAAGAATCAAACGCGTTCGGATTTTTTTATTTTGATGGTGAGCGCTAGTTTTATGTACTAGCTCCTTTAGCCAGTTTGTTCGTCTTTAGATTGGATTGATTTCGCTATGTCATAATCTCTTTTCTTAGTTTAAAAGCTGAATAAAAAGCTCCGCTACTTTTTTATGAGCGCTGTTAGCGGGATAAATATAAGAAAAACGACGCTTAAAAGGAGCGGTGTTCACGTTGAGAATCGACAGGTGCCTTTGTTCTACATCTTCTTTAATAGCACAAAGCGACAGTACAGACATTCCTAAATTGTGAACAATCGCTTCTTTAATTCCTTGATTGCTGCTGATCGTTAGCATGCTTTTCATTTTTAAACCGTTGGACATTAGAACGTGATCTAAATATTCTCTTGTTCCAGAACCTTTTTCACGCGCTACCCACCGCTGATTTTGTAAATCATCAATTTCTACTTTTTTAAGCTGAGCTAAGGGGTGATCCACTGACGCAACGATGGCAAGTTCATCGTCCATAAAGGACTGAATATGTAAGTCGGACTCTTCCGTGTGACCTTCAATAAGCCCTACGTCCACTTTGAAATGACGAACAAGCTGAGCAATTTCCTTTGTATTACCGATAGTCACTTCTACATCAATATCAGGATATTGTTCACGAAGCTTTGCTAAAAAAGAAGGAAGGATATATTCACCAATCGTAAAACTGGCGCCAATCGTTAGCATTCCTTTGACACGGTGATGGTGTTCGTAAATATCTCGTTTCGTATGCTCATATATTTGAATCATTTGTTTAGCACGATCGTATAAAATTTCGCCGCTGGGTGTGATTTTTAACATTTTAGGTGAACGCAGGAACAGGGAAGTTTGAAATTCTTTTTCGAGATTTTTGATGTGTACGCTTACGCTTGGCTGTGAAATCATTAATTTTTCCGCAGCTTTTGTAAAGCTTTGCTCTTCTACAACAGAAACAAACGTCTTTAACGCATCATAGTACATAGAGTATGGCTCCTTTTATATTAAAAAAATTAATTATAAACATTATAAAACATTATTATGGTAATAACTAGAGGCACTTGGTTAAGAAAAGTAAAACAAGGTGCTGACTTAAAGGAGTATGTTTGCTTATAACGAAGGAAGCCTGCGCAATTTGTTTACAGTTATTTTTATTTCATCTATAAAGCTATTAAACACTTTTTTGTCATCTATTTGTAACAAAAGTAAAAAAAGTACTTGTTTTTTCCAAAAAACATACTATAATATTAACTGTAATACGATAAGTAATACAGTTAATACACCTAGTACACACATCATGATTTTGGGTAGATGAAGGGAGGCAGACTATGTTCGATTTAGATATTCGTAGTCGTAAGCCGATATACGAGCAATTAGTAGATAAATTGAAAGAGCTTATTATCCATGAAGTCTTTAAGGCCGATCAAAAGCTTCCATCTGTTCGGCTGCTAGCAAAAGAATTAACGATTAATCCAAATACAATTCAAAAAGCGTATCGTGAACTAGAACATCAAAACTATATTTATTCAGTTCCAGGCAAAGGAAGTTTTGTAACGCCTCAAGTTGATACACTAAATAACGAGAAGGTGAAAAAGATGAAAGAAGAATTAGTAAAGCTGTTGGCAGAAGCTATGTATTTAGGGATGGATAAAGATGAAATTCTATCACTTATTTCACAGGCTGAAAAAGCAGTAAAAGGAGGAAGCGATAGTGATTGAACTGAAGGCGATAAAAAAAGAGTTTGAAGAAATGGAAGCTCTAAGAGACGTCACGCTTTCTATAAAAAAAGGATCTATTTACGGACTGCTTGGCTCCAACGGAGCAGGAAAAACAACGCTATTAAAAATCATTGCAGGTATTTACAAGCAGGATCACGGAAAGATTGCCATAGACGGCGAGGAAGTATTCGAAAACGTTGGCTTAAAAGAACGTCTTATTTTTATGCCAGATTCTCTTTATTTTTTCCCTCAAACAACGATTAAGCAATTAGCGTCTTTTTATAGAAGCGTCTATCCGACTTGGAACGAAGAACGGTTCCAAAAATTAAAAGAAGCTTTCCCAATTCAATTACATAAAAAGGTACATAGAATGTCCAAGGGAATGCAGCGTCAAGTAGGATTTTGGTTAGCGCTGTCTGCTATGCCTGATGTACTTATCTTAGATGAGCCGCTCGACGGTTTAGATGCGGTAATGCGTCAAAAAATCAAAAACCTTCTTGTTCAAGACGTGGCAGAACGGGAAATGACGATTTTAATTTCGTCACATAACCTGCGAGAAGTGGAAGATCTGTGTGATCATGTAGGCATCTTGCATCACGGTCAATTATTAATTGAAAAAGAGCTGGATGATTTAAAGTCTGATGTGCACAAAATTCAAGTTGCATTTGAAGGGGATGTGCCGCTAGCGCTTTATGACACGCTAGACATTTTATATCAAGAAAAACGAGGCAGTGTCTTGCTTTGTATTGTTCGAGGGAAAGAAAATCACTTAGTAAACAAAGTCCGATCGTATAAGCCTTTAATTTTTGACATCTTGCCACTTACGCTGGAAGAAATCTTTATTTATGAAATGGGGGATGTGGGTTATGCAATCGAAAACATCATCGTTTAACCGCGGCATGTGGATTCAATCCATGAGAAACGTGGGATGGATTGGGCTTGTATACTTGCTAGTACTGCTGTTCGCTTTACCTTTACAACTGATTTTTACTTTCACAGGAAAGGTAGAGCCTTATATAGAAAAACCAGATACGCTATTTAACGTATTGGACGGGCTGGAATTTGTGTTTATGTTTGTTGTACCAGTGTTACTTGGTATTTTCCTATTTAGATATATACAAACGAAGATTGCGGCTGACTATATTCATAGTTTACCAATTAAGCGTTCTACGCTGTTTCATCAAAATATGCTTCTGGGCGCGTTGGTTTTAGTTGTTCCTATTTTAATTACGGGAGTCGTTACTTTTGCCGTTAAAGGAGTTTTAACCGTTGAGGATGTTTATACAACAGGAGATGTTCTAAGCTGGGTCGGTTACAGTATTTTAATTAATTTATTTGTGCTGACTGGAACTGTTTTAGCGGGAATGTTCACCGGAATGTCTGTCCTCCAAGGAATCTTTTTATATGTTCTATTTCTTCTACCCGGCGGAATCTCTTATTTAGCTATATCCAATGTAAAGTTTTACTGGTACGGCTATGCGTATGACTATTACGTGAACAAAAATGTTGACAGCCTTGTTCCGTTTTCACACGTAGCGCAAATGGTAGCTCATAAAAGCTTTTCTACTAGTGCATTTGTTTATATTGGACTCATTGTCTTATTTTACATCATTGCTTTAATCACCTACCAAAAAAGAAAAGTAGAAGCTGCTACGCAAACCATTTCAGTTAGCTGGTTAAAACCGGTATTCGTATACGGAGTAACCGCTTGTTCACTCATGTTAGGCGGATTTTACTTTATTAGCATGAAAGGTGAATTTTCATGGATGATCGTGGGCTATATTATTGGTTCATTAATAGGCTATACAGTTGCTCAAATCATTTTAAATAAAACGTGGCGTATCTTTACGAAATGGAAAGGGTATCTAGGCTTTGTTATAGCTGCAGCTATCGTTGGCTTTATCATTCATCTAGATGTGTTCGGCTATTCTACTAAAGTGCCAGCAGCTTCAGAGATTGAAAGTGTATATTTCGATGAAGATATATATCCATTGACTGATAAACCTGAAAACTATGCAAATGGAATGAATGGCTATTATGAAGCTCCATATTATTATACAAGTAAAGAAACGATTCAGAGTGTTCGTCAGCTGCAAAAACAAATTACAGCATCTAAAGATAAGAAGCTGGATCCTGATAAACAAAGTGAAATAGAAAGCAGAAACGGGAAAATAGCTGTATTTGCTTATAAATTAAAAAATGGAAAACAAATGGTCCGAGAATACTTTATTCCATTTTCAGACTATAAAGCTTTTTATAAAGAAATTGCAGAAACAAAAGAATACAAAGAAAATTTCCATCCGCTTTTACGAACAAAAAACACGGATAAGATTAAAAGCGTGAGTTTTTCTGTTCCAGGAAAGTCAAATTCAATCAATATTACAAATCCAGATAAAGTACAAGAACTTATACACGTAGTCAAACAGTCGATGATGAACGAAACGTTTGATGAAATGTACAGCACAAAAGAAAGCTGGGCTTCAATTGAGTTTATGGATGGAAAAGGACAGTACGTACAAACTGCTTCTTGGGATAAGTCTTATAGCGAAGTAGAAGCATGGCTGAAGAAAGAGCATTTATATGAACGTGCTCGCCTGATGCCAAAGGATGTAGAAAAAACCGAAGTGTTTAAAAATTCTTCTCATCTTAAAATCGATTATCGTCTTCAAGAAGAGTTTACATCTTTAACGAAGGATGAGAAAGCAATTAAAGTAAAAAACAATCAGCAGGTAGAAACACTTCTTCAACATGCGAACTTACGAGACACGGGAGATTATCTTGTTGCTTTTTATTACAAAGATCAAGTAGATACTCCTCAGATTTACATGTTGAATGAAAATGAACTGCCAATCGAACTAAAAGAAAAACTAAAATAACAAGGGAGAACTTATTATGTGCGGCGAGGAATTGCAAGATTATTTAAATCAGGTGCTGGCTTATTTATTAAAAAATGGCGTGAATAGACAAGACGCTGAAGATATTACGCAAGAAGTAGCATTAAAATATTTAGAAAAACAAGAAATGGTCGATCCTGAAAAAATAAAAGCTTGGATGTTTCGCGTCGCATTAAATAAACGGTGTGATTTAGGAAGGCGTAAAATAGTGAAAGACCGCTATACGTCTTCTTACAAAGAAGAACCCGTTATGTATACGCCCATTCAGCAGGTGCTCAGAAATGAAGAAGCGGCTGAATGTCAGGCGATTTTAAATCAATTGAATCCTAAGTATCGCAACTTGCTTCTATTAAAATACGGATTAGGGTTTAAATATGAAGAAATTGCCGAGTTATTAAATATGCAGATGACTACGTTAAAATCAGCTCTTTACCGCGCGCGCAAATACTTTGTAAAGGGATATAATGAAGTCATTTAATATAAATGAAACAGCAGTAGTTTGTGAAAAAGAACTTTTTTACACAAACTACTGCTGTTTTTTTCGTATTTTTCTTCTTTGGACGGCATAGATAATCAAACTGATCGCACAAAAAGCTAAAGTGATCTCAATCACATCAGTATAAGAAGATGTCGTATTAAAAAAGGAACCGAAAATAAATAAAGCCAGCGTCCAAATGAAACCAAAAGAAAATGAGACTTTAATGTAATGACGATGCTTCATTCCGCTTGCCCCGAGAAAAAAAGGCATCACATGTCGCATTCCTGGTAAAAAGTAGCTTGCGATGATGGCGTGAGATCCATATTCTTGAATCGTTCGCTCAACTTTCATGACATTCTTTTCCCATCGCGGGCGTTTTAATAGCGCAAGCGCCTGAGCTGAAAAAAGACTGGCTATCAAAAATTTGAGGTATAAGCTAAGCATCATGCCGCTGTAGGTAAGTATAAAAGCTGGAATATACTGAACGGATGGAGACGTAGCCTGACTCCCTGCAAGCATAATATATACTGGGTCAGGAATGGGAGTAAGGTTGGCTCCGACTAAAATGATAAAAAAGAAATATCCGTAGCCTAATTGGTTAATGGCTCCGATAAGCTGATCAATCACGTTTTCTTCCTCCTTTCTTCATTAGAATACGAGAGAGTGACACACAGTGTTCGCTCAAAATAAAAATAAAGTATAGGTGCGCACAACTTAGGAAAAAAGAGTTATAATAAATAAGAATGTACGTTCTTCTTTCGGGGTTTAATTATACAGAAAGAGGTGATAGTATGAAAATGATGTACCCTAAAAACGGCAAAGTTATTCTTCATATTGATGCCAATGCTTTTTATGCATCTGTTGAAACCGCACATGATCATACGCTCAAAGATAAGCCTCTTGCTATTGCTGGCAATCCAAAAGAACGAAGAGGAATTGTTGTAACCTGTAACTATATTGCTCGTAAACGCGGAGTGTATGCGCCTATGCCTCTTTGGGAAGCGAAAAGAAAATGCCCTGAGCTGGTTGTTATAAAACCTAATTTTCCATTATATCGCCAAGTGTCCAAAAACATGTTTGAATATTTAGTAACCATTTCACCTCTTTTAGAGCCCGCTTCAATTGATGAAGGCTATTTGGATATTACAGACTGTGCTGAATTAGGCTCTCCTCTTGACATAGCAAAGTCAATTCAGCAGCATTTAATACAGACGCTGCAAATTCCTGTGTCAATTGGAATCGCGCCGAATAAATTTTTAGCCAAAACGGCAAGTGATATGCAAAAACCTTTAGGAATTACCGTCCTTCGAAAAAGAGATGTCCAAACCGTTCTTTGGCCAAAAGCCGTAGAGGAAATGCACGGAATCGGTAAAAAAACAGCTGAGAAGCTAAATGCGATTAAGATCGTGACTATCGGTGATCTAGCAAAAGCCGCTCCCGGTCTTCTTAAACAAACTCTCGGAATAAAAGGAGAAGTTATGAAAGAACGAGCATGGGGCCAAGATGACCGACAGGTGAACCCTGACCGCCAATCACAGTTTAAATCTATTGGAAACTCTACGACGCTATCTCAAAATGCAGTAGATGAACATGAAGTTCTCCCTATTTTAAATAAACTATCGCATTCTGTAAGCTCTCGTATGAAAGCGAAAAAAGTTGTAAGCAAAACGATTCAGTTAACGATACGATACAGTGATTTTAAAACCATTACTCGAAGCCAAACTATTTCAAAAGCAATTAGCGAGCCAAATGATCTTTTTCATTACAGTGCGGTATTATTTCAAAAGCATTGGAACGGAGAACCGATTCGTTTATTGGGCGTAGCTGCTCTTCAAGTGAGTCACCAGCTCCAAGAAGAAGAACAGTTGGATTTGTTTACATACGGAGAACAAGCAAAAAAAGAGCCTTTATACAAAGCGGTCGAAAGTTTGCGTGAAAAATATGGAGATAACATTATTCAAAGCGGTTTAAAAAAACAAAGAGGAAAAGAAGAGAGGTAACTCTCTTTTTTTGTATAAAATAATAGGTTTACACTCATTATAGAAGGGGAAGTACATTACTATCACGGTAATCAAAGTGATTACAAAATGAATTTGATTGCGACTTTTTTAATTGTCTGCAATGAAATTACATAAAATAATCTATGAGGTGATCTTATGTCAGACGCACTATTTACATCTAAAGCAACAGCGGTTGGAGGCCGAGATGGTCGAGTTAAATCAGATGATGGTATTATTGATTTAACCCTTGTAAATCCTTCTCCAAATAACAAAAAAGAAGGAACAAATCCCGAGCAGCTGTTTGCAGCAGGATATTCTGCTTGTTTTGACGGTGCTTTAAATTTAATCGCTAAGAAGCAAAAAAAAGACATTGATTCGTCTATTACTGCAGAGGTAAGTCTACTAAAAGACCACACTGATGATGGCTTTAAAATTGGCGTGGTGTTAAACGCTCATATTAAAGGCGTTTCACAAGAAGTAGCTGAGAAGCTAGTAGAAGATGCACATCAATTCTGCCCGTATTCTAAAGCAACGCGTGGAAATGTTAACGTAACGTTAAATACAACGGCTGAGTAAATAAAAAACGCTTGGATTTTTCTTGAATCCAGGCGTTTTTTTATGTGCAATTTTATATGGTCTATTTTTGATTGTACGTATGCAGTGATTGCAATAACTCCTGCAGCGTTTCTTTCAGCTTTTCTAATTCTCCTTGCGACTTATTCGCCATACTAAAAACTTCTTCTGGAATATGACAAGCTTTATCACGTAAGTTTTTTCCTTTTTCGGTTAAACTAATAAAAACAACGCGTTCATCTTCATGAGAACGCTGACGAATGACTAATTCTTGATCCTGCATTCTTTTTAGCATAGGAGTAAGGGTGCCTGAATCCAAATACAGAAGTTCGCCCATTTTTTTCACGCTGAGCGTTTCATGTTCCCATAAAACAAGAAGGGCTAAATACTGCGGATAGGTTACTCCTAATTTATCGAGCAGCGGCTTGTACACCTTTGTAATTTCTCGAGACGTGGCGTAAATTGAGAAACAAAGCTGATTTTCTAGCTGCAGCTGCTTATAAAGTTGTTCCATTCGTGTTGCCTCCATTCTATTGCTTTTTATTTAATTATACACAATTAAATAGTGGTGTCCAATAACGCCGGATGAAAAAGTAATCAAGCTGTAAATAAAAAATGGGAATTTTACATATACTAAGAAAAAAAGGGAGCTGTGCACATGTATTTTGCAAGAAAAGCCGTAGAAGAAGAAGTAGATCAAATGATGGATACGACTGTATACGCGTGTCAATCTGAATCGTGTAATGGGTGGATGAGAGAAGATTTTGTTACAGTTGATTATAACTGTCCGATGTGCGGAACAGAAATGTCGCAGGAAGTACGCGAGCTGCCGAAAATTAAGTACGATCACCAATTTTATAATAAATAAAAAAAGAAGCAACTGCTTCTTTTTTTATTTTTCACTAAAATTTCATTAAGCTGCGCTAGACTAAGAACCAACATACGATGAAGGTGAGGAATATCAGAATGAATCAAGGGAACTTTTTGAAAGGTTTATTTTGGGGAACCTTGTTTAGTATTCCTATTTGGGTTTCATTGTTTGGCTGGTTCCGCATTTTATCACATCTTGCATAGTTTCGTTTTATGAACCGTCATACGCGCCCTTATCTTTCTATTTCCGCTATAATAAAGGTGATAGAAAAAATAAGGAGCTGTTTTCATGATTCAATATAAAACGGAGCAAATGACGGTTTTTGAAAGCGCGCTATTTCAAACAACATCTGCAGTGATTGAAACAAAAGACTGTGTTATTGTTGTTGATCCAACATGGCTTCCTCACGAAATTAATGAAATTAAACAGCATGTTCAAGACATCTTAAATCATCGCAACCTGTATGTGTTTTTTACTCACGGAGATTTTGATCACGTCATTGGATATGGCGCTTTCTTAGAATTAAATGCCACCTTTATCGGCAGCAAATTTTTAGTACATCATCCGGACAAAGAAGAAAAAGTTCAAATGATTAAGCAGTTTGATCATGACTATTATATAAAAAGATCTCATGATATTATATTCCCGGAGCTGGATATTGTGGTAACCGAAAATGAACAGCATATTACTTTAGGTGAAACATCCATTACCTGTTATTTTGCAAAAGGTCATACAAACGATGGCCTATTTATGATTGTCGATGATTCGATATGGATTGCAGGGGATTATTTATCGGATTTTGAATATCCGTACATATATGAAAGTGTAAACGATTATCGCGACACGCTTGCTGCTGCGCGACATATTTTAGCTAAGCACCAAAATCTAACGCTAGTTCCCGGGCACGGGAAAACGACACATCACCGAGCTGAAATTCAAAGGCGAGTGGAGATGGCCAGCTCTTATTTAGATGAACTGCAAGCGGCAGTGAAAGAAAACAGTAAAGAAGCGCTCGATAAGCTAAATGATAAACTGGCGTTTCCCTCTGATTTCACCGCACAATGTCATCAAAAAAACGTTGAAATTATGAAAAGAGAATTGCTGTTATAGAAATCGAGTGTACAGTCATCCCATCGATATTAAAAGTAAGAAACCGCATCTTCTGTTGGAGATGCGGTTTCTTACTTTCTTTTATTTATCAATTAAATGAAACTTTTTCCTTTTCTATCCGTTTATATAAATAAGAAATTATTTTATTTATAAAGGAGTATAACAATGGGGAAAAACGGTTGTGTAAAATGCGGACATACAGAAGCACAAACAAAAGAAATTGCTACAACGGGAACGGGGCTGTCTAGATACTTAGACGTTCAGCACAATCACTTTACAGTGGTATATTGCACGAGCTGCGGGTATTCAGAGCTATATAATAAATCATCTTCAAGAGGCAGCAATATTATTGACTTATTTTTTGGAGGGTAAAGATGAGTATCGACCTTGTTGAAATTGATAAAGACAGGCGCGCTTCCTATTTGAACCTGCTATTGATAGGGGATGAAGACGAAAAAGTAGTAAAGTCGTATATAAATGAAGGTTCCTTATTTACCATTGTGTATGAAAAGAAGGAGATAGGAGTTGTGCAGTGCCTCATCGATGAAGAGGAATCGGCAGTAGAAGTGAAAAATATTGGTTTAGAAGAAGCATACAGAGGAAAAGGAATCGGCAGCAAAGTCATTAAAAAGCTAGAAGCATTGTATGAGTGTAACCAATATTCTAAAATGATTGTAGGAACAGCGGACTCCAGTCTTGAAAACATAGCATTTTATAAAAAGGCAGGCTTTTATCAAAGTGGTGTCAAAAAGAATTTCTTTTTGCAGTACGTTCCACCAATTTACGAGAATGGCCTGCAAGCTATCGATATGATTATGTTTGAAAAGAAATTAAAAAGCAGAAGCGACTAACACGCTTCTGCTTTTAGTGATTAATCTAAAATTTGAAGTTTTACCGTTTTGCGTCCCCAATTTAAAGCTGAGCTTTGAGATGCCATAAATAAATCAACGCGAGTACCTTTAATGGCACCGCCAGTATCTCCAGCAATTGCTTCTCCGTAACCTTCTACGTATACGCGAGAACCTAATGGAATCACGCGAGGATCAACTGCAATTACTTTTCGATTAGGATTTGACCTTAGGTCGATGCCTGTAGCAGTGATTCCGCTGCAGCCCGCACAGTAAGCAGTATAAGCTGTTGCTTCAACCGTAATCTCTTTCGAAACCGACTTACTTTCTTGCGCTGGAGCAGGTGCCGGCGTTGAAGTCGACGGTGCTGAAGTTGACGGTGTTGAAGGAGCAGCAGGTGATGGCGTTGATGGTTTCGCCTGAGCTGCTGCTTGTCCGCCTACTTGTAGCACTTGATTAATGTAAATCGTATTAGACGATAAGTTATTCCACTGTTTTAATTGAGAAATTGAAATGCCGTGTCGCTGTGCTACGCTCCACATTGTATCTCCAGGCTGAACTTTATAACTTTTACTGTTGCTAGGAGCCGGGGATGCTTGCGTTTCGTTTGTTTTTTCTTGTACAGGTGCTGAAGGTGATGATGAAACTGTTCCTGTTCCGCTTATTTTTAATACTTGATTCACATAAATTAAATGACTAGATAAGTTATTCCACTCTTTTAGCTGCTGTACAGAAGTACCGTTGTTTTTAGCGATACGGTAAAGCGTGTCACCTGATTTTACTGTATATGTATGATTTGAAGATGTTGTAGTTGGAGTTGAACTAGATGAAGAGTCAGTAGATGTAGATCCAATTTGTAATGTTTGGTTTGCATAAATTAATGTGGAAGAAAGACCATTCCACTTTTTTAAGTCTTCAACTGTTACATTATGCTGCTGTGAGATGCTGAATAACGTTTCTCCAGCTTTTACTTTATGCGTGTCTGTGTCAGCTGATGCTGCGTCTGCAATTCCAATTGATACTAAAGCTGTAG
The DNA here is from genome assembly GCF_029522155.1 of Priestia sp. P5. Taxonomy (NCBI): domain Bacteria; kingdom Bacillati; phylum Bacillota; class Bacilli; order Caryophanales; family Bacillaceae; genus Priestia; species Priestia sp. P5. The sequence goes on along the minus strand of NZ_JAKWFJ010000001.1, from coordinate 2,484,661 downwards.
CCCCTAATGTAAAAATGTGTTTTTTCATCTAATATTTCTCCTTTATTTCCAATAGTTGTCTCTTATTCTATCAGCAATATGTAACAAACTCATGACAAAATGGTAGGTTTTATATTACAAGTTTGTAACAATACGTCTAAAGTGATAGAAAAAACGCGGTTTTTTTATGATTATGATGAAAAAAGTCTTAATTTGTCTGTAAGTAAAAAAGGTGTTCTGCTTTTATAAAAATGAAGAAGAAAGAAGCTATGCTATATTCAAATGACATGATAGAATAGATAAGTTAGAAATGAACGGATAAAAAGGGAGTTAGACATCTATGGAAAAACGCTCTATCTCTTCATATTTAAAAGCATGGGTGCGCGCACTTTCAATTGAGATTAATTATATGAAGAAACACGGCGGAGAAAAGTATACGGTAGGAAAAGGAGAGTACTTAGGGCAGCAGGGAGATGCGTATCTTTACCGGTTTGAACGCACAGCCGATTTATACCTTTTTGATGGAGCTCAGGTACGCCTTGTCCACCAGCATAAAGAAAGTAAAGGAGAAGTTATTGGAACGGAAGGATTTGATTTGTACCTTAAAATAGATGCGTTTATTGGACAAGAAGTAGACGAACTCGATATATATAACGAACCATGGGAATTATTGCAGGCTCTCATTGATAGACTCACGGAAGCAAAAGATTACAAGCAAAAAATAGTAAGAATCAAACGTCTTATGAGAGGCGATAGTCCTGTTCGTCATAAAGAGTATACGTCTAAGAACGCTCTTCATGAAGTGTTGCTGCGAGCGCGTTATAACCGTACTACGTATATTTGGGGTCCTCCTGGAACTGGAAAAACATATACGCTGTCAAAAATCGTGGCAAGCTATTACCGGAAATCAAAGCGGATCCTTTTATTATCTCACAGTAATGCAGCGGTGGACGGTTTGCTGCAAGAAACTGCACGTCAGTTAAAAAAGAAAGAAGCTTGGAAAAAAGGAAAACTCATTCGATACGGAGCAACAAAAAGCAGTGGCTTAGAAAATATAAAAGTAGAAGAAGTCATTGGAGAAGATGATCCGGATTTAGCTCAGGAGATGCGTGATTTACAAGAAGAACGAGTTTACTTAAGCAGGTATCCCAATAAAGCTCACCAGCTTCAGCAAGTTAACAAAAAGCTAAACGTCCTTCGTAACAAGTGGATTGAAGCGGAGAAAAATGTGTTTGACCAAGCGTATATTGTAGGCACTACCTTATCAAAAGCGGCTATTGATCGATTACTTTATCAAAGTGAATTTGATATGGTTGTGGTAGACGAAATTAGCATGGCATATGCACCGCAAATTGCTTTTGCAGCTACGTTAGGAAAACGAATTGTCGTATGCGGCGATTTTAAACAGCTTCCCCCGGTATCTCAATCTTCTCATGCTGAAGTGAAGAAGTGGCTGCAGCGAGATTTATTTGAGCAGACGGGCCTTGTAGAGCAAGTAGAAAGCGGTGAGATACACCCTCATCTTTTTATGTTGACAAAGCAAAGAAGAATGCATAAAGATATCTCGGCTTTTACAAATCGCTATATTTACAGCAACCGAGTAGCAGATCATCCCTCTGTCACAACAAGTCGAGAAGTAGTAGCAAGCAGTCGGCCGTTTGCTCATGAAGCAGCGCTTATGCTTAACATTGGTCATTTGCATTCTTCCGCTATGCGAGATGTTGTTTCCGGCTCACGCTACAATGTGATAACAGCTGTTTTGGCGGTAAGTTTGATGCTGCGGGCACGCAAAGCTTCTTCCGCTACTATTGGCTATGTGACTCCTTATAAGTCTCAAGCTAAATTGATCAATGCATTTCTTCAAGATATTGAACCAGCCAGCGATATAATCGCAGCAACCGTACACAAATTTCAAGGCGCAGAACGAGATATCATAATTTTTGATACGGTCGATACAAAGCCTCAGTCAAAACCAGGTTTACTTCTAACAAATGAAAATAGCGACCGATTGGTAAATGTAGCGGTGACGCGTTCAAAAGGAAAATTTATGATGCTTTCAGACGAGTCGTTTGCCCAGCAGCGTGTACCAAAGGAGCGAGCGTTATGGAAGTTGGTCAACCACTTTAACGAAAACCAAAAAGTATACCAACCTCAGCAATTTTTAAAAGAAGTCATTCAGCATCCTAAATTGATTTGGTACCATCCAGCGAACAGCAGTCAGTTAAAAAAAGACTTATATCAAGCTCGGCAGCAGATTTTATTGTGTATTCCTTATGCTTCGCTTATTCCTCAAGAAATACGGGAGATGTTACACTCATTTAAAGGTGAAGTGACCGTTCTTACTCGTGAACCAACAGAAGTTCGAATTGACGGCGCTCACGTTATTTCATCTGCTGTTCCGATGTCACTGCTTATCATCGATGAATCCACTATATGGATCAATATGCCTTACGGCGGAAAAAATGAAGCGTTTATGGCAGCTAGAATTGAGTCAAAGCTAGGCGCTAAACAGCTTATTCGGTCAATTGACTTTACCGAAGATAAAACAAGAAATCAAGAAACAAAAATGTATATAGAAACAAATAAACCACAATATTCTTTGAGCAATTACCTTCGCAGCTGGGATCGCTGTGAATCTTGTCAGCATATGCGAGAAGTAGAGATAACAAAAAAAGGAAAAGTAAGGTTTATTTGCTATTATTGCGGGAAAACAAGTGGGGCAACACGTTTATTAGTGGAAAAATATTTAAACTACGTACATGCTGTATGTACAGCATGCAAGCAGCCGATGAACGTAGATTATGATGAGAATAAAGGCGTCTACGCATGTTGTCCATCGTGCAAAAAGGAAGTTTTGCCTAGAGATTTATTGTAACTTTAAGAAAAGGGCGTGATCTTATCGTTTACTCTCGTAATGTAGCGGCTTTAGCTGATTGTTTGCTAGAAGGAGACGTTCAAAAAAGCTGGCTGCTCATTGCTATATATATAGAAGAAAGCCATTCTTCAACTGACGTATACACGTTTCTGACAGAAGCGATGTATGAGATAGGGAAAAGGTGGCAAGAAAATAAAATTTCAGTCGCGGAGGAGCATTTGGCTACTGCAACCTGTGACTATGTGTTAACTCGCTTTCAGCTATCACAGCATCAATTGCTTCAGCGCCATCGGGCACTTCTTTTTTGCATTGAAGGAGAAGAGCATTATTTAGGTATTAAAATGATTGCAGGCCTTATGAGAGAACAAGGATGGGAAGTTAAAAACTTAGGAGCAAACTTGCCGCTGCCGTTTGCTCTAAAAAGCATTGAAAGATGGGACCCTGATGTAGTGTGCTTGTCTGTCTCGCAAGTGCATTTGCTGCCTGATTTACAAAAATACATTGCTGAGATTGAAAGCATGGCGCAAAGTCCTCTTGTATTAGTAGGCAGCCAGCTTCTCAACACGCATGATTTATCGGCTTCAGGATCTTCAAAAACCATATTCATTAATCATATTCAAGCTTTTAAAGACTGGCTTCTAATCAACAATAAAGAAAGTTCGACGCAAGATAAAATGTTAGCAATGGGGGAAGAAATATGATCAGTTTGCCGATTCAACAGATTCCGGTTCCAATGTTTTTACTCAATAAAGACAACGAAATAATTGAATTTACACCAAGCGTCACGAAAAGTTTCCCGCCTGTTCAGAACTTTTTAGATCTAGTTGATGAAGACAGCCAAGAAAAAGTAAAAAGAGCACTCCAGGGAGAGGAAGAAGTGCAAATCGAAGTAAATATGCGCACGTTTTCTAACCCGGTTGCTCTTTTTGATTTTCATTTTAAACCTGAAGCCTATCATTCGCTGCACGCTGTTTTCTGCTATCCTATTCATGAGCATATGATGAGTGTTCAATCAACCCTTCAACAGTTTCGCTCTATGCTTATGCAAGACTCACCACAAGTGAACCAAGGTTTTTCAGTCAGGGAAACAGATGTAGAAACGGCGAAAAAAATGCAGCTAGTTGATCTTCAGCGTCATTTTCGAGAAATGAAAACAAATGTGCTAACCATTCAAGACCTCCTAAGTATTATCCGCTCCGACGTAATTGAAGCAGGAAAAGGAGAATATATGGAATTGGTCTCTACACATTTGTTTGACATTCAAGATGTAATTAATCAGGAACTTGAATGTTTAAGGCAGAAGAACAAAGTACATTAAGAAAGCGGTAATCGGATTTCTACTGTTGTTCCTTTTCCTTCTTCACTATCATACGAAATGCTTCCTTTATGATTACTAATGATTTTGTGACTCACCATCAATCCTAATCCTGTTCCTTTTTCTTTTGTTGTATAGAAAGGCTCGCTAATTCGTGTTAATCGATCTTTCGGCATGCCTTTTCCTTCATCTATCACTTGGACGACTACTTGATTTGTATCTGGATCAAATTTAGATACCACTAGAATAGACCCAGGGTCATCCATCGCTTCAATAGAATTTTTCACCATGTTGATAAATACTTGTTTCATATCTTTTTCAATACAATGAACAACAGGTAATTTTTCTTCAAAATCTGTTGAAATAGTAATGTTTTTAAGAATGGCCTGTGTATGCAGCAGCGTACATACGTCTTGAAGAATTAAATTTATCTGTTTATTTTCATATTTTACGACTTCCGGTTTGGCTAGAATGAGCAGTTCGCTAATAATTAGTTCTAAGCGGTTAAACTCGGACATCATGACATCCATATATTCTTTTTTATACGTTTCTTCTTGCATCATAAGCTGTAAAAAGCCCTTTAATGATGTAAGAGGGTTTCGTATTTCATGGGCAATGCCAGCAGCCAGCTGTCCAAGTGCTGACAGCATCTCTGAATTTTTGAGCATCATTTCCGACTGTTTGCGCTGTGAAATGTCTTCGCTTAATCCAATGTAATGGATGATTTCATCCTGATCATTTTTAACAGGCATTAAGGCTAACTGTTCCCAAACGGTTTCTCCGTCTTCTTGAACGTAGGAAATTTCTCCGTTCCATTTTTCTCCTCTGTATACTTCATTCCAAATCTTAGGGAATCTTTTAACCCCCAGCTTTTTTGTATATAAGTCATAGAGGTGCAGCCCAAATACTTCTTGCGGGGCATGCTTTTGCTCCATGAATTTTTGATTAATGTACTTAATTTTACCTTGGTGGTCGGTAATGAAAATGCCCGTAGGACTGTGAGCGACTGCAAATGATGTAATAGCCAATTCTTCATTTGATCGTTTAATTTCTGTAATATTAATAAACGTAATAACTACACCGTTAATTAAATTCTCATTTGTACGATAAGGCATCATTTTCATGCTGTACCATTGGTTATCGTAGCTTTGAATTTCTTTTTGAAGGGTGTTATTTGTTCTTAAAACGTGCATTGCATCCTCGATTAGATGGTCATATCTAAAGTTATGCGAAATATGAAAGAAAGGTCTTCCAATATCTTGATGAAGAACGTTGATCACTGTTTTCGTTTCCGGCGTAAATAATTTAATATTCAGCTGCTCGTCTAAAAAGATAGTAGCAATAGTTGTACTGATTAATAAATTATCAATATCGTTATTTAAGTCCGTTAATTCTTCAATCTTTCGCTCGTACTGATTGTTAACACTAATTAACTCTTCATTAACAGACTGCAGTTCCTCATTTGTGGACTGCAGCTCTTCGTTAGAAGCAATCAGTTCTTCGTTTGTGGACTTTAGCTCCTCATTTGCTGTTTCTAGCTCTTCAATCGTCGTTTGCAAATGCTGCTGCGTGTAATGAAGCTCTTGCTCTAAATCTACTACAAGCTCACTAATAGAGCTTGTTTGATTAAGGAACATGGGCTCTTCCTTATCAATAATGGCAGTATCTGTCTGTTCATCAAACATAAGTAAGTAAAGAGAGTGATTTGTTGGAAGGGCAGATATTGTAATATTAAAACGGCGCTGCACGTTGTTTATGACAAACTCAATGTGCTGACAGCATACGCTCATACCTTGCTCTTTTACGCGTTTAATAGCTGCTCCAATGGCTAAAGAGACGTGAACTGGCACCATTTTGAAAATTGTATAATTAATTTTCCCTACAGGAACGTTAATAAGCTGAGTCGCTTCTTTTGAACAAAATATTACTTCGTTGTATTCATTTAATACGAGACAAGGGCTCATAAAGTGATCAATCATTGACTGATACATCTCATCTAATTTAAGCGAAGGAAGAGGTTTATAAAGTTGACTTGGCAGCGGAACGCTAGAAAAATCACCTTCATGCAAGCTGGATTTCGAAAGATTAAAAGCTCCCGTAATTTGTCGGCTGGGCTGTCCGGAACGCTTAAATATTTTCCACTTACTGTTGATAGGGCGGAACAAATCAGACAAATTTCCCGTTGTTTCACTAGGGCCTAAAAAAAGTACGCCTTCTTCTGTCAAAGAAAAATGAAAAAGAGACAGAATGCGCTGCTGCAGTTCAGCTTGGAAGTAAATCATCATATTTCGACAGCTAATGAGATCAACGTTTACAAAAGGCGAGTCTTTTCCTATATTATGCGGGGCAAAAACAATCATTTTGCGGATTGTTTTTTTAACTTGATAACCACCGTGTTTTGTTTGCTCAAAATATTCATTAATCTGAGCTGCTGAGAAGGAATGAACTTCCGCTTCTTCATAAATACCTTGACTAGCTCTTTTAATTGCATGACGATCAATGTCTGTAGCAAAGATTCGGACATCGAAATAACGGTTGATTGTTGATAAATAGTCATGAAGCAAAATAGCTAATGTATATGCTTCTTGACCAGTAGAACAACCTGCTACCCAGATGCGGATTTCATCTTCTTGACTATGAATCTTTCTTTCAACTAATTGAGGAATAACTTGTTCTTCAATAATAGAGAATGCTTCTTTATCTCTAAGAAATTGTGTCACTCCAATCAGCAAGTCTCGCTGCAGTTCGACGATTTCTTCGGCTTCTTTACATAAATAGTCCCGGTATTCTTCCATCGTTTGAGATGGCGGATCGAGTAAAGCCATTCTCTTTTCAAGTCGTCGCAGCACCGTGTTTTTTTTGTACATAGAGAAGTCGATGCCTGTTTTCTTCTTTATTAATGAATAAATGTATTGCAGCGTTTCTTCATTATATGTAAATTCAGTTTGGCTGACATGCGTTTGCACAAGGTCAGGCATATCAGCAGGAGAAAGAATATAATCAGCAAGGTGGGCATCAATAGCGCTTAGGGGCATATCTCTGTACTTTGCTGTGCTTTCATCTTGTACAAGTACAGTTCCGCCATACTCTCGTATTGTTTTTGCTCCTCCTGTTCCATCATTTCCTTTTCCCGATAAAATAATGGCTGTGCACCGGTGTTTTTTTGAAGCAGCAAGAGAATGAAAAAAGGCGTCAATCGGATACTTTACCTGATCATTTTCTTCATAGGGACGAAGGCGAAGAGTATGATCCACAACGGTCACATAATGATGGGGAGGATTTAAATAAATTGTGTCTTCTTGTAAAGTCATCCCGTCTTGTGTCAGTTTGATATTCATTCCTGTTTTTTTTGCTAAAAGTTCTGGCATAAAACTTTTATATTTAGAGGAAAGGTGCTGTACAATAATAAACGCCATTCCATTTGGTGAAGGCATATTAGCGAAAAACTGCTCAATAGCTTCTAACCCTCCGGCAGAAGCGCCAATTCCCACAACGTGTAAATCCTGTTTCTCTATTCCTTCTGAAGACGATGGAACCGTAGAAAACGAGTTGTTCTTCATAATAGAACCTCCAATAATGTTTCGACACTTCCTAGATTGTATGTCGTTTTGTTTATTTTAATGTCGACAGCACAGCGTGGTTTACATCAAAAGTAAATTTTCCAAAAAAACCAAGATGCTGGTACATAGGTTCATTTTAGCAAACCTATTATATTGTTCAAATAACGTTTTCAAAATTCCTCTATTTTTCGCAAAAAAATTTAAAGTCCAAACTATATAGTATGCCCGGATTTTCTTTATATAAACGTATTTTTATAAAAAAAATCGGTTTTTTTTGCAGAAAAAAATATTTAAAAAAGTTTTGTTTACGCTTACATACGCATAAGGTTATACGCTCAAGGAGGAAAAAAACGGTTAAATTCAACTTGACACTCTTTTTCAGCATGTTACTATAGGAACCGTTGAAAGAAACGAGAACAAAAATACGAACAAATGACAGGGGAGATTTGATGGATCAAAAACAAAAAGTTGCTTTTTTAGGTGCTGGATCAATGGCAGAAGCGATGATTTCTGGTATGGTCAATGCAAAGAAATTACCTGCTGAAAATATTATCGTAACAAATCGCAGCAATGATGCGCGACTGCACGAACTTGAAAATAGATATGGTATCACAGCAGTAAAGCGAAGCGAGCTGAAAACAGATGACATTGACGTTTTTATTCTAGCGATGAAGCCAAAAGGCGCTGAAGAGGCATTAAACGAATTAAAGCCTCAAATCAACAAAGACCAGCTTGTCCTATCTGTTCTTGCAGGGATTTCGTCTTCTTACATGGAAGAGTTATTGCATGATGAACAGCAGGTCATTCGAGTGATGCCTAATACATCAAGTATGATTCAGCAATCAGCAACGGCCATATCTCCAGGTCAATATGCTGCAATGGATGCTGTGCTAACAGCAAAAGAGCTGCTTTCTGCAATTGGAAAAGTGTACGTGATTGATGAGCCTCAAATGGACATTTTCACAGGAATTGCCGGAAGTGGACCCGCTTATTTTTATTTCCTTATGGAGCATATCGAAAAAGCAGCTAAAGAAGAAGGTCTTGATCCTGAGCTAGCACGTGAAATTGGCGCCCAAACCATTTACGGTGCAGCAAGAATGATGATGGAAAGAGATGAAACGCCGACGGAGCTTCGTGAAAATGTGACGTCTCCAAACGGTACAACAGCAGCTGGTTTAGACGCCTTAGCTAAACACGGCGGCGGAGAAGCAATGATGCAAGCAGTTAAAGGAGCATCAAAGCGTTCAAAAGAAATGAGTGCTCAACTACAAAAAGTGGCAAGTACTAATTAATTCGTCACTTATCTTCTTCGTGAATTCCTCACAACAAAAAAATAATCATAAACAAGAAAACATACAGAACACACTAGGAGTGATTTGATGAGTCCCGACAATAAGAAGCGGGTTGTAATTAAAATTGGAAGTAGTTCATTAACAAGTTCACACGGTGAAATCAGCAGACGGAAGCTCGAGCGCCTTGTGGATCAAGTCGTAGACTTAAAAGACAGCGGTCATGAAGTGCTGTTGGTTTCATCAGGAGCTGTAGCTGCAGGATACCGCAAGCTTGGCTGCTTAGAGCGACCTAGCTCTTTACCTGAAAAACAAGCAGCTGCCTCAATCGGTCAAGGACTGTTAATGGAGGCTTATTCAGAATTGTTTCTATCACATGGATACGTTGCTTCTCAAATCTTAATTACAAGAGACGATTTTTCAGACGAAAATCGTTACAACAATGCACGAAATACAATTAACGTGCTGTTAGAACGCGGCATTGTGCCAATTGTCAATGAAAACGACACGGTAACCATCAATCGATTAAAATTTGGCGATAATGATACACTTTCAGCTAAAGTTGCTGGACTAGTGGATTCCGACCTGCTTATTATTTTATCGGATATCGATGGCTTATACAGCGCGGACCCTCGACAGGATCCAAATGCAAAATTAGTTCCTCACGTAGGGGAAATCACGCAAGAAATCGAAGAATCTGCAGGAGATTCAGGAAGTTCAGTTGGAACAGGCGGTATGCGCTCGAAAATTGACGCGTTCAAAATCGCTATGGCATCAGGAATTCCAGCATTTTTAGGAAGAGCCGGCGTGCCAAACATCTTAACACAAGCGGTTGACGGAGATGCAACAGGAACGTATTTTGAATCTGAAGATGATTCTGCGAACCTTAATCAGAAAAAGCAGTGGATTGCGTTTAACTCTGGTCCTGAAGGGGAAATAGTAGTCGAAGATGCCGCGAAACGTGCAATTATTGAAGATAAAGAGCCTTTACTTCGCGAGCACGTTAAATATATTAAAGGCCACTTTAGTGAACGAGCAGTTGTACGTATTCTAGATAAAGACGAAAATGAGCTGGCTCTTGGCGTGACAAATTATTCATCTGATGAACTTGCACTGAATGAGCCAATTGATCAACCGATTGTAGACAGCGAAGGTCTAGTGTGTCACTTAGAAATTCCAGTACCGGTCGGTTTGTAAGCAAACATGCTGTAAAGAAAAGGAGCCCTTCCTTTTCTTTGCATGATTGCATTTACCTCTTATGCCTCAAACTTTAAAATCAAACAAAACTAAAACGAATCCAGGAGTGATTTGGTGTTACAAACAAATGAAAAGTATTCAGTAGAAGAACAAGCTATTTCAGCAAAAAAAGCAGCTAAACAATTAAGTTTACTAACAACAGAGCAAAAAAACGATGCGCTGTTAACGATTGCCTCTACACTTGAAAACAACACGGAGTATATTTTAAAAGCAAATGAAGTAGATTTAAAAAACGGTAAGGAAAAAGGGTTTGACGAAGCGCTGATGGATCGCCTTGCTCTTTCAGCGGAACGTGTAAAAGAATTTGCAAACGGCCTTCGTGAAGTTGCTGAGTTAGATGATCCAACAGGAGATATTTTATCAAGCTGGACATTGGATAACGGTCTAGATGTCAAGCAAGTACGCGTGCCTCTTGGCGTTATCGGAATGATTTATGAAGCACGTCCAAACGTAACGGTAGATGCAACAGGGCTAGCGTTGAAATCTGGAAATGCCATTGTGTTAAAAGGCGGCTCTTCAGCTATTTCATCTAACCAAGCTATTGTGGATATTATTCATAAAGCTCTTGATGAAACGCCAATTCCTAAAGAAGCGGTACAGTTTATTTCAAGTACAGATCGTGCGGCTACGCAAGAATTATTTACAATGAAAGAGCATATTGACGTGCTAATTCCGCGCGGAGGGGCTTCGTTGATTCAAGCGGTCGTCAATAACGCAACGGTTCCTGTGTTAGAAACGGGAGTGGGAAACTGCCATATTTATATCGATGAACAAGCTGACGTTAAGAAGGCCATTCCGATTTTGATTAATGCAAAAACAGATCGACCAGCGGTGTGTAACGCAGCAGAAACGGTTCTTGTACACAAGAACTGGCTCGATTCTCATAAAGATGAATTGATTCAAGCATTCAATGATCATAATATTGAAGTATATGGTGACAAAGCGACAGTAGGTGAAATTCCTGGAGCAAAACCAGCGGCTGAAAAAGACTGGGCTGAAGAGTATTTGCGCTTAGCGATCGCGATGAAAGTAGTAGAGAGTGTGGATGAAGCGATTGACCATATCGAAACATATGGAACAAAACACTCTGAAGCCATCATTTCAGAAGATAAACAAGCCGTTTCACGCTTTATGTCTTTAGTGGATGCAGCCGCACTGTATCATAATGCATCTACGCGTTTTACTGACGGAGGAGCTTTAGGATTTGGAGCTGAAATTGGGATTTCAACTCAAAAGCTTCATGCACGCGGTCCAATGGGACTTCCTGCGCTTACGACAATTAAATATATTATGAGTGGAAACGGACAAACTCGATAAGAAATGAAAAGCGAGCCTAATCATGTGCTCGCTTTTTTTTTGAAAAGACAAGTAAATGGAAGCTGATTTGTAAAAAATTATAAACTCTGTTATAATAGTAAAATATATAATTTTTGTGATCTTCATTTTTGTTCTTTTCAGACTATCCCGTTGTTTTAAGAAAAGCAACTGCTATCTGCTTTGCTATAACTTCATTTTTATTTTAGTCTTTCAAGACGCCGTATGTATTCCTCAAAGATTGATTTACGGATGTATAGTATCACTTTATCTTGCACCATTTACCACATTTACACGCTAAGTTAATCTTCATTTATTATCCACTTAAAAAGTACTGTTTAAAGGAGACGATGTGTATGTATAATCGTAAAAATTTAGAGCCGGCTGTTATTGAAGAAACAAAAGTTTGGGAATGTACATCAGATACGTGTAATTGTTGGGTTCGAGATAACTTTAAAAGCGGAGATCAGCCAACTTGTCCAATTTGCAAAAGCGAAATGAAGCAAGCTGTAAAAGAACTGCAGGTTATTCATAATCCTAGAGTCATTGATTAATAAACTTTTAGGAAGACGTTTTTTGAAAGGGGTTCGTGGATGTTTCTAGGAATTGATCATGTTCAGCTTCTTGGTCCAGAAGGATGCGAGCAAGAAGCAAGAAATTTTTATGAAAATCTTTTAGGAATGAAAACTGTTCTTAAGCCGGAAAATTTAAGGCACAGAGGCGGCATATGGTTTCAATGTGGAACTCAAGAAGTGCATATCAGTATTCAAGATGACTACATACCTGCTAAAAAAGCGCATCCAGCTTTTGTCGTGGAAGATATCAAGACGCTTAGACGTAAGTTGGCACATTCGGGCTGCGTTCTTTCTGAAGAAGAGCCTATTGCAGGGAGAGAGCGTTTTTTTGTCCATGACCCGTTCGGAAATCGATTAGAATTTTTACAATATGACAAATAAAAGACCTCCAAGCGGAGGTCTTTTATTTTAGGGCGTTATCTAAATACGTATATACCGTTTCTTTGCTAACTAATACTTCATTTTCTCTGTCTTTATCTTTTTGCCACTTTTCTCGTGCTTTTGCTAATACTTCTTCGACTTCCTCCTTGGGAATGACAATGACTCCACCGTCGTCACCTGCAATAAAATCCCCAGGACGGATCTTCACGCCCCCGCAGGAAATGATCTTGTTTACCTTTCCTTTTTCTTTTTTGCTGCTTGCTGCGATCGTAGAGCCCTTACAAAACACAGGGAAATTGAGCTTTTCAATGTCTTCCTGATCTCGTATAACACCATCTAGTACAATACCGCTTATTCCAACAAGCTTTGCCATGGCCACTACGAAATCTCCCGCTAAGGCACGGTTACAGTAGCTTTTTCCATCAATGACGAGCACGCTTCCGGGCTCCGCTAGTCGAATCGCTTCAAGCACTGAGTAATTATTGCCAGCAGGCGTATCTACAGTAAGAGCCGGCCCAAATAGTTTGTAATGACGCTGCAATGGCTTAATAGAAAAGTCTAAGTGGTTTGCACCTTCCATTGCATCTGATAAATTGGCTGTTGATAATGGGAGCTGTTCATTCAACATCGTATCTCTCCTTTTTAATTATATTCTATCTATATTCATATAAGAGAAAGCTCTTATTTATGAAAGGGCAAGTAGATACCGTGAAATATTGACCATCAACTGCAAACATGCAGTATTAGAAGCTTTCAGAGCCAATTTTAAATGCATTGTACTATACCTTTGAGGCGCTGTTTCTCGTATGGTATTCGTCATATAAGCACCTATATCCTTTAATTAGTAATAAAGGCGAAGGTAGCCTATAGCCTATAAATACATTATTAAAGAAGTAGAAAAACCAAAGAACTCTACAAAAGTTACTTTAGATAATATTTTTGGAAAAGTGTAAAATAAGCTGCACTTAATGAAGATGAAGGACCTTTGTTAGTTTTATGAAGGTCTCTGTTTTATACTTGAATGGTCTTATATACACAAGAAATACGTGCAAATGTTTAATCCTGTGAACATTTGATGGAGCTTTATGCATTTTTATATAAAAAAGTGAAACCTTTTGGTATGATGAAACGTAGGAACATATATGGAAATCATATATGAAAAAACATATGTGACGTTAGTCATTTAGTGGAGGGAAAGCAATGGTAAAAAAATTATTGGCCGCATTTATCGCATTAGCGGTTGTGTTTTCACCAGTCGGTGGATCGCTTATTCATGACGGTTCAAACGTAGCAAGCGCAAAAGGGTATAAATCAGGAAAGCGCTCTTTTGACAGCGGAAGCAATAACCAATCAAGCTTATTTAAAAACAATAACAGTAATTCAGTTAAGCAAAACAATACGTCTAAAAACTCATCATCTAAAAGTACAGCGGCTAGCTCAAAGCGCGGCGGCTTAATGAAAGGTCTTTTAATGGGAGGAATTGCGGGCTTATTATTTGGAAGCTTGCTATCTAGCTTAGGACCATTAGGCCCAATTTTAGGCTTTATGGTAAACATGCTTGTGATTGTCGCTTTAATTCTTCTTGTAGTAAAGTTATTCCAAAGCGTACGTAGCAACAAGCGTAAAAATGAGGAAGTGAAATCTTGGAGACAATAAAAATTTCTGAACAAGATATTATCAATGCGATGTGCCTATATATTGCAGAAAAAAAACAAGTTCAGCCTCAAGAAGTAGAGATTGAGCTAATGTATGATGATGACTACGGTTTTTCAGCAGAGTCATACGTGCATGATCGTAAGCAGGTTCATATTACTTTGAACATTATTGAAGCGCTGCGCTTTTGGCTGGATACGGAAATGAACGTAGATCCATACGCAGCAGGACTAGAACTGGAATTAGACGATGAAGAAGGCATTATCGCTTTTGCAAAATTAAGTCGATAAAGAAATCATAATAAAAAACCCGCTCACTTGAGCGGTTTTTTTTATTATGATTTTAACTGTTCGTTGGAACTGGACTTATCGCGTTTTTTAGTGAAAAACCACCAGTTGGCATCTCCAAGCAATTTCATAAGAGAAGGGACAAGAAGCATTCTGACAATCGTTGCATCGATAAATATAGCTAAGGCAATTCCTACACCCATTTGTTTAACAGGCGTTACGTCTGTAAAAGCAAAGGCTCCTGTAATGACAATCATGATTAAAGCAGCGCTTGTGATGATTTTACTAGTGGAAGCTAAGCCTTCTACCGTTGCCACATTATTATCGTGGGTTTGATGATACACTTCGTGAATGCGCGAAATCAAAAAGACTTCGTAGTCCATGCTAAGCCCAAATACAAGACCGAAAACAAAGACCGGCAGCACTAAAGCAATATTAGATTCGGTAAGACCTAAATGTCCATTTTGAAACAGCCATACAAGTAAACCAAACGTAGCTGTTAGGCTTAAAATATTCATAATGATAGCCTTTAAAGGAATGAGGACAGAACGAAAAGCAATCATTAAAATGACATACGTTGAAAATAAAACAAGAGCCAAACCATATGGAGCTTTTTCATAAATTTCATCGAATATTTCTTGTTCAAATTTTGGATAGCCGCCAATATGAACGGTGAGCGGTGAATGTTTCTCTTTCCATTTTCGAACAAAATCTTTTGCTTGATCTGAATTTTGGTCTGTATCTAGCGTAGCTTTTATAAGCATATAATGTCCGTTAATGAACGAATCTACAGATGGCTTTGTCTGCGCACTTATCTGCGGGTTTTCCAGCATAGCTTGAAGCTGATCACTCGATTTTACATTTAAAGCGGTAGAAATAGAATCGACTTGCTTAACTAACGAATCTCCCTTTAATTGTTTTATAAAAGTAAAGGCATTTGTTAAAGGCTTTTCATTCAGCATATCTTGCTTAGCTTCTAGCACAAAATAAACGTCTGCCGTGTTTTTATTTATAAACGTATCGTTATACGTGTCAAAAGCTTGACGAGACTCGTATTTTGTTGGCAGCGCTTCTGAAGACGGTATTTCTAGATGCATGTCTCGAACGGGAATAAGTGCTACTAACAGAATGATAAGAGAAACAATCGTCATAGTTACAGGCTTTTTCATGACAAATGTAGCGAATGAACGCCATCTAGACTGACCGCCTTGTTCACTGACTTTTAAGATGCGTAAACGATTAATGCGTGTACCTAATATAGCAAGTATGGAAGGAAGCAGCGTAAGAGCTGAAAACACAGCAATAAAAACAACAGCCATTCCTCCAAGAGCGACGTTTTGAAAAATATCGACTTGAATAAACAGCATTCCCGCTAATCCAATAAATACGCATAATCCTGAGAAGATGACCGAGCGTCCCGCTGTTTGAATGGTGATTTTGATTGCTTTTTCTATCGATTTTGTTTGAATTTCTTCTTTAAAGCGATTAATAAATAAAAGGGCAAAGTCAATACTAAGAGCTAATCCAATCATTGGAATCACATTTAAAATAAAGATGGACAGCTCTGTGTACGGATGAAAGAAATAGACAACGCCCATGGTGGTGACAACGGTTACAATTCCTATCATGAGAGGAATTGCAGCGGCTACCACGCTGCCAAAAGCTAGAAGAAGCACAACTAAAGCAACAGGAATACCGATGGCTTCTGCTTTTGCTAAATCTGCTTGGCTTGCTGTATTCATATCTTTTTCAATAATAGGACCACCGGTTAATTTTACACTAACTTCTTTTTCATCAGCTGAAAGAGTTCTGATCTTTTCCACTCGTTTATCCATCATTCCATCATCGTGATTAAAGTGGATAATTCCATACGCTGTGCTTCCTTTTATCATCTTGTTAGAAGCCGTTGGTATGTCAACTTTCGACGCGTCTGATTTGTCCTTTGCTTTTTGCATATACTGAGCGATCGTTTGCTGGAATTTCGAGTCAGAAACTCCGTCTTTTTTTTCAAACAAAACGATGATCTGAGCTTCGCTAACATCAAATTTATTAACTAAAAGCTGCTCGGTATCTTTATACATTCCTTTCATTTCAAATCCGTTTCCTCCCAGCACAGAAGGAAGCTTAGCCGCATAAAAGCCAAATCCGACAATTAGGATGATCCACAGTATTAATAAAATTTTTCTGCCCGCATATAATGCGTTCGCTACTTTATTCATATTAACCTCCAATTTTTTGTACAGTTACTAGACTATTTTATACTAACAGTTATTGTAATTAGAAGAAGTATTGTGTTTTTTTGTTTTTCTTGCCTGAAAAAGCTTTTTAGATAGATGCGCAGGGGTGTTTCCTCAGTAAAATCGTGTTTATGTTTCAGGAGATTTAGGGAACACTGTACATAAATGCACGAAGGGGGATTTAAAAAGATGCAAATGAAACAGCCAGCTAAAATGACGAATAGTTATGGGTGTAAAAATGAGTATGATACATTAAAACGTGTGGTCGTTTGCCCACCTACATATATGAAAATTGAAGAAATTATTAATGAAACACAAAAGCATTATGCGGACGAAAACATTGATGAGAGCTTGGCTTCAAAGCAGCACCGTCAATTTGTCGAATGCCTTCAAAAAGAAGGGGTTGAAGTCATCGGGCTATCTGCACAAGAGCCATTTCCAGAACAAGTATTTACGCGGGATATTGGCTATACGCTCGGAGATACCGTTATTGTCACGAAAATGGGCAGCGAAATTCGAAGTGGAGAAGAACAAGTGCTAGCCGATTGGCTGCAGCAGCAAGGTATTCCTTTCCATCAGGTACCGGATCATCCCATTGAAGGTGGAGATGTGCTGATTGATGGACAAGCTATTTTTATTGCGCTCAGCGACCGTACAAGTAAAGAAGGCGTGGAGCATATCCAAGAGCTGCTTCCAGCGTATGAGGTTGTTCCGATTCCTATTGATCGGTCTTATCTTCATCTTGATTGTGTGTTAAATATTTTATCACCTACAGAAGCGCTTGTATTTTCACCTGCTTTACATGAGAAAGAATTAAATTTACTTCGCATGAAATATGACTTAATTGAAGTAACAAAAGAAGAGCAGTTTACGATGGGAACCAATGTATTATCCATCGGTAATCAACGGGTGATCAGCCTGCCAATGAATACAGAAGTGAATGAAGAGTTAAGGAAACGAGGCTATAAAGTGATTGAAGTTGATATATCTGAAATTATTAAGTCCGGCGGTTCTTTCCGCTGCTGCACTATGCCTCTTGAACGAGTGTAAAAAGCTTAAAAAGAAAAAAAGATCTTGGCGATAGCCAGGGATCTTTTTTTTGAGGGATGTTGTATAAAATTTCAAGTGAAAGGAACATTAACCTATATAAGCTGTTGAAGGAAAGGAGTGATAAACATGGCAAATCGTAATCCTATTTTAGTTCAAGGTGCTGAACAGCTTCTTGATCAGTTAAAAACGGAAATCGCGGGAAGACTTAACGTTCAGCTTGGTGCTGAACAAACGGCTCGTGCAAATGGTTCTGTTGGTGGAGAAATGACGAAGCATCTTGTTGCAATGGCGCAACAGCAATTAAGTGGTGCACAAGGACACATTCGCTAGTCTGCTCTACATAAACACTCTGATGAAAAGTTCTGGCTCTTTTGAGCTGGAACTTTTTTTGTGTAGAAAACATCATTCTACTTTCTCTTGGTCGTTTGATTTGAGATTTCGCTTGAAATTCTCCACTTTCAAGGTTGAAAAGTGCATAAAATGGGAAAAGAACAAAAAAAGAGAAAGTAGAGGTTTACCATGAAAAAGCTATTATCATTTGGAAAAAGTCTTGGTAAAGAAATTCAAGAAGACCAAGCAACGGGACTAGCGGCTGAGCAAGCCTATTATTATATGCTATCATTATTCCCTATGCTGATTTTACTGATATCGATTGTTCCGTATCTATCTATTAAACCGGAAGAGGCAATCGATGTCCTTCAAAGCGTTATGCCGGGAGAAACGGCTGCAATCTTTAAAGATAACGTAGCTCAATTTGTAAGCCAACCAAACGGCGGGTTACTGACTGTAGGGATTTTAGGAACCATTTGGTCTGCTTCAAACGGTATGAACGCCTTTATCCGTGCAATGAACCAAGCCTACGACGTGAAAGAACAGCGCTCGTTTATTAAAGTAAGAGGCTTGTCCATTCTTTTAACAATTGGATTAATTGTAACAATTGTTGTATCGCTTCTTTTACCAGTGTTCGGAGGGGTTTTGTTAAATTGGATAAGCGAATGGTTTTCTCTTCCTTCAGGTACAACAGTGGTTTTAAATATTCTGCGCTGGATTATCGGTGTCGGCATTATGGTACTTGTTTTATCCGTATTATACAGATTAGCTCCAAACAAAACGTTTCCTTTTGCCCATGTATGGCCCGGAGCGCTCGCTGCTACGCTGTTATGGCAGCTGACATCTTTAGGGTTCTCATTTTACGTAAGCAACTTTGGCAATTATTCTGCTACTTATGGAAGCTTAGGAGGCGTGATTGTTCTGATGCTTTGGCTATTTTTAACGGGGTTAATTCTCGTTATTGGAGGAGAGATTAACGCTATTTATCACCGAAACAAAACGGCTGCGCCTCCTAAAGATACGTCTCAGGCGATGTAATAAAAAAGGAAACCTTTATAGAGGTTTCCTTTTTTAACGTTTAAAGCTATTAACAAGCTGTTTAAATGAGTTGGCTGTATATTTGACCGAATCTTTTTTGTACTGTACATCGGTTTTAATAGCTGCTTGTGTTACTTTTAAATGATTTGTTTTTTCTTTGATATGATCAGTTTCATTTTGAAGATGTTGAGAAGTGGCATTTACAGAGTTCACAGTTGGCTTGATTTTTTTATTAAATGATACGCCTGCGTAAATAAGATACGCGAGTGATGCCAAAACAACAGCTAAGCTTATATAAACAATAATCATCGGTGTGCCTCCTTTGTACGTATTTATATTTATATAGGTGAGAATAAAATATATACGAATATCATCCTCTTTATTTAATTGTTATACCCATTTTTAATCAAAACAAACAAAAGTCTGCCGAGAAGACAATATATTGGATTTTTTCTGAAATTTCATTCATCATTACATATAGAGTTACCCTGAAAGGAGAGAGAAGAAGAATGCCGTTAGATCCGCATATTCAAATATTTCTAAATCAATATAATGAAATGCCCCGTCCTTCTTTAGAGGACGTTACCCCCCCACAGCTGAGGGAAATGGAAAAGATGTCTTTAACTTCTTCCAAAGAAGCAGTTAAAAAAGTATATAATAAAGACATTGAACTAAATGAACGTACGCTCACTATACGAGTGTATGAACCTGAAGGAACAGGGCCATTTCCCGCTCTTGTTTATTATCACGGAGGAGGCTGGGTATTAGGAAGCCTGGATACTCATGACTCCATATGCAGGTCGTATGCAAATGAAACGAACTGTATTGTAGTGTCTGTTGATTACCGTCTTGCTCCTGAGAGTAAATTTCCCGCTGCAGTAAACGATGCCTATGACGCCTTGGAGTGGATTTCAGCTCACGCGTCTCAATTAAATATCGATTCAAACAAAATTGCCGTCGGAGGCGACAGTGCCGGTGGCAACCTTGCTGCGGTTGTAAGCATTTTAGCAAAACAAAGACAAGGTCCATCCATTGTTCATCAGCTGCTTATTTATCCGTCTGTAGGATTTAAAAATCAGCACCCTGCCTCTATGAAAGAAAATGCTGAAGGATACCTTCTTTCAAAAGATCTCATGGATTGGTTTCGCCTTCAGTACTTAAATAATAAAGAAGAAGAACAGCATCCCTATAACGCTCCGGCATTACTAGAAGATTTATCGAGTCTACCGAGCGCTACCATTATTACAGCACAGTATGACCCTTTAAGAGATAGCGGAAAAGACTACGCGGACGCATTAAAAAATCATGGTGTCCCCGTCACCTATGAAAATTATGAAACAATGATTCACGGGTTTTTAGGATTTCATGAATTTGTCCCACTCGCTCAGCAGGCGATTAATAAAAGCGCAGCTCAACTGCGTCAAGTATTTGATTCTATTTAAGGCGAAAAGATATACAATGTCGTAAATTATATGAATTTGGGAGAAGCAGCACATAGATGTGCTGTTTTTCTGTGTTGATAGGGAGAAAAAGTTAGAGAATTATAAAAATGGAAAAAGAATATATTAAAGAAAAACAATAACTACTGAAGCCGTTCTAATTAGAGTGGCTTTTTCTTTGTTTAAAATAAATCTAGTAAATAAAAACTAAATCAACAAAAAATTATGTAAGAGCAAGCAGGAAAAATAAAAATTATTTAGAATAACTTAATTTGTTATAAATGTGACTTTTTTCTTATTTATTGGTATTTTATGTTTTTATATACATAGAATATATTTATTTTTTTATATTAAAAAAGGAGGAATAAAGTATGAAAAAACTACTAAGTTGTTTATTGGTTTTCGCTTTTGCATTTGGGTTATTTGGAAGTTTTTCAGGAAATAAGGCGGAGGCAGCATTCACAGAAAGTAAAACATTTACGTACAATCTTGAAGTGAAAAAATCTAATACTACTGTTAACAAGATTCATCATGAATATATGTTTGATTGGATTTTTCCTACAGGATCAGGAATTTTAATTACAGATGCTTACTATAAGTTCAATAAGTCAGGAAATATTGAGCTGGTTGACTTGAAACCTAGTGCTAAAGTGACGTGGCCGTTTTCTTTAGAAAAATCAGGTCAAAAGATTTTATCTAAAAAACCAGCATCCACACAAGCAGGGTATACAACACATCAAATACTGTATAGCTTGAAGCTTGTAAAGGTACGTGAACCATATACAACTGATATAACATTTACAAAAGGTGCTGCTGTAAAAGGCAAGAAAGATACTTATAAAATTAAAGCAGTATTCAAAGTGACAGGAAGAGATGATATTTAATTGGGTAATGAGAGTTGATCTTAGGATTGACTCTTTTTATTATGTTTTCATGTGTAAATTAAATCCTGTATTAAATGATAAAAGATTTAATACAGGAAGAGTTATTTAATGAGAGTAAAGATGTACATAAATAGCATATAGCATGCTAACTTGTGGGAAGTAGATGAAAGTGTAAATATGAGTGTAATTAAATTGGTTAATCAACAGTTATTATCATTAACTTGAGGTCATATAGAACGGCAGGTTATAGCAAAAAAAATAGGTGTTAGCAGGATTACATTATATAAGCGGTTGAAAAATCCTGGGTTTAATGCATAGATTGATAGAAGAATACAAAAGTTCAAAGACTTTGGTGAAGTGTTAATAACCTTCAAGTTACATGAGACAGTACATACCTAATAGTGATTAGCATCAGTCTCACGTGATAATAATGTCAGAGGTAAAACACTTGAATACTTCACCGCTCGTACGCTAGGTCGCTCAGTAGATAAGGCAAAGCCTTACTATTAACACTGAAACTAAAGCTAATACAAAGGAAGAGTAAGAGTAAAGGACTCAGAATATGATGTTCTGGTATAGGATTGGAGAAACTAACAGTAATTTCAATTTAAGTTAATAAAACCATAAAGGCCACATTTTTATATAGTAAAAAAGACTTTATTACTTTATAATAATAGTACTAAAGTAATAGGTGGTGCTATATGAAGTTTAATATGTTAAAAGTTTTCTTAATTGCAATTTTAGCAGTTGCTGTTATTTTGCCATTTTCTAAAGCAGATACAACTCAAGCTGCTTCAACGAAAACAGCATACGTGGATGTTAGCAGTGGGAGTCTTACTGTTAGAAGCGGTCCAGGAGCTAATTATAAAAAAGTGGGTTCTTTAAAAAATGGTGTAAAAACTACAGTTTATTCTCAAACTAAAACGGGATGGTCAGAGATTAGATATAATAAGCGGAAAGCCTATGTATCAACTAAATACTTAAGATTTTATTATAATATGTCTCAGAGCACAGCAAAAAGCATTACAGACAGAGTAATTAATATGCAAAGAAAAACTTGGGAAAGAAATTATACCAAGCAACAGATTTATTCAATTATGAATCCGGGATTCACGACAACTTACATTGACAAGTTTTTTAAAGAGCAAATGTACAAAAGCGGAAAAGATAGGTACGGGAATCAACTGTATCATCAAATTGAAACTGAAATATTCGGTTACAATATAGATAATTTTGAGTGGTATGCTAAGAAAAAACCAACTATTCAATACTACATAAAAGATAATCAAGAATATTTAGTTGTTTCTCAATACCTCCTCGATGAAGAGTCTGGAAATCATTGGACTTACTTATATTTGTCAAAAGCAAACTCTAAATCAACCTGGAAGGTTTATGATATTAGTAGAAAATATGACTAACCAGTATCAGTCAAAAAGTCCTTTCCTTAATTGGATTGGGCTTTTTTACTTCTCAATTTTCTCGTATAATTGATCCATTTTAACATTCAAAACGTCAGCTAACTTAAGTGCTTTATCTATGCTAGAATAAACTGAAAAAGAAGAAAAGAAATTCTTGAGGTTATGGAAAGTATGATAATGGATTATAGAGAAGAATGTATGGGGAATATTGGCGATTTTAACGGAAATTTATTGGGAAATAAAAAAAGAAATATAATTGAAAAAATAACAAAAATAACCTATTTTATGGTATTATTTACTCGTTGAAGGACTGGTACTGTGACAGAGAAATTGTAGGGGTTAAGCTTGAGCTTCCTTAAATATGCCATAACGTAATGAACAATAGTTGCAGACCCAACCAATTAATTATGAACTTAGAAAAAGTAATCAGCCAACTTAGTTTATCAGTTTAAAGTAACGCTATATAAAAAGAAATTTAAGGTACTTCTGGTTGTGGCTTCAATTAAACAAAAGGGGAGAATTCTGTGAAAAAGCTGCTAATTGGTACTGCTTTATTGTCTTTGAGTTTGACTATGGGTGCTTGTGACAGTGATGAGAAGGAAAATTGATTCACTAGAGAAGAAAAGTGTAGCTGAAGCACATAAGAGGAAGTCTGAAGGCAAAGATTTAGATAAAAAGTCTGAATCTCAGCAAATTCAAAACGAACAGAAAGATTTACGTACGTATAGTGTAAAAGCTGAAAAAGAAAAAAAAGCTAAAGAATTAGCAGAGCAGAAAGCAAGAGAAGAAGCGGAAGCTAAACGTCAAGCGGAAGTAGCTGAGCAACAAAGACAACAAAAGATTGCTGAACAACAACGTATCGCAGCGCAACAAGCAGAAGAACAAAAGAAACAACAAGCTCAAGTAGCACAAAGTCAACAGCAACAAACAAATGATGAAGAACTATCTCATGCGGACCAATATGAAGAACCTGAAGTAAATGAAGATATTTCTGCTCCAGATCAATACGAAGAAGAGGTTCGTCAACAACAAGAAGAAAATTTCACAGACGAAACAAAGCAACAAATTAATCAAGAAATGGAAGAAAACGATGGATATAGCTCTACTCTATGGCGATGTGATCAAGTGTTATATGGAGTACAAGAAGGATACATTTCAAAAGAAGAAGCAGGAGATTGTTTGAAATGACCCTATAACTAGAAGAATCTTTCTTGGAATATTTTTCTTGATACTATTGATAAAAAAACTATATAAATGGTACAATAGACTTATAATACTATAGCGGAACGTTGTTTTAACAGGGTTTATACGTTTTAAGTAAGGTGATTTTTTGAATGATAAAAAACAAGTAGGTCAGCTGATTCAAGATCTGCGAAAGATTGCGGAAATGACAACTGTCGAGTTATCAGAAGGAATTTGTACAGAAGAAGAGCTACATCGATTTGAACAAGGTGAAATTCATGCAAGCAGTGAAGTTCTCTATCATTTATCGAAACGCTTAGGGGTTCCGATGAATTATTTCTTTGAAGCAGGAGAGCTAACGCCCAACGATTATTCAAAAGAAATTAAATCGACCATTAGGCATTATATACGAAAACGCGATTATGAAACCGTGTTACATATGGTGAACAAAGAAAAAGATAATCCTATGTTTCAAGATCCTTTTCACGCACAATTTTTCCTATGGCACGAAGCCATATGTGATTATTATATTGGAAATAAATTTGAACAAGCGCTTCGTAAATTGGAAAAAGCCATTGCGTTCACGCGTACGAGCGAACAGTTTTATTCAGAAAAAGAGATTGCTATTTTAAATAGTATTGCCATTATTTACGAAGAAGAAGGTCATTTAAAAAAAGCGTTCAGTACGTTTATGGAAGGATTGCAGCATATTGCTTTGCTTCCTAAGTTAAAAGATCCTCTTGTCAAAATTCGAATTTTATATGGATTATCGCATGCGCTTTTGCAAATGGAACGTTATGAAAAGTCGGTTAAATATGCACAAGCAGGACTAGAGCTGTGTATTCAGCATGAGACGCTTTATTTATTAGGAGAACTGCACTATCAAATTGGAGAAGCACTCTGTCAGCTTGGTGAGCTTAAAGAAGGAATAGCCTACCTCGAAAAAGCTATTACTGTTTTTGAAATTGAGCAAAATGAAGCGTTTGTGACCATTATTAAAGAAGAGATGTCTAAATATCAAGATAAAAAAAAGAAGAGCTGATCGCTCTTCTTTTTTTTATCTCCAATACACTGGGTGTGGGTAAAATGGCCGAGGGCGAGGGTAAAAGTAAGGAGGATGGTAATAAATGGGACGAGGATAAGGGTAAGGATAAAATGGCCGAGGGCGAGGATATGGATAATAACCATAAGGGAATCTTTCGTCAGCTTCTTGGGGATTCGAATAATAATCATAGCTATATGGATACTCTTCTAAAGGTTGTTCCGGGTAATATTGATAATTCACTCTTTTCACCGCCTAAGTTTTTATGCTTTTTACTGTATTCATTATAGAAAGAATTGGAGTATGTACCCATCAAATTTTCCCTTTAAAAATTCGACGGGAGATAAGAAATATTTTAATAATAAAAAGAAATTAGGTTTCCTTTTTATTTTTTTGTAAGGTATCTGCTGTGTGAGTCAAAGTAGGCAGTTCGAAGCTTTTAATAAAAGAGGCGTAAGCAATCGTATCTTTAATAGGATTTACATAAGATAATGGTTGACCCCGGTAGCTGAAATTAAATGTAATCCAAGCAAAATCTTTATTATTGTTGGAAATCAGTTTTGCATTATGTATAAAAGCAGATGCGGCAATCATCGCATCTGGGCCTTTAATTTTTTTATTGGGTTCTATTTTAGCTTTTCTGCGAATTTGAGCTGCTAGCTGTGCAATTTCACTTGTAACGTCCACAATCTTATCTGTCATATCGTAAATATAATGATTTTTTACTGCTTGGACTTGAGGATTTGTTTCTACTTCCCAATGTGACAGAAGTTCTATTTCTACAACGGTAGGCATTAAAAATTCCGCGTTATTTGAAATAAGTTCATTAATATATTCCACAACTTCTGGATAATTAAGCGCATGTGAAGCCCAAATGTTTGTATCAATGATTACTTTTTCATCCAACACAAACCGTTCACTCCTCTCTACTAGCCATTCGTACCAGCTCTTCTAACCCAAAAGGTGAGTAAAGAGCCGCAGATTCTGAAAGCTGATTGCTTAATAGAAGCTTTTCATATTTAGTTAATCTAGTTTTTGCAGATTTTATGAGCTTTTCTTGTGTGCCATTTAATGTTTTATCTTTTTTATCGTACGTGCGTAGAACTTTATTTTGAGGTTTGTATTTAAGATTTTTTTATTCATAGGGGGTGAGGAAGGTGATTGCGGCGAGGGTTTTGTGTGAATTTTTCCATTTATTTTTATTTTGAAGTGCTTCTGAACTTCCTTGCTGTATGTTGATTTTTTGTCATCTACCAAGCGCTGTGCTTTCATGATATCCCTGCCTTTTATATAAATTTATATAGTATATGTGATGAAGTTTTTTCTTACTATTCCTTTTATATAAAAAGATCAAAAAATTAGCTTCCGGGAGTTATAAAATTAACTAATGTTTGCCTCGTGGGTGATAATCTCAGCGAATACCGGACAAAGGTTTAAAAACATGATATCGTGTAAGAGAAATAAATCAGTATAGGTTAGAGAAGGAACTACAAAAAAGGGGATGCAAAATGAAAACAGAAAAACAAAAAATGCTGGATGGAGAATTATATTTTTCCGCTGATCCGCAATTAATAAAAGAACGTGAAAACGCTCGAAGATTAACAAGGCTTTATAACCAAACAACAGAAAGGGAAGAAGAAATACGTACAAACTTATTAAAAGAACTGTTTGGTTCTACGGGAAGTGCTCTTTGCATTGAGCCTACTTTCCGCTGTGACTACGGTTCTAACATTCATGTTGGAGAAAATTTTTATGCTAACTTTGATTGCGTACTTTTAGATGTATGTGAAATAAGAATAGGAGATAATTGTTTTCTTGCACCAGGTGTACATATCTATACAGCAACTCATCCTTTACATGCCCTTGAAAGAATTTCAGGAGCTGAGTTTGGAAAGCGCGTAGAAATAGGAAATAACGTCTGGATTGGGGGAAGAGCCGTTATTAATCCTGGAGTGAAAATAGGCAACAATGCGGTAATTGCTTCGGGTGCCGTTGTGACAAAAGATGTTCCTGATAACGTGGTAGTCGGAGGCAATCCAGCAGTTATAATCAAGCATATTGAAAATTAAAGAATAACCAAAGAGCTTTTGCATTGTAAAAGCTCTTTGGTTATACAATGTTTTATTGCTGATTTGGCTCGTCCTCATTTATAATGTTTCGATAAAATGTAAAAATCTACATATTTCCTTCCCGGATCATCCATACTTTATTGACAAAGGAAAATTAATCATGGTATATTATCTTTAATTAAAGATATTTAAATTAAAGATAAATAATAAATGATAAACTAGACGAGTTATCCGGAGGAATGTAGAATGAATCACTTAAAAGGAATACACCACGTAACCGCTATTACAAGCAGTGCAGAAAAGAATTATGAATTTTTCACCTATGTGTTAGGCATGCGCTTAGTCAAAAAAACGGTCAATCAAGATGATATTCAAACGTATCATTTGTTTTTTGCAGATGATAAAGGAAGCGCCGGAACGGACATGACTTTTTTTGATTTTCCAGGCATCCCGAAAGGTTTTCACGGAACAAATGAAATTTCAAAAACATCTTTCCGCGTTCCAAATGATGCGGCTTTAGACTATTGGATAAAGCGCTTTGATCGCTTAGAAGTAAAGCATACGGGGATTCAAGAGCTATTTGGGAAAAAGACGCTTTCGTTTGTTGATTTTGATGATCAGCAGTATCAGTTAATTTCTGATGAAGGAAATCAAGGAGTTGAATCAGGCACTCCTTGGCAAAAAGGCCCTGTACCTCTTCAATACGCTATTACGGGACTTGGTCCTATCTTTATTCGTATCGCCGAGTTTAATTACTTTAAAGAAATGATGGAAAAAGTCCTTTTATTTAAAGAGATTGCTCAAGAAGGAGATCTTCACCTATTCGAAGTAGGAGAAGGAGGAAACGGGGCGCAAGTAGTAGTTGAACATAATGAAAAATTTCCGCAGGCTCAGCAAGGATTTGGAACGATTCATCACGTTGCTTTTCGCGTAGAAAATCGACAGGCTCTTGAAGAGTGGATTAACCGAATGCCAAGCTTCGGTTTCCATACGTCTGGTTATGTGAATCGTCACTTCTTTGAATCGTTGTATGCAAGAGTGGCTCCGCAAATTTTATTTGAATTTGCGACAGATGGACCAGGATTTATGGGAGATGAACCTTACGAAACGCTCGGAGAAAAATTATCACTGCCTCCGTTTTTAGAGCCGAAACGTGCAGAAATTGAGAAGCTCGTGCGTCCGATTGATACAGTAAGAAGTACAAAAGAGTTTATGAAAGAATAGTACACAAAAAACACTCAAATAGCTATTTGAGTGTTTTTTGCTGTTTCAAAGATGAATCAGCTTTCAAAACGCTAAAAAAGAACGTGTTTTTGATATTTTCTACTTATATATATACCTGTCGCGAATGTTTACTTGAAACTGCCAATGTTCTACAAGGAAGGAGTAGGAGTGGGTTGTGCATAGCCTTCTTTATATTTTTCATCGATGTCTTTGCGGATATCTTTTATTGATTTGCCTCGGTTATAGTCGAGCATAGCTTTAGCTGCAATTTCTATACACAATCCGCATTTTGTTCCATGATCATCCCAGACAACTGCTCCATTTCTTTTGTTTTTAAAAATAAAGCAGTCATAGCTGTTTTTGTGATTCGCTTCCATGCCACATCCGCAGTAGCAAGGGATTTTTTCAAGTAGTTCACGATTTTTAGCAACGGATAGATAAACTAGTTTCATATCTTTAGGCTGGTTCTTCAAAAACTGTGGTAAAACATCTGCTCCTGGAGTCTCTTCGCGAATATCAGCAACTGCAGCTTTATGATGTTCATGACCTGAATGTGCAGAAGAGTTTGTAGCAGAAGAAGTTGTTGTATTATTTGAACAAGCGGATAATCCAATACTTGTAGCGAGAATCCCCAACAAAATAATTGATTTTTTCAATATAATTAACATCCTTTCATGTAAAAATAAATGATAGTTGCATCATACACGGCAGTTTATCTATGTAGATAATCAAATACCTGCTTGTTTATATCTAATTCTCTATAAGTATGCAGAGCGGTTATCGTGTATGATAGAGATGGACGAGGAAAAAATATGAAGCATGAATTTATCATAAGGTGCGTTTTGTAAGTAATTGGACAGAAGGAGAAAGTGAACGGAGGTTAAACAGTAGTGAGTGAACAAAATCAACGTCTTTTTGAATATATTTTAGATAATTCAGCCTCTATCAGTGAAGAATGGCTGCGCCAAAGAAGTAATATTAAAGGATCGATTTACTCAAAGGACGCAGACGCTTCAGTTGAGAAAAAGCTGCGCGAGCAGCATCGTTATACGATCGAAACAATTGCGAGCGGCTTTCTTGACGATCAAGAGATTTTTAAACAACGTATGATGAAATGGACGACGGAAGTAGTAAACAGCAGAATTAAATTTGATACGCCGATTTACGAGGTAGTAGAAGCGCTAAGTAAAACAAGAAAAATTATTTGGACGTACGTCAAAACATATAGTCTGATACATTCATCTATTACAAAAGAAGAGATACTGTCTTGGAGTGAAGTTTATCATACAACATTTGATAAACTCATTAATGAATTCTCCGAACAGTATTATAAAATCACGAGGCAAAAAATAAGTCTTCAGCAAGAGCTAATCGACGAAACGAGTTTTCCTGTTATTCCAATTGTAGATCACATCGCGGTCTTGCCTTTGGTAGGGCTTATTGATGAAATCAAAGGTGATTCTATTATCGAGGTTGTGCCAAAAAGATGTGCAGAAAAACATATAAGGCATCTAGTCATTGACTTATCGGGTGTAAATTATGTAGATACGTATGTCGCTCACAAATTTTTTGACTTAATTAACATTTTGCAGCTGCTAGGCATCCATGCGATTATGTCAGGAGTGAGTCCTGACATGGCTCAGACGGCTGTTAATGTAGGAATTAGTTTTAACAAAATTGAAACGTTTGGGCATTTAAAACAAGCTCTCTCTTCGCTTGGTGTAAAGAAAAAAGAAGAAGAATAAAGTATAGAAATGCTAGATCGAAACGGAACTGTTTGAGACCTTTACTTTCAGTTCCGTTTTTTTGTTTGTCTATATTCTGTATATGAAAATACAAAATGATATTCTGCTGCATTCAAAATCTTGTAAGCATGCCTTACAAACTCCTTTTCACATGGAGAGAAATGGAAGATACTAAGAAGCAAACCAACGGCGGTTTTCTATGCCAAACGTCTCGTTTAGCTCAAGAATAGAGGTGTAAGGAGCAGAACAAGAGAAGTACATAATGAGATAGTTAAAGTTTTAGGTAAGCACTGATAAGCCGTGTGATTAAGGAGGAGTTCTATGAAAATAATTTATCTTCTTTGCCTGCTTCCGTTTGTAGGAATATTAGGTTTATTGCCTTTTGTTAACAAAGTGACGCCGTTTATTTTAGGGATGCCTTTTTTTCTCTTTTGGATTGTTATGTGGGTAATCCTTACGTCTTTTATTATGGGCATTGTGTACAAGCTCGATCCTGCTGTTAAAGGAGGAGATAAATAATGAATACCGCTCTGATTATTATTTTTGGTTTTTTACTTTTAGCTATTTATCTTGGAATTCGAGCTACGCGAGGCAAAAAAATGGATTTAGAACAGTGGAGCGTAGGCGGCAGAGGTTTTGGAACTGTTTTTGTCTTCTTTTTGATGGCGGGTGAAATCTATACTACTTTTACGTTTCTAGGAGGAAGCGCTTGGGCATATGGAAAAGGAGGGCCAGCGTTTTATATTTTAGCCTATATTTCTTTAGCGTACGTGTTAGGGTATTGGATTGGCCCGCAAATATGGCGATATGCGAAGCAGCATAAGCTCATGTCTCAGCCGGATTTTTTTGTTTCAAAATACAAAAGTCCGTTTCTTGGCATCGTTGTTTCATGTGCAGGGGTGCTGGCGATTGTTCCTTACATTATTTTACAGTTCAAAGGCCTAGGTATTATTGTATCTGAAGCTTCTTATGGCTCTATCTCTTCAACTGCAGCTATTTGGATTGGAGCCATATCACTAACGGTTTACTTAATGATATCAGGCATACATGGTTCCGCGTGGACGGCTATTGTTAAAGATATTATGATTTTTATTGTCGTCTTATTTTTAGGAATATATATGCCGTTTCATTACTACGGAGGCTTACAGCCGATGTTTGAGGCTGTGCATCAAGCAAATCCAACGTTTCTTACTCTTCCCAAGACAGGTCTAAGTATTTCGTGGTTTATTTCTACAGTCATGCTGACCGTATTAGGATTTTACATGTGGCCGCATACGTTTAATGCAACGTATTCAGCTGAAAACGAGAATGTATTTCGAAAGAATTCTATTATAAGTCCTATTTATACGTTAATGCTGCTTTTTGTCTTTTTTGTAGGGTTTACTGCTCTTATGCAGGTACCTGGACTACAAGGCGCAGAAGCGGACTTGTCACTGCTTCGTCTTTCCATTCAAACATTTGACCCGTGGATTGTCGGCTTTATTGGCGCAGCTGGTTTATTAACAGCGCTTGTGCCTGGATCGATGCTTTTGATGGCAGCTTCTACGTCACTATCTAAAAACGTTTATGGCGTTCTTGTTCCCTCAGCGACGGGCAAACAAATTTCGATACTGGCTAAATGCTTCGTACCGGTTATTGCGCTTGTTTCAGTCTATTTTACCCTTCATGGAGGGAATACGATTGTAACGCTTTTACTAATGGGCTACAGTATTGTGACGCAGCTGTTTCCTGCTTTTATTTTTAGTTTAATGAAAAATAATATCGTGACTAAATACGGGGCATGTGCAGGTATTGTTGCCGGCATTGCGTCTGTGATGTATATAACAATTACTGAAACAACGCTTGGCACGTTGTTTCCTGCGTTGCCACAAATCATTAAAGATACAAATGTCGGCGTTATTTCTTTATTTATTAATTTAGTGGTATTAATGGTGGTCAGTTTAGCAACGAAAAAAATCGCCGCACAGCCGCATTTTGAAAGCGGGGCGGTAGATGGAAAACAAATTTTGTGAAAATCTTTTTCCAATTGCGTTTTAAGAACAACATGAAGGGTATAAAAGTAGTGCATCACCAAAATGTTCAATATGGCTGCAAGATATAAGCAGCCTTCTCGATAAAATGTAACGATTGCGTTGTTTTTAAACATAGGTAACGAGTGTAAAAAGCAACAAGACGTATGCCACAAGCGGTGTACGTCTTTTCTATGAAAGATATTTACCTAAAAAAGGAGATGATAACATGACATCTGAAAAAGCATTTGAGCAAAAGAAAGATCTTTTAATGAATCAAATTATTGAATCAGGTTATTTTAAAGCAGAAGACGGGAGACATTTGTACGAATTGAATTTAAGTGAACTAGAACAAACGCATCACGATCTTCAAAACCAAAAGGTAAGAGAAATATAATTAAAATCTTCCAGATTATTAGAAATTCAGCTGACTTGGTATATATGTGTAAGCACCAGCTGTTCAGGTTGTTCCTCCGCGGCTTTTTGCTTGAAAGCAGGCACTTTTCTTTTTCCTCCGGTGCGTTTACAGCCTCGCTGTTTCCAAACATACTCCTCAAACATATAACTCAACACTTAAGAAATAGGCGAATAAAAACAAAAAAAGCGCAGCTTCTGCGCTTTTTTTGTTGAGTTAAAAACGAGTGGAGGCCGCTGTTTTTTTAGGTTTGTTCATTGCTTTTTTTAATACTTCAGAAAAATAGGGCTCTCCGCTAGGATTTTGCTGTCTTAGCAAGTCAATGGTTCCTTTCACGTCATCCATAGCTCTGTGAGCGTGCTCTCTCTCAATATCATGATGGTCAAGAAGCGTTGTTAGTTTTTTATTAGGAAAGCCGTACTCTTTCCATTTGACAGCACGCATAGAGCAGTGCCATTTTTGGTTAAATAAAGATGGATACCGTTTTAAAAGAAAACTGCGATCGAAAGAAGCATTATGAGCGATGATAGCCGAAACGCTAGTTAACAGCGATTCCACTTTTTTATCGTCTAATGTTTTATTTTTGACCATCTCATTTGTAATTCCCGTTAAGTTTGTAATATACGGGAAAATGGGAGTTGAAGGCATATTAAATTCTTCATATTCTTCTACAATGTCGATTATTTCTCCGGTAGAAGAATCGTAAGAAACAACAGCAATTGCTAATTCGATAATATCGCATGTTTGCGCACTTAATCCCGTTGTTTCAACATCTAAAACGGCTGCTAATTTCACTTGTTCAGTTGACAACTCGTCGCCCTCCCTTTCTATTTATCATTCTACTAGCTTATCATTTTTTAACAGAAAACGTTAGTAAAAAAGATGAGGGAGCACGTACATGGATTTATTTTATACGCCTGCGTGGAAAAGGAATTTACTTTTTTAAAGGAGATGACGATAGCAAAGGAGAATAGTAATATTTACTCATCTAAATTAAGTCTTCATTGAAAATAATGAAATGAAGGAAGAAGGGGATCGTTATCATGCAATTGCTGTATATGGTACTTTTTCTTGTCTTAATTTTTTGGGGAATTACATCTTTTATTCATTACAGGAATCAAACTATTAAAGTTCGTTTGAACAAACATTATACGAATGCAGTAGAATGGATTGAAGCCGTTAAACAAGAGCTAGAAAAGCAAGGGAAATCCGTGAGTTATGAAGGGGATTTCTTGTTTAAAATTGATGAAAAACCTTATGAAATCGCAGCGCGTAATATGTCTATTTGGAGCATGTCGCTCTATCATATCCTGCTGCAGCGTCAAAAAGAACATTCTTAAATTTACTTGCATACAAAGATTATCACTTCTCGTCTATTGAGAAGTGATTTTTTTTATCTTTCTGTATCCATAATGGGGAATTTTTTGTTTTTATATAATAGTAATACAGAAAAGATAGTTCTAATTTCCTAAAAAATACGCTTCATATATTTTTAGTTTTGGTTATCTATTTGGCATGGAATTTGCATATGTAAGAAGGGTTTATCAGACATTTTAATTGTCAGGAAAAGAAAACTAGTTACATACTATAAAACTATTTTACATTATCTACTAGAATCAAAAAATTTTAATAATATAGTAAAATGTAGTTGACCTTCCTAGTTTTAGAATATAAAATAAATCTTGCTAATAGTTTGAAAATTCTAAAATGGAGGGGTTTACTTGAAAAGCTGGAAAAAGATTTTGGGGACATCTTTTCTTGCCACAACTGTTACATTAAGCGGAGTGGGGCCAGTACTTATGAACGGAAGTACTGCTTCAGCTAAAACCGCACAATCGGAGGAACTTCCGAGTTCACCAATTGATATGAATACAGTACCGGAAGAAAGATTGGCTAACGCACTGAAAAACCAAGGAGTCATTTCTCAAAGTGCAACACCGCAAGAAGTGAAGAAAGCCGTTACTTCTTACATAAACAAAAAAGATGCACATAAAGAGAGCATGAAGGGACATAGAGCTAGCAAAATTGATTTGAAAGCGAAAGAAATGCAAACAAAACAAAAAGAAAAGTTTCAACGAGGCGAATTTGCTAATATTAAGTCTCAAGGAAACAATTCGGGGAACGGGGTAAACGTTAAACCTGCAGCTCAGGCCAAATATAACGGACAAGTGAGAAAAGATAAAGTTCTTGTTCTTTTAGTCGAATACGCAGACTTTAAGCATAACAATGTCGTTCAAGAACCTGGTTACATGTATGCAAAAGATTTTAATCGAAATCACTATCAGCAATTAATGTTTGGAAAGAAAGACTTTACGCTATTTAATGGTAAGAAAATTAAAACGTTTAAACAATATTATGAAGAACAGTCTGGAGGTAGTTACACAGTAGATGGAACGGTTTCTGACTGGTTAACTGTACCTGGAAACGCAAAAGAATACGGAGCAGACAATCCAGCGGGAGGAAACGATAATGCGCCTGGATCTAAAGGGCCTCGTAATCTTGTAAAAGAAGCGCTTGCTGCAGCTGCAAAAAGCGGCATTAACCTTTCAGATTATGATCAGTTCGATCAATATGATATCGATGGAGACGGCAACCGCAATGAGCCTGACGGCATAGTGGACCACTTAATGGTCATTCATGCTGGAACTGGGCAAGAAGCAGGTGGAGGTAAACTAGGAAACGATGCTATTTGGTCTCATCGCTCTACTTTGGGACAAGTGTATAAAGTTCCTGGAACAAACATGGCTGCTTATGATTATACAATTGAACCAGAAGACGGAGCAGTTGGCGTTTTTGCTCATGAATTTGGCCATGATTTAGGTTTGCCCGATGAGTATGATACACAGTATACGGGTCAAGGTGAGCCGGTAGGCGTTTGGTCAATTATGAGTGGAGGGAGCTGGGCTGGTGAAGTAGCTGGAACAGAACCGACAAGTTTCTCCCCGCAAAATAAAGAGTTTTTCCAAGCAAATATGGGTGGAAACTGGGCAAATATTCAACAAATCGACAGCAAAAACATTACAAAATCGGGCTCTGTGAGCGTGGTTGATCAAAGCGTGACAAAATCTAAACGACCGGGTATTGTAAAGATTAATTTACCTAAAAAAGCTGTTCAAGGGATTAAGCCAGAGTTTGGAAGCAACTACTACTACAGTAAACGCGGAGACGATCTGCATACGACAATGACGACGCCAGAGTTTGATTTAACAGCAGCTCAAACAGCTAAATTCAATTACAAAGCGTTCTATGAAGTAGAGGCAGAATACGATTACTTATATGTAAATGCAATTCTTCCTGACGGCTCAAAAGTTCTGTTAGATACAATTGGTGATAAAGCGAACAATGCAGATGGTTCTGCTGAAACATCTAACGGAAAATGGGAAGATAAAAGCTATGACTTAACGCAGTTTAAAGGTAAAAAAATCAAGCTTCAATTCGAATACGTAACGGACGGAGGACTTGCTCTTCAAGGATTTGCACTTGATAATGCCAGTTTAGTAGTAGATGGAAAAACGGTATTTACGGACGATGCTGAAGGAGCGCCAAAAGTAACGTTAGATGGATTTGAAAAGACAAACGGCATCAGCTATAAAGACAACTATTATTACCTTGAGTGGAGAAACTATGCAGGCAGCGATAAAGCACTTCAATTCGCGCGAG
The DNA here is from genome assembly GCF_029522155.1 of Priestia sp. P5. NCBI lineage: Bacteria > Bacillati > Bacillota > Bacilli > Caryophanales > Bacillaceae > Priestia > Priestia sp. P5. The sequence goes on along the minus strand of NZ_JAKWFJ010000001.1, from coordinate 2,448,434 downwards.
GTGCAAAATATAATACAGGCATGCTGCTTTGGTACGCAGATGAAAGCTACCTTGATAACTGGGTAGGACAGCACCCAGGTGAAGGATTCCTTGGCGTAGTTGATTCCCATGCTCATAAAGTTCTTTACTTTAATGTGAATGGGATTAGCACAACAGCAAATTCAAGCCGATATCAAATTGCAGACGCGGCGTTCTCATTTGATAAATCACCTGCTTGGTCATATTCCCATAAAACGTGGGGAACTATTTCATCTAAAGAATCAAATGGAGTTACAAGCTTCAACGACAAAAAATCGTATTTAGATGAAAGAATTAAAGATGCAGGCCGCTTGCTTCCTCAAAACGGATTAAAATTAGACGTAATTGGTGAAGCAAAAGACAATTCAGCTGGTGCTGTATGGATTCATAAGTAAAATTAGACGTATTCAAAAAAGATCTGAAGAGCGTATTCTTCGGATCTTTTTTTTATGTTAGAAAATCAAAATAAACTATGAGCTAAATAATCAAAGGATTTAATGCCGTTTAAAAAATAAAATAAAGGGAATTTTCAACAGTGAATAATTGTTATTATGTCATGAAATTCATCCATATAATCAATACTAATAGGTAAAGAAAATATTGAAAAGGAGTTCTAACTATGAGCTATCGTATCGAAAGAGATTCAATTGGAGAAATCAAAGTGGCAGAAGATAAACTATGGGGAGCGCAAACGCAAAGAAGTAAAGAAAATTTTCCAATCGGGATTGAAAAAATGCCGATTGAAGTAATACGCGCTTTTGCGGTTTTGAAGAAAAGTGCAGCTATTAGTAATCATAAACTAGGCAAACTATCAGCAGGGAAATCGGAAGCCATCGTACAAGCTGCTAACGAAATTATTGGAGGGAAATGGAATGAACATTTTCCTTTAGTGGTATGGCAGACAGGAAGCGGAACGCAATCAAACATGAATGTAAATGAAGTGATTTCCCACCGGGGAAACCAGCTAATAAATGGCGACGAAACGCTCCATCCAAATGATGATGTCAATATGTCACAAAGCTCTAACGATACTTTTCCTACAGCTCTTCATATTGCAGCTGTACTAGAAGTCGAAGATCAATTATTGCCTGCTCTAAAAACATTAAAAGAAACATTCGCTGCGAAGCAAGAGCAGTTTAAAGATATTATTAAAATAGGCAGAACCCATTTACAAGATGCTACACCGCTAACACTAGGACAAGAAATTAGCGGATGGCATCATATGCTCGAAAAGAATGAAGAAATGATTAAACAAAGCGTAGAGTATATGAAGGAGCTAGCTATTGGCGGTACAGCTGTTGGGACGGGGATAAATGCACATCCCGACTTCGGCGATGAAGTAGCGAAAGAAATCAGCAGCACGCTTGGAAAAACATTTATCTCAGCACCTAATAAATTTCATGCATTAACAAGTCACGATCAAGTGGTTTATGCCCACGGTGCACTCAAAGCCTTAGCAGCTGACTTAATGAAAATCGCCAATGACGTACGCTGGCTGGCAAGCGGTCCTCGGAGCGGACTAGGCGAAATTACGATTCCTGCTAACGAACCAGGAAGTTCTATTATGCCTGGGAAAGTAAATCCAACTCAAAGTGAAGCTCTAACAATGGTTTCTGCACAAGTGCTTGGGAATGACGTGACGATTGGCATTGCGGCTAGTCAAGGAAACTTTGAATTGAATGTATTTAAGCCGGTTATTATTTATAATTTTTTACAATCAGTCAGATTGCTGACAGATTCCATGCAGGCTTTTAACGATAAATGCGCAGTAGGAATTGAACCCAACAAAGAAAAGATTCAGCATAATCTAGAAAATTCTCTTATGCTTGTAACAGCGTTAAATCCGCACATAGGGTATGAAAATGCGGCTAAAATTGCCAAGATGGCTCATCAGGAAGGAACGACATTAAAAGAAGCAGCGGTAAAAACAGGTCTTCTGACAGAAGAACAATTTGAACAATGGGTAAATCCTGCTAATATGATTCATCCATCAAAATAAAACAAGAAGCCAAGCATTCTGAGCTGCTTGGCTTCTTGTTTTTAATAAAATAAACATTGTTCTAAATAAACATTTAAAAAGAAATTGCGGATTAAAAGAAATTTTACACTACCTTATACTAGATTCAAGTACATACGATTAGGGTATTTACATTTTTATAAAGGAGGGATTCAAGTGACGTACGAAGTGAAGTTTTATTTTGGAAATGAAAAATCAATCAGTACATTGGTTGAATCAGAAAATGTAAAAGAGCTTGAGGAATCTATTATTCATACGCAAGGATGGTATCGTTATTATGACAAAAAACACGAAGCTTATTTAGCTATTCAAATGAGCAACGTTTTACACATCGTTATAAAAGAATATCAAGATCCGGAAAAACAGGGGTTTTGAGAGATTCGTCGTATACATAAGGAAGCTAGCAAAAGAGGTGAAAACTATGCAAAGGCGACATTCAAATAATCCTATTATTCTCGACGTTTCTCATCATCAAGGAATCATTAATTGGAAAGAAATAAAAAACACCTCAGTAAAAGGGGTGTATATAAAGTTAACAGAAGGCGGAACTTTTGTAGACCCTAGATCCTATGAAAATTATATAGGTGCCAAAAATGCGGGCTTGAGAGTAGGGTTTTATCATTATGCTCACTGTACAAATAGTCCGGAGAAAGAAGCTGCTTTTTTTATTGCTCAGCTTGGACAAATGAAACTAGATCTTCCGCCGTGTTTGGATCTAGAAGAAGATAAGAAAAAATCCAAAGAATTTGTTTCTCGCTTTGCCGTAAGCTGGCTCGAGCATGTTCACAAAACAACAGGGATTAAGCCTATCGTATATACGAACTATCATTTTGCTAAAACTTTTTTTACAAACGAAATAAGTAAGTATCCTTTGTGGGTAGCAAGATATAGTGCAGCCAACAGACAGGGCGGTATGCAGCACCCTGGCGAGCTAAGTCAGTGGCAGCGATGGACAATGTTTCAGTATACGGATTCTGGCAGAGTAAAAGGAATTTCTACAAATGTGGATATAAATGAAATGGACTACTCATTTTTTAAAGAAGTCACAACAAATCTCTCTATGACAAATAATACAAAAGGACCCTTTGTCTATTCCAAAGGCGATAGAGGGTTAGGAGTCAAACAAATTCAGCAAAACTTACTTGCGCTAGGTTTTTCTCTTCCGAAGTTTGGAGCAGACGGTTTCTATGGAGATGAATTAATCGCTGCAGTGAAAAAATTCCAGAATCGATATGGTCTTTTTTCAGATGGGATAGCAGGAGCGGACACACTGCCACGTCTTGTTAAAGAAGTGAATAATCTGAATAATCTGGTTTGAGAGATTACCTGAGGGGGAAAAGTTACTGTAAGATTCAAAAAGGTACAAGGAAGGAGCTATTATGAGAAAACGAAAACAAAAAGCATTGATATCAGGTATTACCCTATCAACTGTAGGAGTCGGCATTACGTCTTATATATTAAGCGATGCTGCGAAACGACGAAAAGTAAAAGGACTTGTTCGAAGTGCCAAAGTCAAACTTTCAAGTTTATCTAAAAAACAGCAGGTAAATGCCAGTCTAAATAAAGATGCTCATTCAGATCCTACGTACGTTTCTGAAAGCAATATGATTTCAGAAGGACCTATGTATCAAGATCAGCATAGATAATAAAAAAACTAGTCTTGCCTCGGGCGAGACTAGTTTTTTTATTAATTTTATAAATAGCAGCGCTTATTCATGTTACACTCTCTATATAAGGGAATTATTTTACGCATATTTACAAGTAAAGGAGGAATAGAAGGAGTGATTAGTAGCGGATTATTTGTTAACTTATGTATTTTTTCTTTTTTTGTCAGTATTATGATTGCGATACGAATATTTTTGTTACAGCGTCTAGCCCATAAATACAAATGGATGAGTGGTATTTATGCAAGTATTGTTTCTGCTATTCTTATGGTATATAGCGTTACGTATCAACAGATTACATATGATTTACGTTTTCTTCCTCTTATTTTGACCGTTCTATACTTTGGTTATAGAGCCGGTGCAGTTGCAGGTATCACTATGGCTGTGTGTAGTATCTATTTAGAAAGTCATTGGTTACTGACTATCTTAATTTTAATCTTTACCTTTTTGTTTTCCCTTCCTCTTATTCGATATAGAAAGCAGTTTTCTTTATTAAAACAATCTCTTCTTTGTTTCTTTATTCATTTTATCGTTCATGTCTTACTGACAAATTACTTCTGGAATACACCTATTCAGTCGCCGTTTTATAGCGAAATAGAATATTTAGTGTTCGGGATTCTCGGACTGGGAGTAGCCGTAGCGACGATAGAATTTTATCGTAAATTTTACGCTGTAGCAGAAGAAGCTGCTTATACTGGATCAGATTCATGTAAGGATGACGAAGATTCTTTTTTTGTCAGAATAATGAAAAAAGAACTAGAATATACGAAAGAACAGCTGGAGTCTTTTATTAATCATCACATGGATGCGGTTATTATAACTGATTTAGAAGGCCAAATCTTGCGAGTTAATGAAGCCTATGAAAAAGTATATGGCTGGAAATCTCATGAAGTCATCGGGAAAAAATATTACGATATAGCAGGAGCTTTTAGTAAGGATGTACATGAGAATATAAAAAAGACTGTTGCTGAAAAAGAGGCAATCAATCGGGTAGAAGTTGTAAGAGCTCGTAAAGATGGAAGTTTAGTAGACCTTCGCATCACCATTTCGCCAATTTTTAATGGGAAAGATGAGTTAATAGGTTTGTCTGGAGTATGTGTGGATATATCTGAGGCTAAAAAAGCGAGAAAAGAGCTTGACTTGTTACATCGTAAGCTTAAGGAAAGTGAGTTGAAATATCGAACGTTATTTGAATATGCAAACGACGCAATTTATTTCCTTGAAATAGGTTCTAATCATTTTCCTTCTCGTTTTATCGAAGTAAATGAAGCTGGATGTAAGCGCTTTGGATATACGAGAGAAGAGCTTTTATCCATGCCATGCCAAGATATTATACCTAGAGATTCTGACATTGTTCGAAAAACGGTTGAAGAAATTCGCCAAGGAAATCTTTCTTTTACGCTGCAATCACAGTTTACATTTAAGTCTGGAGAAGTAAAAAAACTAGAATATAGTGGGAAATTGTTCAATATAGAAAACAAAAAAGTGCTTCTTATTGTTTCAAGAGACAGGACAGAATACCTAGAAACAGAAGAGCTGCTGCAGAAATCTGAGAAATTAGCAGCGGTCGGTCAGCTTGCTACAGCTATTGCTCATGAAATTAGAAATCCTTTAACGGCCATCAAAGGGTTTATGCAGCTATTAACTGAAAAAGCGAGTAAAGAAGAGTTAACCTATATGAACATTATATCCTCTGAAATTGAGCGTATTGAAATGATTACAGATGAATTCATGTCTGTGGCAAAACCACAGGTCGTAACATTTCAGTCGATTGATTTGCAGCTGTTAATTCAACAAGTGATTTTATTGCTGCAACCTCAAGCAACCATGAAAAACATCTTTATTAAACTTTACTCATATGGAGAAATGCCTCTTGTATATTGTGAAAGCAATCAAATGAAACAGGTGTTTATAAATATTCTTAAAAATGCGATTGAAGCAATGCCTTCCGGAGGAGAAATTAAAGTTGAGCTGAGACAAAAAGACAACAATCACCTTCATATTCAAATTATTGATGAAGGTGTAGGAATTTCAAAAGATCGCATCAAATATTTAGGTGAACCATTTTACAGTATTAAAGAAGACGGCATTGGGTTAGGGTTAATGATCTGCTTTAATATTATCCAGCAGCATAAAGGAACTCTTAGTATTGAAAGTGAAGTAAACAAAGGGACGAATGTGGAAATTTGTTTACCGTTATAATAAAAGGTAATCAGTTAAAGGAAGAAGAAATTTTGCAACAAGTTGTTTAGTAAAGTTATAATATTCTATGTTGGAGTAAAATAAGCAAAGGAGTGGTTACGATTAAACAGAAAAAGTGGATTAACATATTTCGTATTCTGTATATTATTTTTGCTATTATTGCGATTGGAGCATCTTTTGGAGACTATTCTTTTGGGCTTAATAATCCCCGCATAGTCAGTTTAACGGCTCTCGTTTTGGCGGTTATCTGTATTGTTCCGTATTACATACTTCGCTTTAAAGAACAAGCTTCTAAAAGTAAATAAGTTAATATTTGTTATCTTAAAAGAGGCTGGGACAAAAGTATTTTAGTGGAAGGGAGATCCGAACGATTCATCGTTCGGATCTTTTTTGTTATGGGGAACATGGGTTTAATTTAGCTGGTTGCTTCTAGCGGTTAATTGGAGTAATTTCGTTATGTCTCAATCTCTTTTTTATCGTCATAAAAGGGCGATAAATGGGCGAGCATTTTTCCTAGCCTGTACATATGCTATAGAGTAAACAGGCTACGGAGGTGAAGTGAAATGGGATTTTGTAACTGGGGTTACGGCGGTGGTTATGGCTACGGCGGTTACGGCGGCTACGGTAATTACGGTGGCGGTTTTGCATTAATCGTTGTACTATTTGTTTTATTAGTTATCGTTGGTTGTACATGTTTCAAATAAAAAAAAGCACGAATCTGCAAAGATTTTAGTAGATTCGTGCTTTTTTATGTTCATAAGAAGGGCAGTACTATAATAAAATAATGTTGTGCACGTACATAAAAAACATATAAAAAATTTAATTAATAGATTAAAAAAATAAAAAAATGAAGAGAAAGAGTAGATTTAAGCTGCAAAAAGGGTCTGAAATTTATAATTTTCCTTATAAGTAATTTTTGTAAAATGCTTCATAGAACTGATAGTAAGACCGAATAACACTACCTAGGCCGCTAGTTTTTATCAGCTGACTAGAAGAATTATTTTACTTGTATGAAAATCAACATAAATGATTTTCATATAGTTTAAATAGGTAAAAAAGACTTATTTCAGAGTGTTTATTTTTAATTTTCATAATAATAGGAATATTAAAATAATATATAGACGTAGTAATTTTTAGTTGCTATAATGTTGCTAATTATCGCAATTGACAGAAAAATTGTGATAGTTAAATTTACTAGGGATAGGGAGAAAAAACTATGAAAAAGAAAAAACAGGCTTTAAAGGTATTATTATCAGTTGGTATCCTTTCTTCATCATTTGCTTTTGCACATACGAGCAGTGCCGCGCCAAATAATGTACTTTCAACCGAAAAGTATAACAAAGAAATTAAATCTCCTGAGTTTATTTCTGGCAAGCTTTCAGGCCCATCATCCCAGAAAGCTCAAGACGTCGTATTTCATTATATGAATACAAATAAAGACAAATATAAATTAGGAAACGAAAATGCTCAAAACTCATTTAAAGTGACAGAAGTAGTGAAAGATCCCGTTGAACAAGCAACCGTTGTACGCTTGCAGCAGGTATATAATAACATTCCTGTTTGGGGATCTACTCAATTAGCACACGTAGCGAAAGATGGAACTTTAAAAGTGGTATCAGGTACAGTCGCTCCTGATTTAGACAAAAAAGAAAAGCTAAAAGGCCAGAAACAAATTGATGGCAAAAAGGCGATTCAAGTAGCTGAAAAAGACTTAGGATTTAAGCCGACTTATGAAAAATCTCCTTCATCTGAACTGTATATTTATCAAAATGGTTCAGACACTACATATGCTTATGTAGTAAATCTAAATTTCTTAAATCCTGAACCAGGCAACTATTATTACTTTGTTGATGCTACTAGCGGTAAAGTACTGGATAAGTACAATACAATTGATTCCGTAGCTGGTCCAAAAGCCGATGTGAAGCAAGCGGCAAAGCCGGCAGCGAAACCTGTAACAGGCACAAATGCTATTGGCTCAGGTAAAGGAGTGCTTGGAGATACTAAATCCTTAAAGACAACGTTATCTAGTTCTACTTACTACTTACAAGATAATACAAGAGGGGCGACAATCTATACTTATGATGCAAAAAATCGTACATCTCTGCCAGGTACACTATGGGCAGACACGGATAATACGTACAATGCAACCCGCGATGCAGCTGCAGTAGATGCTCACTATTATGCAGGCGTGACATATGATTATTATAAAAACAAATTTAACCGCAACTCCTATGACAATGCAGGAGCTCCGCTAAAATCGACTGTTCATTATAGCAGCGGCTACAACAATGCATTTTGGAATGGCTCTCAAATGGTATACGGAGATGGAGATGGAACTACTTTTGTTCCGCTATCAGGAGGATTAGATGTGATCGGACATGAATTGACGCATGCGGTCACAGAAAGAAGCTCTAATTTAATCTATCAATACGAATCAGGTGCATTAAACGAAGCGATTTCAGATATTTTCGGAACGTTGGTAGAATACTATGACAACCGCAATCCAGATTGGGAAATTGGAGAAGATATTTATACGCCTGGAACAAGCGGTGATGCACTTCGTTCAATGAGCAACCCAGCGAAATACGGAGATCCGGATCATTATTCAAAGCGCTATACAGGTTCTAGTGACAACGGCGGAGTTCATACAAACAGTGGTATCATCAACAAAGCTGCTTACTTGCTAGCTAACGGTGGAACGCATTATGGCGTTACTGTAACAGGCATCGGCGGCGATAAGCTAGGAAAAATTTATTACCGTGCTAATACGCTATACTTCACTCAATCTACAACGTTTAGCCAAGCGCGTGCAGGTTTAGTACAAGCTGCTGCTGATCTATACGGTTCAGGATCTCAAGAAGTAATTTCAGTAGGCAAGTCATTTGACGCAGTTGGTGTTCAATAAGTTATAAACCAAAAGTCGCAAGATAAATGAGGTATCTTACGACTCTCTATACTACCTTACTACCAATAAAGGAGTACTCGTATAAATATATTACAGTACTCCTTTATTTTATGTTAATAAATAAGGAAGACAGATTTCTTATTAATCTATAAAATCCGCTTCTTATTCCTCCCTTTTATATCCATTCGAATTATACCGTTGTTTGTTAAATGAAGAGGACCCGTTTTAGTAAACGGTCTTATTATAAAATGTTATAATAAAGAAAAGAATTGAATACATACATATGAAAAAGGAGTGGAGGAATCAATGGATAAAATTGCTGTTATTTCAGATATCCACGGAAATCTTCCTGCATTAGAAGCAGTTTTAGCTGACATACAACAACGAGATATCCATCGCATCATTTGTCTAGGTGATTTAGTAGGAAAAGGACCGGATTCAAGTAAAGCGATTGATATCATAAAAGAAAAGTGCGAAGTAACAGTAATGGGAAACTGGGATGACTTCATTACAAAGCCTGCGGAATTTGAAGCGCTAAAATGGCATCAGAAGAAGTTAAGTTCAGCTCAAGAGGCATACTTAAAGGAACTTCCTTTTTCTGTTGAGTTTATGATGAGCGGAAAATTAATTAGAATGTTTCACGCTTCACCTAGAAGTCTTTATGACCGAATTCAACCCTGGGATTCACTTGAAAAGCGCCTTAGTCTATTTGCTAATACGGAATATACGGAAAATATAAAAGGATTAAGAGAGCCAGATGTCATCTGTTACGGAGATGTACATAATGCATTTATTCAACATATTAAAGGGAAAACGCTATGTAATGTAGGAAGTGTAGGAAACCCGCTTGATTTACCACAAGCTTCCTATCTTATCTTGGAAGGAAAGGATCAAGACGAAAGCCCTTCAGCATTTTCTATTCAATTCGTGCGTATTCCATACGATATTGAAAAGGCAATCGAATTGGCGAGATCTGTAGAGATGCCGGACTTTGAACCTTACGTTCAAGAACTAAAAACAGCTCGCTATAGAGGACTAAAAAATTAAGAATAGAATGAATCTCAACCTTCAGCATAAGTGCTGAAGGTTTTTTAGTGGAGTATATGAGGGGTTTTTCAACATCATTAGTATGATACATGCAAATAAAAGTTATTCCAATGAATTTAAGGAAGGGAAAACTTGGAGAAAAACATACAGCATTTGAAAGGAAATAAATTTTATTTTATGAAGACAATATGAAGAGGGCAATTCTATTTGAACATAAGGTCATGCAAAAACGCCCCTGAAAAGCTGTTTTTACCATAACGAGTGGAGGAATACATGATGAAATTTTTTATTGATACAGCTAATCTGGAAGATATTAAAAAAGCATATAAAATTGGGGTATTATCAGGTGTTACTACAAACCCTTCGCTAGTAGCTAAAGAAGGCGTAAAGTTTGAAGATCGCATCGAAGAAATTTTAAAAACCGTCCCGGAAGTAGAATCCGTTTCAGCAGAAGTCACGCCCGACACAGTAACAGCAGATGACATGATTGCTCAAGCAGAAGAGCTTATCAAAATTAACGGAGGAGACAAAAATATAACGATTAAACTTCCTATGACCATTGCTGGATTGGAAGCAACCCGTTATCTAGCTAAAAAAGGCGTAAAAACAAACGTAACGTTAATTTTCACAGTGAATCAAGCGCTTCTAGCAGCTCGTGCCGGTGCCACATACGTATCGCCATTTTTAGGACGCTTAGACGATATTTCAGAAGACGGGGTTTATCTGGTATCTCGAATTGCAGAGCTATTTCGAATTCAACACATTGACTCACAAATTATAGCAGCGTCAGTCAGACACCCAGATCACGTCACACGAGTAGCTCTTGCTGGGGCTCATATTGCGACCATTCCGTATGCCGTAATTGAACAATTAGTAAAACACCCGTTAACAGAGCAAGGAATTGAAAAATTTGCATCAGACTGGGAAAAAGCCGTAAAAAGTTAAATTGACTTAAGGAGAAGACATCATTTTAGTGTCTTCTCTGCTTAAAGAGTACACGAAGATTCTTTTTTTCTATTTTGCAGAAAACAACTTATCATTAATAGGCGAACATCCTATACATATACACAGAGATGACATACGTTAATAGAAACGAAAGAGGTGTTAAAATGGGCTGTATTATTAACATTGAGAATATCGTGACTAACGGGTTAAAAGACAATTCGAATGTAAGCGTAGGCTGTGTTGTACAAAATAGCCACACAGCAAATACAAAATCGGTAGGAGCTTGTTTTTCGTTTGGAAATGGTTCTCCTGCTATTGCCTCTATGACAAACAGTAATATCGACTTTTGCAAAGATGAAGAAAATAAAGAGCAGCAATCTTGAAAACAATTCCAGAAATACTCTTTCTGGAATTGTTTTTTGGTAAGTGATAGAGTTTTGTTAATAAGATGTTGGATTTTTCAAAGACAAATATCCATGGGGAAGGTGAGCTGCGCTATGAGCATTATTTCGATGATTCCTTATACATACATTGAAAGAAAAGTGAAACGAACACAAAAGGTGACGATTCAGCATTCAAAAGACATATGCTTATACGCTGATAGTATTCAAACAGAGAAAAATTGCTTCCACGTTAACAGCGTGTTTGATATCTCTTACAAATGCGTCTCAAAAGAAAGCGGCTTTTTATACTTACATACAAATCAAGGGATGTTCGCTTATACCATACACACCGATCCTGCTGATTTTATAGCAGCATATAAAGATATAAAAAAGAAGGGATAACATTGCTGTCATCCCTTCTTTTTTGTTATTATTTTATCCACTGTACAACTTGATCCATACTTCTTCTTGTCTTGCCGCGCTTAGGTTCATGAATTCGGTAGCCGAATGCAACCATAACGGAAACATCAAACTTGCCGTCTTCTAGTAATCCTTCTTCTTTTAGAATTTCATGTACTTGGTCATAGTTAAACCCTTCAATTGGGCAAGAATCAATGCCAATTTGAGCAGCTGATGTCATCATATTAGCTAGTGCAATATAAGATTGTTTGCTAGCCCAATCAAATAGCGCTCGCTTGCTTTCGAACAAGTGAAAATCATTTTCTTGGAAATCTTTATAACGAGGCATTAATGTCTCTAATACATCATCCGGCATTTCTTTTACGTTTTTTTGAAGATTCAACACATATTCAGAGTCATATCTTGCGTCTGTACGAGAAAGAATAATAACAAAATGACTTGCTGTAGGAATTTGACCTTGTGCTCCCCAAGAAACAGCTTTTAATTTTTCTTTTAAATCTTTATTTTCAACGACTAAAAACTTCCACGGCTCATAACCTACTGAGCTTGGAGATAAGCGCCCTGTTTCTAAAATGAATTGGAAATCTTCATCGGAAATTTTCTTTGTTGGATCAAACTCTTTTGTAGCATGACGAAAGTTAAATGCGTCTAAAATTTCTTGTTTTTTATCTGTATTGTTCATGTGTAAACAACCTTTCTGTAAAAATATTTAGTGATGAACTGTTCAGAGTAATCTATACCCTGAATAACTTACAGTTAACAGTTAGTTAACATACAATTTGTCATAAAACCCGTTTGCAAATTTATCATAAATCATATAAATCATCCTAACAAGTACGCACATTTTTGTTGTATAGTATACTTTTTTATACTATTAATGCAGTTTTATAAGAAGCAGAAAGGAGTAAACAATCTGTGGAGTTTCTTTTTCGAAAAAGTAATTAAGAGAAGGAAGAGAGGAGAAGAGTGATCTTCTCCTTTTTAATTAAATTTTTGTATTTGATTTTTTCGCTTTGTTTTCAAGTTCACTTTTTGGTTCTGTTGAAAATTCAACATCTTTTCCGTGTCCTTGAGGGTTAACTCCAGGAGCCACTTGACCACGGTTAGCAGATTTTTTTGTACCCATTTTCGTCACCTCCGTTCGGTTAGTATGTACAAAAAGCAAAACAAAAATTAGGAAGTAAAGAGTGGAAAGATAAATATGAAAAGATAAATATGAAAAGATTATCTTTAAGCATCTTCATTACATAAACAAGATAGTTACTCATTTAAACGGCCATAAAAAAACACCCTTGGAAGGGTGTTTTTTGTTTAAGAATCTGAGCTTGTCGCTCTGTCTGCGTATGGATAGATAGGATCTTTTAAGTGAAATTCGTAAGTCACTCCATCTACAAGTCCTACCGTTTTATTGCTATCATAAAGGTCCAGCATAAAAGCAGCCATTTCTTTTGACGTATGAAACTTAGGTACTCGTCCTTCGTATTCAAAATCACTCATATCCATCGAACGCTGTGCAAATTCTGTTTCAGTAGCCGCCGGAGCTAGAACTTTAGCCTGCATTTTTGCTCCTCTTCCTTTTAATTCTTGAGAAAGACCTTCTGTAAATGCACTTACGTAGAATTTTGTTGCGCAATAAGTGACTGCATCAGCAACAATGGTGTAGCCGCCTCCAGAAGAGACATTAATAAGCTGTGTACCTTCAACGTTTTCATAATCTCTTACAAATAGAGAAGAAAGAATGGTTAAGGCTTCGATATTTAAATGAAGCATTGTTTCAATTTTAGTTAATTTTTGTTCACCGACAGAAGCAAAGTTTCCGAATCCAGCATTGTTAATCCAAGTTTCTAATTCATACTCTTTGAGTGACTCATAAAACGTATGAGCATTTTCTGCCACGGATAAATCAACCGACTGGACAATAACATTTACATCTTGGTTCAGTTCTTCAATCTTTCCTTTTAATTCATCCAGCTTGTCCTCTCTACGTGCAGCTAATATAAGGTTTTTTCCGCGCGTTGCGAAAGCTAAAGCTGTTTCATATCCAATTCCTGAACTTGCGCCAGTGATTACTGTATATTTCATGTTGATTCCTCCGTTTTCGATGTTTTCCAATTGATTATAATTGTTAAAGTATACTTTAAGTCAAGCGTTTATTCGATTTATTTTTCCCTTTAGACGTCTATTTATAAACATTTGAAGTTGGGTGCTAAACTTTTTTTCTTTTATGCTACACTTGAAACAACAGCCGAAATTTCATTTCATTAAAAGGAGGAATGTATGCGTTTTCCCAATGCGAATATAAGACCTAGCTTACTTGCCCAAATTACATTACTTATTACGGTAGTTATTCTTGTGAGTACCGTCCTTGTATGCATTTTATTTTCTGCAATGATAGATGAAATTGTTGAAAAATATGTAGGTAAGCAAGCTATGACAGTAGCAAAATTAGCTTCTGAAGACAAAACGATTGTAAAAGCTTTTAGGAATAAAAATCCTTCTGAGCACATCCAACCTATTGCAGAAAAAATAAGAAAAACCACTGGAGCAGATTACGTCACCATCGCTAATGATAAAGGAATCCGCTATTCTCATCCCAATAGTAGCTATATTGGAAAACATACCAAAACAAGCAACGAAGCTTCTTTAAAGGAGCATCAATCCATTATTTATAAAGGAAAAGGAATTTCAGGATTTGCAATTAAAGCCAAGACTCCCATATGGGATAGCCGAGGAAACGTAATAGGCGTTTCGTCAGTAGGGTTTCTTGTAAGCAATATAGAAAAACAGATTAATGATTATAGAATAAAAATTATTAAATTGTCCTGTATTCCTTTTCTTATTGGAGCATTTGGAGCTTTTTTCATTGCAAGGCGGGTAAAAAGACTAATATTTGGACTGGAACCGGAGGAGATTTCCTTTCTTTTTAAAGAAAAAGAGGCTACCCTTGAATCTATTCAAGATGCTACTGTTACTGTAAATGTCAAAAAATATGTAACGTCGATGAACAGAAGGGCCAGAGAACTATTTGGTCATCTTCAAATAGGAGGAGAGATAAAGAACGCCCGTTTAGGACAGCTAATTGATCAAGCGGTAGAAAAGCAGCGAGTGTATTCTAACCAGTCCCTTGTACTAGATGGTCAGCAGTATATTTTAGATTTATCTCCTATTATAAGAAAAAAAGAAGTGCAGGGTATCGTCCTTACTATAAGAACTTTATCTCAAATTGAAGAGTTGACAGAAGAGATTTCTAAAATTAAAATGTTTTCTGATAATTTACGTGCTCAAAATCACGAATTTTTAAATAAGCTGAACGTCATTTATGGATTGTTAAAGTTAAAGAAGTATGAGCATGTCATGCAAATGATTTCATCAGAGGTAAAGGAACGCCAAGATATTATTTCTTTTTTAATGTCTTCTGTAAAGGATCCTTTGATTGCGGCATGCTTACTTGGAAAGATCAATCGTTCGAAAGAATTAGACGTTACTTTAGAAATTGACCAAGATAGTAACTTAACAAGTACTTTAGATATCGAAGACGCAAAAAACGTTGTTTCTATCTTGGGGAATTTAATCGATAATGCGCTCGAGGCTGTGCGAGAACATAAAGGGAACGTGCTGGTATCTTTTACAGATGTAGGAAATGACCTGATTTTTGAAGTTGAAGATAATGGACCAGGGATATCAAAAGAAGTAGAAAATATGATTTTTATAGATGGTTACACAACGAAAAAAGGTGAAAATCACGGAATTGGATTGACTATTGTTAAAAGATCTGTAGAGCTGCTTAAAGGTGAACTATACATAAGCAAAAGTATGTTACAAGGAGCAAGATTCACATTAGTTATCCCAAAGCTATTAAATAATGAAAAGGAAGAATCGATATGACTGAAAATCAAATTAATGTCATGATTATAGAAGATGATTCTACAGCTGCACAAATTTATGAACAGTTTACTAAGAAACTAGAGCATTTCACTGTTGTTGCGACAGCAGGATCTGGAGAACAGGCTTTAGAACTGCTAACAATATTTACGCCGCAATTAATTTTATTAGACGTCTTTTTACCAGATATCAACGGAGTGGAGCTGCTATGGGAAATCAGAAAGAAGTATCGAGGAATCGATATTATTTTAATAACGGCAGCCAATGATGTTGAAACAGTAGGGGAAGCAATAAGAGGAGGAGCATTTGGTTATTTGGTGAAACCTGTAATTATTGATAAATTTTTATCTACTTTAAAACATTATCAGTCTACGAGAATAGAATTAACCGAAAATAAAATGATTAACCAAGATAAAATAGACCATTTATTTAGAATACGTCATAACCGCCACACTCAATCAGCAGCTGCAGTAACAGAACTTCCTAAGGGGATTGATAAACATACTCTTCGTTTAGTAAGAGATAAAGTTCGCGAAGTTCAGCAGAGCTTGAATGTAGATGAGTTTGCTCAACTAGTAGGTATCAGTTATTCAACAATGAGAAGATATTTAGAGTATTTAGTATCTTGTAAAGAAATGCAGGTGGAAATAGTGTATGGAAGTGTAGGGAGGCCTGAGCGGAAATACCGAGTAACTAATTCTACATAAAAACGGGATAGCGGTTCTTTGTCCGCTATCTCGTTTTTATGTAGAAATGATGCATGAAAAAAATGAAAAAAATTACTTTTATAAAAGATATTAAACTTATGTTGGTTATCTATGAACCTGCTTTAACAAGTGATACCTTTTTAGTAACGTGTAGCAAACAAAAATGAAACCGTTATCAAAAAGGAGGAAAAATATCTGTGCTTTCTTTATTAGGATTTTTAATGGTTGCAGTATTCATGTATTTAATTATGTCAAAGCGACTTACCCCAATGGTTGCTCTTATCATTATTCCAATTATATTTGGTTTAATAGGGGGTTTTGCTAGCGGAATGGGACCTATGATGCTAGAGGGTGTAAAAGATATTGCTCCTACAGCTATTATGATTTTATTTGCTATTTTATATTTTGGATTAATGATTGATTCAGGATTGTTTGACCCTCTCGTTTCATTCATTTTAAAGGTTGTAAAAGGAGATCCTCTAAAAATCGTCGTCGGAACTGCTGTTCTTTCAATGATGGTTGCTTTAGATGGCGATGGAACTACTACCTATATGATAACGGTCTCTTCTTTGCTTCCATTATATAAACGGCTAGAAATGAATCCGCTTATCCTAGCAGGAATTGCGATGCTATCTATGGGAGTTATGAATATGACTCCGTGGGGAGGTGCTTCTGCTATGGCTATGAGTTCATTAAATTTAGATTCGTCTCAGTTGTTTTTGCCTTTAATACCTGTAATGGGTTTTGGACTTCTATGGGTGCTATTTGTTTCTGTTGTCCTTGGAAGAAGGGAAAGAAAAAGGTTAGGAGTTATCAATATTAAACATTCTGCAAATGAAATCGCACACGCAGATGAATTAGAGGGAACAGCGCAACATTTAGACTATCGACGTCCTAAGTTAGTATGGTTTAATTTTCTCCTTACCGTTAGTCTTATGGTGTGCTTAATTATGGACTTTATGTCGTTGATGCTTTTGTTCATGGTAGCGTTTGCTATTGCATTATTAATAAATTATCCAAACATCAAAGATCAACAGCAGCGAATTTCATCTCATGCAAATAATGCGGTAGCCGTCGTTTCAATTGTTATTGCAGCAGGTATTTTTACAGGAATTATGTCTGGAACAAAGATGATTGATGCTATGGCAAATACACTTGTAGGAATAATCCCAGATGCAATGGGTCCTTTTTTGCCAGTTGTAGTAGCATTTTTAAGTGCTCCTTTTACATTTTTTATGTCTAATAATGCCTTTTATTTTGGCGTATTGCCAATTATTGCTCAAGCTGCTGAAAGTTATGGCATTAGCGCAGCTGAAATTGGAAGAGCTGCTATCTTAGGACAACCTGTTCACGTGATAAGTCCCTTGGTAGCAGCAGCTCACTTATTAATTGGAATGGTAGGAATTGAATTTAGTGATTTGCAACGCTTTTTAATTAAGTGGGCGCTAGGAACTACGGCAGTGATGACAATAGCTGCATTAATTTTAGGTGTTATTTCTATCTGATAAAAAAAGACCCCGAAGGGTCTTTTTTAATACTCTTACGTTGAACTAGACTGTTCGCTGCAGCTGCTCTTTTTAAAATAAAACTTATAAATTAAAAATCCGCATACAGCCACTACCGCTGCAATTAGAATATACGTTTGTGCATCTGAGATAAAAGATTGAATGGACTTAAAGTTTCCGATTTGTCCTAGCCAAAGCATGGCGATATTCAAAGGAAAGATACCAAGGAATGTGAGCAGAGCAAACGGCATAGGTTTCACTTTAGATAGCCCTGAAAGGTAGGAAATGTAGTTGCCGAGACCTAAAGGACGAGCAATGGCAATACTCCATAATCCGCATTTTTTAAACCATTTTTGTGATTTCTCAAACGCTTTTTTCTTCTTTGATAATTTTTTCTTTACCTTATCTTCTAATTTATAGCCTATCCCATACGGTATAAAGCTAAAAGCTGTATAAACGGCGCTTCCTGCAAGAGCGATTAATAATAATTTCACTATGTGCATGTTTAATAAGTATCCGTAGGTAAGGGTGAGAAGAGAACCAGGAAACGGCAGGGAGGAAGCCTCGATGGCCAGTCCGCTTAAAAGTCCCCAAATTCCAAATTGTTTCAGTAAGTCTGTTATGAAGTGTAGCATAAGATCGCCTCTTTTTCTGTGTCATAACATTCAAATACCCATCTATATGTTCGGAAAAACTTATAAAAGAAAAGAAAATAAAGGAAGAAAGCGGGATGTGACAGAAAAAAAGTAGCTTGTACAAGGAAAAAAGAAGGAAGTATATTTTATAGCTTCTATTCAAAGTAAAATTATAGGGGAAAAATAATCGAGTGTGAATTTTTAAATAAACTAAGACTTTTATTCATAGTTTTGATTCCTTTTATTCATTTTACTTATAAAACTAACGGGTGTAAACTTGTTGTGTTGTGAAATAATCCATTATGTATATGTACTAAAAGGAAAGGAGGTTACCGTGTGGTTATTATTGTAGGATTGTTATTGTTGATGTTTTTTGCTTATCTAGGCTGGTCTATTATCTGGGTAGCGCCTGTTGTAGCTACGCTTGTTGCTTATTTTAGCGGTTTAAAAGCACTTCCTACTTATACAGATGTGTATATGGGAGGCTTTGTAGATTTCGCTGCAAAATGGTTCCCCATCTTTTTATTAGGAGCCGTCTTTGGAAAGCTAATGGAAGATACAGGCGCAGCTAAGTCGTTGGCGCAGCGCATTGCTAAATTGTTTGGAAGTAAAAGAGCCATTTTAGGAGTGCTGATTGCTTCAGCCATTTTGACATACGGCGGAGTGAGTCTATTCGTTGTTGTCTTTGCGATTTATCCCTTAGCAATCGCGCTATTTCGAGAAGCTAACGTATCGCGAAATTTACTGCCAGCAACCATTGCACTCGGAGCATTTACATTTACAATGACAGCGATTCCAGGTACGCCTCAAATTCAAAATCTGATTCCGACTGCTACATTTAAAACCAATGCAATGTCCGGTTCGATTATTGGAATTGTCTCAGGCCTTATTATGGCAGTGGGAGGCTATTTATGGTTAGCTTATCGCGATAAAAAATTAAAAGCTAAAAATCAAAGATTTACCGAGCCTAATGAATTATCGGTTGCCGCAAATGAAGAGCAGGACTCGATGAATGTGATATTAGCTATTTTACCGCTGATTATCGTTGTCGTGACATTAAACGTTTTAAAATGGGAGCCTATCGTTTCGTTATTAATTGGTATTTTTTCTATTTTACTTATTAATTTCAAACACTATAAGACGTTTATTTCTTCTATAAATGAAGGAGCAAAAGGATCCGTAATGGCTGTTATTAACACGAGTGCAGCAGTTGGTTTCGGCTCCGTTATTACAGCAGTTCCAGAGTTTAAAGATGTCACGCACGTGTTGCTAAACATTTCGAGTAATCCGCTCGTTTCAGAAGCGTTAAGCGTTCAAGTGCTAGCGATGATCACGGGTTCAGCATCCGGTGGTATGGGTATTGCGCTTCAAGCATTAGGAGATACGTGGTATCACTTGTCTCAAACGACGAATTTAAGTGCCGATGCTCTTCACCGCATTGCAAGCGTTGCGTCAGGTGCATCTATTTTACCGCATAACGGTGCGCTGTTAACACTATTAGCCGTAACTGGTCTTCGGCATAAAGAAACGTATGAAGACGTATTTGTTGTTGCATTTATCATCCCGACAATCGCTTTATTTGCAGGAGTCGCATTAGCGGCAGCCGGTATTATTTAAAAACAGGAGGAGAATACAGATGGTTGAAAATCAAGTAATTGTAATCACAGGAGCAGCAAGAGGAATTGGATTTGAAATAGGTAAACGATTCGCTGAAAACGGCGGAAAAATTGTGTTATCTGATATTGATCAAACTGCCGTAGAAGCTGCAGCGCAAAATCTTCGTGAAGCTGGATTCGAAGCGCTTGGGGTCAAAGCGGATGTAACAAAAGAAGAAGAAATCAAACATTTAATTGAAACAGCAAACGCGCATTTTGGAGCGGTTCATACGTTCATTAATAACGCTGGCTTGCAGCATGTTTCTCCAATCGAAGAGTTTCCAACTGAAAAATATGAGTTAATGATCAAAATTATGCTAACAGCTCCATTTATGGCGATTAAGCACGCGTTTCCGATTATGAAAAAACAAGGGTTCGGACGTATTATTAACGTTTCTTCTATCAACGGTTTAATCGGTTTTGCGGGCAAAGCAGCTTATAACAGTGCTAAACACGGTGTAATTGGGCTAACAAAAGTAGCTGCTCTTGAAGGCGCAGCACACGGTATTACGGTGAATGCACTTTGTCCTGGCTATGTGGATACACCACTAGTGAGAGGTCAGTTAGATGGTTTAGCTAAAACAAGAAATGTACCATTAGAGAGTGTGCTTGAAGAAGTTATTTATCCTTTAGTCCCTCAAAAAAGATTACTAGACGTGAGCGAAATTGCTGACTATGCTATTTTCTTAGCGAGTGATAAAGCAAAAGGTGTAACTGGTCAAGCGGTAGTAATGGACGGCGGATATACAGCTCAATAAAAAATAGAATAAGTCATTAAAAGCATAAAGGAGTCTAATGAGCTCATTTATGCTTTTTTATGTTATATCTATTCTATCGAGTTAATCAACGTTAAAATATATATAACTAGGCTATACATAAAAAAAGCCTACAGATTAGAAAGGATGATACATATGGTGCAAACAGTAAATGAATTAATTAAACATCCGGTTTTTTATTTTTTTAACGAAATTTCAGCTATTCCTAGAGAATCTGGAAATGAAAAGAAAATTAGTGACTATTTAGTTTCTTTTGCAAAAGAAAGAAGCCTTGAAGTTATACAAGACGAGGCTTTAAATGTAATTATTAAAAAGCCGGCAACTAAAGGATATGAAGATGCTCCAGCTATCATTTTGCAAGGACATATGGACATGGTATGCGAGTTAAATAAAGGAACTGTCCATGATTTCGAAAAAGATCCGCTTCAACTGCGAATTGTGGAAGAGATGCTTTACGCAAATGGTACTACGCTAGGAGCTGACAACGGGATTGCGGTTGCATATGCACTAGCTTTATTAGATGCTCATGATATAGCTCACCCCTCTCTTGAAGTAGTCATTACTACTGAGGAAGAAACGACTATGGGTGGAGCCATTGCTGTAAATCCAGCTTATTTTGAAGGGGAAATCTTCATTAACCTTGATACAGAAGAGGACGGAAAGCTGCTCGTCAGCAGCGCGGGCGGGGTAAAAGGCGTGCTTCGCATTCCTGTAAATTGGGAATCGTCTTCCAATAACTCAGAAACATATAGCTTAAGCATCAGTGGGTTGCGTGGCGGACATTCTGGAATGGAAATTGATAAAGAAAGAGGAAATGCTAATAAACTGCTAGGGAGAGTTTTATATGATTTACAGCAAGAACTTCCCTATTCTTTAAGCAGCATTAGCGGCGGATTAAAATCAAATGCGATTCCCCGTGAATCAGAAGCAATTCTATCAGTTGAGCCTTCTGAGGTAGGAAAGCTAGAAAATAAGGTTCGTGAGTGGAACGAAATAGTAAAAAATGAATTACAAGCGGCTGATCCGAGCGTATATGTAAAAATAAACAAATCTTCTTCTGTTGAGAAATGTTTTACAAAGGAAACGACAGAACGAATTGTACAAGCTATTATGCTAACACCAAACGGCGTTCAAAGCATGAGTATGAATATTGAAGGATTGGTAGAATCTTCTACCAACTTAGGTGTGATCACGACAACAGAATCTGAGGTTGTTTTTCAAAATGAAATTCGCAGCTCAGTAAAAAGCTTAAAAGAAAAAATAGTAAGCCAAGTGCGCATACTTGCTCAGGTAGTCGGAGGAACAGTTGAAACAAAAGGTAATTATCCTGAATGGGCGTACAATGGAGATTCAAAAATTCGTGAATTATGTAAAAAGGTTTACAAAGAAAAGTATGGAGAAGAGGCGGAGATCATCGCTATCCATGCTGGAATTGAATGCGGTATTTTCCTAGAAAAAATCCCTGGATTAGACGCCATTTCGCTCGGACCCGATATGTACGACGTTCATACGCCTGATGAGCACCTGAGCATTCCGTCTACTATTAAGACATGGGAATACTTATTAGCGATATTAAAAGAGACAAATAAGATATAAAGTTATCAGTATCCCTATAATTTTTTTAAAAAGAGCTTCTGTAAAGGAGCTCTTTTTCATTCGTTATTTATCAGATAATAAGCAGGGTGACCTCAACGCGATAGGCAATTGAGAACATTTATGTAAGCGTTTTACAAATAAAGGTTTTAAAATGGCCCTAAAAGAGGTAAACAATTACTAAAACGATAGACAAATGAATTCAAAACAAGCTCTGCAACTAATAAATTAGTAGGGAGAGAATGTATATGAATGATAATAGTCTTATCAAGGATCCCTTTTTGGAAAAAGGAGAAATTGAATTTTTAGAATTAAGGAAAGACGAAATACGCTATCTAAAGTTCGATCGATTTTTGAAAGTGATTAAAGCACTTAATCAACGCAGTGACAAAGGCTATCAAAGTCTTATGCTTTCGGTTGATGGCTTTAAAGGTAATTCAAGAGAATTATATGAGATAGAGGAGTTTCGTAGATACGTAAATTTGTTAATTAATCAAGTTCCTCAAATGTTATTTTATATTCATGATAAAAACAAAATGACTAATCAAATTTTGAAGAGTTTATCAAATAATAGCAGCCAACAGGCGTCTATAGATCCTAAAAAAGCACGTTTAATGATTGACGCTATACAAGAGCAAGTAGAGAAAACAGAGGATAAAGAAATAAAGGAAAATCTTTCTGAATTCGTATGTAAAATACAGAGCTTTGTGAATCCGTATTAACAGTTCCCAATAGAAAAGCAGAATCCATATTATAAAAGAGTACGAGAACTCAAAGTTTCTCGTGCTTTTTTATTGGAAAAACTGTAGAAAGAGAAAAGGATTATCAACATATATGGATAAATAATAATGGTAAAGCTTCATATTCTGCCGTGAAATAACAAGGAGGAATGAACATTGCATCATATTGAAATAAGAAGACCAAAAATAGAGGACCGCGCAGAACTTCACGAGCTTTTTAATGAAGTAATCACAGATACCTTTCAGAAAGAGGGTTTATCTGACATGGTGAGCGATATACAAATAGAAATTGAAAGCAAAGAACAATATTTAAAAAGTGACCTTGATAGCGGTGGAAAACATCGATTCTTTTGGCTCGGAATAGATACGTGCACCAATAAGATTATTGGCTGTATTGAATATGGTCCTGCTAGTGAATTAATTATGGCATGTACAAAAGGAGAGCTACAAGGATGGATTGAAATCGGCACAGTTTTTGTTCATCCAAAGTACCAAAGAAAAGGTGTAGGAACACTGCTTGTACATATTATGCTGCTTACGCTTCAAAGCAGAGAAATTAAAAAAATCTGTTTGGATAGCGGATACAAGAATGCTCAGAAAGTATGGAAAAAAACATTTGGCGAACCACATTATTTAGTAAAAGATTACTGGAGCAAGGGATATCATCACATGATTTGGAAAATAGAAACAGAACGTACACCGATAGTATTTAAGTCCAGTCATAACGGATAATAAGATGTCTTCTAGAAAATAGCCGGTAGAAAGGTACCGGCTATTTTCTACTGATTGAGCTACGATTATTTAAAGATAAAAAAGACCTCTCTGAAGGTCTTTTTTTATGGACATATAACAATTCTTTTTAAGAGCGAGCAGGATAGTTTATTAGAGAGCTAGAACACATTCATAATACGAACGATTACGGCAACAAGCTGAATATGAGAAAAACATATTCTTATCTTTGAAATAATAATAAAGCTTTTATCACTTATGTGGAGGAGTATGAAAATGTCTATATATGAAATTTGGAATGAAGTGGATCTTTATATGAATGATAAGCTCATAGAACCTGACCCTATTCTTGATGAGGTATTGAAGGCGAATCAAGAGGCTGGATTACCTGCCATCGACGTATCGCCTAGTCAAGGAAAGTTTCTGCATTTGTTAGCTTCTTTAAAAGGAGCTAAACGTATTTTGGAAATTGGTACTCTTGGAGGGTACAGCACGATTTGGCTAGCCAGAGCTCTTCCGAAAGACGGACATCTGATTACGCTCGAATTAAACGCTCAGCATGCAGAAGTAGCAAGAGCTAATTTAAAAAGAGCGGGAGTAAGCCACTTAGTAGAAGTCATTGTCGGCCCCGGGCTTGATACATTAGCTGTATTAAAGGATAGGGGAACAGAGCCGTTTGACCTTATCTTTATTGATGCTGACAAGCCGAATAACCCAAATTACTTAAAGTGGGCTCTAGAATTATCGAAAAGAGGAAGTACGATTATTTGTGATAATGTTGTTCGTCAAGGGCATGTGGTGAACTCAGAAAGTGAAGATGAAAATGTAAAGGGAATTCGCCAATTTATGAATGCTCTGGCTCAAGAAAAACGAATCAGCGCCACGGCTATACAAACCGTTGGAAGCAAAGGCTATGATGGATTCATTGTAGGGATTGTTGAATGATAAAATTTGTATTACACATAAAAAGAGACGGAGACATAACTAAATCCATCCAATCTAAAGATGAACAAATGGGATCCATGCGCTGGACTACTTGTCACAGCGCTGTTGATTTCCGTGTAAGACTACGCTTTCGGGGAGGCTCATCTATTCCGCTTTTCCAGCATGAGTCTCCGCTTTGCCTTCCAATCAACAGCTAGAAGCAAATACATACATGAAACCTACGTTCAGCGTCCCCACGAAAAAATCCGAACGAGTTGGATTCTCAACCAAACTCGTTCGGATTGTCCTTCAACTAACATACTTTTGTTCCAGACTCTTTTTAAATGGGCCCCAATTTATCTGTCATTTGTTTTTCGGTTAAAAAATTAATCAATTCTCGTACAGCGAATGAACTGTAGCGTTCTTTTAACAGAATAATTCCAAGTTCCCACATCATTTCAGGATCTGCAATAGGTACGGTAGTAATATTGGGATCTTTCACTTTGGCATAAAGCGATTCGGGTAAAATAGCAATACCTAGTTCTGCTGCTGTTAATTCAATAATTAAATCCCATTGAGAACTTTTATACGCTATAGAAGGCACAAAGCCTGATTTTAAAGCATCTTGAATTAACCGGTCGTGCAGCGTAAATTCTTCACTGAACATAATGAATTTTTCATGCTCCAATTCTTTCATCCAGACGGAAGAACGTTTCGCTAAAGGATGGTTTTTATGCGCGTATAAAAGGAATCTCTCCTTAACGAACGGGTATACGTGAAAATGTTCATCATGACCGCTTGTGAGAGGAAGCATAACAATCCCTATATCTACACCAGCCTCTTCCACAAGTGCTTCAATTTTTTTTGCTCCAAATTCAATAAGCTCTAGAGATACTTTAGGGTATCGTTCATTAAATGCTTTTGCAATCTTCGGGAAAAACAAGGTCCCGATGAGCGGAGGGACGCCCATCTTGATTTGCCCTGTTTGCAAGTTCATTAAATCTCCCAACAAGTGAGGCATGTCTTTTAACACCGACAGAGCTTTAGTTGCCTGATGATACACGACTTCTCCTGCATCAGTTAGCTTTAATTCTCTTGTTGAGCGATCAAGAAGCTCAAATCCTAGTTCATTTTCTACTTTTTTGACGGCTTTACTTAAAGCCGTTTGTGACAAATGAACTTGCAGCGCTGCCTTTGTAAAATTTTTATGGTTCGCTACCTCTATAAAGTATTCTAAGTCTCTGATTTCCATGTGAAACTCCATTTCTGCAAACTGCTTATCCTTTTTCTTTACTCTTTATTTTAACCATTAAATTATTTACTGTAAATGCGCTGATTAAAAAGGGGGAGGATATATCCAATGAATAAAAACAGGGAAAGGAAATGAACTAAAGTTTCTGTCGAAATTGATTTATAAAACGAATAATCTTTTTGTAGAGAAACATGGATTTCGCTACTAGCTGATGAGGAATATAAAGATTTTTGCCTGTACGTTCGGGCAAAAATGCAAAACTTATTAAAATAACTGAAAGTCCAAAGGCTGCGGCTGTAATCTCTAGCCAAGAAAACATCATATCATTCCTCCTTTTACAAACCTATTAATAGAATATGTAAAAGTTCGAAAGGAGGTTGTACGATAGCCCCATAACGAGCGGGGGTATGAAGTTCTCTCTGAAAATAAAATGACGTTAAAGAACGCAGGCGCTGCGCTCTTTAACGTCATTTTATTTTCGTTCTTCAGCTTGATGCTCTTGTTTGTTTTGCTCAGTAAGACGTTTTTGATGAGCCTTTGTTTCTGCGCTTACGTGATTCGCATCATTCGGTTGATTTTTCTTTGAACCTCCTGCAGCGTTACTCATTAGACGACACCTCCAGTCCGGTTATGAAACATACCTATAGAATGTGCGTATTTACAGACTTTATACACCGCTACCGATATTACTGCACACGAAAAAAGCAAAGGGAGAGTCACTAAGACTGTTCCCTTTGCTTTTTTGCTAGGCGACTTTATCGGTGGTGATAATTTTGTTAATCCAGTCTTTTCCTTCTGTAAACCTTGTAACAAGCATCGCTGTTACTGTATTTCCCGTACTGTTTAAAAGCGTAGCAGGGGCGTCAATAATTGTGGAAATGACCGCAATTATGGGCAGAACTTCTGGGGAAAATCCATAAATTGTAATGATTAACATTTCGCCAATCATACCGCCTCCAGGAATTGCTCCCATTACGGCTCCAACTAAAAAGGCTACGCCTAATATGCTCA
The DNA here is from genome assembly GCF_029522155.1 of Priestia sp. P5. NCBI lineage: Bacteria > Bacillati > Bacillota > Bacilli > Caryophanales > Bacillaceae > Priestia > Priestia sp. P5. The sequence goes on along the minus strand of NZ_JAKWFJ010000001.1, from coordinate 2,421,424 downwards.
AAATACTCATAGCAGACGTCATATCTTTGCCAAACAAACTGAATAAGAAAACAATTTTTAGAATACCACCGATAACAGAACCATCTTTATGGGTGTTTGCTCCTAGTGGAATCACCGTTTCAGCAATATCCAGCGGCACACCCATTTTCTTTGTTGCATCTAAATTGACTGGAATAGATGCAGCAGAAGAACAGGTAGCAATAGCGGTGATAGAAGGAGCAGCTGCATTTTTCCAAAACAGCTTAATTCCTGCTTTACCGCCAGCAATCCATGCGTATAGCGTAAAGAAACCGAAATAGTAAACGATTGCAATTAATAAATAAAGAATAAATGCTCTAGCGTACCCTTGTAAGATCTTTGGTCCAAGTTCTCCTACTACAGTAGCAAAATAGCATCCTAAACCAATGGGGGCATAGTACATCACAATTTTAACAACCTTCATCGATACTTCTTGACCCGAAGTCAGAAATTTCGCCATAGGCTGTCCTTTTTCACCAGCCATTGTTGTAGCAATACCGAAAATAACGGCAAAGACAATTAATTGTAAAATATGCTCTTTCGAAAATAACTGAACAAAATCAGGTACAGTAAATGTACCAACAAGCTGAGTTAAAAGCGTCATTTTTTCAGCTGTATTTTCACTGTCACCCATCAATTCTTTAATGGCAGAAGTATCTACATTATGTAGCGGATTGTAAAGTGATGCGCCTAAAAAGCCTAAAACGGCTGAAACAGCAGCAGTGGCGACAAACACAACGGCGATACCTAGCATAATTTTACCAAGACGTTTCATTTCGTTCATGTTTGCAATTGCCGAAGCCACACTAAAAAAGACAAGGGGAACGATAATCATGAACATTAAATTAAGAAACAAATCACCAAAGGGCTTTACGACTGCCACATCGGGCCCGATAGCATATCCTGCTATCCCGCCAATTAAAATAGCGAGAAGCAGAATAAGCGATGATCTGTACGTTTTAAATACACTTAAAACCATAGTTAGATTTCCTCCAAACAACAATAGCTTCTTTACTACGCAAGAACGGCTATCATTTGCTCATTGCATACGTAGTAACGACTGGCTTTACATCTTTACGCACCAAATCTTCGTATGTTTCTCGCTCTACAGCAAGACGAGCTTCTCCATTTTTCACAAATACAACAGCAGGGCGCGGAATACGGTTGTAATTGCTAGCCATTGAATAGTTGTAGGCACCTGTAGAGGACACTGCTAATAAATCTCCTTGATTAACGCGCGGTAAATCGATATCCCAAATAAGCATATCTCCTGATTCACAGCATTTCCCCGCAATTGATACTGTTTCATCTTTTTTATCCGTCACTCTATTAGCCAAGACAGCTTCATGTTTTGCATCATAAAGGGCAGGGCGGATATTATCGGTCATACCGCCGTCAATTCCTACGTATTTGCGTACACCCGGAATCTCCTTCGTTGAGCCAATTGTATAAAGCGTTGTACCCGCTTCTCCTACGATGCTTCTTCCAGGCTCAATCCAGACTTCTGGAAGGGTATAATTCTGTTCAGTTAACGTACGGCTTAGCTTTTCTGTCAGTGCATCTACATAATACTCAACTGGAAGAGGAGAGTCGCTTTCGGTATAACGAATACCAAAACCACCACCTACGTTTAAAACTTTTACTTCAAACTCCATTTTATCACGAATACTGAATAAGAAATCAGTTAAAATATCAATGGCGCGAGAAAAACCATCTACTTCAAAAATTTGCGAACCAATATGACAATGAATGCCTAAAAGATCGTAGTAAGGTTTTTCTAACGCAGAACTTACCGCTTTCATAGCCTGGTCATTGGAAAGACCAAATCCAAACTTGGAGTCTTCCTGTCCGGTCATAATATACTCATGTGTGTGGGCTTCAATCCCTGGAGTAACACGCAGAAGAATAGATGCTTTCTGTTTGCGCTCAGCTGCTAAGGCATGCAAAACTTCAAGTTCGGTAAAGTTATCAACAACAAAACAGCCAATATTCGCATCAAGAGCCATTTCAATTTCTTCAATCGTTTTGTTATTTCCATGAAAATGAATGCGTTCAGCTGGATATCCAGCTTCAAGAGCTGTAAATAATTCGCCTCCTGAGACCACATCTAATGACATATCAAGCTTCGTTAAAAGGCTAGCCATTTCCATACAAAGAAACGCTTTCCCTGCATAGGCGATTTGATATGAAAATCCGCTTCTTTGAAAGGCTGAATGGAAGGCCTTGCATTTCGTCTCAATTAATTCTTGATCGTAGATGTATAGAGGAGTGCCGTATTGTTTTTTCAGTTCGACCGTATCGCACTGCCCAATTTCTAAATGATTGCTGCTGTTAATTTTACTCGTTCCATGTAAGTACATAATCCGTATCCCTCCATTTAAATCATTCAACTATAACTTTGAACTTTGATGGTCAGTAGAAAAACACAAAAAAGACCCGTGAAGTGATGTTCACGCGTCTTGGTTTCATAATAATAAAGTATTATTACATTCTAGGCATCAACATCTCTTCAATAGCTCTCCACAAACCAAATGGTTTGTGACAGCTCAGCATTTATTCAATACTGAACCAGTATATGAACACAATGGATGTTTATATACTTCGGCACGAAATCCCTTTTACTTATCTTCACAGACTCCATTAGTCTCCAATAAGTGACTCTTGATTTCATGCACCTCTATTCTCAGAGAGGAAAATTATATTTAAATGTAATTCCTATTATATTTCTTTTTCCGCTGTCTAGTCAACGAAAAGTTAAGGCATAGGAATATCAAAAAAAATAAATAAGAAAGCTATGAAGCTTCCAGATAGAATCCAAGCAGCCAGTGCTGTCTTCTGATGAATGACTAAAAGTGAGAACGTGACAATATTGAAGAGAAAAGAACACAGCAGCGACCATCCATAATGATGAGTGATACTGTGATTAACATAAGCAATGAACTCAATCACAGTAAATAAAAGCGCCCACAAAAGAATCCACCACAGCCGGCCGCTTACATGCAGCGGCAGCCTTCCTAAAAAAACCGGTATAACAAACGGATAAATAATTAAGGTTATTCCAAGGGAAACCATTAGGTGATCGGGTAGAAAAAGGTGATCAATACCAACAGGGTGAAATACCCATACGCGGTGATGAAACAGCAGCACTTCATAAAGCAAATTCCCCGTGACCCAAAACAGCAAAGTAGGATAGTATTCTTGATACCTTCGCCACTTGCCAAATAGTAAACCAAGAATGATGAAAAATAATACAAATGAAGATTGCATACGCTCTCCTTAAAATAATGGTTATTTCTTTTTATTTACATATTATAGAAATTTTATTCTCTCCGCTTTTATTCAGAAACTATAATAGAAAAGCCGTAAGCAGCAGCGGTAAAGACATACTACCACTATTTATGACTGTCTTCACCCTGCTATAATCTCCGTAAAAGAACTTCTAACACTTTTGTTTACAAGATGAAAGGAGCTATATGTCAAAGTCAGCAAGACGTAAAAGTAAGCTCAAAATAGCTTCGCCTAGTATGGGACTTCTTTTTTTGCTATGCTAAAATTGCATACATATAGCATGAGAATACTAGAAGAAAGAAAAGGGTGTTTTGGTATGAAAACATACATCGTAGTTGGAGCTGGGATACTTGGAGCTTCTACAGCATATCATTTAGCAAAAGCAGGAGCAGATGTGACATTGATAGATCGCCAGGATGCTGGTCAAGCTACTGATGCAGCAGCAGGAATTGTTTGTCCATGGCTTTCGCAGCGTCGAAATAAAGCATGGTACCGCTTAGCAAAAGGCGGCGCCAAGTACTATCAAACATTAATTCAGCAATTAGAAGAAGATGGAGAAACGGATACGGGATATAAGCGAGTAGGAGCAATTAGCTTACATACTGATGAACAAAAGCTTAAAAAAATGGAAGAACGAGCATATAAGCGTCGGGAAGAAGCGCCCGAAATAGGCGAGATTACACGTTTATCCGCTAAAGAAACACAGGCTTTGTTTCCGGCTCTTTCGGAAGAATACAGTTCAGTTCATATTAGTGGAGCCGCTCGCGTCAACGGAAGAGCTCTTCGAAACGCACTTGTGAATGCAGCGAAGAAAAACGGTGCAAAAATAATAGAAGGAAACGCAGAACTACTTTATGAAAATAATCAAGTAACGGGCGTTGCTGTAAATGGACAAACCCTTCTAGCAAGTACAACAATCGTGACAGCAGGAGCGTGGGCAAGTCAATTACTAGAGCCTCTTGGAGTGAAATTTTTAGCAAGCTTTCAAAAAGCGCAAATTGTCCACTTGCATCTCCCTGATTTAGATACAAAAGACTGGCCCGTTGTGATGCCTCCAAGCGACCAATATATTCTTTCATTTGAACAAGGGCAAATTGTTATTGGAGCAACACATGAAAACGATACGGGTTATGACTTGAGAGTAACTGCTGGGGGGCTTCATGAAATTTTTTCAAAGGCCTTATCAATTGCTCCTGGCTTAACAGAAAGCACAGTCTTAGAAACAAGGGTAGGGTTTCGACCATTTACTCCAGGCTTCTTGCCAGTCATCGGGGCTCTTCCGGCTTACGAAGGAATACTAGTGGCGAATGGTCTCGGAGCTTCAGGCTTAACGTCGGGTCCTTATCTTGGTTCAGAGCTTGCTAAATTAGCACTTGAAATGGAAATGGAAATTGATCTCAGCGACTATGATGTAAGAGGAGCTATCGAGTCTTAAGCAAACAGAATGAATGAAAACAAATAGAAGTTCGCAAACTATAACTACTATATGATGAAAGGAAGTAGATTGTTTGCGAAAGATTATGATAAGTGCAGCAGCAGCTTTTTTATTTATGAGCGCGACGCCTGTATTAGCAGAAAACAATCCTCAGCCAGAAACAAAAGACGTGCAGCTGACGTCTCAGCAAAAGAAGGAATTGTCCGTGCTATACAAAGAAATGCTAGCAAAAAAGAAAGAAATACTTTCAAAATATGTCGAGTACGGCGTGCTAAGCAAAACGGAGAGTCAAAACATTTCTTCACATATGGAAAATCGCTATCAGCATATGGAGAAAAATGGTTTTGTGCCGAAGCGACACTGTCATAAAATGCATCATTCAAAGTAATTCATATTCACATAAAAAAGCGCCTTTACAGGCGTTTTTTTTATGTGAATGAATGGAAAATATCCGCTTCTTTATCTAGTAAATTCTAAAATCCTCATGTAAAATTAAGAGAATGAGAACGAGTAGGAAAGATGCTAGTGAGGGGTAGGTAAATATGAACGATGAACGAAAATAAAAAAATAGTCCGATTACATGCAGAAAATCATTCAGCTGAGGCGCTAGGAATCATATTTGCTTACAAACAAAAAGATGACCATCTTGTTTACAGTATGTATCAAGGTGAGAGTGTTCATGAGCAAAAAATACCTCTAGAAGAATGGGTCTCGTATGAGCATTTTTTCGAAGCACTAAATAAAAAGAAAAAGCTTATGTACGAGCTTCAAATAAATGATAAACGCTATGTAGTAAACTTAACCCCTTTATCTTACACAGAAAAGCCTGAAATCATGGGACATTGCGTGAATATAACTAGTTATCAGGAGAAAAAAGAACAGATTCAGCCTTTTATCTATCATAACGCAGATGCTGTTGCTGTCGTTGACTTAGAAGGTAAAACGCTTCAAGTGAACCCTGCGTTTGAGAATACATTTGGCTGGACGTTTGAAGAAATTTATCAAAAGCCTCTTCCGATTATACCTTCGTTTTTAAAGGAGCCAGTGTGCGAACTTCATAAGACCATTCAATCAGGGGAATCGAAAACGGAATTTGAGACGGTCAGACAGCATAAAGACGGTCATTTAATTAATGTAAGCGTCACACTATTCCGCGTTGAAAATATGAACGATTGGCCGCTATGCATTGCTTTTGTCTATCGAGATATAACATCACGCAAGCAGGCCGAAACGGCTTTAAAAGAAAGCGAAGAACGCTACCGAAGTTTGATTGAGTTATCACCAGAAGCGATTATCGTTCATAGTGAAGGGAAAATTGATTACATCAACCCTGCAGGAGCCAAAGCGCTGGGATACAAAAGTCCTCAAGACGTATTAGGAGCTTGTGTTTATCAGTTTGTTCACCATGATTACTATGATGTTGTAAAACAGCGAATTTATCGAATGAAAACAGAAAATAAATCTGTAGACCTACAAGAAGAAAAGTTTATTCATAAAGACGGTCATACGATTGATGCCGAAACCATTGCTTTCCCTATTCCCTATATGGGAAAGCAGGCCATTCAAGTTTTGTTTCGTGATATTACAGAACGTAAAAAAACTGAAAAATTGCTGCGTGAATCCGCTCAGCTTTCCTTAGTCGGACAGTTAGCGGCTGGTATAGCTCACGAAATTCGAAACCCTCTGACGGCGGTAAAAGGATTTATGCAGTTATTAAAAGAAACGAGCGGTCAGCCTTACTATGTAGAAATGATAAATCATGAGTTAGATAGAATTGAATTGATTACCGATGAGTTCTTGAGTCTTGCAAAGCCTCAGGCGAAAACCTACAGGGACAAACACGTCCAAGATATCTTAGAGAATACGTTAAAGCTAGCTGAGGTGCAGGGGATTACAGAGAAAATTCACGTAAAAAAAGAAATTGATCTTCATCTTCCTCTCGTATTATGCGAAGAAAATCAGTTGAAACAGGTGTTTAGCAATATATTTAAAAATGCAGTCGAATCTATGTCAAGTGGAGGAACCGTAACGATTCAACTAAAAAGATTTGATCAGGAGAACCTTGTTGTCCGGTTTAGCGACGAGGGGCCAGGCATCACGCAGGAAAGAATGCAGCATTTAGGAAAACCTTTTTATAGTACCAAAGAGAAAGGAACGGGGCTTGGACTGATGGTGTGCTATAAGATCATTCGAGAACATAGAGGAGAAATTAACTTTGTAAGTGAACTTGGAAAAGGAACTACTGTAGACATTCTTTTGCCTTTTAAAAAGTAGATTCTACTTTTATAAGCATGAAACCTTTTCAAAAGGGGAATACATGTTAGTGAACGAATAATGAGGTTAAAATAGGAGGGAATAAGATGGAACGCATTGAAACGGGAGAGATTTTTACAATTTTAGATGAAAATGATCAAGAGCAAGATATTGAAGTGCTTGGAAAAATGACGATTGAAGGGCATGATTATATTGCCGTTGCGTTTGTGGAAGAAGTTTTAATTGAAACAGAAGAAGAAATTGATGTTTTCTTTTTGAAAATTGAAGATGATGGTGAATGGTCTTCAATTGAAGATGACGAGGAGTTTGAAAAGGTATCAGCCGTATTTGAGGAAATGACATCCGCGTAAAAAGAGAGGTTAAAACTTCTCTCTTTTTTTATTTTAAATAATATAATATTTAGAATTTTTCTAAAAATATCTTGCTGAATTATTTCCCTTCATTTATGATGAATATGTAACATACCAACCGGTTAGTAAGTAAATGAAAGCGAGGGACTACCGTGTATTTTTCTTACTCTGACAAAGTAGTGAAGCTGCAAAAAGAATTGACCTCTTTTATGGAAGAGCATATTTACCCAAACGAACGGCTATACGAACAACAGCTGAATGAACAGCCGTCTAGATGGTCAGCTGTTCCTCCGATTATGGAAGAGTTAAAAGAAAAAGCAAAGCAAGCTGGATTATGGAACTTATTTTTGCCAGAAAGCGAATACGGAGCGGGTCTAACAAATGTCGAATATGCCCCCCTTTGCGAAATTATGGGCCGTTCTATTATTGGACCAGAAGCTTTTAACTGCGGAGCTCCTGACACCGGCAATATGGAAGTACTGGTTCGATACGGAACGCCCGAACAGAAAGAAAAATGGCTAAAGCCGCTGTTAAATGGAGACATTCGCTCCTGCTTTTCTATGACAGAACCAGATGTAGGTTCTTCTGATGCCACAAATATTCAGTGCAGTATTGTAAGAGAAGGCGATGAATATGTAATCAACGGAAGAAAATGGTGGTCTTCAGGTGCGGGAGATCCTCGCTGCAAAGTTGCTATTGTCATGGGGAAAAGCGATTTTACCGCATCTAAATATGAACAGCAGTCTATGATTCTAGTTCCATTAAATACTCCAGGAGTTAAAATTGAACGCATGCTGCCAGTCTTTGGATACGACCACGCTCCTCATGGACATGCTGAAATTCATTATGACAATGTGCGTGTGCCAGCATCTAATATGCTTTTAGGCGAAGGAAAAGGGTTTGCTATTGCTCAAGGCAGATTAGGGCCTGGACGTATTCATCACTGCATGCGTCTAATAGGAGCAGCAGAAAGAGCGCTTGAAGAATTATGTAAGCGTATTCAAATCCGTTCTACGTTTAATAAGTTGCTTTCCCAGCAAGGGGTTATTCAAGAATGGGTGGCAGAATCGCGTATTGAAATTGAGCAAGCGCGCTTATTAACATTAAAAGCTGCTTATATGATGGACACAGTTGGAAATAAAAAAGCGCGGAAAGAAATTGCCATGATTAAAGTAATGGCTCCTGTTATGGCTTTAAAAGTCATTGATCGCGCCATTCAAGCATTTGGAGCAGCAGGGGTTTCAGAAGACACGCCGCTTGCGGCACTTTGGGCAAATGCCCGCACTTTGCGCCTTGCTGATGGTCCAGACGAAGTGCACAAAGCACAGCTTGCAAGACTTGAGCTAAAATCCTATCAAGAACAGGAGGCAACCTATGCACATAAAGGATTTGTTTGATTTAACTGGAAAAACAGCTATTATTACCGGAGGAGGCAGAGGATTAGGAGAACAAATGGCAGAAGGGCTTGCAGAGGCAGGGGCAAATATTGTTCTATGTTCAAGAAAAAAAGAAGCTTGTCAGCAAGTGGCTGATCGATTGGCCACCATGGGCGTAAAAACTCTCGCTTTAGCATGCGACATCAGTCAGCCTGAAGATATTAAAAATGTCGTGCATGAAACAATTAAAACATTTGGACGTATTGATATTTTAATTAATAACAGCGGAGCTACGTGGGGTGCTCCAGTTGAAGAAATGCCTCTTGAAGCATGGGAAAAAGTGATAAATATTAATGTGACGGGCACGTTTTTAATGTCCCAAGAAGCTGGAAAAGAAATGATTAAACAAAAAGCTGGTAAGATTATTAACATTGCTTCAATTGCAGGTCTTGGAGGAACGGATCCACAGTACATGGATACAATCGGGTACAACACCAGTAAAGGAGCGGTCATTACGTTCACGAAAGATTTAGCTGTCAAATGGGGACAGCATAATATTCAAGTTAATGCGATTGCGCCGGGATTTTTTCCTACTAAAATGTCAGGTGCGATTATGGAACAAGGAAAAGATTATTTTCTAAGTCAAACCCCTTTAAAACGCTTTGGCTCCGAAGCTGATTTAAAAGGAGCGGCTGTTTTTCTTGCTTCTGCAGCGTCTAATTATATTACGGGCGATATTCTGACAGTAGACGGTGGAGTTCATGCTATGTGAATAAGAAAGGAGTAACTTGATGGAAGACGTTAAAAAATGGTTTACACCTTATCCAGAAGCCTACACTCATGACATTCACATCGAAGATATTTCACTATTTGATATGCTGAAAGAAACAGCCGAACGTTATCCTGCTCACACAGCCACGCGCATGTATCAGCATACGTTAACGTACCAAGAGCTGTACCACTCAGTTCGCGTATTTGCAGGAGCACTGCAGAAAAAAGGAATTAAAAAAGGAGATCGTGTAGCAATTATGCTGCCAAACTGTCCGCAATATATAATAAGCTATTTCGGCATTGTAGCGGCGGGCGGCATTGTTACTCAGGTCAACCCTATGCTTGTCGAGCAAGAGCTAGAACATATTTTACACGATTCCGGGGCAAAAAAAATAATTCTACTCGATGATTTTTATACGAGACTTCAAGAGATAAGAAACCGTGTTGATATAGAAGAAGCGATAACTGTCAGCTTGCAAAAACCTTTTGTTCCTACATCACCAGACCTTTCCTTCCTAGATTTTTTAACCATAAAACATGAATTTCATCAGCCGGTTATCCATCCAGCACACGATATTGCTGTTCTTCAGTATACGGGAGGAACGACCGGACCATCTAAAGGTGCGATGCTTACACATACAAATATTTACACAAACGCAGTTCAATCATACGAAATATTTAAACATGATATTGAATTAGGAAAAGAAAAATGCTTAACCGTTATTCCATTGTTTCACGTATTTGGCATGACTTCCTGTATGCATTTATCGATTCTTTGCGGAAATGAAATATTGCTATTGCCGCGTTTTGATTTGGAAGAAGTACTAAATACAATAAAAAAAGAGCAGCCTAGTATTTTTCCTGGCGTGCCAACTATGTATGTTGCTATTACAAATCATCCGCAGGCAGAAGAATACAACATCGAAAGTATTCGCATCTGCAACAGCGGCAGTGCGCCGATGCCTGTTGAGCTGATGAAAGAGTTCGAACGAAAAACGGGCGCTAAAGTGTTAGAAGGGTACGGCTTATCAGAAGCATCCCCCGTGACGCATTGCAACCTACCGTTTTGTGAACGAAAGCCAGGTACAGTCGGACTTGGGGTTCCGCAGACTGCTTATAAAATTGTTGATGTGGCTACAGGAACAAAAGAACTGCCAAGAGGAGAGCTTGGAGAAATAGTAATTAAAGGCCCTCAAGTTATGAAGGGCTATTGGAATCAGCCTGAAGAGACGGCTCACGCGCTTAGAAACGGCTGGCTGTACACAGGAGATATTGGACAGATAGATGAAGACGGGTATTTATCCATTGTTGATCGCAAAAAAGATATGATTATTGCGAGTGGTTTTAATGTGTACCCTCGAGATATTGAAGAAGTTTTATACGAACACAGCCACATTAAAGAAGCCGTTGTAATTGGTGTGCCGCATCCTTACAGAGGAGAAACCATTAAAGCGATTTTAGTAGTGAAAGAAGGGAAATCTCTTTCTGAAGAAGAGCTTACTTCTTATTGTCGACAGCACCTTGCAGCTTACAAAATTCCGCGAATCTTTGAATTTCGCGCCGAGCTTCCTAAGACCAATGTAGGAAAAATTTTGCGACGGGCACTGCGAGAAGAAGTGGTGAAAGAAACGACGTAAATAAGCTGAACATAAACAAACTTTTTCAAAAGCTCCCTCTAAGCCATGGTATAATTTGTGAAAATGAGAAAAGACAGAGAGGGTTTGACGATGAAAGATTTGATGATGGAACGAAGCATTCAGCTTTTTGCTCAAAAAGGTTTCAAAGAAACGTCGATTCAAGATATTGTAAATGAATTAAACGTCACAAAAGGAACGTTTTATTATTATTTTAAAAGCAAACAAGAGCTTTTAATGGATATTCACCTTCAATATATTGAAAGATTAATAGAAAACCAAGAGACGATTCTTGCAGATAAGACAACATCTTATCCAGAAAAGCTGCACAGCATTATTTTTAAACTTGTTCATGATATTGAGAAAGAAGGTCTTCGAGCTAAAGTGTTTTTTCGAGAGATGCGTCATTTGAGTGAAGAACACTTACAGCAAATCATTCCAAAGCGCGATCGTTTTAAAGAAAACATACAAGAGATCATTGAAAAAGGCATGGAAGTAGGGCAGTTCCGTTCAGATTTGCCTTCAGATATCGTCACGCTAGGCATATTAGGAATGACAAATTGGAGCTATTTTTGGTTTCAGCCAGATGGTGAAAAGACAGATCGAGAAGTTGCGGCTATTTTTTATAAGATGCTGATGAAAGGTATTCAGTCATAGTAGCTGCTGGGCTAGACAGTGCTCGTAAAAGGCGGGAAAGTATAAGCTCTTTCTCTCCTTTTATATTAAAAGGAGGATATAACATGGATAGTAAAGATATACAGCGTATTGCTGTCATTGGCGCAGGACAAATGGGACATCAAATCGGTATGCTTTGTGCACTTGGAGGATATGAAACGATTATTCAAGACATGAATGAACAATCACTCATTGAGGCGGAAAATAAGCTGGAAGCGATTATAGACAAGTGGGTTCATAAGGGCAAAATCTCCCCGGATGCTAAAGAAGCCGCATTTCAAAGGTTGTCTTTTACAAACACATTAAAGGAAGCGGTTTCAAATGCTGATTTTGTGATTGAAGCTGTGGTAGAAAAGTTAGATGTAAAACAAAGCGTTTTTAAAGAAATAGATGAGTACGCACCAAGTCACGCCATTTTAGCATCAAATAGTTCAACAATTGTTAACTCGCTTATTGCAAGTGCAACAAACCGTCCAGAGCAAATCGTTAACATGCATTTCTTTTTTCCTCCTCTTGTAATGGACTGCGTAGAAGTTGTGATGAGTGAAAAGACAAGTGAAAAAACAGCTCAAACGACAATGGAAGTTTGCAAGCAAATTAATCGCACAGCAGTCCTTCTGAAAAAAGAAATCTCAGGTTTTATTGCCAATCGAATTTTAGGAGCGCTGCAAAAAGAAGCCGTTTTTCTTTATGAAAATGGATACGCAGATTTTGAAGACATTGATACGATTTGCAAAAAAGCGCTCAATCACCCGATCGGTCCTTTTGAATTGATGGATCTCTCGGGAATTGACGTCGGATATTTTGTGATGCAGCAGCGCTATAGCGAAACGGGGGATCCAGAGGACAAGCCAGCTGCGTGCATTGAAGAAAAAGTTCAAACAGGCGAGCTTGGACGTAAAACAGGAAAAGGCTTTTACACATACCACACACAGGGAGTGAAGCAATGATGAAAAAATTTGTACGTATTGAAAAAGAAGAGAAAACGGCAATTGTAACCATTGATAACCCGCCTTTAAATGTAATGAGCCAGGCTGTTGTGCAGCAGCTTGAAGAAACGTATGAAGAGCTTAGTAAAGATCCTGATGTCATTACAATCATTTTAACAGGAGCGGGCGAGCGGGCGTTTATGGCTGGAGCTGATATTAAAGAGTTTCCTCAATTAATGGGGCAAAGCGGCATTAAAGAAGAGTTTATGAAAACCCATCGCGTTTTGCAAAAACTTGAAAACATTGAAAAACCAACAATTGTCGTGCTAAACGGTTTAACGTTTGGAGGGGGATGCGAACTTTCATTAACTGCTGATATACGCATTGCCGAAGAACATGCTCAAATTGGTCTTCCGGAAGTGAAGCTCGGATTGTTTCCTGGAGGCGGCGGAACTCAGCGTCTTCCGCGCGTAATCGGCGTTTCTAAAGCTAAAGAATGGATGTTTGCCGGCAGTCCTGTTTCTGCAGAAGAAGCGCTTCATGCAGGCTTTGTCAATCATGTCACGCCTAAAGGAAAAGGGATCGAAAAAGCAAAAGAGCTGGCTAAGAAATTTAACCGCCACTCTCTTCCGTCACTTTCTCGAATTAAGACAGCGGTAAATGAAGGAATGAACCGTACATTATCTGAAGGTCTTGAACTTGAGGCAGAGCTGTTTGAAGAAGTCTTTCAAACAGAAGATATTAAAGAAGGAGTATCAGCATTTATTGAAAAGCGTCCCGCTGTTTTTTCACATAAGTAAAGGAGGAGAAAACCATGTATGAAACACAGGTCAAAGTGCGTTTTTGCGAAACAGACGCACTCGGTCACATTAATAATACGAGCTATTTCATTTATTTAGAAGAGGCCCGCATTGCTTTCTTTGAAGAAATGGGAGCATCCATGCATACAAAAAAGTGGGAGTATATTTTAGCGTCTACTAAATGTGATTTTGTTTCGCAAGGTTATTTTAATCAAGTGCTAATGATTAAAACCTTTGTATCTAATGTCGGCAATAAAAGCTTTACAATTGGCCATGAAATTACCGACAGCAAGACGGGATCGCTGATTGCTAAAGGAGAAGCTGTCATCGTGTACTTTGATTTTGATGCACAAAAAAGCGTTTCTATTCCAGCGGACATTAAGCAGTTTTTGATGAATTATAAAGTAGCTGTTTAACTATAAAAAAGCAGGTGGTAAAAGAATGTCACTAATCATTCCTGTACGAAAAGGAGAGGAATTAAACACGGAAAAACTGCATCAGTTTCTCCGTGTTTCGATTCCTGATTTACCTAAAGAGCCTCTTTTAATTAAGCAATTTGGATCAGGTGCGTCCAATTTAACCTACGCTCTTTCAGCCGGAGAGTGGGAGGCGGTGTTGAGGCGCCCTCCCTTTGGACCAGTTGCGCCAAAAGCGCATGACATGCAAAGAGAATACAAGATTTTATCTGTTTTATCGAAGTCTTTCCCTCTTGCTCCTAGGCCGTATGTGTTTTGTGAAGACGAGACGGTGGTCGGGAAACCCTTTTTTTTAATGGAGAGAAAGCACGGTGTTCTCATCGACACAGCGTTTCCAAAAGAAGTGAAAGAAACGAGCGAACTTTGCCGTTGTATTTCAGAACAAATGGTAGATGTCCTTGTTCAGCTTCATGACGTTCCCTATAAAGGCACGCTCCTTGAAGAAATCAGCAAGCCTGAAGGTTTTTTAGAACGTCAAGTACACGGATGGATTCATCGTTATGAAAAATCAAAAACAAGTGACATACCGGAAGTAGAAGCACTAAAGAAATGGTTGACCACACATATCCCTACTTCACAGCATTCAACCATTATTCACTATGATTATAAGCTTAACAATACGCTATTTTCACCGGATGGAAATAAAATTGTAGGATTATTTGATTGGGAAATGACAACCATTGGAGATCCGCTTGCTGATTTGGGAGTGGCGCTGAGCTACTGGATGGAAGACAGCGATCCTGAACTTTTGAAAAGAGGACTCGGAAACCCACCTGTTACTGTGCAAAAAAGCTTTTATTCCCGTCGAGATTTTGTAGAAGCGTATGCTAAAAAAAGCGGACGAGATGTGTCACACATTGACTTTTACCTGAAGTTTGCGTACTTCAAACTTGCTGTCATTTGTCAGCAAATTTATTACCGTTATAAAAAAGGCCAAACAAATGACAAACGGTTTTCACAATTTGGAGAGTATGTAAAAACGCTGATTATTCATGCTCTGCATACAGAACGAGGACATATATGAAAGGAAAAGTTCACGTAATACTCAAAAAAGAAGAGCTTCTTGCCAAAAAGCTAGAAGGAAAAACGGTCGTTATATTTGACGTCTTATTGGCTACTTCAACAATTGCGGCTGCTTTACAACAAGGAGCAATAGAGGTTATTCCCGTAAAAAACGAAGAAGAAGCGCGCAATAAAGCAAAAACGTATAAGCCTGACGAAATTGCGCTTGTAGGCGAATATAGAGGGGAAACGATTGAAGGCTTTTTTGATCCAAGCCCCAGCACATTAAAGCATGTTCAAAATAAAATAGTTATTTTATCCACCACTAATGGAACGGTGGCCATTCATAACGCTGAAAAAGCAAAACAGGTGTATGCTGCTTCACTTTTAAATGGAGAAGCGGTTGCCAGAGCTGTTTGTCAACCAAGTCAAGATGAAACTGTTTTATTAGTTTGTTCAGGTTCATCCGATCGCTTCTGTCTAGAAGATTTGTATGGAGCGGGGTATTTTATAAGCTGTCTTCTGCAACTAAAAACATTTCATTTGACGGATGCTGCAAAAGCCGCACTGCTTTTATATGAGGCTTATGAGCATTCACCTGTTGAAATATTGAAGCGCTCAGCCGTAGGAGAAATGCTCACTCAGTATGGCTTTCTAGACGAAATTGGCTTTGTAAGCCGAAAAAACGTCTATTCCGTAGTTCCTAAGGTAGTGAAAAAAAAGCTAGTAAACGGGGAGGAAACGATATGTCTGAAATGAAAACCGAAGCAAAAGGCGGATCATTTTTACTAAAAAAAACATCTGCGCATCACGTTTATACACCCGAAGACTTAACGGATGAGCATCGTATGATTGCTCAGACAGCAAAGCAGTTTATTGAAAAAGAAGTAGACCCTTACCATAATGACATTGAGCAGCAGGATTTTAATAAGGTAGTAGAATTGATGCATAAAGCAGGCGAGCTTGGACTTCTTGCTCACAGTATTCCAGAAACATATGGAGGACTAGGTCTTGATAAAGTAAGCAAAGGACTCGTCGGTGAAATCATTGGCCGGACAAGTGGATATGGAGTCGCTCATTCTAATCATACATGCATTGCGACACTTCCTATTACGTATTTTGGCACCAAGAAGCAAAAAGAAAAATACTTGCCTAAATTGGCAAGCGGTGAATATATTGGCGCCTACTGTTTGACAGAGCCAGAAGCTGGTTCTGATGCTCTTGCAGCCCAAACAAAAGCCGTATTAAACCCTGAAAAAACGCATTATGTATTAAATGGAACGAAGCAGTACATTACCAATGCTGCCTTTTCAGATACGTTCATCACATATGCAAAAATAGACGGAGAATATTTTACCGCTTTTATTGTAGAAAAAGATTTTGAAGGACTGTCTCTGGGGCCAGAGGAAAAGAAAATGGGAATCAAAGGGTCGTCTACTCGCCCGGTTATTTATGAAGATTGTTTAGTACCCGTAGAAAACGTACTTGGACAAGTAGGAAAAGGTCACTTGATTGCGTTGAACGTCTTAAACCTTGGACGTTTTAACTTAGGTTCTGCATGTATGGGCGCAGGGAAATATGCGTTTGAACTTGCTTTAGCTTATACAAAAGAACGCAAACAGTTTAAAACAGCTATTGCGGAATTTAATGCTTCAAAAGAAAAAATAGCAAAAATGGCAGCTCGTATTTTTGCATCTGAATCTATTCAGTACCGTACAGCTGGTTTACTAGAAGAGGCGCTTGGCGGCCTATATGAAAGTGAAAATCATAAGTTAGTAGCTAAACAGCTGGCTGAATTTGCAATGGAATGTTCAGTTTGTAAAGTGTATGGATCGGAAACTCTTGATTTAATTGCCGATGAATCGCTGCAGCTTCATGGCGGCGCAGGGTTTATTCAAGAATATAAAATAGAACAAGTATATCGTGACTCACGCATCAATCGTATTTTTGAAGGTACAAATGAAATCAACCGCCTTTTGCTTCCAACTCAGCTTCTAAAAAAAGCAGGCAAAGGAGAAATAGAGCTGAGCAAACAAGTAGAACATGCCGTTAGTGAATTGACGAGCGGTCAGTGGGAAATATCTTCAAATGAACTTCTAGCACGAGAAAAGCAGGCTGTTATTACAACAAGACATTTATTTCTTGCTTTGTTAGGAACAGCATTCCAAACGTTTCAAGCCAATCTAGCACAAGAACAAGAAACGCTTATAAAACTAGCAGAAATTGCTATTGGACTATTCGCTATGGAGTCATCTGTGCTGCGCGCGGAAAAAGCCGTAACCAGAAATGGAAAAGAAAAAGAAACGTTAAAAAGCAAGCTGACAGCAACCGTTGTCAGTGAAACGCTATTTGAAATTGAAAAGCAGGCTCGGCAATTAATAAACGGGATGTTAACGGGTGAAAAACACCGACAGTACCGCACAATTCTTGGAAAATGGATGAATGATTTGCAAAGTGAAGGAGAGTTCACGCGCAATCGAGGCATTGCCCGTGAATTTATCGACAGCGGGCGATATGTTGTATAAGGAGGGATATTATGCGTTTTGAAGGGCAAATAGCTGTTATTACAGGAGCTGGAAGCGGCATCGGAGAAGCGACCGCTCAGAGAATGGCGAAAGAAGGCGCTCGCGTCATTCTTGTCGGGCGAACGAAAGAAAAACTAATACAGGCTGCATCCGCTATTGACACACGGTGTGAACGAAAATGTACGGATATTTTCCCAGCTGATGTAACGAAAGAAGAAGACGTCAAAGAGCTTGCTGAGTTTATAAAAGAAAAGTACGGACAAATTCATTTATTAATTAATAACGCAGGCGGATCAGTTAATTCAACAATCAAAGAAACAACGCTTGAACAGTGGAAACACGTGCAGGACGTCAATTTAACAAGCGTATTTCTTGTAACAAAACAGTTGATTCCTTTGTTAACTGAAGAAATAGCAGAAAATCGATCTATTGTTAACGTCGCTTCTCTTTCAGGACATAAAGCAGGTGCACAAATTCCCCACTACAGCGCTGCTAAAGCTGCTTTAATCAACTTTACAAAAGCAATGGCATTTGAATTAGCACCTCACGGAATCAGAGTAAACTCTGTGTCTCCTGGATTCGTAGAAACACCTTTAACACAGCCTGGACTTGAAAACGAGCGCTTCACTAAGGCAATCGAAAAAAATACGGCTTTAAAACGTGTAGGTAAACCAGATGAAATTGCAAACGTTATTGCTTTTGCAGCGTCTAAAGAGGCATCGTATATGACGGGAAGTGATTTATTAGTAGACGGCGGGTGGCTTATCGTTTGATGCAAAGCAAAGAGGAGGAAGTCGAAATTATGAGTGATTTAGTAGTAGAAAAGCAGGGGACTATTTTATCTTTAACGTTAAATCGACCGGATCGTTTAAATGCATTCAGTGAGGAAATGATTGAAAAGTTAACAGCTGAAATAAAACAGGCACAAAGCGATGAGTCTATTAAAGTGGTTATATTAAATGGAGCGGGGCGCTCGTTTTCTGCCGGAGGCGATGTAAAAACGATGGGCCAAGCATCGGGAGCTGATGTTTATGAACATATCGGCCGTTTAAATGAATGTATTTTAGCGATGCAAAATCTAGAGAAGCCAATTATTTCAGCAGTTCATGGGTTTGCAGCAGGAGCGGCTTTTAATTTAGCTCTCGCTTCTGACTTTATCATTGCGTCAGAAGAAAGTCGGTTCGTATTAAGCTTTTCTCAAGTTGGATTGATTTCAGACGGAGGAGGCCTTTACTTCCTTACAAAGGTCGTTGGTCCCCACAAAGCGAAGGAACTGTTATTTTTAGGAGAGCCTATGGATGCCGAAACAGCTTATAAAGCCGGTTTTTTAAACCATGTAGTGCCGTTAAATCAGCTGAAAGATGAAGTTACGTCCTTTGCAAGCCGCTTATCACAAGGACCAACGAAAGCGTATGGGAAAATGAAAAAAATTGTCAACGATTCATTCCATTTAACGTTACAACAAGTCCTTGAACAAGAAAGGCTAACGCAAGTTCTTATGGTAGAAACAAGAGATCATCAAGAAGGAATATCTGCGTTTAAAGAAAAAAGAAAGCCGCTATTTCAAGGGAAATAAAAGGGGGATATAAGATGAAAGCTATTCAATTCACGCAGTACGGAGGACCTGATGTTCTTCAAGTTATCGATATTGCACGTCCTGTACCAAAAAAGAAAGATGTGCTCATTAAAGTTGCGGCAATTGGCGTTAATTATGCCGACGCTGCACGGCGTGAAGGAGCATACGTAGTCGAAACACCCCTGCCTTTTATTCCTGGTTCTGAAGTAGCGGGAGAAGTGGTCGAAGTAGGTGAAGACGTAAAAGGCATAAAAGTAGGTACAAAAGTTGTGACGCTGCTAGGATCTAATCGAGCAACAGGCTACGCGGAGTACACGCTTGCAGATTCAAGAGGCCTTATTCCGTTGCCGGAGAATGTGGATTTAACACAAGCGGTTGCTTTGCCTCTTCAAGGACTTACGGCTTATCATATTTTAAAAACAATGGGTCGCCTTGAAAAAGGAGAAACCGTCATCGTTCATGCGGCAGCAGGCGGTGTTGGAACCTTAGCTGTCCAGCTTGCCAAAATTTTTGGAGCTGGAAAAGTTATTGCTACAGCGAGCTCCAAAGAAAAGCTGGAGCTTGCAAAAAATCTCGGAGCTGACGAAGCGATTAACTATACAGAAACAGGCTGGGAAAAACGAATTTTAGAAGTAACGGAAGGAAAAGGAGCCGATATTATTTTAGAAATGGTAGGAGGGCATATATTCTATGAATCTCTTCAATGTCTTGCACCATTTGGGCGCCTCGTTTTTTACGGAATGGCTAGTGGAAAACCTGTAAAATTTAACCCTGCCCGCCTGATGGAAAAAAACCAATCGGTTCTCGGCTTTTTCTTACCTCAAATGATGGCAAAACCAGCGATTTATCAGCAAAGTCTGCATGAGTTATTAAACTACGTGAATTCCGGTCAGTTAAAATTAATGCTGGGCGGCACGTTTTCACTTGATGAAGCGGCAGATGTACATCGTCTGCTTCAAGGAAGAAAAACGACCGGAAAATTAGTGCTAGTTCCTTAACAAAACAGCTTCCGTCTCTAATAGGGATGGGAGCTGTTTTGGTTTAAAAAATTGGCTTCCACCTGCCAAATTTTTAAAAACCGCTTAATAATTTGGCATAAAAATCAATACTTTTTACTAATTTCTTCTATATTTTAACACTGGCATGGAAGTTGCATAATAAGTGTTTGAACATATAAAGGAGGAATTGAATATGGTGAGAAATGGAACGGACCGCGTGAAGCGGGGAATGGCGGAAATGCAAAAAGGCGGCGTTATCATGGACGTGATCAATGCAGAACAGGCAAAAATTGCAGAGGCAGCAGGGGCTGTTGCTGTTATGGCGTTAGAGCGTGTTCCAGCTGATATTCGTGCAGCAGGCGGCGTGTCTCGTATGGCAGACCCAACAATTGTTGAAGAAGTGATGAACGCTGTATCCATTCCAGTTATGGCGAAAGCTCGTATTGGCCATATTGTTGAAGCACGCGTGCTAGAAGTAATGGGTGTAGACTACATTGACGAAAGTGAAGTACTCACTCCAGCTGATGAGGAATATCACCTTAACAAAAGTACATTTACGGTTCCATTTGTATGCGGATGCCGTGATTTAGGGGAAGCAGCAAGACGAATTGGTGAAGGTGCCTCGATGCTTCGTACAAAAGGCGAGCCAGGAACAGGAAACATCGTCGAAGCAGTGCGTCATATGCGCCAAGTAAACGCTCAAGTACGTAAAGTTGTAGGCATGGATGAAGACGAGTTAATGACAGAAGCAAAACTATTAGGTGCGCCTTATGAGCTATTACTGCAAATTAAACGCGAAGGCCGCTTACCGGTTGTAAACTTTGCAGCAGGCGGCGTAGCAACACCCGCGGACGCAGCGTTAATGATGCAGCTTGGAGCAGACGGTGTATTTGTTGGATCAGGAATCTTCAAATCAGACAACCCTGAAAAATTTGCGCGAGCAATCGTGGAGGCAACAACGCATTATCAAGACTATGAACTGATTGCAAGCTTATCAAAGGGATTAGGAAGTGCAATGAAAGGAATTGAAATTTCATCATTATTACCAGAAAATCGTATGCAAGAACGCGGCTGGTAATAAGTAATAACTTTTAAACTTAGTTAGGAGAATGATCATGGGGAAATATACGATAGTCGATAAAGAAACGTGTATTGCGTGCGGCGCATGTGGAGCTTCGGCACCTGATATTTATGACTATGATGATGAAGGAATTGCGTTCGTTATACTTGATGATAATCAAGGCACGGCTGAAGTGCCCCAAGAGCTAGAAGATGATTTAATGGATGCGTTTGAAGGCTGTCCAACAGAATCCATCCGGATAGCAGATGAAAAGTTTGATGGAGACTCGAATAAATTTCAATAAAGCCGAATAAATAAAAAAATAGAAAGTTTTTTTAAAAGAAAAGAAGGATTTTGTCTAGAAAAGGCGAAATGTTAGTTGTGTAAGAACATATCTTTTTAAAAATGAAAGCACTTACATAACTAAAAGCATATGAGTTAGTCTCATTTGACCTTTCAGAATTATTAGTGTAAAAGTGCGGAGTAATTAAATAGTTTTTAAAAGGAGATTAAGGGGCATGCAAATACTGAATACAGTCATTGTGACAGGATATGCAAAAGCTCCACAGGGAACTTCCATGTATGAAATGTATAAGCATGCGGGAATTGTACTAGAAGTGGATCTGACAGAGCATAAAATTGTAAATGCTGAGTTTACGTTTATTACGGAGCTGACGCAAAATTTTTTCCGGAAGCTGCTTATTGGTTACTGCCTTGCAGATGGAATTGAACCTCTTATTGAACGTATTCAAAATTATTATTTTGCTCCATCTCAACAGGCGATTATCGTAGCGCTTCAGGCTGCAATCCAACGTTACTGGGATAATGTGAATCAAAAAATTACATAGCGTTTGGTTAGAATAAAGTGAGAAGACAACCTCTTTTCATGGTCTTATTAAAACCAAGCAGACACACACACTTTACAAAGAGTGGGGGACATCCCTTTTTCTTTGGGGAGTCATTGTGTCCTGCTTGGTTTTTTTTCGTGTAAAGCGCTGTGAAATATAAAAAGAAAAGGAGGAAACAAAATGAACAAAATCATCACGCGCGAAGAAGCAATAGAAAAAATAACAGATGGCGCACGCATTATGGTAGGTGGATTTGGTCTTGTTGGAAGCCCGCTTAGTCTGATTGAAGCGATTGCCAAATCAAACCTTAAAGATTTAGAGATTATTAGTAATAACCTCGGTGAACCTGGAAAAGGATTAGGTGTATTAGTTCAAAAAAAACAAGTAAAAAAAGCCATAGGGTCTTATTTTACTTCCAACCCTGAAGTTGTACACGCTTATCAACAACAAGAACTTCAAGTGGAGCTCATCCCGCAAGGAACAATGTCCGAGGCGATTCGAGCAGGAGGAGCAGGCATAGGCGGGTTTTACACGCCTGTGAGCGTAGGGACTCAGCTCGCTGAAGGAAAAGAAGAACGAGTGTTAAAAGGAAAGAAATATATTTTGCAAGAATCGCTGCACGCAGATGTAGCTCTTATAAAAGCTAAAAAAGCAGATCGACTCGGAAATCTTATTTACAGCAAATCAGCAAGAAACTTTAATCCAATGATGGCAACGGCCGCTGATATCGTGATTGCAGAAGTAGAAGAAGTGGTTGAAGTTGGACAAATTTCTCCTGAAGAAATTATAACTCCTCATTTATACGTTACTTATATCGTAGTGAAAGGAGAAAAATAAGATGAACGTCAAACAATATATTGCTGCGCGCGCTGCAAAAGAGCTTTGTCACGGAGATACAGTGAACTTAGGAATCGGCATTCCTACTTTAGTTGCTAATTATATTGCACCCGATATTCATGTGTTTTTACATTCAGAAAACGGGATTCTCGGAGTGGGCCCTACTCCTGAAGAAGATTATATAGATCCAGAACTTGTGAATGCTGGAAAGCTGCCTGTCACGGTTTTGGAAGGTTCTTCATTTTTTAACAGCGCCGATTCCTTTGCCATGATACGCGGAGGCCATGTGAATGTATCCATTCTTGGAGTGCTTCAAGTAGATGAAGCAGGCCGAATTGCAAACTGGTCTGTTCCTGGGAAAAGTGTTCTTGGCGTAGGAGGAGCAATGGATTTATTAGAAGGATCAAAAAAAGTGATTGTGACGACTCTTCATACGAATAGTCAAGGAGAGTCAAAGCTAGTTAGGAATTTAACCTATCCGCTTACTTCAGAGCGACGAGTCGATATGATTATTACGGAATTAGCTGTCTTTTCGGTAACGGATCTTGGTCTTGAACTTCTTGAAACAGCTCCGGGTGTTTCTGTAGAGGAAGTAAAACAAAAAACAGAGGCTTCTTTTTACGTTTCTAAATTGTTTAATAAAGACAATGAGGTGACGGCATAATGGCAGTGATTGTAAATGCATTTCGAACGCCTATTGGAAAGTTTGGCGGTTCGCTTGCAGATACGCTTCCGGAAGAACTAGTCTCTCTTGTGATGAAAAACAATTTGTCTTCAGCCGGATACACGTCAGAGATTGTTGATGAAATTATCGTCGGACAAACGAAACAAAGCGCTCATGCTCCTAATATAGCAAGAGTCGCTGGGCTGAAAGCTCAATTCTCTGAACGTATTCCAGCTTATACCGTGCACCGTCAGTGCGGCTCAGGCATGCAGGCTGTAATGAATGGAGCTATGTCCATTTTGTCGGGTCAAGCTGAAGTGGTATTAGCCGGAGGAGTGGAAAGCATGTCTCAAGCACCGCACTATACGGTAGGGACTCGTTTCGGTTTTCACGTTGGTGATTTAACACTCTATGATTCTAATACAGAAAGTCAGCCAAAATCACAGCCTGAAACTTTATACGGAACGTTTACAATGGGACAGACGGCGGAGTGGCTCGCTGAAAAGTATAGTATTAGCCGCGCGGAACAAGATGAGTTTTCTTTTTATAGTCAGGAAAAAGCTAGGCGGGCTATAGAGCTTGATTTGTTTGAAGAAGAAATTATCCCCGTGCCTGTAAAAGAAGGAAAAAAAGGAATGGGGCATTTTGCAACAGATGAATTTCCTCGTCTTACTAGTAAAGAAAAGCTTGGTACGCTTAAACCCGTTTTTCAAAGGAATGGAACGGTGACAGCTGGCAATTCATCCGGCAGAAACGATGGCGCTTCGATGATGTTGCTGATGTCGGAAGAAAAAGCTGAGCAACTCGGATTAACGCCTATGGCAAAGATTGTGTCGTTTGCCGCAGCGGGCGTCTCTCCAAAGGAAATGGGAATTGGCCCCGTTTCTGCTTCACAAATTGCTTTAAATAAAGTCGGTTTAAGTTTAGGTGATATGGACTTGATAGAATTAAACGAAGCATTTGCCGCTCAAAGTATTGCTTGCTTAAGAGAATGGGACATCACATCAGAAAAAGTGAATGTAAACGGAGGAGCAATTGCGCTTGGACACCCTTTAGGATGCTCCGGGGCAAGAATTATAACAACTCTGTGTCATGAGCTTCACAAGCAAAAAAGACGATACGGCCTCGCAACTATTTGCGTTGCAGGAGGATTAGGAATGGCGATGGTGGTGGAAAGATGGACGAAATAAAAAGAGATTATGTGTTTCATAGAGATTTAACAAAAAAGTACCCAATGATTACACACGGTGAAGGAAGCTACTTAATAGATGAACAAGGAAAAAAGTATTTAGACGGCTGCTCCGGGGCCGTGGCGGCAAATTTAGGACACGGCATTGTAAAAATAGCCGAGGCGATGGCTGAGCAAGCAAAAAAAGCGGCGTTTGTTCATACATTGCGTTTTGAAACGGATGTTTTGCATAAACTTGCAGGCAAAATTGGAGAAATGGCGCCACTTCATTTAAACAAAGTCTATTTTACATCAGGAGGATCAGAAGCCAATGAAAGTGCATTAAAATTAGCAAGGCAATATCACAGAGATGCCGGAAAGATGCAAAAACACATCGTAATTGGAAGGTGGCAGTCCTATCACGGAAATACGATAGGGGCACTATCAGCTGGAGGAGATGTAAAAAGACGATATCCTTATACACCTAATCTTTTACATTTTGCGCACGTCTATTCGCCGTATTGTCATCGCTGTCCGTATAATCGCAATCAAGAAGACTGCGTGGCAAATCAAAACTGGAGCTGCATCACCGATATTGAACGAACCATTTTAGAGCTTGGTCCAGAAAATATTTCAGCTTTTATCGCAGAGCCCATCGTAGGAAGTCAGCAAGGAGCTGTTGTACCTCCGCTTGACTATTTCAAAAAAGTACGTGAGCTTTGCAGCCGCTATGACATTCTTTTGATTGTTGATGAAGTGATGACAGGCTTCGGGAGAACAGGAACTGATTTTGCAGTGGAACAATTCGGAATCGAACCGGATATCCTAACGTTTGGTAAAGGAGTTTCAGCTGGGTACGCTCCTTTAGGAGGAATGATTGTCCATGACCGTCTGATTCAAGGCCTGTTAGAAAATAGCAGCGGGAAATTTCTTCATGGCTATACGTACAGTGGACATCCTGTTTCAATAGCGGCAGGCCTTGCTGCTTTGGATATGTATGAAGAAAGGAATATCCTTCAAAACGTTGAAACTCAAGGCGCGTATTTAATGGAATGTTTAGTAGCGCTGCAGCGCAAGCATCCTTATATTTCAGATATTCGCGGCCGCGGACTTTTAATTGGATTAGAACTAATGAAAGACGCCAATCAACAGATATTTTTCGAGCCACGTGAAGCAGCCAGCGAAAAGCTCAATGAAATTTGTATGGAGCTTGGAGGCGTCTTTTATCCAGGATCCGGATCTATAGATGGACATAAAGGAGAACATATCATTATCAGTCCTCCTTTAAATATAACGAAATCAGAAGTTGATGAAATAGTGAGATTGCTAGATCATGCGTTTTCTATTTTTCATCAGCACATAAGAAAGGATGAGTCATATGAAAGTGCAAAATAAAACAGAAGAGCTTCAAATCAAAGGAAAAAAACATTTATCACCGGTGATGACAAGAGTAACAGAGCTTGTTATTGAAAAAGCGCACGGTGCGAAATTTTGGACAGCTGATGGCAAGGAATATATTGATTTTGTATCAGGAGTAGCTGTCAATGCAGTGGGTCATACGCATGAAAAGATGGTAGAAGCGATTAAAAAACAAGCAGATCAGCTGCTTCACCTAGGCTTAAACTACGGCTATTACGAAACAGCAGTGAATTTGGCAGAAAAACTTGCGCAAATTACGCCTGGAAACTTAGACACGGTGTTTTTTTCAAACTCAGGCGCAGAAGCCATTGATGGTGCGCTCAAATTAGCAAAAGCGGCCACTGGCAGGCCAGCGATTATTGCTTTTGAAGGTTCTTTTCACGGTCGTACACTAGGAGCTACAGCTATTACGGCTTCAAGCTCAAAATACCGCAGCTACTACGAGCCGATTTTAGGAGAAGTGTATCATGTTCCTTATCCGTATCCAAGTCAGCTTCCTAATATTGACGAGGAAGATGCAGAAGCATATTGCTTAAATCAACTGCAAAAGCTGTTTGAACTGCGAGTGGATCCTTCACGCGTAGCAGCGATTGTAATTGAGCCAGTCATGGGCGAAGGAGGCTATTACCCTGCTCCTTCTAGCTTTTTACGCGCACTGAGAGACATAGCGAATGATTATGGCATTCTGCTTGTTTTTGATGAAGTGCAAACGGGATTTGGTCGCACTGGAAAAATGTTTGCCGCAGAACATGCTGGAGTCACACCAGATATTTTAGTTTTAGCAAAAGCTCTTTCCGGTGGTATGCCTTTAGGAGCCATTGTAGCAAGCCGAGAGCTGCATGAGAAATGGCCAACAGCTGGACATGGTTCTACTTTTGGCGGAAATCCAGTATCATGCGCAGCGGCTTTAGCTAATATTTCAATCATTGAAGAAGAAAAGCTTGTAGAGCGCAGTGAAAAAGTAGGCGTTGATATTGTTAAACGCCTTCAGCATTCTATCGGACATTTACCGGCTATTAAAGAGGTTAGAGGAATTGGTATGATGATTGGTATTGAATTTCATGTTGAAACGGCAGCTGCTTATGTCCCTGTTATTAAATCAAAAGCGTTGGAAAAAAGACTGCTAATTATGAACTGTGGAGTCAAAGGGCAAACCATTCGTTTAATGCTGCCGCTAAATATTGATAAAGACGTGCTGGATCAAGGGCTGTCTTTACTAGAAGAAGCCATCACAGAAGCAGTTTCAATTAATTAGATTTTTTAAATGAAAAGGAGGGTAACAATATGAGTCAGACTAAAACCGAACTGTTACAAGGAAATTTATATATTAACGGCGAGTGGGTAAGTGAAGAGGAGCAAACCTATTTTGAAAGTATAAACCCTGCAACACAAGAGCTCGTCGGAACGTGCGCAGCCGCTACGGCTAGTCAAGTCGATAATGCGGTAAGAGCGGCTAGTACAGCCTACAGCCACTGGAAAAATACATCTATTCCTGAACGTGCAGCATTTTTAACAAAAGCAGCTGAGCTTTTTGAAGACAGAAAAGAAGAGCTCGCTCAAGTGATGACAAAAGAGATGGGAAAACCGCTGACAGAATCCATAGGGGAAGTTGGTGTCGTCATTGCAACAGCTCAGTATATGGCGGGAGAAGGAAGACGTTTGTTTGGCGAAATAGTGCCCGCTGGCTTTCCTGACCGAGATATAAAAATGGTTCGCGAACCGCTTGGAGTTGTGGCATCTATTACACCTTGGAACTTTCCTGTTTCTCTCGCTTCTTATAAAATGTTTGCCGCTTTAATCGCTGGTAATACCGTTGTTTGGAAGCCGGCTTCAGAAGTGGCGCTCTCAGCGAAGATTTTTATGGAAGTATTGCACGCTGCGGGGCTTCCAAAAGGAACAATTAATTTGCTTACAGGATCGGGCAGAATCGTTGGACAAAAGCTTGCTACGCACTCTGAAGTGAAAATCATCTCATTTACAGGTTCTACGGAAGTTGGTCAGCAATTAGCAGAAATGAGCAGTAAAACCTTAAAACGAATTTCTTTAGAGCTAGGAGGAAAAAACGCTGTTATTGTGTTAAAGGATGCGGATTTGGATAAAGCAGCAGAAGGAATTGTTAAATCAGCATTTACGACCACAGGGCAGCGCTGTACCGCAGCTAGCAGAGTCATCGTGGAGCGTTCAGTAAAAGAAGAGCTTTTGAAAAAAGTAATAGCTCTTACAAAAGAAATGAAGATTGGAAATGGTCTTGAACAAGGAGTTGTGATAGGACCGCTTGTTAATGAACAGCAGTGCCGTTTAGTAGACAATTACGTACAAAAAGCGGTGGAAGAAGGCGGAAATATTGCGCTTGGAGGTCATGCTTTATCAGAGTTAGGAACTTGTTATTACATGCCTACAATTATTGATAACGTCAGTTCGAACCACACGATTGCTCAAGAAGAAATTTTTGGTCCCGTGCTTGCTTTTATTGAAGTAGATGGCTATGAAGAAGCAATGAGCGTCAATAATGGAACAATGTATGGGCTTTCCACTTCTATTTATACAAGCAGCTTGCACTATGCAAGCCGAGCTGCAAAAGACGCTGTTAGCGGATTAGTCTATATCAATAACGGAACATCTAATGCTGAAATGGGGGTAGCGTTCGGAGGAATGAAAATGTCTGGCAACGGCCACAGGGAAGTTTCTCATCATGCATTTGATGTGATGACAGAATGGAAGTCTGTCTACACCAACTATTAATCTCGCACCTTAGCGAAAAGGAGGAGCACATGTCTTCATATCGCATTGGCATTGCCTTTTTTTATCATGAATCTCACAGCTTTAGTCCATTAAAAACAGAAATAGAACAGTTTGTACAAGAAGGCTATTTTGTTGGAGCAGAAATATATAAAGCATACTCAGGAACCAAAACAGAAGTAGGGGGATTTTTAGATGTATTAAAGCAAGAAAAACAAGTAGAAATCGTTCCCCTTGTTTGTGCAGCTGCGGTTCCATCTGGGATTGTATCTTCTGAAGCTTATCACACAATTGAAAAGCAAATGTTGCACTCACTTACTCATGCGGGGTCGCTAGATGGTTTGTTAATCGCCTTGCACGGCGCAATGGTAGTAGAGCATCTTTTCGATCCTGAAGCTCATTTATTAAATCAGATAAGAAGCTGTATAGGAAGCGACGTTCCCGTTGCTACTACGCTCGATATGCACGCGAATATCAGTGAAGATATGCTTACGCACACGCCGCTTCATTTTGGTTTTAAAACATATCCCCATGTTGACATGTATGAACAAGGAGTGAACGCTGCGCGAGCGCTTTTAACACAAGTAAAAGAAAGCGCTATCTATTATGCATCTTTAAAGAAATTGCCTATGCTTTTGCCGTCGATTAATATGCGAACAGCAGAAGGGCCGATGAAAAAAATGATTGATCTTGCTAAGCAAGCCGAGCAAGAAGAAGACATATACAATGTTTCCATTTTTGGAGGCTTTCCGTATTCTGATATTCCAATTGCGGGAGCAAGCGTGCTCGTAACAGCTTTGAATTCTGAAGCAGCAGAAAAAACAGCAAAGAGACTAGCTTCTCAGTTTTGGAGTATAAAAGAGGATTTTATCGTGGATTTGCCTACCGTTGAAGAAGGTCTGCAAACAGCGTTAAAACGATTAAACGAACAGCCAATTGTGCTCGCTGATATAGCGGACAATCCTTTAAGCTGCGGAAGCGGCGATACAACAGAGCTTTTAGAATACATGCTGAAGCTAAATATGCCGGGGACACTATTTGGAGGCCTTTATGACCCTGAATCTATTAAAAAATGCGGGCAATCAGGAGTTGGAAGTTACGTCTCTCTTTCCTTAGGAGGAAAAGTTTCTCCAGAGTTTGGAAAGCCCGTTGAAGTTGAAGCAAAGGTCATTGGCTTATCAGAAGGTGAGTTTTACAATTCGGGACCGTTTAATCAGCATTTAAAAGTAAATGTAAAAGGCGCAGCTCATATTCGAGTAGGAGAATTGGATATTTTACTGATTGGAAGGCCGGTATCAGCAAACGATCCTGAACTTTTTCGCCATATCGGTATCGAGCCAGCAAGGAAAAAAATCATTGGTTTAAAAGCTAAAAATCATTTTAGGGCCGCTTTTGAACCGCTTGTAGGATCTATCATCTATGTGGATGCTCCAGGCGTAGCATCAAATCGCTTAACGACCTTTAATTATCAGCACATTCCAAATCCAATCTGGCCGCTGCAAGATGTCAAATATGAAAGTGAAAAAAGGAGGAAAGAAAAATGGATGTATTAAAAGAGCAGTACTATATCGAAGTCCCAGAGTCGTTAAATCCTGAACAGCAAAAGATGATGATTGAACTTGAAAAAGATGCGTTTCCGGGCATGGGAGCCGTTGATGAACAGACGCTTGTACCTTTAGCCCGCTATGGCAAGCTTATTCAATATTTCCAGGAAAATGACGCAAGGCCGATTGCCATTTGTGAGCTGCTTCGAGATTACAAAGATATCACAAAAGCTTATATCTTTGGTTTCTACGTCCGCTCTGATAAACAAGGAAGCGGAGTTGGACAGCTGTTTTTAGAAGAAATATTTTCGATTCTACAAAAAGATAGTTTTGAAAGCGTTTGTTTGACTGTGAATGTACAAAATGAAGGGGCTGTGAAACTGTATAAAAAAATGGGCTTTACCATCAAAGAAACGCGAGAAGGAGAGTTTGGCGAAGGAGAAGATCGTTATTATATGGTGCGGTCAATTTCTTAATAGAACATCTATTCAAAAAATGAACTTTGGAGGGAATATAAAATGAATAATACATTATATAAAGCAAGCAGACACTGGAAAGAAATCGAGCTTTGGAAAGATGTAACGGACGAGCAGTGGAACGACTGGGTTTGGCAGCTGACAAACACGATTAAAACATTGGAAGATTTAAAGAAAGTGATTAATTTAACACCTCAAGAAGAAGAAGGCGTAAAAATTGCAACCAAAACGATTCCGTTAAACATCACTCCTTATTACGCATGGTTAATGGATGAGAACGATCCGAAATGTCCAATCAGAATGCAGTCCGTTCCTATTTCAGAAGAACTGCATAAAACAAGGTATGATTTAGAAGATCCGCTTCATGAAGATGAAGATTCACCGGTTCCTGGCTTAACGCATCGTTATCCCGACCGCGTGCTGTTTTTAGTTACAAATCAATGCTCTATGTACTGCCGCTACTGTACAAGAAGACGTTTTTCAGGACAAATTGGCATGGGCGTTCCAAAAAAACAGCTGGATACAGCTATTAATTACATTGCAGCCAATCCTCAAATCCGTGATGTATTAATTTCCGGAGGAGACGGCCTATTAATCAATGACAATATTTTAGAATATATTTTGAAAAATTTGCGCGATATTCCGCACGTAGAAATTATTCGTATCGGCACAAGAGCACCCGTGGTGTTCCCTCAGCGCATTACAGAAAACCTGTGCAATATCTTAAAGAAATATCATCCGGTTTGGCTAAATACGCACTTTAACACATCAATTGAAATTACAGAAGAATCAAAGCGTGCTTGTGAAATGCTTGCGAACGTAGGAGTTCCAGTTGGGAACCAAGCGGTTATTTTAGCCGGAATTAACGACAGCGTGCCAATCATGAAGCAGCTTATGCATGATTTAGTGAAAATCCGCGTTCGTCCTTATTATATTTATCAATGTGATTTATCAGAAGGAATCGGCCATTTCCGTGCGCCGATCAGTAAAGGGCTAGAAATTATGGAAGGACTTCGCGGCCATACGTCCGGCTATGCAGTTCCTACGTTTATCGTGGATGCTCCTGGAGGAGGCGGTAAAATTCCGCTGCAGCCAAACTATATTATTTCTCAAAGCTCCAATAAAGTGGTGCTTCGAAACTTTGAAGGTGTTATTACATCTTATCCAGAGCCGCAAAATTACCAAAGTGGAAGCGCAGAAGAATTTTATAAAAAAGTATATCCTGAAGTGTTTGAAAAATTTGAAAGCAACGGTGTTCTTTCGATTATTGATGATACAAAGTTCAACTTAACGCCGGAAGGTCTAAACCGTCTTGACCGCAGGAAAACCTACGACCAAAATCCAGAGCATAGCTCTTTAAAAGACAAGCGTGAAAAGCGCGATCAATTAAAAGAGAAAAAATTTGAAACGCAAATGAAAAAATACGAAACGGCGGGAGCGAAGGAGGAATAATATTGAAATGTCAATGGTGCGAATCCTATGAAGCGAAAGAGACGGATGCAACGGTTTATTGGGAGCTTCCTGACGGCACAAAAGCTATAGAAATTAAAGAGACGCCTTCCATTACATGTTCAGAATGTGGAATTACGTATCAAACAGATAAAACGGTTGGACACATTGAAGATCAACTGTTTTTAATCAACACCTCTGCCTTAGAAAAAAGTGTAACGTACGAACAGCTTATGAACCTGCCTCGTCTATTAAAACGAAACTACTTTGATTTTTCAAAGTAAGCAATGAAGGGTCCATCTCCTGCTTTTTGTGGGAGATGGATATTCTTATACGCTTTACGTTAAACATGTTCGCATAGTTCATTTATAAAGGTGGGATAAGTATGGAAGCGGTCGATATAAATCGTAATGAAGAAGAAAAGAAGCAGGACGATAAGCATGTAAAACGCCACTTAAAAGCGCGTCATATGACCATGATTGCCATTGGAGGGTCAATCGGAACTGGCTTATTTCTAGCCACGGGATCTTCCATCCAAACTGCTGGACCTGGAGGAGCGCTGATTGCTTACGGGGCTATTGGAATTATGGTTTACTTTCTCATGACTAGTCTTGGAGAGATGGCTACGTTTATGCCGGTATCAGGTTCTTTTTCTACGTACGCCAGTCATTATGTAGACCCAGCTCTCGGCTTTGCGCTCGGCTGGAACTACTGGTTTAACTGGGCTGTTACGCTCGCTGTAGAAATAGCTGCTTCTGCTATTATCATGAAGTTTTGGTTCCCTGATGTGCCAAGTATTATCTGGAGTGCTTTGTTTTTAGGCTTAATTTTTTTACTTAATTTCCTATCTGTAAAAAGCTATGGAGAATCTGAATATTGGTTTGCTCTCGTAAAAGTAGTAACCATCATTGTATTTATCGGAGTGGGCCTTCTGACCATCTTTGGCATTTTCGGCGGTGAATATATCGGTTTTAAAAACTTTACGTTAGAAGAAGCGCCGGTCAACGGCGGATTTCTGTCCGTACTAAGCATTTTCTTTATCGCGGGATTTTCTTTTCAAGGTACAGAGCTAGTCGGCATTGCGGCGGGGGAAAGTGAAAACCCTCAAAAAAATATCCCAAAAGCCATTCGCCAAGTCTTTTGGCGCATTCTTCTATTTTATATTGCAGCCATTGCTGTAATCGGGCTTATCATTCCTTACACCAGTCCATCTCTTCTAGGAGGAGATGTGGATAACATTGCAGTTAGTCCATTTACGCTTGTTTTTGAAAAAGCAGGAATTGCTGCAGCTGCTTCAGTGATGAATGCTGTTATTCTTACCTCGGTTTTATCAGCCGGAACTTCTGGCTTATATGCTTCTACGCGAATGTTATGGTCCATGGCCAATGAAGGACAAGCGCCTAAAGCGCTTCGAAAAATTAATCGTCGAGGAATTCCGGTAAACGCGCTTGTTTTAACCACTATCATTGGCGGTCTTGCCTTTTTAACATCAATTTTTGGTGATCAAATGTATATGTGGCTTTTAAACGCTTCAGGCATGAGCGGATTTATTGCGTGGATTGGTATTGCCATCAGCCACTATCGTTTCCGAAAAGCATATGTTGCTTCAGGACGGGATATAAATGAACTGGCGTATAAAGCAAAATGGTTTCCTCTAGGTCCTGTTCTTGCATTTGGAATGTGTCTCATTGTTATTCTAGGACAGAATTATCAAGCGGTACTTTCTGACAAAATTGATTGGTACGGCTTGACGGTCTCCTACATTGGCCTGCCTCTCTTTTTAGCGACGTGGTGGGGATATAAAATAGCAAAGAAAACCAAGGTTGTGCCTTTGCATGCGTGTATCCAAAGAGAAGATAAGAAATAAAAAAGCTATACGGCTAACGATAAGTAAAAAGGTGAACCTTGGACAACAAGGTTCATTTTTTTGAGTAGAAGTTACAAAAAAATTTATGTCAATCTTAACAATAAAGAAGAGAAGGGTATATAAAAAAGAAAGATAAAATGTTAATTAACTTACAAATAAAGAAAATTATTCTATAATGATGAAAAGACATGTTAATCAAAGGGGATGTATAAAATGTTTACACCAACTATCAGTGTCCGAAAAATAAATGATAATCTCATTATAAAATGGCAGCTTTCACACTTTACGATTCCGTTAGAAGACATTCTTGAAGTAATGGAAGATGACACGTATGGAGGTAAAGAAGCAAACGCCATTCGAATTGGCCCTCCGTACGGAACGACTGACCGCATCTTTATAAAAACGACCAATAAAAACTATCTGTTATTTACCTCAAACGCACCGGCTATATTAAACGAAATAAATTCATAACGACCATTCCTAAATACGAGATATATGGGAGAGAAAAAATTGAAGATTAGCCTTACTTTCGATGCTGATACAATTGCCAAGCTTAATCAGTCTGTTCATCAACTGCATGTAGAATTATACCCCGAGCGCTTTCAAACATATGATTTTCAGAAGATACATGAATTTTTTAAGAAAGTGATGAAAGACGATAGATTTATCTTTCTTTTAGGAGAAGACGAAGGACAGCATGTGGGATTCGCTTGGCTGGAAATAAAGCAGTATTCAGAGACAGTGTTTAAAAAAGCCTATGAATCAATTTATGTTCATCAAATAAATATTGCAGAGCCTTACAAAAACAAAGGGTTTGGTTCAAGTTTAATGAAAGAAATTTATAGCATTGCTCGTGAAAAAGAGATCACTACAATTGAGTTAGATTACTGGAGTGACAATACGATTGCCGAGAGCTTTTACGAAAAAGAAGGATTTGTTGCGTATAGAAAAATGGCTTATAAAGAACTTTAAAGAGAGCATTTACTTGCTCTCTTTTTTATATCTAAGAAGCCATTTTCTTCATTTCAATTACTCAATAAAATAAAGTACGCGATTTGAGAACTTAACTCTTGAAAAAATTTTTTTTTACATTTATACTTACATTATTGTTCGCGTAATGCGACAAATTGCTTTGTATTCAACTAGGAGGTATACAGATAGTATGGAAAATTTTATTTATCATAATCCCACAAAATTAATCTTCGGAAAAGATCAGCTTCAAGCATTATCAGAAGAGCTCCCGAAATACGGAAAAAATATTTTGCTTGTTTACGGCGGAGGAAGCATTAAGAAAAACGGTTTATACGATCAAGTTCTTACGCTGTTAAAAGAGTTAAACGTAAATATACATGAGTTAGCGGGCGTAGAGCCCAATCCTCGACTATCTACGGTACGAAAAGGAATTGAAATTTGCCGAAATGAAAACATTGACTTCATGTTAGCAGTCGGCGGAGGAAGCGTTATTGACTGCACAAAAGCAATCGCTGCCGGAGCTGAGTATGAAGGAGACGTCTGGGATATTATTAACAAAAAAGTAACGGCTACAAAAGCACTGCCGTTCGGAACGGTATTAACGTTGGCAGCAACAGGTTCTGAAATGAATCCTGATTCTGTTATTACAAATTGGGAAACAAATGAAAAATACGTTTGGGGAAGCGCCGTTACGCATCCTGTATTTTCTATATTAGATCCTGTGAACACGATTTCTGTTCCTAGAGATCAAACTATCTACGGCATGGTAGACATGATGAGCCATGTGTTTGAACAATATTTCCATAACGTGAAAAACACGCCTTTACAAGATCGTATGTGCTATTCCGTATTACAAACAGTAATTGAAACAGCACCAAAATTACTAGAAGATCTACAAAGCTACGAGCACCGCGAAACGATTTTATATTCCGGAACAATCGCATTAAACGGAACACTTCAAATGGGCTACTTTGGCGATTGGGCTTCACATACAATTGAACACGCGGTATCAGCGGTATATGACATTCCTCATGCAGGCGGTTTAGCAATCCTATTCCCAAATTGGATGCGACACGTTGTAGATCAAGATGTAACTCGTATGAAGCGTGTAATGACAAGCATGTTTGATATTGAAACTGCAGGTAAAAGTGACAAAGAAATTGCGTTAGAAGGAATCGATAAGCTAAGCGCTTTTTGGTCAAGCCTTGGTGCACCTTCTCGCTTAGCAGATTACGATATCGGCGAAGAGCGACTAGACGAAATTGCTGGAATTGCTGCTCGTGAAATGGAGCACGGAGGTTTCGGTAACTTTAAAAAACTAAATAAAGATGATATTTTAGCTATTTTAAAAGCGTCACTGTAAAGTGAAAAGCAAAAAAGAAGGAGACGACATCTGTCTTCTTCTTTTTGTTTTATCCTATAAATGACTGGAAATTAAGTAGAGGAGGAAGAATGGTTTTTTTCTCAAATTTCAGTTAACAATTAAAGGAAAAGCTTTATAATTAAGTACAGAAAGAAAGTTTTAGAGAATTTAAGGGAGTGGGAAGATGAAAAAGTTTGCGCTAGCTTCATATGCGCTTTATTTGCTGGGTGGATTAGTCATTACAGCCGTAGGGTCCGTCTTACCGCAATTGTTAACACATTATCATGTGTCCTATACAGTTGGCGGACAGCTTGTATTATTAGGTTCTTTAGGATTTTTGATAGGAGTTCCGCTATCCTCTTTTCTATTAGGACGCTTTAGAGAAATGAATTTACTTACAGTTTCTGCACTAATGATAGCGCTATCACAAATAGGCATGCTTTTATTGCCTCCATTTGAGTGGATTATTGCATTCAATTTTTTAAACGGTATTGGTGTAGCCGCATTGGAAGTAGTTGTAGCTACTTTAATGATGGAAGTATTTATCGGTAGAAGAGCTATTGTTATGAGTTATTTAGAAGTATCATTCGGTCTAGGTGCGCTGTTGATGCCGTTAGTAGCTAGCTTATTGATTTCACAGAACAGCTGGAGGTTTTCATTTTTTATAACGAGTGTACTAGCTTTATTAATGGTTGTGGTCTGTAAAATAATTCCTTTTAAAAAAGAGACTGTTTCAACTTCAGAAAGCGATGCTTCAGACGCCAACTCAGAACCTGCGCCTGTGCTTGCTAAAAATCAAAGATGGAAAATACTTGCTCTTTTTAGTGTGATGATTTTTATGTATGCCGGAGTAGAAAGCAGTATGAATAATTTTCTTTCGTCTATTTTTATCGCGTATCTAGATGTAATTCCGTCACAGGCTACTTTGAGCATAAGCGTTTTTTGGGTGGCTATGCTAATAGGCCGAGTGGCTACTGGATGGATTATTCAAATCGTTACATACGAACGTTATCTTTTTGGCAGCATTGGAGGAACAATTGTGAGTTTAGTGCTATTTATTGTGTTAAAAGAAGCAGTAGCAGGCTATATTTTATTAGGGTTTTTAGGGCTTGCAATGTCAGGTATCTATTCGATAACGATGGTATATGCTAACCATACGTTTACTGGATCTGCTCGTATTGTAACAAGTTTAATTACTGGTTTTTCAGGGCTTGGAGGAGCTGTTTTCCCTGCACTTATTGGCTTTACTATGGATGTAAGCGGAATTACCTCAGCGCTTTGGTACATAACAGCTTTTGCATGTTTATATCTTTTGGCGCTTTGCATCATTTTTTTCGTTCAGCGTGATGCAAAACAAAAAGCTAATAATCATTTGCAGACTATGAAATAAATGCTACGTCAAAAAAAGAAGTGAACCTATAAGTTCACTTCTTTTCTTTTTATTTTCTCTTTCGTTATAGTAAACAAAAAGGGTTCACATAAATTCAAACAAGAAAGTGAAAAATGGATATATCTATGAAAAAGGAGCGCAATATGAAAGAAGTGAAGTTTAACTCAAAGGACATTTTGAGTCAAAAACAAGAAAATGTTCAAATTATAAAAGCAGAAAACGTGCAGCCTCAACAAGCACGTGAAACGTTGGATAAACATTTGCTCCTTCTTCACCGTACCGCTAAGCCTGTTGCGATTCAAGAAACAGTAGCAGATAGCTTTCATGGAGGAGTAGCTTTTAAAAATGATATTAACTTTATTCCTGCTGGAGCTGACAGCACTTGCGAATGGAAAGAACCGCTATCTTTTTTGCGTGTCGAGTTAGATCCTCAAACCGTTAAAGAAATAGCTGATAAAGAAAACTTATCTTCTAGGCTTGATTTAAGCTATTACCTTAGAAATCAAGATTATAAAATGCAGCAGCTGCTTTTATGGCTTAGCGAAGAAGTTGAACAGGGGAATCCCCAAGGAAAACTGTACATTGACTCAGTTACAAATTTAATTATTTATCACATTTTAAAACAGCATAACGATAGTCAGTCCAATTTCCTTGGTAAGGATCCGGGACTTGAGCATTTAAAAATAGCGATGGAATACATGCAAGACCACTATGCTGAATCAATTACATTAGATAAGTTAACTCGTTTGTCTAATTTAAGTCCGTCTCATTTCATTAACAGCTTTAAACAAACGCTAGGCGTAACGCCTCATCAATACTTGCTTAAGATTCGGATCGAAAGAGCAAAAGAAAAATTGCAAAGATCTAGTTTGCCGCTCAGTGAAATCGCTTATGAATTAGGCTTTACAGATCAAAGCCATTTCTCAAGGCATTTTAAGAAAATAACCGGAATCTCCCCGCTTAAGTGGAAACAAAATTTTGTACAAAAATAACCGAATTTTGTACAAGAAAACGACTTGAATATCTCCTAAAATAAACGTGTAAAGCGATTTAAGAGGAGATGTTTAAGTGAAAATCATCTCCGTACTATAAAGATCATACACAGTAGAGGAGAGATCATAATGAAAGTATTAGTAAATATATTTCACCCTAATTTAACAGAATCTAACGTTAATAAAGCGTGGATGAAGCGATTAGAGAAGGAAGATGTCACAGTTAATCATATCTATGAGAGCTATCCAAATTGGGAAATTGATGTAGAAAAAGAACAAGAGCTTTTATTAAAGCATGACCGCATCGTTTTTCAATTTCCTTTTTACTGGTATAGCACACCTCCGTTAATGAAGAAATGGTTGGACGATGTATTAACTTTCGGCTGGGCCTACGGTACGAATGGTACTCGACTGCACGGAAAAGAATTTGTGTTGGCAATTTCAGTGGGGGGTTCGCAAAAGTCATACAGAGCAGGAGGTTATAACAACTATACA
Source organism: Priestia sp. P5 (assembly GCF_029522155.1). Lineage (NCBI taxonomy): Bacteria > Bacillati > Bacillota > Bacilli > Caryophanales > Bacillaceae > Priestia > Priestia sp. P5. Next base: position 2,382,014 of record NZ_JAKWFJ010000001.1, on the reverse strand, counting down.
ATCAGTGAGTTAACAAAACCGCTGCAACAAACGGCTAACTTAACAGGCATGAAGTTTCTTACTCACTTTGTTCAATACAATTCGGTTGTAGCTACCGAAAAAGAGATTAGTGAAAGTGCGGAAGGCTTAGTTCAGCATATAAAGGATCCCGCATTAAACCCCAACATTGCATTAAAAAGAATACTAAATGAGATGGCTGAAAAAGATGTAACTTTATAAATGATAAATATCTGTTTTAATAAAAAATATAAAAAAGAAAGGTTGAATCTATGTCGACCTTTCTTTTTTATAGAAAAATTCTCATTAAATTTTTCTAACAATATCTTTATAATCAAATAGCAAAATTCCTGCTTTTAATTTCGCTTTAGTATTAACCCTATAAATCATTCTTTTCTTTACCTTTTACTAATATATCAAATATTCTATATATTCCTAATGTTATATAAAATTAAATTGACAAATATATGAAGCGGTCATTAGAATTTAGTCATCGAACAGTGAAGAGCTGTTTAAAAGTAGGGGGGAAGTAAATGCCGTTACAAAATAAGCATCTAGCAGTTGTGTTACAAAATACATATTTACCGTTTATTTTTGAAGAAGCAGAAGCTCTCGGAATTAAAGTGACGTTTTTTTATAACCAAGAAGAAGTAGAACCTAAGCATCTTAAAAACGTACAAAATTTCATACCCATTGATTTATTTCACACCCCAGACAAAGCTCTTGAGATTATTAAAGCAGAGCATCACAAAAATCCTTTTGACGGCATTATGACATTATATGAGCCTGCGTTAGAGTTTGTAGCTCAGCTGACAGAAGAATTAAACTTACCGGGCTTATCACCGTTTGTGATTAGTAACTGTCGCAACAAACAGAAAATGAGAGAGGTTTTAAAAGATAATGATCTTAACACTCCGTATTTTAAAGAGATTGAAAATACGGAGGAATTCAAGAATCTTTCACTGCCTTATCCTGTGGTAGTAAAACCTTCTAACGGATTTTCCAGTCAAGGTGTATCACGAGCGAATAATAAAAAAGAACTGATTGACAGCATAGAAAAAGTGAGACGCGTAAATGAAGAAGACCTAAGTAAATTCACAAAAAATAAAACGAGCATGGTAATTGAACAATTTATAGACGGGCCAGAGTTTGCTATTGAAACGTTCTCTGTAGAAGGGGAAGTTTATGTACTTTCTATAGGTTATAAAGGAAATTCCAAAGGACCTTTCTTTGAAGAAGGTGTTTATATAGCTCCAGCTCAGCTAGAAGAAAACGTTTGGCAATCTATTGCACAAGAAGCAGCTAGAGCAGCAAATGCTTTAGGGATTGAGGATGGACCGGCTCATATTGAATTACGCCTGGATCCAGCGGGAAAACCTTATGTGATTGAAATAGGAGCGCGCATTGGAGGATCTGGGATTTCTCACTACATCGTAAAGGAAAGTACAGGTATTAACTATATGGAGCTAGTTTTTTACTATGTATTAGGATTAAAACCTCCTGCATTGAAAAATAAAAGAAAACGAAAGAAAGTGGTGGGCAACTACATTGTCCCTGTGCAAGGCCATGGGATTTTTAAAGAAATTCGAGGCTTAGAAGACGTGCGTAGAGATACTGAAGTAAAAAGGGTTATTCAATTTATAACTAAAGGGACAGACATTTTACCATATCCGCACTTTTCAGGTTACCCTGGATTTATTTTAACCACTCATGACTCTTATTCCGACTGTGAGCAGTATTACAGCTATTTAGATAACAAAGTAAAAATCGTTTATCAAAATAAAGTAAACGCATAGGGGGTATCAAAGGCTATGATAGTTGCAGAGTCGTCTAGTAAGAAAAATCAGCAGCTTCAAAAAATTAGCATTATCCATACCTTGGGTCCTGAAGGAACAAATTGTGAAAAAGCAGGCTATCTGTGGTTCGAACGCCAAAGCATACAAGGTCAGGTCTTTTTGCATCAAACGTTGGAAGAAGCTTTAGTTCATGTGAAAGAAACAGAGAGTTCTGCTCTTCTAGGCTGCGCGGTATATCCTTACTTACATGATATTGTGTTCAAAAATTTAACTAGTTTAGAGCTAGTAGATAGCTTTATTATGCCAACGTATAACATGGTGCTTGCCTCAAAAGAAGAGGTGATAACAAACAATAAACTGTTAATTGCTTCACATCCTGCCCCTGTTGATTTAGCTCATTCCATCAGTCCCAATGTTCAGTTAGTAAATAGTAACGCTCAAGCGGCGATTGATTGCTTAGAAGGAAAGGTAGACGCATGTATTACAACAAGTAAAGCTGCTAACGAGCAGGGGTTAACAGTTGTAAAAGATTTTGGAGAAGTACCGATGTGTTTTACGCTCCACGGAAGAAAATAGGCTCAACTTTAAAAAAGAAATAAGGTGAAACAGTGATTTCTAAATTAACCCGTATTCATGTACATCTTTTGTTTTGTCTATTAGCCGTCATCGGGGGAACGACATGGGCTTTTCAAAAGACTGGATTAAAAGATAGCTTGCCTCTATGGTCAGCTGGTATGAGGTTTTTAATTGCTAGTTTAATAATCGCCCTCTACCTCTTATTCACAAAAAAAATAGACGTTTCAAAAGAAGTAGTAATCATTTCAGCATTAAATGGAATTTTGTACTTTGCTCTACCGTTTGGTTCTGTTTATTGGGCATCCGTCTATTTGCCAAGCGGGCTTGTTTCCGTTTTAGCTGCCAGCATTTCAGTGTTTGCTCTTTTATTTAATCGCTTATTTAAAGGAACACCAGCTACAAAAGGGCAAAAGATAGGTGTAGTCATGTGCTTAATTGGTATGAGCGTTGTATTTGGAAATCAGCTGTTTATACAGGGAAATGTGATTCAAATAGTAGCCATGATTGTCATTTTAATGGCTATGCTAGGTTCTGCTTTTATAACTGTTCAAGTTCAATCTCGCATAAAATCTTTGCCTATTATGACCTTTAATTCTTTTTCGATGCTAAGTGGAGGCGCTTGTTTACTGATTGTTAGTTTGTTTGTGGAAAACGGAAACCGTACTTTCTCTGGGATTAGTCTTATCTCATTATTATACTTGGCCATTGTAGGGTCGGTCGTGGGGTTTTCTATTAATATTTATTTATTAAAGAAATGGCATATATCAAAAGCAACGGCACATTTATTTATTTCACCGGTTATCGCCTTATATGTAGGATTTGTCTTTTTAAGTGAAGCATTAAACAAACAGGTCTATATAGGTACAGCATTTGTAATAGCAGGAGTTATATTTATTAACTTGAAAAAGCAAATAGAGAAAAACACAAATAGCTCTACTCTTAAATCATCTAAAAATATTTCTGCTAAGTAGCTGTTCTAAAAAAGGAGGGTTTTAATCATGTTAACAAAAAATCATACCCAAAGTTTAGTGGAGTTATTAAACGATAAAATAGTACCTGCTCTATATGAGATAAGAAAATATCAGGGCCCAAATGGAGAGGTCAAAAGAAATTACGAAAAAGCTAGAGAGCTCTTATTAAAAGTAGTTGCTGAAACTGAAACAATATATAACTCTTTAAATTTATCTAAAGTGTGGAATGCATTAAAAAATGACGTATGTGATTGGATTGAAAGAGGACTCGATCAGTCTCCTTACTTTGATCAAACGTTAATTGCTTATAGTCCGCCTGCAAACGGGGAAGCAACGTTCTTTTTAGGACCGATTGTAACGCCTAATGGCCCTACAAAAAGAGGGTTTTATTTAGAAGCCTTTATCGCCGTTCGCGATGAACCTGAAATCATGAAATCCATCGAAGTAGACCTTCCTCATCCTAAAAATGGATGTGAATCTTTAAAGCTGTTGGCTGGCACTCAAGGATTTATGGAGGGGAAGTGTATTGTATTTTTCCCTGAGAATGTAAAAACAAAAGAAAAGGTAACAAGTCAAAACTTCGCGATATTTTTCTTTAATAAATTTCACAGCATATACAATGAGGATACATTAAAAAGAGCGTATTCTATCTTTCCTGATTTTAACTTTAAATCTCGCACTATGAATAGACAAGACACCTATCAGGCAAGGGTAATCTGGGGATATCTGCATGATTATTATCATCACTGCGGAAATAAACCTTTTGATCAACATATACAGGCGAAAATGAATTTTTTTGCGGGCATACTAGAAGAAGTTAAAGTAGATTGCCAGACGGTGCTGACTCTTCATAAAAGAAAATATCCTTTTTGGGAAGAGATAACGGAATTTGTTCTCTTTGAACGACTTTTAAGATACCCTAGTCAGCATAATGCACCCCGAAACTTTGATTCTGGAACAGGATTTTTTCTTTTTAGCTGGTTAGTTGCAAATGGGCGTTCAATATCCCGAAAAGGAGACCATGCTTATTTAGATTTACACATATGCTTAAAAGAACTGGATCTTTTAGTAAAAGAAATTGAAGAACTTGAAACGATTCAAAATGACCTTGACTATAAAGAAGAAGCTGAACATTATGTTCGAAAATACTTATTGCCTAGTGAGAACGGTGATAAATTTATTATCCCGGACAATTACTTTATTAATCAGCAAAATAAAAAGATTGAAGTTCCATACTTACTATTCAATGACCATAATCTTTAAGGAGAAGGTGCACTAGTGACTGCTTTGCATTTAAGTAAAATAGGAAACAAAATGACTAATAAAGTAGGCGTTCGCACTATTATGCATGACATCCAAGAAGTGCTCAATTCTGATCTCAATCAATATGTGAATTTAAGTGCTGGCAACCCTGCCATCCTCCCTCAAGTTTATGAAATGTGGGAAGAAGCTTTAAGAGATATTGTGAACGACAAACAATTAAAAAATTTGATTAGCCAATATGGTTCTAGTTACGGTACGCATGAATTAATTGATTGCATAAGAGAATACTTCTTTACGAATTATCGTATTAAACTGGACAGAGAACAAGTCTTGATCACGTCGGGAAGTCAAAATCTCTTTTTTTTAGCTTTAAATTCGTTTTGCGGTACAAGTAAAGAAGGAAGAGTAAAAAAAGCATTAATACCTATGCTGCCAGATTACGCTGGGTACAGCGGAGTGGCACTAGAGGAAGGTATAATAGAAGGAATTCCTCCTATCGTCTCAAAGCTTGATCATCATACGTTTCGTTATGAATTTAACAAACAGGCATTTAAAGATAAAATAGCTCAGGACCCAGACATCGGAGCTATTGTATTATCAAGACCTAATAATCCAAGCGGCAACATCCTTTCCGAAGAAGCCGTACAGTTTATATCCCAAGTTTGCAAGGACTATCACATTCCATTGCTAATTGATTCAGCTTACGCACCGCCTTTTCCTGCTATTAATTTTATTGAAATGGATCCAATCATACAGGATAATATCATTCACTGCATGAGTCTTTCTAAAGCCGGATTGCCTGGAGAGAGAATAGGAATTGCTATAGGAAAAAGTGACTTCATAAAAGTAATGGAAGCATTTCAATCAAATATTTTAATTCACTCTTCTAGGCTAGGTCAGCGAATGGTGGTTAACACCTTAAAGAGCGGGCAGTTAGCCGGAATTTCAGCTAACTATATAAGAACTCATTATAAACAAAAACATGACTATTTAAAAAATCTTTTAACTACACGTATGCCGGATGATATTCCTTGGTATTTGCACAAAGCGGAAGGTTCGTTATTTGGTTGGCTTTGGTTAGAAGGTTTGCCTTTCAGTGATAGCGATCTATACAATAAATTAAAAGCAGAAAACTTGATTGTAGTACCAGGCGGCTCATTCTTTCACAGCAGCCAATCTTCTTCTCACAACCGGGAGTGTATTCGTATAAGTCTTACTGCTACAGATGAGGAGTTAAAGAAAGGAATTGATATTCTTTCTTCAGTAGTTAAGGAAATATACAGTTCAAACTTTATATTTCAAACAGAAAAAATATAATTTCTTTAAGGTTTAGAGGTGCAACTCATACGTAATCATAAAGGATTCTTTATAAGCTAAAGATTGTTTAAAGAAGACAATAACATCCAATTTCTTTTGGAATTGGATAATTTTTTGCAATGAAAGACTCCTATATTTCTGCTAGCATATGAACCACGTCAAGAAATAGCAAGGAGGCTTTTTATTTTTATGATAAAGAAACTAGTAATCGCTATAGCGATGCTTATCCCAAGTTTTGGTGCAGGTTACTCAGCATTTGCTGCAGCGCCCGCTCATGAACAGCACGTTCAAGTAAATAAAAATGATAAAGAATTATTAGCTCGTCTCGTATCAGCCGAAGCCAAAGGAGAGCCTTATGCAGGCAAAGTAGCCGTGGCAACAGTTGTATTAAATAGAGTCGACAGCAGCAAATTCCCAGACACTGTAAAAGGCGTTATTTATCAAAAAGGTCAGTATAGTCCGGTCAACAACGGTCAAATTAATAAACCTGCAGACAAAGATTCAAAAAAAGCTGTAGAAGAAGCAATTAACTTCCAAGGTCAAGGAAAAGGTTCATTATTCTTCTTTAATCCTGATAAAACGGGAGATCAATGGCTGCGCCAAAAGCAGGAAACAATTAAAATAGGAAATCATGTATTTGCAAAATAATAAAAAAGCTAATGCCTAGCTACGCGCTGTCATTAGCTTTTTTAGTTATGTACATAAAATACACAGTAGAACAACCTTTAAAATTAGAATTTCATGGTAAAATATAAGAAGTCATTCATAATTAAAAATATGAGGTGATAACGTGAAAGAGAATATGATGTTTGCTTGGATAGCTTCATGGTGAGCTCTTGTCGGTCAGCTCGTTTTTTTTATGGGAGTAGCGCTTTTTACAGGGGATTGGCGCTACATGATGTGAAGTTTTACGATAAGTATAATTGTAGGTATACCTAGTATCATTGGCACCTATAAACGAAATCAGCAGCTAAAAGCATACAAAAAATAAGGAATATCGTATTGAAACGAGCTATGAAAGACTTAGAGAAATCCTCCAAGTCTTTTTTTGTTTGGTTATAAAAAGACATGAACCGTACTCCGTTCTTCTAAAAAAAGTGCTTTTTACATAGTTTATCAATACAGAAAATTTGATAAACACGCGGAGGAGTAAACATGCAGAAACAGCCTAATTTTTTGTTAATTATCGTGGACGAGGAGCGATTTCCACCCTTATATGAAAGTAAAGAACTAAAAAAGTGGAGAAAAAAACATTTAAAAGCACATGAATTTTTAAAACAGCATGGAATGGAGTTTACTCGTCACTACGTCGGTTCTACAGCCTGTTCACCAAGTCGAGCTACATTGTTTACAGGACAATACCCTTCCTTGCACGGAGTTTCGCAAACGCAAGGTATCGCAAAGAAGTCACAAGATCCTGATATGTTTTGGCTGCAGCCTAATACCGTCCCAACGATGGGAGATTATTTTAAGCAGGCTGGGTACCAAACCTTTTATAAAGGAAAATGGCATATTTCTGATGAGAACATCTTAATTCCAGGAACACATAACGTTTTTTCTAGCTATCAGATGCAAACAGGAATACCGGATCCAGAAAAAGAGCGCCTCTATCAACGGGCTAATAAGCTTGAAAAGTTTGGTTTTTCAGAGTGGATTGGTCCAGAGCCGGAAGGGAGAAATCCGCACAATTCTGGTTCATCTGCGGCCATTGGAGTGAGCGGACGAGACGAAATATATGCAGAGGAAATCATAGAGCTTATCCAACGATTAGAATATCAAAAGACTGCGCAGCCTTGGCTCATGGTAGCTTCGTTTGTGAACCCGCATGACATTGCGCTGTTCGGAGCGATTACCAAACACCTTCCTATGTTTCAGTTTTCTATTGACGAGACAACTCCGGACATCGAGCCGCCACCTACCATTAGAGAATCTTTACAAACAAAGCCTAGCGCTCAAAGCAGCTATAAATACATCTACCCAAAAGCGCTGCAGCCGACGCCAAATTCTAGCTTCTACCGGCGCTTATATTATCAGCTTCAAAAAAATGTTGATAAACAAATTTTAAAAGTTCTTCGGACCATCGAACAATCTTCGTTCTATGAAAATACCATTATTATTTTTACGTCTGATCACGGTGATTTGCTTGGGGCTCACGGAGGACTACATCAAAAATGGTACAACATGTATGAAGAATCTATTCATGTGCCGTTTCTCATTCACAACAAGCATTTGTTTCCTAGCTATCAACGTACAGACCTGTTGACTAGTCACGTTGACTTGATCCCGACAATGCTTAGTTTAGCTAATATAGATGCTTCCGCTATTCAAAAGCAACTACAAAAAAGTCATACGGAAGTACATCCATTTGTTGGGCGAGACCTGTCAGGTATACTTCGAGGAGAAACGTGTGCTGAGCAAGAGGAAACAGCGATTTTCTTCATGACGGATGATGACCCGACAAAAGGACTTCACCAAACAAATTTTTTAGGAGAAAGCTACCCGTCAGTTGTTCAGCCTAATCACATTCAAGCGGTCACTGTCGAGTTTTCGTCAGCGGCAGGAAAGGAAGTTTGGAAATACGCTCGCTATCATGATAATCTGCAATTTTGGTCAGCAGCTGACGAAAAAGATGAATTCATTCACGGAGAGCAATATGAAGGTTATCCTGTAAGTTTTACTACCCTTAAAACAACCCGTGTTCCTGATCAAATTGAAATGTACAATTTGACCAAGGATCCGTTAGAAACAGTAAATCTGGCTCACCCGTATTTTTCGACAAATAAAACAAGGGAAATTCAGCGCCAGCTTGATGTTATTCTTAAAGAACAAGTCAGGAAAAAACGGATTTTTCCGCAAAGTGGAAGCATGCATGATGAGCTTCCGTCTAAAGATAGATAAAAAATAGTTTCTACGGATTGAAGTCAAACATTTGGGTAAGCATAAAAAGGTGTATTTAATATTTTAGTATATAAATAAAAAAACCTGATGACGCTTGTGATATGTTACTTGTTCTGGTTTGGGATAGTATTGGTTGCACTTCGTTAATTCCGCTTAGATAAAACAAATAAGGACTTATAGCATCTTTCTTTTTCGCCTTTATTGTTATGAAAATAAGAATGAAATGTAGTCATTAATAGTATAATAAAAAACTTTTTAAGTCCTGTATTCTTAAGTAACTTTTCAAAAATTCAAGCATAAAGTAATTCTATACCATAAAAAATAAAAAATTACTTCTTGACTTTTGTTAAATTTATACACTATAATCGCTTTTAACAACTAATAAACAGTATTTGGCAATGAAAAGGACACGAATTAGATGCTGTTTTCTTCGCAGAGAATAGGGTCACTGGCTGAGAGCCCTTAAGAAATCATCTAATTTACCACCTTAGAGCTATTGCAGGGAACGTGCATAACTGAAACTGCAATCGGTAAAACCGTTATCTTTTTTGAGCGTGAAATACGTATAAGTATCTCACGGAATTAGGGTGGTACCACGGCCGCATTCGTCCCTTCACTAGGGATGAGTGCGGCTTTTTATGTAGAAAAAATGAATATACAAGCAATGAAAAGGACATGAATCATTTTTGGATTTTCTTTACAGAGAGTAGGGTCACTGGCTGAGAACCCTTAGAAAACGAAATGAATTTACCACCTTGGAGCTGCGGCGGGGAATGTGTATACACTGAAACCGCAACCGGTAAAACCGTTATCTTTTTAAGCGTAAAATACGTATGAGTATTTTACGGAATTAGGGTGGTACCACGGCCGCATTCGTCCCTTTACTAGGGATGAGTGCGGTTTTTTGTTGAATAAAAACATATTGGAGGAATGAACATGTCAAAACAAGTGGAAGCAGAAAAGCGAAATCATCAAAAGTTAGGTCAAGAACTGGAGCTGTTTATGTCGATGGAAGAAGCTCCTGGTATGCCGTTTTTCTTACCTAACGGAATGATTATTCGAAATGAGTTAGAAAACTACTGGAAACAAAAGCATTATAAAGCAGGCTATCAAGAAATAAAAACACCCATCATGATGAAACAGGAGCTCTGGGAACAATCAGGACACTGGGAGCACTATCATGAGAATATGTATTTTTCAAATGTTGACAAACAAAACTATGCGATCAAACCGATGAATTGTCCGGGAGCCATTTTATTGTTTAACAGCAAGCGAAGAAGCTACCGAGAACTTCCGATTCGATACGCAGAGCTTGGATTAGTTCATCGTCACGAGCTTTCTGGCTCTTTAAACGGATTGCTAAGAGTCCGTTCATTTACACAGGACGACGCTCATTTATTCGTAGAACTTAGTCAGATTGAAGCTGAGATTAGCCGCATTCTAGCGTTTATCCATGACTTTTACTCACATTTTGGCTTCGATTACAAAGTGGAGCTATCCACACGACCTGAAAAATTCATGGGAGATATTGAAACATGGAACCAAGCAGAAAAGTCGCTTCAATCTGTGTTAAGTGAAAAAGGCTTAGACTATCAGGTAAATGAAGGAGACGGAGCTTTTTATGGGCCGAAAATCGATTTTCATATTTTAGATTCCTTAGGTCGCAGCTGGCAGTGCGGAACAGTTCAGCTTGATTTCTTAATGCCGGAGAAGTTTGACTGTATGTATATTGGAGAAGACAATAAACCGCATCGTCCCGTAATGATTCACCGCGCTATATACGGTTCCGTTGAACGATTTATGGCCATCTTGATTGAACATTACGAAGGTCAATTTCCTCTTTGGTTGGCTCCTGTTCAATTTAAGCTTTTGCCTATTGCACCGCCGCATGTGGAATATGCATATAAAGTGAAACACGAGCTGGAGTTAAAAGGGTATCGTGTTGAAGTAGATGATCGCATTGAAAAAATAGGGCTGAAAATTCGAGAAGCAGAAATGCTGAAAGTTCCTTATATGGCTGTGATAGGAGATAAAGAAGTGGAAAATGAATCGCTTGCTATGCGAAAGCACGGGAAGAAAAATATAGGAACAGTAAGTGTGGAAGAGGCAGCTGTACACTTGAATAAAGAAAAGAATTCAAACAGAGTTTATTGAAGCTATTTACCTTACTAAATAGAAAAATCCGATTTTTTAAGTCGGATAGTGATTCCCTTCATTTTGTCTCACACCAAAATGAAGGGAATATTGAACTAGAAGGGTATAAGATAATATATATCAGCAGTATAACTTTTGCCTTAGACAAACGCCGGTATTTTATAAAAAAATTTATCTTATTCTATTCGAATCGTTTGTACGGGATGAAGCTGAAGCCTCACCTGATGGTTTGTTCATGTTTTTTACTCTCGCTTCTTTTTAGAAGGAGAGTAAAAAAGAAATTTAAACATAAAGTATACTCCTAATGCTAGTAAAATACAGCCAATAAGTAAGTTAAACATCTTTCTCCGCCCTTCATACACTTCAGTTTTCATCATTATAACACCCGTTAAGGTAAAACATTCATCGTTCTGTAAATAATCCCTATGTCAGGAATTTATATTTGAAGATAGCTAGTAAAAAAGTTATCTAAAAACATATAAAATTATTTTTTAGAATATTATTTTTATTCAAACTTATTATACGTAAGCACAATGATAATCTCTTTATTTAGTTTATAAATCCAAAATAGAGCAATACTAAGAAATCGCTTACAAAAACTCTTGAAATATATATAATGATATTAGTATACTAATAGACAAGTTAGTAATTATTTCTATATAATTACTTCTGTATCTGAAGTGAAAACGCGCAGCCAAATGGGAAAAGACGTCATTTTCAAGTTTTTTAATGGATGAGTGGCAACAGAGAGGAGAGAGTGCAATGGGAAAACTATTTAAAAAGAAGTCAATCGAGCAATTATTAGAACAAAGTCAAAACAAATCTCTAGTCAAAACATTAGGAGCATTCGATTTGACTCTTCTTGGTATTGGAGCCGTAATCGGAACGGGGGTTTTAGTATTAACAGGCTTAGTAGCTGCTAACGATGCGGGGCCAGCCGTTATTTTTTCTTTTATATTGGCTTCTATTGTATGCGGATTTGCAGCGCTGTGCTATGCGGAATTTGCTTCAACTATACCTGTATCTGGTAGCGTTTACACCTATACATACGCAACCATCGGTGAAGTGGTAGCGCACTTAATGGGATGGACGTTGCTTTCCGTCTATTTATTAACGATGTCAGCAGTAGCAAATGGATGGTCTTCTTATTTTAATAACTTTTTAGAAGGCTTTGGTTTTTCGCTGCCAAAAGAATTGATTACGATTCCTGCAAACGGAGGCCTAGTGAACCTTCCTGCTATTTGTATTACACTACTTATTACATGGCTGCTTTCAAGAGGAACAAAAGAAAGTAAAAAAGTGAATAACTTTATGGTGCTTGTTAAATTATTTATTATCCTTCTCTTTATTATTGTAGGGGCTTTTTATGTGAAACCGTCTAATTGGACTCCTTTTATGCCTTATGGAATTGAAGGTGTTGTGACAGGGGGAGCGGCCGTATTTTTTGCTTTTTTAGGTTTTGATGCCTTGTCTACATCAGCAGAAGAAGTAAAGAATCCGCAGCGCAATTTGCCAATTGGAATCATTAGCTCACTCGTGATCTGCACAATTATTTATGTAGCGGTATGCCTTGTTATGACTGGAGTTGTTTCGTACAAAGAACTGAATGTTCCAGAAGCAATGGCTTATGTTCTCCACTCAGTAGGACAAAATGCAGTGGCAGGAGTTATTGCTGCAGGAGCTGTCATTGGAATTATGGCTGTTATTTTCGCCTACATTTATGCAGCAACACGCATTTTATTCTCAATGAGCCGCGACGGCTTGCTGCCAAAAGCATTTGCTAAAACAAATGAGAAAACAGGAGTTCCGACTCTCTCCACTTGGCTAGTAGGAATTATCGGAGCGTTAATTTCAGGATTTATCGATCTAAAAGAACTTGCGAATTTAGCAAATATCGGAGCTCTTTTAACTTTCGGTATGGTGGGCGTCAGCATTATCATCTTACGCAAAACGCACCCAACTTTAAAACGTGGATTTACAATGCCGTTTGTCCCGGTTTTACCAATTTTATCTGTATTATCTTGTTTATTTTTAATGATTAATCTTCCTAAAACAACATGGCTATATTTTAGCATATGGATTGTGCTTGGTATATTTGTGTATATAGGTTATTCTCGTAAACACAGTCGATTAACAAGTAAAGAAATGAAAAAAGCGAGTTAGAAGCAAAAAAAAGAGCCTTTCATCCAAGAAAGGCTCCTTTTTTGCTTTTTGTTCAGTTGTTAGACAGTTAGGACGATTGTTCACTATGTTTTTTGCGTGTTTCCACAATAAACAGACAAGTGCTAATAACAAAAGCCGTTCCTACAAAAATGGCGCCAACCCAAGGAAGTGAAGTAAGTCCCATATGGTTAATAATTACGCCTCCGAAAAAGGCGCCAAAAGCATTTCCTAAGTTAGCAAATGAGTGATTCGAAGTAGAAGCTAAAGCAGGTGCTTCCTGTGCTAAGTTCATAATTTTCACTTGAATACCAGGCATTACAGCAAATGCTGCTGCTCCCCAGAAAAACAGCGTGATAATCGCTGCTGTTGGGCTTTTGACAGTAAACGTAAAAATAGTCAGCACAATACAAAGAAAAGCAAAGATACCTACAACCGAAGGCATTAACTTCCAGTCTGCAAGCTTTCCTCCAACAACATTTCCAAGCGTAACGCCGCATCCGTACAATACAAGTATCCACGTAACACTGTGTTCACTTACTCCCGTAACGTCTTCAAGAAGTGGTGTAATGTACGTAAATACAGTAAATAAACTACCGCACCCTATTGCGCTTAAAAGAAGCATCACAAGAAGTTTTGGTTGGCTAAAAGCAGCAAACTGCTGTTTTAGACCCGTTAATTTTTCTTGACCAAGCTTTGGGATAAATAGAATAATACCGATAAATGCAATGATTCCCATAATGGTAATAGCCCCAAACGAAGCTCTCCAACCTAAGTGTTGGCCAATAAATGTTCCTACAGGAACGCCGATGATATTTGCAATGGTTAAACCTGCCATCATCGTTGCGACAGCACTTGCTCGCTTATGCGGTTGTACGAGCCGTGAAGCAATAACAGCGCCTACTCCAAAGAAAGTACCATGACATAATGCCGTAACTAAACGAGCTCCCATCAAAATTCCATAGTTAGGTGCAATAATAGCAATCGCATTTCCGAGAATAAATAAAAGCATGAGTAAACAAAGCAGAAGCTTTTGAGGAAGTCGATGAGTGAAAATGGTTAAAATTGGCGCGCCAATCGCTACTCCTAAAGCATAGCTCGTAATTAGCTGACCAGCAGTCGAAATGCTAACATGAAGGTCTTCTGCAACGTTAGGCAGTATCCCCATAATAACGAATTCCGTCATTCCAATAGCAAAAGCTCCAAGAGTCAACGAGATGAGAGCAATTGGAAAGGAATCTTTCTTACTGACCTGCTCATTAGCATGCATTGTATTCATGTGTGATCACCCTTTCTGTGTATAAAATTTATATCTCCTTGAAAAGAAGTCAATTACTAATAATACTTAAGTGATGGAGCTTTGACAACCAAAAAAGCTGATGTAAGCGGTATCTTTTGGAATTCCGTTTATCTTTATCATATATGAAGACAGTCAGACATAAATTTATTGACAGAATAAAGTTTAGTCCTATAAACTATTTTTAAAGTTGAATAGTTTATACCTATAAACTAAATGAGCAAAGGAGGGAAAGAAGTGACGAAAAGCAAGTTATATCAAGCTGTAGAACTTTTTGAAGAAGTGCTGTTTGTAGGAACAGAAGTCATTCACAGAGAGCTGAGCCATAACCTCTTCGAACATGTCTCAAGGCAGCAGTTTGATTTGTTAAATAGTTTAATGATTAAAGGTCCATCTTCACCTGGCAGTCTTGCTGTCTTGCAAGGTGTTCATAAAAGTGCCATTTCGAATCGAATCAAAAAACTGCTCGAAAAAGGGCTTGTGGAGTGGGACACTAGTGAACTAGAGAGCGATAAACGTTCTAAGCTTATTAAGATTACGACTGAAGGAGAAAAGGTAATACATGACGGAAATGCCGCGTGTTTTAGTATCATTGAGAATTTGTTTGATGATGTAGAAGAAGAAAAAATAGATACATTTATTGAAATTCTTACAATGGCAAAAGAAAAGTTAACTATAAAAGGGGAAAGCAAAAAATGAAATTTATTGTGAAATTTAAATGGATGATTGCGGCCTTTATTTTAGCTTTAACAGTTATATTGATGCTAACGGCACCCAATTTAACAAAGCTTGCAAGTGAAAAAGGTCAGTCGCAGCTTCCTGATGATGCCGTTTCATCTAGAGCCAGCCAAATTTTAAAAGATGCCGGGGAAGATAGTAATACCATCAGTATGGTGATTAAGCTAGATAAAGCATTAGATAAAAATAGTGAGAAACAAATACAGAAAATCATTGATAAGACAGAGAGAATTAAAGGTGTAAAAGATGTCACAACGCCTTTAACAGACGATCAAGATGTTCGTAATCAATTAATGTCTAAAGACAAAAAAACCGTTTTAGTTCCGGTTACTGTCAGTGGATCGGATGAAAAAGTTGAAAAAATAGCGAATCAGATTTATGATAACGTGCCAAAGAACGTTACGGCATATGTAACAGGTGCATCTCTTATTAATCAAGATTTTGCACACAGTTCAGAAGAAGGGTTAAAGAAAACCGAGTTTATTACCATCTTCTTGATTTTAGGTTTGCTTCTACTTGTTTTCCGTTCAGTCGTGACGCCGTTTATTCCTATTTTAATTGTGGGAATCACATACTTAATCAGTCAATCGTTACTAGGTATTTTAGTTAAAAATGTCGATTTTCCAATCTCAACGTTCACGCAAACGTTCTTAGTAGCTATTTTGTTTGGAATTGGTACGGATTACTGCATTCTTTTACTTAATCGTTTCCGTGAAGAATTGGCAAACGGACATGATAAAGTAGAGGCCACAATCACGGCTTATCGTACAGCAGGAAGAACGCTATTTATCAGCGGAATTGCCGTATTTATTGGGTTTGCAGCCATTGGATTTGCCAAGTTTGCTATTTTTCAGTCGGCTGTCGGGGTAGCAGTGGGCGTAGGTGTACTGCTAGTCATTTTATTTACTCTGCTTCCACTTTTTATGGTTACGCTTGGAGAAAAATTATTTTGGCCGTCTAAAAAAGTGGCTTCTCATAGCGATAATAAGCTGTGGGGCTTTTTAGGAAAAAAGGCAGTGGCGCGACCGTTCGTGTTTTTAGTCATTACAGCGATTATTACCGTGCCTTTTATTGTAACGTATGACTCAAAAGTATCGTTTGATTCTACTGCTGAAATCAGCAGTGATTATAAATCTATAAAAGGACTAAACGCCATCAGTGACGCACTGGGAGAAGGAAAAGCGTTTCCTGTCAATGTTGTTATTAAAGGAGATAAAGAGTTAACAAAGGCGGATGTTATTCCTTATTTAGGAAATATAAGCAAAGCAATTGAAAAAGTGGATCACGTGGACTCTGTCATGACGATCACACAGCCTACTGGAGAAAAGATTGATGATTTATATGTTAATTCACAGCTGGGTTCTGTATCAGACGGAATCAAAGAGGCTGTTAAAGGAATCGGAGATGTACAAAAAGGATTAAGTGATATTGAAAAAGGGCTAAATCAAATAGCTGACCAAACCGGTTCCGCTTCTAAAGAATCTGGCGGGTCACTTGCACCTGCCGCAGACGGATTAGCTCAAATTAATCAACAGCTGCAGCTTGTCAGCACTCAGCTTTCTACAACAGGAAATGTGCAGCAAGCGGTTCCTCAGCTTGTTGCAATCAGTAAACAGCTTACTGCCATTCAAACCGGTCTCCAACAAGCAAATGAGAATCTTTCAGCTCAGCAAGGTCAAGTTGGAACCCTATCAGACAATATCAATCAATTAGCAGAAGGTGTTGACAGTGCAAATGATGGGCTAACGAAAATCTCAGATGGCTTAACAAAAGCAACAGATATGCTTGATAACATGAGTGAGAGCTCAACAGTTAGAGATACGGGTATTTATCTTCCAGCAGAAGTGATCAAAGATAAAGGGTTTAAACAATCCATCGATAACTATTCTTTTGCAGATGGAAAAGGAGTTAAGCTCAGCGTAGTGCTCGATCAAAATCCATATTCTGAAGAAGCCATTTCAACCGTAAAAAATATTGAAAAAGCGGTGGCAAGCGAAGTCGTTGATACGCCGTTTGAGCATACAGAAATTGTGTACGGAGGTGTATCGAGCTCAAATGCGGATTTAAAAGATTTATCCACAACGGATCTTTCACGCACAATGGTTATTATGATGATTGGACTGTTTATTGTGCTGACCATTTTATTCCGTTCAATGATCATGCCTGTATACATGATTGCTTCACTGCTGCTTACGTATTATACTGCAATGGGAATATCAGAGCTTCTATTCGTGGATATAATGGGGAATGACGGAATCAGCTGGGCTGTGCCATTCTTTAGTTTTGTTATTTTAGTTGCCCTTGGAATTGACTATTCTATTTTCTTGTTAGACCGTTTTAACGAAGAAGTAAAAAGCGGCGTAGCAGAAGGGATGGTTACGTCTATGAGTAAGATGGGATCGGTTATTATCACTGCTGCTATTATCTTAGCCGGAACGTTTGGGGCTATGATACCATCAGGTGTATTAACACTTGTTCATGTAGCAACGGTTGTTATTATTGGTCTTTTACTTTATGGCCTTGTCATTCTTCCGCTTCTTATGCCAGCGGTTGTCGTAACGCTTGGAGAAGGAAACTGGTGGCCATTTCTTCGAAAAAAAGAAAAATACAAAGTAGATGAATAACTTGATAGCTGTGTCAAAAATCAGATATTTGT
Source organism: Priestia sp. P5 (assembly GCF_029522155.1). NCBI lineage: Bacteria > Bacillati > Bacillota > Bacilli > Caryophanales > Bacillaceae > Priestia > Priestia sp. P5. The sequence continues at coordinate 2,364,191 of NZ_JAKWFJ010000001.1, read as the reverse complement.
TAGGAAATAGTGATAGACGCCTGTATAGCGTTAAACATTATATAGGATAAAAATGAAGGATAGATGGGCGTCATAAGAATGCTCTATCTATCCTTTTTGTATTATTGGAAAACGTGAGTATAGTTTAAAAGCACAATCAAGCAGGTGCTTTTATAAATACACCTAGTCGAATAAAAGACCTCTCATCAGGAAAACCTATAGTCAAAAACATGAGGGAGGTTCTTTTATGAAATTTGTAAATTTCTTCGCTAATCAGCGAGACAAACGACGGGAACAAATGCGCGAAGCAGGAACATGTCCAGATTGCTTAGGGAAACGATTCCACCATATTGGACTTTATTTTGTACATGTTTATGAGTGTCCGAGCTGTCAAGGCAAAGAAGATATGTAATAAAATCTTCAGAAGTAAGGCAAAGGCAGTCTCTATGCAGATTATGATCTGAAACCTTCTTATTTTAGAGAAGGTTTTTATTTTTTTGAAGGTGAACGGTTGCTTGTATGTTTTGTGTTAGCAATCTTTACATATTTATTTTCTGTCTAACTAGATTCGATTAGTATAGTTATTAAGTTACTTTAATGTCTCAAGTTAGCAATTTAAATAAAAAGAAGGAAAGGATGAAGGAAAAAGGAAAAAGAGACTCGTAGCTTGCAATACTGTATTTCGAATATTAAATATGAGGAGCTGATGCTAGATGGCAACGTTACATTTAGATAAAGTATATAAAATATATGATAAAAAAAATATCGCCGTAAATGATTTTAACCTTCAGATTGGAGAGAAAGAGTTTGTTGTATTTGTTGGACCTTCAGGCTGTGGTAAATCTACTACCCTGCGAATGATCGCTGGTCTAGAAACAATTTCAAAAGGTGATTTTTACATTGATGGAGATCATATGAACGAAGTAGCTCCAAAAGATCGTGACATTGCTATGGTCTTTCAAAATTATGCTCTTTACCCTCATATGACTGTTCGAGAAAATATGGCATTTGGTTTGAAGTTAAAAAAAATAAAGAAAGACGAAATTGATAGACGGGTAAATGAAGCAGCCAAAACATTAGGTCTAGAAACATATTTAGATAGAAAGCCAAAAGCTTTATCCGGAGGGCAGCGTCAGCGAGTTGCTTTAGGTCGTGCTATTGTTCGGGAAGCAAAAGTTTTCTTAATGGATGAACCATTATCTAATTTGGATGCGAAGCTGCGAGTACAGATGCGTGCTGAGATTATTAAACTGCATCAAAGGCTGCAAACAACAACAATCTATGTGACGCATGATCAAGTGGAAGCTATGACAATGGCTACTCGCCTAGTTGTTATGAAAGACGGGATTATTCAACAGATCGGAACTCCTCAAGATATTTATAGATATCCTAGGAATGTATTTGTAGGCAGTTTTATTGGATCGCCCGCAATGAATGTTTTTCGGGGATATCTCCAAGGCCCTTATTTTATAATGGGAAAAACTAAAATACAGCTTCCTGATTTTCTAATACACGCTTTACATTCTCAAGGTTATAATGAGAAAGAGGTCATAATGGGTGCGCGTCCTGAACACATTGTATATCATAAAAAGGATAGTAAGAGAGAGTTGAACAATGAGTTTTGCTTCACTACGACACTAGATATGATAGAGGTACTAGGTGCTGAAACAATTTTATATGCTAGTTTAGAAAAGCAAACGTTTGTGGCTCGAGTGCCTCTTCTATGTGAGTTTGAAGCAGGGGACAAAAGCGCTTTTTCGTTGAATTTAACCTACGTGCATTTCTTTGATGGAGAAACAGAAGAGCGCATTTCTACAAATATAGATAAAAAAGTTAAATATTCTGATAAATGTATTGACTAGTTAACGCTTGCGGTTTAATATAACAATATATAACATTACATAATGTTGTATATCATATTTTATTTGAGGAGTGGGGAAAATGAGCAAAACGGTAGTGAATGTAAAAAATGATGTGCAAGCCGTATTAAACGAATTAAAAAGCAAGCAAATTCGTAATGTGTTTTTCGTCGCATGTGGAGGATCTTCTGCGATCATGTATCCAGCTAAGTATGTACTAGATCGAGAAGCTCAACATATTACATCCGATTTGTATAGCTCGAACGAATTTATCCACCGCAATCCGCAGCAGCTAGGAAAAGACTCCTTAGTTATTTTATGTTCCATGTCAGGAACAACTCCTGAGACTACAGAAGCAGCTAAGTTCGCTAAAAGCAAAGGCGCTTATGCTGTAGCCTTAACAAATGAACCTACTTCACCTTTAGCACACAGCGCAGATATTTTTATTAAGTATGAGTGGGGCAATGATATCGATGCTTTTGAAACAAACTTAGGCGTTTTATATCAGCTTGTATTTGGTCTCTTATACGTAGCGGAAAAAAATGATAAATTTGCAAAGTTAGTTACCAGCTTAGAAAATCTACAGTCTGTTTATGAAAAAGCTCTAGAACACGAAGCGAGCAACGCAAGAAAATTTGCTGAATCACATAAGTCTGAACCGGTTATTTATACAATGGCTAGCGGTTCGAACTATGGAGCAGCATATTCATTCAGCATCTGTATCTTGATGGAAATGCAGTGGATTCATTCTCACGCTATTCACGCCGGAGAGTATTTCCACGGTCCATTCGAAATTATTGATGAAAACGTACCGTTTATCATCCTAGCTGGACTAGATGAAACGAGACCTTTAGAAGAACGCGCCTTATCATTCTCTAAAAGATATGGAAAGAAATTAACTGTTCTAGATGCAAAAGCATATGATTTCGAAGGGATTGATAAAGATGTGCAAGGGTATATTGCTCCTCTTGTATTAAACCGTGTACTGCGTCAGTATGCCGAAGAATTAGCTGAAGCACGCAATCATCCTTTAAGTAAAAGACGCTACATGTGGAAAGTAGAATATTAATAATCTCCTAATAAAGATAGAAATCTGTATATTTTCTCTACGAGTTATACTATAATGTTATAAAACATTATAGTATAACTTATATATGAAAGCACTTACAATAAGGGGGTTTCTATATGAAAAAGACAAATTTAATCTTAGCCTCACTTTTAAGTTGTTCTTTAATGCTCGGGGGGTGTGCTGGAAAACAAACGTCTTCAGACTCAGACACAGGAAAGATAACATTAACATTCTTTCACAGATGGCCAAAAGAACCTGAAAAAAGCTACTTTGAAGAAGTTGTAAAAGAATTTGAAAAACAGCACCCTGATATTGATATTAAAACAGAAGCGGTCTTAAACGATTCGTATAAAGACAAAATTAAAGTTATGACAGGCACTAATACCCCTCCTGATGTGTACTTTTCTTGGAGCGATGAGTTTGCTAGACAATTTGTCAGAGGAAACAAAGCCTTAGATTTAACCTCTTATTATAAGAAGGATTCAGCGTGGTCTTCCAAGCTTGTTCAATCTCAAATTAAACCATATACCGTTAATAAGAAAATTTACGGTGTTCCTGTCACAATGGATGGGAAAATGTTTTTTTACAACAAAGATATCTTCGATAAATTAGGATTAAAAGCGCCTACAAACTGGAACGAGCTACTAAATGTTTTAAGCGTGTTAAAAAAGAAGCATTATACAGCTTTAGAATTTGGAAGCCAGGATACATGGACCATTTCTCACTACGTAGGAACCTTAAATCAGCGCATGGTAAAACGTGACGTTCTTTCAAAAGACTATAATTCAAAAACTGGCACATTCACGGATAAAGGCTATGTAAAAGCTCTAGAAAAATTAGAAGAATTAGTTCCTTACTTTAATAAAAATACAAATTCGATTGATCATGAATATGCAAGACAACAATTTTCAAATGGAAAAGCAGCTATGTTTTATGCTGAAACCGCTGAAATTAAGCTTTTCGGTCCAACGAAATTTAAGATTGGGATGTTTAATTTTCCTAAAGTGGAGGATGGAAAAGGAAATGCTACTAATTTAACTGGATCACCTGAAGGGTTTATGATTTCTTCTAAAACAAAACATCCAAAAGAAGCGATGGAATTTCTTGAATTTTTAACGTCAAAACAAATGGGTGAAAAACTAGTAAAAGAAGTAGGGAAATACAGTGCAGTAAATGATACTGCTAACAGCAGCAATTCAACACCGGAGCAATTAGAAGCAGTAGATAATATTTTACAAGCCAAAGAGATGGCTCCATGGTTTGATATGGCAATCGATGCTCGAATTGCAGATGCTTATTTAACAGGGGCTCAGCTTATGCTAAATGGTGATAAAACACCTAAAGAAGTAATGAAAGATGTACAAAAAGCGGCAGCGAGTGTTCGTGCTGAATCTAAAAAGTAAGGAAGTGAAAAAGCAATGTTAAAACGCAATAAGCTAACTCCTTATTTATACCTTCTTCCTGCATTTGCTTTTTTACTACTTGTGTACATCCCTATTTTTCAGAATATTTGGGATAGTCTTTATGAGTGGAGTACATTTTCACCAGACAAGGTTTTTGTAGGAATAGATAATTATGTGCACTTATTTAAAGACCCTGTTTTTTATCAGGCACTCAAAAATAATATTCTTTATGCGGTTATTTCAATTATTTTTCAAGTAGGAGGCGGTCTAATTGTGGCTGCCGTTTTAGAAGATAAACTTATTCGAAGATTTTCTCCTTTTTTTCGAACGGTTTATTTTTTACCAGTAGTCGTTTCGATGACCGTTATCGCCTTATTATTCACTTTTTTCTACAATCCTGAAGTAGGGCTTTTAAATCAAGTGCTCAAAATGATCGGATTAGATTCATTGGCAAAACCTTGGCTAGGGGACGGTGATACGGCTATTTATGCAGTTATTGCTGTATCTCAGTGGCAGTCTATCGGTTATATTGCCATGCTATATATTGTAGCGATACAAAAAATCTCACCTGAATTGTATGAAGCAGCTGAAATAGACGGCGCTAATAAATTTAAAATGTTCTTTCATATTACTGTACCGCAAACAAAAGAAATGACATTTGTAGCTGTTATTTTAACACTCACTGGTGCTTTTACAGTATTTAATGAACCTTATATTTTAACTGGAGGCGGACCGGGTACATCATCTGAAGTCCTAAGTACGTATTTATACAAAACAGCCTTTTCGAAAGATATGATGGGCTACGCTTCTTCAATTGCTACTGTCATTTTAATTATTACGCTGTTGATTTCTCTTGTTCAAATGAAAGCATTTAAAACAGGAAAGGAAGACGCTTGATGCAGATGCCTAAAACAAATGTCACCTTACCTAATGTTGTCAATACAGCCACTAAAGAAAGAAAAAAGAAGAGGTACACAGGTGTAACGATAGTATATGTCGGACTGATCGTCTATTTTATTGTCATTGCGTATCCCTTGCTTTGGATGATTATAAGTTCTTTTAAAAGCACGGATGAAATCTTTACTCACAGCTGGTCTATGCCGCATACTTGGCTCATTGAAAATTACGTGACAGCGTGGAAAAGCGGAATATCTTCTTACTTTTTAAACAGCGTGATCGTCACGGGCGCGTCTTGTTTTTTGACGGTTCTGGTCAGTGCGTTAGGAGCTTATGGACTATCACGCTTTGAGTTTCAAGGAAAAGCTTTTGTCCTTATTATATGTCTGGGAGGACTTATGCTTTCTCCTCAGGTAAGTTTAATTCCTTTGTATAGCATTATTCAAAAACTTGGAATCTATAATACACACTTGGCGTTGATCCTGCCTTATGTTGCTTATCGAATTCCTTTAACCATCTTGTTAATTCGAGCTTATTTTCTTTCGATTCCAAAAGAACTGGAGGAAGCAGCTCGGTTAGATGGATGTACAAGCTTGGGGATTTTATTTCGGATTTTTATTCCAATGAGCACGCCCATTTTATTAACAACGACAATTTTGACAGCTTACTACACATGGAATGAATTTATGTTTGCTATTATCTTTATCGACGACGACAGTTTGCGTACAATCCCAGCAGGATTAATGCAATTTAGAGACGCTTTGCAAACAGATTGGGGAGTATTACTAGCTGGACTGACCATTTCAGCAGCACCGATTGTTATGTTGTTTTTATTTATGCAAAAATATTTTATCCGTGGCATTGCTAACGGAAGTGTTAAATAATAGGAGGACAAGCAGATGAAACTAATTGGAGTAGGGGATAATGTAGTAGATTACTATAAAGATCAAGGAAAGATCTATCCAGGCGGTAACGCACTAAATGTGGCCGTATTTTATAATAGATTGAGCAATCATCAGTCTTCCTATATGGGAATCGTAGGGAATGACGAATCGGCAGAGCATGTAGTAAATACTCTGCAGCAAGAAAAGATGGATATTAGCAGAGTAAGAAGAGCTGTAGGCGAGAATGGAATGGCGGTTGTAACACTTGATGAACAAGGTGATCGGATTTTTGTAGGATCAAATAAAGGGGGCGTTCAATCTAGATTAAAACTAATGCTGAATGAATCGGATTTAACCTATATTCGTCAGCACGATCTTCTTCATACGAGCGTTTTTAGTCATTTAGAATCTGACCTTCCGTTGCTACATAAAATCATTGATATTTCCTTTGATTTTTCTACGAGATACGATGAGGAATATTTACAGCAAGTATGTCCATATATCAGCTATGCATTTTTCTCAGGAAGCAGCCTGCCAGAAGAAGAGTGTATGAATTTAATAAAGCGAGTACACTTGTTAGGAACCAGTGTCGTATGCGTGACAAGAGGAGAAGAGGGAGCTTTATTATCAGTCGAAAACCAATTATTTAAACAGCCTATAATTCCTACAAATGTAGTGGATACGCTTGGGGCTGGAGATTCTTTTATAGCTGGTTTTCTTTCTTCTTATCTACCAGAAAAAAACACAGCCAAAGCCCTCCATAATGGAGCATTGGTGGCATCACAAACTTGTCAGAATTACGGAGCTTTTGGATATGGGAAAGAATATCATACAGACTGTGAAATGGTTTTAAAATGAATAAAATAGCGCCTTTGCTTTTGAAGCAAGGCGCTATTTTATTAAGAATTAGAACTGTCTATAGTGAACGTAACGCGATTCGCAGGGTAGTGTAGAAAAGATGAATGAATCGGTCTTTTTTGTGCATCATACGCCACTTTTTCCACTTTAAACAGCGGCTCTCCGACTTCACATTCTAAATGTTTTGCTTCATCCACATTTGCAAATACCATGTTCAATAATTTTTTATTATGAACCGGAGCAATATTGTACTTGTTTTTTATAGTATCGTACATTGAAACTGAATTATGGACGTGCTGATCTAAGTGTGGTAACAATTCTAAGGAGTAATGAGAAATTTCTAAGGTAAGAGGCTGGTCGTCATAATACAGGATGCGCTGCAGTTCAAGGACTTCACTTTCTGGAGGGATTGATAACATCTTTGCCACATGAGCTTTTACAGGTTTTATACCAAAAGACAAAATTTTAGTCTGCGGTACTTTCCCTAATTCCGACATATACTCTGTATGCCCATTAACGGCAAACAGCTCTCTCTTAGCTTTTGGATATTGAACAAAGGTTCCTTTTCCTTGCTGACGTATCAGAAGGCCTTCTTCTACTAAATCTAATACGGCTTTTCTTACCGTAATCCGACTTACTCCGTATATATCGCACAAATCCGTTTCAATTGGAAGTTTTTCACCCCGAGTATAAACTCCTTTATTAATATCTTCTGTAATAGCCTGTTTTAACTGCATATATAAAGGCGTAGAGCTATGAGTATTTAGCTTCATCTTTTTCCTCCTCTTTCCTAAATACTTTCTTTTGAATATAATTATATTATAACGTAATGTGATGTTATATTACAATTTGCTTTTCTTCCTTTTTATCATGTATGTTTGATACAAAAGAAAGAAAAGTTGGCGAATTCAAAGTTCTATAGCATTCACCTTTCTTTTCTATTAATTGAAAACATGGGTAATGGTTAGACAAGCAATAGAAAATATGCAACAATTTTTATTACCAGCTTCTTCAACATAAGATAAAATATAAAGAAGGTAAGAACTTTATAAAAAGGAGATTCCGCCATGGGTGAAAAAAAGAATATTGATATAGGTGGTCTTAGTTTTGCTTGGGATTTAGAAAAAGGACAATTTAGCTTTGAAGGAGAAGATGCGATCCTTTTTTGGATTTCTTCTGCCATGAAAACATTGTTTGACACAATCGAAGAAATATCTGGAGAAGAGGCAGCTTCTGTAGTACTGGAAACCACTGGCTTCCGACAGGGATTAGTAGTAGGAGAGTACTTTCAAAATATGAAAGGCGTAACGGTTTTTGAAGCGGCTGAGTTAATTACAAATACATACGCTTCGGCTGGATGGGGAAAAACCGCTATCAAATATTTAAATCCTGAAAGTAAAACTTTATCTGCTGAATTAAAAGACAGTTGGGAACATAAAATTAACGTGGCGCAAAAGAAAACAAAGGGAGGAAATTTTCTTCCGGCCCATTATGCAGGGATTTTTACAGGACTATTCGGAACAAATATTTGGTACAAGGTGATTCAACATCAAATAGAAGGGCATGAATGCACCACAGTAGAATACTTCCCTTCCAACATTGATATCACTCAAAATATTCATCAATTAGCCAGAAGAAAAGAAGCGCAGAAAATAGAACATTTGCAAAACATTGTAGCAGAAAAAACAGCTGAGTTAAAAGATCTTATTAAAAAGCTTTCTTCTCCTATTATTCCGGTTTTGGAAGGCATAGTCGTCGTTCCTTTGATTGGCAAATACGACGAGGATCGAACGGAAGATTTGATTGTCAATACATTAAATAACCTCCCAAAACATCAGGCTAATTATCTTGTGCTGGATTTAACCGGATTGGATAAAGAACTTACTGAATATACGGCAAGTCTTATTGAAAAATTAGGTGCAGCAGCGTCCTTGATTGGTACGAAAACAATTTTAGTAGGAATTTCTGCTGACTTAGGTTTAGTTATATCAAAGACCCATATTGATTTATCAAAATATGATTGTTTTCAAACATTGCAGCACGGCATTCATTATGCATTGGCACAAAGCGGACGAAGCATCGTTTAAAAGATATATTTGAAATATAACAAAATGCACTCATTCAGCATTATAACAAATCTCTTTATCAAAGAACGGAAATGTATTGAAGGATTTCATTTTTCAAAAGAAGAATTGACATGAAACCAAAAGGTGTTATATTATTTTTATATAAAACCTTTTGGTGTTATTTTTTAAAAAGGAGAATGAAGATAACAATGAATGATAAAAGTGTAGTAGAAGATGTAAAACAGAAGATAATATTTAACGCGCCGATTCAAAAAGTTTGGGATAAAGTAGCAACCGCAGAAGGGCTCCAACAATGGTTCATGCCTAATGATTTTCAGCCTCAGGTAGGATATGAATTTCATTTACAATCGCCTTTTGGACCATCTCCGTGTAAAGTATTAGAAATAGATGCACCAAACTATCTTTCTTTCTCTTGGGATACGGATGGATGGATCGTTTCGTTTACCTTAAAAGAAATGGGTAATCAAACTGAATTTACGCTTATTCATAGCGGGTGGAAAGAAGCTGAAACACTTCTTGAAAAAGCAAACGAAAAGAGTTCAGTGGTACGAGATAGAATGAGCTACGGGTGGATTCGTCTCGTGAATGAAAAACTTCGAAAGGTTGTTGAAAACTAAATGACTTCATCAGCTGCCAAGCATGATATCTTTCAAGCCATTGCTGATCCTACTCGAAGAAAAGTACTTGAGCTGCTTTCTGAAAAAGAATTGCCTATTTCAGAAATAACGTCTCATTTTTCAATAAGCCGTACCGCTATTGTGAAGCATCTTCATATACTTTCAGAAGCAGACCTAGTCCATGGACAAAAAAAAGGCAGAGAAAAAGTGTATCATCTTCAGCCAGAGCCTTTAAAAAAAGTACAAGATTGGCTTTCTTACTACGAACAATTTTGGACAAACAAATTATCTATTCTTCAGCATATTGTTGAAAGAGACGAAGAAAGAAATCAATAGAAAAAGCATAAAAACGTTTTTTATAAGGAATATAGCAAAGCCAGTCGTTAAAAAGACTGGCTGTTTTACATAAAAGCTGGTTTTATTCTAGAAGGACAAATAAAAGAAAGATGCAGAACACCATAGGGCATTTCTTAAAATAAAAAGATAGACCTTTAGAAGAAAAAAAGGGGGAAACAGAGTAATGAACAAGCTTTTATTTTACGGAACGAGCGATGCTCAAGGAGTGCCTCGATTATTATGTGACTGTAAAGTATGTACACAAAAAGATCCATTAAATCAGCGCACAAGACCTAGTGCACAGTTCACACTGGACGGTAACGTGTGTTTGATTGATGTATCACCTGATTTTAAACATCAATTTCATTTATACAATAACAAAAAAATCCCTTCTACCGTGTTTATTACTCATCCTCACAATGATCATGTTGCTGGTTTAGGGGATTTAGCTGACTTATGCTATTGGAATAATGTAAATACAGAAGTCGTAGGAGCGCCTGAAGTCATCAGCGAGTTAACCGAAAGATTTCCTTATCTCACAAAAAGAAAAGGGCTTATCTTTAATGGCACGTTAAAATGGGAAAACGGAGAAACGACCATCACGTTTCATAAAGTGAATCACGGATTTAACGGTCATTCCTACGGCATTGTGGTTCATCAAAAACAAGGGGAACGCTGGGCGTATGTATCCGATTCTTTTAATGTGACAAAAGAACAGTGGCAGCCCTTTTACCACTTAGATTTACTGATATTCGGTACATCTTTTTGGAAAGAATATCTTCAAAAAGAAAAAAGATCCGTATATGATGTGACAGAGGCAATGGAGATCAAAGCGAAGCTACAGGCAAAAACCATGGTGTTTACTCATTTATCACATGATATCGATATCCGAAAGCACGCCGAGATGCTCTCAGATAAAAACGTAAGCTTTGCCTATGACGGACGCGAGATTTTATTACCTTAAGTATAGTGATGCACAGAAAGGATTTTGAAGAATAATTCCAAACTAACGAGGCAGAAGAGGTTGGGATGCAGGAATATCTTGCAGTAGGAACGAACATGACACTAAATTGGATTTAAAGAGGGGATAGTGTTATGGAGAGTATTATAGAAAAAGCAACTAACATTGGTGAATTATCTCGATTTCTATCAGAAATAAATAGAAAGAAAACATCACACATTGGTTATTGTGGTAGAAAAAAAGAAGAAATCCACCAGACATTAAAAGAAGAGTTTATTAGTAGTGATGGAGGTATCAAGTTTCTAATCGCCAGAGATAAGACAGGGGAAATTTTAGCGGCTATTGGATTTGATATCGAAGAAACGGTAGCAGAAGTGTGGGGACCTTTTAATAAAACATCTTCTATTTATTTGCAATATCAATTATGGAAACAGTTAGTTAATGAAAACCCTTTGATTCAAAAATTTCATTTTTTTATCAATAAAGAAAATGAGCTGCAACAAGTATTTATGAATGAAATAAAAGCAAAAAAGACTGGTGAACACTCCATCTTAGAAATTAAAGAACAAAATTTTGATAAAGTTACTGAAATGAAAAGTGAGTCATTTAAACATAGTGATTTTCAAGCATTTGAAACGCTGCATAATGCAATGTTTCAAAATACTTATTACAATGGAAAAACAATTATTGAGAGACTTAACGATAGAAATATGTTAAAGATACTTAAAAATATTTCTAACGAGTTGCAAGGTTATGCGTACTTTGAAGTCGATACTGAGATGGGAGAGGCCTCATTGGAATATATTTGTATTTCGAGGAATGCTCAGAGTCAAGGTCTGGGAACGATGTTGTTAAAAGAAGTTTTAACAGAGATGTTTTTATTTCCACAAATTGATGAAATTAAACTAACTGTTGATAAAGCAAATAGTCAAGCAAATCGAGTATATATGAAAGTTGGTTTTGAACCAAAAGATATTCTTATAAGTTATCACCTCAAACTGTAAAAGAGTTAAGTTCAATGAGGGCGGAGAACATTAAGTGTAAAAGCGCTCGGATTTTTTTGAGCGCTTTTACTTATCATTTATATTGCTGATTTGTAGTTCTAACTTATGCTTCTTTCTATCAACCGAATCCGTTAGAAACAAGGCAATTCTTTTTTTATTGTAAATTAGATACGCTCGATAAAATCACTCACAACTTTGTTAAACCGATCGCTTTCTTCGAGAAAAGGGCAGTGGCAGCTGTTCTCAAAAACTTCAAGTACAGAACCTGAAACCAGCTTTTGAATATGCCTTCCAGCCGCTACAGGAATGAGCTTTTCTTCTTTTCCAAAGCACAGTAAAGTAGGAATTGTAATAAACGGGAGGAATTCTCGATAGTCCACAATGGATTGATCAAACAAAATAGCACTAGCTATCGACTCGGGCATTTTCGTTACTTCTTTCATAATCCAATGTTTATCTTTTTCAGTTAATTCATCCTTAAACATAAGCGGAATAAAACTTTCTAATGTACTTGTTCGATCAAGCTGAATACCTTGCATAAGCGAAATAAGGGCAGGTAAATCAAATGCACCGATTGGAAAGTCTGGCCATTTAAAGTCTGAAGCCATTTCATCTACAATAATATTCCCTTTTACATTTTCTTGACCAAATTGTTTCAAATATTCCCATACAACAAAAGCACCCATCGACCAGCCTACTAATATGACGTCTTTTAATTGATGAGTGGTTGTAAACTCATGCACGTCACGAGCATAAGTGGAAACTGTATGGCCGTATGGAGTATGACTTGAATTTCCATGTCCTCTTAAATCCAAAAGAATAGTTTGATACTGTTTTGAAAAAAAAGCAAGCTGGTTGTGAAAAAAACGACTGCTCATCCAAACTCCGTGAATGAAAATAATAGGTGTTCCTTCCCCTTGTTGTTCATAGTACAAAGTTGCACCGTCCTTTAATGTATAAAAAGGCATCATTTTTGCCCCCCATCTCAAAGATTTATATCTCATCATGTATGCGCGGACCCATTCATGTAGAACGTATCGCGTCAATAAAATTTTTATTGAAGAACAAATCCTAGAAGTGAACGCTTTGATATGTTATACTATTACAGGCTTAAATACTGTATGTTTTTGAAACAATCATTCACTGTAATACTTTTTAGATAGAAGCATCCTCATAAAAAGGATGTTGTTTTTGTCATAATGTACCTTTAAGTAATGAATTGTTACCATCAATTCGGTTCACAATAACCGACCTACATGCATTATATCTTGCAAATATAAACAGATAGGTGGAAGAAGCAACATGACTGAAAGAAAACCATATCAAGTACTACTATATTATTTGTACACTCCAATTGAAAATCCTGAAGAGTTCACAGCTCAGCACTTGGCATTTTGTAAAGAGCTTGAATTAAAAGGACGTATTTTAATTGCGGCTGAAGGGATCAATGGAACGGTATCAGGAACAGTTGAACAAACAGATAAATACATGGAAACGATGAAAAATGATCCTCGTTTTGAAGATATTGTATTTAAAATAGACGAAGCAGATGAACATGCGTTCAAAAAAATGCACGTGCGTCACCGCAAAGAATTAGTAACTCTTCGATTAGAAGAAGATGTGAATCCTCTTCGCGTAACGGGTAATTACTTAAGCCCAAAAGAATTTTATCAAGCGATGCAAGATGAGAATACGGTCGTAATTGATGCACGAAACGATTATGAATACGATTTAGGTCATTTCCGAGGAGCTGTTCGTCCGGATATTCAAAACTTCCGTGAGCTTCCTGAATGGATTCGCGACAACAAAGAGCAGTTTGAAGATAAAAAAATCTTAACGTACTGCACAGGCGGTATTCGCTGTGAAAAATTCTCTGGATGGCTTCTTGAAGAAGGTTTTGAAGATGTAAGCCAACTTCACGGAGGCATTGTAACATACGGAAAAGATCCGGAAGTACAAGGTGAACTTTGGGATGGTCAGTGCTATGTATTTGATGAGCGCATCAGTGTACCAGTTAACCAAAAAGAGCATGTGATTGTCGGAAAAGACCACTTTACCGGCGAGCCTTGTGAACGCTATGTTAACTGCTCAAACCCAGAATGCAATAAGAAAATCTTAGCTTCTGAAGAAAATGAACACAAATATTTACGCGCTTGTTCACATGAATGCCGAGTGAGCCCTCGTAACCGCTATGTAAAAGAACACGGTTTAACAGAAGAAGAGTTTGCAGCACGTGTTAAAGAATTAGAAAAAGAACACGTAACTTTATAATAAAAAAAGCAGCACGCTTTGTATAGCGTGCTGCTTTTTTTATGAAAAGATTCTCTTAGAACCTGGTGTTTAAAGAATGTCATACAACGGGTATTTATGAAAAAGGTAAGATATTCCTAGCTTTTTTATTTTTTAAAAAGAATATTTTTTTAAGAAAGCGATTATAAAAAAATGATTGTACATAAAAACGAAAAAGGAGCTTGAAAATGGAAGCAAAAATCGAAAAAAAGTACGATGGCCGTTTGCTTGAAGGACCCCTATGGGATGAAGAAAATCAAAAATTAGTGCTAGTAGACATTTTAGATAAAAAGCTTCTTACGTACGATCCAAAAACGACAACCTTAGAAGGTATTGCTCTTCCTTCAGTCGTTACAAGTGTTTCTAAAACCAATCATTCAAAATTGATTGTCTCCACCCGTAATCAGCTGCTTTTAGTTGATAAAAACAAAAAGAATCATGAAGAGTATATCCGTTTAGATACTCTTGAAAAAACCATGCGTTTTAATGACGGTAAATGTGATCCATATAACCGCTTTTGGATTGGAACGATGAGTGAAGAAGATGAAGAAGGAAAAGCCCAGCTGTACGTAGTAGATGAAAAAGGTGTCATTAAGAGCGCTAAAGAAGGATTAAGCGTGTCAAACGGGCTAGCTTGGAATCGAACAGGAGACAAATTCTTTCTGGTTGATTCACCGAAAAATAAAATTATGTCTTATTCATTTTCGAAAGAAACAACAAGGCTCGAAGATGAAAAAGTGGTGATTGACCTTTCAGATATGGACGGGTTTCCTGATGGAATGACAATTGATGAACACGACCGATTATGGGTAGCGCTTTGGGGAGGTTCGAAAGTTATTTGTGTAGATCCAGAGAAAGGAGAAATTATAGAATCTATTCATCTTCCTGTTTCCAATGTAACCTGCTGTACATTTGGAGGAGACGATTTACAAACTTTATTTATCACCACAGCTAAGGAAGAAGAAAAATACGAAGAAGCTGCCGGCTCTCTTTTTTCATGCCGAGTAGGAGTAAAAGGCGTACCGGCTTATACTTACGTATATTAGACCAGCACTTATCAAAATGTAATGATTCAGCCCAGTAACGATAGATATTAAATGTAGTTTCTACAACTCCTTTGCACTGCGTTCATTACCTTTACATTTTATTCATTATGAGGAAGAGGAATAAAACATGACGATAACGAATTTCCATAAAGGAGCCTTTCAAAGAATATGAATACTTGTATTAGGTAATAATGGGTAAAGGTACAAAAGGAGGAATTGTTTTGGAACAAACATTGTATGAAAAAGTGGGCGGACAAGAAGCGATTGAAAAAGTAGTAGACTATTTTTATTCTGAGCTTGTTTTAAAAGACGAAACAGTTAGTCACTTTTTCGAGCACACGGATATGGATAAACAACGTCGACATCAAGCCAAGTTTATAAGCTTTGCCTTAGGTGGACCGAATCAATATTCAGGAAAGTCGATGGCCAAAGCGCATGCAAATATGAATATTCAACCCGAACATTTTAATGCAATTGCTAAGCATCTTCACGATGCACTTGCTCACTTTAATGTTGAAGAGCCTGATATTGACCAAGCATTAAGTAAAGTTGAATCCCTAAGAAATGATATTCAATATAAATAAATCATAAAAAAAGAAGGTTACTGTGACCTTCTTTTTTTATGCTCAAAGCTGTGATGTATGAAGGAAACATGGAAAAGACATCGTAATATGATAAAAATGCAATAGGTGAAAATATTTATCGAAAGTCTGGGAGTGGGAGTATGTCAGCAATTAATGGGAAGCAATACGTAGAGAGAATCAATCAATTAAAAGCAAATGTATGGGTTGATGGCAAGCTCGTAACAGGCAATATATCAGAACATCCGGCTTTTAAAGGAGCCATTAACAGTCAAGCTAAGCTTTATGATCTTCAGCATGATAAAAAAATCAAAGATATCATGACATACCAATCTCCGGCTTCTAAGGAATTTTTCGGTACATCTTATTTACAGCCTAAAACAAAAGAAGAGTTAAAAAAGAGGCGAGAGATGACTCAGCAGTGGGCTCGCTTAACTCACGGTATGATGGGGAGAAGTCCAGATTATATGAATACCGTATTGATGGCTTTTGCATCCTCTGCAGAACTCCTGAGAGGAGAAGAAAATTGCTTTCCTGAAAACATCATTTCTTATTATGAATATGTGAGAGAGCACGATTTATCGCTCACTCATACGTTCATCGATCCTCAAGTCAATCGAATCCAATTTTATTACGAGCAAAACGATGAACCGATAGCAGCAAAAATAGTTGATAAAAACAATGAGGGAATCGTTATCCAAGGCGCGAAACTGCTTGCTACACAGGGTGGAATGACGGATGAACTACTCGTACTGTCTTCAGCGGGCATTCAAGGAAAAGAAAAAGGATTTGCTTTTTCGATTCCAAGTAATACAAAAGGAATTAAATTTATTTGTAGAGAATCATTTGCAGGAAAAGATTCGACGTTTGATTATCCATTAAGTTCTAGATTTGAAGAAATGGATACAATTGTTGTCTTTGACCAAGTATTAGTACCGTGGAACCGCGTGTTTTTCTATGAAAATGTAGACGTATCAAATACATTTCTTTCTTCTAGTTCCTTCTCACCTTTTGCTCTGCATCAAGTAACTTCAAGGAGAATTGTCAAAACAGAATTTGTATTAGGTATTGTACAATCTCTGATTGAAACCATTAACATTACAGACTATCCGCATGTGCGAGAAAAAGCCACGGAGCTTATTATTGCGTTAGAAACGATGAAAGCTCTCGTGATGAAAGCAGAAGAAGAAGCGGAGATTGATACGTGGGGATACATGCGTCCGAATGAAACTACACTTCGTATTGCCGCAAATATATTTTCAAAAACATATCCTACCTTTACAGAGATTATCCAGCTTTTAGGTGCAAGCGGACTCATGGCAATACCGACTGAAAACACGTGCTGCTCATTTGTTAAAGAAGATATTACGCGTTATTTGCAAGCTAAATTGAGAGGAGCAGAAGATCGAATTAAGCTTTTTCGACTAGCATGGGATTTAACGATGAGTCCGTTTGGCACAAGAGAAACGCTGTATGAACGTTTTTTCTTTGGAGAGCCTGTACAGTTAACCAGTTATCTGTACTTATCTTACGATAAAGAGCGCTATGTACAGAGAGTCACCGATTTTTTGAAAAGTTAATGGAGAAAACTAATCTCCGCTGGGTATGATAGTTTAGTTACAAAAACAGCGGAGATGCTTATTGAATAAATTTGAAAAATCTGCAATAATTTTCAGGGAATCATTTTCGTGAACGCACTAAGGAATACTATAAAGATAGGATGTTACAATGAAGCAATTAATCTATTTTGGTTTAGAACAAGCAAAATCTTGTGTTTTTCCTGTTATTATTTTTCTTACATTGGCTATGACAAAAATAATTGAAGTACCGTTTATTTCTAGATATGACCTTATTTTATTAGTCTGTCTAGGAACTCAAGTTTTAATGGTAATGTTTAAACGAGAAACGCTTGATGAAGTAAAAGTCATCGCAATATTTCATTTAATTGGACTAGCGTTAGAACTCTACAAAGTTCATATGGGCTCATGGAGCTATCCGGAAAAAGCTTTCACTAAAGTATGGGGAGTTCCGCTGTACAGCGGATTTATGTATGCTAGTGTAGCAAGCTACATGTGTCAAGTGTGGAGAAGGCTTGAATTAAAGCTTGCGAATTGGCCTTCTACGTGGACTGTCAGTATACTAAGTATGGCTATTTACCTTAACTTTTTCACGCATCATTTTATTTACGATTTCCGCTGGTTTTTAAAACTTTTTACTTTACTTATTTTTTATCGAACTTTTGTATATTTTACGGTTAACAAACGTACATATCGCATGCCTTTAGTATTGTCTTTTGTACTGATTGGCTTTTTCATTTGGATCGCTGAAAATATCGCAACATTTTTCGGAGCATGGCAGTATCCAGATCAACAGCAGCAGTGGACAATGGTTCATATAAGTAAAATTAGCTCTTGGCTTCTTCTTGTGATTGTTAGTTTCTTGATTGTTGCTTTACTAAAGCATTTAAAAGAAAATCAAAGCCAATTTAAACAAAGGAAGAAATCCAAAGAAACAAACGAAATATATGAAAGATAGAAACATTACTATGTGCATGCTGTTAATATAAGGTACAGAATCTTTGGAGGCTTATATGCAAGAATACATTTTTTATCTTCCCTATTTTAAATCAGCGGGGAAGACCGTAGCAGTTACAAATGAAAATGGAGAAAACGTCGGACAGCTTAAAAGAATGCATAAAAATATGTGGACGAAAAGTATTGATTTTTTAACTCGTGATGGACTTCCAGTGTTAGATTCTATTTCTTGGTTTCCTATCTTTTCCTGCGGCTTAAGGGTACATTTACGAGTTCAATGGGAAGGAAGAACGGTGTTTATTGATCACGTAAAAAAACACCGGTGGGTGATAAAAGAAAATGGAAAAACAGTGGGGAATCTATTAGGTAAAGGAATAATTAAAAACGAAGGAGCACAAGAAATTAGATGGGGAAATAACGTCTACATGTTAAGCAGTCATGAAGCCATAGAGGAAGCGTGTATTTTTAATGGAAAAAGAGAAAAAGTCGCAGAGTTTAAATCAGACCTTTTTCATTTTAAAGAAGGCAAACACTCAATAAGAGTAACAGAAGAACTGCCCGTACCCATTTTTATCGCTTCTTACTATATAACTACTTTTATTATGCCATACATATAATCAGGCGCAGAATCATTCTGCGCCTGGTTTTTATATCATGATTTTACAAATATCATTTGTGAATTCAACGGGATCACTAATAGATAAGCCTTCAATTAGAAGAGCTTGGTTATATAATAAATTTGTATAAAGGTCTAATTTCCCTTTATCATTTTCAAATGCACCTTTTAAAGAAGCGAATACATCATGATTTACGTTAATTTCTAACACTTTTTCTGCTTTTACATGCTGATTGTCAGGCATAGCACTTAAAATTTTCTCCATTTCAATCGTTACTTCACCATCAGCTGATAAGCAAACGGGATGTGTTTTTAAACGTTTAGACGCGCGCACATCTCCTACTTTTCCCGCCAAAGCTTTTTTCATATAGTCAAATAGCTCTTTATTTTCTTTTTCCTCAGACTCATTGAGCTGTTCTGCTTCTGCTTCAATCCCTAAGTCACTGCTTGAAACAGATTTAAATTCTTTTTCTTCGTACGTCATTAACATTTTAATCGCAAATTCATCGATATCTTCTGTAAAATATAGAATTTCGTACCCTTTATCTGCAACCAATTCTGCTTGAGGAAGCTTTTCAATTCGGTCATACGATTCACCTGATGCATAATAGATATACTTTTGATCCTCAGGCATGCGCGATACATACTCATCTAGTGTTACGAGCTTTTTCTCTGTAGAAGAATAGAATAAAAGCAGGTCTTTTAATACGTCTTTGTTGCTGCCAAAGTCACTGTAAACGCCGTACTTCAGCTGGCGGCCAAATGATTCATAAAACTTCTCGTACTTTTCACGTTCGTTTTTAAGCAAGCTTTTTAATTCATTTTTGATTTTCTTGCCGATGTTTTTGGCAATCAGCTGAAGCTGGCGGTCTTGCTGCAAAATTTCACGTGAAATATTAAGAGATAAATCTTCAGAATCTACCATACCTTTTACAAAGCTAAAGTAATCTGGAAGAAGATCTGCACATTTATTCATAATTAAGACGCCGTTTGAATACAGTTCAAGCCCTTTTTCAAATTCTTTTGAGTAGTAATCAAACGGACTATTTTCTGGAATAAATAAAATGGCATTGTAGCGAATCGTTCCATCCACATTAATATGGAGGTGAGTGAGCGGTTTATCAAATCCGTAGCGCTTTTCTGAATAAAACTGCTCATAGTCTTCTGAAGTCAATTCATTTTTATTTTTCTTCCAGATCGGTACCATACTGTTGATAACTTGCTCTTCGGTATAATCTTCTAGCTCGTTATCAGAACCTTCTTTAGGACGTTTTTCCGTTATGTCCATTTTAATCGGGTAGCGGATAAAGTCTGAATACTTTTTAATGATCTCTTTTAAACGATACTCTTCTAGATACTCATCATATGTTTCATCTTCTGTATTTTCTTTAATTTTTAAAATGATTTGAGTTCCGACCGCTTCTTTTTCGCAAGGTTGGATTATATAGCCATCAGCACCAGTAGATTCCCATTTATATGCTTCATCGCTGCCTAACGCTTTACTAATCACTGTTACGACATCTGCCACCATAAACGCTGCGTAAAAACCAACGCCGAATTGGCCGATAATCGTGTGCCCGTCCTTTGTTTCATTTTCGTTTTTAAACGCAAGAGAACCGCTTCTCGCAATTGTGCCCAAGCTGCTTTCAAGCTCTTCTTGCGTCATGCCAATTCCAGTATCCGTAATGGTTAAGGTACGGTTAGTTTTATCTGGTGTTACTTTTATGTAATAGCTCTCTTTGTTAAAACGCAAGGAGTCGTCTGTTAAAGCTTTGTAATAAATTTTATCGATTGCATCGCTTGAATTTGACAGAAGTTCTCTCAAAAATACTTCTTTTTGAGAATAGATGGAATTAATCATCATCTCTAATAATCGCTTTGATTCGGCTTTGAATTCTTTTTTTGACATAAGAAGTTCTCCTTTCCAAATAGGGCTTATAAAACAATTAGCACTTGAGTGGATAGAGTGCTAATCACTCTTCTTATTTAACATGTATTAGGGTATTTGTCAATATATTAGGAGATTCACTAAAGAGATTAAAAATTAGACTGAAAAAAGCAAACTTTTAAAAAAAGGTTGAACGTTCTGAAAGAGTTTGCTAGAATATACTTAATTTCAAAGACTATATGTGACTGGCGAAACGCGGATAACCGTGAGGAAGCATATAGTGACGTAGCCGTTCGCCTGGGCAGAGGTAAGGGATTAATACATATCTCTTACCTCTTTCTGTTTAGGGGGAGAGGATATAGAAGTTACCAAACATGTAGGCTAAAAAACCAGACTTTTAAAAAAATTAAAAATGAAGTTCCTTTATCCAAGGGTAAAAACATGTAAAACTACGATGATAATCAGAGGAGAGTACAAAATGAGCACATTAACATTAGAAAAAGTACAAACAATCAAAACATTAAACAACATTGCACAAAAAGGTCTAAATGTTTTTAATCAAGAAGGTTATCAAATTGACAACGACAGCGAAAATCCAGATGCGATTGTCGTGCGTAGCTTTAACATGCACAGCATGGCATTTGACCAAAATTTAAAAGCTATTGCACGAGCTGGAGCAGGGGTTAATAATATACCGGTGGACGCTTGCACAGAGCAAGGTATCGTTGTATTTAATACGCCAGGAGCTAATGCAAATGCAGTAAAAGAAATGGTTTTAACTACAATTATGGCTTCTTCTCGTAACTTATTTGCTGGAGTTGAATGGACAAAAGGATTAGACGGCCAAGGTGATCAAATTCCTAAGTTAGTTGAAGCAGGTAAAAAACAGTTTGTTGGAAAAGAAATCAAAGGTAAAACATTAGGCGTTATTGGTTTAGGTGCAATTGGTGCTCTTGTAGCAAACGATGCGCTTGATTTAGATATGGACGTAATTGGTTTTGATCCATTCATTTCTGTTAATACAGCTTGGAATTTGTCTCGCAACGTACAGCGTGCAATGTCTCTAGAAGAACTATTTGCAGCATCTGACTATATTACGGTTCACGTTCCATTAACGGACGATACAAAAGGTGTTTTCAATAAAGAAACGTTTAGCATCATGAAACCAGATGTTCATATTTTGAACTTCTCACGCGGTGAGCTTGTAAACGAAGAAGATATGAAAGCTGCTCTTGAAAGTGGAAAAGTTGGTCGATATATTACAGATTTCCCAAATCAAAATGTCTTGAACATGAAAAATGTTGTGCCAATTCCTCATTTAGGGGCATCAACTCAAGAATCAGAAGAAAACTGTGCGGTAATGGCAGCACGTCAAGTGAAAAATTTCTTAGAAACAGGAAACGTTAAAAATTCAGTGAACTTCCCGAATGCATCTCTTCCTTACACTGGGAAAAAACGCGTAGCTGCTTTCCATCACAACGTACCGAATATGGTAGGACAACTTACGCAAGTATTCTCAAACTACAATTTAAACATCGCAGATATGGTGAACAGAAGCCGCGGTGAATATGCGTATACAATGATCGATATTGACAATCAAGTAAGTGACGAGATTGTGCCTGAGCTAGAAGAAAAAATTGGTCAAATTGAAGGAATTATTACAAGTCGTATTATCTAATTTGGTTACCCTCATATTTTAGTGTTTCAGCCCTAACTTAGAAAAGTTAGGGCTGTTTTTACATAGTGTTTATCTTCATATCATTTCCTTCATTCCCATAGCATATAGAAATACCTTTAAAGAGGTGAACGTTTTGTCAGGAGAACTGATCGGAATTATGATAGGCTCGCTCATCGCACTGGCAGGAACATTCATTACGTCTGTCGTAGCTATAGTGATGTCGAAAGAGCAATACAAGCAAGAGCTTCGCAAAGCATTTATCCAAAAGAAAGTTGATGCCTATACCCATGTGTGTCAAGTTATTCTAGCTATAAAAAACGATTTACTTACAAAAACTGTTTCTTCAGCCGGCTTAAACTGGACGGCTCAATCTATTAACAAACTAGCAGATGTGTGTATTACGGAAGGGCTATGGATCGATGAAGAAGACAGCAAAAAGCTGGAGGTTCTGCAGAAGCAGCTTTCAAAGTTTGTATTTGATGAAATAGAACTGTCTAGACATGATACCCTCACAGCCTGTTATGAAATTGTTGAATATTGCGAAAAAAAGGTGAGGATTCTTCATTTTATGACTACAAAAGAATAGGTGATTACTACTTTAAGAAGTGATAGTAGAAATATTAAAAAAGCATTGGAATATAAAATTACAAAACAATCCGTTTATATACCAGCAGCCGACGAGGACATTAGTAAGTGATGAAGACGGCAAATTTATCTTTCCAAACAACGGTTCATACGTTATTTTCCTAGTTTTTCCAGAGAATAAAGAAATTAAAGCTGAAATTGCATATGGATGGTTCGAGAAAAAACGCAAGAAGGACTGTTAACTGAATAGGTCTTAGCGATTGTATGAGCTATTTCATATTTAATACAGTTCTTAACAAACAGTAAGTGTTTATGAAAAGAACTTTGCAGCAGCATACAAAGTTCTTTTTTATAACTTGCGTTGTGGATATTACCAAAGAAAAACAAAGCAAGCAAAAGGATAATTCCAACTACACAAGCGATTTGAATAGTATTTAAGAATGTTGATGACTCAAGGGTTAAAATAATAATACATAAAACTAAGCCACCCAAGCTTTTTAAACTATTTACACAAGAAACCGAGATATCTAAAGATAAAGAAGTAGATCTCCACGAAGAGAACAATTTTAACGAAGTTTGTGATGATCATTTCATTATAGATGAGTATTAGAAACCCTGCAAAATTTAAAGAATTGATTTAGTATATCTGTATAACCAGTAATTGTACAAGGGTCGTAAAGGTATACTTTTACGGCCTATCAATATTGATGAATTGCTTTTCACATGAAACAATGTGAAAAAAATGGGCATCCTAGAAGCAAAAGGAGGGGATAGAATGAGTAAAGAACAAAACGATGAAACAAGTGAAGGGCTGAATCAGCTTTTTGAAATCATCAATGCAAAAGGCGACGAGGGCGAACTGAGAGAAATTGTAAGCAGGAGCAGTAAAAAGAATAACCATAAAAACCATGAGGAACAATCGTAAAAAGAAAATAAAAAACCTCTTCATGGAAATCATGAAGAGGTCAGATGAAATAGTATTGCAACCATTCCATTCTACAGAGTTTTAAAGTATTTTAAACTCTTGATACGACTGGTTTTATGGAACTGATGGGATTCGAACCCACGACCCCTTGTCTGCCAGACAAGTATTCTCCCACTGAACTACAGTCCCGATTATGTAGAGTCTTTATTGCGTGTTGACTCTACTATATTTTAATACGTATGCCGCGCGTTCGCAATAGTTATTTTCAGTGTTTTCTAATTTCTTCATATGAATATTAACTTCTAAAAAAATCATTTACTTCTTGTTTGTACGTATAAAAAAAACTTGGAATTTGGCTTGGTTCCAATCCTTTTGCAGCGTATTTGCTGATGGATTCGTAGTACCATTTCTGCTTTTCGAATCCTCTTTTAAAGCTATTCCAAATCGTATCTCCTTGCTGATCGTAGCTTTCTTTTAAAGACCGTAAATTATCTAATTTATCTGCTACAATTAAAGATTTCACTTCAAGAGAACCATTTTTCACAATTTGAATTGTATGCTGTTTACGTTCTTCCCAGCTTTTTGATTTGTTTTCTGTATGAGCTTCAACAATCTCCGCTACCTCTAAACCAAATCTTTGTACAATTTCTTCAAGTGTTACACTTGTATCTTCTACAGCATCATGCAGATAAGCTGCTGCAATTACTTTTTCACTAAAACCCGCTTTTTCTAAAATATTACCGACGTTAATAGGGTGAACAATATAAGGTTTATCGGACAGCTTGCGCATTTGGCCGCTATGAGCGTGTTCTGCATATCTACGTGCTTCTTTTATTAAAGACATCATATTCCTCCACTTTTTATTCAGTATATCTTCATATTATTAGTATAAACGAATATAGCTCTTCTCACTTTATAAAATTGCACAAATTCATTTCTTATAATAAGGGAAGGCTACCAAAAGCCCTTCTTATTGTACGGTTTTTTATAAAGCCTAATATCTATTTAATAGGCCTGTATCAGTTGCCATTTCCTTTTTTATTCATAGTTTGTATGAAGGAGTGATAGCAATGCAAAACCGTAATAATCAAAATATTAAAGTCATTGATGTTTCTCATCACAACGGAACAATTGATTGGGCAAAAGTGGCGTCGGATGGTGTAAAAGGCGCGTATATTAAATTAACAGAAGGTACAACCTTCTTGGATAAAAAATCATATGATAATTATATAGGAGCAAAAAATTCAGGTCTACGTGTAGGCTTTTATCACTTTGCTCATGCTGATAATGATCCCATTGCAGAAGTTAATTTCTTTTTAAATAAATTAGGCAGCATGAAGGTTGATTTGCCTCATTGCTTAGATTTGGAAGAAAATAAAGGGAAAACAAAAGCGCAGGTCACAGCCTTTGCAGTCAGATGGATGGAGTATATTGAAAGGAAAACAAGCATTACGCCTATTCTTTACACGGGTTATAGTTTTATTAAATCCAATTTTACAAGCGCCGTGGCAAGATATCCGCTATGGGTAGCTCGTTACAATGGAAGTAACCGTTCTAAGGGATTTGCTAACCCAGGTGATACGGGGATTTGGGATAGATGGGCTATGTTCCAATATACAGATCAAGGAAAAGTAAAAGGAATTACCGGCAATGTTGATATCAATGAAATAGATCTGGACTTCTTTAATAGTATTAATACAGGCGTTACGGTGGTGGATAATAATAATCCATCAGCACAATTGCAGCAAGGTGATAGCGGACTAGCTGTAAAAGAACTGCAGCAAAACTTAATTAGATTAGGATTTGAGCTTTCTCAGCAAGGAACTGATGGTCAATATGGCAGTGAAACTGTTGCAGCTGTTAAAGCTCTTCAAGAAAAGTATGGATTAACGTCAACTGGAAAAGCTGATGAGAAAACATTAGCTAAAATGATGGAATTGCTTAAGGGTGTAAGCAATCCTGTCGAAGAATCATTACCAAAGGTTACTTCATTCGGAGATAAGTATTCTTTTCAAGTAAAAGCTAAGAAGGATATTGGAGTCTACAAATATGCGAATGTAACAGAAAATTTCAGAACTATAAAAAAAGGCACGGTATTTAGCGTATATGGCTATACGAATGCAGCATGGGCTGTTCCAGGCGGATTTGTGCAAATGAAAGACGTAGAACCTATCCCAGTTACAATTAAAACAGGCGGATTAAGTAAAGACATGGAAACAGAGTTTCGTGCTTTCTTAAAAAATGAAGGAATTGACAGTGAATTAAACGTACATGCAATAGGTAATCCGTCAGCTGAACTCACAGCAGCTGGACTGGATTCTGTAAAAGTTAAGCAGTTTTTAGATAAAAAAGGCTGGTACTACAAGCAATAAAACCCCGCTCGGAAGAGCAGGGTTTTGTTTTGGGATTTTATAAAAAAAGAATAGCAGACATCAATTAAGTAATTAAAATATGTTCTAAATAACAAATTAGGTGGTAACCAAAAAGATTCTATGTATAGTTCACCTGTAGCAGTCATATTTTTAGTCAACAGCTCATGGAGGGTGAATGAATATGAAAAATACGCAGATTCGAATTGAAACACTATCCTATCACTATGAAAGCATTATGGTGAATGACGAAGTAGAGCGTGCGATAAAAAGTATTGAAGTGACGTATCGGGCATATAAACATAACCACGTTTTAAACGGACACGTAGTACTTTCAGGAGAAGAGATTTACGATCTTCAGCAGCTGACTCACACAGTGGCTGGGAAAATAAAAGCAGAATTAGAAACTACATAAAAAAGCGCCTTTCTTTAATGTTTGAAATTTAAAGAAAGGCGCTTTTTTATATTAATTATTAATTAAACTGCAAAGAGAAGAAATTAAAGTATGTTCTAAATAAAACATATAAATAAAAAACATAGCATCTAAGAGAATTTCTTAAACCATACACATTACCTTTGCATTGTGAACTTTGTCTCTTTTATCACTGCTTTTCTTTTACTATGTGTAAGCAACACGCCGCATAACGTAATGATGCTTCCAACAATGGAAGCTGCACTCGGGATATCTTTTAAAAGCAGCCACGCTAAGAAAAAGGACAGCGCAGGAGTTAAGTAAAGAGAGATGGCAGCCTCAGCAGAACCTATACGCGATGTCAGATAAGCGAGTATCATATACGGAATAACGGTTGGGAATAATCCTAAATATATCACGCTTATCGCTGATCTGACAGAGATATGCGCAAGCTCTGTTTCTAACCCTGGTAAAAAAACAAGCATAGAAATGGCAGCTCCCCAGATACTGTACGTTACAAAAGAAAGAAAACCATACTTTTTTAATAAATTTTTTTGACATACCATATAGATGCTTTCTGCAAGGGCAGCTAGCAGAATTAGTAAGATTCCATTAACCGAGTGTACAAAATTCTCTTTGCTGAAAGTTAAAAGCGCAATACCTGCAAAGCTTACTGCAGATCCAATCCATTTTCTTTTTCCAAACGCTTCATGAAAAAAGAAAATAGCTAAAAACGCGGAAAAAATAGGAGTCGTCGAGACCAGTAAACTCGCAATACCCGCACTTACCGTTTTTTCTCCAATGTTTAATGCTGTGTGATAGACAGTAAAGCCTAAAAAACCGAGCGCTAAAAGAAGTGGAATATCTTTTATATCAGGCAAGCGCCTGCGTGTGGCTATTGCAATAACTAACAGCACTACAGAAGCAATACTTAACCGAACAAAAGCGAGGTGCTGAGGAGAAAACGATTCTAGCCCTATTTGAATAACTGGAAATGCTGAAGCCCATAAGCTAATCATCAGTATATGTAAAAACACAAGACTAAACGTTAATTTCATGCCTATTCATCTCCATTTTTTATTTTAAATCCAACCAGTATCAATTGTGGTTCCTATGTTAATAAACATTTGATAAAATGTCTTCAACCAGTTTAAAAGAAATTAACCCAACCACTTTAAAAACAGGAGTAAATGTATGAATCAAGAGAACAGTTCGAGTTATCCAAAATACAAGCAAATCATTGATTTTATGAAAGAGAAAATTGCCCGTGGAGAATGGCCGATTGGAAGTAAAATTCCTAGTCAGCGAAAGCTTGCTGCTATGTTCGATGTTAATCGAAGTACGGTCATCACGGCATTAGAGGAATTAACAGCCGATGGTTTAATTGAAGGTAAGATGGGAAAGGGAACCATCGTTATAAATAATACGTGGACACTTTTGGCTACGACTCCGCCCGATTGGAATGTTCATGTGAAATCAGGTATGCATCACCCGAGTCAAGCAATGGTACAAGATATCAATGAATCTGAATTTAACTCAAACCTTATTCAATTAAGCAAAGGAGAGCTTTCACCCGACATATTTCCTAAAGATAAAATGAAATATGCTATGGAAAAAGTAGCAGAAAACATGGAGGTTCTAGGATACGAAGAACCAAAGGGGTATTTTCCTTTACGAAAAGAGTTAAGTGCGTATATGAAAACAATGGGGATTGAATCTTCTCCAGATTCTATTTTAATTGTTTCCGGCGCTCTTCAAGCTCTTCAGCTTATTTCAATTGGACTGCTACAAAGGAACTCTTCGGTTTTGTTAGAAAAACCTTCTTATCTATACTCCTTACATGTATTCCAATCAGCCGGAATGAAACTTAAAGGTCTTGCTATGGATGAGGAAGGAATAAAAGTAACAGCTATAAAACGCGCCGACCCTCAAGAAGGGCAAGCTATTTTATATACAAATCCATGTTTCCATAACCCGACGGGAACATTAATGTCCCAAAAAAGGCGTTACGATTTGTTGAAAGAATGTGAGGAACATCAGCTTCCTATTATTGAAGATGATTTATACCGCGAATTATGGCTAGATAAACAGCCTCCGTTTCCATTAAAAGCTTTAGATAAAAATGGACACGTGTTATATATTAGCAGTCTTTCTAAAACATTAAGCCCGGGATTACGTATCGGATGGATAGTCGGCCCAGAACCAGTCATTGAGCGTTTGGCGGATATTAAAATGCAAACGGATTATGGATCTAGCTCATTATCTCAAAGAGTGGCAGCCGAATGGTTTAAAAATGGCTTATATCAACAGCATATGGAAACGGTACGAACCGAATTGCGAACGAGAAGAAAAGTGATGCTGAATGCTTTGGAAACATACGCAGGAGATATAGCAACATGGACGAATCCTGAAGGAGGCTTTTTTATATGGGTGCATATTCAACCTTCTATTTCAATGAAATCTTTGTACTCTCGTGCTTTAAAAAGAGGGATATTGCTTAATTCCGGAAGTATCTATGCACAAGAAACCGGCAGTTATCTTCGGCTTTCTTACGCCTATGCCTCTTTATCAGATATCGATAGACGTATTAAAATTCTTGCTGAACTTATTCGGGAATTGCAAGTATAGTAAAAAGGAATAGTGGATTACCAACTATTCCTTTTTTTGTATCAAACTCTTCTTCCTATAAAAAACTCCAAGTAACAACTGACTATATATTACCGTCTATAAATACATGTTATCTTTTATGATAGAAATAAGTTAAGAAGACTTTTAATTTGCTTTCTGTACGTTTTACATATAAATCGTGAATGGTTTTAACTACGTAATCATTATCAAACATTTCCAACACCTCAATTATTGTTAAGTTTCCTGTTTGTTATAGTTTATGAAATAATCAAACGCATCTCATCCGCCATCAGCTGTAACTTTGCGCTTCATCTTTTACAACTAAAGGCTGAAACGTACGCTCATAATTGAACGCACGAATAACAGGATATGCAAAAAAAATGAAAAGTGTGCACGTTTTGTTTTAAAAAAGGCTATATCTTAAAAAAAGAAAATTGTCACACACATTTATGAATATGTATCTACTAAGTAAGAAGACTTTTTTAGTTGGTAGGATTGAAGGTGAAAAAGATGGATGAATTATTTAAAGATCTTGATGTGTACAGAACGCAAGAAGAAATGAAGCAGTATTTTGAACATACGCAGCAAATGATTCATCAAAACAGAGAATATATAAAATTAGCCCGACTTAAAAAAGGGCGTTTCAAAAAGTTTTTTGAAGAGTTTTATCCGCTTTATTGCTTCAGCCAATCTTCTTATTGTCCGAGGAATTCAAAATTGAAGCTTATTATTGGAAGTCAAGGATACGACGGATTGATTCTCCAGCCGGATGGTACTGAAAAACGAATTGAAATTACTTCCTACAAAGATGGGAAACTAGAATTTGAAGATGCACAGAGGGTCAATTCAGGAAATTTTGCTCTCCCCCGTATCCAGACGGAAGGTTCTGTAGAAGAGTATATAGAAAAAGTGCTAGAAAACATCCAAAAAAAGAGCAAAAAAGATTACAGTGGAGCATCCATTCTATTTGTTGTACACACGTTTCATTATTTTGAAGCCTGCGGAAAAAGTTCAGCTACCTTTATTCGGACCTTAAAAAAAGAAATAAAGAGTACTGATTTTCGAGCGGATGAAATTTATTTATTGGAACTAAATCAGCCAGAAAGTGAAAGTGTTAAGTAAAACATTCATTTCATTAAATAAGAAGACACGCTGCAGATGTTGAGGCGTGTCTTCTTTTCTGATAATAGAACTCTCTTAATACAGGTGGATAATTTTGAAAATTACAACAATTAAGTGCTATAATTCAAGTATGAATATGCATTCGGAGGAGGAAAACCAATGGATTTAGCTTATAGAGAGAAAGCTTACGAATATGCCAAAAGATTCGAATCTAGCTATGACGATTATGATGAACGCTATAAGGTGCACAATAATCCGACGGTGTGGCGATTTATGCCGCTGTCTGATTTTCAAGATTTACTGGAAACCAATGCGCTTTTTTTCGCAAAACCTGATGCATTTTCCGACCCCCTTGAAGGATGCTCTTCAATGTGGAACATAGAAGAATTAAGAAAAAAAGGCGAACGTCATAACCGTACCTCTAGAACCTATATAAGAAAAATCCATGAATTTTCTGCTGTTTCATCCTGGCATATCAATGATTACGAAGCCGCTGGAATGTGGGACCTATATTTAAAGGGGAATGATGGCGTAGCTATTAAAACCACCTATGAAAATTTATTGTGCAGTATTAAAGATTTACGCTATAAAATCTTTTCTGGCAAAATACAGTACATAGACTTTCAAAAAGAAATGATCAGCCACTCTGTATATGACACATTATTTTACAAGCGCAAATCTTATCAGCATGAAAATGAATTGAGGCTTGTTATTGTGGCAAGTCGTATACACGCTTGGAAGCTGCAAAAGCTATTCGAAATTCAAGGTATTTCCGCAAATCAATGGCAAAAACGAATGGATATCCTTGAAAAAAGATCGTATGAGTTTTCTCACGAGCATGGCAACCTCCTTACATGTAATTTACATCAGCTGATCAATGATATTTACGTATCGCCACGAAGCGCTCAAAGCTGTGTAGATGAGGTAAAAGCTCTTACTAAGAAACACGGTCTCGCTTATAAAAAGGTTATTCAGTCTGACTTGTATAAGGACTATATTTATTAAATGTTTATGTTATTTGAAAACAGGTAAATCAGTAGTAACAGATGTTTTCAAGGAGGAATACTATCATGCCTTACAATTCATTAAGAGAACTGCCGGATGGAGTAAGAGATAATCTTCCTTATCACGCTCAGGAAATTTATAAAGAAGCATTTAATTCAGCAAGTAATGAATACAAAGAAGTAGCTACCGCTCACAAAGTTGCTTGGAACGCGGTGAAAACAAAGTACAAAAAAGATGATAATGACAACTGGGTGAAAAAATAGTGATAAAAGAGCCTAACCATAATGGAATTATTATTTTTTAAAAAAATCTCCCATTAGGTTTCAATTATTTTTTCGAGGGTATACATTCTATGTAAGGCCAATACAAGAAAGGAGAGACTGTACACATGCATTGTTTTACAGCGACTTCAAGAAACGTATTGAGCACCTTAGAAGGAAGATTTGTTTTGATTACAAAAGGCACATTGGTAAACAATCGTTATACTAAGTGCTAGGCTGTCTAATTCAGACAGAACACTCGACTATTCAAACATAACATTCAGTATAAAAAAGAAGATGCGTGCTAAGCGCATCTTCTTTTTTTGTTGACTCTATTTTCCATCCCTTTTTGTACTTCGTCTTATTTTTACGCATAAAATAATAAAAAGGAGGGGTTATGCTGTTTGATTATGAACGAGAGTTAACGATTCACCGAAAAGATGCTACTCAAAAGACTGCAGCAATTAATGCTGAGACTTATAAAAACATAGACTGGGAACAAGTGAAAGTAGAACAAAATCTTGCGGATTACCAAGCTCTTGTACGCGTACCTTTTCCTCTGATTTTCAAAAAAAATCAACTGTATCCTGTATGGGATTTAAGAAAGTACGCTTTTTTATTTGAACAATCTACACCTGCTACTGTCCACCCTAAACTGTGGGAACAAGGAAAATTAAATGTACAAGCCGGTTTATATCAAGTAACTGAAAATATCTTTCAAGTAAGAGGATTTGATATGGCCAATATTACATTTGTTAAAGGGAAAACGGGATGGATTGTTATTGATTGCTTGACGTCAAGAGAAACAGCAGAAGAAGCACTTAAACTAGTAAACCAGCACTGCGGGAAGCGTTCTGTTAGAGCCGTTATCTTCTCACATTCACATATAGACCATTACGGTGGAGTTTTAGGAGTATTACCTGACTCAACACAAAATAAAACTAGTAAAGTTTATGCTCCTGCTGGGTTTATGGACGCAGTTATCGATGAAAACGTCACGGCGGCAACAACAATGACACGAAGAAGTCAATACATGTACGGTATTCAACTGCGACGAGATGAAAAAGGCTTAATTGACAACGGCATCGGAAAAGAAATTTCATTTGGAACAATCACGCTTATTAAAGGAATAGAAGAAATTCATCCTTCCGAACATCATTCTTATGTAAGTAAGAAAATTGACGGCGTCTCATTTCATTTTCAGCTTACGCCAGGGACGGAAGCGCCTGCTGAAATGAACATCTATATTCCTATTGAAAAGTCTCTGTGTATTGCAGAAAACTGTACGGCCACTCAGCACAACCTTTATACGCTCAGGGGAGCAAAAGTAAGAGACGCAGCAGCATGGGCAAGATACTTGCAGCAAGCAATCAATTTATTTGGCCAAGAACTAACAACTGTATTTGGCGTACATAATTGGCCAAGGTTCGGAAACGAGGCGTGTATTACCTATATCGAAAATCAGCGAGATGTTTATCAATATATTCATGACCAAACATTAAGGCTGATGAATCAAGGTTATACCATCGACCACGTCGGCCGAATGATGAAGCTGCCAGAAATCCTATCTCACGAGTGGTATTCAAACGGCTTTTATGGAACGGTTAACCATAACGCAAAAGCGGTTTATCAGCGCTATATGGGCTGGTATAACAGCAATCCTGTAGATTTAAATAAACTGTTTCCTGAAGAGTCAGCTAAGAAGTATGTAGAGTATATGGGGGGAGCGGACGACATTCTCAAAAAAGCGCAGCGCTGTTTTCAACAAGGCGACTATCAATGGGTAGCTGAAGTGACCAAACAAGTTATTTACGCTGATCCTCACCACGTAAAGGCAAAACTTTTATGCGCAGACGCGCTCGAGCAATTAGGGTATATGGCTGAATCGGGTCCTTGGCGAAATGAATACCTAACAGGAGCCAAAGAACTTCGCTTAGGTAATATACCGCTGCCGGCCAACATTATCACAAAAGAAGTATGGGATACACTTCCATTAAAAAATATTTTAGAACTATTTAGCATTCGCGTAGATGGATTAAAGGCAGGTGCATGTAACTATCGTATATTGTTTGTGGTACCAGATCGTAATGAAGTAGCGCTCACAGAACTTAAGCATGGAATCTTTAGGTATCTTGGAGATACGCGAAAGAAAGCTGAGGTGACGGTAACGATGTGGCAAGATACCTTATACCGACTCACAACTACAAATGATCACTCTTATAGCTCGGTCATATTTGTTCAAGGAGATAAATCGAAATGGGATTTCTTTTTGTCATGTCAGGATTCTATTGATCCAAACTTTAATATTGTGACACCTGTTTCTAAAAAATAGAGTACCTGATTACAGCTCAGAAAGCACATCGTTGACTTTTTGTTCAAAACAGCTGTCGCATGTGAAGATTTCTTTTTCTTGAAACGATGTTAGCCTTTCTCCGCAGATGGAACAGCATTCTATATAGTGATTGTTTCGCTCTTGTTCTTTTCTTTCATGTAACATAGCACTTTCCTCCTTTTCAGTATAAATAGTTTGTCTTATTTCTTTAAGTATATACTAATATCAGCCTATGCAGGGAATCTAAGGCTTGCTAATGAAGATTATTTATAAAATAAAAGCGTTGTAAAACAACCGAAATTGGCACAGGAATTGCATATTAAATCATTGAGAAATTTCAATGATTAATATGGGGTGAACAGAATGTCTATTACAAAAACAGCTAGTGAATTAAAAAAAGAACAGCAGCAAGAACAGGAATCACTTAATTTATTTTTATCTACTCAAACCGTTATTCAAGAAGCGCTTCAAAAGCTAGGCTATGGTGAAGAAATGTATCATTTGCTGAAAGAACCGCTGCGCATGATGACGGTTCGTATTCCAGTTAAAATGGATAATGGAGCGGTAAAAGTATTTACCGGCTACCGCTCTCAGCATAATGATGCTGTCGGACCTACTAAAGGAGGCGTGCGTTTTCATCCTGAAGTGAATGAAGAAGAAGTAAAAGCATTATCTATTTGGATGAGTTTAAAATGCGGAATTGTCGACCTTCCGTACGGCGGCGGTAAAGGCGGAATTGTATGTGATCCAAGAAATATGTCGTTTGGTGAACTAGAGCGCCTAAGCCGCGGCTATGTAAGAGCCATCAGTCAAATAGTTGGACCTACTAAAGATATTCCTGCACCGGATGTCTATACAAACTCTCAAATTATGGCGTGGATGATGGATGAATATAGTCGACTGCGCGAGTTCGATTCTCCTGGTTTTATTACTGGAAAACCTATCGTACTCGGAGGATCTCAAGGACGTGAAACTGCAACGGCTAAAGGCGTAACCATTTGTATTGAAGAAGCCGTTAAAAAGAAAAACCTTAACTTGCAAGAAGCGCGGATTATTATTCAAGGCTTCGGAAACGCCGGCAGTTTTCTTGCCAAGTTCATGCATGATGCAGGTGCAAAAGTAATTGGCATTTCAGACGCATACGGCGCTCTTTATGATCCGCTTGGTCTTGATATTGATTACCTCCTTGATCGACGCGACAGTTTTGGTACCGTAACGAATTTATTTACCAATGTGATGACAAACGAAGAACTATTAGAAAAAGAATGTGATATTTTAGTACCCGCAGCCATTTCTAATCAAATTACGGTTCGTAACGCTCATCGCATTAAAGCCTCTATTGTAGTCGAAGCGGCGAACGGACCGACTACGCTTGAAGCCACGCGCATTTTAGATGAAAAAGGCGTGCTTTTAGTGCCAGATATTTTAGCAAGTGCTGGAGGCGTAACGGTTTCATACTTCGAATGGGTGCAAAATAATCAAGGCTACTACTGGTCTGAAGAGGAAGTAGCTTACAAATTACGCAAGGTAATGGTGGATTCATTTGAAACGATTTATCAAATCGCTCAAGAAAATGACGTAGACATGAGACTTGCTGCTTACATGGCAGGAATCAAAAAATCAGCTGAAGCTTCTCGTTTCCGCGGCTGGGTATAAGATAAAAAAACGATTTGGACTACATGTTCCAAATCGTTTTTTATTTGCCGGAACTGCCAAATAATTAAAAGAAAAACTGCTAAAAAAACAAACACGCTTAAAAAATTGGCATATTCATCGTTACCTAACCTAATTGATAATCAAAACATTTGACAGTGAGAATGATTTTCAATTATTCTATATTCAAGACAAATACATAACTATAATAAATTGAATGTGAAAAAGGAGACGAAAAGCATGAGCGTATTAGATATTATTAAAGCAAGAAGAACGATTGGAGCTATGCAAGACAAAGATGTATCAGAAGATGCTATCAATCTTATGTTAGAAGCAGGCACTTGGGCTCCTAACCATAAAAAGACAGAGCCTTGGAAATTCCGAGTGTTTACAGGAGATTCACGCGTTCGTTTAGGAGACGAAATGGAACGTATTATGAAGCAAAAAACTGCTCACTTAAGTGAAGAAGAAGCGTTGAAAAAAACAACAAAAGCTAAAAAAGGCCCGCTTCGTGCTCCTGTCATTATTGCTGTAGCAGTAAGTCCTTCAGGAAAAGTGCCTGAAATTGAAGAAATCTCTGCCGTAGCGGCAAGCATACAAAATATGCTATTAGTGGCGGAAGAACAAGATTTGGCTACAATTTGGAGAACCGGTGAAATTGTCTATCAGTCAGAACTGAATGACTTTTTATCTCTAGAAGACGGAGATAAGCTCTTAGGCTTAATTTACGTCGGACATCCTAATAAAGAAGCTTTATCAAAACGTATTCCATATCAAGATAAAACGATTTGGTATCGTTAAAAGGTTATTGCTATGTTTCTATAAACAAAAGGCAGCCGCTCATAAGTTGAGCGGCGGCCTTTTATATTGTTTTTGAAAAGTGGCATTAAGTTGCGCTTTTATTAGCTTATCTGCAGCAGTTATTTTTAGCATCTTATGGAGAACTTCTCTGGTTTCCGTAACTACTAGTCAAAACAAAACAGGAATTGTCTGTGTTCAGTCTTCTTTGCGAAGACCAAAATAATAGGTACACGCCAAACCGAAGATAATGGGCGGCAAAAGAAAGACAATCATTTAACGGTCACCTTCCTTTCGGATGAGTGAACGTCTACTTTCTGCATTGGGGTAGCAGTGTTGACAAAGAAGATGCCTTTTAACTTTGAATATTCCATCAATACTAATAGCAAGCTCATTGCAAGCAGCGGAACACACACCACTTTGGCAGGAATGTTGAAACAATAGTTAAGGACGGTGATGTTGGCAATAATGGGGAGAAAAATAATGTTCCCTAGTGTTGCGGTACGCGGAATCACCAATAACAATGCAGCTAATAATTCCCCAGTGGCAATAAAATAGTTGTAGAAATCAGAATACCCAAAGAAATACCACGCCAGTTTCATCGCAGAATCTTTTGTTGAATCGAACACGAAATCGCCTGTTATAAATTGTCCTGGGTAGATTTTGGCCATTCCATAAATAAGAAACGTAATGGCCATGGTCCACCTTAGGGTCGCAAGAATACTTAAACGAAATTTCTCTTTTGTTGATAAACGCATTGTTTCCCTCCATTTGTATGCTTAGTCCAAAAATCGTATTTTAGTTTCAGGGGTTGGCAACATGCATGACGTTTGTTTTCCAAACCACTTATACCGATTACGTGCAATGAAACGATAGAATGGGTTTCGAATGAATGCGGGAACCACTTGTAAACATGCCATTAGTTTAATGGGTCCGCGAAGGTGGCGGACAATATGTAGGATAGCCGTAGACTCTGTGTAAAGATTCCCGTTCATAAGAAGAATGACCGATTGAAGTGGTGGATCCTCGTAGTTATGCTTACGCAGCAAGATACCCGCAGTATCGGATTGAAGCGACGCAAAACGAAACAGAGCACGCCGATCCCGCTTAATGACAAATTGAACCCATTGGTTGCAGAGATTGCAGACGCCATCAAATAGAATAATAGGATGGTGTGATAGGTTTGGGGGCATGACTTTTCTCTCCTTCCTTTTTTATGAATATTTTCTAAAATAAGTATAATAGTTTACGTGTTGGACTACAAGACATAAGGGTAAACATGGGAATAATCTACGTGAATTTTAAAAAAAGAAGAGTCAAATACGACTCTTCTTTTTTGTGTTTATTATACATAATTAAAATTTTTTACCTATTCTCTTTAAAATGTAAAACTATTCCTGTTTTGAAACGTACTAGATATAGTAAAGATTTACAAAAGGAGATGCGATAAAAGAGTTAACTATCTTTGTTACTACAGAAAAAAACTTACTTCGAGGTGAAGACATGAAAAATCAACATATTTTAGAGGTGAAAAATTTAACTAAAGTTTATAAAGGAGAGGGCTATGAAGTTACTGCACTAAATGATATATCCTTTCAGTTAAGGGCAGGTGAAATGGTTGCTGTTATGGGAACAAGTGGTTCAGGAAAAAGTACACTGCTGAACATTTTAGGAGCACTCGATGAACCAACTAGTGGAACGATTAAATTAAAAGGAATGCTTTCAAAAGATATGTTCCAAGAACCTCAAGCTTCAGCGTACAGACGAAATAACATTGGATTTATCTTTCAATCATTCCACTTATTAAAAGATTTATCTGTAGAAGAAAATATAGCTCTACCACTAGTTTTAAAGGGACTTGCAGCGGATGCAATTGATTTAAAAGTAACTAACATTATGAAGCTTTTAGGTTTAACAGCTTGGAAAAAACACCGTCCTGTACAACTGTCAGGTGGACAACAGCAGCGCGTAGCTATAGGAAGAGCTATTATAACAGAACCACCTATTATTCTGGCAGACGAGCCTACAGGTAACCTTGATTTTAATACTTCCGAAGTCATACTAAACACACTAGTAACTACAAAAAACGAACTTAGCCAAACCATACTTCTTGTTACTCACGACCCTAATGTAGCTACTTATGCAGATCGCGTTTTATTCTTTCATGATGGCTCTATTGTCGATACATATATGTGTAGCGGAAATAGTGATTTGGATCATATACTAGAGAAGTTTAAGCTTATTACAAAAGTCGAGAGTCCAAAGATATGAAAACACTACGGGGTTTAGCTTTTCGTTTATTTAAGTCCAATAAATTTATAGTGTTTTCATCTATTGTAAGTATAGCTATTTCTACGATGCTTGTACTTAGTATGGTTTTATTCTCTTTTAATGCGCAGGACACATTAAAAAGTCAATTAAAACAAACTTACGGTGAGATGGATTTGTCTGTAGGGTTTGAGATGGATCAAGGCAAAATTTTGACATCAACTTTAGTGGAAGAAATTCACCAGGATAAAATGGTAGATAAGGTATCAAAAGTATCTATTGCTCATTTGAATCTAAATAAACTAAATACCTCTATCTATACAGTAGGTGTTGAAAACGATTATTTAGCTAAAAGTCGGTATCAATTTTCCAAACCGCTGAATAAGAATTCTGTTGCAATGAACAAAGGACTAGCTAAAGATTTACATGCAAAAGTAGGAGATAAAGTTCTTATAGAAAACAAAACATATACATTAGCAGAAACGGTAAAAGATTTATCCGCTACTGGGGTAGCTCCAGATATGCTAATACTTAATCAAAAAAACGTAAAAGACTATATTCAAGCAAAAGAAAAAAGCGGCGCAGAAGCAACTTATTTATTAATAAAGGCGCACAAGAATGAGAGCGCCTTAAAGTTGGCCGATCATATAAAATCTTATAACAAGAACTTACGTATTGATATAGCTGAACAAGATGCAGGCGTGCAAAATAATTTACAATCCTTACATACATTTATTATTGTTTTATCGGCATTGGTGTTAATTATCAAGTCTCTTATTCTTATTTCAAACTTTGAGCTTTTGCTTTACAAGATGAGGAATCAGTTCGCCATTATGCGTTCAATAGGAGCCAGTGCTAAACAGATTAGCAAGATTATCATACTTCAAAGCACCGTTATAAACACCCTAGGTACAGGTGTAGGATTTTTGCTAACCTTTTGCAGTCAAAGGTACTTATATAGCTGGTTAGGAAAAGTGTCGAAAATATCTTTCTTTCCAACTGACTTTAACGTAGGTACTGCCATTATCCTTACAGTTGTAATGTTTGTTATTATTCAACTCTTTTTACTCGTTCCAGCTTATCGAAGTACAAAAGTATTGCCGCTAAAAACAATGCAGAAGAACGAGAAAATTAACTATGGTTTTTCCAAGACAAGAATAGTAGTTTTTAAGGTACTATTAGCACTGTCCTTATTTTTAGTTATAGGAAGCCAGGTATTTCCTACAAGAGGCACATACGGACCTGGGATGTTGCTAATTACAGTTATTTTAGTTTTGCTTGCCTTTATACTAATCTTTCCTGTCATAGTGACTAAAGTATTAAAATGGTTTTTACCATATGGACAAAAAATATTTGGCAAAGAATTTTATATTGCGATAAAAAACCTAATTCCCCAAGTTAAAAAAAACACAATGATTATCTTAATAATATGCGGATTAATGATCATTACTGTATTTGGATCAATTACATTTAGAACCATACAAATTAATGGACTAACCTACTTAAAAAAAGAATATGTAATGCCCATTATTGTGGAAACTCGCCTTGATGATTCAAAAATAGATGTAGAAGAACTAACTAGAAAGGCTGAACAATTACCTAACGTAAAAAGCGTTAGTAACATGAGTAATCAGGGCTTAGGAGAGATTTTAAAGTCAAAAAAGGTTGCGGATATTCGTTATAATGTTGTTGACTTGAAAAGATTGCAGAAGCAAGGACTTCTAGAGCACTTCTCGTATGTAAAAGGAAGTAATAAAGAGAATAGTATAATAGTGTCTGAAAAATTTGCTGAAATTCATAATTTAAAAGTAGGTCAGGTACTCCATTTAGGTATGTATGTTGAAAATCAAGATGAATTAATGATAGAGGGAAATATAATACCTAAGGGAAATTATGTGGTAACAGCTATACCTAATCATCTTCTTGACAATAATGAAGCATTTTTAGATTGGAAAAACAACAAGTTTAAAGATGTGGATTTTTACCGCCTATACATAGATGCTACGGATGTAAAGGCCGCTGTAAAAGAAATTGAAGGTTTAAAAAGCCAGTATCCCGAATTAAAGGTAAGCAGCTATGATCAATCTGTTAAAGAAGCAAACGAAATGTTTTATCAGCGCTGGGGAATTTTTATAGTTGTTATTGCCACATTGGTTGTTTCTACCATGGTAGGAGTATTTAATTCATTGGCAAATAATATTTATTCAAAACGAAAAGAATTTGCTGTTTTACGCGCGATGGGCATGACGCCAAAATCTATTCGTAAAGTCATTCTTTCACAGGTGAATTTATATATTACGATTGGAGTAATATGTGGAATTGTAATGGGACTTCTAGTGACATTAATTCTGCTATTAATGGATCCAGGGAAGTTTGTTATAGATTATAAAACAATTCTTTCTGTAGTAGTATCAATGCTTGTAGTTAGCACTTTTTTATTCTCATACGTAAGTCGAAAAATATCTGGACAAGATCTTTCTATAGAGCTTACTAATGATAATAAGTGACCTCTCATGTAAATATAGTAGAATACTATAATATTAATAAACCCCAATCTCTTTGTAGAGGTTGGGGTTTATTAATTTCTATGTTATTTATTTAACAACAACGTTCCCTACATATTGTGCGTAGCCTCTATCAGTTTGAAGTTCTAGCACATAAACATAATTCCCTTTTTTCCTTGGGAACGTAAAAGTTCTATCTTGTTCGTTTATTCTAATATCTTGCTTCGCATTACTAGTGCTGATTATATAAGAACTAATGTCATTAACAAGAAAATCTTTGCTGTCAAACCTTAAATTTCCTGGTGTTTCAGGGGCAACAGCTAGCTGTTGCTGCTTTTTAGCTCTATTTATACCATTCCTTGTATTTGTTTCCTTTCTGTACTGTTTTCCTTCTTCGCCGCGCCAATCTACATTAGTTTCTTTCAGTTCAACATCCACAACATCATTGGCCGATAATGTAACCGTAGGGGGAGAGAAGTCATATTCCTCGCCTATACACCCTAGTAATCCAACGATAATAAACGTAAATAGAGATAATTTTATACACACTTTCATATATAATGTCCCCCTTAGTTGCGACTAGTAAAAAAAAAATTGCTGCTTAATTTCTTGGAACAGGGGAGAGGTAATAATAAATATCATATTCTTTATCAATATGAGGGACTACTTCAGTATCGGTACGGGTTTCAATTGTCATATTTGATTTTGTTGGGGTACCGGCATAAAAATCGTACTTTACACCTTTTGGAGTCGTTATTTCACTAGTGATATCTGTATTTCCCTTTGATTGTTTGATAATAGCTGGATTCCCATTAAAATACCAACGGATTTTTTGATCCTTTTGAGTTAATGTAGCTGTTCCTACACCTACATTTGATTTTTCTTTAATTGTATAGATAACAATCTTTTCGTTATCTACATATTTACTTTCACCGATAATATCTTGTATTCCTGTAGACTCTTTTTTTGCATTTTCAAAAGCTTCATCTTCACTCGAATAAAATTCTCCGTCTTTTTTGCCGTCTACGTTCATTTCTGAACAACCCGTTAGTATACTGGCTGACAGTAGAGGCGCGAGTAATGCAGAATATAACTTTTTCATACAAACCCCCATTTTATTAATTTCTTTAATTTTAATCTTAATATAAATAGTTAAAATAATCCATTTATGTGATATAGTTGTTCAGTATGTAAAAGTTAAACAACAAAGAAATGGAGCTTCACAATGAAGAATTCAAGGAAGATAGCAGCAGGAGCAGCTGTTCTAACTGTTGCTTTTAGTTTAATGGGATGTACCTCAAAAGAATCAATTACCAAAAATATAAAACAAGAAGAAGCCCAAAAAGAAATAAAAAAGCTGAGACCTAGTGTAAATAGGAGCTCAGCTTTTTTAGTATATACTAATATTTATATCTTCTTTCGTCTGACCAAAATGAAATGTCCTGCAATCGCTAAAGCAAGAGCTAATGCAATATTCTTTACAGCTAATGGGATAATCCTTGGATACAACTGCATATCTATAGAGAATGACATTACGTTATATAGCGGAATCTCTCCTGTAGTCCAGTACTTGACCGCTATATATGTTAATAAAATCAATAGCGGAATAACGATGTTTCGTGATAATACCATAAGGAAAAATCCTAAGTAACAGTACAACACAGTTTGAGGGACATAAATAATAGTTAAATTAAATAATGATATGTAAGGATACGGGTACCTTAATGTAATAACAAGTAGCAATACAAAAAATGCAGCAAGAAAAATAAGAAAGAAAGATGTCACTCTAATAAGGCCGTAAGACAAAATAGGTCTCGAGGAGTTAGGTGTTAACTCAGCTGTTTTATCTTTATCACCAGAGTGATCTAAAAATAAGTATACAGACCACCAAGCGGCTATAGGACATACAACAAATTCTATTATTCTTGATATATATTGAAGACTTTCTAGATCAGGGGAAAAGCACGTATAAAGTATTGCAATTAAAATAATTAAAAAAGGTACATAGAAGTCTATACCCATTGATTTAGCTTCGGACGAGATGTTTATTTTTTTAACGAAAGCCATTAGCATTTTCCTTTCTCTTAATTATAAGAGCGTAGTTACACAAATAACCAGGTTTAACTGATAGAGTTCTTACGCATCAAATTAAGATGTTACTAGTGTATAATTAAAACATATTTAGAAAAAAAGTAAAATAAAAATATGATAATTTGTTAATATAAAAATTGAAGAAGATTACGCGTTTAGTAAACCTCCTGTATCTCCAAAAACGTATCCTTCCTATAAAGTTTTTGGAGTTTGGGGGGATTAACAAAAAGGTGCTTAGATATTTAAATATCCAAGCACCTTTTTGTATGAATTATTTTTAACTAGAAAGATTAATTAGGTGGCAGATACCTGAAATTTACAAAAAAGT
The DNA here is from genome assembly GCF_029522155.1 of Priestia sp. P5. Lineage (NCBI taxonomy): Bacteria > Bacillati > Bacillota > Bacilli > Caryophanales > Bacillaceae > Priestia > Priestia sp. P5. The sequence continues at coordinate 2,320,325 of NZ_JAKWFJ010000001.1, read as the reverse complement.
GTAATTATTATAAAATTCAGTTAGGTGTAGGTTAAAAAGAAGTAATTTCTATAGGGGGGATAGTATGAGTTTAAAAGAGAGAGCAACTAAAGAGTTTAAAGAAAAGATAGATAGCGACGAAGAAATTAGAGAATCTATTTTAACTTGCTATGAATGTGAAAGTGGGTTTTCGGGACTTGTAGGTGTACCAAATGGGAATTCTGTACCTATTCGAGGTGTTTTAGCTTATACAGAAAAAAGCCTACTTTTTTACGGAGAAGTTTTCTCTAAGCTACCTATTGTATTACATATCCCATTTAATAAAATTAGAGAAATAAAAACAGGAAAGCAAATCCTTACAATTTTCAAATCAACTCTTACGATGGTTGTTGTTCATAGTGAGCAAGAAGTTTTCTCTACACGGGGAAACAAGGAAGACTTTTCTAGGTTAAAGTCGTTTTTTGAAAATGTGAATGAAGAAGTATTTCTTGCTAAATAGGTAGTACCAAGATAAGCCTAGACTTAAAAATTAGGCTTATCTTGGTATGGCATCCGCTAATAATATACTTTTAAGAAAGAATTCGGTTGTGTATATAGAAAATACGTTAGACGTTATGCGAGGTGCTCGTTCAGAGGAAGGTGTTAATTGTGCGTAAAAGAGATAAAGGGTTTTGGATAGCTTACCTTGTGTTTGCAATTATTATGCTATTAATCTACAAATATGTACCAGCTGAAAACGGATTTCTCGTTATTGTTTTGTTTCCTCTAATTTATTGGTTCATCTACGAATTTATATTAAGGACTAAGAAAAGAAGAAGCAATGGTTAAGGAGGAGCGATTTACTTGTTTTGGAATTATCTTAACATGTCAATAGGACTTGTAATAGCTTTAGCAAACGTTTTTAATTCTGCGTTCCAAGGAATTATGCGCTGGGTTATAGTCGGATGTGGTTTGTTGATTTTCATATACAATTTAATAGTAACTTTCAATCAAAAACAAAATGAAGCGGCTAATCAAAATACTGCAGGAATTATATCTAGAAAAAGCCGTTAATTGTTTTAGGGAGTTTAAAGTACTTAAATTTACTTTTTTTATAAGTGACGTAACGAAGATTCTGGAGTGAAAATTTTATAAGAAAGAGGGAAGTAATGGACGTTCAAAAGGTAGCAAACTTATTTTTGATTTTTGTCTTAATGGCAGCAGGCATTTCATTGGTAATTGGCTTTGTTGTTGCTGTGAGAAGTACAAACTATAAGAAGGGATATATAAGTACTTTTATATCCAGTGTTGTCTTTTTAATAATTATTGTGAGCTGGTATGATAAAGCATCTTCAAACGTTTTATGGGGACAATACCTTGGATTTTAAATGTTATTGCCGTCATTATTGTGTTACCACTGTACTTGTTAGTTGCTCGCTTTATATTTAAAAAGGTGACAAAAGGACAAAAAGGAACAAATGAAAAAATTAGCGGTTAACTTACTTTTTTCATCGTTTTTCCTAATCTTCATGATTTTAAATAAATGAAGATACACAAAATAATTTTTTATCAATATCCTGTTAGAGAAGGTGATTGATATCATTTTCTGTAAAGGAGAGAACGTCTATGATTAAAGTTAACCAACAAATTGTGAAAATAAGCGATTTAAATAATAGTTCGTTAACAAAAGAAAAAGCAGACATTTTAAAACAAATGGATGCCTATAGGGAAGTGTATGAGTATGCTACATTTGACCAGCTTGATTTTGATGTATCTGTTAAATTACAAATTATTGAATCGTCTGTGTTGCTGCGCAAAAGCGGCGCTAGGTTTGCTACATTTGCACGTTCTAGGTGCAACGAAAAGTATTGGAAACGAACCGATAACGGAGGGTTTCAGCTACTGCCTACCGTTTCTCCTCATCAGGCCATCGATGATATTTTTTACAACGGACACGAATACGCATTTGAGTGCGCGACGGCTGTTATCATCATCTTTTACAAAGCTGTATTAAATAATATTGGAAAAGCAAACTTTAACAGACTTTTTGCTGATCTTTACTTACACGATTGGCAATACGATGAAGATCTTGAGCTCCATGGTTATAAAGGATCTGACTACTTGCCCGGAGACTGTGCGTATTTTAAAAACCCTGATTATAACCCTGATACTCCCCAGTGGAAAGGTGAAAACACCATTGTATTAGATGAAACTCTATATTTTGGTCATGGAATTGGAATTACGACGCGGGAAAGAATTATTGAAGTGTTAAATTTAAAGAGAAAAGACGACGCAAAGCAATCAGCTTACCTGTCAGATGAAATTGTTAGGCTTCACACCGCTCACCTCAGTTATTTTGCGGTTAGATACGAACCTGTTGTTTGGTACGACAGAAACAGCGCTATTATTTCCACTATTGGATCGATTACGTATGTAGCTTGAATGATCAAAGTTTTGGTACTTTGGTCTTTTTTTGTAAAAAGGAAAGAATTACATGAAGGTAAATTTGAGAATTCAAAAGGATTTTATGTATAAAAGAAGAATCCATTTAATACGCAGGTCTTAAAACTAAAAGGAAAGGAGGAGATTACTATTAAAAATCGTGATAAAAGACGCAAGAGAAAACGCGGCGCATTAAAAGATTATCTGAAAAATAAGCTTGGTCAGCTAAAACCGAAGCCAAACAAAGGACCTGTCTCAAATTTAAAGTCTTCTGCTTAAAACATCCCCCTAGTTTTTATATAGGGGGATTTTCTTTTGGATTTTCTTTTATTTTACGCTTTAAATGTTATGAGTGGCATTTAAGGGGTAATTTGTGCACAATAGACATTGAATAGTTTATCTAATACGACAACGTAAGGAGAGATTAGACGATGGAAAACATGATTTTAAAACATATGGACGTTGTAAGAGGAATTACGATCAATATCCTCGAAAAAACAACAGAAGAGGCAGCGGACATCACACCAAAAGGATTCAATAACAATATCCGCTGGAATCTTGGACACATTGCTTTTATTCAAGAAAAGCTTGTGTTTGGCTTAGCTGGTGAACCGATGCAAACGCCAGAGAGTTATGAAAGCTTTTTTGGTGCCGGAACAAAACCTGCTGATTGGAACGAGGCTGCTCCATCTCTTGAAGAAATTGCGAATGTGTTGAAAGACCAAGCACATCGTATTAAAGAGTTCATGCCGGGGCAGTTTGATAAGCAGTTAATCACACCTTTTACAAATAAAGCGGGTATCAACTTTACAACAGTTGGCGAAACGTTTTTATTCAGTTTCTATCACGAAGCGATGCATGTAGAAACGATTAAGCAAATTGGGAAAGCAGCAGCTGCACAATAAGGAAATAAAAAAGAATAAATCACATATTCTTTATAACTATTTTACATAGCGCCTATGCATATACTAATCTATACAGCGCATAAGATGTAACATGAGCTGCTTTTCCTAATGCAGTTCGCAAGGAGGTGACAACGTGAAATTTCTTTCAGGTTTAACGACTCTTCTTGTGATTTTAGGCGGTTTAAATTGGTTAGCTGTAGCATTAGGCGTGAATGTAGTAGAAGAGCTATTTGGCTCTTGGGATTGGTTAGTAACAACGATTTATTGGTTAGTTGGCCTGTCTGCTCTTTATCAAATTTTTGATAAGTTCTTCGGAACGGGAGCGAGTGTCAAAAGCAAAGCGCTATAATAAATATTATTTTTTATTATCTCTTTAGGGAGTTTGAATGTATATTCAAACTCCCTTTTTCATGGATAAAAGACGTGACATCCTTACAAAATACGGTAAAATAATGTAATAACCAAAAAATAGGAGGAATGAGATGGAGCTTTGGGGTATAGTACCTATCTTAGTGTTTGGAGTTCTTTATATAGGAATCATTGCTGGAATTATAGCTGTTATCGTTATAGTGTTAAAGCAAATGAAAGAGAGAAATCAATATTTACGTGAAATACGTGATGAGCTGAGAAATCAAAACAGGGCAACTATAGCAGAAAATAAAGAATAGAAGAGGGTTTAATAGATGAAGAAAAGTGTACTTCCTATATTTTTTATCGTAAATCTTTTTTTTATTTACTGTTTATTATTTAATCAAGGATACATCTTTCAGCTAAAGAATCTACCTTACATATGGGCTATTTATTTACTTCTTGGCACTTGTTTAGCTTTTTATTATATGCTGCGATACAAACAAAAAAAAGACGGACAGGTGTTGCTTTCAATCGGCATTTTAACTACAAGCATTAGTTCACTTGGCTGTTTGGGTTTCTTTTACTTCTTTTATCACGCGATGGGCGGATAAGAGAGAGCGCCACAAGCAGGGACTTCAGTGAAAGTCTCTGCTTTTTATATTTGGATCTATTGTATAATAGAAAAAAAGAAATGAATGCAGGAGGGGAACTATGCGAATTGTTTCGCTTTGTCCAAGCAATACAGAACTAATAGCGTATTTAAAATGTGAGCATTTGCTCGTAGCAATAGATGATTATTCCGATTGGCCGCAGTCTATTGGAGGTCTGCCGCGTTTAGGTCCCGATTTATCTATTAATATGGATGGGGTGGAAGAAGCTAAACCCGATTTAGTCCTAGCATCACTAAGCGTTCCTGGAATGGAGCGAAATATTGAAGAACTAAAAAAGCGAAAGCTTCCTTATGTCGTATATAATCCTAATTCGCTAGAAGATATCCGTCAAAATCTACAGGATTTAGGTCAGCGATTAAACATTGAAACAAAAGCAGCTGAACTGTTAAAGCGTTATGATCAGTTTCTTTCTACATATAAAGGGATTGCAAATCAAATTGACGAAAAAGCCACTGTATACTGGGAATGGTGGCCAAAACCTGTCTTTACTCCTGGCAAAGCAAATTGGCTGACTGAAATTAGTGAGTTAGCGGGAGGAGAAAATATATTTGCTGATCATAAAGAAGCAAATGTACAGAGTGATTGGGAAGAAGTGCTCAAACGAAATCCACTTCATGTGTGTTTGGCTTGGGTGGGCGTACAGACAAACAAAGTGAATCCAACGATTTTACACAAGAGACCGAACTGGTCTGACATGTCTGCCATAAAAGAACATCGTGTATATGTACTAGAAGAATGGCTGTATTGTCGGCCTTCACCTCGGTTGCTGTTAGGATTAAAAAAACTCGCGCCGCTTCTTCATCCAGATACGTTTCCTGCATTTGACGGCAAGGACCCCTTATTATAAGAAAAAGGAGCGATACATATGAAAGATATAAAACAAATAAAACATACCATTCAACACCGCTATCCTTTTTTACTTGTTGATCGCATCTTAGAGCAAGAAGAAGGAAAGCTTGCGATAGGAATTAAACAAGTAACAGCAAATGAACCTTTTTTCCAAGGTCACTTTCCGGACTATATGGTGATGCCAGGGGTACTTATTGTCGAGGCTCTTGCTCAGCTTGGTGGATTTGCTATGGCTGCGGATGATCAACAAAAAGGAAGACTTGCTTTTTTGGCAGGGATAGATGAATGCCGTTTTAAGCGTCAAGTAAGGCCAGGAGATACACTTCGCTTAGAATTTGAGATTCTCAAGCAGCGCGGAAAGATTGTAAGAGGAAAAGGCAAAGCATTTGTAGACAGCGAGTTAGCATGTGAAGCGGTCATTACCTTTGCTCTTGATGTATAGTACAAACGCCTTTGTAAAAAAAACAGCTGATGTTAGCAAGATGAAAACGACCAATGTAAAAAAGCAAATAATTCAGGATAAAGCGTAGCGAGAAAACCTCCGTATGTCGTAAGAGCGGTTTTTTATGAATACCTTTTTACCTTTTGATAAAAGAAGAAACGGGGTATAGAAGAAAAAAGGGAGAGGGGAGAATGCGGTGAGAACATTAACGGAAGTTGTTGTATTACTCACACTATTGGGTACGTATATAGGCATCTCACTACTTGTCTACAAACGGAAAAGAACGAATCCGTTTTTCTACAGCATTTACTTTTATTTAGCTACCAGCGTCATTTTGATTTGCTTGGTTATCTTTTGGCTTCAGCTTCGTTTTGGACTCACTGATAAGCAAGTAGGAGGATTGCTCATCAGTGTGGTGGCATTCTTTTTACTTATTTATGGGTTGTTAAAAACAAGACAAAAAGACAGGTAGCCGGTGCTATCTGTTTTTATTTATATTCATGTTATATATTTTTATCAATTGTAGTGTCAATTCGATACATCTCTTCATATAATAAAGATAACAGCTTTCTTTTGCAGGTTAGTTGACATCGCAGCTTATAACTCGCTATTCTTTTGATAATTCATTTTGTGAAAGGAAGTGGACGTATGGATGCATCCCGCATTATAGCTAAGTTAAAAAACCGGATGCCGACAATCCTTGGGATGGAGCAGTTCTCCCGCTTCGGCATTCTTGTTCCGCTTATTGAAAAACAAGGGGAACTACATGTTTTATTTGAGGTAAGAGCGCTCGATTTACGAAGACAGCCCGGAGAAATTTGTTTTCCAGGAGGGCGTGTCGAGAAGACGGATGCAGACGAAAAAGAAACGGCTATCCGTGAAACATCCGAGGAGTTAGGTATTACGCCCCAATCTATTCAGCACGTACAAGCTTTAGATTATATTGTTTCTCAATTCGGAACAATCATTTATCCTTATGTAGGTTTTATTGATGAGTCGCTTGAACTTCGACCGAATCCTTCGGAAGTAGCAGAAGTATTTACCGTGCCTCTTTCTTTTTTTCAGCGTACCGAACCTGATATACACAATATCCATTTCAGAGTAGAACCCGAACATAATTTTCCTTATGACGCGATTATTGGTGGTGAAAATTATAATTGGCAAACAAGAGAGATGGAAGAACATTTTTATTACTATGAAGATCGAGTCATATGGGGACTGACAGCAAAAGTGATTTATCATTTAGTACATGTATTAAATGATAAATAAAAAGCAGCGAATACGTATTCGCTGCTTTTTTTATATTAAATAGATTGAATAGCTTCTGTGATAGGCGTATCGCCTGAAACTAAATCAAAAGAACGTCCGAATGTATGATCTTCACTTAATGTTTCTACTACAACACGCGCTACATCTTCACGAGGAATTGATCCGCGCTCTTTGTTCTCTCCAGCATCTACACGTCCTGTTCCTGGTTCATTTAACAATCCGCCTGGTCGAACAATTGTATATGTTAATCCGCTTGCTTCTAAGATTTTATCTGCATAATGTTTGGCTACATAGTAAGGAATTAGTGAAGTATTCCAGTTTTCACGGTGATGTGCTTGAAGTGCGCTTACCATCACAAATCGTTTAATACCTAAATCTTCTGCGGCTTCCATCGCTTTTACCGCACCATCTAAATCAATTAAAAGTGTCTTATCATGGCCTGTATTCCCGCCTGATCCTGCGCTAAAGATAACGGCGTCACAGCCTTTCATCACTTCCTTAATTTCATGTACAGTGCCTTCTAAGCTTGCAAAAGCCGTTTCGATACCTCTTGCCTCAAGTTCTTTTGCTTGTTCTTCTTTACGAACCATCGCACGTACAGTGTGCACATCACTTTCATTCAAAATGTTTACAATATGTTTGCCTACTTGACCATTCGCACCAATTACGAGAACTTTCATGTCTAAATTTGCTCCTTTCAAATCCAAATGCTTATATATTATTGTTTCATATTCACCGTTTCCATTCAATAAATGAGCTCAAAATCCGGTGAATAAGGGGAAAGTAAGAAAATATATTAAAAAAATGAAAAACAAGAAATAAAAACTAATTTACAAACAAAAAAAGGAAAAAAATAGTTCATTAAACCCAGTGTCTGAACTATTTAAATTTTGTAAAATTTTCTCAAACCCTTGGTAATACAACACTTCTTAAAAACAGTATCTCTTTTAACATTTCCCGATACAACCTATATAAACACATTTTGATAATTTTAAACTTTTACTTCGGAAAAATTTTTTGTTATTATGTTTTAGTCATTAAAATATTCATGAACGAAATATTTAGTCCGAGCGGACAAAGGAGAGGATAAAATGAACACATTACAATACTTAGTCGCAGAACGTGCAGAGATTTCTCCTCAACATGAAGCACTAGTTGAACATAATGAACGTTATACATTTAATGAATTTCATGAAAAAGTAAATCAATTGTCTCATTACTTCTTAGAGAAAGGAATTCAAAAAGGAGATCGTATTGGTATTTTAGCTCATACAAGCATTGCTTACCCAGTCGTTACAATGGGGATTTTACAAGTGGGAGCAGTCGTTGTTCCATTAAGTAAAAGCATGACACCTTATGAGCTTGATAGCATTATTACGAGCGGACAGTTAAAAGCGATTATCCACCACAATGAATTTACGTCTGTATTAGAAAAAGCGGAACAAACGGATGAACTTAGCTTTACGTTAAAAATTGAGGATGCAAAAGAATTTACAACTCAATTCTCAGCGTATAACACAAACACACCAGAAGTACTTCCTGAAGTACTTCCTGAAGATCTAGCATTGATGATGTTCACATCAGGTACAACAGGTAAGTCAAAAGGATGTATGATTGCACACGGATCAGTAAGTGCCTTTTTAAATTCTGGCGGACAGGAAGAACGTGCAAATATTGATAAAAGCATGCGTTATTTGTTTGTTCATCCATTCTTTCACATGAGTTCGATGAGCATTTTATTTATGTGCATTAACACAGGAAACACAATGGTATGTTCTGAAGAAACAGATCCAGCTAAAGTAATTGAGGTAATTGAAAAAGAAAACATTAAAATGCTGTTTGCACTACCACCGGCATTAAAGTACATTGTAGAAGAGCTTGAAAAAGGAGATCACTATGATTTTCCTCTAAAACTTGCTGTGTCAGGCGGAACAAAAGTATCAGAGTCTTTAATTGAACAATATGATCGTAACGGAATGATTTTAGCTCAAGGGTATGGAAGCACAGAAGCTTGGATTATCAGTTCATGGCATCCTCAAATGGGATGGAAGAAAGTAAGCTCTGCTGGAAAACCTGCTCCACATGTGGAAGTTAAAATTGTAGACCCCGAAACACGTCAAGAAGTTTCAACTGGAGAAAAAGGTGAAGTACTTGTACGAAGCCCTTATCTGTTTAAAGGCTACTGGCAAAACGAAGAAGCAACAAACGCTGTCTTACAAGATGGCTGGTTAGCGATGGGCGATGCAGGTCGATTAGATGAAGACGGATTTCTTTACATTGAAGGACGCTATAAAGATGTAATTGTATATGGAGGAGACAACATCTACCCAGATCAAGTAGAAGAAGTTGTCCTAGCAGCAGATGGTGTGTTAGAAGCGACAGTTGTCGGCATGCCTGATGATGTGTACGGCGAAGTTCCATATGCATTTGTTGTTAAACAACAAGCATCTGCTTTAACTGAAGAAGATGTAGTGAACTTCTGTAAAGAACGATTAGCACCATATAAAGTGCCAACTGTTGTATTTGTTTCATCACTTCCTAAAAACAGCGTAGGAAAAGTGTTGAAAAACGAAGTGAAAAAACAAGCCTTAGCACACGCATAATAAAAAAAGCGGCCTTTATAGCCGCTTTTTTTATATTTATTGCTGTAATTTTTGAGATATTTTTTTCATAATGTGAAAGTATTGATCTCTTTCTTCTTCTGATAAGTGTGAAAGTAAATCTGACCAAAAATCGACACGAGTAGCTTGCAATATTTCGACAACTTTTTCGCCTTTTTCCGTCAACTCTACCCACACGCTTCGGCGGTTTTGCTTTTTATATATACGATTCACAAGCTCATCATCTTCTAATTGATTTAATACAATGGTGATAGCACCAGGTGAGAGCCCAAGTACTTTTGTGATATCGCTAACAATACAGCTTTTTTTATCGTGAATGGTCTTTAAGATTGCCTCTTTTGTTGAAGTTAAATGGTAGGGAAGCAAATCATATTTCTCACCGATTACGGTGTTTTTATATTTTAAAAGAGCTTCTTTTACATGATCTATACTTTCTAGCTGATGACTAATCTCTTCTTTGCTATAACGTTCAGTCAAGCGTAAATCCTCCTCATAAAACAAATTCCATTTTTACCATTATACCATGTATAATGCCCATAGAAAAATGAACAACACCGCGAAAATTGTCAGAAAAATTTTAAAATAATTACCATAATTCGTTAAAAAATCCTTGTTTTCGTGCTATTATATATAAGAATAGTAATAACAGGAAACGCATACAACATTTGTTTTCTATTGAGTTCATAAGAAAAAATGGGGTCTATGAACATCATTCCGCTTTACCTCATGTGTTGAACAAAGAAAAAAATATAAAAAATGGTGATTATTCACTTTGACATATCGTCGTTGGGACGATGTTTGTATAAAATGAATGTATACATATTTTTATAGAAAAAACATATTGAGGTAAAGCCGAGATATGGGGGGATTCAATTACATGAAGAAAGTCTTAGGGGCGCTTTTACTTGGCGCGACAATTGTTAGTGCGTTTATTGCGTACAGCGTGTATACAAATCATTCTGCAAAGCAAACAGCTGCAGTAGAACAAAAACAAGCGGCTAAAAAAGCAGAAAAAAAGGCTGAGAAAAAGAAAAAGCCAGTCCTTAAAGTTGAAGACCTGACGTATCAGTTAAAAGATTCCCGCACAGGACAAGTAATGAAAGAATTCAAACCAGTCCATTACAAGGATAAAGACGTGTATGATCAAGAAATTAAACAGTTAGCGTCTGAGATGGCAAAAGGAATTGATACGCCTATGCAAAACATAAAGATGGACGCAAATGGAGCGTTAACTGGCGGATCCAAACAAATCATTTTAAAAGAAGCAGAGCTTGTTGAAAATCTGCAGAACTTAAATACGAAACAATTGGATGTCAAGGTTCCGATTTATGAAACCGCTCCAAACGTCACAGCAGCATCTGCTAAAGGGATCGCTGATGTATCGCTAGCTTCGTATTCTACCCGTTTTCGTCCAAGTGATACAAGTCGAAACAGAAATGTTCAGCTATCAGCAGAAGCAATTAATAACGTTGTATTAGGTCCAGGAGATTCATTTTCTTATAATCAAACAGTTGGGGAGCGCACAGCAGAAAGAGGCTATCAGCCTGCTCCTGAAATTATCAACAAACAGCTGGTGATGGGAATTGGCGGAGGGATCTGCCAAACATCTTCTACGCTATTTAATGCGATTGACGGCGCTGGTCTTCAAGTGACAGCTAGGTCTCACCATTCAAAACATGTAGGTTATGTACCTGCAGGAAGAGATGCAACCGTATCGTGGGGAGGACCTGATTTTAAGTTCACAAACAACAAAGATTACCCTGTCATCATTAAAGCATATGCAAACGTAAATACCGGTGTTTTAACGGTAGATGTTCGTACTTCACAGCGTGCTATCTAATAAAAAAAGACGTATCCTAAACAGATACGTCTTTTTTTCATTTATTATGCTTTTTGTTGCTCGCGTTCACGAAGTTCCACACGTCGAATTTTACCTGAATTAGTTTTTGGCAATTCATCAATAAATTCAATTACGCGAGGATACTTGTAAGGGGCAGTTAGAGCCTTTACGTGATTTTGCAGCTCTTTAATAAACCCTGCATCTGTTGTTTTTGCATGATCGACAAGAACAACATACGCTTTTACAACATGGCCGCGATCAGCATCTGGGCTAGCTACAACGGCACATTCTTTCACCGCTGGATGCTTAATTAACGCATCTTCAACTTCAAATGGCCCAATTGTATAGCCAGAACTGATAATAATATCATCTCCGCGTCCTTGGAACCAGTAATAGTTCTCTTCATCTTTAGAAGCGCGGTCACCTGTTAAATAGTAGTTTCCTTTATACGTTTTCTCAGTGCGCTCCATATCTTTATAATAATGTTTGAAAAGGGAAGGGAGGTCTCTACGAACGGCAATGTCTCCAACTTCTCCAGGCTCACAAGGTTCCCCGTCTTCATCAATGATTTCTACAAACCCTTCAAGCATCGGTTTACCCATTGAACCAATCTTCGTTTTTACACCTTTTAAGGTACCGATTAAAAGAGTATTCTCCGTTTGGCCGTATCCATCACGAACTTGAATATTAAAGTATTTTTTAAACACATTAATCACTTCTTCGTTTAGCGGCTCTCCCGCAGAGACAGCGCTATGAAGGTGAGACAAGTCAAAACGTTCATGCTCATCAATTTTAGCCATAAAGCGATACTCTGTTGGCGTGCAGCACAGTACGTTTACTTTTTCATCCTGTAAAATTTCTAAAAACTTTTTAGGTTCAAAACGTCCGTTATAGATAATGCCCGTTGCACCTTGTCCAAGTACAGATAAAAACGGAGTCCAAATCCATTTTTGCCAACCAGGACCTGCTGTTGCCCAGACCGTATCGCCTTTTTTAATATCTAACCATTCAGCAGCAGCGATACGAAGGTGAGCATAAGCCCATCCATGAGTATGAACAACGCCTTTTGGCTGTCCTGTTGTACCAGATGTATAAGGAAGGAATGCCGTATCATCTTTAGTTGTTTTAGCTGCTTGGAACTGTTCTGATGCATCCGCCGTAAGTGACTCTAAGCGCGTCCATGACGTAACATCAGCACCAAACGTAATTTTATGTTGTAGAGAAGTAGGGAAGTTTTCAATCTTATCGATCTCATTGCAGAAAGGATGGTAAGAAATAATCGCTTTTGCTTCAGCGTGATGTAAACGATATAGGATATCTTTTGCGCGTAATAGTTCTGAAGAAGGAATTACAATAATACCTGCTTTTAAGCATGCTAAGTAAATAGCATACGATTCAATAAGGCGAGGTGCAATAACCAAAACATGATCGCCTTTTGTTAATCCTAGCTCCGTTAACCCGTTTGCCACCTTATTTGCTTTTGCTAACAGCTCGTTATATGTAATTTCCTCACGCACACCGTCAGCGTCCTGCCACTTTAGCGCAAGCTGATCGGATGCATGTTTTTCAATTTCCTCTGTTAAGTTGTAATGTTCACCTGGAACTAAATCTTTTAGTTGAATCATAAAAACGACTCCTTATATTATAGATATCAATGATTTTTTATCATTACTATTATTATATTACTAACTATTAGTACTTGCTACTAATTTGTTTTGGGTTTTAGTAAAAAAGCAAAAAAAGACCCGCTTATCTTATTAAGACAGCGGGTATAACGTATGTTATTTAAATAAGCTCCATTTTGTATGAATAGGTACTAGCTCTTCTTCAGACTCGTCCTCTTCGTATAAACCACGTTCTTTTAAATACTCCACAAAATATAAGTCTGCTTCCTTACGTTCATCATAGGGCTTGATGGATAAAACAAACCCTACTTTATGCTGGTCTTCATTTTCAACGCCTGAGAGATACGCTTTTACATTATGCTGCAAGAACAGCTCTTTAGCGGGAATAATTAAGTCTTTGACGAACTTTGACAGCAATTCCAGCTCAAAATCGAAAGTGAACTTAGCAATTTTTTCTAGGTCTGCAAATACCACGCCGATAAAACTCGTATTATGTATTTCGTAGTCTTTCGTTTTTTCATCCCACTCAATATGTCCGATTTCCTTTAAGTAATTAATAAAATACCCAATGCCTTCATTGCGGCCAAAAGGCTGTTTAGAAAGGACTAAACCAATCTTCTTGTACTTAGGAAGATACACGCATGAGATAGCGGCTTCAACTTTATGCTGTTGAAATAAATGCGTTGCCCCTTGAAGCAAAGCATCTAAAACATGATGGGTAATTTTCATCTGTTTACGAGGAAAGTGATATTCGTTACGCGCTAATTCATCTGTATCAGCAAACGTTGCTCCAATAAAGCCAGTGTTGGATAGGGTAGGAGGGAGCTTCTTTCTTTTTCTTTTTCGTACCGTCATTCAAAAACACTCCTTGTGATCATCAATACGATAAAAATAAAACGAACATACGTTCTTATTTAATGATACAAAAAATGTGTCGAAAAGTAAAGAGAAGTTAACGGAGAATTTGAAATTTTATAATAAAAGTAGCTAATGATCTTAAAACGTAGCGGTCATTAAAAGATGGAAAAGAAGAGGGGGAGCAAAAAATAAAAGGCTGCAGATGAAAAGCATCCACAGCCTTTTATATATTCATTAACGAGCTTCTATTAAAGCTACCATATCTTCATCATCTAAATCGATATCTACGTGACAATCCATTGTGTGAATTGTTTTATCTTCATGATTTCCATAATAAATTGTAATGTTCATGAGTATCGCTCCTTTAAAACTGGATAATAACATCCAATTTATACCGTCATCTATTTGTTTAATATTATACCCGATGAAAAAGGAAACTACAACTAAAATCACTAAAAAGCTGATAAGAAAGGGGTTTGTTGTGATTTTAACACAGAATCTTACGGAATAAAAATACTAACCAATGTATTTTATTACAGAAAATGCGAGGTTTTGACTTTTATCAATGAATAAAAATCCATTTAATGCAAACATATGTACTAAATGAAAAATATACGTTCAGTAGCAAATAAATCCTTAAGATATTAAACGCAAACAGATTTCATCGTTTTGCAAAGGGTTCATTGAGAATACGATGAGAAAAAATGTATGAGTGTAAAATTTAATTTCTATAAGTAAACTCATTCATTTTTCAAAATCTCTAAATATAATCTAAACATAAACCGAGCTGATCAATCCTAAAACTAAACTGGTGAAATTCATATGTATTTCCATAAAATTATATCTATAATTGTTCAATTAGAACAAATCTTATGGATAATTAGTTTAGTGAGTCGATTGATATAAATATAAACCCTATCTCATTTTTAAATTCCGTCTCACTATCATAAGTATACTTTTTTAATGAGACGGAATTTATGTTTTACCTATTGGTTCCTAGAATATATATTATGTAAACTAGAAAAAGAAATAAAATCGTTGGGGTCTCCCTTGCTCTTAGATCCTTGGAATGTCTATCACCTTTTGCTTTTTCTTCAAAGTGTGTAGGTTTGTTTTCAAGTCATCTGGTTTTACTCTCATGATTTTAATTTGGGGCTGTAAACAGAACTCTTAAAAATCGACTGAATGATGCTTTTAAAGTCAAATGAGTTTGAAATATGTACAAGCTATGCTATGGATTATATCTTAGAAATGGTTAAAATGACCGCTCGCTTAACCACAATCGCCTGAATACGCCAGTACGTATCTTACAATTTTGTATCACAAGTTTAAAGTAGCTATGAATCAGTGTGATATTAGTTGATTTGATGTAGAAGCGCAAAAAAAAGGGAAAAAGAACAACTTCTTCCCCTCCATCCGCTTGTAATACAAACTTTACAAGTTACTAGTTGCAAGCCTTCACTCACTAAGGTACGTTTCCCAATCGTAGTCGTGAATTTTATCAAATTGCCCAAACTCATTTCTTTCGTAAGCACATAGCGGTGATTCATGTATAAAAGCTAAAATTGAGTCATCAACATTTAAAACAACTCCTAGAGCTACAATTTGAAAATTATCTGGATTACTGTTGAACTCGTCTTCTTCGTATCCGCTAAAGATAACCCATCCTGAATCATTCGGTTCATTTGGTTTATCCTTTAACAGAAAATTAAACTCGTTTCTTTCTAAAACATCATTGCTAACCGTTACGAGGGTATTCAAGTAATAGTCCATTTTTATAGCCTCATCGTCTTCATATTCAGTATCACAAATATGTTCAGTGCCAAAATGCAAGGTTTGACCAAATTTTAAGCTCTTTAAATGATAAGGTTCATTATCAAGCTTTCCAACAAAGTTCTCTTTATTTCTATCCGTAATTTCTACCCACATTCTTTCTCCTTTGTAACCATCTGTATCTGAATCACTAAAGAAAGTTAACTTCACTAAGTCTCCCGCTTTTAATTTATCCATCACCGCTTTGCTTGGCTTGTAAAATGTATAAGGAGATTCTTTGTTTCTTTTGTAAACATTATCTAATTGCCAAGGTGTATTATCCTCAATTTTTTTATTAGTAGAATGTTTTTTGCACCATCTTTTCATAAAATACATTACCTCTTTGATTTATATAATTTAATTTAAATTTCTTTAATTGGATACTGAGTTAAAATAGATTCTAACCCTTGAATAAACGAATCTATGTAAGTTAAATCTGTTTTAAATTCAAACTTTAGTTCTGTTCCCCAGCCGGTAGGATACTGGATAAACCCATCTACACTAACGTTTTTTCTTCTATTTATAGTCAGTGTAAAACCAAAATAAAGTTCAGTTGGTTCAAAAATTACTTTTTCTGCTTTAAAGCTGAGAATTTCTTTAACTCATTAAAATAATACTTTATTTATGTTTTATGTTTTAATACTCTTTGGGGTTCATGATGGTGTAAACTTTTATGTTCTTTTCCTCAATCCCTATAAAATGAGCTTTTTGCCTTGTATCTAGCCCTCTAAGGGTCCCGCTTAACTTACCTATTTTTTTAGTACTACTCTCTCCTGATTGCCAACTGTATAAAGTTCCTTCCTTATTGTATGGGCTGTAAAAATAGCTATATTCTCCTCTAATACTTATCGCTTGTGATCCATGTAACGTTTCAGGAGTTTGATGTACAATGAAGGAATTTTTCTCGGGATTGACTTGAATTAACTCAAAATCTGTATATGGATATAACCAAAGTGTCGCATTTTTACCATTGCAAATTGCATAACAATCTGCAATGGATGGAGCATCTGGTAAATGAGAATGATATTGAAAAGTTGGCGAGCCTGTATTATCAAACAGTACTAACCCTTCCGTTGATATTCCTTCACCAAAAACGCCTTCGTCAAAATAGCTGCACCATATTCCTTCTTTACTAACCGCTACGTCTTGTACAGCATCTCCACAGTAGAATGACCGAATGACTTCTCCATCAATGTTCATAATAAACAAATTGTGCTTTTCTCCCTTGGTTCTGGCATTCATTATCAAAAAATGCTTATGATTAATCCATCTGACAAAAGGATAATTTATTTTTAAACATGTATAAAGAGTCGTGCCATTTACAATCAATTCGAATTTATTGTGACGTTTTTGAACTAAGACTAGTCCATAGTCATCTCTATAATCTGCATCAATAATAGTTAAATCAGTGTCATCAGGTTCAATACTAAAAATAGTCGCCGCTTCAATGTTCAAATTCGGTCACCCCTTATATTATAAAAAAGAAAAGTAATGTTATTATTTTTCTAACAGGTCTTCTAATTCGTTCAATAAATCATACGGTTCAACTTCTAACCCAATTAACTTGGCATTCCAGTTAACGCCAACTAACAAATCGTCGTTATGCATTCCGTATATCCAATTATTCATAAATTCCTCCAACGCTATAGACGTTGGTTTATAGTGTGACCATTCTTCTACTGCACATTGCTTTGCATATGCTTCATCCGACCAAAAAAGCATAACGGCTGTCTCTTCATATTCATTTGATTCACAGACGCACCAGCCATATTCGCTTTTCAACCCCAAAACTACCTTACTTTCTGAAACTCTTTTAACAAAATTTGCGTAGCGTCTTTTGGAATTTACAGTTAGATCGAGTTCCATTGCTAATCTCCTCGTTTTCTTGTTATGTTTTTATGCAATAAAATATCCCTGATAGTTTTAATTACTTTCTGCTGCCACTGCCCTCCTGCTTTAACTGAATGATCCTAACTAACTTTATTTAGGTGATTATGGTAATATAAGTCTATCATAGGTTATCATCAAAATAAGTTATTTACCTTTTAAAATAGATGGTTTATCTAATTACTAGATAGAAAGGAATTAGAAGCATGTCAAACAATGAAGATAAATATGAATACACAGAATCAGGGGATGTTTTGTACACTCATAAAGGTTCAGGAAAGGATTTTGATCCAAATGTTGACATAGATGAAGAAGCAAGAGAGATTATGGAAGCTCATATTGAACGTTATTTTGGACCTATTTATATGGTCTATCATGAAATTATGTCTCATCTTGTACACGTAGATGTCTATCATATTGCACCTAGTGAAGAACGTCCTTACCATACGCTTATTACTCAAGGAATGAGTGATAAGGCAATGAATACTCCGCCAGAGGTCGAAGGTGGTCGCTATGCTGAACTCCTTTGTTTTTTACCACCTGAATGGGACCTTTCAGAAGAAGGATTTAAGCAAGAAGAAATATATTGGCCAATTGAAAATTTAAAATTTTTAGCTCGCTTCCCGCATGAATTAGATACATGGGTAGGGTTTGGCCACACGATTCAAAATGACAACCCAATTAAACCATTTAGCTCTAATACAGAGCTTTGTGCTTCTCTTTTACTCCCTCCACTAACTGAAGAAGAAGCCTGGAGCGTTCATATCCGTGATGGAAAAGATGTTGAGTTCTATAATGTACTTCCTCTTTACGAAAGTGAAATGAACTATAAAATGAAGCGTGGAACTGATAAGCTACTTGATAAATTTGATAAACACGGCATCAGCCAAATATATGACATTCATCGTAAAAACGTATGTAAAAAAATGTGGTTCTAAAAAAGCCTACTTAGTTAAGTAGGCTTTTACCATGTTACCGTTGTTTATTATTTTTCAATTCTCTTTTTAGTTTTCATATCAAATTTGGCTAACACCTGTTTTTCTTGCTTGACAACTAAAACTCCATCTAAAAGTTGTGGTTCTAGCTTTTTTAACTGTTGGTCAGATGCTTTCAAAGGAGAAGCTTGCTCTTTATTAGTTGAACCCTTAAACCCTAAATCATAATTCAAAGTAAAATTTCCTTGTTCATTATATTCGAGAATGCTAGGAGAAGAAAAACCATATCCCAGTCCAGACCTATCTTGATTATCATCAGGATTAAATACATTGAAGCCAACGCTCTCTTCTAGTGCATTTTTTAATGGTATATGAGGCTGAATTTCTATTTCAATTCCTTTGTCCGGATGTTCTTTCCCAACGCGTTTTTCACCTGTGTTTTTTAAGTCGATTTCGTAATATAAACTAGTAGGCACGAGCTCTTTTCCTTTGTCTTTCCCTTCTGTGATAATGGTTGAACCAACTAAACGTTTATCCGTAACAATCGATACATCCACTTTCACAAGTTCAAGGTGATTTCCTAAAAAGAAGCAACTCCCTTTTAGTTAGGAACGCTTCTTTTAATAAAGACTTTTTATTTAGTAACCATCTACCGTAACATCAGTAATTGACCCATCACTAGGACTTACTTGATACCAACCCTGTGTAGCTGTATGCCCTTCTCCTGTTTCTTCATTATCCACAACGCTTTCATAAACATGGATAATATAGTTTCCTGAGTCGTCAAGGTGATCGTATTCTACAAGAAGAATTGAATCTTCAGATATGCCTTGCTGATCACGAACTAGCTGGATAGCTTGCTCTTGGGAAACTGTTTGTTCGGCCGGTTCCTCTTCTGCAGTTGCTTCTGTATCTTCTTCTTCCTCTGGTTCTGATTCTAATTCCGCCGTTTGGGCCTCATCTTCTGAATCAGCATCAGCTTCTTCATCATCCGCTTTTGCCTGAGCTTCCTCTTCCTCCTTCTGTTTCTTCTCTTCTTCTGCTAAACGTTCTTCTTCCGCTTTACGATCTGCTTCTGCCTGAGCTTCAGCTTCTGCATCAGCTTTGGCCTGCGCCTCTTCTTCTTTTTGTCGGTCTTCTTCTAGCTTCGCATAGTAATCATCTAATTCTTTTTCCATTTGCTGCTGTTCAAGGTCTGATAATTGCTTTTGTTGTTCTTGTATTTGGTTTTGAAGCAAAGCAATTTGTTCTTCTGAAGCATTATCAACAAAATTGATGTTTTCTACATAATCACCACTCGCGTCAAAATTAACTTCCATCATACAAAAAACATTTTGCTCTTGATTAATGCCATAGTAAATATATTGATTGTCACCTACTTGGATGTACTGATAACCATTCATTACGTTTAATAAGTAATCACGATCAGCTTCTTTAGAATTAACAGCTTTTTTAATTGTGGATGCTTTTGTTTGTAATGTATTCGGCGATGATTCTTTTACAGCCGTTTTATTACCATTTTCTTTCGTATGAACCGCTGTTGATTTCTCTGTAGGCTCTTCTTTTTGCGATACAGTTTCACTGGACTCCTCACTACAGGCTGCTAGCAATATAGCTAATAATGGAATACCAAAAACAACTTTCAATATTTTCATAGACTATTATCCCCTTTTTTATCTTTTTTTAGGTTTTATGTAATTCTAAAGGACTATAAAACCTTAGGGGTTATTATACCAAAATTAAGAAAATATAAGAATATTTTCTTGTTTAATTTATGGGATTTTTTTGAAAAGATTATCTTTTTATGCATAAAAAACACAAAGCCATATACCTTTTTCAGAACACGGCTTTGTGTTTTCGTAATCGATGTTAATGATGAAATCCATTGTCGTATTTCGTGTCTTTAAGAACAGGTCTATCCAACGAGTTAAGAAATTCAACGGCTTGTTTGAAATTAACCATAAATAAATGAGCAAGATCTCTTGAAAATCCATTTCTAACAACAATGCGCATGATTGTTATTTCTTCCATATCTGCAGGCAGCGGATAAGCAGGCACTTGCCATCCGTATGTACGCAGTTGTCTAGACAAGTCATAAAGAGTCCAGTTTGGCGTGTATCCTTCTTTTAGCTTCCAAGCAAGCACTGGGATATCTGAACCATCGGCGATAATTTCGAATGCTTCCATTTCTCCAATTTCTTTGCTGAGAAACAGCGCGTTTTCTTGTGAGGTTTTTTGCACGGCATAATAGCCATCTTTACCTAAACGTAAGAAATTGTAATACTGCAAAAGAACTTGTGCTCCTGGTCTAGAGAAGTTGAGCGCAAAAGTTGGCATGTTGCCTCCTAAATAAGAAACGCGAAAAATAAGATCTTCAGGCAAGTCTTCTTTTTCTCTCCAAATCACCCATCCTAAGCCAGGATAGACTAAACCGTACTTGTGTCCCGATACGTTAATGGACTTTACTCGCGGCAAGCGGAAATCCCAGATAAGGTCTGGTTGAAGAAACGGAGCGATAAAACCTCCAGAAGCAGCGTCTACGTGGATAGGAATATCTAACCCTGTTTTCTCCTGTAACTCATCCAATGCTTTTGCGATAGCAGCAATTGGTTCGTAAACTCCTGTATACGTCACTCCAAGAATCGGTACGACACCAATTGTATTTTCGTCAACCGCATTAATGACGCCTTCTGGATCTAAATAAGGATGATCTGCATTAATGTTCACATAACGAGGCTCTACGTCCCAATAGTTTGCGAACTTCTCCCACACCACTTGAACGGATGAACTAAATACAATGTTCGGCCGGTCTGTTGATAGCCCTTTACTTTTACGCAGTTTCTGCCAGCGCCTTTTTAACGCCAGTCCACCAAGCATACAAGCTTCAGATGAACCTGTAGTAGAAACGCCCATCGTTGTATCAGGATTAGGTGAATTCCAAAGGTCCGCTAAAATACGTACACATCTCTCTTCAATAGCCGCTGTCTGCGGATACTCGTCTTTATCAATCATATTTTTATCAAAAGACTCTCCGTACAAACGCTTTGCATCAGGCTCCATCCAAGTAGTAACGAACGTAGCTAAATTTAAACGGGCATTTCCGTCTAAAGCAATTTCATCATGAATGATTTGATAAGCTGTTTCGGGAAGCATACCTTGATCACCAATACGCAGCCTTGGAATTGTCACTTCTCCTTGTCGAGAAAAAAGCGGATTAACAGGAAATTCATCAGGTAAATTTTTTTGTTCGCGATGCGGATGCCATTGAGGCATAAAGTATCATCTCCTTATGTATAGTACACTTTGAATATCTAACAAACTGCTTTACGTTCACCTGGTGTTATAACAAGCAAGGTCTCCTTTACACATTATGAGCTTTGAAGACTATTTTCATTCTTTTCATTATCTGTAGCACGTAAGGACGAACTTTATTTAATAATACCCATGAAAATGGTCTTACCAAACTAAAAAGGTGTAAAATATGGTAATATATTGTAAAAGGAGGTTTTTAAATGGAGAAACGAGGAATTATCTTACAAGACAAGTTTTTCGAGTTAGGCGAATCTCCTATTTATAATGAATCACAAGACGTGATTGGAAATGTCGCATATAAGTTATCTATTGCTAATAAATTTGAGATTTTAAAAAACGAAGAGATCGTATTTACAGGTAAATCTAAAATGTTTGCCCTTATGCCAAAGCTGATCATTTCAGATCACCACGGAAATGAAGTTGGCATGATTCAGCGAAAATTCACTTTTTTTAAAAAGAAGTACCTTTATATCAGAAACGATGGCGATACATAGGAAATTACGGGGAATATAACGGATCGCAAATTCGACGTTCTGCGTTCCGGCGTTCCTATTATTCAAGTCCGCACACTCTCTTCTTTTCTGTCATTACGTCCCCACACGTTTGCTTTAGAATTTCTTGAACCTGATCTTGATAAGTGGGAAGGAATTGCGGTTGTACAAGGCGTAAGGATGATGGTGAAAGACGAAAACAGCAGTACAGCTACTGCTCCGGCTCAATAGTAGTTATGTGATATAAAAAAACGAACAAACTTTATATTGAAGTTTGTTCGTTTTTTAATTAAGGGCCGAATACTAACGTACCGATGACATGGTAGCCAATTGGTACAAGAAACAAGATGATATTTAAAATAATCGCCCATAGACAGAGCTTGTCTTTTTTTATAAAAAAACCAATAATTGCAGGAACAATCATGAGCGGAACTAAAAAGATAGGTGCGATAATAGGCAGACCTTGAAGTTTTTCAGCAAAAATTAGTCCTGTAAAAAAGTTAAGGATCAATAAAGTATTAACAATGACATATAAAAGTGAAATTCCTCCGAGAATCCCTCCTATTACCCCGCTTTTAGTTGTGTTAACAGTAGCATCCATGTTTCTATCACCTCTTTTTTTAGAAATATACGTAAACTATACTATAATATGGTTTTTATTGTAAAGGTATGGATAAAACACCTGGTGAAAGCATATGACGAAAAAAGCACTGCAGCGATTGCTGCAGTGCTTTTTATAAACAGTGCATTTTTTCCTCTGCTTCTTTCCAAGAAACCGTATAGCCCTGTCCTTTTGCGCAAAAGACGGATGATGAGCTGTATTCGGGATCTGCCTCTTTATTGTAGCGGATTCGTTCAATAACTTCTTCTTCATTATGACAGCGTTCATACCCTCCGAATAATAGAGACATCGCTCCTTTTCCGTGCGTAAAAGATGCTAGCGTCGCACCGTAGTTCATAAAAGTAGCAACAGGAACTTTTCCTGTAATAACCGCTTTGTTTTCGGTTGTTACAGGAGAATCAAAGCGGCCGTGTGCGCTTTGAACATCAGCTAATACCCTCCCCATTTGATCAATATCCACTTTAATTTTAAAGTCATAATACGGTTCTATCACAATATTTTTGGCTTTTTCTAACCCTTGTCGTAATGCTCGGTACGTTGCTTCTCTAAAATCTCCACCGCTTGTATGCTTGTTGTGAGCTCGTCCGGTACACAACGTCACTTTTAAATCAGTAATAGGCGACCCCGTTAGCAAACCGTGATGCGGCTTTTCAAATATATGCTGACGGACCAGATTTTGATACCCAACGGATAAATCGTCGGCGTGACAAGCATTTTCAAAAGTAATTCCGCTGTTTCGTTCCGCTGCTTCTATTTTCAAATGAACTTCTGCATAGTGTTTCAACGGTTCAAAATGCCCGTAGCCCATCACTATATTTTGAATGGATTCTTTGTACAAAATCTCTGGTTCTTCAAACTGTACGTTTATATTAAAACGTTCTTTTATCAGTTTTTCGAGGACTTCTAGCTGAATTGCTCCCATCACATGAATATGAAGCTCTTGAGTCCTTTCTTCCCACGTCACATGTAAAGAAGGGTCTTCAGCATCTAATAATTGAAAAAGTTTAATTCCTTCTTTTGGATGAACAGAAGGCTCAAAAACAACTTTTGATTTTAACGTAGGCAAAAGTTCGTAGGAGCGGCTTTCTTTTAATGTTCCAAGACCGTCTCCAATCGATGCTGAAGACAACCCTGTAACCGCAAAAAGTTCGCCGGCTGAACCTTCATTTGCGTTTTTAAATGTACTTCCGTTATAAGCACGAATTTGAGTGATTTTTTCTTCATATAGCTCTCCGTTTTTTTCATAAGCCACTTCATCACGCACCTGCATTGTCCCGCTTAGAGCTTTGATAAACGTGATGCGCATGCCGTTTTCATCGTGCCGAATTTTATATACACGACCTGAAAATGCTTCTTCCTCCGAGTAGCGAGTTTCTGTTAGCAAATCGAGCTTCTCTAAAAAACTTTCAATGCCGATATCTTGTAAAGCTGAGCCACAAGCACACGGGAAAAGCTGATTGGTTTGAATAAGCTTTTGCATAGCCGCTCTCCAATAGGCTTGATCATTCTTGCCTTCCATAAATGCATCTAAAAGCTCTTCATCTTTTTCAGCTGTAAATTCAATAAGTTCCTCACTTAACGAGCCGTCTATAAGCTCTGACGTTATGTCAAAAACATCGGGGGTTAAGTTATGTTTAATATCGTTTATAACACGTTCAGGATCTGCTCCTACACGATCGATTTTATTGATGAAAAAGAATACGGGCACACGATGTTTTTGAAGCAGCTGCCAAACCGTTTCTGTATGGCCTTCGACTCCTTCTACTGCACTTAAGATAACAATGGCATAGTCCATCACTTGAATAGAACGTTCCATTTCAGGTGAAAAATCGACGTGGCCCGGCGTATCAATTAAATAGTAAGTAGAACCGTTATATGAAAAAGTTCCTTGATCGGCAAATACCGTAATTCCTCGTTCTTTTTCAATCGTATGGGTATCAAGAAAGGAATCTTTGTGGTCAACTCTTCCTCGTTGTTTAATACTTTTGGTATGATAAAGAAGCTGTTCGGAAAACGTTGTCTTTCCTGCATCGACATGCGCTACGATACCGATCGTTTTGTTAGATTGTTTCATTGTTAAATACCACCTTACTGCTGTATGTATAGCTGTTACTTTCTATTTTATAATAATCGTAAGAAAAAGTGGACGACAAAGGCCTAGAACTGCTTACATCAAAAAAGAATGCGTGATTAAACATCGCATTCCCTTTTTGTACGGCGTTTAGTATCTTTTTTGCCTTTTACTATAAAAATAGCGGCTATAAGGCACCCAATTCCAGCTAAATGCATGATGTTATTACCTGTCGCGCCTAGACTGTTACTGGTCAATCCAACTAAAATGCTGCCAAATATAATCAATAAAACAGCAAACATGAACTTCAATTTTTTCACTCTCCTTTAATACGTTATTAAATATGATTTGCATACGGATCATATAAACCAGTGATTAATAATAGACCTGCTGATAAAATCAATGCTCCTGCGATTAACAAACTGTTGCTACATACCTTTTTTCTCTTTTTGCGTAAAAACATTCCTGATATAAGAAATAGTAGTGCGACAGATAGCAGAATCAATCCTATACCAATATTCAATCTTTCTTTCTCTCCCTTGCGAATGTATTTCTTACGATCTAGTTAACCATAATAATATTATGAAAACAAAAAGCGAACTTGAACGTTTGCCGAACTTAATTGTTTTATATGTTATCATACATAAATTGTTAAAAGTACATTTTTTCACCTTTCACTATCAAAAAAGCAGCCTCTTTACTAAGAGACTGCTTTTTTTAATGACAACTGATAAAACCTCTTAAGAAGCTTTTTTTAATTGTTCTCTTTGTTTCCGTTGATAAGAAGAAAAATAAATAAGACCTACAAATACAGCTCCT
This sequence comes from Priestia sp. P5, assembly GCF_029522155.1. Taxonomy (NCBI): domain Bacteria; kingdom Bacillati; phylum Bacillota; class Bacilli; order Caryophanales; family Bacillaceae; genus Priestia; species Priestia sp. P5. The sequence goes on along the minus strand of NZ_JAKWFJ010000001.1, from coordinate 2,294,545 downwards.
CCTATCATATTTCCAATAAAGGTAGGGATAATATTTGTCATAAAATCAATCCATGTAAAGTGACCTGCAAAAATGGCAGCGGGAATAATAAACATATTAGCTACAACGTGTTGAAAGCCAATCGCAACAAAAGCCATGATCGGAAACCAAATCCCAAGAATTTTCCCCGTAACGTCGTCAGAACCGTATGAAAGCCAAATAGCTAAACATACAAGCCAGTTGCAGCCCACAGCAGAAATAAGCGTTTTAAAAAATGAGTCGTCAATTTTAGCTTGAGCAATTGCTACCGTTTTATCTAAAAAAGGCCCTGTTTCTGTTAAACCGACAATATGTCCAAAGAAATACGCAATAAATACGGCTCCTAAAAAGTTGGCAATCGTAACCCAAAACCAGTTATGAAGCAAGTGACGAAGCGAAATTTTTCTTGCATACAGGGCAATGGAAACAGACATCATATTCCCTGTAATAAGCTCAGCTCCCCCAAGTACGACCAGCATAAGACCTACAGGAAAGACGGCCCCTCCTAAAAGATTTGATAAACTTCCCCATTCAGCTGGTAAATTACCAATGACGCGCACATCTAGTAAAAAACCAAGCGCAATAAACGCGCCTCCTAGAAACCCAAGCATAAGAATAGAAGAAAGGGATAACTTCGTCTTTGAAACCCCCGCTTCTAAAGCGATGTTTAACATTTTATCCGGCTTGTGAAATGCCATAAAACTCCTCCTTAACTAAAAAAGGCAGCACTCAAAAACACCTTTTACACAAGGTTTTTGAATGCTGCCTAATAATCCTGCACTTTCTTTACAGTATATCAGTCATCATTATCTATAATAAAATCAAATAAAAAACAAGCAGATCCTACTTCTCTTTCATTTAATTAAATTATGTATTTTACGTTGTTCTACTGAATATTGGTTTCAAACACAAACACAGAAACAGCGATATCTTCTTCTACTTTGATATCAGAAAATAAGTACTCCAGCTTAGCTCCTAACAAGTCTTCAAGCCCCTCTGGAGGAGATGAAGCATAAAGGTTTTGAATAAGCTTTGTTCTTGCCATATGTACCGTCTCTTTACCTTCGGTTGTTCTCGCGATAAATTGTTCAGCTGGCGTTAAGTTGCCGTACAAAGTTGAAATAGCCATATTTTGAACAAATACAGTATGAATTCGTTCTGGGCCTTTTCCAAAAAGTTTTTTGCGCAGCTTTCGGATAATATCATTAAAATCATGTATTTTCTTAGACACTGGTGTATGCCTCCGCTTATCTCGAGTATGTCTATCCTGCTCATTCAAGTTTTCAACTAAGAATAAGTTACATTATACATGACGACGTTTACATTGTGTACAATGTATCTGTTTTATCCCAGTTAATCCAAACAATCGCAAAACCATTACGAAAGGATAAAAAAAATCCTCCACTTATTAAAGTGAAGGATTACCTTTATATCTCTACTTAAAGGTTACAAATGGATTCTCAGTTATCAAAGAAATAACTAAGAATTTTGACAAAATAGCATGTCAAAATAGTCAAGTGGTATGTTTGTACCAGTAGTTAATGCTATCATGTTAAAGTCATGGAATCCAATTAGTTTACTTTCATAATACTTTATTTAATTTAAATATTCTTTTTTGATAGGTAACCCTTAATCTTCATCACGATCTGCTCTAAATCCATTATCAGATAATGAATTTAGTTGGTGGCTAAGCTTTTCGTAGTTATCTTGTTTCTGATTTTGTTGTACATCACTAGATATAGGAGCTTCACTAGAAACAGTAGATTTTTTTCTAGTCTCTTCGCCTCCGCTAACTCCAAACCCAACGTTGTTATCGGTCATCGGATTCACCTCTTTAACTGTTATTATGGAGAATTGCTCTAAAAAAATAACAGGAAACAAAAGGGATTCTCACTTAGCTAATAGTGGTCCAAGCTTCCTTACTTACACCAATTCGTATTTAAATAAGGAAATGACCTGCTTTAACCCCATAGGCAATACCAACAAAAAAACTTGCTATACCTAGTGTTTGACTTTTACATACATACTTTATAGTCAAGCCTGGAATCAGACCCCATATAATGATGAAAATAGCGAACGATACTATAATAGAAGACCATGCATCTTGCCCTGATATACTTATACCTTGCATAAACGTTTCTCCTTTCAGTACTTATATCGGGAGAACATAAATTTTTTATAGTATCTTACTGTACGAACTAAAAAATTCAGGTGACCTGTCCATATATGCTTTACAGCGAATGGTGGCGTTCAAGCTCGATTGTTTTTGGTTTTTGCCATATTAATACCCCTGCTGCTACGTACATAAACGAAGTGATGTAAAAAAGGCTTCCGATTGTCAGAAAATCAATGATATACCCTGTTGCAATAACGGCCAAGGCTGCCCATATAGAGGTCCATAAATGATAGTGTCCTACTTGTTTTCCTGTGTGAGCACGATCTGTCTGCCTAGATAACGCTATTTTTTCTGCTGTTTTTTGAAGAGCTCCAAGCAGACCCATTATAATTTGAATGATATACACCTGCGTGATCGTTGTTAAAACGGGAATCACAAGCATAACAACGGCCATCCCAAACGTATATAAAAGAAGCAAGCGCTTTTCTCCTACTCTGTCACTCCATGAACCGATCAACGGATCACTCAAAGCTGCGGTTAAAGCAAAAATTCCGTAAGCTAAGCCAAATTGTGAATAGCTATCGCCAAGATTTCGAAGCAGTAAAAGGTAAAAAGGAAACACAATACTGCTTGCGGTAATCATAAGGCTTTGTGAATGTAAGAGTTGTTTGTACGTCATTTTCCATACTCCTTATAAAATAAATTAACAAACGTTTCGTTCCGATCATATTTTCTTTTCAAATTAAAAAAGGCGGTTGTATGAGGGTAAGCCTCTTCTAACTGCTTCTTGCTTGGGTAGCCGTAGTAAGGCAAATAATAGCTTCCCTGATGCTGCAGCGTCACATCCACCATTTTCCGGACAACTCTTTGTGTATCAGAGATGCCTTGGTGATCCTTTTTTTGGTTAATAAGTAAAACGAGAGCAAACATATCGCCTTTTGCATAAGACATGACGGCTTTATTATCTTTCTCTACATAGCGAACAGTAATGTTCAATAAATTTAATTCCTCAGTTGATAACACTTGACGTAAATCATCGATGTAAGAAGCAAATTCATCAACTGGAACAAAGTATTCTTGTAAAATTTCCGTCTGGCTAGCACTTTCATATTCCATAAAATCACTTTCAGAACGCATAACATTATTTCTTGTTTCAAGCCTTCCATTTTGTTTTAAGAAATAAGCCTTTTGTGTTTCCCACAGCATATCTTTGCCCCAGTCGCTATACCGAGACAGCCCTAGCATAAATTTAGGAAGTGCCACTATTTTTTCTGTCTTGAGCGGTTCGTTTGCAGTAGAAGTATTTTGAGAAGATAAGCGATAGTTTGTGACGTACATATCTGTTAGCAATTGATTAGGAGAAACAGAAATACGCGCCATATGCATACGAACGTCAGGGTTATGCTGTACGTAGTTTTTAAAATAAGCTGTATACTGTCTATAATCTAAGCGAATAATTTCATCTTCGTACCATTCATCGTCCGTTAAACGAAGCGTAACATCTAAAATGACCCCAAATAACCCGTAGCCTCCGTTTACTAAAGAAAACAGCTCAGGGTGTTTTGTCCGGCTAATTTCGATAATAGATCCGTCCCCCTGCAGGAGACGCATAGATTTGACCGTATCCATTAAAGAGCCGTATCGAATATCTCTGCCGTGTACGTTCACGCTAATAGAACCTCCAACGGTAAAAATATTTTGTGACTGCATAACCTGAAGAGCAAGACAGTCTTTATGTATATATTGCTGAATGTCATTCCATGTTGTCCCGCTTTGAACTGTAATTTCTTTTTGGCGGGGCTTGTAATCTATAATTTTATTGTACTGCTTCATATCAAGTAAAATAGCATTAGGATAGTACGTCTGCCCTCCTTGGCTGTGCTGCATCCCTGAAATCGCTATTTTTTCATGATGCTGTGAAGCAGTTTTCACCCAATTTTTCAGCTGTTTTTCAGTGGTCCCATGCTTTATTTCTTTAACTTTTGTAGGAAGAAGATGTGCAACATCCTCCGTTACAGGACGGGTTTGCTGCTGTTTATAAATATGATAGGAGGCATATGAACCTACTAGATAAAAAGATAAAAAAGTTCCTAACAACACGTTTTTCCTCATTCTAAACTGTAAGCTCCTTTCTTTACTTCTGTGAAATTATACCATCCAAAAAGTGAAATAACACTAATATAGTGTAATTTTACACTATATTAGTGTTATTTTGAGAAAGCATATGAAAAAAACTTGTAATTTAATGTATGTTAACCTTATTGAAATAAAAAAAAGAAAAGACACCAGGTCTTTTCTTTTTTGTTTCTTTATTTTTCAGCTTCGTATGCAACTAAAGCCACTCTTTTTCCTAACGTTTGTTGAAACTGCTCTTCTAACTGTTTAAGCTTCGCATGCATATCGTCGTTAATTGAAGCTGGCTCAAAGGTCATTTTTGTTTGCTCCATCAGATACTGTCACCTCTTTCATGTGTGTATGTTCTACTTTTTCCAATATAAAAGAGGTCTATGACGATTTGACGAAAGTTTACAAATTAAATTTGCTGATGAGCGCTGTTAATTGTTCTGCCATTTGAGACAAAGATTGTGCAGAAACAGCGATTTCTTCCATTGAAGCGAGCTGTTCTTCAGTAGATGCAGCCACTTCTTCAGATGTAGCTGCATTTCCTTTAGCAAGTATCGCCATTTCACCCGCTGCGCGCGCTACTTCTTCAACGGCTGCTGAAATTTGCTGAGCAGTCGCAGCCACTTCTTCTACTTGCGGAGCCGTTTCATTCATACTGCTTAGAATTTGTTCAAACTTTTGAATAGCTGTTTGTGAAATCGTTAGTCCTTCTTCCACTTTATTTGTTACTTGCTCCATTGTATGGACAGACTCCTGAGTATCTTGTTGAATCGCTTGAATAAGCTCCGAAATTTGAGATGCGGATACTTGTGATTGTTCTGCCAGCTTTCTCACTTCCGCTGCTACAACGGAAAACCCTTTTCCATGTTCTCCGGCTCGTGCCGCTTCGATTGCAGCATTTAAGGCTAGTAAATTTGTTTGAGCAGCAATGCCGCTGATTACTTCTAAAATGGTCCCAACTTCTTTTGAACGTTGAAACAAAGTACGAATCGTTGTATTAGATAGCTCGACGGATCGAGAAATGGATTCCATTTGTTCGACCGTTTCTTTTACAGCCTTCCCGCCTTCTACAGCTTCAGACGTCGTGTGATTTGAAAGCTGAGAAACGGTTTCTGTACGCTGAGCAATTGTATAAACTCCTTGTACAATCTCATCTAAAGAAGCTGCATTTTGGTCAATAACAGCCGTTTGTTTTTCCGCGCTAGAAGCCACTTCTTGTATCGCAACCGATACTTGTTCAGTCGCAGCGCTCGTTTGCTGTGAGCTGGCCGTTAGCTCTTCTGAAGAAGCAGCCACTTGTTCTGCACTCATTTCAACATTTTGAATTAATGTGCGAAGATTGTTTTGCATCTGACTAAAAGCATACCCTAACTCGCCGATTTCATCCTTTGAATTGACGGTAATCGCTGTTGTCAGATCTCCTTCACTAACGCTCAGAGCCTGATTCTTAAGCTGTTTGAGGGGTTTAATAATTGATTGCAGCACCACAAAAATAGTGAGACTCCCGATTATCAGACAAGATACAATAATAAATAGTGTTTTGTAAAAGATAGGCTGTGCTGCTTCATTCACTTCTGATGAATACATAGTGCCTGCAACTTTCCACTTTGTTGTTTTATTTGTCGTAAAGACCATCTTTTTTTCATCCCCGTTAAAGGTATATTCAAAAGACCCTGAGCTCCTTGCATAAAGCTTGTCAAAAAGGGAATCTGTCGCTTTTGTACCTGCTTTTTCCGTAGGATGAACAATATATTTTCTTTCTCCATCCAAAAGAAATGGATATCCTTTTTCTCCAATTTTTACTTTGCTGACAGCTTTATTGATGCGGCTTATATCTAAATTTAAAGCAATAACCCCTGTGCCATCCGCCGCTGTTTTCGCTACAGTAATAACGGTCTGACCTGTAGAGGCTGATGGATAAGGTTCAGTGACAACTGTTTTCCCTTTGTTTTGCATGGCTAGCTTGTACCAGTCTCGTTTTCTAGGATCATAGCCTGCTTGTATCACTTTTTTAGGCGCTTGAATAAACTTCCCCTGCTGATTTCCTGTGAAAATGCTGACGACTTCTGGATGAAGCGGAGCATATAAGTTAAAATCTTTGCTTAAAGTAGCCATATCTTTTTCATTGTAGCGCTCGTTGTTTACCACTGATGCAAAAAACTCTACATCATGAATTTTTGGTCCAATGGTATCGTCAATCACCGAATTAATGGACTGTACATTTTGCTGTGCTGTGTTAATAATTTGGTTTTCAATTTCATGTTTCGCTGTTATGTAAGCTGATACACCTATCGTAACAGATGGCACTAATAAGATCGCTGCAAATGCTAGCCCCAGCTTTATCTTAAAGTTATTAAGGGACCTTTTTTTTCTTACTCTCTCCATGCTATGTAGCCTCTCTCTCCGTAGTTAAAAGTGATCGTGCACTTTCTTTCTATCGGCAAGACTTCATATTCCTTTAGTCATCGAGTGTATACATAATTAACAATGGGAGTGAAAAGATAAGAGTACGATAAAAAAAGTAGGTGATTTTAATGGAAGAAAGTAAGAACAGCAAATCTTTTTCAATGTTTGAAACAGAAAAGGTTCAGCGCGGAGAAGAAAAAGATATTTTTAATATCTATAAAGAAGGAGTAAAAATTGCGGAAGTAAGAGGAACGGATCCTCAAACTCAGCAGGTTATTCCGATGCATGACTTAAATGATTACGAAGAAAATAAGCTTCACGAATATATTGCTCATTTAGACCATACAACGTAAAAATGCTAAAACAAGAGTCCTCTCTTGTTTTAGTCTTTAGAATCATAAAAAACATGTTCAAAACGCAGCGTGTTTTTTTGTATGTACAGAAGTCCAAACGAAAATTGCTTTTCCCTCCGTTTGTCAGTAGCGGAACCTGGATTAAACAACGTAATATCACCAATTTGTTTATGAAGAGGAATGTGAGAATGACCAAAAATCACTGCGTCTACTTGTTCATGTTCAAATGCCAAAAGTGCACGTTTGTCAGTCGTTTTTCCTTTGCCATGACCGTGGACTACGCCAATCGTAACATCGCCAAATGGAAGAAGTAATGAAGATGGAAGTACTTCCTGAAGCTCTTCACTGTCTACATTTCCAATTACAGCGTGTACAGGAGCAAACGCACCCAGGTCATTGTAGACATCTATCGTTTGAAAATCTCCCGTATGAATAATAGCATCAGCTGTTTTCAGTTCGGCTAGGAGTCTTTTTGGAAAATGTTTCGCTCTTTTTGGAATATGAGTATCACCTAAAATAACAATCTTCATTCATGATACGCTCCTTTTTCATTCAATATGGTGTAGTTTAGCGTATTACGGTGGAATGAAGCAACTTTACACGGAGCGTGAGGCAAAAAATTTCTCTTTTTCGTTTAAGTTTGCGAAAATACGTTACATACTAAGTTACAGAATGGAGTTTTCGAAATGGAAGTAAAAATTAATCGAAACGCAGCAAAAGTGTTAAAAAATGCATTGGCTAGCCCAGAAGGTCAAGGAAAAATGATTCGTGTATATGTAACTATCGACCACGGTGATCACGCGCATTATGATTGGAAATTCGATACGCCGACTGAACATGATGAAATCATAAAAACAGATAAAGATATCGATATCGTTTTAGATAAACGCGAGAAATTTTTAGAAGGCGTATGGATTCAATATTTCCACGTTCCAGAGCCTGAATTTGTGATTAGCAGCCTTCACCACGCGCATCACCATCATTAATACAAAAAACACACCTTGTTTTATAGGTGTGTTTTTTCGTTTGTGTGACAAGCAAAAATTTTATTGATGAGAAGAAGAGATAAAATTTTGTTGAAGCAATAAAAATGAGCTATAGTGGAATTACGGATGAAAGAAAAGAGGTTAGCTTATGAAAGTAAGTGTGTTAGTAAGATCTATTTTAGTTGTTATTTTATATAATTTATTCGTTCTGTACATCGGATGGAACGCTTGGATGTGGCTTCACACAATGTTTGAAGTGGAAAACAAATGGATTCTTACGGTGATCGTTGTCTTTTTTGCTTATTCCTTTATCATCAGTCGTGCGTTTCAACAAGTGAGCATATTTAAAATTGTGGGATCGTACTGGTTAGGATTTATTCAATATTCGGTTCTTTTGCTTCCTATAAGTAATCTAGCCGTCTATATCCTTACTCTTCTAGGCGCTTCGCTTTCTACAGCTATCGATTCAATTGGATTTTTCATAATTGCCGCTTTTTTATTCATTTTTGCTTACGGTACGTATAATGCTTACAGTCCTGTGGTAAGAAAATACACGATTTCGCTTGCTAAAAAGACGAATCGGAAAAACCTTCGCATTGCTGTAGCATCTGATATGCACTTTGGCACATTGTCCGGCAAAAAACATTTGCAGAGGTTAATTACTCATGTACAAAAGATACAGCCAGATCTTATTTTACTTCCTGGAGATATTATTGACGATGATCCCCACGTATTCTTTAAAAAAGAAATGGATTATATGATGAAGCAGCTCAAAGCGCCTTTAGGCACATATGGAATTTTGGGAAACCATGAGTATTACGGCGGGAAGATCCCTCAGTTTGTGGAAAGAATGAAAGAAATGAACATTCCTATTTTAATGGATGAAGTCTTAAACATAGGTGATAGCTTGTACTTAATCGGAAGAAAAGATAAGACGGATAAAAACCGAGATAGCTTTTTCGATTTAGCGAGTGAAACGGATCGTTCTCTTCCGGTCATCGCGATGGATCATCAGCCGCTTTCTTTAAAAGAAGCGGAACAAGCGGGCGTAGATTTACTTCTATGCGGTCATACTCACAGAGGACAAATGGCACCTAATCATTTGATCACAAAGCGGTTATTTGAAATTGATTGGGGCTACAAGCAAACTAATCAACTGCATACCATTGTCTCTTCAGGATTTGGCTTTTGGGGTCCTCCGCTTCGAATCGGAAGCCGATCAGAAATTATTCAAATTGATATTACATTTGCAAAATAGAGAAAGCCCTAGGGCTTTCTCTATTTTAATGTACGCAGCAGCTTCGGAAGCTCTGCGTAAATAGCCACTACTTCATCTACTTTCATCCGAACGAGTCCGCTTGAAGACGGGGCAACAAAATCCATTATTCCTGATACCATCGATTCCTCTTGTTTGCCCCACTTTACTTGCTTGCGTCTGCTGTACTGCTGATAAACGCCTTTTCCAACAAAACAAACGATTTTAGGCGTGTATGTAGCGATTTTTTTCTTTAAGATTTCTCTGCCTTCCGCATATTCTTCTTTTGTAATCTCATCAGCTGCCTTTGTAGGACGCTCTACAATATTTGTTAAACCGTATCCTAGCTGTAACAACGAGTGATCTTCCTCGGGATGGTATTTACGATCTGTTAAACCTGCTTTATGAAGAATCGTCCAGAAACGATTGGTTGGATTAGCAAAATGATGACCCGTTTCACCGGAACGGATGCTTGGATTAAAACCGACAAATAAAATATCTAAGTTGGGCTGTATATGATCAAAAATAGAGTTCATAGTCATACGCTCCTTACAATGTAAAAAGAAAACATCCAAATTGGATGTTTTCTTTTTACTATACCCTATTAAATACGAACTACGCGTCCGTTGAATTTTTGTTTCCAGTAGCCGCTGCTCATGTTTGCAATTGCAACACCTGTTGAGCTTTGAGCACCAATGAACTTGCCGCCTCCTACATAAATGCCAACGTGGCCGTCTTTTTTATATGTATCGAAGAAAACAAGATCGCCAGGCTGCATTTGACTAGAAGACACTTGTGTTCCAGCATGCTTTAACGTCTCTGTACTTACAGATCCAAGAGGTCCAAGGTTAACGCCTACTTGAGAATATGCCCAGTGTACAAATGACGAGCAGTCAAATAAACCGTGGCTAATATCAGACTGGCTGCGTCCTCCGCCAAATACGTAAGCAGAGTTTCCAATCCAGCGGTTTCCTACTGTTACAACATTGCTAGCTTTTGGAGCCGGAGCGCTTGTAGGTGCCACATCATTGCTGCTTGCTTTTGGTGCTTCTGCCTTAGCAGAAGATGAATCGGCTTTTTCAGCTGGCGCAGCCGCTGCTTTTTGAGCTTGTTCGGCTGCTTTCTTAGCTGCCTCTTTAGCCGCTTGTTCAGCTGCTTTTCTTGCTGCTTCTTCTGCAGCTTTTTGATCTTTAATATTTTGTTCAAGCGTAGACTGTTCATTTGCAAGAGAGCTGTCTTTTGCTTGTAGAGAAGCTTTTAGTTCTTCATTTTTTGCTTCTTTATCTTTTAGTTCTTTTGCCAGTGCATCTTTTTGTTTCTTTTGAGCTGCTAGCTGGACAGTCATTTCATCCAGTTCTGCCTTCATGTCTTCTAAGCTAGCAAGCTTAGATTTAACATCAGCTTGTTTTGTTTTTAATTCGTCTTGCATATTTTTAGTTTCTTTTAAAATACCACGGTCTGCATCTACAATAGTTGAAACAGCTAACGCGCGGTCTACAAAATCACTGAAGCTTGAAGAACCAAGTAGAACTTGTAAATACTCTACGTTACCGCCGCTTTCTTGCAGAGAACGTGCACGATCTTTTAAAATATCGTTTCGCTTTTCAAGTTTTTCTTGAAGCAGCTTAATTTCTTTTTCCAGCTGCTCTACTTGTTTAGACGTTTCTTTAATATCGGCTTCTGTTTTTTGGGCTTTTTTATTGTTTTCTTCTTCTGCTATTGTTAAGCGCTCAAGCTGTGCTTTCATTTGATCTTGCTCTGCTTGAAGGCGTGTTAATTCATCAGAAGCTGCTTTGATGTTAGATTGCACATCTTGACGCTGATTTTGAATTTGAGATTTTTGTGATTCCATATCCTGAATGGTAGAGGCATACGCTGGAGTTGATAAAACTCCTCCCAAGCCTAATAAAACCGTTGTGTTAAGTAAAAGCATTTTCTTTTTCAATATGAATTCCTCCGCTTTCTCGCTCTGTTAAACTAGTAATTTCTAATTATGTATCAATATGTATAAAAGTCTGACAATTTATGTAAAGTTCACTGTATTTGTCGATAAATAGCTAAATATGCTAATGAAAATCTACGAAAATTATACCACGATAAACGTTCAAAAAAAGAATAACAATATTACAATTGTATTTCAGTAATGTAACATTTAACGCTTGTGTATACATTCATCTTTCACCTGCAAAAATATACCTTTATATCCCTATTAAAACAAATAATCCACTGGGCTTTACACAGCACTGTTTTTAACATGATAAAATAGTCAATCAAGATTTTTTAAGATGGTTGGATATAAGTTATTACTAAAAAGAACGTAACAATTTTTTAACATCCACGTCTGTTTTTTACCTTTTTCTACTATTTTTACAATATTTGAAAATGATTTTCTAAAATAGTAACAAATCTATGTTTATCTGTCGTTTGCACGTGTTTAAAAAAAGGGCGATAGGTAATTATCAAACAATATTCGACAACGTTTGGATGAAGTCATACAAAAGACCTTCTCGCGGTGAGGCGAGAAGGTCTTTTGTTAATCATGCTGCTGATAATAATGTTCTAAAGCTACAATTGCACTTCCCATTCTTTCTTGATCAGGAATAACAATACGATCTACTCCTTCTTCTTTTAAAGCAGCAGCGGTTACTTTTCCCACGGATACAGCTACTACAGAGCTTTTAAAGAGTTCTCGAATATGATCGGCTTGTCCGTGTTCTCTTGCAAACGAAAATAAAAATCGGGCTTGGGGAGCACTTGTGAAATTAACTGCATCAACTTTCCCGCTTATTAATTCGTTTATAAGCTGTTCCATGACTTCTGCTTTTGGAGGAATATGCTGATACGGTAAAATCTCTTTAAATTTGGCTTTTTGATTCGAAAGAAAATCAATCAATTTTGGTGCAGGATCTCCGTGAAGCTGAAGCGCTACATGCTTTCCTTCAAAAGAAAACGAATGAAGCGCCCTGACTAGTCCCGCTGTACTTCCATCATCATCTCGAACGGTTGGAGTAACACCGAGTTTTTTTAACATATTTACGGTTTTATACCCGCGCGCAGCAATATTGGCTGCTTGTAAAGAAGAAAGAAATTCATCCGCCAGTCCTAGCTTATCTGCTGTTTTATATAAAATTTCCGTCCCGACGCCTGTTGTAAAAATAAACCAATCATAATTTCCTTTTACCAGTTCTTTAATATCTGCTTCTAAGTGTGTGTCATCTAAAAAGATTGTTCCTTGTGCAGGTCGTACAAGCGGGGTCCCGCCAAGGTTTTCAACAATTTTGCTGATTTCTCCTACTTTACGCTGACCTACGAGTGCGACTGTTTTACCTTCTAATCGTTTCAATGGTCTACCTCCATTTTTCTATGTATGCTACTTTAATGATCCTTGATAACCGAGTTTTTCAGAAATTAGGCTCGCCGCTTCTGTTACTTTTTGAATAATGAACGGCAGTCTGTCCCCTTGAAATCTCGCTTCAATTCCCGCTACGCTAATGCCTGCAACTACTTCATTTTGATGATTTACAATCGGGGCGCTCACGGATGTTGTAAAGTTTTCTAATTCAGAGGTGCTAATGGTATACCCTTTTTCTTTTGCTTCTTTTAATACATTTCTTAGTTTCTTTTGATCTGTAATTGTTCCAATACCTATTGGATTTAGCTCCGTTTGAGTAATATACTCCTCTTGTTCTTTTTCGGGTAAATGCGCCAAGATAATGCGTGAACAAGCTCCTGCATAAAGAGGTGAACGCCTTCCAATTGATGTATAGAGGCGCACTGGATGAAGCGTATCTACTTTTTCAATATACATAGCTTCATTCCCATCTCGTACAATTAAATTAACCGCTTCTTCTACTTCGTCTCGGAGCGTTTCCATTACAGGCTTTGCGATATTTCTAATATCTAAGCGATTAGCCACTAGCTGACCAAATTGCAAGAATAAAAGTCCTAGCGAATAGTATCCTTGCTCATCTTTTGTTAAAAATCCCATTTCTTCAAGCGAACCAACCATCCGGTGCAAAGAAGTTTTTGGAACGCCTGAATATTCCATCATTTCTGTGAAGGTAAGCTTAGGGTGCTTGATAAAAAGCGTGAGAACCTGCATGGATTTAACGACTGTTTTATTGTTAGCTTGCATAAAACCTTCTCCCTTATTTGTGCGAATACATGTGTTTGATAGACGTATAGCTTACTAGCTAATCATATGTTCTTTTTATTATACATGAAGAAAAAAAGGAAAGCACTCCCTTATAAGAGCACTTTCCTTTCTTACACCGTTTCTAGTTCTTTAATTGAAATAGGGTTACTTTCTAGAAATTTGGTTGTAAAATCCCCTTCTTTAAAAGAAGGATGGTTCAGTAATTCTAAATGAAAAGGAATGGTTGTATGAATGCCTATAATAATAAATTCTTCGAGCGCGCGTTTCATTCGTTGAATCGCTTCATTTCGATCTTTCCCCGTTACAATTAATTTCGCCACCATTGAATCATAAAAGGGGGAAATTTCATAGCCTGGGTAAACGGCGCTGTCTACACGAACTCCGTAGCCGCCAGGAGGTAAATACATCTCGACTTTTCCAGGAGAAGGCATAAAGTTTTTAGCCGGATTTTCTGCATTGATCCGACATTCAATTGCCCATCCCTTTAAGTGAATATCCTGCTGAGTAAATGATAGCGGGTAGCCTGCCGCTACTGAAATTTGTTCTTTAATTAAGTCAATGTTTGTTACAAGTTCTGTAACAGGGTGTTCAACTTGAATTCGCGTGTTCATTTCCATAAAGTAAAAATGCCCGTGCTTATCTAACAGAAACTCAACTGTTCCGACACCTGTATAATCAACTGCTTTAGCTGCCGAGACTGCCGCTTTGCCCATTTTAGCACGAAGGTTTTCGTCTACCGCAGGAGATGGAGCTTCTTCTACCAATTTTTGATGACGGCGTTGAATCGAACAATCTCGTTCCCCTAAATGAACCACACTCCCTTCTTCATCAGCAATGATTTGAATTTCGATGTGTTTTGGCTCTTCTAGGTACTTTTCAAGATATACGCCGCCGTTTCCAAAGGCTGTTTCTGCTTCATGCTGAGCTTGACGAATTGCTTTTTCTAGCTCTTCTTCGCTATGAGCTAAACGCATTCCTTTTCCACCCCCGCCCGCTGTAGCTTTCACAATGATTGGATAGCCTATTTCTCGTGCTACTGGAATAGCTGAGCTGCTATCTTTAATCAGCCCTTCTGTTCCAGGTACAATAGGCACGCCTGCTTGTTTCATTGTATCTCGTGCTACAGCTTTTGCTCCCATTTTACGGATGGCTTCCGCTTTTGGACCAATAAAGGTAATATCATAGGATTCACACATCTCAGCAAAATCAGCATTTTCAGCTAAAAATCCATAGCCGGGATGAATAGCGTCTGCCTTGGTTACTTGCGCTACGGTAAGCAAATTACGAATGTTTAAGTAGCTTTCTTTAGAAGACGTTTTGCCAATACAAAATGACTCATCTGCTAGCTTCACGTGAAGTGCATCTTTGTCTGCTTCTGAATAAACCGCCACGGTTGCAATACCCATCTCTTTACAAGCTCGAATGATCCGAACTGCAATCTCACCGCGGTTTGCGATTAACACTTTTTTGAACATAGTGGCTCCTCCTGACAGTATGTATACTTTAGTATGATTTTACGGTAAATAGAGGCTGTCCAAACTCAACAACATCTCCGTCCTTCACAAGAATTTCAAGCACTTCTCCTTCCATTCCTGCATCTACTTCGTTAAACAGCTTCATCGCTTCAATTACACATACAACATCTTTACGTTCAATTGTTTGTCCTACTTGAACAAAAGGATCGGCATCTGCTTCTGGCTTAGCGTAAAAGGTTCCAACCATTGGTGATAAAATTTGCTTTTCAAGATTCTCTGCTGCGTTTACAGACATAGAATCTTGAGGCGCTTGCTCAGCGGCAGCGGCTTTTACTTCCACTGTTTTTACTTCTGTAACAGCTGTGTCTTCTAAAGGAATTCCTGCTTTATCAATGACAACTTTTGTTCCTTCGTGTTCAATATGGAGCTTTTGAATACCAGATTCATTCATTAATGAAACAACTTCTTGCAATTCACGTACGTTTATCATTTCTTGTCACTCCCGTTTTGTGTTATTTAGTTGACGCAAGGTTAATAGCAATCTTCAATTCTTGAAGCAGCTGTTCTTTTTCTAAATAGATTTTTTCTGCTTCATGAAGCGAAATATGAGAAAAGTAAATGGATTCTCCAGGTTTTACTTGAGCTAAAAGCGGTAAATCTGCTGTGATGACTTGAGCGATTTTAGGATATCCTCCTGTAGTTTGACGGTCTGCTAACAGGATAATGGGATTTCCATCTGGCGGGACTTGAACAGAACCTTGTGAGACGGCTTCAGACAATAGCTCTTTTTTTTCTTGAAGCTGAAGAGAAGGTCCATCTATTCGATAGCCCATTCGATCTGATTGATTTGATACTTTAAAGGGCTCTTTCATAAAATGACTTTTGCTTTCCGCTGTAAATAAATCAAATTGACTGCCATTCATAACACGGACACTTGGTTTCTTTGTAAAATGAACAAATTCTTTATAATTTACGGACCATGAAGAAGTATATACTCCGTTTATCAGTTCATTTGAAAGAAAAGCAGGCTTTGAAGCAGCAGGAACAGATAGAGGTAAAACGTCCTCTGTTTGTAATGCTCTTCCTTTATAGCCACCAATTTCGCCTCTCAAATACGTGCTTTTACTATTTAACACTTCATCAATAGAAAATCCTCCAGCTACAGATAGATAGGAACGACAACCGGTTCTACAAGGACCAAATGCTAAAGTGCTTCCTTTTGGAATAAATAAAGGTTTCCACATAGGTACTGGCTTTCCGTTGACCGAAGGAGTTAAATCTCCCCCTGTGATCGCTACTAAACAATCGCTTTCTATTTCAAGGGTAGGCCCCATTAGCGTAACTTCAAGTCCCGCTTCTTTTTCATCGTTACCAACTAGTAAATTAGCAATTCGGAGGGAATAAGAGTCCATTGCTCCGCTTACAATCACACCGTGCTGCTGAAATCCTCTTCTTCCTAAATCTTGAATGCTCGTTAATAAGCCGGCTTTACTTACTCGCATACTCATTTCCCCTCCTCCTTTGCTTTCATTTCTTGATACTCTTCTTTAGAGATAGGTTCGAATTTCACAATATCTCCAGCCTGCAGCAAACTTGGAGGATTTTGCTCCGGCAAAAACAATTTAACGGGCGTTTGACCAATTAACTGCCATCCTCCGGGAGTGGAAATAGGGTACACTCCTGTTTGCATTCCCGCAATACCAACCGAGCCGGCAGGAATAGAGGTGCGAGGAGACGACCGGCGAGGAGTAGCAATCTTTTCAGATAACCCTCCGAGAAATGGAAATCCAGGAGCAAATCCAATCATGTACGCTAAGTATTCGCCTTCAGAATGAATACTTATTACCTCTTCAGGTGTTAAGTTATGGTGACGAGCGACATATTCAAGGTCAGGTCCATACTCTCCTCCGTAGCAAACTGGAATGGAGACCGTACGATGGTTTAACTCTTTTTCTGTCTGTTCGTTTTCTAGTTTACGTTGAATGATAGAAGACACTACTTCAAAAGGAGAAACAAATTCCTTCTTCTGCTTTTTTTCCACGGCTGCTACAACTTCAAGAGGGTTATAGAAAATTGTAAGATTTGTAAATGCCGGCACGCACTCAACAAATCCAGGGAAAGGGTTTAATTCTATCGAATCTTTACACGTTTTAATTTGTTTATGAATGTCGTACTGAATACTATCTCCAAACGTTATTACAAGCGCTGAATCACCAAGCGGAGAAATAACAGCCGATGCTTTTGTTGCAGTTTGATTCATATCTACACCTCTTTCTTTTATAAAACACCTAGTTTTTCATCTCGAATATCTGTGATAAACATATGCCCCGGAGCATGTGTAATCATAATAGAAGGTTTTGTTTCCATTGCTACTGCTTGAGGAGTTACACCACAAGCCCAAAATACGGGCACTTCCCCTTCCTTAATCGAAACAGCATCACCAAAATCCGGAGAGTGAAGGTCTTGGATCCCTATTGCAGCGGGATTTCCAATGTGAATAGGTCCTCCGTGCACAGCTGGAAAACGTGAAGTTACTTGGGCTGCCCGTACTACATCTTGCTGAGGAATTGGACGCATACTAACCACCGTTGAGCCGTGAAATATTCCTGCTTCAGCGCATGAAATATTTGTTTTATACATAGGAACATTACAATTTTCTTCAATGTGACGAACAGGTATATCGTTGTTTAAAAGCGCGTGCTCAAATGTAAAGCTGCAGCCAATAAGAAAAGCAACCATATTTTCTGTCCAGTAATCTGTGATATCGGTTACTTCTTTTACTAGTTCCCCATTTTCATAGATTCGATACTTTGGAATGTCTGTACGAATATCTCCAGATGGAGCTGCAAATTTTGGTATCGGGGATCCAGCGTCTGTGACATCTAAAAGAGGACACGATTTAGGGTTACGCTGACAGAACAATAGAAAGTCAAAAGCTTGTTGCTTTGGTAAAATAGCTAAATTAGCTTGAGCATAGCCGTTTGCCATGCCTGCTGTTGGTTGAATAAGCTGATTGTTACGGATTTGCTGACGAAGTTCAGCTGGAGTTAGTTGTGAAAGGGTTATCATGTTTCCATCTCCCATCATTGCCCGCACGCAACTTACGTGCGGGCACATTGTTTTATTTAAATAATTGAGGAAGTTGATCCATTAACGTATAGCCACCCATTAAAGCCATTACAATAACGACAAGCACACCAGAAATGGTAAGCCATAAAGGGTGTTTATACTCGCCAACGATGCTTTTTTTGTATGCAGCAACCAGTAACGTCCCAAGAGCGATCGGCAGAATTAATCCATTGATTGCTCCAACTAAAAGAAGAACTTTTACAGGTTTTCCAATTAAGACAAACGATAGAGTTGAAATAATAATAAATCCAATAATAATCCAGTTTGAGTTTTTATTAAGTTTTTCACTAAACGTTTGAATAAAGGAAACAGATGTATAAGCAGCTCCTACCACAGATGTAATAGCGGCAGACCACATAACAATACCAAAGATTTTATAACCGACGTTTCCTGCTGCGAGCTGAAACACGGATGCCGGAGGATTGGCTGGATCAATTTGTAAACCTTTAGACACAACGCCAAGTACAGCTAAAAACAAAGCGATTCGCATAACAGAAGTGATGAGAATTCCTGTTACAGAACTTTTGGTTACTTGAGGTAAAGAATCGATACCTTTTACGCCGGCATCTAAAAGACGATGTCCACCAGCAAAGGTGATATAACCACCGACTGTTCCTCCAACAAGCGTAACGATTGCAATAATGTCAATTTTGTCAGGAGCAAAAGTTTTCACTACAGCTTCTCCAACGGGAGGTGAAGTGGTAGCAGCTACATATAGCATCAGCCCAATCATGATAAAACCTGCAATTTGCGTGAAGCGATCCATTGCTTTTCCCGCTTCTTTTACAACAAAGATTAGCACGGCAATAACTGCACTAATTGCAGCTCCGGCTGTTGGAGAAATACCCGTAATCGCATTTAATCCAAGCCCGGCACCGGCAATATTTCCAATATTGAAAGCAAGTCCGCCAATAACAATTAAAATAGCGAGCACGTACCCTAATCCCGGAAATACCATGTTGGCGATTTCTTGTCCTCGTTTTTCAGAAACGGCAATAATTCTCCATACGTTGGTTTGAGCAAAGATATCAAGAATAATTGAAATTAAAATAACGAATCCGAAGCTTGCAGCTAAATTTTGTGTAAATACGGTAGTTTGAGTTAAAAATCCTGGTCCAATAGCCGATGTGGCCATTAAAAAAGCGGCTCCAAGCATTAACGTCCAGTTTACTTTAGGCGCAGCCGAAAGCTTTTGCTGAGGTGTTGATTTTTTAATTGGCTCCAATATCATCTTCCTCCTGATTATATGTAGTTTTTATTTTGAAATAGCCTTAACTACCACTTCTGATGCTCGTAAAGAACGGTTGACATGACGGGCAAATTCAAGTGCGTGAGCTCCGTCTCCATGGATGCAAATCGTATCTGCCTGCAATTCTACATCCTTGCCCTGCTGAGATTTTACCTTCCCTTCTTTCACCATTGTAATAACTTGAGAAACAGCTTCGTCATCATTTTCAATTAAAGCATTTGGTTCTGTGCGAGCAGTGAGAGAACCGTCTAACTGATAGGTACGGTCTGCAAATACTTCGTTAGCCGTTTTTAAACCAATTTTGTTACCTGCTTGAATCAGCTCACTTCCAGATAACCCAAACAAAATCAGCTCAGGATTTACGTTGTAAACAGCTTTTGCTATTGCTTCAGACAACGCTTTGTTTTTAGCAGCCATGTTATATAGTGCACCGTGAGGTTTTACATGCTGCATCGATAGCCCTTCTGCTTGCAAAAAACCGTTTAATGCCCCAATTTGATAGACCACAATATCGTAGGCTTCCTGAGGTGAAATATTCATGTTTCTGCGACCAAAACCAATAAGGTCCTGCAGACCAGGATGAGCCCCAATTTGCACTTTTTTTTCAGCGGCCAATTTTACCGTTTTTCTCATGACGCTCGGATCCCCTGCATGAAATCCACAGGCTACGTTCACAGACGTCACGTGCTCTAAAATGGATTCATCATTGCCAATACGATAAGCACCAAAGCTTTCCCCTAAATCACAGTTTAAATCTACTTTACTCAATGCATTCTTCCCCCTTAACCCCTTTAATGTAAGCGTAATCATTTGCAGATAGTAAATAAAATTCAATCTTTATTATCTGCATCAATACTTTAAGTTCCGTTTTTCGGAACCACAGTACCGTTTTTCAGTTATATTTGGATTTTAGCACGAGATGATGAATTGAACAACAACATTGTCAGAATATTTGACATAGTCATTATTTTCACTTGGATAATAATCCCTTATTTTATTGCTATCTTCTATCTATTGCCTTAATATAACGCAGCCGCTCAATGTCATTAGACGCAGTAAACAAACAGGTTGTCAGAAAAATTACTAGTTCAAAATAATCAAAATGAAATTTTCGTTGTAATCGTTTTCAAATAGGTGCTATATTTCAATTGTAGTCAATTTATGCAAACGATTGCAAAAAAAGGGGATGAAACGATGAAAGGTAAAAAATGGACAGCTTTAGCTCTAACACTGCCGCTGGCTGCTAGCTTATCAACAGGTGTTCACGCCGAAACCGTACATAAAGGTAAAGCTCCAACAGCAGATAAAAACGGTGTCTTTTATGAGGTGTATGTAAACTCTTTTTACGATGCAAATAAAGATGGACATGGTGATTTAAAAGGTCTTACACAAAAGCTGGACTATTTAAATGACGGAAATTCTCATACAAAGAATGATCTTCAAGTAAACGGGATTTGGATGATGCCAGTCAACCCTTCTCCTAGCTATCATAAATATGATGTAACGGACTATTATAACATTGATCCGCAGTACGGAAATCTGCAAGATTTTCGCAAGCTGATGAAAGAAGCAGACAAACGAGACGTCAAAGTCATTATGGACCTTGTTGTGAATCATACGAGCAGCGAACACCCTTGGTTTCAAGCTGCGTTGAAAGATAAAAACAGCAAGTACAGAGATTACTATATTTGGGCTGATAAAAATACCGACTTGAATGAAAAAGGATCTTGGGGACAACAAGTATGGCATAAAGCTCCAAACGGAGAGTATTTTTACGGAACGTTCTGGGAAGGAATGCCTGACTTAAATTACGATAACCCTGAAGTAAGAAAAGAAATGATTAACGTCGGAAAGTTTTGGCTAAAGCAAGGCGTTGACGGGTTCCGCTTAGATGCTGCCCTCCATATCTTTAAAGGTCAAACACCTGAAGGCGCTAAGAAAAATCTCCTGTGGTGGAATGAGTTTAGAGATGCAATGAAAAAAGAAAACCCTAACGTATATCTAACGGGTGAAGTATGGGATCAGCCGGAAGTAGTAGCCCCTTACTATCAATCGCTTGATTCTTTATTTAACTTTGATTTAGCAGGGAAAATTGTCAACTCTGTAAAAGCAGGAAATGATCAAGGAATTGCCACTGCAGCAGCGGCAACGGATGAGCTTTTTAAATCATACAATCCAAATAAAATTGACGGCATTTTCTTAACCAACCATGACCAAAACCGCGTCATGAGTGAGCTGAGCGGCGATGTGAACAAAGCAAAATCAGCTGCTTCTATATTACTTACGCTTCCTGGAAATCCGTATATTTATTACGGTGAAGAAATTGGCATGACTGGTGAAAAGCCTGATGAGTTAATCCGTGAACCGTTCCGCTGGTACGAAGGAAACGGACTTGGACAAACTAGCTGGGAAACACCTGTATACAATAAAGGCGGCAACGGTGTGTCTGTAGAAGCACAAACCAAACAAAAGGACTCTTTGTTAAATCATTACCGTGAAATGATTCGCGTGCGCCAGCAGCATGAAGAGTTAGTAAAAGGAACGCTTCAATCTATTTCAGTAGACAGTAAAGAAGTTGTTGCTTATAGCCGCACATATAAAGGCAACTCCATTAGTGTGTATCACAATATTTCAAATCAACCTGTAAAAGTATCTGTAGCAGCGAAAGGTAAATTGATTTTTGCTAGTGAAAAAGGTGCTAAGAAAGTCAAAAATCAGCTTGTGATTCCGGCGAATACAACGGTTTTGATAAAATAATAGAAAACACCTTCAAGTGATTACCTGGTAATCACTTGAAGGTGTTTTTTCATAAAAAGTTAGCATGAGAACATCATCAGAAATTAGTGTAAACATAATTTCTACTGCTAATCTAATTAGTTCATAAATCTTCATAAATAATCTCTTTCTTTTCTTTATCATGAGGAAAAGGCAACGCAACATACATCGTTATCTTTTCTTTCTCACTTTCTGCCCATATTTCTCCTTGATGAAGTTCAACAATTCGTTTGGCAATGGAAAGACCAATGCCCGATCCTGCCACTTCGCTAGAACGTGCTTTATCCATTCGATAAAACTTATCAAACAGATGGCTTAATTCCTCAGAAGCAATTTGATCAGTTGTATTAGAAATACGTGCAATGACTTGTTTTTCGTTAGTATAGAGGACTATCTCAATATCTCCACTTTCATGACTGTATTTTTCAGCATTCGAAAGTAAATTATCGAAAACGCGAATCATTTTCTCAATATCTATGGAGATAAAAACAGCCTTATCAGGAATCTCTACTTTTACGGAAAGCCCACGATTTTCAAACATAGGGGTATACTCTCCTACAAGCTGATATAGGACTCCACCTAAGTCAACTTCTTGAAATTGCATGTCTACGTCAGGTAAAGACAACTTTGTATATTCGAATAGTTCATCCAATAAATTTTTCAATTTGAATGAAATGCCGTAGGTAGTCTGAATGTATCTTTCCAGCTCCTCACTATTTTTATACTGTTTATCTTTCACGAGTGTCAGATATCCAATAATGGAGGTCAGTGGAGTTCGTAAATCATGCGAGAGATTCGTAATTAATTCATTTTTTGCTTGTTCAACTTTACGTTCTTTTTCAAACCTTTTCCGCATTTGTTGTGTCATCCAATTGATGTTTTTAGCTAAGAATGACAGTTCATTTTTACCTTTCACGGGAATGGAATACGTCCAATCTTTGTTCACAATCCTGTTGATTCCTTCTTCAATCTGCTTAATGTACCGTGTAATAGGCCTTGTCCATAATAAAAACAAGACAAAAAAGATGAGCACACTACCTCCAAGTCCCATATAGACTTGATAAATATATCTATTCGGACTGAAAATAGGATCAAAAGAAGGTCCCTCAATAATGAGGTATCCGATATCATCTTGAAGTGAAAGGAGCGATATAAAAGAAGAATAATGTGCATTAAATGATTGATTACCCGTAGATTCAGCTGCAAGCTTTTGTTTGAGTAAATACTTTATATTGGTACTTTTTATTTTTTTGTTATTTGAATGAAAAAGAACGTCTCCTTTGGCATTTGCTACTAAGAACCCTAAATTAGGATGAGCATCCGTTATAGGATTTAGCATTGAAGCAATGTTATCTATATCATCTAAGCTCATGCGCTTCTCTTCCAAGGAATGAGTGAGTTGGGCAAGGAGCTTTCTAATGGTCTCTTCCTCTTTTTGTTGCTCTATTTGTTGGTTACGAATATCCCCAAATTGAGGATTGATAAAGATAAAAAGAAAAAAGCTAAAAATAGATATGACCAAGGAGAGAATAAAGATAAGGAATAACTTTGTGTTCAAATTGACTGATGGGCGTCCAATCTTATCTGCATTATTTTTTGTTTTCATGCTTTATAGCCTACGCCCCATACTGTCTGAATATAGATTGGTTTTTTAGGATTCTCTTCTATCTTGTCTCTGATTTTTGTCATATGGACCATAATCGTATTATCCGACTTATAAAAGGGTTCTTTCCATACAGTTTCATAAATCTGTTGAATACTAAATACTTGTCCTTGATGCTGAAGTAACAAAGAGAGAATTTGAAATTCTTTAGGAGTTAGACGCACCTCCCGATCTCTTACAAACACTTCATTTGTTCTTCCATCTACTTTTAAGTCTCCCTTTTCTAAGAAGTTGGAAGAAACCTCTCTTTCAGGGGGCATATAGTATCGACGAAGTTGAGATTTTACACGCGCCATCAGTTCTAATGGGTTAAAGGGCTTTGTAACATAGTCTTCTGCTCCACTGGCCAGACCATGAATTTTATCCATGTCTTCTGATTTAGCTGATAAAAAAATAATGGGCATGGTATATTCTTCTCTGATTTTCAAGCAAGTATCTATCCCATTCATCCCTGGCATCATCACATCTAGAATAATCAGGTCAATTTTTTGTTTTTTTAACATATCCATAGCTGTTGCAGCATCCGGTACATCTACTACTTGATATCCTTCATTTTTTAAATAAATGGACATAAGATTTCTGATTTCGTCTTCATCGTCCACAATAAGGATGGTTCTTTCTGACATGTTTCTTCACTCTTTCTATTCTTAAATTCAATATAAACTAGAGAACAGGAGTAGGATTAGTTATTACATACGAATACATAAGCTGGTGGAACATTTCTATACACTTTTTCATACTGAATCGTAGTAAAAAAGGATTCAAAGAAAGAGCGTTTTACTTTCGAATATTGGAATGTAATGAATTTGCCTTCTGGTCCCAGCAAAGATCCTGTCTCATTTAAAATCTGTGTAGAAATAGTTCCAGGTAAGCTTGTAAAAGGCAATCCAGATACGATATAGTCTACTTTTTCAATGCCATATTGTTTTAAATAGTCACTTATATTCTCAGCAGAGTCATGAATAATGTACACATTCTCGATATGTCCATATTTCTTCTCTAATATGTTATAGAATGTTTCATTGGCTTCTATCGCTAAGAAAATGGTGTCTTTCCGTTTATTTTGAACAATTTCTTCTGTAAATACGCCTGTTCCTGGACCATATTCAATGATACACGTTATTTCCTCAAATGGTATAGGCTTCATCATTTTCTTAGCTAATGATTTAGAGCTCGGCATAATAGCTCCAACTGCACGCGGGTGTCTCATATATTCTTGAATGAAATGCATGGCATTCATCTATTTCTCCTCGTTTCTTCAGGTGATAGGTTATAAACAGTAGTTTAATGCTAAAATCTTAATACGATACGAGGAAAAACCTTAACAATTCTTAAGAAATACTTATGAAAAGATAACTTTTATAAAGAATCTAAAAATAAGCGTGATATGCTGTTCTTAAGAACGGGATACCATTGGCTCTTTTCTTTTAAGAACTAACGGTACCCCTTTTTTGATTTTATAACTGTTAACATAAAACATTTTATCGGAAATCTAAATATAAAAATAAAGCCTCTTCTAGAAGTAGAGGCTTATTAAGCTTACCTTTAAAACTGTATACATTAAATCTGATTAGGTTTTAGAACCTTTGCATAAATACAGGTGTCTCTCAAGTCTAACCCAGTAGCTGATACATCATCATTTTCTAAAATACCTTCTAGCCTAAACCCTAGTCTTTCAGGTATAGCACGACTTTTAATATTACTTGAGTCACATTTAATTTCTAACCTTTTGGCCCCTAATTCTTTTAGAGCAAAATTCATAATTCCTTCAACAGCTTCAGTCATGTATCCTTTCTTACTAAAGCGAGAATTAATCCAGTAACCAATTTCAAATTTAGGAACATTCCAATTTATACGATGTAAACCAGAAGATCCAACGAAGTCACCCGTCTCTTTGAGAAAAATTAAAAGCCTTAAGTCTTCTCTTTGTAAAAACTCTGTATGAGATTTTCGAATACTTATTTCTGCTTCTTCTACGGTTTGCTTATTTTTAGCAAAAGGCAGCCATGGTTTTAATTCTTCAATAGATTCATTTATTGCTTGAGATACAACTTTTCCATCCCCAGGAAGAGGCAGTCTTATAAAGAGCCTTTCAGTATAAAACTTCGTAGGGAAATCTAATAACAGTGGATTCACTTAAACACTCCCCAACTTTTCTTCATTTATTAAAATAAGTCTATATTATTAATAAAAAAATGCAAAGAAAGCATATATATGATGTGCATTGCTAGTTTACATAGTCACAGTTATCCGTAGAAAAAGTACTTGAATTAATTCAAGTACTTTACAAATAGAATCTTATCTTGATTTGGTTTATTCCCCTGTTCAATTTCAAAACCCATTTTAGTATGATAAGCAATTGAAGCTTTATTCACAGGAGAAGTCACACAGCGAACAATATTGCGGCCATTTTGTTTAATTACATCGAAAAATTGATTATATAATTGTTTCCCAATACCTTTTCCCCTGTACTCCGGATCGATTCCAACAAAGTGAATATATGCTTCATTCGAGTAGGATTGAGATAAGAATCCAATTAAAAAACCTATGATTTTACCTTCTTCTTCAACAATAAAGCTAGTATTTTTAAAATGATCAAAAAAAAGCTTTGGCAACAAGTCAGACATTTGTCTTCCATTCCACCAATCGTTAATTAACGGAGATATTATATAATAATCTGATCCTTTCACTAAACGAATTGTCATTGTGATCTCTCCCTAATTTATTTATGAATTCACTTAAATTGATGCTATCACAGGAAGAAAATGTTATGTTGTTCTTTCTCTTTTTTTTTAATAAATTCCAATGTGAAAAGTGAATAGAATATACAAAATCAGTTTACATAATGTTTTTTTATGGGCAGCAATAAAGAGCTTGGATCAATTGATCCAAGCTCTTTACCAGTTATACCAAATAAAAATTCCGACTATAATTAAAGGCACACAGGCCATTAAGACTCCATAAAGCGAGAACTCGAATTTCTCTGGGTTACCCATATAAGATCTTATCCCTGCTCTATCTAGGCTAGGCTTTTCAATTTCCGATTCCTCTTTCTCTTTATCAGACATACTAATCCACTCCTCCATCAGGAAATAAAATTCCAGTTAAAATAATTACTAATCTAGAAATCATGTATTCTATACATATTTTTAATGTTGTAAGCAACTTTTTATAACTGTCCGGCTACTGATAACAGTAAAATTAAAAGAATCACAAATACTAATAAAATTGAGCCTCCTATTATTAGCAAAGTCTTTTTGGTGTTTAAGTTGTAAGCTTTTCGTAGGAATAATCCAAGAAAAGTTATCGCTAAAAACATGGACCAAAACCCTAGCCACTCTAGATGTATATATTCTAAAATTGAAAAATTAAATATAAATGGCATAAAAAGAAATTCGTGCAAAAAAAGAAATGTAAAAAATATAAATAAAAAAAGGTATGTAACAGATGACAAGCTTTTAAACAAGTTTATTTCCTCTTTCCTAAACAACATTAGAAGTTATATAAACTAGATAATATTGCTTTATTATTTCTCTTCCTTTCTAATTAATTTTACCATAAAAGGTATTTAGAGGTAATTTATTAGTGTATATACCGTGCATTTTTAGTTACCATAATCCATATTACAGGAACCAAAAAGCTGAAAGAGCCCAATAGTTGGTCTTTCAGCTTTTACTTTTATTAATTAAGTTAACCTCCAAGGAACGTAACATATAAATACCATTTCTTCTAATTCTGGTCGTACAGTAGCTTCTTCATGAAAAAAATAGCCATGTTTATATACTAAGCCTATCCTTTTCTCGCTTAAAAAATTAAGTATTCCATCTGCTTCTTTATTTCTCCAAAGTTGTAATTCCTCATTTTTTAAATAATTGACCATTAAATTATTAGAAATATCTTCTTCAGAAAATAAAATAACTGTATCCGAACTTTCGTTAAATAGATCAAGAGTGAATTGTTCCTCATCATACTTAGTTAAGTTTTTATAAAAGTATTTAATAGTTCGAATCTCTTCTGATACAAAAGGTGTGTAATCCTTTTCGTCTTTCACATAAGAATAGTTTAACTCTTTAAATCCCTTCTTTTGAAGGTTTCTTTCGCATAACAGTTTTTGTATTTTACTGTGGCCCTCAATAGGCTTCAAAATATAAAAATAGTGACCTTTATTATTCAAAAACGAGAATAGCTTATTTTTGTTAATTAGATATCTATTTATT
Source organism: Priestia sp. P5 (assembly GCF_029522155.1). Classification (NCBI taxonomy): domain Bacteria; kingdom Bacillati; phylum Bacillota; class Bacilli; order Caryophanales; family Bacillaceae; genus Priestia; species Priestia sp. P5. Next base: position 2,266,623 of record NZ_JAKWFJ010000001.1, on the reverse strand, counting down.
AGTCGCATTGCCTCAATGTTATTATCAAATTTGTAGTCCCACTTATAAGCCCCCACGTTGGATACAGGTTCATATTTAGCTAAAAACCATTTATTATTTGCAATCATCTCTACATTTCCCTTTACAAGCTTTATATTTCGCCATCTAAATAGACTAAATGACAGGTTTATTCTCTTTTAATTATATATCAAAACTGAGTTAGAAAACTTGAATATTCTATACATTTCTAGTTAACATAATCACTATTTCCGGAAGACAACACAAAAAAGAACCCTTGTCGCAGAACGGTTCCGCCGAGGGTTCTTTTTCCGGAGTATGCAGCTTTTTATACATCCTTGATAGACCAACGTTTTTTCAGTAAGCGATTAGTGAAAGAATGTATAAAAAGTGCACCTTTTATTCATATGCTTGTACGGTAAAATATAGTCTATATGGAGACTGAACCCCAAAAAGAATTGATATTTAACATAAGTTTCATTAAAAGAAATACTTACTCATGCCATTTTTAAATATAGGTAGGGTCTTAGTCACTAGCTCTTCTGGTGAAATAGGTCTTCCATCCTTATTCCATGAGTATGTAGCTCCGTATATACTCCAACTCAGTATAGTAGATAGGGTCGTTACCAATTGTTTGTCCTCTAATACAATAGTATTTTTAGTGCCTTTTAGCACAAGATCAGCTATTAGCTTTTGTAACTCTTCTTTAATTTTACTTTCTATAATAGTTCCTAAAGAATTGTAACCTTTAGGACATAAGTCACTTAACTCTTTATGGTGATCACACATGGCTAGAAAAACATTTGCAATGACTTCTTCATTGAATCCCCCGTGACCATTCAGTCCTTTTTTCAATTTGTCTGTAAAAGTATTCGTGATAGTGGAATGTAATAAATCAAATTTATCGTCAAAGTGCGCATAAAATGTAGCGCGGTTAATAGTAGCCTTTTCAGTGATATCACGTACCGTTATATTGTTGAAATCTTTTTCACTAGCTAACGAGATAAAAGAGTCTACAATCAATTGTCTTGTACGAAGTATTCTCGGATCTTTTTTTTGCATAATCAGTTTTTTCTTCTCCTTTTTAGGCTACACAATGGTGTTTAAAAACGACAATTCAATAGAAGTGTTGTGTAAACAACATATTAGCCATTTTGGTGGTTGTTAATAGTTCTTTTTCATCTTATCATCAATTATACAACGCGCGTTGCTTAAATAACACATGTTTTTGTGGAAGGTTTTCGATCAAGTAAATTGTTGTGATCATTCAGAATCACACCCAAAAGATTGAAAATGCGATTGGTTCTTAATAAATAAAGTAGTACCTATCGTAACAAATGAACTCTCTTAGAAAAAAGAATTAGCTAAGAAGTTATGGAGGGAATTATATTATGAAAAATATTGTAATTGTTGGGGCAGGACCAGGATTAGGAATGTCTATTGCGAAGAAGTTCGGAAAAAACGGATTTCGTGTAGCGCTTATAGCCCGTAATGAAGAAAAGTTGAATCAACTGGTTATTGAACTAGAACAATTAGGCATTGAAGCAGCATCATTTCAAGCTGATATATTAAATAAAGACCAAATTAGTTTAGCTTTCGCAACGATCAAAGAGAAATACGGATTTATTGACGTGGTTGAATACAGTCCAACTCCAAGTATCGATACAGTAACAAACGCATTAGATGTAACAGAAGAAAATGCGCTATACCAATTTCAATTCAACGTTTTAGGTGCGATATCGAGCATTCGAGAAGTGCTTCCGGATATGTTGGATAAACAAAGTGGAGCTCTGTTATTTACGACAGGTGGAGCCGCAGTCAATCCAGTACCAATGATGGGCAATGTCGGAATTGCAGTTTCCGGTCTTCGTAATTATATCTTCAATTTGAATAGTGAATTAAAGGACAAAGGTATTTATGCAGGGCACATTTCGATTGGAATCTGGATGCAGCCGAATTCGGGAGTTCAAGACAAAATCGCCGACATTTGGTACGACATGTACACCAAAAGAGATCGAGTCGAAGAATTTATTACGGGAGATAAAGTATGAATCGGGTAGATTAAAAATCAATCATCTCGGGTATAAATCTGGCATCGATCACCAAAAAGGTAGCCGTTTTTGATGTGAGAAACGGCTACGCTGATCCAGGAACAGAAATGGGTGGATTAACCCCAACTCTACATGTAGAGTTGGGGTTAATCCGTTTTTATATGTCCGTACATGTATTTTATTTGCTATGATAATTACTTTAACGTCTTGTAATAGAATTTAATATATCGTTCGCAAAAGAATACCTTTACGAACGATTAGTTTGTATAAAAAAATTATTATTCTCAGCGTTCGTTTAAATTCGAAAACAGTTTACGAACGTTCTTTAAAATACATGTAGTTTTACGAACGTTTATAACAAGGTAATAGCTTGAAAAGTCTACTTCCTATAATCAAACTTATGGTGCGACAAGAAGTCGCTTTCTTACAGTGTAGCTAATGCTACTCATCTAGACGCAAAGATGATCTCCATCCGAAACGGCATTCTTGGTAACGAGTCTGTCGGTTGCATGAGGAAATGCGGAAACAGAGGACAAATGCATGGTCCAGAATACTGCTAGGAGATGATAGGTATGGTAAACGAAAGTGAAGGTTTGTAAGCTTCGTCAAGATTAGCTCAAGATAATGCATAGACTAGCTTGGGTCTTGGCAAGAGGAAAAATAGAATCATAAGGCTATTCTGATGCGTCCCGCACCTTGCCCGGAGTAAAGAACCTACCTAACCCCATCGAATCTGAAGGAAGTGAAACTTGGTAAGCCCTATGTCATCTGCACTAGCAGTAGGATGACTGCAAAGTCAAACGATGTGGCAGAGGGTATGGGATACGAGAAAAAGCGAAAGCCGTTACTCTGAAAAGGGACAGGAAAGCAGAAACATTGTATAACTGGACGGATACTGTCGTCTTTATGGACAATGACAGGCTCGAAAGAGCGCCTACTTCTCGTTGGTCTTCAACACGAAAATAAATTTGTGGCTATCTTCTAACGAAAAGGAGCGTGCTGTTATGAATACCTCTCCGCGAGCGTCGGCGCACGTCTCGCATAAAGATTGGTACTCTATTGATTGGAGTATTATACAAAAATATGTAACGAAGTTACGACAAAGAATTTATCGTGCCGAACAACAAAATCAGCAAAGAAAAGTAAGGAAGCTACAACGCTTACTCCTTCGGAGTAAAGCAAATCTACTGCTTTCTATTCGCAGAGTAACACAACAAAATAACGGTAAGCGAACACCTGGTGTAGACGGCTATATAGCCTCAAAACCAAGCGAACGTATCAAACTTTATCACCAATTAGTCAAATGTAATGTATTTCGACACTGTCCAAAGCCAGCAAAAAGAACGTTTATCCCGAAGAAAAACGGAAAGCTAAGACCCCTGGGCATCCCTACGATACGAGATCGAGTTTATCAAAACGTAGTCAAGAATGCACTCGAACCGCAATGGGAGGTCAAGTTTGAACCTACTTCCTACGGTTTTCGTCCTAAACGAAGCACACACGATGCGATAAGTAATCTTTTTAATAAGCTCAACACAAACAGTAAGAAGAAGTGGGTATTTGAGGGAGATTTTCTAGGATGCTTTGACCATCTTAATCATAAGTGGATAATTGAACAAACATCTATGTTTCCAGGAAACACTCTCATCAAAAGATGGCTTAAAATGGGCTACATAGAGCAGGATATGCTTCGTGCGACAACAGAAGGAACCCCTCAAGGGGGGATCGCGTCTCCCCTTCTAGCTAATATCGCTTTATGCGGTATGGAAGAAGAGATTGGTATTGTTTATAAAAAGACATACAAACCAAACGGAGGATATAAAATCGACCCCAAATGTAAGATAGGACGTGTTCTCTACGCAGATGACTTCGTCATCGTAACGGAAACGAAGGAAAGCGCGGAAAGCATGTATCGAAACCTCGCTCCTTACTTACAAAAACGAGGAATTACACTTAGTATGGATAAAACTAGGGTTACACATATTGAGGACGGGTTTGATTTTCTTGGCTTCTCGCTGCGTCAATATAATACGGGACAAGGAAAGAAATTATTTATCAAACCTAGCAGAGACAGCATTAAAAAGGCTAAAAACAAGATAAAGGATACGTTCTCTGTGATGAGAGGACGACCAGTAAAAGAAATAATACGTGTTTTAAACCCGATTATTCGTGGCTACGGACAGTATTGGAAACATGTCGTATCCAAAAAGACTTACAGCTACATGGACAATTATATTTTCCTAAAAGTGAGAAAGCATTTGAAACAATTGCATCCAAAGAAGTCGAGAAAATGGATTAGCCAGCGTTATTTTAAGAAGCCCCACCACGGTGGGAATAATAAATGGATTCTCACATGTCCAGTTACTAACATTCAATTGTTAAAGATGTCCTGGATTAAGATAGAACGGCATGTCATGGTAGCCTATAAAAACAGCCCAGATGATCCAAGTCTAAGAGAGTATTGGGAAAAAAGAGACCGTAAGGTCTTTAATAGCGAAAATACTTTAGATAGGATGAAACTCGCAAGAAAACAAGGATATCGTTGTGCGTTGTGTAAACAAACTCTACAAAATGGAGAAAAAGTTACAGTACGAAACCTAGAGGTTTCTACAGGTAAATTTGCTAAATTAGTACATGTACCGTGTATTAGATAAGTTGTTCGGATAAAAAGAAGGCTTGAGCCGTATGACGGGAAATCTGTCACGTACGGTTCTTAGGGGGGCGGGCGCTTGTGAGAGTGCCTGCCTACCCGACTTAACTCGAAAAGAAGAAGCCTGTATCTAAGGAGATACAGGCTTCTTCCCATACTGTTTAAGAATTTGTTTATTTGCCCTTGTTTAGGCCCTTTCGTTACGTATATCGGTTCATAACCAAAGTGCCTTGTGTGAGATACAAATATCTACTTTCAATTTGAGGCAATACGTTTGTTGAAGTCGCTGTTAATTCTTTCAAAACTAATCAGTCCCTTCATAAATTAAGTATTTACCTTCTCACAACAACCAACAATAATATTAGCGCTGTACTATATGTGTACCACATGTTTTAAAGCTAAAACGTTAATTCAACAGATTTTTTATAGGTTTCTCCTTCATATACTAATTAAAGAATCAAACAGATGATAGTAGTGAATTTCATTTCATATTAAAACCTGTTTATTCCCTATCAAAAAGGGAGTTTCCAGCAATCCCTGGATTAGTCATTTCAAAAGGATTTAAAATAAGATCCAATTCTTCTTCTGTTAAAACATCATACCTTAAGCATAATTCACGTACGGATTCACCTTTTAGTATTGCTTCTCGTGCGATTCTAGCAGTCACTTCATATCCAATATGAGGATTAATAGCCGTAATAATACCTACACTTTTCTCTACGTATTCTTTTAAATGTTCTTCATTCGCCTCAATCCCTTGCAGGCAATAATCCGTAAATGTTTGAAAAGCATTATTCATGATGCTAATGGATTGAAGTAAATTAAAAACAAGAACAGGTTCCATGACATTAAGCTCAAGTTGACCTGCTTCAGAAGCTAAGCAAATTGTATGATCATTACCGATAACTTGAAAGGCAACCTGATTAATCATCTCTGGCATGACAGGGTTAACTTTTCCAGGCATAATCGAAGATCCTGGCTGACGAGCTGGCAAAGTGATTTCTGCTAGGCCTGCACGAGGCCCAGATGCCATTAGACGTAAGTCATTCGCTATTTTCGACATATTTACCATACAAATCTTTAATGCTGCAGAAACTTCTGTATAAGCATCTGTATTTTGAGTCGCGTCTACAAGATGATTGGCCTTCTTAAGTGGTAAACCACTGATATTTGCTAGATATCTTACAACATTTTCGATATAACGTGGATCTGCATTTAAACCCGTTCCAACTGCAGTTGCTCCCATATTAACCTCATATAAATGTCCATAGGATTGCTTAATACGTTTCATATCGCGCTCAAGAACACGACTATATGATTCAAATTCTTGACCAAGACGGATTGGAACCGCATCCTGTAGGTGAGTGCGTCCCATCTTTATAATAGAATCAAATTGTTCTGCCTTTTTCTGAAATACATTGTGCATATAATTCATTGTTTTCAGTAACTTATTTAACAGATTAAGCGTTGCAATATGGATAGCAGTTGGGAATACGTCGTTTGTTGATTGTGACATGTTTACATGACTATTAGGGCTTAAATCGGAATAAGAACCTTTCTTGTGACCAAGTAACTCTAAAGCTCTATTTGCAATAACCTCATTTGCATTCATATTCATTGAGGTCCCCGCACCACCCTGTATTGGATCAACAATAAATTGATTGTTTCTTTTCCCTTCAATAACCTCGTCTGCTGCTTCAATAATTGCATTACCCAACCCATCATATAACCTTTTTGTTTCCATATTAGCAAGAGCAGCAGCCTTTTTAACGATTCCTAATGCTTTAATAAGCTCTGGGTGAATTTGATATCCTGTTATTGGAAAGTTTTCAACTGCACGTAAAGTTTGAATCCCATAATAAGCATAAGTAGGAACTTCTTTTGTTCCTAGGAAATCTTTTTCAATTCTTACATTTTGTTTTTCTGGTATTTCTATATTTGTCATAACATTGATCTCCTTCTTTACATAAAAAGAAATTTTTTTATGCTACGTCCGATTTTCTAATAGAATCTGTATAATGCTTTGCTTTTTCTTTGTCGAATCCGCCTTCCCACTTAGACATCACAATAGCAGCTAATGCGTTACCTACTACGTTGACAGATGTACGAAGCATATCTAAAATACGATCAATACCAGCAATGAATGCCATACCTTCTAGAGGTAATCCCATTGATCCCAGTGTTGTTAATACAACAACAAATGAGGCTCCCGCAACTCCTGCCATTCCCTTAGAAGTCAACATCAACACAAGTAAAAGTGTAATTTGTTCTACGAAAGATAAATGAATGCCATACATTTGTGCAATAAAAAGGGCAGCAATGGCTTGGTAAATGGATGATCCATCAAGGTTAAAGGTATATCCTGTCGGAATAACAAATGATGTGACAGCTTTCGGACAACCAAAGTTCTCCATTTTAGTCATTAACCTTGGCAATACTGCTTCAGAGCTTGCGGTTGTAAACGCTAAAATTAACTCATCTTTTAAGATTTTTATAAGGACTAAAACATTAGTTCCAGCCATCTTTGCAATAATACCTAATACTACAAAAACAAAGAAAATCATGGTCAGATATATAACGAGTACTAACTTTCCTAAAGGAATCAATGAACCGATTCCAAACTTCGCCACATTCAAACCAATTAAAGCAAATACGCCAAATGGAGCAAATTTCATTACCAAATTTGTCATCCAAAACATGGATTCTAATACACCCTCAAAGAAATTCAAAACAGGTTTACCCTTTTCTCCAATTGCTGCAACTCCTAAGCCAAATAAGACTGAGAAAAAGATAATCGCTAATAAATTCCCCTCACTTAGAGATTGAAAGATATTAGTTGGGATAATATGAACGATTTGATCTCCTATTCCTGTACTCTCCGTTGTTTTAGATGTTTCTTCATATTTGGATATATCACCTTTCTCAAGGTTCCCCATATCTATACCAGTACCTGGATGAAATATATTTGCAGCTAATAAACCAATAGCAAGTGCAATTGTGGTAACGATTTCAAAATAAAGAATCGTTTTTCCACCTAGCTTGCCGAGCTTTTTAATATCACCTACGCCAGCTATAGATACGATGAGTGCGGATACAACGATAGGAATGACAATCATTTTAATGAGGTGAAGAAAAATATCCCCTAAAGGTTGAAGTATGGCCATCGCTGTACTATTTCCATAAAAAACAGCACCTACCGCAACCCCAAACGCAAGACCAATAAAAATCTGTGTAGCTAATCCGAATTTTTTCATGATGTAACCCCTTTCATTTCCTATTACATTAAAACAAGATATTCATTTTTTGTTGTAATGTAAGGTTAAGCCTAGTCTATAATATCGTCTACAAAATACAACAGAAATCTACGGAAACACACAAAAGATAAATAAAGTATTTATAAGATTTAATATTTTTTTGGACTATGCATAGCCAACTTTTACGTCATAGTTGCAAGGTGTTCCAAGATGGAAGAGACGTGTATAAGTGGGCATGTTACCCCCTCTCTTAGACATATCAAGTTTATTAGAACAAGCAAACTACAAAAAAACGAAGTGAATCGGTTTTCTATACACAGTGCTAACTTGAAAATGATCGTATCTATGTGTGAGAGGTTAGATTTTTTACCTCCTTCTGTATATTAATCTATAAAAATAACTAAACTAATAGCATGTTCCCCTATTTCAATAAATTTGAAAATCCTTTGCTACTTATAGCAAAGGACTCTTTTTTGCTTATTAATATTCATTAAAATATTCTTGTATTTTTTTAGGATCTTTTGTTTTAGTTAGAGCAAGCATTAAGAGAATACGCGCTTTCTGAGGATTCAACGAATCAGACGTGACAAACTTATTTTTATCATCTGAAGCTTCATGAGTCACAGTCCCATTACCAGCACGGCTAGATCTAGTAATGATTACCCCCTTTTTAACAGCATCTTTAGCTCCTGATAAAGCTGCATCAGACATTGACCCATTTCCGGATCCTGCTACTACTATTCCTTTTGCCCCTGCTTTTACAGCAGCATCATAAAGGTATCTATTATCATTTTGGTATGTATAAAGAATGTCTACTTGAGGAAGTTTATCAAGTTTTGAAACATTAAAAATTGATTTTGTCGTATGTTTACGAGTGGGTTCATTATAAAACAATACCTTACCCCCAGCAACTTCTCCAACATATCCTTGTTCAGGAGATTTAAACGTATCTGTTGCTGTTGTATTTGTTTTTGTTATGTAGCGAGCTGCACCAATTCGGTCATTCAGAGTTACTAAAACCCCTTTATTTTGGGCTTCTTTACTAGAAGCAATCTCCACTGCATTGTATAAGTTTAACGGACCGTCTGCGCTTATAGCCGTAGCTGGTCTCATTGAACCAACAATAACAACAGGTTTTTCACTTTTTACTACAAGATTTAGAAAGTAGGCCGTCTCTTCCAAAGTGTCTGTTCCATGTGTCACTACAATTCCATCAACATCCTTAGATGCTAATAAAGTATTAATTCGTTTTGCTAACTTTAATAAAGTTGAATTATCCATATTTTCACTTCCGATATTTGCAATCTGTTCTCCACTAACATCTGCTAGTTTTTTCATCTGAGGAACAGCCTTTATTAACGTTTCAACACCAAGAGCTCCTGCCTTATATCCAGTTGTAGCTGTATCACTATCAGAAGAACCTGCAATTGTACCACCAGTAGCTAAAATTTTTATATTAGGCAAATCTTTTTTTTCCGAATGGTTTACGACTGTTTTGGCATTATTGGTTGTTGCATCAGCAGATAGGCCAATTCCTGAAAATAATAATGCAGCAGATAAAATGGTTATTCCTAAGTTTTTTTTTAGTTTCATAGTTAGTTGTCTCCTTTATGTAGAAAATTTGTAAGTAATATAATACTAATAATATGGAATCAATTTTTTCTCTATAGTTAGTTGTCCATTAGAAATTCCTCCATCAGAGTATAATTAATAAAAATATAGATACAATTAAGCGTTTTCATTTTCTTCTAACAAGAACATAGCTTTAATCTATAATAGGAACTACATAATCATACAGAAAACAACAAAAAAATTATAAATTTCTAAAATCAAATTTGATAATTTATGTAAAATAGAGTGAGAAAATCATTAAAAGTTTAACAAAATGAGGTTAAGTGAGCTAATTGATGTTCGTTTTACATAAAATAATTTCACCTTCACTTTTTGTGGTAATCTAATAAAAGTCAACTAGAAAAGAATGATCAACATGGAAGAAAAACAGCAGCAAGAAATAGATCTTGATAAAGTGTATGACTATGCTGAATTTCCGGATAAGGTCAGTGGAAGATGCTACAACTGCAATTCATCTTACCTCAAAAGTTCTGTAAAAGGCGGCGTTTTCTTACGTGAATGCCGAGAATGTGGCATGAAGAAGAGTATCTAAGTATAGAGGATTATATAGTAAAAGGAGAAGGGTTTTTACCCTTCTCCTTTTTATGTAAATGTAGTTGTGTTTACTTATCTTTATCTATGGAGGATGGAAGCATCCATGCGATGAAATTAGCTCAGCTCCTGATATATGGATAGTAGAAACCCTCCTTGTTATCATTAAAAATCATTTAAGATTTCGCCAGAAAAAATTATACGTATCTCATTTATGTTTTTGAGGACTGTTTGATCCCTGTTTTTTCTTTGTGTATTATTTGCACACGCATATTAGAATAAAAAGAGAAGTTACCCCTGGTAACTTCTCTTTTTATTTGGAATATCTAAAAGATTATTAATTATGATTATAATCAAACTACTCTATTTGTTTATCTCGATTTTCTTATTGGACATTTCATTTTCTAGAGATGTTTTCAGTTGTTCTTTGCTCATTATTAGAGCGGCCACAAATGCAAGCACCGTAGGAATAAGCGCCCACATAAAGGTATGGGCGATAGAAGAAGAAAGAACTCCTACAATTTTATCTAACACAGGTGCTGGGATATGAGCACGAGCCTCCGGCGCAAGAATTACGCGAGGATCGTTAAATGTTGGATTGTTGACCATTTGATCTTGTCCTGCAAAAATCTCCTTAAGTTTAGAAGAGAACTCGTCTCGTTGAATGATTCCAAAAATGGTAATACCAAGCGTCATGCCTAATGAGCGAATAAAAGAAAAAGTCGAATTCACAGACCCTCTTTGTGCCGGCTCAAAATGATGAATTGCTGCGTTACTGAGAACTGAGAATGTTGCTCCAATTCCTAGTCCTGTAAGAATCATATAGATTGTAACTAAGAAACGACTTGTATCAGGACTCAACGTTGTTAGTAAGAATACACCTGCTCCTAGAATAATTGTAACGACAATCATAATGCTACGATACCTTAATTTATTCATTAGAAAACCGCCGGTTGTGGCTGAAACGACAGAGCCTAACATCATCGGAAGCAGTACAAGACCTGAGTTAGTAGCTGTTCCTCCAAGCACACCTTGGATATAGATAGGGATATAAACTGAAGCCGTGATGAATGCCATCCCACTAAAAAGACCCAAGAGGTTACTTGTAGTAAATAAACGAACTTTGAACATTTGAAAAGATATAATAGGATCTTTTACTTTTCTTTCAATTAAAATAAAAGCAATAAATAATACGACAAAAGCAATGAATAAACCTAAGATTTCTCCAGAACTCCACTCATATTTATTACCGCCAAGCTCTAAGGCAAACATTAAGCTGACAATAGAGCCAACCAGAGTTACAGCACCCCACCAATCAATTTTTTGTTTGGTATGCACGGGTGATTCCTTGTAGAAAAATACGATAAATGATAATGCTAGAAGTCCCAAAGGAATATTCACATAAAATACCCAGTGCCAGTTGATGTAATCTGTAATATAAGCACCTAACAAGGGCCCGAAAATACTCGATAAACCAAAAACTGCTCCAAATAAACCACCTAGTTTACCACGCTGCTCAACAGGCACCGTATCAAACATAATAGTAAAAGCAATTGGGATAAGTGCTCCACCGCCAATCCCTTGAATTGCTCGGTAGATACTAAGTTGTATAATACTTTCTGCCGTACCACAAAGAATTGATCCAACTAGAAAGACGATGAGTCCAAAAATAAAAAACATTTTACGTCCAAACATATCGGAAAGCTTACCGAATATTGGCATACCTGCCATTTCAGCAACCATATAAGCTGATGTAACCCATACAAACTTATCAAGACCGCCAAGCTCTCCGACTATAGTTCCCATAGCAGTAGCGACAATCGTGTTGTCCATAGACGCCATTAAAATTGCTAGCAAAAGACCTGCCAGCACTAGCTTTAAATTACCTTGTTTTGCATTCATATTTAATCATTTTTCTCCTTTTGTACCATAATAAATTCTGAAATTGTGTAAATTATAAATAATTCAATAAGCATTAGGAAGGGTTAGTCCATTGATTCTTCTTTAGAGGTAAGATATAACGATATCTCGCGTAACCATTCCCAATCCCATTTTAATTTTTCTCCTTGTATATCGTTGATAGTAGCTTGGATCCATTTTAACTCAGCAAGTGACATAGTTCGCTGATATTCCACCTCAAGTAAAAACAAACGTGGAATGCCCCTACTTGTCGCTATTTCCATCTGCTTATCTACGTAAGCTAATGTTTTCTCTAAAGCAAGCACTCTTTTTTGTAGTTGCTCTTTTACGTCTTCCGGTGTTAAAAGAGCAAGAAAGGAAATAGCAGCTGGAAATTCTAAGAATTCCTTTTTGGGGGTAGAAAGCATTTCTCTTATCCACTCGTACGCAGCTTCTCTCCCTTCTTCCGTTACTTCATAAACAATTAAATCTGGTCTCCCTTCGTTCTGCTTTTTCTCTTGAATGACAATCGCTCTATCGCGATGCAAACGATCAATGGTCTGATAGATGCTATTTCGATAACGAACGTTAATAACTTCATCCTTTCCTCTCTCTTTGATAAGCTGTTGCATACGATATGGATGCATAGGCTCTTCAATGAGGAGGCAAAGTATAGCTAGAGCAAGAGGTGATTTTTTAATTTTATTTTCCATAGTTATAATATTACTATTAACAATATGACTAAAACAAGAGGAAAACAAATCCAACAGTTACAGAGATAAATCGATCAGTTTCTAAAATCTACTCCTAACTAATTCACTTAATATCTTCTTATTTCCAATAGAATGAGGATGTGCTTAATCCTCAAGTCCTTTCACTTCTTTCATAACAAATAAAATTTGCTTTGTTACATATCCAATTTATTTAATATAGGAATATTTTGATCAGTTTATTTTGCTTTTCGCTTTTTTTAATCGATTTTTCATTTTGCTTAATTCAAAGGCAATTATCTATATGGTAAAAATAGAAGAAAACAAAAGCTTCGCCATCAATAAATATAAAAAAGCCGTATCTTTTAGATACGGCTCTTTTTTCAAACATGGCAAATGTTTAATTTTCATGACAAGGAAATGATACATCTAATCCCACTTTTTAAAGTGTCATTTGTTTCTACGAATTAGTATAGGAAGCAGTTAAGGGAATGATACATCCTTTATTTACCATGAATGCACTCCTCCTATAATAGGAAACTTAAAAGAAACAAGGAGGTGACACAACATGGCAAACAGCAAAAGCAGCAACAACAACGAATTATTAGTATACGGTGCTGAACAAGCAATCGATCAAATGAAATATGAAATCGCGAGCGAATTTGGTGTAAACCTTGGTGCTGACACAACTGCACGTGCAAACGGATCAGTAGGTGGCGAAATCACTAAGCGTCTTGTACAAATGGCTGAGCAACAACTTGGCGGCGGGCGTTTCTAATACAATTTTATAAAATGATGGCTGAAGGAAGAATGGATATCCATTCTTCTTTTTCCTTTTTAAAATTGGATATATATACTTATATTTTGAAATGAAGATTTTGTTAAGTGGAGTATCTCATAAGAATAAAAGGAATTGATTTAATCTTTATTATGTATTGGAAAAGTAACATAACGCTGAGTTAAGAATATGGAAACTCTATAACGTTAAATAAATAGTAAACAATTCCCTTATAATAAGTTGTACATTTGTACAATTTGTAGAAAAAGCTCATATTTGTCTTAATTAATTCTAATTTCTCTCTTTGAACCATCTCTCAGAGTGAATACCCTAAACCAATCTCTCATTTAATAATATCTCCTTAAAAACGAAAAGAGCAACCATCATATAATGGCTACTCTCTCCTAGCAAAAATGCACTTACACAAATGTGTATGTGAACGTATTAGTGTTATACTATATCAGTAATAAAAAAAGGAATAATTTCTATTTACCTTGATACATTATTAATCGCTCTTTTGCTAAATTAATTAATTCCTTTAACTCTCTAACGGACTGCTTGTTATTACAATCACTTAATAAATCTATTGTGTCTTGCAAAAACTGTTCTCTTCTTTTTACTCTTTTATATTCAGCTCTATATTCTTCTGCCATCCTTGCTATTCGAGTAGAACCCTCACGAGGAGTCGCAACTCTTTCAAAATTTGAGGTGCGAGGCTTTGTTCCTTTTTCATCAAACGTAGCGTTGTCTGGATTGCTATTCCTCAATCCTGATTGACCCAAAATACTCCGTGCCGCCCGTTCTCTTCCAGTGGCCATTATCATTTCCCCTCTCTGCAATTGAGATTTGAAATAAACCGTCCTGTATAGATTCAATAACAGTATAATAAATCCTTCTTTAAATATTTAGTTGCAGTTAAATAAAATCTTTATTATTTTTTGAGTGGATAGGCTAGCTTACTGCAGTAGCTACATAGTATCTAAAGAATTTCGACTTAGTTACCTAATCAGTAGCTAATTCAGTAACATTACCGCGTTAATACAAGCTTTATATGCGTAATGACGCCCTTCAAGTACCTTCTTTTTTATATAGCTATGTTTGTTTTTAAAGATCTGGAATTTAGAATCCCTGACTAATAAAAGAAAGCGTTGACATTTTCTTATTTCATAAACTATAATAAGCGAAAGAAACCGGTTCCAAGTTACCTTCTTATTTAACGAAATTGGCTCCTATGAAAGGAAACATTTAATTATATATATGCTGTTTTTTTAGTTTTTTGGAACCGGTTCCTATTTGTTTGGGCTATATCTTTTATAGATAGCAAGAAATATAGTCACGATCGAATCAGAAATATTAGTTTTTTTCTTATTACAGTTTCATTATATTATCATCACCAAAGGGGTGTTATCATCAAGTGGAAAATGGTTACAAAGACATAGCTAGCAAAGTAGTTGAGGCAATAGGTGGAAGAGAAAATATTTCATCATTTGCTCACTGTGCAACAAGATTGCGTATTATGGTACATGATCAAACAAAAGTAAATCAAGAAGCAGTCGAAAATATAGAGAAAGTAAAAGGTGCATTTTATAATTCCGGACAATACCAAATTATTTTTGGTACAGGAACTGTTAATAAAGTATATGAAGCAGTGAATGAGTTGGGTATTAAAGGCACGTCTACATCTGAAGTAAAAGCAGAAGCTAAGAAACAAGGAAACGCTTTTCAACGAGCTATCCGAACCTTTGGTGACGTTTTCGTTCCAATTATTCCAGTTCTTGTTGCAACCGGATTATTTATGGGTTTACGTGGGGTACTAACTCAAGAAGCAGTGTTAAATTGGTTGGGTTATACACCCAATGATATCCCTGAAAACTTCATAATGTTTACACAAGTTGTTACAGATACAGCTTTTGCATTCTTACCAGCATTAATTGCATGGTCAGCCTTTAAAGTATTTGGTGGAAGCCCTGTTCTAGGAATTGTCTTGGGATTAATGTTAGTAAATCCAGCACTTCCAAACGCATATGCAGTAGGTTCAGGAGACGCACATCCTATTCACTTCTTTGGATTTATTCCAGTTGTAGGGTATCAGGGTTCTGTTTTACCAGCTTTCTTTGTAGGTCTTTTAGGGGCAAAATTAGAGCGTTGGATTCGTAAAAAAGTGCCCGATTCAATTGATTTAATACTCACGCCATTTCTAACATTATTGATCATGATTACATTAGGTCTCTTCGCTATCGGACCAGTCTTTCATTCATTAGAAAACATAATTCTAACAGGCACAAAAGCAATTTTAGATTTACCGTTTGGTTTAGCTGGTATTATTATTGGTGGCCTACAACAAGTTGTTGTAATTACTGGCGTTCATCATATATTTAATTTACTTGAAATTCAATTATTAGCTGATACAAAATTTAATCCATTCAATCCATTAATTACTAGCGCAATCGTAGCTCAAGGGGCTGCAACGCTAGCAGTTGGATTGAAATCTAAAAATAAAAAAGTGAAAGCATTAGCATTCCCATCAGCATTTTCAGCCTTTTTAGGAATTACAGAACCGGCTATATTTGGAGTAAACCTAAGGTTCTTTAAACCCTTTATAATGGGCCTTATAGGAGGAGCAGTAGGGGGATTCTTAGCCTCGATTTTTCATCTAAAAGCAACAGGAATGTCTGTTACAGCTATTCCAGGATTATTATTGTACTTGAATAATCAGATTTTTATCTATATTTTCGTTAATTTGATTGCCTTTGCTGTATCATTTATTCTGACATGGCTGTTTGGTTATAACGACAAGATGCTTAAGAATCGGTAATTATATATAAATTATAAATTGTAATTAATAAACTACAATGAATGACATTAGAAAAAGCCTTATATCTTGATCCAGTATAAGGCCTTTTTAGCAAAGCTCAATCATTGATGTTGTAGGAAAAGAGAAGATTAAAGCCCTTCTCTTTTTTATATAATTTTATTTACTTATTTTTAAAATCTGAAATATACAATCCTTCACGCTGCCACTGTTGCTCATTATGTTTTACTTTAGAAGGTATATGTTAACTTTCTCGTATGGTATATAATGACATTTCCGTCATGCAAATGACCTTCTACCGGAAAGGAGTACAAGGTTTTTTGTTATCAATTATCATCAACATCTATACTAATTGCTAAATTAACTACATTATTTATAGTAGTTTTATTTTTACTGTCTAACTTATTGCGCAAACGAAATAATATGTAGCTTTGTTGATTTTTCAATCTCCATCATTATTTCAGCCTTATTAATCAGGGTTACATGTTATTTTTCCATACCTCAATGCATCGTAAATAGCACGTCCATCGCTTGAAGTTGTTTCTGTAAATTTAATAGGCAATAGCGAGAATACAATATAATAAACAGAAAAATAGACAAACTGGTAAGAAAAGAGACTTGTTGAAAGGATGTCATCCATAACTAAACCATTTATAAGGAAAATAGAAGCTAAATTAGCAATGGCACCTCCAGCATAGACACAAGCATGGGTAAATCGGTTGTCATATTTTAGTTTTTCATATACACAAAAGGAATCCAAAAAGTAAACGGATTTTATTTTAACTTTCTTCCATTTGAAAATCGTTTTTCCTTTTCCAATGGTAAAATCCACTCTCCCTCCGAAAAAGATCGCCATGATAGAATGCCCCAATTGGTGAACAAGAGATACAAGTGGTAGTACAAGTAAGAAAGAAAACAAGAACTTAGGCATATCACTGAATCCAAACACACTTCCATCTCCTTTATTATAAAATGATTTACTAAATGGTTAGCTTATCAAGGTAGATAAATTCTATTTGATAGTGGACAGGTATGCCCCAACAGGGGATGTGTCTTTTTTAATCATATGTACACCCCTTCGTTTGGCACTTCGAAAGGACTTTAATCAACGTATAGGACCAATTGTTTTTTACTAAAGCCGTAGTTAAAGTGATTAATACCCTTTGAGCCTTTCCTATGAATAATAATACCTTAAACATTCTTCATAACAATAAACGACCCTATGTATCGTAACCAAAGTTACTAAGGTCGCTTATGTTATATTGTGATTTATTATTCTTTTCTTTTTTTTTTTATAATAAAATATTTGGTTTGTCATTAAGTTTCTAACAGAATTTCGTTATCATGATTAATTTGATCGAACAAATAAGTAATGTAAGATTCTAATTCAAATTGATCGTCTTCAACAAAACCAGCTAACACATACTTACTTTCCTCTCTCATCTTTAGTCCCTCCACTTTATATTTGTTACGTTATTTTGCATGACGGCCATGATTTTTGTTTTGGCCCATTTTTCGCAAAATGAAGCTTACAATAAGTACTAAAACGACAGATCCGATAATTGCTGGGATGATGGCAAAACCACCGATAACAGGTCCCCAACTTCCTAAAATAAGACCACCTAACCATGAACCGATAAAACCAGCGATAATATTACCAATAATCCCTCCAGGAATGTCGCGCCCTGTAATTAAACCAGCAAGCCATCCAATAATTCCACCTACAATTAGTGTCCATAGAATGCTCATACATCATTCTCTCCCTTTGAAATAGTTAGTTGACTTTACCCCCAACTAAGGACCACTAATCCTGTTACTTTTTTCCTTGCTGAATTTTTTCTTCAAATGGAATAGGGTTATATAGCTATGCTACTGCTTTATTTTATTCTTTTAGACACCTTCCAAACACCTTCCAAACAGCCAATTTGATCACTGGACTTAGCTATCCTATCTAAAAGGTAAGTGCCCCAGAATTGTGTATACAATATAGCATAGCCATAGATTATTGAGCATTCATTCAACTTATTTTTAACATAGTTTCGAATGTAAAAGTTATATAGCTATAAAGCTTTCAAGCTAATGTAATTAAACTTACAGATAAACAATTTTAATTCACTTGACAATCTCCCTGACATTACAAAAGATACGTAAAAGAAAGTTAAACAACTGGAATTTTTGAAACTAGGCAAGATCTCTATCTTACTCCCCAACCGTTATTGTATATGATTAAATCCTATTCCTTTCAGATTGTTGAACGAATTGATTTGTTTTTTTATCCATCTGGATTATATCTGTTGTTACATCTATCGCGAGCTGGATTTTTCTTGCCTCTAATGGTTTTAAGTACTTTTTTGGACGTGCCAATCACGCTGGGTTTCTTCCATATACTGCGGGGATTGTTTTCATAATCACTCTTCTTCCTAGAAATGAAACTGACCTTCAAAAATTCAATAAGATTTTAGAACCAGCACACTTAGGATTTATCGTGGTCATACCACTATTTTTATTCTTATTTTCGTTTTTCTTTGCTAAAAAAAGACCAGGAGATCGCAGTGTATGAAGGTTAAAACATTAGTTACAATCAGTGTATGTTTACTGTTAACAACAGGGTGCTGGGATCAAAATTTAATGAAAAATGCTATCCTAATACAAACTATAACTTTTGATCGGACTGATGAAGACAAATTTTTATTTGGAATTTCAATACCCGATATTTATAGCAACTCATTGACATCAGGGCAAGAGACCATAGCTAGTAATAGTCAAACTTTGTCTACAATTGCCAATACGCCTAGAGAAGGACGTATGAAATTAAATACAGAAATACCTGGTAATTTAGATGCTTCGAAAAATAAGCTTATATTATTCGGTGAACAATTTGCAAAAGGTGATATTTATCCATCTTTAGATGTAATTTTGCGTGATCCACGTAGTTCTATGAGTGCCAAATTGGCAGTAGTAAAAGGAGCAGCAGTAGATATACTCAATATTAAACCTCAATTAGAGTCGAGTATTAGCCAAAACATCTTAAATTTAATACAAAGTACTGAAACAAATACAACCATTCCTGATGAAACCATACAGACCCTCGCTTCAGAGATACTTGATCCAGGTGAAGATATTGCTCTTCCCTTATTAAAAATAGGCAATAATGGTACAACTATTGACGTGGAAGGTCTAGCATTATTTAATGACAGAAAATTAACAGGAACTCTATCCCAAGGAGAATACACACTTTTTCTTTTATTAAATAATAAGAGAGGAAAATACGCACGTTTTACAAAAAATATAAATAATAATAAGTCTAAGATGACAAATTTTATTTCTCTGAATGTTAATAATATGAAACGAAAACTAAATGTCTCTATGGACAAAGATGGAAATGTTTTTGTTAATCTAAACCTACATTTAGAATTAGCAGTAGAAGAATTTCCTATAGGAAATGTACCTAAGAAACTTAATCAACTAAATAAAGAACTATCAAAAAAATTCACTAATGAAGCAGAAGAAGTAGTCCACAAATTGCAAGAAGCTAATTGTGATGCTTTTGGGAGACTAATTGCTTTTCACCATGGGTCCTGGTTAAAAAAAGATAAAGCAAGCTATTTTAGAAACGTAAAATTTGAATCAAAAGTAGAAGTAGAAATTGTTCGGTACGGTATCGTTAAATAAAGTAATACAATCAAGAGAATAACGATGTAACACTGATATGAATATATTGTATTATCATTCACCCATTTTCTAATGCAGTAGGATTTCTTTTTTATTTTTCGATTGGACAGGTAAGCTCCCAACAGTACCTACACAGTATCTAAAGAATTGTTACTCTGTTACCTAAGCAGTATAAAGATTTTGTTACGTGGAGTATCTTATAAGAATAAAAGGCATTGGTTTAATCTTTATCATGTATTGAAAAAGTAACATAACGCTGAGTTAAAAATAAAGAACAAATAAAGAATAGCTCAAAGATGTTTATTATAGCTGTACTTGGAAGGTTAATGGGTATAGCACTTCCTACAACCATAAGAGCTACTCCAATCATCATTATACTCCATCGTGTTTTGCGGTAGAGAGAAACTCCAACAACAAGTAAAATGAATGCCACGATAATAACCATCAAAGGTGGGCCAGAGGCTCCTACAAAAGTATATCGAACAATGCCATACTCGCGTAGTATCTCCGGATTTTTATTAATCGTTTGTATAATCTCATAACTAATAAGAGCAAGTGTACTCATTAGGAAGATAATTTTAAATATAAATTTGTTAGCCCATTGAAGGCTAGATTGTTTAGCTACTCCATAAGCAAAAAGTAAAAGAGTAGGCGTGAATAAAGCATGGAACCAAAAGCGAAACATACTAAGAAGAAGGAGTACATTACCTTCCCCAATAAATGATCCCAGAGAAATAATGATATTATCGTAAATCAAACCAACTATTACAAGAGGTAGAAATACCATATAAAAGGATACATTTCTTTTTTTAATAAGCTTTATGCTTAAAATCAGCAACGTTAAATAGCAAATACTAAACAGAAAATAGAGTATTGTATCAATCACTTTTTTCCCCCTTAATTATTTAAACGAACACTTAGAGCTCAGTCTCATAATTTATTTTGATGTCACATTCAACCATTGATTTTGTTCATCGAGTAATCGGCAACTCTTCCACTCATCGCGCGTACTATTTTTCACTTTTACCTTTTGAACTGGAATGTTTTTTGCTCTTAAGGCTTTGATTAAAAGATCTATTGAACTCATAAAAGTCACCCTTCAATAAAATTTTCTTATAAAAAACCGTTAATTAGTTAATATTTTCTTTTAGCCATGTTGAAGTAACACTAACCATTTCGTCCTGTTGTTTCTTTACAGATATAGATGGTTTAGAGTCACCCTTCTGTGCTCCATAAATGCCAAATTGACCATGGTTACCACCTTTTATTTCATGCATGGTTGTTTTTTGGGATAATAAGTGCTTTGTATCTTCAATTTTTTCTACAGTTGATAAACCATCTTTTTCACCATAAATTGAAAGTATAGGAAGGTTCTTATTTGAGAAATCAGTTCCTTCATCTGGATAAGAACCTAAAAAGAACACCCCATCAATTTCTTTAGGGTGATTATAAGCAAACTTAGATGCAGTAACTCCTCCTAATGAATGACCACCTACGACCCATTTTTGGATAGAGGAGTGGGTATTTATTATCTCCTGTGCTTTGTTAGAGTCAAATAATGCAAAGTTAAAGTTCACATTAGGTATAGCCACTAAATAACCTTGCTTTGCTAATTGTTTACCGAAGTAGCTGTACGCTTCCGGTTCTACTTTTGCCCCAGGATACAAAACAATTCCCACTTGATTATTATTTTTTGAGTTGAAAATAACCCAATCTTTTTCATACTTAATGTCCTTTTTATTCATGAGTGTATAAAGCTTTTGAGATGGTTCATACGTTTGTTGTGACCATGTAAAGAAACCAAGAAAACTTACCATGATTATTGCAACGAGACCAATGAAAAAATAAGTCACTTTTTTCTTCATAGATGTATCCCCTTTCTTACTCCGCTGAATTTTTACAATTGATTATCTTTGTTATTAATGTCTTTCTATCGACTTAGTTAAGTATAACTTAACCCTTTATAGAGGCTAATTAGCATTCTTTAATTAATTATATATACTGGAAGGTTAATTAATCAACTAGTTTAATCATGGAAATATATTGAATTAAAATGAGGGAAGATGAAAATTTTAGCAAAATCCTTTTATCCGGATGTACTTGTGTTAGTCTAATAAAAGCCAAATAGAAAAGAGTGATTAACTTGGAAGAAATAAAGGAGCAAGAAATCGATTTTGATAAAGTTTATGACTATGCTGAATTTCCGGATAAGGTTAGTGGCCGGTGCGATAACTGCAACTCAGCTTGCTTCAAAAGCTCTGTAAAAAGTGGCGTTTTCTTACGAGAATGTCACGATTATGGAATGAAAAAGAGTATTTAGGTGGTCTTTAGACTATAAAAGAAAGCAGGACTTGAATCGCAGTTGTATTTATTTGTTGCATGATTTTGGTAGGGTTTTTTATTATTTATGCGGGATGGAAACGTCCATATGATGAAAGATGAAATTAGTTCGCCTCTTGACATATGGATACTTGAACTCGTCTTTGTTATCATTGAAAAACTATTTAAGATTTCAGCAGAAAAACGTATGCGGGTCTCATTCATGGTTTTTGGGACTGTTTGGTCCCTGCTATTCCTTGTAATATTAATTACATACGCATATTAAAATAAAAAAGAAGTTAAGGGGTAACTTCTTTTTTATTTTGAAGGAAGAATGGAGTCCATTCTTCCTTTTTCTATGAGGGATTTTTTGTACTATTTCATAGAAAGTAGCCCTTTTGTGCAACTATAAGTACAAGATTAAAAAATAAATTTTACTGTTCCTTTAAATTTTCCTTCACCTGTATGCTAATTTTAGTAAGGTATTCTTCTTCGTTAATAGTTTTCATTGAATCGTACAAGTACTCTTCATACGCGTCACCTACAATAGAATAGCCTTCTGTCTTAATAAAATTAGTTAGATAGAGGTAAGAAGACACAATATTTTTATAAGGTCCTTGATGATAATAAATGGCATAAAGACCTTCTGGCCTGGATTGTCTTGTATCCAACTCACTATAAGAAAATAAATAATCAACCCTGTCAAACCTCTCTTGAATTAGGGTATCTTTTGTTAGTAAAGATCCAATAGGAACGGGAACTTGCAAACCTATCTGTTTTCCAAAATGATTATATTGCTGTGACCATTCTTCTACAGTATTCATGCCCTCATTTGAAGTTTCATTACTTAGAAGAATGTACTTTTTCTCAGTTTTTTGGACATAAACTTTTTCAAATTCGACACCTTTTAGTTCCTCTTCCGTTGAAATAATCTGCTTAAAGAAACGTTGAATTTGAAGCAGTTTTTCAATTTCTTTTTCTACTATAACGGTTTGCTGATTTGCCATTTGAATAAATTTATGGGTGTTTTGGGAACTAAGGTATTCTTTTAACTCTTCAATTGACACACCCATTTTCCGAAGAGACTGGAGTGTAGAGAATGATTTGATTTGATCATAGGTATAATAGCGATAACCATTTGAAAGTTTACCTGCAGGTTTGAAAAGATTAATTTTATCATAATAAAATAATGTATCTTTTTTCACTCCCACATAGCTAGCAAATTCCCCTGTAGTTAAAGTTTTAGTATTTTTTCTCTCCAAGTTAAAAACTCCTCTTGACTATAGACTAACTCCATACTTCATACTATCATAAGCAAACGCTTTATCATATGGCACGGAAAGTACGTCGAGCTATATAAGCTTTTGCATAGCAAATTATATAAACGGAGGTTTACATATGAGTAAGACAAGAAGAAGTACGCTGTATCTCTTACTTATAAACATATTTATTGTTTTCTTAGGAATTGGCTTAGTAATACCTGTATTACCGAGCATTATGAATGAATTAAGCATTAGTGGTACAACAGTTGGCTACTTAACAGCAGTATTTGCCTTAACACAATTAATTATTTCACCATTTGCAGGGAAAGCAGCTGATAAATTCGGTCGTAAAATCATGATAGTAATAGGGTTATTTATTTTCAGTGTATCAGAATTATTATTTGGAATGGGGAAAACAATTGAGTTATTATTCATATCGCGGATTTTAGGTGGTGTCAGTGGCGCTTGTATTATGCCTGCTGTGACAGCTTTTATTGCAGATATAACAACATTGGAAACACGTCCAAAGATGCTAGGATATATGTCGGCAGCTATTACCACTGGGCTAATTATCGGGCCAGGCGTCGGTGGCTTCTTAGCTGAGATTGGCACGCGAGTACCCTTTTACTCAGCTTCAGTTCTTGGATTTGTTGCTGCAATCTTATCTGTTATGCTTTTAAAAGAACCAGTGTCTTCTCAAGAGGAAGTAGAAGTTGAGCGACTAATAGAGAAGAAGCGTGGCTTGAAAAAGATATTCATGCCTATGTTCTTTATTGCTTTTGTAGTCATTTTTGTATCGACATTTGGGTTAACAGCATTTGAGTCATTCTTTAGTTTATACGTTGATCATAAATTCGCGTTTAGTCCATTGGACATTGCTATTTCAATCACAGGCGGTGCCATTATAGGTGCAATATTTCAGGTTGTATTATTCGAACCGTTAGTAAAGCATCTGGGTGAAATTAATATGGTTCGTTGGTCATTGGTATTATCTGCGATTTTAGTTTTTACAATGACATTAGTGAGCTCGTACTGGACGGTTATGATAGTCACCTTTACCGTATTTATAGGTGCGGATCTCATTCGCCCAGCCGTAACAATGTACTTATCACGCATCGCGGGCAACGAACAAGGTTTTGTTGGAGGAATGAACTCTTTTTTCACTTCCCTAGCCAACGTATTTAGCCCCATCTTAGGTGGCATTTTATTTGATATTAATATTAATTATCCCTACTATTTCAGTACGGTTGTCATTATCATTGGTTTAGCCATCACTATACTATGGAAAAAACCTAAAACTGAAGAGTTAAACCTATCTAAAAAGAGTAACTAAGATGCTCCATTATAGATATGAAGCCATTCACCCTCATATTGAAAAAATAGAGCTCCGAGTCTGCGTTGGTCAAGATATCTATGGAAACCCCGTGTCATGGGATTTTGCCAATTTAGAAATCCTATTGATATCGGGCGAAATTGGAGCCGGAAAAAGTTCTATGTTAACTAAACAAGTATAGAAATATATAGCTATAAGACAGAACAACCTACTGCTCCTGTACAGTAGATTGTTCTGTTGGAAAATATGGTTTTAGTAGCAGATACCTCACAGCGTCTTGGGTAGTTTGCACAATTTAAAATTTCGAATACTAAAGAGCGTATTGCTTTTATAGTTTACATAAGATAAATTAACGGCATCCACCACAAAAAAAGAACCCTTGTCGCAGAACGGGAGTCAGTCCCCCCCGGTTCCACCGAGGGTTCTTTTTACGGAGTATGCAGCTTTTTATACACCCTTGATTTCTTAATGTTTTTTTAAGTGCATTAGCAAAATATATGAATAAAGTAATTTTCGACCTACATTTAAAGTTACTTATATATAAGGAATTGTTACAATTTCATAGGCAACGAACGCATTGAAGACATAAATTTCTATGACAATCAGTTAGGTTACTTCAAGTCGCGTCAAATAGAAGGCTTACGTTGTCTTCAACAGGAGCATAAGGCTCCGATAATAATAAATTAGTTACTATATTTTTTTCTTTCGAACGTTTAATGCACAGTAAAAAATCCGCGGATAAACCCACGGATTTTTTTTACAATTCTTTTTCTAAGCAGTTCACTTGATTATGATGCAGCGGCTTAGTGGCATACTGTGTAAAACCAAGGTGCTCCCAAAACAGCTTGGCTCTAGGGTTTTGAGACAGAACGCCAAGGCGAAGAACGGAAACTCCTTCTTCTTTTAGCTTGTCTTCAAATGCTAGATACGCCTGCGTTCCGAAACTAAAATTGTGATAAGCGCTATGAATGATAAAAGCTCCGATCCATGGATGGTCATCGTTAGGATTCTGTTTCATGTAATCGATAACCCCTACGTATGTATCGTCGGCTTTTATAAAGTAACTGTCCGTTTTTTCATTCATATATTCTTTAAAAAGCTCTTCTTCACTCCGCTCTTTTTTGCCGTTCTCTAACACATTATAGGCTTCGTTTGAATTAATAACCTCTGAAACAATATACATGGTGTCAGCTGTAATGGGTTCAAATGAAATCATATGTCTTCCCTTCTTTCTCTGTAAAGTAGCTGTATATCGTTGCTTTGTCAATTTTACCATTTTTCATTCGCGGAAAGGACTTTAAAATTCTCCATACGCGCGGGATTTTATAAGCAGATACTCGTTTTGTCAGCGCTTGTCTCACATCAGAAAGAGAAATGTTCTCTAAAACAATTGCTGCACCTACGACTTCTGAACGTTCAGTATCTACTACGCTAAAAACGGCTGCTTCGCTAACGCCCGGTATTTGTAAAAGCAACTCTTCGATTTCTTCAGCATACACTAAGCTCCCGCTGCTTTTAATCACGTTTTTGTCTCTTCCTACTATGGTAATGCTTCCGTCTTGAAGCTGAACCGCAATATCGTGCGACGTAACATATCCATTAAAAAATGAGCGGTTCGTTTCTTCGCTGTCATTAACAAACCCTTCAAATGCTTGATTTGTTTTTACAAATAGTGTCCCTTTGTCTCCTTTTTCTACTTCTTTTCCACGCTTATTCAGGATTAAAACGTCTACACTGTTAACAGGATAGCCTACCGTATTAGGCATCGTTTCAGCTGTATGTGGTGAAAGCACCGTAACAAATCCCATTTCGGAAGATCCGTAATATTCATAAAGAGAGGCAACAGGAAACGCTTGTGAAAATTTCTTTCGAACGGAAGGCGATAATTTATTGCCTACTGAAATCACGGTCTTTGGCATAAGTCGTTTCTCTTTCGGTCTGCTTTGTACGTAACGAAGCAAAGGAGAAATTAATGCTGGTGTAACAGACATGCAGCTAGCTTCCTTCTTAAAAACAGCAGAAGGTGTAAACGCTTCTAAAATAACAGCGTGCATGCCGCTGCAAAGCGCATGTAAAACTGGGTAAAGCTGCGCGGAATACGAGATATGTAAAGGAACAAGCACTTTGTCGTGTTGCTTTAAAGAAAATATGTCTGACCATTCTTGAAACGATGAAGACCAAGAATGATGCGATTTTACAAACCCTTTAGGCCTTCCTGTTGACCCGGAGGTAAATCCAAATAAAAATAGATCGGACAGTGCATTCCCTTGCCTTACGGGCAGCAGAGGTCTTTCTTTTGTTATGTTAGTTAAAGAAGAAGTTTCCCATAGCCAATTCGGAGATTGAATCGAAAAATAAGTATCGATTTCAGCGTCTGTTAACTCATTGTGTAAAAGCATCACCACTCCGCCGGCTTTTAAAATCGCTAAAAACGACACAATAGCTTCTACATTGTTTGGCATGCTTAACGCAACGAGCTCTCCTTCTTTCATCCCTTTTTCTTGCAGCTGTTTTTCAGCTTTGCATACACAATCCCACATTTGACTGTAGCTTAGCTTACTAATAGAATCCGATAGTGCCAGTCCATCAGGCGTTTGTTGGCACTGATTAAAAATTAGTTCTTCAATTCGTTTCATTACTTCGTAAACTCCCTTTTTATTTTACTTTTAGTGTACCGTAAATGTAGATTTGAGAAAAGAAAAATGTAAACTTATAAAAATATAAAGTTGACTAATTTAAGTTTAATAAGATAAGATAATCATGTTTTATCATACATAAAGGAGGTTTACGATGAAAACAAAAGATATGACATACGTTGCTTTATTTACGGCTGTAATGGGAGCGCTAGGGCTTGTTCCTCCTATTTTCCTATCATTTACTCCCGTTCCTATTACTCTTCAAACGATGGGAGTTATGCTGGCAGGAGGTATTCTTGGGGCTAGGTTAGGCGCATTAAGCCAATTTATTTTTTTATGTTTAGTAGCTGTAGGAGTCCCTTTGCTTTCTGGAGGGCGCGGTGGTATGAGCGTATTTTTTAGTCCAAGTGCTGGCTATTTAATCAGCTATATATTTGCAGCTTTCTTTATAGGATGGACACTATCCAAGTTGAAAAACCTTACGTTTACAAAGGTATTCATAACAAATGTCCTGTTTGGAATTTTGCTAGTTTACGCTTTTGGCATTCCTGTACAAGCGATGCTACTTCACATACCGTTCTGGAAATCTCTTCAATTAAGTTTAGTCTATATTCCCGGTGACTGCATAAAAGCAATCATAGCAGCTTATTTAATTACAAAAGTCCGAAAAGTAGTAACCGTAACTGGTCGTTCCAATACGGCTTCTATGTAAGGAAGTGATGACTATCTACCAGGCAGCAGTTGTAAAAGCGAAGCGTACAGTGATTGGAAAAGAAAACGGCGCACTTAAAAACTTTCACGTTCAAGAGCTAGCAGCTCCTTTATTAAAACAGCTTAGCGCTGGAATTGAATATGAAATTGATGACATTATTTTAGGAAATGTTGTAGGTCCAGGAGGAAACGTAGCTAGACTATCCGCTTTAGAAGCAGACCTCCCTTTTTCTATCCCGGGAATGACCATTGATCGTCAGTGCGGAGCTGGCTTAGAAGCGATTCGAATGGCCAGCTATTTGATAAAAGCAGGCGCTGGAACGTGTTATTTAGCTGGAGGCGTTGAAAGTACAAGTACTTCTCCTTTTGAAAAAAGAGCACGTTTTTCTCCTGATAAAATTGGTGACCCTGACATGGGGATCGCAGCAGAAAACGTAGCTCAGCGATACAATATATCTAAAGATCAGCAGGACAGATATGCTCTTTTAAGTCATGAAAGAAGCTGGGAGTCTTTTAAAAAGAGATTGTTTGAAGAAGAAACGCTTCATCTTCCAAACGTGATGCAAGATGAAGCATTTATGAAAAAACGAAACCTAACAAAGCTGCTGCAAAAAGCCAGCCCCGTCTTTTTAAAAAATGAAGGCACCGTCACCGCAGCCAACAGCTGTGGAATTAACGATGGAGCCTGCATTGCGCTTGTGATGGAAGAGCAAAAAGCACGCGCTTTAGGCTTTCAGCCCGTTTTACGTTTTATTGACGCTGATATTTCAGGAGTGTCACCTCTTTACCCTGCTATTGCGCCCGTTTCTGCGATTAAAAATATCTTGAAGCGAAATTCTCTTACGGTAGATGATATTGACTTATTTGAAATCAATGAAGCCTTTGCCGTTAAAGTTGTTGCTTGTATGCAAGAACTGGGGATATCAGAAGAAAAAGTAAATATTCGCGGAGGAGCGTTGACGCTAGGACACCCTTACGGAGCATCGGGAGCTATTTTAGCTACGCGTCTTTTTTATGAAAGCAAGCGCCGTGACGTGCGATATGTCATAGCGTCTTTAGGAAGCGGAGGAGGAATAGGAACAGCGGTATTATTTGAAGTAATCAAATAATACCGCTGTTTTTATCTTTTTCTTATCACGTTGTGTTGTATTAAATATTGCTCAATATCTTCAAATGTCTCAACCGGAACAAATGAAACGTTTTGTTCGCGCAGTAAATCTTGCAAAGAATCTTTTGCAAATGTGACGTCTGCATATTTTGCCGGATGCGAATCCGGCTCGCTGTCTCCAGCAAAATAAATCGTTTCGTATGTCTCTTTTAGTTCTTTAATAACAGCCGATTTATCAATGCCGTAGCGTTCTGAATGCCATCTGTGAGCAGGGTCTAGATGCAAGTGAACGTTGTTTTGATGGAAATAGCCTTCATTCGAATAAACTTCCACTTTTTCAACACCGTATTTATCTAAAATCGGTTTAATATAGTACGTTGTTCCAGCACTTAAAATATAAAAATCTCCGCCGTTTTCCTGAACAGCTTTAATAAAAGCGGGCACGTACTCATCAATTGGAATATTCGCTACTTCTTCTAAAATTTTCGGTTCTTCTTGGTGAATGGATTGAAAGACAGTAGATAAAAAATCAATATCTTTCATTTCTCCTGCTTTCCATCGGTGGAAAAGTTCTTCACCTTCTGGAAAATACTTTTCAATCACAATCCAGTAAAAATCTTTTTTTGAAATTGTTCCATCAAAATCTGATACAAACGCCCATTTTTTCATTCCTTACACATCCTTTGCTACATACTAAGCAGTTCTCGAAGCTCTTCTTCTGTCAAACTAGAAAGCATTGTTTCTCCCGGTTGAATAACCTGTTCGATGAGTTCTTTTTTCTTTTGCTGCAAGCCGTAAATTTTTTCTTCGATGGTTCCTTGAGAAATAAGCTTGATGACCTGCACCACATTTTTTTGTCCAATGCGGTGTGCACGCCCTGCCGCTTGTTCTTCAATCGCCGGGTTCCACCATAAGTCATATAAAATAACCGTATCGGCTCCGGTTAAATTTAAACCCGTGCCTCCGGCTTTTAATGAAATTAAGAAAATGTCTTGTTCTCCATTATTAAACCGATCCGCCATTTCCACTCGTTCTTTTGATGGCGTTTGACCGTCTAAATAAAAGTATGAGAGATTTTCTTTTTGAAGCTCTTCTCGAATAATGTGAAGCATGCTTGTAAACTGAGAAAAGATTAACAAACGTTTTCCATTGGCAACCGCATTTCTTGTAATCTCAAGCAGCTGCTCTAATTTGCTTGAATCCCCTTCGTAATTTTCAACGAATAAAGACGGATGACAGCAAATCTGGCGAAGTCTTGTTAATCCCGCCAAGATCTTCATTCGGTTTTTGTTAAAATCTTCACCGGCTAAAGATGATTTTAATTGCTCTAAATAGCCTACATATAACTCTTTTTGTTCTTTAGTCAGCTCAGATAAATGAGTTGTTTCAATTTTATCAGGCAGTTCTTTTAACACATCCTTTTTTACTCGTCGCAGTAAAAATGGTCTTACAATTCGGCCGACCTGCTCCGATGACATGTTTTTAAACTGGCGAAGCCCTGGAAATAAGCCAGGAAGAATGGTCTGGAAAATTGACCAAAGCTCGTCAAGTGAGTTTTCAATAGGCGTACCGCTAAGCGCAAAACGTTTTTTAGCTGAAATAGTCCTAACAGCTACTGCTGTCTTCGTTGTATGATTTTTAATACTTTGAGCCTCATCTAGAATTAAAGCATGAAAATGAAGATGCTGATACAAATCGATATCTTGACGCAGCGTTGGGTAAGATGTAATCCATACGTCAGCTGTGCGTTTTAGCTTCTCCTCACGCTCGCTCGGCGTTCCTGTAATGGTTTGAACCGTTAAATTCGGTGCGAATTTCTCCAATTCGTTGCGCCAGTTATAAATCAAGGAAGCCGGCACAACAATTAAAAAGGCACTGCTGTCTTCATCAAGCTCTTTTTCAGATAAGATATAGGCAATGCTTTGAAGCGTTTTTCCAAGCCCCATATCATCAGCCAGTACGCCTCCTAAAGAGTAGTGAGACAGAGATTTAAACCACTTAAATCCATTACGCTGATAATCACGCAGGGATGCCTGTAAGGATTCCGGTACTTCCCAATCCATCTCCTCTGGAGATTTGAGCTGTGTAAGTAATGTTTTAAATGCTGAGCCAAACTTAGCCGCTGATTTATCACCTGCACTCATAATTTCTTCCACTTGCATTCCTCTGTATAAAGGTACTTGCAATGAGTTATCCTTTAAATCTTTTTCCGTTACGTTCAGCTCACGAAACAGATTTTGAATATGTTCAAAGCCCTCATTTTCAAGAGGGATAAACGCACCGTTATCTAGACGATGATAGCTTTTCTTTTCTAAAACAGATTTTAAAACATCTTGAACGGTCTGATGATCAATGCCTCCTAAGTCAAAATTGATCTCTAATAACCCATTACTGTTTTTGATGTCAACCGTTGTTACCGGATCCGAAAAATCCGTATAGGCATAGTCTTTCATCTCATCCGTAATATACACATCTGCTATTTCATCAAGCTTTGGAACAATATGAAACAAAAATTCATATAGAGAGTATTCGTCTTGATTTAAATACAGCTGGTTTTTATAAATGTTTAAAGGAGCTGTTTCAATTAAGTCCATGACGCGATCTTCTTTTTCTAAATCTCGTATTAAGATTTTATCGTACTTTTCAGGTTGAGGTGAAAATGGATTAATTGAAATCTCTCCGTAATTGTACCGAAGCGTCACAAACAGCTGTTCATCCTCACGGTCAATAAATACTTTTGCTTTTAGTTCAGGTGCAATAATCTGATGAGATACTTCCTTTGCGATATCTACTTTCCCCACTTTTTTTAGTCCTGGAACGACGTGAGATAAAAAATTGCCCATCTGCTCTTCTGCTATAGGTACGACTGGCTTTAAAGGCGCCGTTTTTCGAAGTCCTTCAAGAAGCATTCGCTGATCTTGAGATAGCTCATAAAACGTCCCGTTTAAAAATAACCATCCATATCGATCAAAAAATGAAGCTTGATGAAGTTCCGTAAAGTCTAGTTCAAATCCAGCTGCCGGGTGCTTATTTAACTGAAATGAAAAAGGAGCTGAGCTTTCAGCAAAGATAATATTTTCATATGAGTGCTCTTCATGAATAAATGTAAAGTTCCGATCTTTGAGCAATTGAAATAACTCTTTGGCTATGATGGAGGGAATGATTAGTTCTCTGTTATTTGCAGACGAACGATACATGGAATAAGAATTTTTATAAAATGATTCATTTGTCATAATATCCATCAGCAACTCAATGATTTTTCTATCTTCTTCTATAAAAAAATGTTCCGCCGGGTCATATTCGAAGCGCTTGGTAAATTCATGAGTTTGGAATTCTTTAACGTCTGTTAAAAATTCTTGAATGTTTTTTACTACATACGTCCGGTCGACGCCCACTTTCATTTCAAGCGCTACGTACATTCCTTCTGAACGTAAAAATTCTTCTGAGTAAGACTTGCAAATAAATTCTACTTTCAACGGATCTTTATCGGCATATTTCCTATGGTCACTTATGGTTTGCTGATAGCTTGAAAATAAGTCGATAAAGTGATTTACATTCTCGTATTCTTTGCTTTGGCGAAAAGGCTTCGTTTTAATTGGCTGGGGCTTTGCTCGCTCATCGCAAATGGTTAATAAAACAGCTACTTCGTGTTTGCATTCTGAAAACTCGTGATAAGCAGGACAATCGCAGAATGAATAAAAAGAATTTCCTTTTTGTTCAACCATTACTGTATACATTTCCGCACCTCGAACGGATGCTGTCCACGTAGTGGTCTGTTCATTGTATTCCAAATCAAGCACACGTCCCTGCTTGTAATACGTGTGCCCTCTATAGTACGTTCTGCTTGAGTACGAATCTTTTAATTGTTCTTTGTTTAATGTTTTATTTATCATCGCTTCACAATCTTCCAATCGCATAACAGTCAATGCTGTTTCTGTTTAATTTCTATTCAGAACAAATAATGTTCAACGTCATAAACGTTGAACATTATTTGTCAATTCTTCTATTATAACATGCAACAGACATTATAAAACACTCTTAAGCAATGCAGACTGTTTTCGCTGTTTTCTTTTGTAGAGTATCCAGCCCGCTCCAGCCGATGATAATAAAAGCAGACTAAGCCCTAAAAAAGCCAGTCCTATACGATCGTTAGCCGTAACGTACGTAAAGAAGAAAATCAGTAAAATCCGAATTCCTAACGTAATAAAGCGAAAACAGCTGTCGACTCTTCCCACGATGATATTTGGTATTTTTTGCATCATAAACGTATTTCGAGCTACTCTTGTCCCTGCATTTGCAAAAGCAAGAAGAAACACAATAGAAAAATAAATGGGCAAAAGCTTCATAAAGAAGATGATAGATATTCCGAGTGCAAAAAGGCTTATATTCAGCATAATCGCTAGCTCTGTGCCTGTTCTTTTCATAATAGATACGATAAATACCCCTGCCGTTAACGCCCCGAAACCATATACAGCACTTTCAATCCCATATGCTGCTGGACTTGCGTTTAATTCTTGAGTCAGATAAATAGGAAATAAATAGTTCGTCATCATCACAGCGATGAAAGGCATAAAAGAAAGCAGTAAAAAAAGAGAGACCGAGCGATTTTCTTTTATAAATGTTAAACCTTCTTTCATAGCAGTGCGTTTCTTGTCGCTTCGTTCCCTGCTTTGTTTATATGGAATACTCAATAGACAAAGGAATGCAGCTATATACGTAGCTGCATCGACTGTTAAAATCCATTGAAGCGACCAACGAGTAATGACTAGACTCGCCAAAGCTCCTGCAAGCATACTCGATAGCTGACCTTGTATTTCCATGATACTGTTTAATAAGTGAAACGCATCTTTTGAAAAAACTTCTTGATTTAACGCAAAAATCGTTGGATAAAAAAACGTGTAGTAAAGGTTTCCGGTTCCGTACAAAATGACGTAGTGAATCGTTGAATAATCTGTAACAAAACCGACGATTACAAATAACATGACCATGATAAAACCTATCAATTCTACGGTTAGCAGCATTTTCTTTCGTGACACTCGATCAATAAGAACACCTATATACGGAGTAGCCACAAAGCTAATCACCGTCATAATCAGCATAATCGTGCCAAATAATCTATTTCCATCTGGAGATGCAACTAACAGTAAAGGAATGGCAAGCATCGTAATACCGGAACCAATAGAGGACAAAATATTAGCAGCAACTATGGCTTGAAAGCGACGGTCTTTATAAAGCACCTTCATTAAACATTTTGCTTAGCTTCTAAAATTTGCTTAGACACTTGTGTATACAGAGTCAGCTCATTAACTAATTCATGAATTCCGTCAGCTGTGTTTTTTCGTAAAGTCCCTTTTTCCACGATGTCTGCAGGGTCTAATACCAGCTGCTTAGATAGAACATTCGCGTACAAAGCGCGTGTAACGGTTCTAAGGTTATTTAAAGCGTTAATGCCTCCTTTCCCTCCTCCTGATACTGCTAAAAGTGCTACGGGCTTATGCGCAAAATAAGCACTGTTTAAGAAGTCCAACGCGTTTTTTAACGCTCCGCTCATAGCTCCGTGGTACTCGGGTGTCGCAAGTAAAATACCATCTGCCTTTTCTATTTTTTCAATCAGCTCTTGTACTTCTTCTGTTTCATACTGATGAGGTTCACCTGTGAATATAGGAAGTGATAATTGGCTTAAATCTAGAAAAGAACTTTGATAACTGTTGTGAAGCTCTCTCGTCACTTGTGTTGTTCGGCCTGTTTCTCTAGGACTTCCGTTAATAATAAGTATATTCATATTTATCTACCCCTCTGTCGTTTGGTTATATGTATAGTATAGGGATGATTGAACTTTTTTTCGTCATGCTATTGATAGAAAGAAAGCTACCAATATAGACTGAGGTGAATAAAGAAAAACCTACAACTAAAGTCGTAGGTTAGGAAATTCCATGCTGAACAGCATATAGAGCAGCTTGCGTGCGGTCTTGAACCCCAAGCTTCGATAAAATATTAGACACA
Source organism: Priestia sp. P5 (assembly GCF_029522155.1). Taxonomy (NCBI): domain Bacteria; kingdom Bacillati; phylum Bacillota; class Bacilli; order Caryophanales; family Bacillaceae; genus Priestia; species Priestia sp. P5. Next base: position 2,231,265 of record NZ_JAKWFJ010000001.1, on the reverse strand, counting down.
TGTGTTTTTACTGTTTTTTCTGTAATATGTAAGGCAGCACCAATTTCTTTGTTGCTTTTACCTTTTGCAATTTCTTTTAATACGTCTTTTTCTCGTTTTGTTAAGTGGTCAATAAAATTGACTTTCTTTTCACTGCTTTTGGTTAACCGTGTTAGCAAGTGCGTAGTGACTTTGGGATGAAGCTGATTTTCTCCGTTCATTAGCTTTCGAATAGCCGCTACAAGTTCATCTGGATCGCTTTCTTTTAGCTGATAGCCTGAAGCTCCTGCTTCTAATGCCGGTATCACGTGATCTTGATCTGAAAAGCTTGTTAGAATCATGACTTGTATATGTGGCGCTTGTTTTTTTAGTTCTTTTGTTGCTTCGATTCCATCGAGAACCGGCATCGATAAATCCATTAAAACAATATGGGGCTCTAGAGATGTCGCTAACTTTATAGCTTCTTCCCCGTTAGAAGCTTCTCCTACAACTTCTAAATCAGGCTGCGTTTGTAAGAAAAAGACAAGTCCTTTTCGGACGACATGGTGATCATCTGCGATTAAAATCTTTATTTTCATGTGCGCTCCTTTCCGTTATGAAAGAGGAATAGATACTTCCACAACCGTTCCGTTTCCTATGCTGCTTGTAACAGATAGTTTTCCATTTAATCTTTTTATTCGCTCGTGCATAGTTTTTAGCCCAAGCGTCGGCAATTCTGCTGAATCACTATACATAAACCCATTGCCGCTATCTCGGACTTTCATGATCACTTGTTCTTTGCTTATATTTACGTTTAGATGTACCTCTGCCGTACCTGCATGCTTTCGACAATTATTAAAAGCTTCTTGTCCGACTCTCCACAGTGTCTCTTCAATCACAGCAGGCAAAACGGACACTCCTTTAATTTGTTCTTTTACGTTAAGCCCTAGCATTTGACCATAGCTTTTTAACGCGCTGACAATGCCGTTTTCTAATCCTTGGGGACGAAGCTGCCAAATTAATGCTTTCATTTCTACTTGAGCATGCTGAGCGGTTTCTTGGATTAAGGAAAAAGTCTCTTTTAACTGCACATCTTTCGCTAAGCTGCTTCCGGCTTTGGCTGTGACATTAATCGAAAACAACAGCTGATTAACAGAATCGTGAAGATCTTTGGCCAGTCTGTTTCTTTCTTCAATAAGTTTTACTTCCTGCTGAGATTGAGTCAGCTTAATCCGCTTGATAGCCGTGCCAATTTGAAGAGCGACAGATCCTAATAAATCAAGCTCTCGCTGTTCAAAATGAATTTTATGAGGGGCAGCTACATTTAATAATCCAAAGCGCTCATCCCCCGCTTGTAAAGGAACCGTTGCGTGATGAGTAATGTCGTGTGTATCTCCCCACTCATGAATGACGGAATCTTCAAGTCTCTTGCACTCCATAATATTAGACGCTTTTTGAAGCCGGCCATCCATATACCGATCAACACACCAGCAGCTTCCGTTACACATAGGCTGAGCGGTTTTATTTAGTAAAGCCGGCGGCAAATGCTGAGCGGCAATCATCTCATGTTTTCCATTTTCGTCAATAAAAAAGATCCATCCTGTTTGTAAATCTGTTATTTGCAGCAGTTTTAAAAGAGCATCGTGAAGCATTGTATGTAAGTTAGTGCCTTCATTTAAAATCTCGGCAATGTCTTTTAAAATCTTAAGCTCTGAAATATGATCTTTTTCCATAGCCTCTCTCCTATATGATGTATTTTCCATTTTTTATTTTATCACAATTAAAGACGATTCCGGCTCATAGGACGTTATTTTTAAGGTGTTTCCGCTTAGGTATGTAAGAGTTTTTGACATCAATAATAAAAATCACAAAAAGTATGTCAGGTAGTTTAACAATTAGCTAGAGTCTTTACGTAAAACGAACTATACTACAGATAATTCACGTAAGAAAAGAAAAAACGAAAGGAAATGAGAAGAAAAAATATTAAAATTAATGCATTGAAAACGCTTCCAAATATGAAGACATAGTGCTATTATATAATTATTAACAGAATAGGGATGTGAGAAAGATGAATAAATTATTTTTAGAAGAGTTACGATACATTATCTTGTGTGAAGTGCCTATGACAAAGTACAGAGTAGAGCAGCTTCAAGACAAATTTGATCAAAGCCCATACTTAATTAATGAACTTTATCAACTCCTATTCGAAAAGCGTCACATTTTAGCTTTTGTTGATGATATTGAATCATCTCTGTATGACTATATTGTGAACAAAGAAATGATGGATGCTAAAACGTATTACGGAGCTATTGCACATGCAGCAAATCTTTTCGGCGAAACGCCTACATATATAAAATGCAAAATAAAAAAATATAGACAGTCTTCGATTTCAAGTATCAGTGCCTAAAAGTTGCGCACAGCTGATTCAAATAAAAAGCAAAAAAGAAATCCTAGTACAAGGGTTTCTTTTTTGTACCACTAACATATAGGGAGGAAAATAAGATGAAGACATTTTTTATCACAAATCGCTATTCGTTTCTTGAAACGCAAGTAAATGAATATATGCAATCGTTACTGGTAAAAACGCCTGAACAAGTTATTTTATATTTCGAAAGACAAATTCGAAAGTATAAAGTGTATTTACAGAAAAAACATCATTACCCAGAGTGTATGGTTCAATCTATCCACCGTTTGATTGAAGAATATTCATTAAGTATCATTAAAGTAAAAAAATATATTAGCTATCAAAACAAGCTGATGAATAAACAGCTATTAGAGCCGCAGTAAAACGAATCATTTTTTATGGTTCGTTTTACTGCGGCTCTGCCGCTTTATTGCGCATATTTTACCAGTAGATGCAGCACAGCGGGACGTTCTTCGAGATTTTTGTATGAGTGTGTGTGACTTCCTTCAAATTTGACCGAATCAAATTGTTTTAACTCGTATACCTCTTCTTCGATCTTTATTTCAACTCTTCCTTCCATTACCGTTGCTACTTCAATTAATCCTTTGTGATGCGGTTCGGGACAGTATGTAGCGAGAGGAGAAAGAAATGCTCGGTACATTTCAATCGTCGAATCCATTTGGTTTTGAAATATAAATTCGATTTTCCAAGCTTCATCTGGTCCTTTGAGAGAAAAACCTTCTCCGCACTTAGATAGAGATACTGAAGGTTCCACTGATACTAATTTGGTTAAAGGAATATTTAAACCTGTGGTTATTTTCCACATCACCCCTAAAGTAGGATTGGTCTCTCCTCTTTCAATTTTTCCTAATGTGAGTTTGCTGACTCCTGTCTTTTCAGCCAGTTCATCCAGCGTCAAATGATTTTGCATCCTGATTTTCCGTAATTCACTGCCTACTTTTTTAATCATCTCTTTCGTATGCATTTCTTCCTTCCTTTCTGATATATATTATGATAAACTTTTTTTAGTAATTAACATATTATAATATATTTAATAAGGAGGGTAAACAATGAAAGCAATAATATGGGGACTATTATCTTCCATGTTCTTTTCCGCTACGTTTATCGTCAACCGAGCAATGAATATATCTGGAACAAGTTGGGCATGGACTGCATCCCTCCGCTTTTTATTCGCTATTCCTATTTTACTAATTTTAGTGCTGCTGCAAAAGAAATTTACGACTCTGTGGAAAGAAATGAAAAAACATCCGTGGGCTTGGCTTGGCTGGGGTACACTTGCAGGAGTAGGCTTTTATTCTCTCTTAAGTTTTTCCTCACTTTTCGGACCATCATGGCTAGTGGCAGGAACGTGGCAAGTGACCATTCTAGCAGGAGCCCTTCTTTCCCCTTTGTTTTTTATAAAAGTTCAAACTGCAGAAGGATATAAAAAAGCAAGAGGGAAAATTCCTCTAAAAACACTTAGCGTTTCAGCGTTTATTTTAGTAGGCGTGATTCTTATGCAGGTAAAAGAAGCAGAAAATATTACGGCTATGCAGTTTATTCTAGGGTTTCTACCTGTTGTTGTCGCTGCATTTTTATACCCGCTTGGAAACCGAAAAATGATGGAAATATGCAGCGGAAAGCTCGATACGTTCCAACGTGTGTTAGGAATGGCGTTAGGAAGCATTCCGCTAAGCATTATTTACGCAATATACGGCTTCTTTACTACAAGTATTCCGAGTGCTCCCCAATTTTCTCAAGCCTTTCTCTTGGCAATGAGTTCAGGTGTAATTGCTACGATGACGTTCTTTTACGCAACAGACTTGGCAAAAGAAAACTTAGGTTTGCTTGGAGCGGTCGAAGCAACTCAATCAGGCAGCATGATTTTTACCGTGCTTGGCGAAGTGTTTTTATTAAATGGACGTATGCCAACAGGGATTGCGTTAGCTGGTATGACGATAATCGTAATTGGAATGATTATGAACAGTATGCTAAACAAAAAAACAAAACTGTCTTCGGCCGCCCCGTCACGTACTCTATCAAAATAAAAAAAGAGGAGATGAAAATCTGTTTAAAGGTTTCCATCTCCTCTTTTTAATATTCGAGATGATTGTTCCAATAGCGGCTCCAAAGCACAGGGAATCGCATCTGTAAACCATCCTCATCATCTTCATCCCAATCAAGATCCAAATCTTGCTCATCGTACCACACTGGGTCAAACTGGTCATATTTATCATAATAATAGTCGTTATCTAAACCTGTCTTTTCTTCATAAGCTTCACACGCTACAGAAAGTAATTCTTCTAATTGAGGAGCATAGCCTTCTGCTTCTAGTGGTTTAAGTACAGAAATCATCGTCTCAGGAGATTCAATTGCTTCATAATAAATGTCTTTTCCCTGATATAAAAGCCACGCTCTAAAATAATCAAAACAATCATCTGAACAACCGCCCATTACAATATAAGCTGCTGCCCACAATGAAGAAGTATAGGATTGATCAAAATGCTGATTTAATAGCTGATCAAAGCGAAAAATGTCCTTTTCAGAACGCTTCGCTAGCGTGGAGCGGAGCCATTCCATTTGCTCATCGACATCTAATTTTGTCTTCGCCTTTTTTATCAGTTCCCAAAAGAGAGCCTCTGACATCGTGCTGTCTTTCATTACTTGCATCGAACAAGTTAAAGGCTTATATCCTTTCTTCAATTTTGCACGAATCAGCTTTTCAGCTTCTGCTTCACAAGCTTCTGCGGAAGCAAACTCTTTCACTTGCATGCGACCGGCTGTATCAACTTTTCCAAAGTGAATGACTAACTTGCTGTCTCTTCTTTCAACTTTCCAAAATTTATTCGATTGCTCATCTTTATACACTAAGGTTATTTGCATGATACATTCCCCTTTTTCATCCCACTACTATTGTGAATATTTCTCTTTTTACAAGTTATGTAGATTCACAGCGCTTCATAATCCCTTTTCTTTGCTTTTTTAACATGCTTCAGTCGATTTTACTATTGCTGAAGTCGTTTAAACAGTGAGCAATGACCACAAATTTGTGTAATATGTTCATTCGTTGGTTTTTTTGTTGCATTTACAACATTTTATTTTTCGTTTATACTCTTTTTATATCACGTATTTTTATTATACAAAAAAGAAGCCTAAATTCGTAGAAAAGGAAGGATTTTAATGAAAATTGAGCATGTTACAACAAAAGAGCAGCTTGAAGAAGTATTCCGTATACGTAAAACAGTGTTTGTTGAAGAACAAGGCGTGCCCGTAAAAGATGAATTTGATGAACATGAGGAAACGGCAAAACATATGTTGATTTACTATAACAATAAACCGGCAGCTTCTGGTAGATTCCGCATAGTAGACGATTACGCCAAAATAGAGCGAATATGCGTATTAAAGGAATTTAGAAAATACGGGCTCGGAAAAGAAGTGGTGGCCAGCTTAGAAGAAGCAGCGAAAAGAGAAAGATTAACTCAAGCTAAGCTTCACGGTCAAGTTCAGGCTGAACCTTTTTATCATAAGTTAGGCTATAAGACTGTTTCTGATGTCTTTATGGAAGACGGTATTCCACACGTTATTATGAAAAAAGAATTTACTCGTTAAAACTGCTTCTTTGCACAGTTACTTTAGTAAAGAAAAAGGCTCTCAGCAGAGAGCCTTTTTTGTACTATTAGATTTTCATAATTCCGCCCGTGCTTGCAGAAGTTACAAGTTTAGAATATCTTGCAAGATAGCCTTTTTTCACTTTTGGCTCAAAGCCTTTCCAGTTTGCTTTTCGTTCTGCCCAAACATCTGGAGAAACTTGAACATTCATCGAACGATCTTCAATGTCAATCACGATGTGGTCGCCATCTTCTACAAATGCTAGCGGCCCGCCTTCAGCAGCTTCTGGAGACGCGTGGCCAATTGATAATCCACGTGAAGCGCCAGAGAAGCGTCCGTCTGTTAATAGCGCTACTTTTGCACCTAGTCCCATTCCCATAATTTGAGAAGTTGGAGCTAGCATTTCAGGCATTCCCGGTCCGCCTTTTGGTCCTTCATAACGAATGACTACGACATGTCCTTCTTTTACTTTTCCGTTAGCAATACCGTGCAGCGCCTCGTCTTGAGAATCAAATACAATTGCTGGTCCTTCGTGGCGAGTAATGCCGTCTTGAACACCGCCTGTTTTAATGATCGCGCCGTCTGGAGCTAAGTTACCAAACAATACAGCAAGTCCGCCTTTTTCAGTGAACGGCTTATCGATTGGATGGATAACGTTATAGTCTTTTACATCGCATCCGGCAATGTTTTCACCTAGCGTTTTTCCAGTAACTGTCATCGTATCTAAATGAAGAGCCCCTTCTTTTTTAGATAGCTCGTTTAAAGCGGCTGATACGCCTCCTGCTTCATGTAAGTCTTCAATAAATACATCAGAAGCCGGAGCCAGTTTTGCCAAGTGAGGCACGCGTTCTGCTACTTCATTAATACGCTCTAATGGGTACTCAATTTCAGCTTCATTCGCAAGAGCTAGCGTATGAAGAACTGTATTTGTAGAACCACCTAACGCCATGTCCAAAGCAAACGCGTTGTCGATTGCTTTTTCTGTTACAATATCACGTGGTTTTAAATCTAATTTAATTAATTCCATAAGCTGTTTAGCAGATTTTTTAACAAATTCTCTACGTTCAGGAGCAACTGCTAAGATTGTACCATTTCCAGGTAAAGCAAGTCCTAACGCTTCAGCTAAGCAGTTCATTGAGTTCGCTGTAAACATTCCTGAACAAGATCCGCATGTCGGACAGCCGAATTGTTCTAATTCAAGTAATCCTTTATCATCAAGTTTACCCGCTTGATGAGCTCCTACGCCTTCAAATACTGAAGAAAGAGAAATCTTACGACCGTCGCTCGTTACGCCAGCCTTCATTGGTCCACCACTAACAAAAACTGTCGGAATATTCAGACGTAATGAAGCCATTAACATCCCAGGCGTGATTTTATCACAGTTTGGAATACATACCATTCCATCAAACCAGTGAGCAGATACTACCGTTTCAACTGAGTCAGCAATGATTTCACGACTTGGTAATGAATAGCGCATACCGATATGTCCCATCGCAATACCGTCATCTACACCGATAGTATTCATTTCAAAAGGTACGCCACCAGCTTCGCGAATCGCATCTTTTACGATTTTACCAAACTCTTGTAAGTGAACATGACCTGGTACAATATCAATATATGAATTGACAACCGCAATAAACGGTTTGCCGAAATCCTCTTCTTTTACACCAGCTGCACGCAGTAGGCTGCGGTGCGGTGCTCTGTCGAATCCTTTTTTGATCATGTTACTTCTTAATTCTGCCACAATAATTCCCTCCGTATTCATCTAACCTATTAAAAACTGAATCTTTTTAAATTGTTTAATAATTTTTAATATAAATACTAATTTAACAAATCACATAAAGGTTTGTAAAGGTTTATGACAAAATAATCATTTTTTATTTTAAAATAGTAAAATCACCCGCATAAATTAGTATAATATATACATATATCCCTTATTTTACAGGGAAGCAGAAGGTTGATGCTGAGCATGAAACAATCCTTTTACTACAGAGGTCATCAGGAAAAAGAAATATTTGCACAAAAATGGGATGTTGAAAACAATTCTGCAAAAGGTGTTGTCCAAATAGCCCATGGGATGGCCGAACATATTGGACGCTACGAATACTTTGCTAATGTATTAACTCAACATGGCTACATCGTATATGGAAATGATCACCGCGGTCACGGTCAAACAGCTTTAAAAGATGAAGAAAAGCGTTTTTTTGCTGAAGAAAATGGTTTTGACACCGTAGTTTACGACATGATTGCTCTGACTAGGCACATTTCAACGGAACACTCCAACCTACCAATCTTTCTTTTCAGTCACAGCATGGGATCTTTTCTAACGAGAAGATATATTCAATTGAATACGGATCATATTCATGGAGTTATTTTAGAAGGTACAGGAACGGTTCATACGCTAGCTAGAACTGGAGGTATACTTATAGCTAACCTACAGATGAAAGTAAAAGGAAAACGGTCACCAAGTCCTCTTCTTGATAAACTATCTTTCGGGGAATATAATAAGGCGTTTGAACCTGCTCGCACGTCGTTTGACTGGTTTACCCGAGATCATGAAGTGATTGATGCCTACATAAATGATTCGAACTGCGGAGGAGTTTTCACAGCGGGATTTTTCTATGACTTATTAACAGGAATTAAACAAATCTCTAACTTAGCTAATATAAAACTAGTACCATCAAACCTGCCTGTTTATTTAATATCTGGAGAACATGATCCAGTAGGCAGCTATACAAAAGGTGTACTCAAAGTATATAACGACTTTAAAAAAGCCGGATTGCAGGACGTAAGCTACCGTTTTTTTAAAGAGTGCCGTCATGAGTTGCTTAATGAACTAAATAAAGATGAAGTGATAGAAGATATACTAAATTGGCTTGACGTGCAAATGAACAAAAAAACGGTTCGTGTTTAGACACGAACCGCTTTTTTTTATTAAGCAAATACAGATGTTAATACAGGCACTACTTGTTTTTTACGTGATACAACGCCTTCTAAGACAGCTGTATTGTTTTCAAGCGTTACGTTGTATGCTTCTTCTACTTTCGAAGCAGCAGAACCTAATGCTAATGCAGTAGAGTTGCTGTTTAAAATATCTGTAACAACTAAAAGGAATAATTGTAATCCTTTTTCTTCGATTGTTTTAGTAATCGCTTCTTCCAATTCAACTTTGCGCACTAAAACGTCGTTTACGTCAATTGCATTCACTTGTGCAATTTCTACTTTGCTTGTACCCATGCTGAATTCTTTAGCATCTAATGAAATTAATTGTGAAGCTGTTTTATCGCCTAAGTCAGCTCCAGCTTTCAACATTGCTAATCCGTACTCTTCTGCATCTACGCCTGCAATTTCCGCTAATTCTTTAGCAGCTGCAACGTCTTGGTCTGTGCAAGTTGGTGATTTGAATAATAAAGAATCAGAAATGATAGCTGATAGCATAAGACCTGCGATGTTAGGTTCGATTTCTACGCCGTTTTCTTTATACATCTTGTTTAAGATCGTTGCCGTACATCCAACTGGCTCTGCACGATAGTATAAAGGATCTGCTGTTTCAAAGTTAGCAATACGGTGATGATCAATTACTTCAAGCACACGAACTTGATCAATATCGTTTGCACTTTGCTGGCGTTCGTTGTGGTCCACTAAAATAACTTCATTTGTTTCTTTAGATACTTCATCAACGAAACGTGGTAGTTCAGCGTTGAACTTTTCAAGAGCAAATTGCGTTTCACCGTTAATATCACCTAATCGAATTGGTTCAGCGTCTACACCTAATTTATTCTTTAAATCAGCGTATGCAATTGCAGAACAGATTGTATCTGTGTCAGGATTTTTATGTCCAAAAATTAACGTCTTTGCCATCTTAAATCTCTCTCCTTCTTACATATGTAAATAGCATTTTTGCGTAAATTTAGTTAATTCGTTCACGCAACATTGCCATTTTAACATAAACTTTTACATTATTTTAATTTTTTTGCGAAAAATGATGTTCATCCGCAGATATTTTGCCATTTTGTATCTTTTTCATAGTAAAAACACCTCTATTTCCGATATAAATAGAAGGTTTTATACGTTCATTATATAAAAGTTAGCGATAAAACACAACCTGTCTCTCTATCACTTGATAGATAACTTAAACGCAGTATCTTGCCACTTTTGATAAAGAAAAAGTAGAACAGCAATAACCATCATTAGTACAAATAATAAAAAATGATTCATTTCCTTCAGTGTATAAATGTCTAGTTTTTCAAAGATAGGACTCATGACAAATGCCTGAAATAAATCGAAAGCTGCATTGATAATCATAAACATCCAAAAGCCAGGATAGGTAAAATAAAAAATAAAAAGCGTGCCTATTATAAATATGCCAAAAGGAAAAGGCGTCATATTAACAAAGAAAAAAAGAGTTTTATTCACTTCCCACCAGTTAAAGCGATCTGCAATTTGAAAAACCATCGTTAACAATACCACTCCGAATAGTGATACAGCCATATACCGCTTTACTCGCTCTTTATCAACTGCAAAAAGCAATAGCCAAGGACCGATAAAAAACACCCACATTACAATTTGCGCCATGAACATTCCGCCTTTCATTTTAAAAAAAGAGAATATACATTATTCTGTCCTTATTTATGTAAAACAACCAAAAAAAGCACCCCATATGAAGGGGTGCTTTTTTTGGTTATCGTCGCGGTGTAAAGTTGAAATATTCATTTACTTTAGCTCCTAGCTCTTCAAGAAACTGCTGAGCAGTCATTTCCTCTACACTTTGGGTATACCAAGCAAGCTGAGATTTTTTGTGAACATTGTTGTAATATACATCTCTTGACCAATATGTTTTTGATCGGTATGTATAATTAAAGTGAATGAATAGTTCACTCCCGTCTGGACACTGCAACAATACGCGGTAATGTGGATTACGACGATTTTTATCTAAACTCATTTCTTTGATCTGCGCTAACATTATTCACCTCTAAAGCCATTACTTAATCATTTAAAGGTAAATGCCACACCACGCTATGTCCTAGCTCTGCCATCAACTAGAAAATCATATATTTTCTAAAATTCTACACGATATAGGACAAAAGAGGAAGAGATAATTTATTGGTGGACGTGTAAAGTTTCATATAAATCTTTTAGCTGCTCAGGGTATTGAGACCTTACGTAATAACCCGTAGGACGGTGCTCGATTAAATGAGAAGCAAATAAATAGCCAATGAGCACGTGCATTTGTTCATCTGAGGTTTCTTGGTTTAATTCTCTTTCCAGTCGTTCAGCTAAGTGTGAAGCCAGCTGTTTAATTTTTTCATCATGTGATAAAAAAAGCATTTTGTTCTCCCCCTTATAACGAATAAGTAATGCTGTGAATTTCAATAAAGACAAAGTATTGCTTTTATAAGGATAATTATATTTTATTTTACAATAAAAGTATATAAATAGTTCTAAATATTCAAAAAATAACTTGTTTCTTTTGGACTATTCGGCAACAAACAAAAAAAGAAGCGGGAGCTGTTCCGCTTCTTTTGCGTAAAAAGATATTCGATTACCGAAATTTATTCTACTTCCACTGCCCAGCCGAATGGATCTTCCACTGTACCATTTTGAATACCTGTTAGAGTGTCATACAGTTTTTGTGACACTTCTCCCGTGTTTCCACCGTTGAGGACCATTTTCTCGTTATTCCAAAATAGTTCGCCAATTGGAGAAATAACTGCAGCTGTACCTGTTCCAAATGCCTCTTCTAGTTTGCCTTCGGAATAAGCTTGCTTAATTTCTTCCATAGAAATACGGCGCTCAGTTACAGGCATATCCCAGTGTTTTAACAGCTCAATGATAGATTTACGCGTAATTCCTTCCAAAATACTTCCGTTCACAGATGGCGTTACTACTTCTCCATCGATTTTGAAGAAAATATTCATGCTTCCTACTTCTTCAATGTACTTGCGTTCAACGCCGTCTAACCACAGTACTTGTGAATACCCTTTTGAGTCAGAAAGCTGCTGAGCTTTTAAGCTTGAAGCATAGTTTCCGCCTGTTTTAGCTGTTCCTGTCCCTCCGGCTACAGCACGAACAAATTCGCTTTCAACCGCAATTTTTACAGGAGCAATCCCTTCTTTGTAATATGAACCAACTGGAGAAAGAATAATGATAAATTGATAGCGGCTAGATGGCGCTACTCCTAAGTAAGGCTCTGTTGCGATGACAAACGGGCGAATGTATAGTGATGTACCTTCAGCAGTAGGAATCCATTCGCGGTCAATTTTAATCAGCTGCTTTAACGCTTCTAGCGCTAAGTCTTCATCAACATGAGGAATACAAAGACGATCGTTTGATTTATTTAAACGTTTGAAGTTCTCATCTGGTCTAAATAGTAATACTTGCTCTTTTTTTGTTACATATGCTTTTAGTCCTTCAAAAACAGACTGCCCGTAATGAAAGATCATAGATGCCGGATCTAATGTGATAGGTTGATAAGGTACAATACGAGCATCGTGCCATCCTTGGCCTTCTGTATAATCCATAATGAACATATGGTCCGTAAAGACTTTCCCGAATTGCAATTGATCAGATTGCGGCTTTTCTTTTTTTGTTTGACTTAGTGTTACATCGATTGAATAAGTTGTCATAGTTGTTTCTCCTTGCTCTTTATATTTACGGGTTTTTCGCTTAAACCTCTATATAAGTTACATTGTACAACTTTAGGGAAGCGTGTCACAATAGTTAGAGACGAAAAATTCTAAAAATTTTATAAAAATTATAAAGAAATAGCACCTAATCGAATTAAGTGCTGAACTGAGAAGGTTTTCTTTCTTAAAAAAACTATTTCTACATTTTATTTACAACCATTTATAAACCAATTTTCACTCGAAGCTTTTCATCTTGTATTGAAAATTGTTTGATTTTCCCTACTGGAATGACCCTTACTTTATCAATTTCATTGAGATTGATATGAATTTGTTTTTCTTCATACGTAGTAACAGGCGGCTTATGAAAAATTCGATAGTTGATCCAATTTTGATTAAGAGGTTTCATTTCATGGATTTTGAATAAAAGCGTACGTTCTTTTGCTTCAAGAGGTTCTAGCACAATGGAAAATGGAATTCTCACCAGAAATTTTTTAATAATTCCATTCACGTGAATATAGGAGTCTTGAAATGAAATAGAAAATTGCTGAATTTGATCTTGCTTTGTCATTTGCTTTTGAAAAATTCGCATGAGCATAGAAGCGGATATAGGAACGGTTACACCGCTTTCAGCCATCTTTTCTTTCATTTTTGCCTGCACATCATCACTAATCACATTGTTTAGCTTTCTCTGTACCCAATCCTTCATGATGCACCTCCGCTATGAAGTTATTTTTCTGTTTCCTCTAACGCACGAATCGAAGCTGTTAAATGATTGGACACGTCCGCGAGCCGATTTTTTGTAAGTTTCCCTTCAGCAAGATAGATGGGCTTCCCAAAGGAAATGACAATGGGATCCTTTGAAAATATCTCTTTTACATTTGCGGGTCCTTTGTAAACTGCGGGTACAATAGGAACCTTTGCCATACTTGCTATAGTGACTGCTCCTCTTTTTAAGGGAACGTCTTCCTCTGTTCGCGTGCCGCTAGGGAAAATCCCGACGATATGTCCTTCTTTTGCTAATTTAATAGGTGTTTTAATGCTGCTGGGTCCCGGGTTGTTACGATCTACTGGGAATGCGTTAAGTTTTTTTAATACATTACTAGTGAGTATATGATTAAAAAGCTCCTTTTTTGCCATAAAATGAATTTGGTGAGGCAAAATAGCCACACCAAGCGCTACAACGTCTACCCATCCTTTATGCGAACAAGCGATCACAAAACCTGTGTCTGTTGGTAAAGACTCTTTATTCCTTATGTAAAGCTTACCTCTTCTTTTTAATAAAAATTTACATGCGTGAGCCGCAAGATTATACATAAACATTTCCTCTTCCCTCTATTATTTGAAAATATATACAAAATTATATCACTTGATATTAATATCTGGTACTAAAAAATAAATGTAACATCTTTTTACACGATAGCTTACCTACTTCTCTATATATTGTAAAAAAGTAGATATTGAAACCTCTGTTTTTGGTCAACTTGACTAATGACATCCCTTAAAAAACATTTTACTATTAATGTATCATTCTAAATGTAATATTTATTAACATTACATGTGATATAATTAAAGGAGGTTTTTAGGTGAATAACCAAAATCGACCGTTTCGACTAGCTTCATTAGGATTACAGCACGTACTCGCTATGTATGCAGGTGCCATTCTCGTTCCGCTGATGGTAGGACGCGCATTAAATTTAAATGCACATGACTTAGCCTATCTCGTAGCCATTGATTTACTGACCTGCGGACTAGCTACGCTGCTGCAGGCTTGGACGAACAGGTGGTTTGGGATTGGCCTTCCTGTTGTACTTGGAAGCTCATTTGTAGCGGTGACTCCTATGATTGCAATTGGAACTCAATATGGAATTAGTGCCGTTTACGGAGCGATTATTGCCGGTGGTATTTTCATCGTACTGGCAGCAAGTTTTTTAGGGAAGATTATTAAATTTTTCCCTCCCGTTGTCACCGGAACGGTTGTGACGATGATTGGTTTATCGCTTGTACCATCCGCTGTCCGAAATATGGCAGGAGGAGTGGGAAGCAAAGATTTTGGTTCTCTTTCTAATCTTCTTCTTTCTTTTGGTGTTCTAGCGCTTATTTTAATTTTAAATCGATTTTTCAGCGGTTTTCTTCGTTCTCTTTCTGTGTTGATTGGAATTGTAGTTGGAACAATAGCCGCTGTATTAATGGGAAAAGTTGATTTTACTAATTTTAATGAAGCTTCTTGGCTGCACATTCCCACTCCTTTTTATTTCGGGATGCCTACTTTTGAAATCGGCCCTATTTTAACAATGATTCTCGTATGCTTGGTCATTATCATTGAGTCTACAGGCGTATTTTTAGCGTTAGGAAAGCTGTGTGATCGGGAATTAACGGAAAAAGATTTTACAAAAGGCTACCGTGCAGAAGGAATCGCCATTGTCCTTGGAGGACTATTTAATGCTTTCCCTTACAATACATTCGCTCAGAATGTAGGACTGGTTCAATTATCGAAAGTAAAAACAAAAAATGTAGTGGTAGTAGCCGGCTTCATTCTCGTATTACTGGGGCTTGTTCCGAAAATAGCTGCTTTTACAACCATTATTCCCACCCCTGTTTTAGGAGGAGCAATGGTCGTGTTGTTCGGTTTAGTTATTTCATCAGGCATCAAAATGCTAAGTGCTGTCGATTTGGCCAAACAAGAAAATTTGCTGATTATTGCGTGCTCTCTTTCACTTGGCCTTGGTGTAACGGTGGTACCTGATTTATTCGCTCAGCTCCCAAGTGCTTTGCGCGTAATTGTAAGTGATGGAGTTATTACGGGAAGCTTGGCTGCCATTTTATTAAATCTCTTTTTTAACGCATCAATTGAACGAAAAGTACCTTCTGTCTCTTTAGAGAAGACAGATTATTCGGAAATAAAATAAAGAGGTGTAGTATGAATAACGTATCTGTGCAGTATGTAAATCAGCTTAGCAAGAAGCATTTTGTCTCATTAGTTGGTGATATATTTGAACATTCACCTTGGGTTGCAGAAGAGGCTTATTTTAAAGGCCCTTTCTCTTCCGTTGAACAACTTCATGGCATGATGAAAGAAATTGTAGCGCAAGCATCTGTAGAAAAACAGCTAAAGCTGCTGCAAGCTCATCCAAATCTAGGTGAAAATATTGCTATGACATCTGCTTCTACTGAAGAACAAACCAAAGCAGGCTTACAAAACTTAACACAAGATGAGTATGAACAGTTTTCTTTTCTTAATGGAAGGTATATGGAGAAGTTTCCTTTTCCTTTTATTTTGGCAGTACGAGGTAAACAAAAAGAAGATATTTACGAGGCAATGCAAAGTCGTTTACTAAATACCGAGCAAATAGAGTTTGATACAGCGTTAGAAGAAGTATATAAAATTGCTTTCTTTCGCTTAACTGATAAAATTACTGAAGATAAGGAGACAAAGAAACGAGCATGACTAAAATTACAACGCATATTTTAGATCTTACCCACGGATGTCCGGCTGCTTTTGTCAAAGTTGATTTTTATCATATTCAGTCGGAAAGTAAACGAATAAAAATTTCACACGGTACTACAAATGAAGACGGGAGGTTAATAACTCCGCTCTTCTCTTCTGAAGCGTTTGAGTCAGGAGATTATGAACTTTTGTTTCACATTGGGGAATATTATAAAAAACAAGAGGTCCAAACAACAAATCCCCCCTTTTTAAATCAGGTTTCTGTTCGAGTCGGATTGTCTTCTGAACAAGAACATTATCACGTCCCTTTGCTTGTGTCACCGTGGGGATACCAAATTTATAGAGGAAGTTAAAAAAAGAAACGGCGTCTTTAAACGTCGTTTCTTTTTTTAGTTGAGCAATTTAGACATATAGTATTCATCAATAAACAAACCGCCAATTCGCAGTGAATGTTTTTTTGTTCCTTCAATTTCGAATCCTACTTTATCATATAAAGAAAGAGCCTTTTCATGCTGTATAGCGACTGTCAGTTCAAGACGATGAATATGGTGTTCTCTCGCCCATTCTTCAAGTGCACCGATTAAAGTCGTCCCAATCCCTTGATTTTGAAACGTCTTTCGAATACCTAATGTCAAAGAAGCGATGTGAGCGTTTCGGTTAGCTTCGCCCCCTGTTGCAGCTATATATCCCACAAGCATCTCGCTTTCTTCTGCTACAATAATCGTAGAGTTTGGCTGTTGCTTAAAGATTTCGATGTTTTTCTCCTGCTGATCTGTACTCAGCTTTCGCTCTCCGCTTTCGAACAGCATAAACTTACTTTCTTCTTCAATTTGTTTAAGCAAATCTACAAAGTTTGCAGCATCATGTAATTCTAGTTCTCTAATTTCCATGCTGATCCCCCTTTTTCTGTGTCCCTTTTGTTTGTATATGTATTGGTTCACCTTTATGAAATATAGCTTTACAGTTTCTTACGAAAAATACGACTTTTTAAGAAGTGGAAGTAGAACAAAAAACCTACTAATCTCCCTTTTTTTGAAATGCTTTTTTCCTCTGTATAATTTTAAATCACTTATCAACTTCTGTAAATTTTTTAGATTCCCTCTTTTAATTTCCATTTATCTTCCTTTTATATGAGTTTGATTTTGATCTAAGGAGACCTTTTATAGAAAACACATGACTATTATCCTGTTTTTTGTGAAGAAAGAAAGCAATAAATGTAATTTTATTTATAATCGTTTAGAATATAAAAAGTGGAAATTTTATGTACCTATTCTCCTTAATTATTAGTCTGTGAAAGGAAATTATTATGAAAGTACAACCCGCAAAATGTGGTGTATATGTCTTAAGCGGTCTAGGAGCTGTTATGGTGTTCTTCTTACTTTTACTTAAGAACAGTGCTTTCTTTCTAGAGGAAGAATACGATCAAAACAAACCTGAAGCTGCGCTTGCGGTCAACGAACATACCTATCACCTTCACAAAGGTTCTATTAACTGGTCAAACGGCCGTTCAACAACAAAAAAAGAAATAAATATATATGATTTATATACATACATATCGCAGCAAAAAAGCATACCATTGAAGCAGCAGCAATCAGTTAAGCTCCATTTTTCGAATTTAGACGGTGCTTATATTCGTAGTGTGAGTGTGCATATATGGAGAGATAACGGTGAAAAAACCAAGCTGTTTGTCAAAAATAATGAATTTAAGGTTCCTACAAATCAAGGTTTGTACGTTGTTGATATCGCGATTAACTCTACAAGAGGAACCATGCAATATGCGGCAAATGTGCAAATACAGTAAGTTTTTATATATTTACGTTTGGTCTAGAAAATCGGATAAGAAAACTCTTGTTGCAAGTAGGAAACGATCTGTGGAATAAAAAAGAAGTATTAAAAATATAGTGAAAGCATTCAAATAACAGCCCTTAACTTTTTCAGAAAATAATCCCATAAAAAAAGAGAGCGATAGCGCTCTCCTTTTTTATAAAATGAAAAAGACGTCCACGCAGGACGTCTTTGATGCGTTTGTGGCGGGGACCGTGTGACCACATTCACACGTTTAGCTCGAAAGCATGTCCTTCGACTTACACAAATTAGCTCATCGCTTTATTAATATAACATCCGCCACAGAAAAAAGCAATCAATTTTTAAATAGTTTTTTTCTATTTATACATATTTCGCGAGAATCCACAAAATAATATGCATGCGTAGCTATTCACTCTCTACATTTTTAGTCTATTTTAACTCAAGTACGAATATACTAATAGACCAACCTATGCGCAGTTTTTGAAAAAGGATGTGAATAGCTTGTTTCAAATCACTGATTTCCCTGAATTTTCATGGTCGTACTCCAGGCATAAAATGGTCACACAATGCAAACGAAAGTATGCATATCATTATTATGTCTCACATAACGGATGGCTTGACAGCGCTTCTGCTCAGTCTCAGAGCGCTTATCGTCTAAAAAAGGTTTCCACTTTATCTATGTACGCCGGACAAGCCGTTCGTCAGGTGATTACAGAGGCCATTTCTGACTATACCTCTACACAGATTGTCCCGGATGAACAGAACTTAACGGAGAAAGCGCAGCAGCTACTAAATAACGCACTGCGTGATTCTACTGACTATGGAGAGCTTTGGTATCATAAGCCTGCTCAGTATAAGATGCTTTTAGAATTCTACGAAAACGGCTATATTTCTAAAAAAGATCTTAAAGACATGCAAAAACGGGTACACATTTGTGTACATCACTTTTTACAAAGTAAATCGTTTGGCGACATCGTATCTTCACCTTTTTTAGAAGTGGAGCCTCATCAGTCGTTTCGTTCTATAAATGTGTATGATCATAAAGTATATGCGCCTTTTCATTCTCTTTTAAAAAATCCAGTCACAGACGAATTTACGATTGTTGATTGGAAAACAAGTAAACAAACAAAAGACGATTTGTTTCAACTGGCGATATACGCCCTCTACGTGTTAGCCGAATATAATATTTCTGTTGATCAGATAAAAGTCCGAAACGAATACTTGCTTTCAGGCAGTGCGCGTACCTATCAGCTTACTCTTCATGAAATTGAAGCTGTTCTTCAGCAAGTTGATACAAGTATTGATTATATGAAAACTTTTTTGGAAGACTCAGAGGTAAATCAGCCTCTTCCGCTTGAGCATTTCCCTCAAGCAGATACGCCTTCCTCCTGTCATGGCTGTGCATTCAAAGAATTATGCCAAACGGGGTAAAAAACAGCTAAAGATGATTTATATTTTTTGCTAAACTTTTTTATTGTCAAAAGAACCTTTGCTAGCATATAATTTGCATTAAGGAAACATTTTATACTTCATATAAAAAAATTAGCTTGGGCTATTTATTGTTCATCAAAGAAAGGAGCACTAGACATGAAAGATCAAAACGGCAGTAAAGCATTATCAGCTATGCAGCTAAGTGCTCAAGACGTATTGTCGGGTAAAACAAAAGGAATTAAGCGATTGTTACCTTTCTTAGGGCCTGCCTTTATCGCAGCGGTTGCTTATATTGACCCGGGTAATTTTGCTACTAACATCGCAGCAGGCTCTCAATACGGATACATGTTGCTTTGGGTTGTATTAATTTCTAACTTAATGGCTGTCTTAATTCAATCGTTATCAGCTAAATTAGGTATTGCAACAGGCTTGAATTTACCCGAGATAGCACAGGAACACTTCCCGTCTTTCGTTTCTTTTGGTCTTTGGATACAAGGGGAATTGGTCATTATGGCGACGGATTTAGCAGAATTTATTGGGGCTGCTCTTGGCATTTATTTATTATTTCATATTCCTTTGTTCCCAGCTGCACTCATCGCAGCGGTAGGTTCTTTTGCTATTTTAGAGTTACAAAGACGAGGTGTTCGACTGCTAGAAGCAGCGATTGCGGCGATGGTTTTTATTGTGGTATTAGCTTTTGGGACTCAAATGTTTCTTGCGCATCCAGACGGCGCAAGTGTTGTCCACGGCTTATTTGTCCCTCAGTTTCACGGGACAGACAGCGTGCTGTTAGCTTCCGGGATTTTAGGTGCTACAGTTATGCCACACGCGATTTATTTGCACTCAGCTCTTACGCAGCGCCGCGTGGTAGGAACTACAGAATCAGAGAAAAAAGCGATTTTCCGCTTTGAATTTATCGATATTGTGATTGCCATGATTATCGCTGGTGCAATTAATGCAAGCATGCTGATTGTCGCAGCCGCTCTATTCTTCAAAAACGGACTAAACGTGCAAGATTTGGACGTGGCTTTTACACAATTTGAACATTTAATTGGTCCCTTTGCAGCTATTGCGTTCGGTGTTGGATTATTATCTTCAGGCCTTTCCAGTTCTTCGGTCGGAACGATGTCTGGAGATGTCATCATGCAAGGGTTTATTAAACGCAGAATCCCTTTATATCTTCGCCGTTTCATTACAATTATTCCGCCGCTTTTGATTATCGGACTTGGCGTAAATCCAACAAGTGCACTAGTTGTCAGTCAAGTTATTTTATCGTTCGGAATTGCATTTGCGCTTGTACCTCTTATCATGTTCACAAGTAATAAAAAAATCATGGGCGGATTGGTTAATCATAAAGCTACAACGGCTGTAGCTTGGGTGATAGCTGCATTAGTCATTTGTTTAAATATCTTTTTGATTTACCAAACGTTCGCGTAGTAAATCAAACCTTCAAGAAAAAACAAAAAAGAGACCCTGAAAAGTTAGATATAGTCTAACAACTGGGTCTCTTTTTTATTATTTTTTATTAAACGATAGTAAAAATGAAGTAGACGAGAGTTCCAATAATGGCCGACAGTACTAAGCAACCCAGTGGATATAAATAAGAATAGTTTTCTTTACGGATTGAAAGTATACGATCAACAACAAAAATAAGAACAATTCCTATCATTCCGAATTCAAACATTAAAAATCCAAAAATGGCATGGAATATGAAGGATAGGACAAAATCAATTTTTTTACTACGGTCTTTTACAAAAGCACTGACTAATAAATCAACGATAACCGTGCCTAACGTCCCCATTATTAAAAAGAAGGGTGTAAAAAATAAAAGGTATAAAGGAAATAAATCAATGAAATGCGGACTGGTTTTTTTAATAGAAAAATTGGGAATTGACTCTTTTATACCTGGCATAAAACAAAAAAGTAAAGTAAAAAGAAACGCAGCTATAATAGCGGCTGATAGCTTTCTATTTAAATGCATGTTTATTTTTTTATTACTAAATTCAGTAGTTGTTTTTGTATGTTTATGATTCATATGTCTTTAACGTGATGTACGCACCTTTTCCTTTCTCATAACTTTTTTATTTATATTTTATGTCTATCTTTTGTTACCAGCAGTTACAATGATACACGTTCTTTTTGAACTTGACTACACTAACGCGCTTTATGTCTATTCTCTTTTTCTTTTTGTGTCTATCGTTTACTCCGCTTCCCTTGTATATTCCTTCTTTTTATTCAGGGGTTGCAGTATAGTTAACGCTTTCTATGAGAAACAAGATGATGTTACAAAAAACCCCCTCTTTTTCGATAAAACAAAAGACGGGCGTTTTTTCTGTATGTAATTAATAATTCTGTTTGGCTTCTTCAAACTTAAACACATCCGCTCGTTCTGATTGCTGTGTAATTAACAGGTTATACGTATGGTTGGCCTTTTTTGGAATTTTAAATGCAACATCGAGGTTAAGTGGTTCATCGTCAGATAGTGACGGTAATGAAAAAGCTGTCCACAGGGTGTGCGGGGTTTCTGTCGATAAATTTCCTCCATCAGACGGTTCGTAGGTTTGATAAGTTGCTGTGTCTTGTAATGTAAACGTCGTGTCGTTTAATACTACAGTCGAATGTTCATTAGGTGTTCGCTGAAACTGAACGGATACGACAATGTACTGGGTGTTTACTTGTTTAGCTCCTTTAACAGGATAAGATTGCGCATCCGTTGTGGACACATAATATTGACCGTGTTTTGATCGTTCTCCAAATGCTAATCGATCATCGGTTTCATCTTCTTGAGCTACCCGACTTACAGGAGCCATCGTTTCATCTGTTGCTGAAATGGTATCTGTTCCCGGGGCATGTTTAGGTTGAGGTTTTTTGTAAGTGACGTGCGTATCGCCTTGTTTGTCTTCACAAGCGGCGAGACTTGTGAACAAAACAGCCGCTACAAGGCTTCTGGTAACTATTTTCTTCATGTTATTCCTCCAATGACTAGTCTATATACTATGCTACATGGTATTTATCTGTTAATAAAGGATAAGATTGGTACAATGTGAATGAAGTCAGTGAGATTTGGAACGGATATAGGACCTGCAAAGACTGCTGTGCTTATTTTTACAACAAAAAAAAGAGACGATTTACGCCTCTTTTTTGTTTGTTCATATTATGAATTTAGTTCATCTAAAATTGAATGCAGTTCACTTAAATGGGTAATTTCATAAGTAGGAATGACTTCATTTCGCTCTTTATCGTGACGATTAATCCATACAGATTTCATTCCAACGCGAGAAGAACCCAGTATATCTGTCATTAAATTATCTCCAACCATAATCGCTTCATCTTTCTTTAAATCCATAAGTGATAAAGCATGGTCGAAAATAGATGGATCAGGCTTACCGCGGCCAAATGCACCTGAAATCACAATCTCATCAAAATATGGAACTAGTTCTGATGTAATATCTAATTTAGTATTTTGTAAGTCAGGTGAACCGTTTGTTAACAGCAGCAGCTTGTACTTTCCTTTTAATTGATCAAGCACTTCAAACGTTTCTTCGTATACAAACGGTGTTTTGCGGCGCTCTAACGGAAAACGTTCAGCTAATTCCGCTCCAAAAGCATCGTCGTGAATTCCTAGGGCACGAAGGCCTCGAGTCCAAGCTTCTTTGCGATAAGTAGGAACAATATCTTTCATTTTGCGGAATTCATCATGATCGTCTAAAAAATTTCCCCATAACCCTTCAAATGGATTAATACCAATCATTTGCGTAAATTCATAGGTTTCATACGAAGCGTATAATTCTCTTGCTTCCTTACGCACCGCTTCTTCTAGTTCTTCAGGTTTTAGATTATATTTTTCACTTGCATATGTACATGTTGCAACGAATGCTTCTTTTACGCTTTTTTGATCCCAAAGTAGCGTGTCATCTAAGTCGAAAAATACCGCTTTAATCATGGATGTGTGTACCCCCTACTGTTTTTGAAAAAGTTTAACTATTCTTACACTAGATTACAAGGATACACACAATAAGTCTAGTGTATTTGCGATTTATTCTGTAAATTTATTTTTATCAAGCGTCCTCTTTACAAACAAATTTACAGAAATAAAAACAGCTGATATAATCACAGCATGTATGTATGCAGGAGGTTTTATATGGAATCGTTAGAAGAAATGTTCGGCATTCCCACCGTTCGTACAAGTAAGCGCTTAAGCAGAGTAGTTGCCGCACGCTTGCGTCCTTTTGGGATTACGCCAGAACAGTGGACCGTTTTAAAACGCGTATCAGAAGCTGAATATAGTACGCAGAAACAATTAGCTGAACGAGCGGATAAAGATCAAGCGACGCTGACTAAAATTTTAGATTTACTAGAAAAGCAAAATTGGATTCAACGTATCAGAAATCCAGAAGATCGCCGCTCGTTTTTTATTCAAATAACAGAAGACGGCCTGCGTTTAAAAGCAGAAGTAACGCCTGCTGTAGAACAGGTATTTTTCGAATTAACGTCCGGATTAAACGAGCAGCAGGTTAAAATTTACACCGAGACTTTACAAAAACTTGAACACCGCGCCGAACAATTGCTTCAAGACGCAGAAGACCTGCGTTAAATACCCAAAACCCCACAGCTAACATTCTGCGGGGTTTTACACGTAGTTGGCGATGCATAGTACTTCTTTGATTTTTGAAATCACTTGTTTGGTTTCATCTGTTAAAGAGGTGAATTTAAACGCGATGGATTCTGCATTTGGATTAATGAAGGGTTCTTTGTTCGTGTCTTTGCGGTAGTCTTCAATTTGTTCTAAACAATATTTTAAAATAAACGACAAGTTCGCACGTCGAAATCTCAAACTGACGGTAGAAGGCCACCTTTTTTGAAACTGATTGCTTCCCTCATACTGAATCGCTCCAATGTAGCGCTCTCCGGATAAAAAAGATTCCTTGCTTCGGTATAGCTGAACGGTTTGGGCTGTTCCGCTCCAGTCAATATAAATACCTGCTGTTTCACAAACTTCGTATATGTAATGAAAAAGCTCCGTTACTTCTCCGAAATGGTAGTGAAGCGGATGTTTAGCCGTCATAGGTAGCTCCCTCCTTTATCGACTTTCTACCATTATATTGTAGGAAAAGTAACTTATTCATTTATACAACTTATTTCATACGCATAAGCAGTAAAAATGAAAAAATATGTTTTTTAGTTTACATAAAAATATTATAAGTAATTAGCGATAACCCGATTTT
Source organism: Priestia sp. P5 (assembly GCF_029522155.1). NCBI lineage: Bacteria > Bacillati > Bacillota > Bacilli > Caryophanales > Bacillaceae > Priestia > Priestia sp. P5. The sequence continues at coordinate 2,206,761 of NZ_JAKWFJ010000001.1, read as the reverse complement.
CGAAACGCGTCGTATATTGTATCCTCTTGAAGTTTTTCAAGATAAACGTTCGTTGTAGCAATAGAAGAATGCCCTACTACTTGTTTCACAACCGCAAGCGGAACGTCATTAGCTAAACTATTTGTAATAAAGGTATGACGAAACCAATGAGGAGAAATAGACGCGTTTCCTTTTACTTTATAAACAGCTGATTTAATCGTTCGATACAATGTTGTATAGGACAGTCGCTTCTTTTCCCCGGTACGATAGTACTCTTTAATGGAATAAAAAAGCGGTTCGGTGTCAAAAGGACTTAGTTCAGTGCTTTCATTTAACGCTTGCCGGTAAGCGTTAAGCGTTTCTTTCACATCGTCAAACACAGGAATCGTTCGTTCTTTTTTTCCTTTACCAATCACATCTACAACCAAATTTCCTCGGCGGTCTTCGCGGAAGCTTCCCCAATTTAAACTCAGCAGTTCACTTGAACGCATTCCACTCATATACAAAAGCATTCCCATTAAGCGGTTGCGCGCTTTGAATTCCTTTTCATGTTGGCGAATGCGCACGACGGATTCTAACGCATTTACAATTACCTGTGCTTCGCGATCGGTTAGCTCTCGATACTCGGTGCGATTTTGTTTTTCTTTATCACTGTAGTGTCCTTTTGCAATAGATGGCTTTTCAATCCACGTCGTATACAGCGAAGGATAAAAATGAGTAGCGTGTCCAAACTCTAGCATTCTTCTAAAAAATTCTAGCTTTCTTGCAGCAGTTCGATTTGCATATTGATTCATCATTTCTTCATTAAATAATTTGACTTCCATAAATCCAATCGATTTTAATGTAATCTCTCGTTCATAGAAAAAAGACAGAATCGTTTTCATGTCTTGATTGTAAGATCTGATCGTATGAGGAGAAAGTGATTTTTTGATAATACGCATTGAAAAAAAGAGCTGAATAAATTCTTCATCTGAAACGTGCTTTAAATTCAAGTTGTTATCTTCATCTAACAGCTCTGCCTCTTCCCACTGCTCTTTTAGCTGGCGAAACGAATTTTTCGCAGGCGACAATTCAAATTCTTCCATTTTACCCCTCCTAATTATAAAAAACGAAGATATACTTTTTAAACGAACCAGGATTCGATATAACAAATTTTTATCAATCCACGACAAATGCCATTAAAAGTTTTTAAAAACCTCTCAAAACTCAATTTAAAAAGCCGGTTTTTAAAGATTCCAACATATATATCCATTATATGTAAAATTTATTCTATTTTCTGCTTATTTTTCTACTTTATCATATAAACGCTTGATAAGGAAGAGTTATCTTGCGTTAGTCAAGTAAAGGGTTTTAAAGAGAATAAGCTTTGTTTAGCAATGAGAAACTAACGTTGCAAGAAGTTAGTTTGCTTGTAAAGAAAAATCAATGAATCGTAAGCCGATGAATAACAAAAGCAAAAGAAACAAATACTTCTATTGTGAACTTGTAGCTCAATAGCAGAGCAGCCAGTCGTATTATCCTATACAGCTGTGCATCTTGCGGGTTCGAATCCCGCCAAGTTCTTTTCTAGAATTTCTTTCTGTAACAAAAAACATCACGCTCTGCGTGATGTTTTTTTAAAGTGATTCAATTTTAGTCAGGTGCAGCTGTTTATTGCTGTAGGAAACGGTATAGGTTCGATAATACTCTTTTTCCTGACTTTGACCGTTCGTTGTAATTGAAATGACTTCTTTCGTTTGGATTGTATAGACCGCTTCGCCCTCTTCTTCACTCATAGATTCAACATCTAATACCGAATAATCAACGAGTTCTTCTCGAATATCTCTTTCATACAGCATCTTCACAAGCTGCTTTTGATCATTCCATAAAACACTGTCCTGTTCGATATAAGGCTGTACGTGTTCAAATTTATTTGTGTTAATGGACTTTGTTAAATCTCTTAAGTAATGTTCAATAAAAATATCCGCTGTTTCTTGATCAACTTTTTGGATGTTTTTTAAATTAAAATCTTTTTCTTCCTTCTTTTCTTTTTCTTTTTCACCTTCTTTAAAATCGTCGATCCGCTGAGAACTGTTTTTGCTGATGGCATACTTTGTATTGTTCTCTTTGAAAACTAAGATTTCTTCCTTTTCCCCTTTTTCATTTGTACGTGTTGTTTCACCTTGGTATGAAATATCACTAGAGGGATTAATTGACTTTACGTATTCGATATATTCATCGGCCGTAATGTTGAGGTATTTTTGATGATAGGTAACTTCATCCCATTCGTTTAACTTCCAGTGCTTATTAACGTATTTAAAATTCATGTAAATGGTCAGTCCGCCGCTTCCTTCTTTACTAATTGGCTCAATAGCCGAGACCGAAAATTGCCCAGCATGATTGTTAATAAGTTCAAATCGAATGAGATGAGTTACATCAGGAAAAAAGCTCATGTTGCATTCTTTGCAGTAATAATTAGTAGAGATACTTTTTAGCTTTGTTGCAATTAAAGATGATGTTGCGTATGGCGTTAGCGCTTTTTTTAGCGTTTCATAATCAGCAGGGTTAGATTCATTTTCCCATTCGTACTCTTCGCCTAATTCTTTATAGGTACTTGAAATTTTGTTCATCGTCTCAACCGCAGTTTTTTGTGCTTTTTTTTCTGATACAAGATCAGGCTTGATAGATGACTTGGCTTGATCTTTTGGGATCACTTCATCTGAGGAAGGTTCGGTTGGTTTGGATAACTTAACTGTTTCTTTTTCTTCACAGGCTGTCAAAACCATTAGCAGCAGTAGAACGAATGCAATCGTCCATTTTTTATACATAAGGTGTCCTCCTCAAGGCCGAATTTAGTCTGTTTTTAAAATGATCTTTAATTCTCAAACGTATCGAGCACGTAATCACCGCTTGGAATTCCCCACTTTGCCTTTTTATTTTGATCTGTTTTAGCAAGTAATGAAATGGAATTTTCTTTGAGCGTAATGACAATTGTTCCTTTATTTCCTTGTCCATCATTTTCATATTCAATGGCTGCTTGGTTATTTTCAAAGCGAATATTTTTTTGTTCAACGGTTGACACGCGGATTTTGCTAGGTGGCTGGTACGAGTTTATTTTAATCGTTGCTTCCGAATTGGATGTAGCAAGAAATTGAATGATAGGAGATCCGTTATCATTGCCAGTGGTCCATTTTCCATCGTAGTCGTGTAAGTCTGTTGTTTGTGTAGTGGGAGTTTCAGTGCTTTCATTTGGTTTAGATGAAAAGTCAAATGGTTCTACACTCGATAGCTTTAACGTATCGTTTTGATAAACGGCTGTATAAAGGCGGTCACAAATTTTATTATAAGGTTCTTTACCCGGCTGCTTTAATAAGCTTTCCTCGTGGGTTTGTATTTTGAACACATGGTTAGGTTCTTCATACCAGTTGACAATATGAAACGTTTGCTTCTTCTGCTCGATACCTTGGCGTGTGAAATTTTCAACAAGAAGTTTCTGCTCTTTATAAAAAGAACTGTCCGCTTTCAAAAAAGCTTTTAGATCATCAAAGGAGTTTTGATCAACTGCTTTTCCAAACGCTGAAAAGTAATCAGTCATCCAGGCTGTAATAAATTTTCCGCTCATTGCTTCTTTATTTAAATCAATCGATTGAATGCTTTCCATTTGTGTTTTTGGTTCATTTAGTACTTTTTTTGCATCTTTTTCTACTATCATTGTATTTCCGTCTTTTATTGTCTCTTCTTGCTGACAGGCTGATAACAGAATAGATGAAACAACCGTGATAATGATCGTATTACGTTTGTTCATCATAATTGCCCCTTCTTTGTCTAATATAAATGTATGTATAATCTTCCAACAAACAGACCTAGTATATCATTCTACAAAAAAACGCTCAACCCTTTAATTTCACAAGAAAAACGGCTTGCCTTTACAGCGAGCCGTTTTTCTTCTTATTTAATAGACGCTTCTTGATATGAATTGGCTGCTTCTTTTTTAAGCTGTCTAGAACCATAAAAGACATAGTAAATAATTGAAAGAAGGAAAATTCCAAGAATCACATACATTAAAGGTAGAGAAACACCAAACAGCATTAAATTTGTTGTAAGAACACTGTATTTTATAATGCTGTATAAGCATAGAATCCCTAATACTAAGGCAACGCTTGGCACTACCGGGTATTTCACTTTAAAAGGACGGGATAGATTAGGTTCTTTTTTGCGTAAAATAAAAAGAGAAACTAAACTGATGCAGTACATCATCATTGCTCCGAACACGGATAAGATAATAAGTGCATTGGCAAACGTGGCAGATCCTGCACAAATCACGCCGATTGCTCCCGGAATCAACAAACCGCCGACAGGAACTCCTTTTTTATTCGTTTTAGCAAGAAATTTAGGGAAGTAACCATCTCGTGCAAGTGCATAGGTTTGTCTTGAAAATCCCATGATGATTCCATTTAAACTAGCAATCAATCCGAATAATCCAATAATAGCAACCACGGTTGAAATGCCGTTTCCGTATACAGAAGACAGTGCCTGCGGAAGTGGATAATCGGCTAGTTTCCCGCTTCCTCCGCCAAGTCCTGCTGTTACAAATAGTGTAAACAAGGTTGCGGTTGCTAGAGTAATAATCGCTCCAATAAACCCTTTAGGGATATTTTTCTTAGGATTTTCCACTTCTTCTGCTGCCATCGCTCCGCCTTCTATTGCCAGATAAAACCAAACAGCAAATGGAATAGCTGCTAATACCCCTGTTGGCCCGTTAATAAATGAATGATCATTAAAAATATTCGATGTTTGTACATGAGGCAAACCAGCTACATAAAAAATAGATAAACCAATTAGTGCAACAATGGTAGCTGTAAGCTCAATCACTGCTACTTCTTTTACCCCGATTAAATTTAATAAAACAAAGAAAATAAAAGCGCCTACCGTTGCATATACAGGGTTAACGGCTGGAATAAGGAAGTGTAGGTATGCTCCTGTTGAGACCGCAATAGCAGGAGGAGCAAAAATAAATTCAAGCAAGCATGCAATTCCTGCGATATATCCCCCAAAAGGTCCAAGTGCTCTTCTTGCATAAGCTGAAGGCCCACCGGCTTGCGGGATAGACGTTGAAAGCTCTGCATAACTGAACATAAACGTTGTGTAAAACACGGTTACAATTAAGGTTGCAATTGCAAGTCCGATAATCCCGCCTTGTTCAAACCCGTAATTCCACCCAAAGTATTGTCCTGAAATAACCATGCCTACTGAAATAGCCCATAAATGAATAGGTTTTAATTGTTTTTGTAACGCCATATCTTCTCCTCCTTTTGATGTTTAGACAATAAGATGTACACCACTTGTTTGCTGCTTGATCATTTTGTCAATCATGGTACCGATATGCGCGGCTGCCTCAATAGGGGGCGTCCCTCTTTTATGAATATTAGAAATAACCATACGGTCAGACTCCTTTTTACCTTTTCTAGGTTCATAACACATGTAAGCACTCATTGATTCAGCACTAACCAGCCCAGGTCGCTCTCCAATCAATAGCACAAGTGCTTTTGGCTTTATGATCTCGCCAATTTCATCCATACACGCAACTCGTCCCCCTTTTACAAAAAATGAAGTTCCGATACGAAGTCCATATGACTCCAGTGAATCGATTAAAGCAGGATACACGTCGCTCATGTTTTCTTCAATTGCCTTAGCGCTCAGTCCATCTGATACCACTACTTGTACATCAGGCTGTGGCACGCAGTTTTTAAAAATTTCTTTCTTAGCGTCATCTGCTAATAACCTCCCTTGATCCGGCCGTTTTAAATAATGTTCTTTTGACTCCACGCGTGTATTCACAGAAAAAAGGTTAAACTCAGATAGAATATCTTCTGAAACTGCGCCGTATACAGAATCTACGGCTGCAGCATGATCCGCGCGAAAAGATAAAACGTCTTTTGTTAGCGGCCTTGTTCCTGTACGGCCGACACCTATGCGGGCAGGGGTAAATTGTTTAAGTGTTTCTAGCGGATCTCGATTTGACATTGGTATCATAGTAAGCACCTTCCTTAAATCAAATTCATAAAAATAGTTGGATCTCCAGCTCTTGATGTAAAGCGTCCGTTTTCCATAATACGCTGATCTTCAAGCCACTTTTGAAATAACGGCGTTGGGGTACGGCCAAGTACATTACGTACTGTTGCGATGTCATGATAACTAAGAGACTGGTAGTTTAGCATGCAGTCATCAGCCATGGGCACTCCTATGACAAAGTTCACTCCAGCTGTTCCCAGAAGCATACTTAAATTATCCATGTCATTTTGATCAGCATCCATGTGGTTGGTGTAACATACGTCTACTCCCATAGGCAGGCCGTGCATTTTGCCCATAAAATGATCTTCTAACCCAGCTCGTAGAACTTGTTTGCTGTTATATAAATATTCAGGTCCAATAAATCCAACAACCGTATTAACTAAGAAAGGCTTATAGTGACGAGCTAAGCCGTAACATCTAGCTTCAAGCGTTACTTGATCAATATTATAGTGAGCTTCCGATGACAGTTCAGAACCTTGTCCTGTTTCGAAATACCAGCGGTTCGGACCTTTTGCCGTCCCTTTTTCATGAATTAGCGCTGTCGCTTCATCAAGCATAGACAGTGAAATTCCAAATGAATCATTACCGGCTTCTGTGCCTGCCAAACTTTGAAAAATCAAGTCAGCAGATGCTCCTTTTTCAATTGCTCTCATCTGACTCGTCACATGTGACAACACACAGTTTTGAGTTGGGATTGCCCATTCATTGATTATATTTTTTGTTTCATTCAAAAGCGCGTAGATATTATCCGTTGTGTCAATAACAGGGTTAATTCCGATAACCGCATCTCCAATTCCATAGCTTAACGCTTCATATAGAGATGCTCTCATTCCCTTTAAGTTATCTGAAGGATGATTAGGCTGGGCTCGAGAAGCCAATACTCCTTTTTGGCCGATAGTCGTTTGACAACTAGTTTGCACTTCTATCTTGGCAGCTCCTTGAATTAAATCTAAATTGGACATGATTTTAGTAGCTGCCGCAATCATTTCGCTGCTTAACCCTTTGCTAAGTGCAAGAAGGTCTTCTCCGCTATGCTGATCGGATAAAATGTATTCTCTTAAACCTCCTACTGTCCAATTTTTAATAATGTCGTAAACCGATGAATCAATCTGACTTTCGATTAATGCCGAGACGTTGTCTTCATCTGCGCTGAGCAGCGGGTAATTTCGAATATCAGCAAGTGTGATATCCGCTAGAACTTGCTTTGCTGCCATTCGTTCTTTCATTGATTCAGCGCTAACTCCCGCTAGCTGATCTCCAGAACGCTCTTCGTTTGCTTTGGCCATAATTTCTTTTAAGCTATAAAATGAAAATGTTTCTCCTAACAATCGTGTAGTTTTAAACATCTTTTCCTCCTTAGATATTTAATAGATTATGATGAAAAAGCGAGCGTTTTAACGGAAACGGAGATCGCCTCTCCAGCTACTGGTAACCCTAGATCAATGTAATCTCCGTGTGTAAAATCAATTTGATCTAAACAAATAATTTCTAACTCTTTGCTCTGTTTAGCTAATGCTTGTCCTAAGGCTTTTGCAATATCTTGTTCGCATAGAACAACGAGGCACTTAGCTCCCTTAAAACAAGCAATAAATTCAGCGCTTATTACTTTTGCTAATTCTTGAAGCATCTTATAGCTGCAGTAAGGAAAATGAGATAAAGCAATAGCAGCGGGGGGATCTTCTGCACTGAAAATAGTTGAAGCCTGCATACATGACGCCCGAGCTCTTTCTTGAAACAGCTGCGGATTCCACGTCTCTTCTTGCTGAACGGGTATCTCTATAATCGGAATATTTTTTAGCGGCAGCCGCTTCGACCCAATGTATACGGTTGATCCGCTAACTTCTGTATTTTGCATACCAGCACCAATTACAGTAGCGCGCGTTGTCTCAGCGGCTTGAGATATTTGGATGGATTGAAAATGATATGCTAGAAGCGGACCAATGTCTCCATGTATGGCCACTTCTTTCACGGTTTTTGGCTTTTGCTTCTCCATCATTGCTCCTACTCCTCCTGAAACCATGATCGTTTCGGGGTGTATAGAAGATCTTGTATGAGGAGAAACAAGCAGCGTGGAATTTTGATTCAGCACTTTTACATATTTCACGGTTTCTTCAGCTAGTAATTGACAGATAGACGAAAGCTTTTCAAATGTTGCTTTTTCACCTTCTCGTAGTGTTAAAGAATTATTTTTTAAAAATTCAGTTAAATAAGGTGAAATGTAGGTTACAGCACCGTCTGAATTCAGCCGAATTAATCTCCCACCTACATGCAGTGTGAACGTTTCTATCACTTTTCCATTTTGACATAAAGCGATGTTAGCAGTGCCTCCTCCTACATCAATATTGGCAATTACTGCATTTGTTTCAGCAGAACGTTCGATTGCTCCCGATCCTTTTGCTGCTAATATTCCTTCCAAGTCAGCGCCGGCTGTTGCAACAACAAAATCCCCAGCATGTTCGGCTAGATAGTGAACGATACTTTCTGCATTTTGCTTTCTAGCCGTTTCTCCTGTAATGATCACAGCACCTGCCTCCACTTGATCTAAGGAGATTCCTGCATTCTTATACTCTTGTTCTAGTAGTACCGTTAATCTTTGAACATCGATTTCAACATCGTTTAGCATAGGGGTGGTATAGATAGAACTTGCATACGTTACGCGACGATCAATAATTTGACAGCCTGGCAGCGTAAACTGATTTTGTTGATTTGCTATTAACAGCTTGCTTACAACCAGCTTTGTTGTGCTTGTTCCAATATCTAAACCTATGCTCGTGATCCATTTCTGTAGCATGCTATCAATCCCTTATCTCGTTTGAATATGGTGATTATCATAAAACAGTTTTTTGAATATTTCACTAACTATGTTATCAAACCTGACACATTTTCGTGTAAACAAAGGTGACAAATGACAAAAAAAAGACTAAACCTTGGTAGATTTAGCCTTTTTTATTATGAGTGTGATTTAGTTACAATCATTCTTGATGCCGATGGGATTAATAGTGAAAGGATAATTAGACATGATAGCAACGACCCAATCATCGAAATCCCGTTTATCGAGAAAGAATACCATAGAATAGGCATTCCTTTTGGGGCAGCAAATCCCCAAAATATTAAGCCTGCAATGAAATGGCAAAAATAACGAGCAAAACTTCCTATAATTAAAGATAAGATAATAAAAAAGAAAGCTTTTGATCTTTGATTATTAGCTAAGTATCCTTTAATAGAACTAGAGAAAATCCCGCCAAATCCAATAAAGGTAACAGCGATAATATACTCTATAAAAGCTTGCAATGGGGTTAAAATATATGCATTTCCTAAAGCTAATTGCAATATTCCCCATAAAAATCCGGATAAAGCTCCTCCTTTGACTCCCCATCGAAAGCACATAATAAAAATAGGAACCATAGAGAACGAAATGCTTACGCCTATTGCAATTTTTATAGAAGGTAAAAGATCAATTAAAAAAGCCAATGCTGCAAAAATAGCTATTTCAATTTTAGCCTGTAAAGGTAATGCTTTATTCACGTTTCTCACTCCTGTTTTTGAATCATTCATATCAAACGGTTTACACAGGAGTAAGCAAATATATGCTACTATTCCCACATTCCTACGCTAGCGTTAACTAACAGGTTCTAAGGGTCTGAACAATTTGTTCACTCTCAGCACGTCGGCTCCCCCTGTGGTACGTTCGGATATTTATGTAGTATTATGACAACACTCATTATACCATATGTAACAAAATAGATTCGAGAGATTTCAAAGATGTTTCTATTTTCTGAATCTATTTTTTATAATGACAATCGTTTTAGTATTTGTTATACTTCTTTTATGTCAAATGAATATAAAAAACCCTCATCCTAATCGATGAGGTAGAGGTCGCAGTTTTTAATAGTAAAGTAACGGAAATGCAGAGAACATTGAGGATGTTGCTTGAAAGGAAAAATTGCCGAAGTTTAGATCACTTCTCGGTTGATTTAAGCTGGGGCTGTCTCCGAACAGGAACAGAACTGTCACATCATGCGAGTGATGTGAAGAGCTATCTTCACGGAAGGTTGACGCGGTTTTCAGATTTAAAAGCGCGCACATATACTGCGGGCTTTTTTTATGTTATCCCGTCTCTTTCCGTACATTCGAAAGGAGTATTTATCTATGCAAGAGCAGCAAGAATTAAAACGTGGGTTGAAATCTCGCCACTTAACGATGATTTCATTAGGAGGAGCCATCGGAACCGGCTTATTCCTAGCAAGTGGTGGAGCAATTCACACAGCAGGACCTGGGGGAGCGCTTTTAGCTTACGCTATTATTGGTGTCATGGTTTACTTTTTGATGACCAGCCTGGCGGAGCTCGCAGCTTATATGCCTGAAGCTGGTTCGTTTAGTACGTATGCGTCTCGATTTGTAGATCCATCCTTTGGTTTCGCTCTCGGCTGGAACTATTGGTACAACTGGGCTATTACAATTGCAGCTGAATTATCTGCTGGAGCCCTTATTATGAAATTTTGGTTCCCGAACTCTTCTTCTATTTTATGGAGTGCCCTGTTTTTATTAATTATGTTTGGGCTTAACTACCTTTCTGTAAAAGGATTTGGCGAATCTGAATTTTGGTTTTCATTAATTAAAGTAGTAACGGTTATCATCTTTTTAGTTATTGGTATTATGATGATTTTTGGTATCTTTAACAATGAAGCGCCAGGTTTTAAAAACTTCACGCTTGGTGATGGACCGATTCACGGTGGATTCTTTACTGTCTTAGGTATTTTTATGGCTGCTGGTTTTTCATTCCAAGGAACAGAGTTGCTTGGGGTCGCGGCTGGAGAAAGTGAAGATCCGGAAAAAACGGTTCCTCGCGCAGTTAAACAAGTCTTCTGGCGCATCTTGTTATTTTATATTTTAGCTATTTTTGTTATTGGAATGCTTATTCCATACACAGCGGATTCATTAGCAAGCGATGATGTGCGGGTAAGTCCGTTTACTCTAATATTCGAACGAGCAGGTCTGGCGTTTGCGGCATCGGCTATCAATGCCGTTATTTTAACAGCCGTTTTATCTGCTGGTAACTCAGGTATGTATGCTTCTACGCGTATGCTGTGGAACTTAGCGAAAGATGGAAAAGCACCAAGGTTCTTAGCAAAAGTGAATAAACGAGGCGTTCCAGTTAATGCCTTAATCGCAACGGCACTTGTCGGTACACTTGCATTTGGTGCTTCATTTTTTGGAGACGGTGCGGTATACACATGGTTACTTAACGCTTCTGGTATGTCTGGTTTTATTGCTTGGTTAGGAATTGCAATCAGCCACTATCGTTTTAGAAGAGCTTTTGTTGCCCAAGGTCATGCTTTGAGTGAACTTCCATATCATGCAAAACTTTTCCCGTTTGGTCCTATCTTTGCCTTTATTTTATGTGCTGTTGTTATTTTAGGTCAAAACTATTCGGCGTTTATGGGTGATTCGATTGACTGGTACGGTGTACTTGTTTCTTATATCGGACTTCCTTTATTCTTAATTGTTTGGTTAGGATACAAATGGACGAAAAAGTCAAAACTTATTCCGTTAAAAGAATGTCAAGTAACAGTGAAAAAATACGAATAAAAAAAGCTCTCTATTCTTTTGAATAGAGAGCTTTTTTTATGTGATCTGATCAGCAAAATGTAGAGATATATAGGCGGGCTGTTTTTTCATAACAAGCATATAACCTTTGAGGGGACGATTACGATTGCAGTAATCAGCAGCTTCTATATAATAAATATGCTGAATTAACCTGCTTAAATGGGTTACAAAAGATGGAAGTTGATGAGTAGGAATGCTTTGGATGTAGTCTATGATTTCTTGCTTAGTTTGAAGGCCCGAACGAGTACATTGTAACAGATGAAAAAGCGGATCTGCTGTTATAGTAGATAGTTCAGAATTGTGTTTGATTCTATTCAGCTGGATATGCAGTTCTTTTTTGGACCATCTTTTTGGAATAGCTCTTATATGCTGATATTGAAAATGTGTATTCATGATAGCTAACACCTTTCGTATTAAAATAATAAAATGACTTATTATTTTAATAACCTTTACACATGAAACTAAAACGTTACAATGTGTAAAGGTGTCATACATCTTATAAAATAAGCTGATAAAAAAGCACATCTTGCCACTGATCGAATTTCCAGCCTACTTCTTTAAATTCTCCGCAAAATGTAAAATTAAATTGCTCATGCATTTTGATACTGATATCATTCCCTTTTGTAATCCCTGAAATGACAACGTGATGGTTGAGTTCTTTAGCCAATTCCAAAATTCGCTTCATAAGCTGTTTTCCAATGCCATACCCCTGCTGATTTTTATCAATATAAATCGATAGCTCTACCGTTTGAATGTACGCTTCTTTATCTCGATAAGAAGAAAGCGAAGCATAGCCCGCTACTACCCCATCTTTTTCCGCAACAATAAGCGGAAAAAGTTCATTGCTAATATGATTATTAAACCAGCCCCTTCTTTGTTCTACCGTTACAGGCGTTAAGTCAAAAGTAGCAGCACTTTTTTGAACGGACTGATTATAAATTTCAACAAGCATAGGTAAATCTTCTTCTTTAGCATAACGAATGATCATATGTACAAACTCCTTATAGTATAGAATTATCTTTATTTTACTTCTTTTAATAAACATAATCTACATAAAAAAACCGATGTGCACATGCACATCAGTTATGATTTTGAGCATATTGAAAGGTTTGAAGAACTTGAAGTGTCTCTTTTGTAGAAACGACCGTTGCAAATTCCTCATGCAAAGAAGACAGTGCGAATGTATGTACATCTTCTGCAGGAAGCCTTGTCTTTCCATCGTAGGACATACAATCAAAGCAAGCTGTTGCATCGTTTACAACGTACGTCCTGTACCCTAGATTTCCAGCCATGCGGGCAGTCGTAGAGACGCAGTGATTAGTAGTTAGTCCTATTAAGATAAGCGTATCATAGCCATTTGCTTTTAAATAACTGTCTAGCTCTGTTCCAATGAAGCAGCTGTTCACGTGTTTGCGAATTAAGTATTCATCTTCTTGTGGACCAAATCCTTCCTTGAATTGAAACCCCTTCGAACTTGGGTGTAAAGGAGAATCTGGATTTTCCGAAGCATGCTGTACGTGAATGACAGGATAATTTTGGCGCCTCCATGCTTGCAGTAGCGTCAGCATATGTTTTTCTGCCTCTAGATTATTTCTTTCCCCCCACTGTGGTGAATAAAATCCTTCTTGCACATCGATAAGCAGCAGCACTGGCCGGGAACGTAGCATAAGCATCATCTTCTTTCGTCTTTATTTTAAAATGGAAATAACGTATGTGCACCCATCAGGACCAGCTTTTGACGAATGAACCGTTTGTTTCGGTAAATGTATTCGATCTCCTGCCTGACATAGAACCGTATCACGTTCAACTGTAAAGTAAATAGATCCTTCAAGGATATGAAGAATTTCATCAGTTGGATGCGTATGAGTCGGGTGCGTTTGAAAAGCAATGTCATGCTGCACTTCAACGTATCCAGTATACGCCGGAAGCAGCTCTTTAATTACTTCTTCAAACTTTCCGCCAACTCCTTTTTTAATAGAGGCTTTTTTTACGTCCATGCTGCTCACTCCTTTTTAATTTAAACGGACATTGTCCGGTAGTATGGTTATTATTATCGTGTAAAAAATATTGCTTCCACTCTCTGTTTTCCTGCTGTCCATACCAGCCTAACTCAGGGTGAGCTGCTACGTCATCATATGTTTTTAAGCGATCGCGGACGACTTTTTGTACATGCTTCCCTATTTTTGAATCCCCTGTCATACCTTCAAACACCCACCGCGGCTGAAATGTAATCATAAATCCTCTGCTCTTACGGCTTTTACGTAAAGAATGAGCAGGCGTATTACAGACGACAAAAATAGGTTCTCCGTGAAAGCAAAATTCCCATAATGCATCTTTTGGGTCTCTTGGAATGTCTTGCGGCCATTTCTTTTGATCAATTTGATGAAGAAACGTCAGCGTATCCCAAAACATCGTTTCATACTCTTCCATTGAACGTTCTTTATGTTCAGGCTTAAAGAATAACACAAAGGATGTATAGCGACCTATGGTCTTAAACGTATCTATGTATTCTCTAAGTGCCGACGCTGCATTCCTAATATCTTGGTAGTTATAAGGAGTAGTCACAAATGAAAAACGCAGTAAATCTTTTTTAAAGCCTTCTACCCCTAATATACAAGGAAATGGATTTTCTTCTGATAATATATCGCTTTGGAAATATTGAAAAGCATCTTTTCCCCAGAACGGGACATGCGTTGACTCTAAAATCTCATTAGCTCGAAAAAGCATTTTTGATGCCATTAAAACCCTCCTTATGGAACTCAACGTTACATGTGTATTAAAAAAAAGAAAGTTTATGAGTATTTTTAACTAAATCCCGCTTCTAAATTATAAAACTCTAATCTATATATATATAAGCTACTGTTGGACAAGTTAGAAAGGAGGCTGTGTTTTTGGAGTGGTTTTTGATTGCTATAAAACAAATAATTCTAGGTGTTAGTCTCGCAGCACCGGTAGGTCCAATCAATATAGAGATGATTAAAAGAGGTCTGACAAAAGGATTTTGGGCTTCTTGGCTAGTTGGTTTAGGGGGCATGACGGCCGATATCTTATTTATGCTTCTCATTTTAATAGGGTTAACGCCTTTTGTTCAAATGCAGGCTGTTACGGTTGTCCTGTATGCAACGGGTTTTGTCATGCTCACATTTGTTGGCTTTCAAAGTATGAAGCAAGCTGTCTCTCGTTCCTTTTCAGTAGATGTAAATAACCCTTCTGTTAAAAAAGATAAGTCGTTTTTTACAGGTTTTTTTATTGCTCTTATGAACCCTTTAAATATTGTGTTTTGGTTTGGTGTATTCGGGTCAAGCTTAAGCGAAAGCCTCCAAAGTCAAACGTGGTTATCTGTCTTTTTTCACAGTTTCTTTATTATCTTTGGCATCCTTCTTTGGAATTTAAATATTGCGAGCAGCATTCATTTTACAAGAAAATTTATCACGCCTAAGCTTTTTCGCCTCATTACGTTAGGTGCTGGTTTTCTACTTTTTTTATTTGGCTGCCAATTCGGTTTTAAATGTGTATCCTTACTTATCGGCTGAGCTTTTATTGATGAGTTCAATAAGGGTGTCATTTACTTTCTCACGTTCATCATAAAAAAGACCGTGTCCACTATTTTCAAATGAAAGAAGTGTAGAAAATGAAATATGACGATTCATAACTTTTGCAAGATCAAATGGACAAATTTGATCTTTTTTTCCGTGTAATATATATGTCTCAGCGAAAATTTGACTCAAATCTTCCCGCAAGTCTTCGTCTCGTAAAGACACCGCAGTTTTAATCGTTCCATGGCCAGATGCCTCTAAACCTAAATCTTGAAACCATCCTCTAAAAGCTGCGCTGGTAGGCTGATTAAAAAATTTTTTCCCAAAGTCTTCAAGCATGTTAGGACGATCTCTATACGTATTTTGAATAATTGTATTTACTTCTTCAGCTGGAAGTCCATATGGAAAATCAGTTTTTTGAATAAAGCTTGGAGCCGCTGCCCCTAATAAAATTAACTTCTTCACGCCATATCCTAAGTGTCTACTCATATATCGTATGGCAATGGCTCCCCCCATAGAAAAGCCTACGAGCGTATAATTTTTAAGTCCCAGTCTTTCTACTAACATGCGAATATCATCCGCTAATTGATTATAAGAATAGCCCGTGAAAGGCGCATCTGATTTTCCGAATCCTCGAAGATCAGGAGCGATACATCGAATACCTCGGGCCGGCAATGTTGTAAATTGATATTCGTACATTTTAGCGTTAACAGGCCATCCATGAAGGAAAAGAACGGCTTCCCCTTTTCCAATGTCCCGAACAAAAAGTTTAGTCTTAGGAGTTACGTGAATAAAATAGTTCATGTATAACACCTCCTAGTTGTTCTTTTATATATATGTTTAGGACAATTGGAACATTCAAAAGTTTCTTAGGTGCTTGTGTAGGAGGTGTATTATGTTTATTTGGGATGAGGAGTAGGGTAATTCTTTTATATTGTTTATTTAGAACATAGTTTAATTTAAAAATATTGAACAAAAAAAGTAGTAAAGCTTTAAAAACTTTACTACTTTTTTTGTTATTTTTCTTCCAGCCACACATCAACTAAATTGCCAGCTTCGCTTTGGTCCAATACGAACGAACCGTTGCTGTATCGGTCGCTAGCTCGCATTGTAGACGGATCAACCTGCTCGATTTGACCTTTAGATGATTCCACTATCATATAATGTTCTTTAGAGATTGCTTTTACTTTTGCAATTTGATGCGGATTAGATTTTAGTTCTCGGACCATCACTAGCCCTCGTTTTGCTCGTGATGATTCTTCAAACTCAGTAATTTTTGTCTTTTTCACAGCTCCTCGCTGCGTGGCGATAAATAATTCAGTTGATAGAGCTTCATCTTCATCGAAGATAACGCCGCTTACAACATAATCATCGTCTTTTAAGTTAATTCCTTTCACACCAGAAGCGCGAGTTCCTACAATATTGATTTCTTCTTCCCGGAAACGCAGTCCGTAGCCAGAGCGAGTGGCAATAAACACTTGTTTTTTACCATCCGTTTGATATACATCGACTACTTCATCATCACCTTTTAAATTAACGGCGACAAGAGCTTTGGAGTAGCGCTGTGCTTTATATTGAAGTAATTCTGATTTTTTGACCATACCATTTTTCGTAAAGAAAAGCAGATACTGATTTTCTTTAAATTCTTTTACCGGTATCGCCTGTACAATTTGCTCTTCTTTATCAATTGGAACAATGTTCATGATATGCTGCCCCATGTCTTTCCACCTGATATCAGGAAGTTCGTGCACTGGCATATATAAATAATTCCCTTTGTTTGTGAAGATGAGCAGGGTTTCGGTTGTATTAATTTCATACTTCGCTAAAATTCGGTCCGTATCTTTCATACCGAAGTCTTGCCCGTTAGACGCGGCGTAAGAACGAAGGCTTGTTCGTTTTACGTATCCGTCTTTTGTGACTGTCACCATCACTTCTTCAGATGGAACCATCACTTCTAGATTAATCTTAATTTCTTCGATTTCCGCTTCAATTTTTGAGCGGCGTTCTGTACTGTATTGCTTTTTTACACGGCGTAATTCTTTTTTGATTACATTAAAAAGTTTTTTCTCGCTATGTAAGATTTCTTCTAACTCGTTAATTTTAGCACCTAGCTCTTCAGCTTCCGCTTGTAGAGCTGTGATGTCCGTATTTGTCAAACGGTATAATTGAAGCGACACAATCGCTTCTGCTTGAGGTTCTGTAAATTCATATTTGGCAATTAAATTATTTTTAGCATCGCGCTTATCTTTAGAAGCTCTGATGGTCGCAATAACTTCATCTAAAATCGACAGTGCCTTAATCAATCCCGCTACAATGTGTTCACGTTCACGTGCTTTTTGCAGTTCGTACTTAGAACGATTTGTTACCACTTCTTTTTGATGATCAATATAAGCATCAAGAATGTTAGCCAAGCTCATAAGCTTTGGTCGCTTTTTAGCAATAGCAACCATGTTAAAATTATACGGTACTTGCAGATCCGTATTTTTATAAAGATAGTGAAGTACTCCTTGAGCATTTGCATCCTTTTTTAATTCTACTACGATGCGCAGACCGGTACGATCCGTTTCATCGCGAACTTCAGCAATGCCTTCCACTTTTTTATCTAAACGAAGCTCATCCATTTTCTTAACAAGGTTGGCTTTGTTTACTTCAAACGGAATTTCCGTAATGACAATTTGCTGTTTTCC
Organism: Priestia sp. P5; assembly: GCF_029522155.1. Classification (NCBI taxonomy): domain Bacteria; kingdom Bacillati; phylum Bacillota; class Bacilli; order Caryophanales; family Bacillaceae; genus Priestia; species Priestia sp. P5. The sequence goes on along the minus strand of NZ_JAKWFJ010000001.1, from coordinate 2,188,901 downwards.
GCCGCGAATGGACTCCACTTCCGTTTTTCCGCGAATAATAATTTTTCCTTTACCTGTCTCGTAGGCTTTCTTAATCCCGTCTACCCCTTGAATGATTCCTCCCGTAGGGAAATCAGGACCTTGAATAGCCGTCATCAACTCTTCAATTGTACACGTTGGTTTATCAATTCGCATGATCGTTGCGTCAATTACTTCACCTAAATGATGAGGAGGAAGTTCTGTAGCATAACCAGCTGAAATACCCGTGGATCCATTTACTAGCAAGTTAGGAAACATAGCCGGTAACACAGTTGGTTCGCTGCTTGTATCATCGAAGTTAGACACAAACTCAACCGTTTGTTTGTCAATATCTCGTAGAAGTTCTGCAGCAATCGATGAAAGGCGAGCTTCTGTATAACGCATTGCTGCTGGGGGATCTCCATCAATACTTCCGTTGTTTCCATGCATTTCGATCAATACATTTCTAACTTTCCATTCTTGACTCATTCGAACCATGGCATCATATACAGATGAATCACCATGAGGGTGATAGTTACCAATTACGTTCCCTACTGTTTTAGCTGACTTGCGAAAACCTTTTTCTGCTGTATTTCCATCTACGTGCATTGCGTATAAAATACGGCGCTGAACGGGTTTTAACCCGTCTCTTGCATCCGGCAGTGCACGCTCTTGAATAATATATTTACTGTATCGACCAAAACGGTCGCCTAGTACATCCTCAAGAGGTAAATCTAAAAAGCGTTCTGTTTGTGTCATTGTGCGTCCTCCTCTGCGACCGTTAATACATTTTCATTATCTAAAATATTTGGATCTTCTTCTAACCCAAACGCTACGTTGCTTTCAATCCATTTTCTGCGTGGTTCTACTTTATCGCCCATCAAAGTGGTCACACGACGATCAGCGCGAGCAGCATCATCAATACGGACACGAATCAGCGTACGCGTCTCTGGGTTCATTGTTGTTTCCCAAAGCTGATCTGCGTTCATTTCACCGAGACCTTTATAGCGCTGAATCATATAGCCTCTTCCTACCTTATCAATAGCACCTTGCAATTCTTCGTCACTCCATGAATATTCAACCACTTCTTTTTTACCTGACCCTTTACTTACTTTGTAGAGTGGTGGAAGAGCAATAAATACTTTTCCTGCTTCCACAAGCGGTTTCATATAGCGGTAGAAAAACGTTAGAAGAAGCACTTGAATATGAGCGCCATCCGTATCCGCATCGGTCATGATGACTATTTTATCGTAGTTAATATCATCGATGGTGAAATCTGCTCCTACTCCTCCGCCTATCGCGTGGATGATCGTACTAATTTCTTCGTTTTTAAAAATATCTTGAAGCTTGGCTTTTTCGGTATTGATAACCTTCCCTCGCAGTGGCAGCACAGCTTGAAAGCGGCGGTCCCTTCCTTGTTTTGCTGAACCTCCGGCGGAATCCCCTTCGACTAAATACAGTTCGTTTCGCTGAGGATTTCTTGATTGCGCAGGCGTTAACTTCCCGCTTAGAACGGTTTCTTGACGCTTTCGTTTCTTCCCGTTTCTTGCGTCTTCTCTCGCCTTTCGTGCTGCTTCACGCGCTTGAGCAGCTTTGATTGCTTTTTTTACAAGAAGAGAGCTTACGTCTGGGTTTTCTTCTAAGAAATAGGCAAGTTTTTCAGAAATAACTGCATCTACGGACGAACGAGCTTCACTTGTACCTAACTTTCCTTTTGTTTGTCCTTCAAACTGAAGCAATTCTTCAGGTATTCTAACGGAAACGATGGCTCCTAAGCCTTCTCGTATATCTGTTCCTTCTAAGTTTTTGTCTTTTTCTTTTAGCAGGCTCACTTTACGGGCGTATTCATTAAATGCACGGGTCATAGCGCTTTTTGCACCGGACTCATGCGTTCCACCATCTTTGGTACGAACATTATTAACAAATGATAAAATGGTTTCAGAATAACCATCGTTAAATTGAAAGGCAAATTCAACTTCAATATTATGGTGAATCCCTTCAAAAAAGACGACTGGATGAAGTGAATCTTTTTCTTCATTTAAATATGAAACGAAGGCTTGAATACCTGTTTCATAATGAAAGATATCGTGACGATCATGCCTTTTATCGATTAACTCTATTTTGAATCCTTTTAACAGAAAAGCCGATTCGCGGAGCCGTTCACAAAGCGTATCATAATTGTACACAGTTGTTGAAAAAATCGTGGCATCCGGTTTGAAATGAATCGTTGTTCCCGTTTTTTTCGTTTTCCCTATTTTTTCTAGCGTCGTAACCGGCTTTCCTCCATTTTCAAAACGCTGTTCATAAATAAATCCATCTCTATGAATGGTTACAGTCAACCATTCAGACAGCGCATTTACAACAGATGCACCTACTCCGTGTAAGCCTCCGCTTGTTTTATATCCACCCTGTCCGAATTTACCTCCTGCATGCAAGATGGTTAAAATAACTTCAGGCGTTGGTTTTCCTAGTTTATGCATGCCCGTTGGCATACCTCGACCTTTATCTTGTACAGAAATTGAATTATCTTTGTGAATGGTTACAATAATTTCTTCTCCGTAGCCTGCTAGAGCTTCATCGACAGAGTTGTCGACGATTTCATATACTAAATGATGCAGACCTCGTGTATCCGTACTTCCAATATACATACCAGGACGTTTACGAACGGCATCTAATCCTTCTAGTACTTGAATTGCATCTTCATTATAATTAAATTGTTGTTTCCGAGCCATTCATACTACCCCTTTCATCACAACGAACATTACTACATTATGTATGAAACACAAACGTTTGCGCTTCGTGTCTAAGAATAAATGATCATGTATCCTATCTTTTAATTTTATAGTGTTCGCATCAACAGAACGTATGTTTCTATTTTTGCGTACTTACAAGATTTTAGCACAAATTTCCGTATTATAAAAGCAATATCTTGTGTATTCATGGATTATAAGCATTATAAAGCTAGCTGTCTAACGTCTATTGTAGCGGAAACGCTCTTGCTATTTCAACGCATGGTGAAACCCATGCAAGCAGTGTGCATGGGTTGGTTGTTCTGCTTATAGATCTTACTTTGTTAAAGCATGCTCAACTTTTATACAACGATCCATAACTACAGTATACCCTTTTTTAGCGAGCAGGTCATATGCTTCTTCATTAATTAAACCAGATTGTGCCCAAAATACGTCTGCGTCTACTTCTAAAAACTCTTCTGCAACTTCAAGCAAATGCTCAGAGCGACGAAATACATTAACGATATCAATATGCCCTTCAATTTCTTTTAATGAAGATACGGCTTTTACGCCGAGCGCTGAGTTGATTGTCGGGTTCACCGGAATAATCTCATAACCTTGCTGCTGCATGGCTTCTGAAACCATATAAGACGTTCGATGAGGATCATCTGATAAACCTACTACAGCAATGCGCTTGCTTTTTTTTAATATTTTACCAAGCTCTTGACGGGAAGGAATTTTAATGGACATGTCTATTACCTCTCTTAGCTATATAATATGTACTGAACAACATTCGTGATTTATAGTTGATTTCCTGCATATAGTACCCGTTTTCTCTATTTTTGTAAACGTCTTCTTTTTTTAAAATAATTGTCTCTCACCCAAAACTAGCTATGTTTTTTTAAGTATCTCATGGTAAAATAGAAACGATATAGAAATAAAGGAGCTTTCAAACATGAATTATTTATTACCTATTCTTGCCTATATCTTGGGCTCTATTCCTTTTGGACTAGTTGTTGGAAAACTAGGATACGGCATCGATATACGAGAGCATGGAAGCGGCAATTTAGGCGGCACCAACTCCTTTCGTACATTGGGCGTAAAAGCCGGAATTATCGTTACGCTTGGAGACATTCTAAAAGGAACCCTAGCAGCTTCTTTACCGCTTTTATTTAATACGAATCAAAACATTCTCTTCATTGGTTTATTTGCTGTCATTGGTCATATTTTTCCTGTTTTCGCGAAATTTAAAGGCGGGAAAGCTGTTGCCACGTCCGCCGGAGTGATTTTGTGTTATGAACCTCTTTTATTTGCTTTCGTACTATTATGTTTTTTTATCTGCTTATACATAACGAAGTATGTATCACTGTCATCAATGGTTACCGGGGTATTAACCTTTATCTACACGCTGTTTAAACAAGACTACATGCTTATTATGATTATTGGTTTAATTGTAGCCTTTGTCATTTACAGACACCGCGCAAACATTACCCGAATTCTTAACAAAACAGAACCGAAAGTCACATTTTTGTCAGGTAAAAAGAAATAAGAGGATCTTCCTCTTATTTCTTTTTTTATAACGACTTTGTAAGCGAATACATTTCTTATTTATTAGTTATACTGATACTAAAATAAGGAGGTGAATGATGTGAAGAAAAAATGCCCCATTTGCAAACGAAATAAGAAAATGGATTCACAGCTAGAAGGAAGCCGCTACTGCGTTCACTGCTGGGAAACCATTGGAAAACAATATGATTTCAAATGAAAGAATGAAACGATTTAATATAGAAATGAAGCCTTCACCTCTATATTAAATCGTTTTATTTTATTTTATCTCATTCCTTCCTAGCTGGATTCGTATATATTGGTAATTTATCTACCTTTCTACTATAATAAATGTATCCGCAGTATTGGAAGGAGCATAATTAATGAAATTAACAGTAACAGAAGCAGCAGCTACGTGGTACAAAGACGAAATGATGCTAGAAGGAAATGAAACAATTCGCTTTTTTGTTCGCTACGGCGGGTGCAGCAACGTTCAAAAAGGTTTTTCTTTAGGTGTAAACACAGATTCTCCTAAAAACGTTGGCGTTGAAACAAAAGTTGACGGTTTAACATTCTTCGTAGAAGATGAAGACCTTTGGTACTTTGATGGTCATGATTTGACTGTAAATTATAATGAAGAAACAAAAGAACCTGACTTTCATTACGAAGCGTAAGAAAAAAAGCATCGATTTATCGATGCTTTTTATTCTTGCGCTTAACCCTGCTTTTTGGCATTTTCATAGGCTTTATGCCATTCCGGATAATTACGGCGAATTGAAATAGGCTTAAAGTTTTCTTTTTTCACACATACGTGTGACGATGTTCCTGTTAACGCAAGTTCTTCATTTGAATTAAAAATTTCGTAGCCGTACACAACGCGTAGCCCGTCATAGCTCTCAACCCAAGTATGTACTACAGCTGTCTCGCCATAATGAAGCGGCTTTTTATATGAAGCCTGTATATCAATAACTGGCGACAGCACACCGTCTCTTTCCATTTGTGCATAGCTAAAACCTAAATCACTAATAAACTGCGTTCGACCTATTTCCATCCATACTAAATAGTTAGCATGATACACAACGCCCATCTGATCAGTTTCTGCATAGCGCACTTCGATTTCTTTCTTCGATACTAGCATGATTTTACCTCCTCTTGCACTGTTCCTGTTTTATCTTACCATATAAGGAGAATATACTCCTACTAGTTTGGTTCTTACTCAATATGTTGTAAGACTAAGCGCATCTTGAATGCGATATATCAGCATTTCCAGCCGCGTCATCTTATTTTCATGCCTTTTATAAGGAAGTGTATATGTGTAGTCTTTATTTGTCCATAAGCGGTCAAAATAAGCGTTTAGTTCGGTCATAACCTTTTTGTGAGAAGGTCCTGATACTTTAATATCCGTTTCTAAGTTCAAGTCAGCCAAATTTCGTTTTGTGAAATTTGCTGCTCCTGCAATAATAGTTGCATTTTTTTTGTTCCGAATAAATAAAGTTTTAGGATGATACTGCTCTTTTCCCGTATGATACCAGCGAACTTTAATATTTCCTTTAGATTTTTTCACAAGTTCTGCTGCGACTGGACGGTTAGGCAGTCCGAACTTCTTTCTTCCAAACGCATTTTCATTAGGATCTAAAATTAATCGTACGTTTACGCCTTGTTTAGAAGCTTTCAAAAGCGCCTCTATTACGTCTCGATCTCCAAGATAAAACATGCCAAGCCATACATCGTCACCTTTTTTAGCATGACTTAAATCATTTAATACGTGCTTATAGATTTTACCTTCTGTTAACAGCTGAACATAGAGGTCTCCCTTTTCTTTTTCTTTCTTCTTATACCGAGGTAACTTTCCTCCGTAAGAAAAATCTGACACCGCTTGTTCACTTTTTACCACATCTCCAATGATATTCCCTTTTACTTCAAAGGCCATGTTAGAGTTATAAAAACTTGCATCATGAGGATTAGCAGAGGAGATAATAATGCTTTGATCTGTTGCTACTACTTTTCTATGATTAGCTTTTACATTTAACAACTTAAAATAAGCACGGGCCGTCACGTTAGGCGCATTATTTCCAAAAGGATTGGTGATCCATCCGTTTCCTTTTTCACCAAACCACTGAACAAACGTTCTCCACACTGAAGAATACAGTGGAATGGAGTCTCTGAGCTTAGATAAATTGGTTTGTACCACTTTGATTCCGTTTAGCCGCAGTGAATCTAACCACTTTGAATCATGTGAGCCGTAGGTTGTATTGATTTCATCTGTAATAAAGACGATTTCGATAGGAGGATGTTTTCGTTTCTTTTCAATCAGCTTACTTGCAAGCGTATCACTAAGGTGAGGAAACGTTTCGCCTTGGTTATAGTAGCCATTAAATAGAAACATATCCATAATAATAAAAGCTTTTGCGTCATCAATCGCATTTGTAACTGCTTGAAAAATATGTTGTTCAGAAACAGACGTCTGCTGGTCTTGATACGTTAGGTCTGATAAAAGAAATACATCTTCTACTTTGTGAGGCTTACTTTCGTATGAAACTCCTTTAGGCAAGGGCTTATGCGTGTGATAAGAGCCCACAATAATCAAGACGACAAGTAAACTGACCAAAATCCTTACTATTTTCTTTTTCACGTGCTTTTTCACCTACATAAACCTCTTCGCTAGTTTGTATTAGTATTGACCTTACTAAAAAAATATAGAAAGAAAGCAGCTAAAACCGTTTATTTTTAGCTGCTTATTGTCGCTGTTTTATTTATTAAATCGTACCTTCGTAACCATTTTGACGAGCTTCTGACTCATCTTTTATTTCGCTGCGCATTGCTTCGATACTTACTTCACGATTGTGATTTTTTTGCTGAATGCGCTGACGTTCTTCTTCAGTGCTGCATGCAGCTGCTTCTTCTGCTTCTTCAATGTTTTTCATTGTATTTTGGACCATTGTTTGTAATTTTTCAACGTTATCACTGCGATCGTCTGGATTTGATTTATTCCATGCCATTGTATCTTCCTCCTCAAAATAACTTTGTTACAATTGTAGTATGCCGGATTTGTTCATCTCTATAAGTGGAAAAAAATGATTTTAGTTTACATAATATGATTATAATAAAACTAAAATGTATATATAAAAACATACATAATATGGTAATATATACATACAAAGGGGGAATCGCTATGACCAAACGAATGATAACATTACTAAGCGTCATTTTTATTGCAGTGCTTGCCGTATTTTTTATGTCGCAAACCTCATTAGCATCAAAGTTAACAGGAAGTGCCTTTATGAAGCCTCATCATTACTCAAAACATGAAGAAAAGATGTTAGCCGTGACAAATTTAGACTACAAAAGCAATATCATTGCATACGATGTGAAAGCTCCTAATGACACAAAAGAAGCTTATGTAAAAGCTACTTATTATGAAAAGGGAAAAGCAAAAGAGCCTTTATTTTCAGGAGGGTTGACTGTTTCAAAAGAATTTGACATGTTTGCTATTACATATAAAATCGATGATGATGCGCATAAAGTTATGTTTAATGTAGGCAGCAACGATACAAACCTAGGAATAGAAGCGGAAAAGCCAAAAAAAATGAACGGCTATTCCTTTACTGGATTAGAGAAAAAACAAAAAGTAAAAATGAATAAAACATATCCAGTTGCTGCTTTATTTGGTGACGATGGCAGTGGCATACGAGTTGCTCCGCTTTCAACCGACGATGGAGAAGTCGTTAAAGAGCTTATTTCGAGCAATCCTTACGTTTATTTATTCACGGTAGAATTCAAATAATAAAAAGTCGCTGAATTCAGCGACTTTTTATTCATTCACCTTTGGTTTGAATAACTTGAGGATGCTTGCCGGATTTATCTTGCATTTGTTTTCCGTTATTTCCACCAGCTTCTCTCGGTTGAGTGCCGATGTGATTCGGAACAAAAGATTTGCTTTGTTTTTTAGGATTTCCCATGCTTATCCCCTCCTCACCGTTACTCTAACCAACTTACTTTAAAATTATTCAGCTCTTTCAAGCATACGATCTTCTAACCGCTTTTCAATTTCCATTTCAATGCGTTCAATTTCTGACTGATCTTTTAACAGCTGCGTTTTATTTTCTTGCACTAACTCTTCAAATGAACGTTTGCGTAATTTTCTCATGATTTCAACACCTACTTTATGTAATTTTTATGAAAAATCTGAAAAATCTAAAGAAACTGATATCATACAACTATCTATATTGTAACCAATTTGTCAGATAAGTAAACATACTTTTTGAAAAGTTGTAAGAAAGTTTGACATGTTTACTGACTTATCTATGTATACGATGGTAAAGTCAATAAGTTTCATTTTTAATAAAACAAGCAGCGAAGTTAATTCGCTGCTTGTTGAGCAAAGTTTTCCATTTGTTTAAGCGTCATTGGACCATTCACTCGTTGAACAATTTTCCCTTCTTCATCTATAAAGTAAGATGTCGGAATGGTGGAAACCCGATATTTTTTACTTCCTACACTATCTTGGTCGTCCAATAATACACGAAACGTAAACTGTTTTTCTTTAAGAAACTTAGATACTGCCTGTTTACTGCCTTCTGACGAAGTTAAATTAACCGCAAGCAGCTGTACATCGTTTCCATATTTCTCATAAAACGCTTGCATATCGGGCATTTCTTTTTGACACGGCGGACACCATGTTGCCCAAAAGTTTAAAATGACTTTTTTTCCTTTAAAGTCCGATAATTGAACGGATTTCCCGCTCGTATCTGACAGTGTAAACGGAGGCGCTGTATCTTTTGGTTCCAACCCATAAGCTTGACCCGAAGCCTGACGAGCACTATCGCCTTTTTTGATATTTAAATCCTTGTATTCGCTTAAGTTAGAATTATCGGATGCTTCATTTGGAGAAAGCCCTTGCCAAAGTGCGTAGCTAAGAAAGCCTACTAGAAGCAAGACCGCAATTATTTTTTTAACCATATGATCGGCTCCTTTGTTTCTTCTAAAAAGTGATAATCTATGTACTAATAGATATGTGCAATATCTACTAAAATAATCCTTTTATAGGGCATTTTCTTTTATAATATAGCATATTTCCCTCTCACTTTTTGTCGAAAGCGGTGTGTTTGCATAAAAAAAGAGCGGCTCACAAGAACCGCTCTTTTTCTTTATAACTTACGCATGTGTTTTAGACTGTAATTTATCACGAAGCACCATTTGAAGGATACCACCGTGGCGATAGTAATCAATTTCAACTTCACTGTCGAAACGAACCAGCACTTCAAATTCTTTTTTGTTTCCAGCTTCATCAGTTGCTGTTACTTTTACAAGATCACGTGGTTTTACTGTTTCATCAACTGCTACTGCAATTGTTTCTTTTCCAGTTAAACCTAATGTATCCGCGCTTTCACCATCTTTAAATTGAAGAGGTAAAACACCCATTAATACTAGGTTTGAACGGTGAATACGCTCAAAGCTTTCAGCGATTACTGTTTTAATACCTAAAAGGTTTGTGCCTTTTGCTGCCCAGTCACGAGAACTTCCCATGCCGTAATCTTTACCTGCAAGTACAACAAGACCTGTACCTTGCTCTTTGTATTTCATACAAGCATCATAAATGCTCATTACGTCATTTGTTGGCCAGTGTGTTGTCCAGCCGCCTTCTGTACCAGGAGCTACTTGGTTTTTAATGCGAATGTTTGCAAACGTACCGCGCATCATCACTTCGTGGTTACCACGACGAGAACCATATGAGTTAAAGTCTTTTGGCTCTACACCGTTTTCTTGAAGGTAAAGACCTGCAGGTGATGTTTTTGCAATTGAACCCGCTGGTGAAATGTGATCCGTTGTCACTGAGTCACCAAATTTCGCTACTACGCGAAGATCATTTAACGGTTCTACTTCACCTGGCTCTTCTGATAACCCTTCAAAGAAAGGTGGGTTTTGAATGTACGTTGAATCATTCTCCCAGGTATAAAGAGCATCTTCGCTTGTTTTAATTTCATTCCAGCGCTCGTTGTCATCGAATACGCGCTCATACTCGTTACGGAATAATTCAGGCGTTACCGTACGGCTAACAACTTCTTTAATTTCATCTTGTGAAGGCCAAATGTCACTAAAGAATACTTCATTTCCGTCTGTATCAATACCGATTGGATCTTTTTGTAAATCTACATCTACCGTCCCAGCCAGTGCATATGCTACAACAAGCGGCGGAGAAGCAAGGTAGTTACCTTTTACTAATGGATGAATACGTCCTTCAAAGTTACGGTTTCCTGAAAGAACAGACGTTACAAGCAAGTCGTTGTCTGCAATCGCTTCTTCAATTTCAGCTGCTAATGGACCAGAGTTACCGATACAAGTCGTACAGCCGTAACCTACGATGTTAAAGCCGATTTTATCTAAGTATGGAAGTAATCCTGAATTTTGCAGGTAAGCCGTTACTACTTTTGAACCTGGTGCTAATGACGTTTTCACATAAGCTGGAACATCCAATCCTTTTTCTACTGCTTTTTTGGCAACTAAACCAGCTGCTACTAAGACGTAAGGATTTGATGTGTTCGTACAGCTTGTGATAGCCGCAATGGCAATGGCACCTGTTTTCATTGTTGTTTCTGAACCGTCTGCAAGCTTAAACGTAATTTCTTTATCCACGTCTTTAGCATCAAGTCCGAAGCTTTGGTTGCTAACAGGAGCTGTTAAAGCCTTTTTGAATTCTGTTTGCATTTGAGAAAGTGGAATTAAATCTTGCGGACGCTTTGGACCAGAAAGATTCGCTTCAATTTCTGCAAGGTTAATCTCAACAACGTCAGTGAAAATTGGATCTTCATTTTCTGGTGTGAAGAATAAACCATTTGCTTTTGTATATTGTTCGACAACCTGAATGTCTTTTTCATCTCTTCCTGTTAAACGCATGTATGCTAATGCCTCTGCGTCAACTGGGAAGAACCCGCATGTTGCACCGTATTCAGGAGCCATATTAGCAATTGTTGCACGGTCAGCTAATGGAAGTTCTGCTACGCCAGGACCGAAGAATTCAACGAATTTTCCGACTACTCCTTTTTGACGAAGCACTTGCGTAACTTTTAACGCTAAGTCTGTAGCTGTAGTACCGTTTGGTAATTCACCAACAAGTTTAACACCGATTACTTCAGGAACTGGGAAATAAGAAGGTTGACCAAGCATGCCTGCTTCCGCTTCAATACCGCCAACACCCCATCCTAAAACACCGATACCATTAATCATCGTTGTATGAGAGTCAGTACCTACTAGAGAATCAGGGAAAGCTACGAATTCGCCATCTTCTTCAACAGCATGAACAACGTTTGCTAAATATTCTAAATTTACTTGATGCACGATACCAGTAGCTGGCGGAACTGCACGATAGTTATTAAATGATTTTTGAGCCCAGCTTAAGAAATTATAGCGCTCTGTATTACGTTGAAATTCAAGGTCCATATTAATTCGTAATGAGTCAGCTGTACCTGCTTTATCAACTTGTACGGAGTGGTCGACAACGAGGTCTACTGGAATTTCTGGATTGATTTTGTCAGGATCTCCTCCTAAATCAGCCATTGCTTTACGAAGTGACGCTAAGTCTACAACCGCTGGAACTCCAGTGAAATCTTGAAGAATAACACGAGATGGTTTGAAAGGAACATCGATATCTTTGATATCTTTTGTTCCCCATTTTGCAAGGTTTTCGACGTGTTCTTTTGTAATAACACGGCCATCTACCTGACGAAGAACAGATTCTAATAATACTTTAATTGAATACGGCAGCTTAGATACGTTACCTAAACCTGCTTCCTCTAAAGCTTGTAAGCGGTAATAATTATATGTGCTGCCATTAAGATCGAATGACGAACGAGCGTTAAAAACGTCTTTTTTAGTCATTGCTTTTACCCCCTTAAAATTCTATGTATAAAGGATTTACTTACCCCATCCTCTATTCCCTTCACCATCTATCTTAATATAATATTATACATAAGTAAATAAAAAGAATGTTATTAATTAACATAAGTTTCACTTATAACTTTTTTCCATCTGCCTTTTATTTTTCTAATAATTCATATTTCATTGATTTTTACGCATGCTAGAAACGGAGGTGATTCAACATGGCTAAACGCAAGTCCAACCACGTCATTCCTGGAGCTAACGCGGCTAGCGCTCAAGGAAAAGGAGCGGGTTATAATGAAGAATTTTCAAATGAACCATTAACCGAACAACAGAAACAAAATAATAAAAAACGCAAAAAAAATCAATAAAACACTCTCTTATTGGATATACTAATCACTAGTTAGAAAAGCAAAATCGTTTAACTCCATGAAATCTAACGAGAAGGCGTCATTATATATGGCGCTTTTTTTCTGTTCCCATTTCCTGTTTTTGCTAAACCTATTTTTAGAAAGGGGAATTTTTCATCGGATAAATCCCCTGTCACTATCCCACCCTAATAAATGAAAGGGAGGGTTTAACTATGAACAAAAACAGCAGCAAAGACATCAGAAGAAATGCGCCAAAAAGCAATTCTGGACAGCCCGAACCGCTAAGCGGATCTCATAAAGTAAAGAACCGTAAGCATTCTCGCCAAAAACACAATAGCGGACATGATATGTAAAACAGCGGCAAGCTCTATACAGAGCTTGCTTTTTTATGCATAGAAAAGGCAGCTAGTACTTCAAGCTTATTCTTTGCACAGGAGTTCACTAAGTACATAAACGCGCATATGATAGTAAAGTGAAACAGTTTAAATAATGGAGGAACGCAGAAATGAAAAACAAGCGTCTGCCAGCAGACCAAATGTTTGTAAAAGGCTTTCAAGAGTTGTTAGAAGTCATGCTTTCAAATCCCTTTATGAGCTATTTAGATTATGATTCCGTTCGTATAGATTTATTTGAAACAGAACAATCATTTATTGTCGAAGCTGAATTATTAGGGTATCACCCTAAGGATATTATCGTTCAGATACATGCTGACCACTTACAGCTGACAGCAAAAAAATACTGCATTAGAGAATTTCATGACGAAAAGCAAGGAACGCTTGCAAGAGAACAAATGGAAGAAAGCGTTGAACGTACAATCGACTTTCCATTTCCATTGATGAATAAAAAAATTACCGCTACATTTAGTAACGAAATCCTTGAAATTACGATTTCTAAACATGAGACAAATGAATCTAATCAGCAAATAGTCCCTATTGAATTCCAATAAAGCTGCAGATGTTGTCTCTGCAGCTTTATTGGAATTATTTAATTGTTTATTTAGCACATAGTTTTTTAAGAATATTCTTCTTTTCAAAACAATGGGATATCTAATTTATTTTACGGCACACTACTAAAAAAGAGTAAAAGGAGAACGTTTATGCTTCATACTGCTTGGAAAGGTAAAATCAGCTTTGGATTAATTGATATCCCTATTAAACTGCACGGAGCAATTGAAGAAAAAGATGTAAAGCTGCGCACACTGCACTCCGTTTGCCATACACCCATTCATCAAGAAAAACATTGCCAAACGTGTGGACGAGAAGTAGAATCCGATGAACTGGTTAAAGGATACGAAACCGCGACCGGTCAGTTTGTTGTACTTTCACAACAGGAAATTGACAGTGTCAAAGAGCCCTTTGCAACAAACAAAGCCGTTGAATTGTTACACTTTGTTTCGTTAGATGACATTGATCCCCTGTTTTTTGATAAGCCCTACTATATTTCTCCTGGAGAAACGAGCCTAAAAGCTTATTATACTTTATTAAATGCACTTGAAATAACGAATAAAGTCGGCATTGCCAATGTATTTTTATATTCCAAGCAGCAAATGGCAATTATTCGTTCCGTTGGTGGCTCTCTTGTTCTTCACACGATGCATTTTGAAGAAGAGCTTCGTTCAGTCACAGATGTGCCTAACTTATCCAGTACTTCTTCCATTAATGAAAGTGATACACAAGTGACGGTGGAATTAATTGATAAGCTATCTACTTCTTTTAATCCATCTATTTACAAAAACAACTACCGAGATGCCTTACAAAGCGTCATTCAACAAAAAATAAATCAAGGCGAAGTTACAAAAGTAAGCGGAAGCGAAGAACGAGATATTCGACATTTAATGGAAATGTTAAAGGTGAGCATAGATCCTTCTACTTTACAGCCGACAAAATCAACAGCAGAGAAAAAAACGTCATCCTTAAAAAAGAAAGCATAAAAAAAGCTAACGAAGAAGTTCGTTAGCTTTCATTTGCAACAGAAGTCTTAGGAACAATAGCTCCATATGACGCCGGTATTTTTAAATATTGCGTTACTTGATCATTTTCTACAAAAACAATAAAGTTATCTTTTTTATCTTTTCCAATACCTTTTGCTTTTGCTTCAGACCAATTGAAGCCCAGCTTTTCATTTACCTCACTGCGGGTCGTTTCCGGTCCAAAAACATATACTTTATCCCATCTAAAATCACATAATTCATTAAAATCAAGGATGGAAGCTTCTTCTTTACTTTGATTTGTTTTTTTAATTTCATTAATTACGGTTTGCTGAAGTTGCGCTTGGTTGCGTTCGCTGTATACCCTGTCAATAAAAAAAGTTGCCAATAGCGCTACTAACGTGAATAGTAGAATCTTTTTCACTTCGTTGTCCTCCTGATACGTTCTCTGCACATGATACGACTTCTTTTCGATACGGTTTTATTCTCTACTATTCTAGAAAATTCAACAGGAAAATACAACTAAAATCTCGAAATGTCATCAAAACATAAAAAACTTAACACTGTGTCAACGCATAAAAAAAGACTTGTTCACGTTCTACCTATTTACCTAATCAGCGCTGAAAAGATTTGGTTCTTCCGTACAAATAGTTTCAATAAATTCTTCTACTAGCCCTTCCTCTCCCGGCAAAAAAGGCAGCGCACCCACTCCAACGCGTTCAATACTTTTATAAAAATGATGCTGCTTATAGCCTTCTGCTTTCCCTGGAAACAGCACAATCGCTGTTTGTACCGGTTTTATTCCATTTTCCTCTACAATAGCGTCTCGGTAACGGTGCATGGTATTAATATCTTCTTCTCTAGGAGAGGGCGTATCATGATTTGGTTTGATACGATACTTAGCGTCAAAAAGATATACACTTTTTTTCTCCCCTTGCTTTACTTCAAGCAGTAAGTCCGGCTTTTGAATAACGGTATGAGTATGATGGTATGCTTTCTGATACCATAGCGTGACTTCTGCTTTTCCCACCTGAAAACGATGGTAAGAGGCCTGCACCCTGACATTCAACCCTTGTTCTGTCGTTGTCATGATGTTTTGTTCTATCCGTTTGCCGTAAATTTGCAACTTCTTTAAAAGACTAACATACGTCCAGTATTCATAGAGAGTTGCGATATCTTTTAATGAAAGGTGGTAAAACTCTCCGTTAAGAGCCAACCCTCGAGTTAAGAACATAAAGTATCTGCTTGCTTCCCGGTAGCGGGGTGCCGTACGCAGTGTAGAAGGAAGAGTTGAAGCTTGTATGGTCTTCACCCGTTGCCAAAACACATTGTTTAACAGTCTTTTTAATTCGGTATGATTAGTTTCTAGAGCCGACACCGCCTCTTTTTTTACATATCTATCTTCTATTAATTTGTCAATTAGTGCAGTTAGCTTATGGTACAGCTGCGTCATCATCCATTTAACACTTTGATTTTCCAGATTATCATAGGTAGCTACATGTCTTGTGCCAATTGCTTTTGTGGGTACTACTTTTATATGCCGATTAATTTTAATTCCTCTGCTTGAAGATGCAAGATAGGTAGGGTGTGTTCGGACAAATGATATAGCACGGCTATCTTGTTTTTTTATTTGATCTCCTCTCATGAGCTCATGTTCAACTTTTACCGATTGAAACGGCTGATTTTCAATCTGACGAACAGAATGAAGAAAGGGTTTCATATAGTGAGAAAGAACATGATAAAATTCCGTCCATGTTGCTTGCTTAGACCAAACAGATTTCGCTTCAATATATGTTTTACGAAGCATATCGTATGCCAAATCATGAATGTATCCGTTCACTTCATCAACCATGTGTACATAATCTGTTTTGTAGCTCATCTTTGATGGGAAAATTTCAAGAGTAAAGGACAGCTCTTTTTCTATTTCACTGTAGACATGAAACGTAGAATACCCTACTTCATTTTGAAAGCTTATATTTCCTGTTAAAATGTAGGGAAATCCTACGGTTTGAAAACTTTGTTCAACTGCTTTTGAATCGTGGTTAACAAACAGGCTTGTTTCATTTTTAGAAACAACTGTAATTTGATAGGTTTCATTTTCAAAAAATAAAGGCTCAAGCGGCGGTTTTGAAGTCATCATGCCTTTTGTTTGATTTAGTACTTTTACATGTGTGATTCCTTTTCCCGTACAAGAAAAAAACATCACTTCTTCTGCAGATTTTATTTTTTTCTTATTCTTTCCTTTTATAACCACCGTACACGTATCGGTTTCAATTTCAACGTACGGTATTAATCCAAAATGACGTGTATCCGTATACTTCAAAACGTCTCATCATCTCCATTATTTTGCGTGCGCTTTTAGGAAATCTCATTCCATCTGCATTTACGACAGCTGTCTCAAATTCATCATCTAACAGTGTATTTGTACAGTAATAATAAAGGTTTTTTAATAAGTCAAATGTGTACCCATCGCTTCCTGAAATACGAGGCAAAACTTTTTGCAAAATCTGAAAATCAAACGCCTGATCAAATGTAAACATCCCGCTTTTCACCGCGTAAATTAAATAAAAGCATATTTCGTCGCGTACGCGGTAACCTATTTGCAAATCGACTTCTATAAGCATCTCGTTGACGGTTAGCAGTTCATTTGTTACTTCGTGAATGAGCTCAGCATGTTCAACATACGCATCTTTTAAGTGCACGTATTGACTTTGAATTTGTACATTTTGAATGTTGTGCTGCGATGGCTCTTTATCATTTAAAAAATCAAAAGAATCGAGCTGAATCTTATTTAACTCAATGGTGTTGGTACGATCTAACAACTTTTGACTAAACCCATGAGTCGTTTCATCCATATTAACGGTACCGATAATAAGAAGATTAGATGGCAAATAAATATCTCGGAACATCTTATGTCCAGGAAATAACGGAGCCGTTTTAATTTTCCCTTTTGACCAGCTCCTGCTTTCCATCACGCTTAAAATATCGCTAAAATAATGTTCAACTCGAGCTAAGTTCATTTCATCCAATATAGCGACATATGTGTAAGCTGGATGCTGAATGGCTTGCTGCATAATCGACAGAAATGATCCTCTGCGAAAATCTCCTCTTAAATCAATATATCCTAATAAATCTGAACTATCGTGCCAGTCGGGGCGAACTGGAATGAGAACTTGTCTTCCATTTTCAATCGTAGCACCGATACTATCTGCTAAGAGCTGAGCAAGCTTTGTTTTTCCTGTCCCGCTCATTCCTGATAAAACAATAAACGGTTTGGTCTTTAAAGCAAAGTAGGCGTTGGCTATATCATGTCGTTCATATGTAAATCCAGATTTCCTAATATACTCATGAATATGGACGATGGCGTCTTTGTCTACCATCATCTCTTTGCTCATTCCGTATGTTTTTATATACTGTTCATGCATACTTAGCAGTAAATGCAAGTCATCTTGCAGCTGATCATTGCTAGGTAAGTCTGCTATATTGTAAGGAAGGTAAAGAGCTACTCTATCCTCAAAGCTTTTCGCTTCCATGCTTGTACCAATGACAATATGATTATCTTTCAATACGCGGGCATGTTCAGGAGTAAAAAAACGAATGTCTTTCAGATCAGTTCCTTCTTCTGAGTCTCCTCTCATCATGACTAAGTAAATGCGCTGACCGTCTTCGCTGAATAAATACGCGACCATCACGTCACTCTCTATATTTTTATTCGCGAGGGTCACGTAAGGAAATGTTTCAGCGTGGTGGCCTGATATACGCATTTCTTCTCGATTTATATGCTCCAATCGATAAAGAGAAATCGGAAGCCTGCGTGTAAGCATATTTTCTATTTCATGTTTTACAAGTACGTCTCCACCCATTTGTTTATAATGTTCCGCTACGTACAGTAGCCGCTCGCGCAAACTCATCGAATTCTCTCCTTTCTGCCTTCACTGCAGTTTGTAAAAATAAAAAGCATCGTCAGCTGACCACGCAAAAGGTTCATTTCTTTTATTATAGACGCTTTCTTCGTATAGTAAGCTATTTTATAACATTAGGAAACACTACATTATTCTTTTCTCTACATATATGTTTATGTTCATTTTAATGAAACATGACAGAAAAGAAAAGCGTTAGGGGCTTAATGAATGAAGAGGCAATGATATGAACAGAAAAATAAGCAGCTTGTGTGCCCAGGGATAAAACACCCATTATCCTACATGATTATTTAACGTCTGATGCTTTTGGCTGAGTAAAGAAAAAGATAAAAATAATAAGCGGCAGGGCGATAAGAAAAATACTCTTCTCTGAAGGTCTTACTGTAGGTATATCCGTTAATGACATTTTAATCAGTCCTTTGTAAATTTTTCAACTAAGTCAGGATTTACATAAAAATGTTTTGATACCGTACGATGAAAAAACTGAGAGGATTGATTCAGTTCACTGAATGCAGGTTCTGTTTTAGGAACGCCAAAAATAGGTCCACTTACGTTAATGGTAAACCTTCCAGAAGAAATAAAGGCGCCCGACACATTAATCTGGTTATTAAGCAGCAAAGCCGCAAGAAACACATCAATCATATCAATAATAATATTAATTCCCACATTTCCGTCTTTTCCTTCAATGCGACTGGTTCCTGTAATAGGTCCGCCTACTGAAACACGAAAAGCGCCGGGTGTCACAAATACTCCTATAATTGTTATTTGGCCAGTTAATAATAATATGGCCGTTACTACATCCAGATCTCGTTGAATGGCAAAGATAAGTTCCCTTTCTTTGTCAAAGCCGCTTTTCCATTCCACATTCTCCACACCCTTAGCACATACTATTCTAAACACGTGTAAGTGTTATTCTAATTCTGCTTTTTCTTTTCTCGCTCGCGCTCCGAAAAGTGTAAAACAGATTTTACTGCGTCTTCAATTTCTTTATATCCTGTACATCTGCATATATTGGAAGCTAACCACTCCTTTATAATATCGTCACTTCCTGAAGGATGGCGTTTGGAAAGCAAATGAGCATTCATAATAAAACCTGATGTACAATAACCGCACTGAAAAGCAAAGTGTTCAATAAAAGCTTTTTGCATAGGTGAACTCTTCAGCCCTTCTATAGTCATTATTTCTTTCTCTTCTGCTTCTGCCGCTAACATGAGGCAGGATTTCATTGGCCGCTGATTTATACCTACTGTACAAGCTCCGCAGTCTCCATTTAAACAGCCTGGTTTTGCTCCGGTAAGGCCCAGCTTTTCTCTTAATACGTAAAGCAACGTATCTGCTGTTCGGATATCAACCATTTTTTCTTCCTCATTGACCTTTAGCTTAACTGTTATTCTATACCGTTCATCTCTTAGCACATTACGCTCCTCCCAGCTCTTTGAAAATATCAAACAATAAATTTTTAATCACAAATTTGCGATATCGATCCGATCCTTCTCCATCATTTAAAATTGGAGCTGGTATATAATCAAGAGCAGTTTGAAGTCGAGCTTCTAATGGCTTTTCTCTATGGTTTAGCACTTCTTCTATTTCAGCTGATCGAAAAGGAAACGAACATACTCCGCTGAAAGCGACTCGAATGCTTTCTTCTGTTTTTAAAGCTGCTATTGTCACTAATGGATATCCTGTGTCCCACTGCTGGCGCTCTTTTATACTCATATACGGCAGGGCAGCATACTTCGTTTCAACAAACACCTGAACAAGAAGTTCTCCGTTTTTTAGCTGCAAACGCCGGTTAAAAAGGTCGTGAATCGAATAGATATTTGTTCCAGCAGGACCTGCCACTGCAAGTTGACTATCCGCTAAAAGCAGCGGCAATACGGCTTCTCGATAAAAAATATGTCCACAAATATTTCCTCCTAGCGTTATTTTATTTCGAGCCGTGTGATCAGCCACTTCGCTAGCAGACTTACTTAATAAAGGAAACAAATTTTTATCTTCCAGTTCAGTTAACGTTACTCCTGCACCAAAAATCATCCAATCTTCATTAGCTTCGGTTTGTTGAAATTCAGGTATATTTTTTATATCAATAACAGCATGGGTAACAAACAAACCCAATCTTCCTAATGTCAGAATTTCGGTACCGCCAGCATAATACCGCGGCTGTTTGCCTTGATTCTCTAACTCTTGAAACAAGGCAACTGCTTCTGAAACAGTTGCAGGTTTGTGATATTCAAAGTCAAATGAAATCATCAGCATTCCCTTCTTTCATTCTCCAAATCAATTCTGGAATAAGCGGAAGTTGGTTTAATTCTGTTTCTGCCGCCACCGTTAAGCTGTTTCCTAAAGAAGCCGGCATACCAAGCAGCCCGTGTTCTCCGACTCCTCTAGCTCCGTACGCCGCATCTAATTGAGGCGTATGAACAAAATCTACTACGTACTCCGGATGCTCTCCGTAGCGAAGAGGACGATATTTCCGAAGCTGAGGATTTAAAATACGGCCATTTGAATCAAACCAAAATGTTTCTCTGCCTGCAAATGATAGTCCCATACTCATCGCACCCATGACTTGCCCGCGTGCCATTTTCTCGTTTAGCACGGTTCCTATATCAATAACAGAGACAGCTTTTACAATACGATATCTATACGTTCTAGGATTATATTCCACTTCAACTCCTTCAGCTGCTACCGTCCATTCAGGCCCCGGACGCCCAGCTCCCGTTTCTTTATCCAAGTAGGTCATCCCTCTTAAAATATAGTTGCCTCTCCCTATAATTTGCCCTCCAATTGCATTTCCGTTCGGATATTTATAGCCATATACAATTTCTTTAAAGGCCAAGGATGTTTCAGGCTCATCCCGTAAAAAAACTTTTTCATTTTTTATTTCGATATCTTCCTCAGAAGCTCGAAATATACAAGAAGCTATCTTTTTTAATTGATTAATCACATCTTCAGCGGCTTCTAAAACCGCTCTTCCTGCCATAAAAGTGCCTCTGCTAGCCACAGTTTTCCAATGTTCAGGAGTCGTTTGAGTATCTACTTCCATTCGCACATGAATACGTTCCACGCGCATCTGCAATTTTTCAGCCAGTATTTGCGCGAGCACGGTTTTTGTTCCCGTGCCTAATTCAATAACGCCAGACATTAAATTCACGCTTCCATCCGGATTGAATGTTAGAATAACACCTGAACCTGCGTTTGTTTCAATTGTAGAGGTTTTCCAGACGCAGCTAATCCCCTTAGCAGTAATAAGGCCGCTTTCATGCACCGTTCTCTGTCCTTCCTCCCATTTGATCAGCTGCTTCAAGCGACGAATACATTCTGGTAAGTTACCGACACTGCTAGACGTTAAACGTACTTGCGTAGGCGTAGTATCGCCCGGCAAAATAGCATTTTTTTCTCTAAACTCCAAAGGATCTATACCTGCTTTTTTAGCAAGGATGTCCATCGTGCGCTCAAACGCAAATAATAGCTCAGAGTGGCTGAATCCTCGAAAAGGAGAAGCGTAAGGGTGATTTGTATATACGCATAATGAATCACAAAAAATATGTTCAAGACGATAAGGTCCCGTACAGTCAGCTGCTGCAGCTTTACTCAAGTCCGTTCCTTTATCTGCATAAGCACCGCTGTCAAACAAATAAAGAATGTCAGCAGCCTGCAAGAGTCCCTCTTTAGAACAACCTAGCTTGATTTTAGCATCTAGACCTACGTGAGCAGGCGAAGTAAGCATATCTTCTTCTCTTGTGTTCAATATTTTAACCAGCCTTCCACCCACAGCTTTTGAAGCTAGATAAGCAAGCAGCTCCAGCTGGACAGCTGCTTTTCCTCCGTAGCCTCCTCCTACTAGCGGTGTTTCAACGATCACTTTTCCCGCTTCAATTTCAAAGTACTCACTGATTAATTTTTTCACCATAAAAGGAGCTTGAGAAGAAGTGATAATTTTAACTAATCCATTCGGAAGAATTTCAGCAGCGGCACTTCTTGTTTCCATTGCCACGTGATCTGAAGGAGATAGAGAAAACGTTTCTTCAACTATTAGCTCACTTTTTTTCCAGCCTTCTTCCATATTCCCTTTTCGTATTTTGACTCTGTTTGCTACGTTGGTGCCGGGCTCTGGATACACCGTTTCATCATGCTTGTAGATGTGCATATGTTCATGCACTAAAGGAGAATCATGCTCAATAGCGGCGCTAGGAGAATGAACGACAGGTAACTGCTCATATTGAATATGAACAGCACTCGCCGCACGCTCAGCGAGTGCAGGAGTCTCTGCTACTATAAGGACTATGGCTTCTCCGTGATACCGCACTTTTTCAAACGCAAGCGGTCGCCGGTCACGAACTCCTTCTCCGGTTAACGGCAAATGCTCACCCGTCACAACTGCATGAACACCGGGAGTAGCGATCGCTGCTTGAATGTCTATTGCTTGAATTCTTGCATGAGCGTAAGGACTGACTACTATTTTGGCGTGAAGGGAACCTTTAAAACTGTAATCATTCGTGTACCGAGCTGTTCCCGTCACTTTTTCTAACGCATCTTTTCGAATCACGCTTTTCCCAATAACATCCACTCTTTTCACCTCCGTCAATCAAACCCGTCTACATTTCTCTTTATATATCTTTTTAATGCGTTCATACGCTTGTTTTGTATCAACATCCATAAAAAGAGAAGCGTCGGTACATTCATAAAACATTCCATTTCCAGGTCCGTTTTGTCTTATGATTTTTCTTGCTCCTTGATCTCCCTGCAGCTTATCCAAGCTTGAAAACATTTGTTTTGAAAATAAAACCGGTGCCCTGACAATTCCTTGATAAAAAGAAGAAATAAACGGAGCGGAAAAATGGTTCTCAAACAGAGAAACAAATGTATCTATCAGCACGATACTTATAAGAGGCTGATCTGCCAGCAGCACAATAATAGCATCAGCGCTTAATTCTTTTGCTTTTTTTAATCCGCATTTTAAAGACGCAGACTGACCTTTTAAGGCGCTACTACAAGAAGTATGACTCCACTTCTGCTGATATGCTTCTGAAAAAAGAATAGGGTCAATCCACTCAAGAGAATCTCCTTTCTTTGTTACTACTATCGTATGATTTACTTTTGAACAAACCGCTGTTCGTAAAGCTTTACTCCCTAAACATCCATTCCCTAAAGGCAGCAGCAGCTTATTGCTGCCCATCCTTTTACTAGCTCCCGCGGCAAGATAAACAGCAACAATATTTAACCCGGACATTTTCACCCCTTTTTTTCATCATACATTCGGAGGTTTTGAATTAATTCAGCAAGAATACTAACGGCAATTTCCTGGGGTCCTACCGCTCCTATAGAAAGTCCTACCGGGGAATGAATGCGTGAAGAAATATCAGTATTCAATAATCGAAGCGTTCGCTTTTTAGACCCTAAAACTCCTATATACTTCACAGGGCTTGATTTTAATAGCGAGAGAATTTCTTGATCGCGATAAAAATTATGCGTCATAATCACAACAAAATCATCGCTTTGTATGGATAATTGTTTGTCTACTTCTTCCGGGAATCCAATATGTATTTCCTCTGCTAGCGGAAAATGTTCCTTATTACATAAAGCTGGTCTCCAGTCGCATAAAGTAACAAAAAACCCCGTATTGGCAGCAAGTGATACTAAATATTTTGCATCGGTACCTGCTCCCCAGATAACTAGACGAGGCTTTGGTTTATATAGATGAGCATATGTGAGCAGAGAGCAATTTGAAAGTTGAATACCGCTCTTTCTCCCATTCCAATCATCTGTTGCAAAAGATGATGCGTCGCTATTTGCACCAAATGTTTGGCCCGTCTTTTCTACATAAAAAGAGGTTGTTTGAATAAAGTCTTTTTCTAATTTTTTAATATGTAAAACAGGATTTCGATTATCTAAATGGCGTTTTACCCGCAAAAGATCTTGCTTCATCTTCGCAGTTACAGGCTCTAGGAGAATATAGAGAATTCCATTGCAGCCTGCTCCTTGTCCCCACCCCGCATCACCTTCTTCTTTTAAATTGTACGTAACGGTTAATACGTGCTCAGTGTCGAACAACTCTTTTACGCGCTCAGCAAGATCTGCTTCTAAACAACCAGCGCTTAACATCCCAATGTTCTCCCCGTTTTCTTGAAACAGCATGGACGTTCCTTCTTTTAAATAAGAGGATCCTTCTACATGAATAATCGTTGCCAACACGCTTTTTACTGTTGATTTTTCTACAGTATGTAAAATGTCGTGCATTTTTATTATTTCCTCCTTTTACTACTGATTTTTTAAAATCTTTTCACGTTTTGTGGAGAACTAAAATACGCTACAGTAGGCTACTTCTACTCTCGGAATGAATCCATGTATTATTCATATTTTCAACGAAGCTACAATAAGCTTTTAAAGACTTAGAAGAACTGTCGTTTGAAAGGAGAATAGTATGTTATTTGACTCAACAAAAATCAACCTAGGAAAATTGAACGTTCACAATGTAGATGAAGCGAGCAGTATTTCTATTGGAAATACGTTAAAAGTTACAAGATATGTAACAGCAAAGAAAAATCAGGCCTTCGGACAACAGCTCGCTGATCAATGTTTTTCAGCAGGATCTGCTCAAAAAACCGCAGATAATGATTATGTGGATGCATTTGCAACAAAAAATGATAAATAAGGAGGAAACCATATGATTTTTTCACCTATGGTCATTAACTTACAAGCTTTCAAAGTGAACGTTATGGACAATTCGTCCGTTTTAAGTATAGGACCTAATCAGCAGCTTGACGTGTTCGTATCTTATAAACGTAATCAAGGACTAGGAGAATCAAACGGAGATTTTTCTCCAAACGTAACTCCGTTCTCCTGGATTATAGATTCAGATGTAAACGATTCAAACTCAGTTAAAAACAGCGTAATTTAAGCTTCTACACCGCCTCTAACGAGCATGACTAGCAGCATACCTTCATCTATTCGTCTATCAGTATTCAACCTGAAGCCTAATAAATATAACCTGCGTCTGAACTGGCTATATTTATTAGGCTCTTTCTATGAAATGGGCACTTTTTGAAAAGACGATGGGCTATCAATTTGATCTCGATCATCAACACAGCTTCTCGTTCCTATAAACCCGCTATCATCACCGAAATTTTGCCCAAATCCCTGTGTTTTTTTATCTGAATTATTCCAGTCTGCTAGTAAATTCTGTCCGATATTTACTGCAGACGCATTTTCAAAGGAATTTATCTTTAGCATTAAAATATTAATATTTATAGATGCACCTGCCATTTAAACCACCCCCCTTTCAAACTATATTCAAATTCCATCTTTTTATGATGTGTGGTAAGGAGGAAACCATATGGACTTTGATAAACTTATGCAGTGGATGGAATTTGCTAAAAAATATCAAACAAATGACTTTTGGAACGGTGTTTTTGATCAAACTGCTTTCAACGAATTTATGAAAGAAAATATGGATATGAATGCTCCTGATTCATATCAGGCACCTCAGGCTTCTAAAAGTAATTTTCCACCTGTTGACATTTACGTTACCCCACATGAAATCATTATTATCGCTGACTTGCCCGGCTATCTAAAAGAAAATTTGCAGGTGTCTGTTTCAGGCAGCCGGCTTTTGTTAAAAGGCTCACCGCACCCTCTCATCACAGGACAGCCGGTTGTACAAGAACGACCTTCTGGAGACTTTAACCGAATTATTGAATTGCCAGAACCTACGGATGCGCATCATCTGCGTGCGAAATTTGAAAATGGACTGCTTATTCTTTCTTATCACAGGCAGTTTTTCCAAGAAGAACGTATTCACATTGAATAAGGCTTAGTAGTTTTATGAATGAAATTCAATAGTTCACATAAGCATTTATAGACGCAAAGAATTTAACGTGAATTTCCAAACTGGACCAATATATATTTATCTAACTGTTATTACATCGGAAATAAGCCCAAGATGAGGAGAAGCGAAATGTCTATGAAAGGATTTTTCAACCCCAAACAGACTAACCGACAGCTTCATACTGAGCTAGCGGACTTCAAACATCAAATTAAACGTATTAACACGCTTGAAGTTCACATGAACCGTTTTTTAAAACTCGAACCGCAAATTGGTTCTCTCATAATGCTCAAAAAAAAGCTGGAGGCTCAGCCCTCGCACTCCAATGCTTCTTCACCTTCACAAAGAAGCACTCATAAAAATGCTGAACACGCATACACAAAAGATAAGAAAGAGATTGCTAACCAGCTTCAATTTTTAAAGGAAAAAGTAGCGCAATTGGAACAAGTGATCTCCATGCAACCCCCTCGCGATAAAAAGATAGACGCTGTACCTTATATGGATATAACTCGGTTAGTAGAACAATCTGTAGAAAAACAAATGGCTCCTTATCTCGAAAAAATGACCGAACTAGATGAAAGAGTTTCAGCATTAGAACGCAGCATGTCGCTTTTAACTGAAGTACAGGTGGACATGTTAAAACGAACGTCTGCCCTTCAAGAAGAAGTAAAAGCGATTCACCAAAGAGCCGCACTCTTAGAAAATGCTCCCCCGCCTATTCATATTGATAAATTTTTTCTTGATAAATACGAACAGAACAATAATATTGGCCAAGTTGGCATTAAAGAACTCGGCGGTACTTTAAACATCGGAGCTACATACGGAAGCGGAGCTATACCAAAGGATTTCACGGACCAAATCCAAAAAGACATGGAAGAGTTAAAAAACGCTAAATCAGATATTTCTTCTGGAAAAACGAAGCCTGCACAACCTGCACAAGAGGAAAAAGAAAATTCTTCTTCCGCTTTCGAAAAAGAAGAAACATATACGGAAGTTCCTATTTTTGATGAAGATGATCCAAAGGAAGAGTCAATCTAAAAAAGTCATAAAATTATATCTAGTTATGACTAGAATTTTTGCAAGCTATTCTTTACACTATAGGTAATAACTTCAAAAAAGGAGATATGCTGATGCCAAAGCTTTTATGGAGAATAGGTGCTGTCATGTTGCTAATGTGTGGAGGCTTTATCTTTTTATTTATTGCTGCTTCGCAAATGATGGTTCAGCAATACAAACCTTTTTTTAGACGCGAGAGTGCATAACTCTCGCGTTTTTTTATTGAATATTATCCTGTTTATGGTAATATATATCAAAAAGATATAGGTGAGGAAAATAAATGAAGGAAAATCAAACAACATATGCAATTTTAGGGCTGCTTACCACGGAATGCAGAACTGGTTATGAAATTAAGCAGTTAATGGATCGAAGTTTAAATCATTTTTGGAAAATCAGTTATAGCCAAATTTACCCCACTTTACAAAAGCTTGTGAATGATGAACTAGCAACGGTCAATTCCGTTGCTCAAACTGGTAAACCAGATAAAAAAGAGTATGTAATAACAACTAAAGGAAAAGAAGTTCTGCAAGATTGGCTGCGTGAACCTATTAAGCAGCTCCCTTCAGAAAGAAATGAAATTTTGTTAAAACTCTTTTTTAGTAGTCAGCAAGAAAAGCAGCTCACAATTTCCCAGTTAAAAAACGCTCAGCAGAAACTAACTGAACGTTATCACATGTATTGCGGAATCGAAGACAGCATTTCTAACAGCCCTTCTCCCGACAGAACGTATTGGCTTATTACCCTAGACTACGGTAAACGAACAACGTGTGCTTCGATAGAATGGTGCAAAGATACGATTAATAAATTATATGATGAGGAGGCGCATAATTTATGATTCATTCCAATCGCGTGATGGCTAAGCCCGGTCAGGAGTTGGTCGTCTTTGTTATAGGAATGCGTATTAATAAATGGACAGCCGTACACAAATGGTTCCCTGTATTTAAAGCAATGCCTCCTATGATTCGCGAATTGTATGCAAACAAAAACCTTGGATTTTTATCTTTGCAAGGAACTTTTAATTTAAGAACCATCACGCTGATTCAATATTGGAAGTCAGTTGATCAATTGACCTCCTATGCCAAAGGTCCTCAGCACTTAAAAGCTTGGAATTCTTTTTATAAAAAGGCTTCAAAAACGAATGCAGTGGGCATTTATCATGAAACGTATGTGATTTCTGCAGGAAATTATGAATCAGTATATGTGAATATGCCTTCGTTCGGTTTAGCTAAAGCGCTTGGATCTGAAACCATAACGAAGCATACTCAAACTGCCAAAAAACGTTTGAATGTTAAAAAGCCGCTTTAACTAAAAGCGGCTTTCGTTATATTTGTTATACATATATCTTCAGCATTTGATTGGCACCTTTTTGAAATTCATACGGGACGTCTGCTATTTCTGTTCCTTTTACTAGAGGCGCAATCTCTTCTAACAGCTGCCGCAAATAGGTAGAAATCTTGCCGCTTAAATTCGTTAAAGGAAACAAACGTACTTCCTCTTTTGTAACGCGTATCAGTTCTTTTAAAGCTTCTAAATGAAACGTATAATCTAACCGGTCGCTGTACATAAATAAAAAGTTTGCACAAAGAGTTAAATCAAACTCGTTCTTTTGAAACGGCAAATTAGGGAGTGCTCCGTACTGATAGGCTTCGGGGTTCTTTTTCATATGAGCAATACAATCTTTTAATGCTCTTTTTCGATGTTCAGTTAAATCATCAATAGACGAAAAATACTTCCACACATACTGTTCCTGTACGTGCTGCATTTGATTCATCGTATGAATTAAATCCAGGCTTCCTTTCTTTTCAAGCTCTTCTGCCGTAAATTTATAGGCAATATCACAGCTAGTAGCCTCCGTACCTTGCTGCAAGGCATGAGCAGTAAAAGAACAGGCCCCGCTAGCACAATCTAACACTTTTTTTCCTTTTAAATACTTTTCATTCAAATTAAACATAGCTCTATACTCTTCAAACGTTCTGCCGATAAAA
The DNA here is from genome assembly GCF_029522155.1 of Priestia sp. P5. Classification (NCBI taxonomy): domain Bacteria; kingdom Bacillati; phylum Bacillota; class Bacilli; order Caryophanales; family Bacillaceae; genus Priestia; species Priestia sp. P5. The sequence continues at coordinate 2,159,674 of NZ_JAKWFJ010000001.1, read as the reverse complement.
ACAACTCGGTCAATTCCTAACTTTTTCTCTGCTAAACTCAACTCTACTCAGCTCCTATCTTTTACTTAGACTTTCATTTTACAGAAAATTGGATTAAATTCCAATAGTTTATGTATTAATTAGTTTAACCACTATCTTTTGAAGGCCTAAAAACAGGCCCCAACACATAACTCCTATCGATAAACTCATAAACAAATGAAGAGAGTTTTTTAAGCAAATATAGACGACAGCAAGTAGTAAAATAGTGCCTGGCAGTCCATAAAGAACGCCTAGTGTAAACTGACTGACCACTTCCTTTTTTTCTCCTTGCACTGATAACCATATAATACTTAGTAAGCTCACAATTGGAAGGGCAGCCACAATTCCACCGTATGTCGGAACTCTTTTGGCCATTTCTGTTACCCCTGCAATAATAAGAGCTGACATTAAAATTTTGATGATACTATACATGTTTTGCACGCTCACTCAATAACTGAAAAGCCTGTTGAATCAGCTGTTTTTCAGATGCTGTCATTTCGCGTAAAATAGCTGATACTTTTTCTTCATCCAAGCTTGAATTCCGTTTTAATAGGTCTTTTCCTGCTTCTGTTAAATGCAGAATTACTTTTCTTTCATCATGTATATCTCTATTTTTATATACATACCCTTTATCAATACTTCTCTTTACGTGTTCAGATGCCGTATTATGTGAAACGTGTAAATAATCCGCAATTTCTTTTATTCCAACCGAAGATGATTTATCTATATGCTGTAAAAGACGTATTGTCTGGTGTGTAATTTTCTCTTGATGCGTATAGTGCAAATGATAATAAATAGACGTCCAATAACTGTTTAACTCTTCTACTTTCATGATCCTGCTCCTTTATATCGTATTTTAAGTTATTATCGTATTATACGATATATATATTACAGGAACGACAGCCAGGTTTCAATACTACCTTCTTTTTATCTGACATCTCACATAATAATACGATTTAACAGTTACACTAATCGTACACACTGTGAAAGGCGGTTGTATGACATTGATTCTTCGACTGTTAAAATGGGTTCCGAATCTCTTTACGATTGGAAATTTGCTAAGCGGCGTATTTTCCATAGCTTTTAATATGAATAGCTACGAACGCTTAGCTGCTCTTTTTATTTTTCTAGCCGCTTTTTTCGATTTATTTGACGGCAAAATTGCGAGAAAGCTGAAAGTTAACAGTGAGTTTGGTGTAGAGCTAGATTCTTTGGCTGATATTATAAGCTTTGGCGTAGCGCCTGCAATGCTATTTCATACTCTTTCTCCCCACTCTTGGCTAACCGTACTCGCTTTTATGATTTATCCAAGCATGGGCGCATTAAGATTAGCTAAATTTAGTGCAAATCCAACCATAGGTTATTTTATAGGGCTTCCTATTCCTTTTCCAGCTCTAATTATCGCACTGCTTGGCATGTTTTATTACGTAAACCCTTACCTTATGATTATTTTAGCTATTTTGATGGTTAGCCCTATTCGAGTGATGAAAATTTAGATGCAATAAAAGACAGACAAAATGCCTGTCTTTTATAGTGCTGCCCATTCTTCGCACAGCATTTTATGCTTGAATTTCAGCTCATGTTCTCTTTTTTCAAGCTGAGCTTGTAAAGAAAGCCACTCGCTATTATCAGGTGCTGCGCATAATTTTTCTTCAAGGGACAGTAAGGAATCCAGTACGTCTTCAAGCTGAACAGCCACTTCTCTTTGCTGTTTTATGTTCATTTTTTTCAACAGTAGTTTTTCATTTTTCTTCATTTTTTTCACCTCTTTCTTTTCTTTACCCAATGTTGAGTGTTTTAGTATAGAAAGTATATGGTTAAAAATATTTCTGCTGTAATAAAGATTCTTTAATAGCTTATTTTATTTTTAATGATTATTTAGAACATAGTTTAGCGAGATTATTACATCTGATACAATTAGTAATACTTTTACAAACCGTGATATACTTAAAAAAAGAAAGGATGATGAATAGAGAATTATGCTGCAAAAATTTGGTTTTTCTCAGTATGAAAGTCAAGTATATGAAGCGCTGCTTGCGAATGATGGCCCGCTGGATGCTAGTACGATTGTTACGTATTCGCATGTTCCAAAAGCAAAAATTTATGAAGTGCTTAATCGTTTAATTGATAAAGGTATTGTAGTAAATACATTGTCCGGGAAAAAGAAACTTTACTCAGCGGTAGCCCTTCAAACCGTCATTCAAAAACTTACTGCTGATTTTGAAAATGACATTAGCGAATTAAAAACATATAAAATTAAAAAAACGTTTACAGATGATCATGTTTGGAGTTTAAAAGATAAATCCTCTATTTCTGCTCACATTGAACAATTGATTCATGAAGCGGAATCTTCTATTATTTTATCCGCGTGGAATGATGAGTTAGCACATTACCGCTCATTGCTAGAAGAAAAAGAGAAACAAGGCGTAAACGTCGAGGTCTTAACCATAGGAAACTTGCAGACTGCCCTCAAACATTTACATACATTAAATCCAATAGATGATCATAAAAACCTTGAGCCGTCGCAGTTGATTATTGTTGACGATGCTTACCTTTTATTTGCCGGAATTGAACATGAGACATGGAAAGCAATAAAAACCATGTCGCAGCCGCTTGTAAAAGTTTTTGCTGATTTCTTTTATCATGACGTCGCACTTACCCATATCACAAAGAAATACCAAGAGCAGCTTCTTCAAGATTCTGAGATCATGGAGCTGCTTACTCGCCTGCGATATTAAAAAGGTTACTAATTCATTAGTAACCTTTTTAATATTACCTATTGAAATCCCTTCTAAAAAAGGTTACTATTCTAGTTGTAACTTTTTAAAGAGGGGGTTTTTTGATGAATAAAAAAGTTTACATACTTGCGATTGCTTCCTTTGTTGTTGGAACGGTCGAATTAATTCTAGGAGGCATCTTAGACTTAATTGCCGATGCATTTCATGTATCATTAGCAAAAGCAGGTTATTTAATCTCTATTTATTCGTTTGTTTATGCCTTGTCTGCGCCGATTTTACTAAATGTGACGGCTAAGATAGAGCGTAAAAAAGTTTATATGTGGACATTATTTATTTTCTTATTGAGCAATGTATTTTCAGCCTACAGTTCGGGCTATTATATGCTACTGATTGGACGTATTCTTGCTGCTGCGAGCGGTTCTTTTATCATTGTACTATCTACCACAATGGCTTCTAGAATGGTAAAGCCTGAATACCAAGGCAGAGCGATTGGCATCGTATTTATGGGAATCAGCGGCTCACTTGTTTTAGGCATTCCTCTTGGTATTTTGATTGGAAATGCGCTTGGCTGGCGTCAAGTATTTGTTATGATTGCAATTTTGACTGCCATTATTATGATTACCGTTTGGTTTACAATGGAGCGTCTAGCTCCTGCTCCAATTGTACCGTTAAAAACTCAGGTAAAAGCTTTACGCAATAAAAAAATGCTCGCTATTCACCTAGCAACATTATTTGTACTGGCGGGCCATTTAACGCTTTATGCGTACTTCACACCATTTTTACAAGAAACGCTAGGATTAAATACAACGATGGTGACCATTATTTATGGTATTTTCGGTCTTGCTGCCGTAGCAGGAGGAGGACTTGGAGGAGCTGTTTCTGATAAATGGAACCCTTCTTCATCTGTTATCACCATGATTGCTCTCTTTTTTGTTAGCATGATTGCTATGCCTTTTGGCGTTCATTTGCCATTTGTTGTGTTCTTGCTTCTTATGATCATTTGGAGTGCGCTCAGCTGGGCGGTCTCACCGGCTCAAAGCAATTTAATTATTCATAGTGCACGCGACACCTCGGACATTTTAATCAGCACCAATGCAGCGATTTCACACGTAGGAATTGCGATCGGCTCCTATGTTGGAGGAATTGTCGTTAATCAATACTCTGTTATTTATAACGGCTGGGTCGGGTCTATTTTTGTTTTGCTTGGTCTTTTCTGCTCTCTTTATGCGGTAACACGAACAGAAAGCACAGCAGATACGCTTCACAGTAAATAAGCTTTTACAAAAAGAGATTGGATAAAAATAATTTCATAAAAGTGAAACACGAACTATCTGTCAAAAATGGATAAATAGTTCGTGTTTTTTTATAATCATGGTGAACGCAGGTACTTATAGCTGTTGGTTGGAGGGCAAGGTGAAGACTCCTGCGGGAACAGCGGAACAGATGAGACCCCGCAGGAGCGAAGCGACGAGGAGGCTCATCGGCCGCCCGCGGAAAGCGAAGCCTTGCACGGAAATCAACGGCGGTCGAGCAAGCAGTCCAGATCATGCATCCAAATTGTTTGTCTTTGGGTTGGATTCATTTCGTTCTGTCCCATCCTCTTTTCATTGTGATTGTTCTTAATACATTTTAGCTGCAAATTGAGATTCGGATATAACGATAAAACCATGTTTTCTTAACAACGCAGTTGTTACCCCTTCACCGGCTATTTTAACATTTGAAAATGCTCCGTTATATATATGTTCACTTCCACATGAAGGGCTGTTTTCTTTTAGTACAATAACAGTAGCTTTTATTTCTTTTGCGATGCTCAGTGCCTTATACGCCCCGTCTATGTATATGTCTGTGACGTCTTTTCCCGATCGTTCAATAACTCGCGCATTTCCGTTTATTACGTCTATTCCCGTTCCTTTTATAATTTCTGCCGGTTCTCTAGGCGTGTGAAATCCACCTAACAGTTCCGGACACATCATCACCGCTTCTTTATTTTCAACGAGCGCTTCAATTTCCTTAACTAAGGCACTGCTTCCATTATATCTGCACCCTTGACCTGCTAAGCAGGAACTAACCAAAATCACAGAATTCTCCCTCCCCCAAAAAAACACTTCTCATTCATCATACAAAGAATACATGATGAATGGAAGTGTTTACCTTTTATATTTTATTCAAGATCACGCTTTGACTCCTGCTCTTTGTCTCGATCCGTTTTCGCTTCAAATTCAGAGCGAGTCATTACGTCCTCTACATGCATATTTACTTCTACTACTTCTAATCCCGTCATCTCGTGAACTGATTTTTTTACGTTATTAACAGTTTCAGAGAAAATGGCTGGAACATTTTTTCCGTATTCGACAATTACTTTTAAATCAAGGGCAACTTGCTTTTCTCCTACTTCAGCGTTAATCCCTTTTGTGATATCTTCAGTGCTGCGGAAACGATCTGTTAACCCGCTCATAAATCCGCCGCTCATTGATAAAATCCCTTTAATTTCATTAGCTGCAATTCCAGCAATTTTTTTAATAACTTGGTCTTCAAATGTTAATGTATTTTGATGTGTATTTTGATGTGTATTTTCCTGAGATTTTACTGCTGTATTTGTTTCATTAACTGCCATAACTAACATCTCCCTTAAAGTGATTTTCTATCTTCCTTTAGTAAAGAATCCTACCCAAGCATTTATGTCTAAATGACCGTCTCGCCACTTCCCAATTACATAACCAATTCCCATAAAAGCTACAATTAGCAGCGTGGGACCAAAACCAATTGTTAATAGCAAAATTGCCAACACTAAACCTGCCAGAATACCAAGTACTCGGCCACGGTACGGAATCAATTTATCTGGAGTACCCATTATGTCCCTCCTTCATCACACAACACGCTCTTTCTTTCGTGTTTGTGTATCTGTTAAGTCAATACGAACGGAGTGAACGGGAAGCTCGAGTAAGGCCTCCACGGCGCGTTTTGTTTCAAGCTGCATTTCTTTTCCTAGCGTTGGTAATCCATCTCGTCCAAACAACGAACAGTTGATATACAGACTAACTTTTTCTTTGCGAGAATGAATAGATGCCTGGACTTCAGGAGAGCGTATTCCCTGAAAGCTTCTAATTGCTCGTAAAGCTGTAGATTCGATCGTTGCTTTAGAAATTGTTATTTTGCCTTCACCAGTTACAATTGCTAAATTCTTTTTAGGCGGTCTGCTAAATATGCCTGTTAAAAGAAAAATAATAAAAATAACTGCTAAAAATGCGCTTATTGATAAAATTGTGTAGTAAAACCACTCCTGATGCTGCCACTTTTCTAACCAGTTTGAAAGGTGAGGAACCCTATAAACCATCAGTGCTAACATACCGGAACAAATCAGTCCTGCAATTCCAATAATTGCGATTAAAAACCGATTAAAATTATTCAATTTTCCACCTCATCTCAACGTGAACTCCTACTGCTTTTTTGTTGTGTATAAAGGGAAGGCAACGAGATATTCAATAGTTACCCGCAATATTTTTTTGATAAACTTTCTAACTGTAAAACTGAATATAAAAAAAACGACTAGGTTTCCCTAGTCATTTTCCGCGTCTCTATACGTTGTCTTGTGAGCTTTGATGAACTTATTACCGTTTATTAAACCGCCAATTAATAAAATAGCGGCCGTTAAATAAAACCAGACCATTAAAATAATAATACTTCCAAGCTGACCATAGATTTGCGAGTAGCTTCCAAACTGGACATAGTATCCAAATCCGGTAGATACAACTTGCCATCCTAGCGTGGAGAAAACAGCTCCTGGAAGTACATCTTTCCACGTTACTCTTGCGCTTGGCATCAGTTTGTAAAAAAGAATAAAAAAGCCCCATAAAAATAATGTCCCAATTCCCCATCTAATTGTCGTCCAGCTTTGAAACCATATGTCAGGAACATGGACTTTTGTTAGGACCAAATGTCGAATGACCTCTTCAATAATTGGTACAAATAATGAAATGGCTACCACAACCATAAAACCAAAAGTTAAAATTAAATCATTGATTAAACCGCGCAAAAACGTTTGTTTTCTTTGAATATGATACGCATCATTTAACGAGCGAACCAAAGATTGTATAGCCATAGATGCGAGCCAAAAAGTCGCCAATAAACTAAAAGATAAAACTTTTTTCCCGCTATTGTTAACTGTTTCAATTGACCTTTCAATTACGTCGTAGGCGCTTTTAGGCGTAAATGGTTCAATAAATATCAGCAAATTGTTTGTATCAATTGGAAAGAAACTCAGCAGAGAAAAAAGAAAGATAATAAACGGTACAAAAGATAACAAAAAATAGTAGGCTGTTTGAGCAGCCTGATCAAAGAAACGCTCCGTAAAAAAACGAGCGGCAACGGTCTTAGATGTTTGAATCATAACAGCGTTCTCCTTTACTTTCGCTTCACTCTGTAGTGAAATTCATATTCAATTTTTATGTTCAACATGTATTGGATAAGTTTCGGCTTATAAAGCGTTCCTTTTCCATTATCCGCGGTTAACAAAGAATTTAACCTGTAAAATTATACAGCCGGTTCATAAAGAAGATATTATTATAATTACATCTGCCATTACCACCATATCAATAGATCTTCTTTTTCTTTCATAAAACCATAAATTCTTTGGGACTGCCTTCCCTTTTTCCTTACATCTTAAACTTTTTTACGCTATGTTAAAAAAATAAAAAATAAGAGCGCCGATCAGCATCAGCATAATCATTGAAACAAAAATAACCAAAGCGTGAGATGATTGATACGTTTGGCTGTTAATTTTTTTGCGCGTTGAAAAATAATGATAGGTTGAGAAAAGAAGCAAACCTGCACTTGCAGCTAAAGAAAAGATGATAACAGCAATAATAAGAGTATCGGCTGCTTCACTTAATTTTTTTCCGGAATTGAAATGCAGGCCGCCTGCAACAAAGCCAATGCCGAGTGTGGCAATAGACGTTCGAATCCATGCTAAATACGTTCGTTCATTTGCTAAATGCTGCTGAATATAAATGGATTCATTTTCTTTTTTAGTCATGCACATACCACCGTCCTTTTATATGTCTTCTATTATAAATAAATGCTCAAACGAAAATAAATTGAGGACGCTTCACGCCACATTATACCCGAAAAGAACGAATCATTACCATCTTCAAGCGGCTAGAAAACCCTAACGTAAAACTTTACCCCTTTCTATCTTCATTTCACGTCAATAGTTCACTAAGTGAATCATTTTATTTTTAAATATTTCTGATATATGGTATAATTTAAACTGATAAAAAGATGCTGCATGTATGCTAAAAGAGCAGGCCGTATGGTTTCGCTCTTTTGTTGTTTTCACGCCATGCGGCACAACGAAAGAAGGAAATAGAATGGAATTATGGAAACGAAACTTGTACATTTGCTGGTTCGGTTCTTTTTGCACCACAGCCGGGATGAGTTTAGTTATTCCGTTTTTACCGCTTTATATTGAAAAGCTGGGAGTTCACGATACAGGCTCCATCAGCAGATGGGCTGGTATTGCGTTTGGAGCTACCTTTTTAATGGCGGCTATTGTTTCTCCTTTATGGGGGAGTTTGGCCGATAAATATGGGCGCAAGCTGATGCTCCTTCGCGCAAGCTTGGGTATGGCAATTGTTATGACTTCTATTGGTTTTGTGCAAAATGTCTATCAGCTTGTCGGACTGCGCTTTTTAATGGGGGCCGTTTCCGGCTTCATCTCTGCAGCCATTACGTTAGTAGCGACTCAAACACCTAAAGAGCACAGCGGTAAAGCATTAGGGACGTTGTCTACAGGAGCTGTATCAGGATCTTTATTAGGACCCCTAGTAGGCGGCTACTTAGGAGATACAATTGGATTGCGTCACGTCTTTTTCGTAACAGGCGCATTTATGTTTTTGTCTTTTTTAATTGTAAATTTAATTCAAGAAGACAAAAAAGAGACGGCGAAAACGAGGAAAGAATCTCACATTGGGTTACTTTCTCTTAAGAATTCAAAGGCCGTGATTGGTGTATTTATTACAACTTTTTTACTGCAGCTTGCGGTTATGGCTATTCAGCCAATTGTTACACTGTATGTAAAACAACTGTCTACTCATACCGATCACCTTGCTCTTATTTCAGGCTTTGTCGTAGCGGCAACAGGAATTTCAAATATTTTAGCTGCATCCAGACTTGGCAAAGTCAGCGATCGCGTGGGTCCTCAAAATGTGCTTCAAATATGCTTGCTTATTGTAGCGGTTATTTGCGGCTTGCAGGCCTTTGTGCATAGTACTTGGCAGCTATTCTTACTGCGTTTTTTACTCGGTTTTGCAATGGGAGGATTATTACCTTCTATTAATTCTTATTTAAAGAAAATTGTGCCGGACTCGATTACAGGTAAAATGTTTGGCTATAATCAAACAGCGCAATACTTTGGGAATTTAGCCGGTCCAGTCATTGGCGGACAAATTGCCGGAGCTAAAGGAATTCCTTACGTATTCTTAACAACGAGTGTTCTTCTACTGTTGAATGCTGGGTGGGTATATTATCAGCGCCATCACGGACAACAGCTAGACGGTAAAGCCGCATAAAAAAACCTTCCGTTTTAACGGAAGGTTTTTTTATTACCACAAGGGTTCTTCTTCGCTGCTTACTTCATAAGAAAGTGGCATCATAATAACCGCTGCTATGAAGAAAATAAGCTCCGCGACAACAATGGATGGAAAGGAAAAGTCAAATAGTGAGAGAATAAGCCAAATAATAAGGGGTGCAAATGAGTAGATTGATAATCGCTTTTGGGATTTTGCAGAGATATACTGTTGTTTGTCACAGTGTGGGCATTCTAAAACGTTTCTAAATGTTAACAGTTGTTTAAAGGTTGTCCTCCAGTTCCATTTATGATTACAATTTTGACAGGTGGCCATGGGCATCACGCTCCTAAAAAGATTTATGTACATATAAAGTATACGTACAAGTTGGTATAGAGTTTCATTTTTATGATTAAAAACGTTTTTACTATTATAACATAAAACAAAATAAAAGGCTTTTTACAAGAAAAAGCCTTTTATTTCAACGTTTATTTAGATACAGCTTCATTCGTTTGAGAAGTTGTTTTTACTTTTATAACCATAATAACAAAAGCTAACAATCCAAGAATCGCTGCTACGAGAAAAGGAGCTTGAGGCGCTACGGCATTGCCAATAACTCCTGATAGTAAAGGAGCAAACGCTGCGCCTAACCATCTTAAGAAATTATATCCTCCAGATGTAATTCCTCGTTCATAAGGAGATACTTCCATTACATGACTCGTAAATAATGCATTATTAAGTCCTGATACAAGACCTGCTGCCATAATTAAAACAATGCGCAACCATGTTGCATCAAAGGCAAATAAACAAATTAAAATAAGTGAAAAAACAATTAAGCTAACATGTAACACTTGTTTTGGCTGATATCTTTTTTCTAACTGATGTGCTAAAACCGCTGAGCCATAAGCTAAACATAATCCCCATCCAAAGAAAACAAAGCCAATTTGAAGAGCTCCGATCGATAGAATAAGCGGCGTATAAGCTAACACTGTAAAAAATCCGTAGTAATAAAGCATGCCTGATACAGCGCCTTGAGTAAAAGGTTTTAATTTATAAAGTTTTACCATGTCTTTAAAACCCGCTGCTTTACGAGGCTTAGTGCTTGTAGGCTGTTTAACAATCGTTAATACTAAAATAAAGGCGATAAAAATTAAAGCACTTGTACCAAAAAACGGCAATCTCCAAGAAGCATTTCCTAACACGCCTCCTACAAGCGGTCCTCCGGCCATTCCCAAACCAATTGCAGCTTCATATAATCCTACTGCTTTTTTCACTTCACCTGATAATGCAATAAGCAGCGTCATAGCTGTTGCAAAGAAAAACGAATTACCAAGTCCCCATCCCGCTCGGAAAATAGAAAGCTGAGGAATATTGTTAGAAAATCCGCATAGCGCTGCAAAAATCGTCACAATGATAAGGCCTGTTACCATCAAGCGCTTGTCTCCTACACGTGATGCTAAGATGCCTGCTGGAATCATCATGATAGCCATCATTAATAAATATGAAGTAAATAACATTTCAACTTGCCAATGAGAAGCTCCAATTTGCTTAGCAATCTCCGGTAAAATCGGATCTACTACCCCGATTCCCATAAATGCTAAAAAAGTAGCTACTACCGTAATAATTTGACCTAATCGGTTATTTGAATGCTGTCCTTCCACTCTTTCATCTCTCCTTTTGTTTTTTCATGTATTTCCATAGCAGATTCTCGCATTTCTTTTAATTCTGTTTTAAATGCCTGCATTTTAACCACTTTAAATTCAATCATCTTGATTTGATTTTCCAGTAAATTTTCTATTTGCGTTATCTCTTTCGCTGATAACCCTTGCTGCTCACTTCTTTCTTCAATCATTCTTTTGAGCGACATAAACTGCTGTAGCTCCTGTAAAGAAAAACCGAGAACTTCCTTTGCTTCTGCTACTTTTTTTAGTTCTTTTACCTCTTCTTCGGAATAAATCCGTGCATTTCCTTTTGTGCGCTGCGGGGGTAAAATGAGTCCAATCTCTTCATAATACCGAAGAGCACGCTTGGTCAAACCGGTCATTTTCGTCACGTCATCGATTAAATACATATGTTTCACCTCACCTTTCATTAACATTAACGTTAACGTCAATTACTTATATACTCATTATAGATTAACGTTAACGTTAATGTCAACAATGTTAAGGTATTTTATGTAAATCTTAAAAATATGTGCACGAAAAAACCTATTGAAAAATCAATAGGTTACATCAATATGTCATATAGCTGCTGTGCTGTTTCTCCTGTTACTTTACCGTACACTCCTCTTTTTTTAGAAGTAAGTTCCGCACTATCGGAGGTGAATCGTACATTGTATACAGCGCCCTCATAAGTAAGCTGTACATCTGGGTCAAGAGCGACGCTGTAATCAGCTTTTTTCCACTGAATTTGTTTCATAATTGATTTCACAGTTAAAGCATCTTCTGAACTTAATGTTTTATCTCCTGCTTTTATAGGCTTGCCCTCCCTGTTTTTATTAAATTTTAGTTCCGAATGAGAAAATGAAAATTCAAGTTGGTTTTTATCATGCGCTATGAAATCTTGGGGTAGTTCTACATAGCGGACAATTTCTCCTTCGTGTACAAACACAAGCATTTGATCAGCAGAAACTATTTTTTTCATCACCTCTTCACTAATCGGTGCGTTTACAAGTCTTTCTACGTCGGCTTTCTTACTTTTGTTTGTGAATAAATATCCTTTTTCCCATTTAAAATCACTTAACTTCGATACATCCACTGAGCTTACACCTTTTTTTGCAAATGATTCCTGAATATTCTCCCCCATTTCTTTGTCGTTGGTAACTTGGGCATTAGAACTGCACCCTACTAAACAACAGAAAATAATGCCTATTGCTATAAGAGCCTTCACTTTTGTCTTCCTCCTCTCTACCATTCTTTTAGAAAATTCCAACTTTGTACCATTTTAACATATAATTCCTATTTTTCGTGAAAACAAACAAAGAATGCGCTTACATAATTTCACGCATATAATTTTTATTTATTTATAAGTTTTTTCTGAATATTTTAAGAAAATTTTAATATTTTATTTAGTTCGTTTTTAAACTTTATCTTTAGACTAAAAAATAAGTTAAAAATAAATAACGCAGGAGGAAAACAATGACTTGTCTATCTGAAGTTTTAAAGTTTAATGAAAAATTTGTAACAAATAATCAATTTGAGGCTTTTCAAACATCCAAATTTCCTAACAAAAAAATAGTAATCTTAACTTGTATGGATACACGTTTGTTAGAATTACTTCCTAAAGCCATGGGGCTAAAAAATGGAGATGCAAAAATAGTGAAAAATGCCGGAGCTGTTATCTCCCATCCCTTTGGCAGCGTCATGAGAAGTATATTAGTTGCCGTCTACGCTTTGCAAGCTGATGAAGTATGTGTCATCGGTCATCATGAATGTGGAATGACGGGCATGAAAGCTGAAGCTATTTTAGCCTCTGCTGAACAAAGAGGGATTAGCACGGAACAGATTCGTAATCTAAAATATGCTGGTATTGATTTAGAATCATGGCTGACTGGGTTTGAATGTGTAGAGGATAGTGTCGAAAACAGTGTGGATATGATTCGAAATCACCCTCTATTACCAAAAGACGTGCTTGTTTCTGGAATGGTTATTCATCCTTCAACCGGAAAACTTGACGTCGTTGTAAACGGCTATTCCCAAGACCGAACTGAAGCCGTAAGCTCATGAAGGAGGATCCTATTGAATGCTAAAAGATAACCGATTTCAAGGCTATTCAGCAGGGCATTTACAAAAAGACATTATCGCCGGTTTGGTTGTTGGGGTCGTTGCTATTCCTTTAGCGATGGCCTTTGCCATTGCTTCTGGTGTAAGACCTGAATACGGGATTTATACAACCATTATCGCAGGGATTATGGTTTCAATATTAGGCGGATCGAAATTTCAAATTGCAGGTCCAACGGGTGCATTTGTTCCGGTGCTGCTTGGAGTTGTCATGCAGTTTGGTTATGAGAACCTCATTATTGCCGGCTTTATGGCTGGAATTATGATTACGCTTCTCGGAGTATTTAAGCTAGGGAAATTTATAAAGTTTATTCCGCGCCCTGTGACGATTGGATTTACAGCAGGAATTGCGATTATTATTTTCTCAGGTCAGATCGCTAATTTTTTAGGATTAAAAGGAATTGCAAAACATGAGGAATTTCATTTAAATATGATTGAAATCCTACGAAAAATTGCAACGATTAACATTTACAGCGTTATCATAGCCGCTATTTGTTTAGCTATCGTTATTACAACGCCAAAGTTTTTACCTAAAATTCCAGGTGCCCTTCTAGGTCTTCTTGTCTCCACACTTGTAGCCATTACACTGTTCCCCGGAAAAGTTGCAACGATTGGCTCTACTTACGGTGCCATTCCGAGTAAACTACCATCTTTTAGCTTCCCAGATTTAACATGGGATAACATCGTGATGCTATTTCCGGCTGCCTGCGTAATCGCGATGCTTGGAGGTATTGAATCTTTACTATCGGCTGTTGTTGCTGATAATATGGCCAAAACCAAGCATAATAGCAATAAAGAACTTGTCGGTCAAGGAATTGCTAATATTGCTACCTCTCTATTTGGCGGAATTCCAGCAACTGGTGCCATTGCCAGAACAGCTACCAATATTAAAAACGGGGCGGCTTCTCCGTTATCAGGAGTCATACACGGCTTAGTTGTTTTATCGGTCCTTGTGATGCTGGCTCCTTATGCATCAAACATTCCGCTGGCAAGTATGGCACCTATTTTAATGTTTGTGGCTTGGAATATGAGTGAGCGTAAAGAATTTGCGCATATTTTAAAAACCAAGTCAGCTGATTCATTTGTACTTGTAGCTACGTTTTTATTAACAGTTTCAATCGATTTAACAACAGGTGTAGGCGTGGGTCTACTTTTAGCTATTGTCATGTTCGTGAAACGAATGAGCGGATCACTGAAGATTTCAAAGGTTTTAGCGGAAACATCTGAAAACGCTAACAAATCTGAGTTGATGGAATATACCATGCAAGGATCTCTTTTCTTTGGATCGGCTGAAGTACTGGAAGATTCTTTTGATAACATCGTCGAAGCGAAACCGAAAGTTTTATTGCTTCGAATGAGCCAAGTATCCTTTATTGATACATCTGGAGAAGCTTTACTATCAAAGGTGGTCGAACGGTTGAAAGATTCGCATAGCCAAGTCGTTATTTCTGGCTTACAGCACCAGCCGAAAGAAATGTTAAAGTCAACCGGTCTATACGATAAGATCGGTGAAAAAAATATATTTTCCTCCGAACCTCCCGTCAGTAAGATTAAAGCTCATCATAGAATCGTTACTACGTAATAAAAAGGAGATCCGAACGATTAATCGTTCGGATCTCTTTTTTAAATATTAAACCGGTACCCCGCTCCCCAAACCGTTTCTAGGTACTGAGGATCTGCTGGGTTTTCTTCTAACTTTTCTCTTAGTTTTCGAATGTGAACTGTTACGGTTGAAATGTCTCCTGAAGAATCAAACCCCCAAATTTTTTCAAATAGATGTTCTTTACTTAATACTTGATTTGGATGAGAAACGATAAACTTCAGCAAATCGAATTCCTTCGCTGTAAAAAACACTTCTTTGTCATTCACAAATACTCTTCTAGCCAGCGTGTCAATCGCTAAGCCATGAATACGAATCATACGCTTTTCCTGCTTATCAGAGAGTCTTTCATATCTCGCTAAATGCGCTTTGACTCTTGCGACCAGCTCCCCAGGGCTGAATGGCTTGGTAATATAGTCATCTGCACCTAGCCCGAGCCCTCTAATTTTATCGATTTCTTCTTTTTTAGCTGAAACTAAAATGATTGGAATATCTTTTGCAGCTCGAATTTGCTTGCACACTTCAAATCCACTCACTTTAGGGAGCATAATATCCAAAATAACCAAATCAAAATGTTCATTTAACGCTTTTTCTAATCCCTTATCCCCGCTATATTGAACGTCTATTTCAAAATCGTTAATTTCTAAATAATCTCTTTGCAATTCAGCAATACTTACTTCATCTTCAATCAACAATATCTTCTTCATGTGTATCACCATTTTCATTCATTTTTTGCAAAGAAAAGAAAATACTTGTTCCTTCGCCAAGCTTACTTAGTGCCCAGATGTCTCCCCCGTGGCGTTCAACAATTTGTTTTGCAATGGCTAGTCCAAGTCCACTTCCTCCAGTATTGCTGTTGCGGGACTGTTCTGCCCGATAAAACCGGTCAAAAATATGCGCTAATGCTTCCGGTGAAATACCAGAGCCGTTATCTTTCACTTCAATAATGAGTTCACTTTCGGTAGCGGAAAGAACGATATCGATTCTTTTTCTTTCTTTATCCATAAATTTAATACTGTTGGTTGTTAAATTTATTAAAACTCTTCGCAGCTGCTCAGCATCTGCTTTTGCATACAGTGTGGTTAGAGAATTATCGGAAAATAAAACATCAATATCATGTTCGCTCATTTCAAACTGAAGCTCTTGCACATAACTTTTCATAAAAGCAGAAAGATTAAGTTTTTTAAATACAAATGGAATTTCGTGCAAATCCAATTTAGAAAATAAAAACAGCTCATCGATTAACGCATTCATGTCTTTTGCTTTCGTTGAAATCGTTAACAAATATTTAGAAAGCTTATCTGGCGTATTAGCTACGCCATCTTGAATTCCTTCTACATATCCTATAATGGAAGTAATAGGAGTTCGTAAATCGTGTGAAATACTTGAAAGCAGCTGCTTTCGATTATCTTCATATTGAATTTGCAGTTCAACAGAAGATTTTAGTTTTTGCCTCATTTCTTCAAAAGCTTGCGTTAATTCGCCAATTTCATCTTTTGAATTAGCAGAGATCTCAAAGTGAAGATCACCTTGTTTTATTTTTTCAGCCGCTTCTTTTAATTCACGAATGGGTTTAATAATGCTTCTTGAAACAAGATAGTTTAAAAATCCAATAATCACAATCACTAAAATTAATAGTAGAAAGATTAAAAAAGGGAAAATTCGATTAATAATGCCTACATAAGGGCTGATTTTTCGCAAAACGTAAATGCTTCCTTTTTCTTGATTTGAGAAAGGAAAATCAAGGTTGATATATGTAAAGTACTGCTTGCCTATGCGCAGCATGTCCTGCTGATACGAATGATTTCCTTTACTTTTTTGATGCTTTGGCAAGTATTTACGAAGGTTTTCTCCTTTAATGGATTCTGAAGCATATACAACCTCTGTGTTTTTTTGAATCACAATATCAATATTTTCAAATTCATATTTTTTAACCGTCTCCGGCCGCAGCAGCTGTTCTGGTTTTTTTTCACTCAATAACTTTAAATCTAAGAATGCATTTTCTTCTTCTGGCGTTAACAATTTATACTCATAGGAGTGACTGTACAGTTTTCTTACAAAATCGGCGTCTCCAGTAATAGAGAAGAAAATGAGAAAGCCCGATAAAAAAAGCAAAATAATAAAGACAAACACAATACTGATATACGTTAAAACAAAACGCAGCTGAATTGACATGACTTACCCTATGCCCCTTTGGCTTTAACAAAACTATTTGATAGACTAGTAAAGGTGAATAACAAATAGATCGTTAGACATTATACATATAGCAAAAATTAAAACAACAAAACAAATGTATATTCTCACTTTACCGTGATAGAGTGAGAATGAACACCACCTTTTTTACCATTTTATGAATTACTGGAAAATTATGATCTATTTTTCATAATATTCTTAGGCTGAAAGGTATACTATCTGTCTTAATATTTTAAAAAAGGAGACTTTTTAATGAAGATTATCAAAGCTACTTCCTCTCACATCCCTTCTGTTGCCCGTTTATACGTAGACAGCTGGCGCATTACATACAAAGGGTTAGTACCTGATGCTTATTTAAACAGCTTGTCTTATAAACAAAGTGCAGAAAAATGGTCCTTCTTTCTTACCGAGCCTTCTCATTTTATTTTGCTCGCTATCGATGAACGAGAAAAGATTGTCGGCTTTTCAGCAGGTAAGCCTCGTTTGTCCGGTGCTGAAATATACGCGCTATACGTTTGCAAGGAAGTGCAAAATCAAGGAGTTGGTCATCTTCTGTTTTCTCATTCAGTAAAAGAATTTACTGATCAGCACTATACGTCTATGATTATTTGGGCTATGAAGAAAAATAAGAAAGCCGTTCAGTTTTATAAAAAATTAGGCGGCAAAAAAATCTTGAATCGCACAAGTCAATTTGGAGACACTAAAGTTGAAGACGAAGCATACGGTTGGGAACGTCTTCCTTCTAATAAATAAACGAGCACACTAGTGTGCTCGTTTATTTATTAGAAGATAATATTATTGAGCCGTCGTCTTTTTATCCGTTGAATGAACTTTATTACAAAGCCCATTCCAGTGCCAAAAACAATTCCCTTGACTCACTATAAAACAATCCAGCCATTTTTGAAAATTCATATGTAATACATGTGCATCTTGAAACGATGCGTTCCGCTTTTTTACTATTATATATGCAGAGTGCGCTGATTTTTTAGAGTCAATGATAATCTCTTCTTCTCCAACAGACCCAATTGTCATATAGAGACTCTGACTTTTATAAGCTGTTTCTCTTACATCTTCTAAGCTATAAAGATTCCCTGCTATTTTTTTGTCAGCATCAATGAACAAATTACACCCATTTGTTAGCTGCAAAAACTGCTTGTAGTCTTCAGGAAGTGATACATGCATTTCTTCTTCAAAAACATTCAGTTGATTCTTGCTTACTCCATCAAAAAAAGTACAAGTGGTTCTGTATACTTCTCCTTCATTTTTACACACTTCTATAACATTATTGTTTTCCCACAGCCGCTTTCGAAGTGAATTTATTATTTTTTCAATCATACTCTTCCTCCAAGCGTTGGATTTAAAACGGTTACATTACATTAATTAAACAATAATGTGCTAATTCCTTCTTTCCTACTAAATTATACGACAAACTTTAGAAATTCATGTTCAAATAACATAGAAAAAAGCAGCGAATATCGCTGCTTTACAGGTTATACAGGTGCTTTTTCTTCCTGTTCAGGATGGTGATCGTAATCAATAAGCGCTTTTGGAAGGCCCGTATATTTAGCCCAATAATAAATCCCAAGAGATACGACCGCTATGATAATTAAGTCTACAGGCGTATCGATCAAACCCTTTCCTCCGCCGAACGAACCAATATAAGAAATAAAGAGCATGATGATATAATAAGCAACTAACCACCAAGTTGATTTAATCTGCTGACGAAGACTTACTTCGTTTTTAGGCACATATTTAGCAAAAATCAAATATATAACAAACATAACCAGTTGAGAAGTTAACAGCCATGAAATAGTCTTCCATCCTGACCAGTAGACAATAAAGGAAGCAAAAATAAAGGATAATGGACCAATTATACTCATTCCTCTTAATTTAAAAGGCTTTTCCAAATCTTTTGCGTTCACCATAAAGGCCGCTGATGAAATTGGTGCAATCGCGTAAGAAAGAATAAGCGCAACAGAGCATACGTTTAC
Source organism: Priestia sp. P5 (assembly GCF_029522155.1). Classification (NCBI taxonomy): domain Bacteria; kingdom Bacillati; phylum Bacillota; class Bacilli; order Caryophanales; family Bacillaceae; genus Priestia; species Priestia sp. P5. The sequence goes on along the minus strand of NZ_JAKWFJ010000001.1, from coordinate 2,140,792 downwards.
GAGTGCATTCCATGAAGGAAATGGCAGTGTCCAAAAAATCGAAAGTCCTAATGAAAGCCATAGAGATGATCGAGGAATCCCTGTTTTTTTATCCACATGAGCAAACGTCTTAAATAGCGTACCGTTACGAGACCAAGCATAGATAAGTCTAGATGTTGTATTCATAAAAATATTACCGTTACCACCCGGTGATAAAATAGCGTCTAAAATAACAAGTGTTGCTAGCCAGCCAAGACCAAGAACAACAGCGATGTCTTTAAATGGCAGTGAGAATTTATCTTGAATGCCGGACCAACCGCCTTTAATCATGTCAGATGGAATAGCTCCGATAAATAATATTTGTAGGGCAGTATAAATGAGAGCTGCTAGAATGATACAAATCACAAGAGCAATTGGAATATTGCGCTGAGGGTTTTTCACCTCTCCAGCTACCGATACAATTGGATGAAGGCCTAAGTAGGCAAACATAACCCCGCCTGTGGCAATGGCGGCCTGGATACCATCAAATCCCCCGGGAGCAAACTCTCCCATCGTAAAGTTTCCTGACTTAAAATAAAATGCCAGCGTTACGATTACTGTAAGCGGTACAAAATATTTAAAAATAGAAATAATAATATTCGATTTCGCAAATGCTTTTACACTCCAGTAATTGAGTAAAAAGAATAAGCAAAGCAACACAAATTGTAGAATCCATCCAGATATCGTCGGTGAATCAGATCCAGATTTTGTTAAACCCGGAAACCAGTAGGCTACATACTGTCTCACTGCTGTTACTTCAATAGCGATTAAGCTAGTGTAAGCTACGATCGTAATAAATGAAATCATATATCCTACAAGATGACCGTGTGAATAAACAGGATATCGAATAATTCCCCCTGTACGAGGCAAGGCAGCCCCTAGCTCAGCGTATACAAGGCCTATTAATAAAATAATAACTCCACCAATAACCCAAGAAAAACTTCCTGCAGGACCTGCTTGCGTAGCGACATTACTAACGGCAAACAGCCAAGCGGAGCCAAAAATAGCCCCCAATCCAATTAATGTTAAATCTAATAGGGATATCGTCTTTTTAAACGGACCTTTATTCTCCATAAGCTTCCTCCTTTGGATGAATCATCACTTTTGTTGTTTTTTTTGACAGCATTCATATATATTCGATAATATGTGTCAAAATTTTTATTACTATACCCATTCAAAATTACTTTGAACCCCTTTTCTTTACTTCTATAAATTAATTAACAGAAAATTTTAAAAATTAACTCTTATGTTAAAGACACACTAAAACTTTTTCTTCTTTTCTTTAATAGGTAAAATACTCAATAAATGAAAGGAGTTAGATAAATGACTTTACCAGAGAATTTGCCTGTTGATTTTACAGCTTACAGCCAATTAACATTTCTTCCGCTCGGACGCAAGAATAAATCGATTCGATCCGTAGGAAATAAACATACTAAAGGGCTACTTGGACGTTTAAATGACTACTTTGAGCGAGCAATGAATGAGTTATCTCAAGAAGATATCGTCCTTTTTCAAACGTTCTTATATGGAAGTCATAGGGGCGGTTTTCCCGTCGCAATTGATAAAAATGAAGACGTTTATCCTCACTTTTGGCAACCAACTTCATTTCTATGGAAAGAATATAATAAGAATCGCGGCATTCCTATTCATCATGATGAGTTTTATTCTCAAAATTTTACGGTTTTGACTAAAAATGAGTTGGAAAATTATCTTGGAAGCATTATGAAAGATTACATGTTTTGCGCCAGGATACATGATTCTTCAAAAGGAGAATGGATTCAACATATTAATAAGTGTTTCTTCAAACATCCGCTCATTTCCCTTTATCATCGAAATGCAGATGTGATTGAAGCAATTGAACAATCCAAAAAATCACCTTTGCTTTTTATTATGAAAAACCCTGAGCAAATTGCTTTTTGGCGCAATCGGATTGAAATCATTATGAGACCTTTTCGCTCTCTTCCTTACACCGCCTTTGAGAGAGGATTTTCAGATACGGAAGATACGGTATTAACTGTTCACGGAGAAAACGAGATCATTCGCTTAACCTCAGAAAACAGAGGTCTCGCCGTAACATATGATGTCACAAATGATGCTATTTCACTCGATGAGGAGTATAATGTAGTGCTAGCAGCCAAACGCTTAGCTACAACTCAGCGGCAGTTCGAAGAGATTATAGATGAAAATGAAGAAGTGACTCAAAAACTGCTTGTCTTTTTTAAGTGGAAAAGTCTTTTAAAGCATCATGAAGTGCACATCAAAGAAATCCAAGACAAATTGTGCAGCCTAACCACTTATCAACTTAATCAAGAACAAGTTTTGCAGGAAAACGATCGCTTTCTTTCCTTCATTCAAAACGTATTACAAGTAAAAACACCGAATTCAAATCTCGAAGTCGGTTCCATTCAATGGTTTTCGCAATGGGATTTTCCAGATGTCACCCTGCTGCAGGAAACAAACAAATTTACATGTTATATGGACCCAAACGAAATAGAAAAGAAACTGACAGAAATAAGCGCTAAGATAGAAAATGAACTTCATAAGCAGCGTCAGGCCCTGCTTTCAACTCCGCTAAAAATCGGTCAAATAACTTTTGATTCAAACCAAATGTTACGGTTATTAACGCTTATAGATACCTTAAAGAACACGGAAACTCAGCAGATTTATGTACAGATTTTAGAAGGCGTTTCTACTAACAGTATTCGTCAAAAAGAGCTCGATAAAATACCCGCATTTGGATTATTAAATTCGGTAAAGCGCAAGCGCATTGTTACGTATTTACAAGAATTACAAAACTATCAGCTGCTTAAAAAAGAGAAAAAAGGATTCAGCCTCACTCCAAAAGGCGAAGCCATCCGACGTCTATTTGAAGAAGAATCACGGAGAATATGAGATTATATCTCGCGTGATTCTTCTTTTTTGATTTTGAAAACTACTTTCTCTATTAAATGCTTATCATAATTAGAAATCTCCATTCATATAATCATTACTAGATTAGCAAAGTCCTTCATACCTATTAGCCTGATGCTGACATAGAGAGGAGATTTCGCCATTGAAATCTAGTAATCGCGCAAATTTTGTAGTGTTAACATATAAGATGGTTCTTGTTATTTTATCCATTGTTTTAATGACATCATCTATCATTGTTCTAGTGAGTTACTCAGCATTTAAAGAACAGTTCAATTCTTCTATTGTCTATCAAACGTTATCGAAGCATAAAGCGGAGAGCCTTTATTATTTGATGAGCCAAGAAAATCACCATTTTTCAACGGCTTTCGATAAAAACTACTCGCCTCCAGGTCTTTCTTCTACACTGCTAGAGTTATCAACAAGTATTCGAGCAGAAGACGCGAGAAGCTTGTTTGGTTCAGAACTGCCTGGATTCAGTATTTACGACTCCAATATTATCATCGCCGGTGAAGGCACAAATTTCACAAACTTCCCCAGAGAATCTGCACCGCCATTAGATGAAACGCTAAAAGAAAGAAATTCTACTACAAAAGTTCAGCAACCTAAAGATAACGATGGTGCGAATGCTCCAAATAATAATACAACTGGCGGAAAAAAGGTATTTTATATTTATCATACGCACAGCTGGGAATCTTACTTGCCTCTGTTAGGACTTGAAGGTGATCCAGATGCTAATAAAGCTGTAGATAGCAAAACAAATATTAATATGGTCGCAAATATGCTAGGAAAAGATCTAGAAGCTCAGGGAATTGGAACAGAAGTAGATCAAACCAATATTGGACAGAAGTTAAAAGAAAAAGGATGGAATACTAATCAATCGTACGCCATGTCTCGCACAGTAATTGAAACGGCGATGACTGAGAATAAAGATTTAACTTACTTTATCGATTTGCACCGAGATTCGCTTCGAAGAGATAATACAACCATTAAGATTAACAATAAATCGTATGCAAAAGTCGTGTTTGTTTTAGGGAAAGCAAATCAAAACTTTGAACAAAATTTAAAGATGGCAAAAGCGCTTCATGAAGGTCTTGAAAAGAAATATCCTGGGTTAAGCCGCGGAGTTATTGGCAAAAACAAATCAACCGGTAACGGTGTATATAACCAAGATGTTTCTAAAAATGCGATTTTAATTGAAGTGGGCGGAGTTGATAATAACTTTGACGAATTAACCAACACAGCAAAAGCACTGTCTGATGTCATTAGCCAATTTTACTGGCAAGCTGAAAAAGTAGATGCCCCTGCTCAATAAAAAAAGCCCTCTTCACTGAGGGCTTTTTAAAATTCAATTCCTTTTACAGCAGGAATTCCTTCGTCGTAATAATGTTTATGAGGCTTCATTTCCGTCACAAGATCTGCTGCTTCCATCACTTCTTTTTTGGCAGAACGCCCGGTAATGACCAAATGCATATGCTCCGGGCGCTTTTGAATAAGGTCAATTACTTCGTGTAGCGGTAGCACATCATCAATAGGAAATTTCTCGATAGCCAGTGCGTTATTTAACTCGTCTAAAATAACCACATCATATTCGTTTGAGAAGACTTTTTCCTTCGTTAGCGCCCAGGCTTTTTGCAAAGCTTCACGATGTTCAGGCGGTGTTTTTGTCCACGTAAAGCCGACTCCTGTTTGAATCATTTCAATTCCTATTCTGTCAAACATCAGCTTTTCGCCATATGTACGCTGAGGAGATTTAATAAATTGAATCATTAATACTTTTTGTCCGCGTCCCGTAGCGCGCAGAGCGAGACCTAAAGCAGCGGTTGTTTTTCCTTTACCGTCTCCGGTATAAATTAACGTAAGACCCCGTTTGTCTTTCAATCTAAAAACCTCTTTTTCTTCGAATTTCAGTTTACAGCCATGTTGTTTTTTCTGTAAACGATGTTCTAGCAGGCTCTTTCATTTTTGTAAGAGACTCTTCATTTGGATAACCTAAAAAAACGTTTCCTACTACGACTTTACCTGAAGGGTTGCCAATAAACTCATACAATCTCTCGTCTCGAACAAGACCAACGCCTCTTGTTCTCCAAACAAAGCCAAGTCCTAGTTCTTTAGCTGCTAACCACATGGAATGAATCGCGCATGAAACCGCATATTTGTTATCTTCTGTGGCTTCTTCGTCTCCTTCAACTATGTCAGCTGTTACGACGATATGTACGGGCGTATTTTTTACTGCTTTTAACGAACTTTCTACTAAATGAGGCTTTGTAGGAAAGCGCTCCTTTAAATATGCTTCAGCCAGTTCTTCATACTTCTTTTTTGCTTCTCCTTGAATCACATAAAAGCTCCAAGGCTCTCTCATTCGGTCATTTGGAGCCCACGTCGCTGCTTCAAGCAGCTGTTCGATTTTCTCTTGTTCCACTTCACGCGCTTCATGATCTCGTACCGCTCTTCGTTCTTTTAGCTGTGAAATAATCGTCATATTGTCTCCTCCTTTTAACGTTAAAGCAGAATATTTTCCGCTCTTTCTTCGAACCATTTTATTTTTTCTCTAATTGTCACAACTTCACCTACAAGCACAATGGCAGGATGAGCAATTTCTGCTTTTTTTGCTATTTCTTCGATTGTGGCAAGCGTTCCTGTTACGGTGCGCTGATACTTCGTTGTGCCCCATTGAACAAGCGCTACTGGCGTATGTTTATCTCGTCCATGGTCCATCAACTGCTTGCATATATGAGGTAAATTTCCAACGCCCATGTAAAACGCAATTGTATCTATTCCTTGAGCAAGCGCTGACCAATTTAAATAATCTTTTCCTTTTTCTTCTCTTCCATGACCCGTTACAATCGCAAAAGAAGTGGCATGATCTCTGTGGGTAACCGGAATTCCTGCATAGGCTGGAGCTGCAATTCCTGACGTGATACCAGGCACTACTTCGTAAGGAATTCCTCGAGTAGCAAGTACTTCAGCTTCCTCTGCTCCGCGGCCAAACACAAAAGGATCGCCTCCTTTTAAGCGCGTCACTACTTTTCCTTGAAGTGCTTTTTCAACAAGCAGTTCGTGAATACGATCTTGGATGACTCCGTGCTTGCCCGGTAATTTCCCGCAAAAAATAAGCTCCGCGTCTTTTTTAGCATAGTTTAACAACTGTTCGTTGGCTAAGCGGTCGTATAAAATAACATCCGCTTCTTGAATACACTCCATTCCATATACGGTTATTAGCTTCGGATCTCCTGGTCCGGCTCCTACTAAATATACTTTTCCAACTGTCACACGGCATCTCTTCTTTCTTTTTTTACCGCTTTACACTGTTCCACCCAGTTTTCTACCATCTTCGTAGAAGAGCCGAAATGAAAGTGCGTATAACCGGCAATTAAATTATTGTTCATATAGCCTTCTTCTTTCATTCCTCGCATCCCTTTTGTATCATAGGCAGGCGAAAACTTTTTCTCTGAATGAAAGGTTGAATAATGAAATTCATGGCCTTTAGCTTGTATATCGCCTTTAAATAAAAAATTCCCCGGCTTTCCCGTTACTTCTCGGTACCCTAAAGCAGCCAATTTTGTCTGCATTCTTACTTGTCCAGGAATAAGCCCCACCATTTCATGGCATGTATCATCTGTTGTGACAATAGCATCTGTTAAAAACATAAACCCTCCGCACTCAGCAAGTGTAGGAATCCCTTTTTGGATGGCTGCTCGAACAGAATTTTTAACATCAATTTGCTGAGCCAGCGTTTCAGCAAATTCTTCTGGAAATCCGCCTCCTATATAAAGACCGTCAGCATCTTGTGGAACCATTTCTCCTTTTAAAGGCGAAAATTCTACAAGCTCTGCTCCGTAAGCTTTTAACAATTCGAAATTTTCTTCATAATAAAAGTTAAAAGCGGCATCTCTCGCTACAGCAATTTTCACTTGAGGTACGGACGGCTTTGTAAAGATAGGCTCATTAATTTCTATTTTAGGAGCTAAAGCCAGTTCATATACTTTTTCGATATCAATTGTATCATGAACAAGCTTTCCTAACTGTTCAAAAAACGGTGTTAACTCTCCTCGTTCAATCGACGGAATGAGCCCGAGGTGACGTTCAGGAATCGTAAGATCATCGTTTCTTTTCAAGTAGCCTACTACAGGGATATGACATTCCTGCTCGATCGCTGCCTTAACAAGTTTATAATGTCCTTCACTTCCAACCCGGTTAGCAATTACACCGACGATGTTAGCTTCCGGTAAAAATTGCTGAAACCCTTTTACAATCGCCGCTGCACTTCTAGCCATGCTAGCACAATTGACAACTAAAAGGACAGGGCTATTGGTGATTAAGCTGATTTCTGCTGTTGTTCCTTCGTTCGTTAACGGATTTTTCCCATCGAAAAATCCCATAACTCCTTCCATAATGGAAATATCAGCATCTTCACTAGTACGAGCGACAATTTCTCTAACCATATCATGCTCAAGCATCCAGCTGTCTATATTTCGAGACGTTCGTTCTGTAACAGCCGTATGATACGTTGGATCAATATAATCGGGTCCGCATTTAAACCCTTGAACTCTGTAACCAGCTTGTCTTAATGCTGCCATCAGCCCGATTGTAAGTGTTGTTTTCCCTACGCCACTTCCGGTACCGGCAATGACGAGTCTTCTGTTTGACATGTTGCTCTCTCCTTTAGTCATATGAAATAACGGCCACTGAAATGGTGACATTCCCTGACTTTTTCTTCACAAGTTCAAGCGTATCAGCACCGCTGTATAACATAGCAGCAGGTTCGCTGACGCCATATGCACCTGTATATTTAAAGACTGCATCTGAAGGCTGTTGGATACTTATGCTGTTTAGCTCTTGGGGCGAATAATAGACAAACTCCCAGCCGTACTTAGACGCCACTTCTAGCAGCCCTTCTTCATCCTTCTTTAACTCTATTGTACATAATGCTTTTACACTTTTCATTGAAAACTGAAGTTCAGCAAGCGTTTTTTCAATAACGGTTTCAATTTCAGCTGCGCTTGTTCCTCTGTTGCATCCCATCCCAATCGCCAGTACTTTTGGTCGATAAAGAACACCGTTTTCTAAGATCGCTTCTTCTTCTTCTTTTAAATTGCGATGCGTTACAACCAAGGCTGCATGTGGCGATGCTTCAAGAGCTGCGTGAATTGATGAATACGTTTTAATATTAGCTGGAACAGGGTGCTCATAATGCCACCAGTTCTTTTCACCTGATTCTTGAACCACTGCTATTTCTTCTTCGTTTACCACAGAAGCGCTGACAGGCGTTAGTTTTTCTGCTGATTCCCACACCCATCCAAAGCGCTTACCAAATAAATCAACCGGAATTGTTTTTTGCACATCAGATGCTGTTGTAATGACAGGATGAGCTTCAAGAGCTGCCGCCACTTCACGCGTTAGCTCATTTGCTCCTCCGATATGACCCGAAAGCACGCTGATGACATTTTCGCCTTTATCATCAATGACAACAACCGCAGGATCCGTTTTCTTATCTTTTAAAATAGGGGCAATCATACGCACAACTGCTCCCAGTGAGATAATAATAATAAGTCCTTTATACGATTCAAAAAGAGAAGGCAAAAGCATCCGAACGCTTCCTGAAAACAGCTGGATGTTCTGCTCTTGTTCGTCTCCTTTTTCAAACTTGCTCATGTAATATACGTCAGACTGCTGAAAAGTGCAACCTAGATTTCTTGCAATTTCTACGCCGTGTTTCGTGATTGCCACGACAGCATAATCCCCGCGCTGTGTAATGAGGGCTTTTCTTCCTTCTTGGAGTTGAATCATTCCGACTTCACTCCTCTTCGAAAGCCATGGGTAAATGTTTTATCATAAAGTTTTGAACGATAATCTTTGTCATGAATGTGGGGGTCAAGTGCCCAGCCTGCCAAAATCATCGCCTGCTTGCGAATGCCGTTTGTTCGCATAGCATCATCAAGGTCTTTTACCGTTGTGCGAACAATTTTTTCATCTGGCCACGTTGCCTTATAGACTACTACAATCGGCGTATCCTCACTCCAACCGGCGTTTATAAATTCTTTCATTACTTTTTTTGTGAGCGTCGCGCTTAAAAATAACGCAATCGTACATTTATGTTTTGCTAAATCGGTTAATTTTTCAAACTCAGGCACAGGCGTTCTTCCTTCAGCACGAGTTAAAATAACTGTTTGAGTCAAATCTGGAATGGTTAATTCTGCTTCAGCCGCTGCTGCAGCAGCGAATACGGAGCTGACGCCCGGGACGATTTCAATATCAACGCCTTCTCTTTTTAAAAGCACCATTTGTTCCATAATGGCTCCGTACATAGCGGGATCTCCGGTATGTACTCTTACAACCATTTTTCCTTCACGCATGCGCTCAAGCATCGTACCGACCATTTCTTCTAAATGCATACCCGCTGTTTTTAACACTTCAGCTCCTGGTTTAGACTTAGCAACTAGCTCTTGACTTACCAGTGAGTCAGCATATAAAACAACATCTGCTTGCTGAAGTAATTTTAAACCTTTTACGGTAATTAAATCTGGATCTCCGGGTCCAGCTCCGATTATGTATAACTTCATTTTCGCACCACCATTAGCGTTAAGTATTGTAAATCGGCTCCTTCTAGTTCTGAGGCTTTCCAGATAATTTCTTCATCTGACGTTACTTTTGTCACCACTGACGCTTTTTCAAGCAAATCAAGCTCTTTTAAAAGACCGACCATAAAATCGATGACTTTGGCCACTTTAATAAAAATGACGCAGTCGTTTTCCATTAATACTTTTTTCATTGTTTCATAATCTTCACGAGCAGGAACAATTGCTACGTGTTCATCACCGTCTGCTAACGGAATACCTAAACGAGATGCAGCCCCATTAATAGATGAAATACCAGGAATTACTTGAATCGGAGCTTCAGGGTGACGTTCTTGCATTAGACGCATCATGTGAATAAACGTGCTATAAAGCATAGGATCGCCCTCTGTCACAAACGCTACATCTTTTCCTTCCTGAAGCTTCTCCCATACTCGTTCTACCGTTTCGGTCCATTTTCTTTCCAAAATAGCAGGATCTTTTGTCATTGGAAACACAAGGCCAAGCATATCTTTTTCATTTGCACTGAAATAGACATCAATAATTTTTTGGGCATAGCTTTTGCTTCCTTTTTGCTTTTTAGGATACGCAATAACGGGTGATTCTTTTAGTTTACGAAATGCTTTTACTGTAATAAGTTCTGGATCTCCCGGTCCAACTCCAAGTCCGTACAATGTTCCAATCATATTCATTCTCCTCTTTTGGCTGTAATAATATAAATGGGGTTTAAAGCGTCAAATCGCGTTAAATGTAAAATGGGCTTGCTTCTTGAAATTTGTGCAAGGGTAACAGCAGTCTCAAATCCTCGCTCTTTAAAAGCTTTCATCGCTTCTGCTAAATTTTCAATCGTTACGGCATTTAATACGATGCGCCCTCCTGAATTTAATCGGCTGCAGCACACGTCTAAAATGGTTTCCATGCCTCCTGCTGTCCCTCCAATAAACACCGCATCAGGATCAGCAAACTCACCTAACCCTTCCGGTGCTTTTCCGTGCACAGTATGGGCATCTACTCGAAATTTCGCTAGATTTTCTCTGCAGTTTTCCAAGTCTGCTTCATTTTTTTCTACGGCAAAAATTTGTCCTTCACGCGCAATTTTAGCTGCTTCAATCGCGACTGAACCCGTACATGTTCCGATATCCCACACCACGCTGTCTCTCTTTAGCTGCAGGGCGCTAATACTAAGTGTACGAACTTCTTTTTTAGTAATAAGTCCCTTGTCCGGCTTGCGTTGAATAAATTCATCGTCCTCTATTCCAAGAGGCCAAACTGGGCTTTTTTCTACCTGTTTTAATATCACGACATTAAGCGGAGAAAAGAGTTGATTCGCCGCTTCTTCCAGCGAAAGCAGCTGACAGCGCTCTTCCTCTCCACCTAGATTCTCTGCTACAAACATCTTGTATTCCGCCATGCCGAATGATAATAAGTAGTTTGCCAGAGCACTAGGAGAATTTTGCTCATCAGTTAGAATCGCCACTGTTTTATAGCCGTCAATGCGCTGAGCCAGCCCTTTTATGCTCCTGCCGTGCACGCTTGTAAAATAAGCGTCTTGCCATCGCTCTTTTAAACGTGAGAATGCAAGCTGAATAGAACTTAAATAAGGATATATTTCAACGTCTAGCTTCGTAGAAAGATAGCTCCCAATTCCGTAAAATAACGGATCGCCTGAGGCTAACACAATCGCATTTCCTTCTTCGTTTTTTAAACGTTCAACAAGAGGAGAAAGCCCTCCTTCAATCGCTACTTTTTCTCCTTCGAAATCTTGAAAAAAATCCAGGTGACGCTTTCCTCCAATTAGCACATCACTTTCATACACCCACTGTTCATACATAGGAAGCAAACTTAACTTCCCATCGTCACCAATTCCAATAATTTTAATTGCCATGTTGCACCGCCTGTCCTAAAAAATCTCCTTTTAATGTGTAAAGAGACGTATCGACATCGATTCCGTCCCCTATTTCCTTTAATACTGATAAACAGCAGTACTCGCACAGTTTTTCAAAAAACTGATGATGACCGCTTTGCGTCATTAAATCTCCCACTTGAGAAGCTGTGTTTGCACCTTTTATTTCCTCTACCAGTTCAGCAGAAGCGCCTGACTCAGAAGCTGCTTTTGCTAAAAAATTAAAATCAATAGGTGCACTTTTTGAATGAACCATCATAACGCCTTGCGCGACTTTTGAAAACTTTCCCATCATGCCTACGAGCGACACTTTTTTCATTCCTTGCTTTTTACATTGTTTTAAAGTGAATCCAACAAAATCTCCCATTTCGATAAATGCTTCTTCCGGAAGTTCAGGGAACTGTTTCATTCCATACTTTTCGCTTCGGCCTCCTGTCGTAATGACAACGTGCTCACAATTACTTGCTTTAGCAACGCTAATTGCCTGCACGATGCTTGCTTTATAAGCAGCTGTTGAGAACGGAACGACAATCCCCCGCGTCCCCAGTATCGAAATGCCTCCTAAAATACCTAGACGCGCATTTAATGTCTTTTTCGCCATTTCTTCTCCCTCAGGAACCGAGATGACAATCCTAACGCCTTTTTGTATATTGTATTGGGCTAAAAGCTGTTCAGCCGTTTCTTTCAGCATCTTTCTTGGAACAGGGTTAATGGCTGCTTCACCGACAGGAACTGGGAGGCCGGGCTTTGTCACACGCCCTACTCCCACTCCTCCATCAATGATAATGTCTGCACCATTACACCACGAAACTTCAGAAATAATCAGCGCTCCGTGCGTGGCATCGGGATCATCTCCAGCATCTTTAATGATGCTAGCTACAGCGCTGCTTGTGCGATACTCGCATTCTTCAAGATGAAACGTAGCAAAGCGGCCGACAGGTAAGTAAATCGTTGACTCATCTTGCACTTCTCCTGAAATTAGCGTAAGCAGAGCTGCTCTCGTAGCTGCCGTTGCACAAGCGCCCGTCGTGTAGCCTTCTCTGAGTTTCTTAGGTTCTTTTGGTACTTCCTTCATGCGTTACACCTGATCTGCAAGAATTGAAATTGCATTTAATGCAGCAACCGTTACCGTACTGCCGCCTTTTCGCCCGATGTTTGTAATAAACGGCACGTCAAGTTTTGCAAGTTCTTCTTTCGATTCAGCTGCTGAAACAAATCCTACCGGCAGACCAATAACAAGCCCAGGCTTCGCTTCTCCTTCTTTAATCAAACGAATTAATTCAAGTAAAGCTGTCGGTGCGTTCCCAATTGCAAAAATTCCGCCGTCTGCTTCTTTAATTGCTTTTCGCATTGAAATAATTGCACGCGTTGTATTTAAGCGCTTTGCTTCTTCCATTACGTCCGGATCTGAAATATAAACTTTGATTTCACCGCCGTGTTTTTCAATTCGCTGCTTGTTTGTTCCTACTTGCACCATTTGTACATCCGCAACCACTTGCTTGCCGCTGCGAATGGCTTTAATTCCTGCTTGAATCGCATCCGGATGAAACAGCATGCTGCGTCCAAGTTCAAAGTCTGCAGACGCATGAATCACACGCTGAACAATTGGGTACTGTTCATCTGTAAACGGGTGAGGCCCAAGCTCTTCTGTAATCATTTCAAAACTTTTTCCTTCAATTTGCTGAGGCTGAACAGTTAACGGTTTAAATTCTGTACGAAAATCCATCTCAATCAACTCCTAGTTTGGTTTGCTAAAGCATGAACCACTTCTTCAAACGTGGAATACACGGTCCCATACTCGATTTTTGGTCGCCCAATCATAATAATATCTAAGCCTAACTCTTTGGCTGCTTCTACTTTTTCATCCACAGATCCAACTTTTCCGCTTTCTTTTGTGACCATGACCGTCACGCCGTATTGCTTATACAGGGCTCGGTCAAACTCTTTTGTAAACGGACCTTGAATAGCAATAATATTTTTTTGCGGAAATCCTAACTGCTGACACTTTTCCATATTATCCAGCCTTGGAAGCATACGAGCAACAAGCCGTACATCTGAAAGAGGAAGGAGCTTTTCTGTAAAAACCTGCAGCGTTTTGCTGCCTGTTGTCAGCATAATAACTCCTTTTTTCTGAGCCGCTACTTCAGCTGCTTCTTCGTACGTGGAAACCATCGTCATATTGTCGTAGGTGAAAGCCTGTGAAGCCCGCTCATAGCGTATGTAAGGAATCGATGTTTCAGCAGCTGCGCCGATAGCGTTTTTAGATGCTTCTTCGGCAAAAGGGTGACTTGCATCCACAATAGCTTTTACACTATGTTCGTTTACAAAATCAATCATATCTTCTTGTGTGAGACGTCCAATTTTCACGTTCACTTCTGCACGCTGTAATTCGATTGCTGCATTGTCGGTTACAACCGTCGCCGTAACGTCGTAACCTTCTTTTTTCACTTGAACAGCTAATGCACGTGCATCGCTAGTTCCCGCTAACAATAAAATCATTTTAACTCGCCGACCTTATCTTCATGGTGGTGATGGTCATGATGGTGATCGTGGTGATGGTGCCCGTGATCGTGATCATGATCGTGATGATGATGGTGATCAATATGCTCCATAATGCCGAGGCGATATTGACATGTATCGCAGTTCATTTTCACTTCGCCTTCTAATCCTTCTTCAGCACGTTCTTTTAAAATTGTCTGTAGTTTTGGATGAAAGCCGAAATAGCCGGCTAGCTTAAACTCAATGTCTTCATACTGCAATTTATACTGCTTCACCATTTCTTCCAAACGCTTAATTAATACTCCTGTAAATAAGAAATATGGGAGAATAACCACTTTTTTAGCGCCCAGTTTTAAACATCGTTCCACCCCTTCATCAATCAATGGAGCGGTCACGCCCATAAAAGAAGTTTCGACGATTTTGTAGTTTGTTTTTTCCCAAAGAAGGCGCGTAATTTTATATAGATCACTGTTTGCATCAGGATCGCTTCCTCCTCGTCCTAAGACAATAACAGCCGTGTCTTCAGCTGGAGTTTCTAAATTTTCTCCTGATTCTTGTAATCTCGTTTTTAAAATTTCAAGAGCTTCTTCATGAACGCCAATGGGACGTCCGTATACGAAGTTTACGTGTGGATATTTTTCCTTAGCTTCATCTATAGCTGCCGGAATATGTATTTTAGAGTGGCCAGCAGGCAAGAGCATAATTGGAATCACAACTACATCTTGTGCTCCTTTTGCCACACACGTGTCAATTCCTTGACTTACATTCGGACGTTCAAATTCTAGAAAACACGTTTCTACTAAAATAGATGCGTCCCAATCATGCTTCATAGTAGAGATAAACTCGCGAATTTGATCGTTCCCTTCAGAATCTCTGCTTCCATGACCGACAAATAAAACTGATTTCATATAATGCCCTCCCATTTCTTAATCTCCACAAGGAGCTGGTTCTACTTTTATTTTTGGTGTTATATCCTGATAATCGAATCCATAAACGTTCTTCACACGCTTAAAGAATTTGTGAAACCGCTCATTAGGATGACCTTTTTCTTTATATTCACGGACAATGTTATCAACTATTTCAACAATGTCATCAGGCGCTATGCCTTCCGCCACAATTTGACCTGAATGCGCGTTGCGCCCAACCGTTTTAGCTCCTAAAAATAAGTCAAACGCACCTTTTCTATAGACAATGCCGATATCTTCTTGAACAGCACCGTAACAGGCCATACCGCATCCATTAATACCAAGCTTCAGCTCTTTTGGCATGTCCATTCCACCGAGGCGCTTTTGTAATTCTTCCGTATGTGGGATGGCGTCGCTTTTTTCTCCATCACAAAAATCACACGCTTTAATTGTAAACACGTCTCCGACCGGAGATAATAAAAAGGAAGCTGCTTGAAGTTTTTCAATGATCACATCTGGATGAGCCGTTGGAATTTGCAATTTAATTTGATGATCAGGCGTATACTCCATCGTACCTTTTTCACCAACAACTTCTGCTAGTGTTGTCATTTGAACGGGCGTAAACTTCTTATTCGCAAGCCCTGGACTAACCGCCACTTCAAAAATAGACTCTATTGGCTGATGTACGACCGGAGAAGTAGTTTCACCTAAAATTGCTTGAAGCGCTTCTTCTGCAAGAGCTC
Source organism: Priestia sp. P5 (assembly GCF_029522155.1). Lineage (NCBI taxonomy): Bacteria > Bacillati > Bacillota > Bacilli > Caryophanales > Bacillaceae > Priestia > Priestia sp. P5. The sequence continues at coordinate 2,125,242 of NZ_JAKWFJ010000001.1, read as the reverse complement.
GTGAAGCTGTTTTTTCTTCTTTTTTATTCTGAACAGCTTCAATAGCTGAAGCCGTTTGCTGTACAGTCTCCTCTTGATCAAGAGCCCATGGTTCTGCTTCTTTTCGAAGTCGCTGATGCGGTCTTAGCGGCTGTTCCGTTTGATTGAGGGTATATTTCCGCTGATACCCTCGCGGTGTAATCATCAAATCGTCATAAAAGAACGTAGATGAATTCCCAACAACAACGGTAGTCAGCATGCCAATTTCATGGTTTAACATATCTTTTAAGTTGGTCATTACGACTTCTTCACGGTCACGATAAGCGCTTTTCACAAGACCAACAGGCGTATCAGGAGAACGGTACTTTAATAGAATCCTTTGCGCTTCAACAATTTGTCTTGTTCGTCTTCCGCTTTTTGGGTTGTAAAAAGCCACTACGAAATCTGCTTGTGCAGCTGCTTCAATTCTTTTTTCGATTAGCTCCCAAGGCGTAAGGTGGTCACTTAAACTAATCGTACAAGCATCATGCATCACGGGCGCTCCAAGGAGAGATGCGCATGAATTAATAGCCGAAATGCCAGGAATTACTTCCATCTCTACGCCCGTTTCTTTTTTCCAGCTTTTTTCAATCAACACTTCATACACAAGGCCTGCCATTCCATATACTCCTGCATCTCCGCTTGAAATGACAGCTACGGTTTTGCCCGCTTCAGCTTGCTTTACAGCTTCTTGTGCACGGCTTACTTCTTCGGTCATTCCTGTACTAATAATTTGTTGATTCGTTAACAGTCCTTGAATTAATTCCACATAGGTTTTATAACCAATGATCATATCACTTTCTTGAATGGCTTCTCTTGCTCGCTGTGTGATATGCTCAAAGCTTCCTGGACCGAATCCAATAACTAGTAGTTTACCTTTCATGCTAGCTCCTCCTTTATGCGTTACTTTTTACTTTGTCAATTCCTTCTATGGAGTCACTGTTTTCTGGAGAAACGAAACCATTTTGATCATATTCATAAATAAGCGATTCCTTTATACTGCAGCCCCCTGCTAAATGCTCTTCAACAATTCGATGAGCTACGTTTTCAGTGACCTGCTTGTACCAATCTCCTGAAGGGTACACGATAGCTACAGGAGCATCTTTGCATCTTCCGTTACAGCGCGTGCGGGTTGTATGAACCGCTTCATCTAGATTCAGTTCGGTCACTTTATTTCGAATAGCCTGCGTGGCTTCTTCTCCACCTTTTCTCATACAGCTGCTTCCATTACAAATCAATACGTGATGCTTTGTTGCATTCAAGTTCCAAGTCGTCACACTCATTCTCTCCTTTACTAAAAAAACGCCTCTATCAATGATAGAGGCGCAGAAAATTCAAACTAAGTTTTTGCACTTCCACCTATATCCCGTAGGGTAAGCTTCGCATTAGAAAAAGGCTGGTTTCCTGACTTCGATTCATTACTTGATTGCGCCTTCCCGAATACAGTGGCATATGCAATCAGCTCCTCTTCACAGTGGCGGGTACCGCGCTGGCTTCACACCAGACTTCCCATTTAACGCAATGTGGTCATTGCGCACCTTTTTTGCACGATATGTAGTTTTAGGATATGAGAAAAACCCGCTTCGCTAATATGCGAGCGGGTAAAACGTCAGAATAAGAGTGTACACGAATGCCACTTTAAGCCAACGTTTCCCTTCCCGCTCCCCGGAGAAATAGAAACTTCACAATAAAGACAGGTCTCCTGACTTGTGTATCATTCTACTTGAGAACCTTCCCGTGATTTTTTCACAGTGGTTATACTCGTTCGTCCACACTTACAGTTGCGGGGACAGTACTGGTCTTACACCAGTTTCCCTATTAAGCCTTCTTGGCATCTTTACTGTTGCTGTTTGATATATATGAACCTTTTAAACTATCAGAATAATAGAAGTAACTACCATATCATAGCGTACATTTTTTTTTATTTCAACTCTATTCTTTTCGTAAGATACAAGAAGCTATAAAAAAACAAGAGCATAAAGTCAGCTCTTGTTTTTCATTATATAGCTACTAATGTTAAATGAGGATCATTATAATACACGACTTCTGAAAGAACTTTACAGCCATTTGTTTTTGCAAAAGCTTCTCTCGCCTGCGTTTCAGTTTCAAATTCAAACATTTTCATTTCTTTTCCAGCATACACCGTCAGTACCCACATGAAAAGATTCGCCTCCGATTATTGTAGTGATCGCTATATCCACATTATGACGAAAGCATTTCCTTTTGAAAACCCATTCTACAAAACTTGTCACAAGAAACTTTTAAAAATTTAAAAACATTTTAACTTCTGTAAATGAACAAAATGTACAAAAGGTTGAAGTAGTATTATACCTCTTTAAAAAAGGTGCTTTTTTACCAACTGTTGCTTCACCAGTAAAAAAATATATAGTATTTATTAAAAAAAGAAGCCGGACAGTCGGCTTCTTTTTTAGGAAAGGAAAGTACAGACATCACAGTCCCGTCCCGCTCTTTGTTCTGCATAAAAAATACACTAATTAAATATTCCTTTCTTAAAGCAGAACCATGTTTGACTGCACATAGTGGTGAAGAAGCTTATACGTATGGTTCAATGAATCTTGATGCGTTCTCTCAAACGCATGAGAAGAATCAATTCCTGGACCAATTAAGCCGTGTACGATGTCATGCCCCGCACGAATAGCAGCGGAAGCATCTGATCCGTAAAACGGATAAATATCTAATTTATACTGAATATCATGCTGCTTAGCTAGCTCCACCAAATGCTTTCTCAAACCGTAATGATACGGTCCGCTTGAATCTTTTACACAAATAGACACGGTGTATTCATCAGTAGATTGTCCATCTCCCATAGCACCCATATCAACCGCTAAGTATTCTACCGTTTGAGGCGTAATGTTTGAATTCCCTCCGTATCCAATTTCTTCATTATTTGAAATGAGAAAATGCGTAGTGTATGGCAGTTCGATCTGTTCTTCTTGAATTGTTTTCATGAGCTGAAGCAATAAAGCTACGCTTGCTTTATCATCGAGATGACGAGATTTAATAAAACCGCTTTTGGTTATTTCTACACGGGGATCAAACGAAACAAAGTCGCCGACTTCAATTCCAAGGCTGCGAATATCTTCTGCGCTATGTACTTTTTCATCCAATCGAATTTCTATATTTTCTTGATTTCGCTCAGCTTCCCCTGCATCTTTATACACATGAACAGAAGTTTGATGCATAAGGATGGTTCCTGTAAATACTTCTCCTGATGAAGTTTCAATTTCACAATATTCTCCTTCAATAGAATTGTAGCGAAACCCTCCAATCAGGTCGATTTTCAGACGTCCACTAGGTTTGATTTCTTTTACCATAGCACCTAATGTATCGACATGAGCCGTCAGCATGCGGTGATGATCTGTATCTTTACCGGGAATAGTAGCGACTAAGCCTCCTTTTCGATTGCGATACGTTTGAATATTTAGCTCTTTTACATAGTCTTCGACAAATGAAATCACCTTTTCTGTATTTCCAGAAGGACTGGGAATCGAAACAAGCTTTTTAATTAACTGAACAGTTTCCGTCATTATGACACTTCCTTTGTCTCTCATTTCTTTTATTTTACCATATGTTTCAAAAAAGATAACACGCAGCTCCAAACAAAAAAGCCGGGCAGCTGCCCGGCTTTTTTGTTTTAAGCTATGTTTGATTTCTTTAATTTATTTGTATAATTTAATGATTTTTGCTTATCAAACTCGCCTTCAGACTTGGACATTACAATTGCAGCTAGAGCATTTCCTACTACGTTAACTGTGGTACGCATCATATCAAGAATGCGGTCAATTCCTGCAATAAATGCCATGCCTTCAAGAGGGAAGCCCATAGATTCAAGCGTAGCAAGTACAACTACAAACGATGCCCCTGGTACACCAGCCATTCCTTTTGAGGTTAACATTAGCACAAGAAGGAGCTGAATTTGATCCATAATGGAAAGGTCGATGCCGTACATTTGAGCAATAAACAGCGATGCCAGCGCCTGATAAATGGTTGAACCGTCTAAGTTAAACGTGTAGCCTGTTGGAATAACAAACGATGTAACCGATTTAGAACAACCGAAGTCTTCCATCTTTTTGATAAGAGATGGTAAAACGGCTTCTGAACTTGCCGTTGTAAAAGCAAGAAGCAGCTCGTCTTTTAACACTTTTATCAGCGTAAACATGCTTGTTCCAGCCATTTTAGCGATAATTCCAAGAACCACAAGCACAAAGAAAATCATGGTGAAGTAAACGGCGAACACTAATTTTCCTAATGGAATAAGTGATCCGACACCAAACTTTATAATATTAACACCAATAAGTGCAAATACACCTACTGGAGCAAATTTCATCACCAAATTAGTTACCCAAAACATTGCATCCAAGACGCCTTCAAAAAAGGCTAAAACAGGTTTTCCTCTCTCTCCAATCGAAGCTACGCCTACACCAAACAGTACGGAAAATAAAATGATTGGTAAAAGATCGCCTTCTGCTACCGATTGAAAGACGTTTGTCGGAACAATATGAAGAAGCTCTTGAGCAATCCCTGTACTTTCAGACGTTTTTGCCGTTGCCTCATATTGAGAAATATCGCTTTTTTCAATATGCCCCATATCAACCCCTGCACCAGGGTGGAATAAGTTCGCGGCAATAATCCCCACTACAATAGCAATGGTTGTAACAATTTCAAAATAAAGAATTGTTTTTCCGCCAAGCTTACCTAATTTTTTGATATCGCCTACTCCTGCGACCGCTACGATTAATGCTGAAATCACAATCGGTACGACAATCATCTTAATTAAATGAATAAATATGTCTCCAACCGGCTGTAAAATAGAAATGGCTGTATCGCTTCCATAAAAAATAGCACCTACAGCTACGCCTAAAATCAGTCCAATTAGAATCTGAGTTGCTAGACCTAACCTTTTCACTTTCTTGCTCCTTTCGCACAGTTGACTTTCATCCATCGAGCATATGCGGTTCCGCGAACCGTGTATAAATATACATCCTTACAGCACCTTATGTAAACAGTTCTTTACTAAAAGGATATAAGGCCGCACATGCGAATTTTTAAAAGCCACGGTTCTGTTTTATCATATCAAATAATTGTTGTATATTGAGATTTTTTTGCTAAGTATTTTTCTATTTTTGCTATTTCAGCGAATAAATTAAAAAAATAAAATTTTATATTGAAATATGCATTTTAGGTTAGTATAATACGATACATGTTTATTTTTATTATTCGAATATAAAATTCTGAAAATTTTAATTATTCAACACGATAATAAAAAGCATTTATAATTTTGGAGGTTTTAACGTGTCAAACAAAGTTCCTTTTTCATTTATAGTGGTTATTGGCTTTATGCTTTTTGCCCTATTCTTCGGCGCAGGTAATTTAATCTTCCCTGCAATGTTAGGTCAGTCTGCTGGAAGCAATATTTGGTCAGCAAACGCTGGATTTTTAGTAACGGGTGTAGGTCTGCCTCTTCTAGGCGTTCTCGCATTTGGTTTTTCCGGAAAAGAGGATCTGCAGTCTTTAGCTAGTCGCGTACACCCAGCTTTCGGTATTATCTTTACTACGATTTTATACTTGGCAATCGGACCGCTTTTTGCGATGCCAAGAACGGGAAGCGTTTCGTTCGAAATTGGCGTTAAGCCTTTTTTATCAGAAAATCCAGGACACCTTCCCCTTATCATTTTCACGGTAATTTTCTTTACTATTACCTGCTTTTTTTCGCTAAACCCTGCGAAAATTGTCGATTTAGTAGGAAAAGTTTTAACACCTATTAAATTAACGTTTATTGGAATATTGGTAGTTGTAGCCGTTGTGAACCCAATTGGAAAATTTGAAGCACCAAGCGAAGCTTATACAACACACTCATTTTTTAAAGGCTTCCAAGAAGGCTACTTAACAATGGATACACTAGCATCATTTGTTTTTGGAATTATTATTATTAATGCAATTAAAGAAAAAGGAGCAAAAACCAACCGACAAATCATCACAATTTGTGCAAAAGCTACGGCTATCGCTGCCGTTATTTTAGCTCTTATTTATAGTGCATTGTCCTATATGGGTGCTTCAAGCGTATCAGAGCTTGGACGTCTTGATAACGGAGGTACGGTTTTGGCTGAAGTATCAAATTACTACTTTGGCTCTTACGGAGGAATTCTTTTAGGTCTGATGATTACCGTTGCTTGTTTAACAACAAGTGTAGGCCTTGTAACGTCTTGTTCATCTTTCTTCCATAAGCTGTTTCCAAGGGTTTCTTATAAGTTGATTGCTGTCATTTTATCAGCATTCAGCGCCGTTGTAGCAAACTTTGGTTTAACGGAATTAATCGCTATTTCGGTTCCAGTCTTAACAGCTATTTATCCGTTAGCTATTGTGTTAATTGCTTTAACATTCTTACATCCTTTATTTAAAGGACGTTCTGAAGTTTACCAAGTAAGCCTTCTGTTCACGTTTATCGTTAGTTTATTTGATGGCTTAAATGCTGCTGGATTCAAAATTGCGGCAGTAAACGATCTGTTTACATCGATTCTACCTATGTATGGAGTGGGTCTCGGCTGGGTAGTTCCTGCTATTGTAGGAGGATTAATCGGTCTTGGCATTACCTTCCTTCGCACAAATGATAATACAAACAGAAACACTTCAAGAAAATTGATTAAATAAAAAGAGGATGCGAGTGCATCCTCTTTTTATTATGGAGTCTTATGAGTAAGGAGTTTTTTTCTCCATTAACTTCACTTCTTCTTTTAACACATGTTTTTCGTATAGATATTTATCCGTTCGTTGAAAATGATATTTATCAGCTTTTTCTTTTTCAGATGTGGTCAAAAGCACTCGACGATCAGAAGCATCTGACACACCAAACGTTTCATTTTGATAAGTAGCATACGGAGCTATAAAAAACACTTCTTCAACAGCATCACGAGGAACTTCTTTTGTAAAAGTCGTGTCATTGTATGGAATGAATCCATTTGCTACATCGCCTTCATCATAGCTAATTAGCTTTACACACCCGTTTTCCGTTTCATAACATTCGTAATCTCGTTCATTATATGCTGCATACAAACCTTTTCGAATCACAAAAAACCAGTCCTTTACATTGGGTTAGCAACCGCTGGTACAAATCGTTTTTCTTCTGCCACATAGGTAGCTACAAGTACTTCTTCCCCATTTACCACTTGATATAGTTCCGCTCCGTTTGATAGTGGATAATAGTTATCAAATTTGAACTCTGGAACGGTTTCCCCGTTTCGAGATCCCGTAAACCCATTAAGCGTACATGGAGGTCCGTAATTATTACTAATTAATCCCTTTTAGTAGGTCTCAAAAATAAAACACGCCATCCAAAATAGATGGCGTGTGAAGTATAGTAAGTAATTAAGAAATTTGTTTAAGTTCTGATGAGAGTTTTAAAAACTCTTCTTTATTTTTCATCAATAGCGTGCGGTCGATTTCTTCTTTTAGCTGTGCTTTACGAAATTCTGCAATCGCCTTATCTAAAATCATCTCAGCGAATAATGCATCAAGCACCTTTCCGTTGGATTTTTGCGGTGAATTAAGTAAATTCTTTTTCATAAGAAATCAACTCCTTGGCTTTTTTATAATATAACACAAATATTCTGACTTTTCAATCATTTAAACCAAGTATTTTACATCTATTTTTTTCCACATAAAAAGGCCGCCCTTTTGTTATAAAGCGCGGCCTTTTATTACGAATCTGCGGCTTTTTCTTTTACTTCCGCATAGTAGTTTTCATATTCAATAAATTCAGGAGCTTGATGAGCTGCCATGATACCGTGGTAGCTGATATCTAAGCCTACTTCTTCTTCTTCTTCCGTAGATCGAAGCGGAACCACCAAAGAAATAACCTTTAACCCTATCCACGTCGTAACAAATCCCCAAGCGCATAGAGCGATTAACCCAAGAAGTTGAACGCCAAGTAACGTCCAGCCTCCTCCTGTAAACACACCGCCGTCTGTAGAAAACAAGCCCACAGCCAACGTGCCCCATATTCCCGAAGCAGCGTGTACAGGAAAAGCTCCTACAGGATCGTCGATTTGACGTGCTTCGAGCCAGTTTGTAGCTGCCATCATTAATAAGCCAGATACAGCTCCAATAAAAATAGCAGATGGTGTGTTAACAAAAGCGCACCCCGCCGTAATGCCAACCAGTCCGGCAAGCGATCCATTTATTACAGAAGGTGCATCTGAACGGTTGTAGCGAAATAAAGTATAAAATAAAGTAGCTGCTCCGCCTGCTGCTGCTGATAACATTGTGACAATAGCAATGTGACCAATTCTAACGTCAGTGGCACTTAGCGTACTTCCTGCATTAAACCCGAACCATCCAAACCATAATAAAAAAGCACCCACTGATGCAAGCGGCAAATTGCTTGGAAGAGAAACAGAACTAATTCCATTTTTCGTGAACTTCCCTTTTCTCGGTCCAATCATGATTGCAGCTGCTAAAGCTGAAAAACCGCCAAGAGCATGGATCACTGCCGAACCGGCAAAATCAAGCATCCCTAGCTTACTAATCCATCCGCCTCCCCAAATCCAGTGTCCGGCTATAGGATAAATAAATGTAGTCATTAAAATCGCATATAAAAGATATGCGCGGAAATTAATTCGTTCTGCCACCGCTCCAGAAACGATAGAAATGACCGCAATAACAAACGCACATTGAAACAGCCAAAACGTTTCAAGCCCAATTGGAATGTCAAGGTGCGATAAATTACCTGAGAGCGCAAAACCGCTTTTACCGACGATTCCACCTAAATCATCGCCGTACATTAATCCAAACCCAATTAAATAGAAACAAAGCGTTCCTATTGTAATATCAGCGAATACTTTCATAATAATATTCACGCTATTCTTATAGCGGACAAAACCTGCCTCTAGCAAGGCAAAGCCGCCTTCCATTAACAAAATCATCGCTGCTGTTAATACAACCCACGTTGTATTTATACCTAAACTTAGTTCATTAACACTCATATCCCAACGCCTCCACTGCTTTTTAATCGTTTTATTTCTTGTACAATAGCAGGCGAAAGCGTAATTTCACTTGTTTCTTCATTTTCTGCTTTTATTAATTCAAGAACTTCATGAAGTTCTCGCATTTGTGCTTTAAGGTGATCAATTTTTTTAAAGCGTTCCTTTACGTATACCATATACTCGACCGCTTGATGCTGACTTAAAGGACGCCCGGTAAAAAATTTACGAAACGGTGATAGTGATTGATACCAAGCTTCTTCAGCACGTTTCTTCTCTTCGTATTTACTAATTTTCGTTTTTATATCTTCTATTTCTTGTGCTTTAGCTTCTTTTAACTTCATTATAAATTCAATTAATTTTAATTGAGGCAATGTAATGACCACATTATGATAAAGTTCATCCACTATAACCATGTTATATCTCCTTACATAAGATGTTATATTCTGATTATATGTAGAACAACATAGTAAGTCAATGTAATTTTTTGAAAACTCTTTAAATAGTAAATGCGCCCTATCTTTTTAATACTTATAGAATATTAAGTTCGTATGTGTTGAAATATGACGTTATTTGTTTTATCGTAGGAAGAGGAATCATGTTAGTTCCCTATTTTAATTTTATTTACCTAGGCAATTATTCGCTTTATTTTTTATAAACTTTTATTAAACAAAGGGTTACGAGGTTCTTCACTTATTTTTTCAACGAAATGAGTTGATTTTATCTCGTATTAAAATTAAAATAGAATTATGTGCAAGATTTCACAACTTCACAATGTAGTTTGAAAGTCTAGCAGATAACTAGGAACTACATATGCAACAGTATCCAGCAAAGGAGGACTTTTCATGTCTCAATCAACTATTCAAAAATCAGCTGCAGAGGAAAATGCTGCTGTACAAACAGAAGCGGCAGTTAACAAAGGTCAAGCGGATGTGTTAGATCAATTGTTAAAGCCTGAAGTACAAGAAGCTCTTACTGTTCTTGTAGATAATTTACCAAAATTATCTGAAATGGTAACGGTGCTTACAAAAACTTACGACGTTGCGCAATCATTATTAACTGACGACGTATTAAAAGAAGATCTACTTGGTGGAGTAAAAGAATTTATCGAGCCAGTAGAAGGAACAGTAAAAGGTCTTGCAGCTACTGCAATCGAAGCAAACGATCGTGCAGAAGCAAATGCTTCTAATTCAATCGGTTTATTCGGTTTATTACGCATGCTTAAAGATCCACAAGCTCAAAAACTATTCCGCTTTGCACAAGCGTATTTAGACATTACAAACGAAAAACAAAAATAATTTTCATTAAAAAGTGTGGACGGAGGATCGACTATGTCAAAACATATTTTAATTTTAGGCGGCGGTTACGGTGGTTTATTAACTGCAATGACAGCTCGCCAACACCTAAGTGCGGATGAAGCAAAAATTACAGTAGTGAACCGTTTTGCTACTCACCAAATCATTACAGAATTACACCGTCTAGCTGTAGGCGGCGTTTCTGAACAAGCGGTAGCTTTACCACTTGATAAATTACTTAAAAACTACAACGTTGATTTAAAAATTGCAACGGTAAAAGAAATCTCACCAGATCAACGTGAAGTATCTCTTGAAGATGGTACAAAATTAAGCTACGACTACCTTGTTACAGCTTTAGGTAGTGAAACTGCTTACTTCGGTATCCCTGGTTTAGAAGAGCACAGCTTCGTTCTTAAATCAGTAAATGATGCAAACCGTTTACGTGCGCACGTAGAAGCTTGTATCGCTGAATACAGCAAAACAAAAAATAAAGCTGACGGTACAATCGTAGTTGGCGGTGGCGGATTAACAGGTATCGAACTTGTTGGTGAATACGCTGACTTAATGCCAAGCCTATGTCTAAAACACGGTGTTGATCCAAAAGAAATTTCTCTATACTGTGTAGAAGCAGCTCCTACAGTTCTTCCAGGCTTCCCTGCTGAATTAGTAGAGCGCGCTCAATCAAGCTTAACAAAACGTGGCGTTACATTTGTTACTGGTACACCTGTAACAAAAATGGATGCTACAACTGTTGAACTTAAAGACGGCAGCAAAATTGAAACAAAAACAATGGTATGGACTGGCGGAGTTCAAGGTAACTCTGTAGTTGCTAACTCAGGTATCGAAGTAAACCGCGGTCGTGCACTTGTAAATGAATTCTTACAATCTACATCTCATAAAGATGTATTCCTTGCTGGTGACTCAGCGGTTGTAATGGGTCCAGAAGGTCGCCCTTACCCACCTACTGCTCAATTAGCTTGGCAAATGGGTGAAGTTGTAGGCGTGAACTTAGCAGTAGCTATTCGCGGCGGAGCAATGGAATCATTCGTTCCTGTCTTCTCTGGTACACTAGGAAGTCTTGGACGCAAAGATGCAATTGGTACAATCGGCGGAAACAAAACGCAATTAAAAGGTTTACCAGCATCACTTATGAAAGAAGCAAGTAACGTTCGTTACTTATCTCATATTAAAGGATTATTTGCATTAGCTTATTAATCCGTCTTAAAACGAAAGAGGAATTCTCCTCTTTCGTTTTTTTATTTACATAAGCCAAGAAATAAGAAGCGGCAGCGTAATCAACGACAAAATAGCACTAATGACAAAAGCAGATGCGGTTTCGTTTTCCAAACTTTCAAACCGCAAAGCAATCATCGCAGCTACAGCAGACCCAGGAAAAGCTACCAGTAAAATAGCTTTTGTCACTTCATCTGAAGACAATCCTATCCATACTGCAATTCCGAGCATAACGATGGGTTGAACCGCTACTTTTAAGACAGCGATCCCAAGCGCGCCTTTACTGAAGTTAATTTTTCCAATTCCAATCGTTACTCCTACCGCAAACAAAGCTGCTCCCGATGTGATACTTCCGATTTGATCAAGCATATCCTGTAAAAGTTTAGGTGACTGAAAGCCGCAAAGCGTTAAAATCACTCCAATTAACGGTACACATGCCAAAGGCTCAGATAGACCATGCAAAATAGAATGAACTGTTACTTTGAATAAACTTGTTTTCTCTTCCCCTTCTTTTCGCCCCCGTTGTCCAACGGTTCCTAAAATCGTTGCCAGCGGATCTAAAATCGCGTTTACCACTATTCCTGTTATAGCAATTGGAATCGCTACGGCGCCTGCACCAAACAATCCTCCGAGTACTGGAATGCCCATAAAAGCAAACGTTGGCTGAGCTGAGTTTAGGGCAAACATAGAAGAAGAAGTTAACGTATGCTTCCCTGCATACTTCACGACGAGCAATATAATGAGGTAAAACCCGACGATTCCTAAAATCAGCGCTACTAAAAACGGCCATTCGTCTATGAGTGTTTTTCTTGGCGTTGTCGTTACACCTACAAATAGGTGTGCAGGAAGCGCAAACTTCGTTACTAATGTGTTGAGCCCCTTAGACGTTTGCTTATCAAATTTTTTAAAGTGCCCTGCTAAATAACCAAGCAAAATGACAAAAAAGATAGGCGCGAGAATGAGAAAAATTTGACCTATGCTCATTTATCATTCACCTCATTCATTTTTTGCCTTAACCGGTCTATAAACAGGCTGCCATACCGCTGCTTCTACAAGTTTAGTTACATTTTGTTCGATAACAGTTGCTACGTTATCTTTTACAGCAGCATCGGCAACTGCTACAGCAACCGCCTTTGATACTTTTTGAAGATCTTTAATGTTGGGAAGAAGCGTATCTCCTTTTGTATCTGTTTCTGCTATACGCGCTACTGCATTGGCTGCTTCTGCAAACATAGATTCAGTAAACTTTTGAGCGCAAACCACAATTGTACCTAAACCAAGACCCGGAAACACAAACGCATTATTAGCCTGTCCAATTTCATAAGTGTGCCCGTTATATTCAACGGGTTCAAATGGACTCCCCGTTGCAATAAGGGCTTTTCCTTCCGTCCATTTTATAATATTTTCCGGAACAGCTTCAGCAAGTTTAGTTGGGTTTGAAAGAGGCATAATCACCGGGCGCTCTACATGTTTTGCCATTTCTTTAATAATTTCTTCGGTAAAAGCATCCGTGACGCCTGACGTTCCAATTAAAATCGTTGGCTTCACTTGCTTGACAAGCTCTAACAGTGAAATTTTATTTTCATCGTCTTTTTCCCATTCTTTAATCTCTTCATTTTGGCGAACATACGGCTGTTGAAAAGGAGCTAAATCTTCCATATCTTCGGTTAACAGACCTCTGTAATCATATGCCCAAAAACGATCATACGCTTCTTCTTCAGATAGCCCTTCAAGCATCATCGCACTATGAATACGATCAGCATTCCCAATTCCAGCAGATCCCGGTCCAAATACAACAACCCTCTGATCTTTTAGGGGCGTTCCTGTAATACGCACCGCTGTTAAAACGGCTGCAAGAGTAATTACTCCCGTTCCTTGAATATCATCATTAAACGTTAAAATTTTATCGCCGTATTCTTTCATAATGTGACGCGCGTTAATATTCCCAAGATCCTCCCAATGAAGAAGCGCTTTAGGAAACTTGGCCGTTATTTCTTTTACAAATTGAGCGATAAAACGATTATAGTCTTCTCCTTTTACTCGTTCATGACGATTTCCTAAATACAAAGGATCTTCAAGAAGCTTTTTGTTATTGGTCCCCATGTCAAGAACAACAGGCAGTACGCGGCTTGGGTCAATTCCTGCTGCAGCTGTGTAGACCGCTAACTTTCCAACTGCAATATTTATCCCTCCTACACCCCAGTCCCCGATGCCGAGAATACTTTCTGAATCCGTTACAACAAGCAAATCAATATCTTCGCCGTCGAGTCCTAAGTTTTCAATCGCATCACTTAATCGATCCGCTTCATTTACGGATAAATATAGTCCGTCAGGTCGATGGTATTCATGGCTGTATTCTTGGATGGATTGACCTACAGTAGGCGTGTAAATAATGGGAAGCATTTCACTTAAATGATCGGTTAATAAACGATAAAATAAGACAACGTTCCGGTTATGCAGATCATTCAACGAATTATTTTTTTGAAGATCATTCGGTGCTTTTTTGAACTGCTCATATGCTCTTTTTGCCTGTTCTTCTAACGTTAAAACCGTTGGAGGAAGAAGTCCCTGCAGATGAAGGTTTTCTCTTTCTTCTTCAGTAAAAGCGGAACCTTTATTTAAATAAGAAGTGGATAAAACTGATTTTCCTTTTAATGAAGTTGAAATTGACCCATCTTTTTCTACTTTATATGCTCTCATGTTTTTTTACCTCTTTTCCTAAACAATTAGATAGGGTTAGGTTCAGCAAAGAGATATATTTTTAACCATTTATTTTTAATGAAAACAAAAAAGAGATTGAGCCATAACTACATCAATCCAGTCTAAAGACGAACAAGCCGGATAAATGAAACCTGTGTTCAACCTAACAATAAAAAAATCCGAACGATTCATCGTTCGGATCTTCCTTACACGAAAATACGTTTTTCCCCGCCTCGTTTTTTATACCATGCTATAGTCTTCCTGCTCACTTTCTGAGTAATTAGGTGGCTGTATATGTGAAGGCACAAGACATTCATAGCTTTCCCCTTCTAGCCTATCCTCCAGCTCTTGTTTGGCTTGATTAATCAGCTCTTGATTTTCTATCATTTCAATCGCCGTAGCCGCGATGGCTTTTCCAGCCAATAACATCGCATCGTGGGCATACTCCGTTTTCCCTTGAGCAACAGCTTGCCATGTATGAAACGGCGTAGCATAAGCCCACGTTGCGGTCACGCACTGTGCAGTTGGAACATTCCAGCTAACGTCTGCGACATCAGTTGATCCTGTCATGAAGGAAACATTTTTAGACATAGGAGCAATTTGGTTGAAGACTGGATGATCCGCTAAAGCTCTGTCTAGCAGTGAACCCACTTGTTTTTTTGCTGCTTCTTTATCTTCAGCGGATGTAGACTCGTAAATAGCTTTGGCAAAAGCTATTTCTTCATGTTTCACTTCAGCCAAATTTATCTGCATCATTTGCTTATGCATCAGTTGCTCCATTGTTTGATTTGGAATTAGATTAGCGCAGGCTCCTTGAATTTCCTGTTCCATTTGTGTTTCAGTCATTAAAGCCGCTCCCTTTGCAATTTTCACAACCCGTTCATAAAGTTCTTTTACTTGAGATGGCTTCGGAGCACGAATTAAGTACATCACTTCCGCTTCTGCTTGAACAACATTAGGAGAGATGCCTCCGCTGTTTGTAATGGCATAGTGTACGCGTGCTTCATCTATCATATGTTCACGCATATAATTTACACCAATATTCATCAACTCTACAGCGTCTAAAGCGCTTCTGCCAAGATGAGGACTAGCAGCTGCATGACTGCTTCTTCCTTTAAATTTAAAAGTTGCTTGCATAACCGCATTCGATGACGTATGCATGACACCATTAACGGTAGCGGGATGCCATGAAAACGCGAAGTCTACATCTTGAAAAAATCCTTCTCGTACCATATATGTCTTTCCGTAACCACTTTCTTCGGCTGGACATCCATAGTATCGAACGGTCCCCGGGACATTTTTTTCTTTTAAATATTCTTTGACAGCAAGCGCAGCTGCTAGTGAGCCTGCGCCAAGTAAATTATGTCCACATCCATGGCCATTTCCATTTTTTTTGACTGGATCTGCTACTGCGCACTTATCTTTTTGACTCAGCCCGGTAAGCGCATCGTATTCACCGAGAATAGCGATGATCGGATAACCGTTCCCGTAACTTCCAATAAAACCTGTTTCAAGGTTAGCAATATGTGTACGAAGCGTAAACTCTTCTTTTTCTAACATGTCGCAAATCAGCTGTGCCGACTTATACTCTTCAAACCTCGTTTCTGCATATTCCCATATTTGATCACTGATTTGAGTTAGCTCGTTTCGCTTTTTTTCAATAAGTTGTTCGACTTCTTTAATAATATCCATGAGACACTCTCCTTTTTCTTCATTATTTAACAGCATTTTGTGCGTCCACTACCACTTTTGCAGGTCGAATCGAAAACAACGAAATAGCACAGACAAGAGCGCAAATAATTAATAAAGCAAATGCTGCATTATACGAACCGCCAAACGATTGTACTAAAAAGCCAATGAGCATCGGTGTTAATACGCCGGCTGCTTGAGCTCCTGTATTGATAAAACCATTTGCTGAACCGACCACTGATTCAGGCAGCATTTTTAAAGGAGCTGAAGCGATTAAAATCACATTAAACGAAAACAGCAAGGTGACTGCACTTTGAAAAACGATAAACATGCCTACGCTAGGTGAAATGGCCATGAAGCAAAGAAAAATACCCATCAGTAAACCAAACACCGCCGCTATCGTCTTGTCTTTTCCATCTGGAAGCTTGTCTAAAACAAAGCCGCTAACAAACATTCCTATAATGCCTACAAATGCTGGGATAGCGGAAAGAAAACCGATGTTCGTTAAATTCAAATGTCTTACTTCGGCTAAATATGTAGGCATCCACGACATGAGCCCCCAGTTAATGGCGTAGATACTGAAGTATGCAATAAATAAATTCCAAATCATCGGAGTTTTGATAATTTCTTTTAATGTCATCTGCTTAGCAGGAATAGCAGAAGCCTCTCTTTCTTCCCCCTGCTGCTTTTCTTTTAGTAAAAAAACAAACAGAACCGTAATAGCAAGCCCTATGGCCCCTATGATATAAAAAATGCTTCTCCAGCTTATCGTTTGCATCAGCTGAGTCGCTAGAATCGGGGTAATCACGCCCATGATGGTACCTGACGATAACAAAAAGGACATGGCTCTACTGCGTTCTTGCTGAGGAAACCACCCTGCGATTCCTTTTGATGCAGATGGAAAATAACTCCCTTCCCCTAAACCAAATAAAAAGCGAATGATAATAATAGAAGCAAAAGACCAGGCCATTCCGGTAAAAACCGTAAACAAAGACCATAAAAGCACGGCGATTGTAATGACTTTTTTAAATCCAAAGCGGTCTGCTAGCCACCCCCCAGGTATTTGCATCAGTGCGTATCCTGCAAAAAAGCTGCTTAAGATGATGCCTGTAGAAGAAGCATTCAGATGTAGATCTTTCGAAATATCTAAAATAGCGTAATTAATAATAAAACGATCTAAGTTTCCAAGCGACCAGCCTAAAAATAATAAAAATAAAATGACGTATTTCCAGTTCGACCTTGCTAGCATAAATGCACTCATCTCCTTTTTATTCCATTTAATGTAATGTTTTGTAACAAATCAATTTGTTATATAAATATTAAAAAATTCTGACTATTTTTTCAATGTGTATTTCTATATAATAAGAACTATAACTATGTATTTTTTTACATTAAGTAGTCTATAAGGGGTTGTTAACATGAGTGATTTATTAGCTAATATGAAAGGTTATCTTACATCTATTATCAAAAATAGTCCTTATCAGATTTGGACAAGTATTGATTCTGCAAATTTTAACGTGATTTTTTCCAGTTCTTCATGTTCATCCCTGACTTACACTCCTCCCACTAGCCTACATAACGGCAGTGATTCCTTTCAAAAGCATATGGCATATGAAGAGTTCGAGGAAATTTACTTATCCTTTCCAAATCGCTATGCGTTTGTTGTTCGCATATTTACTAAGCATGACTGGACACCCCCACAAATAAAACAGCTATCAGCTAACTTTTCTCCTTATGTGCTGCAAAAAAAGCTAGAGCGGCATGAGCACATTTTAAACGTGCTTATGAAAAGCATTAAGGAAATCTCACTTTTACAAGACTCAGATTATCTATTAACAAGAATTCTGGAAAATGCTCTTTCTGTTATTTCTGTTGCGGATATGGGCGTGCTGTGGATGTTTGATTCTTCCACTCAATTTCTTTTGCCTCGCGCCTGGTCAGGGGGTCCAAACAGTGAAATTCAAAACATGAAAATGAAAGTTGGGGAAGGAATTATCGGAAAGACATTTAAGCATAATAAAAGCTATATGTATACGAACTTAGAGGATATATTACGCGATTCTTCTACTATGACTGACGATAATATTCATTATCTTAATCAGTCCTATACGTTTACAAACATTCAATCTATCATTTCTGTCCCAATTTGTATGGAAGAACAAACGGTATGCGTACTCATTATTTATCAAAACGGCACAACCCCTCTTTTAAATGAAGAGGATAAAGAATTGTTAGAAAGCTTTTCCGATCAAGTATCGATTGCTCTCTTAAACTCAGCGCTTTTTGAAGATGTAAAAAAACAAAATGAACTTTTAATACGCCGCGATCAAATTCATCGCACCTTCATGAATGTTTCACTTCAAAGTAAAGGAATTGAACCAATACTTACCGAATTGCGCCGAATGGTTACATCTCCTGTCACCATTGTAGATTTTGTTGATAATAAGACCTATGGCTTCTTGAAATTCTTTGATATAGACACAAAAACAGCTGAATTTCACACACATTTTCTTTCACATACAAAGCCTTGTTTTTATACTATTGAGGCAAACAATGAGGCAAACAGTGTTTATATTCACCCCATACACGGCATTGACACGCTCTTAGGGTTACTTATTATGCAGGCAAATCAAGGAGATCTTTCCTCTCTAGATCAAGTGGCACTCGAACAAAGCAGCTCTGTTATTGCATTAGAAATGCTGAAAAAACAAACGTTAGTTGATTTATTTTACAAGCGAACACATGAATTATTTAGTGAATACTTATCGTGTTATGACACCACTTTGCTGTATCAAAAAGCAGCTGAGCTAAACATTGATACAAAAAAGCATATTCTAGTCGCTCTCATTACCATTCGTTCACAAGCGGACCTGCAGCTCTTAAACTTACACCTTCATCGCCTTGTATCTGACATCAAATCGGTTTTCAGCTCAAAAGCACCGGTCGTATACGGATTCGACACCAAAGTAACCATTGTATTTACGCTTGACCCTTATGAAAAACATCATGCTATTATCAAACAATTAGAAGATTTACTCTCAAAATGGCGTTACTACAATGAATGTCATGTAAAAACAGGGATTGGAAGTCGGTATTCTCATTTTACTCAAATAGGAAAAAGTTATAGTGAAGCTGAAAAAGCTATCTCTTACCTTCTGTCTCAGCAGCAAGATGGATGCATGTTGTATGAGGAAATAGGAATTAACCGGCTATTTATTAATCAATCGAAAGAAGAAGTAAAAACCTTTATTGATGAAGTATTTCTCCCTCTTAAGAACAATCATTTGAATGATGAACCTTTAGAACAAACGTTAGAAGCCTACTTCGATAATAATCGCTCTGCTTCACTTACAGCTAAGCAGCTTCATATTCACGTTAATACACTTTATCAGCGCTTAAAGAAAATCGAAGACAAAATGAACATATCATTTACAAATAGTGAGCACCTATTAAAAGTCCAGTTAGCGTGCTATTTGAAAAAATTTCACTACAGCTAAAAAACCGATTCTTATTTTTAAGAATCGGTTTTTTCAGTAGAAAGAACAGCTGCAATTGATTGCTTCCAGCGGCTTAGTACCTGTTTGGAATCATGAAGCTGAAATTGAATTCCTGATGTTAGAACAGCATATTTTGCGTAATCTTCTTTAACAGCGGCTACTTCTCCTGTAAATAACTCATAGCCTGATAACACAGGAGCTTCTTTTTTCAGCCAAAATTTAATGTAATAAGCTTTCCCTTCAACAACTAATGTAACGGTTGCCTTATGATTCTGTATCATGTTTTTTGCAGACGTTGTACCCTTCCATACTAACAGCTTGACGCGTGAAGAGCTAATAGCTACCAGCTCTCCTGCGCTAATCATTGCTACATGAGGAAAACCCTCGGATGTCACTGTAGATAGCAACATCGCATCACGCTGTTTTCTTTCTAAGTCTTTTCCATTTAAAAATACGCGCACGGCTTTTGGCAGCTCTGCTTTATTCATTTTACTTACCGCCTTTGCTTAGTAAGATCGGGGTGGCACAGGAGGCACGTGCGTTGCCAGCGGTACGTCTTTTGGATTGGCTTTAAATGGTCGAGGGTATTTTTCAGGATTGGTGATGGTCTCAGGTTCAGAAGAACGCCAGGTAAACAAACACACGTCGCATAAATAAATTTCCCAGGCTCCTTCAACTGGTGATTTAGATACTACGTTTGCTTGTTTGGTTTCACATCTTGGACAAGTATGCATGTCGATTCCTCCTTGTTTATTTTTGCATCATATTCGTTAAGATTTTTTCCCATTTTTCAGTTTCAAGTGGTGTATCTAAAGGCTGCGAATAGTGGCCTCTTGTTTCCGGTGCAACTGGTGTTGTAGCATCCAAAATCATTTTATCTGTAATACCAGCCGGCTCAGATCCTGGATCAAGTGGCAGAACTGAAAGATTAGGCACTGTTATGACATCATGTTTTGGGTGCATTTTTGTCGATAGCGCCCACATGACTTGCGGTAAATTAAACGGATCCACATCTTCGTCTACTAAAATAACTAGCTTGCAATATCCTAATCCATGCGGCGTAGTCAATGCCCTCATACCAACCGCCTTAGCAAATCCTCCGTATCGGCTTTTCGTTGAAATGATAGCAACGAGACCATGAGTATACATCGCATTCACCGCTTCAATCTCTTCAGGATATGCTTCTTTTAGCTGCTGATATAAAGGAACGCTTGTATTGATTCCAATTAAATAATCTGTTTCTGTCCAAGGCATACCGATATATAGACTTTCAAAAATAGGATCTTTGCGATGGTATACGCGATTGATTTTGATAACAGGCATGCTTCTGCCACCGGAGTAATGACCTGTAAATTCACCAAAAGGACCCTCATACTCACGTTCACCAGCTAAGATTTCTCCCTCTAAAATTACTTCTGCTCCCCAAGGTACATCTAAATCAGAAAGCTGAGACTTCACAATTCTGTATGGCTCACCTTGAATAGCTCCTGCCATTTCATACTCTGATTGATCGTAATGAAGCGGCGTAGCGGCTGCTGTGACAATCGCAGGTTCACATCCTAAAGCAATTGATACAGGGAGGTTTTCACCTTTTTCTTCGGCTTGTTTTAAGTGAATGGCAATATCATGCTGTGGCACAGGTTGAATGCCTAGACGGTCTTTCCCTTTAACCTGCATACGATATATACCTACGTTTTGCTTGCCAAAGTTCTCCTTATCATGCTGATCACGAGAAATGACGCACGCTTTATCTAGATAATAGCCGCCGTCTCCTTGATTTAAGCGAAACAATGGCAAAAGGTCGAATAAGTTGATATCATCTTTAATTTCACACTCATGAAATGGCGCTGTTTCTTCTCTTTTTACTTTGACAGGAAATTTTTCATATCTCCGAGCAAATTCAAAGAACTGTTCTTTTACAGGAGTTGATTTAGGCAGTCCCATCATTAACGCGTGATTTGACCAGGAACCCATTACGTTTAGGGCTACCTTTGCATTGTTGTACCCATAAATATTGGTAAATAATAATCCCGGCGTTTGGTCTCCTAAATTACTGATAGCTTGACCTGCTGAACCTAAATCTGGATCAGGCTGCACTTCATCTGTAATCGTCAGTAGCTGCCCTTCTTTATGTAGCGTATTAAGGAAATCTCTAAAGTCTTTATAAGCCATGTTTATTTTCCTCCTTGTGATAAATGTTTAATTCCATTCCATCTTTTTGCCTCAGGAAGCTCAATTCCTAATTGATCTAACGTTCGAACAGCAATATGAGTGACAATATCATCAATTGTCTCAGGTTTGTTATAAAATGCCGGCATAGGAGGCACAAGGATAGCGCCCATTTTTGAAAGATCCAGCATGTTTTCTAAATGAATCGTATTCAAAGGTGTTTCTCGAGGAAGTAGCACCAGTGGCTTTCTTTCTTTTAACATCACATCTGCTGTTCTCGCTATTAAGTTATCTGCTAGTCCCATTCGAATAGATGCTAATGTTTTCATGCTGCAAGGACTTACAATCATTCCGTCTATACGGAATGAACCGCTCGAAATTTTTGCTGCTTGGTCTTGATATGAATAACAATAATCTGCTAGCGCTTCTACTTGCTGAACGCTATAAGGTGTTTCCAGCTTAATTGTGGCATGAGCCCAAGGCGACATGACTAAATGCGTTTCAACAGAAGCCTTCTTCAAAAGCTCTAAAATTCGAATACCTAAAATAGCTCCCGTGGCTCCTGTGATTCCTACAGCTATTTTCATTTCTCTTCCTCCTCTCTGCTTTGGTTACACATTTAACTTTACACTCATTTTCTATACAATTAAAATATTGATAAAGTATATAATAATACCTTTAAAGTATGGAGTTGAATACAGTGGAATTAAGACAGCTTCATTATTTTATTGTCATAGCTGAAGAATTAAATGTAACTAAAGCAGCAAAGCGCCTGCATATGGCTCAGCCTCCTTTAAGCAGACAGCTAAAACAGCTCGAAAATGAGCTCGGCCTTTTGCTTT
Organism: Priestia sp. P5; assembly: GCF_029522155.1. Classification (NCBI taxonomy): domain Bacteria; kingdom Bacillati; phylum Bacillota; class Bacilli; order Caryophanales; family Bacillaceae; genus Priestia; species Priestia sp. P5. The sequence goes on along the minus strand of NZ_JAKWFJ010000001.1, from coordinate 2,102,803 downwards.
TTGAACGAAACAATAATAAGCGCTTATTGTTAACGGCAGAAGGAGAGCTTTTTTTAAACCGAGCGAAAGAAATTGTGCAAAGGGTCGAAAAATCAGTATTGGAAGTACAGGAATGTAAAAGTATAACAAATGAAAAGCTTGAAGTCGGCTGTACGATCTACTGTGCATCAACGGTTCTCGATAAGCTAACTCTTATCCAAAAACAGTATCCAAACAGTACTTTTAATATCTATGAAAACGAACCAGCTCATTTAAACGAGTTGTTGACGGATGGAAAGATTGATGTAGCAGTCACTACTACTGACTTACCTTATAAACATGTCAAAACAAAAACACTTGCACCAGATGTTTTTGTTGTAGCCGTTCCTAAAGAAAGTGGTTATGCAAAAGAAAAGATTTCAGTCGCTGAAATTGCTTCTCTCCCTCTTATTCTTCTTCGCTCAAACCGGGAAATAAGCATATACAATCGCATTATAAAGGAATTTGAAAAGATGGGTATAACACCTAACATTTTATGCGAATGCCATGATTCAGCGATGCTTCTTAATTTAGTATGTCGTGGCCTCGGTGCTGCTATTGTTCCTTATTCGATGCTATCTTCTTTTTCACTAGAACATATTAAAATTTTAAACATAGAAGATAATCCATTTGTAATAGAACCTTTAGTTACGTGGCGTACCGACAGTTATCTTCCTAAAATCGCCCAAGAATTTTTAAAGCTTTTTTAAATATAAATGCACAAAAAAAGACTTTGCTAAAATAGCAAAGCCTTTTTTGTTCTATATCCATATATGTGATTACATTAACCAAGAAATTAACAGCGGTAATGTAACAAGTGACATAATGGCACTAAGTACGAATGCTGAAGCTGTTTCACCAGCTAAGCTGTCAAAGCGAACTGAAATCATCGCTGCTACAGCTGAACCTGGGAACGCTACTAATAATACTAATTTTACGATGTCAGCTGATGATAGACCCATTGCTGTTGCAATTCCTAACATTACAAGCGGCTGAATAGCCACTTTTAAAATCGCAATACCAAATGCCGCTGGGCTAAATTGAATTTTACGGATACCAATTGTTACCCCAACTGCGAATAGTGCCGCACCAGACGTAATTGAACCGATTTGGTCTAAGCTGCTTGAAAGTAAATCTGGAGCTTGGAATCCAAATAACACTAATACTACTGCGATTAACGGAACACAGGCTAACGGCTCAGAAAGACCATGTAAAATTGATTTAATCGTTACTTTAAATAAGCTTTCTCCTGCATCATTTTCGCTTTTTTCACGTTGTCCAACCGTACCAATAATAGTTGCTAAAGGATCAAGCATCGCGTTTACTACAATACCCGTAATGGCGATTGGAATCGCTACTACATCCGCACCAAACAAGCTACCTAATACGGGAATACCCATAAACGCAAACGTTGGCTGCGTAGAGTTTAAAGAGAACATAGACGCGCCTGTTAGTGAGTATTTGAATACATATTTTGCAACAAGTAAGAAAAGAACATAAAATCCAATAATACCAAGAACTAATGCTAATAAAAACGGCCATTTTTCAATAAGCGTTTGTTTTGATGTTGTTGTAATACCAACGAATAGATGTGCAGGTAACGCAAATTTTGTTACAAGCGTATTTAACCCTTTAGATGTTGTTGCATCAAACTTTTTAAAATACCCTGCTAAATAACCTAGCAAAATAACAAAAAAGATTGGGGTTAAAATAATAAAGATTTGACTAATTTCCATTTTTGAACACTCCATTGTTTAGATTAGAATCAATCATATAAATTTGCTTTTTTAGAAAGATAATTATTTTCTAAGGCTTGTCTATGGATATTGTTTACGTCAGGCCATTCATCTCCCCTTTTGCTAAACATCTCTACAAATATGAAGTAACGTATAATGGTTCATGAAAACGCATGGACTTTGTTTTTCTGCAATCATTTATTTACTTCGAAGCTGTTCATTTATTTAACATCAAATCACACAAAACTTGTCATACAATACAGTAACTATACAACCTTAGTAAAAACTTGTCATACAATCATGTTGTTGGCTTACTTAGGCTGAAAAAAAACACCTTCAAATGAAAGATGCTTAATCTTGTGATGAAAGAAAGCTACTTCTGATTGATGAGGAAGAATCTCTAAGAGTTTGAAACTCTCAGTTAAAAAGTTCCATAATTTCACAAAGTTTTTACAAACCGTCTTACTTATTTGTATACTGCTTTCTGTGACGAATTTATGAACATGTTTTAACTTAACATTTGTAGGGCAATTATTCAATTACATTGCTTAAAATTTTAATGAAAAAAATATTTTAATCCTGCTTTTTTTACATAAAAAGGATTAATATAGTCACAAAGACCTACATATTGACGGTTAAAAAGAAGATGATTCATCTATCACCTTCTTTTGCTCACTTAATTTAATAATTACATTTCGATCATAACGTTACTTTATTTTAGCATCAATAATGGAAAAATTGTGTTCTTCTGAAAACCACGTTTTAATTTTTTCTTTTGCTTTCAGTTTAACACCTTCATCAATGTACATGGCAACTTGAATCAATGCAAGCCCTAGAGCTCCTAAATCATCTGTAAATCCAATTCCTGCTGCGAAGTCTGGAATTAAATCTAGAGGAAGAATAAAGTAACCTAACGCTCCTATAATAACTGCTTTTGCTTTTGGCGGAATATCAGGCTTTTGCAGCGTATAGTATAAAAGCAATACGGCATAAACAACGTTTGCTCCCGCTTTTTTACCAAACTTTTTAAGCTTGTCCCAAAATTTTTCTTCCGAGTAATATTTGGCTGTTTCCTCTGTACGAACGGGTACAATTTCTTGTTTCTCTTCCATATCGATCACCCTTTCATCACCATATGTACTTATTATAAACGATTATCTCTACCGAATTCCATTGAGAGCTTAAACTCCATAAACCTGCACAAAGCAGGCTTATGAACTTTTTAATGAGTAATGCTTCATAACGATGGTAACTAAGTCATTCAGCGCTGTTTCACTTTTAGAATGATTTTCAAACTGCTGAATGAGATCCATATGTTCAAGCAGCACTTCGTAATTACCCGTCATCTTTCTCAGAACTTCATATGCGGAACTATTCAAATCCACTTGTATTTTCAAATCCTCCAGCTGTACTAGATACTCATTCCAGCGCTGGTCTTGTTCTAGCAGCAGCCATACAATTTCTTTTATCGCCTTCCGCACATTGGACTCCATCTTTTCATCTCCTTTGATACACAGATATAACAAAGTCTATGAAAAAAACGAGCTTTTTCATTCCCGTATTGAGCAAAAAGAGTTCCTTTTATTTTATAACAAGTCCGCTTAAAAGCTCTTCCCATACTTTGTCGTCGCGCAGCACATCCATTGAAAAAATAGGTGCATGTAAGACACATGTATAAGGCAAGTCCCAGTTAGCTTCGGACAAAAGTTCTTTTTCACTGTTTGTCAGCAGCAGTATATAGAAATCGTTTTTGAACATTCCCTTTAAAGTATGCTCTAATTCTTTCGCTTCTTCATACGTTCCACCCATACGAATAAACAATATACAAGAACTGGTCTCCATCGACGTTAAAAATCGCTCCGTTCTCCGCTCATACTTTTCTTTGACTTCATTATACGAAAGCCAGTTATTTTCTGTATTAATAGACGACGGAAAATCATGAGCAGAATCAATTTGATACACCTTATCACGCAGCCTAAGCGTAGAACCATCTCCGAAAGAACTTATATAGGTTAAGTGTTCATACAAAAATAAGTCTTTACAGCGATTTTTCAACAGCTGATTGACATGAGAAAGAGAAATGCTAATACACCAATCAATCACGCCGGCTTGTTTTCGCAAAGAATATTTTTTCATGTATATCCCTGGAAAACAGTTATAGCCTAAGCTATATATCATATCGTACTGCTTGCTTTTTAGTTCATTTAAAGTAACCATGTTCATCATCCCTTCTACTATAAAATATGACAGCTTTTTATAGAAAGAGGCGGCTTCTGCCTTATACCGTACAAGCTTTTTGCTTCTTGGAATCTTGTGTAACTAAAGAACAATAACGTAAAGGAAAATAACCGAAGCAAAATATTTTGGAACTCGAAAGATTATTGTTAAAATACTTGTATTCCATTGAAATAACAAGGCCTATGAAGTCTTTAAAGAAAGAAGATGAAATTGATGAGTAAAGCATTAAAAGATATTCCGATTTCCGTGTTAGATCTTTCTCCTGTAGTTGAAGGAGGAACTGTATCTGACTCACTTAGAAATACATTAGATTTAGCTCAGCACGCTGAAAAATGGGGGTATAACCGCTATTGGCTAGCTGAACATCATAATATGACAGGTATCGCAAGCTCCGCTACATCTGTTGTAATTGGTCATGTCGCTGCTGGCACGTCACGCATTCGCGTAGGCTCTGGCGGCATTATGCTTCCTAACCATTCTCCGCTTGTTATTGCTGAGCATTTTGGTACGCTTGAATCACTATTTCCAGGACGTATTGATTTAGGCTTAGGAAGAGCGCCAGGGACAGATCAGCTGACAGCGCAGGCGCTGCGACGCGACCGCAGAAGCGACGGCAGTGACTTCCCAGAACAGCTAGCTGAACTGCAGGAATACTTTAAACCTGCTTCAGAAAGTCAGATGCGTGTTAAAGCTGTTCCCGGTCAAGGTTTAAATATTCCGATTTGGCTCCTTGGCTCAAGCGGTTTTAGCGCACAGCTTTCTGCACAGCTAGGCTTGCCATTTTCATTTGCAAGTCACTTTTCGCCTAATAATACAATGACAGCTCTTAACATGTACCGTCGTTATTTTAAGCCGTCCGACGTGTTAGAGAAACCATATGCAATGTTAGGTGTAAACGTAATCGCTGCTGATACAGATAGAGAAGCTGAACGCTTGGCTACTTCTATGCAACAGCAGTTTCTAAATTTAATTCGAAACACACCGGGTAAACTAAAAGCTCCTGTGGATAATATGGATGAACTATGGACTGACTTTGAAAAAGCTTCTCTTCAACAGCAGCTGGGCTCTTCTATTGTCGGAAGTCCTGAGACGATTAAAGTCAAGCTTGAACAGTTTATTGAAGAAACAGAAGCAGATGAACTGATGATTAACGCTCAAATTTACGATCACAAAGCTCGCCTTCGTTCGTACGAAATTGTTTCTCAGCTGTTCAAATAATAAAAAGGCCGGACACGTCCGGCCTTTTTATTTGCTTTCTACTGCTTCAAGAAGTAAATCTGCAAGATGAACGGCCCTTACACTTTCTTCTACTCCTTCTCTGACTACGCCTAGCTTCATTTGAATGAGACAGCCCGGGTTTGCTGTTACAATCGTATGTGCATGGGCTTCTTTTACTTTTTCCATTTTATAATCTAAAATTTGCATAGACATCTCTTGTTCCGTTAAGTTATAAATACCCGCTGAGCCGCAGCAATGATCCGCATTTTCCATTTCATTAAACACCGTTCCGTTATTAATCGCTTGGATCAGTTTTCTCGGTGCGCTGGACGTTTTCATCACGTTTCTTAAATGACACGAATCTTGATACGTAATAATTTGACTTGGAAGCGATAACTTTTGTCTTTCTACAAACTGCTGCTGCAATAAAATCTCTGAGAAATCTTTGACTTTTGCAGAAAAGACCGCTGCTCTTTCTTTCCATTCCGGCTCATCTTTTAATAGATGATCGTATTCCACTAACAGCGCACCGCAGCCGCCTGCATTAAGAACAATATCATCCGCTTGAATAGATTCAAACGCCATAATATTTTGTTTTGCTAACTTTTTTGCCTGATCTTTTTCTCCGCCGTGCGCATGCAGGGCGCCACAGCACGTCTGCACTTCTGGTATAACGACCTTACACCCCGCTTTTTGTAAAAGTGCAATCGTCGCGTTGTTTGTTTCCATAAACATCGTGTCCATTAAACACCCTGTAAAAAAAGCAACCGTACGCTCTCTTGTTCCTTCTGCTTCAAATAAAAAAGGACGTTTCTTCATTTCTTTTTTTGTTGGCACAGGTGGAAGCGTTTTTTCCATTTGTGCTAAATTACCGGGCAGGACGTTTAATATATTTGTTTTTTGAACAGCTTTTTGCAAGCCGCTTCTTTGATAGAAAGCAAGCAGAGAATGTACATTTTTTAATCGTTCTTTATGCGGAAAAAGCTGTTCAAACACCATATGCCTGAGCGCTTTTACCGGCCATTTATGTCGTTTTTTCTGCTGAATAATATCACGCGCTTCTTCTAATAAGTGTCCGTACTTCACACCCGAAGGACAAACAGGCTCACACGCTCGGCAGCCAAGGCAAAGGTTCAATTGTTTTTCAACGGATTCATCCGGTTCAATAAGCCCATCTACAACTCCTTTCATCAAAGCAATTCTTCCGCGCGGTGACGCTGCTTCATATTGATTGGTTTGGCCATACGTCGGACAGCTCGGCAAACAAAAACCGCATCTCATACAATTCATTAACTCGTCATAATCTAACCGTTCTTTAAACGCTTGCTGAATGTCTTTTGTTGCCGTCATGAACGAACCACCACTCTTTTTCTCGTGTCTTTAGCAAAAATTTTCCCTGGATTCATAATTCCTTGCGGGTCCAAAGCATACTTAATTGCTTTCATCGCAGCTACTCCTTCTCCGCCCATCTTCAATGCTAAATACGGTGCTTTCATTTCTCCGACTCCGTGTTCACCTGTAATCGTTCCTCCAAGCTCAATGGCTTTATGAAAAATTGTTTCAAAAGCTTGTTCGACTCGGTGAAGCTCCTCTTCGTCACGCGCATCTGTTAAACAAGTCGGATGCAGATTTCCGTCTCCCGCATGACCAAACGTACAGATTTTAACGTTGTATTTTACAGCAATTTCATTAATCGCTTTGACCATTTCACTAATTTTAGACCGCGGGACGGTTGCGTCTTCTAAAATCGTCGTTGGCTTCATTCGTGCTAAAGCAGAAAGAGCTGATCTTCTTGCTGTACTTAACGCTTCTGCTTCTGCTTGCGAAGCCGCTACTTTCACCGATACAGCCTTTCCTTCGCTGCAGATGCGTGAAATCATTTCAATATCGCGCTTCACCACTTCTGGCGGGCCATCTTGTTCAATCAATAAGACAGCGTTTACATCAGTTGGAAGCCCAACTTGGGCAAAATCTTCTACTACTTCACACGTCGGCTGATCTAAAAATTCAAGCGTAGCCGGAATAATCTTATTGGCGATAATTGCTGAAACCGTCTTAGCAGCTGCGTCCATGTCTTCAAACAGCGCAAGCAGAGTTTGTTTTGTTTCAGGTATTGGAATGAGCTTTAAAATCGCTTCTGTCACGACGCCCAGCGTTCCTTCAGAACCAACAAACAAGTTCGTTAAATCGTAGCCAGCTACATCTTTAGCTAACTTGCCGCCCGTCTTTATGCAGTCGCCGTTTGCAAGAACTACTTCAAGACCAAGAACATAATCTTTTGTCACGCCATATTTTAAGCCTCGTAATCCTCCTGAACATTCATTGATGTTTCCTCCAATAGTTGATATTTTCATGGAGCTTGGATCAGGAGGATAAAATAAACCTTTTGCCTCTACAGCGTTAATTAAATCTAACGTAATAACACCCGGCTGAACGGTAACCGTTAAATTTTCTTCATCAACTTCTAAAATTTTATTCATCCGGTTAAAGGTAAGAACAATTCCTCCTTGCGTGGGACACGTTCCTGCGCTTAAATTTGTACCTGAACCTCTTGGAACAATGGGCACGTGATCTTCGTTGCATATCGTTAAAATTCTTTTCACTTGTTCTTTGTTTTCAGGCATAATAACCGCATCAGGAAGCGACTGAAAGTTAGGTGTTGCGTCATAGGAATACACGAGTCTTGCTTCACTGCTATCTTGAAAATTGGCTGATCCTACAACTTCAATGAGCTTTGCTTTTGTTCGTTCATTAAGCATAACGTTCCTCCTTATATGTATCTCTTACTCTTATTATAGTTACAGAAGCAACGAGGGACTATAGATAAAGAACTAAAAAAAAGCGCTTTAAAAACTCTTTTTTTGTATGTTTATCCAACGAAGGACGCACTTCACTCTAGTAAAGATAGCGCAAGGTAAAAAAGCGTAATACCTTTTACGCTTTTAGGATCAATATCTGTGAGCTCTTTTATTTGCTTCAAGCGGTAATGAAGCGTATTAATATGAATATGTAAATCAACTGCCGTTTTTTTTAATGATTGATCATTGGCCAAATAGCACTTCAGCGTTTCAAGCAGCTCTTTTTCTTTTAAAAGAGTGGAAAGCACTCGACTCAAGAATTCCTTTTTTACAGGTTTAGAAACGTCTTCTAAAATCATGTCCATCAGCAGCTCCTCATAAAAAACAACGGTTTGACGTTTTGAAGCCACTTTAAGCGCTTTTTTCGCTTCTTCATATGAAGCATGCAAATTAAATTGCTCCGCTGGCTTTCCTACACCAATAGTGATCATAACTTGGTTGTTTGCTTGAATGTACTGCTGACATTTTTTTAATTCTTCTTTAAATCCATGCCTTGCCTTTTCACCTACCGCCTCTTTCAGTAAAAGCAAACGATCATATCCCCAGTTTGCGATATAATCTCCGTCAGCTTTATGACTTTCAAACCAGTAGCGAATTGTTTCTTGTACCTGCTGCTGCTTATTTTTCGAAAGAGATGAATCAATTTGAAACAGCGTGCAGCAATAAGCACTGTCTGCTTGTACTCCTAAAATATGGCCTCGTTCAATAAATTCTGCATCTACCTGCTGGCTATAAATCCATTCACGAAAAAAAGCTTCCACTCCTTTATTTTCCCATTCCTTTGTTTCTATGTAATATGCCTCACGAATAATTAACTCTGTTAATCTTCGAATAATATCTGCAAAAGGCTCAACGGCTTCTGGAGTACCTGTAATGCCAATAACCCCAATAATCTCTCCTTGATAACTGATAGGCAAGTTAATACCAGGCTTAACTCCTTTTAAATCCGCTGCTTCTTTTTTGGATATATATAATTTTTGCTTTCTTTGCATCACGTTCCACGCGCCTTCGTGAAAAAAACCAACCCGTTTTTCTTCTGTTGACGCAATAATAATTCCACTTGGATCTGTTACAATTACATGTTCTTTCATCACAAGCTGCACTTCTTTTATAATTTTCTTCGAAAGTTCAGACACAAGCTGCACGTTGTTTACACCTCACCTATCATCATGTAAAAGAGCTGAAAGAATTCTTTTCTCTCAGCCCGCTTTTTTATTATGCGTTCACTTTTTCAGCTTTTTTTAGCACGTTAAAAAATTCTTTCATAAATTTAGGTAAATCTGGCCAAGCTTGTCCGGTTACTAAGTTTCTGTCTACATGAAGCGTCTGTTCAACAAATACTGCACCCGCCGCTTCTACTTCCGGACGGCAAGCAGGATACGCTGTCACTTCTCTGTCTTGCAGATACTCTCTAACCGTCGTTAACACGAGCTGACCATGACAAATAACGCCTAAAGGTTTGTTTTCTTTTAAAAAATGAGCGGCAATTTCCTGAACTTTTGTGTTCATTCGAATATATTCAGGCGCTCGTCCTCCAGGAATAATAAGTCCGTCAAAATCAGCGGGATCCACTTCATCTACAGAAGCGTGAGAATCAATTTTATATCCCGTTTTTTCTGTGAATGTTTCCATTTCTGGAAGAAAATCATGAACAACCGTTTGGAGCTTCTTTTTCACTGGAGAAGTAATGGTACACTGAATATCTTCTTCTAAACAGCGATAATACGGATAAAAAACTTCTAAAGCCTCCACGGCATCTCCTGTTAAAATCAAGACACGTTTACTCATCTTTTATCACCTTTTCTTTTAATGTCGTCATTTACTTCTTCTCGCAAGCTGCTTTCCATTCCTGCTTTTCCCCTAGGAATAATAAAAAAAGCAGGGCCTTCATTCCTTATCAGGAATGTCAGCCTTGCTTTTTATCTTGTAATCTTTTTAATTCAGCTGTTAATTCAATAAACCAAGCTTCGTCTTTCGTTAGCAGCGCGAGATCAATTAATGAAAGAATTTGCTCTTCGTGCGCCGTTTTTTGAAGGGGCAGCTTTTCTATTTTTTCATCCATCATGCCAATGGTTGTGCCGACCATTTTTTCATCATCACTTTTCACAACGTTGATTAGTGCTGCTTTTTTAGATGGATTAATCGTTTTAATATATCCGTATATAAGTTCACCGTCGCGAGACTTTCCTTTGACCCAGTCGCCTACTTTTAAATTTCCTTCAAATAGCTTCACAGTCATTCTCCTTTCTTCATAAACACGCTAAAAGTTAATGTAACAGCATATAGTATTCTAGAAAGTAGTGTAATCATAATACTTACAGTTTAGAAAGTCAAAGAATCTGTTTTAGAGCAAAAATCTTGATATACAACTAAATCACTGCAGCAATAAAAAGATCCGAACAATTCATCGTTCGGATCTTTCTTCAACGAAACTACTTTTTTCTCAACGTCTTTACTGGTTATACGAGTCCAGTTAAGCTGTAGATTCCAATAATTAAGAAACATGCAAGCGTTTTTATAATAGTGATGGCAAAAATATCTCGGTAAGACTGCTTGTGGGTTAACCCGGTAATAGCAAGCAGTGTAATAACGGCTCCGTTATGAGGAAGCGTATCCATACCGCCTGATGCCATCGCTACAACTCTATGCATAACTTCAGGAGGAATGTTGTACTGATTAATAGCTTCTACATACTTATCTCCCATCGCACTAAGCGCAATTCCCATACCTCCAGAAGCAGAGCCTGTAATACCCGCTAAAATGTTTGTCGTAACGGCTCCATTGACAAGCGGATTTGTAAAGGTATGTGAAATACCATCGCGAACGGTTGCAAAGCCAGGAAGAGATGAAATAACGCCTCCAAAGCCATACTCAGCTCCCGTGTTCATCGCAGCGAGAAGCGCTCCGCCAATACTTGCGTTAAGACCCGCTTGGAAACCGGTGGTCACTCTCTTCCAGTCATACGCAATCGTTGTGATAATTCCAATAACAAGTGCCAACTCCACTGACCAAATACCAACAACTGCGGTTAAATCTACTTTTCCGAACGCTTCAAGGCCAATTTTGGCAAAATCAAAACCGTCTGGGTACCATTTTGGAATAGAAACAGTAAAAAATTTGTTTGCCACCCCTACAAGCACAAGCGGAACAAACGCTAAAATCTGTCTTGCTACGCTAGGTTCATATTTAGGTTCTGTAGAAGGTACAGACTCTTTTTCTAGCTCTGCAGCAGCTGCTAGTTCATTATTAAACCCGTAGTAGCCTTCTCCAGCTTTTCTTGCTTTTTTGCTTCGGCTTTCTAAATACCAAAGACCTAAGCTAAAGACAATAACCGATCCGATAATCCCTAGTGTCGGAGCAGCATAGATGTCTGTTTTAAAAAAAGTCGTTGGAATAACGTTTTGAATCTGCGGTGTACCCGGAAGTGCATCCATGGTAAACGAAATAGCTCCTAATGCAATCGTTCCCGGTACTAATCGTTTTGGAATATTCGCTTCGCGGAATAAGTTAGCTGCAAACGGATAAACTGCAAACGCAACAACGAATAAACTTACGCCGCTGTAGGTTAAGATTGCTCCCATTAAAACAATCGCCAAGATCGCACGTTTAGCCCCTACGACTTTAACAATTGTTTTCGCAATCGACTCAGCGACTCCAGACATTTCAACCATCTTCCCGAAAACCGCTCCTAATAGAAAGACAGGGAAGTAGTTTTTAATAAACCCAACCATTTTCTCCATAAAAACGTTTGAGAAAAACGGGAGTGCATAGCTTGGTTCCGTTAAAATAACGGCTAGCAGCGCACAAAGTGGAGCAAACAAAATAACTGAAAATCCGCGGTAAGCAACCAGCATCAAAAGCCCCAGAGACAGCAAAATAATCAGCAAATCCATAACGTTTCCCCTTTCATCCCTTATTCAATTTGTCTTATTTTTTATAAAGTGCAGACTCAAACTCATATTCATAGCACGTGTAATAAAGCTGAATAACTTCTTCTGCCGTCGGTACGATCGGATGATTAGCAGGACTTCCGCTTTGAATCGCATCCGCTGCCATTTTCTCAACCGCCGCGTAAAACAGCTGTCGATCAATGCCCCACGATTGAAGATTAGGAATCTCTAAGTCGATACAAAGCTGCTTAATGGCTTCAATTAACACATCTGCTCCTTCTTTTTTTGTATATGATACGTTCGGAAAAAGAGCTTGTCCTATTTCACCTAAACGATCGATTGAAGCCTCTTTTGTATAGTCCAAAACCGCAGGCAGGAGCATCGCATTAGAAATACCGTGCGGCACATGGAATAACGCGCCAATAGGTCTTGACATACCGTGCACTAGCGCAACGGATGAATTTGAAAACGCCATCCCCGCAAGCATAGAAGCATAGGCCATTTCGTTCCTTGCTTGAACATTTTCTCCATTTCTGTACACAAGACGGATATTTTTCATGATTAACTCAATTGCTTGAAGCGCAAGTGAATCTGTAAAAGGATGTGCTTTTTTAGACAAATACGCTTCCACTGCATGACTGAGTGCATCAATTCCTGTAGCTGCCGTTACGTGTTTTGGACATGATAGAGTTAATAACGGATCAACAATGGCTGTATCAGGCAATAATTGAGGCCTTGCGAGCATCATTTTTACATCGTACGCCGTGTCTGTAATAACTGTCGCTTTCGTCACTTCTGAGCCGGTTCCGGCAGTCGTAGGCACCGCAATCAAAGGAAGAGGGCTACCTTGAAAATCTTGTTGATTTTGAAAATACGTTCGTAAATGCCCTTCATTAGTCATCATCACGGCAACCGCTTTCCCAGTATCGATACAGCTGCCTCCCCCTAAAGCAATAACCACATCGCACTGCTCCGTTTTGCATACGGCAAGCGCTTCATCTAGATGAATATCCGTTGGCTCTGAATTTACGCCTGTATACACGGCACAGTCCATGCCAGCTTCTGCTAAGTAACGACGGCAAGCTTCTACATTGCCTGCTTTCAGCATAACGTCATCACTTATAAGCAATGCCTTTGTCCCAAGCAGTGCAGCCTGTTCTCCAATTTTAGAAAATGATCCTTCTCCATATAAAACCGTGCGTGGTACAAGTAATTCATAAATTGCCACTGTTTTTTCCCCCTTTGTTATCTCGCTGACAATCTCTCCTTCCGTCTTTTCATGCTGACTTATGTAAGCGATTTCATTTATTTGTGCAAAAAACCAACATGAACTTCGTTTTTCTCCCCTATTTATTCTCTTTTTGTATACCCCTTTCCTCTTTCATTCTAAAATTTCATCTTATATTTTTCAATCTTTTTTTGTAACTTTTTAAAAATTACAAAAAAAGCCAGAGGTATTCTCTGACTTTACCATTTAAATAAACTTTTGAACAGTATTATTTCGATTTAATTTATAAATCGATAGCAGGAAAAAAACAAGTGCAAAAGCTAGTAAAATGCTGATATTTAACCATAGACTGCTTAAAGCGGCTCCTTGTTGAACACTTTTCAACGTGCTTAATACCCACGTTTGAGGAAGAAAATCAGCTATTTTCTGCATCACATCCGGCATAAATTCAGGAGGGAAAAAGCACCCTGACAGTAAACAAGTTGGCGTGATGATAAGCGTCTGAAGACCATTCGCTGCTTTTGAACTTTCTGTAAAAGCGATAATTACAAGCGACAAGCCGATGGCTACTAGCCCAAACAGAACTAAAATGAAAAACAGCTGCCACACGGGAATGTTCATATCTACGTGAAAAAGAGTTGTAATACAAACAAGTGTAATCATTACTTGCAAAGTTAATAAAATCATATTTGTCATAACATTAGATATCACGTATTGCCTTGCGCTAACTGGCGAAGCTAGCAGTCTAAAATACGTGCGCTGCTCTTTTTCTTTTGTGATAAGAGCCGATAGATTTACGGCAGAAAAAAGCATAAACATAATTAAATACCCAATTGTCTGCTTGACAATATTTTGATCGGTTCCTTTGTCTTCAAGGGCGTGCGTAGAGACGTGGAATGGCGCTTTTTGATAATTCTCATACATTTGTTTAAACGCAGCATCGTCGCCGCCTGCTGCTTGATTAAGCGCAGAAACATTATCAATATATTGATACAAATAAGACTTAATAAAGCCAGTTACTTCTGCTCCTTTTATTGAAGTAATCGTAATATGACCTGGTTTGTTCGCTTTGACGCTTTCAGAAAACCCTTTTTCAAAGGTAATAACAGCATCAACTTTCTTTGACGTAATTTCATGGTCCACTTCTTTGTCAGTGAGCATTTTAACATTTGTTTTATGCAGCCCTTTTAAAAACTGAACGGTGTCTTTTGTGATATCCGTTGAGTCGTGATTGACAACTCCAATATTCACCGAAGTCCCTCCTGTGTTTCCATAAATAAGAACGGACATCAAAATACCTGCAATAGGCAAACCAATAACAAGCACAAGCGTCCTTTTGTTTCTAAGCAGCATATTTCTCAGCATATTTGTGACAAGCCACATGATATTTTTCATGTTATAACCCCTCTCTTTTTCTCAAAAGCACAATGGCTGTGCCCAAGAATAAAATAGAGAAGCCTACATTCAACCCGATCACTGAAAGAGAAGCGCCGATATCATTTGTATAAATCAATTTAATAAGTCCATTATTCATCCAAGTTAAAGGTGATACATTGACGAAGCCCTCTCCAGATCCATTTTGAAAATAGGTTCCTCCTACAATACACGACACTTGAATAACAACCATAATAATTGCTCTTGACGCCGCTTCTGTCTTCGTAAGGTAGCTAACTCCTAGTCCAAAGCTAATAGCAAAAAGAATTTGAGATACTAACATTACGAGTACTAAGAGTAAATGATCTCCCCAATTCGCATCAAAAAAGTATTTAGTCGACATAATGACGACTAATACACAAATAGTGTGAACCAAAACAGTACCTAAAATTTTCCCGACAAAAATTTCAGCGGTTTTAATCGGAGCGGCTACTAATCGATTGGCCGTATTTCGCATACGCTCTCCTCTAATTAAATAACTCGCTGAGATAGATCCGTACAAAACAATCATGGTTGTCATTGAAATAGCGTAATAGTCTATTGAATTTGGCTGTTTTTGAGAATGAAGGGATGTTTCTTGAATATAGTCATGCTTAGACGCACGCAGCAGATTCTCCACTTGCTGAGGATTTACTTTTGCCACTTCCATAGCCACGTTATACTTATCCGTAAACGTGCTTAACATACCTTGCACCATGTTAAATTCAATGCTGTTTTCTTCATTTCCGTAGAGATCAATGCCTCCGTCTTTCACTTCTACATAAGCTGTATAACGCTGCTCTTTTACTTCTTTTTTTCCATCCTGATCTTTTTTCAACGCTTTAAAGTGAATGCCGGATTTTTCTGCGTTTGCAGCAAACTGCTTAAATGCGGCAGATTGTTCATTGCTCGTGTCGATTTTATAGAGAACATAGCTATCGTCTATCGTCATGTCGTTATTAAAAGCTTGAGACAAAGCTGTTCCTAAAATAAGGACAAGAGCTAGCGGAAAGAGAATCATAAAAATAAATGCACGCTTATCTCGTAGATCACTTTTCATTTCTTTCAAAGCAATTGCAATAATATTCATTCGTTATTCCTCCTTTCTTTTATAGATCTCTTAAACTGCGCCCTGTCAGCGTGAGAAAGACTGTCTCTAAATTAGGGGCTTGTTCTTTAACTGCTTTAATTTCGATATGATGCGTCATTAAATAATGAATGACTTTGTTCAAGTTATTTACTTCGGCGCTTGAATTAATTTTAATGATTCCATCTTCATACGTAACGGCTGTTACGCCTGGAATTTCTTTTAGACCGCTGCAATCTATGTCGTCTGCTTCTTTTACTTCAATCCAAATATCTTTTGTATCGGTGATAATCGCTTTCAGCTGCTCTTTTGTTCCTTCAGCAATAATTTTGCCGTGATCAATAATCGCAATCTTTGTACATACCTCTTCTACTTCTTCCATATAGTGACTCGTATAAATGATTGTGCTTCCCATTTCATTTAGCTTTTTTACAGATGTTAAAATATAGTTTCGCGACTGAGGATCAATGCCCACCGTCGGTTCATCCATTATAATAAGCTTTGGGCGATGAGCAATTGCGCATGCGATATTTAGCCTTCTTTTCATTCCTCCTGAAAAACTTTTCGGATACGCCTTTTGTTTATCCAAAAGCCCTACAAATGCTAAAGCTTCTTCCACTCGTTCGTTAAGCAGTGAGCCTCTTAATCCGTAGAGTCCTGCAAAAAACTTCACATTTTCATAGGCTGTCAAATCTTCATAAATCGCTAAGTCCTGCGGAACAATTCCGATGTTCATCTTTGCGAAATTTCGGTGTTTCTTTATATTTTTCCCAAGTACTTCAATATCGCCGCTGTTGCTTTGAAGAAGACTAGCTACCATATGAATCGTTGTGCTTTTTCCTGCTCCGTTTGTTCCTAAAAATCCAAATATATCTCCTTCTTCTACTTGTAAAGATAAATTATCTACCGCAATAAAATCTCCAAATTTCTTTGTTAATTTTTGAATGGATAATACGTTCATCATTTCACCTCTAGTGTGTTGGTATATCCTTATTTTATGAAAAAAAGGCAAACTTACGTCAGTGCATAAGTTCACCTTTTCCCCATGAGAAATCTCATTATTTACGTATGAAGTTTCTCACCTATCGGCAGCAGTGTGGTAACAGAAAATCCGTTTGTACCGTCGACAATCACCGTTCCGTTAATGGAAGCAGCGCGCTCTTCCATTCCTGCTATGCCAAGTCCTTTTTGAAACAAGTGAGCGCCTTTTCCATTGTCTTTCACTTCTACTTTAACCATTTTATTTAGTACGTGAAGCTCAATGGCAATCATCGTTGCTTCTGCATATTTCAAAGCATTCGTAATAGCTTCTGTTATATTTTCATGGATAATTTTCCACTGAAGAGGCGTGATAAGATCTAAATTCCCTTTGTATACAAGAGGCATTGCGATACTATGCTTAGCCTCAAATTCACCAATAAATAATTTAAGACGGCTGATTCCTATTTGCTCAGCGGGAGGCTTTATACTTTTTAACGTTAACCTAATTTCTTCAATGCCTTCTTTCGAAATCGTAATCGCATTTTGAAGAAGAGACAGCGCTTTTTCCTCGTCTTGCTTCATTACGTGCTTTGCTGCCTCCATTTGAATAAGCGCTCCTGTCATTGAATGACCAATCTTATCATGAATTTCCTGCGATAGTCGATTTCGCTCTTCTAATTTTGAAGCATATTGAGACTGTCTCACATACTCTTTATTTTCATTCACGTGCTTTTGCAGCTTTTGCATACTTACTCTCATTTCATCAAGCTTTTGTTCATAATTGATTGTCCGCTTTTGATAGATAGCTGCTCCTGTATAAATAAAGAAAGTAAACGCAGCAACTAACACATACAGAGCGCTACTATCAGAGGGAACAAGCATCACTGGAAGCAAAACAACAAGGAGCAGCATCCATTTTTTTATGACTAATTCTCCAATAAGCTCACAAAGGTTTAGCGGCAAAAGAAGAAAAAACAAAGGATGAAGTTCATACGCACAATATAGAATAAGGACAATTGAAAAAGCAATAAGCATGCGCTTGAACGCGCTCTTTTTCACAATAGACGCGGCGATATTAACACAGCTGTAAAGAAGCAGTGCTAACACAATAGCTGAAATCGAGTGTACATAATTAAACTGAATGTACGTAATAGCCAAAAACAGCATGAGGATGAGCTTGGTCATCATTAATCCGACTTCCATAGTCCTACTTCCCTTTACCGGTTAAATAGTAAATAGCAATTTGAGTACGGTGCTCAAGTCCCGTTTTACTTAAAATCGAACTAATATAGTTTGCTACGGTACCTTCTGAAATAAAAAGCGTTTTAGAAATTTCTTTATTTGAAAGCCCCTTGGCAATCAGCGTTATAATGCTCGTTTCACGCTCGGTAAACTGTGTCATATCCGCTTTGGACTCGCGCTCAGTTGCAGCGTTTAAACTTGATTTAATTTTATCAAGCACAACATCTTGCAGCACCGTATGTCCGTTGAACACGCTTTTGATTGCGTCTCGAATGCGCTCTGGCTCTGTATTTTTTAACAAGTAGCCTTTAGCTCCGTTTTTTACAGCATCAATAATATATTCATCGTCATCAAACGTAGTTAAAATAAGCGGCTTTGCTTTCGTTGACTCTGAAATAAGCTTTGTAGCCTCTACACCGTCCATAACAGGCATTCTTACATCTAACAGTGCAATATCGACGGAATGATTCTTGCAATATTGAACGGCTTCCTGACCATCTTTTAAAGTAGCGACAACGTCGAATTCCTCGTATGTATTTAATATAATTTTCATTCCTTCTCGAATAAACGAATTATCATCTGCAATAATAATAGTAATTTTCATTTCTTTAAGTGAGAACATCTCACTTTTTTTCACATCCTTTTTTCACACCCATCCGGATGCTTCTCATTTATTGTATCCATAATAAACCAAAAGTTCAATGTGATAGTTCGCAGTCTTTCTAAGCACTAAAAAAGAGCAAACCTCTAAGGTTTACTCTTTGGTCCTGTTACTTCTGAACTAACTTAATCACCGTCTCTAACAGTACATTTACACCTTTTTCGCATTCTTCCCAAGGAGTGAACTCTTCTTCACAGTGACTTTTTCCGTTTACGCTCGGAATAAAAATCATAGCCGTCGGAATATAGCTAGCTAAAAACTGTGCGTCATGTCCAGCTCCGCTGACCATTCGCTTGTAGGAATACCCAAGCGAACGAACAGATTCTTCCACTTCATCGCAAACGGTTTTATCAAACCACACGGTATCGCGTCCCCAAAGCTTGGTCACCCGCACTTCGCAGCCTTCTAACAGCTCCGCTTGATCAGGCAGTGACTGAATGATCTTTTCCACGGATGCAATGACGTCTTCATCGGTATGTCTCGCTTCAAGTGAAAAAATAACTTTATTTGGAATAACAGTATGAATATTAGGCAGTACGTTCATACGCCCCATTGTATAGACTAAATTTGAATCTAATCTGCCGAGCTCGTGACGAGCTTCGGCAATTAAATTATTAGTTGCAAAAAGCGCGTCTTTTCGCATATCCATCGGCGTCGTGCCGGCATGATCTGACTCACCGGTAACTTCAATTTCATAGCATACCATTCCTAGCACGCACTCGACTACACCGATTGATTTCGCTTCTCGTTCTAGAATAGGCCCTTGCTCAATATGTAATTCCACAAATGCAGAAGCGTCCGTCAGACGGTTCCTCGTATCACCTTCATATCCGCATGCTTGGAGCGCTTGCTCAAACGTCACGCCGTCAACATCCGTCTTCTTCATCATAACGTCTTTTTGAAATTTCCCCGATAAAATACCTGAAGCCATCATAGAAGGCTCAAAACGTGCTCCTTCTTCATTGGTGAAGTTAACAATCGTAATCGGTACCTTCGGTTTAATATTATGTTCAACTAGCGTTCTTACTAATTCTAACCCTGCAACTACACCGAGGATTCCATCAAACCTTCCGCCTTTTTTTACACTGTCCATGTGTGAGCCAATCACAACAGGCGGCTTATCTTCTAGTCCTTCAAGCGTAGCGTAAATACATCCAAGATCGTCGATTTTAATATCCATTCCAAGGTCACGGCAACATGAACAAAAATAGTCTCGTGCTAAGCGGTCTTCTTCTGACAGCGCTAAGCGGGTTACACCGTTATTAGGTGTTCGTCCATAATCGGCAAATCGTTCAAGCGTATTTTTTAACCTTTCTCCATTCACTGCTACTTTTTGTCGTTGCAACTCAACCACTCTCCTCATTATTTGGTTATAAAGTGCGTCTAAGATGCTGTGTTAATGAATATCATTCATTATGACATAAAATAGGCGATATCACTTGAAGTCTGTTAGAACCCCTTCCATTGTTTTTGTAATGAAAGTGCGCAGCTTGCCTTATGTATCTATTAGCTTCAAAACGTAAATTTCCTGCTTTTTTCTATGAATAATGCACGCGTTATTTATGCATTTTTATTATAAAAATAATAATAGGTTTTTTTCAAAAAAAAGAGAATTAGTTATTATACTAACTCTCCTCTACACACTTACTTTTTATTTGCTTTCTTCGCAATTGCAATCATTGTAGCCAAAACACCAACTGTAATAATTACAATAGCAATTACGGCAGTGGTAATAATAATTCCTGATGTCACTTCTGAAACACCCATTAGTTTACGTTCTCCTTTTGTGCCTGACCTATTTATCTAAATCAGCATATTGATCGATTTATTCCTATTATATACGAACTTGTAAAGCGACGAAATATGTGACACATAATTGACATACTGTTTATATGTTTTCTTTTAATTCTACGTTTTATTTAAGAAAATACGGGAATAATTCAAACATATATAAGAAATACTCTTTATTTCTTTAAAGAAGTATTGTAATATAAATGTAACAATTGTAATATTAACAGCATGAATGTTACATATATTTCAATGAATGAGTAGGAGGGAAATGGAAATGAAAAAATTTGGAATAATCTTAGCATCACTTGCTCTTTTCTTTTCACTAAGCACAGGAGTTACAGCTCAAGCAGCATCACAAAATCTATCAACGACTAATGCGGTAAAAATTGCAGCAAACGCAAGCAACCATTTCTGGAATGCACTTCATGGATCTAAAGGTAATTTATGTACTCAAAAAACATTTAATTATAAAGGCACTCAGTACTCATATCTTTGTCAGGATTTTAATACAAAAAGCAAACTAGTAAGCTACTTATCTGAAACGTTTACAAACAGTGCTATTCAAAAAGGATTAACAAATTATCGCTACATCACATATAACGGAAAGCTTGCTCGTCCTGTCGGTGACGGATTCAGCATGCTAGAGTGGAACAAAGCAAAAGCAAAACTAACTTATCAACGTGCCGATGTTCGCTCTTATCAATTTACGGTTCCAACAGTTGACGGAGGAAGTGTAAAACGCACCGTTACATTTTATAAATCTGGTTCACAGTGGAAAGTAAATAAGTTTGATGCTGTACTATAAGCAGTACCAAAAGCGAGGTCTACCAAGACCTTGCTTTTTTATGTGCTCATTAGCTCTTTATTAACGAAGTTTCACTTTATTTTCACTAACTCCCCTTATAGTATGGATACACACTACTACTTATTCGATACATTGTCATCGGAGGATTTTATATGAACATACTACAAAAAAGAACGGCTTTTATCGTAACGGCTGCTTTTCTTTTAGCATTGGTTTTCAGTATCGTTTCACTATCACACTACAAAGGAGAAGAACATTTATTTTCGATTCAAGAAAGTCATCAGTTAAAAAAGATTACGAATGGTATATCTGCTTCTGATAATAATTCGTGGGATCATCGTCTTCCTTCAGGAAACGGTCCCGCTTCACCCAGCAATTCCGGAGAACACGTAACGCCTTTTCATAATCTATCTATGGATAACGGTGCCGGAAGTCAAGGAGCTAATAAAGACTATGAAGCGCCGCTCGCTCTTTATACGGTGGGCTTTTTTATAGCAGCAGCTTTCGTTTACGGGTTATCAAAGAAAAAGAAATGGCATCATTCGATAGGGCATTCTCGCGTTATTTTATGGTCATTACTTGGCACTGGACTATTTATCCGGATTGCACTGATTCCGTGGGTAGGCTCTCATATGGATGCATCTCTTTTCAAAAACTGGGCATCGGTTGCGGCTAATCATTTTTCAAATTTCTATGCTAAAAGCGGAAGCGATTATCCGCCGTTTTATATTTATATCTTGTTTATCGTTGGGAAAGTTGGCAGTTTACCGGATTTTCAGCAGTATTTTTCGCTGTTGATTAAAATCCCGCCTATTTTAGCAGATGTCGTCACATCTTATTTACTCTATCGTTTAGCTCGTAAATACTTGGCACCTTCTTTTGCATATCTGTTAGCAATTGGGTATTTATTTAATCCGGCCATTTTAGTTAATTCAACGTTTTGGGGACAAGTCGATTCATTTTTCACTTTGCTTATTGTCCTAGCGATTGTAATGATTACGGAAAAAAGAATTTACGCGTCGGCCGTTATTTTTACAGCAGCGGTCTTAATGAAGCCGCAGGCGATTATTATCCTGCCCATTTTGTTTTTCGAACTCATTCGCCTAAAGCAAGTGAAACATTTCTTCGGCATTGCTTTAACGGCGGCTTTCACTGCTGCGGTGATTTTACTGCCTTTTTCAGTTGGAAAAAATCCAACGTGGATTATCGATTTATTTTCATCCACCATTGGAGAGTACCCGTATGCCTCTGTTAACGCCTATAACTTTTTTAGTTTAATAGGCGCAAACTATAAAGACAGCTCTGCAACGCTGCTGTTTTTCAGCTATCATACGTGGGGACTTATTTTTATCGTCGCGACAACTATTTTTTCTTGGCTTATTTATATAAAAGGACGGAGCTTTAAATACGCCGCTCTTGCAGCGCTTATTCAAATTTCCGGAGTATTTACGTTTTCTTCAAGCATGCATGAACGCTACTTATTTCCAGCAGCAGCGCTTGCTTTGCTCGCTTATATTTATTTAAAAGACAAAAACTTGCTTTACTTATCTCTTGGATTTAGCATCAGTATTTTTATGAACACTTTTTTTGTTTTATACGGTGACAGCAGCATGCAAAACAGTACGTCCTATCCGTTTTCTATGTTTGCTACGTCGATGCTAAACGTTTTGCTTGTTGTTTATTTAGTAAAAGTTGCTTGGAATTTAGTCCAAAAAAGTACGGTTTTAAAAACGGCATAATACAAAAAGCTCAGTGAGTATGATTGATCACTGAGCTTTTTTACATAACAAGCGACATGCCTGGCGCGTCTTCTTCTCTTTCTTGAAACCCTAATTTTTTATAAAAATGATGCTTTCCTTTTGCTGCAAATAGCTGAATCGATTCAATTCCGCTTTCTTGGCATTTCGTCAACAGCTCTTGAATAATTTGCTTTCCAAGCCCTTTGTTTTGATATGTGGGATCAACCATCACGTCGCAAATAAGCGCTTGATAAATTCCATCTGAAATCATACGGCCAAATGCAATTAATCGTTCATTGTCATAAATACCGACTCTAAACCAGCTGTTGGCTGCGGCTTCAAACAGCTGCTCTTTTGTATAATTTCCTTTTTTACTTTTATGTAATCCGCTCGCTTCATGCAGATCAGCAAACTGCTCAAATGGCGGAACCTCTTTTTTTATTACGTAGGACACGTTCATTCTCCTCTCAATACCGTTGCTTTCTATATTATATTTATACATCAAAAAGAATAATAATTCAACATTTTTATCTAGTTATCTTGTTACCCTTTCTCCAAATAAAAAAACTGCCAAACGGCAGTTTTTTAGGCTTGTACTGATTCTTTTCGTTTTTTAAGATCAATTCCTGCAATGATAAGCAAAATGACTCCAAGAACAATCATGATTTTACTCACTGTTTCTAGCCACTCCGGTGCGCTTCCAGCAAGTAAAAGTGAAAACCCAATGATATAAAGCGGAAACCCCGCGAGAGCCCAAGGGGATTTCACCTTCTTTTTCTTCATATATAGGATCTCCTCCTTCTTTACAGATTCTATGTAGGCTGTATATGATGAGTTTATCAGAAAAAATTGGAAACAACAAAGGAGACAAACGCATGTATACGCTGCCTCAAACGTTTTGTGATACGATTACTCACCTTCACTCTCATAAAGGCCAAAAGTGGTTAGCTGACTTTCCTCAGCTGATTCGCTACTGTGAAGAGCGCTGGCGTATCAACATTTACAGTCACTTTCCCCTTTCTTACCACTTTGTTGCTCCTGCGCATAAAGCAGATGGAAGCGAACTAGTTGTAAAACTCTTTGTAGAGCCTTCAGAGCTGCTTCATGAGCAAGAAGCACTGACAGCACTAGCCGGTGAGAACACGGTAAAAATAGTGGACAGCGATGCTGAAAAAGGCATTTTACTGCTCGAAAAGCTGTCTCCCGGATGCCCGCTTTCCTTTTTATCAACTAAAGCCGGAGCTACGTTAATCGCTGCTAGGCTTATGAAATCTCTATGGCGCATGCCTCACTCGGACTCCACTATCGAAACAGCCATTAAAAGAGAGAAACAGCTTCGAGAGTATACACAAATGTATCCAAGCGGTATTGATTTTCTTTCTTCTGAAACGCTTCAACACGCACTATCCGTTTTCTCTGAATTAAACCGGACTTCTCAGCAGCTTTTTTTGCTTCACGGCGATTTGCATCATGATAACATCTTACAGTCTGGTGAAGCGTGGAAAATAATTGATCCAAAAGGGTTGATTGGAGAAAAAGAGTACGAAATTATCCCTTTTCTTTTAAATCATCTGCCTAAGACAAACGTGGCAGAGACAATTGACCATCGAATCAATATATTTGTCGAAGAATTAAACCTAAGTAAAAAACGAATCTTACTGTGGGGATACGCTCATTCTGTACTAGCCACGTGCTGGTTAATAGAGGACCACCACCAAGACGCCGCTTCTTTTTCACGTGCTATAGAAGCATTTCAGCACTTATTTGAGTACTATTACGGGCATAAAAAATAAGAGCCGACATTTGGCTCTTATTTTTTGCATTTCTCTGCGACAAGCTCATATGATTTTAATCGGTCAGCCGGATCGTGTGTAATAGTGACAAGCATGAGTTCATCCACTCCGTAGCGTGCTTGAACTTCTTGAAGACGGACGTGTACTTCTTCCGGGTTTCCGATAATCATGGCTTCTTTCATCTTCTTCATTTTTTTCTCTTCTTCTTCTGTCAGTGGATAGCTGGCCGCTTCTTTAATAGAAGGCACACCTTTTGCTTCCATTTTATCCTGCTGAATTTTCCATACGAGTGAGCTCGTTGCGATGCGATGGGCTTGCTCCGTTGTTTCAGCGCAAATGACCGATACAGTGACAATCGCATAGGGCTGATCACCGGTCCGTCTTGGCTGAAATGCCTGTTTGTATTGATCAATAATAGCTGAACCATCTTGTTCACTCATAAACTGTCCAAACGTATAGGCTATTCCGTTTCTAGCGGCGAGCTCGGCACTTTTTTTACTTGTGCCAAGCAGCCAAGGTTCCGGAGAGACAGGCGGCAGCGGCGAAGCTGAAAGCTTTGCGTACTCATGTTCAGCCGGAAATTTATCGTCTAAAAACTGCAGAAGCTCTTTAACAAGTTCAGGCATTTTAAATACTTGCTGTAAAAAATTATTCGACAGCGCATTTGTTGCTTCAGCCGATCCACCCGGTGCGCGCCCAATCCCTAAATCAACGCGCCTTGGAAACAGCGTTGCGAGCATGTTATACGTTTCAGCTACTTTATACGGCTTGTAGTGAGGCAGCAGCACCGCTCCCGATCCAATTCGAATTCTATTAGTTTGTGCGCCGATATAGCCAAGCATCACTTCAGGAGCCGAACAGGCAAGTCCAGACAAATCATGGTGCTCTGCAATCCAGTAGCGCTCATAGCCAAGCTTGTCACCCGCTTTGGCCAGCTGCATCGATGCTTCTAACGCTTCCGCTGGGGTCTGATGGGATGAAACGGGCGATTGGTCGAGTATACTTACTTTCATCACGCATCTGCTCCTTATTCGTTCACTTCAATTAAACTTAATGAAAAATCCCCTACCTGGCCTTTTTCATATAAATTTGTAAAAGACGTAGAGTACTGATGAATCGTTCCTTGAAAATCGAGATCTTCTTCCGGGACATTTACATGAAAAGTACCTTTATATAAAAGTGTAGTAATATCATGATATTCCTCACTTGTTACTTTAAAATCAACTGAAACTTTTGTTTTGCCTTTTACAATCTCTTGTTCATAGCTGTAAATTTGAATAGGCATATCATTTAATACAATTTCTTGTACCACGTTAAATCGTCTCCTTTTTTAGTGCGTATGAAAAATAATAGCACTTGAAGAAGTCATGAGCAAATAAAAGAGCTTCTGATTACGCATGCAAAAAAAGCATGGCTTTTTGCCATGCTTTTAGTCCAAAAACGATCTTATACGCGCTTTGTACGCGTGCGTTTGAATACGAAATAAAGAACAATAATCACAAATGCCGCAACCACAAACGGAAGCGTATATTTGCTTGCTACGTCTTCAATGTTCGCCCAGTTCTCGCCTAGCTTTCCGCCTAAGTAAATAAATAAAATCGACCAAGGAATCATCGCTAACACGGTTAAAGACGTAAACTTCCAAAACGGCATTTTAGCAATACCTGCAGGGATCGAAATCGCATGTCGAACAACCGGGACAAAACGAGCGGAGAAAACCACACCCGCGCCGTATTTATTAAACCAGTTTTCCGCAAGATCAATATGCTTATCATGAATGAATAAGTACTTGCCGTATTTTTGAAGAAACGGACGTCCTCCGTAGGCTCCAATCCAATATAAAAACCACTGTGCAATCGTTCCGCCAATAATTCCGGCAATGACTGCTCCTGGAAAACTAATCATGCCTTGAGAAATCATATACCCCCCGTAGGCTAGTACAATTTCACTTGGAATGATTTCAATCATTAAGCCGAGCGCAATACCTAAATAGCCAAGGCTCGTTAAAAAATCCAATATACTCGCAACAAATGAACTCACCTTTAATCACCTTACTCATTCTTTAATAATTTTACACTACTACTATATTCCAACCATCAGTATAAAAGGAAACTATGAACTCATTATGAACAGCTTACTTCCCTGTTGACTGGCGGTACCTTTTCCTCAGCTCATGCGTATGCAGATCTGCTAGGCGGACTGGAATCGGAAGCTTACTTTCTTTTGAAATAAAATGCATCATGAGCTGATACGACATGTCCAAATCAATATAGTTTCCGCACGACAGAAAAATAGGCTTTACCCCTTTGGCTGTCCTTACTACTCTACCATAAACTTCGCCATCAATCACAATATCTTCATAAGCGCCCTCTGTATCTTCAGGCATAACGTAATCATGTCCTTTGATCTTTAAATAGCTTTTCCCAATTCCAACGGTAGGTTTATTGAGAAAAAACGAAGCATGTGTGGCTACTCCCATGTGCTCATAGTACAAATATCCGTTGCCATCAAATAAAAACACATCGGGCTCTATTTGAAGTTTTTTAACCGCTTCAAGAATTAAAGGAAGCTCTCGAAAAGCTAGAAACCCAGGAAGATAAGGAACCGTTACTTCTCCTACACTGTGCACTTTTTCCACAATGCTTTTCGTCTGATAATCAACCACTACAATGCTGCAAGCTCCGTAAGATATGCCGTTTTCTTCCCAATACGCAACATCAACACCAGCACAGTTATGTATATGCGTCATTTTGACGCCTGATGTTAAATCAATTTGTGCTTTTAGCTTTTGCTGAAGCGTCCGGCACTCCTCTTTTGTTTGCATCGTAAACGTATGTATGTACTGAATATCCATGTTCCATTCCTTTCATTGACTGACTCACCTATTATACAACTATTTTCTAAGAAATTCCTATTCTTTTTTTCACACCTTTTATTATAGCGCTGTTTCCTTAACGTTTGATTAAAATTCCTATTCGTTTACGCATTTTTTGTAAACATCGCCATGAAAAAATCCCTATTTTTCTTTACGAAATGTCAACGCTTTCTACACACTTTCTCTATATCAGCATCACATTTTTTCGTTACGCTATTTCTATACCAACGCATAGGAGAGAAATGTGATGAAAAAATATTTAGCTGGTCTAAGCGCAGTCGCCTTGTTATGCTGTTCAATTGCCTCTTCTGCTTTTGCACGCACGGAAGAAAAACTTACGAACATCGCGCACCGAGGAGCCTCCGCTTACGCACCTGAAAATACAATGGCTGCTTTTCACCAAGCGCTAGAAATGAATGCAGATTACATTGAACTTGACGTGCAGCAAAGCAAAGACGGTGTACTCGTTATTATGCATGACCGTACCGTAGACCGAACAACAAACGGAAGCGGACACATTCGAGAGTTAACGTACGCGGAGCTTCAGCGCTTGGACGCAGGAAGCTGGAAAGGGGATTCTTTTGCGAATGAAAAAGTCCCGACTCTTTCGCAAGTGTTAGATGAATTTCAAGGAAAAATCGGTATATTAATAGAGTTAAAAGCCCCAGAACTTTATCCCGGAATTGAAAAAAAAGTAGCTTTTGAAATCAACAAGCGACAGGTCAATCACGTTATCATTCAGTCTTTTAACGTTTCATCCATGAAAAAAATGCATGAGCTTCTCCCAAATGTTCCTATAGGCATACTAACTTCTTCACAGCGAGATACAAACCCAAACTCAATTCAGCAATTCGCCGCTTTTGCCACTTACTTTAACCCGTCTTATGACATACTAACGCCCACTCTCATCCACCAAGTCCATTCTGCCGGAATGAAAATATCGCCGTGGTCTGGAACCAAGCGGCTTCCTGCTTCATTTTTGTGGAAAACAAAAAGCGACGGAGTCATTACAAATTATCCGGATGAAGTGAATTGGGTGCAAACATCAAGTACTATCGGACAACAGCTCGAAAAAGGAAGCGCACGCCGAGTAATTACACTTGCCGTCACAATGTGGCCATAGTCCCTGTAGTCTTTTACTAGTAACCTCGTCTTCCTTACTGCCTTTTTAACGCTTTAATACGTTTAATTTCACTGAAATACTGAAAGTTCCCTTTAAAACATCTCTCCATGGTTTTAAAAAACTGCTCCGCTCCTCCTAACACCATCATAAAAAAGTCTTGTTTCGGAAGCACTGCTTTTACGGGAGGAGATGTATGCAAGGTATATAGTATAAACTGTTCAGAAGCCGATTTTAAGGTTAATACTAACGCTTGATTTGGAAAATCCATCTCTCCATACCCGGTCTCTTTTAAATTCTCCATTGCATTCAACAAATAAAGCCACATCCCATCTATAACATCCCATGCAGATACATCAAGAAGCGACTCACCGTAGTAGTCAAGCTTAATAGCTCCTTCAAGATAAGTAAAATCAAGCTGATTACCGTAACGAATGAGTTCTTCTTCGTTCGATATCTCGATAAAATAGTGCGATTCCTTTTCATATAGAGATGATAAATCGGTAATCAAAATATCTGGACGCTTAATGAATGTTTGAACACGAAACATCGTTATCCCTCCATGCCCTGTTTGCTTTCACAGCTCAAATAAATTTTCTCCGTCCTTATTTACCCAATACTTTTCTGTTTCTGGAATCAAACCTGTAAAGTCTTTATACGTTCCTTTCCAATCACTTGGAACATATTCTTCAAATGAAGCCGGTTCAGGAAACAGTGAGTAGAACGTTTTTTGATCAAAGTCCACTAAAAACGAAGGGCTAAAGTCTAATACATCTTCTTCATCTACGCTTTCTATTTTATTTTCAAACAGCTTTAAAAGAGTAGCTGTGTCTGCTTGATACGACTCTATACGTTGTAAAAAAAGCTCAGCATTTTCACTGCTAAGAACTTCGATCCCTTTTCGTTCAGGTTCAATGTACTCGTCAACGGCTGAATCACCTTCATTTTCAAAAGCTTGTGCAAACTTCACATAATCCAAATACCATAGCTCTCGGTCGGTCACATACCATTGAAACTGCTTTTTATGTATCACTCCGACAATTACGTTTTCAGCATATATGGGTTCTAGCATGAGGTGGACCTCCTTGCTTTTATTAGTCTTCAAGCACTCTCTTTTGTACTTTTCCATTGAGCTGTCGTTTTAAATATTCAGCAATTTCTATTTGTCCTCGTTCAATCGCAAATTCATGGGCATCCATCTCTTTCATATTTTCACCAGAGTATGTAATCGATATATTAATATGATTCTCAACTAACAGTTTAACCATCTCAAAATGACCGTTATATATGGCAGCAAACAGCGGATTTCTATCTGGTTCACTGATATCAATTTCAATATTATGGTTAATAAGATACTTAGCAATATCTATATGTCCTTTTGCAGCCGCTCTTTCTAAGGCATTGGTAGAAAAAGTTCCTCCTTGTGCATTCACATCTATTCCAGCACGAATAAGGTATTGTACAATTTCTAAATGACCATGAGCTGCCGCTACATGTAGCCATGTGCCAAAAGGTGTGATCCATGTTAACATTTCTGGATTTTTCTCAAATAAGTCTCTTACTTTATTTAAGTGACCACCTTTTATAGCACCTCTAATAGCTTTTGTCATTTGAGTTATTTCCATTTTTCGTTTTCCCTCTACTTTCTACCTTGTAGAATTCTCTCCAAGGTATATCGTCTCTTTGCTTGGTGTAATGCGCTGTAGTGTGGGGAGCTTATTGTCTATAGCAAGACTCGATTCGTTGCTTCTTTATATACTCCTACTAGTCTTCATTACTATAATTTTGCTTAATTTTATGTAAAAGAGCCATCACTTTTTCTTTATCATGGGCATGATCTTCAATATATACGCGGCAGATTTTGTTCAAGTAAGTTAAAAACGTTTCATAATCGACAATAACACTTTTGTCAGTGTCACCCGTACCGTCTAGAAATTCAATTCCGTTTTCAACATAACCCTCTTCCCACGGCTCTAAGTCACCTGAAAATGTACAAATGTGGTACTCATTTCCATAACCAGTTTCCTCTGAAAAATAGTGTAAGACTTTTAAAAATTTTTGATCTGATAAAGCGCTATAAAAACTTATCATGGGAGACAACGTACAATCTATATCATGAAATAATTCTACGATCTTCTTCATTCGTATCCCCTTTTTATAATTAATTGAATCAACATTTACCATTTGATCACGACTACTTCTATGAGAGCCTCAAAAAATCCACAATTATTTTCATGCCCTACTTTAGCTGCGGGTTAATGAAGCATAGCTAAAAATTCTTTGAATGTATCTGCAACAGGGTATGTGTTCGGCTCAAGCTCAGCAGAATTTTCATGATCCCATACACAAACGCTAGGGTTATCTCTTGAATTTCTATAATCTAAACACACAAAATCTCCTGCAAATAAAGTCGCGATTGGTAATAAAGCTACTCCCAATAAATCTCCATCATCTGTAAGCCGATCCTCTAATTGAGTCCATGTTACATCAATATCAAACGTACCAGCTTCATTGTTCTCTGGGGCTTCAAGAATACATAAAAACTTTATTAATACATAGCTATGACTCTTCACTTTAAAAGCTTTTGCTTCTGGAGAAGCCCCGTTATTTCTTTTTATCATTTGTTTATAGTCTGGAGGTAATTTCACTCTCCAAAACGCTTCCTTTTCAGCTAGTAAATTATCCGATGGTAATGGATAAATGATTGAATCTTTTTTTATTTCCATTGAATGTACTCCTTCTCCGTAGTATTCTTTCATTCCCTATTGAAATATGTATATTTAACATAATGAATTACACTATAAGCTGTTCATTTTTTATCTATCTTTTACAGCCTCGAGATATCTCTTTAGATGCTTTTGTCCTAGCTTACTTTTGGCAAGATACCAAGGTATTCATATTTCCATATTGTCTTCCTAGCATGGGAATCTGCGGCTGAAAGATCATCATAATTAAATTGAATCGTAAACGTTTCTTTGTGATTAAAAATTAAAGTGAAGTTGGTCCATGGCTCTTGGTTCTCACTTCCGGTAAACACTTTCCACAATTCTTGGATGCAGTCTAATAATTTGTTCCCTTGTTTAACATAGTCTTCTTCACTTACAGCAAAAATTTCAGGAATGTCATGACTGTATATAATTTCATCACTGTTATTAGGATAATAATAGAAGTACGCTGTTTGGGCACCATCAACAACTTCACCATAAAGATAAACTTTAGAACACGCTTCCCTCTATTGGCTCACCTAGATACTTACTGTAATGATCGTAATAAAGCTCTCCGTAGTTAATCATTTTTTGACCTCTCCTCTACATTTCCTATTTACGTCTCTTGCTCTCAAGCTAGGTGTTCTAGTTGATTACAATTTAAGGCACTTGAAATGATATGTTCTTAGACAAATAAAAGCATTTAATACTCATATAGAATATCAAATGCTTTCTATTCATATGTTATAAACATTTCATTTTTTAGTCATTTAGGTTCATATAAACCATTTAAAAATTCAGTAAAGTTATCTGCCACATTATATGTAACAGGCTCAAACTCACCGGATTCTTCATGAGACCATATACAAACAGATGGATTATTTTTATCTGTTCTAAAATCTAAGCATACAAAGTCACCCGCAAATACACTAGCTAT
Organism: Priestia sp. P5; assembly: GCF_029522155.1. Taxonomy (NCBI): domain Bacteria; kingdom Bacillati; phylum Bacillota; class Bacilli; order Caryophanales; family Bacillaceae; genus Priestia; species Priestia sp. P5. Next base: position 2,070,468 of record NZ_JAKWFJ010000001.1, on the reverse strand, counting down.
TGGCAATACCTCTGCTCCTAATAAGTCTTCGTTATCAGTTAACCTTTCACCTATTTGTGAAAATACAACATCTATGTCATAAATCACTTTTGGATGATTCTCGATATCATCTACTATACACAAAAATCTTTCTACAGCATAACCACGGTTGTTACACTCAAATGTCGCGCCCTCAACCTTTACTCCATTATTTTCTTTGATAAAATTTAAAAAAGAATTTGGTAATGTAAGCCTCCAAAATTTTTCATGTTTTTTTATTAATTCCGCTGAAGGTAACGGCTTGACTACAGTGTCTCGTTTAATTTTCACTTTTTTCCCCTTTCGCCAAAAATACGCTATCTCAGATTATCCAATTATGAATAGTTTTATTAAAAACTACTTTTTTCATATCCTCAGTTCCACGTTCTTCAATTACTTGTTTTAATGAACAACCAAATTTATTGGAATCATTAAAATTCGGTCGTTTTTCTAAGCAATGTACAACTAAATGATTTCCATCCTGTGTCCGTTCTTTTAATACTTCTTGACATAGAGACAATATTGCAGAATTAGCAAATTTTTTATCTTTTAAATTTAAATCCACGCCCATTTCAACCAACCTATAAGCTACATCAACAGCACCTATACAATTAATATTTGCTGCTACATAGTGCAATTCATTACGTCCTTCATTTGAAATAACATTAACCTGTGCATTGTTGTCTAGTAAAAATTTTGCTGTATCAAACTTTCTACTAATCAATGATGTCTCAAGTAAGCTTGTACCATTTTTATCCACAAAGTTCACTACTTCTTCCATACATTTATTTTTAATATTCAATTTCTTTAAAAAATCTTCAAGATTTCCAAATTTTATAACAGTCCCAAAATCGGCTTTATTAAGATCCATTTAATCACTACCTCCCCCGTTTATACTTATGACCTCAAACGGTATTTAATAGCTCATCATTTGGCAAAGGTAAAACAATGGTATTACTATCTACTTTCCTATTTTTTCACTACTTATTACTTTCTTGCTCTACGCTTGTATACTTATTCAAATCCTATAACCATCCATTCATCTACTACATTCCAAAAGTTTAGATTATACTCTGGCTCTTCTTTTGAAGACCACAAAGTAGCGTTGTCACCCAAACTGTTTTTATAATCCACTACTACATAAGTTCCCATTCCATTACTAAAAAATCCATATGAAGATGCGAAGTCAATTTTTAAATTATGTTCTCCAATTTCATCAACAATGTCCCATTCATAATCGTCTAAATACGTAATGTTTTCTGGGGACTCTAACCCCATTGACTTACTTGGATAGTAGTAAAACCCACTATGAACGTTTTCATAAAAGCTTCTAATTTTATCTGGAATTTTCCTCCAATCTTCTTCAAGCTGTTCGTTATTAAAGTACTCTTTAGGGTTTCGACCTTCATAATATAAAATTTTCCTTCTGGCATTTTTCACCGAATATAATATCGAATATCGATCACCAATAGCCATTAATTCAACATCTATCAAACATTCCTTTAAAAAAGATATGGTGTTGCTCATTTCATTACTTACATATCTTTTCCATATATTTAATACCCTACTTATCTTACTAGATTTATTTTTCTCTTTAAAAATTTCTCTCCATTCATCAGGAATTAAATCCTTTTTTATATGATCGATGTTAGTAGACTCTATTAAGCTTACAGATAGTTCTTCACTTAATGTATATTTATTTAAGAAATTCAACTTATCTTGAAGCATCATTCCTACCCACTCCCTATTCTTCTAAAGTCCAGCTATTAAGTCCTGTATGTTCAATTTATGTTTACTGCCTCCTTCATTTGTATAGCCTTAATCAGTATTTAAATGGGATTACTGGGATACTCTTTTAAATATTGATCTATTAAATTCTTAGTTTTTTCATCTGTTGGTGCTTCATCTAAATATTTATACTTCCAAATCTTTTTCTGTGCTACAAATCCGTAATCTGTATTCAACCAATCTGTATAATCAAATGATACAGAGAACTTCCCTGTTTGCTCTAACATTAGCGTAAAAGAATACCATAGTTCCTGGTTATTTTCTTTAAAGATTTCTCTGAGCTGTTCACTAAGATCAAAAAGCTTATCTTCTTCATTATTAAATTCTAGTTCCGATATGTTAAATTGTTTTGGTATATCTAGACTATACGTGTAGCTATTATCTCTAATTGATTTATAAAAAAAGTAAACTCGCCCCCCTGATTCATCAATCTGTGCATAAAAATAAAATTTCTCCCATTCTTCTGGAATCATATTATTAACCATTTCTGCTATTTCTTGATACAATTCCTGTAACTGGCTTTCCATTTGCATAAAATTTATCCTCCTGACTGGTTTTCAACTGTTGCTATCCCTAGTTCTTCATCTTCAATTTGGTATGTTATCCTAACTGTTTATCTTTAACTTTTTTATATTTCTTCAAATCCATGTCAAACAACTAAAAAAAGACACTATGATACTTATATATCGTAGCAACTATTAAGCTGACACATCTTATGAACTCTAGCTTCACAAAAGAATTAGCGCTCTTCTTTGCACAAATATAAGTATTGGCCAAATTCAGGAAACACATCCCAGTTTTTTTCAAGGGTATTGTTTGCTTCGCGCTCCTCGACTGAACCATTTTTTAAATCACGCTTTTCCATTGCTATGTAACCATCTTCTCGGAAATTCAAAATCAAACTACTTACTTCTGTATTAGTTTTATCATCATATTCCCAATACATGGCTGTTCTTAAAAAAAGCTTACCTTCACTCATAACTTCGAAATCATAATTTAAATATTTACGAATTAGTTCATCATAAAACCCTACCGAAACCCATTCATTTGTAATATTTATAATATACTTGTGCTTCTCATCTTCCCTTAGTACGACCGTATAGGGTTTATGTTTTTGGTGGTATGTGTATGCAGTATGCTCATCAAGAATGTTCCAAGGCTTCTTTTTGATATCTGACCATTCGTCACAATAATACATTTCCATAGTCACTTGTACACCTTCCCATAATATTTCTACTAACAGTGCTGTTTTTTTTCACAAATTCTTTATACGTTTCTGGTAAATTCATTCTCCATTTACCTTCCTTTTCAGAAAGCACAGTATCGTCCAGCAAGGGATAAATGATTGACCATCCTTACATTCCATTTGTATACCTCTTTAACATTGTGATGAAGTGTAATATTAAAAGGCGATATATCCATTTGGCTTCTGATCATCGTCCTTCTCATAAAATTCAAATATTAACTTGATATTCCTTGATGATGCTACCTTCATGAATCATGAACTTTAATAAAGCATCATTCAAGTATACAAAATGTAAATATCTCAAAAAAACAACCAAAAGCAGCTGTCATCTAAAAGTCTCATCTGCTTATCGTTGAAGTTAAAATCTGCTTTTAAAAGTATAGCTAAATAATTACACATTTTTAGAAGTTTCTTAGTTATCTATTTCTCAATAGACTCATCAATAAAAGTCTTTATTGAAATTAAATCTACCCTTTTATCAGCATTCTTTGGATAGTTTTCTTCAAGAAAGTGTAATAGCTTATCTGAGATACTATTATTCTCATATACCTTTTCAAAATTTGTTATGAAGCTTTCAACAGTCTGATAATCAACACTTTCAATAGTCTGGGGAAGATACTTTTCTTTTTCATATTGATACGCCTCCCAGATTGTATATGCCAGAGCATTTCCAATACATATCCATACTTTTTCATTATCTTTATCATCGGCCAGTTGCATATAAGTCATGATATCTGTTTCATCTATGTTTTCTAAATATACATACAGGCTATCTGCGTCAAAATCCTTTAATTTTAGCCATTCCCAAGCTTTTTCTAATGACTCAACCGCTACTTCAAATCCTTTAGATTCAGAAATCTTGTTGATAATTAAATTAGATAGCGACAATAGATATACGACTTTAGCATCCTTGCTCAAATTATTAAATCGATTCATTTGATTTGGTGATCCTCCTTCATACATGGTTACCTTTTGAGTAATTTTATATATTTCGTGTCTTTCCCTTCAAATAACCTTCCTTCTGATTTTCGATTAGCTATATCAAAAAACTCTTTGGCAATTAAAAGGGATCCCAACTCATAATAAATAACGCCTGAAATAAACTCTTTTTCACCATCATCAAATCGTTTAAAGCCTGATGAGTATAGATGAGTTAGCCAATATTGGGCACTTTCATAGTCATTCATTATGATAAAGGTATCAATGATATCTTTTACCACCTCATAAGTATCACTATATAACCCTTTTGGAAGCGGAATCTCTTCCCACCCTTTGATTAATACATCAACAGATTGTTGATAATTTTTCTGTTCAAATAACTGATCACTTTTCACTCTATATTCTCCAACTCTTTGTTGGATATTTAATTCCATTTTCATTTACATTCTCCTTAATAAAATGGGATGACTTGTTAAGACTAAAGATACATTACTATTTAATAGTTTTGCACTTATAAAATTTGACTAGACCTATTGATTCCTATCCTAAAACATAAAAAGCGCCTTTTTCTTTCCTTTAACAATTACGTGCTGTTAAAAATAATGCATTTAACTGCTTTTTGAGGTGTGCTTACTGTTATTCTAATTATTTGCTGTAGTGGTCTACACTTACTCATTCGTTCTCTTTATTTAATAGGTTCCATACACTGAGTTAAAATAATTTCATAAAGTCTTCTCTTTTTATTGGGGTTTCATTGCTTGTACACTCATAATCATAAAGAACTAATTCCATTCTTTCAATTTCCTCTACTGTGATAAAACCGGTTTCAACTGCGCTATTCAAAAAGACAGTGATACTATCTGCACCGATACCTTCCAGTGCTTGCGGTACATATTTTACTTTTTCGTTTTTATAAGCTTCCCAAGATGTATAAGCGACGGCATCCACTAGTAGTGACCATAGCCTAGCCATATTCAAGTCTTCTTCTTCCTCAGCAAATTCTGAGATCCCTGTATAGTCTGCATTATCAATAAGCTCATAGAGTTCATCTCCAGTTACAGTATGAGATTCACCCCATAACCAACATTTGTCTAACGCTTCTCTACCTGCTGGATATCTTTCATCACCTTTACTTATTACAGAAAATACTCTTTCAGCAACAATTAAAACAGCCCCAACTTTTCGTTCACTTTGTAAATTAATAATAGATTTATTTTCCACAAAATCCTCCTTATGTTTATTTAATAATCTTTCCATTTTTTTAACGTACACGTAATTCATTTTTGAACTTTTCTATGATTGTACTGATTGTCCATAAAAGAAAGCACCTGCTTCCCTTTATGGACAATCAAGTGCTATATGCTATATAAACTTAGTTTATTTACACATTATTTTTTAATTATCTTGTAACCCTATTAAAATCCATTCATCTACAATATCCCAGAAATCAACATTATATTCAGGCTGGTCATTGGTGAACCACAGTGTTGCTCTGTTATCCGTACAATTGTTCAAATCTACCGCAACGTATCCACCCATACCATTCTCAAAAAATCCATAAGTGGTATCAAGATTGATTTCTAATGGATGCTCTAAATCATCAAGAATCCCCCATTCATCTTCTTTAAAATAAGTTACTCTCTCTAACGGTACTAGACCCATTGCTCGACTTGGCATATAATAAAAGCCATTATGTAACTTTCCGTAAAATTTAACAATAGATTGCGGAACACTTGACCAGGCTTGTTGCATGCCTAAATTGTAAATTGATTTGTTTGGTATTCCCCCTTCATAATAAAGAATTTCGTCATTTTCACTCTTCACGCTATATAGACTGGCGTACTGTCCATTATCTATAATGAGTTCAACATCTACTAAATTCTCTTTTAAATATGAAATCGTATGACTTAATTCTTTTTCACATATCAGATTCCATAAAGCAATTAGTTTATCTTTCCTCTCAGTCTTGTCAGTTTCTATAAATACTTCCAGCCATTCTTTCGGGATGTTCTCTTTCTTAATATTTAGTAAGTCTTCATTAGATACAAACTCAATACTTTTTCTGTATTGTTGTAGAAAAGATAACTTATTCACTTAGAATCACTCCTATTTATCCTCTTACATTCATTTATTAAACTATATTTATTTGCTTCTGGTAGACTATTGTAGAAACCAATAGGTGATTTCCAGTATTCATCAGTTTTCGGGTCTATTTAAGCTAGTCAGTATATTTAAAATCATGAGTTTTCGACTTTTCACCTGTCATATTACTTCAATAAATTTCGTTTTCGTATCGACCAATGGTCTTTAATGATTTTTTGTGGAACTGGCTTTGTTTGAACACTAAATTCCAAAATTAATTCTCCCTCTACTCGACCACCTTTTAAAGAATTTAGGTTAAATTTACCAGAAAAAATTTTTTTAGTAAACTCACTTAAATAACTCAATGTGGTCTTTTCTTGTACTTCAGTCAGTTGAGTGAATTTCCTCGAGACAATTTCCCCACCTGGGATATAAGAATCAACAACATATTTCTTCCCGTTGTTTTTTCACAAAATTGGGTATTGATTTCTTTTTAGATACTGCTTTACCGTTCTCTTTAGCATACTTATAAAATTATCATGTTCATTTCACCTTTCATACTGAAATACAAAAAGCACTCATCGTCTCTCTTAGACAATTAAGTGCTTTAAGTTAACATGTTTTTAAGTAACCTTAAATTTGTAAGTTTTATTTTAGCAATATGTCACCTTTTATATCTCGTGACAACTACTACATTAAAACTTACAAGTTTGTTTGGGCGAGCCCATTAGTTTAATATACATTCATTGCACTTAGATTCATCTTCAGTAAAGTGCTACATCGCCTAATCTTATACTGCTTTTCTATCTTATCACTGCACACAGTACACTATGATGATACGACCATCATAAGTCTTTACTATTTAACAGCCGATTTTAAATTGCAACATCCTGATAACCTACTTCAATTATTTTTTCGTTTAATAAACGAACCCCTAATCCATTTTCTATATCCCATGTACAGCTAAATGTAATTCCGATATCTCGCCCTTCAAAAATATCCGCATATGGAACAATAATTCCATCTAAAGTTATCATTTCTAGTATTTGATCAGGTGTTTCAATTAATGGATAATTTTCATTTAACCCAATGTCATAACCTAGTTCATGTCGCTTCTGCTTATAGTAGTCCAATATTGATTGCAATAGACTCGGCTGTAAACCCTCCCAATTTTGCATTAATGCTTGATATGCCTTATACTGCTCTTCATCAAACTCTCCGTCTTCTTCACCATCTATCATCAAAGATATCTCAGTTTCTTTTCCAAAAAAACGAATAATAGTATCCTTAGTCCAACCATACTCATACTCAAGTTCACCAAAAATTGGATCGTTTATAGTCATTTTAAAATCTCCTCTTTTTGTTTATTAGCAAACCCTCCAGGATTAAAAGCTCCTGCGTTTATTTCTCCTACACCACCAAGGTGTCCAAATTCACTATTTATTTTTGTTGGCACAAGTTGCATTGTTTTAACATCATTTAATTCATGCCATGTTAATTTATTTATTTCTCTATATTTTTTTATATCTCTTGCACTGATTTTACCAGATTCCATCCCAAATTGACTTGCTATTTCAGGGGAACCATTAATTTGGTCAGCTAATTTTTGATCTGATTGAACAAAATTAGCTCGTCTGGCTTTCCCTCCGTAAATTCCTTTTCCTCCAAGCATATAATCTATTTCAACTTGTGCTTTTGCTGTTGGGGAAAAGTCAGGAACTGCATTTTTATATTGAATACCCTCCACCCCAGCTTCATCTAAAAGTTGTTTTAAATGATGGTCTGGTGGTGGTTTAAGCATGCACTTAGATTCACCCCTTATTCCCTCAAATTCAACCTTTGGATTCTCTAATGCAGGGGTCTGATTAAGCCTTGCTTCATAAGAGCTAGCAAAATCAGCTTGCCTAAAAGCAGGGGGAATCTCATCCCCTCTATTGCCCGTACCTTTAGCACCTTTTTGAATTGGACGTTCACTCAAATGCTCTACTTTTACAGGTTCATCGACCTTTTGAATTGGACGCTCTACTTTTACAGGCTCATCAACTTTCTTGACTGTCTCTACCTTAAGCGAATCACCCATCTTCTCCACATCACGCTTGGACATAAATCTTCCATCAGCTCTGCGATAGCGATTATGAACAGGATCGTAGGTTACCTTACCAATCATCTGCATCGTCTGCTGCTTCACATTCTGCAAGGTCTCCCTCACCGTCTGCTGGGCAAGTGCTGGACCAGCCGGCACAAGTTCTGGCATGAGTCTTGGCATGCTGCTGTCTAGGATGTTGTTATACGTTTTATGTAGCGACTGTGTCCAAGAGGCCGGTGCATTTTTGACGCTTTGGTAGGCTTGCTTTGTGACGTTGGCAACGGCGCTTGTGCGAAGCGTGTTGCGCATGTTGTTGAGCTTTTCGGTTCCTTTGGTCGCAAGGCTTTGTCCCATTTTCCCCGCTACCTTCGTAGAAAGCGCCCCAGCTCCAGCAATTCCTAAGGCTTGCAGAAGACTTGCTTTACGCTGCTCTTCACTGATTTTATTCCCGAACATGTCGCGTCCGGTCATGTATTCTCCTAGCCCGTTTGCAGCCACAAGACCGTAGAGGCCTTTTTCGGTTTGCTCCAGGACTTTGAAGGATTTGGCGGATTTGTAGGCGTCTAAGGCGTGATCCGCTGTTCTTAGGCCTTTAGCCGTTTTATAAATTGCTTTTCCGCCTTTTGCGGCTCTTCCTACCCAGCCGACAACCGGAATGAAGCCGGCTGCTGCCATGGCTCCTGCTGCGACGCGCTGTGAGGTAGAAAGTTTTTCACCCGTAACAGGGTCCACGCCTTCTGCTGCTCGTTTATAATCATAATATCCGCTGACCTCTCCTGTAAAGGTAGAAACCGCGTCCCACGTTTTTTCATACCACGGCTTGTTTGCTTCTTCTTCTTGCTTTTTTTCCAGCTCGTATACTTCTTCTTGCTGCTTGTTGTAATCAACATATGAAGTGGCATAGTCGTTTAGCTTTGTTTGAACTTTATACAGCTCGCTGTCGTGATAGGCTTTTTCGTCAAAGGCAAGCTGATAGACACTTCCTCCTTGACTCGTAGCAAGCTCTAAGCCGCTTACTAGCGTATCCACTACCGCATAGAAGTCGTCCATTTCGCTGTATTCTTTTGACCATTCAGCGTCAAGCTGGTTCACTGCTTCAATTGTATCGGTGCGTTTTTTCTCTGCTTCTTCTATTTTATCGTTAAACTCACTCGTTGAAAACGCTGAAATAGAGACGATATCATCGATGCCGTTTAAAATACTCTGCAGATCGTCGTGCTGCTGCGCAACCATTTCTTTAGCATTGCTATTGGCGTTTTTTAGCTCTGTTTCTAAAAATGATTCAGTTACAATCGTGCTTCCTGATAGCTTTGCTTTTTCAGCTTTAACGTGAAGCGTTGAAAAATAGCTTTGCTGCATTTTAATTAAGTTTTCCCACTGTCCGGCCGTATCGACGTGCTGCTTATAAAAAGATTTTATATTGTCAGCGCCTTTTCCTTCTAAGCTGCCTTCTAAGTCTGCTACGCCCTGCAGCGCTTTTTTCAATTCACCCAGCTGGCTGAGTAACTCATCGTAGGCTTTTTCCCTGTCTTTTGCTACATCAAACAGCGCTTTTGCATCGTATACCTTTCCCACAGTCATCCCCCTTTGCTGCTACGAATGGATAATAGATTCGTCTTGTTCTTTTAGTAAGTCTACATTAGATTTTGTATCTTTTACGTTTTTGTTTAGTGCTTTTATATAAGTAGAAATAAGCGTTTGAATTTCTTCTTCGCGCGCTTCCCATTTCTCTGTAGTATCAAGACTGTTTTTTCCAAGGTCAGGCATTTTGCTAATGGATAAATTTCCAATCGCTGTGCTGACTGCTTCAAGCTTTTTGATAACGTCAGCGTGATCAAGCTTAATTGTCATGAAAACAGCCCCCTTCTAATTTCACTAATCTTGTTTTCTACTGCGTCATAGGCTTCTTCACCTTTAGCTAATAAAGAATCCGCTTCTCCAATAACGGCGTTCAAGCCACTCAAAGCTCCTTTTTCAGCTTCTAGCGCCCATATCTTTGTTTCAATTTCACGAATGTATCCATCGTAATCACCGTCTAAAATGCCTTTTATGTTGTCGTAGGCCGCCGTACGTTTTTCGTCAAAATCATCCGATAACGTACCCGTCCATTTGTCTCCCAGCTCAGGCTTTTTGATGTGTTCAATTTCTTTTAATGAAACAGCTTGTTCATGCTCAATTTTACTTTTAGCCGTTCTTAGCTTAGAAATTTTCCCTTCTACATCTGAGACTCTTCCAGATACTTCACCCAGCAGTCCGTCTAATACGCTTCCTAACCCCATATCGTTCCTCCTGTTCCGCACATTTCGAGTTTAATCCAATAATTATAAGTATAAAATTTGTCTCATTATAGCTAAATAGGAAAAAACTCTCTTTTTTATGCTTCTAGTTTCATGAATTGAGATAAAAATGGAAAATCAGAGAAAAAAGACTCATGTCTAAATACGTCATCCAACCATATACCGTTATCTAAAACAAAGAATAAGTAGAATAAAACCATTCCTTTGTACCCATACCCGTTTTTTCCCACAAATTAAAGCTTTTTGCGTAAAAAGACCAGCTTCACTTCGTTTTTTTACACAGCAAAAAACCTCTGCACATCCTGCAGAGGTTTTGTTTTATACTTGAACCGGCGTTGGTTCTTCAGCTGTTTGTTCGTGCTGTATAAGCCCGTAGTTTTCCCATGCTCGGCTTTTCCAACGGAAAAACATAATAACTGCGCGCATCCATTCATCGGCTGCGATGGCAAGCCAAATGCCAGCGAGCCCCATGTCTAAATGGAAAACGAAGAAATAACCGAGCGGCAAGCTCATCATGACCATCGACATCGCACCAATTAACACCGGATATTTGGCATCTCCCGCTGCCCGCAGCGAGTTAATCAACACAATGTTCATCGTTCTTCCCGTTTCAAGCACAATGCTCAGAAGCAACACCGTCGCCCCAAGCTCAATGATATGCGGATTGTCTGTAAACACGCTGATCAGCTGTGTTCTGAATGTCATCACAAGAACAACCATCATCATCGTTACGGCACTGGCCCATTTGACGCTTTTCCATACGCGATGGTACGCTTCATCTTTTTCGTTTCCGCCTACTAAACGGCCGACAATAATCGCTGTACCCATTCCAATTGCAATGGCAAATAAGTAAATGAACATTGAAATATTCATCGCGTACTGTCTCGCAGCAAGTGATTCTGCTCCTAGGTAGGTTGCATAGTATAAAAAGACAATTTGACAGCCTTGATACATCACTTGTTCAAAAGCCGACGGAATACCAATTTTTAAAATTTTACCGATATATTCTTTTGAAAGCGTAATGTAGTATTGAAATTTCACTCTATATTCCATCACTTGATACAGCAGCCAAAAGAACACTATAAGGGCAACGAATCGGCTGAACGCAGATGAAATCGCTGCTCCTTGCACGCCCATTTCCGGAAAGCCGAACTTTCCGAAGATTAAAGCATAGTTTCCTGCAATATGAAAAATGTTCATTCCAAGTGAAACAAACATTGCCTGCTTCGTAAAACCATGTACGCGAATAATCGCTGCAAGAGAGTTAATAATCGCTTGAAGAAAAATAGCTCCTCCGACGATGGATAAATAGCTTTGTGCATACATCAGCACGTCACCTTGTAAGTTCATCGCTTCCATCATATGTCTTGAAAACAAAAGAAAACCCGCGCTAATGACTAGCCCGACTCCTAAATTTAACGTAACGGCCAAAGCAGAAATCTTTGACGCTTCCATATACCGTTTTGATCCTAAATACTGAGACACAACAATTGCCGCTCCGTTACCAATGACCTCTAACACCAAAATCGCAATGTGAAGGTATTGATTGGCTGCTCCGACTCCTGATACGGCATCATCCGACAGCGCACTTAGCATAAAGGTATCAGCAATCCCCATTAACATAAAAAGAAACACTTCTAAAAAGATCGGCCACGTTAAGAAAAACAAATTCAGCTTTTCTTTTGGCCCTTTTTTTGTTTCGACCGCGGTCATCCCATCACCTTCTTTACCGATATCCAATTTCAAACAAGAAGTATCTTACCACACATTTCCTTTGTATACATCCCCTTTTTAGCACATTTTTTATTTTATTTGTTTAGGCATAAAAAAAGCCGCTCCCTTAGAGGAAGCAGCTTTTTTTCCGTTATTAAATTGAAATTTTCACTTCTGCGTTCATACCTGGAAGAACTTTATCTGATGCATCATCAATTGAAATTTTCACCGGTACTTTTTGCGTTACTTTTGTATAGTTTCCTGTATTTTGAGCAGGAAGCATAGAAGACACTGAGTTTGTTGCGCGGCCGATTGCTTCAACATGACCTTTGAAAACTTTACCTGAGTCTCCGTCCACTGTAATATCGACGCTGTCTCCTTCTTCTAAGTCACCTAGGTCTGTTTCTTTAATGTTTGCATTGATATAGATTTTAGATAAATCAGCTGTTTGTGCTAACACATCGCCAGCTTTTACTAATTGATTTTGAGATGCGTTGTTTTTAATAATTGTTCCGTCAATCATAGACGTTACGTCTGTTGATTTTTCGCCTTCTTTTAAGCTTCCAACAGAATCACCTTGAGAAACGCTATCTCCTTCTTTTACATTCCATTCGCTTAACTGACCGTTAGCTGAAGCGATGACTTGTGAAAGCGGTGCTTCTACCTGCGCTTCATCTGTTTTAACGTAATTTGCTTTTTCGTAGAAATAATATCCACCAAAGCCTACTAGTAATAAAATCACAATGATTCCAACAATGTTAGTAACCAATAAACGACTTTTACTCATCGGAATTCCTTCTTTCTATAGTTAGTATATTATACAGAGGTTTCTTCTGTTTGAGGTGCCGGCAGCATTTTTCTTTCTTCTTGCGGCTCAGCTTCTTCTTGAACCTCTTCTTTTTGAACAAGAATTCTATTTTCACCGCTCCACGCTTTACTTAGTGAAGCAATGAGCATAATTACGCCTAAAATACCAAGCATGAAAAATAAGTTGTGATACGCATGTAAAATCGATGCTTTTTTAGCGCCTGCTATAACAGCCGTCACAGCCGATGTTTTTGCGTCTGCTTGACTCATTCCCATACCCATATAGCGTTTGATCATTTCAGACAGCTGCATCTTCACCTGAGGATCTACTGAGCTAATTTGACCTCGAAAATCTTCATAATAAATCGCATTTTGTCGAACAACAAACCACCCAATCACAGGTGCTACGATGGCTCCTAATAAATTTCGAATGGAGTGCAGTGAAATGGAACGCATCGAAGCTTGATGTAAATCTCCGGCTAGTGCCGCTCCTAGTGCACCGGATACCAGTGCCATACTAACACCCATACCAAAGAGCATAATGTGAACATATAAACTTACTAGTGATGTATCAGCTGATACGTTCACCCAGCTAAATCCTACAATGACAATAAGAAGTGATCCAATTGCTCCAAGGTAACCTGGACCAAATTTGTCATATAAGAATGTCGTTGTAAATGCTGAAATCAGTACCCCAACAAAAAAGTATAAATAAAAATAAGAAAGCGTGGTGTACGATGCATTTTGCACATTTTGCATGACGCCATTAATACCTGCAATGGCTAGAATATACGCCATATGACCGCCAATGGCCATAATTGTACCCGCAACTGGTTTTACGGCTAGCAGTGATTTTAATGGTACTAACGGATTTTCAGCCGCTAAATCAACTAAGACAAAAATGACAACTAATCCTGCTGCAGCTAGTAAGAACGGCCACACTTGGATAGAAGCAAATCCTTCGTATCTTAGTTCATACAGTGGATAAACTAATAAAATCATAATAAGGCTAAGAATAAAGATACTTTTCTTATCCACTGGACGGTCTTCTTGCTGAGTTGGATCATGAGCAGGTAATACCTTATACCCAATAAACAGACAGACAAGAGAAGCTATTATTCCTAAAACAAAAACCCAGCGCCAATTATCCATGCTAAGAGATACAGCACCTAAAAAGGCTCCAATCGCCGTTGAACCGAACAGTCCGCCGATCGCTAAGACTAAAAAGAAGTTTCGGATTTTATTCGGAAACGAAATCAGCGCAGCTGGAATAATGGTTAAAAACAGCATTCCTGAGCTTAAGCCTTGAATCAGACGACCAAGGGATAAAAACGCAACGTTTTCGGAAAAAACGTTGATAATCGAACCTGCTAAAAAGACTAAAACGAACGTTAAGTATGCTTTACGCACGCCATATTTTTTCGTCAGCATCGGACCAATAGGTACTCCAAGTCCAAATGCCAAGTTAGAAATAATAGATGGCAATAGTAAGCTTTGTGTACTCGCATCAAATCGATTTTGAATTAATACTTGATTGACCGTGTAGGATAAATTCAAAAAATACTGAGGGCCAATTGAAAATAGCGTTAAAATCGCCATAATTAAGTATTTAGGTACGCTTAAACCTTGTTTGTCGGAGGCTACTGCTGGATTATTCTGACTCATATTTATTCCTCCTTTTATTAAATTCTTTTCATAAGACTAACAATTCCTTACATATTTTATTGTACAAGTTGTATCATGCAAGTTATAGCAGCACTACATATTATACATCTTTTAAAGAAGAAATCAACTTCTTTGTTTCAACTTAAAAAGACTATTTTTCAATAGCCTTTTTGTTCATCTATATGTATTCGCTTTAACATCCATTACTGCGCCATCTTTTAAAATCGAGATTCAAGCGTGATAAACTTTTTTCCAGTACTAAAACCTCTTCTTCCGACCAATCTTCTAATACTTCAGCATAGGCTTGTTTACGCTTGCTTTGTACATGCTGTAAAATATCTTTCCCTGCATCAGTCATTTCAATTAAACTAATCCGCCCATTTTCTGGACTCGGAAAGCGGCGAACAAACTGTTTGGTCTCAAGCGCAGATACTTGCCGGCTAGCTGTCGATAAGCTCAGTTTTAAATTTTCAGCTAATGCATTAATCCCCAGCGGACTGCGCTGATCTAGCTCGCTTAACAGTAAATATTCAGACCGGTCCAAGCTTCCAAGCTTGGGACTGTGCGTCGTTGTTAGACGAACAAGCAGCGCAATTTCGTGCTCAATGGTTTGCAGCGAGTCTCGCTTCACCTCTGTCTCCCCCTTTATCTCATGAAACATTCTGTACTTTTTAATATGTTTACTATACCGCAACCGTTCGCGTGAACCAACCTTTTTTCCGTTTTTCTTCTATTATATAGAAAGATATCATAGATGGGGTACATTTAATTCTAGCATCACAGGACAGTGGTCGCTTCCCATTACATGCGGATGAATAGCAGCTTCTTGAATAACGTCTTTCATTCTCTCCGATACGATAAAATAATCAATGCGCCACCCGATATTTCGTTCTCGCACTTTGTTCATATATGACCACCAGGTATAGGATCCTTCTTGATTCGGATATAAATAGCGAAATGTATCAAGAAATCCACTAGCAAGAAGCGTCGTCATTTTCCCTCGCTCTTCTATAGTAAAACCAGAATTCCCTCGGTTTGGCTTCGGATTACGCAAGTCAATTTCTTCGTGTGCTACATTTAAGTCTCCGCACAAAATCACCGCTTTACGGCTATTTAATTTGTTTAAGTACACGAGCAGATCGTCTTCCCATTGAAGCCTTTCTTCAAGCCTTGCTAAGTCTCTTTTAGAATTTGGCGTATACACATTTACTACATAGCATTGTTCAAACTCAAGCGTGATAATACGTCCTTCGTCTTCCGATTCTTTATCGACACCGTATGAAACGGATAAAGGCTTTTGCTTGGTAAAAACAGCCGTTCCAGAATAGCCTTTTTTCACGGCGTAATTCCAGTACTGATAATATCCTTCTAGCTGCAAATCAATTTGTCCTTCCTGCAGCTTCGTCTCTTGAATACAAAATACATCCGCATTCACTTCTTGAAAATAATCTAAAAATCCTTTTCGCACACACGCGCGAATGCCATTTACGTTCCAGGAAATCAACTTCATAAACTCTTCACGTTCTCCTCACTCGATTTATGTATCAGTGTTTAGTGTAGACAATTTCTTGCATGAGTTCAAATAATTTAAAGCGTATACTTTTCTTTTCAATGTATTCCTGATATTTCTTCTTATTTTATTTTCTGTACCTCAAACACTAGATACAAGAGGTGAAACATAATGTCAACAAACCACACGTATGAAAATAACGAAGAAGTTTCTACTGTTTCTAAAAAAGAAGAGCACCCTACTAAAGAATGCGAAACACAGAATCAAACGGCGCTTACTAAAGAAGATTTTTCTTTAAATGATTCTGCTATTAAGCACTTTAGCAGGTAATTCATAAAAATAAAAACCCGTTAACTGGTAGCAAGACTTGCTGTCTCAAGCTCTTGCTATCCATTTCTTAAACATAAGGTGGTCGTATGCTAAAAACCATTCAAATGATAGAAGCCATTAAAAAACATTCTATGCCTTTTGCTGATGTCGATGACTTACTGCCGCTTATTAACACAGCAAGCCGCGCTCAATACGTACTTCTCGGAGAAGCATCTCACGGCACATCTGAATTTTACGAAATTCGAGCAGCTATTACGAAAGAATTAATTCAGCATCATGATTTTTCCTTTATAGCAGTGGAAGGAGACTGGCCTTCGTGTTTTGAAGTTAATCGCTATATTAAAGGATATACAACTCAATACGCGAATGCCGAAGATGTCTTAAAATCTTTTAGCCGCTGGCCTTCATGGATGTGGGCCAATCAAGAAATAAAAGAATTGATTGAATGGCTTCGTGATTATAACAACAACTTGCCAGCACATCAGCCAAAAGTAGGTTTTTACGGCTTAGATGTATACAGCCTGTGGGAATCGATGGAAGCTATTATTGAGTACTTAGAAAACAACCACGCTCCTGATGCAAAGAAAGCGAAAAAAGCCTTTGAATGCTTTGAACCTTTTCATCGCGAAGCACAGATGTACGGAATTTCTTCTGCCCTTTACGGAAAAAACTGCATGTTAGAAATCTTAGAGCTTTTACAAACCATTCAGCAAAAAAAAGATACCTATACTCATGAGCCTGAGGCTGCGCTTAGTATGCAGGTAAATGCGCTGGTAGCAAGCAATGCTGAAGCTTACTATCATACGATGATTACTAACGACAATGAATCGTGGAATATTCGCGATCGTCATATGGTAGAAGCTTTAAAATATATTCAAGCTTACTATAAAGATAGCGCTAAAGGAATTGTATGGGAGCATAACACTCACATCGGAGATGCAAGAGCAACGGACATGAAAAGCAGCGGCATGGTGAATGTAGGTCAGCTTACCCGTGAAGAATACGGACAGAAGCATGTTTACGCCGTCGGATTCGGAACTCATCACGGCACGGTCATTGCTTCTGATAGCTGGGGTAATCCTCATCAGGAATTAACCGTTCCTCCAGCTATAGAAGGAAGCTGGGAAGATGCCATTCACCGAGCAGGTGCTTTTGATCAATATCTCATGTTCACAGAGGAAAACCGAACATTTTTTCATTCAACGATAGGCCACCGCGCCATTGGTGTTGTATACGACCCAGAGATTGAACAATACGGAAATTATGTTCCTTCTCGCTTGTCAAAACGATATGATGCTTTTATGTATGTAGAAAAAACACACGCCTTATCGCCACTCATCTTTTAATGAAATAAGCGGGCTTCCAACGAAGTCCGCTTATTTTTATTGCAAAAAGCTACGAATCGTATCTGCCACAAGTGCATGATCTTCTTCTTGCGACATACCTGATACGGTAATGGTTCCAATTACGCCGACGTTTTTAACCGAAATTGGAAATGACCCTCCTACTGCTTCGAATTCCTGAGGATTCGCTGCGTAAAACTGCGCGTAAGAACGATCTTTTAACTCGCAGTACAGCTTCATATAATACGAGCTGTGATGGTGACGAAGAACGGTGTTTGATTTTCGTTTAATCCATTCTTCATGATCGGGAATAGCCCCTTCCATCGCATGTTGAAAGAGAGTTTGACCATTTCGTTTAATACTTACGGTTACTGCCTTACCTTTGCTTTTCGCTTCATTAATAATGGCCGTTCCGATCTGTAAAGCCTGGTCATTTGTAAATTGATGAAAGATCAGTTCTTTTTCCTGTTGAACTACTTTTTCAAGCAGCGTCTCTGCCGAATGATTACTCACTGTTTCTCGCTCCTTAGTTAAAATAAACCGCTCGTTTTTCTTTGCTGCTTTCAAATGCCGCTTCAATAACTTTAACCACGTCACGAGCTTCTTCTGCTGAAACCGGAAGTTCTTCTCCTCGAAGCAGGCTGTGGGCAATTTTTTGATAATACGTCACATAAGAACCGTGCAGCGTTTGAATTTCTTTCGTTTCGCCTTCGCCAGTTGTCAGCTTACCGTAGTGTTCAGGATGATCTGCTCCCCACGTATCGTCCACAGGCTTCTTGCCGGCTCTTAGCATATCTTCCTGGCCGTCAATCCCGTATTTGATATAGCTTGCTTTTGTTCCATGAACTTGAAAGCGAGGCCCGTTGCTTGGCACAATGGCGCTTGAATGTAAAATAACGCGAAGAGAACCGTATCCAAGCACTACGTGGAAGTAATCATCCGTACGTGCATGATCTCGCTGCCCAAACACATCAGCTTGAACAAATTCAGGCATTCCAAAAAGGTGTAAGGCTTGGTCGATTAAATGAGATCCTAAATCGTAAAGCGCTCCTGACCCAGGTCCTTCATTTTCTCTCCAGCGGTCTCGAACAGCTGGACGATAGCGATCAAAATGAGCTTCATACATTTTAACGTCGCCTAATTTCCCTTCTTCAATCAGCTGTTTCACCGTCAAATAATCATTATCCCATCTACGGTTATGATAGACGCTTAGTTGAACACCTTGTTCTTTTGCTAATTGAATTAATTCATTTGCTTCTTTTTCTGATACGACCATCGGCTTTTCAACAATTACGTGCTTACCTGCGCGTAGTGCGTCTTTTACCATTTCATAGTGCATGCCGCTAGGCGTTGTAATAATAACTAAATCAATGCTGTCATCTTCTAGAAGTTCAGATAGATTGCTCACTACTTCAACATCCTCTAAGTCACTCTTTACTTTTTTAGGATTTGAACTCATTACCTTTGAAATATGAAATTCGTCTAACACGCTTAAAAGCGGCGTGTGAAAGACCGTTGCTGAAAATCCGTATCCTACTAATCCTACTTTTATTTTCTTCATTGTGTTTCCTCTCCTTTATCAAAATCTGTTACGATAAGCTGCACTTGATTTTGTTCTATTTTTTCTTTTACATCCGCTTCTGGCGCTTTATTTGTAATTAGGATATCAATGTCGCTCATATCACATACTCGATGTAAAAATTCACGTTCAAACTTTGTATGATCCGCCAGCATAATCACTTGTCTTGCGCATTGAATCATCTGTCTTTTTAAAAACGCTTCTTCTTCACTTGGAGATGTAATACCATCTGCACCAACGCCGCACGTACCTAAAAACAGCTGATCTACTTTGTATTCCTGCAACGTAGAAATCGTTCTTGGCCCGGTGACGTTACGGTTTTTCCCGTTAAACTTGCCCGGCAGCAAAAACGTATCACACGCTGTATATTGATCGAGCAAATCCACATTATCGATGGAATTCGTAATAACGGTTACATGCTTTACATCCATATACTTCGCCATCAGTGCGATAGTAGAAGACGTATCTAAAAGCACGTCATACCCCTCCGACATTAACGAAGCTGCTTCTTTAGCAATTTGTTCTTTCGCTTTGGTAGGCGTCCGTTCACTGTAATCAATGATATGACTTGACGATAGCGTCGCTCCGCCTTTAACTCTCATAACCTCGCCGTTTTCTTCAAGCTTGACTAAATCACGCCTCGCCGTATCTTTTGAAACGGTAAACATATCGCAAATTTCGTCTAACGTAATCGTACGGTGTGTATGAAGGTATTCAACAATCGCACTCATGCGCTGTTCTTGATACAATGAAATACCCTCCTTTTTTACTTTAATATGAGCTAATTGTAGCGCAAAGAAAAACTAAAAACCACTAAAAAAACTTAAAAAGATTAATTTTTTTAAGTTTTTAACTTAAATTATAAAAGATTGTTTAAACAAATTCGAAAAAAAGCATAAAAGTGTACAAACGCTTTCTGGAAATAACTATCTTATTTTGGATAATACTTCTTTTATATCTGATACCCTTTCACGCTTTTCGCTAATCGCTTATGGTTAAGACTTCCGGCAAACGTATAGGCAAAAAAAGCGGGAATCGTAAAGATTCCCGCTTTTTCGTTACATCTTATGTTCAAGCGCCTTGAAGTTTTCTTGAAATTGCTCCAAGCGAACAAGTCCTTCTTCACGAAGGCGTTTATTTTCCTCTTCAATTGCTTTTGTTTCCTGCATTCCTTTCATAATAATATTCCACGTTTGCTCCATCGTTTCTACTTTTACGCTAGGGGCACCGGACATTTTAGCGATTTTAACGCTTTGCTGTGAAATATTTTCTGCATTTCGAATGAGCAGTTCATTTGTACGTTTGTCTAATTCGTTCATCGACTCGGCTACTAAATTTTGACGCTTTGCTGCAATGGCGTTAATGAGTCCATTTTTAAAAATGGGAATCGTTGTAATAAACGCAGAATTGATTTTTCCGATCAGCTTTGCATTTCCTCGCTGCAGCATGCGAATTTGAGGAGCAGATTGATAAGATACTTGTTTTGCCATTTCTAAATCATATAATCGCTGCTCCATCAGCTCAACCGCATTTTTTAAGGTTTGAAGCTCCATTGCCGCCAGCTGATTTCCACTCGACGCTCTTTCTTCAAGCACCTTTAGCTCTTGTTTTAACTCTTCTACTTTCACTTCGCCCGCTACAATGTATTTTTCAAGCTCCATATAATACTGATAGTTTTGCTCGTAAAGCTGTTCAAGTGTTGTGGTTGAGTGCTTCATTTCGGTTTCATATTTTGTGATTTCAACATATACTTTATCAATTTCAGAGCCCATCGTCTCATATTTTTGAAACAGCTTGTCTACTATTTTTTGACCGCGTTTAAAAAGCTTAGAGAAAAACCCTTTATCTTCAACAAAATCCTTTGCATCAAATTTATCCATAATCTTTCCAAGCTGCTTTAATAATTGACTTGATTCTTCCATGCTAGACGATTTAATTGTACTAAGCACTTTTCCGGAAAAAGAGGAAATTTCATTAGCTGTTTCTTTCCCATACTCAAGTAAAGCCAGCTGATTTTTATAATCAATTTGTTCTGCCAAGCGACGTACTTCTGGCTCTTCTCGCAGTTTTGCTTTTACTTCGTTAGGCTTTGTTTCTAAAACTTCTTCGGCTTCATTTAAATCTAAAGGCTGTAATTCATTTGTTGCCATTTAAAAACCCTTCTTTCTTTAAAAGATTCGTTTTAACCATTTTTGAATGAGCGACGGCTCTTTGAATTCTTCATTAAAGCTAATATCTTCTAGCCAGTGCATATCGAAATACTTTTCTTCGACGAACGCTTCTATATCCAGTTGACCGGTTGGATTAAAGAGAACAATATCAACGCCGAATTCATTTAATAGAAGCAGTAAAGCTGCATCTTCACGCGTAAACGCTTCTCGTTCATTTCCATGATAAATAATGAGACGGGGTACATGCTGCGTATAATCAAACTTTTGAAGCATGCGAAGCACGTTGTTTGGAAGCTTCAAAGACTGATTAAACAAGTACATTTGATGCTGATACGCATCTTCATGATCTAACCGAAGAAGCTTTGAATGTGCACAGTACCTGGAAATAGCTGCAGCTAGCCCTTGCTGAAGCCCGATAGGCAACTCTTTATAGCGCCACCAGTTGCTTTCAATCATTTTATCAGGACTGAGCGTGCCATCACTTCCGAGAGCTCCTTGATAGTGAAAGTGATTATTTCCTTCTATTTTTTTGGCAAAAGGAACAGAATCAATCGTCAGAGCTAACTCATTTTCCGTTTGCATGAGCTCATGCACTTTACTCCAGTACTCTTTTCGGTTTTTAGAAATACCAAGTACTTTTGAAAACAAGACCGGCACGTGTACATATGGCTTTGACACTTCAAAATTAGGACGAATAAACGCCCGTTCTCTCATTAATAAAAAGATTTCATCATACGTCGTTTTGAGAGTAACTGAAGTTGGAAAATACGAACGAAATTGCCACGGTTTATACAGCATGGACTCCTCTGAATGAAGCACTTGCTCAATTTCTTGAGACGCTCTAAATGCTACCGTACCTTTTCGAACCGGTTTATCTTTTGGAAAAGGTACAAGCGAGCTAGTAGAAGAAAACGTATAAACCGTTGTTAAATGCTGATTTTTATCTACTTCTTTTAAATTATCTTTTCCTTCTGGATGAAAGGTAAGGACGTCAAAGCCTAGTAAAATTAAATAATAGAGAAAATACTGCTCGCTTTTATTTGCATCTCCGTACCACATGATGCGAGGCGCGTGCTCTGGAAATGCTTTATCCAGCAGCCAAGGTGTTAGATTATTCCACTGCCACTTTATTAAATCGATTAATACGCGTTGAAAATGCCCGTCCATAAAGCCCTCTGCGTGCTGTTCTTTAAAACACGTTAACGTTTCAATGAATTTTTCACGTACTCTCCTATGTATAGCGGGATTTTCTGACTTCACGATCAGCTTTTTTCCTTCTAAAAAAGCAAATAGCCGATTGACAGAAAGGCCGCGCTCTTCTTGATTAATTTTAAGGATCGTTTGTACTTCTTTTAATCTATCATTAGAAATGGACTTATCAAGCTTATCTTGCAAGACAATAATTGATGGTGATGAATGCGCAAGTTCATAAAGAAAAGCTGCGTACTCGTCCGCATCAAGATGAGTGCCTAAATATCTGCCTGCCACTTGTTTATAGGTAGTTTGCTGCTCATTTTGTACAAAGTCACCTCGCAGAGAAACATCTTTAGAAAAAAGAGAAGTTCCATCCTGCTCGTTAAGATTAATCATATGAGGATCAATTAATTTACTCACACCTTACAGCTCCTTTCTTTTCAGACATATACATGCTAAAAAGAAAGGGTACTCGTTAAAGCACCCTTTCTTTTTCATTTATCGCATGCCTTTTTTATACGGATAACCCGTAGTTGCGGCAAAGATCGGCCAATCCGCCAGAAAAACCGCTGCCAATGGCATTAAATTTCCAGTCGTTTCCGTGCTTGTATAGCTCACACACCACAACAGCTGTTTCGATTGAAAAATCTTCGCCTAAATCATAACGAAGCACTTCTTCATTTGTTTCGGCGTCAATAAGACGAACAAACGCATTGGATACTTGTCCAAAGTTTTGTCCGCGAGTATCTGCATCGTGAATGGTGACGCTAATTCCGATTTTTTCAACGTGGTCAGGAAGAAGAGAAAAATCAACGGCGATTTGCTCATCGTCTCCATCTCCTGCACCTGTACGGTTGTCACCGGTATGCTCCACAGCTCCGTTTGGACTTTTTAAATTGTTGTAAAAAACAAACTCTTCGTCATTTACAACTTGGCTTGATTTATTGGCTAAAAATGCACATGCATCTAAATCGAAGTCCTGAGACCCAGCATATTTATTTGTATCCCACCCAAGACCTACTATTACTTTTGTTAAGCCTGGGTTCGTTTTGGTTAGGTCAATGCGCTGACCTTTTGATAAAGAAATTGACATAAAAACATCCTCCGTACATTTTCTTACTTTAATGATTAGGCGTTTAAACCAAAGTCGTTTACAAGTGCCGCTAAGCCGCCTTGATAGCCGCTGCCAATAGCATTGAACTTCCATTCTCCACCGTGTCGATACAGCTCGCCTACCACGACCGCTGTTTCGATCGAGAAGTCTTCACCTAAATCATAACGAATTAACTCTTCGTCATTTGTTGCATTTAAAATACGAACGTAGGCGTTGCTTACTTGGCCAAAGTTTTGACCGCGTGCTTCCCCTTCATGGATCGTAATGGTAAACGCAATACGTTCAATAGATTGAGGCACATTTTTCAAATCTACTTGAACCTGCTCATCGTCTCCTTCACCTACGCCTGTACGGTTATCTCCGGTATGCTCAACCGCTCCGTTTGCACCCGTCGTATTGTTGTAAAAAATAAAATCAGATTCTGAAGCGCATTTTCCCGCTCCGTTTAATAAAAAGACAGATGAATCTAAATCAAAATCGTTTCCACCGTCATACTTATTTACATCCCATCCAAGGCCTACTACTACGTTTGTTAATCCTGGATTCGTTTTTGTTAAATCTACTTTTTGTCCTTTTGAAAGATTAATAGCCATTTCGTTTCCCTCTTTTCAAGTTGTTTATTTTGTATATTTATTTGCAATTTCTCCTAATCCAGTATCTCTCGTTGCATCTCCAGTTGCTGAAAACTTCCATTCATTCCCGTCTCGGTAAATTTCACCTGCAAATAGAGCGGTTGCTCCTGAATGATCTTCAGATAGATTAAAGTAGACAAGCTCTTCGTTTTTAGCGCTGTCTACAACGCGAATAAACGCATTTTTAATCATACCGAAATCTTGGTTTCGCTCAACACACTGATAGATGTTGACCACAAACACAAGTTTATGTACGTTTCCAGGAACCTTTTTTAAATCAACAAAAATTTGTTCATCGTCTCCTTCACCTGCTCCGGTAAGGTTATCGCCTGAATGCTTAACGCTCCCGCAGTTACTGTGACGATTTCCAAAATACACAACAGCTGAGTTACTTACAAGCTTATCGTTTGAATTTAGCATAAGAACAGATGCATCACAGTCGATACTTGGTCCGTTTCCTCCGAAGCCAAAAAAGCTGCGTTTTTTTACAGGATCCCATCCTAATCCAACTGTAATAGAAGATAGGCCTTCTCTTCCTTTTGTTAAATCAATTTTTTGACCTTTTTGTAGATTAATAGCCACTTTTATTTACTCCTTTACTGTAACGAACATATTCTATTTCAGGTTCTATATAGCTCTATATCATAGCTCAGATAAATGAAAAAATAGTGAAATTTTCATACCACTTTTAACGTTTACGTAAATCTTCTTTCCAAGGAAAGAATACCACAATCTGGTGATTGTTTCAAAAATTAAGGGGTCTGTTGTGACATAAATTAATTGATTTAAAGTTTGAAAGTGAAGATAATCTACTAAAAAAGACTGTCTCTAAACTGGAAATCCGAGTTATGAGACAGTCTTTTTTGGCTTATTGAGCTATTTTCAAAGCAGGTTCTTGCTGTTCAGCTGTTTTAGCATCTGCCACGTTTCGAATACGGCCTTCAGCTTTGTATTCAAACGGGCTCTCAAGTGTTTTAATATAGTTTACCGTTGCTTGTAAATCTTCTGGTCCCACTTCCATATCTGAAGAAAGTGCGCCAATACCATATTTTTCATTTCCGTACATATAGTTATTCACTACTACCGTGTATTCTTTTTCTTTGTCAATTTTACTTCCATCTGGAAGCGTGATATCGACTACTTTATTAGTACTACTGTCCCACGTATAGTTAAAGCCTGCAACATGAAAGTCGAGTCCGGATGAGGTAATTTGGTTATTCAGCACCGTTTCTAAATCCGCTCCGCTTAGCTTTACTTTATTTAAGACGTTGCCAAACGGCTGAATCGCAAATAAATCGCCGTATGTCACGTCACCTGCATCAAGCTGTGAACGAACGCCTCCGCCATTCATTAACGCAAAGTCAGCGTTCATTTCTGCTTTCATACCGTCAGCAATTAAGTTTCCAAGCGCGATATCGCCTGTTGGCCCGCTAGACGGATAGCCTTTTGCTAAATCAGTAGATGACTTCCCAACCACTTCTGCTTTAATAGGTGCCGCTAAGTCTTCATATTTTTGCATAATCTTTGAAACTTCAGGATCTGGCGTATAGTCTTTTTGATATACAGTCACAATTTTTGCATCTTTTTTCACAATGTCACCCGTATTATCAATTTCAACATCTACATCAGAAAACGCTGAACCGTATGAATAAGCTTGAACAATTAGTTTGTTATCTACTACTTTGTTATTGTATACGTGATTGTGAGCTGAAAAGATCACGTCAACTTCATCGTCAACTTTTTTAGCGATATCTGCTGCATCAAACTCGGTAGAAGTTCCATTTTGATTAGATGGATTATGAGCAAGTACCACAATGGCTTTAATACCTTGCTTTTTCAACTCTGCCGTATATTTATCAATCGCTTTTGCTTCGTCCGTAATTTCTAAGTTTTCATTTCCTTTACGAACGATCATGCTTGGCGTTTCTTGTGTTACAACGCCGATGAAGCCGATTTTTTTACCGCCTACTTCTTTTATTGCATAAGGTTCTGTAATTAATTTATTAGTTGACCTATCATAAGCATTTGCCGCTATCACCGGAAAATTCATGCCGTCGTATCCTTCTGTTCCTTTTGGATGATCTCCACCTTCAATCATACGGTGAAGCTCAGCAATACCTTCATCAAACTCATGATTTCCAAGCGTCCCTACATCAAATCCAAGCGATTCCATCACTTCGACCGTTGGCTCGTCTTGAAACAGCGCTGAAACTAACGGGCTTCCGCCAATCATATCTCCAGCATGAACTAAAAGCGTATTTGGATTTTCAGCTTCTTGTTTACGAATAGCCGCTGCTGTATATTTCATATTTCCAGCTAACAGCGTTTGGCCATTTGACTTAATTTGTGTATCTGTATCGAGCTGACCGTGCAGGTCGTTCATGCCCAACAGCTGAATCTTCGTATTATCTTTTGATTCGCCGTTTAAATTAATTTTGTAAATGCCGAATCCTTTGTCGTCCGTTTTATTTGTATACGTAATGTTGCTTCCTTCAGTTAAATAGCTTTCTCCGCGCGGTGAGCTTGTGAACGTCACGTTAGCCGTTCCGTTAATTGGTGCAATGGACCAGTTATCGTCAGCTGTAGGCGTAATTTCTTTTTGTTCGGTGATGTAGTCCATTAGAATTTGACGGTTTTCATCCGCTGAATCAACTACAAGCTCGCTTCCTTTTAGACCAGGGAAGTTTCCGCCTCCGCCAGCTCGGTAGTTATTTGTCACAACGATAAACTCTTGATTCGGGTCAACTGGTTTACCGTTATACGTTAAGTTAACAACTCGGCTTGAATCTGCGTGAATCACGTTTCCATTCACATCGTATTTTGCTGGTTTTGTCACGTCGATTTGGTATTGAACGCCGTCAATGACGTCAAAATTATAAACAGGGAAGCTTGGGTTTAATAATTCCTGCTCTTCTGTTTTGTTCGGTGTAATTTGATTAAACTTACCCGCAGACATATCAATCCAGTCTTTTACAACAGAACCTTTTACTTTAACCGCTTTTAACGTGTTGTCATATAGATACAGGTCGCCAGCGCTTCGGATCGTTAAATCCCCTTTTTTAATTTCCGTATATTCATCAACGCCGTTTCTTCCTGCTTTAAAAGGTGCTCCCACTGATAAAATCGGCAGGTCTTTATATTCCGGCTTGTTTTGAGAAACATATTTTTCTACGTAATCTTTTTGTGCGTTTGTTACCACTTGAATAGATGGATCATCTTGCACAAGAGAAAAATAGCTGTGAATATCATCCGTCGTTTTACCAATTGGTGTGTTCACATATTTAACCGTTGCATCGTGATCTTTTTGAACCGCTTTAACAACACCTTTATCCGGTTCTACCGTACTTTGCGTAACCGTTTTTCCTGACGCGTCTTTTACGTCTTTATACGTTTCACGCGTGGACGATTGAGAGCTTACTACTTTCCACTTTCCTTTTTCTTCTTTTAACGTTAGGTCAATTAAGCCAAGTGACCCTCCGCCGTAACCTGCTTGAACAGCCGGAACGCCGTTGATTGTTCCTTTTGCATTATCAACGCCAGGAAGAGGTTTTTTATCTGTTCCGAGGAACAAACCGTCTAGCGAAGCTTCCGTTTTAGCAGGGAAGACTTTATGGGTGTGTGAAAACGTAATAGCATCAATGCCTTTTACTTCACTTAATGAGTAAATGACATCTTCCGTGTTTTGCTTGTTGCTGCTAAACCCAGAGTGAGCCATCGCGACAACTACGTCCGCACCTTTTTTCTTCATTTCTGGAATGTACTTATTGGCTGTTTCTACAATGCCTTTTGTAATGACTTTTCCATCAAGGTTTGCTTTATCCCAATCGTTAATTTGAGGAGGCACAAAGCCAATGAAACCAACTTTAATCGTTCGTTTCTTACCGTTTTCATCAACGACTTTTTTATTCATAATTTTATACGGCGTAAATTTATTTTTGTCATTTTTCGGGTTGTTGTCATGATCATCAACGTAAACATTGGCATTTATGTAAGGAAAGTTCGCGTCGTTATACGCTTCTGTTAAGAAGTCTAATCCATAGTTGAACTCATGATTTCCAAGTGTTGCAATATCATAATCCAGCTGATTCATTGCTTTAAATACAGGATGAACTTCGCCTTTTTTCAGCGGGTCAATCTTAGCTTTATACGTGCCTAGAGGAGTTCCTTGAATGAGGTCTCCGTTATCTACTAATAAGCTGTTTTTTACTTCTTTTCGAGCATTTTTGATTAAAGTAGCGGTTTTAGCTAAACCTACTTTTTCATAAGGGGCGTCTTTGAAATAATCATAGTTTAATAGATTCGTATGAACATCGGTTGTTTCCATCAGGCGTATGTTCACAAGCGCATCTTTTTTATTGTGGCCTTGATGCTTGCTTTGCTGTGAGCTTTGTCCAGGGTGACGTTCTTCCGCTCCTGCCTGTGTAGTTAAAAGAGGCATTGATAATAGAGAAAGTGCCAGTGATGTGGATAGGATTTTTTTCGTTTTACTACTTTTGTTCTTTTTCATCTACCATTCACCTTTCAAGTAAGTTATCATCGCTATAAATCTAGCAACTGTTCAAAAATAGTATAGCAGAAAAGATTTATAAAGGATGTAAATTTTTTGATTTTTTAGTAAACGATTTGTATGCGTTTTATTAACTTTTTGTAAACCGAAAAAATTTTTTTACTTTCTCTCTTTAAAACAAAGGACTATAGTTTTTATTAATTGGATGAACCCTCCTTTTTAAATGAGTCTTATTACCTAATACATCAACGTTCCCACGCCCTCTTTTAATTCAAAAAAAATTTATTTCAAGCGGTGTGTATATATGTACTATACATAGGATATGAAAAGCAGACATTAAGTTTGTCACAGCTTCTAACAAAATTTCGTAGATATAAAAAAGAAAGAGAAGGTTTTTGCCTTCTAATAAATAGATATATTTATATAATTTTACATTTATAACGAAAAAAATGAGGTTGAGTCATAAGAGATAACTACATCAATCCAAGCTAAAGCATCTATACACATGAAACCTACGTTCACCCTACAAATAAAAAATCCGAACGAAGTTGATTCTCCATCAAGAATCTTGATTCATCGTTCGGATGTTCTTTAGTTAACATACTTTTTTCTCAGCCGCGTTTTCTTACTGACCTAATTCTTTAATTTGTTTCATAATACTTGATACATCTTGAATTGATTGAAACAATTCACTGTTTTTTAGCGCTTCTGGATTGAAGCTGCCATCCTTTATATTGGCTTCATACGCTTCAATTCCACTAATGATTTTTTCGTTTTGTTGAACAAGCTGATCGTGCACATCAGAAGCGATGTCAGGAGCTTTTGTTTGATTAAATTCTTCAGCTTTTCCTTTCATTTCCTGCAGCTTTTGCTCTAGCTTTTTTATTGCCTCATCGTCATTAACAGCCTTTTCCGCTAGAGGCGGTATTTCTTCAGCAAACTTTTGTGCTTCACTCACGTAATCTTTTGCATCGTTTGCGTAGTTCAGCGTACTGCTTGTATCTTCAAGAAAAGAACAGCCGCCGACCATAAAAAGAACAGCAGTTGATATGACTAGCATCCACTTTTTCACTTAGCACTCAACCCTTCTTATTTTTTTCTGCTATCTTCTTTTCGATTTTCGTTTTTTTAACTCTTTCATAATAATGGGTACAGCTTTTTTTATTCCTTTTTTTACAGCGGGGCTTTTTAACAGTCTCGATAGTTTTGACATTTTTAAGCTCCTCTCTCATTTTGAACTAACAAAAAACACCTTTACCACATGTGGTAAAGGTGTTTGTATCCAGACCTTTACCAATGGCAACATTGGCAAAGGTCTCGCTAACAATTTGCATTGTCAATAAAGCCGGAGATAATAATCTCGAAATGACGACTTTACTGCAAGAGCTACTCCCCTTTGAGCAAAACAGCATTTTTTGTTAACACAATCATAACGCACGTTCCTAATTATCGTCAACTTATACGGAATTAGTACACGTCTTTTTTGGTAAATACCAGAAAAGACACGAGCAGCCCGGCAAGTCCCCAAATGGTTAAAACACCCAAGGAAAACCCTAATGTCATTCCTTCAATTGGAGGAGCTGTGCCTTGCAGATAAGAAGTTAAATTTAAATTGACCATAAACAAGTACTTAGCTGAATTCCACGAAGAAACCATGCTGCTTAAAATCGTACCTGCAATCAAACAAGCAAGCATCACACCCATACCCGCAGCTGTACTTTTAATTAAAACGGACAGCATAAAAGCAAGCGTTCCAACCACCAGGGATACAAACCAAGCAAGGCCAAACTCCATTAAAATATATCTCCACTGCGAAATTAAATGAACGTCCGCTGTATTCAAATCATTGCCCTGCACGCTAAATCCCGTAAGAATAGGCGCTGTCCAGCCTTTAAATCCAAATACAACGCCAGAAATGAGATACGACAAAACGCCAAACATTAAAATTAAAAACGAGACGGACATGACGAGCGTGATGTATTTACTAAGCAGAATTTTCCACCGTTTCACAGGCCTCGTCAACAGTACCTTGATGGATCCCAAGCTGTATTCTGAAGACACTAAATCCGCTGCAATAATCATAATCATTAGCGGCAGCAAAAGCTGAATGGCGTTTTCAATGAACCCTCGCACAAACGTTGGTGCCCCTGGTTCCGAAGGATTGATATCATTATCTAAATAATACTGCTGCTGCGCCACGCGAATTTCAAGCTGCTTGCGCCAATCATCTGAAATTTGGCTTCCGCTCAGCCGGTTTTGCGTATCGATAATTTCTTGCTGCAGCGTACTGCGCCAATCGGTCGTTCCTAGCTTTTCTTGAAGGCGCTGTGTTTCGCGAAGCTGAGCATAGGTAAACATGGAAATCAAAACTCCCATGATAAGCGTAACGATTAACAGGCGCTTTTTTCGAACGAGCTTGATCATTTCATTTTGAACCAAACTAATCAATCGATTCGCCTCCTGTCATTTCGATAAATAAATCTTCAAGAGTTGGAAGCTTTCGATTCATTTCTTTTACCGTTACTCCTGCTGCAATGAGCTGTTTGTTCCACTCTCCCACTTCAGCTTCTTCATAAAACGTCGTGACGTACTCCCCCTGCACTTGCACAAAGTCCGTCACTTGTTTTAAAACGTCTATTCCTGCAGGCTGCGGATCTAGCTTCCACAGTAAACGCTCTTGCTGAGTTAACAGGGTCTTCACCGATTCTGTGTGAATAACTTCTCCTTTTGCGATAATCGCTACTCGATCACACATTAGCTGAATCTCGCTCAGTAAATGACTCGATACTAAGACGCTTAGACCTTCACTTTCAGCTAAAAAGCGAATAAATTTACGCATATCCCGAATCCCAGAAGGGTCTAGTCCGTTTGTTGGCTCATCTAAAATAAGCACTTTTGGTTTTCCGAGAAGCGCTTGCGCAATTCCTAAACGCTGCCTCATACCTAACGAATACGTGCGAACTAAATCGTGGATACGCTCTTGCAAGCCAACTAATTCCACCACTTCATGAATGCGTTCTTCTGTCATAGAAGGAATCATGCGTGAAAAGTGCTGCAGATTTTCCCAGCCGCTTAAGTATGGATACAGCTCAGGATTTTCAACAATACAGCCGATATGCTCCATCGCTTTTGTAAACTGCTTCGATACGCTGTATCCACAAATATAAATGGAACCAGCGGTCGGGCGAATTAAGCCGACAAGCATTCGAATCGTTGTCGTTTTACCGGCTCCATTGGGTCCTAAAAAGCCGAACACTTCGCCTCTTTTTAGTTCAAAATCAATATTTTTGATAATTTCTCGTTTTCCTATTACTTTTTTCAGTCCTTTTACTGAAAGCGTTACTTCACTCATATCATTCCCTCCCTTACCACGTAATAAGCGATGCTACACGCTCTGCAATCAGCTTGTAGCCTTTTGCATTAGGATGAAACTTATCAGTATATAAGTAGTCATCTACCTTTAGCTGAAACAAATCAAAGGTCGGAACAAAAACAGTTTGCTTATAATTAGCACTTAATTCACTGCTTTTGTAATTCCATTCTCGTACAATAGCCGTTGTCGTTTTTGCATCTTGCAGGTTGCTAAACGGATTGTATAAACCAATTAAAAAAATTGTTGCGTCTTTATTTGCCGACCGGATGCTTTTTAAAATGCTGTCTACGTTTTTTAAATAGTCATTTTCTAGCTTTTGAATATTGTTTTTATTTAAGTTCTGCAGCGTTTGTCCGCCTTGAAATAAGTCATTTCCTCCAATGGTAATCAACACGGTATCTGCAGACTTAATCTGCCGCTGAATTTCCTGCTGCTTTACTTGACTTGCCAGCTGCGAAGACGTTTGACCTTTTATTCCAAAGTTACTTAAGAGAATTTTCTTCTTCGTTTTTTCTTCAAGATTATCTTTTAAATATCCAACGTATCCTTTTCCCGCTGCATCTCCTGTTCCTCTTGTCAGTGAATCTCCTAAAGCGACAATCGTATAATTCTTTGTACTTTTGTTACTGCTGCTTGTTTCTTGCTTTGGCTTTGGCATTTCTTTTACAGTAGCTTTTGAGGCGCTAACATAATCATAAATAGACATTCCAAGCCCTGCTGCAAACAGCAGACACGAAATAATCGAAATCAAGGATACAATCCATACCCACTTTCCTTTCGCTTTCACTGGCTGCACTCCTTTTCGTCTTTTTAGTTACCTTTTTTTAGAGCTTCAACTGTTTTTAGTAAAGCGGACCAGTCTAAATGACCCCAGCCATTTTCAATTCCTTGTTCATAATGACCTTTCACAAGCTCTCCTAACGGAAGCGGAGCGGACACTTTTTTGGCTGCATCAATAGCCAAGTTTACATCTTTTAGTCCAAGCTCCAGCTTAAATCCAGCTGGATCAAAGGCTCTTTTAGCAATTAAATTGCCGTAATTTTTATACACAGGAGATGCAAATAAGCTATTAACCACTTCAAGAAACTCTTCCGCTTGCATGCCATACTGTTCTACCATGACTACTGCTTCAGAAACAGCTTCTAACATCGATACTAATAAAAAATTATTGCCAAGCTTAGCTACATTTGATAAGTAAGGCTCGTCTCCTACAGTGAAAATAGTTTGACCAATCGCTTCAAACAGCGGCCAAGCGTGCTCTCTTGCTTCTTTATTACCTGCAACTATTACTTTGAGAGCTGCAGCTGCTGCTGCGTCGGGGCGACCTAAAACAGTCGCTGCAACAAAATGCTGTCCTGATGCAGCATGTGCGCTTGTTAATTTTTCGGATAAATCTACGCTAATAGTACTCACAGAGACGTGAATACCACCTTCTTGAAGGCCTGCAAGTACACCGGCTTCTGAAAGCGTTACTTCTTCTAAAGCCTCGTCATTTGAAAGAATCGTAAAGACAAGATTCGCTTCTTGTGCTGCTTGAGCAGGTGTCTCCACAACCTTTGCTCCTTTTTTCACAAGACTTTCCGCCTTCGAAGCAGTGCGGTTATAAATAACAAGCTCATGACCCGCCTCTATCATATTTTCCGCCATCGGTAATCCCATATTCCCTAAACCAATTAAACCCACCTTCATCTTTACCACTCCATTTCAGCACTCAGTATGTACGTTTCTTATGCTTGTCGTCTATCTTTAGAAAAAGCATATTTTCATTATTATATAACTACAGTAAAAGCGAATACAAAGAATAGCCTTTCTATAATGTTCAAAATGTGACATTTTTTAGACATGATTTATAAAAAACTTGTCTAAAAAATACGAATGGTTTTTAAATAAAGCGCTTGCAAACATAGGAAATTTCTGCTAAGATGTAAGAGAATTATTTTTGTTCGGTGGGGATGTATGAGTATTGTCACTTTTCGTCTTTAGATTTGAGCAAGAATAGTACCACAATGTGCGAGTCCGCACGAGGAGGCAACAATTATGGAACAAGGTAAAGTAAAATGGTTTAACGCAGAAAAAGGTTTTGGATTCATCGAGCGCGAAGGTGGAGACGATGTATTCGTACACTTCTCAGCAATCCAAAGCGAAGGCTTCAAATCTTTAGACGAAGGTCAAGCTGTAACATTTGACGTAGAACAAGGTCAACGCGGACCTCAAGCTGCTAACGTTCAAAAAGCATAAGAAACACAACATATTAGAAACAGATCCTTTAAAGGATCTGTTTTTTTGTGTACAAACATAAAAAAGCCCTGTTTTTCAACAGGGCCAGTCGGTACAAATACAGAAGTAAAGTTAATGGTACTCTTAGTATAGCACAAGATCATAACAATCTATACGAAATAATAAAATAAAACTTTTATCCGGCACGTTTACTTATGTTTATAGCTATTCCAGACTCTCTAGGGCGCTCGCAAATCGTTTAATTCCTTCTCGAATGACCTCTTCTTTCCCTCTGCCAAACGTAAAGCGAATAGCTCCGCTTTGAGAACTCAGCACGCTTCCTGGGACAAAAGCCACTCCTCTTTTAAGCGATTCTTCCAATAGACGATAGTCATCGACCGGCTGATTCACTTTGCACCATAAGTGAATCCCGCCTTGAGGCGAATCGAAAGATACTTTCGATCCGAGCAATTCGTTCAGACTCGACGACAGGGCATACTCTTGCTTTTTGAGCTCTTGTCTAAGCTTTTCAATATGAGAAGAAAACGTAGGAGAATCTAAGAATTGATAAGCAATCCACTGCGGAAAGATGCTGTGGCCAAAGTCAATTTGCTGCTTAGCGTCTGCCAGGCGCTGAATCACTTGCTCTGGCCCTACTATCCAGCCAATTCGAAGGCCCGATGCCACAATTTTAGAAAGCGAGCTGATATAGAGGACATTTCCGTTCTCGTCCATCGATTTCAGCGTTTGATGTACATTTCCGTCAAATGCCGTGAGTGAATAAGGATCATCTTCAATAAGCGGAATGCCGTATTCTGAAGAAAGCTCTAAAAACCGCTTTCGACGCGCTTCTGATAACACAATACCGGTCGGGTTTTGATAATACGGATTTAAAAAAACCATACGAATGCGATGCTTTTTATGTAATTCTACTAAGTCGTCCGGATTGGCTCCATTTTTATCTACAGGCAGCAAAAACGTTCGTAAACCTGCTGATTGAAAAAGCGGCAGTGAATAGCTATAGGACGGATCTTCAATCGCTACTGCATCTCCTGGTTTTAACAAACACTGCACAATCAAATGAAGTGCTTGCTGTGCACCTGATGTAATTAAAATGGAATTAGCATCGGTGGAGATTTTCCGGTACTCATGAACATGAGCAGCAATAGCGTCACGCAGACGTTCATTGCCGTGAGGATGATCATAGCCTAAATGCTCATTAAACGGCATGCCCGCTAATATTCGCTGAAAATCTTCACTTGGAAATAAGCTAGGAGCTAATTCTCCGCTGGCTAAGTTTACAAAATCTGTTCGCAAAGCTTCGCTTCTTATTCGCTGTACGAGCGGTAAATTAGGCAAAAATGAACCGTCTTCTACATATCTCCCCCAGTTTGGAATACGTTTACGGGAAATTCCCCAGATGCTCGAACTAACTCGCGTGCCGCTTCCTTTTTTACGTTCTACGATTCCAAGTGCCTGCAGTTCTTCATAAGCAGCTACTACCGTGCTTCTGTTCACGTTTAGCTCAGCAGCAAGCGTTCGTTCTGATGGCAGCATAGAATCCGGCGGAAACGCTCCCGATGAAATACAGCTTTCAATATATTCTGCAATTTGTTTATAAATCGCTTTTTTGCTAGCGCGATCTGGTTTCCAGTTCATGCGGCGTCAGTCCTTACATTTAAACTTTCTTATTAGTAGTTTATCCTTTATCTCTCTTATCTTAAAGAAGTTTTATAAAAAAAGACCATCCAATTCGGTATTTTTTTGCTCATCCACTTTATCAAAAATTATAATAGTAGCTATTTTTCATTTTTAGGTATTTTAGTTTACATAATAATTTTATAGTTAATCATATCGAATGAATTTCACCATGAAAAAGAGATTGAGACATAACCACACCAGTCCAATCTGAAGACGAACAAATGGGATACATGAGCTCATATGGGTTGCTTGGTACACCGCATTTGATTTCCGTGCAAGACTTCGCTTTCCGCGGGCGGCCGGTGAGCCTCCTCGTCGCATACGCTCCTGCGGGGTCTCACCTATTCCGCTTTTCCCGCAGGAGTCTTCGCCTTGCTCTCCAATCAACTGCTAGAAGCAACGAAATACATGAAAACTACATTCACCATGCCAATAAAAAAAACCCAAACGAAGTTGATTCTCCATCAAGAATCTCGATTCATCGTTCGGATCTTTCTTCAACTAAACTACTTTCGTCACAGCCTATTTTTTATAAAGGAGGTAAATCTAGCTTGCCTTCTTGAAACAATTCTTTCACCATGTGCTTGGCATACCCTGTTGCTTGCCCAAGCGTTATTTTTGCTGGCATAGGCGCTTCGTTTGCATCAACGATTACATCGATAATACACGGTTTATTCTGTCTAACTGCACTTTCAAAAGCCGGCAACAGCTCGTCTTCCTTTTCTACTCGGTAGCCAACACCTCCGCAGATATCTGCATACCTAGCAAAATTCGGGTTTGTTAAATCTGTCCCAAATTCAGCATTTCCCATTACTTCTTGTTCAAATTTAATCATGCCGATTTTATGATTATTAAATAGCACTACGACTAGCGGAAGATTGTATTTAACAGCTGTAATAAAGTCAGCCATTGTCATCGCAAAGCCGCCGTCTCCACACACCGCAAACACCTGCTTCTCGGGATAAGCAATTTTTCCAGCAATTCCGCCCGGCAGCCCGCATCCGAGAGTGGCTAACCAGCTTGAAATCACAAACTGCTGATTTGTCATCCGAAAATGACGCGCCATCCATACTGTGACGTTTCCTACATCTACAGACAAGACCGCGTTATCATCCGCTACGTGCTGAAGCGCTCGAATCACTCGCTGAGGCTTGATAGGTACACTTTCTTTGGCTTCTTGGGTATCAAGCTGATTCCACCACTTTTTCATACGTTCTTGACTTTGCTCTAAAAACTGGCGATGCTCTGAGCGGCCAACGTTTTCTAAAAACCACTGAACCGTTGCTTTCGCTTCTCCTGCAAGCCCTGCATCTACAGGATATCTTTTGCCAATTTGTGCAGGATCAATATCAATATGAATCGTTTTCGCATGGTCTGGCAAAAATCCTGTAAACGGATAAGATGTCCCAATCATGATGAGCGTATCCGCTTCTTGCATCGCTTCATACGCTGGCTTTGTCCCGATTAATCCAAGTCCTCCGAGACAATATGGATGTTCATCCGGTATTGCGCCTTTTCCAGGAAGCGTAAGAACAATCGGTGCTGCGATTTTTTCTGCAAATGCAAGCAGCTCTTCTCTCATTTCATGTGTGCCTCGACCGGCTAGGATAACCGGACTTTCCGCTTTACCAATCAAATCTTTTGCTTTTTCAAGATCTTCTCTATGGGGGAAAATGTCTTGCTTGACAATGATGCTTGATGTTTCTCGTGCTTCTGATCCAACTTCGAAACGAGGAATATCATCGGGAATGGTTAGCACAGCCACACCTTTTTTAGCATACGCTGTTCGAATCGCTTGATTAACAACAGTCGGAAGCTGCTCAGCGGACATGACTCGCTGGTTATATACAGCCACATCATCGAACATTCTCTCTAAATTAATTTCTTGAAACGCATCGCTGCCGATGAGATCTGATTCTACTTGCCCCGTAAGTGCTAAAACGGGCGCTTTGTCTAATTTGGCATCATATAAGCCATTTAGTAAATGAATTGCTCCCGGTCCGGCAATAGCCGTACATACACCGATTTTACCCGTTAGCTTCGCATATGCAGCTGCTGCGAGAGCTCCCGCTTCTTCATGCCTTACTTGAATAAATTTAATTTTATCCTGGGCTTTGCGAAGCGGTTCAATAATTGAATTAATGGAGTCTCCTGGCATGCCGTAAATATGATCAACGCCCCATTCAATTAGCAGTTCAATCAGTTTTTCTCCAGCTTTTTGTTTAAACATATGACTACCCCTTTCTTCTTATATATAGAGATAGTGTGACCTGATACGCTCTTTCTTACTTATTTTCAGCCGTATAATTTTCGTTTTCTTTCGTTAAAGGAAGACAACATCTTCGTTAAATTTTCTTCATTCCTTGCAATTATCATTATCTTTTGCTATTCTATAAGAAGAATTATTTTTGTTCGGCAACAATCGATAGGTGAATACTTTCGTCTTAAAGATTTTGATCATGAGCAAGGATAGTAATACAATGTGTGCATAGCACACGAGGAGGCAACATTCATGGAAAAAGGTACAGTAAAATGGTTTAACGCAGAAAAAGGTTTCGGATTTATCGAGCGCGAAAACGGCGACGATGTATTCGTACATTTCTCAGCAATCCAAAGCGAAGGATTCAAATCTTTAGACGAAGGTCAAGCTGTAACATTCGACGTTGAAGAAGGTCAACGCGGACCTCAAGCTGCTAACGTTCAAAAAGCATAAGTAGTAAAAAGACTCTGATTTCAGTCAGAGTCTTTTTTTTATGTAGAGCTACGCATAAATTTTTTTAACATGTAGTTTGTACACGTTATTATAAATAGTAAACTAAAAGAGTCTCTTCATTCCGAAGAGACCTTTTGTGGAAGAAATAGTTGAAGAAATAAAGTGTGGATGTTGCATCGTCCTCATTTTTTAATAATTAGCACCAGCCGCCGCCGAAGCAAGAAGCGCCGATGATGATTAATAAGATGAAAAGTACAATGATTAAAGCGAAACCGCCGCCGCAGCCACCGCCGCCATAACCACAACCGTATCCGTAACCTCCGTAGTATCCCATGTGTTTCACCTCCATTTGCTATACTTTAAGATATGTGGATTTGGTTAAATTGCTCCTAATAATTCCATAGAACTTTTGAAAATGTTTGTCATACACTAAAATACTGAGCTTCTCAAACAAGTTCCACAAAGTGATAAAATATCTGATTTTATAGGCATTTACTCCTCTTTTCTTTATCTTTTAAAAATGTAATCGCTCCCTTTTTCATGAATGTACACCGTGCTGAATACCTTTAGTTATGTACACTCACACGGGAGGGATTTAATATGTTAACACTCGAAATTTCAAAGCAAATCGTTAAAAACGTCTATCCTATTGTCTTATCGAATCGCAGTAAAATCTTTCAAGAGGAAGTGAGCGTCGCCGCTTTGCAAGACTACTTTGGTCTTGATCATGCCTTTAGCGTGTATGCAGCTGCCACCATTATTTATCAGCTAGAAGCTGACGGGTATGTATCCAAACCTCTGAAGCGCAGCGAATACAAGCGAATTTTGCTCAAATAAAAACAAGCATCCCCGCAAGGATGCTTGTCTTATTTATAGCTATACCTGTCGAATAACTGCTCGACTCTTTTGTGGTAATCGGCAAGGTAGTCAGAAAGCTCAGTTTTACTCAATTTATTTGCTTGTTCCTCAAATAGTGACAGCAGCGAAATTTTAATCATTGCCATTTCCGTTTCCGAGCGATTTTCATTTCGCAAATCTTTTCTTAAATTCCACAGGCTTTGCTCCATTTCATGCTTTAATTGTTCTAGTGAGTGTGGTTCTTCAAATCCGGCACGAATGTCTTTTTTAAATCCACTCATCTTATCACTCCTCGCATTTGCACCTGCTAGATAGTATCTAATGTATACTATACCATAAATAACTATACGAGGCTTAAGCATACCTTTTAAGCAATTGGTCACAAAATAAAAAACATCTCTTTGGATGTCTTTACGTTACCTTTTATCTTACTTCGTCTTCTTCACCTTTTACATATTTAAAAAATGAATCAATCATTTCGTTTAAAAAATCATTGCGATCTTCAAAATTCATAATTTCTAAAAATTCCACAATATCCTTATCTAAGCTAATAGAAGCGGGAACATAAGCAGCCGCTTCCCTTCTTTGCGGGAATGGAATCACATTATTTTTCTTCTTCATAAAACACCGTCCTTTTTCTGTGCTTTACTAGTGTAAGCTTTCAAGGAACGATTTGCAAGTCCCTCTGATGTAAAATTTTATATAAACATTCTTCTGAAAAGACAGGGTATATCTTTAGCTACTCAAGTAAGCCCATTTGACATTAGCTTTTTCATGTTCTGGCGTCATATTAATAATTCGCCGCTGTTTTCTCTTTTCCTTTTGGCATCTTTTAGCAAATTTAAATACAAATATTTTAAAAGAGGTTTTTATTTCCTCCGTATAGGTTAAAGAAAGGAAACAACATTTTTATATGGAGGGGTTCC
Organism: Priestia sp. P5; assembly: GCF_029522155.1. Lineage (NCBI taxonomy): Bacteria > Bacillati > Bacillota > Bacilli > Caryophanales > Bacillaceae > Priestia > Priestia sp. P5. The sequence continues at coordinate 2,029,659 of NZ_JAKWFJ010000001.1, read as the reverse complement.
AAATGATTGCATTAACTGGAAAAGTTGCGCTCGTGACGGGAGCGGCGTCTGGAATTGGACGCGCTTCAGCCATTACATTAGCTGAACAAGGAGCGCGCGTGGCTCTTTTAGATTTAGACGAAGAAAAATTACAAGAAGTAAAAGAGACCATCATGTCGAGCGGCGGAGAGTGTATAGCCATTAAAACAGACGTCTCTGACTCTGAAAGTATAAAAGAGAGTATCGAAACGATTAGCAGCTTATGGAGTCAATTACATATTGTTTCTATTAACGCAGGCATCAACGGTACGTTCTCTTCTATTGAAGAACTATCACCAGAAGATTGGACAAAAACGATTGATACAAATTTAACAAGTACTTTTTTAACTGTGAAGCATTCTATTCCTTATTTGAAAGCTCAGGGAGGAAGCATTATTATTACTAGCTCGATTAACGGCAACCGTACATTTTCAAATATCGGCATGAGCGCATACAGTTCCTCAAAGGCTGGCCAAATGGCTTTCGGCAAAATGGCAGCTCTTGAACTTTCTACATACGGAATACGGGTAAACGTCATTTGTCCGGGAGCAGTTGATACAAATATTGAAAGCAATACATTCCGTCAAGAAGACAAATTAAAAGAAGTGGCGATTCCAATTGAATATCCAAATGGCAATCAGCCGCTTGCTAAACGCTCGGCTAAGCCCGAAGAAGTAGCAGACTTAATTTTCTTTTTAGCTTCTGACGCGTCCAAACATATTACCGGAAGTGAAATGTTTATTGACGGCGGAGAATCGCTGCTGTAACGTACAAGCCCCTGCACCAACGTCAGGGGCTTGTTTTTTTACTTTTATGAACAACATCTACTCCACCCGAAGCGGATATAATGCTGCCTGTAATCATATCTGAGTTTTCATCGCAAAGAAACTCAATAATACGCGCAATGTCTTCTCCCGTACCTGATCGGCCCACAGGCGTTTCCTTGTCTTCTAGTAATCTTGCTTTTATAATATCACTTTCTTTCATGTCCCCTACAATATCTCCGGGACAGACCATATTGGCCGTAATCCCGTATTCGGCTACTTCTAGAGCAAGCGATTTGGTCAGAGAAGCTAGCCCTGACTTAGCGGCACTAAAAGCCGCGCGGTACATCCATCCAGGGGTGTGCTCTACATCTTGAAAACCGTATGTAATAATCCGTCCAAACTGCTGCTTTTTCATAATAGGAACAACCGCTTTTACAAAGTGAAAAACGGAGCTTAAATTCCCTTCCAGCATTTCATACCATTCACTGTCTGTGTACTCTATTAATTTTTTTCTTTCAAATACATACGGACCTGCATTATTAATTAAAACATCAATACGTCCAAATCGCTCCATAGCCTGCGCAACGACGTGTTCAATATCTGCTTTGTTTGTTATATCTCCTTCTAAAAACTGTACGTTATCACTATATTGATGCCATTCTTCCTGCAGTTCTCGCACTTTATTTTTATCACTGCGAAAATGGACGGTAACGGAATACTGCTTTTTTAAAAACTGTTCTGTTACCTTCTTGCCAATACCTTTATGACCCGCTGTAATCAATGCATGTTTCATCTACCTTCACCTCTTTCACTCTACTTATCTACTATATATATTAGACAGCTCCTTAGTTTCTCCTTTACTAACAGAAAAAAGCCCTTCACTAAAGGGCCTTTCTTTTACGGTCTTAACAAAATTTTCCCTGTACTTTTCCGGCTTTCAAGCAGCTCATGTGCTTTTGCTCCGTCTTTTAAATCAAACACCACGGGATCGGTTAGCACAAGCTGACCTTTACTGATCCACTCAAACAGCTGCTGTGAACGTACTTTACGTTCTTCATATGACACAAGCACGTTCCATAAGTCTCCGCCTGTAAGCGTTTTAGAGGTGTCCATCAGCATACGCGGGTCGACCGGGGCCGGATCGCCTCCTGCCATTCCGTAAAATACCACGGTTCCCCCTGTTTTTACGGCTTCAAAGCTTTTTTCTAGCGTAACTCCTACAGATTCGTAGGCAACATCTGCGCCTCGCTTCGTTACTTCTTTCACTTGTTCCACCCAGTTATCTTCGTATAAAAAGACATAGTCAGCGCCTGCTTGAGCCGCTGCTTTTGCTTTTTCAGAAGATGACGTTAAGCCAATGACTTGTCCGCCTAATAGCTTGGCAATTTGAACTAAAAGCTGACCTACGCCTCCAGCAGCTGCGTGAACAAGTACATAATCGCCGGGCTGAATGCTGTAGCTGTCTTGTGTTAAATAGTGAGCCGTTAACCCTTGCAAAAGCACAGAAGCAGCTGCATCAAACGAAATATCGTCAGGTACAGCAATTATTTTATCTTGTAGCACGGCAACAAGCTCTGCATTTGCAAAAGGAACGTCAGCAAAAGCAATGCGGTCTCCTACGTTAACGTGACTTACTTCTGCTCCTACTTCTTCTACCACACCTGCTCCTTCATATCCTAAAATATACGGAGGTGTACCCGTTAAGTGATAGTTCCCTTTTCTTCGGTACACATCGGCAAAATTAAGTCCAATTGCTTTTGTTCTTACTAGTACATCTGTTGGTCCAATAGAGGGGTTCGGTATATCTTGATAGTGAAGAACGTCAGGTCCTCCAAATCTTTCAAATACTAATGCTTTCATAGATAAGTTACCTCGTTTTCTTTATGTATTCCCTTTCATCGTAATTCAACGAGATAACAAACACAAGTTTCTTACTCAGTGGAAAAACGCCTTGTCTCCTCATGAGACAAAGCGTTTTTTTAATTTGTTTGTGCTACGGTTTCTCTCATCGTTCCATTTTTTTGATAAGACGTATGAAAAGAAAAGGCTTTTTCAAGAACGTGCGGTGTTTGGCCGCCTCGCGTGAGCGCTTCTTCGTAATACGCCATAAGCTGGTCGCGGTACATTGGATGTGCACAATTTTCAATAATGCGCTTTGCCCGTTCTCTTGGAGCAAGTCCGCGTAAGTCTGCATATCCTTGCTCTGTTACAATTACATCCACATCGTGTTCCGTATGATCAACGTGTGAAACAAACGGCACTACGCTTGAAATATCACCGTTTTTAGCGATGGATTTTGTTACAAAAATACCAAGGCGCGCGTTTCGGGCAAAATCCCCTGAACCTCCGATTCCGTTCATCATTTTTGTTCCCATCACATGCGTTGAATTAACGTTTCCGTAAATATCTAGTTCTAGCGCGGTATTAATTGAAATCAGCCCTAAACGACGAATGATTTCGGGATGGTTTGAAATTTCCTGCGGACGAAGAATGAGTTTATCTCGATAGGTTTCAAAATTAGAGAAAACTTGTTCCATTTTATCCGCTGAAAGCGTAATCGAGCAGCAGGAAGCAAACGTAACTTTTCCTGCGTCAAATAAATCAAACACGGCGTCCTGCAATACTTCGGAATATACTTCTAAATCATGAAACTCCGAATCTAACAAACCGTGGAAAACGGCATTTGCCACAGATCCAATTCCAGATTGTAAAGGAGCAAGCGATTCAGTTAATCGTCCTTCTTTAATTTCTTGGCGTAAAAATGAAATCAAATTTTGAGCCATTACAACCGTTTCTTCGTCAGGTGCTACAATCGTAGACGGTGAATCTAGCTGATTTGTAAACACAATACCTTTTACTTTATCTAAATCAATTGGTATGCCTAACGAACCAATCCGGTCATCAGATTTTTTCAAAGGAATTGCATCCCGCTGTCCTTGAGCGCCTGGATCATACAAATCGTGAATGCCTTCTAACAGCTCTGGCTGCGCTGTGTTAATTTCAATAATAATCGATTTTGCATGCTCGGCAAACACCATCGAATTGCCAATGGACGTTGTTGGAATCATCATTCCGTCATCCGTGATAGAAACCGCTTCCAAAATAGCGAAATCTATTGAATCTAACACGCCTGAACGCACCCATTCAGAAGTATGCGATAAATGCTGGTCAATAAACTGAAATTCACCTTCATTAATTTTTTTACGCATCGTCGGGTCCGCTTGAAACGGCAGGCGTTTATTTAACATGCCTTTTTCTGCAAATAGCTTATCCACATCTGACCCAAGTGAAGCACCGGTATACACGCTTACTTTTATCGGTTCTGTTTCCGCTCGTTTCGCTAGCGCAAACGGTACAGCTTTGACATCCCCCGCGCGTGTAAAACCGCTTAGACCAAGAGTCATTCCATCTTGAATCCAAGACGCTGCTTCTTCAGCAGAGACAACGCGATTCTGTAGTGCTTCATGTTTAATTCGACTGCAAACGTTCTCCATTCTGTTCACTCCTTGTTTTTGCTCTTTTTTACCATTTTACTGTAAAGCAAGCGTCTACAAGAGTTTTTGGAATGAAATGGACAAAAATAGCGATAAAACAGCATATTTGATGATAATTAAGCAAAATGACGGTTAAAACCCAAGGAGTTTTCGAAAATAGCTGGCGTACGACTGACTGACCGGAATTTTTTCTCCGCTGCTCATTACTAGTAAAAAAGTTGAATGTGTATCAGGATAAATTTCTTGAATTTGCGTCACATTGACGATAAAGGAACGATGACAGCGCACAAACTCTTCTTTTGGAAGCACATAGTCAAATTCATTTAACGTGTATTTATGCGTACCCGTATACTTCTGTGCGTACACATAGGTTTTTCGGTCACGCGCTTCTACGTAGATAATTTTTGAGAAAGGAACCGGTATCCATCCCTCGTTCACCTTTAACGTCACAACTGATTTTCCGCTCGTTAACGCGGGAAAAATCGCCGTCACGCATCCTTGAACCTCTCCTTCGTCTAAGAAAGGCACGGCCATGCCGTAGTAAGGCGTGCCAAACACGTCTCGGTGAATAAATTCCGATACTTTTTGCTTTCGCTCTAATGCTTTATATGTAATCGTTCCTTTTTTAATGTGATCTCCAGGGCTGATTTTTAAATTGATTCGTTTACTTGCGCGGTAATACACGTACATTTCTAGATCTGACACGGCAATCGACGCTTCATCAGAGAACAATTCGCTGATAACGTCTAATAATGCTGAAGCTTTAAATGGTTTCATCTTTTCACCTTCTTTTGTCTAGTCAAACACGCTGCTTCTTTATTGTAGCGCAAAAGCAAAAGCGAGTGGGAAAGAAGCATGGAATTTATCTTTTCAACTGCATAAAATTTCTATTTTTTCACAACATAAAACAAGGAAATGAAGGAAGGGTGAAATGTATGGGCTATGCTGAATCGACGTTTCGAATCGCCTGTTCATTTTTTGTGCTGCTTCTTTTAACGCGGCTCATGGGAAAAACAGAAATCAGCCAGTTAAATGTGTTTACGTTTATTACGGCGATTACGATTGGTAATATTGCTTCTTCCCTCTCCACTGATAAGCGAGTAGAGATTGATAAAGGAGTTTATTCACTGCTAGGATGGACATTTTTAACGATCGCTATGGGCTATCTTGGAATGAAATCGAAAAAAGCACGGCATCTTATTACCGGTGAGCCTAAAATTGTGATTAAGCAAGGGAAAGTAATGGAAAAGGCATTAAAACAAGTCCGGCTAGATATTGAATCTCTTTTAGGCATGCTGAGGCAGCAAAACGTATTTTCCATAAAAGATGTCGAGTACGCTATATTAGAAATCAACGGAAACCTTTCCGTTATGCAAAAACAAGATAAAAAGCCGAACTCGTGGTCAAAAACGCTTTTATTTCCCACTTCAACAGGCGTTATTTACGACGGAAAAGCGAATGAAGATGCGTTGAAGGACCTACACGTAGATAACAACTGGCTGCATAAGCAGCTAGAAAAAGCGGGAGTCAACTCAATTGATGACGTCTTTTACGCTGAGGTTCAGTCGGACGGATCGCTTTATATTGACTATAAAAAAGATAAATTTAACTCATAAAAAAAATCCGTACCATATAAGGCACGGATTTTTTATTAGCTTGCTTTTTTTACACGATTTGTAATGGTATCTTCTTTTGGTGATGTTTTACGAATAAAGAAGGCTAAAACAAACGCAATCACACTTAAAATCGTTGCGATCATAAACGCATCGTTAATACCCATTGCTGTACCTTGATTCACGGCTTCAGCCATACTGCCTTTATCTGTCGGCAAAATTTGCTGATTCGTTACGATGTTTTTCACGTGTTTTTCACCTTGATTCATCATAATGGACACAAAGAACGCCATTCCTACAGCTCCGGCAACCATTCGAAGCGTATTAACCATCGCCGTACCGTATTTATTTAGACTAAGCGCAAGCTCATTTAATCCAGCTGTAAAGATTGGCATCATAAGCAGTGACATACCAAACATACGCACAGTATAGACAATCATCACATACATAAATGTTGTTGTCGTTTCAAGTTTTGTTAATTCATATGTTGTCACAACGGTAATCGCTAAACCAATAACAGCAAGCCATCTTGCGCCGAACTTATCAAACAGCCGTCCTGTAATCGGAGACATAATCCCCATTACAATTCCCCCTGGCAGTAACAGCAGACCTGAAAGAAACGGTGAAAAACCCCGTACGTTTTGCATATAAATCGGCATTAAAATCATACCTGAAAACATTGCCATTGTCACAATCACGTTAATGATTGTTGTTAAAGTGAACATACGGTAACGGAAAATACGGAATTCAAGAAGTGGCTGATCGATTTTTAACTGACGGAAAATAAAGAACAGAATTGAAATACCGCCTACAATGAACATGGCTAATACTTCAGTGCTGGTCCAGCCCTTTGTACCGCCCGTAGCGAACGCATAAAGCAAGCCGCCAAATCCAATTGTTGACAAAATAACGCCAAGCACGTCTAGCTTAGGTCGGCTTGTTTCTGTCACGTTTTTCACTAAAATAATAGCCGCAATTACGTTAATAAGTGCAATTGGAAACATCATAAAGAATAAAACGCGCCATGAGTAGTGCTCAACTATTAAACCAGAAAGCGTCGGCCCTACTGCCGGTGCGAAGTTCATCGCTACACCAAAAATCCCCATCGCAAAGCCGCGTCGGTCAGGCGGGAATAATGTAAAAATAACGTTGGTAATTAACGGAAATAAAATCCCTGCTCCTGCTGCTTGCACGACGCGTCCCACTAAAATAATGGAAAATGTCGGTGCAATACCGCAAAGCAGTGTTCCTACTGTAAACAGCCCCATTGCTGTAATATACAGCTGCCTTGTAGTAAATCGATTCATTAAAAATGCTGTAATTGGAATAACAATTCCGTTTACTAACATAAAGATGGTTGTTAACCAGTTGCCCGTAGCCGCCGTTACATGAAAATGATCCATCATTTGCGGAAGCGCAATGTTAATCAGCGTTTGATTTAAAAAAGCGACGAGCGCTCCCATTATCATTACGCCAAAAATAGACCGAGTTCGGGCTTGATCGGACTGTTGTGTTTGTGTATTCATTTTAACAAGACCTTTCCCTTTAAAATTATCTGTATGTAAATCTTCAGATGACAAACAGGTTAAGAATATATTTTATGTGTTCATTCTATTAATTTATGTCACGAATATTTAATGAACTTAATTATATACCGAATAAATATATCCGTTTCCGAAATATTTGTCAACAAATATGATCATTTTCGTAAAACTTTTCCATCAGTATATATAAAGTAGCATACCCTTTAATGAAGAAAAAAATGAGAGCCCTTCAACGAAGGCTCTCATTTCCTTAAGAAATACTTATTTTAAGATTTGAACTTTTACTGTTTTTCTTCCCCATTTTAACGCTTCTTTTTGAGAAGGAAGCAGAACATCAATTTTATTTCCTTTAATCGCACCGCCTGTATCAGCTGCGATTGCCGTGCCGTAACCTTCTACGTATACTTTTGAACCAAGTTTTATCACTTTTGGATCGACAGAAATCACTTTTTGATTTGGATTCTTTTTCAAGTCAATTCCAATCGCCGTTTTTCCGCTGCAGCCTTTGCAGTTCGCTGTGTACGCTGTTGCTGTTACTTTAAATTCTTTCACAACGTTTGAAGACTTCGCAGGCGCTGCTTTAGCAGGCGTGCTTGATTTTGCTTGAGATACTTTTAATACTTGTTTCGGATGAATACTGTCTGACTTTAAGTTATTCCACTGTTTCAGCTGACTAACCGATACTTTATATGTCTTTGCAATTTTGTATAGCGAATCTCCGCTTTTTACTGTATATGTATTTGTTGCAGCTGATGCACCACTTGCCACTCCGAACAGTGACATTAGAACTAAACTGAACGTAATCATTGTCTTTTTCATGTAATTGATTTCCCCTTTATCTACCAATACATAAAAAATAACACATGAATATTACAGTTATATTTCAGTAACATGTCAATAGTTTGATAGTTTAGTTACAGTAAAAATAAATATTCTTCCTTTTAAACTAGTAAATTAATCACCTTAACATTTCAAAAACATACATATTTAGGCATATAACGGTGCTTTTACACACATTTATACTGGATTATTTCATTTGTAACATTTAACTGGTTCTAGAGGCTTATACTTTATTTTTTATTGGTTACTTAGAACATAGTTTATTTAAAAATAAATAAATGCGTTAAAGTAGCTAAAATAGCTTAATATAAATCACTTTTTACACCGCAGTTGATTTCCGTGCAAGACTTCGCTTTCCGCGGGCGGGCGCTGAGCCTCCTCGTCGCTTACGCTCCTGCGGGGTCTCATCTGTTCCGCTATTCCCGCAGGAGTCTTCGTCTTGCCCTCCAATCAACTGCTAGAAGTACCTACATACGTAAAACCTACGTTTTCCCTACAAATAAAAAATCCGAACGAGTTAGATTCTCTATCAAGAATCTCAATTCATCGTTCGGATCTTTCTTCAACTAATATAATTTTTTCATATCCTCTTTATTTGAAATTAAGATACCTGCAATACTTGTTAATACGGCTGCCACTGAAGCATTCTGGCTGCCTCAAATCTTTTTTCTACATTTGGCCAGTAAACTATTTTCCACCAATTATCAACGTACGGATCACGTTCATTTTTGTACTGTAAATAATATGCGTGTTCCCATACGTCTAATACGAGCAGCGGAATCGTATCCCACTGCGTGAGAAGCTGATGGCGCTCAGCCTGCAGAACTTCAAGCTTTCGCGAACGCGGCGACCATACTAAGATTGCCCACCCCACACCTTCTACTTTTTTAGCAGCTTGAGAAAAGTGCATCATAAACTTCTCATAGCTGCCAAAGTCTTTTTGAAGCTGCTGCAGCAGCTGTCGTCTCGGCCTCCCTCCTCCTTCTGGACTCATAATTTCCCAAAAGATTGTGTGTAAGTAATGACCGGAGCCATGAAAAGAAGCTTCCCGTTCCCAATGTTTTATGAGGTCAAAATTGTTTGTGTTACGGGCTTGCTGCAGCATGAGCTCTGCTTTATTTAATCCATCGACATAGCTTTGGTGATGCTTGCTGTGATGAAGACGCATGATCTCTCGGTTAATATACGGTTCAAGAGCTGAATAGCTATAGCCAAGCGGCGGCAGCTCGTGCTGTCCTGGCGCTATCGATTCTCGCTCCCTGCCATCGTCTCCAAGCCGCTCTTTTAAGACTTTATCAATATGCCGCACTGCATTATTGATTTCTTCTAACGTATATTCGTTGACATCTTCTTCACTTAAATATTCAAGAACGTCTTCTTGCGTGCGCGTTATATATGACGTTATATCTACTTCTGTAATGGCTTCTTCAAATACAGGATCACATACTTGTTCAAGCCAGGTCTGAACTTCCATCAAGTATCTTTTTCTCTCATCTTGATCGGCCATACTTTCCCTCCTTACACCTCATCTTCACTATCATATTCAAAAGAAAAAGCAACATAACTTCCTACTTGTATCTATTGAGTTAGAAAATTCGACATAAAAAAGCAAGAGCTCCTTAAAGGATAAACTCTTGCCTTTTTTCTTATATCTTCTTTGCCATATTCACATAATCAATCGTTTCTTGCTTACTAACAGCTGCGTGCTTCAGCTTTGGATTATAATAGAGCTCGACTTTTATATTATTGATTTCACAGTCATCTGGCATATCCTGCAAATCCGTTAAAAACGGCAGCAAGTGATTGTTCATATCGTATTCAAACGCCCCGTTTTGCAAGTAATACACCTTCGGCACATAGTTAATATGGCGAAAAAACTTCACTACGTTGATTCGCTCACCGTATGAAGCAATCACTTCCTCTTCTGTGAGGTTAGGATAAGATAAATTAAACACTTGCCGAACCGGCGTTTTCAGCCACTTGGTCAAGCAAGTCTGCGGATTGTTGACAAGCGCTTTTGCTCCTTTTACGTACCCCGCTAAAAACATCGACATAAAGCCGCCGCCCGATGATCCGTAAAATAGCACATTAGACGAACTCACCTGTACTTTTTTCATAAATTTTTCAATTAAAACCGCAATGTCTTTTAAATAAAAACGATCGCTTGTCCCTTGTCCCCACGCAAGCGACACCTTTCCTAAATAAAGCGTAGGATCGTTATAGTAAATAATTGAATCTTGGAATTCATTCATCCACGAATGGCGCTGAAAATATGGAGGGCCTGCAGGCATTTCCTGACTTGCTCCTCCTCCTGAGCCAAACACAAGCAAATGAGAAGACTCTTTTTTTAACCTGACTAAAAACTCAAACAGCACTCCGTTCCACTCGATTCCTACTAAAACGGGCTTATCCAACGGCAGCTGAAGTTCATCCAGCTTTTCATACGTACTAGTTATCTTTTCATATTGATCAAGCAACAGCTCTGCAACTCACTTTCCTTAAAATGATCTGTCGTATGCGTCTGACATTGATCATGGCTCTGTAAAAAAGAACCTGTTACAGTGTATGAAAATCAGTGGACAAATGTTTGTACACGTTATCAAAAATAGGCCTTACCTACATATCCTCCTAGGCTTCTGTCACGACATAAAACTCTTCGCATACGATACAGCATCATAAAAAATTCAAGGATCGGAGCTGAAGACCCTTGTCAACGTCTTATATGGATTACAATAATCCAAACGTACAATACTTTTCTGATGTGAATAAAAACAGACTTAATACGCGCAATGATGAAAACTATATTAACCGGCTAGGAAGAGATGTGCTAAATACTCTTGGAAACGTATCGTTACTCGATATTTACTTAAGCAAAAGCCGCGTGGTCGAACCGCACTATCATCAAAATGCCGCTGAGCTAGTCTACTGCATTTCAGGCTCAGCCGTCGTTTCATTAATCAATCCGTTTAACAATGAAGTGACAAATATTCCGATTGCCCCGGGTCAAGTAGCTAATATCCCTCAAGGCTGGTGGCACTGGGAGGTTGCGTCTGAAGACAATACGCATTTACTTGCCATTTTTGACGCCCCTTACCCGGAATACATTTTTGGATCGGACATTTTAAATAATACGCCTATTGAAGTCCTTGCTCACACGTACTGCTTAGATCCGGAGCAGCTAAAAAAAACGCTGGCTCCGTTAAAAAATCAAACCATCGTGATTGGACCAACGGACGAATGCGGAGAAAAAGAACAATATAAAAAGAAAAAACAAGGAGGCCCAGCCTACCATCACACGTCTCCTTATACGTATCCTCCGCCTCAGAATTCTTATTATCAACCTCAAAACCCTTATCACTATCGATACTGGTAGAGGCAAAAAACCCCGCTGCCAGTGCAACGGGGTTTCTTAATGAATACATAACGTTATTAATCTGTATATGTACTATGAAAGGCTGCTTCAATATATGCAACTTGGAAATGATAATGTCCAATTAAATATTTCACAATGTCCACTTGATCAATTTTGCCAGGCTTATCGACCATCGCTTCTTTCACCATTTTTTCAAATGTACCTTGATCAAACTGTTCTTCATGAACAACAATTGTCTCAGAGTACGTTTCATCTTGTCCTTCTGAAATGCGGTAGTAATACAATTTTTTCACCTCAATTTATCTTAAATGTATGTATACCCTTAACTACTCATTTTAAAACATTTTTTCAGCGTTCTTTTTCTACTTTACGATAGGCTGCGGCTTTTGCTTTTACAAGCAGCCTTGTAACCCAATACGCCACTAGCGTTATTCCTATATCAATCAGAAAAATATAAAACAAGCTCATTCCTTTTCCTGAATCAATAAATTTAAAATGGTGTTCAAGAGGGGCTAGCCCAAATGAAAAAACAGCGCTCAGCAGAATTGTATACAGATAAAAATTCTTTTGGTGATTCGTACAATATTGATAAAGCAGCAGAAAGCCTACCGGCAAAATAGAAGCGGTAATATTCGTTGCGTTCGGAAGCAGCGGCGTTAAGAAAAACGTGTGTGTTAAATGACCGCTTCTCCCGAGTGCAATATCAATATATGCCCAGAGCATGTGCACTGTGTAACCGAAGAAAAACACCTCAAAGATTCGCGTCCGGTCTACGGTAAAATACAACAACACAAGAGGAAGAACGAGCGAAGCAAGCACCACCCAAAACTGCCAGTTTCCAAAATCTGAATACTGATGCCAATACGACGATAATAACTCCTGCAGCTTATCGCTTTGTTCATGTATGTTTCCCCAGTATCGTTCATAACTCACTGAAGTAACCTCCTATATAGAGTCTCTGCTTATGTATGTACGAATAAGCTCGATTTTATGCAGAGAAACATGGGAAGCGGCCATTTATTGCTTGCGATTACCTAAATAGTTCATCGGAAGCTCACGTTCAATTACTTCCTTCTCTTTTTGATTAACAGCATACGCTTTTGCTGTTGCCCTTGAGCTAACTGACGCGGATAGCTTCTCATCTTTAAAATGCAGCGCAACTCCGTCATCTACAGCATAGCCTTCTTTGATTTCACCGCTTGCCATTAACTCATGATATGAAGGTCTTCGATTGCTTTCTCCGTCGTAGTGAGGACAGTTGCTTCCCGTTAAAAACCCTAAACCGTCGATTTTAGACAGGTTGTCGTTCATTGAATCAGTGACGCCTTCTTCAAACCAGCAAAGTGAACCTGCGCTTATTCCTGCTAAGATCACTCCTTTTTCATAAGCTTCTTTTAAAATCGTATCAAGTCCCCATTCTTTCCATAAAGAAAGCATATTCCTTGTATTACCGCCGCCTACATACAAAATATCGTGCTGCAGCACATATGCTTTTAAATCTATAAAGTTCGGTGAAAACAGCGATAAATGGAAAGGGTCACACGTTAATTTATTAAACGTTTCATAAAACCTTTCTATATAATTATCCGCATCTCCGCTGGCTGTAGGGATAAAGCAGATTTTCGGCACATCTGTATAAGCTTGTGAAAGTATGTATTGATCCAGAAGCAAGTTATCCGGCTCCATCGAAAAACCTCCGCCGCCCATGGCTATAATTTGTCTCATTTCCATCCTTCCTTTCAAAAAGGTTATAGATAAAAGGTAAATTCATACTATTTCTCATAGATGAATTTCCGTATAATGGAAGAGTGATACAAAGGTGGTGCAAAGCTTTTGAAAATAGTACGAACACTTTTACTAATACTAGGCATTTTTATTATTTTGTTTTGTATTTTTGGCTATATCGATTATAACGGTCAAAAAATGGATTTAGGAGCCAAACAAGAAAAAAACATCCCATCTTCCATTAACACTGACGGGGGAACTATTACGCTATCTGCTGTAAGTAAAAAATACGATAAAACGCAGTTTGGCTTTTTTGTTATTCAAAACAATTCGACGCATACCTTAACGATTCCTTATGAAAATACGGCGGATCACTTAAAAGGCGGAAAGTGGTACGAAGTTGTGCTAAAAGGATTAGAGTTTCCTGATAAAACTGTCACGCTGAAGCCAGGGAAATCTCTCAAACTAGATATCGCAACTCCTAACTACAAAGTAGGAAAATACCGTTTTGTTCAGCACTTTAAAGATGAAAACGGAAAAGAGTATGTGTTAGCTGCTCCTTTTGAAATCGTTTGGCCGAGTCTTAAAAATGTTCTCGGACAGTTTGATTAAAGGTAAAAAGAGAGATTTAGAAATACCGAAATTCATCTCACCTAAAGACGAACAAATCGGGTGAATGATTAGTATGAATTGCTTGTTATCCCGCTGTTGATTTCCGTGCAAGACTTCGCTTTCCGCGGGCGGCCGGTGAGCCTCCTCGTCGCTGACGCTCCTGTGGGGTCTCACCTGTTCTGCTTTTCTCGCAGGAGCCTTCGTCTTGCCCTCCAATCCACAGCTAGAAGCAGCTACGTTCACTATAAAAACAGAAAAAACGAACGGTTAATCGATAAACCGTTCGTACATTACTTCAACTTATCTTTGCCTCTCTTTATCAGCTCTGATTTAAAACACGAAGCGTAATTTGCTTTGTTCCGACTTTTACCGTCTCTCCATCTTCCATCGTTTCTGTCACGCTGAGACTGTGCAGCAGAAGATTTTCTTGAAGCAGCGTTTCAAACTTCTCGACGGCTTTCTGCACTTCTTCGTCTCCGCTAAGCTCCAAATCGATACGTAAATTCACGGGTAAATCCAGCTTTTTACGATAGTCTTGAACCGCTCGAATTACTTCACGAGCGACTCCTTCCTGCACGAGTTCTTCGGTTAACGCCGTATCCAACACCGCAGTATACGTGCCGTTTGATGCAACCGAAAAACCTTCTTTTGGCACTTTTTCAACAAGTACGTCTGCCGTTTCAAGCGTTAAGTTTTCTCCTGAAGCAAGCGTAACACTCAGCTTGCCTTGTTCCACAAACTCTTTTCCTTGCTCTTCTGAAAGGTTCTTTAATGCTTGATTGACCTCATTTACTTGTTTTCCAAACTTCGGTCCCGCCTGTTTAAAATCAAGTTTTAATACATAAGAAACAAGTTTGTCGTCGTCTTGCTCCACGTTAAAGTTCTTCACATTAAGCTCATCTTTGATGACATCATGGTACGCTTCCCACTCTACATCTTCTTCCGTTACCACAAGCGAAAGACTTTGCAGAGGCTGCTTTACTTTTAACGAATGCGTATTTCGGATGCTTCGGCCTAGTTCAACTACTTGCAGTACCGCTGCCATTTCTTTTTCCAGCTTTTCATTCACTTTGGTTTGATCATACACAGGATAGTCTACTAAATGGACGCTTTTCCCTGTCAGATTTTCATGAACGTCATCCGCAACAAACGGCGTAAACGGCGCTAACAGCTGACTAAGCGTGACTAACACTTCATGAAGCGTATCGTAAGCCGCTGCTTTTTCTCCGTCCATCCCTTCTGACCAAAAGCGATCGCGGGAACGTCGTACATACCAGTTGCTTAGCTCTTCAATAAATGCCGCGATTTCACGAGCGGCGCTTGTAAACCCGTAATCTTCAAGATGTGCTGTTGCTCGCTTAACCGTACTATGCAAACGTGAAAGAATCCACTCATCCAATTTTGTTTTTTTCGATTCATACGTTTGCTTCGGGTCATAGCCGTCAAGCTTAGCGTACAGCACGTAAAAGCCGTACACGTTCACAAGTGTATCAATGACTTTTGACTTCGCTTCTTGCACGACGCGCTCTGAAAATTTCTTCGGATTCCACGGGGCACTGTCTGCTAAAAGCGCCCATCTAAGCGCATCGGCACCAAATGTATGAATAAGATCAACAGGGTCCAGCGCATTTCCTTTACTTTTAGACATCTTTTGACCGTTTTCATCTAAGACGTGACCAAGAGACAAAACGCGCTTATACGGTGCTTTTCCTGTAAACAGCGTTGAAACTGCCATCAGGCTGTAAAACCAGCCGCGCGTTTGATCAATTCCTTCTGCGATAACGTCTGCTGGAAACTGCTTTTGAAACAGCTCGTTGTTTTCAAACGGATAGTGATACTGCGCAAACGGCATCGAGCCGCTGTCAAACCAAACGTCAATCACTTCCGGCGTTCGCTTCATTTCTCCGCTGCAGACCGGACACGTTAGCTTTACATCATCTACATAGGGCTTATGAAGTTCAATGCTGTCATTCACAGAATGTGACGCATGTTTCTGAAGCTCCTTGATGCTTTTTGGCGCTACTTGATGCTGACATGCTCCGCATTCCCATACGTTCAGCGGCGTTCCCCAGTAGCGCTTTCTGCTGATGTTCCAGTCCACCATATTTTCTAAAAAGTTACCAAAGCGACCGTGCTTGATATGATCCGGGTACCACGTCACGCTTTCATTGTTTTTCAAAAACTGTTCCTTCAACGCCGTCGTTTGGATAAACCAGCTTTCATTTGCGTAATAAAGAAGCGGCGAGTCGCATCGCCAGCAAAACGGATAGCTGTGCTCATGCTTTTCTTTATGATACAGCACGCCTTCATTTGCTAAATAACGAACGATATCAACGTCGCAGTCTTTCACGAAACGTCCTTGAAAAGGCGGCACTTCAGCCGTATACTGCCCTTTTTCATCCACCACGTTCACAAATGAAAAGCCGTTTTCTTTTACTACTCTGTAATCATCTTCGCCGTAAGCAGGTGCTAAATGAACAACTCCTGTTCCGCTTTGATCCGTTACATAATCAGCTGTTACGACTTCGTGCCCTTTTTCCACTTTCACAAAATCAAACGGCGGCTCATATGACATCCCTTTTAACTCATTTCCTTTATGATGAGATAAAACCGTATACTCTCCTTTTAACACCTTGTCTGCGAGTGCTTCTGCCACTATATAGACGCTGTCGCCTTGCTCAGCGCGAACGTAGTTCATCTCTTCATGCACGGCAAGCGCCACGTTTGACGGAAGCGTCCAAGGCGTTGTCGTCCAGCCTAGAAAATACTCATTATCGCGGTTTTTCACTTTAAATTTCACCGTTACCGTTAAATCTTTTACATCTTTATATCCTTGCGCTACTTCATGCGAACTCAGCGACGTTTGACAGCTCGGGCAGTAAGGTGAAACGCGGTGGCCTTTATAAAGAAGTCCTTTTTCATGAATCGTGCCAAGCACGTTCCATACGCTTTCAATGTATGAATTCTCCAAGGTGATGTAAGGATCTTCCATATCAACCCAATAGCCAAGCTGCTCCGTGAACGTGCGCCACTGCTTTTCATACACAAACACACTTTCCTTACACTTGTTGATAAAAGCTTCTACGCCGTATTTTTCAATATCATGCTTCCCCGATATCCCGAGCTGCTTTTCAACACCGAGCTCAACCGGCAGTCCGTGCGTATCCCAGCCTGCTTTTCGAATCACTTGATGCCCCGTCATCGTTTTATAACGAGCCACCACGTCTTTAATCGTCCGGCCTAGCGCGTGCCCCACGTGAGGCAAACCGTTTGCTGTCGGAGGCCCTTCATAAAATACAAACGAAGGATGCCCTTCTCGGTTTTGAACCGACTGCTGAAACACATTTCCCTTTTGCCACTGCTGCTGGATACGCTGTTCGCGCTCTTGCGAAGACTCCCTTACATTCACTTCTTTCATGTGATACCACTCCTTTTAAAGTTAAAAGCACACAAAGAAACCCGTCCCTATGACTAGGGACGGGTTTTAACCGCGGTACCACCCTGGCTTCTATTGATCCGTTCATCAATAGCACTCAGCAACGTACAATCATACGCGTTCTTTTTAACGGTAGACTACCGTTCAAACTTACTTATCGTTCAGTTTGACTTCTCAGAGAGGATATTCCCCTGCAGCTTGAACGCCGGCTTTCAGCTATCACCAGCTCTCTGTGGAACAAACTTGCAGCGTACTGATTCTCTTCAACGAATTTGTGTGCTTTTATTAGTAGCTATTGTATGCGGTTTGGGAGGGAATGTCAATGTTTTAAAATCCTTATTGAAATCCAAAGGTTTAGATCTAAGTTATTTTGTTTCTGCACTTAACATTTGATCGATTTTATTACGCGCTGTTATCCCGTTCTTATCTTTCCATTCAGAAGTTCCACTGCTTCTTCGCTGTGTCACAAACACTGCCGCAGCTGAGATAGAAGAAAAAATTTGATCTTGTACCAGCACGTATCTACCATCTTTTATTTCTAATACACCGTTTGCTAAGAAAGTATTAATATGGTCTTGCTGCCTTTTAAGTTTAGCTCCTTCTAGCTGTTGTTCGCTCGCAAGCAAAGCTCCTTTATAGACAAGAAATCCATCGCTAACATATTTCCCGGTCGCGTACGCATCTCGGCGTTTACAATATAGAACATCCTCTACTATTACTGATTTTATATCTTTTGACAAGTGTGTCTCAACTTGAACAACCTTTTCTATCGGTTGCTCTGCTTCACTCTTTGGTATATAAACAGACTGTACAGCTTCACTTTCATATTCTCCTCCACTTGAAGCATCCGCAAAAATTGAAAATCCTAATCCACCAAGTAAAACTTTAATAACATTAAAAATATCTATCAGGTCGTCTCGTCTAAATTCACGCACAAACGGTTTTGTCGGAACGGTTTGATTAATATCATATGTACCAGAGCTCATGGCTGCTAGATAAGAAATGTGTTCTAAGTATTTTACATCAACTTTATCTAATTGATCTTGAGAAGCATTAGAGACAATTAACACGGCCACATCCCAAAAGCTTTTACCTGTTGATGGACTAGCATGCTGTCTTAAACGGTCATATCCCACTTCTGCCTCTCCGATATATGCCTTTTTATCTTCTCCAAATAAAAAATAAATGCCGGGCTTTTCTACTTCGCTTTCACCCTTTAAATCTTTCAAACTATTTCTGGGAATGAATACAGCCTGTATTGTTGTATTCGGCACCTCAGATACTTTAATCCCGTTTGGATCATCATCGTAAAACCAAGCCTGTATTCGTTTCGCGCCGCTTTTTCGTAGCATCTTTCTTCCTCCGTTTATATCTTCTTGAACGTATTTTAACTGACATTACAATATGTAAATCACTTCCTAATTATAGACGCAGCAATCTATCATTCACAAAAATTAATTTATATCACCTGCTTGATATCTAGCAGGTCCCCTAAATACTTCTCTAACATGCCATCCAAGAAAATCTTCACTCGGCTGATACGCAGGGTGAATAGGGTCTCTAAGCTTTTGCCCGTGAAATTTCATAAGCCATTCTTCAAATCCATTCGTCCCGTGCGCTTGAGTTGCCACTAACAGCTCATTATGATCTGAAAAAGTAAAAACTCCTCTATCGAACAATTTATGATGCATTGAACATAACGCGATTCCGTTACTTTCAATATCTGGTCCTCCCGCTTGATGCCACTTAATATGAGCAGCCTCCACGCCAACTAAATTATGACCAAGACGAACGTTAAACCCACAAACAGCGCAGCTATATCCGTAAGCTTGAAGAATTTTCTCTCGAAACTTCGGATCTCTTCTTCGCTTTAACTGTGTTTCAAAATCCAAGCCTACGGCTCTTAATATATCTTCATGAATTGTATCTGGAAAATGCTCATTTAATAAAAATTGTGCTGCGTCTTGAAGAAGCGTAGGATCATTATCAAAAAGGTTATAAACATCCTGTCTAAAACCGCCCATTATATTTGTACTCAGCAAATATTTATCGGTAAAGCTACGCTTATCAATTTCTTCACTTAGCTCCCATATTCCATCTCCTGTCAAACGAACAAAAGGATGCTCTGGATGGTAGGAACTCCGAGAAGGTCCAAACTCCATAAGCAGCTCTTTTAAAGGGATTTTCACCTCCCTATACGGCAGGTGCATTCGTTGCTTGGCCTGTAGCTGACCTAGGGCATACAGTATCAACAATGGTTTGTGCGGAGCTCTTTGATCCCTTTTTTTCCAGATGTTTAAGTTCTTTATTTTTTGTAGTACTTCTTCTCTGTTCATGTTTATTTTTAGCTCCTATATATAGTTTTGTTGCAAATTATCTTTTCGCTCTTAAGTGAATGATTTCATGTTATCACTTTTATCCAACTATTACTCTCCTAATCGTACATAAATATGTTAACATTCACTTATGAAAATAGGGACTCCATTTGAGCTATCTTCGTCTACGTCACCAACTTGATGCTCTTTTCACTAGCTGAATTTCGCCCTTTAGCTACAAAAAAAGCACTTATTTCCTGTAAAATAAGTGCTTCTCTAAGTTAAAGTTTTCTTTATATAATATATTAAAGAGATACCTTCTGTTTAATTCTCTCTTTTTTCATTATTTCTTTGATGCGCTGATCAATTCTTTCAATTTCTCCAGAAGGATTTTTCCACCAGTTCCGGCTCCAAATCCGATCAATATTCCATCCACGTGACTCTAAGAAACGCTGGCGATAAACATCTCGTTCTTTAGCGCTTGGAGAACTGTGGTACATAGCTCCGTCACATTCGACTCCTAATATATAACGCTGTGGATCATCAGGGTGCACAACAGCAAGATCAATACGATATCCTGACATTCCTACCTGTGTTGTTACGTTATAACCTAGGTTTGTTAACTGTTTGTATACTTGTTCTTCAAAAGGAGAATCGAATTGAAGTGTACTGTTTTCTTGAATATGTGTATTCACACTTTCAGTAATTTCATTGATGACACTCTTAATTTGATCATGCTGAATACCAGATACTGCTTTAACATATTTCAAATAAGATTTTAATAATCTTGGTCCGATATTTGCTGTCGCTGATACATTTAATTCTTCTGGCTCTATGCTTGAAATTACCACTATGTTTTCTTTTGCACGTGTAATTGCTACATTTAATCGATTTTCTCCACCCTGTTGATTAAGCATACCAAACCGGTTGAAAATCTTTCCTTCTTCATTTTTAGCGTAACCGATAGAAAATAGAATGACGTCTCTTTCATCTCCCTGAACGTTTTCTATATTCTTCACAAAAATTCGCTCGTCTAAGTCTTTCCCCATCACTTGAGTGTATAGAGCATTAAACTCAGGATCTTCTTGGAGCTTTTTATCAATAACATCCAGTATTTTATCTTGTTGTTTTGCATTAAATGTAATAATTCCCAATGTTTGATGAGGTTTTTGAACTAAATGCTGCTTTAATACGGCTACAACTTCTATTGCTTCAATTTCGTTACATTGATTTAACCATTGGCCCTCTACTTTTCTCCATAACATATTAGGCGGTTGCTTTAATGGCTCCACATTTGGTGCGATTTGTATTTGACCTTGATAAAAGGCATGATTAGAAAAATTAATAAGCTCTTCAGACTTAGATCGATAGTGCCATTGAAGAATTTTTTCCGGAAATCTGCGCTTTGCTAGATTTAACAAACTTTCTGATTCATCAATATCATACTCTGCTTCATCATCTTGATTATTAGCAGCAGCTCGAAACATATTGAAGGGTGGAAGTTGTTTCTCATCTCCTGCTACAACAATTTGCTTTCCACGATAAACAGAAGGAATTCCGCTTTCTACCGTACATTGAGAAGCTTCATCAAAAATAACCAGATCAAATAAACCTTCTTTTAGAGGAAAAATAGAAGATACGGTTTCGGGCGAAGCTAGCCACACTGGCATCAAATTGAATAAGCCATCATTATGGAATTGTTCTACCAAACGGCGTATTGGCCAAATTCTGCTTTTTTTAGTTACTTCATGTTTTAATTCTTTAATTCTTCTTAAGTTTGTACTCTTCACATCCATAGACATTTCCGATAGCTGATGGCGTAAGTATCTTTTGGAGGCTTCCCTTTTATCTATAAGTGCTTTGGCAAATATATCTCGAATTCGACTAAATTCGTTTGTTGATATTTTTTGAACTTCGGGATATTTCTTTTCAATTAAATCAATCCAATGAATATAAGTAGAATTCTTCACTACATCTACCCACATTTCAGATAGAGATGAAAAACCGGAATCGTTTAAAGCTTCAATATCGCCTTTATCCTTTAATTTATTTATAACAGTTCGTGAAAGATCTGAACTGTCCTCATAAAATGCATCCATCTGCCTAACATCATCAAAGTCTCGATGGATGTATTCCAACATTTTATCTAACTCTTCATACGGTATGTCACCTTTAGCAATGCGCTCTTTGATTCTACCTATTTCTTCATTATCGATATAACTTTTCAGCTTATCAATTTCGTTGGCCATCGCTGTTGTTTCATTAGCTAATTTATGCATAACAATTAAGCCGTCACGGACCTTCATCCATTCTGGTGAGTTCAAACCTTTAAATTTGCTTCCCAGCAACAATTCTTCAACAATAGCTTTTCCAGTAAAAGATGTCCAGATCCACAGTCTGATCCCTTGCATTGTACGTCTTTTTTCGACGTCCAAATCATCATATATTTTTTCAAGTTTATTATTAATCATCCAAGTATAGGCAGGAGTAATTTTTTCATGATTTAGTTCGTTTATAAATTCAACAGATTGCTTTGCTCTTTCAAGAACACCCTTCAATGTTTCAATCATTTGAAGCTTATCTTTTATCTCAAGCTTAGCGTAAGATTTTCTGTTTTTTAGCGGATAATCTTTTTTTCCAAATTGTTCATACCACTCAGCATAAGTATATAGATTGGCTAAAAGATCCTCTAGCTTCGTTTTATTTAGCTGTGAAATCGAATCAGATAAATCTATATAATAATGAAGTTCGTCCATTTGCTTCGCTTGTCCATACAAATCATATAATCGATAACCAAACTTTTGATGCTCAAACAAGCCTTTAGATATCCTGCTAAGCAAGGCTTCCTGATTAGCGATGTTAGTGGAAATATCATGAAACTCTTGAGAAGCTTGCGAAAAAGATTCTTGGGAGTGATTCAAGAGTTGTTGTAAAGCTAAATAGAGTTCTTTTCGATCTGACTTTTCATCATGTATTAAAGCTGTATGTGAAGCCAACTGTAGACTATCCAAACGCTGATAGATAACATCTAAAGCTGCTCGTTTTTGACAAACAACCAATATTTTCTTATTTTGATGAAGAGCATCTGTTATTAAATTTACAATAACTTGTGATTTCCCCGTACCTGGAGGACCATGAACCACTAACCCTTTTTGAAAACGCGCTTCCCGTAGAATATCTTCTTGAGAACCATCTGTCTCTAACAAGTAGAGTTGATCTTGCTCTTTAATTATTTTATCTTCTTTACCCTCTACACCAGAACCAAGCATTGATTGGTCAATTAATTTATCTTTAGGATCAACTAATTCTTCAGCCAATGCTAAATTATTATCTTCACTTTTTTTAATTAGTTCTTCGTAATCTTTTACTAAAGATGAGCCACCTTGTGGAAAATCACCAATAACAGCATGTTCTAGAAGCGTTAGATTTGAAATTTCTGGTATATCTTCTCTTTTATATTCTTTTAATTTAACCAAACCTGTCTCTTCATAAGATATATGACGATCAAACTCTGCTAACCAACTTATCCATGATTTTAAATCTCTTTTAACTGCTAAATTGTTTGCTTCTTCAAGCCATTCATCAGAAAAGGTTAAGTTATTTACTTTCTTAAATGCTAAAAAAAGTGTTCGATTCAGTTGAGGTTCTTCCTCCGTTTTTCGCAATATCCACTTTTGTTGATTAGTATTATTTTTCTCCAACCTTACTGGATAAAGAAAAAGCGGTGCTTGAAAAAATGTACCATCGCTCATTGTACCTGCTAAAAACGGGTACCCCAAGTAAAAGTCGTGAACACCTGATTCATCTTCTATAGATTTGACGTTCCGATAAAGGTCTGTTAGCTTTTTTGACAAATAAAGCGTTTCTTCATCATCCATTTTCGGAGAGACGATAGAAATATCGCTTTTCGAATTAGTAAATACCTGTTGGACAACTTTCTCTGCTAAGCCATTTTCTATTCTTTTATCAAGTTCCGTCAGATCAAAGCTCCATTTGTTATATAGTTTTAGCAAACGTATAGAGCGGTTTCGTTTACTAATGTCATTTAGCTTATCTCGCATATGAAGTAACTTTTCTTTCATTGTGATATGCCTCTTTCCTTACTCTCATGATTTTCCTTTAACCACTATTTATATGGCTATTCGATTGGCCACTTTTTTAATCTTATTACTTTGTACTCGTTTTTCATCTTGAAGTGTATGGCAGATAAATAGGTATACTATAATAAACAGTATACCTATTCAAAAATATATTCTTTCATACAAAAGAATTTGATTTTAATTATTTTATAAGAAATCGATAGGATTATTTGTTAAATGATTTATTTTATCTGCTGTTCGCTTTTCAATATAAATATTTAAATATCCAATAAGTATTATATCACTCATTGCGGAGCTATTCATGTAAACCACTTGACTCTTTAAACAGCCTATCCTTTATTGATTCCTCCAATTACAGTTATTATCTTTGATTAAGATTAACACATTTTCCTTCAAGCCTTTTTGAAGCTTGTACTTTATAACTTTCTCAT
The DNA here is from genome assembly GCF_029522155.1 of Priestia sp. P5. Taxonomy (NCBI): domain Bacteria; kingdom Bacillati; phylum Bacillota; class Bacilli; order Caryophanales; family Bacillaceae; genus Priestia; species Priestia sp. P5. Next base: position 2,005,391 of record NZ_JAKWFJ010000001.1, on the reverse strand, counting down.
CACCCATTATAAACAAAGTATGTGCATAATAAATGCCCACACTGCCAATTAAGCGTATCCTCACCCTATTCTCGTTGTATTTTTATATACTTAATGGAGCCTTTCCTCATATGCTTACCTACTTACCCGACTCCTAAAGAATCAAATAAAAGAGATACTCATACCTCTACAACACATAAAATAAACATATACAGAATAATACCTCTCATGAAATTCGAAAGGAGAAATCACCTTTGACAACATATCGGATTATGACCTTTGATGGAGGCGGTACTTTAGGTGCTTTAAGTTTACAGCTTTTGAATAGATTGGCTCATCAAAACCCAAAGTTAATTAGGGAAACCAATGTTTTTTCAGGAAATTCGATTGGTTCATTCACCGCTCTTGCATTAGCAAGCGGAAGATCACCAGAAGAGACGTTTCAGTTTTTCAAAGATCACATCTTACCAGCGTTCAGCGTTTCTCGACCGGGCGGACCTGTTTTTAACCAACAAGTACCTTATTCTGGTTTTATTAAAGCCATACGAACGTTTTTCCCCCGAGACCTTCGCCTTAGAGACTTAAAGAAACGAATTGTTGTGCCTGCCTTTCACTTGTTTGCACCGGAGCTGAATCGTTGGAATCCTGTATTATTTCACAACTTCCCAGGTTCTCCCTATCTTACCGAAAAAGCGAGTGACGTAATACTTAGGAGCAGCGCTGCTCCCGCAACGCAAAGAGCTTATCAAAACTACGTGGATGGGTATACAGTAGCAACTAATACCAGCACAGCTAGTATAGCGTTTGCAGTAGGGAAAGCAAAACAGCCGCTAGATCAAATTGCCGTATTATCCATCGGAACAGGTGAACAGCCAACTCAATTAAGAAGAGATACAAAGGGATGGGGAATGGTGAGTGCCGATAACATACGACCTGAAGATATGGAAGATCTTCCGCCAAATTGGGGAGTACTTTTAGACCGGTCTCCAAATGAGCCGTTGCTGCCGTTTCTCCAGATTATCTCCGGTGGATCAAGCTACTATGAATCGATGGTCAGCTCTGAGCTTTTAGGCGATCAGTTTTTTAGGCTAAATCCGAGGATTCCTAATTTCTCTAAAACAGATCCTTCGGTAGTGCCCGCTCTTATTTCAATTGCTAATAAAACTAATTTACAGCCTACGTTTCAATTTATAGAGAGAAACTGGAATTGATATAATCACCCTGTCAACCTAATTAATCTTTGTTCCAACTACAATAATCAGGATTTTCACAAAAATATATAATAAAACAACATAAATATTCGAAGTTTAATACCCTTATATTTCTATAACAGTAACGAATACAAACCTAATAAATTAAATTTTTTCTATATAACATAACAGTTTTTTGTTTTTTATAGGTACAAATTTTTTGAGGATACCTGAGGACAATAAGCTTTATAAAAAGATCTCTAAGTAATTTTATGCTTCTAGATCTCTTTTTTCATTATGAGTGAATAATTTATTGAATTTTTCATCACTTTCTTATCACCCTCCTGCGAAGCATGACCAAATACATTCATTATTGTTCTAATATCATCTTTTGATAACACCCTTAAATAAAGCAGTAAATAAATCCGTTATTCCATCAAGCAGAAATAACGTACTGCTTACACCTAATAGATTAAAAACCCTAAATATTTACAATAATTTTAAGTAACTAAATATATAAAGGAATTTGCTGCTTTTAGATATTTTATTTATATTTAAAATCCATAACCACTAGGTAACCCCCATATTGTTCCCTTAACTCATCATACCAATGTTATTTGTCTTCTTTCTAATGGTTGATATATGGTTTTCTGCTTACCAGCACGTTCTATAAATTTAAACTCTCTCCTCTATTTTTGGAATGAATTATTATCCAACACTTAGAAAATAGGAGTTTTGCTTGGACTCACTTCTCGAATATAATAATTCCTTTGCAATTGAGGATAAATATCCATCCTCTAGAACTTTTTAAAAATAATAGGATCAAAATATAGTTTCCTTTTTGAAGTACTATTTTTCATATTTTTTCTCCTTCTTTTCATCATACAGAATATATTCTAATAACTTTAGAATTTTTAAGTAAGTTGTAAATAAAAAAACTCATGACGGTACTGCCATCATGAGTTTTTAATTCTATTCTTATAAATATCTTTTAAGGTATAAACGTTACTTCGTGCAGGTATCACCATTATGAAGTATAAAATTATTGTGAGAACATTCATTTACTTGTAAGATAAACTCTAACTAATTTATTCAAATTATAATCTGCAACAATAGGTTCCAGGTATTCAGTAATTAGTTTAATTTCATCAGGGTTGATTATTTCTTGGGAATATTCCACTGCTGCAGAGACAGATCTTAGTAACATGTCTAAGGTTCCACCATTAATCTTCCCAGATTTTTCATTTTCCTTTTTCTTATTTATTTGTGTTTTTAGATCATTTAAATTAGACGTTTGATTTATATTTAATTTTGAACATATATAATAAAAATTAGTATCAGAATTTATACTTAGAATATAAATTAATAAATCATAAATACTTTCAATTGCTTTTTTCTCAAAATAAGTTTCTGTAGTTACTGAGTAATATAGCTGTAAAGAGTTCACCAAGTTGATTAACTCATTAACTCCAGTAATTTTATAAATGTCAAAATAACGATCGCTATTCCGGGAATGTAAGCTATCGAAGCTATTGAGCTTTTTATACTCGTCAAATGAAATGCCTTTCTTAAGCCCCAGTTTATTCCTCTTAAGAGAGGGGTCGTATGTATACATTACCATAGGGATAAATTCATTAGTTAACCAATGATACGCTTGTTCTACTGTCCAATAATCTCTTATCCCATAATTTTTATTCTTTTCAACATCCCACCAAACTAGCCATACTTCCTCTGTAGGTTCCCAACTATCATTGGACTCTACTAAACTATGAATAACACAATGAAAACCTGAATTATACTGTAAGGTTGGTTCACTATTATAAACTTTAATTATATTTCGCCCTGATGAATCAAAAATATGCCATTTACCTTTTCCTTGGTAATTATCATGTTCATCTGCAAACTTTAGCATTAATCTCCAAAATTCCTTATGTAGCTTCATAAGCTTATACTTTTTCAAATCCTTACTTAATGGAAGAAACTCTTTGCAAGATAATACTTTCTCGATTTTTTCTATAGCTATTATATACTCGTTAATAAACCTATCTACTACTTCACAAAGATGTATAGTTTCATCCTTACTCAGATTGAACCTACTACTTCCTAATTGTATAATATAATTGTCTCCGCTTAATTTATCAATTACGTAAGGACGCATTAATTGGTCTATAGGAGTTTTTGTTCCCTTGAATAATGTTTGAAGAATTTCATTATGCGATAAAGTTAAGTTCATACCACGTATATAAAAACTACTAAATGTGAATAAGCAGCTTCCTTCAGGTTCGTTAAGTCTTGGGAGATAGCCATCCAACTTTACTGAAAAATATTTTATTGAACGAAAATTTGTGAATTCATTTTCACACTCAAAATATTCATTACCATAGTCAGAAACAAAATTATTAACTTGATCTATGTATTCCTCTAATTTTAGTTCTCCAGATTTAACAGCCTTCCGCATAGTCTCTATTTCAAGTACATAATTTGATTCTTCTAAGTATTTTTTTATTTCTCTATTTACATCACTTATTTTATTCTTGGCTTTTCTTAACAGTTTTGCAGTTATTTCCTCAGGTGCTTCATAGTAACTTTTTTCTCTATTACAATAACCACATGCAGGTCTCAAATTATATAAACTATTCACCTGAAAATCCTTATGTAGTTGATATTTTTTTAATACTCTGCAAAATTCATTATAATTTTTTTCAATACTCTCTGCAATGATATGGTCTATCTGTAGCTGTGTGTAACCTATAGGCTCTCCACAAATTGCACACTTCTTACTATATGCTTGCCATAGAGCATACCTAACTTCTGACTTTCCTTTAAGATTCTTCATTTTTCCTCCTAATAAAACAAGACCATTTTATTTTGTGTAACTAAAGAGGTGAAAGATCAAATCTTCTCACCTCTTTAAATGATTTTAAATTTTAGAAACATCAATATACTTTAATGCTTCTTGGTACCTCGAGTGACTCCAAACCTTATTAGAGGTTTTTTTAGGAAATTAATAATAAAGTCTATTACTCCTCTCACTATAAACGATTCAATAAACTTTTTATAATATTTGACTGCATTTTCAGCTATTCCTTCCCAGTATCCTTTAGCTCTATTTTTTGATCACTAACTGGCGGAACAAATTCAAATCTCTTTCAATATCTATTTAAATCATCCATCTTTTTAATTCTACGCACAATAGTTTTAGACTGCTTGACTTTGTTTTTATAAACACCCTCTAAATTTGGATACTTTAGCGCATGATCTTCTATTTCTTCAACTACATTTCTTATTGCATCTTCGATATTCACCGGAACAACTCATACCAAATTGAATTATAATACAACTGAAAAAGGATATAATAAAAGACCACAAAAAGTTTCTTAATGTCTCTGTATCATATTAAGAATACAAAAGGCACATAATTTTAAAAATCATACACCTCTATGTATACAAACAAATTATAACCTATTATAATAATCATGAATTTTTTCAACAATAAGTTTTCGTCTTTCTTCTAAGAAACCTTCGTAATCACTTGACTTCATTTCAAATATAGATTTTGGAATACAGTTCATTTTTAGATTCTTTTCAAGACTATCCATGTTATTAATTTCACCAATTTTCATTTGCTGCCCATTAATCTGAGCCTTTATCAGTGCCATGTATTCCTTTGGAGAATTTGCTTTAATGGCTAAATTAACAACTTGTTCCGTATAAGCGTAGTTTGCAATTTGATTATACTGCCTATTACTGTTGTAGCCGTTGGATTGTAGATATTTTTTAGGGAAAACGTGATGAACATCCCCTCTTTCTTCAATTAATTGCTGAACAGTTACTGATTTTGATAAAAAAGCCTTGTCTTTATCATAAATTTGAGACATTACGTATAAATTGAAATATGGACTACTTGAGACAGAAGTGTTTAAATTTGCAGGCATTATATTATCCCAATAAGCATTAGATAACTCACCGGCCTCCATTTTATTTACATAATCTATAGGGTTTTCGTGCACTGCAAAACGTTTAATATCAAAGTCGAACATTGACTCCGGTGAACCCGAATACCGTTCAGTCATTATTGACGCAACAAGCCACTTTCTAACAACTTGATTTATGAGGGAGTCATTCACATTTTTCTCACGTAATAACAAAAACAATGTATAGGCAAAGTTTAGAGCATTTTGCGAACGTACCATCTTAGAATTAATAACACCAGCAGATTTTAAAATCATAATAAACCTCTTAAAGTTCGTCTCGTTTACAAATTTCAGAACTCCATCATGCAGCTTTTTAAAGGAATCTTCAATAATTTCTTCTTTATATTCTCTTGTTTCAAAGTCTCTTCCTGACAATAAGCTAACTAAATTTGATAATCTACCGCGAAGAAACTTAAATGTAAAAGATACTCTTAACAAGTCAGAATAGCTAGGTTCGTAAATATTGGTATTATACTCTTTCAACCATTTTATTTTTTTGAAGTCCTCAGATTGAGCAAACTCCTCGTCGTTTTGAACAATATTATCATAGATGGAAGGACTTTTAATTAAATGACAAAAGTAATCTATTGTTTTTCTAATTAAAGGACCGTTGTATATATCGTTCACCGAAACTTTTGACATTGCAAAATCGGCTTGACTCAAGTTAACCCCTGCTGAATTTATGCGGATAAATATTTCCGTTACTATTTCAATATCTAAAGTGTGTGCTAATTCAATAACACCGATCGAACTATACCGAACACTTGTTAGTTTTTGTAAAATTTCATTTAGCTTGTTGTTACTAATCTCAAGGTTTTGTTCACAGTAACGATTAATGAATCCAAAGGTATCGAAACCTTGTTTGAACACCTCCGAGATATCTGGAATCCACCTTTTATCTTTTAAAATAGCGGGGTTCTGTACTTCGAATGTTTCTTCTATTGGGTTAAAAGCAATTGTTATTCTTCTTTTACTATAATCCTTCGTAACCACTTCTTTTCCTGCGATAGCAGCCATAATAGCTGTCACACGCTGCTGACCGTCAATTAAAATTTTCTTACCATGAGAGATCGTCCCATCTTTAAGACGGGCATCTGGATTTTGCCATGTAATTATGTATCCCACGGGATAATCATTATATAAAGAATCTAGCAAATCCCTTACTTTAGAAGGTTTCCAAACGAATGGACGCTGTATTTCAGGGATAGCAACAATCCCCTGCTCAATCCAGCTTATAAGCGCATTAACATTTGTATTGTTTACTTGATAATTTGACAAAGAATCACCACCAAATTAAAGTTTTTTAAAATCTCACTACAATTTCTTTTAATATCGCTTGTTTCAGTACCAATATTGGATGTTAAAATTTCGATAAGATACTCTTCATTTCAAACCTAAATTTTTCATAACATAGCACTTCAATTTTTCTACATTCTTTAAGACACGCTTTATATTTCCTTATACTAGGTACTCTGAAAAGACATATCCAATTTCTCATTATCTTCTTTGATTGCCTTTTATAATATTCTTCCTTCATACCTATACTCCAAAAGCGTTTAACAATGCAAAAATATAAATTTTTTTTAGTTACATTGAGGCCCCCGCTGAAATTTTGGCCCCTATGAGGACTTCTCCTAACCGAATACCGTTAACTCTTGAAGATAATCTTGTATACGGTTAGCTACATTTTGATTAAGAAAGCAATTATTCTCATAAGCAAGGTTTTCTATCACATCTGCTAACTCATTATCAATCTCATTTTTTCTTCTTCCCTATTTTGGAGATAATAATATACCTGACGCTCATTTTTTTTACAAATTTCAAAATGCCAGGAGAAATATTCAAAATATGCTCACCCTCTATAAACAATTTTTTAGTAATTACTTATCCACCTGACTTGTCCTTTCAAAACGATAAATCACTGTCAATATTAAACCTGGTTAAATATTAAACTAGCTTGTAGTATTGCATTATCTTGATAATTATATAGACAAGGTTACCGATTGAGCCTGTCATGCTAATAAAACTAACTTAATTAATTATTCTAACTTTATATAATTCCTAATTATATATTTATGATTTTTTTTACAATTTTAACGTTACTTGGTGTAAGATTAAAATTGTGCATTTTAATGTTTACAATTAACAGGAGGTCAACTATGCAGAATATGCAGAAATGGTTTGGAAATAAACCTACAATGTCACAAAGTGCAGTAAAATCTAAGTATGAGAAATTACTTATTCATGCCGAACATAATGTCCTTAGTCTGGATGAAATTATACTAAAAGTTATTGAGGCTGAGTTTGACAAGAAAAGTGGAAAAGAAGTAGATGGCATACTCGTGCTTACTAACTATAGATTGTTATTTATCACTAAACACGAACATCGTGCTTTTGAGTACAAGGATATTAATGATATGAATATCCAAGCCGATGAAAAAGACAAAAATGAGTGGAAATTAACCATATTTGTGGGCTATACTTCTCAAAGATTTGATGATATTAAAAAGAATGATGATACTCAAGAATTTTTAGATATTTTGGAAGAGAAGATTTTAAACCCTAATATTAATATTCTCACAACTGTTACCCATAACTTTGATTATTTTCTACATGCTGAAAGGTTAAATGAACTCAAAGAAGATAGTACCAAAACTACTGCGTTCCTTATGAAACGTGATGATATGGGATTTTCTAAAAATGGCAATAGATTATTAAAAGAAAAACACCCTGATGCCCCCCTTATTATAGAGGGTCACTATCGTGAAAAAGATAAAAAAGGTAACTTTATTGTTGTTGATAAGCTTGTTTATCTTTATGAATATGACAATGAGCATAGAAAAGCTAAAAAAGTTTTTTCATGGTCCTTCTCATTTTTTGATGGTATGATTATTGATCATTTTGCTCTCAAAACTGAGATTGCAGGTGATGAAGGTAGACTTATACTAAACAATTCCGGGAAAAAATTTGAATCCTTACTGTCTGAAGAGGGAGTCTCCTTTAAAATAAAGACTCGAAAATGGTATCAAAAAATTCTAGGTTTCCGTAGCGGAAAATGGTGGAAAAGATCAATTGCATCTCTTACTTATCTTTTTATTCTATTAATTGCTAGTATCATTATATTCGGTGAAGATCCGCAGGAAACTAAGACCTCTAAACCTAACAAAAACAATGAAAGTGTTGAAGTAAGTTCAAAAGAGAACGAAGAAACTAAGAAATTAGATCAAGAAAAAGATAAAAAAGAAGAAACTGCTCGTCTTGCAGAGGAACAACGCAAGAAAGAAGAAGAAGCTAAAAGATTAGCTGAAGAAAAGCAAAAACAAGAAGAGGCAGCTCGCCTTGCAGAGGAACAACGCAAGAAAGAAGAAGAAGCTAAAAGATTAGCTGAAGAAAAACAAAAGCAAGAAGAGGCAGCTCGTCTTGCTGAAGAACAACGCCAACAAGCAGCAAACAACGTTTTTTACAAAAATTGTACTGCAGTACGTGAAGCTGGTGCAGCACCAATTCATAAAGGTGAACCAGGATATGCTAAACACTTAGATCGTGATGGAGATGGAATTGCTTGCGATCAATAATAATCCAGGAAGTAATAGAAACTTTAGCTCAAGCGGTTTATTTTATAAATTTTATAACTAATTAAAGCTAAGATAAAAACAGAGCAAGTACGAATGCTCTGTTTTTATTTTTTGTCATGCCCTGTATCTTATCTCTATAATAATATAACCCGGATGAATAACATATTTTTCATTGTTTTAATTTATCTTCACACAGCTTTTTCCTAAACAAAAAACGCCGGACTGTAAAGTATACTCCTCCCTACTATCATACTTATACTGAAAGAATGATAAGCTTAGCGAATCAAAGAACCCATGTTTAGGAAATGATCATTTTTCTTTATTAAATAACCTAGGTTTCTTTGATGAGAATCTTTAAAAATATATAATCCACTTAATAAATACGGCATACCATCACATCTCAAAATCATATCATTCTATAAAAGGCAAGCTACGTTTACCACAAAAATATTGATCAGATTTTTTTTACACGCTACAGAAAATTAAAGAAAACTATAGTTCATTTAATTTTCAAAATCACCCTTAACCCCTTAATATAAAAACATTTTGAACATAGTAGAAAATTGCAGAAATCTATTTTTTTACCCGTCAAACTTCTTAACTAACTTGGTGGTCTTTTGTAATTAATTCTTTGATTGATTTCACCTGTAAACCTTCAAAATCATCTCTATTAAATTAAAAAGTATATTTTACACTATTTGTACCTATTCGAGTAAAGTTAAAGTCAACACCTATTTCAATATAAAAAAGAAATGTACTGGCTTCATTATTCAATATAACGCTTAAATACATGTTCTGCATGCCATTGGAGAAATTCTCTCTTAGGTGGAGCAAATTTAAGATATTTAATTTTTTTATTTCCATAAGGTTTTAATAGGTTATAAAGAATAACATCCTTTTCTAATGCCGGTGAAAGAAGAACTCTATACTCAGATGTAATTGTTAGATAGCCCTTATCAAATGCCTTATCTACTAATGTCGATAAACAAATGCCATTCTGCGGATCTAGTCTATCTTTTTTACTTTGAGACCAAGGAATGATATGAGAAGCAACTAGAAATTCTTGTAATCTAATTCCTGTAATAGCACATTGATACCCATAGTTTAATTTTACTTGATCTGCAAATACTTTGTGACCTACTCTTCTTTTTTGTTCTGTTACTTGATCTTCTACAAAGAAGTGTTTTCTTTGTTGTTGCTGAATTAAGCTTACCTCTAACTTAGCATCTTGTACCTCTAAGTCATGTTTAAATGCTATTTCGAGAATTCCTAAAAAATCATCTTTGACTATATGATTCATTCCATATTGATTAAAAAAGTGTTTCCAATTTAATCCCCGCTGTTTAAATTTCCATATGTAAAGGTCAAGTTCTTCAGGAAAAAGCTTCCTCTCAAAGGGTAATGCTTTTTCAATTATCCCTCTCACTCTATCTACACCAATTTTCTCTATTTTTTTCAATTTTTCCAGCTCCAAAAAAATAAAATTTCCGAGTTTCTGAAGCTTTACTTGGACGTCTATAGAGAAATAAGTCCCCCTCTTTGACTTTATTATATTTACTAGGCGACCAATCATAGGAAACAAAATCTATATCCCCATAATCCGCCAGTTTTCCTTTAGTATCTAAAATAAAATAATTTGTATCTAAATTTCTTAGCTCTGACTCAAATAATTTAATAATATTCATTTATTGCCTCTCTTTATTTCGCTACTGACTTTATGAGTTTTCTAAAATCACAATTTGATTTTTATGATATAGGGAAATATTTATATTCAGATATGTGTTTTTTTCTCGAGCAGTACATAAAGCACATACCACAATACGCTGTCCTTCCTTAAATATTTCAGATGAAACATCTTGTTCATTACCAAAAATAGAAGGAGATGAAATTAGGGTTAAACCTTGATCGTTTGTTCTTTTATCACCAAAACGAAGGCCAACTGCATATCTACCTTCTTGATCTAAAGATTTAACACCACGTACAATCCCTTCAATACAAAGAGGGTGATTATCTTTCCACTCTAGCTTTTTCAAATAGTTGAAAGCCTTTGTATAATAATTAGATTCATAATAAAAATTATTCCAAGCAATTTTCTTATTGTACATTTCAATCTTAATTATAGAGTGTAATTCTGTATCTGTTTCCAAAATATTTCGTAACTCAATAATTTTTTTCATAGTAGCTAAATAGGGAGTTAATTTACCTCTAGCTTGATAACTACGATTTTTTTGCCTATTATTTATTGACGCATTGTCTTTTTTAGAATATTCACCTTCTTTTACCTTATTTAACTGTTCATGGATCATTGTTAGTCGAAACGTAAAATTTTTCTGATCTATATTTTCTAAAATTTTGTCATTGGATTGACGGGCTATTATAGAAACCTGTCCCACTGTGTTATATTTACAGGAATAATCGTGTTCAACTTTGCGATAAAAATGAGCTGGAATCCAGACCTCGTTCCTTAGATGCTTAGTTCGATGATACACAGGGATACCGCAACAATTACATTCTAGCCCTTTTTTTAGCTTCACATCTCTATCTACTTCTTCAGCCGTCACTTCCCGATTTATAATTCCAGAAAACGCCTTTTCCATAGATATCGCCATATATAGCCTCCTAAAAATTTTTTCTCACATTCTATGTACCATTATAATCCATATTAAAATCGGTTTTAAGGATATATTGCAATTTATATTTATAGAAAGGTTTGTCTTTCTATAAATGTACCTTCTTAACAATATCTTCCTAAATAAAAAACATTGACTAAAGCTTAGCCAATGTTTTTTTATTTGTTGGGTTCTTTATTTTGTCTATCGTTCATTATTTAATATAAATAAAGTCTTTAATATTCAATAAATATTGTATTATTCTAAATCAATATAATACTTATCATCTTCCATGATTTTCTTTAAAAATTCTTCTAAGGAATCTGCGATTTTTATATCATCATAATAAATAGCATTATTTTGTTCTTCACTTATTTCTATTAGTAGCAACGCACTTTCATTAGCTTCAAAAAATATTAATTTGTCCTCCTCCAGATCTTCGTAAACTTCTATATCAGGATAAAATTCAAAATCATTAACTTTTAATCTAGCATCTCTGATAGAAGAAGGCCCCATAATACGATTGATATTATATTCTGATCTTTGGAGGAAGCCATAACCAACCTCTAAAAGAAACTTCCTTAATTCAAAAGGGAACTTTAATCCTAATGTTCCTTCTACCTCTTCAATATCATTTTTACTTACAGGATAAAATTGATTATCTTTTTGATTCTTAACAAAATCGTATCTCATAATTTAATTATCTCCTTTAAATAATTCATTCGCCGGTGATCCAGTACCATGAATACCAGACTGATGTTCATTTGGAAATTTTGCGGGGTGTATATTCCACCATTCATGTTCTCCACGAAAGCTATTTTCAATTATATGATGTGCATCATATTTATCGCCTTTTCTTCTAACTGGTTCACCTGTATTCTCTGAAATAATATCTTCACTGTAAGTGGGCCATTTTTGCCCCGTTTTTATCTCCCATTCCTCAATAAGTTTATCTTTAATTTTATTAAAGGCCCGTCGATGCTTCCGCGTTTCTATAGGAGAAAGTTTTTGATATTCCTTATTTCTTAAGGTCTCTTTAAGCTTCTCTATTTGATTTTTTGACAGTTTTCTCGATGTTCTCATTTCAACATCTTTAATATACCTCTTTATTAAGTCAGAATTAATTTTGACTCCAGTACCGCTATATCTGTTAGTATTATTTTCTACTACCGAAATCGAATGTGTTGTTTTATCAATTTTTGAATCTTCTTTTAAAGATTCAACATGACTATTTTCCATCTTACTAACATGGTTTGGATCTTTCTTCTTTATAAACCTTCCCCTAGCATCACGCCAACGTTTTCCGTCAAAGTAGTCTTTCCCCATAAAATGCATCGTATCTTTAGCCGTACTCTTCAACACATCCCGTACAGTTTGCTGCGCAAAGTCTACACTCACACCCACTGGTGCTTCCTGCGGTAAGAACCTAGGTACTTTCGCATCTAATATCGCATCATACATCTTTTTGGCTTTATCAACACCAGCTGCTGGCATTTTTCGCATCGCCTGCTGAATGTCTTTTCCATATTGAGTCACTTTACTTGTACGAACTACGTTGCGCATATCATTGAACTTTTTCGTGACTGCCTGTGCACCTTTTTCGACAAGCTGAGTGGATGCTTTTGAAGCAAGTAAACCGCCTGTCGCAATCCCAAAGGATTGAAACAAACTAGCCTGCTGCTCTTCTTTAGTAAGCTTATTTCCTAGTAAGTCCTTCCCCATTGTATACTCATACATGCCATTTGTTAAGACAAGTCCATACAATCCTTTTTCTGTTTGTTCAAGCACTTTAAACGCTTTAGGTGTTTGGTAAAGAGCCATTGCACGATGCGCAGCACTCATGCCTTTTGCCGTTTTGTAGACAACGCTTCCGCCTTTTACCGCTCGTCCTGCCCAGCCTACGAACGGGATAAATCCAGCTGCTGCCATTGCTCCAGCCGTGACTCGCTGGGTAGCAGACAGTTTCTTATGCGTAACCGGATCGACTCCGTCTACGGCTCGTTTAAAATCATAGTATCCAGTAAGTTCTCCTGCAATATCCAGGCCTTTTTCATACCACGGCTTATTGGCTTGGATTTGTCTTTGTCTCTCAGCTTCAATGGCTGCTTTTCTTTCTTTAATTTCTTGTTTTTGTTCAGCTTTTCCTTCTACATAACCTGAAGCGACTTTATCAATTTGCTGCTGTGTTTTGTATGCTTCGCTATTTTTGTAAGCTTTGGTATCAAAAGTGAGCTGATAAGCGCTGCCGCCTTGAGAAGTCAGCTGTTCCAAACCATTTACGCTAAATTGAACGGATTCATAGAAAGAATTTAACATTTCATATTCACTTGAAAGTTGATTATCTAGTTCTTCTACTGCGGTAATAGTTTCTGTTCTTTTTTTCTCAGCAGCGCTTAACTCATCTTCAAAGCACTCTGTGGAAAACGGTGTAATATGTATAATATCTTCAATATTGCTTAAAATCGCTTCAAGTTCAGTGTGCTGCTGTTCGACCATTTGCTTAGATCGATCATTAGCAACAGCCAGCTCTTGCTCTAAAAATGATACGTCTACAACCGTATCACCTTTTAATTTAGCTTGTTCCGCATAATCTGCAATGCTATTAAAATAGGATTGATGTGAAGATACAAGGCTTCTCCAATGCTTGACCATATCTATTTGTGATGTATAAAAGCCTTTTATGCTGTCGGCACCTTTCCCTTGAAATTCATGATCCAGTGTAGCCACGGCATGAAGGGCTTTTTTTAATGCATCTAACTGTTCATCAAATGCTTTGTACGCCTGCACCCTGTCTTTTGCATAAGCTAAAAGCGTACTGGCTTCATATACTTTTCCCATTACGTACCCTCTTTTATTTTATGATTAACATATCTCTGGTTTGAGATTTTCCTCTATTATCCATTATAAAACTGCTAATACACTATCTAAATAGGATAATAATCCCTTTTACAAGCTTGTTGATTCAGTAAAAAGGATATAACTTCAAAATAAAAGGAAATAGTCATAGGTACAAATATTTATCTCTAGTTTATATTATATATAAAAACATTACGCTTCATGGTCATACTACATTACTCTTAATTGCTTTCTTGTAATTCCACCTAAGTGGAAAGGTAACTTACGGCATACTATCACATCTCAAAATCATATCATTCTACAAAAGAAAAGCTGCATTCACTCCAAAAATAATGGTCACACCCTGGTCATATTATGGTCATACACTATAGAAAATTAAGGGAAACTATAGTTCATTTAAATTTTAAAAATCCTCTTGAATCCTTGATATGGAGGCATGTCTGAACATAATAGAAAACTACAGGAAATTTCATTTTCCACGCTGGCAGCGTAGAAATCAGGGGTTTAATCCCCTTATATTTCTATAAACAGTAGCGGCTAAAAACCTAATAAATCAAGCTTTTTTCTATATAACAGGTTATTTGTTTTTTAGTGGTACAGATTTTCCGGGGACACATTGGGGACAATTGAATTTATAAAGGGATTTAGAAGTAATTTTATGCTTCTAGATCTCTTTTTTCATTATTAGTGAATAACTTATCGAAATGTTTTGTTGCTTCCTTATCTGCCTCTTGCAAAGCATGACCATATACGTTCATTGTTGTTCTAATATCGGCATGTCCTAAACGTGAGCTTATAATTTTTGCATGGACACCGCTATTAATAAGTAAAGTAGCTGATGTGTGCCTTAGATCATGAAAACGTATATACCTTAATTGATACCTGCTTATAAACCTCCTCCACCACGTAGTAACACTTGAAGGATGAAGCGGTTTTCCATGCCATGAGGTAAACAAAAACTGATATTGTCCTCCTTCCCATAAATCACTTGCTTTAAGACGTTTCTTATTCCAAGTTGATTTATACTTTCTTAGTTCATCGATTAATGCTACTGGAAGGGTAACTATTCTAACTGAATTTTTAGTTTTTGGCTCTCTAATGATGTGTTTTTGATTGACATACGTTAAAGCCTGCTTAACTTGCAGAGTACCTTTTTCTAAGTCTACATGTTTCCATTCAAGCCCTAATAACTCTCCTCTTCTCAATCCAGTTGTAATAGCAATTTTAATCATAACGTTCCACATCATTGCTTCTTTTTGCAAACAACTCATTAGTAATTCAGCCTCGGAATTGTCGTATACTGATGTTTCCTTTTGTATTCGCTTCGGCTTTTTAATATTCTCCATAGGATTTTTCTTAATGAGTTGCCATTCCACAGCTCGGTTGAAAATGTTTTTTAATATCCTGTGATTGTATTCAATAGTTGAAGTAGATAAAGTCCCCTCCTTTCCATCTTTTCTAAGCCCCTCACCTTCTAAAGATTTCAAAAAGCTTAAAATATGCAATGATTTAATTTGGTCTAATTTCATTTCCCCAAAGTAAGGAATAATACGATTTTTTAAATGTAGCAAGTATGTTACCAATGTATTGGGACTTAGATGTGCTTCTGCATATTTACTTTTCCATTCCTCAATAAAAGCTGAGAATAGCATTTTCTCGGGTGCGATATATTCTCCCGCTTCAATCTCTGTTATGAATTGAGCCAATAATTTTTCTGCTTCTCTCTTAGTGACTCCCTTTACGGTTTTGGTTTTCTTTACTCTCTTTCCATTTGCTCCAAATCCCATGCTGTAGACTAGACGCCACGAATCTTTTCCCCGCTTTTCAACACTTCCAGCCAATTACTTCTCCCCCTCTTGATCTTCCGTCCATGACATTACTCTACATGAAGTACCGCAAAATCTCTTTTTTCCAAACTTCTTGAATGGCCGACCACAATGGTCACAGAACTTGATTTCAACATCCTCATTGATAAGTTGCCACAAATCATAATAAATAGCTCCTAACAAATAATTAGTACTATAAACCTCTTTAATACGAAAACCCATTCTAGAATCCTTAGCCTCAACAACATCTGAAAAATCCACATTTATAGCATTTTTCAAACCATTTCTGACCAGTGTAGTAAAAATATTTACGCCAACTACTTGATCATAGTCTTCATAATCATCTAACTCTTCCTCATCATGAGAAAAAGGAATACTCCCACCATCATTCCATTTAAATATAGCGCTACCATCCTCCTTATTTTCTTTATAATCTATAAGTTCACCAATAATATCAATATCTTGATTTCTACGCTTTTTTTCCAACATTTTATATAACTTAAGTATCCGTTTAACTTCCTTGATATAAAATTCCCAAAAATAAAGTGGCTCAAATACTGTAACTCCATAATCTGTATTTTTAAAGGAGGGGGATAAAACGCCAAGTAATCCGTATTCTTTAGCAAAATTGATAATATCCTTATCTGTCTTTAATGAAGCAAATCTAGTTGCAATTCCTTTTGTCTCTTTTCTTACTGGAAGGGATTCTTGAGGAAGAAAAAAAAGACACGGTATATCTCCGGCAATTAACTGCTTAATAAAAAACTCATAGTTTTCAATAACCCCTCTTCCCTTGCTTAACTGGAAACCATAGAATTTTTTGAATTCTGAATTAAACAACTCACCTCTTATACCTTTTCTTTCATGATTACTAAGTATAGATTCTAAATTCATTTCGCTTAATATAGACGCCTTAGACAGTTTAATTTGCTCTGGTAGATGAATTGTATTAAATAATAAGTCCAAATTAATCACTCCCTTAAAAAATTTACGGTAATTTACGATACTTTCATTAAAATAACTTAAGTAACGTAAAATTCAATGTTATTGTAATTATAGAACAACAATATCATCAATTACAAGGGGAGGCATAAAAAAATGGAAAATAATAAAGATGTTAGAAATGCTATTAAAGAAGCTAAGCTCAAGCAATGGCAAGTTGCAGACATATATGGATTATCTGAAGGGAACTTTAGTCGAATGCTGCGTAAAGAATTGCCGAAAAAAAAGAAGGAAGAAATCTTTACAGCTATTGAGAAAGCTAAAAAAGAAATTAAGGAGGTTAATTAATATTATTAAAATGTAGACTCGTATGAACGTTAAGAGCTTAACTATTTAAAAATATTATTAAGGAGGAATCTTCATGGACAAACAAACAATATCAGTTAAAGAAGCTGCAGATTATATGGGAGTTTCAAAAGATTTGGTTTATCAACTGGTTAGAGAGGGCAAAGTGCCTCATTTAAGATTGAGTCGCCGTATTCTGTTTAGGAAAGAAGCTCTTAATAAATGGTTAACAACTAAAGAAACCCTCTCGGTTCAACAAAATGATAAGAATTATTAAATTCGTATACAATTTTTGAACTTTAATATCATATTTCCATAAGAGTGAGGTAATTTAATGACACAAGCTGGATGGATAAGCATTCATCGAAAAATTCGCGAACATAGTTTTTTTAGACAAAAACGAACCTTTTCCTATTTTGAAGCTTGGATAGACCTTTTATTGTCTGCTTCCCACAAAGATAACACAATTCTATTAAATGCTAATATAACTTCTGTAAAACGTGGAGAGCTTATTACTTCAAAAAAGACTCTAGGTGAACGTTGGAAATGGTCTAATAATAAGGTAAATAAATTTATGAGAATTCTTGAAGAAGATCATATGGCAATTGTCAAATGCACATCAAAGTATACACGGATAACCCTTGTAAACTATGATCTTTATCAGGTAACCCCCTTGAAAAAAGGAGATCAAAAGCACATCGAAAACACTTCGGATAGAAATCAAACACATACATTCAATAATGTTAATAATTCAAAAAATACTAATAATGGAGATGAAAACAATAATGCCGAACAAAAAAAAGAACCAAATTCCAATTACAGACTCTATTTCTGAAAAAAATAAACCTACACCCCTTACATGTGAATATTGTGGAAAGGAAAGACCACTATTATTTATCAGAAATATCGCTTTAATTGGTGATAAATGGGTAAATGCTGCTTGTTCGTGTATAGAAGTGCGCGAAAATGAGTTTTTGAAAAGACAAGTACAGAAAGAAACAAATCGAAAGACTCGTCAATTTCTACGCTTATCATCTAGTATTGAGGAACTTAGAGAATATAGCTTTAACAACTTAAAAGTCCGCTCTGGTATGGAGACAGCATTAAAAAAAGTACAGCAATTTGTAGAACACTTTGAAGACAATGGAAAACTGGGTCTCCTAATCTTCGGTGAAAGCGGAAATGGAAAAACACACCTTACAGCAAGCGGAGCAAACGAACTCCTAAAGCAAGGATATAGTGTCATTTTCTTAACGGAAAAAGATTTGCTTTCTCGACTTAAAGAAACCAACAATTTTAATAATGAGGAACGCTTCTTCGAAATCATGAATGCTTGTGTACATGCTGATCTCCTTATTTGGGATGACTTTCTTTCTTCTCAGCGGCTCACTCAAAACGAAAAAGATTTAATTTTTCAAGTTGTTAATGGTCGAGAAAGAGCAAATAAACCAATTTGGTTTACCAGTAACCTAACGGAAGAAGAGTTTATTAAAGACAAATATGCGAAAGTCTTAGATGATAAAGGACGAACGTGGTCTCGTATTGTTGGAAACACAATTCCAATCATCAATAAAGCTGGCGATTACAGAAAATTAAGAGCTATCGCGCGGTTGAATAACCTATCTATAGAGGAAATCGAAAATGAAACGACCTAATAAAAGGATCGTAATAAAATAGGAAAGGCTATAAAAAGTTACAAAAGAAAATAAGGATTAACTATTGAACAATTGAATGCTATTGATTTATTAGTAGGAGGAAAAACTAATTGAGAGGTTGCTAAGTGGTGAAACCATGATATATATTTTCAAACTCAACTGAATAAACCCTTCCTGACAGTTTAATAAAGGAAAACAATTTTCAAAGAGTATCCCTGCTAAAGAACTAATGAATTAAATATCCATAAAAATGTTGATTGGAAAGACTCAATTATTGAAAGAGTGGTAAAAAATAAAATTGTCACCATAAAAGGAAATTCAGAATCACGCATCACAGAATAGAGTGAATATACAAAGTCATAGAATCCATTGGAAAATAACAAATATATGAAACAAAAAAGTCTACCTGTAATTTAATTAAATTACAGGTAGACTTTTTTGTTCCCCTTCTAAATTAACTTCACACGTGCTGTTCTTCTTTTAATCTGTTTGGATATATCCAATTACTATTCTTCATGGGAAAACTAAATACTTCAACTGATTCTCCATCCTCATTCAGTACCCAATATCCCTCTTTTAAGTTAACTAGGTCATATTTATAATACATTTTTTCCCCTGCAATAGTGGAATAGGTGACCTCGACTAAATCCACCATTACTTCCTTTTGTTTTTCCAAATATAGAGGTATAAATACCTCTTCTTCCTTTTGTATGACTCCTATATTGCTTTTAATGACAGTAGATGTTTCCGAGGCTCCCCCTTTTAATTGGATTTTAACTTGACAGTTCAATATCACTTCTGGTATTCCAAAATGATATATTCGGTAAAAAATCGTGGTTTCCTTCTGCAGAAATGCATTTGTCTTACCCTCAATATAGTTTTCATAATCCTCGGTTAGCATAATCCGACTCTTGAAGCTTGTTTGAATATTTGGAAGTCGAAACTGCCCCTTAAATTCTTGTACAGAGACATAGGAACGATCTGCTTCAATAGATTGCTGCCTATTAAACTCTAATTCTTGTTTGATTTGAGAATTGGCTATAATGTAAGCAACTATACCTCCAATGATTCCACCAGAATAGTTTGCTAAAAACCCCAGCCACGAATCTGCACTGCCATATACCTTCCAAGCTCCCCAAGTCATAAGTAAATAATTAATTAAAATAGGAATGATAAATACACCTATACAACTTATGATGATATATTTTCTATTCACTATGTAGCCCTCTTTCCTTTATCATTAATTTAATTTCCTGTATAGCGCAATATCCTAAACTTTTATTATTGGAAAAGCTATAAATTCTGCCTTGACACCTTTCTATATATTTGAAATAGAAAATAACAAATTTATGAAAACCTATGACTTTAAACTCTTTGCAGTCAACCATTTTTAATCCTTTTCTTTTCTTTCTTTTGATACTGACTTTTAATTTAGAAATCCAACGCCTCCCTCACTTCACCAGTTCTTTCTCACTTTGTTCATTTGCTATCTCTTCTGATAAAAAATGATATTAGGTATGATTAGTAGTTATTATTAAGGCTTGTTTTGTTACCAGGTATTGCTATAATAATATCTTATCAGGTATTTCCAATTAATGTTGAAAAATATAAATTTTTCTCATAAAAGGAAACGAAGAATTTTTTGAAACAAGGGATATAAAATCACTGGGGGGATCTGGCATGTTTAAAAAAAGGACTTTGTTAGGGCTAATTATGTTATTGCTTCTTTTATTAACTTCTTGTGAGGGAAATAATAAGGGTTCAAAATCAACAGATGGTTCTAAGGAAAATTCAGGCTCAACGGCGAAAACCGGGAAGGTTTTAGAACCAACGGAGAAAAAAGAGAACTTTGCAAGACCGAAATTATCAAAAATGCTTGATATTATCTATGATTTTGAAGGTGGTTTATTAAAAGACAATGATGGAACCACAAATTATGGTGTGCTTGAAGAAAACTGGATAAAATATATTAAGGATAAACAGCTAGTATATAAAGACGTTCACACTATAACCAAAGAAGATGCAAGCGGTTATTATGAGTACTACTGGAAAGGCGAAGATTTATTCAAACGGAAGGATGATAAAAACCTTTATCCTTATATGACCTACCCTCTGGCACTTGTAGTGTTCGACACTAAAGTCTTAGATGGATATGGGAGCAAACTTGAAGAAAAAAATGGAGCGTTTGAGATGCTTCAAAAAGTGCTTAATGATGAAGGATATTCCAAAGATGTTCTAGGAAAACCACTGGATGAAGATGGGGATTTTCATAACGATTCTATGAAAGTGCTGAAATCGGTTCCTATCAAAGAGCACTTACATATTGCAAAAGAAATTCTAAATGAGAGAGACATATTCCATTGTGTACAAAGTAAAAGCAGTAAATATAATGATACGAATAACCCCATTGAAGGATGGTTAGAACGAGTTGAAACTTTGCGTAAATTAATTTCAGGTATCGATATACAAACTGGGAAGTTTACTTATGTGGGTAAGGAGGATAAATTTAAAAATTTACAACAAGCCAAAAGCTATTGTAAAGATTTATTAAAACAGTAATATTATCAATTCTTTTACTAACCTGCTCGTTAACACAAGAAGCAGTTCTCTTATTAAATTAATGATGAATACAATAAAGGCCTTACTCGATCAGAGAGGGCCTTTATTCTAAACTAATCTTTATATCATGTTTTTGCTTATTCTATAATCGCATTTGCACAAACTTTCAGCTATTCCATATTAATTTTTTTGTTCAAAAGTAACCATACTAGTAAACAATTGTTTTATCATTTTGTTAAAAATTAACAAATGCACATCAATTCCAACGATTCCCCGCTTCCCAAGCAACAGATTCGTCTTAAATAATTTAATGTAAATGTATAAATGTCTAATCCTCAATTAGTTTGCATCCCTCAGTTACTTAGAAACTTCATAATTAAAGCCGCCTTTTATCCTTATTATATTAATATGTCTTTATGAATAACTATGTTTTTCTCTTTAAATTTTTAGCTTACTCATTAGAAGGTAAACGTTGTATTACTTCAGAAATATCTTTACTACTTTGAAGCATAATATAATACTTAGATTCTAAATCTTCAACAAACAAATGTAAAAAATTTATAAATTTAAGGTGTTTGTTATCTCTGATGAAAACTTCTAATACTGTTTGGACTTCATTGAAATATTGCTTTGATTTCAATGCAATATTTGTTAGTGCATTTTTAATTTGAACATCTAGAGGATTAAATTCATCTTGTTCAAAGCCCTCGGTATAACTTAAAGTAAGTAAATCCATTAAGTAAGGTAACGCTTCAATTACTTGCACATTAGCTAAACTCACAGGGTCTTTTATTAAGTTTCTACGTTCAACTTGTCTCTCTATCCAACCAACATAAAATTTCAAAGCCTCAATATTTTGCAACTTAATAAGGAAACTTATCGATTTTAATTGTTCTTCTTCTAAGTCTGACTCTCTCATTACAGAAAGTAAATATGTTTCACATTTGACGCCTATATCATTATCAAATATCTTTTTTATAACCTCCCATTTAAAATCATCATTAATATTTGTTAATTTACTAATTAGAACCTCTCTATCCTGAGATAATTCCAGATATGTTTCTAAAGCAGTAGTTCTAGTTGTAAAACTTCTAGTCGAATCAGAAATCGCCTCTAAAGCATAGGGTATTACATCATAGATAGAATGTCTTTTACAAAAATCCAAATGATTATTTAATATATCGTCCAATTCAATCCCATTTTGTAAATTCACCCAAACTTTTTCAGACATTTCCTCAATATCAAGATATTGTTCTAAGTATTTTATTCCCAATAATTGACTATCTTCTATCCAATCAAAAGAAATCATATCAAACATTATCTTTTTTGGATAAGTTAAATTATATTTCCTTAAGAAGTACCAAAAAATTATTGCTTCAACGCTTGTAGTAATTCCTCCATTTTCCGCTTGTCTGCAAGCCGTGTTAAAATCGACAGAATCTACATTTTTAATACACCAGTCTGAAACCCACTGAACTTGATCGTCAGTAAGCTTAACTTCTGACGAGGAAGACATTATTTCGTATATCTTAATTATAGTGAAGGTATTCCAATCAAAATTCTCAATAATTTCAATTACCTTCTCATACAATGCAGGTTCACTTTCTGCTATGTGATATATTTGATCAATAACAATGGTAGAATAATTATTCCTTTTTCGTCCTCCTAGCCTTATGTCTACTAGCTCGTCTTGGGTAAAACTTTCTTTCCCTTCATTCTCGTATATAACTTGAACTTCTTTAAGGAATGTCTCTTTATTAAATAACAAAGCAATGTCATGTTTCAAACTTTCTCTACGTTCCTGTTCATAGTCTCTAGTCGGAGGAAGGATAAATTTATTACCTGAAATTTCATTCATACATTTATTAAATGTCTTATAAAGGTATTCAGTATATATTCCTTGCTGTATTGTCCAAATATCCTTATCGGATAGTTCATGTTCCAAATATTTTTGTGACACAAAATCAATAGAGTGTGTATCAATTAAAAAGCCTAGTGTTCTTAAGCTATCTTGATCTACACGTTGCTCAAAAAGCAATTCTATAGCTTTATGCCTTGTCTGACTTTCATCGAAGAAAACAGAAAATTCCTTTGCCTCTTTAGTCCAATATTTTTTGTGGAGAGTTTTAAATAGGCTGAAGGCTAAATCAAAAATTTCAATATCATTTTTGTAAGCTATCGAAGAATTAATGCCGATAATTTCAAATATATCCCCTGATAAATCTTGGATTTTTTCGGTATTTTCATTAAAAAACTGCAAAATTTTAATCATACTTGAAGGGGATTTTACTGTTTTAAGTCCTTTTTCTAGCTCTACCTTTTCATCAATTAACCTTGACTCTGACCTACTAAAATTAAATTTAACATATTTTATTCCTTCCAAGAAAACGTCAATATTCTCCTCAATATGATTATGCTCAGCTAAATATCTGTATAAATAAGTACGTAACATATCATCCGATGATTCTCTTATTTTGGATACTATCTTTTCAACTTGCTCAGAAGATCCCCACTTATACTTTGTCAGTACTCTTAAAGCTGTACTTCTGACCGCTCGATGCTCTTTGTGATTAACTACTATGTCAGTCAATCTAATACTCAGAATAGACTTCTTGGAAATAGGAATCTTCATAAATTCCAATAACCTTAATGCATTTATGCGCGATGTATAGTGACCTTTTAGAATTTTGTCCATTAAGAACTCTACATTAGGAAGAGTATTTCCGAAATTAGATAAACCTTTTAAATCAAATTTACCTCTATTGATCCAGATTTCTTTCTTTTCGTAATAATTAAAAATGTGCTGAAATATTTGGTTTCTTAGTGATTCATCAATTTTATCTAATTCAAACTGAATGACCATCTCAGGATCATTTTCACTAAGCCATTCTAATAATTCAATAAACCTTTTATCTTTACAGTCCATGATGCTCACTAAAAAAGATAAGGTATTTACCCAACTTGGGATCACTTTCCTATGCTCGGGTGAGAACGAAAGAAAATCCTTAATTGTTTCAAATTCCTGTCTTGATAAAATCCTAGCCGCCAGAAATTCCTGGAAATTATTGTGCTCAAATTGCCATCTAATTTCACCGTTTTCTTCACTCTTTTTCCATAAAGTACAATGTGTTAATAATTCTTTAGTTTTCTCATCTATAACTAAAGTGAATTCCTGATCTGTTAAATAATTTCTACCCAAATCTTCCATACTAAGTGCGACAGTTTCTAAAGAAACCATCAACCTTTGTTCCTCTTTACTCAGATCAATTGCGTTCTTAAAATGTTCTATATCATTATATAGACTTTCTTTTATTAAATCTTGATAAAGACCAGCCTTATTCTTCGGTAATATGCCAGACTTAAAATACCTATCGAGAATTCTTACTAGATAAAAAGGAATGCTTATGAGGCTTTTCATATTAGTATTCCCAATAAGCATATTAAATTTTTGTGCTTTTGTCCTTCCTAAAAATGAATCAATATATGAATCTACATTTTGTTGATTTAAATTGTAAAGTAAAAATGTATCAAAACCTTGTAATGTACCAGAAAAATGTTCATTCTCTGCTTGATAAAAGTTTTGCCTACACGAAACTATAATTTGCGCTTCTGGATGCTGTTCACTGAACAGCTCTATGTACTTTATTGCATCTTTTTTATAATGACTTTCAACTTCATCTAAACCATCAAGAATTATCAACAATCTATTGTCCGAAACTAAATTCCATTCAGCCCAAAACTCACTTATTACTTCATTTAAGCTACGGGGCACATACTTATTTAGCTTTATCAATATAGGTATAAATAAAGAAGACTCTTGTGAGCAAATAGCAGCAATGTGTCTCATTTCCACAGATTTCCCAGTACCCGCTCCACCTAAGAGAACTACATGTTTATTTTCCTTTACTACATCTAGCAGATCTTTAAAATCCTCGTTATTAATTAATAAAGAATTAGTATTATATTTTTCAAATTGTATTACTTTTCTTGGTATATGCCCTTCTACCATAGGGTAACTAAATGAAGGAGATAACCTAGAAGCTTGTGTATTATCATTTTCACTGCTTGAAACTTCTGATTGTCGAGATTCTAGAGAAAAACCAGAATTTCCATCTCTTTTTAAGGCAGCTTCTTCAAGAGCTACTTTGTCCTCCTCAATAAAGTTTATTAGTTTATTTTTAACCGTAGTATAAACAATTGAATCTTTACTCTCCGGCTTTGAAATTGTATAATGATCGTCCTGTTCACATAAAATACTTACTACCTCTCCGTTTTGCATCCCTATTGCGCTGGTAGGTGATACAACTCTATCAGCACCCCCATAGAAATATACTGTATAAGGTATTCCGGAGTACTGTCTAATCCACCTTCGAGTGATGTCCGTTAAGACTGTACTATTGTTTGATAAACCTATTAATTGATCATTTCTTTTATATAACATCTTTCCAATAGTCGCTAATTCAGCTCCATTATGTGGAACAGCTAAAGAAAAGAAAATCTTGACCCTTTCAGAGCCAGAAGCTAATTCATTAAGCAAATATGCCTTGGCAATAATTCCTCCCATGCTATGAGCGACAATAAAAATATTTTCATATGTAGAGCAATATTGATCAATAATAGATTTTAAAGAAACGCTAAGTTCATTTATTCCTAAGTTTTTGTGAGCTACTGAAGAAGGAGCTTGAAATATTCTTTTTATACCGTTATATACATTTTTAAACTTTTCGAAACTCACAAATTTTGTATAGTAGTTGATGATAGCAATATCAAAATTAACCGCAATTTCCTTTTCATCACGAAGCATTTGAGGAAAAGAAGGCATATTTTTTCGATTCCAAGTTTCTTGTCCTCCCATAAACCCGTGAATAAATAATATAATATTTCTATTATTAGCTGAATGAATAAAATCTATTTGTTTCATATACGTATGTTCCCCTTTTCATATTTCCATATGGATACTCACTATCCAATAACCAAAGAAGATAGTCACTTTAATCAATAGATTAAAGGTTATACAAGGTTGCTAATGCTTATCTTAACAATTTGTTTATTTCCAAAAAGTTATTAAATTAACTTAAATTTACATGTTAAGAAAAATAAAACTCAACAGAGCCATTTTATTATAACAAAGAGTTAGACAATTATAGTATAAGATTAAGTTATTTAATTAACCTTCCCTATTTCCGTGAGCATTTTTACCCTGAAGCTTGGTTAATTGCTTTCTTATGCTTTTAGCATTATTTTTTAATAAAGCTACTTGGTTACAATATCTTAATTTTCAAAACGTATTATCCCATTCTTTTATGTGTGCATACAAATTATGAAGAAATAAAAATTAAAAGGCTCCTGATTTCATTTAAGTTTTATCCTTTTTTATTAATCATAAAAGTAAAATAATATACCATTATATGTATCGTGATCAAAATGTATCCTGACTATAGAGAGGTGGTATTTGGTCTAAAGCTTATACCACCTTTCTTCATATCCCTATTAACAGATAGGTCAGTTATCAAGCAAATCAAGGTACTTCTACAACTTTTCTTTATCGTTTTTCTTTGGCACAACGAGGGCAACCTTGACCCTTGTTACGATTTTTAATTATAGCTTGCCAATGATGCCTACATTTTTTACACTTCCACCATACTTTTTTATGAGAATTTGGGGTAACTTTGGATGGTTCCAGGGTATTATTGTCATAATCCCATTCTTCTGTCAAAACTTTATTCTGACTTGCCAAATCATTGTATCCAGCTAATACCCTTTTACTTGCACAATATGGACAGCCATTTCCTTTATGGTATCTGTCACTAATCTTTGCATCCCATTCGTGTCCACAACTACTTTTCCACCAAACCTTTTTTGATGAACTATAGACAACATCGGTTGATTTAAGGTTAATGTTTTTTGTTGGATGCCACTCTTTAGCTATGTCCGGGCATTTAAATGCCAAGTCATTAAATCCAATCTCAACCCGTTTGTTTGCGCATACCGGACAACCATTCCCTTTACTTCTGCTCCAAATAGAGGCTTGCCATTCATGACTTAACTCGCACTGCCACCAAACCTTTTTACTTGAACCAATAGATACCATTTCAGGTGTTAACATCCTATTCTTATTGTAATTCCATTCAGCAGCTAAGGCAGGATTTTTTGTTGACAAATCATTATATCCGGATAAAACACTGTGTCCCGAACAAATGGAACAACCACTTCCAGCAACACGGCTTGAAACAACAGCTTTCCATTCATGACCTAATTTACATTTCCACCAGACTTTTTCTCTAGAACCAGCAGATATGGAATCGGGTAATATATTAATATTCCTGTCATAATTCCATTCCGTAATAAGCAATGGATGCGTAGCTGATAAATCATTATATCCCTTTAATACTGATTGTCCGGCACAAATTGGACAACCACTCCCAAGTACTCTACTACTAATCACAGCTTTCCACTCATGACCCAACTCACACTGCCACCAAACTTTTTTATCTGAACCACACTTAAAATATGAAGGCTTTAAAACTCCATTTTTTGTAAGATGCCATTCTTCTGACAACTCTGGATATTTCAATTGTAAGGAATTAGTTTTTTCATACATATCTATACACTCATATATCGCTGTCCTGTCCGCTTCTATGCTTATGGCAATGGAAGCTACTCGAATATGTTTATGTAATACAATCCATTGTATAATGTGTTTTATGCTCTCTTCGAGTTCTTGTTCCGATAAATCATCAAGATGGTAGTAATATGTATTTACAAGATGCTCAGTCGGCATAGGGCAGTTAGGTTCCCGAATCCTAATAAGAGTAATTCCGTTCTCATGGCATAGCTGATCTTTACGTCTATCTTTTGCAATGTTTTTATGCCAATAATGCCCATCATACTCGATTCCTACATTCAGAGACGGAATGAAAATATCAATTTCCATCTTGCCAATAAAATTGAATTTTTGGTTTTCTTGTGCATCCTCAAACACTTGTTTAATATAAAAGAATATACATTTTTCTGGAAAAGAGGTTTGTCTCTCTTTTATACAACGAGGACAGCCCCCTCCTTTAGTTCGTCCGTGAATAACAGCTTTCCACTCATGTCCACATTTACTACACCTCCACCAAACTTTCTTGTTTGAGTTCACTGTTATTTCATAAGGAGTATAGTCTGTGTTTTTTTCATAATCCCATTCTGATAGCAAATCTTTATATTTATCACCGAAAGATCCTCTATTTTGTAACAATCTTTCATATCGATTTTCTTTTGCTTTTATCTTCCCGCAAATTGCGCAACCGCTTCCTTTACTTCTGTTTGATATTGATGCTTTCCATTCATGTGCACATTTTTTACACTTCCACCAAACGATTTGTCCCGATGAACGTGTCATATCGTTCGGAGTTAATTTACCATTCTTTTCGTAATTCCATTCAGAAGCAACTTCTGGAAAATGTACAGCAAAAGACCCCCTTTTATTTAAATATCCTTTTCGTACACCTTTACCCCTATTAAGTTGAGCACATTGTGGGCAACCTCGGCCTAAACGATTTCTATTACTTATTACAGCCTCCCATTCATGTCCACTTTTACATACCCACCAAACCTTTTTGTGTGAGTTTGCAGTGACCATTGTCGGTAATAAAGGGGCATTCTTATTTAGGTGCCACTCCTTTGCTAAATCCGGATTTTGGGATTCTAAATCGTTAAATCCTGCCAATATTCTTTTGTTCGAACAATATGGACATCCCTCACCATTTGCTCTTTTATAAATTGCTGTTTCCCATTTATGTCCTTTTTCACACTTCCACCATACCTTACGGCTTGATTTTCCAGCAATTTCATAAGGATTGACACCTATATTCCTCTCATAATCCCACTCAGCCAGTAATTCTGAATGTTTATCGCCAAATGACCCTCTGTCTTTCAATAATTTTTCATATCGAGTATCTCTTGCTTTTATTCTTCCGCAAATCGGACAACCGTTTCCTTTACTTCTGTTTGATATTGATGCTTCCCATTCATGTCCGTGTTTATCAATCCACCAGACTTTTCTCCCGCTGCTTCTTGTGCAATCTTCTGGACGCAATTCACCGTTCTTTACTGGATGCCATTCCTCTATCAAATCAGGGCAGAGTGTGGCTAAATCAGTTTCTCCTTTTATTGCACGTTTCCCCGCGCAATAAGGACATCCACTTCCGCTTACTCTGTGGTCTATTCTAGATAGATATTCGTGCCCTTTTAAACATTTCCACCAAACCTTTGTTCTGTTTGCACAAGTCAAAGCGTTCGGATTAAGATCCCTATTCTTTTCAGAGTTCCATTCTGTCATAAGATGAGCATTATCACGCAAATATTTCTTTTCTTCCATAATTCACCCCTCATATTATGTAGCATGATTAAATACCGATTTTATTCTTTTATATCTCATCTGATCTTATCATACAGCAGATGAGATAAGTCGAATCTATCGTTATAATACCAACTTAACTTTCATAACAATTAATAACATTAAATGGAGTGATTAACACCATATAATTGTAAGTAGTTCCAATAACGTTGAGAAAAACCAATCTACAGTATAATCTAGTAATAGAAATTATACCTTTAATACCAATGAATTTAACACCAAAAAGGCTGGGATTAATCCGTACCTTTTTGACTGCAATGTATAATTCTTATTGAACAAAAACATCCCATTGTTGCTACTCTTACATAGATTTTTTGTTACTAAACTAACTTTTTTAATCATGGTTGGTTTACTACTTGTAAGAGGCGGACTATAGAGCAAAAAAAGTAAAGCCAAATCTGACTTTTCCAGATTTGACTTTACTCCTGTCTAAAGAGGTCTATCGAAAATAAAATGAAGGGGATAAAAGCATGTTCCTTATATACATTTTTTCTTGACCTAACTTTTGGTTACTCATTTAGTATTTTATAAATTCTGTTTACCTCTTCTCTAGTCTCCTTATCATAACCCCAAAGAACCCCCCCCTATCAGTTAGCTCATATTGATAACCTTTACCAATAATGTCACCACTGAACTTATAGAATTGATTCTGATAAATTCCGTATTCTTCTCTTTTATAAGGTTCTAAAGCTAATAATATTATCCTTTTGGCTCCAACTTCAAGCAATAAATTCCTAACTGTTTCAAATGAAATACCTTTTGTAAGGTAATTATCTATTACACACACAACTTTCCCTTTCACTCTTTTAGAGTAATAGGGATTCAGTACAAGAGAATCGAAGTGCTTTTTATACCTTAACGTATAGAAGGGTCTGTTTAACGACTCTTGGTTACTGTGTGTCTAATAAAATAATGATTGAGACATTTTTCTACCTGTTAGATAAAGAAACTTGAAACTGTTATTTTTTTTATAAATACGCTTCCAATCTATCAGCCCATCCTTTAATAAAGATTTTTTCCAACCAAATATCTTTTAATGTTTTATCGAGCTCGACTTGGTAAAAATCTAGATATTCTTTTATTTTGTTAATCTTTCTAATGTATCTTTCATCATACCCGTACCAAGCTTGAATCATTTCCTTCGAATCAATGCCCAGATGTTCCTCACAAAAAGCCTCAAACGCTAATAGAAAAGCCTGAACTTCACTAACTATTTTGATTTCATCATTTATCCCTTGCACTTTGCTATTAAATCCTTTAAGAATCTTCATAATAGATATTATTTTGTCATATTCTAAAAGCTGAATTATAAATATTGTTACAATGTCCCTAGAAGTCTCTACTCTTTCTGCATAAGCGTGATCTGATTCAAAATAGGTAAACTTCGGACAGGAATTTACTAACTTTTCTCGCTGCCCCTCATCACCGTTTACAAATGTCTTGATAACCATTTTAAAACGTTCTTCAGCACCTAATCTTGAGTACATTTTTTTGTTCATTTTTTTTAAAACATTAATATTATTTTTAATACTCACTTATTTGTTACTCCCTTCCAGTCTTTGTACTACTTCCTTGAGTTGTTCCAGTTCCTCTTGCAATTCCCCCATTTCCATACTTTTTAGTGCCGTGTTTGATAGAGAATTTAGAGCTTTTGCCTTCTCGTTGGTCATTTCTCCATTAGTTAATAAATGATTAATCACTCTTGATAACATTCTTCTAACGTCTTTAGGCTTATTCAACCTTAGTTCATTTTTATACAGCGGAGCCATTTCTTCACTCCTCCTAAAAAAGCTTTAACTCAACTACTCTTGCTATAATTGAAGTACATTTTTTAGAAAACTTTATTACATTAGTTACTTTTTAATGCGTAAAAACTCCACCCATACACCACCAAAAAATGCTTCAATTTTCAAGTTATATTCTCTTTATATGAATATACATTTTACTTTGGGGAGAATAAAATCAAATGTGTTGCCAATAGCTATTGTATTGTTACTGATAATAAGTTTCTCTCCCTGTTTCCTGTCCTACTTTTTTATCCCTTTCAAAAATAACTAATATCTCCTGCTTATAATCTCCTATACTAGCTTCAATTAAATAAGAGAGATATTTTTCTTCTTTATTTTTATAACACTTTTAAATTGGAACTAAACATATTGGAGTTAGTACCGTTTCATGGACACCATTTAATTAAGTCCTTACAATTATTTTTGAGAGGATGTATCCGAAATGGAACGTAAACGTGCAGGCAAAAAATACAATGATGAGTTTAAGAAAACCATTGTGGATTTATATCATGCGGGAAACTAGGTTAAAGATTTAAGCAATGAATATGGCGTATCAGAAGTAACAATCTAAAAATGAGTGAAGGTATTTACACCTATCAGTTCAGAACAAGGCTCTCTAACACCGAAAGAATTAGCGGAGATTCAGAAGGAAAACTTTCAGTTAAAACAAGAATTAGATATTCTAAAAAAGGCTATGGCCATATTCACGAAAAAGTAACCGAAGCAGAACTCAAGCATTTTATTGAGAAATATAAAGAGCAATACAGCGTTCAGAAAATGTGCGAAGTGTTAACGATTCCAAGAAGCAGCTACTACCACTCGTTCAAAAAGACGGTGTCAAACCGCGAACAGGAAAATCAGAAGCTGACGAAAGAAATGCAACGAATTTATTTGAAAAGTAGAGAGCGTTATTGTGCTCCGAAAATTCATAAGATCTTAGTAAACAATGGGTGTTATCTAAGTCTAAAGCCTGTTCAGCGCTTAATGAATCAGGCAGGAATTCGTTCGATTACGAAGAAAAAATACCGTCCCTATCTGTCAAAAGAAAAGGTGATACAACTGACTAATCTGTTAAAACGAGATTTCGCTACACAGACGATTAATGAAAATGGGTAGCAGATATTACGTATATTCCTACGGTAAGAGATGGTTAGTGCTATTTGCTGTTGGTATTAGATTTACATTCTAAAAAAATCGTTGGCTATTCTTTTTCTCGTTCAATGACATCTGAACTGGTTATTGAAGAACTTCAAAACGCCTACGCTGCTCAAAAGCCCCGAAAGGGCTTACTTCTTCATACAGATCTTGGCCCACAATACCCCAGTAGTGAGTTTACCTAGCATGTTCACAAATACAAGATGAAGCAGTCCTTCAACCAGAAAGGCTGTCCTTATGATAATGCCTGCATAGAGTTGTTTCATTCCATATTAAAGAAAGAAGAAGTGTATCATACGCAATACACAGACTATTCAGCTGCAAAATTAGCCATGTTTCAGTTTATAGAAGGATGGTATAACCGAAACAGAATCCATATTAGCCTCGGCTATCAAACCCCTCAAGCGATTGAGGATCAAACGAGAAAAACAGCCTAAGACTTAACTTTCTTGTGTCCAAGTTATTGACTCAAATCCAGTTTTAACAATAAGTAATGTTAGATAATAAAAAGACACTATGCACATTCTTATAGTGTCTTTTTCCATGTAACTTTTCATTTTTACGTGTCGGAGATTTCGATTTATCAATCACCAAAATATCACAAACCTCTAACTATCATCACTGATACTAATAAAGGAACTACAGGGTTATAATACCCTTCTTCTAAACATAGTTTCTTTACCTTTTTAAAATTTAATTTTATCTCGTTTCTTGGATTACCATGCAGTGGATAATAGCTGTCCTTAATTTTACTAGTCAGGTCATATACTTTTTTCTCACCAATTTTTTCTAGGTATGAGGAAGTATGAATATTATTGTTAGAATGGTGATTAAGGATTTCTACGGTTTCCATTACACTACTTATATCAGTTGACAAGGTAGCCATACCTAATGCCTTGTATAAATAATTACTTTCATATGCCAAAAGCGTTAAACCTATTTCTCCTACTTCATGCAACATAAAGTTATTATTTCCTTTTGTAATTAACTTCAAGGAAAACACTCCCTTCTTACTTAACCTGTTATAGCACCTGTAGTACCAAAAAATGAACGCCTTACCCTATTGATACTATTATTCAAATCGTTACTGTATAATATATTAGATTTATTTTCTTTATTAACAATATCTATAAGGATTCTTTCACTCGCTAGACGCGCTCCATCAATATTTTTAGCTGCCGGCCCAAGACTTAGAATACTATGTGTACTTGCAATATACAGGTTTGATCCTTTTGCTACTTCTAAGGTTTCATCTATCAAAATAGGGAGTCCTTTCTTAGTTAAAATATCAAATTGAATTGACGGTAACTTTGAAGGAACAAGACCGTTGGATAGTACAACAGCATCTACATGAATTATTTCTTTATTTGACAGTTGAATTTTATCTAAAGCAACTTGTTTTTCAATTACAGTATGCTCATAGACCTTTAGTGAGCCTCTTTTTTTAAAATACCTAAAAAGATAAAAGTGTTCTAACATTGCACTCCCATGAAAAATTTCTTTCAATTTAAGCTCTCTTTCAGGAATACTTAGTTTCATAAAAGAGGATAAACCTTCATCACGCCAATATTCATGAGGTATATCTGTACACTTATATATTTCTTCATTTCTTATAATCCAATTTACTTTTTTACCTCGTAACAGAGCTGATAGTATAACGTGGGCTGCAGTATTTCCAGAGCCAACTACACATATGTCTTGATTTTTCTCACTTAAATAATCATTAATAGAGGTAGATAAACTATTAAATAAAGGTACTGTCATAGGTGGGATTTGATTAGAATTACTGACTTTACTTCCTAAAGCCAGTATTACATATTTAGATTGAATTAAGTTATTATTGTCATCCTCAATAATCCAGCTGTCACCTTTTTTATAAATTTCTTTTACCTTGAATTTATAAGCGTTTGTGTGTAGACTATGTTTAATTACTACATGTATAGTATGGGACAAAAAGAAGTCTAAAGGTGGTATAGCTCTTTCACCTAATCTATCTAGATAAAGTTGATGTTTTTCTGCACGAGATAGCTTTTTATAATTTAGCCGTGCAAAGTCGCTCAATGATAAATCTTGTGAAGGACCCGTATGGTGTTTGTAGGGACTGCGCATAACCTTTTGGTTTATATTTCTCGTTCTTTCAATAAATTGTTTAGCAAAGTAATCATTTTCATCTAATATAATTAAGTCTTCGTTTCTAAACCCTAGATGCCACGCTTTTGCTGCAATTGAAATTCC
This sequence comes from Priestia sp. P5, assembly GCF_029522155.1. Lineage (NCBI taxonomy): Bacteria > Bacillati > Bacillota > Bacilli > Caryophanales > Bacillaceae > Priestia > Priestia sp. P5. The sequence continues at coordinate 1,970,303 of NZ_JAKWFJ010000001.1, read as the reverse complement.
GGCTAGACCTGCACCTACAATAACTAGCTTAGTTTTCTTGGGTAAATCACTTGCTTCTTTAAACTTTAAATGTTCATATTCAGCTCTATTGCCAAATTCCTCTGTGAAAATACTTAAGTTTTTCTCCATTTTTAATAAGGAATCGCAATCATTAATAACCCTCACTTATCTATTCACCCTTTCTTAGACAATATACTCTCCTTTAGAAACATTCAATTTATTAAAAATTCTTATCAGGCTCATTAATTTTTGTTACTGGTGCTATAATTTCTATTTTAGGAAATTGCTTACCAAAATCTCCATTCGTGAGCATTGTATTAATAAAATTACTTGCTCCATGTCTAGAAGTTAAGCGATTGTGAGAACCAGTAAAAATTTTATTTTCAATATTTACCTTTACATACTTTAAAATAGCATCTCCAGGTCTAACTTCACTTTTATCTTTATCTTCGCCACCACTGTAAAACACAACGGTATTTTTATCACGAAGATAGCGAGAGTTATTAAAATTTTTACTCATGAGTAATTCTGGCTGTTTATCTTTCTCTACTATAGTAGTACCTTCTCCTAAGTTTATTTGCCATGCTATCCACGGCTCATCAGTGATATTTACTTCCGCCTTAATCACGGTCCATTCTCCATTGCTAGGAACAGGAACTTTTAAAATGATTGTATGATCATTACGATCGATACACCCAGTTACTAAAATAACTCTATTTTTTTCATCAATTGCTGCTCCCATATGAATATCATTTGCACGCATATATATTACCTCCATATTTAATGAATAGTAACATTTTAGACAAATAATTAAATATTGATTCTCTTCCACCAGAATTATTTATGTTTATTAAAATTTTTTCATTTCTAAATATTTAACATTGTCATTTATTATAGAAAAGAAAATCTGCCTTTTTATAGACAAATAATACTTAGATAAAAAGCTAAACGTTTCCTCTTTTAATTCGGCAGCAGTTTCATTTTTAATAAAAGACTTAGGTTATTTCTATATGTTAGCTTTTATGAATCTTAAATAATTGTTTTGTGGCAGCGAGACCATTAGATTCTGTCTCTATTAATGAATAAAGTCAAAATGTGATTTACCTATATATTCTGCTCAACTTTCAAAAGTAGAGCAGTAGACCCGACAGTGAAAGTGAAAGGTAAAAACATAATCATAAAAAGAGGTCATTATATATTATTATTGCCTTTCTTTCAACTTCCATCATATTTTTATGTTTTTGAGGCACCCATAACATTTTTGTTTTATTACACGATCACTAGATTACACTGTATAATTTGTAGGGGTAGTGCCTTAAAAACGAATCACTTGCTCTCCTATAGAAATATATATAATTTATTGCTTGACCAAGGAATTTTTAAAATCGCTCTTTTAGAGTTTTCCAATATGCTCAAACATGATTTTTACTGTATCAATACTCCTTATGCAAAATAAAAAAGTCATCTTAACGTTTCTTCCTTCTTTTTTCTTCCACTGAAATGTTGTGATTTTATAATACTGTTTGAATATAATTATTAAGGTTAGGCATGCAATGGTAGGAGGAGATTTTCACATGAAAGAAATCTATGGTCTACGCTACCGCTTAATTTTGACATTTTTAGCATTAGTCATTGGAATCATCATCGCTGGATTTTGGAATTATAAAGTGGTTGACGGTTTTGGGCATCACATAGCAGACCGAACAATCGGTAATACCAATAACCTTGCCAGTACTTTCAGCGAAAATGGAACAGGATTCGGTTTCATCTTTGCCTGTGTAGCAGGGCTAGCTGCTACTTTTACCGCCTGCAACTGCGTCGTTTTTGCTATGATTCCAGGGCTTACTTATTCTAACCACCATTTCTCCCGAAAAATGGCAATTCGAGCTTTAATCGTTTTCATAACTGGAGTACTTGCTATATGTGCTTTCTATGGATTTATTATCGGTTTACTCACCCCCGGTAAGGTCGATATGTTAAATCAATCAAATATTCGTATAAATCAAGCTGAAATAACCTTTAGTCTTATTGGTACAGCTATGTTAATTTGGGGTGTAATTAGTTTTGGGTTTTTGAATCGTCTGCTCGTTCTCATCCCATTAAAAATCCGTTATTTTTTGGCAAATCCATTTACAAAATCTGCTATTATGGGTATATTTGTAGGGCTTTTTTCAATAGGTCGACCGTTTCCGGTATTTCGAGATTTTCTTACTTATGCTGCTGCATCTAAAAATCCATTTTATGGGGCGGCCGTAATGAGTATGCAAGGGCTGGGACAAATTGCAGTCATGGTATTACTATTTCTCATCATTATCTTTATTTTCGGAAAAAAACTTATACAGTGGACAGAAAGAAAGCCTCACCAACTAGAACTTATTAGTTCAATTGCTCTAACTACAGGAGGCACATATTTCATCTACTATTGGGGTATCTCAAGAATATTAGATATTGGTGGTTGGGGATTTAAGTTCGGATGGTATCAATAAGTTAAAAAGGAAGGGATCTATTCATTATTCACAGTTAAGGCTAGGTATTATTAAAAAAATAATAACTCACAACATAAGTATAAATTACACCTCTCCAGTTTTTTGAGATAGATGAACTGAAAGATACCGATTCACAATTCTTAAATATAAAATTAAGATTTTCTCGTCGATAGTTATTAAGACCTTAACACCATTGAAGGAAGCCATTTCATTTATATAGTGCTAGACTAAACGAAAGGAATAATTAATGCATTGTCTCTAGCCGCTAGAATAGAAATTTATAATAGGGAGATAGGGATTTTTAATTATGGATGAATTGTAATATTGGGGACAACTGGGGGACACAAATAAACAAACTGTCCCCAATTACCTCATCCTAAATCTTATATACTAAAAAGCCCACCCCGTTATATCAACAGTTTCAAACTCAATCTGTTATAATCCGAATTAATGTTTATCTCTGGCAGCGTAGCAGTCACTCAAAACACTTCCCTCTCCCCCAACCACAATAACCGCTAGCCCTCAAAAGGAACTAGCGGTTATTCATAATCTCTCAGAAACCATTCACTCCTCCACCGGCTTCTGCTCATCTGTTAACGTATCAATTTTAGTAATTTGAAGTTTGTCTTTGCCAGCGACTTTAACATGATAAATTCGTTCTTTTTTAAACTGCGTGCTCGCGTCATATGAGTCAGTAAATGTGTACACTTCGCTTGTATAAATGTCGTAGGTCCCATCATCATGTGATTCTGTTTTTGTCACGAGAAACTGATCGTTAGCAAACGATACGTTTTTGCCGGCGAGTGATGTGATGTAGCTTTTCAGCTGTTTATACACTGGCTGATTCGAGTCGATATAGGGTGCCATCCCACTAAAGTCTCCACTGTTTAAACTTGAAAAGTAAGCAGCTTTATAGGAGATAAAAAAGTTTTCAAGATCCGTTTTGCTTACAGAATCTGGTTTGACCTCTTCATTTTTTAACGGCTTCGTGCTGGGCGTTTCTTTTATATCTGAGCTTGTTTCTGCCGTTTGATTGTCACGATTCATGTATACAATCGTAAGTAACAAGAGAAGTCCAATAATGATTCCTATTATAATAGGAAAAGTGCGTCGTGATGCTTGCTGCTTTTTGAGCACGGGAAAGTCTGCGTAGGATGGCAGTGTAACAGGTTCTATATCTACCTTTAACCGAGCTAACGGCTTTGGCATCTCCGTGCTTTTTATACTGTTAAGCGGCTGAAGTGCTAAAAATTCTTCGTAGGTAACAATAAACTCGTTTACTGCTATTCCTTTATACATGCCGTAAATTCGGTTCCATAGCTCTTGACACCGAGTATCCTTTATATCTTCACTCAGTTCGTTAAAAAATGGTCGTGATTTTTTAATAAAAGCCGCTAGCCACGTTTGATGAACGTCGACTTTGTGGACTGCATGTAGGTCGTTAAGTGATTGCTTTAACTTGGCGTGTTCATTTGCAACGTTTTGGCTAATGACTTCCATACTGCATTCCGTTTCTTTCAGTACAGTAGAAAGACTCTTACTCATTTTTTCTTGTAGCGCATCAAACTGGCTGCGAATATCAGGCCAGTGCAGTTCGAGTAACTGTTTTTGTGCAGTCGTGGCTTTTCGAATACTTTCATTTAGCTCATGCTGCTTTGTGCGAAAGGCGGTCGCTTTTTGTTTGGTCACCAATTTGTTTTTGCTTAGCTGATGCCATTCTTGCTTCAAGCTCTTGTCTTCTTCGAGTACTGTGGCTATCGCTTGTTTTACATGTTCATGCTTTTTTTGAAAGTCAACGAACGCGGGCAAATAAGCATTCCAGCTTTCCTTGATTTCTTTTAGCAATGACGTGTTAGCATGTTTTTCTGTTAGTTGAAAAAAGTCGTTTCTAAACGCTACCATATCCGCTTCAGAAATGCGTTCTTTTCCGAAAAGCTCTGTCACATTCCTATGTATGCTTGTTAACTGTTCAATCTGTCTCATATTGCTTTGACGCTTGTTTATGTACTCCGGATAGTCGCTTGAAAGAAACGTCACCATTGTATATTCACTGTTGTTCATGTTGTACTCTGTCCGTTCTTTTTCCAGTTCGTCATACACTTTCTGCAGATGACGTTCTACTATGGAGAGAAATTTTTCTTTGTCCATCCCGTCTACTTCTTCTTTTAGCATGTTTAAAGATTCCGTTTCTCCAATAAGAGATTCCTTTTCTTTATATAGCTGTATCCACCTTTCTAGTAAATGTGCTGCTGATTCATTCCAGTGGCTTGTATTCATCTTTTGCTTCACCTGTTGTTTTTATTTTTATCCTTTCTTAACTATACAGGAATTGAACAGAAATTCTATTACAGTTTTGTTACTCTTGAAAAATCAGGTTCAAGCTTTCTAGAGCCGCTTCTAGCGTTTGTTTGTCTCCTTGATCGTAACTGTGTGCCACCAGCACTACGGTTGTAAATACGGCTTTCCATTTTGCTAGTCTGTGTGTTTCTTCGTCCACTTCACCGTATTCTTTAAAAAACCGTGTTCTTCCTTGAGGAGGTAAAAAGCTATAGGCAATCGCTAGGTCAACTGCTGGGTGACCAATATGAACATCCCCCCAGTCAATAATGCCTGAAACCATATTGGTTTGATTAACAATCATGTTTTTAATATGAAGATCTCCGTGAACTAGTACATGTTTTTCTTGATAGTGAATTTCTTGTATGTCATTTACATAGTCTTCAAGAATTTCTTGTTTTGAATAAAGACTACGCTCTTTCATTTGCTTGACATATTTCTCTAGCGCCGACTTTCGTTTCATCATATCAAGCCGATTTAACTCATCAAACGGGACGCAGAGCTTTTGGGCTTTTAAATGAGGATAGTGATGCAGCGTGCGAAGAAATCTTGCTAATACAGAAGCTGATTGTATGCGCTCTTCTTCTGTTAATCTTGCAGGCGGATTTCCTTGCACGTAGTGATATCCCGTAAAAGGCCAAGGATAGCCTGCATTCGGCTTACCGAAAAAAATGGGCTCTGCAATGGATAGCGGCAACTGAGAAGCAAGGCTTGGTAAAAGCTGATTTTCTGTTTTTAATAGTCCTACTGCGAGTTCTCGTCTAGGAAACCTGAAAACAAACCGGTCGTTTACTTGATAAACCGTATTGTCAAAGCCGTAGCCAAGCAGTGAAATCGCAGCGGGCGCAAGTTCTGGAAACTGCGTTTCGATTAGCGTTTTGGCAAACGGTGCTGATACAATTTGTTCTGCATCCCATGCATTTGGCACTGTGATCACCTTTCTTTGATGTTGATTTTGTATCTAAAGTATACTATAAAAATGAAAAAACCTCTGACTCGTTGTCAAAGGTTTTTTCACTATACGTATTAGACATTCACCGAGTTAAAAAACTGCGGTAAATGAGATTTATGCGCGTCTAGCATTTCGTCCAAGAGCTGCTTGGCAATAGTATCAGATGGGACTAACGGATTGATTGTCATTGCAACAAGCGCGGTATTGTAATCTCCCGTAACGGCTGCTTCGGCCGCCACTCGTTCAAAAGATTTGATTTGCTGAACAAGTCCTCGAACAGCTACAGGTAAATCACCGACTGCAATTGGCTTTGGCCCTTCTTTTGTAATCACACAGCTCACTTCAACAGCAGAATCATTTGGAATACTGGCGATTGCCCCATTGTTAATGGTATTTACAGGCTGAATATCGCCTTTATCATTATAGATAGATGAAATTAAGCTGCAGGCTGCATCGCTGTAGTACGCGCCTCCTCGCTTTTGAAGCTGAGGCGGTTTAATTGCAAGATTAGGATCTTTATAGAGCTCAAATAAGTCTTTTTCTAACGCGCGCACTACTTCAGCTCGTGTACCTTCGAGCTCAGCTGCATTTTGTTCTTCTTGCAGCATCTCGTTTGTTTTATAGTAATAGCGGTGATACCCGCATGGAATAACCCCTAGGCCTTTAATAAAGTCAGGATTCCACGAAATCCCTTTGATATTTCGCATAGACATCGCATTCGTCGGGTCTGCCATAGCGTCAATCACTTGATCTTTTACGCTCACTCCGTCTAAAAAGACATCTAATCCAAAGACCATATGATTCAACCCGGCAAAGCTAACTTGTACCCGGCTTTCGTCTACTTCTAGCGCTTTAGCAATCCCCATGCGAATACCGATTGGCACGTTGCATAAGCCCACTACTTTTTTATGATTGCTATAGCGTAAAATGGCTTCTGTCACCATACCAGCTGGATTCGTAAAGTTTACAAGCCACGCATTTGGACATAGTTCTTCTATATCTTTCACAATACTTAAAATCACAGGAATTGTGCGCAGCCCTTTGAATAAGCCGCCCGGTCCATTTGTTTCTTGCCCAATCACGCCGTATTTTAACGGAATTCGTTCATCTTTCATTCTTGCGTCTAACAATCCTACGCGAAATTGTGTAGTGACAAAGTCGGCATCTTTTAACGCTTTTCTTCGATCCAACGTAAGATGAATATCAATTGGGACTCCTGCTTTTTCGACCATTCGTTTTGCCAGGTTTCCAACAATCTCTAGCTTTTCTTTTCCTTCTTCTACATCTACTAGCCAAAGCTCTCGTACAGGCAGCTCGTCATAGCGCTTAATAAATCCTTCGACAAGCTCCGGCGTGTAGCTTGAACCTCCGCCAATGGTTACAATTTTAATTCCTTTTGTCATTTGAATCCCTCCGCTATAATGAATGATTTAAAAAATACGTTATACAATACTTTGCTGTTCTTCTTTTACCGGTGAACGATCACGATCTATAGAAGCTCCGGTTTCTTCTATAAGTTTTTGTTTGTCCCACATTTTAAAGAATGGAAAATAGACGCCAAACGATACCACCATTAGCACAAGCTGCAGAATAGCTCCTGATATGCTTCCTGTAATTAAGTAGCCGCTAATCACCGGCGGCATTGTAAACGGCGTGACAATTCCTATTGGCTTTGCAACGAGGCCTATATCCATCGATACATACGTAATGATGACCGATAGAAGCGGCGCTAAAATAAACGGAATAATCATAATCGGATTTAATACGATAGGCATTCCAAAAATAACAGGTTCGTTGATATTAAAGAAGCCCGGTCCGATGCTTAATCTTCCTAGCTGCTTCATTTGCTGGCTTTTCGCAAACAGCACCATCGCCAGCACAAGAGAAAGCGTAGTGCCGGACCCTCCTACAAACACAATATCGTTAAATTCATTCGTTACAATATGCTTCACTGGCTCACCAGAAGCAAGAGCGGTTGCGTTTTCCGTTGTTAGCGTAAGCCATACAGGCGTCATGACAGAACCAACAATCGTCGCACCGTGTAGCCCTGTACTCCACATAAGAGTAATTAAGATAAAAATCAGAATCGTACCGACTAAGCTTGTACCAATATGAGTTAAAGGCTGCTGCAGTAAAACCGTCACGACATTATGTAAATTCCCCAAGTCTCCGACGTTTTCTACAAGCAAACGCAGCGCCCATATAACCATTACAGCTCCAAATCCTGGTATTAAAGCTGAAAATGAACGAGCGACAGCTGGCGGAACGGTTTCCGGAAGCTTAATCACAATATTTTTTTGAATAATCTTCCGGTAAACTTCTGTTGCAATAATAGCTATAACCATCCCCACAAAAAGGCCTTTACTTGTAAACATAGCCGTTTGGTAAGCTGTTTCGACCATAGCCGTTCCATCTGCGTTTTCTCCAATCGTATACGAAACAAAAGGTGTACCGACAAAGAAAGCAGCTAAAGACACTGCACCTGAAGCAAGTGCATCCACTTTATACGATTCTGCTAAGCGATAGGCAATCCCGAACGTAGCTACTAAAGCCATAATTTCAAACGTTCCTCGGTACGGGTATAAAATGCTTGCTTTTAGCTTAGGATGTTCTGTTAAAAAATCTGTGTAGGCTTGAAAAGGCAAATTGGCTAAAATTAAGAAAAGTGAACCGATAATAATAAGCGGCATCGTCAGGACCATACCGTCTCGTAATGCTTGAAGATGACGCTGCTGGGCAGCTTTGCCAGCAAGCGGCATAATATATGTTTCAAGTACACGATTCATTTTGCTCAATTGATTCCCTCCTATTTCGAAACTAACTGCTCAGCAGATTTTAGCACTTCTTCTCCGTTACACATTCCGTAATGAACCGGATTAATAACCTCTACTGGAATTCCTTTTTCCTCTCCTAACTTTTTCATTTGAGGAAGCAAGTAGCGCACTTGCGGACCTAAAAGTAAAATATCTGCATCATCAATATGATTTCTAACCGCGTCTCCTGGTACTGCCCAGATTTTGCACGTTATCTCTTTTTCTTTTGCGCTTTTTTCCATTTTAGTCACTAACAAACTTGTAGACATCCCTGCTGCGCAGCATAGTAAAATATTCATTTCCAATTCCCCCTTGATCAGTAATTGATTAACATCCATAAATGAGATAAGTATCTTGCTAAGATGTTTTCTTGTTACCTTCACTATATATTGAAAACGCTTTCAATTGAACGCAATATTTTTCCGTTGCTAAAGGAAAAATATTGTTTGAATATTCTTTAAATTTAAAAGGAAAGGGATTGTAAATCAGATTGAATTGTGGTAGCTTTTTAAAAAATAATAAGCAGCTCACCCATCTAGGTAAGCTGCTTATCGGCCTTTATTATAACCCAGTAGAAATTGTCTCCTGATGTGAGATCCCTAGGTGGCGGTATGAGATGGTTACTTTTTGTATACTTATATTATCTGCAAGAGAAAGCGCATATATCTGATCACTTTCTTTTCCTTTGTGCGATCTTTCTAGCTGTTCGTCAGGGCCTGTATGCGGCTGCAGCTTCACACTTTGCAAGTTCTTAAACGTATAGCCTTTTGTTTCTTCGCTAGTAAAGTCTCCAAGAAGGAACCCTTTTTTATCATTGCTTACTTGTATTTTTGCATATTCGGGCGTTTTGTTTCCGTTGATACGGATTTGTTCTATTTGAATATCTCCTAGAGAACTCTTATTACCTATAGAAATCAGCTGAACTTTTTTGTTCTTGGCAAAGCCAGCGGCTTTAGCCTCCAACGACGCACTCATTTTTACAAATGTATATACTCCAGCAAATACGATAATCAAGATACTAGCTATAAGAAAAATCTTTTTCAAAAAAACACTCCTTACCTTACTTTTTCATGAAATACAGCTTCTGTTCATTGTCTTTTTCATATACACGCATCTGCAAATCTCTTACAAGCTCCTATCAACTCTTCTTTTTTAGCAAGCTGACAAACCCACGCTTCAGGAATACCATCCAGCTGATAATACATTCCTGCTAAAGTACCCGTAATAAAGCCAATTGTATCGGTGTCTTCTCCTAAATTCACAGCAGTAAGTACAGATTCTTTGTAGTCATCACTTTGCAGAAAAGACCAAAGAGATGCTTCTAGCGAGCTGACGACGTATCCGGTTGACCCGATTTCATTTCTTGCTGCGTGGGGCAAGCTTAGGTTTAACACTCGTTCGTACGAAGAAAACTCTGTTTCATACTCCGTACCTGTTAACTGCTTTTGACAAAGATTTACCGCTTTTTCATATGCTTCAAAAGGCTGGTCGCCGTCAAGAAGACAAATAAGCAGCTCCACGTATATAATGCAGCCAAGCGTAGAGCGCACATGGCGGTGCGTGACGTGAGCAATTCTTTCTATTTCTTCTTTTCTTTTTGTAAAGCTAGGTTCATCACATAGTGTAAACGCAAGCGGAGCAATACGCATAAGCGCTCCGTTTCCGTTGTCGTATTCAGCGCTTCCTCCCCACTCTTCTTTAGGAAGCCCGCTTTTATAGCGGCGAATCGCTTCGCTTGTTGCGATGCCAATATCAAACATTTCTCCGTACGGCGTCCAGTAGCCATCCGACCAATAGTTTGCAAACTTTTGCATCAAATCATATTCATCTTGTTTGTCTATTAAATTATCAATCAAGCACATCGTCAGAGATGTATCATCTGACCACGTTCCTTTAGGCTGGTTGTATGTACCGTAGCCTGTCATAGTTGTGATCCGAAATGTATCGCGTTTTTTAAACTCAACTGGAACGCCTAAAGCGTCTCCGACAGCTCCTCCTAGAATTGTAGAAAGTACTTTTTTATGTAGCGTCATGTGATCAACTCCTTTCTATTATTGTAATTGTTTGCTTTTGGAATTTACAAGAGATCTCTTGCCTAGATGCTTTTTCTTCTTTTTACAAAGGAATTTACAAGCCTTAATCTAATTTAGTAAGAGGTAAAAAAACATGTGAGGTGTGGTAGATGATTCATTTTTTTGAATATAATTGGCAAGTGAGAGATGAATGGTTTAGCTGGTGTTATCAACTTTCTAGAGAAGAACTGTTGAAGAAGCGGACTGGAGGAACGGGAAGCATTTTACAAACTCTGTTTCATATTATTGATGTGGAAGACAGCTGGATACGCGCCATCCAAGGTAAACCAGATATCGTTCTTTCTTTTGAAGAACACGATACGCTCGAAAAGCTTCAAGCACTCTCTTCCGCACATAGACCCGAAATTGCCGACTTTCTAAGTCATTTGAATTTTTCCAACAAAAGGTACGTAACAGTCCCTTGGGATTCTACTTCTTACACGGAAGCTGACATTTTGCATCACATCATCATTCATGAAATCCATCACATCGGCCAGCTTTCTATTTGGGCAAGAGAGGTGAATAAACAGCCTATTTCTTCTCACTATGTAGGAAGAAACATAAAAGACATTCCTTCATACTTCTCTAAAAACAATTGACCAACAAGAACAAACGTTCTATAGTAAATATATGGAGGTGAAAACGATGCGACCTGAACTTACAAAAGATTTACTTATCAAAGACTTTACCGATTTTTACTGGCTCAAAACCGAGCTGCAGCAATTTTGTCGAGAAAACAACATGAGCTCGTCTGGATCTAAAATGGAACTTTCAAAAAGAATTGAAGTGTTTTTAACAACCGGTGACACTCAACAATCAAAATCACCTTCTAAAAAACGCTCGTCCTCTAAAACGAAAGCTCCGCTGACATTAGATAGCGTCATTGGAGAAAATCACCGCTGCAGTCAAGAAGTACGGGCTTTTTTTAAGAAAGCTATTCATCCTACGTTTCATTTTTCCACGTATATTCAAAACTACTTTAAAGAAAATGTAGGGAAAACCTATCGAGACGTGGTAAAAGCGTGGCATGAAGAAGAAAAACGAAAAAAGCAGCCTTCTTATCAAAAAGAAATTGCGCCTCAGTTTGAGTACAACCGCTTTATTCGCGATTTTTTTAACGATCCGAAAAACAATGGAAAAAGCCGCGATGATGCAATTGCGGCGTGGAAGCATTTGAAACTTCAGCCTGGAAGCAATCAATACCGCTCTTAAATCAAACTCTACATATAAAGACCATTAAAACACCACCTCAAGAAAAGGTGGTGTTTGTGCACGCCTGTAGATTTCTTCACATACACATGTACTGTTTGTTACGGCGTAAAATCTTTAGCTATAAACAGACTCTTTTTTAATTAAACCAAGCGTCTGTGAAGTAGACGCATGAATTTCGTTAAAGAAGTCTGGATGATCAACTAACGACATGCCATAGGAAGGAATCATTTCTTTTATTTTTGGCTCCCACTTGTTCATGTTTTCTGGGAAGCATTTTTCCAATACTTCTAGCATAACGTGAACCGCCGTTGACGCACCAGGAGAAGCCCCAAGAAGTGCAGCAACAGAACCATCAGCGGCACTTACAACTTCTGTACCAAACTGAAGCGTTCCTTTTCCTCCGGCTTCTGTGTCTTTGATTACTTGCACACGCTGGCCTGCTACAACAATATCCCAGTCTTCGCTTTTCGCGTTCGGGATAAACTCACGCAGTTCTTCCACACGTTTTTCATTTGATAACAGCACTTGCTGAATTAAATATTTTGTTAACGCCATTTCTTTGACGCCTGCTGCTAGCATGGTTAAAATATTATTCGGCTTTACAGAACTGATTAAGTCCAGGTTTGAACCTGTTTTTAAGAATTTCGGTGAAAAGCCGGCAAACGGGCCAAACAACAGCGTCTTTTTGTTGTCAATATAGCGTGTATCAAGGTGCGGAACTGACATTGGCGGAGCTCCGACTTTGGCTTTTCCGTATACTTTCCCGTGGTGCTGCGCAATGACTTCAGGGTTATTGCATACCATAAATAATCCGCTTACCGGGAAGCCTCCAATATGCTTGGATTCAGGAATACCTGTTTTTTGAAGTAAAGGCAAGCTTCCGCCTCCACCACCGATAAAGATGAACTTTGCCGTGTGGTACTCAACTTTGCCGCTGTCTACATCTGCGACTTTTACTTCCCACATACCGTCACTTTTACGTTTAATATCTTTTACACTTCGTTTGTAATGAACGTGAACCCCTTTATTCTTCAGGTGGTCAAACAACATGCGTGTTAAAGCACCAAAGTTTACGTCTGTTCCCGAATCAATTTTAGTTGCGGCAATCGGTTCATTTGACGTGCGCCCCTTCATGATTAACGGAATCCATTCTTTTAGTTTGTCAGGACTGTCGGAATACTCCATTCCTTGAAACAACGGATTGTTTGACAGCGCTTCAAAACGCTTTTTCAGAAACGATACATTTTTTTCCCCTTGTACCAAACTCATATGCGGAATTGGCATGATAAAATCTTGCGGATTGCGAATCAACTTGCTGCTTACAAGATAAGACCAAAACTGTCTTGACAGCTGAAACTGCTCGTTAATTCGAATCGCTTTCGTTATATCTATAGATCCATCAGCTTTTTCTGATGTATAGTTTAGTTCACACAGCGCAGAATGGCCCGTCCCTGCATTATTCCATTCGTTCGAGCTTTCTTCCCCTGCGTCTGCGAGTTTTTCAAATACTTTAATGTCCCATTCAGGTGCTAACTCTTTGAGTAATGATCCCAAAGTTGCGCTCATGACTCCGGCACCAATTAAGATAACGTCTGTTTTTTTCTGTACGTTGCTCATTATAACCTTCCTCATCCCCTATATTTGTAAAAAGATGTAGGCGCTCCTGCTTACGTAGTAAAAAAATTCAGGTGCGACCTAAGAACACACCTTTTTCTGTCTCACTTATAACTATATCACAGTATAATTGTCTGATGATTATAAACTATTCAAAAATGATAAAAAAGTGAGAAAATCGCCCACAAATTCCAAAAAACTTATTAAATTCCGTCTGCATTTTCTTTTATTAGTAAACTTTTATACCTACTTCTAAGTGGCAAAGCATCGATTAACAAAATAACAAACTATTCCAAAAATTCAGCTTAAAAACCAAAATAACTGCCTTGAAAATTTCACCTACTATAACTATACTCAGCCCAAAGAACAATCAGCACTATAAATAGAAAAGCCTTCATTCTTTTTGACTAGTTATACGTAGACGTATATATGTATAGAGCACCAGCTCATTCAGGTGCATTTTTAGAAAAATAAGTATATATTGCAATGGCTAATTTTCAGCCCATATCGCAAGTTACAATATCTATGTCATATAACATACCATGAAATAAGTGAATAAGTAAATGATTATTCAGAAATTTATGTTATAAAACCTAACATGTATGTTGACTTTTACATAGGACATACTTAACAGTAATTTACATGCTCCTTTCATTTTAAATTTGTTTAATTACTTTATTTATGCGCCATGGTTGTTGCTGAGTTCAATCAAAATAAGCCACGATTAGCACGTGACTTGTTTTGCTTCTTATTGAGCTGGTTGAATATCATCTTGTGTAAACGTCCAAATACCACGATTTTTACTAAAACCGCTAAATTCAAACTTAAAATCGCCTTCTTTTGGTATATCAAACGTTGCAATACCGCTTTGTTTTTCTCCTGGTGAAATGTTTCCGTTCAAATGATTCTCTGTGGCACCAGAAACAACTGTAGCAAAGTATTGAGTGTTTCCTTTTTGAATATCAAAATGAAGTAGCTCACTTATTTTATGATTTTTCTTTCCTTTATTCTCAATCGTAATATTCATTTTGATAAACTGTCCGTTTTTGTTTTTAGATAGCTCATCATCCGGCACGACTTGCGGAGAGTCTACTGTAATCGTAAAATCATCAACATTAGCAGTTTTACCTAATTTTTTGGTGACCGTATTGTAGAATTTATCCGTTTTTTCTTTATCAAACTTCGCATCAACATTTAGCTCTTTATCGTCCGATTTCTTTTCTGATGAGTCAGCTGAGTGTTTCTCATTTCCACTAGCTTTTTCTGATTCTCCGCTCGAACAAGCCGCAAGCCCTAATACTAGGAAACATGCACTTGCTCCTATTAACCATTTTTTCTTACTCATTACGGGTTCTTCCTTCTTTCGATTAGTATTTTATGTATAAAGAGTTAAATCTACGTAACTCTTAATCCAAAAATAGGATATACCAAATACTAACAGTCTGTCAAAAGTAAATATATTATAACTGTTCTATATATTAAATAAGGACCTTCTGCTCAAAACTCATTCATTAGACAATAGCGGTACCCATATACCTTAGCAAATTGCCATTCACCAAGTATTTAAGTAATGTTTGTTACTATTCCACTGAAGGGTTATGATCAGCTTTTACATGCTTTAGTCCTTCTATTACTTTATTCATTCGTGGCAATAAATCTTTTATTTCGTCTAATGTTAGCTCGTCTTGCGCTTCTTTTGGGGTAAATTCCCCCAATCTTTCTGTTATACCTCTAATGCACCCAACGAAAACTTGTTCATGGGTAATTGCAATTTCTCCAATAGCAGTATCCACAATAAAATCTTCTACCTTGCCTAAATTATCAAATTCATCCGTAAAACAATTAGCTCTACCCATTTTTGCTCGATTCTTGGATCATTATTATCTAGTAATACTCGTGCACCTAAGACTGCTCTAACTTTTTCCTCAAACATTGTGAACATCTCCATTTTAATTTTGCACCTTGCACTGCTTCGTCTCACTCAAATATCAGCTGATTCGATATAATTTAAAGTAAAAAACCTCGAAAGGCATTTAGCCAATCAAGGTTATAAACTTACTCTATTCTACTCATATGCTCAGAAGTAGGCTTTGTACGAACATTTTGTGCGAACATGATGAATTTTTAATATCTATATATCTACTAATATCCTCATTCAATATAGAGATTATCTCTTAGTTACATAAAGCCTTTGTTTGATGTCCTTGAGATCGGTACCAGTTTATACAACACAGCTAGATTTTTGTCAGTAATTTGAAACTTTATAGGGAGGTCATAAAGCTATGTGACTTAGTTACCCATTAAAATAATGGAGTGCCTTTTTTAGTTAATTATTAAAAATTATACACATAAACTGCGTTTCACTTCTGCCAATAAACCTGTCAGCTCAGTTTTCTCTGGTTTATTCTCTACTTCTTTCTTTACATTTTTATCCAAATAATCATAGAATGTTTTAAAATCTAAAAAAGCTATTTGTTCAATTTCAACAGCTGGGTAACCTAGCTCTATCAAAACATGTTTTTCATCTAAAGGTCTAGGTAATTGTGCCATGTCATATTCATCTAAATCAGACTGAAAAAAGGCAAATACTATCTCCTGTCCATAACCTTCTCTTTCGGCAAAGCTTTTTAATGCTTTTTCTAGATATTTTCCATTTATAAAATTAAAATATGTTAACATTAATTTATCAATATCTTCTTTACTTTCATTTACTTGATATTCTCCACTCATTTTTCGTCCTCCAATAACATCGTATTTTTAGTTAATCAACAATAGGGAAAAAGTTTGTTATTTCACCAGCCTCATTTAAATACCCTCTAAATTTTAAACCATTTGAAGCAGTTCCTTCGACAAGTCTCCCATTTACTTTTCCGTTCTGCATTGCTTCCTGTCCCAATCGATAAATTTTGTCGTCACTAATCTTAGATGGGTCATAAACTGTTTTAGGTTCCTTGATATTTTTATATGATACTGGGTCTGCAACATTACCAGCCATATCTTTTCTAGGTATTTTATACTCTACTTCATAAATTCCTTCAATCGATTGATGTGATTTTTTAGACACAATTAAATCATCCGGATTGAAGCCTTGACTTTTCAACGCTTTATTGAATTCATCCATATTGTGACCACCAACAATACCTTTTTTAGTATTAACATTTTCGACATTTATTAGGTGATTTTTTGCATTTTCAACAAAATTAAATTTATTAGCCCTAACAGCATTTTTACCCGTACCCTTATTCTCAATACTTCTATCTTGTTCTTTACCTTTCCCTTCGACCTTCTCCACAGCTTTTGACTCGCCCTTAGAAACATCTTTAACCTTATGCTTGGTTACGGTCTTTTCTGCTTTGTTTACGCGAAGTACGTATTCTGCTCCTTCGCTTCCGTATTTCACCACTTTCCCTGGCACTCTCGCAAAGCCGCCAAAGACAATTCCTGCTCCAGAAACAGAACGGTCAAAACTAGATAGTTCATTCCCAGTAATAGGGTCGTATCCTACACTTACTTCCCATCCACCTTTTACATTGGAAACCACAGGCACCATATCCGCTACAAAAGAAACAGCTGCTAGACCATCTTGTTGTTGCTTTTTGGCTTCCTCCTCATATACACTTCTTGCAATTTCAGGCTTTTTATAATTTTGCTTTAGAGTGAGAAAGTGCCGTAAGATCTTGCTGAGCCTTTGGACTGTTTTCTAGTTCAATTGCTTACTCTTAAGGTGACAGTGCGGCTAATACTATTTGTATGGTATAGCCATTCATGAGTTATGAACTTCATACAGTCAATTTTTATATTTTCCAAAGGGGTAATTTCTCACAAAAAAGCACTTGTTGCCTAAAATACAATCAAGTGCTTACAGTTAATTTTCGTTTTTTTGTTTTATCTTATTACAATTAATATCTTGAATATTAAAAATGTATATTTAATTCTTCACGGATTGCTTTTTCTAAATATTCCTCAAAACTCTCTGCTATGATTTCTTTCCCACCGAAATTAAAGTCAAATGTAATAATTTCTATATTCGGGGAATTAAAGCCTACTGGATTTCCTGCACCGTCTATACCAATAGCAGTAAAATTCTCATACTCTTTAGGGAGTACCTTTCTAAAATGCAGAGATTTCTCAACAAATGATGGTGTCGCAACAAACTCTGCCTCTTTCAATCCCAAAATAATAGCCTCACCAACTGCTCCAGAACCATATCTCAAAAGAAATTCTTTAAAATCCTCTGGCAATTTTACTTTTAGTTCATCTTCTGCTTGGTTTACTTCCTCGATATTAAGAGGTCCTCCAAAGGCTTCTGGGCACATTTCGAACTCTTCATCGATAGCATTTAATATTTCTATCTTCATTCAATGATCCCCCTTTTAATCATTTCATTGGCATATCTTGCCTTCCAATATTCTTTACGCCACTTATTAAATTCTATCCTAGCTTCTCCACTTCCAACTCCACCTGAATTTCCAAATGGATGTTGTCTTTTATTACCTAAATCATGGTATCTGTTAGGCATCTCAATTATTGGGCCCTCAACTTTTTGTTCATGATGATGGAGTATAATTGTATCATTTGCTCCATCTTTTGGTGAGTAACCTTTTTTAAATGAATATATTAATTGTTTATCAGACATATGGGATAATGAACGCTGTGCTTTTACTTCAAATCCTCTAAAATTCGCAGCGAATTTATGAGTTTGATCATAGCCTTCTAGTGCTTGGTGAACATCTTTAGGTAATACTTTATAAATATCTTTTTTTGAATTTAATCTACCCGTACCCTTAACCACTGCCCCCTGATCATTTATCCTCTCAGCATTTGCCTTGCCACCAGGCTTTTCGACTTTCTCCACCGCTTTCGACTGACCTTTCGAAACATTCCCTATCTTATACGCCGTTAACCCATTTAACGCTTCACCAACGGTCTTTCCAGGCAAAGCCTCTCCTATCCCTACCAGTTGAGGTTGAGGACGTAAAGTCGGTATCTCAGCATCTAATAAAGGTTGAAGCTTCTTCTGAACAGGTTCATATACCTTCTTCGACCAATTGCTTGCTGCTTTTGGACTGACGACATTTCGCATATCGCTTAATGTTTTGGTCGCTTTATGGGCAGGTACACGCGGAACGTTTGTTATTTTTGGAACGGATTTTACGGCTCCTGCGGGTTTCGCTCCTCCAATGACGCTCGCAAACAGAAACATGCTGCTTTCCCAGTGCTCTTTTGAAAGAGGTTTGTCAGGATCAAGTGCCTGCTGCCCTACATCTAAGAGTCCCATCGTTGCGTGATTGACAAAGTCATACGGTGAATCAAACGATTTTTCTCCTCGCTCAATTAAGCCTTCTTTGAAGGCAACAGCGCCATCAAATCCACCCATCGTTACAAAGTTTCCAAAATCATATAAGGAGTTGAACTGTTTATCTCCTCTCTCCCCCATACCGGCCCAAACGTCTTGTGCTACTCCTTTAGTACCCGTAACTGTGCCTTTTGCTAAAGTTATAGCACCTTCTCCTACGTCCTTGACTACAGCTTTTATACCGGTTTCTTCTTTTTTAGCTTTAGGATTTTCACAGATTTCTGTAAAGTCAAAGGATTCAGCTGTTTTTTTAGTCCCAACACTCCTAACCTGACCCTGACGCATCACTGACTGCATAAGCATTCCCTCAACGCCCGTAGCGTTTTGAAGAATCTGTTGAGACATTAGCATGCCTACAGTTGAAGAATCGTTGAGCGCCTGCAGGTATGGGCTTTTTTCTAGTTCCACTGCTTGCTCTGCAGGTGACAGTTCCGCTAGTTTTTTCATGTTAGCAGGTGCTGTATCCTGCTGAATTTGCGTTAGCACTTCTCTTATGTAAGGCGAGGTTTTTTCAAGCTTGTGAATTTCTTTTAACTGCTCAGCAGGCGTCATTTCCTGAAGCTGAATCAGTTTTTTTAGGCCTACTTCCTTTATCACTTTCTCTTGTTTTTCTGTTCTTGTCAAGGTTGTTGGAATGCCTTTTTCAAAAACCGAGACGCCTCCTGAATCGTTCATCGTTTTGTCCGCTTTGTTTTTTGCTTGTTCTACTTCTGTTAAAAAACCTTGATCGTTAAGCGCTGAAACAGAAGCAAGATGACTGACTTTTTGAATTGCCGCATTCGCTTGGTCGACAAGCGAAACGGTTGTATTTCTTGTTTGATTTAAATGCGCGGGAATAATGTCTTGCAGAAACGGCTGGGTGATGTAGCCGTCTTCGCTCGGTTCGAATGAGCGCAGCGCATGTGTGATTTGAGTTAGTCGAGCTTCATAGGAAGTGAGTAGTGAATGATACAGCGTTAAAAAAGAAGCATGTCCCGTTTCGTAAAAAGACCGAATCGCTTCTCCTCCTTTTCCTTTAAACGCATCATCTAAGCTTGAAAATGCCTGAACCTGTGAAATCAGGACTTGAATTTGTTCTTTTTGACTTTTAATAGAGTCTAAGATAGCTTGAATATTTTCGTGAAAAGCATCGACATCAAGTGTTTTCAATAACCTGTAACCTCCTAGCTGTATCGATGTAGAAAAACAACAAACGATTAACGAACAATCGCTCGTTATTTTTCTAAACCTAAGCGGACGCTCCTCTTTACAAGGCTTGCATCATCCGCTAGATAAAACCTTTTTATTTGAATGCCACATCTATGCTGGTTGAAAGGTTGTTTTTGATAGCTTTATATAAAATATGAACATTATTTAGCGGCGTTTGCAGCTTTTTCATCTGCTTCTTTTATGGACTGCACGGATTTTTTGGTGGCGTTCAAATCATCGAGGAGCGTTTGCTTGTAGTCCACAATTAACGTTTGCAGCTGCTGGTTCAGCTGGTTTAATTCATCGAGCACCGCTAGATCTTGTCCGCTTCCTACGTGAAACGGAAAAAGCGGCTGAAACTGCTGCGCAGCAGCGCTTAGGTCACTAAGTGTTCTATTAATTTCACCATCTATTACTTTAATTTCGTCTGCCATATTGCATCACACCTTATCTTTTGCTTCGTCTTCTTGCATTTTAATGGCGCGTTCCATCCCTTGTATATCCGATTGAAGCGCCGTAATTTTTGCTTCAATTGTCGTAAGGGCATCCGTCAGCTGACGGGTCAGCAAATCATCGTATTCATCTAACATAGCGGTGCGGATGTCTTCAAACCCAACAGCAAGGCTGCCTGACCAAGTGGCGGAAGTGAGCTCTGGTTCTTTTACCTTTTCCTTTGCACGTTCAAGCTCGCCTTTGACTTCCGTTAACGTGTTTTTACTAGCGGTAAGCTGCTGGATATCTTCATGTGCCTGCTTCACTTGGGTATACAGATGAGCAACAAACATCTCATTCATATGATGACACTTCCTTTATATCTATCTCTTGGTTCCTCTAACAGTAATTCCCTTTTATAGCTTATCAAATAAAGAAAGAGAGCACATCGGCACGTTTTCTTATATTTTTTGGGAATAATGTAGGTTTTTAGTTCAATACCCACTCTTCAGGATAAAATAACCAAAACTATCTTACCATTGACAATTTATCAAGATTTTTGGACTACTTCACTTGTTATTTCCACGCCACTAAAAGGCCTTTTTACACAATTTTTTTGTTAAAACGCATTCATTCTTTCTATTTCCAAATATTTAAACATGCGCTAGTATATACATAATATAAAGAGGAGGTTGAGTATGAGAGAAAAGCTCGTAAGACTCGGTTATTTACTGGGGTTGGCTCTTGTTTTGTCCGGCATTTTATATTTCTTTGCATCGAACTGGCAAGGCTTTGACCGCTATACTAAAATTGCGCTGAGTGTGGGGCTGATGCTGCTGTTTTACGGAAGTGCGTTTGCGGTGCGAAAGCTGCTTTCTCAGCAGGCATTTTTAAGTCACTGGACGCTTTTGGCCGGCGCTCTTTCATTTGGATTAAGCATCGCGCTTCTTTCTCAAATTTACAACACGCACGCTGAATCGTACTGGCTGTTTTTAATTTGGCTTGTGCCGGTTATTTTGTTTAGCTTTTTTACAAAGTATCAGCCGTTTTATGTGTTATCGTTTGTTTTATTTCAATTCACCATGGCTTTTTTCATTTCACCAACAGGCGCAGTTTCACAGCGAGGTGAACATGAAACAATTTTACTTTACGCAGGAATGGCGTTTGTGAACTTGATTATTTTTTGGATCATAAAAAAGAAACAGCTCTCGTCTCCTGTGATCATGTATGCGGCGTTTTGTTTGTTTCACTACATTTTTTTAACTCTTTCTCTGCCGGATTTCACAGGCAGCTCTAGCTTACGGATTGGTCTTATTATTTTTTATTTGCTGTTTTTACTAAGCTCCTTTTTTTATTTTTCAAAAGTGGAGCCGCAAAGGTCATTTTTAGGGATTTCCATTGTGGCATTTGCTTTATTTGTTATTGAACAGTTTTTCTCTTTTATTTTTAAACACTACGCTGAATGGTCACTGTTTTTAGCTTTAGGGTTCGTGATTTTGTTTATTGGTGCAAGCGTGTGGTTTGTTAAATGGCTCACTGCCAACACTTCAGCACAAAAAACTTCGTTGCGCGTGATTAAACGTATAGCGGTAATTGGGATTACGGCCATTGCATCGGTAATTGGCAGCAGCTCTTTAGGAGGACTCGTCACACTTATTACAGGAACGTACCCAACAAACGGAATGCTTGTAATTGGTGTTTTGCTGATTGTGGGATGTTATTTAATTAAAGCAGATATTCCAACCGTGAAATATACGCTTTTAATGATGGGCGTATTAATTAGCGGCGGCGCTTCTTTTTTTGTGAACGACATTCTGTTTTTTATCTACGTCATCGCACTTGTAGCGCTTTTAGTATTCACGAACCATACGCCCGTTCGCCTGTTGCTTTTTGTGCTAGTGCAAGGGCTCCTGTTAATAAAGGTTCCGACTGCTTACTATGACACTATCAAAATAGATTATGTGCTGCTCGCTTTGTTTCTATTAAATGCCGCTGTGTATGCGATAAACGTACACCACGCGTTTAAAAAAGCGGCGCTGCTTCTTGCTTTTATCTTTTTACTGTCGCTGACTGAATTAAGCGAACCTTCTTTTTTAAATATCATTTACTGCACGGTGTTTTTTGTAATTTCGACCGTCTTTTTATTTGTGACGGTACGAAAAGAGCCAAAATATGATTTTATTGTTGGCATGATTTTCTGGTTTGTTTTTTTAGCGATGAAATATTACGACTTTGTGTGGGATTTATTTAATAAATCGCTTGTGCTCGTTATTTTAGGCCTGATCTTTCTTTTCCTAAGCAGGAAATGGGACCTGTCAACGTCTGATCAGCCGCAGCCGTCGTTTCTTGACCGCAGCCGAACTGCTGTATGGATCATCATTCTTGTTCAGCTCATTATGCTGGGCGGCATTTTCACTAAAAACGAAGTGCTTCTTCAAAACGGAAAAGAAATTAAACTCGCTTTACAGCCGATCGATCCGCGCTCGCTGCTGCAAGGCGATTACGTTGAGCTGAATTACGACATTGCGCACGTTACCTTACCTCATGTGAAAGACGGTGAAAAAGTGAAGCTCGTTCTTCGCCCTAACAAACAAGGCGTGTATGAATACGCAAAAATCTACCAAGCGGATGATGACTGGAATAAGCCGTATACTTCTAAAAAGAAAGACGTTGTCATTACGGGCAGCTATCACGACTGGGGAATTCAGTACGGAATTGAACATTATTTTATTCCAGAAGGAACCGGCAGCAAAGTGGAAAGCGAAGCTCGTTTTGCTACTGTACGCGTTGGAAAAAATGGAGATGCCATTGTTACAAAAGTAGGCAAATAAAAAAGCAGCCGCTTCAACATTGAAGCGGCTGCTTTTTGTTTTAATTGATAAATACGCTGATGATCATCGTTAGAATAAGAATCACAAAGAAAATAATGATTCCATAGCCAATCCATTTTATTCTTTTGGGCGTTCCTTTTACATTCATATCCGTTATTTTTCCTTCAATACGCTTTTGATGTTCAGTAACATCATTGTATTCATTGTTAGGTGAAGTGATATTACCCTTCCTTTCTATTTAATCGTTTTCTTTCTTCTAAAAGCTCTTCATATCTTTTTTCAAGACGCTGCTTGTCTTTTCCTTCTGGCGTGATAGAAAGCTCGCTAATCACTTTTGTTAATTCTAGTTGAAGCGCAAGTTTCTCGGCTTCATTTTGCTGCTGTGACGCTTTTTTGCTTTTACCCGTATCTTCAATCGCCGCAAGCTCCGCTTTGGATTCTTTTAACGTCAAAACATGCGTCGCAAGCTTTTTAACAAAATAGCGGTCGTGCGTCACAAATAAAATCGTCCCTGGATAAGCTTTTAACACTTCTTGAAGCGCTTCTTTTGTATAAAGATCAAGATAGTTGGTCGGTTCATCTAAAAGAAGAACGTTATAGTTTCCTAAAAAGACTTTTGCTAATGCCGTTTTGACTCGTTCTCCTCCGCTTAGCATCTCTACTTTTTTATACACGTCTTCACGTTTGAAAAGTAAGCGCGATAGCACCGTACGAATAAACTGCTCGGTGTACGGACTGTCTTCTTTAATGTTTTCTAAAATGCTTTTAGCGGGATCTAGATTTTCAAGGCGCTGATGGAAAAAGCCGAGTTTTACAGGCTTCGCAACCGTGATGCCTTCTGTTTTCTGCTCAATCATATTCAGCAGCGTAGATTTTCCGGCGCCGTTTTTGCCGACAATCGCTACTTTCGCTCCTGGCTTCACACCGCCTTTTAGATTTTGAAACAACATATGATTACCAGCTGATGCTGATACTGTGTCAAAGCTCAGTACCTGCTTGCTGTGTACTTGGTGAAACTGCGATAGGTCAAAATGGATTTCTTCCATTTCTTTTGGCTTTTCTTTTTTCTCCAGCTTTTCAATTCTTGTTTCAATCGCTTTTGCGCTTCTATCTAGCTTCGCTTTTTGTTTTCCGACCGCTCGCTTATGAAGTCTCGCTTCAGAATTGCCCATGCGGCTCGGCGCTTTTTTAAGCGACTTTGATTTTTGGCTTTTTTCTTCAGACGCCAGTTCGAGCCGCTGCTTTTCTTTTACATACTGTTCATATTCAAACTGCTGTCTTTCAACCGCGTGTTTTTTTTGCGTCACATATTCTTGATAATTGCCTTCATAACAGTGAATTTTGCCGCCTTCTACTTCCCAAATAGACGTACAAAGGCGGTTTAATAATTCTCGGTCATGTGAAATCAGCAGCAGACTGCCTGTAAAAGACTTCATTTCTTCTTCAAATTTCTCTACGCCTTTTACATCTAAGTGGCTCGTTGGCTCATCGGCTGCAAGCAGTTCCGCGCCGGATGAAAGAGCAGCTGCAATTTTCTTTCTTGTTTCTTCTCCTCCGCTAAGAAAGTCCGCTTCAGTTGGCACACTCCACTGACTTTTCATCTCCGGAGAAACGTCTCCTGTAGGTTGAACATCAAGCTGCGGAATCAGTGAGGAACGGCCATATGTTTGCACAATCCCTTGATCTGGACTCATTTTTTTCATTAAAATATGAAGCAACGTCGATTTGCCTTCTCCGTTTTTCCCCACAATTCCAATTCGCTCTCCGCGATGTACTTGAAGTTTCTCTGCTTGAAACAGCAGGCGATCTCCATAGCTTTTTTCAATATTTATAGCTTCTAACAATAACATAAAAAAACCTCCCTAGGATTTCTAGAGAGGATTAGAGGTCATAATTAGGCATACGCAAATATGCACCCTTTTATAGAGTAAAAAAAGGGAGAAATCACTTCATATAAGACATATAGAAATGGCACCTAAAAATGTACAGACTAATCCTATCTAGACAAATGTTCATTTAAAATAAAGTTTTAAAAGAATGTCTAAAAAAATAGGATTACTTATCCATTGTCTACGGTACCTTTCCTTTCTTAGTATAAAATGACTTGCTTCTTACAGTGTATGATGAACATTTTTAAATGTCAATATCCATTTGGATGATATTCCCTTCTTTTCCTAAGCATAAAAGATCCTCAGCTGATCTCAGCCGAGGATTCTTTTCTTACACGTATTGGTTCACTTTCCCTGTAAAGTCAGGCAGCCACTCGCCGTGTGCTTCAATTAAATCATCGCACATACGAATGATGTCATCCATGGATAATTCCGCATTTGTATGAGGATCTAGCATCGCTGCTTGATAGATGTGCTCTCTTTTTCTAGTGACAGCTGCTTCAATAGTTAATAATTGCGTATTAATATTCGTGCGATTTAACGCCGCAAGCTGCTCTGGTAAATCTCCTACATAAGTCGGCATAATACCGCTTCGGTCTACAACACATGGAACTTCTACACACGCTTTTGTCGGCAGGTTACTAATTAAGCCTCCAGTATTTAATACGTTACCCGCAAATTTAAACGGCACGTTTGTCTCCATTGCTTCAATAATTCTAGAGCCGTACTCATGCGAACGTGTATGAGTTAGCTGACTGTTGTTAACCATTTCTTCTCTCATGGATTCCCAATTGCTAATTTGCTCTTCGCATCGGCGCGGATATTCATCAAGAGGGATGTTAAACTGATCAACAAGATTTGGATATTTATGTTTAATAAAGTATGGGTGATACTCTGCGTTATGCTCAGACGATTCGGTAATATAATAACCGAACTTATCCATTAGCTCAAAACGCACCATATCGTGATGCTTTGTTCTTTGTTTTTCTTTTGCCAGACGCTTGATTTCTGGGTATAAGTCTTGTCCATCTCTTTTTACTTCTAGCAGCCAGGCCATATGGTTAATGCCTGCGATTTTCTCTTGTATTCCTTCATGATCCATTCCGAGAGAATCAAATAAATCTTTTGTACATACTTGAACACTGTGACAAAGGCCTACCGTCTTTACATTGGTATAGCGCAGCATTGCACCCGTTAGCGTTGCCATTGGATTGGTGTAATTTAAAAACAGCGCATCTGGACATACTTCTTCAATATCTTTTGCAAAATCAAACAGCACTGGAATCGTGCGCAGTGATCTGAAGATTCCTCCAATTCCTACTGTATCTCCAATCGTCTGACGCAAGCCGTATTTTTTAGGAATTTCAAAATCAATGACGGTGCTCGGTTTATAACCCCCTACTTGAATGGCGTTAATCACATACTTTGCTCCTGTTAAAGCTTCTCTGCGGTTCAAATAGGCTTTAACCGTAATATTCACTTTATAGTTTTCTTTTAGATTATTTAGCATATTTTCCGAATCTTTTAAACGCTCAGCATCTATATCGTATAGCGCAAATTCAAAGCCAGCTAAAGCAGGCACAAACATGCAGTCTCCTAAAATATTTTTTGCAAAAACTGTACTTCCCGCTCCGATAAATGTGATTTTAGACATTGTCATCTTCCTTCCTCGTATTGGTTTTATCCTTTTACAGATCCTGATGAAAGCCCTGCAATAAAGTATTTTTGTAGCACTAAAAATAAAATGGTCATTGGAAGCATCGCAATAATCGCAGCTGCTCCTACTAAGCTAAGATTATTTTGATTTTCGGCAAAAAAGCTTGCTAACGTAACGGTTAACGTATGCATTTCCTTATCTTGAAGGAAGAAAATTGCAAACTGATAGTCGTTCCAAATATAGACGCTTGCAATAATTAAAATAGACGCAGTGACAGGCTTTAGCAGCGGAAATACGATTTTAAAGAAAATTGTTAACGTGCCGGCCCCGTCAATTCTTGCTGCTTCCTCCAGCTCTTTAGAAATAGTGGAGCGAATGAAGCCTGCATACAAAAAGATCGTTAGCGGCAAAAATGCTGCGACATTATTTAAAATAGCAATTTGGTACGTGTTCATCATCCCCATATTCACAACCATTTTGTACAGCGGAACTAACGCTGTTAGAGGCGGTATTACCATCACGGCGATAAAGATAAAATAGACGTACTTATTTAGTTTCGTTTGGCGGCGCGCTAAAGGATACGCAGCCATTGATCCTAAAAAAATAAGCAGAATCGCCGAAACGAATGTAATGATAAATGTATTAACGAAAGAATTTCCTAAGTTCGCTTGCTCCCAAGCCGCTGTGAAATTTTCAAGGTGTATGCTTTTTGGAAATACCCATTTGGAACTAAAATCCCCGGTTGCTTTTAAAGAAGTGGTAACTAGAATATAAAAAGGGACAATATGAACGAGCGTTATACAAAGCGCTAGAAAGGTAAAAAATCGTTTTTTCCGTTTATTTGTATAGTCCATCACGCTTCTGTCTCCTTTCGCTTAAAGTACACAAGTGCTGATAAGCTAATGACTAAAATAATGAGCGCCATGCACACACCTTGAGTTGCAGCATAGCCGGCGTCTTGTCTTCTAAAATATAAATCATACATAAAAGTAGACATTGACTGCGATGCATCTCCAGGTCCTCCTCCTGTCAGCGCAACAATGACGTCAAACAGTTTTAAACCTCCGATAATATTTAAAACGACGTTAATTGTAATCGAAGGCATAAGCAGTGGAAGCGTGATGTTTTTAAACTGCTGAAGAGCCGATGCGCCGTCAAGCTGTGCCGCCTCGTAATAATCTTTTGAAATACTTTGCAGCCCCGCTAAATAAATAATCATCGCAATTCCAACGAATTGATACGTATTGACGAACACAATAATCCAAGAGTTAAGCTCCGGAGTCCCCAAAGTATTAATCTTCTCAAAGCCTAAAAATACAAGAAGGTCATTTAAAGCGCCTCCTTGGTAGGCAAAAAAGAAGTACCAAATATACCCCATAATAATTGGGCTGATAATAACCGGAAGGTAGACAATTGTTCTTGTTACAGCTTTCATTTTAATGCTTTGATTGAGAAGCAAAGCATATAACAAGCCAATAATGTTTTGGAAAATTGTACTGCCTATTCCGTAGAGCAGCGTATTTTTTATCACAAGCCAAGTCGTTGGATCTGCAAGCAAACGTTTATACTGCTGGAGCCCAATCCAATCGTATGTTTGTGAAAATCCATTCCAATTAGTAAAGGAAAGTCTAATTCCGTTAATAAAAGGATAGATAATAAAAACGGTGATAATTACTAAGCCGGGAAGGTACATCCACCATAAAGAAGACTCTGTTTTTAATTTTTTCTTTCGTTTTTCCGTATCTCTTACTACGGAAACCGACTCTTTCCTGACTATTTCATTCATCGTGTTCACTCCTATTTCAGCTTGTGTTGAAAAGAAGCAGAAGCCTATCTCCCTGCTTCTTAGCGAACAAGGAACTTTTGCACACTATTTTATTGTTTACTCAGACGCTTGTACTCTTTTTCCATCTCTTTTGATAATTGCTTTGGCGTTAAACTTCCCGCTAGCAATTCTTGACCTGTAGAAGACATCACTGCCCACATGCCGCTCGGTAAATACTTCCGGTCGAAGTATGGCTCAACTTTAATATCGCTATACTTATCGTAGTATTCAGAGTAGTAGTTTTGGGTTTTATTGTTTGTCAGAGCCGATGCTGAAGACGTTCCTTCGGCAATCTTTTTGGCAACTTCCGGCTGTGACACAAATTCAATAAATTTTTTCGCTTCTTTAAGGTGCTTAGAATCCTTCCACGCAGCAAGGGTAAAGCGCTCTCCGCCAATCCAGCTTTGCGTACCACCTTTATGAATAGCAGGCACCGGTACCGTTCCTACTTTTACTTCAGGATTTAATTCTGTTGCATCCGGTCCAAGAGATCCGCCCACAAATGTGAAAGCAATTTTATTTTGAGCCATTAATTCCGTTGCTTGAGATACTTTTGCGGTTAATACATCTTCATTCAGCAGCCCTTTTTTCTTCATTTCTGCCATTGTTTCCGCTAGAGGCGTATAGTTTGACCAATTGAATGTCCCTTTTTCTAACTGCTTAGCATAGTTCTTATTTTTTGCTGTAATAAGCTGAGGTGTAGCCAGCTGATCAAACACTTGAGCAATATTGCCATTTTCTCCTCCTGGAATCCATAAAGGAGCTACTTCTCCTTTGCTTTTCTTTTTTACTGTTTCTAACGCTGTTATAAATTCATCCATTGTGTTAGGAGGCTTTATTCCATATTTTTCTAACAGCGTCGCATTATAGCTAATTCCGTCTTTTGCTTGATTTAAAGGATACGCATACACTTTGCCGCTTTTATCTTTTAAAATTTGATTTAGCGCCGGATCCAAATGCTGAACCCAATCCATATCTTTTAAATCTGCTACATACTCCCCGTAGCGAAGCTGAGACCAGCCGTGCGTATCAAATAAATCCGGCATATCATTTGCACCCATTTTCACACGAAGCATATCTTCATAGCCGTTACCCGGAAAATTTGCATCAATCTTAATATCTGGATTTTGTTTTTCAAATTCTGCAATTGCGTTTTGAAGCGCTTTTCTCTCGCCTTTATTACTCATCGTAGAAAAAAGCGTTAACGTTGTTTTCCCATTTTCGCCTGTTGACGCTTCTTTATTTCCGCAGCCCGCTGCCACAACAGAAAAGACTAGTAATAGAACGAAAAGATACGTAAACTTTTTCATTTATCTTCTTTCCTCCTTATACTCTATCAAGTGGTAAATAACAGAATATTCAGTATTTTAATCATAGACAAATTTATTGCACAACGAAATAAAGTCACTTATAATTTAGTCCTATACTTTTACAAAGGTTCAAAGAGTCCTAGAGATGAAAAAGCTTTTTCATTTACATATTTATCTGCCAATAAGTATGTAGTTTCTAGGGCTTTTTAACCTGCCTTTTTTATGATTTTTTCTATTTTTCTTCCCCCTTATCACTCTTTATGTATGAATTCTGATTTTTTATCACCCCCTTTCAAGTTATAGCTTTTAGGTTACTGCTTCTTGAGCAAAGCTCCGCAGCTTTCACGGTAAATTAGTTTAGTCGGCACCATGACTTTTAAAGGAATAGACCTGCCGCTTAGCCGATCTACTAGCATTTTAACAGCCTGCCTTCCCATTTCTTCGGTATATACTTTAACCGTGGTGAGCGGCGTGCTCGCAAATGCTGCGACATCCACATCATCAAAACTTACAATCGCTACGTCTTCAGGAACCTTTATATTTGATTGCTGCAGGGCACGCATCGCCCCTATCGCCATTGCATCACTTGCGATAAAAAATGCCTGAGGAAGATTTCCTTGCTTAATCGCTTGTGCCATCAGCTCATACCCTTCAGTCATTGAGTACTCCCCTATATAAACTTTCTCGGAATCAAACAGTCCCTTTTTGTGCATAACGCTTTCAAAAACCGTTTGACGCTGATCTTCAATAATAGAACTTCCATTTATATAGTGTTCTCTTTCTGTCCCTCCGATATAGCCAATTCTTTTATAACCGAGGTCAAATAAATG
Source organism: Priestia sp. P5 (assembly GCF_029522155.1). Lineage (NCBI taxonomy): Bacteria > Bacillati > Bacillota > Bacilli > Caryophanales > Bacillaceae > Priestia > Priestia sp. P5. The sequence goes on along the minus strand of NZ_JAKWFJ010000001.1, from coordinate 1,939,499 downwards.
ATTTAATGCATGTTTAGTAGCTTTCTCAAAATCAATCATGACCGAATCGTACAAATCCTCATCCGCTTTGTGATTGATAAAAACAATAGTATCTAAATGATTGCTCACTTCTTGAACCGTTTCTGGACTAACTCTTCCCACTACAATTACTCCATCAAGATCCTGCAGCAGCTCTTCTTGCTTCATGCCTTTTAGTCTAAATGACTTTACTGTAAAAATTTCTTTTTCTGCGCATTCACTCTCTATTCCATGGCGAATAGAAGAGAAAAAAGGGTCTACTAACTCTTCTTCAAGCGATTGAGCAAAAATAATACCTATCCTTGGAGCTTCTATGTCTTTTCCGTTTGCCGTTCCTTTTCGTATCTTCACAGGCGTATATTGCAGCTCCTTGGCTGCATGAAGAATGCGCTCACGGGTAACCTCAGATACAGAAAGCGTATGATCATTATTTAGTACTCTGGATACGGTTGAACTGGAAACATTAGCGTACGCCGCTATATCTTTTAAAGTTGCCATCTTTTTACCTCTCTATTATAATCTTCTATTTTTACTAAATATTTATCTCTTATATTGGAAGAATAGCACATTAATAAAACGCTTTCAATAAATAATTTTAAAATTTCAGTAAATTTATTAAAATATTCTCCAAAATTCTTCATTTCTTTTGTTAGTTTCGCCTTTAAAATGACAAAATCACCGCTATTACTACTTTGTTTTTATCACACCTCACTAAAACTTAAGTAAACTTTTAGTAAATATTAATTTTCATAAGAATTTGTTCGTGTTTGATATAAAACGGTTTGTTGGGGAAAATAAAAGAAGAAATACTGATAAGGAAAGAGAGAGCCTATGATGAGCCAACATTCTTATTTCCAACAATGTCTGCCTGCCATTAAACAATTGCATAATATGAATTTCACGAAAGAACAGCTGTTGCAAAAAGACTTTTTAATAGGACAAGAAAATGGATTAAGCATGTACTACTCACCTCATAACGACTACATAAATCCAGACGCTCATATTGTCATTGCGGGCATCACACCGGGCTGGTTTCAAATGAAAACCGCTTTTAAACAATGCGTTTCCAGCCTGTCCCATCATCATCCGCTTGAACAAGTACTGTGCGAAACAAAAAAATCCGCTAGCTTTAGCGGAACGATGAGAGTCAATTTAATAGACATGTTAGACAGGTGCGGCGTTCAAAAAGCGATCGGTATGGACAGTGCCGCTGAGTTATTTGCTTCACAGCGAGATATGCTGCATACCACGTCCGTATTAAAGTATCCTGTATTTTACAAAGGAAAAAACTATACGGGTCATCAGCCGCCAATTGAACGATCAGCGCTTCTTTCACACTATGCTTTTGAAGTGTTCACGCATGAATTGAGCGAAATAAAGAATCCATGTTTAATCATTCCGCTAGGAAAAGCAGTTGAAAATGTTTTAAGAAAACTTTCGCGTGAACCTTCGTTTTCTCGGCATACGTATTTATTTGGCTTTCCTCATCCATCCGGAGCAAACGGACATCGAAAACGGATATTTGAAGAACACCTAGATGAATTCACGGAAATTGTGGAGGATTGGGCTGTAAAAAGAAAGAGCTGAAACTAGTTTTGCCTCTTTCTTTTTGTAATTTAAGCCTCTTTATTTCGGGCGATATTTGATGCTTTATTACGCAGCCCTGCACGCATAAAGATTCGCTCTGAGATAAAAGCAGCGATAAAAAATAAAGCGACTAGTCTTCCTAACGTGAACACTAATGAGCATACAGCAATCAAGTGATAGAGCGCTGAAAACATGGGTTCACGTTTTTCACTTGTTTTTTTAATTGAAACGTTCACGGCTAATTCAATCACGGCGGAAAGCAAAATGAGCAGTGCTATTACTTTACCCATCCAATGAAAATCACCAAATCGAGTAGGAATATCAAATACTGGCAGTTTAAGATCCAAATGCAGCCACCGATCTATATAGCTGAAAATAATAGATACAGCAGCTAAGAATACGCAGAAAGTCCAAACCTTCACGACGACAAATCCCACCGCTATTTTTCTAATCATAAAAGAATATAGATACTCCAAATTATTTACCACTCCATTTCTCTATGTTTTTAAGAACATTAGGAACCTTATTTGCTATAATTATGTAAAAATACGCCTACACGGAGGCCAGCCTTTATGTTAACAAATTTAGACGAATATAATAACCCTCTTTTATACGATGATGAAAATGAGCAGTATACAGAAGACGTTGCTTTTTTACTAACAGAAGCAGCTAACAAACGCGGAATGATCCTTGACTTAGCCTGTGGTACAGGGCGCGCAACTATTCCATTAGCACAAGCGGGACATTCACTGATTGGAGTAGATATTCATCCACCTATGCTGCAAGAAGCGCAGAAGAAAGCCGAGGCTTTGAAGCTATCTGTTAAATGGGTGGAACAAGACTGTACTAAACTCGACTTAAAAGTAAAAAGCGACTTTATTTATATCGTAGGAAATTCATTTCAGCATTTTCTAACAAATGAAGAGCAGCATGCCTTTTTACACCGCGTTTATACGCATTTGAACGAAGGTGGAACCTTTATTGTTGGAATACGTTTTCCTTCTATAGAAGAGCTAACATCAACAGAAGCAGAAGAATATTGGAAAAGCTATCAAGATCCTGACACCCGATATACAACAGACGTCTACATAAGCAGCCACTATGATGCCATCAAACAAATTCAGCATAACCTCACAACTAGAAAGATAAGAGATTACGATAAAACAATCATAAAAGAAATAACAACGAAAATAGATTTACGCTACACGTTCCCGCAAGAAATGGCGTATCTTTTAACACGTAGCGGATTTATGATTACGAGCGTCTACGGAGATTGGAAAAAGAGCGCTTTGACCAACCAAAGCACTCAAATGATTTACGTTTGTAAAAAACAAAGAGTCAATTCCACTCCTTAACACGGTTTATAGCCTGTTTATTTCTAGTATTACAAAGAAGGATACACATATCACCTTAGCTTTTTCTTCTTTTGGCATCTCCTTCTTTTTCTTCTATTTCTCGTTCATTTTGCGCTTCGTGAAACTCTTCTTCTGTTTGTGCAGCAAGATAATCAAACGGCGTATAGTAATTACGGGGAAGCTTTCGATGCCACACCGTTTTAATCATAATAATCATCAACGGAATACTCACCATTAAAATAGCGGCTAAAACTAGTAGCGAAAAAATCATAAATTATTTCCTCCTGCTTTATAAACCGTTCCTCCTGGAACAACAAAACGGATACCTTACACCCATTCACTTATATTCAATCTACATTTACCGCCATCAGTATACGAGATTCATCAGTTGTAAAACCGTTTTTTTCAAAGAAACGTTCTGGTTTGCCTTGGCCTCTTTCAGTAGACACATAGACTTCTTTCACTTCTTTTTGTATAAGTAGCTCTTTAAGGAAAGATAAAAGACTCGTTCCTATGCCAGTTTGCTGAGTGCTGCTTAACACACAAATTTCATTTACATAAAACGTCTTATAGTTCGCCCACTGTTCTTCATTTCCTACTATAAATCCTGTGAGTTTATTGTTTTCACTATGAAAGTAACCTATCCCTATGTAACCTGGAGTTTTACTGATATCGTATAAACGGGCATAAGCAGTGTTTATACTCCAAGGTTCATTCCAAGGCCGGGCGCTAAAAACGTTTGTATAGATGATTGCTGCTTCTTTAAGATCTTCATCAGTCAATAGACGAACTTCGGTTTTCATCGTGTTTCTCCTTTTCACATCAGCATTCTTGAAACTCATTAATAACGTTTAACACCTCTTTTAAATTCTCTATTACATACGAATCTTTGAAACTTCCGTCAAAGAAAACGTCTTTTTTCCATACAGCATGCATGCCCGCGCCTCTTGCGCCAAGCACATCATTTTCTGGATGATCCCCGATATATACACTTTCTTCAGCCGACACATCAAGCGCTTTTAACGCTCGCAAAAAGATATCTTTATGCGGTTTTTTAATGCCTTCTTGTTCGGAAACAAGTATGGTATCAAAATAGTGATCAATTCCAAGCCCCTTAATATTCATCCACTGAAAGTCCGTAAAACCATTTGTGATCATGCCTAGTAACAACCCTTTTTTCTTTAGCTCTTTTAGTACATCCTCCATATGTAAAAACGGAACGCAGTGAGCTGGAAAATAGTGAAGGTAGTCGTCTAGCATCCCTTCCCACGTTAAACTTGGAATATCATATTCAGTCAAAAGCTGCTGGTATACTTTATCTTTCCATACGTAGCCTTTTTGATCTAACTCAATAAATCTAGATGTGTACTCTTGCTTGGGTATGAGTGCTAGTTCTTCACTATATCTCTCGTACTGATCTTGAATAAAAAGCTTTAGTGAACTGTCTCGGTCTAATAATGTCCCATCTAAATCAAAAATGACGGCTTTAATCATGATTTTCCTCCTCTATATGTAAATCAATTTAACGATTGGTTAATTATAACATTTATGGCTGTAAAACTAATAAACCATATTTAGTTCTTTCCTGTAAAAGAAAAAGGAGACCCACAGTTCGGGGCTCCTTTTCTTGGATACACTTTATTTTTTTGTACTTGAATTAATAGATGTATCTATAAAATCATTTACATATTTGCTGATTTCTCTGTACTTCGTCCAATGTAAATAGTGATGTCCTTGTAAAACAACTAGCTTTTGCGACGATACGTGACTTAATTGATTTTGATAAAACGTAATATTCGATTTTCCTTCTTTTGCTTCTTTATCTATTTTTCTAGTAAAAATCATTACAGGAATCTTTGAAGGAAACGACATATCGATGGTTTTATTTATATTGTTGTTCAGTTCTTTTGCTTCATCGATGACGTTTTTGTTGTAGCCTTTCCAGCTGGAGATTGCTTTTGTCATTTTTAAATTTTTTGTTGTATACGTTCCTTCTTCGGCTAGAGGTAGATACTGATTAGGACTAGTAAGAAGGGCTAAGCGAGCAAGTCCACTTGGCGCTAAAACACTCATCAAACTTGGTATATTCGGCGCTTCTTCTTTAAAATAATCCAGCGCTTTTGGCAACGTAGGGTCTATTCCAATAATTGCTTTTACTTCACTTGGATATTTATTAGCATAATACATGCTGTAAACGCCAGAAACTGAGTGCGGCATTAATATGTAAGGACCCTTTATATCCGATTTTTGCAAAGCTTCTCTCATCTCGCTTACACTATTTTCTACCGTACGTTTTTTATTCGTAATGTCACTCCATCCGTATCCAAATGGTTCTACTACCACAACTTTATTATCCTTCGACAGTTCATTTACTAACGGTTCAAAATCCAGTGCAGGCGCAGCCGTTCCCAAGCCGCTTAGTAGTACAATTGTATTTTCCCCTTTACCTTTTGTATATACATGAATGTCTCTGCCATTAACCTCTACTAATTGACCAATAGGCGGGTACTTTTTCTTTTCCACTGCCATCATAACTTGATTCGTTACAATCCACACCATGCATATCCCCAATATAGCTACTATCACGTTTCGTAGAATTTTCAAGAACCTAAACTTTTTTTGCACGTTTACCTCTCCTTTCCGTAAGTAGCAGTTAGTAAGCTGACGAGAATGCTAGCGAATCTTTGGAACTGCTTACTTACTATGACGCTTCAGAAAACATTTAGTTCTATTTCCTATATAAAATTTAAAAGAATGATAGCAGCTTACTTCGGTCCTGCACGAAAAAAGGTCTCTTCTGATGGAAGAGACCTTCTAACATTTATTAAAAAGAGAATAAGAAGAACTTTAAGTCCTTTGTTTTATGGCTAAACGTACAACTGATGCTACGTTTTTAGCCGTTCGTTCAATATTTTCATCGGCTTTTTCCATTGCTTCTGACAGAGTCACTGCCCCCGGCACGACGCTAAATAAAGCTGAAATACCATGTTCATACACAGCTTCGCTTCCCACTCCAATGCTCCCTGCTATCGCTATCACCGGAACGCTATGCTTTTTTGCCGTTTTTGCTACGCCAATGGGTGTTTTTCCGTAAATGGTTTGTCCATCTATTCTTCCTTCACCGGTAATGACAAGATTGGCATCCTTAATATAGCTTTCTAGCTGAGTTGCTTCAATTACAATATCTACACCTGGCTTTAACTCCGCAGATAAAAATGCCAGCAGGCCGCCTCCTAGTCCTCCTGCCGCTCCGGCACCAGGGACGTTTTGAATATGAATATCCATTTCTTTTTTAATAACCGCTGCGTAATGAGCTAGATTACGGTCAAGCTGTCTAACCATATCAGGAGTTGCGCCTTTTTGAGGCCCAAATACGGCGGATGCTCCGGTTTCACCAGTTAACGGATTGTCTACGTCGCACGCCACTTCTACTTTGACTTTAGCAAGTCTGGAATCCAAGTTTGTCAGATCAATAGCAGTTAACTGATCTAAGCTGCCGCCTCCTTCTTTTATTTCTGCTCCGTTAGCATCAAGAAGCTTTGCCCCTAAAGCTTTTGCCATACCGGCTCCTCCATCATTTGTAGCACTTCCTCCAATGCCAATAATGATATGCTTCACTTTATGATCTAACGCTTTAAGAATGAGCTCGCCGGTTCCTCGCGTTGTTGTGATAAGCGGATTTCGTTTATCGACAGGGACATGATGAAGACCTGAAGCGGCCGCCATTTCAATAACAGCCGTTTTCCTGTCTCCAAGAATTCCGTAAAAAGCTTCCACCTCTTTCCCTAAAGGTCCGGTTACTCGCGTTTGTATAATCTCTCCACCCGTTGCGTCTACAAGCGACTGAACGGTTCCTTCTCCTCCATCTGCCATAGGTACTTTACTAATCCCCGCGTTAGGAAAATGAGTTTTTATTCCTTTTTCCACGGCTTCACAAACGCGCAAAGCCGTTAAGCTTTCTTTAAATGAATCCGGTGCAATCACAATTTTCATGCGCAAACACTCCTTTTTGTTTTTACCCGTATAGCTTTAATACACCAAATATAAGCGTGGATACAATTGCCATAATGAGTCCAATAAGCGATTCGTACGGTATTAATTTTAAACGTTCTTTTATTTTCATATTTACACTTCCGCCCGTTGCGTGGAAAAAGCTTCCGTGCGGAAGGTGATCAAGTACGGTTGCTCCGGCATGAACCATAGCAGCCCCGGCTAAAGCAGAAACGCCTAGCTCTAAAATCGTCGAGCCAAAAACTTGGCTTGCGACTGCTGTTCCTGCAGTTGTCGAAGCGGTTGCGGCTGACATAAAAATACCTGAAACCGGAGCTAAAACATAAGCTGGCAATCCAATGGCAGACAAGCCTTGAATAATCACGTCTTTTAACTGAGAGTTGGCAATGATTCCTGCCAATGTCCCCGTTCCAAGTAGCATAATGGCTACACCTGACATTTTCCCTAACCCTGAAATAGCGTATGTATTAAGCTGTTTTCCTTTTTTCATCACAATGGCACCAACAATCCCTCCTGCAGGAAGTGCAACCATCGGATCAATATTAAGGTCAAAAAGCGGTCGCAGTGCCAGCAGCACGATGGTAACAATGGGTGCTATGATAGCCGTTAAAAACAGCGGCAAACTGCTTGCATCCACTGTATCTATTTCTTCAGCTTGAACCATTGTTCCTTTTTTCACTAATCGTTTGGCTACTAGATAAGTGGCCGCTACGCCAAATACAGCGGGAATAATTCCTGCAGCCATCACGGATGTAAGAGGAATATTAAATGCATCTGAAGCAGCAATAGCGTTAGGATTAGGAGACATTAAATTCCCTGCCTTTCCCCCTCCAATCATTGCTAATAAAATAGCTGGCTTTGACATACCCGTACGTTTAGCAATAGCTAAAGCAATAGGCGCCACTGTGATAACCGCTACATCAACAAACACGCCTACTGTCGTAAGAATAAGTGTGGCTAGCGCTAGAGCTAAAAGCGCTTTTGTTTCACCTAGTTTTTTTACAATGGTTTCTGCTATAACCGCTGCAGCACCTGATTCTATTAATACGCCGGCTAATATTCCAGCTGCAAGAATCCGCAGTACTGCCGGAATAATTCCTTGTGCGCCTTCAATCATTAAATTAACGGTATCAGCGATATTAACTCCGCCAATCAGTCCTCCAATTAAAGCTCCGGCTATCATTCCGTATGCTGGAGCCACTTTCTTTAAGATTAATATAATAGCAATTACTAATGCACAAATAGCGCCTAATGCGCTTACTTGAACGTCCATAAAGCATCCCCTTTCTTGTTTCTCCTGTCCCTAAAGTAAATTGTAAGCGCTATCTAATATTCTTTCATTAGTCACTTCAACAGAAAAAGACCTTGCTATCACAAGATCTTTTATGCACGTGCACAATTATGAAATTTTAGATAGCAGTAGCGCTACATACAGTTCGAGAAGGTCTTTTACTTTCCTTGGATCTTTTCCCGTAATATCTTGAATTTTATCTAGACGGTAGCTTAGCGTATTGCGATGTATAAAAAGCTTTTTAGCTGTCGTGCTTCCTTCGCCATTTTCTTCTATGTAGGTCGTTAACGTTTCGATAAGCTCTTTTTTCTTATCATATTCCTTAAGCTTTTTATAGTGATGCAACAGATCATGATTTTCTTGAAAACCGGCGCATTGACGTAACAGCACAGGAATTTGATAATCCGAATAGCAGTAGAAAACAGCTTCTGGATGAAGCTTTGAACCAACCGCAAGCGTATCTTTCGCCTGCTGATAAGATACAGGAAGGCCTTTAAAATCAGCTTGAACAGATCCTGTCGCTAACTTACACACCATACCAGACGCCCGAAGCTGTTTTTCCAGCTGTTCCGCATAGCTACTAGCACTGCCTGCTTCTGTAGATTTTAATATGACCACTCCGTCTGGAAGCATAGCGTATAGGTCATTATTAGCTATGTATTTCTTTACAAGCTTCATAACTTCATGGCGATTGTTCGCTGTAACAATCAGTGCCACTCGTGGAAGATATAAGTTAATATCAAAGCGATTCGCCCGGTCAAAAAATAAAGAGTCAAACGGATCTTCTTGTTGAAGAAGTTGATGAACCAGCTCTTCTTTTAATCGTTCATCCCACTGAATTTCTTCTATTAAAATCATTTCTTGAAAAATCATTTCAGCTGCCATACGCACGAGTTCTCCGTAATTACGAATCTGCTCTGGCAGTCCTGTTAATCCCACGACTCCAACAATTTCTCCGTTAAAGAAAATAGGCAAATTCACGCCCGGTTTGGCTCCGCGCAGCGAGTCAGCCTGCTGCTGAGTAATTTCGTAGGAACTGCCGCTTTTTAATACCATTAGCGCTCCTTCGTGAATTTGGTCCATTCGCTTTTTGTCACCAGAACCAATAATGACTCCTTTTTCGTTCATCACGTTAATGTTGCAATCAATAATCTCCATTGTTCTACAAACAATTTTCTGAGCTAATTCTTTTGTTACGTATCTCAACATTTCCCCATCCTTTGCCTCTGTTAAGTAAAGCTCAATTTTTTCGTGACAGCTAATTTGCATTCAATGAAAAATTTGCGATACTTCATTATAATATACGTAGAAGCAAAACCACATCTTTGAAACCGCCAACAAAACAGTGCCTATAGGAGGATAAAAGAATGACTGTGTCAAAACTAGTTTTTACCCCTCTTAGCTATACAGGATGGGGATCACTTCAGCAACTGCTTCCGGAAATAAAAAAATATGACCCTGCTCATATTTTAATCGTCACAGATCCCGTGTTAAAAGACATTGGACTTGTAGATAAAGTGAGTACTCCTCTTATCCAAAATGGATACGAAGTAGATGTATACGCAGATACGGCACCAGAGCCGCCCTTAGCACTTGGTGAAAAACTCGTATCTTACGCAAAAAGCCGAAAATTTGATTTAGTCATTGGCGTTGGCGGCGGTAGCGCGTTAGATTTAGCAAAACTTACGGCCGTTTTAGCCGTTCACGACGGAGCTGTAGAAGAATACTTGAACTTAACTGGCACAAAACAAATTACGGAAAAAGGGCTTCCAAAAATTTTAATTCCCACCACTTCTGGTACAGGTTCAGAAGTAACGAATATCTCTGTGCTGTCTCTTGAAAGCAGCAAAGACGTCGTGACCCACGACCATTTGCTTGCGGACACCGCCATTGTAGATCCCGAGCTTACGCTAAGCGTTCCTTCTAAAGTAACGGCGGCTACAGGGATTGATGCATTAACTCATGCCGTTGAAGCTTATGTATCGGTAAATGCAAATCCAGTAACGGACGCCTTAGCCCTAAAGGCTATACGCATGATCAGCTCTTCTTTAAGAACAGCTGTAGAAAATGGCGAAGATAAAAAAGCGCGAACTCAGATGAGCTACGGAAGCTATTTAGCAGGTCTCGCTTTTTTTAACGCTGGTGTTGCTGGTGTTCATGCACTTGCATATCCATTAGGCGGACAGTTTCATATTTCTCACGGTGAATCAAACGCCGTACTGCTTCCATACGTTATGGGCTATATCCGCAGCAGCTGCGTGACAAAGATGCGGGATATTTTTGAAGCACTAGGCGGAAACGCTACTTCTTTATCAGAAGAGAAAGCTTCTTATCAGTGTGTAAAACAACTGCAGTCACTTGTTAAAGACGTCGGAATTCCTCAAACCCTTCGCGGATTTGATATTCCAGAAAGTGCCCTTCAAAAGCTGACAGAAGATGGCGTCCAGCAAAAACGAATTCTTGCTCGCAGTCCTTTACCTCTTCATGAAAAAGACATACGAGCCATTTACCAATCGGCTTATGATGGAGCTATAGTGGAACCTGTGCACTAAAAAACTCCCCCTTATATAAGGGGGAGTTCTATTTATGCTGCTTTGGCCGTTGTACCAAAACGATTCTCTTTTGGATCGCTAGGCTGGCAGAATAACACAATTAGCCAAATACCGCCGATAAGTGGAACCAATGTAATGAGCTGCCACCATCCGCTTTTTCCCGTATCGTGGAGTCTTCTTGCTCCTACCGCTAACGATGGGACTGCAACCAATAACGAATAGATAACCGGCAGAAAAAGAGGCTTATCAATAACGAACTGAAGGAACGAAAGAATACATGAAATAACAAAGTTAACTAACACAAACATCCAGTATTCAGTTCGGCTTGCTCGACCAGAAAATACCCCGTAATTTTTTAACACCTTTATGTACCATTTCATCTGCAAAATCCTCCTTTTTTATCATATAATTGTAAATTTATAGTTTATATATCCTTTTTATTCAAAAAACAAACCGTTAAATGAACAAATAACGACATTTTTATCCAAAAGAAAAAACTTCTTTTAAAAAAAGAAGTTTTCTTGATGTATTATGATCTTTCTATTTAATCAAATCATTTCGGTCTTCCATACTTGGCGGTTCCTCAAGCCATCCGTTTTTGGCCATGATTTTTCCCCCGTCTTGCCCGTATGTTAAAATGTCTTTGGCCGTACTGACAAGAGTAAGGGGAAGATCTCCACGCAAACTAAACGCAGTGCCTAAAGCGTTGCTCCCCAGCCCGAAACTGCAGAATAAACTCACGCAGTACATCATCAGTTTATCTGAAAAAGGTGCTACTTTCGACTCGGTCGCTTTCGCCCCCCACGTCGCAGGCGTTTGAATATCGCTTTCCAAAAGAATTTTGCTATAATCACTTACAACTTTTTTAGCCAGCTCTTTTCCTTTTACAAAGTACTTCTTCACTTCAGGCTCACTTGCTACTTGAGCGAATCCTGTAATCATTTGCATGCCAAGAATGTTACTTTCAATAGCATAATAAATATGTGCTACCTCTACAGTATTTAATGCACGTTTACTAGAAAACAAATGGAGGCCATTCATGTAATCTGTGCCTTCAGCAAACTTCGCTGTTTTAGGTACGGAAACAGCTGGAGGCCTTGGAAGCACGTTTTTTTCCTGAAGATAATCTACACATTTGTCATAGCCACTTTGCGTGAAAGCGGTAAGCTCTTTATATAGAGAGATCATGTCTTTTCTGTAGGACATGGTTAAATGAAGCGTATGTAATCCCATGCTAATTTCTTTTAAAAGGCGAAGAAACATAATATCAAACATCTTATCATAGAGCTTAGGAACCCCTACATTTACGTCTTTTTCTGTATATCCTACCGGTATGGCTGCCCCTTCATTTTTTAGAATCGTTTTAATATCTTCAATATAATTCACCACTTGCATATGCGTATCTTGCATAATTTCTTTTGCCCCGTCATCTTCTGCCTGTGCAATAAAATATTCCAAAATTCTTTGGGTCATTGTTTTTTGCTGATAGGTCATCCAAAGAGTAGCAATTTCACTTGAACTTAACGGTATTTCTTGACTCATACACCAAACCTCCTGCTAGGGATACATACGTAAATCTTCATTTATTCAAGAGTGGGTATCTGTAATGAAGACTTTATTCTAGACCTTAACATTCGTCCCCGCAGTCAGATACAAAACTCTGTCTCTTCCTCAATTAATTCTGCTTCATTTACTATGCACAAATTGGAAGAATTCTATGTATTTACCCTCGCTTTTAAATGGAGGAAACAAAAAAAGCCCCCTCTCATTAAAGGCGCTTTTTCAAAGAAAACGTTTTTATTCCATCGTATCAGAAATTCTTTTGTAGCTTCCGCATTTTTTTAGATATTGAATAATATCTTGATCTTTTACACGCTGAATAGCTGATCCGAACAGTTCTGCTGCTACCTGCATGCGTTCATGTTTATGTTCAATGGTCATAATATATCGAAGCGCATCCACAACCGGTGCATTGTGACGTGTACGACGAGTTATGTACTCGTGAATGGCTTCATTTAACCCTTCCGATTCCGCTTGTTGAAACTCAGGTTTTCTTACTGCTTGACTATATACCACTTTTTTGCCACTCCTTCTCCTCATTTTTAATCATTTTTTATCTTTCTTTTATTTCCATTTCCCTAACAAAAAGGAAACAAAACATGCAATGTTAACTTTTTTAGAGTTTTTTAGCAGATGCATTACGCATTTAAAAGAACGTACGTTTGATCCTTATAAGGGAACTATGATATATTTTTTGTCTACACAGACTATACACAGTAAGGAATGAGGTATTTAGATACGAATAAAGCTGAATTTATTGATGCTGTTGCTTCAAAATCAGAATTAACAAAACAAGACGCAAAAAAAGCGATTGATGGATTATTCGAAATCATTTCTACAACACTTGCACAAGAAGAAAAAATTCAAATCGCTGGATTTGGTACATTTGAAGTACGTGAACGTGCCAAACGTACAGGCCGTGTCCCCCAAACAGGTGAACAAATCTTGATTGCTGCTACAAAGGCTCCAGCCTTTAAGCCAGGAAAAGAATTTAAAGGCTATGCTTTTACAAAAATCGAAACTGACTACACTTTATATTAAATGCACACATCTTTGTTCATATATTCACATTTGCTTTATATCTCTATTGTATGTTGTAACTAATTAACCTTGTATCGATCGTCTTGTCTAAAACCCAGGCTTTTTTAAAGCCTGGGTTTTCTATTGAACCAATAGTATGCTAATCATGAGACCATAAAAAAAAGACCCCTTCATAGGAGTCTTTTTTGTTATCACTTTTGATTATGCTTTGTGAACGTTAGCAGCTTGTGCTCCACGTTGACCTTGCTCAATATCAAAAGTAACTTTTTGACCTTCTTCTAATGATTTGAAACCTTCACCTTGAATAGCACTGAAATGAACGAATACATCGTCTCCGCCTTCAACTTCGATGAAACCGAAACCTTTGTCTGCATTAAACCATTTTACTGTACCTTGTGTCATAATGTTGCCTCCTGCTGTGGAATGCTCCACAAATGTATTACCAATCTTGCCCAAACATACTATTTCAAGATAAAAACTTCTAATTAGGTTTTTTCTTTTCTCAATATACCGAACAAAAATAAGTTATCTGTAGTGTAACATATAGTAGGGTTGATAGCAAATAAGGAAAACAATACCTTTAACAAATTCTATCTACTCACCTTTCCCCTATCAAAAATTTATGATATGACATAAGTGGCATAGCTATTTGATGCTCCAACACATCAAATAAAATGAATAAGTACATACATACCTCTGCTTATTACAGATCTTCATAATAAAACTTCATTATTTAATCTTTCTTATAAATAAAGGGTGCATGTAATCCAAAAAACCCCTGTTAACTTTACTGAATTATAAATAGGCTATTGGGATATTCTATTTAGGGAAGAAGGAAAACAAGTTATTGATTACAACTAATCATTACAAAGCTTCTTACATTTGGGATGAGGTGTCTACAGCAGGCATATTTCAGAAAACCTTATTGTAAATCGATGTATATTTGATTCATAAGGGGATGGTAGTCATGAACGTAGTAAGAATATATATAATGGGTAGACAATAATATTCATTTATAACTATACAAATGAGGTGTTTGTCCCAGACCAAGAACGATTTCGTTCACATTGTATATTTTTTAGTTCAATGCTTAAATGAGGTGTTTGTTAAAGAGAATATACTTTTTCAAGTTACTGTTTCATTAGGCAATGGAATTACGTAAATGAGGTGTTCCTTAAAGATCATATGCTGCATTAAAAGCTGATTTTTCCTTCTTCACATGACGGGATGCATAATCGTTTGCATCTCGTTTTTGTTACATAAAAAAAGAATGTTTATTCTCTTTTCATGGGTTAAAGAAAGGCCTGTATCTGTTTAGATACAGGCCTTTCTTTCGAGTTCAGTTACCACAAACTTCTTTATTTAACTTTTGTTTCATCGGAAAATAATATAAGATCGCAGGAACTATTATTCCAATTAGCCACGCAATATCTGCGCCCCCAAATGCCTTTGCTATAGGACCAATGTAGAATGATGTGTTAATAAAAGGAATTTCTGCAATAATTGATACAGCAAATGCCATGCAAGTGATTCCATTTATTTTTCCGTATTGACCATTTACATCAAAAATATCTTTCACATTATATTGACCACGGCGCAATAAATAGTAGTCCACAAGATTGATAGACGTCCAAGGAATCAAGAAATAGCTAATGAAAAAGATAAAATTTAAGAAAAATGATAGAAAATTACTTTGGCCTAATAAACATAGGATAGTACCTGCCAATGTAACACAAAATATCATCCATACTCTAACTTTTTGTGTTACTTTCAGCTTCCAAAAGGGCTCTATAGTTGTAATGGTTGACATGAAAGCACCATATAAATTAAAAACATTAATAGCTAGTTGACCAAAAATAATGATCAAATACATAAAGATAGCAAAACTTCCGAATAAGTGAGCTAAATTCCCACCAGAATGATCAAGGAAATTAGGAATAGCAATTGTTAAAGTTGCTCCTAAAATCATCATCCATACAGTCCCCACAAATGTACCCAGGTAACTATACCAAAAGGTTTGTGCAGTTGATGTATTAACAGGAAGATAGCGTGAATAGTCTGCTACGTATGGTGCATATGCTAATTGCCACGTTGCTACAATGCTGATAGCGAGTAAAAATACAGGTAAATCCAAACCACTTAATGAAAAACTTCCTGTCGGAAGTGGTAACTGAAATATAATAATTGTTGCTGCTAGATACACAACAAATGAAGACCATGATAAGACTTTCTGCATTTTATGAATTAAATCATGGCCAAAAATTGTAACAACGAAACAAAGAATATTTAAGATTATTATGGCCCAGCTTTGATTAATGGGTATTAAACTATTTAGTGTTTGTGCTGCAAGCACACTACTACTTGCGAAAAAACCTAAATACACGAACATTACAAGAAATAACGGAAAAATAGCCCCGATTACTCCAAACTGTGCTCGACTTTGAATCATTTGAGGAATTCCAAGTTTAGGCCCCTGAGCAGAATGTGAAGCCATAAAAATAGCACCTAATAAGGTTCCAAGTATAATAGCTG
Source organism: Priestia sp. P5 (assembly GCF_029522155.1). Lineage (NCBI taxonomy): Bacteria > Bacillati > Bacillota > Bacilli > Caryophanales > Bacillaceae > Priestia > Priestia sp. P5. The sequence goes on along the minus strand of NZ_JAKWFJ010000001.1, from coordinate 1,923,552 downwards.
CGAAACTCCAAAATAAATTAAGGCCTAAACTAATTGGTAATGCACCTGTTACAAGAGTTGTAATGTGCATGTTTGCTCCAAACCAAATGGGGAACAAATCTTTTGCTTTTCCATGACGTTCGTCTACTGGAACAAATTCAACGCTACGTGTTTCAACTTTCAATAGATATACCACCTTGTAAGATATTTGCTGCTTGCACTCTAAGTCAAACTATATAATTCAACGTTTTTATACTTACTTATAGTAGGTGATGAATCATTCGTATAATTAACATGTATTCCCTTGAATCATTTGATATAACAGCTATATAAGACTTCGCTACGTTTAATTAAGTAACAATTTTATCTGTGCTCCTTTTATAAATTGCTGTTCATAAAAAAGGTGGTGCAATGGAGGGATAAACTTTCTTAATAAGAGGAACTGCAAGGTTTTAGTACCTAACTGCTTAGGTATCTTCTTATTTAACCTGATAATTTTTTATACGGTTTCTTAGAGCATTAGTATACATAATAACATAGATGCATCTTCTATTAACAATTTCTTTAGGACCGTCCAATACTACTTGAGGTATTGAACTTGCTTTTCCTGCGCCAGCTTTTCCAATCTAACTTATTTATTCAAATATCAAACTTCCTTTTATTTAATCAAAAACATTCATAAAAGTGCATCATAAACATATGAAGACGTTCGTAATTTGTTTTTTAACTAAAACGATAAAATTGATAATAAGTGCATCTGTGTGTAAATCTGAATTTTGTAATCCTGTTGATACACGTGCATATCCAATAAACACCTATTATCACTCTTTCTTATTTTGGTCTTATCCGATTGTAATATAAGATAGAATAAGAAAGGTTATTGAACACAGAATATTGTACAGAGTTTTATTACACACAAAATACTAAAAATCGACTTTTCCCACTTAGAATGTAGCGTGTTCAGAAACAGATAAAAAAACAATTATTTTTTATAAAGCTCTAACAAGCGTTTGTGTATCCAAATAGCGGCTTGTAAACCTTCTCCCATCGCTACCGTAACTTGTTCAGAATGAGCCACAATGTCTCCTGCTGCCCACACGTTTGAAACATTTGTTTCTTTTGTACGCGAATTTACGATAACGTGCTGATTTTCTAGGAGTTCTACTCCGAGCCCATGCGCTAATTCTGTTCGAACTTCATTTCCTCCAAACGCTAAAAAACCTCTTTCTCCATAGATAAATTCATCGTTTTCGAGGATGACTCCTTTTAACATTTCTGCTTCAGTTATGACTTTTTTTATTGCCCCTTCTTTATAGGTAATTCCCTTTTGTATCAAAGTATCTGCTAAAAGTCCAATCTCTTTTTTGTCATGATTAATGTACGTAATGTCATTTGTCCAATATGTTAACGTAAGAGATAAACTGGCTCCTGCTTTTCCCGACCCTAGTACTAATACCCTTCTATTATTTACTTCATACCCGTCGCAGTCGGGACATACATATACCGTTTTTCCCATACAGTGATGTAGCTCTTGCTGAAGTTCAGAAGGAATTCGGTCTACGACTCCGGTCGCAACCAGTAAAGTAGCGGCTTCGTAGTTAGCAGAGTTTGTAATGACGTTAAACCCTTCTATTTCTTTTTCACACTGAAGGACACGCTCTTCTGCAAATTGAATGCCGTAGCTTTTTGCTTGCTGCCTTCCCGTTTCTCTTAAAGTTTGACCGCTTATTCCCTCTGGCCATCCCAATATATTTTGATAATTTTTGCAAAGATTGGAACGTCCATCGTTTGAATCAATAACCAATACACTACGCTTATATCTTCCAAGCTGAATAGCAGCTTGAAGTCCTGCAATTCCTCCACCTATAATGACACAGTCATACTTGTTTGCCACAGCACATCACCCCAGCTTTTACTATTTTCTAAACGAAAGCTTCAGTTTTTCATTATCTGTTCTTCTATTATTTTTATACGCTTTACTGTCTTTATTTTTTGAAGTCATTCTACATACAAAAAAACCGCCTCGGCAGCTGACCTGCCTAGAGACGGTTTTTTATAAAATGAAGAAAGACGATATTACTCATTTTTCTTTCCTGCTTCTTTTTCATTAATTTTAGTAATCAGCTCTTCTTTATATACTTCACTATCTTTCCCGTAGCGTAGACGGCTATGACAGTTGGGACATAGTGCCGCAGCGTCCTTTGGCTTAGAAAGTCCGCCCTCTGACAGCTTTGAAAGATAATACATTTGCAAAAAGGAGCTTCCATCTTTTGCGATAAACGGCGCGCTTTCTCCGCAGGCTTCACAAATACCAGCTGCGCGTTTGTGAACATATTGTTTAAGAGCTGCGGTTTGCTCATAAATATTTGTCTTTTTGTCTTCCCCTAACGCTATATGACGAAGTTGTTCAGTTGAGTAAGCTGCAACATCCAGCTTTGCTGCTTTTTCCTCGATCACAGGATTTCGTTCCAGTTCAAAAATAATGGCTTCACGAAGCTCTCCGTCTGAGTCCCACATAATTTCTAATTGATGATTAATATACGTCACTTCATTAATAAACTCGACTACTCCCGGCTCCACGTAGTGAAACAAGTAAACGGCTTTTCCTGATAAAAAATGTTCACGAAGCGCTTTATTGCCTTTAATGAGCTGCATCGATCCTCTTTGACCTTCTCCCGTATAGAAAAAAGAGGTCTTATCTCTATTCCATCCGTGTCCTGTTCCGTATTCACTTCCGCTTTCTTTTGTGAAAATAAAAATATATGGATGCGCTTTCGGCGTTGATATTTCGCTTTGTTCCTGTCCTTTATAAAGCTTATGAATTTGTTTTCTGCGATAACGATGTCCTTTTTGAAAGAAATCTCCGCGCTGTAAATCCGTAATCAATGAATTGCCTCCTACTGCGGTCCTGCTTTTATAGTACTTATAGCTCTACTATACACTAATTTTTGTTTTCTTTGCAGATCGTTTCCTCTATCTATTGGATTTATATCATACAAAAAAGCAGCTGTATGGGCAGCTGCTTTTTTGCTATAGTCAATTTTGCACCGTATAGTCTTCTCCTAGCCATTTTGTGCTGAGTTTTTTTAACGTACCGTCTTTTTTCAGCTTTTTAATCGCCTGATCGACTTCCGACTTTAACTTTTCGTCTTTTTTGTTAAACATAAAATATACTTTTGAATTAATCACGATATCTCCAACCGTTTTTTGCTGAAATTTCAGCGCTTGATTGCTAAAGTCGATGGAAAATGGTGTCGCAAGCGTAGCATCTGCCCGGCCTGTTTTTAATTGAGTTGTGGCATCATCCGCACCTTGACCGGCGTAAACTACATCGATTTTATTGCCGTGTTTTTGATTGTATTTGTCTAGATAGACAGCCGCATTGCTTGTAGCTCCTACAATCATTTTTTTACCTTCTAAATCTTTTAATGAATGAATATCATTTCGATTTTTAGGAACTGTTACATAAAGCGGAGAATAATTATATGTTTCATCATTAAATAAAAACTTTTTCTTTCGCTCAGCGTTCTGAGCCATATTATGAGCAATCATATCAATTTTATTACTTTCTAAGCTGAGAAGCAGATTTGAAAATTCCATCGTTTTAAATTCAAATTTATAATCCTGTAGCTCTTTGTCAATTGCTCTTACTACTTCTACATCGTAGCCGGTCAGTTTGCCTTTATCATCGATAAAGCAAATATTAGGAAACTGAGTGCCTGTTCCAACAACAATCGTTTGAACATCTTTTTCTTTCTTTTCTCCTGCACTTGAAGATGCGTTTGTTCCGCATCCTGCCACGCTCACAGCTACTACAATTGAAAGTAAAAACAGCCAATATTTTTTCATACGTTCCTCCTCTAAATCCCTATATTATGTAATAAAAAGAGGCTCTTGATAAAGCAGCTGCTTCATCAAGAGCCTCTGGTTAACCAGTGGGCTTACGTCGTGTAAGATTATTCACATCATAATACTAGTTAACCGATAAATCAAGTGGGTTTTTAGAAAAAGATTATCTTGACAGCCCGGTGTCTACCGCTTAAGATACAACTAATAAAACATTGAAACTGCATATCTACCAGTCAACTGGAGGCAAATGGACACGATAATGCGTGTACGTTTGCTTTTTTTATTGTCGTCCACCATTTTATCTTTTGGAGGTAAAACGTATGAAATTTGCTTTATTTAGTCTTATTCAAAACATCCCGAACCCGGTTACTGGAGAAACATTCACTGCTCAAGAAAAGTTTCAGCATGTGTTAAATCAAGCAGTGATGGCAGAAAAGTTAGGTTTTGATGCTTACGGAGTCGGCGAAAGACACGGAGCTCCTTTTTTGTCTTCTTCTCCTCCCGTTGTTTTAAGTGCAATTGCGGCTAAAACGTCACACATCCGTCTCCTTACGACCGTTACCGTTCTAAGTATTTTAGACCCTGTACGAGTAGCTGAAGATTATGCAACGCTTGATCACCTGTCAGGTGGACGCCTTGAACTAATTATTGGAAAAGGCAACGACCCGCGTCATTATCCGCTTTTTGGTATTACAGAAGAAGAACAATGGGAATCTCTTGCTGAAAGATACGCTCTTTTGAAACAGCTTTGGACAGAAGAAAATGTCACGTGGAGCGGCCGTTATCGTCCGCCTTTAACAAACGTTACGACTCAGCCTCGCCCGTTTCAACCTTCTATTCCTGTTTGGCATGGAAGCGCGTCAAGCCCGCTGTCTACAGAACTTGCAGCTAAATACGGAGAGCCGCTATTTTCATCCAATTCTTTTCACCCTCAGGCTAAATATAAAGCGCTGATTGACCATTACCGGGAACGTTTTGCCTATTATGGTCATGATCCAAGCAAGGCCATCGTCGGTTCAGGAGCAAGCAGCTTATATATTTCTAATACAACGGAAGAAGCGATTCGCCGCTATCGCCCGTACTATAACGCGTTTAGCAATACAGAGGCAGCGAAACATAATCAATCGCCGTTCACGTCACTAGAAGATATCGTTCAACACGGTCCTGCTTTAGTAGGAAGCACGGAGCAAATCATTGAAAAAATAATAGATTATCACCATGCTTATGGAAACGAAGTGCTGAGCATCAGCGTAGACGGTCTAAGCGAAGCAGAACAGCGCGAACAGCTAGAGCGCTTTGCAAGTGATATTGCACCTGTTCTTCGAAAAGAAATTCCCAGCAGCGTATGGGAAAATGAAAAAAAAAGAGATTGAGACATAATGAAATCAGTCCAATCTAAAGACGAACAAATCAGATACATGAGCTGAACCGCTTATGACACCGCAGTTGATTTCCGTGCAAGGCTTCGCTTTCCGCGGGCGGGCGCTGAGCCTCCTCGTCGCTTGTGCTCCTGCGGGGTCTCATCTCTCCCGCTTTTCCCGCAGGAGTCTTCGCCTTGCCCTCCAATCAACTGCTAGAAGAATCTACATACATAAAATTTACGTTCACCATCACACTATGAAAAAATCCGAACTAATTGGATTCTCTATCAAGAATCTCAATTAGTTCGGATTTCCCTTCAACTAAATTACTTTTGTCCCAACCTCTTTTTAATTAGAAACAATTCGCACGTTTAGTTTACTAACTTTTTAAACTAATAAACTACTCTGGTTAAGAAGCCTGCGTGTCTGTGTCGTAAATATTGGCCGTTACTTCGCTTCTTTGACAAAGTAAGATGAGCAGCCAAATGCCTCCGATAACTGGAACAAAGTTAATTAAATACCACCAGCCGCTTCTTCCTGTATCATGCAGTCGGCGAACAGTAACTGCAAGTGAAGGCAGAATCATTGCTGCTCCGTAAAGTAATACTAAAATAACTCCAAATACTGCAAGTGAATCGATAAAAACCAAGATATATGGAATGATCATAAAGATATAAGCAAATAATGTAAACAGCCAATACTCCGTACGCGTTGCTCTTCCTCGAAACGTCGCATAATTTTTTAACGCTTTTATATACCAGTACATTTTTAAACCCTCTCTTTGTTTATTAAATTAAACTACCTAACTGTTTAAGTCCTACGCAACTTTATTAGGTACATCAAAACTGTTTAACTGCGACTCACTTCTTAGACAAAGAAGAATTAATAGACAAATAGCTCCGGCAATCGGAATAATATTAATGAGCTGCCACCAACCGCTTCTTCCTATGTCATGCAGTCGGCGCGCCGTCACAGCAAGAGATGGAATGAAGACTGCAACAAGATAAACTATACGCAAAAACGGAGGCATATCTGTTATAAGTTCAATAGCTAAAAGCACACACCATATAATAAAATTAAATAAGACAAACATCCAATACTCTTTACGCGTTGCTCTTCCTTGAAACGTTGCATAATTTTTTAGTACATGTAAATACCACTTCATATAAAAACCTCCTTTTTAAACTGAATTTTGTAAGACAAGCTTACTAGCAGTAATTACCTTAGCATACAAAAAATTAATTTCATATCCTATTTTTTGAAAAAATCCCAAATAGTAATATATATAGGAGAGAGATGGATAATAATTAGTAATAAATACCCAAAAACTCCAAAATAAAAACCATTTTATTACTATAATTACTTTTAATTAATAAAATGTTCTTTTATAACAAAAAACCTACCGTGTTATTAAGCATGGCAGGCTCTATCTTCACTTATGTTCGATAAAAGTAAGGTCCACGTGAACTTTCATGCGTGATCACATAAGTCCACGTAAAATCTTTATCCACCACATATAAATCTTCTAAATACATATTTGTATTTCCACTCAAATCAGTGGTTAATAAATGCTTACATTTAGATAGCTGCAGCACTCGTTCATCATGCTCAAATAACAAATAACAGTCGTACTTTGCTTGCTTCTCAAAAGCTTGAATTGCCTGTTTTTCTTGTAAACAAAGAAGCTTTTCATAGCTAAACGCATGCCACAGAAACTGATCCATATAAATTTTCTTTTTTTGCGATGTGCTTAAAGCACTTGCAAATTCATGTTCCCACCGCTTTCGGAAGAGCTCACCTTGATTCGGTAATTTTTTAACAAACATTCCTTTTTTCTTTAACGCATCTTTCATTTTCACTGTGCTTTTCCATCCTTTATCCTGTATTCATTTCTTTTTATCGGCTTCTTAGCTTATTTGTCCACTAGTACCCGTGCGTTAGATTCTTTGCTTTTTGACCAAATTCACTTTATAAAACGTCGGCTTTAACGTGCACAAAAACAATACAATTGTACTTAAAAGCATGATCAGGCTTCCACCAATTACAGCTTCCTGAATCGAAAAGATGTGCGCAGCCATGCCGCATAAAAAAGTCATGATTATGATCAGAAATGACTCAAGCAGTCCATATATACTTCCTACTCTCCCCATCATGTCAACGGGAATGCTGTTTTGATAAAAGGTTTGAAAACCAGCACTTGCAAAAGCTAACGCAAAAGATAAGCTAAAAAATCCCGCTCCAATAGTTTGAAAAGAAGACGAACACGCATACAGCAAATAGCCAAGCGATACTCCTACACTGCCGGCACCTATTAGAAAGTTCGTGGACAGCTTCTTAGCAAACAGTGTATTAATAACTGCGCCAATCATAATGCCAGCGCCTGCTACGCTTAATAAAAATCCGTATTCACTTTCGGACAAATGAATGACTTTTGTTGCAAATGAAACTTCAAGTGAATCAATTGCGGTGGCCATGACCATTAAGAAACTGAATAATACATAAATGGTCATAATATATCTGTTAGCTCTACTGAAACGAAACACCGCTTTCCAATCTTCTCCAATTGTGTTTACAGAGAGTTTATTTTCTTTAGCTTCTGTTTTTATATCTAAGTTCGGCATTAATAAAGTAACCATTCCTGACACCACGAGCGCTGCAGCATTGGCATAGATAGCAAACGCAGGCGTTCCAATCATAAATAACGCACCGGCTGCGGCCGGACCAAGAAGAAAGCCTCCTGAGTCAATCAAACTGCGCAGTGAATTAAATCTTTTTCGTTTTTCACGTGGAATAAGCTTTGTGATATAAACCATCGATGTCGGACGAAACATCGAACTTGCCATACTGATGATAAATACCAGCACATAAATGATAAGGATGGATGAGAAAAACGGAAGGCAAACAATAATTCCGGCGCGCATCCAATCTAAAAACATCATAAGCTTCCGTTTGTTCATGCGGTCAATTAAGCTTCCAGACCATATATTTGTACAGAGCGCAGCAAGCGGCTTTATCATGTATAGTCCTGAAACCGCAAGCGGCGAATTCGTCATATCAAGCATCATGACATTTAAAGCAATTAAATAAATCCAGTCGCCGATATTGCTAGTGCCAATTCCAAACAGCAATAAACACGGGTATTTCCAAGACAACAGCTTATTTTTCATAAAAGAAAGGCCTCCGCTTCACTATTGATTTTGATCAATAAAAAAATCCCACCCCCAAGACATCTGTCTTAGGGGCGAGATTATAAATCGCGGTGCCACCCTAGTTTGTTCATATGTCGCCATATAAACCTTATCGAGTACGGCTTTCGCTTATACTCTAGCTTTGTAACGGAAGCAGCCGTCGCACTATCACGTTAGATCCAATGCGCTGCTCAGAGGCTTGTTTCAACAGCGTTTTTCTTGCTCCTTTTCAGCTTCCGGAGCTCTCTGCTAAGAATACGCGCTGTCTACTTTTCTCTTCACGGCATTTAATTTCTAACATCTTACCATTATTATCTATTTTTTGTAAATACTTTATTTCAAAATCATTTTTTTCGGCTGAGAAAAGAATAGTCGATATCCTACGTATACAAAATAAATGATGGAAGCTACCAACACGATTCCCCACATATTGTACATATCTTTATTTCCCCATACGCCCGTTAGCGAAAACAGCGCTGGGATTGTTAAGGTCACCCAAGACTGTACAATCGCCACTTTCCCTACATATGCAGATACATCTTTTTTGCTCGTATTAAGCACATAAAATAAAAACCATAAAAACGACCAAAGAATCCATGTAATGGCATTCACTACGTCATGATAGTGAACAAGAGAAACCGTAACGTACACTAAAGCGATAATGGATACCCAAAGTGAATAATAGCCCAGCCCCGTTCCCTGCATTCCTTTTAATACCGTCACGCCTACATATAAATACGTGAGGCCAAATAAAAAGATTGCCGTTCTTTCATATAAAATCCAGTTGCTTTGGTCTGACGTAATAATTAAATAAAACGGAGCAATAACTTGAAAAGCTCCAACAAATAGGTTAAATACGCCTACATTTTTTTCATCTGCTTTTCCAAGCAGCATCAGTCCGTTTAAAAATAAAGCTGCACCTGACAGCAATAGTCCAATTTGATCCATTTTTCAGTAAGAAAAGCCCCCAGCTTTTCTTGTCCTCCTCTGCGTCGATGTTTTTCTTTAGGATGTGCGGAGTTACGGTTTACATGTAAAAAAGAAAAAGCAATTCCTTTTGAAAAGGAAACTGCTTTTCTTTCTGTTTCTATTACACTTATAAAATGAAGCTGACAACAATCGCTGACAGTACGCTTACAAGCGTAGCTCCATACAGTAAGCGAAGACCAAAGCGCGCTACTGTATTTCCTTGCTTTTCACTTAAGCCTTTAACCGCTCCTGACACGATTCCAATTGATGAGAAGTTAGCAAATGATACTAAGAATACGGATACAATTCCAAGTGTTTTAGCACTGAATGTTGAAGCCATATCTGAAAGACTCATCATTGCCACAAATTCATTTGTTACAAGTTTTGTTGCCATAATTCCACCCGCTGCCACAACTTCTGAAGCAGGAACACCCATGATGAATGCAAACGGTGCAAACACATAGCCAAGCAGGTGCTGGAACGACAGACCAAACAGCATTTCAAACACATTATCAATCGCAGCCATTAGCGCAACGAAACCAATTAGCATCGCGCCTACGATAATCGCTACTTTAAATCCATCCATAATATATTCGCCAAGCATTTCGAAGAACGTTTGCTTATGACCTGTTTGTACCTCTAAAATATCTTCTTGATCCGTTACTGTGTAAGGGTTAATGATAGAAGAAATAATAAATCCGCCAAATAAGTTAATAACGATCGCTGTTACTACGTATTTTGGTTCAATCATTGTCATATAAGCACCGACAATTGACATAGAAACAGTCGACATAGCTGATGCACAAAGCGTATATAAACGGTTTGGCGGCAGTTTGTCTAGTTGCTTTTTAACAGTAATAAATACTTCTGACTGACCTACAATCGCAGAAGCTACTGCGTTATAAGACTCTAATTTTCCCATTCCGTTAATCTTGCTGAGAACTAAACCAATCCATTTCATAATGAAAGGAAGAATTTTAAAGTGCTGTAAAATCCCAATCAAGACAGAGATAAAAACGATTGGAAGCAGGACGTTTAAGAAAAACGGCATTGATCCTTTGTTCGCAATGCCTCCAAACACGAACTCTACTCCTTGGTTTGCGTATGAAAGCAGCTTTCCAAAAACGCTGGCAATCGCATTGATAATAATCAAGCCAAACTTTGTATTAAGAAGTAAAGCTGATAAAAGAACTTGAATCACAACCATAATAATGATTGGTCTATATTTGATTTCTTTACGGTTATTACTTGCAAGATACGCTAATCCAAAGACAACGAGTAACCCTAAGATGCCAATTAAATATTTCATAGTATCCTCCACTGCTTACTTATTTTTGTAAGTCTTTTGATGAAAAATAGCCCGGTAAGATTTCGTTGATGTGGGTAATCACAAAATCTCCTTTTAGGTTTGCTAAGATAATTTGTGTGTGATCATCACAGAACTCAGCTAATACTTGTCTGCATGCGCCGCAAGGAGAAATTGGGCCGTCCGTATCTCCTACAACTGCAATAGCTGAAAACTGCTTGTCCCCTTCTGAAACAGCTTTAAAAATAGCCGTTCGCTCAGCGCAGTTCGTCAATCCATAGGAAGCGTTTTCAATATTGCATCCACGATAAATCTTCCCATCGGTTGTTAAAAGAGCTGCACCAACATGGAATTGAGAATATGGTACATGTGCTTGTTTGCTTGCTGCGATTGCTTCATCTATTAATTGTTTTGGCTCCACCGTCATCACCCTTTGCTTAGTTTACAGCAGGTTAGCTAGTACTAACCTGCTGTCATTTATTAATAATCAGAGTTGCTTAATTGACCTTTTGCAATTGATACGCCAGAGCTTGCACCAATACGTGTTGCACCTGCTTCAATCATTGCTTTTGCATCTTCTAAGCCTCGAACGCCGCCAGAAGCTTTGACACCTACATCTGGTCCAACCGTTTTTCTCATAAGCGCTACGTCTTCTACCGTTGCGCCTCCTGTTGAGAAGCCCGTTGACGTTTTAACAAAATCAGCTCCAGCTTTTACAGCTAGCTCAGAAACTTTTGCTTTTTCTTCGTCAGTTAAAAGAGCTGTTTCAATAATTACTTTTACTAGCGCTTTGCCTTTTGCAGCATCTACTACTGCTTGAATATCGCTTTGCACTAGGTCATAGTTTTTGTCTTTTAACGCGCCGATATTGATTACCATATCTACTTCATCTGCACCGTTTTCGATTGCATTTGTTGTTTCGAATGCTTTTACTGCTGAAGTCGTAGCCCCAAGAGGGAAGCCGATTACCGTACACACTTTTACTTCTGGAGCGTCTTTTAATAACTCAGCTGCTTTTTTTACCCACGTTGGATTTACGCAAACCGAAGCGAATGAATATTCTTTTGCTTCTTGTGCTAAAATCGTAATTTGCTCTTCTGTTGCATCTGCTTTTAATAATGTATGATCAATAATACCCGTAATGTTTTGACTCATTTTGTTCTTCCTCTCTGTCTCTTAATGAATTTCTTTATAAATTAACGTTGGAGCTTCCACTTTTTCAGCGACTGTGCTGTAAGAATCATAAACGATATCCATTACTTCCTGTACATCTTCACTGTTGCTGTGAATTGTAACAAGAGAGTCGCCTTTTTTCACTTGGTCTCCAACTTTTTTATTTAGCATAATACCAACTGCTAAGTCGATTTCAGATTCTTTTGTTGCACGTCCTGCACCTAGCTTCATTGCTGCTACGCCGATTTTTTCTGCAACAATTTCTGAAATGTAGCCATCTTCTTTTGCTGGCACTTCAATTTTGTGCGCTGCATCCGGTAATTTAGACGGATCGTCTGCCACAGAAGCGTCTCCGCCTTGTGCGCTTAAGAATGTTTTAAATGATTCTAATGCTTTTCCGTTTTTAATTACTTCTTGAAGCATTGCACGCGCTTCGTCTAGGCTGTTTGCTTTTTCAGCAAGTACAACCATGTGACTTCCTAATGTTAAGCAAAGCTCCGTTAAATCTTCAGGACCTTCGCCTTTTAACGTGTCGATCGCTTCTTTCACTTCAAGCGCATTACCAACCGCAAAACCTAGAGGCTGGCTCATATCTGAAATGATGGCTTTTGTGTTTCGGCCTACGCCTTTTCCGATTTCAACCATTGCTTTTGCTAATTCTTCAGCGTCTTCAAGCTTTTTCATAAATGCGCCGTTTCCCGTTTTTACGTCCAAGCAAATGGCATCTGCTCCAGCTGCAATTTTCTTACTCATAATCGAGCTTGCAATTAACGGAATCGAATCAACCGTTGCTGTTACATCACGAAGCGCATAAAGTTTTTTATCCGCTGGCGTTAAGTCTCCGCTTTGACCGATAACGGCAATTTTATTTGTATTTACTAAACGAATGAATTCTTCGTTTGTAATTTCAACGTGGAAGCCAGGCACTGCTTCAAGTTTATCAATTGTACCGCCAGTGTGTCCTAAGCCGCGGCCAGACATTTTAGCAACCGGTACATCAACCGCAGCTACTAAAGGTCCCAACACAAGTGTTGTTGTATCACCTACGCCGCCTGTGCTGTGTTTGTCTACTTTAATACCTTCAATTTTTGATAAGTCGATTTGATCGCCTGATTCAACCATTGCTTGCGTTAAATTTACGCGTTCTTCCTGCGTCATTCCTTGAAAGTAAATTGCCATCGCAAATGCCGATAGCTGATAATCAGGTAAATCCCCTTTTGTATAACCTTCAATAATAAAATCGATTTCAGCTTTATTTAATTCATGTCCATTACGTTTTTTTTCAATTAAATCAACCATTCTCATGACGTTTTCCCCCTAAAAGTATCTGCATATTGTGCATCCACTAAAACGTTTTCAACAACTTACACCCTTACTATATAATAGCTTTGAACAATTGTAAACAGATATATTTACATTTGTTCAAAAATATTTATAGCCGCTGTTTTAGTGAATAAAAAAAAACTTCCGCACTCGGAAGTCTTCCCTTATTTTTCAGCTTTTATCACAAATGACAATACGATTCTGTACTTATTCTTTACCTTTTTATAAGGAATTAATACATATGGCTGATCCGGCGGCGTAAACCGTTCAATTCCTTTTTGATTAGCATCAGGAGAGAAGTACATTCTTCCCCACCGTTTAATGATATAGCCCGTCGTTCCCTTGGCAATCACTCCATCTTTTGAAGCGCCTGCTTGAAAAGGATACCGGTTTCTCTGTGCCTGCAGAGATGATGCAGAATAAGATACAATACCTTCTATTATTTCAATTTGATGAAGCTTTTGCTCTTGAAAAAACAGCGCCTTCATCTCCTTTACTCTTGTTTATCTAATAAAAAGCGCGCCGTAAACTGATCAGTAACGAGCACATTTGCAAATTTTCCTTGCAGCGCTCCGTAAATGCTGTCAATTTTCTGATCCCCGCCCGCTACTAAAATCGCGTACTCTTTCTTCTTCAGTTCCTCCAAATCAAGTCCTAGCGTCCGTTCATCCAGGCTTTCATTGCAAATTTGTCCATCTTTATCAAAAAAGCGTGAACAAATGTCTCCCACTGCTCGAGAGGAAATCATCTCTACATCTTGTTCGGAAAAGTAGCCAAGCTGAAAAAGCAGCGAATCCGTTTTGATGGGTCCCGTAGTAAAGACGGCAATGTTGGCTTGTTTGCCTAAATCTAAAATGCGCTTAATATGACGATCCGTTTCCATTGCTTTTTTGACTACCACGTGATCAACAATTACAGGCAAAGGAAGATGCATAGGAGGCGTATTGTATGCCTTTCCAAATAAGTACATAATTTCAGAAGCATACGTGCTCGTTTCCGAATGGCTTACTCCGCCTTTTAACTGTACAACCTGCACGTCATTCACATACTTTTGTTTTAAATCGATGGCCACTTGATAAAGAGTTGTTCCCCACGTCACCCCAATAATGTCTCCATCTTTTACAATGTCATAGAGATAGTCAGCTGCTGCCACGCCTAGATGACTTTTAATAATGTGATTTTCATATTGAGGCACCGGTGTGACGATTGCTTTTTTTAAATTGAATTTTTGTTCAAGCTGAGAAGACAATTTTTCACTATTGATAGATGAATCCACAATTTTAATTTGAACAATGCCTTCTTCTTTTGCTGTTTGCAGCAATCGAGAAACCGTAGGCCTTGATACACCAAGCTTTTTTGCAATTTCACTTTGATTATAATCAAGAATATAATACATCCTTGCCGCTTCAATCACTTTATTAAATTTCTCTTGATCCATCTCCATCGACTTGTTCTCCCTTACCTCATGAATTTCTTATCCCAATTTTACCAAACTTATGTCTTTAGTTTACTTGTTTGGTGAACAAAATTTCAAGAGGGGATTTTGTAACTGAGATGAAAAGAGAAATACTCGGGATTAAGGAGACCAGTTTTCTACGTATCCATTCATTCCAGCATACTCATAAAGAGCTTTTAACTTACGCTCTGAATAATAGTTAAAATCATTGTGAACTGCTGTTAATTTAAGATTATCGTTACGAACAAACATCTTCTCGAGGTATACACTCTTAGCAAGTTTATTGCTCTTTTTTGTGTTGCAGCTTTGACAGCTTAACACCAAATTCCACATATTATCTGATTGGATATAACTCCATGGAATAAAATGATCTACATGAGTAGCGATGCGTTTATCAGACAGCTGTTTTCCACAATAAAAACATTCTTTTGTTTCATATTTCCAAAGGATGTTATAGAATGCATGCAGCGATTCACGTTTTGAAACATTTTCTACTTTTAACAAGACATCTTCTAACTTATTTTTGTCATTATACTTTTCTAAAAATTTCGCCAAATGATAATTAGTTAAATGAGTAACAATTTGTCTATATTTTTGTAAAAAAATATATATACTGCTATTAAACTTTATGTATTCTGTTCTTTTATCAAACTCATAAACAGAACCTTCCATATCTCCGTATAACGCCCCTACTACATACCTTGCCCCCACTTTTTTAGTTCTTTCTACTAACTGCAATTGAAGATTATTTGGTAAACGATCAAATACTATTTTATTGGGGACACCATGCATTAACTGAAATTCCTTTAACTCTTTTTGAATTCCAGCTTGTCTGTTGGGTGTATTTAATTGATTTAAATCATGATGAATAACCAAGTTCCAATATATTTTAGCAAATGAAAAATACACTTGATCAAACGTGAGTACTAACCGATTGTCAACATTATATAGGTTTTCAATTAAAGCTTTCATCAATCCATATTTATATGTTGTGGTAAAGTGACCATTAGCGAAAAATTGGTTAATGATCTTCCAAATTTCTCGTTCTGTTAAATAAGTTTTTTTTATTTCTCCTACTTTTAAATTAAAACTCACCTGCCACCGCTCGCTCCTTCCACTATTGCACCACCAAACTACGCTTCTTCTGTTTCCACTAAATAAATCCGATCATCAAACTTCCCGCGCTTCTTGGCCTTCTCTTCACGCACTTTCTCAAGTTGTTGGGGCGTGGCCCCGTGCACAGCTGCTAGCGCGTGCATAACTTCCAGTAAATCTGCGAGTTCTTCAATGGCATCTTGATGCGTTTGGGCTTCTATGTACTCTTGAAGCTCTTCTTTTGCCTTTTTCTTCAGCTCATTTTGATACTCCTCTCGCTGCAGCACGCGTGATTTGAAGGTGTTTCCACTTTGTTCAATAATCGCAGGAATTTTATCTCGCACTAGCTTGTTATAAGTAGGCATCGTTTCTCCTCCCTCTCTTACCTTTCTAGTAAACTAGTATTTTTCAAATTCTGCTTGGTTTCCGTTAAACACATTTAAATCAATAAACGTTTCTTCACCTTTATAGCCGCTTAACCGCCCTTTGTCCGTATACTGCCAAAACGTCCATTCTTGCTGTTCTTCAAGAGTTGGCTTTTTTACAACGTCGCGAATCCAAATATCACATCCGGGATATCTGTTTTTAATGTACAAGTCATACGCTTTAGGCGTCGTATAAAGAATAACGCGCTTGTCATAATGAGATTCAAGACGTGTAATCATGCTAGAAAGCTCCTTGTATACACGTTTCTGAGACGGCAGGTTTTGTTTTTTATCTCCGTAAAATTCTACATCAATCACTGGTGGCAAATCGTTATTTTTAAGAGAGACCGCCTTGATAAAATTAGCCGCTTGTGTGGAACCTTTGCTATCGTAGCTAAAAAAGTGATAAGCTCCGATTCGCATGTTTTTCCGATTTGCTTGTTCCCAGTTTTGTTTAAATAAAGGATCTTGAAATGAACTTCCTTCCGTTGCTTTGATAAAAGCAAACTGAATATCTTGTTTACTCAGCACACTCCAATCAATCTCCCCTTGATAAGAAGATACGTCTACGCCTTTTACATCATAGCGGTTGGCACTTATCGCATTAGGAATTACCCATCCTTTACTCCATAGTAAAAATATAAAGCTTACAAGAGCGACTAATATGAGTCCTGCTGTAAACAGTCTTTTGTTTTTTTGATTGGCTTTGTCTATTATGTTTACCCCCTTTTTTAGAAAATACTTCTAATATTCTAACATAAAAAGGATTTTCCAAAACAAGAGAGCATACAGGTCTTTGTTAATAAATACAAAAAACCACCTAAAAATCAGGCGGCTCTTCTTTTATGCTGCGTCTTCAGATGGCTCGTTATCTTTGGCTGCTTCTATCAGTAAGAAAATAGCCGTTAAAATATGCATAATCATGCCGACAATTGGAATCCACGCAATAGCAGAACAGACAATTCCCATGATATGCCCTGTCCGAACTTTGTTTGTTTTAATCGCAAATACTAAACCTACGACGTGCAATGCGAGCATTAGAATGAGCGGCGTGTAGGCTAGACTTATAACCAAGGTGCCGCCTAAGAGGGGAATCCCCCAGAGAGCCTCTAATCCTCCGCTGACCCATTTCAATATACGACTTGTTTTTCCCAATGTATCCTCCCCCTTTGTCTTCAATGTATGCACAGACGTTTTGTTTCTGAACGGTTGTATATGAAAAAAGTGGCAAAAATACGTGTGCTAAAAATAAATCAATAGTCCCGTATAAAGATACGCTTTTGTACGGGACTATTGTAATAATGGAAAATGAATGAGAGGAAAAGACGCGGTTTTACATGTAATAACAAGGAGCTCTTCGTAAAGAAAACGAATTAAACATAAACAAAAAAGCCGAACTCAAAATGTAAGCTCGGCTTTTTCTTATATAACAAATAGAAGTATTATAAAATGTTTTTCGTATTAGTGTTCTCGACTCTTCTCAAATTTTTCAACAGCTTCAAAATCAAGCTCGGCTGATATCCAATCGCCTTTTTCCGGGAATTCTAGATTGCGCACGACTATTTTATTCGGCACCTTTTTTTCTAAAATTTTCGCCTGGCAGTTTTTGTACATAACTACTTCTCGTTCTTTGATATCTGTCCACAACAAGTGCAGGACCCCTTTCAACTTTAAGAAGTTAATATTTCGAAACACCGTTTTACATTTTATTATATTTCTTTTGATTTGTTAATTTCTTTGTCTTATTTTTTATAAAAAAATATTAAAACACATTTCTTCTAATACAATATACCCAAAATATCTTTTAATCCTTAAACATTTATGTTATATTTTAAAAATTGTATTACAAGTTTTTATTTTTGTAGAAAAAATCAGAACGGCTGATGCGCAAAAAACTTTGCTGTTGTTGTAGGAAGTTTTTTTATTTTTGCCTTTACGCCTATCCTCTTTTCTTTTTTTACATATTTATAATGGACATATGGATTCGTCCTAATACGTAGAAAGGCTTGAAAATCCAAAAATATCCTAGCATAAAGTCATGAAGCTGTTCCGCTAAAAATATAGTTGAATCTACAAATGCTCTACCGAAACAGCCAGCACCCTCTATCCATACAAAAAACTGCTTTTTCCGCGTTTATCTTTTGTAGAGATATAAAAGACTACCTTCCACAATTTACTCGCTGGGAAGCAATACATACTGATAGAAGTGTTCAGAAACAAAATAAACTTTACTCTTGATATCTTGCTATAAAATGAATAATAACAACACAATTTGAGGTGCCAACAATGAACGTATTAACAAACACTATAATTATCTTATTAGCTTATTTAATTGGGTCAATTCCTTTTGCTTTAGTGATTGGAAAGGGCTTTTACAAAACCGATGTTCGCAAGCACGGAAGCGGTAACTTAGGAGCTACTAATACCTTTCGCACTCTAGGAAAGAAAGCAGGTATTATAGTATTGATCGGCGATATAGCAAAAGGCTCGCTAGCTGTCTGTTTACCGCTTATGATGAATAGTCACTTGCATATGCTTGTCCCTGGATTTATTGCTATTCTTGGACATAGCTATCCGGTTTTTGCAAGGTTTAAAGGAGGAAAATCTGTAGCGACTGCCGCTGGTGTATTCCTTGCATTTTCACCATTAGCTTTCATTCTAGGGATTCTTGCTTTTTTAATTTCTCTCAAAATTTCTAAATACGTATCCTTATCTTCACCTATTGGCGCATTAGTTGCCTTTTTAGCATCAATCTATGTAGGTGATGTTGTACTAATCGTATTTGCAGCCGTTATTTTTGTTTTCATTACATGGAAGCATATTAAAAACTTCAAACGAATTAAATTGGGTACAGAACCTAAAGTTAATTTTTAAACGTACTAAAGTTAGTAATCTTTAAATAGTGTTACCAAAAAGGTGTTCATGAGTTGAACACCTTTTTTTATTATTTTAGTACGCCTTGTCCCAAGATAGACGTAAATTATGAAATTTCTTTAAAATGCTCTTGATTATAGAGTAAACAATACACTTTACTGCTTCCTATATCTCATTTTGTAATTTGATATTTACTATTTAACCACCTTAAAACGATGAGTGTTACGGCACCAGCAGCTAAATATAAGAAGCCTCCAAATTCTATTACATAGCCAAAAGGTGGAATAAGCTTTGGTAAAAAAACCATCCCTGCAAGAGAAATAAAAATTAAGACAAAGAGTAGAAAAAAGTCCTTAATCTTATTCGTAATTTTGTAAACAGATTTTTGTATCCATTTTAAAAGCAGAAAAACATCAAGAGAAATAATAGCTGCAACAATAACAAAAGTGACGATTGCTGTTCCGATATAAACAGTCTGGCTGCTATCCCTAAAATAATGTACAGCAATATTTCCTACCCCGTTTACAATAGCCATTAAACTTGCTAGCTGTAACAATAAAAAGCTTATAAAAAAAGCAGTGCTTTTTAAGGGTTCTTTAGGCAACTGTTTAATCATTTCATCACAGTACGTCTTAAGGTTCTCTCCAAATACCTCTTCAGCACGCTTCCCTTCCGCTTGTGCGTCAATAAGGTGATCTAAAAGCTCCATCAATAACTCCTCAGCCTGCTGTTCAGAAACTGACACACTTGTTCGAATGTAAACAAGCATATTATCATAGTACTCTTCATTTTCCTTGGTCAGCTCTTTTCGCTTCTTATTATTTAATTTAATTAATTCCTTAGCGTTCATCGTAAAAACTCCTATTCAACAATTTATCTACAGGGTTTTGAATGTTGATCCATTCCTCTTGGATTTCACATAATGCGCTCTCACCAGATGCCGTAAGATGATAGTACTTTCGTTTAGGACCCGAAGGCGATGCTTTCATTTCTCCCTTTATTAATCCCTCCTTTTGAAGACGTAGTAAAATTGGGTAAATCGAACCTTCACTCACATCATTTAATCCATATTGTTGAAGCTTCTGGGATAGCTCATAGCCATAAACCGTTTCTTTTTGAATGATTGATAAGATACACCCTTCTAAAATTCCTTTTAACAATTGACTTCTCAAAGACATATCGATTTCTTCCTTTTCACTATCTTGTTATACAAGATACATTTTTAAAGTAAAGCTACCTTGCAAGACAAGATAGCTTTATATGACTTATAATAACCTATTTATGGTAAGTATTCAACCATTTATTTACTTTTTTTTATTAAACCACTTAACATAGTAATCTTTTTAGTAAATTTGAATAAATAAATGAAACCTTTCCTCTCCTCTGACCGTATACCTATCATGCACGTATTAGTTAAAGGAGGAAGACTTGTGCTAAAACGAATTTCACTGTTTATTTTCGTTAATATTTTAGTATTAATTACAATCACAACGATTACATCTTTATTAGGTGTTCAAAGCTATATGGGAAGCAGCGGTTACGGCGGCCTGCTGGCATTTAGCATCATCGCCGGCTTCAGCGGCGCGATTATTTCTCTTATGATGTCACGCTTAATGGCAAAGTGGATGATGGGTGTTCAAGTTATTGATGAACGTTCCCCTCAAGGTGAATATGAACGATTTGTTCTAGAAGAAACGCACCGACTTGCATCTGTTGCAGGATTAAGAAAAATGCCTCAGGTCGGAATTTATCACTCGGCGGAAGTTAACGCTTTTGCAACAGGGCCAAGTAAAAGACGCTCACTTGTTGCTGTTTCCAGCGGAATGCTTGAACGAATGGACCGCGATGCGATCAGCGGCGTTATCGCTCACGAAATAGCGCATATTAAAAGCGGTGATATGGTCACAACTACGCTTCTGCAAGGAGTATTAAATACATTCGTTATTTTCTTCTCTCGTTTAGTAGCCAAAGCGGTGTCAAACTTTGTGCGAGAAGAGTTTGCGATGGTTGTTTATTTCCTTACATCGATTGTATTTGAGATTCTCTTTAGTATCTTAAGCAGCCCAATTATCTTCTGGCATTCAAGAAGACGTGAATTTAAAGCCGATGAGCTTGCAGCTAAACTCGGTGGTAAAGAAAAAATGATTTATGCATTAGAATCGCTTCGTCATACTACTTCATTAGTAGATGACCGTCAAAAATCAATTGCCGCTTTTAAAATTAGCGGTAAAGAAAAATTCTCACGCTTATTCTCTACTCACCCGCCGCTTGAAAAACGCATTGAGCGCTTGCATTCACTGTAAGCAGACAAAACCAGCTTCTTTAAAGAAGCTGGTTTTTTATGTTATGACTGAGGAGCAAGCACACGTGCAGCTTCCCACAGCAAGACGTCGTCTTTATTTTTTGTTAATTCCACGTAGCCTTCTTTTTCTAGATACGTAAGCTGGCCGTACACTTCTGAGAAAATAAAGTCCGGTGCTTTTTGATACATATCCGGGAAAAAAGCTGCGCTGACTTCAAGCGTTGTTTTCTTTCCTTCCCCCATCGCTTGTAACACGCGCAGCGCCCATTTATGCTGCTTTTGAATGCGTTCCATAATTAAAGAATGAATGTCACTAAGCGGTTCACCATGTCCGCTGTAAATCAAATCAATGTCGTAGTTCAACGTTTTTTCAAGAGACGCTAAGTAGTCCAGTAGCGGCGTTGGCTTAGGATTTTGAATGGTTGGCTCTAAATATGGATTTGACGGTACTTTTGGCAAAATATGATCTCCGCCAAACGCGACTTTTTCTTTTCGATTGTAAAACATCAGCTGACTCAAAGAATGTCCCGGCGCTTCAATTACTTCCCACTCACTCGCATACGGAAGTGTATCTCCTTCTTTTAAATACCCGGTTAGCTTCTGCCCTTTAGGTGAATAAACTTGAATCGCAGCCGTTGCTTTACGAAGCCATTCTTCCATTACATCATCACTGACTCCAAACTCTATAAGGAAATTACGGTATAACTCATTATGCTGCTGAACAAACTCTTCATCTTGGGAAATCCAAGGCTCCACAAGCTTATGACCGTAAACCGGTATATCACTCGGCAGCCATTCTAAAAATCCAGTGTGATCCGGATGCTGATGAGTAAGAATAACTTGTTCAATATCTGTTACTTTATATCCTTCTTTACGAAGCGCCTCTTCAAAAACATTCCACGCTTCTTTGGTTTTCATACCTGCATCAATTAACGTTAACTTGTCTGCTTTTAATAAAAACACATTCACTGGTCCAATTGGAAATGGCGTAGGCAGCTCAATGCGTATTACTTTATGATCTAAACTCATTTTACCAAACCCCTATATCTGCATTCTTTTTACTTTTTTATACTGTTAAACGTTCTATTCTTTTAAATAGTCAATTTCCTGCTAACGTCTACCTGTAAAAGTACTCTGAGCAGCAGTCATTACATAGCTCTTTGCACTCGTACAAACAGTCACATAAACTCATACTATTAATAGTTTAGCAGGTTTGAAGACAAATTGATAAAGGAATGCTTTCCAGTGTACTTATTTAAAGCAAACGAATGGTTCATCAAACGAAAAAAGTAAGATAGAATAAAGAGACGAAATGATGATATAAGGAGTATAGGTTATGATTAAAGCGATTTTTCTTTTTATCTTAGCAGGTCTTGCTGAAATTGGCGGAGGCTATTTGATTTGGCAGTGGCTGCGCGAAGGAGCATCAAGCTGGTTAGGACTTCTGGGCGGTATTGCTTTGGTGCTGTACGGCGTCATTGCTACGTGGCAGTCGTTCCCCGACTTTGGACGTGTATATGCAGCTTACGGCGGTATTTTTATTGTTTTAAGCCTGTTTTGGGCGTGGTGGGTTGATAAAAAAATGCCCGATACATACGATTGGATTGGCGGACTTGTGTGTCTGATTGGCGTAGCGGTTATGCTTTGGCCAAGAAGTTAAGTGATAATACAGAAAGCGGCAGAACACATAGATTCTGCCGCCTTTTATTTTTTTAGATAAATACAGCTATGTTGCAGGTTTACGCACTCACAAAAAAGACAACCCCAAGGTTGTCTTTTCCATTACTTCAATTCAGCCCATCTTTTATCTAATGATTTTAACAGCTCATCTTCAGACGTTTGGCCGCCGATGTATTCTTGTACATCTGCTCCAAATTTTTGCGTTACGCCTTCAGGGAACTTTGTCCATTCCCAAGGAATCGTTTTTTGATCTTTAGAATATTTAAGAAGCTCGTCACCTAAAGGTCCGATGTCTTTTGCTTCAATTGACTTAAAGGCTGGAATGTACTTAAAGTCTTCTACTAACGCTTTTTGACCTTCTTTAGATGTAACCATCCAGTTTAAGAAGTCTTTGGCTGCTTTTTTATCTGCCGCTGGTGCTTGTTTGTGAATAACCCAGTTGCTTGGAACGTCAATTGCAAGCTTGTCAGATACAGCTGCATCATCGCTTAACGGCATAGGTAGAATACCTACATCCATGTTCGGCGTAATTTTATCAAGCATTGGCTGAATCCAGTTTCCTTGCTGAATCATCGCTGCTTCACCGGTCGCAAATTTCGTTACTTGTGTGTTGTAGTCCGTCGTTAACGGATTTTTGTTTCCATATTTCACTGTTAAATCAAGCAGCTTTACATACTGTTTGAACTGCTCGTTTCCTGCGATTTTCGTACTGCCGTCATTTAATCCTTTAATAAATGCATCCGGATCTTTTTGACTGGCGAATGGAATGTTTAAGCCATGATTTCCAAGCACCCACCACTCTCCGTAGCCGATAGAAAATGGCGTAATGCCGGCTGCTTTTAGCTTTTTAGCCGCTGCTTCTAATTCTGGATACGTTTTTGGAAGTTCTTTGATGCCTGCTTTTTTGAACAGTTTTTTGTTATATGTAAATCCATAGCCTTCAAGACTGATTGGCTGTCCATATACTTTACCGTCCATCGTCATTGGTGTAAGTGTGTTTTCGTACGCATCATCAACCCAAGGCTGATCTGATAAATCTTCTAATTTATTTTTCCACGTTTTCGCCTCTTGATATCCGCCGTTTGTGAAAAGGTCAGGTGCATTCCCCGACGCAAACTGCGCTTTTAAAGCTGCTGCACCGTCAGCTCCTCCACCAACCGTTTGGATATTGAACTTCACGTTTGGATGTTCTTTTGTATATTGATCAGTTAGAGCTTTTAGCTGATCTGCAATTTCTACTTTTCCTTGAAATACATCTACTACTACTTGATCTCCGCCGCTTTTTTTATTACCAGATGCGCTTTCGTTTGAACATGCGGTTGAAAATAAAAGCGTAGCCGATAAAACACCTACTGCTAAAGGCCATTTTTTCATTTTGAATGCCATTTTCTGTTCCTCCCTATTTGCTGCTGGTTTTGATGCCTCAGCCTCAAAACCAGCCCTGTTGCCGCTTCTATTATTTAATTGAACCGCTTGTAATTCCTTTAACAATGTGTTTTTGCATTGCAAAGAAGAAGATTAATAGCGGGATAATACTGATTACAAGTGCTGCTAGTGCTAAATCCCACTGCTTTGTATACTGACCAAAGAAGAAGAATGTCGCAAGCGGAATCGTTCTTAGCTCAGGATCTTGCAGAACAAGAGACGGAAGTAAGAAGTCATTCCAAATCCATAGGCTGTTTAAGATAACGACAGTTACTGTAATTGGCTTTAATAACGGGAATACAATTCTCCAGAATACGCCTAGACGTGAGCATCCATCGATGATTGCCGCTTCTTCTAGCTCAACTGGAATTCCTTTAATAAATCCGTGGTATAAGAAAATCGTCATACCCGAACCGAAGCCTAAGTACATGATCACAATACCCCAAATGCTGTTTAACAGATTTAAGTTTCCTGCTACTTTTACAAGTGGAATCATGATGGATTGAAATGGAATAACCATTGCCGCTACGAATGCCATAAAGATAATGCTGCTGATTTTTTTCTTTGTTCGAACCAGCATGTAAGCTGCCATTGAACAGAAGATGACTAGAACTGCGTTACTGATGACTGTAATGATTAGCGAGTTGCTAAGCACTTTTAAGTAGTTCATTTGGTTAAATGCATTAACAAAGTTTTGAAACTGAATCGTTGTTGGCAGTGCCGATGTGTTTGATAAAATTTCTGCAAATGACTTCAGTGAGTTTGAAAGCACGTAATAAAAGGGAACCAAGAACACCAGTCCAAGCAGGACCGCTAAAATTTCAACAATAAAGGTTTTGCTCGTATATTTGTTTCCCATTACGATTCAACCTCCTTCTTCTTCGTGTATGTTACTTGAATAATCGTAATCGCTGCTACGACGATGAAGAAAATTAAGGCTTTTGCTTCACCTAGACCGTATCTGTTATTCACAAATGCTTCTGTATAAATGTTAAGCGCTAACATTTCTGTTGATTTGAATGGACCACCGTTTGTTAATGATAAGTTGACATCAAATACTTTAAATGACCATGAAATCGTTAAGAATAAACAAACCGTTACTGCCGGCGCTACCATTGGAATTGTAATGTGACGAAGAATTTGCCATCTGCTTGCTCCGTCAATTTTTGCTGCTTCAATCAGCTCTTGCGGTACGTTTTGCAGTGCTGCTGTGTAAATAAGCATGATATAACCTGCTCCTTGCCATACACTTACAATCACGATGCCCCAAAATGCTGTTTTTGCGTCTCCCAACCAAGGAAGTTCAAAAAGCGAAATTCCCGTGATTTGTCCGATAGATGCAAATCCTTTTACAAAAATGAACTGCCATACAAATCCTAGTAAAAGTCCGCCAATTAAATTCGGCATAAAGAAAACCGTACGTAAAATGTTTCGTGTTTTCAACATTTGAGTAACAAGGATTGCTAACACGAACCCGACGACATTCGTTAAGATAATTGCAACGACCGTATACTTTGTTGTGATCCAAAACGACTGCTGAAACTGCTTATCTTCAGTGAATAAGTACTTAAAGTTATCAAGTCCCACCCAGTTAATCGTACCGTTTACTCCGTTCCAGTCTGTAAATGAGTAATAAATCCCTGTAAAAAATGGTATAAGTACAATCACACAAAACGCTAAAAGTGCGGGCCCTACAAATAGAGCAAATAAACCTACATTTTTCAAATTTTTACGTCTTTTCGTATTAATGGATGGTTCTCTTTTAAGTTCTTGCTCTAAAGGAACATATTCTGTCTCCTGTAATTTACTTTGGCTATTCATCTTACTAGCACCTCCCTATGTCTTATTTTAGCGAAATCCGTTATTTATGAAACCGCTTTAATTGACGAGTAGGGTGTAAAATATTGACCTTTGTGCAACATTTTCTCCCCTGTGCACATTTTACGCATTTTTTTAAAGTATGTATGAAAGAAAAGCTAGAAGTGGACGGCGTATCTTCTTATCTTATACACTAGAAAAAAGATGTAGTTGGGAGGAACATACGCATGACAGTCAAACAAGCGTTAATTACGGGTGCCAATTCTGGAATGGGGCTGGCCACAACGATTGAACTAGCTAAAAAAGGATTCGAAGTCATTATGGTATGCCGAAATGAAGAAAGAGGAAATACGGCTTTAGAAGAAGCTAAGCGTCAAAGCGGATCGGATTCCATATCTCTTATGACCTGCGACCTAGGTTCTCTTGACAGTATCCGGGCTTTCAGTAATGACTTTATGTCTCGCTACAGCGTGCTTGATGTGCTCATTAATAACGCGGGCGTCGTGACAGTTAAGCGGGAAACAACACAAGACGGATTCGAAATGATGCTTGGTGTCAATCATTTGGGTCACTTTTTGTTAACTAATTTACTTTTAGATCCGCTGAAAAAATCTCAACAGGGACGCATTATAAACGTTGGGTCCGGTGCTCATAAAGCTGGAAAAATAGACTTCAACAACCCTCACTTAACAACAGGATTCGGAATATGGCGAGGATACTCTCAGTCTAAATTAGCGAATAATTTATTTACGGTCCATTTAAGTAAAAAGCTAAAAGATACTTCTGTAACCGTAAATTGCCTACACCCCGGTGCAGTCTCTACCGCTATCGGCGTTAATCGTCAAACGGGTTTTGGAAAAAGCGTTCACGCCGTGCTTCGCCCTTTCTTTTTAACACCTCTTCAAGGTGCCGAAACAGCTATTTATTTAGCAGACAGTCCTGAAGTGACGCATATTAGCGGCGCTTATTTTTATAAAAAACGCGTGACTCCTCCTTCTTCAAGAGCAAAAAATGAACGGCTTGCAGAAGAATTTTGGGACTGGAGTGCGCGCGAAGTTGGTTTATAAAGTAGATAGATACGCTCGGAAAGAAAAAGTAATGAAAAAAGGTCAGCTTTTCAGCTGACCTTTTCGTATTAAAAAAACGTTAGTCCTATAGCAAAAATAAAGCCTGATACAATTAAGGTCGTCACGCAGTAGCCCATTATATCGCGTGCTCCGAGCCCTGCGATAGCTAGTGCAGGTAGTGCCCAAAACGGCTGCGCCATATTCATCCATGCTTCTCCGTAAGCAATGGCCATCGCAGCGACTCCCGGATCTACGCCGAGCTGTTCAGCTGCCGGCATAATAAAAGGTCCTTGTACAACCCAGTGTCCTCCTCCTGACGGAACAAAAAAGTTCACAACGCCAGAACTTAAAAACGCAAGAAACGGAAATGTCGTTTCATTTGAAATCGAGATAAATGCGTTCGTTAGCTTCCCGCCTAAGCCTGATAGCTCCATCATGCCTTGAATACCTGCGTAGAATGGAAACTGAATCACAATTCCAGCGGTTCCTTTCGCAGCATTGGAAACGGCATTCATATAGGATAAAGGCGTGCGGTGAAGTAAAATACCCGTCGTAAAAAACAATAAATTCACTGTGTTGATATCCATTTTAAAACCGTTTGTAGCAAAATAATAAATTAAATATGAATACCCAAGAAGTGCAATTGTTAGACTTAAAAACCTACTGTTCTCCATGCGTACAGCAAATGTTGGCTTAGAAGAAGTTGTCTCAACAACTGTAGCAGGAGCCATTTCATCTTCTGCCAATAGTCTTGGATTAATTTCTACCACTTCTTTTCCCGTCGGCATCATCAGTCTTGTCATAATAGGAAGGACAATTAATAATCCGAGGGTAATAAATAAGTTGTAGCCTGTAAAAATTGTGTCTGACAGTGGAATAAGTCCAGCCGTTTTTTCCATTGGGTTTCCAGGTGTAGCAGCGACAAGAGGAATCGAACCTGACAAGCCTCCGTGCCATGTTAAAAACCCTATGTAAGCACAGGCAATTAAAAACCGATAATCAGATCCCGGCACGCGTTTCGCTACTTCTTTCGCAAACAGCGCACCTACAATTAAGCCAAACCCCCAGTTAATCATACAGGCCATGGCTGCGCCTAGCGTGACCAGAATAACCCCTTGCGCCGGAGTTTTGGCTAACAGTGCTATGTTTACAAGCCACTTCTTTACAAGCGGCGAGCTAGCAAGCGCATGCCCTGTGACAAGCACTAAGCTCATTTGCATCGCAAATGCAAGAAGGTTCCAAAAGCCGCTTCCCCAAAACTGAACCATCTCAATCGGCCCGTGAGGAGTAAAAACAATACCTGATACAAATAAAATCAGCGTCAGGATTAAAGCAAATACAAACGGATCAGGTAAAAAACGCTGCACAAGCGCCGTAAAGAAATTAGATAACGCTTTCATTTTACTCCTCCTTTACAGGAATACTCCTGTGAATAAATGTCGACAAGCATCTTTAATTATACATAATTTGTTGAAAATTGTTAATATTTAGTTTAATAAAAAAGGCTGGGACAAAAGTATTTTAGCCCAAGTGAAAAACGAACCATTAATCAACGTGTTTGATGAGTGGCTCGTTTTTTTGTGATTGTGCATATAATTTTATCTGTTTCGTTCCTTCTAGCAGTTGATTGGAGGGCAAGGCGAAGACTCCTGCGGGAAAAGCGGAACAGATGAGACCCCGCAGGAGCGAAAGCGACGAGGAGGCTCAGCGGCCGCCCGCGGAAAGCGAAGCCTTGCATGGAAATCAACTGCGTTTTAACAAGCAGTCCAGCTCATGTACCTCATTTGTTCATCTTTCAATTGGGTTCATTTCGTTATGTCTCAACCTCTTTACACATTAAATGTTTGAACAAGAGTTAGCTCTCCGTCAAGTTCAATTTTCTTTTCTTGAAAGGAAATATGTAAGCTTTCATAAATATGTTTCCAAAATGAAATAGCCCGCTTGTTGCCTGCAAGCTCAATAATCATATACGTTCCTTTTCGATGAGAGAAAATGTCTTTTACCGTTTTAGAAGCAATGCCCTGCCCTCGGTATTTGTTTAAGATAAAAAAATCATTGATGCAGTAATCTGCTTCTTGCTGAAGTGCGGGCTGTTCAAGAAGTAAAAAAAAGCCCGTCAGCTTATCATCTACTTTAATAAAGTATGGCGAGAGGCCTTCTACTTTCCAAAACAGGGGCAGCTCTTCAAAATGAAAAGCTCCATCTTCGCGAATATCTAAAGAAGGTGTATACGCAGATAAATCGTGGAGATAAAGAGAATACAAATTTTGCAAAACGCCCGCTTGGTTTTTAGGTACTTTTTCAATCGTAAGCATTCCTAGTTCATCTCCTTCTTTTACTATCATAAGGGTTTTTTATGAAAGTTTACAGTAAAAATGTTTGGGGCAGAGTACAGAAAGATAGATAGTGAAACAGCTCTTTTTCATTTTGTGGATAAATTAAATGCAAACAAAAAAACGATCATCTCCGGTACTGTACGCTCCGTCTGATAATCGTTTTTTATGTTTTGTGTGCCGATGCTGAAGTTTTTCCTGCTTTGTTTTAGTTTTGCGCGTTTCCATGTCTGCAAATACAAACAGGCTGCGGTTTAATTCTGGATTTCGCTTTCCTTCACGCGTCATTTTATCACGCATTTTTTTTGCTTTTGACTTTGCCATGTAACTTCCTCCCTATATAAACGATGTATACATATCTTACTGCTTTTTTATAAAATGTCAAGTGCAGAAGCACTGATGTGTTCACAGTGCTTCTGTATAGTCAAGACTCTTTGTTTTTCAGCATATCATCTAATCTTTGCTCTATTCGCTGAAGCCTTTTTTCATTTGCTCCCTGCCTTTGAATCAATCTTTTTATACCTATAATAAATGCAATAATTATCCCTGCTCCGCCTATAAGAATCAGCAGCATAAGAATTTGAAAAATAATATCACCTATATTAACCATAGTTCCACCTTTTATCTATTTTTTTACATTATATCATTTTTTTAGTTATTTCTGCTTTATTTTATAAAAAAAAGCTCTCAGTGCTGAGAGCTTCATTTACTATCTTCATCGTAGACCGTCCACTTTTCCTGTTTGATTTGATTGGAAACATCAATCAGTTTATTTTTCACTCGATCCTTTTCTGCTCCTGTTAAAGGCGTAGGTCGGTAGTCGTTTCGCGCAGTTGTGGAAGAAATGCGGAATGGAATGACATTGATGTCTTTGTTTGTCGTTAGCTTTCCATCTTTAATCGTAAACGTCTGCTGAAATACAAATGTGTCTTTATCACTTGGATTTTTGTTTCCGCCAAACATAAAGTTTCCTAAGCTATAGACAATAAATTTATTTTTGTACTCTTCAATTCCTTGAACAACATGAGGATGATGACCTAAAATTAAATCTGCTCCGTTATCAATTGTATACTTCGCCAGTGCCTGCTGCGCTGTATCAGGAACATAGTGTCGTTCAGATCCCCAGTGGAAATGCACAATGATAATTTTAGCGCCTTTTTCTTTTAAAGACTTAATTCCGTCTTTAATCTGACTTCTTACTTCTTTTGTGTCATCCCAGCCCGGATATCCAAGCAATCCTACTTTGACTCCTTTTACCGTTGTAATATATGTATCTTCATAGCCAAAATAGCCTATTCCGCTTTTCTTTAAGTTTTCTCGTGTATCATCATATCCTTGCTGTAAATAATCATGCGTATGATTATTAGCCAAGTTAACGGTTTCAATACTTCCTTGTTTTAAAATATTTACAAACGAAGGATCACCTTTAAAACGAAATGTTTTACTTGCTTTTTCCGTCGCAGTTGTCAGCGTTGTTTCTAAATTAACCGTTGTTAAGTCATCTTGCTCAAAGATCGATTTTACATTTTGCGTAAAATACGGCAGGCCATTTCTTGCTGCTACGTCGTTAAAAGTAGAATCGTACCCAAAGCTTTCATCGTTTCCTAAGGTAAAATCTCCTGCTGCGCTAACTTTAATAGTTGTATTGATTGCGTCTTTTTTCTCTTTTTTACTCGCTTCTTCTTTAGACTTTACCGTTTCTTCTTTTTTCTGCGGCTCAGAAGAGGTTTGTTCTCCTGCTCCTCCGCACGCTCCCAATAAAAAACACAAACTTCCATAAATAACAGCTTTTTTTAAATACTTGTTCATGTAACGTTAAAACCCCTTTTTACGTTTTGATAACTGTGTCTGGACTTGGTGTTTACTGCTTATTTCGCCAAATACATACAATTCTCCTGTTTTATCGGCAAAATAAGTGAAATTTTTATAAAAAAAGGAAGTTTTTATATTCTTTTTGGGTTAGAACAAGAGGATTTGGCTAAGAGAAAAGCAGCGCAAACGCTGCGGAGAAAACTGATGAGCTGTACTAAACTTCAAGTGATTCACAAAATAGCAGAGCGATTCCAAACATCACCTAAAATAAAAACCTCCTTTGCTCATGCAAAGAAGGTTTTATTTAAACTTAACAAATCGAATCATTAGATTTAGGATTTTTGAGTCCAAATAACGGGCGGATAAATAGTGCTAAGCCTGTACCTAGCATCGCCATAACCATCCATACCCATCCGTGAAGACTAAATGAAGCAATGCCGCCAAAGTAAGCGCCAATATTACAGCCAAAAGCAAGACGCGCACCATATCCCATTAAAAGGCCTCCAACAACAGCTGCTCCTGCAACGCCAGGTTTAATCTTTCCTGGTTTGAACGTTCCTTGAGCCGTCGCTGAAATGAAAGCGCCTAGTATGATCCCAAAATTCAATACGCTGGTAGAGTCTGCTAGCACACTTTGCGTTAGCGCTTCTCCATTTGCACCTTGGAAAAATCCCCAGCTTGATACATCTATTCCAGCTGCCATCATTGCTTTTCCGCCCCATAAAGCAAAGGCAGAAGTAATACCCCAAGGATTTCCTCTTACAGCCAGCGTTAATGCATTTAATACAGCCAGCACAATCGCTGCAGTGAATAGAGGCCAAGAGCCGCGAATGATCTTTTTCCACCCTTTTGTCGTAGGAAGCTGCTTCATCATAGGCGGATTTTTCTTTTTGGCAATTTGAATCGTAATCCAGTAAATCGCTGCAAACGCGATAAGCTGTACAATCCAAGCACCAAAATAACCAAGGCCTGTCGATTCAGCTAATGAAATAGGAGGAAGTGAAGGTTGTTTTTGCCAAAATGGCAAATGATACGCCCCGAACATAGAGCCTACAATAAAGGCTAAAAGCGTTAAAATCATGGAAGAAGAGCCACCGCCTAACGAATACAGCGTTCCTGAGGCACATCCATTTCCTAGCTGCATGCCAATTCCAAACATAAATGAACCAACTATCACGCTGACTCCTACAGGTGAAACATATCCTTTTGGCGTTACCCCTGTAAAGCTAAAGCCTGTACTTAAAATAATAGCAAACAGCGTTGACGCAATCGCTAGCATAAGCATATGCGCTTGCAAGCCTTGAACGTTGCCGACAGATACGAGTCGGCGAAATGCTGATGTAAAGCCAAAACGTGCGTACAGAAGCGTCATTCCTAGTGCTAGACCGATAATAAATAACACACCTTGCGTCCAATCAGTCATTAGCACAATCGCTAGAAGTAAAATAACCGCTGCTATAACCCCTCCTGCAAATAACGGCTTTTGCATAGGGCTTAATTCTGTTACAACAGTAGTTGGCTTTGATTTATATGATGAGTGCAACGTTTGTGCCAAATCATCCACTCCTTTTCTGATAGAAATACTAAGAATTAATATTTATCATCTTATAGCACTTCTCTTTCTCTGTAAACTATTTAGCAAAATGAAAGTGAATTGTTTATTTTTTGAGTATTCTTACTTTCATTCATACAAAAAGCAGAAGTTTCTGTTCTTCTGCTTTTGGCTGCTAAACGTAAATAGAATGAATCTCTTTTAACGGTTTAGGATTAGGCTTTGCAAAATAATACCCTTGAAACAAATCATAACCCATCTCTATCAGACATTTTAAATCTTCTTCTGTTTCTACCCCTTCTGCAAGAGCCTGTGCCCCCATTTTATGGGTGATAGCTAACATCTCTTGGGCCACTTTTTTCTGTTTCTCATTCTTACTGACTCCGTTTGTGAATTCAAATGCCAATTTCACGACGTCAGGCTCCACTTCTAAAAGCCGATTCAGCGTATTATAACCAACTCCTACGTCATCTAAAGCATATTTAAATCCGTGGGAGCGATAATAATTCAAAATGTTTTTCAAATGCTCAATATCTTGAACATCCTCCGTTTCAATCACTTCAAACACAATTTGCTCGGGCTTTATATTCAATTCTTTAATTAATGTAAATGTAGATGCTAAGCAATGCTCAGGGTTATATATTGCTGTAGGAATAAAGTTAATAAAAATCAGCTGATGATCAATAATACTAGCATTTTTTACAGCTTCTAAGCGGCAGGCTCGGTCAAGAGCGAAGGTTTTATTTCTTATTTGAGCAGCTTCAAACATTTTAAAAGGAGGTATAATACTTCCGTCTTCTTCTAATCCTCTTGATAAAATTTCGTGGCCAACGATATGCACGCGTTCATGATCAACCGATACAATCGGCTGATAATACGAGCAAATTCGCTTGTCTTCAATCAGCTCATCAATCCACAAGGCATCTTTCATTTTTTGGAAAGCGGTGATCGGCTCCATACGCCGCAGGTTTTCAAACGGGCTCCGCTGCTTGGCTTCTAAAGCCCACACATGCCGAGGGTCTAGATGCTGATGAACATAATCCATAAAATTCCAAAAGATATCTTCCCTCATCCAGATCATATCTTCTCCAAGAGTCTTCCATTGGTTTTGAGAAATATCTTTAAAGTATTTTTCCAATTTCTTTGCATCCCTTGATTGCTGAAAAGAAACCGTATATCCTGTCCTAATTGGCAGACACGCGTCGCACCCCATAGCTCATCTTCTCCCTCATTTGTCATCAGTTTTTTGTATGTATACACGGATAGTTCTTAGGAACTATACCACTTTTAAGAAACTTGCAAACCCTATTTTTCCGCTAAAATAGAATGTACCAAAAAGTTTTGGTAAAATGATAGACGTGTTTTATTGTCTACATCATAAGACGCACTTGATAAAAGGAAGTGAACCATACATGAGCAAAAACCGTTTTACGAAGTGGTTTTTATTTTCTTTACTACTCTTTGCCTTAAGTACTGGAGCAATGTATTATACGCTCTATATATCGTACTGGGCGTATTCTATTAAGCTGTTTTTAATTGTGGTGCCGCTCTTTACATTATTATCGGTTGCTTTTGGTTCGTTGGTAATCGTTCATGAGCGCAAAAGAAAACGCGTATTTCAGCTACAAAATGAAGGAGGCATTCCCAAAAATACGTTTATTCAAGGTTTTTCCGAAATAACGGTAGGAGCAGGCTGCATCTTGCTGTGCTTTTTTCTCTTTCTTTATTTTCTAATGGATTATTAAGTACATATAAAAAAGACGAGCAGGCAGCTCGTCTTTTTATTTGGATCTTTCTAGAATATCTCGAACGCTTGCATAATCAAGCTCTTTATAAGTACCAACACCTGGTTTTACAAAGGTCTTTTCAACAATCGCATCAAATTCAGAGTCATCAATATCATAGTCACGCAAGCTGTTCGGGGCTCCTAAGTCATTCCAGAAAGTGCGAAGCGCTTTTGCACCTTCCATTGCTGTTTCTTCATCGCTTTTTCCTTCTGGGTTGATGCCAAATACGTTTACAGCCAGTTGTTTTACACGAGAAGGATCTTCTTTTAGCACATGCTCCAGCCAATTAGGGAACAAGATAGCAAGGCCGCCTCCGTGGGGAATATCATACACGGCCGACAAAGCATGTTCAATACGATGAGTAGCCCAGTCTCCCCCGTCCGTTCCGTTTGCTAAGCTTCCGTTAAACGCCGTCGTGCTGATATACATCATCGTTTCACGATACTGATAAGAAGTCAGGTTTGTAAGAAGCTTAGGACCTTCTTGTACAGCCGTTCTTAGCAATGATTCAATAAAGCCGTCGATCATCGGCGTATTTTCTGTACGATGAAAATAGTGTTCAAGCGCATGCGACATACTATCAACAATTCCATAGACGGTTTGATCGCGCGGCACTGAAAACGTGTACGCCGGATCTAAGATAGAAAAGACGGGAAATACATGAGAAGACGTCCAACCTAGCTTTTCTTTTGTTTCCCAATTTGTAATAACAGAAGTTGAATTCATTTCAGATCCTGTTGCCGCAAGTGTTAAGACCGTTCCAAAAGGAAGAGCACCTGTAATCTCTACTTTGCGTGTAATTAAGTCCCATGTATTCCCTTCATACACGGCTCCAGCTGCGATAGCTTTTGTACAATCGATCACGCTTCCTCCCCCAACGGCTAAGAGAAAATCAATGTTTTCTTTTTTACATATGTCAACGCCTTTAGCTACCGTAGTCAAACGAGGGTTCGGTTCTACACCAGACAGCTCGTGAACAACTGCGTTAATAGACTGAAGTTCAGCTTTCACTTCGTCGTATACGCCATTTTGTTTGATGCTTCCTCCTCCGTATACTAACAGAACGTTTACTTGTTTATGATAAGAAGCAAGCTCTTGCGATAGCTTCGTAATTTGATTTTTTCCAAAGTATAATTTGGTAGGATTGTGCTGCAAAAATATATTCATGTTCTACACCTCTAGTTTTCTTTTCTTGTAAAAAGTGTATCACGAAAGCAGCTTCATCATTATTGAAGATTCTCTATATCTATTATCAATATTTTTGATAACCTTCTTGTACAAGTGAAATCAAGTGTTGAATGGGTGCCGTCAGCCATTTTTTCTTTTTGAATATGAGCTGTGAATAAAGATAAAATTCTTCATGGTCAAACGGGATTTTAATCAGTTTTCCATTTTCAATCTCTTGTTTTACCGCTATTTCTGGCACAAGAGCAATACCTAAATTATCCGCTACGCACTGTTTAATTGCTTCAAGACTGCTAAATGAAATCACCGATTGCATATGAATACCCCTGCTGCGCATCATCTCTTCTAAAAGCGTACGATAAGGGCAGCCACTCTCGGTTAAAATGATGGTTTCACCTTCAAGCTCTTCCATTACAACGTTGTTTTTTTCACTAAAAAAATGCGAAGGCGAAGCAATCATAACCATGTTTTCTTTTCGAATAGGAATCACTTCTAAACTTGAAGAGGTTTGAAGGCGATCAAGCAAAACGGCTACGTCATACTTTCCGTCAATAATCCCTTGTGTTAAATTTGGACATAAACCCGCTTCTAGCATAAT
Organism: Priestia sp. P5; assembly: GCF_029522155.1. Classification (NCBI taxonomy): domain Bacteria; kingdom Bacillati; phylum Bacillota; class Bacilli; order Caryophanales; family Bacillaceae; genus Priestia; species Priestia sp. P5. The sequence goes on along the minus strand of NZ_JAKWFJ010000001.1, from coordinate 1,886,995 downwards.
CTTTAGAGAAGGGTGCTGCTTTTTTAATTCACGAATATACGGTGTAATAAAATAAGCGGCCAGCGACTCCACGGTTCCTATTGAAACTGTTCCTCTAGCATCTTCATTCGTAGTAAGGCGCTCTTTTGCTTCATTTAATAACTCGGTTACTTGATTCACATAATAAAGCAATTCTTCACCAGGCTGAGTCAGCTTCATTTTTTGTCCTGTTCGTTCAAATAGTTTTTGACCGTAATGATCCTCTAATTTTTTTATATGAGTGGTAACGCTTGACTGAGCATACCCTAATTCCTCGCCCGTTCGTGTATAGCTCCCCCACTTCGCTACTTCTTTAAATGTATATAAATAATTAATATCCATGTGCTGCTCCTTATGTACCGCTGGTTTGTTTCGTTATCTCTGTGCTAAAGCTGTTCTAGTAAGCAGACTAGAATCACAGTACAGTATAAACGAACTTGTTTTGCCAAGCAATTTTATCAACCGTAAAGATTATTTTTATATTAGGCAATTACGCCGTTTTTTGTTCATAGAATGAAAAACAAACCTATGAAAAGAAAGGGTGTATCTCGTGACAGCCTACAAAGAAGTGTTATATAAAGGCAAACGCTTTGTACTGATTCACGTATATGATTCAGGATACTGTGAAATTCGACCGATTGATCATGCTTTTAAAGTCGAACTTGTGCGGTTAGATGAGATAGAACAATGTGGATAACAGTCATGAACGCAGCTAATGCAGCTGCTTTTTTGTTTGTATTAAAAACAAGTGGATGAGATAAAAATAGCTGAATTGGCTGGCCTTTTACATAATTTCTTCCTGTATACTTTGTAACTAAGGATATTCGCACTTATTTAGTTTCTATACTTACTCGAGGTGATTACATGAAAAAAGGCTGGCTGGAATGGATATTATTATCCGTGGCGTTAATTTGGGGAGCCAATTATACAATCGGAAAATTTGGAGTTGCTCATATGTCTTCCATTCAATTTAGCGCACTGCGTTTTATAATGGTTGCTCCTATTCTTTTACTTATTACAGGAATAATAGAGCGAGGCATTCGTATCGAAAAAAAAGACTGGGGACGTTTAATAGCGGTCAGCATAGTAGGCGTTACGCTCTATCAAACGCTGTTTATGGTATCTGTTAAGTATACGACAGCTACAAATGCTTCTTTACTTATTTCGATGTCTCCTATTTTCACAGGAATCTTAGCTATATTATATAAGCATGAAGCTTTTTCGTTAAAAACACAGCTAGGCTCTGTGCTTGCTTTTTTCGGGGCTGCGTTTGTACTGCTGTTTGGTCACTCGAGTCATGCCCTGTCGCAGCTTGCATGGTTTGGAAACATCATGGGGATTGTGGCAGCCATTGCTTGGGGCTGGTACCCGATTTTAGCAAAACCTTTAGTCGTAAAATATTCTGCTTTACGCGTGACTGCCTGGTCTGCTTTAATCGGAGCTATTCCGCTTACTGTCTACTGTCTTTTCACCTATCAAACGCTTATCTGGCCAACAGATATAGGCAGCTGGAGTTCTCTGGCATACTCTGTTTTGTTCGTGACGGTGTACGGGCTGGTGATGTGGTATGTAGGAATTGGAAAAATTGGCTCTACAAAAGTAATGGTTTACATGTATGTTATTCCTTTGTTTGCCGTTGTTTTTGCTGCTGTAGCCATTGGAGAAACCATCAATGCTATGCAGCTTCTTGGAGGACTTATTATTTTTAGCGGTTTATATATTGTCAAAAAAAGCCCTGCTCCTAAAACAGCTCTTAAACTTAAAAAAGCAAACTAACAAGAGTAACGGGTTCGATTGATGCATGGTAACTAATAACGCTCAGATTTTTTCTGAGCGTTATTAGTATACTATTTTAATACCCTAATTAAATTAAACATCTTTTAGGCTGATTAATGAACATTTTTCAGTTTATATTCATGAGTGATTTTATGCTGCTTGTATACGCGTTTAAAACCGTTTCGTTCATAAAATAACTTCGCTTCGTCCGTGTCTGTATAGAGAACGAGACTGTCATAATAATTCTCTGCATAGTGAATAATTTCTTTTAAAAGTCGTTTGCCTATACCCCTTCTGCGAAACTGAGCTGAAACATAAAACCTCCTTACTCTTCCAGCGTTAACATACTGGCTGTAAGGATTTTGATTAAGGCCGGCTACGCCAATTAATTTGTTTTGTTCACCGTAAACTCCCCACAATTTTTCGCCTGTTTTGTTAAATACGTTTTGCCCGTTTTTATACTCCGCTACTAGCCTAGTAAGAAAGAAAAAGCCTTCCTCCTGGCTTTCTATCAACAGCTCTTTTATATCATGCTCCATAAGATACGTTAGCCTGATGATTCTCATATATCTCCTCTCCGTTCAGCAGGTGTCTTGTCTATTTCGATAGAATGCTTGTTATACATTAATGCTGCCATGCCTGTTAGAGCTGTCAATAGCAAAATGAAGCTTGAAAATAGATACACAAACCTTACCCCAAACAGATCGGCTACTGTCCCGACAAATGCGATGGAAAGTATAAACACCGCCTGTACAAGAGTTGATTTTGCCGCTATTACTTTAGGAAGCATCCCATTGCTGCAGGTATTTTGATAAATGGTTTCCTGAGCTACGTCTCGAAGCTGATAGGCAGGACCCATCATTATCAAGAGTACTAAAGCCAGATACGGGTTCGTTACTAGACCGTAAAAACCGGTTAAAACAGCATAACTGATTGAGCCTGCGAACATAAAAAGCAAAAGCCTTCCTTTTACCATAGAGGAGATTCGATACACAATAATTCCTCCGACTATGCTTCCAAAATAATACGCACCGTTTATATACCCCCACCACGCTTCTCCTTTTCCAAGCACTTCTTTCACAAAAGAAAGAGTAATAGCTCCAATCCAAATGCTTCCAACGAGTGATTCAATTATTTCCATTATAACGAGTGCTCTAATACGTTTATGTATCCATAAAAAACGCCATCCTTCCATTAGTTTTGCTACGCTTCGCTTTTCTGGTTGTTTATATGTGTGGGCTTCTTTTATAAACAGCAAGCAAACAAATGAGATCAATAGAAGACCTACCGTTATAAATAGAGACTGAGTGAATCCCGTTAAAGACAAAACGAAACCACCAAGCGACCACCCGGCAAATAGAAAAGTTTGATCAATTGTTGAAAGCAAGCTATTTGCCTGCATTCTTTGACTGTCACTCACTAAGCTGCGGACAACCGACGTTTTAAAAATAGTAAAAAAACCGTTAAAAAAAGAAATGATCCCAACAATGACAAAACACATCGCTAGTACTGTGACTGTAAATTCTTGTGTGAGTAGCATATACAATCCAGCGAGCATTCCTATTTGCATAACCTGTACAGCCCGCATAATATGAATAGATTTATATGTATCAACTAGTAGAGGTACGCTAAGGCCACTAAGGAGGCGAGCAAGCAAGCTCGTCATCGTAATCATCGATGCAAGAGCTGTTGAACCGGTGTTTTGATTTATATAGGAAGTGAGGGCCATTGTATAAAGAACAAAACCTACATTTGTGGTTACTTGACTTGCTGCTAAAAAATAAAAACGCTGAGTCAATTTTTTCTCCTTTCTGTTAGACATAACATGCAAAGGGATAATATATTTTGTTAATTTTTACCTTTCTAAACTATAACACTATTTGACGAAATCCAAAACTATCTATAATTTAGTAGATGGAGGTTTTTATGTTTAAATATAGTTTTCTTATTGTTCTTATTGCTTTTTTACTTATTAACTTTAACGGTCAGGAAAATCAAATTATAGGAGGCAAAATAAAAAAGGAACGAAGTGAGGTTTTCTTTGGCGAATACGACAGCTTTACGGGCCGCTACTCCCGGAGCATTAAACTCAAAAAAGGCGTAACCTACGCTTTTACGCTATCTAAAAACACCAAAAGCGGAGACCTGTCCCTGTACGTAGAAGATCCAAAACAGACACGATTTTTTGAAATGACTAATAACTCTCTTTCTTTAACACCTGAAAAAACGAGGAGATATCGTATTAATTTTGTAGGCTCTGAGCATAAAGGCTCTTTTCAGCTTTACTGGAAAAGCAGTAATCAAAAAGAGAGCGAAAAATTTGTGTAATACCATTTTAGACAACGCTTAAACGAGGAGGAATGGTTTATGATCATTAATCAAGCTGTCCTGTATACCCACTTATTGGACACAATGAAGGATTTTTATGTAAATTCTCTCGATTTTCCATTAACCGCCGCTTCACCGCGTTCTTTTTCCATCAAGGTTGGTGAAAGTGAGCTAACCTTTAAAGAAGGCTCTCTACATACAAAGCCCTTTTACCATTTTGCTTTTAATGTTCCAGCAAACCGCTTTATGGAAGCAAAGAAATGGGCTACTCAGAGAGTCTTCCTCAATACAGAAGAGAAGAAAGATGAGATTTATTTTGAAGCATTTGATGCTCATTCGTTTTATTTTGAAAATCCTGCTCATAATATTGTTGAATACATTTCCAGATATTCAGACTGCCCACCATCCAACGACCCCTTTTCTTCTAAGTCGCTTTTAAGCATAGGAGAAATCAACTTGACAACGCCTCATGTCCGCTCTGTAGGGACACAGCTTATTAACTCCGGTATCACCGTGCGCAACAACAGGCCGTTAAACGAGACCTTTAACTTTTTAGGAAGCGGCAGTGCATTTTTTCTTGTAGGGGCGCCTAAAAGACGGTGGTTTTTTTCGGACCGAGACTCTGAAGTTCATCCATTAACGGTGAAGGTCAATCATTCTTTAACAGTTGCGCTGGACGAAAAAGGAATGCTGAAGATTACGCAATAAATGATTGTTTTTTTAATATAGCCATGTAACAAGCGAACTTGTTACGTGGCTGTTTTTGTTCAAAATTCAGCACATACTCCCCCTATAGGTTTTGTATATAGTTTTCGATGTCCTTTCTATTCATCAGCATAAAAACCTTGCAATCCTCATCGTTTCTAAGCTTTTCAAACCGTTTTCTCATCTTTTTTTGCCGCTCTCTGTACGTCGTAAGAATAAATGTAAAAAATGACCAATCTACTTTTTCAGGACATCCTTTTGCCATATCTTCACGCGTTTTTCTTGCATATACAATCCTCCGCTTTATCACTCGGTACACACAAACGATTAGCGGAAGCTCTAAATAAATAATGGTATCTGCACGCTTCACTCGCAGGTCATACGAATTGCTGTAGTTCCCGTCGATAATCCAGCTGTCTTTTTTTACAATGTGCTCCTGCAATTCTCTAAAACTATCATTGTCTCTTTCCGTCCAGCCCGGCTGCCAATACAGGCTGTCTAAATGATGTACTTCTAGATCAAGCTTTTTCCCTAATTTCTTGGCAAATGTGGACTTTCCTACTCCTGGAGAAACGCCCATTACCAGCACTCTTTTCATCTCATCACCTTACCTTTTTAAAAAATAAAGCTAATTGAAGAGAAGGCAACTGTTTATACTGACTCGGTGTACTAAAAGCAGACTGCTGTATAAAGAAGCTTCATGTTAACAATTTTATTCGCATAATTTTCAGATAACATATAAACATTCATCATAAATTTCTGTATTCCTTCTTGCTTTGTAGTAAATAGGTTGCTTTTATTAATCGTTTCCTTTACCTTAAATGTGAGTATATAAAAGTAAGGTGAAAAAAATGAATGCATCTATGCTAAAGAGATTTTTACGAAACCTCGGGATTTTTATTTATATTGTCATCGCAGCTATTAATATTTACTTAACGAGAAATGACTTGGGCGATATGCTTACTCGCCTTGTGCTGTTGACTATTTTACTTCCTTTGTTTTTTAGTTTTGTGTATGCGTTAGGAAAATCACATTTTAAAAGACAAGAAGAGCTCGCTGAACAAGAGAAGAAAAAAGAGTAAAAAAAGCCTTTTATAGAGGGGGATTCCCCTTTCTAAAAGGCTTTTACTTTTTTTCATATAACTGAACATTAACTACATCAGGATTAACGTGATACTGCTTGGCAAGTTGATTTACGACTTGCTGAACCTCCTTCTTCTTATAGGAAGAAAGTTGTTCGGCGGGCAGAAGAACCAGAACTTGAGCTTCCGCATAGTCATTCAGCACTCTAACCTCTTGAAAACCATACTGCGTCAAAGCTGATTTTAACTCTTTTTCAAAGTCGGTGCTTTCTTTTGGGACAGCTATGGAGAACTGATTGTAAGAAACTAGCGAAACCTCTTTCTCTTCAGGCTTTGTATACACCGCCCAAGCAGTTGTCAGCACTGTGACAGCAATACCAACATTCAATATCCACACTTTCATACCATGAACGCCCCTTTTAATCGAGTTTGTTCATGATATGAAAAAATTTATTGGTTCATGCGTTATCTTCCTAGCCATCCTCCGTCTACGGCAAGCAAGTGTCCGTGAATATAAGCAGACGCATCAGATGCTAAAAAGACGACCGCTCCTTTAAAATCATCTAAATGTATATTTTTACAATTCTTTCTTACACTAAGAACTACTGATAAATAAAAGGTGGGAAGATGAATGAATCAAATTATATTATGGGGGATTCTTGTTATTCCATGGTTTTTACTGCTGCTCCTTGATAAACAGCGTGTTAAACGATTTTTTACTGTAGGGTTGTTTGCTGCATTAATGATGACAATCGCCTATCAAGTAGCAGAAAAAATGCACTGGTGGACGGTTCAAGAAAACGTATTTTTTCTTACTAGCATGGGAGCAACGATTTATTGCCTTCATATTGTGATTACGATCTTTGTCTTTTACCTTACGTATCCCGGATTTATCTTGTACATAATTGTTAACGTGATTTTGGATTTGATTCATGGTTATGTTATTGTTCCTTTTCTCGCTAAAATCGGGCTTTATAATCTGTATGATATCAGTCATTTTGGGCTTTTCCTTGTCATGACTACTGTAGCCATTATCCTTTACTTGTTTCAACGGCTGCTTTACTTTATATTTGAGGAAATCCCTGCATAAAAAGCCACAGCAAACGCTATGGCTTTTTAATCAATAAAAAAATGGAATAACCGTATCTCCGCGAATCGGTTCAACAGCCGCATGAAACCGAATTCGCAAACTTTTTGAAGTTTCGATGTCAGAGGCATCCATGACGTGAAAATGAATGTGGGGTTCGGATGAATTGCCGGAACTTCCACACCTTCCGAGCAGCGTTCCTTTACGAACCACGTCTCCTTTTTTCACAGAAACCGATCCTTTCTTCAAATGTGCAAGCACACTGTATTCTTTTCCTTCATGCTCAACGATAACGTGATTTCCTAAAGGCCTCTTTTTATTCGTGTGTCCAATTTCATTATCTTCTTGATCATCAACTGCTGTGATAACGACTCCTTCAAGCGGCGCTACAACTTTTTTTCCATAGGCATAGTAATCTTCGTTTTTCATTCCATCATTTTTATAGCTTTGCTTTCCTTTTCGCACGACTAAATCATACGCATACCTTTGGTTTTCGACTGGATGATGATAGTTCAACACCTCATGCTTTCCTCCCCAATAGACAAACCATTCGCTTTGAATCGGCATCGTATATTTGTTTGTACTCCATCGATCTCTCTCTGGCAATGATTCTATAGGAGCAATCACAAGTGCTTGTATAATGTCATGTTCATCAAACATGACGCTGATGAATTTTGTCTGCGTAGAATTTAACCAAATAAACTGCTCAATTTGAGGAGTTAAATAGAGATTTGTTTCTAGTCTGTAGAACTGTTCTCCTTGATTAAACGTTTTGCTCTGCTCTAAAAATTGCTGAAGCGAAACTTGACGTTTAAATTCTTCGCTTACACAATCATAAAGCTTCTTAAAGTCCCCTTGTGCAAATAAAGTTCCAAACTCTTCTCTGATGTTCACTTTTCTCTCTGTATCTATCATTGTAATCCACCCTTTTATATGTATTTCAATTTGTTTGAATTATCTATAAGTAATACGTTTTACGTTATAAAAAGGTTTCATTTTCCAGTTATTCTATTTCAAAATCTTCTTCTATGCCGTATTTACAATTTTCTCAATCCATTTTATACTTATTTTACAAATATTTGAAAAGAGGTGCAGCATGATGAAAATAACTTTAAATAAGAAAATCAAGCTGCCCCGAGTATGTGTTTTTGGCGCTTAGCTTTTAAGAGGAGATCATACAATGAAAGTAGCATTAGTACGTCATTACAAAGTAAACAAAGGGCTTCCAGAAAACCACCGCTTATCCACCGATGAACTAGTGGCTTGGTTTCAGGAATATGATGAATCAGATATTACGTATGGAGAGACTGATTTGAATAATATTGAATGGAAACGCTGTTTTTCAAGCGATATGCCGCGAGCACACAAAACGGCAAAGCATATTTATAAACAAGAGATCACTCTTCTTCCGGAACTTAGAGAAATACCTATGCCTATTATTCCAGTAAAATTTAAACTTCCTTTTATCCTCTGGGTATTGCTGTTTCGCATGTCCGGACTCATCAACAAACAAGCTCGTAAAGATATGGCTGAGACTAAGAGAAAAGTAGCAGCAGTGCTAGATCGCGCTATTTCCGAGTCAGAAGACGATTTGCTGATTGTCAGCCACGGAGGAATTATGAAGTTTATGCGTAAAGAACTTATAAAACGCGGCTTTAAAGGGCCTCGGTTTGATATTGCTGTTAACGGAAAGCTTTATCTTTTTGAAAAGCAATAGAATGAAACTTACTTGAAAAAGTCGCAGAGACTACTCTCTGCGACTTTTTAATAACCATTTTCTTCAATTGTTAATGCTTCACGCAAAGCGATATCTTTTCGGATATTATGAGCGATTTCACGCGTGATTTCTCCTTTTTCATAAAGTTCTTGCACCGTTTCCCGCTCGGTATGAAACGCTTTATAACATAAATCTCTCGTTGCTTTTTTACGTTTGCGTGAATTATACTCCGTACTCTCTTTTCTAAGTCTTGCCATGGATCTATGGTATTCACTAATGATAGCAAGTGAAATCATTCGATTTTCTTCGTTCATATTTTCTTTAATGACCTTTATTGCTTCTTCCATCATTTGAATACGTACTTTGTTCACTTTGCTTCTTCTTCGCAAACTTTGTTTTCTTAAAGCCTGCTTATTCGGTGAAAAAATTCGGACTAATAATAATAAAACTTTTTTAAACCTCATCCAGCTCACCAATAATTTGTACCTTACACGATTGGTTACAGCCATTTCAAGCTTGTGCGTATGTTCCAAACAAATATACGCTGTCTCACGGTCTATTTTTTCCTCTTTTAATAGCTTTTCCACCAATTTCCCCTTGGCCTGAAGAGCCAGCAATCGAATTTCTTCTTCATACTGTTTGTTTTCAGAGGCTTCTAAAGGATGAGTTTTAACAATGATGTTATTAATCGTTGTATTATACGTTGAAATTAACGAAAGGGCTGCTCCACGATTTTCCTCGGTCATTTCTCTTTTTAACCGCTGAATAGCAGCTTTGTGCACTTTGATGCGTGCTTTAACCTCTTTTGTATTGCGCTCAGACTTCTTCGGCGCCTTTTCTGTTTTCGCAATAACAGGTAAAAGAATGCTTGCCGCAACTAAGGTTAACAATATAACGCCTGCTGCTAGAAAAATAATCAGAGAGCGTTCCGGAAAATCACTGCCGTTATCAAGCGTATATGGAATCGAAAACGCTCCGGCTAACGTAACAGCTCCTCGTACACCTGAAACCGTAATAATGCCAATAGACCGAGGCTCAGGTTTTAGATGCTTGTTATTTTTGTAATACCAGCCTACTGACCATGACACCATCACCCAAATAAATCGTAGTACAAGCAAAAAGACAGTAATAATCAAAATATAAAGAAGCACTTGTCCATTATTAAAGTTTGGATCTTGAATAATTGCTTTCGCCACTTTTGGTATTTGCAGACCAAGCAGTACAAACACCAAGCCATTTAACAAATATAAAATAACCGTCCAAGTACTTTTTGATACTACTTTAAGCTGCTGGTTAGGTGATTCCTCTCGGTCGCGCTCAATCGCATGCACAATGCCGCCTGCTACAACTGCCAAGATTCCTGATAAATGAAAATGCTCAGCAATGTAGAAGACAACAAATGGAGTTAGAATTTGTATTAACATATGAATCGTAATATCTTCCATTCCTAAACGTCGAACAAGTACACGCAGTCTGATAATCAGAAAAGCGATAAATGCTCCTACAAACAAACCGCCCAGCGCTACCCAAAGGAACTGAAATGTAGCATCTACTATCGAAAAGACGCCCGTTACGGTAGCAGCTACTGCTACTTGAAACGCTACAAGACCAGAGGCATCATTCATCAGCCCTTCGCCTTCCAGCAAATGCATAATTCGCTTAGGCAGCTTTACTCGACTCGCCATAGCTCCAACTGCCACTACATCTGTTGGGGACAAAATAGCGGCTAGTGCAAATGCAGCCGGTAACGGAATGGAAGGAATGAGCCAATTGATTAGATATCCCCCTACTGCCACCGTTACAAAAACCAGTCCCAGCGCTAGTAATAAAATAGGTGTACGAAGCTTCCAAAGAGCAGCTCTTGACACGTTTTTTCCGTCATTAAATAATAGCGGGGCAATAAATAAAATAAAAAATAATTCAGGCTCCAAATGGACATCTCCGCCAAATGGCAAGATAGCAAGCCCTGCTCCCAAAGCTATTTGAACTAATGGAACAGGAATAAATGGTACAAAATGATTAATGATATTAGATAGACCAATCAAAGCCAATAAGACTAATATCGTCAGAAAAAATTCCATAAAAACAATCGACTCCTACTTCTATTTACATCCTTTTAAAGTTTCACGTTATCTCTTTTCGTTCATTTTATAGTGTTTAGTTTACGCTTTTTCTGCCAAAAAATGTTGCGGGTTATTAAAAAGTGCTCTTTCTTTTCGGTAAGTTTATTTCTACGGAGATTAAGGGAACAGTATACATGATATTCTTTATTTACCATATAAATCAGCTCATCAAACTTTTATAAAGGAGGTGTTCCCTTATCCGTTTCAACGGGGTAAGGAGATAAATTTGGAAACAGTAAATGTCATCTTATTCATCGTATTAATCATATTAACAGCCTTTTTTGTTGCAACGGAATTTGCCGTCATTAGGGTACGGTCGACTAGAATCGACCAGTTAATTGAAGAAGGAAACCGGAACGCTTTAGCAGCAAAAAAAGTAGTATCAAATTTAGATGGTTATCTTTCAGCCACACAGCTGGGCATTACGGTTACCGCACTAGGTCTAGGCTGGATAGGTGAACCTACGGTAGGTCATTTATTAGAGCCGCTTATTGACATGCTTCCTTTTGCTACATCACTTTCGCATGTTATATCTTTTGTTCTTGCTTTTTCGATTGTCACATTTTTAAATGTGGTAGCTGGAGAACTTGCACCCAAAACGGTGGCGATTCAAAAAGCCGAACAAGTGACGCTGTTATTTTCCCGTCCCCTTATTCTTTTTTCTAAGTTACTTTATCCGTTTATTTGGCTTTTAAACCACTCAGCCAGAGGCGTTGTCGGATTATTTGGCCTGAAGCCAGCTTCTGAAAATGAAGTAGCTCATAGTGAAGAAGAGCTTAGAATTATTTTATCTGAAAGCTATGAGAGCGGTGAAATTAATCAATCGGAGTTTAAGTTCATGAATAATATTTTTGAATTTGATAATCGTACGGCTAAAGAAATCATGGTGCCTCGTACAGAAATTGTTAGCGTATCAGCAGATGAAACGATAGAAGAATTCTTAAAAATGGCTAGAGTAGAGCAATATACTCGCTATCCAGTAGTTGTAGATGGAAACAAAGATCAAGTGGTGGGATTAGTTAATATTAAAGAAATATTAGCAGATTACATAAAAGAAGATGATATTAAACCACGTACCGTGCAAACGTATATGAAACCCATCATTCAAGTTATTGATTCCATCGCCATTTACGACTTATTGCTTAAAATTCAAAAAGACAGAATTCACATGGCCATCTTAATAGACGAGTACGGAGGAACAACAGGGCTTGTAACGGTAGAAGATATTTTAGAAGAAATTGTTGGTGAAATTCGTGATGAATTTGATGATGATGAAATACCGGACGTACACAAAATTAATGAAAATCACTACGTACTAGATGCGAAGGTGTTGATTGAAGAAGTAAATGATTTACTCGGAACAACTATTGAACAAGAAGATGTTGATACCATTGGCGGCTGGATGCTGACCGAAAAGTTTGATCTTGCTAAAGGTGATAGCATCAAAAACGAAAGTTTTTCATTTAAAGTCATTGATATTGAACATCACCATATTAAACGAATCGAAATAACAAAGGAAAAAAGTACGGATCCCAGCTGATTATCCGTACTTTTTTTGATGCTCTTTTTTCATTTGCAAGTACTCTTTATTCTCTCGTACCTCCTTCCATTTTTTCATAAAAATAGCCGCCGATTCTGCTTTTTGTTCATCAATTTGCCGTTCGTTACGCTCTCCGTCTTTGCTGTATTTCTTTCCGCCTTTGTAGTTCGCGTAGCGCCTCGATCGCGTGTATCCCATTTGGAGAAATTTCCGGGCCATGTCCATTCCAACAAAATCGCTTTTTTCTTTGTAGGTTAAAAAAAGTTGATAGATAGCATCCGCGGATTCCTCAGCAATTTCTGGTGTTCGAAAACGCCAATGAGGAAGAATTTCACTTTTATAGGGCTCAACAAGGAGAACTCCTTGTTCTCCTTTTCCTACTCTATATTTTTCAGGATGTTTTCTAAAATCGATATGTTCAAAGTCAAGTGAATAATCAAATGCCACAGCTCTCCCCTCCTTTTTGATCTCTACCCTTTACAAATGAATGATAAAACTTTTCTTAAAGAAGTTTTTCACATGCAGGTGCGGGTAATAATAGGTGGATAAGTATGGCTAACTTTTTTCTTCATACTAAAAGAAGTCCGAACTTATTAAATCATGATACGGGAGATTTCGTTATGTCAATAAAGCTACAGCAAAACCGAATAAAAGCTAATTTTTGGATCACTCCTGCTTTATACGGCATTATTGCTTTTGTCTTAGCTACTATTAGTACATTTTTAGATCGATATTTAACAGCTCATAAACAGTGGTTAAAATTAGTTCCTTCCGTGTTTCTAACGGATAAAGAGCTTGCTCATACTATTTTGAGCTCAGTATCAAATTCCTTATTAACGATGACGACGATTACCTTTTCTTCTGTTTTAGTGGTACTGACTACGTTTGTAGGTCAGTTTTCTCCTAGAACGATTCAAAATTTTAATACAGATGCCAAAACTCAGCGCGTGCTTGGTACTTTTATCGGTGGATACGTATACGTGCTTGTACTGCTCATTCAAGTTCGCAGCAACCAAGTCAGCAATACCTTTATTGTTCCTTCATTAGCCATCGTGGTAGCATTCATTTGCCTAGGGATGTTTGTATTTTTGATTCACCACGTCATTAACTGGATTAAAGTCGGAAATTTAATTTCAAACATTGCAAAAAAAACGATGCTTACCATTGAAGAGCGACGGCTAGAACAACAAAAGACCCCTGACTCAAAAAATGAAAAGCAGCTTAATTTTGATAGTGAAGAGGCGCTGCAAATCAAAAGCAACAAACAAGGCTATATTCAATATATTGAACTGAACCATTTAACAGCACTAGCAACCCGATCAAATGTCATTGTTAAACTTGCAAAAGCACCCGGCGAGTATGTAGAAGCGGATACCCCCCTGTTAACGGTGATCAATCACAATCAATCGTTAGATCAGGAAAAATTTCTTCACTGTTTGTTTATTACAAATGATCAAGAATCGATTCAAGATGTGAAGTTAGGGATTCAGAAGCTGAGTGAAATTGCATTGAGAGCTATCTCACCCGCTATTAATGATCCTGAAACAGCCATTAACTGCATTGAACAGCTCACGCAAGTGTTTATCAAACTTGGACAAAGCTATTCTTCTTCTCCTTATTATTGCGATGAAAAAGGATGCATTCGCGTCATGCTAGAAAAACCTTCTTTTATGGATTATTTGTACAAAGCGTTCTATCAAATTCGTCATTATGGAAAAGAAGATGTTTCCGTGATGTCTGCCGTCATTAAGGCATTAACCGTAATCGCTGAAACAAATCGCTCTGCCATCAAAAACGACGTCTGGTTTTTTTCTTCCTATATCGCAGAAGGGCTGCAAAAACAAGAGTGGCTTAAAATGGACAAAGAGTTTCTTAATCAGCTGCTCAAAAACCTTGCAAAAGCTTGTGAAAAAAAAGGCGCTTCTATGGTGATAGAATAAAAAAACAAAAAACGCCGCTCATCAACTGAGCGGCGTTTTTTTACGATATAAAGTGCTCTACCTCTTCTCTCTTTTTCACTATTATAAGTTTATCGTTATATGACGTACGAAGGATATGCAAAATTTCAGGTTTGCTTTGCTTTTCAAAATTCGCATTCTACTGAAACATTTTAATGAAAATAGAAAACGTCGGTGCGTAATTTACTTTTTCTATTTTAGCTTTTTGCAGAACATACCTTTTGATAATAAACCATATTCTTTTTAGATAATGGGTATCAAGAAAAATAATAAGGTCCGCTTCATTAAAACTTTCATTTACCCACGTATAGTGTACACCTTCTATAATCCATTCCTTTGAAGATGCAATATGATGTAAACACTTTTTTCTGCCTTCTTCACTTCTTCTTTTATCTCCTTCATATGTTCGTTCCCACATAATATTATCAAGTTCGTAGTGAGGAACTTTTAATCTATGGGACAATAACCGGGCAAGAGCTGTTTTTCCACTTCCAACGGATCCAACGATATGTATCTTTTTACATGGAGCTCTTTGAATACTTCATCTCTCCCTACTTCAAGCCTGTTTTTTTACACATATTGTATCATTCAAGTTCTTTTTCTCTAATGCAAACCAGAACGTTTTATGCTAGTATTTTATGGTACTTGACTGACAAAAGGAGTGAAAACACAGTGCCTAAAACCCTTTTTGGAAAACTTACGCTGTTTTGGATTGGACTATTTTTATTAATTACAGGTCTATTTTTTTATTATAAATATACAAACCAAGGGTTTACCGCTGCAGATTTATTCTTTCGCGTCTCTCCTCCCTTAGCTACTATTGGCTTCCTTTTAAGCGCAGCCGGACTATATGAAGAACGAGGAAAAAACAAGCTAATTCCTCTCGTTGTACTCACCATTAGTTTTATCATGCTTTGCCAAGCAGGCTATCACTTTATCCATATGCATACTCCACCGCCGCGCCCCTGACTTTGTCTCATTCTCATTTATAAAAAAGCTCTTCGTTTAGTATATTAAACGAAGAGCTTTACTCTCTATTCAAATAAACGCACAAGCTTTTTTGTATAGGGATGCCTGTTTTTATCAAATAGCTTTGCACGGTCAAATTGATCGATAACCTCGCCTTGCTGGATAACCATCATGCGGCTGCTCATAAATTTTACTGCTGCTAAATCATGCGAAATAAACAAATAAGATAGCTGAAGCGTCTCCTGCAAATCTTTTAATAAATTTAAAATTTTTGCCTGTACCGTAACATCAAGACTCGCTGTTGGTTCGTCTAATAGCACCAGAGACGGACCTACGCTAATGGCACGCGCAATCGCTACACGCTGAAGCTGTCCACCGCTGAGTTCATGAGGATAATTCAACGCATATTCTGCGCTAATCCCGACTTTTTCTAACAAATAAAAAGCGATTTCTTTTTCGTTTCTGCTCACATGAGATAAAAATGAAGGAACGATTCGCTGCTGCCGCAAAGGCTCGAGCAAAGAATCGATGATTTTTACTTTTGGATTAAAAGAAGCCGCGGGGTTTTGAAAGACAACTTGCATGCCCAGACGAGCTTGCTGCAGTTTTTTTCCTGTTAACCTGTGAAGAGGTTTCTCTGCAAACCATACTTCTCCCTGCTGAATTTCTGTTAACCTTAGCACACTTTTTACAAGCGTACTTTTTCCGCTTCCACTTTCTCCAACAATCCCTACGCATTCTCCTTTATCAATATGCAGGGAAACATTATTTAGCGCTTTAACGTCTTTATACTGTTTCACCAGCTGCTTGACGCGTAATATACTTTTTTCTTTCATACTTCACTCCTATATTAACACTTTTTTCTGCGTATCTAACAATCGATCAGGCGTTTTCTGTAAAGAAGGAATAGCGTTAAAAAGTTTTTTTGTATAAAAGTGATCCGGAGCGTGAAACAGAGATTCGATACTGTTTTCTTCCACGATCTCTCCTGCTAACATAATGGCTGCTCGGTCTGCATATTTCCGCACATGACGCAAATCATGGGTAATAAACAAAATGGCACAGCCTGTTTCTTCTTTCAGCTTATGCAGCAGCTGAAGAACTTCAGCTGCTGACACGCTATCTAAAGCCGTGGTTGGTTCATCTGCAATAATCAAGGCAGGCTTCATCACCAGCGCTAAAGCAATCGCTGCTCGCTGAAGCTGTCCTCCGCTCAGCTGAGAAGCATAGCTTTTATATACGCGTTCATCCGGTAGATTCACAGCTTTTAGAGCCTGAAAAATGGCTGCTTTCCTGTCTTTTTTAGACAGCTTACTATGTGTACGAATCGTTTCATCAAACTGCTTTCCAATTGTTAAAAAAGGAGTAAAAGCGCTTCGATAATCTTGAAAGATATACGAAATATCTTTTCCAAGGATAGGCGCATATCCTTCCTGCTTAAAAGTAATAGAGCCTCCTTTAAGCGTGACACCTGACGGCAGCAGTCCTCCTATCGAAGCAGCAGTGATACTTTTACCGCTTCCGCTTTCTCCAACGAGCGCCATCCACTGTCCTTGCTCGATTGTAAAAGAAACGTCTTTTACGATTTGTTTTGTTTTATTATGAATGGCTAGATGCTTTACTTCTAAAACGATGACGATCACCTCTTTTATCGATTAACTTGATATTTCCCTCGAATATATTCACCTAAAGCTGTAAACGTCAGCACCAATAAAATAATGGCCAAGCCTGGTATCAACATTAGTTGCGGAGCATTGTAAAAGTAGGCCCTGCCTTCATTTAGCATCGTTCCCCATTCCGGAGTAGGCGGCTGAGTCCCTAGTCCAATATAGGATAATGAAGCCATCATTAAAATAATTTTCCCTATATCCAGCGTAGCAAGAACAAGAATATGTCTTCCCACGTGAGGAAGAAAGTGGCGCAGGATTAAAGGTAGTGTTCCCACTCCGTTTAATTTAGCGATCAGCACATATTCTTTTGACTTTTCTTGAAGCACAATACTGCGCACTACCCTTGCATAACTAACCCACTTTACAATAACCATCGCAGCAATTAAGTTAAATAATCCAGGCCCTAGCATTCCGCTTAAGACGATGGCTGCAATATAGTCAGGAAAAGCTAAAAAAACGTCTACAATTCTCATTAAAAAGCGGTCTATTTTTCCTCCAATATACGCTGAAACTAAGCCAACAGGTACTCCAATCAAAAGAGAAAGAGCTAAGACAAGAAAACTAGTCCCAATTGTGGTCTGAGCTCCAGCTACGATTCGTGAAAAGAGATCTCTGCCTAAGTGATCAGTTCCTAACCAGTGATCACCGGTGGATTTTTGAAGCCGGTCTTGCATATTGACTTGTGTGGGATCCATCGGTGCTAGCTGACTTCCAAACATACAAAATAAAATAAGCGCAATACCACACACGCTTATCACTACAAAAGGAAGCTGCGGCTTTTTCACGTTTTATCCCCTCCCTTTACATAGAGCTGGGGATTTACATATTTGTAGCTCAAATCCACAAGTGAATTAATTAAAACAACAAACAGGCCCATCCACAAAATATATCCTTGAATGACAGGATAATCACGATTCATAATCGCATCAATAACTAATTTTCCAATGCCAGGATAAGCAAAAAGCACTTCAATAATGACCGTTCCTCCAAGCAAATTGCCTAAGCTCGTCCCTAAAATGGTAAGGATTGGCGTTAAGCTATACCGGAACGCGTGAAAAATAAAAATGCGACTTTCACTTATTCCTCTTGCTCGAGCGGATCGTACAAAATCTTGTTTCAGTCCTTCTAGCAGACTAGCTCTAATCATTCGCATATACACAGCGGACATGGCAAAACCAAGCGTTAAAGAAGGCAGCACAAGATGAGCTGCTGTGCCTGTCCCCATCGAAGGAAGCCATTGAAGACGCACGGAGAACAGCTGTATAAACAAAAGACCGAGCCAGAAGCTGGGAATAGACGCTCCAATTAAGGAAATACTTCTGCTGAGATAATCAATCCACTTATTCTGGTATAGTGCTGACAGCGTGCCGAGTGGCACAGCTATTAGCAGCATCACAACCAAAGATGCAGCTGTCAAGCGCAGCGTAGCCGGAAACTTCTCGGCTAATTCATCGATGACAGGCTCTTTTGTCATATATGAAGATCCTAAATCAAACTGAAAAAAGCGCTTCAGCCACTTTACATATTGAATATATACGGGTTCATTAAACCCTAGCTCTGTTCGCAAACTATTTATTTGTTCCTCAGAAACTGCCACATCATCTACGCGGAGCATTTGCTTAACTGGGTCTCCTGGAGCCAGCTTCATCAAAACAAAGCTGAGAAACGATAGGATAACTAAAAAAATGAGTAATTCTATTATTCTTTTACCAATTAATTTCATATCTATTTCACATCTAAATCCTTTGTTATCACATAGTATTCACTTTTGGTTGTAACCCAATTTTTCACATTGTCTCTATAGGCCACAAAATTATTCGGATGAACAATCGAAGAGTGCAGCGTTTCTTTTTCTGCTATTTCTCCTGCTTGTCTTGCTAACTCATTGCGCTGTTTTTGATCAACTGTTTTATTGAGTTTATTAATAATGGAAGTTAATGCTGGTTCATGGAAATGACCTACATTAAATGCTCCTCCCTCCATGTAAAGAGCATTAAAGAAGTATCCTGCATCTCCTCGCGGCGCGGTTACTAGACTATATGTAACGATTCCCCAATCATTTTTTGTTGTCATATACTCGTCCATATTTTCCACTTGTTGAATGTCTATTTTTACACCAATCTTTTTTGCTTCTGACTGAAGCATTTGTGACATTAAAGGCATTTCTGGACGATAAGGATATGTAACGAGCTTAAAAGAAAGCTGTTTTCCATTTTTTATTGCTTTTCCATTCTTGAGTATATAACCGGCTTTTTCTAAATATGTTTGAGCCTCACTTGGTCCATAGGTTTTCGTTTTAGGATCGTTCGAAAAATCCAAGCTATCTAAAAATGGACCTGCTGCTGGTGACCCTTGACCTGCGAGCGCTGTATCGACAACATCTTTTGGATTTAACAATACATCAAACGCTTTTCTCACATTTTTATCTTTAAACGCTTCTTGCCTTGAATTATAAAAAAGCATTTGATTTCTCAGGCTCGGCTGTATATCTACTACAATAGAAGAATCTTTTTTTAACGTGTTTAAGCTTTCAATAGCCGGACGGTATACAATATCGGCTTCACCTGATTGTAAAGCGGACGTTCGTGCATTTTCATCATCATTAAATGTTAACACAACTTCATCCAATTTTGGTTCCCCGCCCCAGTATTCTTTATATTTTTTTACTTTCATTTCATTATCCGGTTTAAACGAAGCTACTTTAAATGGCCCTGTTCCCACGGGTTTACTTTTTGTATCTGGAGCATCTACATCAATAATTGCTGTGTTTGGATGAACAAGTTCAGAAGGCAGCGTGGCAAGCGGCTCTGTTGTTGTAATGGTTAAGATTTGGCCACTGGCTTTCATTTCTTTAATTTTAAGTGCACTTTTCATTGCTTCGCTTTCTTTTATCGTTCTTTCTAACGAATGTTTCACGGCTTCAGCATTCAGATCCTTGCCATTTTGAAACGTAATCCCGGCTCTAATCTCAAACACCCAGGTCGTCCCATCATTTTCTGTTTTCCACTTTTTTGAAAGCCACGGTTCAATCTGTAATTGCTCATTAACTTTTACTAACGTTTCGGCAATACCGGCTCGTACAGTTGTATAATTTAACTGTGGATCGAGCGTGTCACTTGGAAAATTCGATACAAAAGTAAGTGATTTCTTTTCACTCTTTTCTTCGGTACTCGCAGAGTTAGCCGAACATGCCGCTAGCACACCTATCGCAGCAAGCGTTAAGCATAGCAAACTTATCCTTTTTCTCATATAAACCCCTCCTTTATTCAAAACTATCTTTCTTTTATGTACGGTTTTTAACTATAACTTCCCCCTTTTAAATCGTAACGATTATTATTATCATAAAAAGTTTAATTTGTTTGCCTTACTTTGTCAACAAAGGTTTTTAAAGGATATAGGCGCTCTAACACTTGTTTTCACCCATTATGATGATTAAATTTATTAATAACGCATACAAATGAGCATAAAAAAACAAAGCCTTCTCGAGGCTTTGTTTTTTTATGCAGCGTGTTTTTTTCTTTTATATTTCCACATCATATATCGATAACGAATCGTGCAGCCTATACAATATCCCATCAGCGCTACACCAGCAGCAAGAATCACCATTATACTAAATACGTAGCCGACAAGCGTATAACCCATTAAAAAGAAAATGAAAGCAACCCCCATACATATCGTTGCAATCCATTGGTTAAAAAGCTGCTGATCCCGGTCTTCCATTTGATAAGAAGAAGCAGGCTTTTTGAGAAGCGTTTTCCCTGCCATAATTACGGGATTACGCTTTGTTGCAAGTGTGACTACTCCAACGAGAAAAGGCAAAAGTAAAAGCCACTTTGCCGCAAGTAAAGCGATCAAAACCGTTATAACGATAAAGAGTTGATTAAGCTGAACTAATGGTTTGGGAATGCTCATGGAACTCCTCCTTCTTAAAACCTATTATACAAATTGGTTTACTAAATTAAAAGAAAAAGCACTCCAAATGAGCGATAAGACTCATACAAAAAAGTTACATAATTTCACTAACGTACTTTAAGATCAGTATCGTAAATAAAATCAAGACAACGTATCGTAAAGAACGAATTCGACGTTGAAGAAGACGTTTTACATGCCTTTTATTACGCATATGGGTTCTCCCTTTCGTATATTGAATTGTCTCTAGACACACTTATATCATACTTTTTGGGAGAACACCAACGTCAGAAAAAATTGCCAAGAACCACAGCATTATGCGCTTAGAAAGCCTTTTCCAATTACATCTCGTACATCGTGTACAATCACAAATGCTTCATCATCAATTTTTTTAATCAGCTTTTTAAGTTTAATAAGCTCTTGTTTATTAATGACCACATACAAGATTTCTTTTGATTCTTTTGTATAGTTCCCTCGACCGTTTAGAATCGTTACTCCGCGATCAAGCTGTTCATTGATTTGATCCGCTACTTCATTTTTGTTGCTTGAAATAACGGTAACGGCCTTTTTGGCATCGAATCCTTCAATAACGAAGTCAATTACTTTTGTTGTAATGTACAGCATGACGATTGTAAATAGTAGCTTTTCGATTCCAATAATAAAATAAGAAGCCAATACCACTAGCAAATCAACCATTAAAAGTGCATGACTGACTTTCCAGTTTAAAAACTTATTTAGGATTCGAGCAATAATGGCTGAACCTGCTGTTGTTCCACCAACTCGCAAAATCATCCCAATTCCAACGCCTAGCAGTACACCGGCAAAAACCATGCCAATGAGCTCTTCATGAAGATGAAGACCCCATCCTTCAGTTACGTGAAGAAAAATAGATGTAGCGATAATCGTAATCATCGTATAGACGATGGTTTTTTTCTCTAAAAATTTATACCCTACGATAAGCAAGATACCGTTTAAAATAAAGTTAGTGATGCCCGTTGAAAGATGCGTTGTATAATATAAAATAATTGATATACCCGTAACGCCGCCTTCACCTAGTCCTATTGGAATGACGAACATGTTAACTGCAAGTGAAAATACAAACGAACCTATTAATAAAAAGATGACATCTTTTACTGTTTTACTCATCGATTAAACCCTCCTCGGCATAAAAATTCACATAAAAAAGCCCCTTCTCCAAAAGAGAAGAGACGCTTATGTTTAGTTTTTATGTTACGTATTCTTAAATTGCCATGTATGACTATAATATGTTCACATACGTTTGTCAAACGGAAAGTTTATGCATTATGTGTAACCAAGACGATGAGTCATTTATCTTTTATGTATACTAGGAATGTTTTAATTTATTTAAACAAAGACGGATGCAGGAATTAGTTGACTCAATTAATTCTTTATCGCCTTTTTTCAATCGAATTTCTAACGCGCGTTGAAAATAGTGATGTGCTCTGGAAACAACCCGCTGATCAAGTAAACATTTTCCATAATGCTGATAGACAAAGTCTTCATATATGTGAAGGTCTTCATCTGCTTTTAATTGTTCAATGAGTAGCTGAAACGTTTCATTCGCTTTATCCCACTGTTCTTGCCAGTGATATGTATGTCCAAGTCGGATCGTATTCAAAAATTCACCTATTGTATCGGCATGTCGGTCATATAGATAAATGGCCAGCAGCAGATGTCTTTCACTGCTCGTTAATTCTCCAAGTATGCGCTCATATACACCAATATGTCCATATGTTTTAGCAGCGGCACACTCATCCTCTTCTTCGAGAGCTCGTTTCTTCAAATAGATAATTCCCTGCTTCATTTGGTGTGGGTTAACCGGAACTTCTCGAAGCTGTTCATTAAATCGATAACTCATATTAAACGGAAGATCTCTGATGTTCATGCACGCTCCTTTCATGTGGCACATCAGCAAACATACTTTCATGACCGCTTGCTTATGGTCCATTGGATGTAGGATTCTTTCCATTTTGATACGTTTACGCGATTTACAGGAAAGCTCAGCAAAAGTGCTGAGCTGTCGGTTCTTATTATTTTACTTATATATCCATTTTATCACAAAAAATACTACCGTAAAGATGCTCAGGCAGTCTTCATATAAAAAAATGGTTTTTTATCAATAAAAATGGTTTTATGCTCTTGAAAGCCTATACGCTGATACAATTTTTTGGCTTCTACGTTATTATATTCAACGTTTAACGATAAAAACATCTTACGCTTTTTGGCTTCTTGCTTGGCTACATTTAAAAGAGCCGTTCCTATCCCTTTTCCGCGGTAAGCTTCATCTACACATAGAGAGTCAATATAATAATCTCCATGTTCAGTTTCTATATCAATTTCCCACGCTGGATTATTAAGTTTAGCACGTACAAAACGCTTAACTGGTTCATAAAGCGTTTGTAACATACTTCCTTCGTAGCAAAGCATAAGTCCAACTACCTTCTCATCGACTTCTGCGACTGTAATATGATGATAGCTATAGCGATTCTTCTCAGACAGAATAAACGCTTTAAGTCTTAAAAGCGCTTCTTCATTCGTTGTAGCCGCCGTATGAGAGCGTGCAATACTGCCAAGCATGTCATAAAGTAATTCCGTTACAGCAGAAGCATCTTCTTTTCTTGCTTTCCTTATTTTCACGATTTTCAAACTCCCTTTATTCTCTTCGCTTGCTTTATTTGCAGCAAGACTTCTTACCTATCTACTTTAACACGAAAAAGAAAAGAAAGAAAAAATTAACTCCTAATCTTCCTTTCATTGTATAATTAATGTATATTTTCAAATGAATGGATGATGACTATGAAAAAACGCCGTCAGCAGAAAGATAATACGATGAGCGGGAGAGAACTTATAGCGGAGGTTCTTTTACAAGTGCCTCAGCTGCTCATATGGCCCGTGCGTCTTCTTATACGAATTGGTCGTTCTTTGTTGGATGGTATTTAGCCACTCCTATACAAACACTTACTGAACTCAAAAAAAAAAAGAAATTCAGCAGTTACTGAATTTCTTTATTAGTTTTTTGCTTTTTTGTATCCTGCTTCTTGTGCATCTTTTTCGGTACAAAACCAAATGACGTTGTTCATGGTTTGGTTGTAGTGTGCCCCTGTTGGCACGTGATAAATTTTAGAGTTTTGATTTCCTTTTATTTTACCTTCACAGCTTTCGGCAGATTGTGTATCTTTTTGATTAAAAGAAGACTGATTTTTTACAGCATCCGTATTATACCCTTTTTCCTGGGCATAGTTTTCAATGCTCCAGATTCCTTTTTCGCTTTTTCGAGCCAGCTCCTGTATTTTCTTAAATTCATCTACGTACTTTGTATTAGGAGGAAATACTGCTACGCGGGCTAGCCCTTTTGCTAGCAGCTCTTCATTATACAGCTCATTGTCTATCCATACATAAGCAAGCAAACGTCCATATTGATCACGCTCTTGCACATCAAATTCAAGGGTAATTTCCTGTCCTTCTAGTCTTTTTTTGGTGTAAGCAGATGCTTCAGGACCAAAGGGCTGTACGCCTAGTTTGGGATGCTTTGTTTCGGGGGTATCAACAAGAAGTAGTCGCACGCGATCTCTCTTTCCGTTCAGCATTTTCACTTTAAGCGTATCACCGTCCACTACTCTTTCTACCGTAGCTGCCTCACCTACTACGTCTTCACGACTTGCTTTAGAAGGACTATGATCGTTTTCTTGATCTGATGAACCTTCTACTTGAACTGCTTGTTTCGTATCGGTAGAAGATGTGGTTGAATGACTTGCCTGTTCATCGCTGCATCCAGTAAGAAGCAGCATAAACGTCGCAAGCATCGCGTAAATAATTGCTTTTATTTCTTTCAAAACCCGGGTCCTCCTTTAACACGTTCCCTATCTACTATATAAAAGTAAAATGATTTTATAAATAGTGTAAATCACCTAAAAACAAAAACTCGTGAAAATACCTTTCACGAGTTTTTTCGTGCAACTGTTATAAAAATTGCTTACCTGTTTTAAAGTCATTCTTTTAAATAGCATCTATTTTATTTTTATCTCACGAACACATTTTTCGTTTTAGTGTATCCAAATTTTTAATCATGAGGATATTTTACACTACAAATACATTTATCGTCTACCGGCTTATAAGAATAAGGAATAGCCGCACAAATAGAATAAGTGTGAATATTTCAATATAATAACCGGCTACCATGATTGCTATATTTTTGTAACATAAATAAGAGCCCTCATTAACAATAGCTAATAGGGCTCTTCAAACCTTTGTTATTACGATCGAATTTTTTGTTTGCGCATCCACTGGGTAGCGACCCACTTTTCTCCTTTTATAACAGGAGCTCCCCCATGGAGAGTACGGTCATTAAGTTCAGCATCACTATAAAAATATTCAAAGTACACGGCCATTCCTTTTGTCGGAGATACGGAAAGACCCAGCTTAGGAAAATAAGTTTCTCCTCCTTCTTCGACATCGTTTAAGTACATAACCAATGTACTAATACGGTTATTTTTAGATGCTTTACTTTCAGAAGTGAAATAATCGTGATGGGCTTTGTATTCTTGATCAGGCAAGTATTTTAAAATTTGAAGACCTTCAGCATATTCAATAGATGGTCCCATTATTTTAGAAAGTCTTCTTTCGATTTGATGTACAAGCTCGTTTTCGCTTTCGTCAAAAAACATGCCGCTGCTCGTTCGAATACTGTTTACTTCACGTGCAGCACCAATTTTTGATCGCTGCATTTTATCTTTGGATAGCTGTATAAGTTCGTCACATTCTTCGTTACTTAGTACATTTCCTAAAACTAAAACAAGAGGCTCTTCAAATCGAGCAACAATATTAATCTCTCTGTCTTCTAATTTAATTTTATTCCCTGTATGATTAAAAATCGTTTGTTCTTTCGTCAGTAAAGATGTATTAGTTGGAATCATCTTTTATCGGCTCCTCGAAATAGCTATTTTCCAATTTTTTACCCCCATTATATGTAAACGCTTACTAATAAGAATTATATCACGAATACGAAGTAAATTCTGCTAGCAAAGGAAATAAATAAAAAGAAGCCCCTTATATAACGAAGCTCCTTCATTTTTTCTTATAGATTTCACATGTAGTTTAAATACTTTAACTGTCTAAAAAACTCTTTTAATATAGAGCATCCGTATCAAAGGCTGCCTAAAATCATCGGTACACAAGTTCTTTTTTACTTAAATCAAGCATTTGTGCTGTAGAAGCATGAATTTCGTTAAAAAGCGCTGGATTTTCTACCAGTGACAAGCCGTAAGAAGGAATCATTTCTTTTATTTTTGATTCCCATTCTTCTATATGCTGCGGGAAACACTTTTCCAGCACTTCAAGCATGACATGAACGGCAGTCGAAGCACCTGGCGAAGCCCCGAGCAATGCAGCAACGGAACCATCAGCTGAACTCACAACTTCGGTACCAAATTGAAGAGTTCCTTTACCTCCGGCTTCCGTATCTTTGATTACTTGTACACGCTGACCCGCTACGACGATATCCCAGTCTTCGCTTTTTGCGTTTGGAATAAACTCGCGAAGTTCTTCCATACGCTTTTCATTTGACAACAGCACCTGCTGAATCAAGTATTTCGTTAACCCCATCTCTTTGACGCCTGCTGCTAACATCGTTAAGATATTATTCGGTTTTACAGAATTGATTAAATCCAAATTTGAACCCGTTTTTAAGAACTTTGGTGAAAATCCGGCAAAAGGTCCAAACAGCAGTGTTTTTTTGCGGTCGATATAGCGTGTATCAAGGTGCGGAACCGACATCGGCGGAGCGCCAACCTTTGCTTTTCCGTACACTTTCCCGTGATGCTGCGCTACAACTTCGGGATTATTGCATACCATAAATAATCCGCTTACCGGGAATCCTCCAATATGCTTGGACTCAGGAATACCCGTTTTTTGGAGTAAAGACAGACTTCCGCCTCCTCCTCCGATAAAAACAAAGTTCGCCGTGTGATATTCCTGTTTGCCGCTATGAATATCATGTACTTTTACTTCCCACGAGCCGTCTGCGGTACGTGTCAGATTTTCAACGCTGTGGTTATAGTTTATTTCTACGCTTTTACTTTTTAAATGTGTAAACAACATACGAGTTAAAGCTCCAAAGTTCACGTCCGTCCCTGAGTCGATTTTAGTTGCCGCAATTGCTTCAGTCGATGTACGGCCTTTCATAACAAGCGGCATCCATTCTTTTAGCTTTTCAGGACGATCCGAATAC
Source organism: Priestia sp. P5 (assembly GCF_029522155.1). Taxonomy (NCBI): domain Bacteria; kingdom Bacillati; phylum Bacillota; class Bacilli; order Caryophanales; family Bacillaceae; genus Priestia; species Priestia sp. P5. Next base: position 1,859,866 of record NZ_JAKWFJ010000001.1, on the reverse strand, counting down.
TCCATCCCTTGAAACAATGGATTATTTGATAGCGCTTCAAAACGTTTTTTCAGAAAGGATACGTTCTTTTCTCCTTGTACGAAACTCATATGAGGGATTGGCATAATAAACTCTTGCGGATGATGAATTAAATTACTGCTTACAAGATATGACCAAAACTGTCTTGAAAGCTGAAACTGTTCATTAATCCTCACTGCTTTCGTAATATCTATAGATCCGTCAGCTTGTTCAGATGTATAGTTCAACTCGCACAGTGCAGCATGGCCAGTCCCTGCGTTATTCCATTCATTCGAGCTTTCTTCTCCTGCATCTGCGAGTTTCTCAAATACTTTGATTTCCCATTCCGGCGCTAACTCTTTTAGTAAAGATCCCAACGTTGCGCTCATCACTCCGGCCCCAATTAAGATAACGTCTGTTTTTTTATATACATTGCTCATCACAATCTTCCTTATCTTTTATATTTTAAAAAAGCACCTTTTAGCAACACGCCTGTTCTACCTGACTCTCTACAGATTAAGTATGTCTGACAAGTTATCTGTCTTACATAATGGGCGTTTTTATACATACCCTTTCGTCTTGTCCTTTTTTAACATGCTCAATATCACTTCAGCGGTTTCTTCAACTGCTTTACCTGAGACATTAACAATAGGACAGCCAATGCGCTTCATAATTTTCTCAGCATAGTCCAGCTCTTCAAGGATTCGATCTACATTGGCATAATTGGCTTGAGACGCTAAACCTAAATTTTTTAATCGTTCTTTTCGGATTTCATTGAGCTTATCCGGTGTAATAACTAAACCAATACATTTATTTTTCGGAATAGTGAAAAGTTCATCAGGAGGCGTCACTTCTGGAACTAAAGGTATATTCGCTACTTTAAGACTTTTATGAGCTAAATACATAGAAAGTGGCGTCTTAGATGTTCTCGAAACACCAATCAACACTAGATCAGCTCGCTTGATACCTCTGAAGTCTTGTCCATCATCATATTTAACAGCAAATTCAACTGCTTCTACTCTTCGAAAATAGTTATCGTCTAACTTTCTCGTTAATCTCGGTTGAAGATTAGGCTTTTTATCAAAGGTTTGGCTAAAGGCTCTCATAAGAGGGGTCATTAAATCAATAGCTACAATTCCTTCTTCTTGTGCCTTTTGGTCAAGATACTGTTTTAAAGGTGGGATGACGATAGTATACGCAATGATGGCCTGGTTACACCTTGCTTCAGCAATGATATTATCAATATTTCCCTCATCTTCTACGTAAGAAGTATTTTGAATTTCAATATCTTCTCCACTAAATTGAGTTAAAACTGCTTTTACCATCAGCTCAGCCGTTTCACCTACTGAGTCGGAAACTATATAGACAATTTTTCTTTTATTCACATTAAATCTTCCTATTCTTTGATTTTAATAGTTTAATAACGCTAGTATTTTTCATTTAGCAGCTTACAAGATACACAATTTAATAGTAATGAATAGACAAATATGCTGGTCACTATGATTATAAACACTTTAACAAAACAATTAAATTAAGAATTTATGTCATACTAATTATAAAATAAAGCTAAATATGTTATACTATTTTCATTAAATGTTATATTAGCATTAAATATACGGAGATACAATCCCTTTTCTGCGCATTTTATAAAAAGTTTGAAGAAAGAAAAAGTTTAGATTTTAAAATATTTTATGCTTTGGCATGGTGGCACTCATCAGGGCTGAGAGGCGTTTTGCAGGGATAGTTACGAGGATAGTTATATAATTATGTTGTTTATAACATAATTTTTAAGTTATAGAAGATTTATTCTTGGCTATTCTTTTTAGCTAAGAGTGCTATAACTAAAAATAATGAACGGTTTACTTTTCACCTTATGTATACTAAAAACACCGCCTAAAAGACGATGTTTTGAATAGTTGGTTATAATGCATTGTCGTGAAATAGATTCATTTTTATAAAACGGGATTACTTCTAGCAGATTTTTGCAATAAAAGTTTAGAAAGATAATGAGATACGCCGTTTTCGTCACAGTTAAATTTCGTTACGTCATCGACAATTTCTTTAATATGATCCGGCGCATTTTTCATCGCTACGGCATAGCTGGCAAACTGAAACATTGGTAAATCATTGTTGCTGTCGCCAATTGCTAGAATGTCTTGCTCGGGCAAATTAAAATGTTTTAGCATTTGCTGAATTCCCGTTGCTTTATTTACGTTTGCCACCATCACTTCAACATTGTGTTTAGATGAAGTAGAAGTTGTAAAATCGATTTCTTTTTTAAGTTCTTCAAGCTCCTCTTTCCATTTATCGATATGCTCGTGCGTTCTTGCAAAGAAATAGAACTTTGAAAATTCACTTCCTTCTACGGAATCTTTCCAGTCAATCTCTTCTTTTATCGCTTGTTTACGAGAAAGCCATTCGTTAATTTCCACACTGTCTGGCTTTGGCTCTCTAATTTCATTTTCAACATATGGCTGATCTTGTTTTAACGTCACGCGAGGTGTGCCATACGGGAAAAGCTCGTAGTATACCTTGTTCGCTCTTGCTTTTTCAATAATAGTTTCCACCAATTGAAGTGAAAGCGAGTGCTGAAAGACTGCTTCTTTTCCTACGTACCCTGCCATACCATTTGACGTGATAAATCCATCCACTTGAAAGCCTTCAGGAACTAACTCTTCTATTTCATCAAACGCTCTTCCCGTAGCAATAAAAACAAAAATTCCCTGTTTTCGTAATTCGTCAATGGTTTCTTTTGTTTGAATACTTACTTTGTTGGAGCGATTTAATATCGTACCGTCCATATCTAAAAAAATTGCTTTAGGTTTTAACAACATATTTATTCCCCCTATTTGTAAAAAGAGTGTACTTGGCAAGTATAAACTTTTCCATTTTCAAACTCAATGAATGTACTTCGCTTTTCTCTTTTATAAAGCTACTATAATACTCTCCTTACATCTAAAATTGTACAAGCGCTATAAAGAAAGAATTTTAGATTTGCAATAAGCCTTTATATACTAATAGTTGGTTAGACTAATTTGATATAAAACAGCATCCACAAAAACGAATTTTCCTTTTAGCCTTTAGAGTATCGTTCAAAAAAGATATAATAAGAGTGTTACAGATTAAATACATACAGAGGAGGTCAACATGAACGAACCATCCAATTTTTCTCCTTACCTTATTAAACAAATCAGCGATGCGATCGATGACAATATCAAAGCAAAGTGCATAGACTTTTTATATGATTCTCATTCGTTCTTTTCGAATGAAAAAAATTTTATAGAAGACTACATTTTAAATATATTGCAAGATACGTTTGTTTTAGAGAATAAATTAATAAATCCTAAGGAAATAAGAAACCCGGCCTACAAAAGAAGACAATCAAATAAGAAAAACTGGCTGCAAACGTTAAAAAAAGATATTAAAGCCCAAAAGCCTAATCCTATTTTTGAAGACATTGAATTGGCCAAAAAAGTGATGGATAAAAAAGTGGATACCGAACACTTAAAAAAGCTGTTTGGCGTGGAAAAGCCTGAAGATATTTTAAAGATAAAGTTAAAAGAAGTAGAGACATGGGCTAAAAGTAAAAAAACAAATATTACCGATTTTCCTTATTTAGATTCAAAGATGAATTATCAAATAGAGAAAGCATTTCACACGGACTTTACTTTTTTAATTGCTGAAATCATATTAGAAAAATACAATGGAAATTTGAGTAACTGGATTGATAAACGATTGAATTCGTGGGTAGAGGCCCCTATCTTCTCAAATGAAAGTCACTCTCTTAAAACCAATATGGAAGTTAAAACAAACTCCCAAGAAGTCGTTTTATATAATGACTATAAAGTTGATGAAGAATATTTCATTCGCACCATTATCCCTGTCAATGATAATCAAACGGTTCTCTCCAAACGAAATATGGTTTTAGACCCAAAAGATTCTCAAATTATCCAGTTTGCTCTTTCACAGCGCGACGAGATGTTTTATAAAGAAAAAACGGTGACTCTTGATTTAGCGGATATCGTTAAAGAAATTTATAATTCAAAAGGTGTAAAAAACTATGAAGCGGTTGAAGCCCGCATTATGAAAATTGCCAGATACCACGTAGAAGGTGTAGCGAAGAAAAAAAATTCCAGAGATACAAAATTTGCGATAAACTTCTTCCAAAAAGCTGTTATTGAAACCGATGAAGTAACGGGCAGACGATATGCAACCATCGTATTTAGCGACGATACGCATCAAGGCTTTTTAAATCAGCAGTTTGTACAAATTTACAGTGACGTTATTAAAAAGTTTAAAGATAATTCGCTGTCTTCTTTACTGCTGTATGCATTTCAAAAAGAGCGATTAGATTGTTATTTACAAGAGAAGTCTTACACTCATTTTTACCCGTATCAATATTTTGCTTCAAAAGTTCGTTTTCGTTCAAAGAAAATTGATGTCAATCTAAAATTAATTAATGAATCTCTAGCAGAGTTTGTTAGCAATCAAGTACTGATCCAAAGTTATCAGCAAAAACTTCAAGGATTTGAAATCTCTTTTATTCCTCTTCAAAATTATGAAATTCAAGACTATTTTGGAGGAGAACATAGAGAAACATTGGAAGGGTAAATTGTTCCCTTCCTTTTTTATCTGATATTTTGCCACTTTCAGCTTATAAATACAAAATATCCCTCTAATTTTATTTCATAGTTTGGAAGTTTTGTCATTTTTAACGTACTAACCAGAAGCTTTTGCCGTTTTTTACGTACCTCTTCGCTTCTTTTGCCGTTTTTAGCGTACTAATTACTACCTTTTGCTGTTTTTGACGTACCACTCTGATTCTTTTGCCATTTTTGACGTACTAAATTCATTTTATTTACTCGTAATCACTTATTAATTGTTAATTATTCTCTTTTTTTCGTAAAACAATCCTACCTTTTGCCGTTTTTTACGTACCCTTTCACTACTTTTGCCGTTTTCTGCGTACTAAACATTGCTTTTCCCTTTATTATTGCCTTTTCAAACCCCATTTTTTATTTTTGTCGCAGCATATATAAAGCTTTTGCCATTTTTGACGTACCAAACGATAACTTTTGCTGTTTTTGTCGTACTACTAGGTCGTTTTTGACGTTTTTCACGTACTAAAAATAGCTTTTGCCATTTTTGACGTACTAATGAAATTCATTGTGTTATTTACAACGATCAGAAAAGTGGTTTTTTCCCCTTTTTTTAGGTGAATCGAGGTAGCTTTTGCTGTTTTTAGCGTACCATTCTTCACTTTTGCTATTTTTAGCGTACTATACTGAGACTTTTGCTGTTTTTTACGTACTAAAACGCATAAAGTTTTTTTTGATTTTTACTGATCGTAACAAACACTGTTCTACCGGCGCTTGCTTGCTTTTGCCGTTTTTGTCGTACTAAAAAACCTATACGCTGAACCCCTTGATATGACAGCATTCTTTGAACCTTTTGCCGTTTTTATCGTACTACTCGTTCGTTTGCGATTCTGTTTCTTATTGATATAATTTTCACAAGGTATTCTTTGTTATTTTACCCTAATAAATTATTGTTGATATGAAATAGATTGGAGGGATTCTCATGATAAAAAAAGAATTTGCGAAAATTGGAAAACAAATTATTCGCCAATTGTCTAGCACCGTAGAAAAATATAAAGATATTGAAGATCACATGGACCTAGACGCTCATGGGAACCCTACAATCAAAACAGTGGCAGAACATCACCGTTTATCTAAATCTCAAATTTCACAATTAATTTTTTATCACTTCCTTCACGTTGATGAAAGAGGTATTATTTGTGATGTTTCTGAAAAAGAGATTGCAGCCGCTTTGAATTGTACAGTTCGAACAGTTCGCAACAACAATGTAGCATTAGCAGAAACAGAATTAATTTCCTATTCTCGCAGCGGCAAAGGAATCAATATTTGTATTGTTCCCTACCCTCAATATTTTGAAGAACACGGCTTTGGGTTTATGGAATTAGAATATACTCGCTTTGAAGAACTTATTCTAATTGAAAACGTAAATGCCCTTCGCTTAGAGCTGCGCAAAGAATTGGTTTATGACAACGATACGATTAAGCGTCAGTTTAATCCTGGAGAAAACACTTCAAAAATTAGCTTTAATGACTATAAAATTTTTACGCCGAAATATACTCACTACAAGGGTATGATGCAAAAAATAGCTGAAACCCAGACGAGCGCATTTAAAACCGTTGTCCAAGGATCTACTATTTTCTTTGTTCTAAAAGACGGAGCTAAAAATGGCAAGATGTCAAAACAAGAAAAGAAAGATCAATACGATGCGGCGATTCGACGTACTATTGAAGAGACTTTTGTAAAATTATCTGGATACAGCACAGATTCTACAGGAATTGTTATGTCTTCATTCCAAAACGAAGACATCGCTGATTTGGTTCAGCTTTCTTTTGAATATGGTATTAAACGAGTGAAGTCTGCCCTTTATTCTCTGATTGAACAGGCCTTCTTCAGCCATGATGCTCAAGTCGTTGAAAATTACGGCGGGAAAATCCGTACGCTCATTCGAAAAGAGCTTTCAAAAAATCTTCAAGATCAAGTCCCTGCCGAACTTACAGCTTCATAAGGGGCTTCTTTGGCATGCCTTTTTTTTATTTTCTCTCCTTTTTCCTCTCTTTTTGATACAAATAGTACAAACAAACACTCATTTTTTCAGCTCTCCAATTCCATTATCCTATCTATATAAACGTAATGAGTGCAAATGAAGGATATTTCTTGTGTATAACTACGGAATATTGCTAAAAAAATACCTTCATACTTATCCACAAAAGAAAGAAAACATATTCAATTAATGTTATATCATCCTCTTTGTTATTAAAAACATCCCTTTTATTTTTTTATTAACGATGATTTCCAGGTTATTTACTCTTTAACACGACGATTTTTATCCACAATGGAAATAATTCATACTTTTAATAGAAATCTTCATACTATGAATTTTAAAATCCGTCTATTGCAGAAGAAAAAACATAGTGAATAAAATAGTTTCCATATCTATTGTTATAAAAAACATCCTTTAGCTAAAGGATGCTGTTCACAAAAAAGGTCTATTTTCCACACAGTTATTTATTGAAAAGTAATTTCCTCTCTAACCCTTGATATCATTGGGTTTTTACAGGATTTTTCTTTCTTTAATATCTGTATATAATGTTTGTTAATAAGATCTATACTAATCTCTGCTATAAGATTTTATTTAATATTTGTATAAAGAAATGTTTTAAAAATATCTATACCTGAGGATTTTCACTTTTTCTAAATTAAGGAGTTTTCATTACATATACCAAATACAAATAAATTAAAATAAAACAAAACAATAGTTCAAACGCCTCTTAATAAATTCTAGTAGTATATTTTTAAAAATAAATTATACTATTCAGTAGAGAAAATTTTATAAAGCAAGAAAGGGACTTAGTCATGAAAGACATACAGTGGGTACAGCAAACTTTATTTAATACCGGTAAGTGGATTGACATTAGTGAAGTAATTATAAAGATTATCTTGATTTTTATTATTGCTCAAATCGTTATCCGGTTTGCTCGTAGTGTAATTAATAAAATCTTTGATTTCAGATTTAAAACCAAGCTGCTGAGGTACAACGAACGTAAAGAAATAACGCTGAAAAAGCTTTGTCTGAGCATTGTCATGTACGTCGTGTATTTTATTGTACTTATCACATCTTTAGAAGCAATCGGAATTAATATGAAAGCTCTTTTAGCTGGTATTAGCGTAGCAGGATTTATTACAGGCTTAGGTGCACAAAATTTGATTAAAGATATTTTAAACGGTTTTTTTATTCTATTTGAAGATCAATTCTCAGTAGGAGATCACGTATCCATAAATGATACGAAAGGAACTGTTGAAGAAATTGGATTGCGCACGACAAAAATTCGCGGAGTTGACGGAGAGTTTTACTTCTTTGCTAATAGTAACATTACAAAAGTAGCGAACTATACGCTCGGTGAAATTCCCGAAGTACATAACCCTGAACAAATAAAAACTCGTGAAGAATAGCTTCACGAGTTTTTATTTACGACAGTTGTAAAGAATTGATCGTATGATGTAAGGTGATAATCTGCTTCGATGTCGTTATTTTGAAATGCACATGTTTTGATTCCAAGTTCACGGGCAGGTTTTAGATCAAGCTCGCGGTCTCCAATCACTAAATCGAGCTGATACTTATCGTGAAGATAGGCATAAGCGCCGCTATCAGGCTTTCGTTTATAGCCATCATCTTTTGTAATAATCTCCGTAAAATGGTGCTCCATATTAAAAAATGCCAGAATATCAAGAGTAGACTGTCTAGATTTATGCGTAACAATTACATTTGTATCCGCAAAGCTCAGTACGTCTTCTACGTGAGGAAAAGCAGGCTTATCTTTAGGGTTAATTTTCTGTTCGAGCACATGGAAGTGGTTATCAAACAAAGACTTTTCAATATTGAAATGCTTAATTGCTACGTCAGAAGATATTTTCATCTGCTTTAAAATATCTTCTTCTGAGATTGTTTGATCTGTTAGTAATTCTTTGAATGCTTTTACAATCGTTGGATAGGTATCAAAGATGGTTCCATCAAAGTCCCATAAAATATTCATTTTCACTGTCTCTCCTTTTTAAAAACGTAACGATTATACCAAATTTTTCATTGCTTGTCAGTGAATCATTTTATCGTCGTTGCATTTAAAGTAAAAAAACTCGTATAAAACGAGTTTTTTTACTTTATTAGCTGCTGCTGCACCCACTCCCGCAGCTAGAGCTTGAACAGCTGCTGCCGCTGTCATGATGGTGATGACCTCCATCGTTGTGGTGATGGTGGCGGTTGTCTTCCCAGGGGCTTGAACAGCTATACCCGCTGTAAGAGGCTGTATCTCCCGCATACATCGTCTTTTTATATAGCAGCAGCTCATTCATATGGCTTGAAAAGTTGGTGACTTTGTAGAGAGAATAAAAAACAAAGCCTTGAAGAAGAAGTTCGTTTGATACATTTCCTTTTTTAGCCGCTTTTTTAAAATAAGTTGATCCGCCTGCTTTTTTTCTTTTTCGTGCAGCAGTGACTTCTTCTTTTAACGTTTGAATCAGGGTTCTCTGCTGTTTTTCCCATTTGGCGTTTCTTAAAAAATAGCGATCTAGTAATTCATCTTCTGACAATCTTTGAAAATCTTGAAGCGTACTTTTATCAAGCGGATGCTGAAAAAATTTCCCCCAAAGCAGTCGGCTGTTACCCGTTATGTCAAACAAATGAGCATACATCCAATCAAAGAACGCTCGCTTATTCGGCTGTGGGGATGGAATTGTCTCTACATTTGGCTGGTGATGCAAAAAGCGGTTGAAAAAACGGTCTGTAAAACGTTCATAATCCACTGTAAACATAATCATTTCATGCCATACTTCATCCACTTTTGCACTAAACATCGGTACATCTTTGATGACTGCATTTAATAAAAAGTAGCGCTTCATCTCAAAAAACGTCCATTCCACTTCATCGTCTTTTGTATTTTTCCCTTTCATACGCTGTTTCACTTGCTGAACATAGGCTATCGGTAAAGAATCTTCTAGTGAATGAACAATATCTTCAAAACCATTACCTTTATGTATTCCGAGCTCATCTGGAAGCTCCTCTTTATACAAGCGAAATCCCCTTGGCTTTCCAATCCCTTTAATAATCAAAGCTAAAAGAATTACCGCTCCTACTATAATTGCTGCTATCATCTTCTTCCCCCTATACCGCGTCTATATATTCAATATTTTACCACATTCGTAAAATACAAAAAAAGAGCTCAATTAACTTGAGCTCTCGTCATCATCGGGTATCTCGTCTACCTTTTCTACTTTGACTAGACCTTTCGTGCTATATTCAAGATCAAAGTATGCTTTAACGATATCTCCTTTTTTCAAATTGCTTGGAATCGGTTCATTTAAATTTTTATCGGAAAATTTAATGCCCGTTCCTTCTTTTGTTGTTCCGCTGTATGTACCATTTTCGATTTTTTCAATAGTAATATAATACACTCGATATTTGTGCGCTTCCTCGTCGCCCTTTGCTTTTTCTTTAACGGTTTCTTGTTCAGGAAGCTTACTCAGTGTTTCTTGGGCCTGTTCAGAAGTCGGCTCTGCTGATCGATTTATGAATTGCATCACAACTAACACTAAACATATAACTACTAAAACTAATAATAATATCTTTTTTGCTGATAAAGACAATGAACTGTGCCTCCTTACACCTTTATGTATATCATGCTGCACACAAGAGATTATACACGATAAAGGATTAGAAATTGGGATAAATTCTATAAAAATAGTAAAAATATGAGAAAGTACCTAGAATTTTTTACGTTTTTCTGTACTTTTTTGAGATAAAAAAGAACTTTGGTACCTTATCCTTAAATTGTAACTGATTTGCTTCATTTTCGAAAAGAGTTTTGCCTATTTTGTCGTAAAAAAGTCATAATAAGAAGGAATATCACACCATATTGTCGAACGTATGTATATACTTATAATGAACTGCCGAACTGCTTTTCTCTACCCTCATTGTTGAGGCAATATGGCAACTGAAACAGCTTGCTGTTAAATTCAGATTACACATCTATACTCAGGAGGTGGAATGCAAAATGATGTTTGCACTTATTGTTGTGGTTGGTATCGTAGCACTTGGCGTAGCTAGCTTCTACGTCATTAAGCGGCCTCAAGGAGCTGTTGATCCTGAGGATCGCAAACCGCTTGTTTCTGTAAACGGGCATGTTAAATTTGCAGAAGGAATTAATCAAATTTCTATATCTAAAATTGACATGTACGATCAGCGTCTTGTTATCAATCAAGTAGCTATTATTCCATTTAACCGTATTCAACGAGCAGAATTTTCAAAGGTTGTCAAAAATGAAAAAGGCCTTCACGGAGCTCCTGTTCAACGCTATTTCGGTGAGTTAACCATTCATTTCACAGATAAGAACGGGCAAGAAACCTACATTCGCTGTGAAACACCGAAAAGAAATCAATTTCACCTCATCTACCAGTACGATTTAATGAAAAGACAATTAAATAAGCGTCTTGGTCTTGAAGATCAGCAGCCTTACCTTACTCTCCAAGAACCATACGAACTATAAGAGAAAACCTCCCTTTTTCACATATTATTTCACTTCCCTGTACATACTAGAAGCGAAACTGAAAATGGGAGGTCATTCCAATGGATTTTGTCCGTTTTTTGCAATATTTTTGTTCAATCGCCGGCGCTCTATGCTTAGCGTTTACCTACTATCACATGTTCAAGCGTGACGCTCCGGTTAAAAAAGAAGAATCACAACAAGGTGGAACTGACTAACGTTCACCTTGTTTTTTGTTTCCAGGCATGTGTACTTCGCATTTTGTGGTTGAAAGTTAGATTACTTTAATCATTTGTAAAATCACGGGTGATTTTTCTAAAGGAATATCCTCTGTGTTAATGATAAGAAGTCCTTCTTGGACGCTGTAATTGGAGGAAGGCTGTAACACACCGTTTATGAATAGATTACTGTATGAGTAGCTCTCAGGATCTAATATATGCTGAGCGCCGTATTCTTTTAACGCATCTTGATCTGTAAAGATGCGCTTGCTGCCTCCGGCTACCGTATAGTATTCAAAGATGCGAACTTTTTTCGGGAATATATACCTAAATTCCTGCTGAGGCAACACGGGAAGCTTAACAAAAGGTGTTGAACAAGAGGGTGCATACTGATCGCAGCCGTAAGATTTTTTCTTCAAGAAAAACTCTCCTTCACAGATGTACTTAGTTTAGTTATAGTTTTTAAGAATTAAATTTATGCCATTAAACCTATTCCTCAGAAGGAACAAATGCATATATTGAAGGATAGAACATGAAAGGAGGTAACACATTTATGCCTCTTCAAATTATGAAACTCGCTATAGCCGCTACTACCACTGTAACAGCCAGCCCAACCGTCTCACGCTTTTTCTATGCAGCCACTGCTACAACTACGGGTGCAGCTACTTTAACAATAGATGCCGCTGACTTTTTTGGTGATACAGGTGGCGCGGCTACTGCACTTCCAGCTTTAGCTACGGATAACAGCTATTACAATGTGTATATCAACGGCGTTTTACAAATGGCTGGCCTTTCCACATATACGCCAGGAGCTACAGGTGTCGGTTCTTTAGCTATTACTGTTCCTGCAGGATCTAGCATTTTAACAGGTTCTCCTATAGTTTTGGAAGTTGTTAACTTTGCTCCTGATTCTACAACTGATGTACAAACTTAAAAATAACTTGCTATCGTTTTATTTTAAAGCGTAATCGCGTGTAAGATATATAAAATCTCAGTTTTACAGAAATTTAGTATCACAATAAAAGCTTCTGCGCTACATCCGCAGAAGCTTTTATCATTGTTATTTATTTAATTCAAAACGCCCAGTTCCCTTTTCTAAACACAGGCTCGCTTGTACCGTCAGCTTTAATGCCGTCGATGTCCATTTCAGCTGAGCCAATCATGAAGTCAACGTGGGTGATGCTGTCGTTTTAGAGTGGAAAATTAGGGTTCTGTGACCAATTCGTGACCACTGTGTGACCAAAAAATTTAGGCTCTTAAGCTTGTTATTAAAGGTTTCCTTATGCTGAAGATATTTAACTTAATAAAAGGATTTTCCACTTAAAAGTATACTAGTCGCTGATAGCAGCTATAGTGATTGCGGTTTATATAAGCATATAATTCCTCATCCATCTTCTACTCCTCGTCATGTTCACAATCAAGTTTCCAGTGGAAATAAGCATTTTTAGCTAAACGATGCTGGTTATTTAGCACCGTTCTCTGTTGAGAGATGAAATTTTCTAATTGATGTAAAAGTGTTTCTACGAGTTCATTGAAATCGCTTGATAAAGCTGTTCCTTCTATTGAAATTTCCAATCCTTTAATTTTAGGAAGATTAACAAATCCAATTGATGTAAGTGGTATTTGTTTTCCTAAAATACCCTTTTTGTCAAACTTTATGGCTTTATTTCCAACTTGTTGAACTAATAATTCGTGGACATTAAGTTCTCCATTTTTAACACTGACATGGATTACAACCCCATCTTCTTTTATCTCATCCTTTGTATAAACTCGCTTAAATAATTCATTATATCTACCTAACTGCCTTCTAAAGCCTCTTAACTCTTGTGACAACCCTCTTCTGGGATTTTCCTCCTCTATTAATGGCATTCTAAACCATCCCCCTTTTTTTTAACTTAATAATTTATTCAACGACCTAATGTTTTTCACCTTCACCTTAAAAAGTTTTTTTTAGACTTAGATAACATTTTGTTCAATTCTAATATCAATAATATAAGTTAATTGCAAAGTCTCAATATTCAATTGGTTACATCCAAATCTGTTACTCATTTCATCAGAGAAGGTGGAATTACCTGTCACGTATTAAGATGCACGAAATATATCCTTGCTTAGCAAAAGCGTTACCTTCTTGAATTTCTTAGACAATCATAGCTGCTCGTTCAAACTCTCCAAATAAGCTAAAAATATTGAAAAACAACCTGCCTGATGGCGTGTCTTCTACTACTCACATTACCTTTATTCCTCTAGCGAATAGAGCCTTAACAGTTATAATAATTTCAAACTACTGACCTTGAATTTACAACTAATTTATTGACTGCCAGTAATGACTTAAGCACATTAATTAATTTAGGCTTATAGGTTTTATTTGTGACCTTCCCCTTAGATACATACTCGCAACCTTTCACTTGTAGAGATTGGATTCAACCACTTAAAAACATATCAATTCTACAGCAGGTGTAAAATCATCAAGGTTCATAGGTGTAATTAAGAATAAGCATGTGTGAGCATACAAAAAAGACATCCAAAAATGGATATCTTCTTTAATTTTATTGAAAAAAATTAAATTCTATAAATCATTCAAACTTTAATTTACTGTACCAAGTTTAATTAACCTTTCTTGGAGATATGTTCTCAAGCAAACTGGAGTAACGGCAAATTGCATCAAATTTGTTTTAAAATTATTCTTTCCAATTTGGAGTGGTAAATTTCTTTTTTCTATATTAAACTCATTAGGTTCGTTCATTTCTTGAATAATCTTTTTATATAATTCTAGTAAAATTTCTTCTATATACTTGCCTCTTGAATTGTTTAAAATATCCGCCTTTATATGATTTATTTCGAGTTCCATTTCTTCTTCCGTCACCTCGTACGGATTAATCGTAATGTTTCTTAGCATTTCTATATTTAAATTTGAAAACTTCTCCACCATAGTTAATTGTTTAATTTTTGATAAGGTTTTTAACTTTTTCAAATCTATTGAAAATCTTCTACCTTCTTGTAAATCTTTGTTCTTTTTATTTATTTGAATTGAATACCAAGCATTTATAATAACTATCTCTTCTAACCTATCAAATAGGTTTTGGACGTAATAATCCTTTAATATAGCATAATCCTCCAAATCTTTCCCAATAGATTTATTGGTGATACGGGAATGTGCTTCTAAAAAGCCCTCTAGGACGCTGACATTAGCATATAGATTTTCTATGGCATAACAAGGAGTTTCATATATTTCTCTTCCTAGTTTATTTACTTTATTAAAATCTCTATCAACAAAATATAAAGATATATTCTTAATTTCTACAAAATCAAACTTTATTTTATTAAATAACTTGATAACGTTATCCCTATTTCCACACCCTTTAGAAAATAGCCCCTTATTAATTGAGTGCATCTCTAACCACGTTCTAATTCGATTTGGATAATATTTAAAGTCATCTTTTCCTTCATAAAAACAAAATATAGTTTCATCTATTCCATGTTCTTTTTTTGATTGTACTAACTCTTGAAAAATAACCTCGATAGCATCCAACTCTCCCAGCATATCTTCAACTAGGTCACCCACACGCTCGATTCCGCTTTGGTTTTCTAATTCTGATATCATAGGGAATCACTCTACCTTGGTGTTACGATTTTTTTTTGTTTTAAATCTATTTAAGTCTTTGGCAAACACTTCAAATTCATTTTTAAATATAAATGGTGAGTGAGTGGTTGATATCAATAATGCTATTTTCCCCGAATTATATATGTCTTTGAGTATTCTTTTCTGCCATGCAATTGAGAGTGACAACTCTGGTTCGTCAATAATGTATATCATTGGTTTAGTGTCTTCTAAGTACAGTTCAGAAAAAATAGAGAGTATTTGTTTCTCCCCAGAAGATAGTTCGGAAAATGAAATTGGATTGTTATCTTCCAAATCATTAATTCTTATTCTAGGGGAAATTTCATCGTAAACTAATTCTTTATTAATGAGATATTTATTACAAACATCTTTAAATTCTTTAATTTTATTATCAATTTCCCTTTGGCTATCATATATTTTTATTAATTTATATATATAATATTCTAAGAACTCTTTATTGCTGTATTCACTAGTATTAAGGTTAGTTAAGAAATCATTCAACTTATCGTATTCTTTTATATTCTCTTTACCAATTCGTCCCAAAATAATCTTAGTTTTTTCCATCGTTATTTCTTTTCTCTGATTCTCAGAGATTGCCAATGTACTGTCACTTAGTAAATCACCTAATATCTCACCATTTATTTTGGAGTGCGTCTCAAATGCTTCTTTAGTTAGCCTGTTTGTAAGCCTGTTAATCCTTGATTCAACATCTTTTAATCCAAATTTTAAACTACTTTCTTCAAATTTCCCTTCAAATTCAATATCATCAGTGTATATCTCCCTTAATTCTGCTTCAACCCTTCTAAAAGTTGGTAGATATTTCACATGTTCTTTTAGATTTTCTTCTATTTTCTCATAACTTTCAGTATAACTATCTTTTAAATGATTTAAATATTTGTTGGCTCTCTTAATATCTTCCTTAGTATATTCTTTTTGATTCTTTAAATTTCTAAGATAAAACCGTATTACTTCTTCTGAAACCACTTCATCTTCCCTGAACATCACATAATCATGTAAAGTTTCTGGAAGATTCTTCTTGTTTGATAAGTATTCTGTGAAAAAATATTTTTCACTATAATTCTTTATCCATGAACTATCTTTCAAGTTCTTGTTTTTATTTTTCCTAATACTGACTACGTTATTGTTACCAAAGTCTAATTCAACCTTTTCAAAAGGCAGTTTATTAAGCGTTTCAGAATCCCTATTTAAAGCCGCAACGATTATTTTTATAATTGTCGTTTTTCCGTGACCATTCTCAGCAACAAAAATATTAATTTGTTCTTCAAAATTTATCTCATAGTCGTACTTGTTAAATAATCCTCGTATTTTTATACCTTTTAACGAACTCTCATTTTTAAATTCTTTTTTTGCGTTTATTCTTTGAATAATATCGTTTGCTAAGACATCATCTATTTCGGTCAAATCTTCAAATCCATATTCTCTACATATTATTCCGAATTCTTCATTGTCTACGTTTAATAAACGCTTAAAATTATCAATTAACATAAAAAACCTCCCCCTACTAAATTCAAAATATTGTATTCCAACAAAATTGTTACCATTTTGACTTGAGATTTCAGTCTACTTTTGAATTAAGTAATTAATATTTATTAAAATCTTATTAGATTTAAACACACGAACTAAAATCTACAAAACTTCAGCATCTACAAGGTCTATTCATTGTAAACCAAGCTCCACTCCTATATTTAATTTTAACTTTCCGATGAGTACTAGAACTATTACATATTGTACAATATTTTAGTCTTAATCTTTTATAAGCTTTACATGGACGTAATGTCGTTTGTTCGTCGCTTCTCACGTAAATTAAACTCTTCCCAATTACTTTTTTGTAAACATTCTTATTTTCCTCCGCACCATGATGAGGAGCTGTTACTATAGATTTTTCTTTTAAGTACACCTTGTTACTTTTTCTCCTTCCAGTAAATACAAAGTTTGAATCCGAGCAGAATAAAACATTTGGAAACTTTTTTCTTTCATACTTAAAAACTAATCCCATCCTATTTATTAGGGTTAAATCTAGGATTAAAGCTCCTAAGGACTTATATGGTCTTATTACTTTTACTTCTTCGCAATTTAAACCTATTAATGGATAGTTATGAACCTTATACTCTTTATGCCAGTGATTATACTTAAACCATCTTATTGTAGATTTCCCTTTCCTCTGCCTGCAAGCTTCCAACAGTTTCTTAATCCTGGGAAGAATTTTTGTATACACTTTTCGTAAATTAGCTCGCATTCTATAAGTCTTTTTTCTTTTATTGGTAGATACTGAAATCCCATCTTCTTCTTTAAAATCTTCTATTTCAGATAGTAACTCTTCATCATTCTCGTCTTCATATTCCGACTCATAATTATCAAAAAGGGCAGAGTATTCATCCAAATATCCTTCCGCTCCTGCAAATATACTAGGCAACCAAATTTCATTAATATCTATAGTTGATTTAATTAAACCTATTACACCGTTTAGGTGGTCTTCATCATAATGCGTACAAATAAGTATCTCTATATCCTGCTCTCCTATTTCTTCCTTTACCATTGCAGTTATTCCACTTTCATTAAATCCTCCATCAACTACATAATTATATTTATCATCTTTTAAGATGAACGAGTCTCCTTTTGAGACTGGCAAAGCAATAAATTCCATTAATAAATTTCCCTTTCCAAATTTATTAGTTATATAACCTTCCTCTGTTTAATTTATAAGGAGGTACTCTTTGTGCCACTTCATGTACTCTTGTTGACCCTCGTTCATCTCAATATTCATATTTTCATTGATATTAAGAAAAATCCTTGTGCCTTCATCTAAATAATCAGAAATTATAATTTTACCATCAGTATCAAAGCTGATATATCCCTTATCAAACAAAGCATCATGATTTGGACAAAGTAACAATCCATTATCAATATCTAACCGCTCTTGATGATTGGCTTCATTCCATGGTTTAATGTGGCTTGCTACTAAGAATTGTTCATTTGTAACACCACATAACCTGCATTTATTTTCAATTGCTAAAAGTCCTTTTTTAAAAGCAGATTGACCAATTCTAGATTTAATTACTTGTTCTCTTTCAGTTTCTGTTATGTCATCACTAATAAGATTTTTCATGTCGCTCTCAACACTAACTTTACTTTTTATGATGTCATGGCTATTATTCCATAGTTTCTGTAGTGTAATTGCATGTCTTTGTGATAGGAGGTAATTTGTTTGAGTTCTTTGTCTCAGTATAAGTAAATCTTTTAAAACAGGATGTTCAAGAAGGGATAATCTGTTTATAAATCCACCCTCCCACTTTACCTGTAAAACTTCCAATTCCACCGCTAAATATGGATTTTTCCACTCATCGGTATACCAGTAATTTTGCGCAGTTTCGTCATTGGTTCTTTCTACAGGCAAACTTATTACTTTAGCTTTAGCTAGTATTCCACCTGTGCCTCTATTATTTCCATCTGACCTCCACAAAAAGACTTCATCATCTAATTCAATTTTATCTAAAAAATGTTCTTGCCTTAATGACCACCAAATATACTTATGATTTTTAATGTAAGTATCAACATCAAAAAATCTTGGGTTTCCTTGAAATATCCATGTATTCATTGCACTCATTCCTTTATAGTACTGTTAGCTTAATTACAATACTAACTACTTAAATTTGTTCTCTCTATGCCATTTCATATACTGCTGCTGGCTTTCTTTCATTCTAATATTCATAGTTTCATTGATATTAAGGAAAAGCTTAGAATATTTATCCAAACTACTTGAAATTAAAATCAACCCATCTTTGTCAAAACTAATATGTCCTTTATCAAATAAAGCATCATGATTTGGACATAGTAGCAATCCGTTATTTACATCTAACCGCTCTCGATTATTTGATTTACTCCAAGGTTTGATGTGGCTTGCTACTAACAATCGTTTATCCGAGACACCGCATAGTCTACATTTCTTTTCTATAGCTAAAAGAGTCCTTTTAAAAATTGACTGTCCTATGCGTGCTTTAACAATCCAATCTTTTTCAGTTTTATCTAAGACAATTTGTGTTTCTAAGTCTTTCTGAAGTTTTAGAAAGCTCGTATTATGTAGGGGATTCACTTTCTCGAGTAATATGTTTACTTGTGAATCATCTAGGGGAAAAAACCTTCCATAATTTTTCAATTTTGATGAAATGGCTGCTTTTTCTGTTTGATTTGGAGAAGGTTTAAACTCAATGGATAATTCCTCTAGTAATGCCATGTTAACTTCTAAAGGAGTATCTAATATCATTGATTTATCTGGATTGCCAAAAACAATTACTTCATTCTCCTGGACGCTCTTCCTTAACAAGTGAGGATTTCTATAATTCCTCATGATTGAATTATCCTTTTTTGCTTTTTGAATTTCCAAAACCTCTGCCACTTCGTAAAATGCAGTGATACAGACCTTATCTTCTATGCTTCTGTTAAAAAAAAGAAAATCGCCTTTTAAAACTTGAGTTTTTAAAGTGTTCCCTCTGTTCTCTTTATCTCCATAAGTGTACTCTGAGAAAAGCGGGTCTTCTTCCCCTTCATTATCTTTTGGGTCTATATATTGGATTAGATAACTCGTCAAAGCATGCTCTCCCATCCGATTTAGAATTTTCTTAAACGAAGTCTGAACTGATTACTGTAAACAGATAACTTGTACTTTTATGGTCATCTAGGAATATTATACCACATCCTTTTGCATAAATATTATAAGATAAGAACAGGTGTTAAAACCTGTCCCCATAACCTATTATTCTATAAGCAATTTGTCTGTAACAAACAATAAAATCAAAGTTTTATTAAAAGTTGTGAGGCTATATTTTAAACTTTAGCGCAATCTAGTCGAACGCTACAAGAAAAAAAAGAGCCTCTCCAAGAGACTCTTCATTTAAATTAATCGTTTCTAATTCTTTTAAATAATTCAAGAGGGTGTTCTTTTTTTAATAGGATTTCTTACTTTAATAACTTATCCCATTCCTTACTTTCCTGTTCCTTTGTACAACCTAATTCATATTCAACCTTATCCATCAGCTCTTCTGCTTTAACTTCCCTTTTCAACTCTTCTCTAATAATCGTATCAAGCTTCATATGTTCCATAGCTTTATCACCGTATTTTTCTTCATACTCCTGAATCTCATCTTGAATATCTGCCATTGCCGCTTCATATTCATCTTCTCTATCAAAATTCTTAGAAGACTCAACATGTGGTTTGGCTACTACTTTTTTAACTTGCTGTTGGTCTTTAGAAACTTGAGTTTGCTTGGTTTGTTCTGTAGTAGTCAATTCTTGATGTTGTGCAGCATTCACATAAAGTTTACCACTATTATCATTCTCTTTCTTAATACTTCTTCCACTTCGTTGTTCTTTTTTGATGTTCTCTAAATCAATATTACTCATACCATGTAATTGGATATGAATCTTTCTAATACAGTCCACATATCTATCACTTTTAACTAAGGCTTGGTTTGGAGTTAGCTCCCTCCGCATTTCCATTTCCTCATTTTGTGCAATCAATTCATCTTCAGTCATATTAAATATTTCTAACAATTCTTTTGTATCTTCACCAATAGTTAAGTTCCTATTCTTAGGCTCTAAACTCCTATCATGCTTCTTTTGAGCATTTTCTACAACATAATTAAGCAGCTTGCTGTGGTATGCCTGTTCATTGTTAATCGAATTGAATGCATCAGCCTCAGAAGGATAATGTGCCTTAATAAACTCTTCAAAAGCATTTTTTTTTATAACTTTAATTTTTAATACTTCATAGATATATTGCAATAGCATTGCATTTCCATTAGCATCTTCTATATTCTCAAGATATTCAAGCCACTCAGCATTAAATACTTTAACTCTCTGGGTGTTCTTTAAATTAAGTGCTTCCCAAATATTTATTCTATGCTTTTTGAGCAATTCTACTTTAGCATTATTGATGTCATTTGCAGTATCCTTTTGTATTTGAATTGGCTCTTTTGAATTCTTCACTTTACCTTTCCATGAGGAAATAACTTTAATCAGATTCAAATCTTCTGCTTGGTCTAGTACAGTTTGTAAATGTCCTCTAACAACATTTTTTATCGTATATGCTAGGTCGTGGAATATCTGCTTTTCTCCACTCTCAATGATTCCTAATTCCATCATAAATTCATTGTATGGCTTGAGTGCTTCTTCACTGTATATCCCCTTCATAATATCTTGTTCAGAAGGTGATATAACTCCAAAGTGGGTCGCCCAAGCATTCATAGTTCTCGGCTTATCGTCTACATCAGCTATCTTACTCATCACCATAAGTGCTAAATGCATCGAGTGTGCGGGTGCTTGTCCTTTATTGAATTGGCGTCTGTCTTCTTTCTTAACCTTTTCTTTTCTTTTTTTATCTGTGTAAATGATTCGTTCTCTACCTCTTCCTTCACCCGTTTCTTTCACCACCTCATAATAGCATTTCATTTCTTTTATGAGGGATTCAAATTGCCGCTTATTCAAATTCCCTTTATTCTTTTTCAATGAGTTTATCTGATGGGGTGTAAACTTCTTAACAGCATTTGCTAGTGTCCATTTTTTCGCCACTTTATTACCTACTTTCTACATGTTTTTATTGTTGAATTTGACAATCAATTTCTGTGCAAGATTTGTCTTTATATATAATGTTAATATATATAGACAAATCTTGCACTGTTTATTTACTCTAGATTGGTTATAGTTTTACTAATTGTTTTAAGAGTTTTTAGTATTACTTTTTTGATTGATGCTATTTAATTCTATTTATTATTTATGATGTTTTATTGTGATAAGCAGTTTTTAATAAGTAAGAGCGTTGAGCGTTTCGAGACTTACTTTAGAAATGCTTATTGTTAAGGTGTTTTTAATGGATAAAACTCACGAAAAATCCGTATCGTATCGGAATATTTTACACCGTGTTGGTGTGATTGCGGGTGCTACATCGTCTTGAAGCAGAGAGTATATAATATGTTAAAATACACCACTCATCTCTGAATACCATCCCTTCTGCCTTCATAATGCCTTCAGATTATATGCCTTAAAATCCCAAACAGTGAGTAGTTGCCATTAAATACTTCATTTCGTAAAATAATGTTATATAAAGAAAGGAGTTAAAGCATGCCAACTTTTCAATATGGAACTACAGCTATTGAGTATGACATCGAATATACCGACGATAAAAAAGACGTATCTATCATTGTTGAATGGATGGAAGGTATTCGCATCGTAACTCCTAAAGGCATTACCAATAAACAACTTGAAGGAATTATACAAAAAAAAGCCCCTACTATTTTCAATAAGTTAAGAGAGATAAATGAGATAACAGAGCCACCTTTGCCAAAAGAATTTATCAGCGGTGAAAAATTTTCATATTTAGGGCGTAACTATCGATTAAAAGTATACAAAGAAAATGGATTAGAGAAAGCTGATTTAGCCTTTATGAGAGGAAGGTTTATTGCCACTGTTCCTTCTAAGATGGATAAAGTTGAAAAGAACAAACAGCTGCTTCAGTTGTTTAAGGATTGGTATCTTGAACATGGCACAGTGAAATTACAGTCGCGTTTAGAGCTATATTGCGCGAAGATGGGAGTTACTCCTCATAACGTTCAGTTAAAGGAACAAAAGTTTCGTTGGGGAACTTGTACATCAAATGGTAACATCTATTTAAACTGGAGAATTATCATGTCACCAATTTCTATTATAGACTATGTATTAGTACATGAATTAGCACATTTAAAGTATATGAATCATAGCAATGACTTCTGGAACTTTGTACGCTCCATCTTGCCTGATTACGAACAGCGTAAGGAATGGTTACGAGTAAACGGTCCTACTTTAACATTGGAATAGAAAAAAAGCCATCTGATTGAGATGGCTTTTTTTCTATTTTCTATAATGTACTACAGCCAAATCTATTAGTTGCTGTGTCAAACTTTCAAGTTTATCTTTTGGACAAGGGCTAACACGTAGTTGTTTCTTTATCTTTTTACGTATCTCACGCTTTACATCCTCTTTTTTTGTCCACTCCACAACTGTTTCTTCTAAAATAGTGTCTGTGATAAGATGGGTTAATGCTTTTAAGTCTTCTATATCCTCATAAGGAGGCATTTCGTTCTCCAACATCTGGTAAAATGGATACTGTTCACGAGTAAAACCATGTTCTTGACTCTTGTCTGCTGTATTACGCATATCATTTACAATATTGCGAAGTTCTTCTAGCATTTCCTCAATATCAGTTTGACGTTCTTTACGTCTTTGAAGTAATTCTTCAAGTCGCTCTTTTAAAGATGTATAATATACTGGGTTTTCTTCTAGCTTAACTCTAATCTCGTGACGAATAGCGTGTTCCATTTCGGCTGCTTTACCTTCTGGTGTTTTCTGTTCCTCTATACGTTTTTCAAACTTGCTGGAAAGAATGTCTATTGGCTCATGAACAACGTCAATTCCCACTGCTGCAAGATGCTCTTCTATAAGTTGCTTTACTTTCTCTCCGCAGTCACTGATATCCATCTTTTCTTCACGATAACGAGACTTAGCTAGCTGTCGTATCTTTCCTAAAAACTTTAAGTCCCCAATATAATCATGCGCTTTCGAGCTTGGCATAACCATATCCATACTTTCAGAGAATTTTTTAAAAGCTGTATCAAATTCATCCCGTATATCTTCTGGTTCTAACATTTGCAAACAAGATTCTAGATTATCTTTAGAAATATAGTCAAAAAAACGCATTGCAGCACGATGACGAGATTGTAACCTTGGTATTTCAGTATCAATACTTTGTAATGCCCCCTGTACGTCTTCCTGATTAAAGATAGCAAGTGCTTGTTCAAGGAACTTTGATACACCATAATAGTCTACAATCAAGCCATATGTCTTTTTATCATATGTACGATTTGTACGAGCAATAGCTTGAAGAAGGTTATGCTCCTTAATGGGTTTGTCTAAGTACATAACTTGTTCAATCGGGGCGTCAAACCCTGTGAGCAACTTATCACATACAATAAGGAAACATAGTTTATCATCAGATATTGGCTTCTTAAAACGAGCAATGATTTCTTTTTCTTCATCTTTAGATATATGATGTCTTTGAAGATGTTCTTTATCATTATGGCGTGCCGACATAATGATTTTCGACTCGTAATTACTTAACTCGTCTAACACCTCTTTATAAATGACTGCTGCCTCACGACTAATGGCTACAACTTGTGCTTTAAATCCGTTGGGTTGAATGCGGGTTTCATAATGCTCAATCATATCTAACACAATACGCTTAATCCGTTTACGTGAAGAAATAACAGCTTCTTCTGTCGCATACTTCTTCTTAATCCGTTCTCGGTCTTCTTCCCTGTATTCACGGAATTGTCTCTCAAATAGGTCGTCTAAGGAATCTCCTTGTACATGCAGGTCAACCATTCTTGCTTCATAGAAAATCGGAAGAGTTGCACCGTCTTCAACTGCTTGTTCAATAGTGTACTTATCAATATAAGGTCCAAAAGTTCGCTTAGTACTCTTATCTTCCTTATCAATAGGTGTACCTGTAAACGCTAAATAACAAGCGTTTGGCATGGCACTCTTCATCGTAGTTGCTAATCCGCCATACTGGGAGCGGTGGGATTCATCAATCATAACGAAGATATTCTCAGTTGTAGATAAGTCTTTAAATTCCTTTGTCTCTGCATCCTCTTGAAACTTCTGAACCAATGTCATGATAGTAGAGCCTGTACCTTGTTGAAGTAATTGCCTTAGTTGTGTAACCGTTTCAGCTTGTTGAGGATTGGAGAAACCACATCGACGAAATGTGTTTGTGATTTGGTCATCCAAGTCTTTACGGTCTGTTACTACAACAATGGTAGGATTTTTTAATTCTTTAATTCGTCGTAACTTAACAGCGAGGTATACCATTGTAAGAGATTTTCCGCTTCCTTGTGTATGCCATACAACGCCACCACGCTGGGTTTTATCTTCTGTATGTAAGATACGATTAATTGCTTTGTTTACAGCACGGAACTGCTGGTAGCGAGCAAGTTTTTTAATCGTTCGTCCTTCAACTGGCTCGTATATAATAAAATTGCGAATTAAATCTAGCAGGCTCTCCTTCGTGAGCATCCCAGTTGTTAGGATGTCCTGTGGTGTTGGGGAATCTCCTAGTTCAGCAACTGTGCTTGGATAAGGGTCTTTCCACTCACCATAATGCTGTACTTTTGCACCAATTGTCCCTGCTCTTGCACGGTCATTACTTGTGACAATCATAAATTGGTTGTAATGGAATAACTGCTCATGAGAGTTTTGATAACGGATAAGCTGTCTTACACCTTCGCCAATTTGTTCGTCTGGCTGCAGCATAGGACTTTTACATTCAATAATGACCAATGGTATCCCATTAACAAAAACAATAAGGTCAGGGCGAATGTTACCTTGTGCATTACTAATTGTGAACTGCTCCACAACAATAAATTCATTGTTTTCCGGCTTTTCAAAATCAATAAGCTTAACTGTCTGATTCTTTTTCCCTTTACCGAGGTCCTGTTGAATAGAAATCATGTTTACTATCATTTCATGAAACTTCTGATTTGCTTCCATTAAACTAGTTGATTCAATATGAGTGATAGAGCGAATGACTTTCGTTAGGTTTGTGTCAGTAAGCCAAGGATTTAATCGTAAAATGGCTTGGGTCAAACGTTCCTTTAATATGATTTCACCTCTGGTTTCTCTTTCAGAATCAATAAAAGGACTATGAAGGTGTTCATAGCCTAGTTTTTTTAATTGTGTAATCAAGCTGTTTTCTACTAACTCTTTTTCGTTCCATTTTTGTTTATTCATGACTATCTCTCCGATAACTCTTCTCTTTATCTTTCCTATACATCATGTACTGCATTAAAGAAGAAGGAAAGAAATGCCTAGCAGTATACTTTTGGCGTTCGTAAGTATGTATCCTACTAAAAATAAAGTCCTCAATATGTTCTAATGAAAAGGTTAAGAAAGTTTCTGTACTTTGAACCTCATATTCCGAAACAACGAGTTTCAAAAATTGTTTCCCATCATATTGCAACATAAAGTTACTTTCATTCTGCGTGAGCATTTCTTTTACCTCGAGTTCTGCAAAGCCTATTCTGTTAAGGGCATACTTCACTTTATGGTTATTAAAAGTTTTAGTGAGATTGGGTCTAGGTCCTGTTTTCACTTCACATAGCACTCCTGCTATGTCATATTCCTTTAAACAACTAAATAACTCCTCATCCCAATCATCGATACTACCACCTATTTTTTCTTTTACATATGGTAAACGTACTGCAAGTAAATCAGCATCTCCATTTCGATTATGCTGTGTTTGATGGTAGACAAAGTTATCTAATACAAAGAAACCGTTTAAACGTAAATACCAATATGCGAGTTCTTCCCCATAGTTTTTCATCCTTCCATCTCCTTATATCCCTTGAATACCTACAAATTATTTTTCTCCCTCAGTAAGAGAGGAAAAGGTCATATCTGGGTCGCCTTAGCTTTGCCCATTTTCACACGGACTTCTCCTACTAAAAGAGATTGCATAAGACCTTTTCTTATATCCCTTAGATGGATTAATCGCTTTAATTCTTTTTGTGCCTTTTTTTCGATATTATCTATAATCATTGTAACTTGCTTTTGTTCTAATTTTGAAGGAACTGCTATCTTAATTTTCCTTAAATTTTGCTGTGTTAGTTTTAATCTCGTAGCCCCTTGAATAGATAGATAAGGGGTAATGTCCCTATGCTCAAGAAATCTATATATCCATTCATTTGTTACACTATTTTTAGCTTTAAGTACATGAGCATGATTATTAACCCAACTTTTCTCTCTTACAATATTTGTCATTGACCATTCTCTAAATTTTTTAAAATGGTCTCCATCTTCCCCAATTAGTACAATTTCTTCATCGAATATAAAGTCATTAATATAATCTACAACACCTGTTGCTCCATAATAAGGAACTTCCCCTTGTATGTTTTCCCTAACTTTTTTACTAAGAGGAACACGTCTACTATCTAGTATTTCGCAACAATCTTCTATTGTAACAATTTCCCATTCGTCAGGAATCTTCCCAATCTCTGTTTGCTTAAATTTGGTATGGTCGATTCCTTTTGTAAATAATTGCTGCATTATGCCGACTTTTATTTTTTTGGTTTGGTCTATAATAGCTTCTGTTTTTTTTATTGATTCATCGATAGAAGAAAGAACTGAAACGATTCTTCGTTGTTCCCCTTTTGAGGGAAAAGGGATTTCAAGTTCCCTTATAATTTGTTGACTAATATTGGGCTGCGCTCCTCCAGCACCTAAAGCAGTAATTTTATCCTTGTTGGAAGTTAGTACATAATATAAAAATTCTGGTTCAATTTCCTCTTTTGTAATCAGCGCACAGCAAGCTTGGTTAGTTGCAGCTTCAATTTTTGTAATAGAAGTTTTACCAATGGTTGCGCCATACATAGCCATTAAAACAGCGTTTTTAGGGATAAGTTTAGCAGAGGATTGTTGTAATGCTAAATTTGTAATCTTTTCTTTAGTCTCAAAGATATACTTCTGATTCAATTCTCCTGTCTTTATCCAAGGTATCGTACCTTTTTCATAATACTCTTTTTTAGAACGTGAAGGAGTTCCACCACTTGTTGTCTCACAAACATCCTTAATTTTTTTTATTGTCCAATCAACGGGAAGGAGTCCAATAGTTGTTTTTTTCATATCACTCACAATATCCCAACTCCTTCAAGTACCCATACATAAGCATTTCAATTTCTTCCCGCTCTTTCTCCAACTTGCGCAGTTCAACTATTGTTTCAGCTACATCAATTTGTTCTTCCTCTTCTGTTGTGTCAATATAGCGAGCAATGTTTAAGTTATAGTCGTTTTCACGAATTTCTTCTATGTCTACTGAACGACAATACTTCTCCACTGCTTCATATTTGTCATAAGCCGCTACAATTTTTTTGATATCTTGGTCACGCAATATATTTTGGTTCTTCCCTTCTTGATAGTCTCTAGAACCATCTAAGAAGAAGACTTTATTTTTACGCTCTTTTGACTTGTTACGGTTTAGAATAAGGACACACGCTGGAATACCTGTTCCATAGAATAAACTTGAAGGTAATCCAATTATTGCCTCAATTAGGTCTTCTTCTATAATATCGTTACGAATTGTTCCTTCTGCTCCTCCACGAAAGAGAATACCATGAGGCATGACTACTCCAGCTTTCCCTTCGTGGTTTAGTGTAGTAACCATATGTTGAATAAACGCATAGTCTCCTGCCGTTTTTGGTGGTAATCCAAAGCGGAAACGACCATACTGGTCACTCTCTGCATCTTCACGTCCCCAGTTTTTTAAACTAAATGGCGGGTTAGCAATAACACGGTCATACAGAATAAGTTCTCCTTCTTCAAGTAATTTCGGGTCACGAATTGTATCTCCCTTTTCAATACGATGGTCGCTTAATCCATGCAACAGGAGATTCATTTTGCAAATAGCCCATGTATTAAGATTTCTTTCCTGTCCATGAAGAACAAGGTTACGAGGATTTCCACCTTTTCCTTTAATATAGTCTACAGATTGGATAAGCATACCGCCAGAACCTGCTGTAGGGTCACATACACGCATTCCTTCTTCAGGCTTAATTAGTTTAACAATCAATTCTACTACTTTACTTGGTGTGTAGAATTCTCCACCCTTTTTCCCTGCATCATCAGCGAACTGCTTAATGAGATATTCATACGCACGACCAAGCATATCTGGTTCTGGTAGGTTATCATTACTTAAGTCAATTTTTGAAAAATGTTGAATCAATTGAACTAAAAGATTGTCAGGTAACTTTCCTTTATCGTTAAAATCAATGTTTGCTAGTACCCCTTGTAACGATGCATTCTCTTCTTCTAGTTTTTCAAAAGCCTTATTAATAGCATCACCAATATCTTGTGTCTTGGAGCGGATATCATCCCATCTTGCTCCTTCTGGAACGAAGAATTGGTGTTCATCACGGTCGTACCACCCGTAATCATCTTTCTCTTCCTCTTCAATGCGTTTTGCTGTTTCCACGAATACATCATTCAGGCGTTTGAGAAATAGTAATCCGAATATATAGTTCTTATAATCAGAAGAGTCAATACTTCCTCTTAGTATATTTGCAGATTCCCATAAATGGGATTCAAGTTGTTGTAACGTCAATTTGTCCATGTTCTTTCCTCCATTGATACTCTATCTGTATCCACGTATTTGTGGATAAGGTTGTCTAGCTTCTACTATACCAAAATGAGGACATTATAACTATGCTTTTTCCTAATGGTAGAATTCTGTGTAGAATAAAGCTTTTAACACTAGAACTAATAAAAGCAATATTTTATTAGTCAGCTATCGTTTCGGAAGGTTTGTGACGTGTATGTATACCTACTATAGGTTATGCTTACAGAAAGAAGGCTGTAATATGTGGAAACTACCGCCCCTCTGCTTATCCTTCACTTTGAAAGGAAGAAGAGCATCCATATTAGACTCTCTTTCATCGTTGCTTATTCTACAGAAATTAGGCTCATATCAACATTTAAAACTTTCTCAAGTCAGGGTAAAACATTAGCTAAATAAGATTCATTAAACCTTTACATATTTTCTTTAATCCCTGTATGTTAAAATTACCTAAGGAAGCCTTTAATTACTACTAGCTTAAGAGCAATACAGGAGGCTCTTAAGATGCAAGGAAGTGTAAAAAAAGATAAAACAACAGGGAAATATTATTTCATAGTAGATATTGGTAGAGACGAACTAACAGGTAAACGAAGACAAAAGAAGAAACGTGGCTTTACAACGAAGAAAGAAGCGGAAAAAGCTTTAGCAGTTGTACTAAATGAGTTAAACTTAGGTACTTTTATAGAACCACAGCTAATTGATTTAGATAGTTTTATAAAGGAATGGTTTATAGAAAGACAGACACAGTTAGCTAAAAGTACATTAAAGAACCATCAGTGCTTATATCGAAATCACCTTAAACCTAAGTTAGGTCATTATAAGCTACAAGATTTGAATCCAATCGTTCTTCAAAAGTTTACTAACAGTTTGGTGGCTGATTCTTCTCTTAGTCACAATTCTATTCGGAAGCTTTTATTCCTAATGAATCAGCTGATGAAGAAGGCACATGGTTTAAAGCTCATCTCTGAGAACCCATTAATGCATGTGAATATACCAAGAGAAGTAAAATCAGAAATGAGCATTTGGGATTTGAAACAAGTAAATTACTACATTGCTAATGCTAAACAAAATAGATATTACACAATTGTTCTTATGGCTCTGCTTACTGGGATGCGAAAAGGAGAAATCCTAGGGCTACGATGGAGAGATATTGATTTTGAAAAACAGGTTATCTATATTAGACAAATCTATGACGGGTATGCAAAAGAACTTAAGGTGGGGGCTAAAACAGCGTCTGGTGTACGTTCTATTCATATTCCTGATATGCTTGTTAATCAATTGAAAAAAGAGCGTAAGAAAGTATTAGCTAATAAACTTAAACAAGGTATAGCCTATAATGATTATGACTTAGTGAACTGTACAAAGTTTGGCAACCCCTTAGATTCATCTACTTTATCGAAGAGATTTAAGAATCATGCTAAAAAACTTGGACTACCTGTGATACGATTTCATGATTTACGTCATACGCATGTAACAATGCTAATTCAGCAAAATGTGAATGTGAAGGTTATCTCCGAACGTGTTGGACACTCTTCCATTCAAATCACATTAAATCAATACAGCCACGTCTTGCCGAGTATGCAACAAGAAGTGGCTGATAAATTGAATACCTTATTCGTTAATATGTGACCAGCTTGTGACCAATCAAAAGGTTAAGGTGGTTAAAACCCTATTACATCAAGGTTTAATTCAAAACGCCCAGTTCCCTTTTCTAAACACAGGCTCGCTTGTACCGTCAGCTTTGATGCCGTCGATGTCCATTTCAGCTGAGCCAATCATGAAGTCAACGTGGGTGATGCTGTCGTTTGCTCCGTTTTGTGATAGCTCTTCTTTAGACATCGTTTTTCCACCTTCTAAACAGAAGGAATACGAGCTGCCGATGGCTAAGTGGTTGGATGCATTTTCGTCAAACAGCGTGTTGTAGAAAATGATGTTTGACTGAGAAATTGGCGATTGATGCGGTACTAAGGCTACTTCTCCTAAGTATTTGGCACCTTCATCTGTTTCAATTAGGTGCTTTAACGTTTCTTCGCCTTCTTCTGCTTTTACATCAACAATTTTTCCGTTTTCAAATGTTAGCGTGAAGTTTTCAATTAAGTTTCCTGCGTAGCTAAGCGGTTTTGTGCTCGTTACTTGACCATTTACGCCGTCTTTTTTTGGAAGTGTGAATACTTCTTCTGTTGGCATATTGGCCATAAACGAGTTGCCGTCTTCATTAACACTGCCTGCGCCAACCCAAATATGTTTGTCAGGAAGCTCAATTGTTAAATCTGTTCCTGGCGCTTTATAGTGAAGCTTAGCAAATCTCTTTTCATTTAAAATGTCTACTTTTGTATGTAATGAAGCGTTGTGCTCTTCCCATGCGGCTACTGGATCTTCTTGATCTACGCGCACAGATTTAAAAATAGCTTCCCACAGTTTTTCTTGCTGCTGCTCTTCTGGAACGTCAGGAAATACTTTAGCTGCCCAGTCTTTTGAAGGAACAGCTACGATGGACCAGCTGATTTTATCGGATTGGATCGCTTCACGGAATTTTTTCATTGCTTTTCCGCTTACTTTTTGGAACGCAGCAATACGTTTGCCGT
Organism: Priestia sp. P5; assembly: GCF_029522155.1. Taxonomy (NCBI): domain Bacteria; kingdom Bacillati; phylum Bacillota; class Bacilli; order Caryophanales; family Bacillaceae; genus Priestia; species Priestia sp. P5. The sequence goes on along the minus strand of NZ_JAKWFJ010000001.1, from coordinate 1,828,104 downwards.
CTACTCCTTTTAGTAAGTCAGGACCGCTTGAAATTACAGATAAAACAGCGCCTCCGTTTTTCACAAGCTCTTCTCTTGCTTGAGCTTTCCAAGCAGGAAATTCATTAAATACAGATTCATCCGCTTTTTCGTATTTCAAACGAACTAAATGATCGTCATGCCAGTCTACATCAACAGACTTTGCTCCGGCTTCGTACGCTTTTTTCGCAATTTCACGAACAAAATCAGCGGAAGAAATATCGGCATTAATGTTTAATACTTGCCCTTTTTGAATGTTTACCCCGACTTTTACAGCCAGCTCGGCGTACTTTTCAATATTGCGCTCAAACTGTTCCATAATTTATCTCCTTTACGTATATATTCTAACGACTTTATTGTATCATGAATAAAACATCAATTAAAAATCCTAGCCTATAGTTTACATAATATAATTACGTTATTTTACAGCAAAAGTTTGTTCTCGAAGAATCAGAACAAACTTTTGTCTTTCACAGATTCAGTTTTGTAGCCGAGCCGCTTCGAAATGTTCTTGCCTATATCAACCATGCGTTCTTGAAGATACGTTAATCGCTCATTTGTCATACGCATGGTAGCACCGGAAATGCTGACTGCGGCAACGACTTGACCAAGGTGATCAAAAATAGGCGCTGCGATGCAAGTAATTCCGTATTCATTTTCTTCTAAATCCAGCGCATATCCTTTTTGTTTTACTTCTGAAAGTTCTCGAAGAAAGCTTTCTTCATCTGTAATGGTGTGATCGGTATGAGCTGGTAAGCCTTTTCTTTCAAGAATGCTTGTTACCGTGTTAAGCGGTAAAAAAGCTAGGATAGCTTTACCGACAGACGTACAGTGCATAGGCGCTCTTTTCCCCACTTTTGAATGCATGCGCAGCGTCTGATTGCCTTCTAATTTTTCAATATACACTACTTCACCTTGATCGTAGACAACAAGATGAATAACTTCATTTGTTTCACTTTCAAGTTCTTGCAAAAACGGCTTTGCTTCCGTTCGTAGATCAATAGAATCTAAAAGTTTTGAACTTACTTCTAAAAACTTATACCCAAGCTTGTACCGCCCGTTTTCTTGATCTTGTTCAATATAGCCGTACTGAGCAAGAGTAGTTAGAATACGGTATACGGAGCTTTTGTTGATGTCCATTTGCTTTGCAATTTCTGTGACGCCTACCCCTTCTCTTTCCATGCTGACAATTGTGACGATATCCAACGCCCGGCTTACAGACTTCACCATATTTTCTCTCTCCATTTTTTTCTCTCCTTTATGTGTCGTGTTACTGCCGGGCATTTTTTATCACTCTTATACGTTTACACGTTCTTTCTCTGCAGCAAACGGATTTTGGAGGGTTCCAATTTCTCGGATGGTGCATTCAATGACATCGTTTGCGCTTACCAGCTCCGCGCCGACCGGACTTCCTGTTAAAACCACATCTCCCGGCTTAAGGGTCATAACAGTAGAAAGGTAAGCGATCATTTGCTCAACGGAAATAATCATTAAATCTGTCGAGCTATTTTGTTTTTCAACGCCATTTAAAAACGCTTTTACATGAATGGATTTAAAATCAAGCTCCGTTTCGATTACGGGGCCAAGAGGCGTAAATGAATCAAAGGATTTTCCAATAGTCCAGTGCCCGTCTTTATGAAAATAATCCGGAGCCGTTACATCGTTTCCAATTGTATACCCAAATATATAGTCCAGCACGTCTTCTTTTGCGATGTTCTTCGCTTCTTTTCCAATAATAACTGCAAGCTCGGATTCAAACTTGACGTGCTTAATCGCAGTTGGAATGACAATGGCCTCGTTTGGACCGATCACAGAGGATGTGGGCTTAAAAAAGAAGACAGGAATAGAAGGCACTTCTCTTGGCAGCTCCGACTTTGCAGCTGCATAATTTGCGCCTATTCCAATAATTTGATTCGGCTCTAAAGGAGCCAAAAGCCTTACTTCACTCGGTGAAAAAGTCTGCCCTGTATAGTCCCATTTCTCAAATATATTTCCTTTAATGACGCTGATCGTATCCTCTTTTAGTACACCTGTATGACGGCTATCTTGTACAGCGAACCTTACAAATTTCATAACATAGCTCCTTTTCCCATTTGCTTGATTTTAATAAGAATAGTAGATAGTCAGATTCTGAAGGTGTAAGTACAGCCTGCCATCCCTATGCTGACAGGCCGTTTGTTTTACTGTTTTATAGCTGCTTTTGCCTTTGCTTCGATACGGCGGCGATGTAAAATGGGCTCCGTATAGCCGTTTGGCTGATCATAGCCTTGAAATACTAAATCGCAGGCTGCCTGAAAAGCAATGGATGCGCTGTAGTTCGGTGCCATTGGCTGATACAGAGGATCATTTTCATTTTGTTGATCCACTACTTTTGCCATTCGCTTGAGCGTCTCCGTTACTTGTTCTTTTGTACAAATTCCATGATGAAGCCAGTTAGCTACGTGCTGACTGGAAATACGAAGCGTTGCCCGGTCTTCCATTAGCCCTACATTATTAATATCCGGTACTTTTGAGCACCCTACTCCTTGGTCGACCCATCTCACTACATACCCAAGTATTCCTTGAGCGTTGTTGTCGAGCTCCTGCTGAATTTCATCTTTGCTCCAATTTGGTTTTTCTGCCACAGGAATTTGCAAAATGTCATCTTGTAAATCAGCAGACTGAGTAAGCAATTCGTTTTGAACATCTCTTACATCAATTTGATGGTAGTGAAGAGCATGAAGCGTTGCTGCGGTTGGTGAAGGCACCCATGCCGTATTCGCTCCTGCTTTTAAATGCCCCACTTTTTGTTTAAGCATTTCCGCCATCATATCCGGCATTGCCCACATTCCTTTTCCGATTTGAGCGCGGCCTTGGAATCCGCTTGCTAAGCCTACATTTACATTAGACTGCTCGTAGCCTTGAAGCCATTTAGACGCTTTCATATCATTTTTACGGATAACAGCGCCCGCTTCCATTGAGGTATGAATTTCGTCACCTGTTCGATCCAAGAATCCAGTATTAATAAAAGCCACTCGGTCTTTTACTTCTTTGATACACGCTTTTAAATTAAGCGTCGTGCGGCGCTCTTCGTCCATTACGCCAATTTTAATCGTATGACGCTCAAGCCCTAGCATATCTTCAATTGAATTAAATAACGTGTTGGCAAAAGCCACTTCTTTGGAGCCGTGCATTTTCGGTTTAACGATATAGATAGAGCTCTTTTTAGAATTTTGATACGTGCCGTTTTTAAGCAAGGTGTGTTTGGCAATTAAACTAGTAATCACGCTGTCTAAAATACCTTCATAGATTTCGTTGCCGTTTCGATCTAAAACAGCGCTGTTTGTCATTAAATGCCCAACGTTTCGAACAAACATAAGCGAACGGCCGGACAGTGAAATCTTTTTCTTGTCGGGAGAAACATAAGTACGGTCTGGATTTAAACGCCTTGTCATGTTTTGACTTCCTTTTTTAAAAGTAGACGTCAAATCACCTTTCATTAATCCTAGCCAGTTGCGGTAAACATCTACTTTATCTTCTGCGTCTACTGCCGCTACTGAATCTTCACAGTCCATAATCGTCGTAAGAGCTGCTTCCATTAAAATATCTTTTACACCCGCATCGTCTGTTTTGCCAATCGAATCCGTACGATCAATTTGAACTTCAAAATGCAGGCCGTTGTTTTTGAATAAAAGAGCATCAGGGCTTTCTTCTTCTCCTTGATACCCTACAAATTTCTCTTCTTCCTGTAATTCTGTTAAACTGCCATCGTTTAATTGAGCGACAAGCCTTCCATTTTCAAGGCTGTACTGAACCACTTCCGCATGAGAAGACTGAACGAGCGGAACAATTTCATCAAGAAAATTCTTCGCAAACGCAATAACTTTTTCTCCTCGAATTGGATTGTAAGAACTCGTGCGCGAAGCTCCATTTTCTTCACTGATTGCATCAGTGCCGTAAAGAGCATCATATAGACTTCCCCAGCGTGCATTAGCAGCGTTAATAGCGTACCGGGCATTATTTACAGGTACAACAAGCTGCGGTCCTGCCTGGTAGGCAATTTCGCTGTCTACTCCTTCTGTACCAATAAGGAAATCGTCTGTCTTGTCTTCTAAATAGCCAATTCTCGTTAAAAACGATTTGTATTCGTTAAAGTCACCGTCAGGATTTTCTTGATGCCACGCATTAATTTGAGCTTGCAGCTGATCACGCTTTTCTAACAAACGTTTATTTACGGGTGTTAACTCGGTTACTAACGCTTCAAAATAAGACCAAAAATTTTCTGTACTTAGGCCGCTGTCCGGGAGAGCTTCCTCATTGATAAATTGATAGAGAACTGGAGCTACTTTCAGATTTCCAACTTGTTTGTAGTTTGTCACCGTCTGTTTCCTCCTCTTACTTCTTTACATTTTTAGATTTGGACGCGCTTTTATTTCTTTTTGCCAAAATGGTTAAGACGAACATATGCGGTGCTGTTTCTTATTGCGAAACAGCGTTTTATTTTTGTTAAAAAAATCATATCATCGAGCGAGTGTATTTTCAAGAATTTTCTAAAAATATTCTACTTTTTTCATTTCTTTTTTGACTTCAGCGCAGCGGCTCGGACTTGGAAAAAGCTTTCCTGCATTTAATAGATTTTTAGGATTAAATACTTCTCGTATATTCGTTTGTGCTTGAATTTCATCTTCATTGAAAACAAATCGCATTTCTTCTTTTTTTTCAATGCCCACGCCGTGTTCGCCGGTAATCGTTCCTCCTACTTCTGCACATATTTGCAAACATGCGCTTCCGGCGTCGAGTGCTTTTTCAGTTTCCCCTGGCTTTCTAGCATCAAATAATACAAGCGGATGTAAGTTCCCGTCTCCGGCGTGAAAAATATTGGCAATGCGAAGGCCAGATTCTTGGCTAATTTTGTTAATTCGCTTCAGCACTTGAGGCAGTTTGCTTCTTGGAATAACGCCGTCTTGTACGAGATAGTCAGGGGATATGGCTCCCATCGCTCCAAATCCTGTTTTACGATTTGCCCACCACCTCGCGCGCTCTTCTTCACTTTCAGCTACTTTCACTTCCCGTACGTTTTGTTTTTTACATACGTCTAAAATACGAAGGATTTGCTCTTCAATACCGGCTGAAATGCCGTCTACTTCAATTAATAAAAGAGCTTCAATATCTCTAGGGTGTCCGACTGGAAACGCAGCAGCTTCCACTCCTTCAATGGCGGTTTTATCCATCATTTCAAGCGCAGCAGGCACAATGCCGGCTGATATAATGTCTGATACCGCTTGACTGCCGTCTTCTACGCGGTCGAAATAGGCAAGAACCGTTTGTTTTGCTTCGGGGTTTTTCAAAATGCGCACCGTAATTTTTGTAACGATTCCTAACGTTCCTTCTGATCCCGTTAAAAGTCCTAATAAATCATATCCCGGTTCATCTGGAATACCTTGCTTGCCAAGTTCAATCACATCTCCATTTGGAAGCACCACCTCTAACCCTAAAATATGGTTGGTAGTTACCCCATATTTAAGACAGTGTGCCCCTCCTGCGTTTTCCGCTACATTTCCGCCAATGGTGCAGCAATATTGACTCGAAGGATCAGGTGCATAATAATATCCTTTTTCAGAGATTGAATTGGTTAATCTAAGATTAATAAATCCCGGCTCTACAACGGCACGCCTGTTTTCATAGTCGACGCTAAGAAGGCGCTTCATTTTCACTAAACTAATAACCACTTCATTATTAAGAGGAATCGCTCCCCCGCTTAGACCTGTGCCTGCTCCTCTTGCAAGAAAAGGCAAATCATGTTCATTGCAGTATTTAACAATGCTAGAAACTTCTTTCGTATTTTGAGGAAATACCACCGCTTTAGGCAAATGTCTATGAATAGTAAACCCATCGCAGTCGTACGCAAGCAAATCTTCTTTATGATGCAAAATAGAATGAGCATCTACTAGTTGAGAGAGATTTTTTACGTGAAGATCTTTTATTCTATTTTTCTTCAACACGATGTGCTTCCTCCTCTTCTTTTTGATAGGCCCACTCCAAAAGCTGTACCGTGTGAACAATTTGCTGACTTCGTCCATATTTTTTTACTCCTACTGCCATCTGCAGCATACATCCTGGGTTTCCCATTGAAATCATTTCTACGTCATGAGGCACGTGTTCCATTTTACTTTGAAGCACAGCCCCCGCCATATCAGGATTTGTTAAATTATAAATTCCTGCACTTCCACAGCATCGGTCCGCATTAGCCATATGAACCATTTCCACTCCCGGAATAGAAAGCAAAATATCTCTTGGTTCTTTCCTAACTCCTTGACCATGAGCTAAATGACAAGCATCGTGATACGTAATGCGCTTATGCAGCTTTGCCTGCGGGGGGCGATATCCCGTATCGTGAAGGTATTTTGAAATATCCTGGACTTTTTCAGCAAAGACTTCGGCTTTTTCAAGCCACTCTTGCTCTTCTTCTCTAAATAGTTCAGGATACTCTTTTAACATGCAGCCGCATCCTGCAGCGTTTACAATAACAGTGTCCGCATGTTGAAAAGCCTCTATATTTTTTTTGGCAAGCTGTCTTCCCATGTCTCGGTCTCCTGCATGAACGTGCAAAGCACCACAGCACGTTTGAGAGGGAGGAATAACAACGTCGTTTCCATTTCTTCTTAATACATTAAGAGTCGCTTCATTAATATCACTGAACATGACGTCCATGATGCAGCCGGTTAAAAAAGCCACTTCTGCTTTTCTTTCGGCTTTTGCTTTTAGAACGCGTTTCTTTCTATATTTTTTTCGAACAGAACGGGTAATTTTAGGCATTACATGTTCCATTTCTGCTAGATGTACTGGCATCATATTTAACATGCCAGTTGTGCGCATCACTTTTTGTATTCCGCTTTTTTGATACAGCTTCAATAAGCTTCCTGCAGCTTCTAAGCGATGAGAGTGAGGAAAAAGTCCCTTTAGAAAAAATTTGCTGATCATGCCTTTCCATCCCGTCAAAGGCATCGCCTGACGAATTTGGCCGCGAGCTTCTTCAATGAGTCCGCCAACGTCTACATTTGCAGGGCAAGCAGTTGTACAGGCCCGGCAGTCCAAACAGGCAAAAACAGGGTCTATAAACTGTTCATTCACGCTTATTTTTCCTTCTGCTACCGATTTGATAAGGTGCACGCGTCCTCTTGGTGAATGCTGTTCTTGCCCCGTTATTTCATAAGTAGGACAAGACTCCAAGCACATTCCGCAGTGTACACAATCCGCCCATTTTTTTTCGTCTGGCGCGTCTTTCCACAAATAATTGCTAACGCTTTGACATGGAGCATCTTTGATATCCGCTTTCGCTGAATTCACTTAGATTCCTCCTATAAATCGTTTATAGTTAAGCACATTTTTAGCGTCCACCTTCGCTTTAATTCCTGCTAGTAACGGAAAATGAGAAGGTTTTTCTCCCCATACATTTACTTTTTGACGCAGTATAAAAGGCAAATGTTTAACGACCACATATCCTCCGTACGTTTTAGCAGTTTCAGTAAATGAAGTGATAACGGAAAGAATGGCTTCTTCTGAGCCCTTTATGTAGACCGAACAAAGACCGTGTCCAACTCCTCCGTGTGCTTTTATCAGCATTGGACGGGACGTTTTTAATGCAGTACTTTTGTTTATTACATTGAGTACATTCATATTTGGTACGCCAATTTTTAGCACGGCTTCCGTTTCCTCTTCGGAAGAACAGTGTGCACCATTTGGACTAATGTTACTAAAAAATCCCCAAAATACCTCGGCTTCTTTTTCCTGCAGTACTTTTAAAATCGTATCAGACGGCTGAATGTTTTTGATGTAATTCTCTTGATAATGAACGGAACTTTCCACATCTTCAAAGCTAATTACAAGCGTAAACAAATGCTGCCCTATTATATCTTCAGCTAGAGAAGGACTTAATAATTCCAAGGAAACGGGCTCTATCATGGAGTCTAGGACTTTGCTAACAAAAGCATGGATTTCTTCGATGTTGCTCTTTGAAAAAGAAAGAAAAAGAACGCTTTGATATTTAGGCAGCGGACGCAGCTTTAACGTTATTTCGGATATAACGCCGAGCGTTCCCATTGAACCAATAAACAGCTTATTCATATCGTAACCAGCCACGTTCTTGACGACTTTTCCTCCGGAACGAACAATGGTTCCATCTGAATATACGACTCTCATGCCGATTACTGCATCTCGAGCTGATCCATAAGACAAGCGCTTTGGACCACTTTCATTCGCTGCAATAACCCCGCCAATGGTAGCGTAGTCTCCTAGAGCTGGATCAAGTGAAACTTGCTGATTGTACGTTTTTAAATACGTTTGCAGCTCTCCAAACGGCGTACCAGCTTTTACAGTAACCGTCATATCACCTACTGTATGTTCAACAATTCCGCTGTATTCAGTCAGCGAAAGCAAAAGGTCTGCTGTGTCTATAAGCCCGCCAAACCCTTTTTTTGTACCGTTCCCTTCAATGACGACTTTTTTTCCGTGTTCCGTCGCATACTTTAAAACGGCTGCTATTTCTTGTTCTGAAGTTGGCTTAACATGCAGAGACCCGTTATTTCCAAGGAAGTGATTCATATGCTGTTCTTCAAGTGTGGAAGGATGAGATAAAATGGATTTTAAATGACCTGGAAGCTTCGACGTACTCAATAAATTGACTCCTCTCGTTTTGTAATAGCAAACACCGTTTCACTAATAACATAAAGAAGTGCCATATATAATACGACTAAAAGTAGTAGATTAATAAGAAGAATAATTAGTAGAAAAGATGAAAAGATATATTTCAAGCGCTTACAATCATTAAATCACCTATTCTTGGGATTTTCAACCAGTATTTTCTTCTTATCAACAAAAAAATGTCCGTTTTTTAGAAAAAAAGTTTCTTTTAGTACTTGCCTATCACAAAAGGATTAGAATATAATGTAAGCGAATTCATTTTTACATAAGTCATCAGATGACCTTATCATCGTAGCTTTAATGGTTTCGTTTTACTAAATTCGTAGTTCACTAATTTGAAAATGAGGTGTTAGTTATGACATGGACACAGCAGTTCACTCCTGTAGGAAACAGCGTCATTTGGTCTTCATTAATCGCTTTGATTCCTATTCTTTACTTCTTTTGGGCTCTGGCTATTAAACGAATGAAAGGTTATATGGCTGGGATTACAACTTTACTGGTCGCACTTGCCGTTGCAATACTTGCTTATAAAATGCCGGCTAGCATGGCTTTTATGTCAGCAAGTCAAGGAGCTGTATACGGTATACTGCCGATTGGATGGATTATCATTACATCCGTTTTTCTTTACAAACTAACCGTAAAAACCGGTCAGTTTGATATTATTCGTACCTCTGTCGTATCTATTACAGAAGATCGCAGACTTCAAGCTTTGTTAGTTGCTTTTTCGTTTGGAGCCTTTCTTGAAGGTGCTGCTGGTTTTGGTGCACCTGTTGCGATTTCAGCAGCTTTGCTTGTAGGCCTAGGTTTTAATCCGCTGTATGCCGCGGGCTTATGTTTATTAGCAAACACAGCACCCGTTGCTTTTGGTGCAATCGGTATTCCTATCACGGCTATGGAAGGTCCTACTGGAGTAGCGGCAATGGAAATCTCTAAAATGGTAGGCCGCCAGCTTCCTTTTATTTCTGTATTTATTCCGCTGTATTTGGTTTTTGTAATGGCAGGATTTAAGAAAACAGTAGAAGTACTCCCTGCTATTCTAGTATCAGGCATCTCTTTTGCCTTTACCCAGTTTGTCAGCTCTAACTTTTTAGGACCGGAACTTCCCGATATTTTATCGGCACTCGTTTCACTTTTTGCGCTCGCTATTTTCTTAAAATTCTGGAAACCGAAAACAACGTTTCGCTTTCAATCTGAAAAAGCAGCACATGAAGTAGCTTCCGCTTCAGCTGAGCCAAGAGAAACTCAAGATCAACCCGCATTCACGGGGGCTCAAATTGCAAAGGCGTGGTCACCTTTTTTAATTTTAACGATCTTTATTTCTATATGGGGAATTCCTCAAATTAAAACCGCTTTGACAGGACATTATGAAGGAGCTAACGCTTTTTTGAGCGCTATCAATTCCATCGGACATTATTTAACGTTTATGCCAGAAGTACCTTGGTTAAATAATTTAATTTTAAATGGAAATGGAGAACCGATTGCGGCAGTGTATAAGTTAGAATTACTAGGCGCTGCCGGCACAGCTATCCTGTTGTCTGCTGTTGTCACAAAATTTATCGTCAACATCTCTTGGAAAGAATGGTTTATTACGTTTAACGAGACGTGCAAAGAATTAGCGTTGCCGCTGCTTACCATTATGTCAGTTGTAGCATTTGCTTACGTGACAAATGCTTCTGGAATGAGTACAACCTTAGGACTGCTGCTAGCTAAAACAGGCGCGTTATTTCCCTTTTTCTCTCCTGTACTCGGCTGGCTTGGTGTTTTTATTACAGGATCAGATACATCAGCCAACTTATTGTTCGGCAACTTGCAAAAAATCACGGCTACGTCTATTGGAATGGATCCGCTTCTTGCGCTTGCAGCAAACTCTTCTGGTGGAGTAACCGGTAAAATGATTTCACCGCAGTCCATCGCTGTTGCCTGTGCTGCGGTTGGGTTGGCTGGAAAAGAGTCCGATTTGCTTCGTTTTACGGTGAAGCACAGCTTATTTTTACTACTGATTGTCTGCGTATTAACATTTTTACAATCCAATGTATTATCGTGGATGATTCCTTAATCAAAAAAGCTTCCGCAGCTAGAGGTGACCCTCTGCACGGAAGCATTTTTCTTTTAGTTAAGATCGATTGATGGCATATACAACAAATAAAACTATATCTAGCAAAATCATCACAACACCGACAAGTAGCCAGATGTTTCCTTGAGTCTTTTTCTCTCCATCTTGCATTTCAAACGCTCGAATAGCAAATACAATTCCAAGCGTAAACACAAGGAAAAAAAGCTGACGGTAATCAAAAAACGACAGTACGACAAAAATTAAGGTAAAAAACACCATAATCATTTCTAAAATTCGATAAGGCTGCTTTTGACATGCTAATAATAGTTTCATTTCTTGACCTACTTTCATCCCGTTTCTAATAGCGTTATTTTACTATTAATTTTAAATGAGATGTTAGTGTTTCGAGCACTGTTCACTGTTTTGTAACAAAAAAGCGTACGTTAGTTAAACGCACGCTTCTTTTTTTATTCATTTACATTTGGATTCATCGGGTTATCCATCCCTGTTTTATCTTGAATTTTTTTATAGATAAAATACGTGTAGACGGCAATTAAAATGGAGAATGCCCACGTAACGGCCTGACGGAATACAATCATGTTCCCGTACCCTTCTACTCCGTACTTTTGAATCAATACGTATTTTACGATTGCTAAAAATACATAGCGACCTGCGAACAGTACTGTAAGCCAGTTCATCATTTTGAATAAATCGGGCTGGTGGAAGAGTTTTAGAGAGTCTTCTCGCTTATAGCCCATTAAGTAAGCCGTATCTACAAAGAAGTACAAACCAATTGGCTTTTTTATCACAATGGTAAACAGAACAACTACAGCCAGTCCAATCATAAAGTATACTTGATTGTTTAACATCGTTGCTGCGTTTCCTGAAATTAAATCAATAATGGTACGTGCCAGTAGCGTAATGACAATAAACAATCCTGTTACGTTAAACTGGCGATCTTTAATAAATGTATAAATGGTATACACAAACGCTGGTGCTGTTGAAAGCAAAATGGCATAGTAATCACCAATAATGTCTTTTCCTTGATTCCATATTAGGTAAGGAATAGCGATATAAAAAAGTAAATCAAACCATACTCGTTTTGTATTGTTCATATATAACTCCTTTAAAAACGTTGTTCCTGCTATTATATGGGATACTACGCAAGAAAAAAAGGCTTTTACCTGGAATGTTATGAAATTTTAATCATTTATGTTTAGATCCAAAGCGACAGGGAAAACGATTTCTAGAAAGACTTCAAGAATTATAAACATCGAAACACTTGAGCAGCAATACATGTGCCACAAGTGAAAAATGCTGAAAGGATTGATTCATTATCGCACTTCACCTAACGTACACGTCAGAAATGGAAAAGGCCATGCAGCTTTCTCACGGCGTGGGGTATGCTGAATATAGCCGTAAACTAGACAAACGTCTACAGGTGGAAAAAGAACGAGAAAAAGATTATCAGGCTAGCAAAGATATACTGCGTGATATTAACCAGCATCGATAATAAAAAGCCGCTTGCTACTCTTGGTAGCAAGTGGCTTTTTATTTACAAATGAACCAAAATTATACATAATAAGGAAGTGCGTGTATCAAAGAAAGGAACTTACTTATTATGATGGAAAAATTACTTATTATTTGTGTATTTGTAGGAATTATTCACATGATTGAAACACTAGCCTACTCTGTGAGACTTGCGGGCTTGAAAACTGGAAAACTAGTCGTGGCCCTATCTCTTTTTAATATTATTGTCATCGTTTCAAGAACAGCTAATATGGTGCAAGCTCCGCTGACCGGCAAATTAGGAGATGCGGTCCAGTCTAAAGAAGATTTGCCCCTTCTACTTCATCAGCTTCAAACTATCTTGGTCGCGGCTTCTATTGGGACAATCGCAGGTGCTCTTTTAATTCCTAGCTTTGTATCGATCTTCTCCCGCATGATTTCACACTTAGAAGTAGCGGGATCTGTACCCAAAATGATGAAAAACATTGCTTCCATACATACGCTGGAAAAAGCAAAAAAACACGTGAAGCGTCCTAGGTGGATTATGCTGTCTCAGCTGCGAATAGGCGGAGTGCCCAAGCGGTTGCTTCTTTTGAATTTAATGGCTACGACTATTTATACAGTAGGTGTTCTTTCCACTCTTTATGCTTCTACGCTCGAGCCTACCCTTTCTAAATCAATTCTGATGTCTTCTGGTCTTATTAACGGACTAGCGATGATTACCCTTGCTGTGTTTGTAGATCCGCAAGTAGCCATTTTAACTGAAAAGGTAATGAAAGGTGAATCTACTAAGCAATCTATGAACAAAATGGTTGGTACACTCGTCATCTCTCGTTTATGCGGGACAGTATGTGCCCAGATCCTCTTAGTCCCCGCTGCTCTTTATATTGCGTGGATTTGCAAATTAATTCCTTAGAAAAAAGACTTCGTTTCAGAAGTCTTTTTATACATATTCTACTTTTTTGTATCTATAAACAGCAGCGATTAAAAGAAAAAAACTGCTCATTAACGTAATAGCTACGGTATAGGTGACACTTTGTGACCAGTGCAATTGTTCAAGCAGACGAGCGGCGTATTGTGACAGCGCTGCAGGACTCCACTTTAATTGATTCGTAAACAAATTACTCGAAAATGAAAGTAACGCAATGATCAAAATGCTTACTCCAGCAATCCCTCCGCTTTGTAAAAGGAATGTTCCAGCTGCCACTAAAACGGACAAGATAAAAATCAGCCACAGGCTGTATAAAAGAAAGCTAACTAGCATATGAGTCCAATCCACATATGAAAATAAAAGATTTGTATAATACCATGCTGCTATATAGCTTATAAACGTTGAGCCAATGACCAGTACGATTTGCGCAGCCCATTTACTCATAATGTATTGAATGACGCTCACCGGTCTCATCATAACAAGTACAGCCGCATGATTTTGTCGTTCATTTGAAATCATATTCATGCTTGCGAGTACAATCAGTAAGGTCCCTATTGTGCTATATTGTGAAAGGACACCTTGCATTACTTCTTGACCGGTGGGCGTAGGAAGTTGAATAATTGCTCCTTTTGGTAAATTCCCTGCCATGTTAATGATTTGTGGCATATAATAATTCGTTAAAGGCTGTGTGATGCCTAGTAAAATTAGAGAGATTGGCAGCCAAATTCCTTTGCCGTTCGCAAATAATTCATGCAGTTCCTTTTTAAATAAGACTCCAAATGTATTCATTTGTTCATCACCTCTAGATACACATCTTCGAGAGAATGCTGTTTTCGTTCAAATAAAACAAGGTTTGCTTGTTGATCAACAAGCAGTTGAAGCAGCTGCTGGTGCTGAGATGTATCTTTTACACTTACAGTGGCTTTATAAGGAGAATGAAACAGCACCTGTTCACTTGGCAGACTGCTAAGTGATGCAGGGAGCTTTTCTTCTGTTTCAATCGTAAAAGTAGGAGACGTAAACTCTTGGCGCAGCGAACTCTTTGTTCCATTCCATTTCATACGTCCGTTTTTAATCATGATAATGTTATCGCATATTTGTTCTGCATCATGCAAAATATGGGTTGAAAATAGAATGGATGTATCCTTCTTTAATGCTTCGATAATCATTAGGACATCTTTTCTGCCTTCAGGATCCAAAGCCGAAACGGGTTCATCTAAAATTAGCAGTTCAGGTTTATGCAACAAGGCTTGCGCTAAGCCCAAACGTTGTTTCATTCCTCCAGAAAAGCCAGCAATTTTCTGCTTTTCCTTTCCTTTTAAACCTACAGTTTCAAGTACTTCATCTATTCGTTGGGAAAGCACATTCTTTGAAATATTAGATAAAAGACCTAAAAAAGTTAAATACTGCTGAGGCGTCATCCAATTAAAAAACGTAGGATGCTGTGGCAGAAAGCCAACAAATGACCGTACGTCTTGATGTTGTTTATCTTCAAAAGAAATTTTCCCTTTATTAGGTGCCGTAAGACCTGCAATCATATGCAGAGTAGTTGTCTTACCTGCACCATTAGGCCCTAACAATGCTACACATTTTCCTTTATCGAGATTAAATGAAAGGTTATCTACAACGGTTATATTGCGGTACGTTTTTGTCAGTCCTTCTACTTGCATAAACATCTTCGTTCCACCTCACTGTTTTTTACGTCCTAAAACAAAATATAAAACGGGACCGACTGTACTTACACATAAAATGATGAGTCCCCATAACCATTTTGGTCCGTTTGTCTCTTCTTGCTTTATGCAGCTTATCAATGCTGGAATCATTAAAAATAATTGTAATAATAGAATTGGAGCAATTAACAACCAGTTAATTTCATTCATTTATATCCCCCTTTTTTTTCGTGCTGGAAGCCAAATAATAAAAAACCAATAAAAAAGCGTTGGCATTGGAATTTGAATCAGTCCCCATATTCCCCAAAACCATGGATGGGCGCCGCGTTTTTTTGCATTGATAAAAAGGAGAAAGCTTTGAAGAAGAAGAAATGGCGAAATAAACAGAACCAAAATCCATTTTTCATTCATTATAAAAACATCTCCTTTTTCCGTTTATAGTGAAAGACGATAAAAGAAATAGGAGCAACAATGATCCCGATCACTTCAATGGCGATAAATAAGGCAGGTATTTGTAAAATAGCCGTTGCCATTACTGTTAAAATAACAAGTGCTGTTAATGTAAATAAGCATAACTCTTTCCGGAAAGCTTTTTTCTGCTTTTGTTTTTCAATAAGAAGTTGTTCTTTAATTACATGAAGAGAAATATGTTCATGACTTGCTAAACTCTCTAGCTGCTCCCAATCTTTTTTTAAAGAATGCAAGGGCTGATTGTCATTTTCTTCTCTCATTCTTTCCACTCCTTTCTCAGTATGTTTACTCCTTTATTTACTCTTGATTTGACCGTTCCTGCTCGCATATTCAGCATATGGGCAATCTCATCGTATGTGTATCCGTAATAATGTCGAAGCAAGACAGGAATTCGAAAGCGCGAATCGAGTTCATTAAAATCGGAAAACATCTCGCTCCATTCCACTCCTTTGTATTTAGCTTTCCACTGAAGCTGATGCGATAAAGACTGCTTTATTCGCTGAAGACTGCTTTTTTCACGTTTTTGCTTACGCAAATAATCCATGTACAGTCTTGAAGCAATGGATATCATCCAAGTCGAAAACTTTGCTTCATTTTTGTATGAAGAAAGATTCACGTAACACTTCATCATTGCTTCCTGACACAATTCACTGCATAAGTCCTCATCTAATGTCAGCTTTAAAAGGTATTTATATAAAAATGAATGATAGCGCTGAAATAATAATGAAAAGGCATCATCATCACCTTGTAATGCTTTTTGGACAAGGATGAAATCATCTTGTTCCAAAGCGGTCACCCCTCCTTTTTGTTTCATCACCTATATGACGCTTTAGCAATTGAAATCGTTCATTTTTTATATAAAAAAAACGCCCCGCAGGACGTTTTTATTTAGTACGAAGCATTTTTAATCCTTCTTCATCTTCTTCTAATGAATAGACTTCATCGTTTTTAGCGAATAAAACACCGTGGAAGATTTGAAGATCATCATCACAGGCCTCGCAAAATTCCTTTTCGCCTTCGTTCCAAAAGCTAAAGAGCGCTAGTTCATCACTTCGCACGCTTGCATATTTTTGATGAAATTCATAAATCATCATCGCGTAGTAGCGAAGCGCTTCTTCTTTTTTTTCAAATTCAATGGTTTCAATAATATCTTTTTCCCAGCCTTCTAAAAACAGCCAAGGTTCACAATCACTTTTTATTTTATGAACTCTCCATTTATCTGTCATGATTGAACATCTCCTTACTTACAGCTTACTTCTAAAAATTCTCTTTTCCTTATTATTCAGCAAAAATAACTTTGAATCAAGTAAAACGGAAAAAAACGCCTATTTTCAGGAAATAGACGCCAACAAGGTAGCTTAATTCGAACATCTTTTTTATATTAATAATAGCTCCTTAAACTATAAGGAACTAAACTGCCCGTATAGTACTGGGTAACAGGAGGGAAAACGCCGGCTGAAGGCGTAATTTTCCCCCACCAAGATGGTTTTTTGCCCCACCAGTTATCCATCGCTCCATCAGGTGACACGACAAATCCAATTGGACGTGCAAAAGAAGGTATAAAATACGGATAAAACGAATACTGAAAAGGCGTGTAGAAAGAAGAGTAAAACATCTCTCCTTATCCGTTTCCGAAGCCGTTTTGATCAGAACCATCCGGATCGAGCGTATTTGTATTAGAAAGTCCTGAATTTGTATTTACACAAATTCCTGTATTTGAAGACCCTGAACCTTGTGCAGTTTTACTGTTGCTTTTTGGAGAAACATAGTACGTGTCGCCAAACGTAACGACTCCTCCTGTAACGTTTGGAATCACTACATGGTTAATAACAATCGGCATTATCCTCACCCTTTTTATTTTCATCGTGATGTAATATATGAACGATTTATCAAAAGGGTTATAAATTAATGGATATAAATAAAAAATCCCCTTGCAGAATGGGGTATTTTTACGCTTTTACCTCTTTTTTAGAATGACTTAATTCATCTCGCAGAATATCAAAATCTCGTTCTGCTACTTCTTCAATCTTAGTATACAATTCACTCTCTGTTAAAAGTCCTTTTTCTTCAAGTAATTCGACAAGAGCCTTAAACTTGATTCTAGATAAAAGCATTTCGTTTACCGTGCTCTCTGTTGGCTTTTCATTTTTCACTTGTTCTTTTTCTTTAACAGGTTCTTGCTGCAGCTTCACCCTGAAAACAATATTTGTATGCTCTGTAATTTCAGGTGACTGATAAAATGTGCTATGCGAAATGTTTTTTAATGTTAGCGTTTCTTTTGTCTCCATATTTGTTACTTCAAAATACGGATCCTCAAAAAATGCATCATATTTATCATAAGCTGCTTTGCCTACAACCGAAAAAGAAAAGTTTAGCCTTTTCAACTCTTCACCTGTATTCGCATCAGTAATCATTTTTTCTTCAAACATATCAACGTGAAAATTTACGTTATTAATCATTAGTTGTGTCAATTCAATCGCCTCCTTCTTTATTAATACGACACGGAGTGACAAGTTCCCTGTTTTTTTATATAAAAAAACATCTCCCAAAAATGGGGATGTTTTTCAAGGAGCTAGAAAAATGCTTTTTTTTAGCTTTACAATTCTTCTTCTGCTTTGTCGTATTTGCGTTCGTGCGCCGTATCTTCTTCGTTATCACGAATGGTTTTTTGGAGCACAAAAGCAGACATGGTTAAGTATAAAGTTCCAACGGCATAATAACCTTTTACTGGTAATGATGCATCTAAGGTATAAATTCCTATAAACATAGCTAATAGTGCTGTAATGAAAGCTGTCCATGCTAAAAATGTAAAAGCTGCTGTATTACGCTTTTTCATCGTATGACCTCCTCTTTTCCTTTTTCTGTTAAGCGTCGCTTTCATTTTACATTGTAAAATAATTGTTGTCATGGGTATTTATAGTCAGTTACCCTTTTAATCAGAACAAGAAACGGAAGAATTTAGGTCTTACATCCTATTTTTATCTCAGAGCTTTTTCCCGAAGTGATTGTATATAGAAATTCTATTTAAAAGTACGTTTATTCGTTCTCATTGAGAAGTAGAAGACATTGTTTGTAAAGTTCAGTTAATCATTTCTATTACAACAAAAAAATCATCGCCGAGACGATGATTTTTTGTTTAGCCTTCAAAGTATTCTTTATAAAAGCCGCCGACTTGGCTAGTGTTATCAACAACAAAATAAAATTCTTCTGTTTCGTTTTTTACATCATATGTTTTTCCTGCTGTTAAAACATTTTCAACCACGAATTTTTTTGCATCTGTATGTATGCATTTTACTTGTTTAATTGTCGGACGATCGTTCCATTCTAAATGAATCATGTATGTACACTCCTTTGTTTTCATTCAAGATTCATTTTATCTTACTTGAAGTAAAAAAGAAACGGAGCGAATTTAAAAATTAAAAAATTCGCTCATGCACTTTTTTTTTGGCAACTGTTGCTTGTACAAACTGTGCCGTTTGTGCAACAATTGTGTCTTTATCAAAATCCATCGACGCAACATGGTAAGAGTTTCGAAGCATGTGCTGTCTTTTTTCTGCTGATTGAATATGGTTTAAGATATAAGCTGAATTCTCAGGGGGTACTACGTTATCAACGGTTGATGTTAGTACTAAAGCCGGGCACGTTACATAAGGTAAGCGTTCTTTTGTTTCGTCCATTAAAGAAAGCAGCTCACGCATAGAGCGCACTGGTACTTTGTCGTACGTAATTTCATGTACGTTTGGATCCTTAATATCAGGATGATCTTCTTTTAAATAACGAGGCGTATGACGAGAGCGGTAAGGCTCCATTGAAGGAATGGACGTCATAGCCGGATTGATTGCAATAACTCCGTCAAGATCTAATCCTTGGCTTGCTGTATGAAAGGTGAGAGTGCCTCCCATGGACTGACCCAAGATAAATACATGACGGCATTCTTGCTTCAAACGCTGATACCCATTTAAAAAGTCTTGCTTCCATTCCTCGTACGTTGTTTGTTCAATATCATAGTAGTGAGTACCATGTCCCGTTAGTCGCAAACCGTACACAGTAAAACCTTTTTCAGCTAATTCTTTTCCGATATATTCCATACTTTGAGGAGTCCCCATAAATCCGTGAGAAACAAGTATACCAATGTCGTTGCCTTTATAATAAAAAGATTCTGCGCCTTGAATTACGTCATAACGTTCCATTTTCTTCACCCTTTATCACAAATTTTCTGACTAAATGAACTATCTTTATAATACACCTATAATTCCTATAAGTCAACTGGGGTATTTATTTTTTTACGATTCAAAAAGAACGAAGCAAGAATTATCTCTTGCTTCGTTCTTTTTGAATATGTGGAAATACTAGCTCAGCAAACGTATACGCTTCTTCTAGATGCGGGTAGCCTGATAAAATAAACGTATCAATTCCTAGCTCTTTGTATTCTTTTAAACGATCCGCTACAATTTCAGGACTTCCAACAAGAGCGGTTCCAGCTCCTTCTCGTGCTAAGCCAATTCCAGCCCATAGATTCGGAGCAATCTCCAGTGCACTTCGATCTTTTGTGCCGCTGTGCAAACTTGACTGTGTTTTTTGGGCAGTGGAGTCAAATGAGGCAAACTTATCTTGAAACGCTTTGATCGTATCATCATTAACATGTTTAATTAATTTATCTGCAGATTCCCACGCTTCGTCTTCCGATTCTCTTACAATAACGTGGAGGCGAATACCAAAACGAATGTCCCTACCTTCGTTTGCAGCTTTTTCTTTCATCTCATCAATTTTTGTTTTAATCACTGCGGGTGGCTCTCCCCATAACAAATATACATCTGCATGCTTTGCTCCTACTTCTTTTCCTGCTGGAGAAGATCCACCAAAGTACAGCGGAGGATACGGTTTTTGGACAGGAGGCGATGGAATGTACGCGCCTGTTACATCAACATGTTTTCCTTTATAATCCACTTTTTTTCCTGCCATTACATCTCGCCAAATCGTTAAAAATTCATCTGTTAACTCATAGCGTTTATCATGACTTAAATAGTTACCGTACGTTGCTTGCTCCACAGGATCTCCTCCCGTCACAATGTTCAACATAAGTCGGCCGTTTGACATTTGATCGAATGTCGAAGCCATCCGTGCTGAAAGTGTGGGAGACATGACACCCGGGCGAAGTGCAATTAAAAACTTCAGTCGGTTCGTAACGGAAGCAAGTGCCGATGCAATCACCCATGAATCTTCACAATTTGAACCAGTAGGCAACAAAGCGCCGTCATATCCTAGATAATCCAGCCCGTGTGCGATTTGCTTTAAGTAGTGAATGTCACTTGTTCTGCTTCCTTCGGTTGTGCCTAGATAATGTCCGTCGCCTGCTGTAGGGAAAAACCATAAGATGTTCATTTCCATTTCCTCCTAAATATTCTCGTATTCTATATAAAGCGTTTTCATATTGTTTGTTCAATTCTTGTCCGCTAATTACAGAGATGCATTTTTATATTAGCGTATGTAATACAACTCTTTTTATTTATTAAATTAGTAAAATCATAATACCTCTTTAACCTATATGTCAAGTATGAATTGAGATAAAAAAACAAGAATTAAAAGTAATTCTTGTTCGCTTTATTTCCTCATACGTGAAGCCATCGCATTAGCAAGGGTTGATTTTGTTGATATATTTTCAAACGATAAACCTAAATGAGAAGCGGTAATCGCGATTTCAGGACGTACCCCAGAGATCGTTGATTCTACACCTATTAATTTTAATGCATCAATCAGCTGGAAAATCTGATGAGCAACCATCGTATCAACAATAACCACTCCTGAAATATCAATATAAAGGTGATTCACTTGCTGTTCAGCGCAGCGAGTTAGCGTATTTTCTAAAATTCGGCGCGCTCTTGCTGTGTCGATATCCCCAACAAGCGGAAGAATCGCAATATGATCGCTCAATGGAATAACTGGGGAACTCAGCTCATTAATCAGCTCTTTGTGTGCTTCAAGCAACCGCCTTGAATGCTGATGGTGCTCTTCAACAAATTTATAAACGGTGATATCAAACACGCGTACAATCAATTCGTTCCATTCGTCTAGTTCTTCTTGCGTAATATCTTGCTCATACTCTTCTACAAATTGATTTAAATATGTTAAATACTGTTTTCTAACTCGGAAAAATTCTCGAATAATATAATGAATAGGCGTTCTTACATGCTCTCCGTCTTCCGCAATCTTTAAAATCCACGTTTCAAATGAATCAAAAAATTCTTTTTCACTTTTTATAAATACATCGGCTATGTATAAATGAAATTCATTATTTTGACCTTTTAATACTGAAATGACTTCCGGATGAGTAGATGCATAAACCGATTCTGGGTCATTGTCTTCAATGCTTTCATACCATTCTTCCGTCAGTTGATCTGCATGTTTTAAGAAAAACATTCGAAGTGCTTCATTTTTATTCAAAACGATTCCCCTTTCCATACCAGCTACTACCATCATTATAATTCAACTTTTTCCCCCTTACTAGTTTTATAAAAAGAGAAGAAAGAAAATTTTTTAAAAAAATACGTGTAGTTTATGATTTTATGCTACATTGAAAATGGCTATAAAAACAAAAAGGAGTTTTCAAATGATACGAACGTTAGCTCTTACGAACGATGACAAACTTGTGAAACATATACAATTAGATCAGATTCACGACCCCTCTATTCAGTACTATTGGATTGACTTTAACTGCCCTTCTGAAGAAGAAGCGCTGCTGCTTCAATCATCTTTCCACTTTCATCCGTTAGCGATTGAAGATTGCTTTCATTTTCTGCAGCGTCCAAAACTCGATTATTATGAAGGATACAGTTTTTTTGTCCTTCATTCGTTAAATCGTCAAACGTTAGAAGCTGAAGAAGTTGACCTTTTTATCGGCGAAAATTATATGGTTACTTTTCATTTTCACCCGTCAGCTGCAATTGATAAAGTATGGGAAAAGCTGCTTCATACACCTTCGATTCAAGAAAAAGGGATAAGCTATCTTGCGTATTCTGTGATGGATAAAGTGGTAGATGAATATTTCCCCACTGTATATCAGATTGAAGATGAGCTGAATGATATAGAAAACATAGATGCAAAGAAATCCATCTCTGTTTTAATGGAAGATGTATTTACACTTCGAAGTGATTTGCTAAAAATCAGAAGAACCATTTTGCCTATGCGCGATTTATTGTACCGTGTTATAAATTCTGAGCGCCTAGATGTTCATCCTGAACAAAAAAGGTATTTTAAAGATGTCTATGACCACTTATTAAAATTAGCCGATATGATTGAATCAAATCGGGAAATGACGTCTGATATGCGCGATAATTATCTTTCTCTTAATTCAAACCGTATGAATTCAATTATGATGACACTGACTGTTATTTCATCTATCTTTATTCCCCTTACCTTTATCGTTGGCGTATACGGAATGAATTTTGAAAATATGCCTGAGCTAAAGTGGCACTATGGCTATTTCTTTGTGCTTGGCTTCATGGGACTGATAACACTTGGATTAATTCTATGGTTCAAGCGAAAAGGCTGGTTTAATACTGATAAAGAGTAGAAAGATTGAGACATAACGAAATCAATCAAATATAAAGACGAACAAATTGGATAAATGAGCTAGTGCTGTCAATTTCCGCGCAAGACTTCGCTTTTCGCGGGCGGCCGATGAGCCTCCTCGTCGCTTACACTCCTGCGGGGCCTCACCTGTTCAGCTTTTCCTGCAGGAGTCTTCGCCTTGCCTCTAATTAACAGTTATTACATACGGTAAATCTACGTTCACCATCACAATGAAAAAATCCGAACGAGTTGAATTCTCCATTAAGAATCTCGATTGATTGTTCGGATCTCCTTTCAACGAAAATACGTTTTTCCAGCTTCTTTTCTATGGAAAGATAACTAGTTATTTCCCGAAAATATCCATAAAATAATGTGCTTACGTTTCCTTTTTCTAAAAAGTTTCATAAGATAGTGAAAATAATGCTCAGAAAGGAGGCTGACGTAGTGGATACTAAAGGCGAACACTTGCTAATGGATGCGTTCGAATGCGATGAAGTGATATTAAACGACCCCTCACTTTTAAGGAGAATTCTTGTTGAAGCTGCACTAAATGCAGAGATGGAAGTTTTGCACTGTTACTTTCACCAGTTTACGCCCCAAGGCATTACAGGCATTCTCGTATTAGCTACCTCTCACTTGTCTATTCATACGTGGCCGGAGGAAAACTACGCTTCATTAGATTTTTATACGTGCGGAGACAAAGAAATAATTGAAATTGGTTATGCGTTGCTGAAGCAATTAGCTTCAAAAAAAGCTGTTGTGTATTCGATTTCTCGCGGAATTCAACACGCCGAAACTCCAACAAAAAATCGTCAGCATGCTGAAAGCACTCGTCTCCTCAATCGTGGAGATGACTCAGATCACGTTAGTCTACAGCAGATCTTATCAGGCCAGCATGACATTTTGTTTCATCAAAAAAACCGTATTCAAGATATTCAGCTGATTAAAGCATCTGATATTCGAATGTATTTGGATGAACAGCTGCAATTTAGTTCATTAGATGAACATGCGTACCATGAAGCTCTTGTACATCCTATCTTTGCAGCTTCCTTAAATCCTCGCCGTATTCTTATTCTGGGCGGTGGAGATGGTTTGGCTTTACGAGAAGTCCTTAAATATAAAGAAGTTAAAGAAATAGACCTTGTAGAAATAGATGCTGACGTTGTAAATGCTGCGATGAATGTAGAAGAATTAAAGAAGTTAAATCAACGCTCATTTGAAGATTCTCGTGTCACCGTTCATATTCAAGATGCTGTTGACTACCTCTCTTTGAATTCAGCGTGTTATGATATTATCATTATCGACTTTCCTGATCCTACTAACAAAAAAATAAGTGCGCTTTATACAAAAGAATTTTACGCACTTCTCCAACGTTCACTATCGCGCAGCGGCTTAGTCGTGTGTCAGTCAAATTCTCCTAGAGACACACCTATCGTTTTTTGGAGCATTAATAAGACGATGAAAGCTTCTCAGTTTTATACGTTGAGCTACCACACCATTATTCCCTCTTTTGGAGATTGGGGTTTTCACATCGGCTCGAAAACACCTTTGCCTGCCCCGATACTATCTACTGATGTTTCATCTACTACGCTGCCACCAGACTTTACTAAGCTAATGCGTTTTTCTCCCCATTCTCTTTCTAAAAAACAGTTTGCAGTTGTGAACTCTGCTGAGCATTTGGTTCTGCATAAAATATTTAAAAAAGAAGGCTTATATTTGTAAAAAAGAAAGCTTGGCTTATACATTCCTTTTCTTTTGACATACTAAAACAGTCTCGTCACCACTGTGCAACAGAAAGGATTGTTATGAGAAAAATTTCGGTTTTTGTTATCTTAGTGCTAACTGTTATTTTCCCTTCCCCCGCTTTTAGCCAAGTGAAAGTGCCAGTCCTGATTTACCATTCTATTGATGCCTACACAGGCCACGGGGAAAAAGAACTGTATGTGACGCCTGAAAATTTCGAGAAACAGCTTCTTTATCTTAAAAAGCAAGGATATACGCCGCTAACATTTGAAAAATGGCAGGAACTAAAGCGTGTGAAAAAACCTATATTTATTACATTTGACGATGGATATAAAAATAATCTTACTATCTTGCCTATTTTTCAAAGAGCAGCCAGCCCTCAATTTCATCCAGCGGCTACAATTTTTGTGATTTCAGATTTTATCGGCCGTCCCAACCGTTTGTCGCCAGCGGATTTAAAAAAATTTGTTGATTCAGGTTTTTTTTCTATTCAGTCTCATACCGCTACTCATCCGGATTTAACTAAGACGAAAAATTTATCCTATGAGCTAGCTGATTCAAAACGAAAAATTGAAGCCATTACGAGCAGGCCAGTTATTGCTGTTGCTTACCCCTATGGAAAGGTCAATAGCCGCGTAGTCGACGAAACAAAAAAGAATTATACATTTGGTCTTTCAACGATTCCAAATTTTTTTACTGAAAGCGGACAAAAGAATGAAAACTATCTTATTCCTCGTCTGTACGTCACGTATTCTACAACGATTGAAGATTTTGCTAAGCTGCTAAAAGGAAGCTAGGAGAGGCTAGGACAAAAGTATTTTAGTTAAAGGAAAATCCGAACGATGAATTGAGATTCTTGATAAAGAATCCAACTCGTTCGGATTTTTTATTGATAGGGTGAACGCAGGTTTTATGTATGTGAATGCTTTTAGCTGATGATTGGAGGGCAAGACGAAGACTCCTGCGGGAAAAGCGGAACAGGTGAGACCCCGCAGGCGCATAAGCGACGAGGAGGCTCACCGGCCGCCCGCGGAAAGCGAAGTCTTGCACGGAAATCAACAGCGGTGTCTCAAGCGATTTAGCTCATTTCTCCTATTTGTTCGTCTTTAGGTGAGATGAATGTAGTTTATGTCTCAGCCTCTTTTAAAATTTTGTTATTTCTAGTCCTCGCTCTTGCTGCCATTCAGCATAAAAAACTTCGCTGTATTCCTTTATTTTCTTGATTGCAAGCTGTTTTTTTAACCACTTTTCATCTACGTTGGCTTCTTTTAAATTGCCAGGCACTACTTTTCCATCCATGATTAAAGCGATAGGTAAATTGGTTTGAGAATAAGGGATGTTTAAATCATTTTTCGTTGGAGGGCCGAATTCGTGTTTAGGAGCGACGCTCACCTCTCCATTTGTTTCTAAAATGACGTATTCTGCTTCATACAGTGAAAAATACCCTTGCTGTCTCATTAGATGCTGAAGCTGATTCAAGTCCAAGTTGTTTTTCTTAAGCTCTTTATAAAGAATTTTCCCTTTATAAATAATCATTGAAGGCTTTCCTTCAAGAATTCCCCTAAACCCTGTAAAGGTTTGAGATAGCTTTGTCACTGCGTAGATCAAAAGCCCCCAAATCAAAACGCTATAAAGAATTTCAGTTAACTCTACTCCTTTTTCAAGAGCTGCATCCCCCACAATATTTCCCAGGACAAGCGTTGTAATAAAGTCAAACGGAGTGATTTGAGCAAACTGTGTCTTACCTAAAAGCTTCAGCATAATAAATAGCGCTAAAAATCCACATATCAGTTCAATCGCAATATCTTTATACATTGATACCCTTCCTCTATAGCAAGCATGTTATAGTATCAGTTTGTATCATATGTGAGAGTGATAAACCTGACTTTTGATTTTTCTTTCCTTCGTTCTCTAGTTATAGAACTTTTGATTAAACTTTTTTCTTACTTGCATAGGTTTCTAACGTTGCATATTGATTAAAAATGGATGCGGCTGCTTTTTTCCCTACATATCTAAGGTGCCATGGTTCGTATTTATAGCCGGTAACCTGCTCTTCGCCTTCAGGGTATCGAATAATGAATCCGTATTGATAGGCATTTTTTGAAAGCCAATGAGCTTCTGGTGTATCAGCGAAGCAGTCTGCTGCAGCACACATTCCACTTCCTCCCGTGACATCGATTGCTAGTCCCGTTTCGTGTTCACTTGTTCCAGGATAGGCGCTATAGGTGCGTGCTTGTTCTTCACCGTCTCGCGTTGCATAAAATGCAAAAAGCTCTTTTTGACGCTCGTAAGATCGATAACCGGATACACCAAGTAAGCTGATTCCCTCTTTTTCGGCATCTCGGAAAAGTTCTTCAAGTGCTTGTGCCGCAGACTTTCTAAGCATTCGTTTTTCTATTTTTTCGTTGAAGATAAATGGAACGTCAGCATAGACTAAATCGGAAGGCTGATAGGATTCAGGAAGCTGATGCTTTTTATTAACTAAAGCCGTAACGGATTCGGGATTCGCTATTACCACTGTTTCGTCTACATTAGGTTTCGTTAAAGATGAAGAAGCTGATGAGTTTTCTAGTTTTTGAGCCTGTCCATTTTTTGTAAATTCTCTGGCAGGCTTTGATGAAGAATTGTTTGTTCCGCACCCTGCTATCATCAGCGTAAAAGCTAAAGAACAAATAAATAAAAAGTATTTCATGATGTCTTACTCCTTTCAAACGGCTTTTGATGGGCTACAAAAGCCTGTAAAGAAAGGATAAAATATAAATGTTTCTGTTTGTTATTCAGTTGTTTCAAACTTGTAAACACTCTTAAAAAAATTTAAGGTGTAAAAAATAGAAATGAGGCTGAGACATAACGAAATGAACCCAACCCACAGACGAACAATCTGGATACACGATCTGGACTGCTTGCTCGAACGCTGTTGCTTTCCGTGCAAGGCTTCGCTTTCCGCGGGCGGCCGATGAGCCTCCTCGTCGCTCATGCTCCTGCGGGGTCTCATCTGTTCCGTTGTTCCCGCAGGAGTCTTCGCCTTGCCCTCCAACCAACAGCTAGAAGCACCTGCGTTCACCATGATTATAAAAAAAACACGAACTATTTATCCATTTTTGATAGATAGTTCGTGTTTCACTTTAATGAAACTACTTTTGTCTCAGCCTCATTTTAAAAAGATAATATACGTATGAACTTGATTTTGCGTAAAGCTCGATGCAACTAGTTTACTTCCTGATTGACTCCAGGCAAGCTGATCTGCAGCATAGTCTAAATTTACGTTTAAGTGTGTAACATCTCCTGTTAATCCATCTGCTATGAATATCCCTTTATCTCCCTCTTTTTCAGAAATAAAGTTATAAGCTAATTTCGAACCGTCGGGAGACCAGCTTACACCAAAAATTTGAGTGGACAGAGCAAGCTGAAAAGCTTCGGATCCTTTTAAATCTGTGATAGACAGCGTTCTCGTTTGGGCATCTTTTTGCTGAACGAGCGCTAATTGTTTTCCGTTTGGAGACGGGATAATAGAAACCACATTATCTCGGATTTTTTCAGGGTCCGTCTGTTCGTTATGAAGAAAAAAAAGCTGGTTGTTTACACCAATATAATAAATGCCACCTATTCCTTTAACTGCATCTAAGATTCGATCGTCTCTGTGCAACAGAGGTTCTGCTTCTCCTTTTACATTTGCTTTAGAAAGCTTTCCTTCCATTGTAATAAACATTACTTCTGAATTATTAAGCCACTCTCCGCTTGATGGATAGAGAAGAACATTCTTTATTTTAACTGTTTTTTTTGTTTGAACGTTCATTATATAACCAAATGTATCTTCGCCTTTTGCTACTTTGTAAAAAAGAAATTCACCATTCGGAGAAAGCTTTGCCGCATGTTGAATTTCATTGCTTGGATGCAACACAAAAGTAGACTTGTTTTTTAGATTATAAGTAGCTAGATTCTGTGCATATACCTTTTTGGGACCGAAATCGTTCGAACGAAATTGTTTGTTTTTTTTACTAACAATCATTGTGTTTTCGTTTAAAAATTGAAACGCCCTTACGCCGTTAATATCCTGAACGTCTTTCACTTCTATTTTTCCATCTTTATCTACTTCGTCCAATACAGTAATTTTCTTGTCGGGTTTTTCAACGGTTTCTCTGCGGCTTTCTTTTTGTCCGCATGATGCTAAAATAAGAAAAGTGCTTGCTATACATATCATTAATCTATACCGTTTCAATAACGGTTCACTCCTTTTAGCTAACTCATTTCTCTGTTTTCAAAGGAAACGACACTTTGAAAATCGTCCATTTAGAATCAGAATGATGCAGCTTGATAACGCCTTTTTGCTTTTCAGTTAAATCTTTGGCTAATGCTAAGCCAAGGCCTGTACCTCCGGATAAACGCGACCGATCTTTATTTACGGTGAAAAATGGTTGAAATAATTTTTCTTCTGCTTCGGGTGGAATCCCTATCCCGGTGTTAGCTACATCTACAATAATAGAATTCTCTAAAGTATAAGACGTTACTTCCACTTTTCCGCCTGGTTCATTATATTTAATAGCATTGTCAATTAAATTGATAAAAATGTGTATTAAGCTTTCACGATCAGCCCAAACAACTGCTTCTTTTATATTTGTATGAAGAGTCAAATCAAATTTAGCTGCTTTTCCTTTCATACGATCGCATATGTCTTCTAGAAGCCGCTTCAATTCAACTTGCTCTGGCCGCTGCTCGAAATCATATTTCTCAAGCGCTGAAAGTTTTAAGATTTTATCTACCATTTCATGAAGGCGATTCGTTTCTTTACGAATATTTTGCACGCCGTCTTCCGTAAGTTGAGGATCATCTCGATACATATCAAGTAAGTCAACATAAGCTTTGATCGATGTTAAAGGCGTCTTAAATTCGTGGCTGATGTTACCGATAAACTGCTTTTGCTGCTGTTCAAGAGACTGCAGTTTCGAAATAGCGAACTCAAGCTTTCTTTTTTCTTCATTCATTTGATCGATATTTTTTTCAATCGACGTACTCATAAAAAACAAGCCTTGACTGAGCTCCCCGAGTTCATCGCGCCGTTTGAACGGCAGGTCGGTTAAATAACGACCTTTTCGAATCTGCTGTGAAGTTTTTTGAAGGCTAGCAATAAGCGAAGCAATGCGGTAAAAATAAGCGTAGCCAATAAAAAAAGCTGCTGCTGCTGCAATCGTTCCCCAAGTACGAAATAGGTGCCTAATGTCAGCTATAAACTGCTGATTATTTTTTAGGGAATGGTCAAAACGAATGGCTCCAATAAATTGATTATCGATTGACACAGGTGCAAAGTAAATAAGGGAAGAACCCGAGATTTGATAGGCTATTTTTCCTTTCAAAGCATAGCTAAGCGTATCAGAAACATCCACATCTTTTTGGCCGATGGGAATAGAGCTTCCTGCTTCCTGTCCTTTTTGATTATATAGGACTGTTTGCATTCCGCTTTGTGATGCAATCGAAGATGCAAGACGCTGTCCTTTTTGCTGAAGAAAAGAATCTGTATTCAAAGACGGGTCACCGGTTACATAACTTTGATGAATCGTCTGCTCGGCTGCTTTGCTTTTTTGAATAAGTTCACTTTCTAGCTGATCACGCTGATTTGTCTCAATTCCTTTTAACACAAGTACGCTCAGTACGGTTACTGTTAAAATAATTAAAAAAGCAAGAACGAGCCCCATCTTAGCTTTTAGGCTGATTTTCATTCATTGATCCCTGCTGTCGCTTTATATCCAACCCCATATACCGTTTGAAGCAAATAAGGCTCTGCTTCTCCTACTTTTTTTCGAAGGCGCTGCATGTGAATGTCTACCGTACGTGTACCGCCTGCATAATCCATCCCCCAGACAAGATCTAGTAAATCTTCTCGTGTGTATACTCTCTCTAAATTGGCAAGTAATAAAGCAATAAGATCAAACTCCTTTGGTGTAAGCTTAACTAACTCATTGGCAACATGTAACGTGCGCTGAATTAAGTTCACCTTCACTTTTCCCACCGTGATTTCTCCCACAGCTTCAGGAGCTTCATTTTTTTCTATTCGCCGAACAAGCGCTTTAGCTCTAGCTACAAGTTCTCTTACATCAAACGGCTTGGTCATGTAATCATCAGCGCCTAACTCTAAACCTAGAACTTTATCGACGATATCATTTTTAACCGTTAACAAGATAATCCCCATTCCTCTTCGATTCTCAAGTTTTCGACATACTTCATAGCCGGTTAATTTCGGCATCATCACATCTAATATCATCACGTCAGGTTGAAAGCTTTTTACTTTTTTAAGTGCTTCTTCACCGTCAGATGCTGTGTCTACAATATATCCTTCGCGCTTGAAAGCATAAGATACCGCTGTAGCAATACTTTTTTCATCATCAACTACTAAAATCCTTTTATTCAATGTATCACGTACTTTCATTTGATATTTCTATTCGTCTATCTTATCAAACAGCTTTCCCAAAAACATCTCCAAGTTGTTTCGAAATTGTAAACAAAAATAAATAGATTGAGACATAACAAAATCAATTCAATCTAAAGACGAATAAATGGGGTCAATGAGCTTGACTGCTCGCTACACCGCGGTTGATTTCCGTGCAAGGCTTCGCTTTCCGCGGGCGGCCGCTGAGCCTCCTAGTCGCTTGCGCTCCTGCGGGGTCTCACCTGTTCCGCTTTTCCCGCAGGAGTCTGCGGCTTGCCCTCCAATCAAGCGCTAGAATAAACTAAACAGATGAAATCTATGTTTACCATGAACATAAAAAAATCCGAATAAAGTTGATTTTCCTTGAAAAATCTCGATTCATCGATCCAATTTTCTTTCAGCTAAAATCATGTTGTCTTAGCTTTTTATTAGCGTTATTATTCATTTGTAAAAGGCAGGATTTTATGAGTATTCAAATATTGATGAAGTAGATCTATACGCTGCTCGCTGCTAATAAAACCAATGTATCCATCCGGTCTAATAACGTATAGAGCATCTTTTTGAAGCCCTGCTTTCTTTAAGTAAGGGTTCCAAGAAAACTCGTGCAAGGAGAAGTCTTTTTCTTGCATGCTCTTTTTTAGCTTCTCTGCTGCTGTTCCATAGACATGTATTTGCCAGTTTAAAGACTGCAAAGATTCAAAATTCCCTTCTACATAAGGTAATCGATCACCACTTTGCACATTTTTCCCTTGTCCGCTGCTTAGGTCACTATTTCGATACTTAATGCGGATTTGAGATAAAATCGTAAATGCTTTGTGACGGGGATAAGGGAAACGAAATAAAAAGGATAGTACAGGCGGAAAGATATGCTTTCTAAAAAATTGACTCGTTTTATCTCGTGCCACCATTCGCTTAAAAGCGCGATCAGTTGTATTTACAAGCAGCTCTGCAAAAGGCAACCTTTCTTCTTCGTATGTATCTAATATGGAAAGTGCCGCTTTGCGTTGAAGGACAGCTGCTAATTTCCATGAAAGGTTGATTGCATCTCCAATTCCTGTGTTCATTCCTTGTCCGCCTGCAGGACTATGAATATGGGCCGCATCTCCACTTAGAAAAATACGTCCCTGTCGGAAACGACTTGCTACTCTGTGATGGATATGATATGTCGAGAACCAATTTATACCCTCAACCTGGGCACCAAATGTTCGTTGAATAAAAGCGTGAATGTTTTCAGCTTTTACATCGTTTTGATCCTCAAAAGCTGAAGGAATAATGCCGATCATTCGATACGTTCCTTTACTTCTAACAGGCATACAAATCAAAAATTCTTCATTACTAAATGAAATACTGATTTTTTGATCCTTCATCACTTCACCAGAGCCGTGAACATCCATCACATAAAAATGCTGTTTATATTTTTCTCCTTTAAATTCTATCTTCAGTTGTTTACGAACTGTACTGTGTGCTCCGTCACATCCACAAATATATTTAAAATAAGCGGTTTCCTCTTGCTGAGCTTTTAATAAAGCTTTTACCCCTTCTCCGTGTTCAGCTAGAGATAGTAACTCTGTCTTCCATTCTACTTCAATCCCAAGATTTTTTAATTTTTCAAGCAGAAACCGCTCGTGGTCATCCTGTGGAAATGTAAGAACAAAAGGAAAAGGACTTAATCCTTCTCCTAAAGATCCTAGATGAACTTTTGCTTTTATTTTCTTCTTTACTCGGACATATACATCTTCCATCTTAATCCCGCGTTTTATGACTTCATCTGCAAAACCGAACTGCTGATAAAATTCAAGGGTTCGCGGTAAAATAGCCATTGCCCGGGAGGCTTGCCCAGGCCCGGCGCTTCTGTCAATAATTCGAAAAGGAATGTTATGTCTGGCTAAATTGTAGGCCATAACGAGGCCAGTAGGGCCGGCACCAACGATTAAGATTTGTGGATTCATCATCATCTCTCCTTTTCATTCAGTTACAGTATCTTTTATATTGAGCGAGACTCCTCTTTATTTACAGAAGATACAGGTAAAGCAGAAGCAAACAGAGCACATAAACTTATTAAAGAGATAAGAGCTAGAGCAGATACAGAATGATTCCATGTCAGATGTTCTCCAAAGAAAAATAATTCTCTTACGCCATCTACCATAAATCTCATTGGCAGCAATGGATAAATCCACTCTCTATAAAAATCAGGCATAATTTCCGGGGCCATTGAAAGCAAAGGTGCGCCAAAAAATAGAACAATAACGAAAATCGGGAGTCCCTTTAGTCCTAGCCATGAAAGTACGGCTGATATCAAGGTGAAAAAACTGAAGTAAGCAATAGCTAAGAATAGTGCTGTATCCAAAAATGAAGGAACGCTTATTCCAACTACTTCAGCCAGCCACGATAACCCGAAACCAGCAGCTAAAGCAAGTATAACCCCAATGATTACGACTCCTACTTGGTTAACGATTTTCTCTTTACGAGAAGAAAACGTGATTTTTTGGATGCTGAGGAAGACAATTGCGGCACCGGCTATACTTGCCATCCACAGCGGCTGAAATAATGAAACGGGAGCATTTCCGTTGACACTATGAGTCCCTGTTTCGTTTACGTTTATCACTGTCTTTTGAATCGGTGCAGCGAGTGCTAATGCTTGGTTTGCACTTAGTTGCGTTCCGTTTTGTTCAAATCTTTTCACTAGCTGCAAGCGCATATTTTCATTCATCTTATCGACTGACCCGTTTAGCACCTGACTTGCTAGTGTTGAAGCAGCTGTATTCATTCCTTGATTCACTAATAATCTAATAGCAGGTGCATCAGGCTGAGCCGTCTGAAGAGTCGCCTGTTTTTTGGTGAAATCTTTTGGAATGATAAGCGCCCCATAGTATTTTTGATTATTTAACCCTTTTTCAACTTCTTTAGTATTTGGGACAAAAATCCATTTAATTAAAGATTGTTCAGTACTTGCCCGCTTCATATTTTGTTCCATTTGATTTCCTATATTTACATTACCCTTTGCTGGAACTGTCATTCCTTCGTCAGCATTTACGAATGCAATTGGCAAATTCTTAGGTGCTGAGCTTGCCGAAGGAATTAAGGTTAGAATAAAGATAAAAATAACAGCTACTACTATAATTGGTGAAAAATATATAAGCTTTTGATTACCTAATTTCATATAGATCTCCCCTTTATGTTTTAAGGATATACACGTTAACGAAAAGATAATGTACATGATGTTGATTAGTGATCACTATGTAAATTATAATGAATTTACCTGTATTCTCAATATGCAATAATAGCGGGAATGTCGATTACTTAACACAAAGCATATAACTGTTCATTATTAAAGAAAAAAGTAGGTGTTTAAAAGCTGTGGGGAATTCAAAAACAGATCGCAGAATTATTCGAACGAAAAGATTTATCCGAGATGCTTTGACAGAATTAATGGAGGAGAAAGGGTTTGAAGGCGTAACGGTCAGGGATTTGACGAAAAAAGCGGATATTAATCGCGGAACTTTTTATTTACACTACCAAGACAAATACGATTTGCTTGAAAAAAGCGAAAATGAAGTCATTCAAGAGATAAAAGAATTTATCAAAAAAGCAAATCCAAATGAGATTGTGTCTGCTAATTTGAAAGAACAGCCTTTACCGTTTATTATTGCACTTTTTGAATATATTCAAGAAAATGCGCGTTTTATGCAGGTTATGCTTGGTCCAAAAGGAAATCCTGGATTTCATCTTAAAATTAAAGAGGTCATGAAAACCAATATCCTGGAAAAATTAGAGCTTATGGATAATAAAACGCCTCCGCTTGTTCCACTTGAACATTTAATGTCTTATGTAACGTCAGCGCACCTTGGAGTCATTCAGCACTGGCTAGAACAAGATATGAAGCAGTCACCGCGAGAAATGGCTCTGACACTCGCTAGCATGACTTTTTTGGGTCCTGCTTATGTTGCAGGCATTAAGCGAACATAAAAGAACCTGCTATTCTCTAAGAAAATAGCAGGTTCTTTTTATTAACCTTCTAGTAATAAAGATTCTGGATCTTCTAATAGTTCTTTAACAGTAGCTAGGAAGCTTACGGCTTCTTTGCCGTCAACGATACGGTGATCGTAAGAAAGTGCAATGTACATCATCGGACGATTTTCGATACGCTCTTCATCAATTGCTACCGGACGAAGCTGAACTTTATGCATTCCTAAAATCCCAACTTGAGGCCCGTTTAAAATTGGTGTAGACATTAATGAACCGAATACGCCGCCGTTTGTAATTGTGAACGTTCCACCTTGTAAATCTTTTAATGCTAATTTGTTGTCGCGCGCTTTTTTCGCCAAATCAACGATAGATCCTTCGATACCAGCGAATGTTTTGCGGTCAGCATCACGTACAACTGGAACAACAAGACCGTCTGGAGCTGACACAGCAATACCGATATCATAGAATTTTTTAATTAATAACTCGTTTCCTTGAATTTCAGCATTTAATAATGGATACTTTTTAAGTGCTGCTACTACTGCTTTTGTAAAGAATGACATAAAGCCAAGTCTTACGTCGTGCTGTTCAAAGAATTTGTCTTTGCGTCGTTTGCGAAGAGCCATAACAGCAGTCATATCTACTTCGTTAAACGTTGTCAGCATAGCCGCTGTTTGCTGAACTTCAACAAGACGTTTGGCAATTGTTTGACGACGACGTGACATACGTTCGCGTTCAACAGGTTTGTCGCTATTTTCACTTGCCGCTGGAGACGGAGATACCGGGTTAGCTGGCTTACTTGCTTGTGCCTGCTGCTTTTGCTCATTTGATTTTTGGTCTGCATACGAATCAATATCATGTTTGCGCACACGGCCAAGAGGATCAGTAGTTGGCACTTGATCTAGCTTAATCCCGCGTTCTCTTGCTGCTTTGCGCGCTGCAGGAGAAGCAATTAGCCATTGTTTTTGATTTCCTTGCTGAGGCGCTTCAGCTGCTGGCGCTACTTCTTCAACAGTTTTTTGCTGAGCTGGAGCCGCTTCTTGTTTTGGTGCTTCCTCTGCTGGTTTTTCTTCAGCTTTTGGTGCTGCTGGTGCTGAAGCTCCTTCTTTCGCTTCAAGACGTGCAATTGTTTCACCAACTTGCACCGTGTCGCCTTCGCCAGCAAGAAGTTCCGTTAACACACCAGAGTCTTCAGCTGTAATTTCAACGTTAACTTTATCTGTTTCAAGTTCAACGATATAATCGCCTTTTTCAACGAAATCTCCTACTTGTTTTAGCCACTGTGCAACTGTTCCTTCAGAAATTGATTCTGCTAATTCCGGTACTTTAATCTCTCCCATGGTTCATTCCCCTTCCTTATCGTGTAACAACGTCGTTAGCAATTTCATTTTTAGTTAATGCATCTTGTAAAATACGTTCTTGTTCTTGTCTGTGAACTGTTGGATCTCCTTCAGCTGGACTTGAGCGTCTTGTGCGACCGATGTAGTCAACAGTAGCTCCTTCTGGTGCTACTTCACGCAGTCGATCTTCTACATAGTTCCATGCGCCCATGTTTTCCGGCTCTTCTTGTAACCAGACAATCTCTTTTAAATTTTTATAGCGAGCAAAGATTTCAGCAATTACGCGTCTTGGGAACGGATAAATTTGTTCTAGACGAAGAACGTGTAGCCAATCTTTATCATCTTCTGCTTTGTTTAAGCGTTCCGTTAATTCACTGCTGATTTTTCCGCTGCACAGAACGATTCGTTCAACTGCATCTTCTTTTTTGCCTAATCCAGGCTGTTCTACTACTAAGCGGAAAGAGCCTTTCGTAAACTCTTCAAGGTTTGACACACTAAAAGCATTACGAAGCAAACTTTTTGGTGTCATAACTACTAGCGGTCTTACTTCTTCGCGCTGTAAAATGGCAGCTTGTCGTCGAAGTAAGTGGAAATATTGCGCAGCGCTTGTTACGTTTGCG
Source organism: Priestia sp. P5 (assembly GCF_029522155.1). Classification (NCBI taxonomy): domain Bacteria; kingdom Bacillati; phylum Bacillota; class Bacilli; order Caryophanales; family Bacillaceae; genus Priestia; species Priestia sp. P5. The sequence goes on along the minus strand of NZ_JAKWFJ010000001.1, from coordinate 1,791,117 downwards.
ATTGTCCAGTTGTTTTCACCAGCTAGCTGTAAATAACGTTCTAGACGAGCGCTTGAGTGTTCTGGCCCTTGACCTTCATGGCCGTGTGGCAGCAATAAGACCATTCCAGATTTTTGTCCCCATTTAGCACGGCCTGCTGCAATAAACTGGTCAATAATAACTTGACCTGCATTGGCAAAATCACCGAACTGTGCTTCCCAAAGAACAAACGTTTCAGGAGCAAATACATTATAGCCGTATTCAAATCCAAGAACGGATCCTTCTGATAATGGACTGTTACGAATATCAAAGGAAGCGCTTACGTTCTTCATTGCGTGTAGTGGTGAGTAAACATCCCCTGTCTTATGATCATGAAGAACAAGATGTCTATGTGCAAACGTACCACGTTCAGAATCTTGGCCTGTAATACGAATTGGCGTGCCGTCTCTTAAAATCGTAGCAAATGCAAATGCCTCACCCAATGACCAATCTACGCTTTCATTTTCTTCAAACGCTTTGGCACGTTTAGATAAGATGCGATCAAGTTTTGGGAATACGTTAAATCCTTCAGGATATTTCACTAGCTCTTGATTCACTTCAAACAGCTCTTCTTTTGTAACAGATGTATCAATATCTGAAATTCCTTTGAAGACTGCTTGTGGCATTTCCATAATTCTATGTTGTTTTTCAGCTTTTGGCGGTACTTTCTCATAAGCTGCTTTTAACTTCGCTTGTAACTCTTCATTAATTTGATCTGCTTGACCGCTTTGAATAACGTTTTGTTCTTCGAGCTGCTTTGCATACATAGCACGAACGGTTGGACGTTTTGTCACAATTTCATACATCTTCGGCTGCGTTACAGACGGTTCATCCATTTCATTGTGGCCAAATCGACGGTATCCAATTAAATCAATCAAGAAATCTTTGTTAAAACGTCTGCGATACTCATAAGCAAAATAAGCAGCAGCTAAACAGGCTTCCGGATCATCCGCGTTTACGTGAACAATTGGAATTTCAAACCCTTTTGCTAAGTCACTTGCATATTTTGTTGAACGAGAATCGACGCTTTCTGTTGTAAATCCAATCATGTTGTTAGCAATAATGTGGATTGTTCCACCTGTTTGATAACCAGTCAATTGATTTAAGTTCAGCGTTTCTTGTACTATACCTTCACCAGGGAACGCAGCATCTCCGTGAATTAAAATCGCGAACGATTTTTTCACATCTTGTTTTGGGTATCCATTCACATCACGCTCATCTTGAGCTGCTCTTGTAAACCCTTCCACAACCGGATTAACAAACTCCAAGTGACTAGGGTTGCTAGCCAATGTCAAACGAGCTCGAACTGTGTTCTCTGCTTTAATTTGTTTGTCGGCACCCAGGTGATATTTTACGTCTCCCGTCCAGCCATAGTTGATACCGATTGAACCTTCTGAAGGAACTAATTCCTTGTTAGGTGCATGCTGGAATTCTGCAAAAATCATTTCATACGGCTTGCCTAATACGTGTGCTAATACATTTAAGCGTCCACGGTGAGCCATACCAATATTGACCGTTTTGGGGCTTGTTTCCACTGAGCGTGCAATCAGTTCATCTACAAGTGGAATTAGCATATCTACGCCTTCAATAGAAAAGCGTTTTTGTCCGACAAATGTACGGTGTAAAAATTGTTCAAAGCCTTCTACTTCTGTTAAACGCTTTAATACAGAAGTTCTTTTCTCATTTGAAAGAGGTTGGAAAATAGCACCTGACTCGACCATATCAGTCAGCCACTTATTCTCTTCCATGTTATGTACGTGATGGAATTCAAACGCAATGGTTTTTGTGTAGACATCTGTTAAATAGTTAATTGCATCTAAACCATTTTTGACGTGTGATGGCGCATTCGTACATAAAATATCAACCGGAATTGATTTTAAATCTTCTTGCGTTAAATTGTAATCTTCCAAGTGAAGCAAGACAGGATCTTTCTTCTCGCTTTCAAGAGGCTTAATTGACGCGTATAGATGACCATAAGCACGGATGTTTTCCGCTAGCTTAATAGCCGATGCAATTTTAGATGTGTTAGCTGAAGGTGCAGCCTGTGCGTATTCAGCTTGCTGAACCTGCTCACTTTCGTTTAATGGAGGAGCACCCCAATAATCAAATAATTCTTTTAAGTCTGGATCTACTAGATCTGACTGCTCTTCATATAACTCATACTGTTCTAATACATAGCCATAGTTCGGACCCAAAAATCCTTGCCAAGGCTCCCCTCTATTCGACGTTTCGTTACCCATGATAAAACCCCCAACGAGTTATAATAATTGTCGTACTCAACAATCTTTCCATTTTGAATGTCGATTACCTTATCGTCTGACATCTTTACAACGAGTGATAAATCTCACTGCGTGTGTATCTGATATCTGCTTATATTTTACCACTCTTTTACTCGTCAATCAAAATGAAATCGCTATATTTCTTTAATTTTTTTTACTTTTTTAATAGTCTTACTACTTTTTGAAAGCGTTTTATAAGTAAAGCTGATTAAAGGTCGAATCAGGTGTTAATTAATTGTTATTGACCTAGCTTTTGGCAAAATTAAATTGCTTGAAATATATTTTATGACCATTAAAAAAAGAAGCAGCGTTTTGCTTCTTTTTTTAAAACTCATCTACGATTTTTTCAACGTCTTTAAAATAACCATCATCTACTTCTGTAAGCTTGCTGCTTTTCGCCGCTTCGAGTAAATGAGTGAACCAAGTTAGTTCTACTTTCAAATGCATAATCGTGCGCATAATGATCGACAGATTTGCAATGGAATGATCCACCTTTTTAACTTGGTACAAATTTTGCATTTTTTCTAAATAAGCTGCCGTTTCCTCAATCTTTTTTTCTAAAGCAGAAGCCACTTTTTTTTGATCGACGTAAGAAGTAAATGAAAGAGCAGCATAAACAGGTCTATGCATATGCTCTTTTTTTAACAGCTGTTCAAAATAAAGGCGCTCAAATTCTTCTCTTCCTGCATCCGTGATAGAATAAACGGTCTTTTCAGGTCTGTTCGTCTCTCGAATCACATCGACTACTTTCACCAACTGATCTTTTTCGAGCGTATCAAAAGCGTAATATAAAGAACCGCTTGCAAGTTTAATATAGTGCTTCATTTGTCTTTCATTAATGGTTTGCTGAATTTCATAAGGGTGCTTATTTCCTTCCATTAATAAGCCCAGTATGACTAATTTAACACTCATAACACCTTTCACCTCTTGACATGCATCTTATTTAGTAAAAAAAGCACGAATAAATTCGTGCCTTTTCTATTTTTGAGCTGCAGGTTCCTTAGCTTCTACCCGCTTTTTAGGGGGAACTTCCACTCGTTCATTTCCCATTAAAAAGACAGTAATAATAGCTACTGCAATTGGAATAAGAGCAAGCATAAATGCATACGTGATCGATGTAGACATAGCATCAACAATCTTATCTAATATTTGAGGCGGAATGCTGTTTCGAGCGCTTGATTGAAAAACTGCACTCGGATCTCCTATTTGAGAGAATGCTCCTTGAGATCCATTTCCCATCCCTTGAAAATTGCGCTGCAGCTCATTTGTAAATGTATTGCTTTGAATCGTTCCAAAAATCGTAACTCCCAGCGTCATTCCTAAGGAACGCGCAAATGAGTTTGTGGAGTTGGCAGAACCTCTAAACTGTGGATCCAGCTTATGCGTTGACGAAGTTGGTAAAAGAGAAAAGCTAAATCCTACGCCAAACCCAGTCAAAATCATGAATACCGTTAGCATCCAACGAGGTGTATCAGGTTCCATTGTTCCTAATAAAAACATTCCTACTGCAAATGAAAAAACGGACATAATCATTAAGTTTCGAAAGCTTGTTTTTGTTAGAAAAATCCCGCCGATCGCACTTCCTGCTACCGACCCTAACATCATCGGAGTTAAAATTAAACCTGCATTTGTAGCAGAACCTCCGTAAACAGCTTGAACGAAAATAGGAATAAATACTGTTAAAATAATAAACGTTGCTCCGTATAAGAAAGCGAGAATTTGTGATGTTGCAAACAAACGGCGTTTGAACATCCAAAACGAAATAATCGGCTCTTGCGCGCGTTTTTCCACAAAAAAGAAGAGTGATAGCGCCACAGCAAAGATAGCAAAAAGAGATAAAATTTGCGGAGAAGACCACTCGTACTCTTTTCCTCCAAGCTCAAGAGCAAACATTAAACTGACTACTGAAATTACAAGAGTGGCTGCACCAGCCCAGTCAATTTTTTGTTTTTTATGACTTTTTGATTCTTTATAAAAGCGCACAATAAAAAATAACGATAAAAGTCCAATCGGCACGTTCACATAAAACACCCAGTGCCAGCTGATGTATTCCGTAATGTAGGCACCAAGAAGCGGACCAAATACGCTTGCTGAGCCGAAAACGGCACCCAATAATCCCGTCATTTTCCCGCGCTTTTCGGGAGGGAAAATATCAAATACAATGGTAAAAGCAATCGGAAGAAGCGCTCCTCCTCCAATTCCTTGAATCGCCCGGTAAATACTTAGCTGCACAATGCTTTGCGCTAGGCCACACAATGCAGATCCAAGTAAAAATACCGTCAATCCAAAAATAAAAAACCGTTTACGGCCGTACATATCAGATAGTTTACCAAATATCGGCATACCTGCCATCACGGCAACCATATAAGCGGACGTAACCCAAACAAACTTATCTAACCCGCCTAGATCAGAAATGATTTTCCCCATAGCCGTCGCTACGATGGTATTATCCATGGCTGACATGAAAATACCGAGCAGCAATCCTGCTACGATAAAACGAATATTTTTTTCTGATGAAACCATTTCAGTTCCTCCTTTCGCGTCATCTTTTTGATGAACAGAAATGATAGCTACTTAAATTATTATATTCAAATTTGAGTATTTTACAATCTTAAATGTGCTTTTTTAGAAATAAACATAAGAAAAGCGTAATGGGTCCATTACGCTTTTACTGTGAGCTGAGGCTCTAATTCAATCTCAACATTTCCTTGAATGGCTCTTGAAATCATACAGGATGTTTCTGCTTTTTTTATAAGTCGACTGATTTTTTCTTCTTGAGCCGCAAATTCAGATGTGATGATAACATGAGGTTTATGAATAATTTTTTCGTATGTGAATACACCATTCGTCACGTCCACAATAGCTTCTGATTCCATCGTTAAAGCCTCCTGACGGATTCCGCTTCTTTCGAACATCGCTGCAAGCGTGATGATGTAGCACGTGGCTGCTGCCCCTAGCAGCATTTCATCTGGATTTGTTCCCACTCCTGGTCCGTCCATTTCTGGTGGAATGGAAATTTTTGTTTTTAATTGTCCCGATTCAATTGTACCTACTTCATTTCGGCCTCCTGGCCAATTTGCTTGCAAATGAAAGTGATGTTTTGCCATAGTTAATCCTTCTTCCTTCTATATAATGATGTGTACCTAGCGTACCCTTTTTATGTATAAAATAAAAATGTTCTGCTTGTCACAGCAAAAAGACTGCTAAACAGCGCAGTCTTCGTTTTTTCTAGCTTAAAGGTACTTTCTTTTCGCTTTCAACGAAAGCTTTGATTAATGATGGCAGCCAGTCCTGCAGGTTTGTAAATGAATATCCCCAAAAGCTAGCTTTTTCATTGCTCATCGTCCAAGAATGATCTACTCCGTAAGGAGAACTATTTTCGTCTGTTAAACGAGAGGTTGTTTTTGCTGTTTTATTCGCTGCTTGTTCAATATATGAAAATAAATTTTTGAGCGAAATGGTACCATTTGCACAAGCGTTAATCGGCCCTTTTAGCTTCTGCTCTGCACACCAGACTAAAAATTCACCTGCTTCTTCCTGTGAAATAAAGTTCATTTCTGCTTCGATAGCCGGTACACCAATTTCTTCTTCATGCATAATTTTTTCTACGTGAAAACGTAAACGATCCGTATAATCATCTTTTCCCATTACAATTGGAAAACGCACGGCCGTTACCGAAAACGGTGCTTTTTGAAAGAATACAGCCTCGGCTTGGCGCTTTCCTTCTTGGTAGGAAATATTTTCACGACGTGTATATGAAATGGGATACTTGTATGGATCGAAATCTTCTTCATAACACGTTTTTTCTAAAGAACCGTATACTGAAAGAGTTGAGGTTAGTACATAGTGACTCGTACTATGACGAAAAGCTTCAACAGCAATAGCTGCGCCGTGTGAAGAATAACATATTTGATCGAAGATAACATCCCATTTTCGTCCTCGTGTTGTTTCGATTACAGAATCTTTTTCTACACGATCAAGAAAAATTCGATCAACTCGGTTGCCGAAATCATCCGGCGTTTTACCTCGCGTTGCTAACGTAACCTTTACTCCTTTAGAGAGCAACGTCTGAACTAAATTTTTTCCAAAAAAACGAGTTCCACCTAGCACAAGTGCTGTTTTCATCCTTTTCTCCACCTTTCGTATTTAATATGGATAACTATACCATTATTATCCAACTTTTTTGTTCATAAAGCTATAAATCTTTTCGCTTATTTTTTTGTATTTCCCCCTATTTTTTCGCCGCTGTCGTGTTAAGATGTACATATCTAACCAAAAGGAGCGAGAGTGATGAATCCTTCTCCACTTCCCCTTAACGAACGCCTTGCTGCTCTTGATATTATTCGGGGTATTGCTTTGTTAGGCATTTTCTTGGTGAATATCCCTGCTTTTGCTTCTCCGATATTTATTTTTCAACTGTACGATGTTCCTTATGAGTATAAAGGAGTAGATGCTTACATTGATTTATTCCTGCTGCTGTTTGTTCAAGGAAAGTTTTTTACGATTTTTTCTTTTTTATTTGGACTTGGATGCGGAATCTTTTTGCATAGAGCTGAAGAAAAGCATTACTTTGCCGCTGCTTTATGGTCAAGAAGAATGGCTTCCTTGCTATTAATCGGGCTTTTTCATCTTGTCTTTTTCTGGTATGGAGACATTTTGCATGTGTATGCTATTGGCGGTTTTTTAATGTTGTTTTTTTATAATCGAAAAACCAAGACAATTTTGCTGTGGGCAATAGGCTTGCTATGCTTTTTTTATCTTTTGGCTTGCATGCAGTTTTTTACTCCAGCACACGTCTTGCAGGAGGCTCAGCGGGAGTATAAAGTTTTACATGAACATGCCTCAACTCAATATTTATCCACCTACAGGCAAGCAGACTATTTATCTTGGCTGCTTTATCGTTTGAATGTTGAAGTGGTGCCTATGCTATTAAATCTACCGTTTTCTATCTTTCCCGTATTTTCTATGTTTTTATTTGGCTTATATACTGCTAAAAAAGGATTAGTACATAATATCGAACAAAATCGTTATTTTTTTAAGAAAATTCAGTTAATAACAGGTGCAGCAGGTTTTACTTTAACTATCATTCTTGCTATCTTAAAACTAGAAATTTTAAAATATGGACTCTATCAGCAGGCGGCCATTCACCTTTTTACAAGTTTGAGCGGCATTTTTCTATGTTTTTTTTATCTTACCACTTTACTGTTATTCCTGCAATTTTCTCCTTACGCTTGGATGCTAGGTCTTTTTAAGTATAGTGGAACAATGGCATTAACAACTTACCTTAGCCAAACTTTAATTTGCCTGTGGATGGTTCGATCCTTTGGTTTATACGGAACTCTTACCTTAGCAGAAAGCACGATTGTTTGTCTCATTATATATACACTCCAGCTTTTTTTTAACAAGTGGTGGCTTTATTATTTCTATTACGGTCCGTGTGAATGGTTATGGCGGAGCTTTACATACCGATCTTTCCGGCCTCTCAGACGGAATAGAAAATCTTCAGCTTAACAGCAAATCGGCCTTCAAGTTTGAAAGCCGATTTGTCTCCTTTACTGCAAAGGCGGTATGGTTATTCGTTTAATTCCATTTGTCTCAAATTCTCGTATATAATCCATTTCTCGATGGAAAATTTGCATAAAAACTTCATTTTTTATTTCTTTAATGGGTCCTATTTGTTCTATCACATCTCGCTTGGCCATGCGATAGGCTAGCGCTTCCCAAAACACTTCGTTATCGTATTCTCCAATAATATCTTGAAGAGAATCTTCATGTTCTTCTGTAAACATAATCTCACTGTTTAGCGAGTGAAAAGGTCCTTTTTCAAGGAAAGGCTCTGCGTGAGAAAACATTTGTTTTTCTATATCCGTATATTCTTGTGCATGCTCATCTTCCACTCCAGAACATGCTGTGACCATCCAGTTACCTAAATAAATTAAATCAAGCAGTTGAAAAAAGTGCGTCTCAGATAGTTGAAGTTCAATATCGTTTTTTACAGGAGCTTTTGACATAAGCGCGGATCTCTCCTTTAATTTTGAGGGTAGTTGCTACTAAATAAAATAGCTAAAAGGGTTAGTATGCAGGCTAGCAGGAAAACTGAAGAAATGGCTTCACCTCTTTTCTGTAGTGTAAAAATAGAGGTACTGACATCCAAAGAAGTGAATACGAAGGGTGTAAACTTATCATAATCGAAATAAAGACAAGATACAAGACTTTTTTACTAAATTTTCTGACTATTTTCGTCATAAATACCTATTTTTGTTTTGTTTATACTAGAAAGGTCCGAAAATTGTGTGCTGAGCTGCTCAAAATAAAAAAGCGCTGAACCAGGCGCTTTAACGGTGTAAAAAAATAGATAAACCAATAAAAAAAGCAGCTAAAATAAAATCAAAAATCCATTGCCACTTCTCACGTTTTAACAATACGTGCTCTACTCCTGATAACAGCGAACTTATACTAACCAAAACAAAAATAAAGCTTAATTGGTTAAACGAAAATTTAGTGACAAAATTTGATACAAGTATGACTGCTACGGTGATGAACAGTGCCATTTGACTTATAAGTACCCATTTAATTCTCTGTTTATATCCGTCTTTTAAAGCTTGTAATAAATCGTTGCTGATCACTCTCGCTAAACCCCTTTTGTATTCCTATCGTCAAAAGTAAGAACGCAGCAAAAAACGCTTATCTGCATCTTAACTACTTAGCAAAACTAGCTATTAAATCGAAACATAAATATCAACTTGACTGTACTCAGGATCAATACAGCGTTCATCATATAATTCAAAATCTATTTTATAGGCACGGTGATTTTTTTTAGCCCACTCGCGAATATAAGCCCAAGCTTCTACGACTACCTGTCTAGCTGGCCCGACAGCTGTTGTAAACACCATGTATTCACCTCCTGGGATGATGAACTCTCTCATATCATCTTTCAGTTCGCCGCCGGGTAAAACTTCATATCCAAGAGCAAATGTAAAATCCATTTTTTGATTGTATTCAAATTCTGTATAAAGAGCAAATGTATTACCATTTACTTTATTGGCGATTTTATTAGCTAACTGTTGTTTATAAAAAGTCTGCCAGTGCTCAGGAATAAGACCTGTGCCCGTTTCTTCCACAGGTTCATCTGTTCGAATAGGCACTCCTACAACAGTAAATTCATTTACCTTGACTACTTTTTGACTTACAACTAAGTCAGTCAACATATTGAGCCCCCTTAATTCTTCTTTTTCTGTAGTTACAATGAGGGAAATACTTCTTAATATGCATTTTATTTGTATTCAAAGAAAACGTCAACCTTTTATGCAAATCCCTTAACGAAGGGGCTGAAGATCATTCTTCTAAGCTATAAAAAAACGATTCTATTTTCTTTGTACACATCATACGTATAAGATACCCCTAATTTACAATAGAGTGAGGTAAAAAAATGAAGATCATTGAACTTGCCGAATTCATTAAAACAAGTAAAAAAACAACTAAACTTGCTCTCTCCTCTTCTACAGTACAGTATACATTAGAAACAGATGATTTGAAAATTGAATTAAAAACAGGCGGCACGAATAAGCGAATCGTGTTTTTTCGCATCTTCTTAAAAGGAACATACAAGGATTGGATTTGTTATCACCGGAACGAACATCATATTTACGAATTGTATCAAAATATTTCTTTATCCCCTCAACTGCAAAAGCAGCTTTTGTACGCTATTGCATCATAAAAAGAGCTGGCTTAGTTAGCCAGCTCTTTTTATTTATGCTGTAGCTTTGTAAATGAATGTTTGTGCGGCTTCACATGTAATTTTCCCTTTGTCCATTGAATCCCTCTATATAAATAGTACGAGCACCAAAAAACTGCTGGAACGATAAGTACGTAGGCAACGACACTATTTGTAAAGAAAGAAGAATCTATAGAACGAAGCAATCGATAGGTCTCATTTAATATACATATATGCACTACATAAATGCCAACTGAATTTTTCCCAACCTTTGAAAAGAATGAGTTTTTACCAAGACTTGGACTGCTCAATACGAATAAAAACAATGATGCGGATAAAAAGATTGTAGAAATAAAATAGTCTCCGGGCTTGCTGTGCTGGATGTTAACCAACCAGTAACGCTCGACGATCTCTAGCGCTGAAAACACAAAAAAGCTGGCTAAATAAATCATTGGCCTTACGTTTAGTACTGACAGAATTTGCTTGCCATAAAGGGCAAACATAGCTCCTAATACTGTATAGAACAAACCAAAGAACAGGGCATCTCTCGTTTGAAAAGAAAGTGGAAAAAATAAAGAATAAGACTGCCCAAATAACCCAGTTACATATAATACGGTGCTGATAAGCATTAATAAGCCAATCTTTTTCCATCGTTGAAATAAGAAAACGATGACAACAGCCCAAATTAATGCAATCAAGTACCAAAGCTGAAATCCACTTGTGTCACTTCCATAGTAAAAAATATCTTTGAATGTGATGGATGATGTTAAATAATCAGCTACTGCACCTTTTCGCTCTGCTAACGTTCCGTGGTTCTGAAATAAGCGCAGAACTACACCAAACAATAAATAAAAGATGAACCAACATGCATAAAGCTTTGAAATATTCCACGTGTATTTTTTTAAGTATGCAGAAGGCTTTGGATGTTTTTGAATTTTATTCATAAACAAATACCCTGATACAATAAAGAAAAAAGGAACCGCGAATCGTGCAAATGTGTCAACAATGACATCTAGCACATTTTCCTGGTTCCCTAAAAAGAAATCGTCATGTGATGGATTAACATGAATACAAACCACAAACACTGTAGCAAAAAACTTAATAAAATCAATTGAATAATTACGTTCCATCTTGTTGTCAGCTCCTTAAAATAAACTCGAGCTCTATTTTAGCATAATTATCCAAACGAGAAAGAGATTTTGGTAAAATTAACCTTATAGTCATGAAAAAAATTTCTTAACTTCCAATATTCTAGTCTTGTTTACTTGTATGATGTCTTTCAATATTCCAAATAAGTGATTCTAAAGAACTACAAAACAAAAAACAGATTACGCGTAACCGGTTTTTAAATTAACATTTTCCATGCAAACTTATTATCTTGTTTAATATCGACTTCTTTTTCATGCAAAGCCTGCACATGCTGTTTAATTTGTTTGAGAAACAGCATTACTTCCCCGCTTGATACGGCAGCTGAGTTGAGAGATAACGAATGTTTTTTAGCAATTTTTAATTCCTCGGTTTCCACCGAAATACTCACGTGGCGAAATAAGTGCCAAGGGTAGTAAACTGTTTTAAAAGATTTTGAGAAATAAATTCCTTTAGAACAAACGGTAATCCCCTCGGTTTTTTGAAGAGGATATGTATTTAAATGAGCTACAATTTTTTCTTTAGCAGGTAAATAGAGCCTGTTTCGCATCTCTTTTTCAACTTCTTCACATAGTTGCCCTTCTACCGACAACACATCTTTTGGATCAGGGGTTTGATGAATTTGAAAAGATGAACAAATAGAAGTTAATTCTTTTGAGGATACACACGGATATATATAGTCTTGACACATATATTCATGGGAATGAGTGCGAATAAATTTCTTGATTTTTTTTAATAGAGATACTAGCTTTCTAGCTGAGTAATCGTTTTGATTGACTTGAAATTTCTCCACCTCATTAAAACAAATCATTTCTTCTTTTCGAATGGTAATGGATTGAATGTTAGCGAACTCTTCCCATAACATTTTTCCTTTTTTCATCCCTCTGCTTTTCCAGTAAATCCCCTTATTTGTAAAGCAAATTCCCCTTTTATCTAGGCCTGCTATAAAAGAGCTGTGTAAATACGCAATTATTTTTTCTTGGGGCTGAAACTGAAAGTATTTGCTAGCCATTTTTTTGTAGAAAGTAGGTATTTGCATTACATAAAATTGACTTTCTCTATAGATTAAGCATAAGTCAGTCAAATAATTAGTTTTCAGCGTCGCCACGCTCTCACTTCCTTTTTGAGTATAAATAACCGTACCCATTTTTTTCTATTACTTTATAAACGTTTTTTAATGAAAAAAGTTTCAACTTTTTTCGTTTTTTATAAAAAAGCTTTAAATTGAAGCATTCCTTTTATCTAGGAGGTTATCTAATTACTCACTTATTCAATAATCTTATTTTAAACGTTCCCTACTTAATTAAGAAACTAAACCAGATAATAGCAATGCTTCCCTGCTTTATCCAAATCATCCGTTGTGAACAAAAACAAACCGCAGCGTTAAAACGCGATGCGGTTTGTTTTTTAAGCTAAATAAGCTTCTTTTATTTTTTCATTATGAATTAATTCCGTCCCTTTCCCTTGTAGAATAATTTCGCCCGTTTGAATTACATAGCCTCGGTGCGCGATTTGCAGCGCTTGATAAGCGTTTTGTTCAACGAGTAAAATCGTCATGCCGTTTTTATTTAACTCCATAATGATTTCGAATATTTGTTCTACGATGATAGGAGCAAGCCCCATAGAAGGTTCATCTAGCATAAGCATAGAAGGGTTCATCATAAGTGCCCGCCCGATAGCTAGCATTTGCTGTTCACCGCCACTCATCGTTCCTCCTTTTTGAGTCAATCTTTCTTTTAATCTTGGAAAATAGGTGAGTACTCTAGTCATGTTTTCTTCTATTACTTTTTTATTAGAAAGTGAAAATGCTCCGATCGTTAAATTTTCTTTTACCGTCATCTTAGGAAAGATCTTTCTTCCTTCTGGTACATGAGCTATTCCTAAACGGGCCGTTTGGTGAGGAGGGAATTTCGTGATGTGGGTGCCTTTATACATGATACTACCTGCTTTGACAGGAGCTTGACCGCTAATGGACTTTAATGTGGTAGATTTTCCGGCTCCATTGCTTCCGATAAGAGTCACAATTTCTCCTTCTTCTACATCAATCGTTATTCCTTTAAGTGCTTGAATTCCTCCGTAAAAGGTGTCAACTTCAGTTAACTTTAATAGCGTCATGTGCTTGTCTCCTTTCTTTCTATTTCCTCTGCCGCTCCTTTTCCTAAATAGGCTTCGATCACTTTCGGGTGTGTACGGATATGTTCAGCGTTTCCTTCTGCAATTTTTATTCCATGATCTAATACAATAATATGATCAGAAATTTCCATGACGAGCTTCATGTCATGCTCAATTAATAAAATGGTTATTTCACGGTCTTTTCGTATCGTGTGAATAAGATCCGTCAGCTCTTTTGTTTCACGCGGATTCATACCAGCAGCCGGTTCATCTAATAATAACAGTGAGGGTCTAGTAGCTAACGCTCTGGCAATTTCGAGTCGGCGCTGCGCTCCATATGATAAGTTATTGGCGACTTCGTTATATAAAGCTTCTAGCCCAACGTATTCTAACAGCTTATACGCTTCTTTTTTAGCTAATTTTTCCGCTCTTCTTGCTCGAGGTAAATTCAACAGTGTTTCAAAAGTGGTTGCTTTCAAATGGTTGTGCATCCCAACTAATACATTTTCTAACACCGTTATATTACTAAATAACCTGATGTTTTGAAATGTCCGAGAAATCCCTTGTTTTGATACGCTGTGAGGTTTTAGCCCTGTTATAGATTGACCATTTAATTTAATATCACCTGAGGTTGGCTGATAAACACCTGTCACCATATTAAAAAATGTAGTCTTTCCAGCGCCGTTTGGTCCTATTACAGCTGTTATTGAATTTTTTTGAATATCCATTGTTACGTCTTGATTGGCAATTAAACCCCCAAAGGTCTTGGTTACATTTTTTACTTCTAAAATAGACAATTTCTTTCACCTCTATAGATTGACGTTTTTCTCAGCCGTTGAAATCACAGGCTGTATTTCTTCTTCTTCAGCTTCTTCTTTCAGCTCTTTCAAATCGAACGTAGGCTGTTTAGCAGGAAGCAATCCCTGAGACCTGTATAGGGCAAATAGAATAAGAAGTCCGCCAAAAATAAATCGCTGCATTTTAGCTGGCGAAAGTGCATCTGGTATAGAGATAACCCCATTTAAACTCAGCTGATTAAACCAATCGGTGAGCTCCGTTAATACTTGAAGATTAAGAATGGTTACAACCGCCGCTCCAAGTATGACGCCTGGAACGCTCCCCATTCCTCCTAAGATAACCATGACTAAAATCGTGATAGATTCTAACAGCGTAAAGCTGGTTGGATCAACAAAGGTTTGCTTAGCGGCGAAGACCACTCCCATCATGCCTGAAAAAGAGGCACCGATAGCAAACGCAAGCAGCTTTGTTCTGACAAGGTGAATTCCCATCGCTTGAGCTGCAATTTCATTTTCTCGAACCGCTTTCCACGATCGTCCTACTTTAGAATATTCGAATCGCCGTACAATAAAAATAACCGCTGCTAAAATGACTAATACTACATAATAGAACTGACTTGGATATACTAAGTTAATCCCAAAAATAGAAGGCGGCGTCACGGAGGACAGCCCCATTGCTCCGTTTGTAATATTGATTGGTTTATCCAAATTGTTAAATACAATTCGAATAATTTCCCCGAATCCAAGCGTAACGATAGCTAGATAGTCCCCTTTTACGCGCAGCACAGGTATACCAAGCAGAACTCCAAATAAAGCGGCTATTAGGCACCCAGCAATAATAAAAAACCAAAAGCTTTCTCCTGATAATGGGTACGTACCAAAAGGCATAAAATTAGCAGCTTGATTGGTCGCAAAAATTCCATACGTGTAAGCCCCAACGGCAAAGAAAGCAACAAATCCCAAATCCAATAATCCGGCTAACCCCACTACGATGTTCAACCCAAGTGCCATAGCAATATAGATGCCTACTAGTGTAGATACTTCCATATATGATTCATAAGCAGGGCCTTGGCTAGCTGAAAAAGGAAGCAGCACAATTAAAATGACCCCTGCTATTAGCCATTTTAATTTACTAGAAAAAGACATAAAATACAGAAGTAATAATGAAAATAAAAGAAGTAAAAATGCGACAACGGACTTTTGGGCAAGCATTAAACTACCGCTTGTTGCAATTACATATATAAAAAATAGAATGATTTGCGCTTTTTTGTTTCCTTCAAGCCTACTCATTAATTTTTTCATCTTCATCACCTACACTTTTTCTGTAACGGCTTTTCCAAATAAGCCTTCTGGTTTAAAAATTAACACCAAAATCAAAATGGCAAATGCAAATACATCTTTATACTCTGCTCCTAAAATATTGCCGGTGATTGTTGATAAATTCGCAGCTGCAAACATTTCAAGAATGCCAAGCATTAGACCTCCAAACATTGCGCCTCGTATATTGCCTATTCCCCCTAAAACAGCTGCTGTAAAAGCCTTTAATCCTAATATGAACCCAATGTAAGGATCAATTGTTCCGTAATGAAGCGCAAATAACACACCGGTTGCGCCTCCTAGAGCCGAACCAATAAAAAAAGTAAGGGAAATGACTTTGTTTACATTAATGGACATGAGTGAAGCTGTATCAGGATCTTGGGCTACAGCCCTCATTGCCATTCCCCATTTGGTCCGATTGACGAAAATTTCAAGTCCGATCATTAAGCAAAGAGCAACAATTAACACTACGATAAACGTTACTTTAAATGTAGCATCATCAAATGATGATGAAAGAGAAGAAGCACTAATCGATACTTTGCCTGAAAATAAAGCTGGGGTATTAACAATATAGTTACCATTCTTAAGCTCCGTAATGAAGCGCACAAAATCCTGTAATAGAAATGACATTCCGATAGCTGTAATAAGTGTAATCAGTTTAGAAGACTTGCGCAGGGGGCGGTAAGCCACTCTTTCAATTCCCATACCAAGCAACCCAGTTGCAACACTCGTAATAAGAAGAACTAAAATTAACGTCACAACAGCTGGAAAAGCTGCAATCCAACCTACGCCTGTTAACCCTATTAAAATAGCGGTTCCGATAAAGGCGCCTGACATAAAAATTTCGCCGTGTGCAAAATTGATGAGTTCTAAAATGCCATATACCATCGTATAACCTAGGGCAATAATTGCATATACAGCTCCTAATGTTAGTCCGTCAATTAACACTTGCGGCAGCGTTTGTATAATATGAGCAAACATATAACCTCGTCCCTTTCGTCCTATAAAATCGATTTTAAGAAAAGAAAGGTACGGAACATCCATACCTTTCTTTTCTAAAGTTTACTGTGAGATTTCTCCTTCTAATTTAGCTGGGTACGAAGGAGCGTCAAACTTATAGATAAAGATTTTTGCGTATTTATTGTCTCCTTTCTCATCAAATCCTACCTGCGTAAGTTCTCCTTTGTATTCTGTAATATCGCGTACGGCGTCACGTACTGCTTCATGAGAAGGAAGCTTTTTATCATTGTCTTCAATGGCTTTTTGAATACCTTGAAGCATAACTTTCATGGAATCATACCCGTATACGGAGTATGACTCTACTTTTTTATTGAATTTCTTCTCATAATCTTTAGCGAATTTCGTCTTGGAAGCATCGCCTGCTACTGACGTAAGATACGTATCTTTTACAGCACCTCCGGCAATATCAACTAAAGTTGAGGAGTCTAAGCCATCCCCTCCCATAAACTTAGCGGTAATTCCTTTATCACGAGCTTGTTTAATTAAAAGTCCGCCTTCTGCATAAAGACCACCAAAATAAACGAGATCCGGCTTTTCTTTAGAGACTTGATTTAACACACCGTTAAAATCTTTTTCTCCAACCGTAATTCCTTCAAATCCAACAATTTTTGCTCCTTCTTTTTCAGCTGCTGTTTTAAAAGCATCTGCAAGCCCTTGTCCGTAAGCAGTTTTATCTTGAATGACAAAAATGTTTTTTGCTTTCAACTCTTTAACAGCATATTCAGCTCCCGCAGGACCTTGGAAGTCATCGCGCGCTACAATACGGTTAACCGTTTTTAACTTTCGATCTGTTACGTCCGTTGCTGTACTTGCAGGAGAAATCATTGGAATTGAGTATTTCTCATACGTTTCAGATGAAGGAATGGTAACCCCTGAATTTAAATGTCCTATCACTCCATAGACGGCTTTATCTGATCCGATTAACTGAGCGTTCGCTACGCCTTTTTTAGGATCGCCTTGATCGTCATACGGTACAAGCTGAAGTTTATATCCTAATTTTTCAAACGTATCTTTTTCTTCATCAAGAGCTAGCTGAGCTCCCAGTTTGATCGCTTCACCTAACGTCGCACTACCTCCTGACAAAGGGCTTTGCGTAGCAATTTTAATAACATTGCTGCCTTTGTCTTCTCCGGATGTACTGTTGCTCCCACAGCCAGCTACAAATCCTACAGATAAGACCGTTGTTGCTAAAATAGATAACATTTTTTTACTTAGCATGTAGTAATCGTTATAAAACGCGTAATAGCGGCTAGTCTTTTATAACGATTTTCCCTCCCTTTGTTTGCGTCTAGAACGCTTTTTATCTTTACAACAAATGTCATTTCTGAAAACGGTGAAACAGCTTGCTGTTTATGTACATCTTTTTTCACATCCTTTCATAATCGATTTGCTCTCATATATAAAGAGAAACTAATAAAAGTAAAAATATAGTTATTTTTTACTATTATAAAAGGATAAACAGCAGTATTTCACCAAACTTGTCAGTAATAATGACATATATTTTTATAATTTTCTTAATTTTATAAAAATAATTTTAATTATATTCACTTATTTTTTGCGATATACTTTTTGGCTATATATATAACAAAAAAGCATGTCACCATAAGGAAACATGCCGTGTAACTATTCAACCTAAAAAAGAGGTTGAGACATAACGAAATGAATCTAACCGAAAGACGAACAAATGAGATACATAGGCTGGACGGCTTATGACACCGCAGTTGATTTCCGTGCAAGGCTTCGCTTTCCGCGGGCGGCCGCTGAGCCTCCTCGTCGCTTGTGCTCCTGCGGGGTCTCACCTGTCCCGCTTTTCCCGCAGGAGTCTCCGCCTTGCCCTCCAATCAACTGCTAGAAGGAAAAAAACGAATAAAACGATAGGCACCATCACAAAAAAACGAACCACTCATTAAACATGTTGATGAGTGGTTCGTTTTTGACTTGGGCTAAACTACTTTTGTCCCAGCCTATTTTTATGACTCTTTGTTTTCCGCTTCTCCCAGAGTTTAACTATTGTTTCGTAATGCCTGTGATCCCTCTTCCCCTGTTCGGATCTTAATCGCATTTTTTAATTCATAAATAAATATTTTCCCATCTCCAGGCTGACCTGTATTTAGTACTTTTCTTGCTTTATCAACAACGTCAGATACCGGAACTTCGCACACCACAATTTCTACTTTAATTCGTGCGTGCATATTGTCTTGTTTTTTAACGCCTCTATAAAGCTCCGTAATGCCTTTTTGCAACCCGCACCCCAGCGCATCTGTAACTGTAATACCGCTAACGCCAATTTTCGCCAGTTCTTGCTTAAGCTCTTCAAACTTTGAAGGGCGTGTAATAATTTCAATTTTTGTTAAAACATCACTCACTGTGCCCACCCCTTTTACATATTCGATTCGTGATACGCTCTTTCACCGTGCAGCGTAATATCAAGCCCAAGCGTTTCTTCTTCTTGTGTCGCACGCAGAGATACAATTAATCCGACCACTTTAACAATAATGAAGGTAGCAATGCCGACAAATAGATACGTTGCTACGATAGCCACCAGCTGTTTCCAAAGTAGACTTGGATCTCCGTAGAATAAACCATTCGCACCGGCGTCATTTACAGAAGTTGTGGCAAATAAACCTGTTGCGATACCTCCCCACGTTCCCCCAATACCGTGAAGACCAAATGCATCTAACGCATCGTCGTAACCGATTTTCTTTTTAAGTGAGAAGATACCCCAGAAACAAACCGCTCCGCCGATAAAACCAATTACAATAGAAGCAAACGGTGTAACGAATCCACAAGCTGGTGTGATAGCTACAAGTCCAGCAATTGCTCCCGAAACGGCTCCAAGCAGCGTAGGTTTTTTATTGATAATCCACTCTACTACAAGCCAGCCGATAATTCCTGTTGCTGCCGCTGTATTCGTGTTAATGAAAGCCGTCATTGCAACGCTGTTAATAGTTAAAGAACTTCCAACGTTAAAACCAAACCAGCCGAACCAAATCAGCATTCCGCCTAAAAGAGTTAACGGTAAATTGTGAGGTGCTGCGGCATCGGCATTTTTTCTTTTTCCAACAACAAGAGCTAGAATTAATCCTGCTACACCTGACGAAATGTGAACGACGTTTCCTCCGGCAAAGTCAATAGCTCCTAGTTCACGAAGCCATCCGCCAACTCCCCAAACCCAGTGTGCAACTGGTGCATATACAAATAATGACCATAGGATAGCAAATAAGATAAATGCTGAAAACTTCATGCGCTCTGCAAAAGCTCCAGATATAATAGCTACTGTTAGTACAGCAAATGTCAGCTGAAACATCATAAACATATTATGCGGGATCGTAGCACTGTAGTCCCCGTTTGGAGTGAACCCGACTCCTTTTAATCCTACCCAGTCCAAGTTACCAATAAAAGCATTGCCACCGGTCGAAAAAGCTAACGAATAGCCTGCTACTATCCAAAGAACGGATATAACAGCTAAAGAACCTACGCTATACATCGCGGTACTTAGCATGTTTTTACTTCGAACCATGCCCCCGTAAAACAATGCAATAGCTGGTGTCATAATCCAAACCAATAATGCTGAAAAAAACATAAATACTGAATCGCCCATTTGCATGATGATTTCCCCCTTAAGTACGAATAAATAACCCCTAAATTTAATGTTAGATTATATAACATCTTTTGTTATGTTTACTATCATATTTGATTTATATGTATTTAGCAACTACTTTTTGCAAAATTATTCAGAAAACTTTTGTTTTTTTATACTGTTTTCTTTTTCTTGTGTATCCTCTTATGTACACATAAACTTAACAATTTTTATGCGTGTTAGAATTTCTCACATAAAAAATCCTCTTCTTGGAGTAGAAGAGGATTTTTCTTTACAAATACATATATACACTAGGCCCTAGAGGAATACCGAATACTGCAAAAATAAGCAACATAATAATCCAAATCCCTAAAAAAGCTAGAGTATAAGGAAGCATAAGTGAAATAATTGTGCCAAGTCCTGCCTTAGGCTCGTATTCTTTCATAAAAGCCAAAATAACAATCATGTATGGATTTAAAGGAGTAATTACATTCGTGGAAGAATCCGCTATTCGGTATGCTGCTTGAATAAATCCAGGGTTGTATCCTAACAGCATGAACAATGGAATAAAAATAGGTGCTTCTAGTGCCCATTGAGCGGAGCCGCTAAAAATAAGAAGGCTTAGAACAACAGTTAAAAATACAAAACCAACCACAACTGGAAGTCCAGTTAGATTTAGTGCTTTTAATGCATCCGCTCCTTCTACTGCAATCCACGTTCCAATATTAGTCCAATTAAAGTAAGCGATAAATTGAGCAGCCGCAAAAATAAGGACAATATAGCTAGCCATATCTTTCATCGAATCAGTCATATAAGCAGGTACATCTCTAGAACTTTTGATTTTCCCTACTGTTATTCCGTAAACAGAGCCAACTACCACAAAAAACAGCAGCGTGATCGGAATGATCCCATCTAAAAAAGGAGATGGAACAATTCCACCGTCTTCATTTCGTAGAGGAGAGTTGGGCCAAAATAAGAAAACAGCTAGTACAGCGACATAAATACATGTAGCAACGATACTGTTTTTTAATCCTTTTGCTTCTGCCTCACTAATTTCACCAAAATCATTGCGTTTTTTTCCTTTATAATAGCCTAGCCTAGGTTCTACAATCTTCTCGGTGACGATCGCCCCTATAACGGTCAAAACAAATACAGAAGCCGCCATGAAGTACCAGTTCGCTGCAGGACTGACAGCAGCGCTTGGGTCAATTGTTTTAGCAGCTTCAGTGGATATGCCTGATAACAATCCGTCGGTTCCGGATATAATAAGATTCGCTGTAAAGCCTGATCCTACCCCAGCGAATCCTGCTGCTAATCCAGCAAGCGGGTGCCTTCCTACTGTATAAAAAATCATTGCGGCAAGCGGAGGCACGATGACAAAAGCAGCATCTGCCGCTAAGTTGGCCATAATTCCTGTAAAAATGATGGCGTATGTAATAAGAGCTTTTGGAGCATTTAAAATCGTTTTCTTTATGGCCACTTCAAGCAGACCTACTTTTTCTGCAAGTCCGACTCCAAGCATCATAGCAAGTACAAGTCCTAGGGGCTTAAATTCAGTGAAATTGGTCAGCATCGATGTTAAGATATACTGAATGCCTTCATGCGACAACAAACTTTTAATTGGAAGAGTCTTGTTAGTACCGGGATGGACCACCGTTACTCCCATACTATTAATAGCAGCAGATGCTACTACGATAATAAGAGCTAAACATACAAACAAAATAAAAGGATCAGGTAGTTTGTTTCCGATTGCTTCTACCCTTCCTAATAGTTTGTCTAGAAAGGTTTTTGGGTGTGATTTTTGCTCTGTTTGCAAATTAGGTTGTGCCATGCTTTCTCTCCTTTTTCGTTTAGATTCTTTTTAGTTTTTTTCCTTTTAATTACCAAAAAGACTATTAGTACATAATAATCTGAATATTTATATTATTCAAGTATTATTTTGAAGGAATTTTTATTTATCTATTAAAACTAATAGCATTTAGATAAATAGAAAGGCAGAAGATATCTTTTTGATCGACAATCAAAAATGACAAAAAGCCCTCCGTTTAAAGAGAGCTTTTTGTTATTTCGCTATACTAGAGGAAGCAGACTCTTTTCCTGACTCATTAACAGCTGTTACATAGTAACGAGCTTGAGATGCGTCGGAGTCAGCAAAGCTTTTTCGCTCAAATTCCGAAACGCTGCCAATATGGACAAATGTTCCGCCTGGATTCTTTTTATACGTTTAACAACAAAAGTAAGTGTGGTCCCCTGTGCATCTCTTACGGTAATTTCATCGTCTTTTTTTAAGTTTTTTAGGTTGTAAAAGACGGCAGGGCCGGTTTTACTGTCTACGTGTCCCGCTAATACAGCATTTCCTTTCCCTCCAATCAACAGCTAGAAGCCACTCTATATATGAAACCTGCGCAATAAAAAAATCCGAACGAGTTGGATTCTCCATCAAGAATCTCAATTCATCGTTCAGATCTTCCTTCAACTAAACTACTTTTGTCTGAGCCTCTTTTTATCTTTACTTATTTAAAAAATTCCACATCACGCCGTTTACTTCTTGTGGCTTTTCATGCTGAGGGGCATGAGATGCTTCAGCTAATCGGTGAACAGATATGTTTGGCACATATTCTTCAATACCATCTAAGTTTTCAGGCATGAAAGTAGGATCTTGATTTCCCCAAATAATTTGTACCGGGATGTTTAACACTTCTTCTTCTAACGGAAACAAAGATTTTCTTTGAAGGTCTTCTTCTGTAAAAATCTTTAAATTGCGGTAATAACTTAGCATGGACAGCACAGAGCCATTTTCCCAAGAGTTCATGTATGCTTGAACATCATCAGCTGTTAGATATCCTTTTTTTACACCTGGGTCGATTACAAGATTACGCAAACCTGAGAAATTATCTCGTTCCATATAGTCCTGTGCTTCTTGTTTTTGAAACCATTTCATATATTCACTTGCTTTTTGCTGATTTTTATTTGTTCTAAGCTCACGCATAAATGTATAAGGGTGCGGACCGTTAAAAGCAATTAATTTTTGTACATATTCAGGGTAGCGATAAGCAAATGTCCAGCCAATTCCTGCTCCCCAGTCGTGTACAACTAGCGTGCAGGAGCTATATCCTAGACCTTCAATCACTTGGCGAATATCTTCTACTAATATATCAATTTCGTATGAGTCTAGTCCGCTTGGCTTTTCAGATAGATTATATCCTCTTAAATCTAAAGCAACTGTGTGGAAATCATTAGAAAATTCATCTATCTGGTGTCGCCAAATATGCGAAAAGTCAGGAAACCCATGAAGAAATAGCATAAGATCTCCTTGTCCCTTGCTTATGTAGTGCAAATTAACGCCATTTACGTTTATATACTGTTTACTCATTGTTCATTTCCTCCTTTATAAGTAGCTGTAGAGCAGTATAACGCTGTGGAAAATGAACGTCAATTCATTTGCTTCGTTCACTTCTTTTTAGTTCCTTTTATGAATATAGTTAATTATTTAGAGTGGATCTTTTTGAAGGAGTGATTAACAATGGCTCATATTTATTCAAAGGGCTGGTTTGTTCAACAGTTAAAAGCGGCCAATATCTCTAAAATCGATGGAAGAAAGCTAGAAAGTTACAAAACCTATATTCTTCGTAATTTATATGCTGAGCTTATAGAACAAGGTAAAATCAATGGCTAAAAGAGGTTGAGACATAACGAAATGAATCCCATTTAAAGATGAACAAATGGGATATATGAGCTGAACTGCTTGAGACACCGCAGTTGATTTCCATACAAGACTTCGCTTTCGGCGGGCGGCCGCTGAGCCTCCTCGTCGCTTTCGCTCCTGCGGGGCCTCACCTGTTCCGCTTTTCCCGCAGGAGTCTTCGTCTTGCCCTCCAATCAACTGCTAGAAAGATTTACACACATGAAATCTACGTTTGTCCTAACAAAAAAACGAAACACTAATCAAAAGTCTTGATCAATGGTTCGTTTTACATTTCGTCTAAAATATTTTTGTGCCAGCCTCTTTTTTTTACAGCGATTGCTCAATAAAAGATAATACGCGTTTTACATATTCTTTTTTGTATACGTGATAATTTTGAACGTGTTCTGCTTTATCAGTTTTCCAGAAGTGAAAAGCATCCGGGTGCGTTTTAGCCATTTTTTCACTTTCAGTGTAAGGAATTTTTGTATCTCCTGTACTGTGTATAAATAAAATTGGTCGAGGGTAAATATGCTCGACTGCTTTAATGGGACTAGCTTCAGCAGGATTTACATCTGCAATAACAGGAAGAATAGCAATTGTTAGCGGTGTAAACGGAAAGTTTGGTAAATGAGACCATACAGATAGATTTTCTTTTAAATAAGAGGTTAAATCGCTAAAAGGACTATCGGCTACCACTGCTTTTACGTCGTCATCTTGAGAAGCTGCTAATAAAGAAGTGGCTGCTCCCATTGAAATACCGTAGAGCACAATTGGCTCTTTTGTTGTTTCCTTCATTTTCTGAATAACACCTAATAAATCGAGCTGTTCTTTTACACCAATCGTCGTTTGATTTCCTTCTGAGTCTCCTGAATCTCTAAAGTCAAACATGACTACTCGATATCCCGCTTTTACAAATTCTTTACTCAGCGGCAGAAAGCCAGCTCCTTGTGCTTCACGGTTATTTCCGTATCCATGTGACATAATAATGGTCGCTTTTGGCTGTTCCGTTGGTTCAATCATCCATCCTTTTAAATGGGTTATTCCGTCTTTGCTCAAAAATACTTGATTGCTATAGTGCATGCTGTAATCCCCAGGATTTTTCACAGCAGGATGTTTATCTAGTTTTGTCAGGCTTATGCCTACATAAAGAGAAATTGCCGTACAAAGTACAAAACAAAGGATAACAAAGAATATCAGGCTGAGCCATATTGTTTTTTTCTTTTTGCTTGTATTTGTCTGTCGATTTAGAACTGGAGTCAAGCTCGTTCCTCCTTTTTATCTAAGATCATCTTTCCTATCCTTATTGCTGCTTCCCTTTTTCCATTTTAAAGCTAGCTCATCTATTTTATGAATAAAATTCGTTTTATTTTCCACATATTTTTCTGGTTCAAAGCGATAGCGATGCGCTAGTTCTATTTTCAACGCTTCGTATTCTTTTGCTGCATCAGGGTGAGTACGCAGATAATCTCGAAACCATATATGCCGATTAATTTCTGGGTGGCCTTTTTCATAAATATGAACATGATGCGTTCTTTCATTTCCGCCTTTTTGGAAGTATCGTCTTCCTTTTATGCCGTTTTCACCTTTCGCTTCGTAACCAAGCTGTTTCATCCTCTGATTATACGTATCTACTTTTTTTATATCTTTCACTTCAATAAGTAAATCAATAACCGGTTTTGCGCTTAAGCCGGGAACAGCAGTGCTTCCCATATGATGAACTTCTAAAACTTGAGCTGACATTATAGTTGTTAAGGTGGCAGCTTCTTTTGTAAATCCCTTTTCCCACGCGATATTATAGGGTGTCAGCTGAATTTCCCTTATAGACTTCATCTTCAATTCCTCCTCTTGCAACGAAAAAACTGCTTATTATAGAATAGCCTATAATAAGCAGTTTTTCATCATTTAACATGTTATTAAGTTTTATCTAGCAAACGCCTGCTTCGCTAAATTAACAATCGTCATATCATCCATTGGAGGGTTGTGAAGCCCGGCACGCACGTCTCTATAATAGCGCTGCAGCGGATTACTGCGCTGCAAGCTACGTGCTCCTACTATGCGCATGGCTTTGTCAACAACCGTACAGGCACTATTGGTAACTACGTGTTTGACAGCTGCTAACTCTCCCGCTAATGCTTCTCGGTTGCTGGTCTCATCCCATTTACTTGCCACGCTGTACATAAAATGACGCGCCTGCATAAGTTCAAGTTCCATTTCCCCTACTAAACGCTGCACATTTGGCAACTCGCTAATCGTCCCTTCAATACTATTAGGCGAATATTCTGTAGCAAATGCGACAGCATAATCTCTTGCTGCAATGGCTGTACCCATGTAGCAAGCTGGTATATGAAGCAGCCAGCCGCTTGGCTCATTCTTTTTAAAACCACCGAGGCGTTCAACAAGAAAGTCGTGTTTAATATCGACGTTTTCTAGCACAAGATCGTGACTTCCTGTCCCGCGCATTGCAATCATATCCCATGTTTCTTCTATTGAAAGTCCGCTTGTTTCACGAGGAATTAAAAATAAGCCGACCTCTTCTTCACCTTCAATGCTTGCTTTTACCAAAAAGTAATTTAACACTGGAGACATCGTGGTGAATGTTTTTCGGCCATTGATTCGCCAGCCTTCTTTTGTTTTTACGGCTGTCGTTTCCGGTTTTCCTCCTCGAGTAGGACTTCCTGTCTTCGGTTCAGTAGCAGCGGTGTTAATAAGTGCACCTTTTTCTATTTCTTTAAAAATAAAATCGAGCATTTGCTGATTCCAAGGCTGTTTTTCACGCAAGTCCATTGTAATCCCCATATGCCATCCAATACTAAGAGCTGTAGAAGCGTCTCCTTGAGCAATTAATTCTTGAAATAATAAAAAATCATAAAGGCGTAATTCATTTCCGCCATATTTGCTTTCGAGAGAAAGAAGTGTATAGCCGGCTTCTTTTAACTCTTGAATATTTTCAAAGGGAAACGTACCTTCTTCATCTATTTTAAAAGCTCGTTTCTTAAATTTTTCGACTAGAGGCAGCAATTTTTCATACGTAGACTCTTGATTTTTATTTACAAATGAAACACTCATTTGCTTCATCTCCTTTTTATATGACAGAGTGTCCCTATCGGATTAATATATAGTTCTTATCATAGCATACCTCACCTTTTCTGTGCATGTTTGGTGTGTTTATCTTTCTTATTGAATCTATTCTTTTTCCAATTTAATGGTCTGTTTTACCTACACATTCCATACATTTAATGGAATAAATAGAAAGGAATGGTGAGGATGAATCAATGTCCAAAATGCGGGGCCAGTGCAAGCACAAACCAATTATTTTGCAATAACTGCGGCTTTTCTTTCACCGTGTCGCCAGCTGCAGCTAAGTATAAAAAGAGCTGGTATATTGGCGGGGTTATTGCGCTTATACTTCTTTTAACTTTTGTATTTTATTTCTTTTTCTCTGGCTCAGAAGAAAAGACGGCTGACCGCTTTATTGAGGCATTAGAATCGAAAGATACAGCTGTGTTAAGAGAGTTATTAGATTCTTCGCAGTCTACTATAGTTATTAATGACACATCTATTCAAGCTCTGTTAGACGCAACTTCCGATGGTTCTATTTTACGAGACGTTGAAAATGATTTAAAAAATAAATCGAGTATCTACTTTACAATAAAAGAACAGAAACATTCACTACTCTTCAAAAAACAGTACGTGGTTGTGCCGTCATCATATTATATCTCCCTCACCACGCCAGAGGATGCAACGGTTACAGTCAATGATACAAAACAATCGATATCCAAGAATCAAACGCAAAAAATAGGGCCTTTTATGATTGGAAATTACCCGCTTACGGCTTCTTATGAAAGCTCTTACGGAAAACTTACAGACCAAACCACTGTAAATTTTCACCGGCAAAAAGAAGAAAATATATCTGTGGTATTTAAAGGGGCTTACGTTACAATCTCATCAAATAGAGATGACGCTATTTTATTCGTAAATGGAAAAAGCACGGGACTGCAGATGAATAGCTCATCACAAATAGGGCCTGTTGCCACGGATGGAAGCGTCACTGTTCATGCAGAAGTGCAAAAAGACGGCACAACGTTCAAAAGCAGTCCCTACACTATTCAAAGTGAAGAAAGTATTATGTTAAATATACAAACGCCACCCGTTGAAAAGGAAAAAACCGTCATAAAAGAACGAGAAGTGATCGTGCCTGGGCCGCGCTCTTATGCTACTTCAAGCTCTTATATTCTTCCTGGTTCGGATTCTTACAAATTAAGCTATAGTGATATTAGCAGTTTGAGCTCGAGTGAACTAAGGCTAGCTCGAAATGAAATCTATGCGCGGCATGGGTATGTATTTAAATCGAAAGATCTTCAAGCCTATTTTTATGAAAAGTCATGGTATACGCCTGATTCATCATTTAGAGATTCCTACCTATCAAGCGTTGAAAAATACAACGTTGATTTTATTAAATCATATGAGTAAGGTGGCCTCCCCTTTTGCACAGGGGAGTTTTTTTATTGAAGCGAGTACTTACTCCAACGTTTTTTTACATACCATAATCCCTATACACGTTAATAAATTTCTTATAGCCTTCTTTATTCTTTTCACTGTAAAATATAAAGTAGATGTACA
This sequence comes from Priestia sp. P5, assembly GCF_029522155.1. Lineage (NCBI taxonomy): Bacteria > Bacillati > Bacillota > Bacilli > Caryophanales > Bacillaceae > Priestia > Priestia sp. P5. The sequence goes on along the minus strand of NZ_JAKWFJ010000001.1, from coordinate 1,762,829 downwards.
TAAACTTACTACACGCATAAGGAGAGATGGAGAATGAATGGAATTGGACGACTTCCACAAAAGCTTAATGGACATTTGATTTTAGAAAATATTCAAGAAACCATGATCATTGCAGATAAAGACTATCGTGTGCAGTGGATGAATGCAAGAGCAATTGAAACACTCCAGCCAGTACTCCCAATCTACCAGTTATCTCATATCGAAGAGTTAATTGGAAAGCATATGGACTTCTTTCATTCCAATTCTGAAGAAGCGGAAAAATTACTCACCTCTCTTCATACAACTTACAGAACGCGTATAACAATTGGCAGTCAATACGTAGCAGAAGCTGTGATTCACCCCATTGATACAAAAGACGGCGAGCGTTATGGCTACTTGCTTATGCTATTAGACTTTACAGATCAAGCCGAAGCAGAGCTTGAAAAAGAACGGTTAATTGAGGATTTGTCCACTCCTTTATTAAAGATATGGGACGAGGTTTTAGCTGTGCCCATTACTGGTAAGATGGATATAGAACGTGGAAAGAAGCTAACTGAAACGGTATTGGAGGCAGTTGTAAAAGAACAGGCGCGCTATTTGCTTATTGATTTATCTTCCCTTCATTCGTTAGATGAAGAACACGGTTATTATATTAACACGCTCCACGATGCTTTGCGTTTGATTGGTACCACTTGCCTTATTGTTGGTCTTTCTTCAAAAATGGCTCTGTCGCTTGTAGATTCTCAGTTTAATTGGCGAACATTTTCCACTGTCCAACAAAGCATCTCTTACATTTTAGAAAAAAAGAATTATCGTATTGCACCCATTTCATAAGCCCATCATATCATTAAGTAATCCTCTCTCAATCGCTTTTTCCTTCAATCGGAAAAGGCGATTTTAGTTATGAGGAATTGTGAACGTTTAGGCACTTATCATCATAGGATACATTAATCAACCATAGAAAAGGGTGAGAGCCTATGCCAAGTGTTATTAACATTTATAATTTAAAGATCAACAGTATCTCAAGCAACGGTTCTGTCAACATTGGCGAAGCACTCCATAACAGTCACACGGCTCATTCAAAATCCACTGGTACGAACTCTTCTTATGGCGATGTCTCACCTGCTTCCTCGAAAATGCGAAACATTTATATCGATCCTGATACAAATGACCAAACAGATATTGCAAACGTTGATCATGTCAATGGTTATCAGCAGTGATATAGGGCAATGCTTGTCAACAGCATGACGACAAACGGTGAATACATTCTCTCTGAACGCAATAGGCCGTTGGAGTAGAATGAATAAAAACAGTAAGGAGTCTCTTTATGCCTCTTCAAATTAACGTTTTTAATATCGTAACAAACGGTGTCACACAAAACGCAAATATTGATTTCGGTTCCACCATTCAAAACAGTCACACGGCGAACTCAAAGTTTAACGGCGCAAATTTCTCTTTAGGTAACTTCTCTCCTACTTGCTCTCAAATGAATACGGGCGTGTTAGATCCTGACGTAAGCGATCAAGATCAAATTGCAAACCCTTCAGCTCCAATTGGAAATCAAATTTAGATTTAACGATTTTGTCGTTTTACTTGGCACATTACAAGGAGGTGTGTAAATATGTTTCCATTTGGAAAGTCTCCGTTTAAAGGAATGATGGAAAATATCCCAAAAGGAATGGCATCTAAAGACATGAATAAATATATTCAGCAAATGATTTCTTCTACGATGTCCCATTCTTTTCCGGATTTTATGCAAGGAAATGAATTCTTTAAGCAAGCCCAAGACATGATGAAAGAACAGCAGGATGTGGGAAATGAAGGTCATGGACAACAGCTAAGAAGATTTGATTCAAACGTCATTAATACATTAGACGAATGCATTGTTCAGTTAAAAATTCCTAACCGCGATATTGTATCAAGCATTAAAGTCTATCATACTCCATACGTGTGTACGATTGAAGGAATAGATGGAGAAGAATCCTTCAAAGAAGAAATTCAGCTTCCTTGTTCGGTTCGCAAAAAAGGTACACGCGCCGTATATCGTTCCGGGGTGTTGGAAATCCGGATGCCTAAACATGTTAATATTCCTATGTCTCAAATAGACGTCCACGATTTAGATTAAAGTGGACGTTTTTTTCTGTTTTCATGCATACATATAAAATAGAAAGCGGCAAAAGGCCTTGTTTTATTTTTTTAAAGAAGGTGACAAATATGAATCATGGAAAGTTTAAAAAGTGGGCAGAAACGTTACAAGAAGAAAACCATACAAAATTTTGGGAAAAGATTTTTGACGATGATCCTGAAGAAAAGAATGATACGGAAGCAGATGCTTCTCCTCAAATTGTAAATGAGTATCGAGATTATCCTTTAATTGATGTATACGAATGGGCAAATCAACTGTTAGTTGTGATTGAAATACCCGGTGCTAAACGAACAGACGTCGAATTGACCATGCATGAAAATACTTTACACATATCCGGTTCATCTCTTTTAACGATGAAGGATGCAAATGTTCTTCACAAAGAAAGACGTGAAGGAACGTTTCAACGATCAATCATCCTTCCACCTGCTGTAGGGGAAGCGCCGTGTCACGCATCATTTAAAGATGGTCTATTGCACGTGAAATTTGATTTGTAATTTATTGTGCAGAACTATACGTAGCATGAAAGGCAGGGAATTTCATGTTTTCTAAGTGGTTTAAACAATCGCCTAAAATTGAAACAGTCCGTAAAATAAATCCGTCTTCCCTTCCAACCAAAAAAAAAGTAAGTCCCATAGACCAAAGCTCTAATCAAAAGCGGAAAGAATTACCCGAAAAGATGAAAACTAAAAAACAGTCTAATCTAAAGAAACCCCCTCAGCAGCCAAAGAAGTTGCCGAGCCAAACGGAGCCTAAGACATCTGATGAAGTTGAATTCACAAAACCTGTTCATTCGTCAGATTCAGCGCTGAACCTGCAGGGAATTATTGATCAAGTGACGCGTTTAACCGACGCGATTCCTAAAATAGAAGAGCTTCATCAGCAATTACATGAATCAGCTCATCTTATTCAATCATTGTCTCAACTGCACGAGCAAACAGCTCATTTACTTTCGACTATGCAGTCAGCTCCTAATTTCGAAGACATTCAAAATCAGCTCTCTGCGTTAAAGGAAGAATCGTCCAATACAGCTTTATATGAGATGGTGAAAACTCTTGACAAAAAGATTGATGAAGTAACTCAGCCAAAGCAGTCCATTGTTGTTGAAAAAATTATGGTCGAAAAAGTATTGTTAGACAAAATTGATCTTAGTAATAATTTTGGGCAGCTAGGCATTAAAGATTTGACCGGTCACTTAAACATCGGTACCACTTACAGCGCTGACTCTGATCAAGTGGATGAAGAAGTCAAAGACTTATTCTCTGTTAAGCTAAAAGAAAAAAAGATTGATGAACATACAACTGAGACAACGATGAGTTCAGGAGGTGAAACAGAAAAGCCTGATCACTCCGAAGAATAAAAAATGACCGCTACTGCTTATTTAAAGCAATTGTCGGTCATTTTTGTTTCCATAAATAGTTGTAATTCTTTCTGTAGGCGTTCCATTAAGAAAGCTGAAATTTCTTCTTGATTTTCTTCTTTATGATGAGATGATGCTACAACAATACGGCCTGTTTTTCCTAAGAAAGCCCGGTATTCAATTACCTTCATCGCAGCATGAAGTAAGTTCGCGTCCGAAAGCGGTGTATTTGTTAGTAGAACAATATTCATTTCATTCTCTTTTTGTCCATGTGTCAGTACAGTCAGCCACGAGTAACCTTTATCGTCTTTTAAGCGAACTTCATGACTAGATAAAGACGCAGATTTCCACGCCGTGTTAGAACTGCTTTGCTGTTGAACAATTTCTTGACACCAGTCTAGACCTGTTTCATTGGAACCCAGTGAAAGAGTTCTCAAAGGACGAGCAAAGGATAAACATAGCTTGCCCGGTTCCTTTTGCAACTGATACAACTCATGGAAGTCCGTCTCTGGATATTGATACGGCGGCACAAAAGCAATTTGCCGCTTGTTCACAGCGGGATGGTGAAATACATGCAAATCAACGCCATATACTCTTTTTAACGTAGCTGCATCCTGAAAAATGGCATCCATCCCCGTTTCTTCTACTCTTCCATCTTTCAATAATACGGCATTATCTGCAAACAGCGAGGCAATGTTGAGATCATGCAAAATGGCCAGAACCGTCAAGCTCATTTCCTGCTGTAACGTTTTTAACAGCTGAAGCAGTTCCATCGTATGTTTTACATCTAAGTGATTCGTTGGTTCATCAAGAAGTAAGTAGTCAGGTTCTTGCGCCAGTGCTTTAGCAAGTAAAACCCGCTGTTTTTCTCCACCGCTCAGCGATTGAAAGGTATGATTTCGATAGTGCCAGACGTTTGTTAATTTCATCACGCTTTCTACCACTTCTTCATCCTGTGCTGATACAGTGCTAAACAAACCTTTTGCCTGATAAGGATAACGTCCAAGTGAAACAATTTCTTGAACCGTAAATTCTAATCCAATTTGATTTTCTTGCGTCATGACTGCAACTTTTTGCGCCAGTTGTTTTGGTGAATAAGCCTTCACTGACTTCCCTTCTACCTTCACTTCTCCTGATTGAGTGGTTAATACATTCATAATTAAGCGAATAAGCGTTGTTTTTCCGCTTCCATTTGGTCCTAGTAAAGCAACAAAAGAACCTTTGTCTACGGTGAACGTGATGTCACGAACGGTCGGTTTCTGCTTATCGTATCCTCCCGTCACATTATATAGTTCAATCATGATATTCCTCTTTTCCGCATACGTTCTTTTACAAGCAGCAGCGTAAAAATTGGCGAACCAATTAAGGCGGTTACGACTCCAATCGGCAGTTCACGAGGTTCTAATATCGTTCTTGCTAATAAATCGGCTAAAACCAAATAACTTCCTCCGATTAAAATAGAAAGCGGCAGTACATGCTTATGATTAGCTCCCGCTACGAGACGCACTACGTGGGGAATAACTAAGCCAACAAATCCAATTGCCCCAGATACTGATACCGCAGCCCCGGTTAATACGGATGCACCTATTAAAATCATTCTTTTTTTCTTCTTTACGTCTATCCCCATAAATTGAGCGGATTGATCGCCAAATGCTAAGCCGTTCAGCTCTTTCACATGTAACAGCAGCATAATCGTACCGACTAAAAAGAACGGCCCTAAAATTTGAATATGCGACCATCCTCTCATTGATACGCTTCCCATTAGCCAATATAAAACCTGCCTTACATCTTCTTCAGGAGAAAGAGCTACAATTAATGAAATAAGCGCGCTCATAAAGGATGATAAAATAATCCCCGCTAAGATGATGGTTTCATTGGCCAAATTGCCGCTTGCGAGTTTCGTAATACCAAAAACTAAAAGAAGAGTAATAAAACCAGATACGATGCCGACTACAGGCAGCGTGAAGATAGACAAACCAAAAATACTCCAATGAAAATAAATTGCCATGACAGAGCCAAGGGTTGCACCTGAGGAAACTCCGATCGTATAAGGATCCGCAAGAGAGTTTCTTAATAGCCCTTGAAAGGCAGCTCCTGCTATTGAAAGCGAAGCTCCTACTAAAAATGCCACCAGTACTCTTGGAAAACGAATTTGCCAAATGATTAAATCCATGTTTTCCGGACCGTGATATAAGGATAGTCCGGTAAGGTGGCCAATAATAATTTTGATTGTATCTCCTACGGTTAACGAAACTGTACCAATAAATACTCCCATAATCACCGAAGTACATACAATAAATAAACTGACTATGTATAAAATAGATGCTTTGTTTAAAAAAATACGTTTAAAAATCAATACTTTCAGCTCCTCTAGGAAACGAGGCGTGATGTTTTACATTACATTAACCATTCATTTTCCTGTCCATAAACCATGTTTCCATCCTACATAGTATTGGAAACAATCATCTTTTATTTGTTACGAGTGCTAGACTGTTGAACTAGGCAACGTAGAATAGCGTACTAAAGTTCTCGGTGAAAAAACAAGCGAAAACCTCTACAAGCTACACTTTTTGTGCTTGCTCCGGGCTTTTATAGTTGTCTATTAAATGATACAGCTTTTCCATATCTATAGCTTCTCTCACATATGCTGCTGCTTTTGAAAAAGACTCCTCTTTTTGCAGGCGACTGTTGAATGTGTCCGTAATAGGCGGCAATTTTTTGTGTTTACGAATTTGATTAAGCAAAGCTCTGCGCAAAGAATCGTTATGAAATACATCATGAACATACGTGCCAATAACGTTGTCTTTAACCGTTCCTTCTTTTTCATGTTCTACCACTGCAAAAGCTTCCGTGGCGCTCTTAGAAACTGTCTTTCCCATATGAATTTCGTAGCCTTCAATCGAAACTCTTTCACCTTTTAGCTGGACATATCCAGAAACTCTTTCTGTTTTTTTGCTGGTTGTCATAACGGTTTCCACTGGAAGCAAGCCCAGCCCTTTAATGGATTCAATCCGAGATTCTACTGCATCAGGGTCTGTAATTGTCTCTCCTAGCATTTGATATCCCCCGCAGATGCCAATAACGTGAGCGTTCGTTGCGTTCAAGACTTGATTAATGGCTAGAGCCAGGCCGCTTTCTTGTAAAAACTGCGCATCTTCAATCGTATTTTTGCTTCCTGGTAAAACAATTAAATCAGGCGTACCTAGTTGTGATGGCTTGGTTACAAGTCTCACATGACAGTCTTCTTCTAAGCTTAGAGGATCAATGTCTGTAAAATTTGAGATGCGAGGATACGAGATAACCGCAATATCGATTTCTTTTAACGGATTCACAAGCGTTGAGTAATTTCTGAGTGATAGCGAATCTTCAGCGTCAATTTCCACGTCGTGCATATAAGGAATGACTCCTAGTACCGGAACACCCGTGTATTCTTCAAACCACTTCAACCCCGGTTTTAAAAGCTCTAAGTCTCCTCGGAATTTATTGATTAACACTCCAATTACTCTAGGTTTATGTTCATCTGGAAGCAATTGAAGAGTACCCACCAGACTCGCAAAAACCCCTCCTTTATCAATGTCTCCTACTAACACAACAGGGGCTTGGGCTATCTTTGCTACGCGCATATTTACCAGTTCCCGATCGTTCAAATTCACTTCAGCAGGACTTCCAGCACCTTCAATCACAATTCGATCATAATGATTGGCAAGCTCTTTATAAGACTCCGTGATAACGTTCAAACCTTCATTAAAAAATTCTTGCCGATACTGAAAAGCAAACATATTACGAAGCGGCTTTCCATGAACAACAATTTGAGATTCATGATCACGAGTTGGTTTAATTAAAATAGGATTCATATTGGTTGTTGCTTCTACTCCAGCCGCTTCAGCTTGAATTCCTTGCGCTCTTCCAATTTCTTTTCCATCCATTGTAATGTATGAATTAAGCGCCATATTTTGCGATTTAAACGGTGCAGTTTGATAGCCGTCTTCTTTAAAAATACGGCAAAACGCTGTAGCAATCATGCTTTTTCCAGCGTCTGAGTGCGTTCCTTGAATCATAAGAGGTTTTCCTTTTTTCACTTTTTCCACTCCCTATCACATAAAAAAACCTTAACTGTAAAAGTCAAGGTTTGGTCATGCGCTCATTAACACATTGTCTTGACTTATTTCTCCCACCGAAAAATAAGGGGTTTTTAAAAGCAGGTCTCCTGGCTTATGCTTCATTTTACTTCTGCATCCTTCCTAGTTTGACTAGTGGGTCTTTGCAGGTTCATCCACATTTACAGTAGCGGGGGCTGCACCGGATTTACACCGATTTCCCTATTATCCTCCTTAGAGGCACTTTTAAAATCATTTATTCTTTATTGTAACGAATTTTATAACCATTCACAATAACGATTTTCTTCTATTATTATATATTACTGTGTTTATACTTATTTGGGTCTCGTATGCTATAATAACAATTATTTTCCAAACATCTTATGAAATAGCTAGGAAGGTGCTCGTAGTTGAAGAAAAAAATCATTTATATCTTTATTAGTTTGCTTGTTCTTTACATAGCAATCATGTCTTTTTGTATGTATCAAACCGCTCATCAGCCTGTTCCGCAAAAAGCAGATTATGTGCTCATTTTAGGTTCGAAAGTAGACGGAGATCAAATGTCTCCTAGTTTAAAAGAACGAGCAAAAACGGCTTTATCTTATTTAAAGACTCATAAACAAACAAAAGTTATCGTAACGGGTGGAAAAGGATCCGATGAAGAAATTTCTGAAGCAGAAGCAGCCTATCGTTTTCTACGAAAAGAAGGAATTAAAAAGAATCGAATGATAAAAGAGGATCAGTCAACTTCTACTTTTGAGAATTTCACTTTCACTAAAAAGAAAGTTGATATTCAACACAAAAAAGTCGTGCTTGTTAGCAGTGATTTTCATTTATTTCGCGCCTCTATTATTGCCAAGCGTCAAGGTTTTGACGTTTATCCTTTAGGTGCAAAGACACCAAATTCAATTAAACTTCAATCCTACTTTCGTGAGTATGCTGCTATCTTAAAAACGTGGCTGTTTGATAAATAAATAGAGTACACCCCTATACAAACGAAAAACACGGCATGAATTCATGCCGTGTTTTTTATTAATCATCCGTATCGATAACTGCTTTTGGTAAACCCGTGTATTTCGCCCAGTAGAAAATACCGATTGAAACAAGAGCAATTAAAATTAAGTCAAGCGGGTTGCTTAGCACACCTTGTCCTCCACCAAATGAGCCTAGGTAAGAGATAACAAGCATAATAATATAATAAGCAACTAGCCACCAAGCAGATTTAAGCTGCTGTGCAAATTTTACAACGTCAGTTGGTACGTATTTCTTAAATGCTACGTAGATAACAACCATTAGAAGCTGTGATCCTAGAAGCCAAGAAATTGTCGTCCATCCTGACCAATATACGATGTATGAACAGAAGATAAATGACACAGGAGCAATAACGCTCATGCCTTTTAATTTGAAAGGCTTTTTAAGGTCTTTTGCATTTACTCTGAATGCAGCAGCTGAAATTGGCGCAATCGCATAAGACAGAATAAGTGCTACTGAACATACGTTTACTAGCGCTTCCCAAGAAGGAAATGGCAGTGTCCAGAATACGGACATTCCAAACGATAGCCATAGTGACGCACGTGGAATTCCTGTTTTCTTATCTACTTTTGAGAAACGTTTAAATAGTGTTCCATTACGAGACCAAGCATAAACTAAACGAGAAGTTGTATTCATGAAGATGTTCCCGTTACCGCCTGGTGATAAAATAGCATCAAAAATAACAAGCGTTACTAACCAGCCAAGGCCTAAAATAAGTGCAATATCTTTAAATGGTAAAGAGAATTGCTCTTGAATTGTTCCCCATCCTCCTGATAGCATATCAGCCGGAATGTTACCAATGAACAATACTTGCAGTGCTGTGTAAATAATCGCTGAAAGTACAATACAGATAATGAGCGCGATTGGAATATTACGCTGCGGGTTTTTAACTTCACTGGCTACAGAAACAATAGGGTGAAGTCCTAGGTAAGCAAACATAACGCCACCTGTTGAAATGGCTGCTTGAATACCATTAAAACCAAACGGAGTAAAATCGCCAGTTGTAAAGTTAGCTGATTTAAAGTGATAAGCTAACACGACGATAATTGTAAGAGGAACCGCATATTTGAACACAGATATAATAACATTTGACTTAGCAAATGCTTTTACACTTACGTAGTTAATGATAAAAAATAGCGTTAATAACGCGAACTGAAATAACCAGCCGATTGTAGTAGGCGATTCAGAACCATGTTTAGTTAGACCAGGAAGCCAAAACGCAACATACTGACGTACAGCCGTTACCTCGATGGCAATCAAACTTGTGTAAGCAATAATGGTAATGAATGAAATTAAGTAACCCACTAAATGACCATGTGAGTAAACCGGATAACGGATAATTCCACCGGTACGCGGCAGCGCTGCTCCAAGTTCAGCATACACTAAACCGATAAGTAAAATAATGACTCCGCCAATCAGCCACGAAAAACTTCCGGCTGGACCAGCCTTTGACGCTACGTTACTAACCGCAAATAACCAGGCGGAACCAAAAATAGCTCCCATCCCAATTAACGTTAGGTCAAGTAACGATATTGATTTTTTAAACTTTCCTTGATTTCCTTGATCAGACATAATATCCTCCTTTAAAATTTCCACTCCACATATCTACGCCCTTGCGTCCGATATGGGATTCTTTACATCATCCTCCTCTTACTAAGACCTCACAAGTGGATATGTTAACAAATATTCTCTAAAAAACCAAGTTAAAAACTTTATTTTTTTGTAAAACATCGTTGAATTGCTTATGTATAGCGCATAAATTCCACCGAAGATTTGAGGACTACTCCTCCTATTTAACCGCATTTTTCTTAGATTAAACATAAAAGAATATTCAAACTATTTATCGTAAAAAAAAGGGGCTGAGACATAACGAAATCAACCGCTAGAAGCAGCTACATACGTAAAACCTACGCTTGCCATACTAATGAAAAAACCCGAACGATGAATCGTTCGGATTTTGCTTCAACTAAAATAATTTTGTCCGTGCCTCTTTTTTTGCTTATTTAAATACTTTTACACGTTCAGTTAGCGGTTGAAATTCTTTTTCTCCCGCAGGTGACACAGGATTACCAAATGGCATTTGGGCAATTAATTTCCATGAGCCTGGAATATTCCAAGCTGCTTTTACTTCATCGTCAATCAATGGATTGTAATGCTGTAATGTTGCTCCTAGGCCTTCGAGCTCAAGCGCTGTCCAAATTACATGCTGCAGCATGCCTGATGATTGGTTAGACCAAACCGGGAAATTTTCGCTGTAAGATGCGAACTGCTTTTGCAGCCCTTCAACTACTTCTTGATCTTCAAAGAAAAGAACTGTTCCATAGCCGCTTCCGAATAAGTTCATTTTTTGATCCGTATCTGAAAAGTTTTCAGCTGGAACAATTTCACGAAGCGTTTCTCTCGTAATATCCCACACTTTATCGTGCTGTTCGCCAAATAAAACGACTACGCGTGCGCTTTGGGAATTAAATGCTGAAGGAGTATGTTTCACCGCAAAATTAATAATTTCTTCAATTTTTTCTTCTGATATTTTTACATTTTTATCAATTGCATAAATAGAACGTCGGTTTTTAATTGCTTCATAAAAATCTTTTCCAACCTGTTGTTGATCACTTGATTTATCAAATAATTTATCTAAAAAACCCATTTTCCACACTCCTAATTGTTTGTTTTTTTAAGCTTAAATTGCATGTTTATACCCTTCCCCCTGATAAAAGGAGATAAACAAGATATAATGAATTCTTATATCTCTAATTCGAGATATTAAACCAAAAAAATATTAATTGAAATTTAATTACTTTATGTAACTTACTTTACAATGATTATTTTGTTCTGTCAAGCGAAAATTATTATCTTTTTCTTTTCTTGATTATATGAAAAAAGACTGCTAAATACGACAGTCTTTTTTCGTAGATGCTTAATGTTCATAAATCATCTTTCGCGTCATTCCCCCGTCTACTACGAGGTTAGCTCCTGTTACAAAATCATTTTCGACGTTTGTTAAGTACATACACGCTCTTGAGATATCCGCTGGCGTTCCTACCCGATTAGACGGATGCTGCGTATGATCGATTTCACGAAGGCCATCGTAGTCAGATGTCTCAATCCATCCTGGAGAAATAGCATTTACCGTGATGTTGTCATCACCAAGCGAAATGGCAAGTGCATGAGTTAAAGCAACGATTCCTCCTTTTGTAGCAGCATAGGCTTCTGTATCTGGTTCAGACATTGAAGCTCTTGTAGAAGCTAAGTTTACAATGGAGCCTCCGCTTTCGTTTTTCCTCATCACTTTAGCTGCTTCGCGAGAACATAGAAACACGCTGCGCAGGTTCGTATTGATAATGTCATCCCATTCATCAACGGTTAGCTCATACGGTGATTTCCAGCGGGAAACGCCTGCATTATTAATCAAAATATGTATCGTTCCATACGTACTGACCGTTTTTTCAACGAGATGTAAAATGTCGCTTTCTTTTCGGACGTCTGTTTTTACAAAAATGGCTTCTCCGCCTTGTCTTTGAATAGCTTCTGCGTGACGCTCGCCTTCGGTTTCGTCCACATCTGCCAATACCACTTTTGCTCCTTGTTTTGCGTATGCGCGTGATACATCTTTTCCTATTCCATTCGCAGCTCCGGTAACAACAACAACTAAATCTTTAAATGACATAGCATCTCCTCCTTATACGCTTTATTCACTTTTTTCTTCGTCTTTAAACAAGTGATCCGTGACGAAAAGAGCAAACGTTTCAGCCGTTAACTTGCATCCAGAAGCTTTTGGGTGACCTCCTCCTCCAAGGTGCCCAACAATTTCTGCTAAGTTGATTTCGTCTTTTACTGCACGGAACCCAATCTTTTGCCGTCCCATGTCCACCATAACGGAAAAGTCGATATCTTCGTTTTCTAGACACAGTGCATTTCCTAGCTCAGACTGATATGTATCTGCAAATACAATCCCTGCGTTGTACGCTGTTTTATCAATTTCAACACTTTCTTTTATGATTTGTTTTTGTTTGTCATAAATATATTTTTCAATCTTTTTTTCTTCTGCTTCTAGTAAAATTTCGTGTTTGTCCGTAAACGTAAATTCTTGATTTTCAGAATGATACGATTCACGAAGCGTTTCTAGAATGGTTTCTTTAAATTCCTCATGCGGGATTAGATAATATAGGTGATTAAGGCGCTTTGCTTTCAAGTTATTTTCATGGAACCAGTCCCACGTATCAAATAAACGCACAAGTTCTACGTACTCATCAAGCAGCGCCGTTTTTTGGAGCATGTTGTGGCGCACTAAGTAGTCATAGAAAAGAGATGTAGCTGCCGTCTTTTTACCGTTTTCATCTTCTGCAATAACATGAACCCAATCGTATTTCTCAGCTAGTGGAAGAGCAGAGATATGATGGTCAATAAGAGTGATTTTCTGGCCTTTTTTTACCAGTTCATTTAATTTTTCCGCTACTTCCTCATTTACGCTAATATCCGTTATGTATAAAGCTGTGTCTCCATCGTTTTCTTCTTCAATAAAATGCGTCACTGTGTCATTGATGCGGCCAATGCTTACCGTGCTGTAATCAAAGTTGTCGTCGCCAAACGCTAACCGACCTAATAGTGCTGGACTTACCCCGTCTAAATCGTTATGTGAAATTAATTTTATTTTTGTCATTAATCAAAACTCCTTTATTTTCAGTTGCCTTAGTATATGTATCGGCTTGTATATTATAGCAATTTCAGCATAAAAATGCTGTCATTTACTTTGAAGAGAAGGAATATATTCGCAATAAACAAAAGCGAAGTAAACGTTTAGACTTAGACTTGCCTGTATCAAAAAAGAGTCAGACATAACTACATCGATTCAATCAACAGCTAGAAGCAACTACACACATGAAACCTACGCTCACTAATACCAATGAAAAAATCCGAACGAATGTGATTCTTTATCAAGAATCTCGGTTCATCGTTCGGATTTCCTTTTAAATAACCTACTTTTGTTCTAGCCTCTTTCCACTTACTCTAAATTGCTATGCTGCTTAAACGCCTGTTCATGGTCCGTGTGATTCAAATTCCCGTATTCTAAGCAAATGGTATCAAATACAACGTGAGCACATTGATCAAATAATGAGCCCAAAGGCTGAATAGAAGCGGCTTCATTTTCGCTTCGGTATTTGGTTGCAGCGGGAATGTGCAGCAGCTCATCGGTATGAGCAGTTAACGGTGATTCTGTACTAGCTGAAATCCCGATAACGGAACATCCTACTTCTTTAGCTTTTTTAGCTACACTCACCACTTGCTGTGTTTTTCCTGAACCAGATACGGCCACCAACACGTCACCTGCTGCAATCGAAGGAGTAATAGTCTCCCCTACAACGTATACTGTCGCACCTAAATGCATCAGTCTCATCGCAAATGATTTGCCCATTAACCCAGAGCGCCCTTCGCCTATAACAAAAATTCGTTTCGCTTGATAAAGTAAAAACGCTACTTCTTCTATTTGCGGTTCTTTTATGTGATTCATTACGGCCGTAATTTCGTCTAAAATTGTTTGTGTTTTTGTCATTATACGTTCCCCCTGCTCATAAATAAGTCTTGAAATTCAGCAGATGCCTTTGCCACATCCGCGCTTTTTGTAATCGCTGATCCAATAATCGCGACGTCCGCTTTCATTTGAAGTAATGATGCTGCTGAGGTTGAATTAATTCCTCCTGCTACTGCTATTTGGGCATCTGAATGAAAATACTGCCGCAAATTTATTTGACTCAGCGATTTCCCTTCTTTTTCTTGCTCGTCTTTGCTGATATGATGGCAAAAAATAGCGTTTCTATAAATACCTACTTGTTTTTGCGAGCTGCTTGACGTGTTTAATAAATCAACCATCATTTTTTTATTCCATTTTTCGCTGACATTTGCGCAAGTCTCTATCGTAGGTAAAGGTGATACGCCCATGACTGTTGCTATATCTGCTCCTGCTTGATAGCACATTGTAAATTCATACTCCGCGTTATCAATCGTTTTGATATCTGCTACAATCATCTTGTGCGGAAATGCCTGTTTGATTTTATAAATGCTTTCAATTCCATACTCTTTTATAAGAGATGTACCTACTTCAATCCAATCAACATAGGGTTCTGCCAGCTTGGCAAGGATAATAGCTTCTTCAATTGTGACGCGATCCAATGCTAATTGTATCTTCATCTTTCTTCTCCTCACTTTCTACTAAACCGGTTTAGTAACAGCGTAAAAAAAACTAATATTTTGATGAGCTAAAAAGAGCACGCCATAGGCGCTCTTTTTAGCTTAATGCGACAACGTTGTTTCTCGAATAATTAATTCACATTCATACTGGTACTCTTCATAAGCTATCTTTTCTTTCAAAATTTGTTTAATAAGTAAATCTGCTGCTTTTGTTCCCATGTCAAAAGCAGGCTGCGAAATCGTGGTAACGGCAGGCGTTGCTACATCTGCGTAAGGAATATTATCATAAACAATTAAAGATAAATCATTCGGGATATTAAATCCGTGTTGTTTAATAAATTTCTGCACTTCAATGAACACTAAATCGTTTCCAGCCAGCAGCGCTGTCGGCGGATTTTCGGCTGCAAATAGTTTCTCCAGCGCTTTTTGCATGTCCGCTTTTTTGCAGTTAATAATCATAAATTCATTTACAGGCATATTGGCTGATGTTAACGCTTCTTTGTACCCTTCTACACGTTCAATCCGGGGTGTAATAGTTAATGGTTCTGTAATAATCGCTATATGCTTATGTCCAAGCTCCAGCAGATGCAAAATAGCCTGTTTTGTGGCTTCTTGGTTGTTCGCCACTACGGATGGAATTTTTCCTTTTACATCATGAATTTTACGATCCATAATAACAACCGGATATTCTTCTTTGATCATCTGCTCATAAAGAGAAGTATTGGCACCCGTTGGAAATAAAATAAGGCCATCTACTTGCTTTGCTTTTAACATATTAATATATTTCTTTTCTTTATCAGGGTCATCATCTGCGTTGCAAATGATGGCATGTATATCTTGCGAATGGCAATAGTCTTCAATGGCACGAATGACTTCAGTAGAAAATCTGTGCATAATATTTGCGACAATAATCCCAATCATCGACGTTCGCTTTTGTTTTAAGCTCCGTGCTAGATAGTTGGGCTGATAGCCCAGTGTATCAATCGCTTCTTTAATTTTCTTTCGTGTTTCTTCGCCCATATATTCGTATCGCTTGTTAATGTATTGTGATACGGTGCTTTTGGAGACATTTGCTGCTTTTGCGACATCAAGCATAGTAACTTTTTGCATCATGATCCGTCCTTTTCATTCAATCCCTAAAATTATGCTACTCCTAGTGTAAACGAAAAAAACGAAAAAGGAAAAGCCTTCTTGATAGCAGAAGGCTTTATTTATTAAGCGTACGCAAGCCTAGCTTCTTGAATTTCATGAGTAAAACGTTTCGCTTCCCTTGTTACTTGAAGTAAGTATTCAGGAGTTGGAAGCTGCTTTCCATCCACTAATGTGCTTCCTGCTCCAATAGCAGCTGCTCCAGCTTTAATATAAGCTCCCGCATTCTCAGCCGTAACGCCGCCCGTTGGCATTAATGGAATGTGAGGAAGCGGTCCTGCTATATTTTTAAAATAAGCGGGACCTACTACGCTTGCCGGGAAGACTTTAATCATGTCCGCGCCGCATTCATACGCTGTTAGTATTTCAGTAGGTGTAAAAGCACCCGGAACGCTAATGACTCCGTATCTTTTAGCCGTTTTAATTGTTCGTTCGTTCACCGTAGGAGAAAAAATAAATGATGCTCCTGCCATAATGGCAATTCGCGCTGTTTCTTCGTCCAGAACAGTTCCTGCTCCAATAAACATTGAGTCGTCAAATTCATTTTTCAATTCTTTAATAACCTCTACAGCAGCAGGGTTTTCCATTGTGATTTCTAGGTTTGTTACTCCGCCTTCTTTTAACGCGTAGGCAAGCGGAATAATTCGCTCAGCGCTTGCTCCTCGAATGACCGCTACAATACCGCTACTTGTAATTTTCTCAATATGCATCTTAATTCTCCTTTTCTATCGTTACATTAAGCCGTTGTTTCAACTGGCTTTACACTTTGAACTTCTCTTGGCTTTTTCGTTGCGACAATGGTTAAAACCGCCGCAAGGAATAATGATCCAGCCATAAAGATATAGGAAGCGCCAAATCCTCCTGTTGATCCATTTAAAAATCCTACAATATAAGAACCGGCAAATGAACCAAGTGCCCCCATGCTATTAATTAAAGCCATTGCTCCTCCGGCAACATTACGCGGTAAAATTTCAGGAATAATCGCAAAGAACGGTCCGTACGGAGCGTACATCGTTCCTCCGGCGATAACGAGTAAAGCAAAGGAAAGCCAGAAGTTGCTTGTGCCAACTAAATAAGATCCGTAAAAAGCAAGCGCTCCTACTAATAAGAACGGCCATACAAATGCGCTTCGCTTTAAAAACTTATCTGACAGATATGAAACCGTTAACATTAATACAACTGCTAATACGTAAGGAACGGACGCTAACCACCCTGTCTTCACTATACTCATGTTAGGCGCTGCTTTAATAATAGACGGCAGCCACATAACAAATCCGTAGACGCCAATACTCCATAAAGCATATTGAATGCTTAATAAAATGACAGTACGATTTTTGAAAGCTTCTTTATAGCCTTTAACAGGTTTGATTCCTTCTTGTTCTTTTTGCAGCGCATCGTGTAAATCTGCTTTTTCTTTTTTCGACAGCCAGCCTGCATCTTTTGGCTCGTCGTTTACTAGTTTCCACCATAAAAATGCCCAAATAACAGCTGGAAAACCTTCTAAAATAAACATCCATCTCCAGCCAAACGATTCTAGCAAATACCCAGAAACAATAGACATCCAAAGAACGGTTGCCGGGTTTCCTAAAATTAAAAACGTGTTGGCTCTAGAACGTTCTGCTTTTGTAAACCAGTGGCTTAAAAACACGAGCATAGCAGGCATAACGGCACTTTCGACCACTCCTAAAGCAAACCGAATAACAAACAAAAATCCGACGTGGCTTACCATACCCGTAGCTGTAGCAAGTGCTCCCCATAAAATCAGAGACCAAAAAATCAGCTTTTTGGCGCTTTTATTTTCAGCATAGTGAGCGCCTGGAATTTGGAAAAAGAAATAACCTAAGAAAAAGAGCGATCCTAATAAAGACGAAATACCTGGCGTAATATGAAGATCTTCTGCCAGCCCTGCCGCTGCTCCAAACCCATAGTTTGCACGGTCTAAGTATGCAAGGCTATACGTAATAAATACGATAGGAATTAATCGAAGCCATCTTTTTTTTGCTAGCTGCTGTTTCATTATCACTTCACTCCTTGTTTTTGGGATTCCATATATCTTTGCAACTGCTGTTCAGTTGGATATCCGTCGTTATCTCCAGGGCTTTGTACAGCTAATGACCCAATAGCATTTGCTCTCCTTACAGACTGAGTAAGAGAATCATTTTGAAGAAGTCCGCTTAACAGTCCTACTGCAAAACCGTCTCCTGCTCCGACTGTATCCACTATTTGTTTCACTTTTATTCCTTCAACCATTCCTTGCTCTTCAGCCGTCTTAAAAAAGGCTCCTTGTTCACCTAGTTTAATAACGACAAGCTCTACGCCTGCATCTAAATAGTAAGAAGCAATGTCTTCTGGATTTTCGTAGCCGGTTAAGATTTTCCCTTCTTCAATACCCGGCAGAACGTAGTTTGCTTGTTTAGCAGCTTCATTGATTGTAACAACCATTTCTTCTTTCGATGCCCAAAGAGTGGGTCTAAGGTTTGGATCAAAGGAAACCGTTCTTCCAGCTGCTTTCATCGATGTAAGTGCATGTAGAGCAAAATCGCGCATACTTGCTGACACAGCAAGCGGTATGCCTGTCATATGCATATGTTTTGCCGCTAAAAAATAGTTTTGATTAAAATCGCTGGAGTGCAAGTGACTGGCTGCTGAATTTTTTCGGAAGTAACAAACTTCCGGATCTCCCACTTCCACTTTTGATTTAATTTGAAAGCCTGTTGCATGCTCGCTATCTACTAGTACACAATCGGTGTTGACTGACTCCTCTTGTAGCCGTTTCATAATAAACGTACCGAAAGGATCGTTGCCGACTTTGCTCACCCAGCCTGCGCGCAGACCGAGACGAGCAATACCAATTGCTACATTTGTTTCTGCTCCGGCCAGTTCTTTCGTATAATGCTTAATCTCATGCAGCGGTCCTGGTTGTTCTGCCATGAACATCGCCATTGCTTCTCCGAAGGTAATAACGTCTAATGAATTCATTGAACTTCCTCCTGTTCTGCTGCTTGCACCAATGAAATGAAGCCGGGGATTTGTTCCGGTTCATCAATTGGAAACTCTAAAGCTTTAAAAATCGAATGAGAAAACCCTTTCAAAATATCTTTCCACATTTCATTTGAATCGTTCGATATAGCGGTTGTCACTAGCTCTCCGCTGCTTTTTATGACGTGTTTAATATGAATATAGCCCACAAATGACCTTAGCATTTTGATTGCTTCCTGGGGTTGTTCATGTACATAAAGCCAATTACCAATATCAAACGTCATGGAAACAGGAACTTCGTAAGCGTTATCAAAAAATGCGTGCAGAGATGCTATGTTGCCTCCGTGACTGGTTTGATCGTTTTCTACAAATAGACGTAAAGCTGGAAATGCTTCTAATAGCTGCTGTAAATCTGCCATAGGCGATTGAGGCTGATAAAAACCAAGAGAAACTTTTACCCACTGAGCGCCAAGTGATACGGCTTCTTCAAGAATAGCTTTTAATTCTTGTGTGTTTAACTCTCCATTTTCTTTCCACAGTTCAATTGGAGCCGAATATACTGTAAAAAGCGGATATTTTTTTAATTCTTCGGCAATAAGCTCAATCTCTTGATCTACTTTTTTCATTAACTCTCTTCGAATTTCCACTCCATGTACTTGCTGCTCATGTATTTTCCCAATCATGGTGTGCTGAAAGCCTGTTGTTTCGAATGCATTTAACGGGATAATAATACTATTCATAAATCGACCTACCTTTCTTATTATACTAACTAACCACTTACTAAACCGGTTTAGTAAATCGATTTATCTAAATTATAAGACTATTGAAAGCGCTTTTCAAGCTTTTTTTATAAATTATAAAAAAAAGAAACAACACGGCTTTATGCCGTGTTGTTTCTTAGTGATCATCTGTGCTTTTTACTAGATTGCGATCTTGCTGGTAAATATCATAAATCAAAAAGCTAAAGCCATAGTACAAGACCATGATGACAACTGACTTCGTCATGATAAATAAAGCGCCTAGCCCGATACCAACTAACAGCGTCTGGACACTCAAACGGTCACGCTGAAAAGCTAGCTGTGATAGGAAATAACCAATACCAATTAAAATAGCCAACACCCATGTGTTTTCAATGGCTAATACATAGTGACTATATAAATAAAAGCTAGGAAAATAGACGGTGCTTTCTACGAAGCTGGAAATACCGCTGTATGCAAGCCACCACTTTTGCTCTCTTTCTGTTTTAGGAACGGTTGCCTCAATTGACGTGGGCATCTCCTGTTCCACAAAAACCGTTTCTCCATGATCTTTCATCCATTGAAGCATAATGGAAAGAATAATAAAGCCTGCAAAGATTAAAAGCAGCAAATATTCAATCCATGCTGGATACGGAGCCGTCCGGTGAATCGTATCCAGATATACTCCCTGCAATCCTAACATAGAAATTGGAACCCTATGGTATACCATCACCGCAATATAAAATAGTAAAATTAGCACATAAAAAAAGAACTGTTCTTTGTAGTAGCGAATTTTTTTGCCTTCTGAAGCAATTCGCTTAACAGTCACGCTCTCCAAGTACGGACGAATAATGCTTATGATAATAATAAGACACGTAAATACAATCATATAGTTATGTAATCACCTTTTCAACTTCATTATGTAACATTTTTTTCCATCCGCGAGAACAGGTGGTTAACAGCCTCTGTCCTTTCTTATAGTACCAAAAAACTAAACTTTTTGACAATCCTGATTTATCAATTAGGAAGATGAAATAAGCGTAGCTACATTGATGCCGCTAATTGTGACCATAGGAGACCCTCCTCCAGGGTGAGTCGTTCCTCCTACAAAATATAAGTTTTTAACATCTTTTGAGACGTTGCTTGGACGAAGAAAACTATCCATTTTCCGGTTTGAACTCACGCCGTACAAAGCGCCTTTAAATGCACCAAAGGTTTGTTCAATTTCATATGGAGTAACAATTCGTTCATGTACAAGCGAGGGCTCAATATCTAGACCAAACTGAGAAAGCTTGCGATAGACAACTTTTCTGTAAGCTTTCATTTTTTCTTGATTCTCTTCTTTTACAGCAGGGGCATTCACTAAAATAAATAAATTATCACCCGGAGCTACCGTGTTATCGGTATACGAAGAATTACAAACGTAAATGGTAGGGTCGGTTGGAAGCGTTTTTTGCTGAAATAGTTCATAGAATTCCTGCTTGTAATCCTGAGAAAAGTACACTTGATGATGAATCAGCTGAGAAAAGCGCTTCTTAACTGCTGCCATGATCACATAAGCTGATATGGAAGGCTCAAATTCAGCTGTTTTTTTGTTTTTAAAATGAGGTCTATCCTGCTCTTTTACGAGTGCCGGATAGGCTTTTAGCAAGTCCCCGTTTACAATAACAATATCCGCGTCTATCTTTTCTTCTCCATTCACTTCCACTCCGACAGCCCGTTTATTTTTTATGATTATTTCAGTAACGCTGCAGCTTGTATACAGTTTTCCTCCGGCTTTTTGGAACACATGCCCCAGCCCTTTTGCAATTCTAGTATTTCCTCCTTTTACATAGTACACCCCATCATTCATTTCTAAGTGTCCAATCAGTGAAAACGTAGCGGGTGATGTATAAGGTGAAGATCCGATATAGGTTGCATATCGATTAAATGCATTTCGAATGTTTTCGTTTCGAAAAAAACGCTGATGAAACGTATCTACTGTTTCAAACGGCCTTACTTGCAGCAATGCTTTTAATAATGAAGGGTTTGTGTAATCTTTCCACGATGAAAATGTCCGGTAGAAAAATTGGCTTTTTGCAATGTCGTATATTCTTTTTACTTCTTTTAAATAGGCAGGGTATTGCTCCGCAGCAAAGGGATCGAGAAGTTCAAGCTGCTGAATCATTTTTCTTTCGTCTATAGACATGGAAAATTGTGAGCCGTCGGTGAAAAAATTATTCGTATGATGGGTTAGTTTGACAAGAGGCATATAGTCTTCTGGACGTTCACCCGCTTGCTCAAATAACCACTGAAAAACTTCGGGCATTGTAATGGTATTAGGCCCAAAATCAAAAGAATACTCTCCTAGCTGCACAGGCATCATTTTTCCGCCTACATGCTCGTTTTTTTCCACAATTGTGACATCGAACCCTTTTGTTTGAAGAAGAACTCCTGCAGCTAATCCGCCCAATCCTGCCCCGACTATTAGTACTTTTTTCATTGATAATGCCTTCCTTTCCATTCATATCCCTGCTTTTTTCGTTCACGCTTCATGGAATGATTCATCAGCAGCATCAGCACAATTGCCGACGCGGGCATCGTACAAAACAAAAGCCCTTTTTGCTGAGCCGACCGGTCAATTAAAAACCGCTGAAAAAGCATAATGCAAAAAGGAAGAATCCAAAGCATGTTGCCTGTGAATACTCCTGCTATAAAAAAAGGAAGCGGCAGCACATAGTAACAGGCAAAAAAAACGCTTAGTACCCAAACTGCTTTAGCGGAGCGGCCCAGACCTACAAAGATGTTTTTAGCAAAACCGTTCCATACTTCTTCTGTTGTTTCATACATATAACAGCTAACATGAGAGGTAATATTAGCTAAAATGACGCGATGTTTCTTTTGCTTAAAAAGCTGGGCTAGGTGTACATCTTCTACTAGTGAAGATTTGACGGCTTCATGTCCTCCTACGGCCTCGTAAGCTTCTTTTTTTATAAACATAAAAGCGCCGTGAGCCGCTGAAGCTTTGCTCATCTTGTTACGATTAGCTACGACAACCGGTAAATAACTAAAAACAACCACATGCTGAAGAGGAACGACCAATGCTTCTAACCACGTTTTTACGGGAAAACGAGGGAAACCTGTTAAAAGAGCGGCTTTTGTCGCTTGTGCTGTGGCTAAAGTATGTTCTAGCGTACGTTCTTTTAGTTCTACATCGGCATCTACAAACAATAAATAGTCTCCATTTGCAGCTTGCGACAGCTGGTGACAGGCATGAACTTTTCCGACCCAGCCCTCTCTCAGCGCTTTTCCGTCTATGATGGTAAACCTCGGATCAGCGTGAATTGCTTTCAACAGCTGTGTCCGTGTTTGATCTGTGGACTGATCGTCTAGTATGACACATTCTAGATTGCTGTACGTTAATCCTTTAATAGAGGAAATGATTCGCTTTACATTTCGTTCTTCATTTCGCATTGGAATCAAAATAGAAATGAGAGGCTGAGGTGTTTTGGAATCCGGCTCGTATCTTTTTAATTTAGGCATTGCTTGAATATTTACAATGGTTAGAAGCAGCATAAAAATAAATAAAAGCATATAGTAAATCATTATTTCACCTTCGCTTTCCACCACGTTAACCATTCACTAAGCGTCTTTTTTCCTTTTAATAAAACCGTAAATTCCTCATCGTTTTCTTGGATTATTTTCTGTTTTTGATGATCGAGCTGAGCAGTGACTGCACCGCCTAGCGTGTTGGTTATCTCTTCTCTTGCCTTAGCTGAGTCGTAAAAAACAGCTTGCCCTACCCAGATAAAAAGCTCCGGTCGCTGATCATGGCGAAACGTATAATAATACGTAATGGGAATAACTTCAATGTCAGAATGCTTCTTTAGAAGAAAAGCAGGTCCTTCAGAAAAAGTTAACGGTCTTTTTTCAAGATGCTCTTCTTTTCCTTGAGGAAAAATAAGCACCGCTTTTTTCTCTTCTAACAGCTTACTGGCAAACCTTAACGATTCCACCGTATGCTTCGGAGACGCTGCATTTACTGAAAAAGCTCCGATTCGTTGAAAAAAAGGAAAATCCTTCATTCCTTGTTCGGACATCATAGCATATAGATCTGTTTTTAATACTGCGTTATTTAAATAAAATGTCACTAAACCGTCCCACCAGCTGGAATGATTAGCAATTAATAAAATTTTTTTATCTTTTGGGAGCCCTTCTATATGTAAATGAATACGATAAAATTGCTTTTTAAGCTGATATGTGACAAACAATTGAAAAAATCGCTCAAATATTGAGTTTTTCTTCGGGTAAATCATAGGCGAGTCTCCTTTTTATACACAATATAAAGGATAAGAAAAGGAATCATTGTCAGCCATACGACAAGCCACAGGCCATTTACTAACGCTACAATTACAAACATCATGACGACTGCACTATACAAAAACACCATTCTTCTTTCCCATACCGGCTCTTCTTCTTTAGAAACCTTAGCTAAAAAGAAATATACGACCAGCTGAATGAAGAAAGACAATAAAAACCAGCCGGAGAAATTTGATAAAGGAATATTATAATAAAAGCTGTCCCCTTCCCACACCCAATATTGTTTAACAACATAGGCAACGGGATCAATAGCCAAATCCATAATAACAGCAAAAAGCGAACTAATGACTGCATAGGCAATTCCACGGACAATAAACGGCAGTTCCATACGTTTCATAATTCCCAGAGCTAATATTCTGCTTGTGATCACAACCATAAACCAAGCTGAACCAATGGTCAGAGGAACCCCTAAAATTTTGGCGCCAAAATCTTTTTCATAATCGTAGGATCCAAATAAAAATCCATACTTAACACCTAGACTTTCGACATAAATAGATGCACCTGTCACAAATATTGCAACGAGCAGTGCCCGCCTTACTCCATAAGCTTTAGCTAGATAAATAAGAGAAAGAAGACTGCTCAAGTGTAAAAAAACCGCGTTTGCCCATTCTAACCATAAAGGCAGCAAATCGAAGGAAAGCAAGACGACTCCGCATACGTACCAAACGAGAAAAAAACGATAAATACCATTTGTGATCATCCTCTATCCACCTTCTCTCCAGCTTCTTTTTGTCAAAGTGCTATTATATAAGCTTGTACACATTCTCTCCATTTTCAATGTGCTCTTTTTTATGAGTAGTCCCCGCTCTCTTAAAGTTATGTAAAAACAGCCACTGTTAGTACGTTCCCTAAATAAGAGACTTTATTACTTATTTATAAACAAAAATAAAATAAACGTCCATTAAAATCTACTGATGTATAGATTGTAATGACGTTTATTTTTTCTTATGTATATACACTTCTAATAGCTTTTTGACAATGAGTCCGACAACAAGTCCGGGTATAACAGACAGCATAGGAAGCCAAATTGGTCCTATAAAAACACCGCTGATGGTTGTTACTGAGGAATACATAATGCCTACTGTAACAAAATAAGCACAGGAGACAAAAGGAATAAATGTAAATCTCGATGCTCCGTTTTCTGCTTCTTTAACAGCATCCCAAATTGCAAAAAAATATAAACATGGATAAAACATTAACCACTGCATGTTCATTACCTCTAGGGACTGCCTTGTTTCTCCTAAAAAGCTTAAGCGAATGCCTTCATTAAAATTTGCGCCCATATTAATGAGGAATTCAAGTACAATAAACAAAATTCCTTTTATATGTTTTTTGTTTAGTAATTGGCCAAAGCCCGGCAACGCAATGCTCCATAAAAGAGCTTCTAGTCTAGTCACGTTCTGTCCTAACATTTTGACGTATAAAAGAACTCCACAGCATGATATCAGTAGAAATTTTGTCCATAGTTATCAACCTCACAATAATTTACTCATAGTTTTTGTAAATGTAAAATTTTTATACTACATCTCCTTTAATATTTGTAACTTATTGTAAATTGATAAATAGTTTAGCTATTCGACCAGACATTTTCGTTTAGAATTTTCTGTTTATTAAAACAAAATCGTACGATATACTAGTTTTATACGTACGAAAGGATGAGAAAGCTGACATGGAAACAAGTTTTTTTTCAATTTTAATACTAGGGTTTTTTTTAGGAATCAAACATGCTCTAGAACCAGATCATATTATCGCTGTATCAACCATTGCTTCAAAAAGTAAAAAGCTGTGGCGTTCTTCGCTTGCAGGAGTATACTGGGGGATTGGCCATACGCTTACGCTGTTTATTTTTGGCATGATTTTAATGGTATTAAAAAGCAGTATTTCTGAACGTATGAGCATGTCACTTGAATTTTTAGTGGGCATTATGCTCGTTTACCTCGGTTTTACATCGTTTCTGTCTTACAAAAAACAAGTACATACGCATCACGAAAAAACGTCTTACTTAAAGTCATTAGGCGTTGGCTTTGTTCATGGACTGGCCGGAAGCGCAGCGATGGTTGTATTAACGATGAGCACCGTTACTCATGTATGGCAAGGTGCTCTGTACATTATCATTTTTGGAATCGGCACTTGTCTTGGCATGCTGTTATTTACCACGGTCATTGGAATTCCATTCGTTACAACTAAAAAACAAGTGACGTTAAACCGCTGCTTAATGCAGGTAACAGGCGCTGTCAGCATTATATTTGGCCTTTATTATATGTATAATTTAGGTGTAAGCGACGGATTGTTTAGCCTGTGGTTCTAAAAGCGAATGAGACATAACGAAAACAATTCAATCTAAAGATGAACAAGCAGGATAAATGATCTGAACTGCTTGTTCCACAGCTGTTGATTTCTGTGCAAGACGTCGCTTTGCCCTTTAATCAACGGCTAGAAGGAGCTACATACAGAAAACCTACGTTCACCCTAGCAATAAAAAAATCCGAACGAATTTGATTCTCCATTAAGAATCCAGCTCGTTCGGATCTTACTTCAACTAACATATTTTTGTCCCAGCCTCTTTAATACTTACGCAAAAGTGATACTTCAGCTTTTAGTAAATGCTGTCGGAACAATCCGTATACTTTAGTGATTATGTCTTCAACTTCTTGTGTACTAGCAGCTAATATTCGAATAGCACATCCGGGGATCGGAAGTGCGGAAGCTCCTACTTTACAGCCTGCCTCTTCGCACAGCTGATGTACTTTCGCTATAAATGCGTCGTCGGCGTTTGGATGAACAATGATAATCGATCCAAAATGAGTATACCCTTCCATTTTCATCATGCCGCGCAAATGGCTTTCTGGCTTCAAGTATAAGTGATCGTATACCTTCAGCTGCTCGTTTACATACAGTTTAAGCTTGGAACGCATAGAGGTATACTGAAACAGCTGCCCATCCGGCGACCACCCCGGAGTTATGCTGTCACACATAAACAAAGCAGCGTTTTGTGCCATACGAACCGTTATTTCTTGGACAAATGCAGCATTTTCATACAAAATAAGCGGGTCTGGTATATATTCCATGATGGCCTGTTCTTCAAGGGTTATACACGTTTCTTGTAAAACAGCTTCGTTCGGTGTTTTGTATACCTTTGTCGCAGATTGAGTAGTAGCCGTCAGCTGGGCATTTTTCTCTACCGTTATCATCGTTTTATACTTGTCTCCGCTTACGTATCCTCCGCCTACGTGAAGCATATAAACAAAAGGGGATTCAGGAGTCATGTAAATAGGTCTGGCAACTTTGAAAGCACCGTAATGGTACGTATCTTTAATAACGGTTCGCTCACTGTTTCTTTCTGCTCGAAGCTCTAAATAACCCGTGTAGCTCATGATTCAAGGCCGATTAAAA
Organism: Priestia sp. P5; assembly: GCF_029522155.1. Lineage (NCBI taxonomy): Bacteria > Bacillati > Bacillota > Bacilli > Caryophanales > Bacillaceae > Priestia > Priestia sp. P5. The sequence goes on along the minus strand of NZ_JAKWFJ010000001.1, from coordinate 1,735,415 downwards.
AGGCCTCTTTTTTAATCCATTCTATCACTTGGTCGAGCCCTTTATCTTCTTTTAAATTGGTGAAAACAAAAGGTTTGTGCCCTCTCGCTTGGATTGTATCTTTTTCCATTACTTCTAAACTGGCTCCTACATACGGGGCTAAATCTGTTTTGTTGATAATGAATAAATCAGATTTAATCATTCCTTGACCGCCTTTACGCGGGATTTTTTCCCCTTGTGCTACGTCGATGATATAAATCGAAAAATCAACGAGCTCTGGGCTAAACGTTGCGGCTAAATTATCTCCTCCGCTTTCTACAAAAATAAGTTCAACATCGGGGTGACGTTCCACTAACTCATCGATCGCAGCAAAGTTCATAGATGCATCTTCTCGAATGGCCGTATGAGGACATCCTCCTGTTTCTACTCCTACGATACGATTTTCTGGCAAAATACTGTTTTTTACTAGAAATTGCGCGTCTTCTTTTGTATAAATATCGTTTGTAACGACTGCCATGCTTAGCTGTCCTTCTAGTGCACGCGTTAATCGTTCTACCAACATTGTTTTCCCTGCACCGACAGGTCCACCAATTCCAATTTTAATTGCATTCATTTTTTACGCCTTCATCGTTAGAAGGCCTTCCCTCCTTTTTTATGACATGAACAATCGGACATGCAATTGTTCATGCTGCATTTGAGCGATTTCTAACCCTGGTGTCACGGCACCAAATTCCTCTTGATCCGCTTGTAAAATATGCTGAAGTGCTTGCTGCAGCAGCGGCTGAAAAAGAACGAGCGTTTTTTGTCCATCGGTTTGACCGATCGGTATGCCGCGAACAGCATTTTGAATTAACGAAGAAATGCTAGCGTACAAGTGACTTAAAATTGCCTCTTCTTTTGTGATATTTAACTGCAGGCTGGCTAACGCAAATACAACAGCAGGATGTCCATACGCCTTCTTTGCTTTTACCTCACTCATATACTTTTCTAAATAAGAGCCTTGAAATAACTCTAAGCAAAGTTTTAACATGCGCTGGCCCACGCGTCTTGTCCCTTCTCTTGTTTCTTTTGACAAAGCAAGAGCGTATAATTCATGATCCACTCTCATAATTTCGTTAAACTGGTCATGAGCCCCATACTCATAAGCCAGTCTGCATGCTAAGCCGTCCGTATACGTAAGCTGAACATCAAGGTATGTATGAAGCGCTTCTTGAAAGGTTTCTGTGTTGTAAATTTGATCTCGCTGAATATACGTTTCAAAGCCAAACGAATGTGAAAATGCACCGGATGGAAAATTTGAATCACATAGTTGAATCAGCGAAAGCAATGAATTAGTCATGACTGTGTCCGATATGCTTAAAAGCTTGTTTTACTTTTCTTTTTTCGCGCTTATAGGGAATATCAAGCTGCTGAAGCAATTCTTCGACTAAATAATCGTACTGTACGAGCATGTCTCCACCTTCAAACTGTGCCGGCAAATGTCGGTTGCCAAGCTGATGAGCAATTTCTCCCATTTGCTGAATATCAATCGGCTGAATGGTCAAAATATCGTCTGCCAGCACCTGCACAACAATCATATTGCTTTCATCCATAAACAGCACGTCGCCATCAGTGAGCTCGCGATTTTCTTTTAGACGAATTCCTAGTTCCTTACCGTGATCTGTTACAACGCGCTGAACGCGTTTTACTAAGTGATCACTTTCGATATATACCTTTTCTATATGCGGAGCCCGTTTTTCTAATGTTGCCATATTTCCGATAATTTTTTCGATTACCATTTCTTTCACCTCAAAATAAAAAGTATCGCTGCGCCATAGGCACAACTTCTGCTGCTTCACATGTAATCATTTGTCCATCTACTTTTACTTCGTACGTTTGGGGATCAACTTCAATTTTAGGCATTTCCCCGTTTAACTTCATATCTGTTTTTTTTAATTGACGAATATTTTTGACCGGTTTAAGCAGCTTTTGCAACCCCAGTTTCTCGCCCACTTTGTTCTCGTACGCTGCTTTTGACACAAACGTAAGAGACGTTTTAGCTCTCGCTTTTCCATAAGAAGCAAACATCGGACGGTATAAAATCGGCTGTGGAGTTGGAATTGAAGCGTTAGGATCTCCCATTAAGCTGTGTGCAATCAAACCGCCTTTTACAATCAAGTCAGGCTTTATTCCAAAAAAAGCTGGCTCCCATAGAACTAAGTCAGCCATTTTCCCTGTTTCTACTGATCCTACGTATTCGGAAATTCCATGAGCAATAGCTGGATTAATCGTATATTTAGCTACATAGCGTTTGACACGTGCGTTATCGCCAGCTTCGCTGTCACCATCAAGTTTCCCTCTCTGCTTTTTCATTTTGTCAGCTGTTTGCCACGTTCTTGTAATCACTTCTCCTACACGTCCCATTGCTTGGGAATCTGAAGAAATCATACTGAATACACCTAAATCGTGTAAAATATCTTCAGCTGCAATCGTTTCTTTGCGAATGCGAGAATCAGCAAAAGCGATGTCTTCTGGTACAGAGGGGTCAAGATGATGACATACCATAAGCATATCTAAATGTTCTTCAAGCGTGTTGACAGTATAGGGTCTTGTTGGATTAGTTGATGATGGAAGCACGTTTGGAAAGCTTGCCATTTCCATAATATCAGGTGCATGTCCGCCTCCAGCTCCTTCAGTATGATAGGTATGAATGACTCGATCGCCAATCGCTGCAATCGTATCTTCGACAAAGCCGCCTTCATTTAAAGTATCTGTATGAATCGCAATTTGAACATCGTACTCGTCTGCTACCTGTAAGCTTGTGTTAATGGCAGATGCCGTGGTTCCCCAGTCTTCATGAAGCTTTAGTCCAATCGCTCCTGCTTCAATTTGCTCAATTAAAGGCTCTTTCGCACTTGCATTCCCTTTTCCTAAAAAGCCAATATTCATTGGAAATGCTTCAGCGGCTTCAAGCATTCGTTCAATATGCCACGCTCCGGGTGTACAAGTGGTAGCTTTTGTTCCTGTGGCCGGTCCCGTTCCTCCTCCAATCATTGTTGTAACTCCAGAGGCAAGAGCAGTTTCAATTTGCTGCGGACAAATGAAATGAATATGTGCATCAATACCGCCGGCGGTTACAATTTTCCCTTCTGCTGCAATCACTTCTGTACTCGCACCAATGATGATGTCTACTTCATCCATCAGCAGGGGATTGCCCGCTTTTCCGATGGTTTGAATGAGTCCATCTTTTATTCCAATATCTGCTTTATATATGCCTGTATAATCAACAATAATTGCATTTGTCAACACTAAGTCCGCTGCTTCGCTTCGTGTTGCAAGAGGATGCTGCCCCATTCCGTCACGAATGACTTTTCCTCCGCCGAATTTTACTTCATCTCCGTACGTGGTGAAATCTTTTTCAATTTCAATAAATAGCTCTGTGTCTGCTAAACGAACAGCATCTCCAACGGTTGGTCCAAACATATCTGCATACTGACGTCGCGACATTTGAAAACTCATCTTATACATCTTCCTTTCTATCAGAAAGCGATCTGTTTGTTTTATTGTTAAGACCGTAGATTTCTCTTGTTCCGGAGAAAGCAACGAGATCCACCTCTTTTGCATCACCTGGTTCAAAACGAACGGCTGTACCGGCCGGAATATTTAAATGATAGCCAAGCGAAGCTTCGCGGGGGAATTCGAGCGCAGCATTCACTTCAAAAAAATGAAAGTGGGACCCTACTTGAACAGGTCGATCGCCTCTATTGATTACAGTCACGCTAATTGATTTCTTACCGTTATTACATGTGATTGGGTCTTTTTTTAAAAAATATTCCCCTGGAATCATATCTTTCCCTCCTCTTAACGAATTGGATCGTGCACAGTGACGAGCTTGGTTCCGTCTGGAAAGGTAGCTTCTACTTGAATATCATGAATCATTTCTGGAATACCTTCCATTACATCTTCTCGTTTTAAAATCTTGGTACCTTCTCGCATTAGCTGTGCTACCGTCTTGCCATCACGAGCTCCTTCCATAATTTCATATGTAATGATAGCTACTGCCTCGGGATAGTTAAGTTTTAATCCTCTTGTCTGACGGCGTCTTGCTAAATCTGCAGCTACGACAATCATTAATTTTTCTTGTTCTCTCGACGTAAGTTTCAATGAAAGCTTCCTTTCTGCTAATCTATTTTCTTATTAACATCAAATGTGATATTTTCTAACACAAATGCATAACTAATTATAGTAAATTTTCTGACAAAAAACAAAGAATTTATCTCTTCCGATAAAAAAAGATGAGCATATTTGCTCACCTTTTACTCTTCTGAAATCGCTTGTGTTTTCCATTTCTGCAGGTGTTTCCAGCCCAAACCTTCAGCTAGCTGACGTTTTGCATAGTCTACTCCTTTTTCAATAGAAGCTTCATAGCCAAATAGATAATAGCGCAAGCCAGCGTTTAATACTACTTGATTATAGACGTAAGTCAGTTCGGAAGAAGATTCACCTTCCAGAATGCGCGTCACATATTCCGCTTGTTTTTCAACACTTATTTTCTTTTCAAAGTGTTCTTCTTCCACAAACAGTCCGTATTCTTTTGGATTGACAATAAACGACTCCATCTCTCCTTCTGAGATAGTAAAAACAAAGCTGCTTCTATGTACAGGTACATCTTCTGATCCTTCTATCCCTTGTACCACGTATACGTGTTTGAAAGGCAGAGAAGCAAAAATAGGCACAATCTTATTAATGGCCGTGCGATGAAAAGCCCCCATCATTAAAGAAGAAGCATTCGATAAGTTTAGTAGTTTTTCAACCGTATTAATAAGTGTTCTTACACCAATTTCATAACGAATTTTTTTGATGCGACTAAGAGGATAAGAAATTGTTTCGGCATTTACAAAGCCAATTTTTAACGTTTCAAACACATGACCGATGTTTTCAATCGTTTGAGCTTGAGGAATCTGTAATGAATGAAGTACGTCTTCAATCGTTGTTCCAAACTTTGGAGGAAGTGCTTCTGTACAGTGTAAAAAAGCTGGCACACCTCTTTCAGCTAATAAAATCGATACAGGAATGGTCGCAAAAAATGAATTTCTCCCTGCATAAGGGCTTGCAAAATCAATTGATTTATCTTTTAACGGCTGAGACAGCGGTATTTCTTTTGTTTTTTCACGAAAAGCATGAACGAATCCCAATAGTTCATCTGCATTTTCAGTTTTAATACGTTCCGCAATAAAAAAAGCAGCGATCTGAGCATCCGTAGCTTGTCCAGAAGCGATTAAGCGAGCTGCTTCTTTTGCTTGTTCATACGTTAAGTCAGTTGATCCTCTTTTTCCGCGCGCTATTTCTTTGATAAATTGCTGCATATCGTACACTTCCTTTTTAACTGAATATTTGTACATTGTATCACATATTTTCTTTGTTCCTTAGATTATCTTCTATCAGGTACGCAAACTGCTAAAAAATATGAAATTAAAGGAAAAGTACTAGTTCTTTTATAACCTAATATAGTATAATCTATCTGCTATACTATTATTTGGATATTTGGGGGACTTTACAAATGAAAAAAGAGAAACTACTTGTACCATTTATAGCAGCATCCGTTTTAGTAGGAGCATCGGTGACAACGCCTGTTTTTAGTCACTCTGCTTATGCTGTTTCTTCTGTAAGCGTTTATCAAAAAGACGTTAATTCGCTAGCAGATTATTACGCGCCATTTTATAAAACCGTAGAAAAAAAGCTAAAAGAAATTGAAGGAATAAAAGATGACGAAAAAGCGTTAGCCGCATATGATCAGCTTGCGGATCAAATTGACCAGTTTCTAACAAAGACTGATAAAAATTACGCGATGAATCATCTTAATTCAGAAGCTGATCAGCTTCAAGGGTATTTATATGATAGTTTAATTGCTCTTTACAATTACATTGTGGATCTTGAAGACTATGCGTATGGAGATGTAAGTGACGCGGAATTTAATAAGATCTCTGCAAATTTCGAAAAAGAAATCAACGCATACAATACGCAATTTCAGCAAAAAGCGAAGAGCTATAAAACGAAGCGAAAAGTAACGTTTAACGCAAATATGAGTTATTTGCTTGATGAAGATATTCAACCTTCACCAACAGCTCCATCTACACCCGCTGATAGCAATGGCACCTACACGGTGAAAAAAGGAGACACGCTTACAGCAGTCGCTAAAAAGTACGGCATGACGGTAGCTGAATTAAAAAAATTAAACAATTTAAAAACAGATGCGCTAAAAGTTGGACAAGTGCTGAAAGTGAAAAGTGCAAGCGCACCTTCGCCGGCTCCAGCACCTCAAACTTCTGTTAGTACAAAACAGCAGCAAATTGTATCGTATGCCAAAACACTGATCGGAAAGCCATATAAATATGGAGGCACAACACCAAAAGGTTTTGATGTATCGGGGTACACACAGTATGTATATAAAAACGCGGGCTCGAATATTTCTATCCCCCGTACAGTAGCAGATCAGTATAAAAGCGGCACGGACGTAAAGCAAAACAGCCTGCAGGCTGGAGATTTAGTTTTCTTTAAAAACGGCAAGTCTGTTTCAGTTGTAGGAATTTACCTAGACAAACAAGAATTCATTTATGTCAGCAGCAAAGGCGTTAAAACGCAATCACTTTCAACAGCTTACTGGAAAAATAGCTATGCGGGAGCAAAGCGTATCATAAAGTAAAAAGAGGTGCCATAAGGCACCTCTTTTGTTTTACTAGCTATGTATTTCTATACTAGACTAGCAATTTTATAAAAAGCTTCTTAGTTCATAACCGTGATTTTAACAGATTTTCTTCCGAACTGTTGAGCATCACCTTCAGAAGGAACGAATACATCAATTCGATTGCCTTTAATTGCTCCACCTGTATCGGCAGCTACAGCTTCACCATAGCCTTCTACATAAACTTTCGAACCTAACGGAATAACACTAGGGTCAACAGCGATTACTTTTTGGTTTGGATTTGCTTTTAAATCCACTCCTGTAGCAGTTGTACCGCTACATCCAGCACAATTAGCCGTATAGGCAGTTGCTTCAACTGTCATTGATTTGCCGCTGGCTTGTTGTGACGATTCAGCAGGTTGTTGTTGTTCTTTTTGAGCTTGTTCAGCTTGAGCTTGCTGCTGCTCTTTTTGAGCTTGTTCAGCTTGAGCTTGCTGCTGCTCTTTTTGAGCTTGTTCAGCTTGAGCTTGCTGCTGTTCTTTTTGAGCTTGTTCAGCTTGAGCTTGCTGCTGCTCTTTTTGAGCTTGTTCAGCTTGAGCTTGCTGCTGTTCTTTTTGAGCCTGTTCAGCTTGAGCTTGCTGCTGCTCTTTTTGAGCCTGTTCAGCTTGAGCTTGCTGCTGCTCTTTTTGAGCCTGTTCAGCTTGAGCTTGCTGCTGCTCTTTTTGAGCCTGTTCAGCTTGAGCTTGCTGCTGTTCTTCTTGAGTTTGTTCAGCCGGCGCTTGAGCTTGCTGAGCTTCTGGAGCAGCTTGGGCTACTGAAGGACTTGATTGCTGAGCTTGGCCGTTTGGAGACTGAATTTTTAATTGTTCGCCAGGATAAATTAAATCTGACGTCAGTCCGTTCCATTCTTTAATTTGATCTACCGTCACGCCGTATTGCTGACTGATGGACCATAATGTGTTTCCTTGCTGAACTTTGTGTGTCATTTCTTTTATAGTAGCTACGTTTAATTCTTGATTTGGATAAATAATATTAGATGTTAAGTTATTTGCATCTTTTAGCTCGTCTACGCTCACGCTGTGCTTTTGAGCGACTTTCCATAACGTATCACCTTTTTCTACGTGATACGTTCCGCTTGTAGAAGCAGAAGCTGCACCTACAAATCCTGCTGAAAGGATTGCTGTTGTTCCTAGAGTAAATATAAATTTTTTCATTACGAATACCTCCTTATTTACTCAATGATTGAATGATATCATCCTCACATTTCACAGCCGTTACAGAGCCATGCTACTTTTATTACAAAACTTAACAAAACAGAACGTTTAATCGTAATATTTCTGATAATTTGGGTATATGATGAAACGTTTCTACTTTTTACTGCTTTTTATTGTTCTTTTTCCTAAAATAGCCGGATTTCTTTATCATTGCTGGGGGATATCTCTTCTTTTTTTATTGATTATTTAACGTGTAATTTAAGTTTTTTCATAACAAAAAAGAGGTTGAGACATAACAAAATGAAGCTAAGTTAAAGACGAACAACTCGTATACATGAGCTGAACTGTTTGTGGCACCGCCGTTGATTTCCGTGCCAGACTTCGCTTTCCTCCGCTTTTCCAGCAGGAGCCTTCGACTTGCCCTCCGATCAACTGCTAGAAGGAACTACATAAATGAAACCTATGTTCACCATAACAAAAAAAGCGAACCGCTCATCAAAAATTTTGATGAGCGGTTCGCTTTTCAATTCGGCTAAACTACTTTTGTCCCAGCTTTTTTATTTCTTGTTAAATCCTTGCTTTTCAACGAATTCTTTCATATACATACGCTTAGGATTGGAAAGCATTTCAGCCATTTGACCAGTCCATGTGTCTTGGCGTTTGCCATTTGTTCTTTCGTTGTAATAAGCAGAAATTTCTTCGTTATACGCTGTTAATTCTTTTTTCGTCTGCTCATCATTCGGCTCATATGTTTCTTCATGATACACATGTTTAAATGGTAAGCGCGGCTTTTTATCCGTAATACCCGCTGGATGCCCAACCGTTAGACCAAATAACGGGATTACATGATGAGGCAGTTTTAACACTTTGCTTACTTCTTCTAATTCGTTACGCAAACCGCCAATGTAACAAGCTCCAAGACCCATTGATTCAGCAGCAAGCGTTGCATTTTGTGCAGCAAGGGCAACGTCAATAATAGCTACCATAAACTGCTCTGTGCTTTCGAGCGCTGTCGATAAATCTTTTTTCTCCATTTCCGCAATGACATCATGACGATGAAAGTCAGCGCAAAATACAAAGAAGTGTCCATTTGTTTCTACGTAAGGCTGATTTCCTGCTAATTGAGCAAGCTTTCGCTTCGTTTCTTTATCTTTTACTCCAATAATGGAATACGCTTGAATATAGCTTGATGTGGAAGCTGCCTGTGCGCTTTCTACAATCGTCTGAATTTGCTCTTCGGACAATGGTTTGTCTTCATATTTGCGAATAGAACGATGATTTAAAATCGTTTCAATAACTGAGTTCATATTATAATCTCCTTTTACTTCATTTAACCTTCTACAGATGTTATCTCTACAGTTAGTTTATCGAATGTAAAAAGAAATAACCAATGTTCTGCTTAAAATTGATTTTGACTTGTCTCATATCGATACAGCTTAAAATGATCTGCAAGTACGCGGTCTACTTTTACTTCTAAGCTGTCTACATATTCGTCCATTCGTTTTATCAAACGGTTTCGTTTTACATCATTTTCTAAAATGTTCTTAAGCTGCTGTTCAAAGGCTTCAGCATCATTAAGCGGTATCAGCAGCTCTTTTTCTTTTAGATATTCAATGTTAATTTGTTCTTGACCAGGAAGAGATGAGTGAATAAAAATAGGTAGTCTCTTGTGAAGGGCTTCGCTAATTGTCACTCCCCCCGCTTTTGTGACAATGGCATCTGCTCCCTCATATAAATCATTCATTTTCTCTCTCGATTTTACATACGAGACCGCTTTAATTCTCGGGTGGTTTAATTTTATTAGTTCTTGATACAACTTTTTGTTTTTTCCGCACAGCACATAATACATATACGTACAGTTTTGCGGAAGCTGCTGAAGCATTTTGCGTACATTTCCAAGGCCGGAATTCCCTCCGGCAATCAGTATATGTTTCTGTGGCATGAGATGGTCAATCCGTCTTTTTAAAAACGCTTTATGAACCGGAATGCCCGTTACATAAATAGAAGACTCTTTTACACCGTGAACGTTTTGTAAAAACGCTTTTGTATCCTGATCAGGTACGCAGTGAAGTTCAATTCCATTTTTACCCCATACGTCGCTTACTAAGAAGTCGGTGTATACGTTTATAATAGGAAGATCAATGATTCCTTTTTCTTTTAACCCGCTTAATACACAGGAAGGAAAGCTGTGTGTACAAACAATGACATCCGGCTGCTCTGCATCAATTAATTTCTTCATATGGTATTCGATAATCGGCCACTTTTTCACAACAAAGTCATCCATCGTATGGTCGTTTTTTTTGTATACATGACCGTAATAAAATTTTTCAAACTGCTTTGGAAAAACAGAAATCCATTTCATGTATATCGATGAAATCATTTGTTCAAGCGGTTTACTCCAATAGCTTAAACAATCAATTTTTTGACAAATAACGTGCGAAAAACGCTCCATGATGGCATCCATAACGGCGTCTGCTACTTGGTGGTGACCAGATGGCATCTGAAAAAGCGGTAGAAATAAAACCTTCCTCATTGACCATCCCTCCTCTCAAGACGTTTTCGGTTTCTTTTTCTTTTTATAAGCAAGTAAATCACAAAAAAAGCTACAGCTCCCATAATGATATACGAAATATGAATCCGATCTCCTACGTAGTAACCTAGAATGAGAAAAGAAAGGACCCATACTAGACTGCCTACTACCGATAACAACAAATAAAGCAAAAAGGGATAGCGACTTATTCCCGCCATATATGGACTAATTTGACGCAGGCCTGGAATATATAAACCGAATAAAATAGTCCATATTCCATATTTATGGTAGCTGCCGCTTGCCGCTTCAATTTTCTCTTTGCTTAACCCTACGTATTTTCCGTATTTATCAAAAAACGGGGTTCCCGCATATCTTCCTAGCCCGTAAGCAGTAAGCATTCCAGTTATAACACCTAAAAAAGCAAAAAGAGATGATTCGTATAAGTTCAGCTGATGTTTGGCAATAAACATGCCTAATAATATTAAAAATGATTCTTCAGGCGCTGGAATTCCAACAATCCCGCAAAAAAGTACAAGTAAAATAACAATATAACCATAGGAATGTATATACTGAGAAATAATTGTTAAGTCCACTGCTCGCTCCTCTATTTACGATTGATCCATCAATTGCTGCATGGTTATACTTTCGTACCCTTGCTGTTTTAAATAAGGTAAAAATTCTTCTAGTGCTGCAATCGTCATTTCAGGTGCTTTTTCATCTGCTCCAGGGGTATCGCCATTATCGTGTAAAACAAAAATGGCTCCATCTTCTACTTTACGCATTAGTTTTTGAACTAATGCCGTTTTCGTTGTTTTTAATGTCCAATCCTGAAAGATTCCTGTCCAAATCACAAGGTGATATGGCTTGGCCATTGATAAACTGCTCATATTTAAATGTCCCCACGGCGGACGATAAAAAAGCGGCTTTTGATTTGTTGCTTTCTCTATAACCTGTGCACATTGATGAATTTGTCTTTTTAATTGCCAAGGTGTTTGCGTCCATGCACTCACATGACGATGATGATGTATAGCTACTTCATGTCCTTCATCGATCATCCTGTTTAAAATAGACGGGTGTTTTTCTCCTAGTTCTCCCACAATAAAAAAAGTAGCTTTCATTTCATGCAGTTGGAACAAGTCCAAAATTTTTGGCGTATAAACAGGATGAGGTCCATCGTCAAATGTTATAGCTATTTTATGCTTTTTTGCCCCTTTTATTATGACTGATGAATGATAGCGACGGTAAAGGGTTTGCGAAATAATGGTATATACACATATAACCATTAGAACGAAAAGTAAAACAATAAAAAAACGAGTCATATGCTTTTAACCATCCTTTTGAATTTAAATCCTGCATTTATTATAACGGTTTACTCAGACTTTGGTTTCATTTTTTTGTGACAGAAGCCAGGAATTTTAAAATAATTTGATACTTTACCTAAAAATAGCTATTCTTCAAGGATATACCGGAAATAAAATGATATCATAAAATTTCCCTTCATTCAGTAAAAAAAGTACTTTTTACCATTTATATCTATCTTTTGTACGATAACTTTCATTATTTTTAAAAAATAAAAAAACTTCCCGCACGAGTGCGGAAAGTTTTTAAATTAAAATTTTGATTGATACCATTTTTCAGCTGCTTCAATTTCTGTTCGTGTTAACTGATGGCCAAATGATTCCCAATGCACCTGTACGTCCGCTCCGGCTTTTTCTAAAAGCGCAGAAAGTTCTTCTGTTTCTGATGCTGGGCAAATAGGGTCGTTTGTGCCTGCGCCAATAAAGATAGAAGCGTCGGTCTTAGGCACTTCAATTCCTCTTCTTGGAACCATCGGATGAAGAAGAGCCGCCCCTTTTAAAGAATTCTCATAATGAAATAGCAAACTTCCTGCAATATTGGCACCATTTGAGTAGCCCACAGCTACGATGTTGTGTCGGTCGAATGAATATGTTTCAGCCGCTTCATCTAAAAATTGATGAAGTTCTTTTGTGCGTTCAATTAAATCTTCTATATCAAATATTCCTTCTTGTAAACGTCTAAAGAAACGGGGCATTCCGTTTTCTAGTACATTTCCTCTTACAGATAATACGGAGCAAGAGGAATCAATCATATCTGCCACAGGGAGCAGATCTTGTTCTGTACCTCCTGTACCATGCAACAGCAATAAAGTCGGTTTCGTCTCGTCCGTTCCTTTTTTAAAAATATGTTTCACGTATATACACTCCTTTTAAATATCTCGAATTAAAGATAATTTCATTATAAGAACTTTCGAAGCATTTGTAAAGGAACTACTGTCAAAGAAATACCTGTATGTTTTGCTGGCAGTATCACATAATACTGAATAACTTCATATAGCCATTGCTCATATGCAGCTAGGTATTTAATTCGTTTGACTTACAGCGGGGAAAGAAATATTCCACTTTTAGCTAAGTGCTCCCGTCAAAAGGTGGATAATGATTAAAACTCGCCCGTCCTCCTTCGTATAAAAAGTGCCCTAGTCTGATAAATTAGTTAATTTTTGCTTTATTTCGTTACTTTCAACAGATATCAGCATTTATACCCGAACGTACTAAATCTTATTTCTTATACGTGTTATAACAACTTTTTTCTATGAGAAACAGAACGTAAAATACCAGCTTGTTTTTTCATAAAGGGGAACAAAGCCCCGAATGGTGCTTTATACGACTTTATTTGACAAACACAAATTTATGGGTAAACTAAGTTCAGATGATTGTATTTCACTTCGTTTCAGTTTAATAAAAAAACGAAGCATCTGCGAGTAAGCAAAAAAAAACTGCGTAAAGAGCTATTTATGTCAATCATCTTATACCCTAAAAACTTACCTGCACTTGAATAATAGCCTTTATTAAACTTAGCGCGTCAGCTTGTGAACGTTAATACTTTATCACCCATCTCCCTGTTAAAAGGTTGAATGGGTCAACAAACTTCAGCATTCTTTACATAACGACCTTGTAAAGACGAAGAATGTAGCTATGTGTGAACATGGAATTATTACTTAGTGGAGTGAACCAACATGAGGAAATTTATTTTAGCCTTTTTAGTCGTTGTTTTAATTGTAATGCTAGGAGTTACCTATGTATTAAAGCAATTTCAGCAAACGGCTGATTTATCTTACTCGAAACTGCAGTCGGTTCAAAGTACGGTAGTCTATGACAAAAATGACCGTAAGATTGACGAATTGTATAAAACCGTTCCCCGTCAAAATGTTTCGAGCAATGAAATTCCCGATTATGTAAAAATGGCGTTTGTTGCAACGGAAGACCGTCGCTTTTACAAGCATTTTGGGATTGATTTACAAGGTATTGGCCGCGCCCTTTTTAAGAACATTGTAACAATGAGTAAAGCTGAAGGCGCAAGTACCATTACACAGCAATTAGCAAGAAATCTTTACTTATCTAGTGATAAGACCATTAAACGTAAAGTAGATGAAATGTTTCTATCGCTAGGCTTAGAAAGACAATTTACAAAAGATCAAATTTTGGAATTATATTTAAATCAAATTTATTTCGGAAGCGGTGTATATGGTATTGGTGCAGCTTCTCAGATTTATTTTAATAAGCCTGTATCAGATTTAACCGTAGGCGAAGCTGCGCTTTTAGCAGGACTGCCAAAAGCGCCGAGTACGTATTCACCAAGCAATAGTACAGAAAAAGCGACAGCCCGACGAAACGTTGTATTGAAACTGATGCATGACCAAAACGTTATTAGCGATACTCAGTATCAGCAAGCGTTAAATGAACGTGTAGTCGAGCCTAGTATTCCGGTTAAAAAACCGAACTCAAATCAAGCATTTATTGATTATGTAATTAAAGAAGCTGCTCAACAATATGGCGTATCTGCTGATGACCTTTATAAGGGTGGTTATGCCATTTATACAGATTTAGATCCTAATTTACAGGAATCGATTAATAACTCTGTAGCAAATCATACGTTCCGAGATGATGCCATCAACAGCAAAGTAGAGGTTGGAATTTCAGCTGTCAACCCTAAAACAGGTGGGATTTCAGCGATGTATGGAGGACGCAGCTATGAGCGAAACGGCTTAAACCGTGCTACAAGCGGCTATCAGCTTGGTTCAGCTATTAAGCCTTTAGCCGTATATGGTCCAGCCTTAGAAACTGGAGATTATACACCAACTTCACTCTTAAGTGACGAACGACAAGACTTTGGCGGTGGATATAGCCCTAAAAACGCAGAAGGTGAATATCAAAAGCATGTGACAATGCGTGAAGCACTTACTCGTTCACTCAACGTTCCAGCTGTTTGGCTTTTAAAACAAATTGGTATTGATACAAGCGCAAAATTTATGGAAAAAGCTGGACTTCCTCTTGAAGATGACGATAAGTCAAAATTAGGGCTTGCTCTTGGAGGAACGACGACAACGTTCTCTCCCCTTCAGTTAGCACAAGGATATACAACTTTCGCTAACAAAGGCGTCATGACTAAGCCTTACGCAATTCGAAAAATTGAGATGCGCGACGGTGAAGTGAAAAAGCCAGACATTCAGACAGAGCGAGTAATGAGTGAAGAAAATGCGGATACAATGACATCCATGCTGCAAGATGTTATTGAAAAAAGCTATGGAACAGGTGTTAACGCTCGTTCTTCACGAGATGCTGCAGGTAAAACTGGTACAACCAACGATGTCAAAGATGCTTGGTTTGTCGGGTATACCGATGATGCAGTCGTTTCTATCCATGCTGGCTTTGATAATGCTAATTCTACGCAAACAACGAAATATTTATCAGGCGGCGGCGGACAAGACCCTGCTACACTGTTTAGCTCAATTATGAATAACTGGTAACCAAAAAACCTCCAACTTCACTGTTGGAGGTTTTTTTAAGATAAATGCGTTTTATGCTTAAGTGAAAAAAAGGAAACGTTGATGACTTTGCAAATCGTTACATAATGCAGAACGGTCAAGACAACCACGCCACAGTTCATTCCGATAATAATTCCCTGCATGCCAATATTTGTTTGTGATCCTAAGAAAAACATCAGGGAAAAAGATACAATATGAGACCAAATCGTATGATAAAAAGCATCTTTTACATAGCCAAGTCCAATTAAATAAGCTTGAAGCGGGACGGCAAAGAAGTGAAAAAGAAAATACGGCCATAAAGCCTTTAGATAGTACACGGCCTCTGTAGAATGAAAAAACAAGTTAGTAAGAGGCTCAGCAAAGAAATACATCGCCACTATAGACGGAATCCCATATAAAAATGTCATTTGCATACTTTGAGTCAAAAGTCTTTGAAGCTGTTCTTCCTGATTTTTCGCATGAGCTTCAGATACAGCAGGTATTAGTGCTACTAAAAGAGAATGAGCAAAGAAAGCTGGAAAAAAGCCGATCGACATCGCTACCCCTGTTAGCATACCAAAATGCTGCGTGGCTCCGGTTAAAGTCATGCCCGATAAAACGAGCGCGTGTTTGATTAAAAACGGCTGAACAGCATTACATACCGCATTAAATAAACGCAGTCCCGTGGTCGGAAGTGAGACGCCTAACAGCTTTTTCCGAATCTCACTTGGAGAAAGCAGAGGTCTGTGCCCTCTTGATAAAACACTTAACTGAGTAACATACGTGATAAAAAAATAAAGCAAAATAACAGCTTCGGTTCCAATTAGCGTACAAATCGCAATAAACAGCGACATTTTAACATCTGTGAAAGCAAACATTTGAAAAACAACAAATAAAATCGTTAGCTGAAAGGCTTTGCGGATAAAATTAGACACAGCGATAGTCGTCATATTATTTTTACCCGTAAAATATCCACGAAGCACCGCTGAAAATGAAACAACCGGAATGAAACATAGTACAACCCATTTTAAGTAAGGATGATAGTGACTAAAAAATGGAAAGGCTGCTAATACGGCCAGTGTAATAAAAAAGATTCCCAAGCTCACAGCAGTCGCAAAAATGGTGGCATGCTTCATCATATGCTGATGTTCTTTGCGATGATGTTCAGCAAGAAATTTAGAAATAGAAATAGGCAGTTCTAAGTTAGCTACGGTGGCAATAAGAAAAATGATAGGAAGAACGGTCATGTACATGCCCATGCCTTCCCTTCCTAATTCTCTAGCAAGTACCATATTTACAAGAAATTCAATTAACTCTCCCGCAAAGGCAGCACCAGCTAAAATAAACGTTCCTTTCAAAAAAGTGTTCATCTCGTTATCTCCTCTATTTCCCGTCCTTTTTCATCACTACCTTTTCTCTCTATGTATATGACAAGCTCGATACGAATTATTTGTCTAATTGTATTTTTCGGTGTACAAGTTCTCGTATAATGTTCAACCTATGTGAAAAAAAACCGTTATATACCTTTTTTACATAGGAAATTCATTCATTTCTTATATTTTGGCTCTCAAAACTTACATAGAGAAAACAGGAGACCCAATGAGCCTGCTGATTGCTAACGGGAATAGAGCATGTTGTTTTAATGTAATAAATTCACATATTAGTTAAGCGTCTTTATTCATTATTTCCTGTGGATGCACTTCTTTTTTTGATACCGAGGCGTTTTTGCCTAGTACAACCGAAAAGACAACAATTATTGCTATAGCAAGAGTAAAAAGTGTAATTGATTCGCCTAGAAATAGAGCTGCAAACAGAATCATTAAAAATGGCTGTAAATATTGAACCTGACTAACTCTGGCTATTCCCCCCATCGCCATCCCGCTGTACCAAGCAACGTATGCTAAAAATTGACTCACTACTGAGAGATAAATCAAACTAACCCACGCTTGTAAAGGCGCATGAAGCATCTCAGCTGTAATGCTTAGTCCTACTGGAATCATAAAAAATGGCGCACCGATGATAATGGCCCAAGCAATCACTTGCCAGCTGCCTAATTCTCTTGCCAACACTCCTCCTTCTGCGTAGCTCAGTCCAAGTATCAGCACCGCTGCTAGTAAAGCTGCATCGGCAAACTGCAGTTGACCAAATCCGAGGTGAAGAGCATACACGATAACAGCTGCAGAACCAATCATGCTTGATATCCAGAATTTGAAAGAAGGACGTTCACCCCCTCTAAACATCGCAAAACCGGCTGTGGCTAATGGTAAAAGAGCGAGTTCAACCGCTCCGTGAGAAACAGGCAATGATTTCATTGCCCAGGAAGTGAGCAGAGGAAACCCTAAAACTGCGCCTAAAGCCACTATCAGCAGACTTTTAAATTGGCGAAGAGAAGGAATTTTTTCTTTTCGTACAATCAATATCACAGCTACTAAAATAGCAGCTACAGCTGTTCTTCCTAAACCGGCGACTGTCGTTCCAAAATACTCGACTGCAATGCTTGTAGAAGGAAGGGTTAAGCTAAAACAGATAACACCTACTACCCCGAGCAATAAGCCCATTTTCTCTCTCGTTTCTTTTTGCATCTTACCCTACCCCTGTCTTTTTATTTTTCAGAACTGTACCATTTTTCTAAAAAAAGTTCTGATATAATTAAAAGGATAGCGCAGGACAACTAGTAAAATAAATCATTCTTTTACCTATCTGTACGGGTACAAATTAAAGGAGTAGGACCTATGAGTTTGAAATATCTGAAAATCATGGAAGAAATTAAGCTTGGCCTAGCAAATGGATCGCTTACTGCAGGTGGTAAACTCCCTTCTGTTCGCCGACTCTCCCACCATTTTTCGTGCAGCAAGAATACCGTTATCAAAGCGTACAGCGAACTAGAAAAAGAGCATTTAATTTATTCTATTCCTAAAAGCGGCTACTACGTTGTGGGAGAATTTCAACATAAGACGAATAAAAATGAAGTGATTGATTTCTTGTCTGCTGGTCCAGATAAAAACGTTATGCCTTATCTTGAATTTCAGCATTGTATAAACCAAGCAATTGAATACTACAAAGAAGAGCTTTTTACATACTCTGACCAACAAGGCTCTTACTCATTACGGGCACAGTTAGTGAAACACTTGCAGAATTTACAGGTGTTCACTCAAGCTGAAAGGTTAGTTGTTGTATCCGGGTCGCAGCAAGCTCTTCACTTATTAGTTTCTATCCCGTTTCCAAATGGAAAAAATAATATTTTGATTGAACAGCCCACTTATTTCGGGTTTATCGAGTCTCTCACGCTGCACCAAACTACTACTTTTGGGATCGAGCTATCGATGGAAGGAATTGATCTTGATCATTTGGAGTACATTTTTCGAAACAATGATATAAAATTTTTCTATATTATTCCGAGATTTCACAATCCTCTTGGGCATTGCTATACAAATGTTGAGAAGAAAAAAATCGTGGAGCTAGCCGAAAAATACGATGTATATATAGTGGAAGATGACTTTTTGGGCGACCTTGATCTCGATGCAAAATCAGATCCTTTATTTTCTTTCAACCCTTCTGGACGAGTCATTTACATTAAAAGCTTTTCGAAAATCTTTCTTCCAGGGTTACGTATTGCTGCTGTCGTGCTTCCTTCGTTAATGAATAGCAATTTTTTACGATATAAATTCAGTTCAGATTTTAATAGTTCAGCGCTTTCCCAAGGTGCTCTTGAAATTTATTTAAAAAGCGGCATGTTTACTAGTCATCTTAAAAAGATAAAAGAGGTATACCATACAAAAATGCAAACTCTTGTAGAAGCATGTGATTCACTGCTACCCGCTCATACACATTTTTCTAAACCAACTTCAGGATTCTATTTATCCATTAGTTTGCCTGAGCATGTGAAAGTAAAACAGATCGTTCAAATGCTAAACGAGCAGCACATATATGTTGATGATGCCTCTAGATTTTTTTTACCAGAATATAAAAGAGACACTCTTCTCAGATTAAGCATCTCACAAGTAAATACGAATACGATCAAACGAGGAATTGAACAGCTGGCTCAGTGCATTACTTTAATTGATGATAGAAAACATCATCCTATTCCAAATAACCTTTTCCCCTTGTAGAATGGGAATTCAATGGACATACTAAACGAAAAGAAGCCAAGGAATTAGCATCCTTGACTTCTTTTATTTAACCGTAACGGTTATAAGAGGCATGTTATGCGTCCCTTTTGCAGAAACATGTGATTGCACGGTATATGTGCCAGGCTCAGAGAAAGATGTTTGTATTTCATATACACCTTCTCCTATTTGTTTAGGTTTTAACATCTTCCCTTTCCCTTCGCCATCTTTTTTCTCTATTTCAAATTCAATCATTTCAACATCATCATTTTTTACTTTTTCATCTCCATATGTAACTTCGGCTTTATAGATACCGCTTTCATTTTTCTGTAACGCCTCTGGACCTTGAAGATTTACGTCCAACGGTTTTGGCTGCTCAGCATTTGTGCTTTGAGCAGGTTCCTGACCACAGGCCGTTAAAAGTAAACAAAGACTGATTATAAATATACTTATTCTTTTTTTCATGTATTCATCTCCTTTTTAAACCTTTTGTTTAACTATAACGCGTATTGCAAAGAAAAAAATGAATTTTTCTAAAAAAGAAGTATTTTTAAAGATTTTTTAAGAAAAAAAGTTCATACTGATACTAACTAGTTTTTTCCAAGGAGGAAGAAAATGAATTCAGTTAAATCTCCAGCTAAAAAATCATGGCTACAGACATTAATTAAAAATAAAAGTGAGCGTAAAAAAGTGATCTTTATCTTTACTATCTCTTTTTTACTAGTTGTAGCAGGGCTTATTTACATCCCTATTTATAAACATTCCCTTCCACTCGATTCTAAAATATATGAAGGAAATTTTAAAGAGCTCGGTTCAATTGCACGAATTGGTTTCTTTGCAGCTTTAGCCATTTATCCTATTTTTTTATTATTGAAATGGAAACCGTTATCGCACATAAAAAAAGGAAATTTTGAGTTAAAACCGCTTATCCAATTTTTAGCCAAGTATGTTCGTCAGTGGCACGTTCCCATTGCTCTTATATCAACGGCCTTGATTATTTTACATGGTTATATGGCTTTAATAAAAGGATTTCAAGCAAATTTTACGTACTTTTCAGGAATTATTACCATGGCTGTTCTAGCTTGTTTACTCGTGATGGGCGTGAAGCGCTATAAGCGTACAGATAAAAAGTGGCATCTTAAATTTGCTATCTCTTTTTTGGTTTTGTTTATGATTCACGCTACCTTTTCATAACTTGCCATTGTTTAAAGTTTTTTTATATAGGGTACAGTTCACAATGAATACATGATATGTATCACTATACGTTTTACATCATTTAGGAGGTATAAACATGGCAAGAGTGTTAGCTGTATTATCAAGCGGATACGAAGAGAAAGATTATCACACAGGTTGGTGGGCAGAAGAATTATTTGCTCCGCTGCAAAAGCTTGAGGACGCAGGGCACACCGTTGATTTAGCCTCACCTTTTGGAGGTAAGCCGGAAGTAGACGTTCGAAGTATTTCAGAAGACTTTGATCCAGACGGAACGTATAAGAAATTATATGAATCAGGAAGAGCGGATCAGACAATGAAACTTGAAGAAGTAGATGCTGAGAACTATGACGTTATCTTAGTAGTAGGCGGCCACGGCGCTATGTTTGACTTAGCAAAAAATGTGGACTTGCATGCACTTATGAACAAAGTGTACGACAATGGAGGTATTTTAGCAGCTGAGTGTCACGGACCTTCTGTTTTTGCTTTCTTGAAAGGATCCGATGATGAACTGTTAATTAAAGGACTAGACGTAACTGGTTATCCTGATGAAATTGAACCGGAAGAAGTACTTCCCTTTTTACCATACAGTTTAGAACAAGAACTTCGTGAAGTGGCTAACTACATCCCTGAGATGGATAAAGAAGCATATGCTGTTTGGGCAAATGATCAAATTGTCACAAGCCGAGATCCTTTTTCTTCTGAGTTAATGGGTGATGAATTAGTTAAAAAGCTAAATAAATAAACTAAAAAAAGACTGCTTAAAAGCAGTCTTTTTTGTTTGTTCTATAGGGATGTTTGAAACTGCTGCTCTACCAAACGCCGGTAAAAAGAATGAGAGGCTAACAGCTCTTTATGCGTTCCGCTTCCTGTAACCTGCCCTTCTTCTATTACAACAATTTGGTCCGCATTAATGACCGTAGATAGACGATGTGCAATGACGAGTGATGTGCGTTCTTTCATTACCGTTTCCAATGACTCTTGCACAAGCTTTTCTGATTCGGAGTCCAAGCTAGCTGTCGCTTCGTCCAGTAGTAAAAACTGGGGATTGCGTAACAGCGCTCGGGCAATTGCAATACGCTGTCGCTGTCCTCCTGAGAGATTGATACCTCTTTCTCCAATCATTGTTTCATATTGATCTTCAAAGGACTGAATGAAATGATGAGCATTCGCTAACTTCGCTGCTTCTTCTATTTCTTCATCCGTCACATGCCGCTCTAATCCGTAAATGAGATTTTCTCGAATTGTTCCTGCTAAAATCGGAGAATCCTGCTGAACATAGCTAAACAGGTGACGCCACGAACGTAAGTTGACGTTTTGACTGTCTGTTCCATCCAAGAATATGCGCCCCGATGAAGGCTCATAAAAGCGTTCGATAAGCGAAAAAACAGTAGATTTTCCAGCTCCGCTAGGTCCAACAAAAGCGGTAACTTCTCCTTTTTTAGCAGAAAATGAAACTTCCTGCAATACTGGTTTATCTTCATATTGAAAAGCAACTTTATCGAACCTTAAACTCCCTACCTGTTCAAGCACTTCTCCATTTTCATAGTTCTCTTCTTTCTCAGCTAATATATCAAAGATTCTTTCTGAAGCTCCTTTAGTTTGCTGAAAGCTCGTAACAAATCGGGTAAGTGAACCAACCGGAACCATAATTTGAAAAAGGTAAAGAACAAAAGCCACCAGCTCTCCTGCAGTGATAAATCCCTCACTCACCCGGTATGCACCAAACCCGACGATGGCAATCATAACAGCGGTCATCACTGTGCTAATAACCGGTGTTATGATTGCTTCAATTTTAGCTCTCTTTACACCGAAGAGGTAGAGTGACTGAAACGATTGTAAGCCGGAATCAACTTCTTTTTTCTCTGAACCGGATACTTTAATCAAGCGGATTTCACTCAGCATTTGAGCTAAAAAAGCTGTAAGCTTGGACATTTTATCCTGCTGCTCACGTGAAATTTTATGTATTTTTCGCGCTAGCGGCATAACCAGTACAAACATAACGGGAATAACCGCTAATAAAATGAGCGTCATGGGTACATCAAGCGTAAATAAAATAACAATGGCAACGATAATAGATAAAATATTTTTAACAAAGTCAATCATTTCTGTTGACAATAAATTCATCACAATGGTTGTATCATTTGTAATGCGGCTTACCATTTCACCGGAACGGTTTTGGTCGTAAAATGAAACCGGAAGCTTTATGAGCTTGTTCCACACTTTATGTCTGAGTTCTTTTACAACACCTTGCCCTACTTGAGCAAGGAGATAAAGAGATACTGCGCTTGTCACCATTTGAGCAGCAAATAAACCAAGGAGCCCTGCTATAAGCTGCGGTGAGACGCCTACTGCAATTTTCTCCATCACTTCTTTAATGACAAGAGGGATAGAAAGCGACGCTCCGGTATTAATTAAGGCCAGTATGAACGAAATGATTAGCTTTCCTGTCGGAGGGTTCGTTAGCAACCATAATTTTTTAAATGAAAAATGAATTCCTTTTTGCGTATTCATCTTAGTTCCTTTCTAATTCTTTTAATAGGTGGTATACACACTTTAGGCAGACACCACACACTTTACCTTCAAAGTTCTATCTTATTTTACACCATTTCCTTTCTCAACCTGAACTTCTAAGCTTTTACCTATTTTTCAAACTCGTCTATACGAAAATGACAAGCTGGTCATATACTATAGTACACTGAATTCTTTTACTAGATGAGAGGTTGAATAAGGATGTCTGTTTATATTAAATCTATTTCTATTGGAACAATTTCTGGCGGGATCGTTATTTTTGGAAACGCAGGAAATATATCGCCTCCAAGCGGCTCTACGTCCGGCTCTGGTTCTAGCTCTAGCTCTGGTTCTAATTCCCAAATGCCGATGTCTCCTTCTCCGGGAAAAGACCCGAGAAATAATACAGCTTTTAATGGCTAATAAAAAAACAGTGAGATATTTCTCACTGTTTTTAGACTTGAATACTTGTCATCATCGCAATATAAAAAGCTAAAACAAACAAACCCGCACTTAATACGCTAAGCCATACTGTCTTTTTGTAAAAACAAATAAGTAAATACATAAAAAACAGCAGTGCGACAAATAAGAATAGGATTCCCACAATCGTTACGTGAAACGTTAGAGGGAGCGTCACTTGTTTCCCATAGATAAACGGAAGAATCGATGAATCCATTGCCATATGACTTGTATTAGTTGGCGGCGATTGCGTTACCATGATAGCTGTAAATAAAAAAATGATAAGCAAAATAATGCTTTCTGCTCGAATCCACATCACGGGCTTATATTCTGGATGTTTTATCGTTTTTTTCATAAGAAAGCCATTGATGACGGCAAATGCAAGCAGCGGAATAATCGTAATATGCTTTAGTAAAAGAGACTGCCCGTAATCTGTAGCCCATGAATTTACATAGTTGGACAGACCCATGATAATGACCATCGAAATGAACCCACTTAACGAAAGAAGCACAAAACAAGCGATTGCAAAAGGAGTAAACCAGCTTAAGAAACTTTTCCAATTGGAGGTTTCTTTTGAAAAAGCGGCAACAATCAGAACCACCCCTCCCCACAGTCCAACTGCTAAAATATGAAGAGAATGAGAAAGCATGCCGCTAAGCGCAGAAGCGGATGCTGCGTGACTTGCGTAGGCGATTCCTCCCACTAAGGCTACAGTCAGTAATGTATACATATGAGGGTGGCTCTCTATTGAAACAGCAACCATACATAAAATAGCAATCAGCACAACAAAGATCCAGGCGTGTCCCGTTCTTGTTTCCAATAATACAAGACGAACTGTTTCACCTAACCCTCTTATTTTTGAAAAAGATAAAATAATCTCAAGCGAATTTCCAACCGAAAAAATAGCGACAGCCGCTGCACTTGCAAGTAGCCATCGCTTTGATAATAAAATTGTTGGCTTTTTTGTAAGAGGTACATATTGCAGTACGGCAAATCCTAATAATAAGGAAAGACCTACGTATGTGAACCACTCAAAAACAGGCAACAAAATACTCATCTTTTTAAGCCTTTTTCTTTCTGAAGATTAAGAGTAATGCTCCAACCACCACTACAATAGCAATAATCATGATAACAAAAAACGATGAAGAATCATTGTTCTCTGTTTTTTCATCATTTGCTACTGCACTTTTTTGGTGCTGTTCGGATTGCGTGGCATCTTGCTTTTTTTCACTATCTTTTCCGGCTGCTTGAGTATTCTCTTCTTTCGCTTCATCTTTCACATCTACTTTAAAAGCAATCGAATCTTTCATTACATGACCATCTTCCCCTACAATTTCCCAGTCCACTGTGTAAGATCCGTTTTCAAGAGGCTGATCGAAAGAAGCTATTAAATCATGACCCTCTACTTTTTGCGATGCAAGTGAAATTTTTTGTCCATCCTTTGTAACGGTTACAGTACTGATTTTCTCGATATGTGTTTCAAAGGTTAATTTAATTTCTTTTAGAGGAGCTGTAACAATTGCACCATTTTCAGGCACGGTTGTTTGCACATGTGTATGAGCGAAACTAACTGTCGGAACAGCTAAAAAGCATGCTAAAAGTAAACCTATTATTTTTTTCATATTTATGACTCCCTATCTCTTTTTTCTTTTTTCATCATATCCAAAAATGTTTTTATGTAGACGTTTCCGAACACGATCTATTTTCCTAGTAAGTGTACTCCTTTTTTACTCAGTCTCACAATAACTATTACCAATTCGTTATAAAATGTTCACAAATCCTAGGAAAGATGCCGCTGTAATTTCTTGAATATTCTTTCAGGCTATCCTTGAATATAGTAAAATAGTTAAATAAGATGGCTGACTTTTTTCTAGCTTAAAATCCCATACAGAAAGGATAGAAACAATGAAAAAGTATACATGCCCTTGCTGTGGTTATCAATCGTTAGACAGTGATGGTGACTATGATATTTGTGAGATATGTTTTTGGGAAGACGATCCGTACCAAAAGCTGAATGCCAACGAATTAGGAGCCAACTCTATTTCTTTAATAGAAGCTCAGGAAAATTTTATAGTTTATGGAGCGTGTAATAAAGAAAGTTTACAGCACGTGAGAAAGCCTTCTGTTCAAGATGTAAAAGATTTTAACTGGAAACCTATTATAAGTCACGAATAGCAAAACTAGTTTATAAAAAAAGAATGCTTGCGAAAGCATTCTTTTTTTGATTCAGTAAGAAGTGGAAACGAATGTAGAAAGCACATTTGTAAACCTATAAAAAGTTTGAGTTTTAGAAGAAGCTCTTCCTTTTGAAGCGAATGAATGAAACATAGCACTTCGCAGCGGTTGGCTAATCTCTAATTGAATACTTTTCCCGGTACGATTTTTATTTGCAATATTTTTAGGGTTAATGCCTGCAATCTCATCGTGTCCTTTTGTAATCAGTTCCGCCGGAAATCCATTTTGATTTAATAATTGTGTTAATTTTTTTGCGCGCTCCCGGTCAGTCCCGCCCACAAAAATATGTTTTTCGTTCCCAGAATAACCGTGAAGAGATAAAACATTATCATACTTGCTTACCATTTTACGCGCTGTGGGCTCATCAAAATGAGTGCTTGTGAGGTGCAGGTCTCGTGACCCTTTCGACTTTAACGATTCGAATAGGTAAAGAGCATTTTGTTTGCTAAGCTCTTTGGCAATTTCGCTTGTCCCCCCTTCAATTCCTCCACCGTGTGGAGCAAAGATAAGGACAGGGCTTTTCGTTTCTTTAGTCGTCACTTTATAGCTAGCTGAAGACTCGTGCTGTGAGAGTTGCTTGAAATTTTGATATTTATCAGTTGATGCACTAGATGTGTCTTGAAAAGGTGAAATAAATAAAGCGAATAGACAGATACATAAGGTAGAGAAACTTACTAAACGATAGCTTTTCAATTTGTACTCCTACTTTCCATTGTGTAATAAGACCTAAAACATTAGAATGTAAAAAAATCCAAAAATAATATTATAGTAGTCTTATTTACTTATCGTTACAAATTATAGTTTATTAAATAGTTCTTACTACCTATTTATGTTATTTAAAAAAACTTCAGCGCATATTCACTGAAGTTTTTTTACTTTTTTTGTTTTTATTTATTTAAAGCAAGCGCCAAACTAATTTTATCCAGCCAAAGAAGGCGATCCATAAAGGTATGCTCAAAGATGTTCCCCACGCTAAACCAATTAAGAAGTTTCCTCTTTCAATCATACAAACCACTCCTTATGAACATTGTAGGTGAACAAGTACAATTCTATACCTTCACTATAACAGAAAGCGCTTTCATTTAATAGTAACTTACACGTTTTTAGTGCTATATTCATACAGAAAACCGGATTTTAAGTAGATAAAGGGCGATATATAAGAAAATGAATAATTACAAGATGTAAAAGTATAATACTCTACTTAAAAAAAAGAAACCTTCTTTGAAGGCTTCTTTTCTAGGTGTTTTTTATTGTTCGCCGCTGCGCTGCAAGCGATTCTCAATAAATAGGCGTTCAACAAATTTATTTAGCTGGGCTTGATACAAACGGCGCTCATCTAGCGTTTTTGCGTCTTGTATTTGCTGCTTAAAGCGTTTGATTTGCTGTCTTTGTTCAACCGTTACATGATGAGAAAGAAGCATAGGTCCCCCTCCATTTCACTAACGTTTGAATTAAGTAAACCAAGGTTTACCAAAACAAACAACAAACCTGTTAGCTTCTCTTACATAAATTTTTTACTCAGCCTCTTTAGCCCCAATTAATGCTAAACCTGGACCGTACGGCGTTGTATGAACATCTAACATTAATTCATCTGTATAAGGCACAATAGAAGCTTCCATTGCTACTTGTACTCCGTTAACTTCATATACTTCATCATTTTCAAAAGGCTCTTCAAAAGCTAACCCAATATTAGGGATTTCACAGCTAATTCCTTTGAAATACAAGCGAATTCCTGTTATCTCCTGCTCTTCAAGTATATTGTTAATTAATTGTTTTGCTTCTGGTGTAATATGCATAACTACCCTTCTTCCTTTCCATACTCTTGCTCTATCCTATCATATCTTTAAAGTTTTTAAAGAGAATAACTGCAATTTAAAAGCATTCTGATTATCATTTAATAATTATTATAAATAAGTATTGATTTTAATTTGATATTTGATATAATATAAACATAAGATAACAACAACTCATTAGGAGGCTATTAACTATGAATTTAGAAAACGTATTGAACCAACAAATTGCCGATTTTAACGTATTGTATACGAAGCTACATCGCTTTCACTGGTATGTAAAAGGGCCTCAATTTTTTACGCTTCATGAAAAATTTGAAGAATTCTATAATGAGACGGCGGACTATATAGATGAATATGCAGAACGATTACTAGCCATTGGAGGAAGCCCAATTGCTACAATGAAGCAATTTTTACAAGCAGCTACTCTTTCTGAAGATGGAAACGAGCAAACGAGTGAAGAAATGGTAGAAACCTTAATTAATGATTATATGCTACTTGTTAAAAACTTAAAAAACGCAGTTGAAAAAGCTGAAGCAGCATACGATCACGTAACAGCTGACTTATTCATTGGAACAATCGGCAACATTGAAAAACATATTTGGATGCTAAAAGCTGCTTTACCTGTAAAAACATCCGTAAACGCATAAAAAGAGCCTAACAGGCTCTTTTTTACGTTTGTTGATTTACTTTTTTTTGTCTTTGCAGCCACATAAAAAAAGACATATCATCGTGAATGTCATCTTCTAGCACAGCTTTATAGACATGATCACTCGTATAATAGCGATTATATCCGCTTTGCTGTTTGAAAAATAAAATGCATTCCCGCTTCTTTTCAGTGAGAAGTGATTTTAATAACTCTTGTTTCTCAACTTTGTCCTTCACGATATTTTCTGGAAGCACGGAAATATCAAGCTTCCACTCTTCTCCCTTCTGAATCATATACACACTCCACTGATGCTTATCTTTTTCATTAGCAAATATCATCTTATAAGGGTTAAAACGTTTTGTAAGCTGATACCCCATGTGAAAAATAGATTCTTCATCCATTTCATCATTTCCTACGTAAAAATTAAGGGTGCGATTTGTCATGACATTTAATGCAAAACTCTCCCCTGAGAGAGGACAACCATATTCTCTTAACAGATCCAATAAATGATTAGATACCACAAGTTGATGCGCTTCATGTTTTAATTCACTTGAGTATGACAGCAGCTCATTCATGTTTTTTGATTCCCCTATCTATAGATCGTGAATTGTTATTGATATTCGCTTTTTTTTTATAAAACCCTTTCACTTTTACTCTTTAATTAAATAACTAGTTGTAAATCAAGTTATGTAGAGCAACATTTTATGAATAAATCAAGTTTGAGTATAAAACCTGAAGAAGTTTAAAGACTATAGTCGATACCGATTTTAAGGAGGACTTAGTATGAATAATCACGAACTTCCTACAAACATGCAAACTGGAGCTATCCCCCCTCAATTGAACCATGGAGGGCATGAACTATTTGACGTTCATGAAACACTTGCCGGCTCGATTAATGTAATGGATCAGTTTATGATGTTTAGGCAATATGTAAAAGAACAAGAGCTGCTTGATATCATTGATCGGCAATATCAGTTTATTTTAAACGAATATAATTTAATCGTAGAAGCTTTTTCTACTGGTCAAAAGCCGGCCGGTTCTACACATGTGTATAACATGAAGCAGTCTAATGCCTTTGTTTATGGCTTAAAGCCTTCGCAGCCTAAAAAGCCGAATCAGTCCGTGGAGGAAATTAATGAAAAAGGCATATCAGGTCATATGCTAGGTCTAGTCAAGTCTCAAGCATCTCTTTTAACCATGACCGCTTTAGAAATAACAAATCCTGTTGTTCGCCGAATATTCGGAGACAGCGTTCCTAATTGGATTGAAATGGCTTATGAAATTTCTCTTTATCAAAATAAACACCATTATTATCAAGTACCGCAGCTTGCAAAGGAAGATATGCAGCAAATGATCACAAGTTTTGCAAAAGCCACTGCCTCTCCTCAGATGCCTAATAACCATAACCTGCATTAATTAAAAAGAGGCTGGGGCAAACGTATTTTAAGTAAAGGAAGATCCGAACGATTCACCGTTCGGATCTTTTCATTAGTATGGTGAATATAGGTTATGTTTAGAGTTGCTTCTAGCTGTTGATTGGAGGGAAAGGCGAAGACTCCTGCGGGAAAAGCGGAATAGATGAGACCCCACAGGAGCGAAAGCGACGAGGAGGCTCATCGGCCGCCCGCGGAAAGCAACAGCCTTTCACGGAAATCACCAGCAGTGTAACCAAACGACCCATACTAGATCATTTACTCGATTTATTCATCTTTAGATTGTACTGATTTCGTTATATCTCAATCTCGCTTTGTGTGTATATTTCAGAAAATGACAAAAAACTATGCATTTTGAATTATTTTCTGAATATTTGTAGTATTTTGATTAATTATGTATTATAATAAATTTAACCAATAGAAAGGAGTGAGAGATGCATCATATATATTCGGATTACAGTTAAAGGAGGTGTCATAACAAGCTCACAATACGTTTGCTAAAAGTCAGTTGAACTGTAGAACCGATATGTGATAGACCATGATGGTAAAGTTAAGGTTAATTCCCCTAAATGAACATGTAACATAATAAACTGCTTCTTATTCTTTTCAAAGATAGAAGCAGTTTTTTTATGTGCGCTTTTCTTTTCTGGATTTAATACATGTTTTCTCCACTTTGGCTAACACTTAAGATATACATTTACGTACAAGGTGGTGACTTTAATGATCGCCGTAAAATTACTATTAGTCGCAGTTTTAATTGCATTGACTGCTTTTTTTGTAGCGACAGAATTCGCTATTGTAAAAGTAAGAAGTTCAAAAATCAATCAGCTTCTAGAAGAAGGAAATAAAAAAGCCGTCTCTGCCAAACATGTTATTACGCATCTAGATGAATATCTATCCGCTTGTCAGCTTGGTATCACCATCACGGCTCTCGGGCTTGGTTGGCTTGGTGAACCGACGCTAGATCGGCTGCTTCACCCTCTTTTTATTACCTTCCATACAAATGAGCCGCTTGCTGGTATTTTATCTTTTGTTATCGCATTTGTTGTTATTACTTTTTTACATGTTGTCCTGGGAGAATTAGCTCCTAAAACGTTTGCTATTCAAATGGCTGAACAAATTACGCTGAACTTTGCAAAACCGATTATCGTGTTTTACAAACTTATGTATCCGTTCATTAAAATATTAAATGGATCAGCTCGTATGTTGACTAAGATTTTTGGCATAACGATGATTTCAGAAAATGAAGCTGCTCATAGTGAAGAAGAGCTGCGCATTTTGTTATCTGAGAGCTTCGAAGGCGGTGAAATCAATCAATCCGAATATCGATATATGAGCAAAATTTTTGATTTTGACGACCGTTTAGCTAAAGAAGTAATGGTTCCTCGTACGGAAATTGTGAGTGCTTCCAAAGACGACGTCGTAGAGGTTTTTTTGCAAATCGCAAATGTCGAAAAATATACGCGCTATCCAATTGTTGAAGATGGGGATAAAGATAAAGTAATCGGTCTCGTTAATATTAAAGAAATTTATAATGATATTGTATTCAACGAAAAAGACGGCACCAATACGTTAGAGTCATACGTCAAGCCTATTTTTAAAGTAATTGAAACCGTACCCATTCATGACTTGCTTGTAAAGATGCAAAAAGAACGTATTCAAATGGCTATTCTTTTTGATGAGTATGGCGGAACCGCTGGGCTTGTTACAGTAGAAGATATTATTGAAGAAATTGTGGGAGAAATTCGAGATGAGTTTGATACGGACGAAATTCCTTATGTACAAAAAATTAAAGACGACCATTATATTCTTGACGGAAAAATGCTCATTAGCCAAGTAAATGATTTACTCGGTACGGATATTAGCGACGAAGAAGTAGATACCATTGCCGGGTGGGTGTTAACCGAAAAGTTTGATGTGACCAAAAATGATATCATTCAGCATGAGCAATTTTACTTTAAAGTTCTGATTATAGAGGATTTTCACATTAAGTATATAGAAGTAAAAAAAAGAAAGAAGAAAGAAAAAAAGGATGATCATCATTAATCATCCTTTTTATTTATTCAAAATCCCTTTTACCAATCGTCTCCTCCATCAAAAAAATCTCCATCCAACAGATCCTCCCCGGCTTCTTCAATATCTTCTCCAATTTCACCAAGAGCCGAGTCTTCAAACATATCATCCATCAAATTCTCAATGAGCAGCCCGCCTAACATACCGGCTGCAAAGCCTCCCATTGCTCCTCCTAAACCGCTCATACGTGGGTGGTGTGAATGCTGATCATAGTGAGAAGGCTTATAATACTCATAGTCTCGAGGATTTTCCATCATCTCTTCCATCGCTTCTTCCAGCAAGCGAGCGATAGTGGATGGATGGCTTAGTTCATCATTTGTAAAAAAGAGTTCGTTTTTTATTTCCCTCTCTCGGCCGAAAGAAGGCAAATCTAGCTCCAATAACGCGCGAATACCTTCTCGTTCAATAGCTACCTCAAACTCAACCTCATTTACATACCCCTTTAAGAAGTCTGTAGGAAAAAATGCAAATTCTTGTTTGTATCCGTTAAATTTTCCTGAATGATGTTTTTCTCTAAACCCAAGCGCTTCAAAGCCTTCTACTAGCTGATATAAGCTTTTTGGAGCTTTAATGCGCACAGGGTCCCGGTCTGTTGAGTCTACTCCCCCTTCAATATCTAAGTGTGTCTTAAAGAAATAGCTGACGTTGCTCGCAGAGATTGGAAGATCCAAAGGTAAATGATATGTAAATGGAATTTCTTTTTTCTCGCCTTCATTAATTGTAAATGAAGAAGCTGCGCGCAGGCTTTCCACACGATGTGTATGCATTTGACCGCTTTTCATTTGAACTTCAAGCCAAAATTCAACATCAATTAAATTAATATGTTGCTGAACGTTTCCACCTTGGATGATAATAGCTCCTTCAATTACATGACCGAGCGTATAGGCCGTTTCATTTAGTCGTAAATCTACTTTGGCAGCTCCAACTCCAATTTTAGCAAACATTTTTTTAAACATTTTTTTTCCTCCTCCAAAATGCTCTTACTATATATACGAAGTATACCGTTTATAAGTTTCAACTTACAAAAAAAGAACTCAATTTCTTGAGTTCTTTCTGCTAAATCAACGCTTCATTTTAATTCAATTATTTATTAAATTAAAACACCCAGCCCCAACAGCAGCGACGTCTTTTACAACCGCCGTGGTTACCGCCATGACAACCACCGTGACCTCCGCCATAGTTACCGCCGTGACCTCCGCCGTGGTTGCCGCCATGACAACTGCCGTGATTACCGCCATGACTGCCGCCGTGGTTGCCGCCGTGACCTCCGCCGTGGTTGCCGCCATGACAACCGCCGTGATTACCGCCATGACTGCCGCCGTGACCTCCGCCGTGGTTGCCGCCATGACAACCGCCGTGATTACCGCCATGACTGCCGCCGTGACCTCCGCCATGGTTGCCACCATGATCTCCGCCATGGTTGCCACCATGATCTCCGCCATGGTTACCGTCGTGACCTCCGCCATGGTTGCCACCATGATGGCATTTTTTATGTCCAGAACGATGATCATCATCATGTTTAGGACAATGATCGTTATGCTTATAATCGTTATGACAGCATTTTCCTTCATGGCTACTTCTTGGATCATAGCCAGAAGTTTTGTAATAATACTGATTAGAACACCAGCAACAGTTCTTTTTGTTGTTGTAACTCACATAAACCATCCTTATCTATAAATAAGATTTATATAGGCAATTTTATACCTATATATAAATAGATTATGTAAACTAGTACAAGGAAGTGCATTGCTGTGGGCCATGACCTAAGCCTGTTTTTAGGAGTATGTACGGGGGAGATAAGACAAGAAAAAAAGCCATCTAGAGATGGCTTTTTTTATATTTGATTTTTCACTTTACTTGCGCTTTCTGCATAAAACTCGAGAATTTCTCTTCTTCTCACAATTCCAATAAATACACCTTGATCATCCGTTACAGGAACAAAATTTTGGTCAATTGCTTTTGAAAGGATGTTTTGAACTTCATCATATATAGCAACTGGGTTATAATCTTGATAGCGGTCAATCTCTGTTAATTTAATATTTTCCGTATCTTGAAAGCGATAGTCTCCTAGGCTTTTTAACTTCCAAAGAAGATCTCCTTCAGTAAGAACGCCCACATATTTACCATCATCGTCAACTAGCGGAACTGTAGAATAGCGATGATACTCCATTTTTTCAAGAGCCTGTCTTAATGTGGATTGAATATTTAGTGTTACAACATCACTTTTTGGTACTAAGAAAAATGCAATATTCATTTTTTAATCTCCTTTTCCTTACCCGCTCATCTTACAATTTCTATTTATTTTTTCAGTTTTCGGCTTATTTTAATGTTTTAATCATACAAAATGCAGCTCGCAGTTATCTTACATTTACAACTATAAGCTGTCAATCCTAAGCTATGTAATTTTGACTTCTTATTTTCTTTATTACAGTACCCGTTTTCTAAATAATCAAATCCTAATTTTTAGAAAAACACGTCTAGTTAAAATAATGGTTCCTGCAGCTGCTTCTTTATACTAATAAGGGCCGGAAGAGCTACTTTCAGCTCTTCTTCTCTGCGATAAGAACGCAACTGAACCTCATTATATGCTCTGTTTATACTTTTTGACTCATGAAAAAGTCCCACATGATTCGACTAGCGTTGGGGCCTTTAGGGTCTGTATAGCTGCCCGCTGAGTTCCCTCCTGACCATGCATGCCCCATTCCATTGATAATATATTTATCAATAGCCAATTCTCCCTTGCTGCTTTCGTAGCGATATGTTGTATAATCCCGTCCAAAGAGAATTTTTTCTTCTCTCGTTTTAACCGGGCTATCTTGAATCCATCCATCTATTCTTCCGTTATAAGCAAGATTATTCGTTGTAATCCACTGGTGAACCACTTGATCTGCATTGGCTACATTTACCGTAGAATCAGCGTTACCATGAAATACAATGAGCGGCAGTGGCTTTGCCCGTTTTCCCATTTGCTGATAAGCAATTCTTCCTTGTTTAACGGGGGAAGGGCCTTTACTAGCCATGACAGAATACGCATTAAATACGTTAAGAGCCGCCTGATATTCGATACCTGCTGACACACCTATTCCAGCAAACAGTTCTGGATACGTTACCCCCATAACGATGCTCATTGCTCCTCCTGCTGACAGACCGGCAATAAACACTTTATTTTTCTGAATAAAGTGCATGTTTTGGACTTTTTTTACAATCCCTGCAATAATAGCTGGCTCGCCAAACCCTCTAATTTGATGAAGAGGTTCAAACCAGTTCCAGCATTTATTCATATTTGAGTTAGAAGACTGCTGTGGATATACGACAATAAATTCTTTTTCGTCGGCGAGCTCGTTCATTTGCGTGCCTATTGCAAAATCATCTGCATTTTGTGTACACCCATGCAGCATAACCATTAGTGGGTAAGATTTTAAAATATGATAGGATTTAGGTAAATAGACCTTGAATTTTTTCCCTTTATGAGTATATGTTTTAAATGATTCAGATGACGCTTCTTGTTGTTCACTTGAAGACACAAGCGTTGACGTATTTATAACATTAGGTAGTGAACCCAACATGGTACCCCTCCTCTTTTTGTCAACGTTTTCATTTTTCTTCCCAATTACGTCCTGTATTACAATACTACATATTATTTCGTTTTTTTGCACGTTCTACATACTCTGAGAGTACAACTTGTTTTGGTTTTAAGCCGTTTTTATCTTCTTAAAATTTGGGATTTTTTTGCTATATATATACTTTATTACTATATATGAAAATTGTCACTATAATCATGAAAAAAGGACAAACATGCCGTTTGCCCTTTTATTTGGACCTTGATATTTAAATACCTTTTGCCGAATTAAGCCTCTATACTTTTATTATATGATGCTCCCTATCATTTATATGAATTTATTGCTCTTCATGTTTAAAACTGGAATCTTTTTTGTAGCAGTTAAAGTTTGAGGACATTCTCAAAATATATTTTATTTGCTAAAATCCGTTCATCGTTTGGACGAAATTTACGTGCTGCCTCGTTATGTTCATACCCTTCTTTTTGTTCACCAATTTTATCGTAGCAAACGGCAAGCTGCAGATGTGGAAGCCATGTTGAAAAAGAGGAATCTTGAAGAGCGAATGTTTTCATTCCGTTTTCATCTAATGCAGCTTTGTACCAATAAATAGCTCCATGAAAATTTTGTTTATTCATCAGTAAAAAGCCCAAACGGCAGCATGTCTCGGGCTTAGGAACTCCATAACTAAGGGCGTGTAGCACCCACTGTAGCTCCTGATCTTCTAATCCGAAATGATGGTAGCAGTCAGCAAGCTTATGACAAGCCTGAATATTATCTTCTACCCACCCTTTCCCTGTTTTTATAAATTTTGTATAATACTCAATTGCCTTTTCAAAGCGATGGTGATCAACCAGCTCATTAGCAAAATAAAATAAGTCTCTTGGAGTAAAAATGTGACCTTGAGCCTCCATAGTCTCATATATTCGAATATTGCGTTCCTGATCATGGCTAAGAGGTAGATGAGATACAGAAATGTTACTGTCATATAAATGCCCCCCTACTTCTAGATATTCATGCACGAAGCCAAACCATTTAAAGCCTCGTTCCCTTTTTACAAGGCGGTATCTACGCAGACTAGAAGTAACATGCTGATTTTCGTCAAAGGCCAGATTATACTGCATAGATACAGCATCTACACTTGAGTCTAACGTTTGTTTAAGATTTAAAAGCAGCTCTTGATCAGATTCCAGCAGGACATCATCTGCATCTAACCATAAAATATATTCTTTTGTTGCTTGTTGAAAAGCAAAGTTTCGCGCTGCAGAAAAATCATCAATCCAAGTAAAATTGAACACACGATCGGTAAATTGAGTAACTATTTCTTTTGTACGGTCAGTTGAGCCTGTATCTACGATATTGATTTCGTCCACAATACCTTTTACGGATTCGAGGCATCTTCTTATAACTCCTTCTTCGTTTTTAACAATTATACAAAGGCTAATCGTAATCATTCTTTTCCCTCCTTTTGCTTAAGTAGATGCTATTAGAGTAGATTCCTTTATTTTGCATACATTTTTTAGAAAACTATGGCAAAAATAAGACTTATCATATGGAGGTGAATAAATTGGCAAATATCCCAAAGGATACTGAGCCCTACTGGCGCGATCATTTAAAGTTTCCGACATACCCATCTCTTTCAGAAAATCGAAAAGTTGATGTTGTAGTAGTAGGAGGCGGTATTAGCGGTATTACAACAGCTTATTTATTACAAAAAGAAGGACTGAACGTGGCGTTAATTGAAGCTGATAATATTTTAAATGGTACAACCGGCCACACAACAGCAAAGATTACAGCTCAGCATGACGTTATCTACGATGAGCTGCTTTCACACATTGGCGAAGAAAAAACGCTGCTGTATTATAAAGCAAACGAACAAGCTCTGCAGTTTATGAAAAACTTAATTCAAACGGAAAACATTGACTGTGATTTTTCAGTACAAGATGCTTACTTATACGGAGAAACGCTGGAGTTTGATCATCGAGTTCGTAAAGAATTTCGAGCCTATCAGCGATTACATATTCCATGTGAATTTGCAACAGAGCTTCCTTTTAATTTTGATATTAGGGCAGCAGCTATTATGAAAGATCAAGCTCAGTTTCATCCGTTAAAATACTTGCTTCATTTAGTAAAAAAATTCACAGAAAGCGGCGGATTGATTTTTGAAAACACCGTAGCAACGGATGTAGAAGAAAGCACGTCGCCTACCGTCGTCACAAGAGACGGACATCGAATTTCTTGCAAATATGTAGTGGCGTGTTCACACTTTCCATTTTATGATGGAGCGGGCTTTTACTATACACGCATGTATGCCAAACGTTCGTATGTGTTAGCAGCAAAAGTTGAACAAGCTTACCCTGGAGGCATGTATTTAAGTGCTGATCAGCCTACTCATTCGCTGCGTTCAACAAAAGTTGACGGAGAAGAACTCATCTTAATTGGCGGAGAAGGCCACAAAGCTGGACAAGGAATTAATACTATGTTCCACTATGAGTCCCTTCAGAGGTTCGCCGAAGAAAATTTTACTGTTCAACATTTTCGTTATAAATGGTCTGCACAAGATTTATTTACGCTTGATAAAATTCCATATATCGGTCCCATTAAAGAAAGCAAGCCAAATATCTTTATTGCTACCGGATTTAAAAAATGGGGCATGACTCATAGCACCATTGCAGCACATATTATTCGAGATGCAATAACCGGAAAAGACAACCCATATGCAGAGTTGTATAATCCATCTCGTTTTTATGCGGATCCTAGCCTTAAGCATTTCTTTCGTCAAAATCTTGATGTGGCTGAACACTTTATTACCGGTAAGTTTTCAATGCCTGAAAAAGGACTGGATCAGCTCCAAAATGATGAAGGGTCGGTCGTATATGTAAACAGCAAACGTACGGGGGCTTATAAAGATCCTCAAGGGAAGCTTCACTGCGTCGATACTACATGCACGCACTTAGGATGTGAAGTGAATTGGAACGCTGGTGACCGGACGTGGGACTGCCCTTGTCACGGTTCTCGTTTTTCTTACGACGGATCTGTGGTAGAAGGCCCTGCTAAAAAGCCGCTTACACCAGTAAATGTCAATTCAAACGATAAAAAAAGCACGCCATAGGGCATGCTTTTTTTATCATTATCAATGGATTCACATTTGAGTTTACTCTTTACATCCTTCTTTTCTAAAGTATCGATTATACACCAAAACCATTGCATAAATGACTAAAAA
This sequence comes from Priestia sp. P5, assembly GCF_029522155.1. Classification (NCBI taxonomy): domain Bacteria; kingdom Bacillati; phylum Bacillota; class Bacilli; order Caryophanales; family Bacillaceae; genus Priestia; species Priestia sp. P5. The sequence continues at coordinate 1,696,961 of NZ_JAKWFJ010000001.1, read as the reverse complement.
AGAAAACGTAAAGATAATTAACCTTCCAGATTCAGGGACATGATCAAGATAGTCTGTTTCAAAAAACATAACAAACATCAAAAATGGCAATAAAAATAAAAACCAAATAAAATCTCGATCCATAAACATTTTTATAAAAAATAAAATGGCCCCGATGTAGACAATCATCAAAAACATAATCATTCACCAAATTCTATTTAATACTAGAGGTGTTGTAATGATTATATCGGATTTCTCCGGCGAAATATAGAGTCATTGGTTTTAATTTTATAAATTCCTTACAACTTTCAAACTGCTATTTTAACATAATAAGGGAATTTACTGCTGTAAAGACTCTAAGTGAGCAAAGAACTGCGGGTAAGAGACGGATACCGCGTCACGATTTTCAATAATTGTTTCCCCTTCCGCAATACAAGAGGCAACAGCGAGCATCATACCGATACGGTGATCTCCGTGGCTGTTTACATTTGCTCCGTGAAGTTTTGTGCCTCCGTGAATAATCATTCCATCTTCCGTGGCCTCAATATTAGCGCCCATTTTTGTTAACTCATTCACTACCGTATCAATACGGTTTGTTTCTTTGACTTTTAACTCTGCAGCATCTTTAATAACCGTGATTCCTTCTGCTTGCGTGGCAGCTAGTGCAATAATCGGAATTTCGTCGATTAAACGTGGAATTAAATCGCCGCCTACTTCTGTGCCTTTTAAATGAGAAGCTTCTACAACTAAATCTGCATAGGGTTCCGCTGTTTCTTTTGTTTCTTTGACTGTCTCTATCGAAGCACCCATATTTAAAAGCACATCTAAAATACCCGTTCGAGTCGGGTTCATCCCCACTTTTTGAATTTCAATACGGCTGTTTGCAATAATAGCCCCCGCTACTAAAAAGAATGCAGCTGACGAAATATCACCAGGCACTTCTACATGCGTTCCTTTTAACGTTTGACCGCCTTCAATTGAAACCGTTAAGCTTTCTTCTTCGACTTTAACACCAAATGCCTCTAGCATACGTTCTGTATGATCACGTGATTTCGCCGGTTCCGTTACAGAAGTTGTTCCTTCCGCCTGCAGTCCAGCAAGTAAAATAGCTGATTTTACTTGTGCGCTCGCAACGGGAGATGTATAGTGTATACCTTTTGCTTTCCCACCTCGTATAACAAGCGGTGTAAAATTAGCGTCTTTTCGGCCATCTAAATGAATATTCATATCACGAAGCGGACCGGTCACACGCTTCATAGGGCGTTTGGCAATAGATTCGTCTCCAATCAATGTTGAATGAAAGGGTGTATTTGCTAAAATCCCCATCATGAGGCGAATCGTTGTGCCTGAATTTCCAACATCTAAAATATCGGAGGGCTCTTTCAGCGCTTGTATACCCTTTCCTTTTACCACGACGCTTTGTTCATCAATCATTTGAATATCTACACCTAGTTTTTGAAAGCAGGAAATGGTGCTAAGGCAATCATCTCCTGGCAAAAATCCGTTAATCGTTGTTGTTCCTTCTGCAATCGAACCAAACATAACGGAACGGTGAGAAATAGATTTATCTCCTGGAATTTGAATCGTTCCTCGTAAAGCTTTTACTGTCACAATATCTCTCTCCTTTTATGCGTGAAGCGAATCACGAAATTCTTTGGCATCTGAAAAGTAATCAAATAATTCGTGACCGTCACCTTTTTCTACTAATAGTTTTACTTGTTCCATTTCTTTCATCCAGTCATCAAGCAATGTTAAAAGCATAGAACGGTTTTGTTTTAGTATATCTCTCCACATATGAGGATTGCTTGAAGCAATTCTCGTAATATCTCGAAAACCGCCTGCTGCCATTTCCGTGACAAGATGATTCTGTGCTGAATATCCTTTTACTTGTCTTACAAGACTGGTCGCAATCACATGAGGTAAATGACTGACAACTCCAGTGATTTGGTCATGAGTAGCTGCATCAAGCGGTACAAATTGTGCACCTGTAGGCTCTAGCAAATGCATAAGCGCATCTATTTTTTCTTTTTTCTCATTTTCAAACGGCGTTAAAATATAGCGCGCCGAACAAAATAAATCCGCTCGTGCATTGACTGCACCGCTCGTATGAGAACCAGCCATCGGATGCCCCCCAATAAATGAAATACGTTTCTTATTCAGCGCTTGGGCTGCTTTCATAATTTCACCTTTGGTACTTCCGACATCCGTTACGATAACCGTTTCTTTAAGCTTCCAAGTAGAAAGGTCGTGTATCCATGCTGTCGTGTACTCTACTGGAGTAGCAAGCACGATATAATCTGCTTGAGCTGCTTCTGTTTTTATATCTTCAGCTACATAATCAACGATACCTAGCTGGTTGGCTACTTGTACTTCATTTGTATTGATATCAGCTCCAACGACTGTGACGTGACGATGCTTCTTCATAGCTAGCGCTAATGATCCTCCAATAAGGCCGACGCCAATAAGTAATACACGTGTTTTCACCTTTCATTCTCCTCTATTCATTAAAATTGCTTTGCGTATTCTTCATGTTTTTTTACGTTTTCTTGAATTAACTGAATTCGATCTGCCCCAAATTGATCGATAATAGCAGATGCTAGTTCCCAAGCAATCACTGATTCTGCTACAACCGCTGCCGCCGGTACTGCACAGCTGTCTGAGCGTTCAATACTTGCAGCAAATGGCTCTTTTGTATCAATATCTACACTTTGCAGCGGCTTGTATAAGGTAGGAATAGGTTTCATGACACCTCGCACAACAATCGGCATCCCAGTTGTCATGCCTCCTTCTAAACCTCCAGCATTGTTCGTTTTACGCGTATAGCCGTTTTGTTCATCCCATAGAATTTCATCATGGACTTCACTTCCCGGTCTGCGAGCTGCTTCAAATCCTACGCCGATTTCAACGCCTTTAAACGCGTTAATGCTCATAATAGCAGCAGCTAGCTTTGAGTCTAACTTACGATCATAGTGCACGTAACTTCCCACTGCAGTAGGCATTCCTTCTACTACTACTTCCACTACGCCACCAATGCTGTCTCCATTTTCTTTTGCATCATCGATTGCTTTCATCATTTTCTGTCCCGCTTCTTCATCTAAGCAGCGAACAGGTGATGCTTCTGTTTTTTCCTGAAGTTCTGTCAGTGAATCATATGCCGTTTTTTCAGCTTTCACACCGCCGATTTCAAGTACGTGACATGCAATATTTACGCCTACAGCTTTTAGTACTTGTTTGGCAACTGCGCCTGTGGCTACTCGTACCGTCGTTTCACGAGCAGATGAACGTTCCAATACGTTTCGCATATCTCTGTGACCGTATTTAATCGCTCCATTTAAATCCGCATGACCTGGACGAGGTTTTGTAATTTGTCGCTTTACTTCTTCATCATGATCAACTGGATCAGCACCCATAATATTTCTCCAGTGAGTAAAATCTTTGTTTTCAACGACTAAAGCAATGGGTGAACCAAGCGTCTCACCGTGGCGAACCCCGCCTTTAATCTGAACTTGATCTTTTTCAATCTGCATGCGGCGTCCGCGCCCATGTCCCTTTTGTCTTCTTGCTAAATCTTCATTAATCTGTTCGGCTGTTAATTCAAGCCCTGCCGGTACTCCTTCAATAATCGCTGTTAATTGAGGTCCGTGCGATTCTCCTGCTGTTAAATATCTCATATTATCGATTCCTTTCTGTTATAAAAAATAAAAAACTCGCCCCTACGTCATAGGGACGAGTTTTTCTCGCGATACCACCCTAGTTGCAAACATTGCTTGCCACCTCGAATTGTTAACGATCCGCTGACCGCTCTGTAAAAGAGTACTCAAAGAGTGTAATTCGCTCACATTTGTGTACTGACTTCCACCAACCGTCAGCTCTCTGAGACAGGGAAATGTTTGCTACTAGTTTCTCATCACTGTATCACTATGAAATTAAGATAATTTTACTGCTGCACCTTTTAATTCTTCCATGAATTTGTGGAATTCAGGAATGTTCATTTGCTGTGCTGAATCTGATAGTGCTACTGCTGGGTCTGGATGAACTTCTGCCATTACAGCATCTGCGCCGATAGCAATCGCTGCTTTTGCACATGGTAATAATAAGTCTTTGCGTCCTGTTGAATGTGTTACGTCTACTACAACTGGTAAATGCGTTTCTTTTTTCAAGATTGGAACAGCTGAGATATCTAATGTGTTGCGTGTTGCACGCTCGTATGTGCGGATACCGCGTTCACAAAGAATAATGTTTCCATTTCCGCGAGACATAATGTATTCAGCAGCGTTAATGAATTCTTCAATTGTTGCTGCCAATCCACGTTTTAAAAGAATTGGTTTGTCTACAGAACCTGCAGCTTTTAATAGCTCGAAGTTTTGCATGTTACGTGCACCAATTTGAATCACATCTACGTAGTCTAGAGCCGTTTCAATATCTTGAGGAGAAACAATTTCACTGATAATCGATAGGCCTAGCTCATCGCCTACTTGACGTAAGATTTTTAACCCTTCCACTCCAAGACCTTGGAAATCGTAAGGTGATGTACGTGGTTTGAACGCTCCGCCGCGCATTAACGTAATGCCTTGTTCTTTAAGCGCTAAGCCCACTTCTTTTACTTGTTCGTAGCTTTCTACTGCACATGGTCCCATTACAAATTCTAAGTTTCCAGGTCCTACTTTTGTACCGTTGATGTCAACGATTGTATCTTCTGATTTCTTTTTACGAGATACAAGAAGTGCTTTGCGGTGATCGTCTTCTTGAAGCTCTAAGCTTGCTTTGAAAATTTCTTTGAAAATATGCTGAATTGTTGAAGCTTCGAATGGTCCATTATGGTTAGCTAAGATTTGATCTAACGATTTACGTTCACGAACTGGATCAAAGCGATTCACACCTTGTGTACCTTTTACTTTTCCGATTTCTTGTGCGATTTCACCGCGTTTATTTAATAATTCTAAAATTTCTAAATTTATTTCGTCGATTTGTCCTCGTAATTGTTCTAGTGATTTTGTCATTTTAAAAATCCTCCTTTGATTTTATTAACCTTGAACGGATCTTCTCGTTTAGTTTGTATTGAAAAATCCGTTTTACACCTACACAGCCGCTTATGCGGATATACAAAAAGTCCCTACTGATTGTATCAGTAGGGACGAATTGATCGCGGTACCACCCTAATTGCAAGCATTGCTTGCCTCTTCATTAAGATAACGGCTATTGCCGCTTTTGACTATCGCCAAAAGAAAGCTCCAAGAATGTAATTCGCAATCTCTTTTGTACTGATTCGCACCAACCATCAGCTCTCTGAATACAGGGAAGATTTTGCTACTATGCTCTTTTCATCGCTTGTAATGGATATAAAATTATAATGGGCCGAAATACAAAAAGTCCCTACTCACCCTTAAGATTTTTCTTAAGAGTCAGTAGGGACGAAAATTCGCGGTACCACCCTAGTTGCAAGCATTTTGCTTGCCTCTTCATTAAAATAACGGCTAGGCCGTCTTTTCCTGCTCGGAAAAGATGCTCAAGGAATGTACTTCGAAAAAATTTGTGTTCTGACTCGCAGCAACCGTCAGCTCTCTGTTACAGGGAAATTTTTTCTACTAGTGCTCCTATCAACGCTCAGTATTGACTATGTATGTGTACTTGGATAATCAGTTCCGATCGTTTGAAACTGTTTGTCGCTTCCAAGTTGTGTGTAATGTTGTGTGATGTTGATTTGTATTATGAATGGTTTTTTTATCTTCGTCAACACTTTTTATTAATTTTTTTTATTTTTTAAAAACCATAGCTCCTTCAAACCCATCTCTATCAAGAGTTTTGCTGCTCTAATTTTTTTCAAACTTGTATTCCATTTCAGATTCATATTCAATAAATCCATGTTTTTGATACAAGCTTTTTCCAGCGGAAGAAGCATTTAACCATATTCGATTTACACCATTTTTTTGGCAGTACTGCATCAAATGCTTTAAAATAGCTGAAGAATAGCCGTGCTTTCGGTGATCAAAAGCTGTATACATATTCATAACATATGCTTCTTTTCCTTGGAGGTTACTCGGTGAAGGCGGACGTATAAAAAAGACGATGCTTCCTGCTGATACAATTTCTCCATCCGCTTTTAAAATAGCCGTATAGCTATGTGGATTATTTATATTTGCAGTAAAATATTCTTCTGTAGCTTTTTGAAACAGCTCCTCGTTCCCGTTTAATTCTCCCAGTTCTTTCATGAGCAACATTCGCAGTTTAACCAAATCCTGAACGTTTTCTAGCGCTGCTTTTTCAACCATGGCTTCCCCTCTTTTCGTCTCTTTTACACAAAAAAACTCTCATTATTTGAGAGCTTCATTTAAGCAAGAAAAACAGCTCCGTATACGAGTGCTCCGACAATAACGAACGCTGGATGCACACGCAATTTTTCCAGTAATAGAAAGCTGGCTGCTACTAAAAATAAAGTTTGCCATATCCCTGAATCACCGTATGAATTCATAAAAAATTCATATGCCATCAAGCCCAGTAAAATGGCGATAACGGGACGAATGTAGTTCGTCATTTTCTTAACATTTGGCGAATCTTTATACTTAAATAATATTCGGAGTAAAATAACTAAAAGTAAAACCGACGGAGCAATCGTTGCAAAAAGAGCAATCACCGAGCCTAAAATCCCTGCCTGCTGATATCCGATAAACCCCGCCATTTTTGTTGCAATCGGACCAGGAAGCGCATTTCCAATTGCCAGCATTTCACTAAACTCTTTGACTGTAAGCCAATGATAGTGATCCACGACTTCTTTTTGAATAAGCGGAATCGACGCAGGTCCGCCTCCATAGCCTAAAATATTTGAAACAAAAAACGCCATAAATAGCTGAATATAAATCATACTGATTCCCTCTTCTGCTTGTGTTCAGCACTTTCGCCTTTTTTTCCTTTTCGTTTTAGCGGAATCCAAGCTGCCGCCATAAGAACAATAATAATGACCGCTGGATGGATATGGGCAAATTCCATTAATCCTAAGCTAATGATCAGTAAGATAATAGCTGGCGTCCATCCTAAACCAGACGTTGATTTTTTAAAAAAGTCCCACGTCATAACCGCGAGCATAACTCCCACTACAGGAACAACTGCTTTGGTCATGCCCATAACCCACGGCTGATCTTTAAATTGCGTTAAAGTTGTTAACAGCAATACCATTAAAAAAACGGTTGGAATAACGGCTGCAAATAAAGCTGTCCCGAGACCCAAAATACCGCCGACTCGATAGCCGATGTATCCAGCCAGCTTTGTAGCAATAGGCCCAGGCAGCGTATTGGCGATTGCTAATAAATCGCCAAATTCATCGTCATCCATCCACTTGTACGTATCGACCACTTCTTTTTTCACGAGTGGAATAGCTGAAGGTCCGCCTCCGTAGCCGAGCATACCTGAGCGAAAAAACGCTATAAAAATATCCAATTGTCGCATTTCTCGCGCTCCTTTCTCTGTGATCTAATAAGCAACGACCGCTCCGTCTGTTCGCGCTTCTGTGCCGCCGTATAATACACCGGTTTGTTCATCTCTTAAAATAATCTGTCCTCTTCCAAACGTATGTCTGCTCGTAGCCACATGAATATCATGCCCTTTGCGTTCTAATGCTTCTACAATATGTGAAGGCAGTTCTTTTTCCACAAGAACCTTTTTATGTTCAATCCACTGCCATCTTGGTGCATCTAAAGCTGCCTGAGGATTTAGATGGAAATCGATCATATTCATGACGACTTGCACATGTCCTTGAGGCTGCATGAATTTGCCCATTACACCGAATGGACCTACAGCGCTTTTATTCTTTGTTAAAAATCCAGGAATAATAGTATGGTAGGTTCTTTTTCCAGGCTCTAATCGGTTATGGTGCTGTGGGTCTAACGAAAAATTATGCCCACGGTTTTGCAGGCATATGCCCGTATTAGGTACGACAAGTCCTGAGCCAAAATCCATGTAATTACTTTGAATGAATGATACCATGTTTCCTTCTCCATCAGCTGTCGCTAAATAGATCGTGCCGCTATGAGACGGCTGTCCGGCTTCGGGAACAAGCGCTTTTTCGCCAATCAGCCCTCTGCGCTTGTTTGCATAAGAATCATTCAACAAATCTTCAACTGCTACTGTCATTTTATCAGCATCTGTAATGAATTTTTGTCCATCTGCAAACGCTAGCTTCATGGCTTCAATTTGCTTGTGATATGTATCGACAGAATCTTTGGCATCGAAAGAAAAGCCTTTTAGCGTATTTAAAGCTAAAAGTGCAATAAGGCCTTGGCCGTTTGGCGGAATTTCCCACACATCATATCCTCGGTAAGAAGTTGAAATTGGCTTCACCCACTCTGCTCTAAAAGCTGTTAAATCTTCTTTTGTTAAAAATCCGCCGTATTTTTTCGAAAAAGCTGCTATTTTATCAGCTAAATCCCCTCTGTAAAAAGATTCCCCATTCGTTTCGGCAATTTCAAGCAGCGTAGCAGCATGGTCCGGTGATCGCCACACTTCCCCTACTTTAGGAGCTGATCCATTGTTGGTAAACGTCTCAAACCAGTGCTTATATTCGTCACCTTTTAACGCGTGTGTAAATCGTTCAAACGCTCGTTCCCAATTGTACCCTAAAATCGGGGAGATTGGGAACCCTTCTTGTGCATACGAAATAGCAGGCTGCAGCACTTCTTTTAACGACAGTCGCCCAAAGCGTTTTGACAGTTCCGCCCACGCGCTGGGGGCACCTGGGACCGTAACAGGAACAAAACCGCGAGCGGGCATCTCTTTTATCCCCATGGCACGCAGAGCCTCAATAGAGATAGAAGCAGGAGCAGGACCGCTCGCGTTGAGTCCGTATAGCTCTTCATTGATCCACACAAGAGCAAATGCGTCTCCGCCAATTCCATTTGACGTAGGTTCTACAACCGTTAAACAAGCCGCGGAGGCAATAGCAGCATCTACCGCATTGCCTCCTTTTTTCAACATTTCAAGACCCGCCTGAGCAGCAAGAGGCTGACTAGTTGCTACCATTCCGTTTTTTCCAAACGTACACGTACGCTGCGATGCATAGGGGTGTGTAAAAAAGTATTCGCTCATAGAAAATCTCCTCTTTTCTTTATATGATGAATAAAACGAATCTTTACAGACTAGACAACGCTACCTCTTCCTCGTAAACTTCTAAAGCTGCTTGCAAAGCAGCACCTGCATTCACGCTTGCGCCGTTTCGAATAAGCACTGCTTCAAGACCAGCCAATGTAAAGAGAACGTTGTCTTTTCGACAGCTGTATCCCATTGTACCGATACGCCATATTTTTCCGTGCATCGGCCCAAAAGAACTTGCAATTTCAATTCCAAATTGTTCAAGAAGCGTAGAACGAACTGCCTCTCCGTCAATACCTGGGGGAATTAAAACACAAGTAACGGTTGGAACTTTTGAATGCTCATCTCCGAATAACGATAATCCCATTGCTTTAATACCGGCTACAAGTGCTTTTTCATGGAGGCGATGCCTTGCAAACCTTTCCTCTAATCCTTCTTCTAAAATAACGCGCAGCCCTTCTCTTAAAGCATAGAGCATCGACGTTGCTTCTGTGTGATGATTTAATCTGCGCTCACTCCAATAGTCTTGAAGCTGACTCAAATCAAAATAGTTGCTGATAATATTCGGACGCAGACGAACAGTTTGAGCATCTGCTTTTGTCGCAATTCCTTTTTCAACTTTTTTACGTTCCATAATAATTTTTTCTATACGATCATTGTACGTAATAGGTGCCATGCCGGACGGAACAGATAAACACTTTTGTGTACCTGCAATCAATGCGTCAATGTTCCACTCATCTACTTTTACATCCGTACCGCCAATAGTGGCTACTGCGTCGACGATAAATAAAACATCTTGGTTGCGGCATGCAGCACCAATTTCTTTAAGAGGCTGCATTCTTCCTGTAGACGTTTCACCATGAACCATTGCAACAATTTTCGGATTTACTTTTTTTATTTCACGGATAACTGTTTCAGGGTCAAATACTTCTCCCCATTCGCATTCAATATTGTGTACATCAGCTCCGTAGCGCTCGGCAATTTCCGTTAATAAATAGCCGAAGCGGCCGAAAATCGGGACGAACACTTTATCGCCAGGCTCAACTACACTTGCAAGAACTGCCTCAATCCCAGCTCTAGACGTTCCATCAACGGGAAAAGCCCATTTGTTTTTAGTTTGAAATAGTTCACGAAGCATTTCCATCGTTTCGTTCATAATGTGCGTAAATGCGGGGTCAAACTGACCTAAAATAGGTGTTCCTAATGCTCTTAATACGCGGGGATCTGCTTCTACGGGTCCGGGTGTCATAATCGTACGCGGCGGTGTATGAAGCTGTTTTGTTATAGTCATGTCAAATTCCTCCTAGTAGGCAAGTTTATATAATAGTTCTATTAAGACCTTTACTCCTTTTTCTAACTGTTCTCCTTTGGTGAATTCTTTTGGGGAATGGCTGATTCCATCTTGGCTCGGTACGAATAACAAACATGTTGGAACTCTTCGTCCGAATACCTGCGAGTCGTGTCCTGCACCGCTTACTAATTCTCGGGAGGAGATATTCTTTTCTGAGGAAATAATTTTGGAAAGTTCAGATAATTTTTCGCTCATGGCGACAGGTTTTTCATCCATCCAGCAGTCGATATTCACTTCTAAATCTCCCGCTGTTCGCTTTATAATTTCCTTCATTTCTCGTTCTGCCTCTTGTAAAACCTCATATTCATGATGTCTTATATCGACCGTGAATTCTACATATCCTGGTATTACATTCGGTGCATTTGGAGAAAGTGTAATTTTTCCAACCGTTACGTATAAAGCGTTATGATATTTTTCGCTCAATTCAATAAATGCTTTAGCAAGTTTGCAGCTCACATAAAATGCATCTTTTCTGATGTTCATCGGGGTTGTGCCCGCATGGTTACTTTCACCTTTAACAGATACTGTAAATCGTTTCTGCCCGACGATACTAGAAACAATTCCGATATCGCAACGAGACATTTCAAGCTGCTTTCCTTGTTCGATATGCAGTTCAATAAAAGAAGCGATGTCCGTGCGGTATGGCTCGCTGTGGAGGCTTTTTCCGAAATTGAGCTGCTTCATTGCGTCATCCAGCTTAACCCCTTCTTTATTTATAACATGTTTTGCATCACTTTTGCTGTGTAATCCATTCATATTACCTGATCCCCAATACGTAAGAGGAAATCTACTGCCTTCTTCTTCACAAAGTGATACGACCTCTAAGGTTTTTGTAGGGGAGCCATAATGCGCATATAGGTACTGCAGAGCAATGATACCTGCCACAACACCAAATGCCCCGTCATATTTTCCTCCGTTTATCACGGTGTCGATATGGGATCCTGTTAAAATAACTTGTTGTTCTGAACCCGTTCCTTGCAACCGTCCAAACAAATTTCCTACATCATCGTAATACGTTTTGAGGTGAAGCCCCTTCATTTTTTCTTCCAATGCTTTTTGAGCTGCATTCCACTGTTCCGTATATAAAAGCCTCGTGACGCCTTCTTTTTCATCTACCCCAAACTGTGACAACCAGCTAATGTTTTCTTCGATTTGCTGACAAAGCTTAGATTTTCCCGTCATATCTGCAACCATTGCTACCCCTCCTGCTATCTTCATTTTAAGAAAATGACCGATTGTTTTCATTGACACTTTCTACAATGATTTAGTGTTTTTTTGGCTGTTATCACTAAATACGTAAAGTTTTATATACGTCATTTTTTCTAACATTATATGTTATTTACTTTATCTTACAGGATTGAATACACTTCTTCATTAACAATTTATACATTTTTTTCTGAAAATTTTATTTATTTTAACTAAACTTTCTTATAAAATAAAAAGATAGATAAAGATACGCGCAGGGAAATGTGAGAATTTTTAACAAAAGGAGTAATGAATAATGGAACTACAAACTCTTTTACGCATTCCAATTTATGAAAAAGCATCTGTAGTAGCCGGGCAAAAAGGAGTCACCCGCAAAGTACATAACGTCAATATGATGGACGCACCCGATATTTTATCTTTTTTAAAAGAAGGAGAATTTTTAATTACAACGGGTTATCATTTCAAAGAACATGAAGAAAGCTTAGCAAAACTTGTAGAAGGAATGGCTAAAAAGAAATGTGCAGGATTGGCCATCAAAACGAAGCGCTTTTTCGAACACGTGCCTGCTTCTATTTGTCAGCTAGCTGATGAACTTCACTTTCCGATCATTGATTTCCAAACGGACGAAACGTTAGGAGCGGTTATTAACGAATCTCTCAGCTTTATTTTAGATAAAAAAACAGCCGAACTTCAGCAAGCGATGGTCACACATCAGCTATTTTCTTCGTACATCTTACAAGGAAAAGGCATTGAGAAAATTATGCAATCTATTCAAACGCTATGCAATGCTCACGTTGCCCTTTTTGATACCCATGGCCATGAACTCTTTTATACAAACAAACGCGAACCCTTTTCACTCCCGATGGAAGAAGCGGTAGCGGGCGCTAAGCAGCTGTTTTTACGAACGGTAAAATATACAACCTTTTCCTTTTTACACACAAAAAAAACCGTTACGCTTTTTCCGATTGCTACTCATACAAGAAAATACAGTTATTTACTTATTGAACACCAAGTTTCTGTATCCGCTTCGGCGCTCCTAACGATTGAACAAGCGACAAACGTTTTATCCTTCGAAATGATGAGACAGCAGGCTTTGTATGAAGCTGAACGGCGACGAAAAAACGATTTTTTCAATCAGCTTGTTAACAATTATTATAAAACGCTTGAAGATGCTTCCTTTCAAGCACAGATGATGGGCTTATCAGCAGGAAACAGCTATATTTGCGCCGTCGGGAAAATCCACTCTACATTCACGCCTTACAGCGATGATGATATGATCTATGAACTCCTTCACTATGAGTTATCAGCAGGTCATACAGAGGCCGTTTTGTTTTTTTATGACAATCTTTATATTCTTTTGTTTACACCTCATTCTCAACCGATGATTATAGAATGCTTGCATCGCTTGCAGGAAGCTGTTTACCGTCATTACGACAAGCGAATGTCATTTGGAGTTGGAAACCAAAGCCAATCCCTACTTACAATCGCTGACTCATATAAAGAAGCTGTTGAAGCTCTTGAAACCATCCATTTTAAAGATCAGTCGAAGCTTATTCAATTTTATCAGCCAAAACAGTTTAAAGAGCTGCTGAGGTTGCTTCCAGCAAACGATTTACAGGATTACTACTCTCAAACATTAGAAGGTTTGCTGCAGTACGATAAGAAAGATCGCTCCATCTTACTTGACACGCTTGAAACATACCTAAATTCCAATTGCCAAATCTCAGAGACTGCTAAGCAGTTATTCGTTCACCGGAACACGGTGATCTATCGAATTGAAAAATGCGAAGAATTATTAAAAAGACCTATTCACACGTCAGAGGAAACTCTTCGGCTGCGCGTGGCTTTTCAAATTTTTTCTCTTGTGCATGCTAATTAAGTATAAATACAATAAAAAACGCCTGAGTGGATACTCAAGCGTTTTTTATTGTATTGCATATTTTTTATTTTGCTTTTAATTTAGACTGTACTGATTGTAATTTCCCAGCCATCGTATGATTTTCTTTATCACGGCGATCATCAATTCGTAAATTTGTACATACGCGCTGAATGCCATTTTCAAAAGGTACTTCATGCATCTCTTGAACAATGTTTAGCAACGTGCTTAATTCCCCTTCAATCAATGTATTCATAGGGGTTAATTGATATGTAATTTCATCTTCATGCTTGGCCAACACTTTTTGAATATCAGCTACGTACTGACTCACGCTTGGCGTTTCCGTACCTACCGGAATAATGGTTACATCTACAATAGCCATGTTATACACTCCTTTTATTTGTTCCCTAGTTATCATACCAAATCGCGCAAAAATTTCCTACTTTTACGTTTATGGTGCATAGAAAAAAGGAATAGTTCTACAACTACTCCTTTTTGTTACACTCTTATAGGTAACGCTTTGCTCCTAAGTAACGTTTTGACCAGTAAGAGTTGCTTAGTGATGTGATTGTCACGCCTGTTGAAGAACCTGCATGCATGAATTGACCGTTCCCGATATAAATTCCAGCATGACTAGCTCCTGGTTGGTACGTTTCAAAGAAAACGATATCGCCAGGCTGAGGTGAGCTTACACGCGTACCAGTTTGATAGATGCTAGCAACTGTACGAGGAAGACTTACACCTACTGCATTGCGATATACATAGTTAAGGTAACCACTGCAATCAAAGCCTCCAGGCGCAGCTCCGCCCCAAACATAAGGTGTTCCCATAAAACGTTTACCATATGAAATAACTTTTGAAGCTGAGCTTGAGCTTGTGCTGCTTCCTGTTGATGTTGAAGGTTTTGAGCTGCTAGAGCTGCTTGAATTTAATTTATTCAGCGTATCTGGACCCGCTTCTCCGTCTACTAATAAACCATTTGCACGTTGAAATGATTTTACTGCACTTGTTGTAATTGAGCCAAAGTAGCCTGTTACACCAGCTGAGAAGTAACCTTTATTTTTTAGTTTTTGCTGAAGGCTGCTTACTGCTGAACCTTTCATACCTTGACGTAAAATAGTTGAGTTGCTAGAGCTAGAACCACCAGTTGAAGCGCTAGAACCGCCATTTTTTAATTTACTTAACGTAGCTGGACCCGCAATTCCGTCCACAGACAGTCCGTTTGCACGTTGAAATGCCATTACTGCATTTTTTGTAATTGAACCGAAGTATTGAGTCGTAGTTCCTTTAAAATAGCCTTTATTCTTTAGCTGCTGCTGTAAAGATTGTACATTTGGTCCAGTTGAACCAACGCGCAGCAATGAACTTGAGCTAATTGATGAACTTGATGAGCTTCCGCTTCCTAGCAGCTTATTAAATGTAGATGGACCTGCAATACCATCTGCAGATAAACCATTTGCACGCTGAAACGACTTTACTGCGCTAGTCGTGATTGAACCGTAATAGTTTGTTGTTGTACCGTATGTAAAATAACCTTTGTTTTTTAATTTTTGCTGTAATTCTTTCACATCTGAATTACTTGTTCCCGGGTGCAGCGTAGCATCTCCTAAAGCAGCTTCACTAATTGTAGGTACTACTGTTAAAGATCCACATAACGCTAACGAATATATCAACTTTTTCATAAAAAAAGGTTCCTCCAATGCCATAATCTACTAATCTATAAGACGTTTACATTGTAACAACACATTATTACAAAATAACATCACTAATATTACATTTATGTTACAGGAAACGACAGCAACACAGCTGTATGGTGTATATTGTCGTAGTTTATTGTCGTTTAGCACTTAATAAGTTCGACAAAAAAGCTAATATATTCCAATATTATTCCTTTTCCTACACTAATAATAGGTAAAAAATCACCCGTAACATTATCTTTATATTTCAAAAAAAACAATTTATTTTTTTTTGAAATGTGAAACTTTTTTTAAATTTATTCGTTTAGCGGATTTGTTCCCCTCTCTAGTAAAACAGTTTTTCTTCTAAAAATTTATATTATTTCCATATTAATGAATAAAAAAGCGAGGGCTGAAAAAAATAGTCTTGTTATGTTTGAAACAAGGAGGATTATTTTATGAGCCATAAAGGCATTCATGGTACAAATGTTAGCGGATCGGGTGACTCGGAAGACAAACGCTATGCAGCCGGAGAAAACGAGCAGACGCTTACAACGCGTCAAGGTCACCCCATTCGTGATAACCAAAATTCTCGAACGGTAGGAAACAGAGGACCTGCTACTCTTGAAAATTACCAGCTGATTGAAAAACTCTCGCATTTTGATCGTGAACGTATACCGGAACGTGTTGTTCATGCCCGGGGAACGGGAGCTCACGGATATTTTGAAACGTACGGAAAGCTTGGGGACGAGCCCGTTGAAAAATACACCCGCGCAAAAGTTTTTTCAGGAGCAGGCAAACAGACGCCCATTTTTGTGAGATTTTCTACCGTAACTCATGGAAAGGACTCTCCAGAAACAATGCGAGACCCAAGGGGGTTTGCTGTAAAGTTCTACACAGAAGACGGAAACTGGGATTTAGTAGGAAATAACCTTAAAATATTTTTTATCCGCGATGCTATTAAATTCCCTGATTTGATTCATGCTTTTAAGCCCGATCCTGTGACAAACCGTCAAGATACCGAGCGTATTTTTGATTTTATTTCTCACACTCCTGAGGCTATGCATATGATTACTTTTTTATTTTCACCTTGGGGAATACCTGCTAACTATCGGCAAATGCAAGGTTCCGGTGTTAATACATATAAGTGGGTAAACAAAGATGGCGATGCGTTTCTTGTGAAATACCATTGGGAACCAAAACAAGGAATTAAAAATTTGACCCAAAAGCAAGCAGAAGAAATTCAAGCTAAAAATATCAGTCACGCCACTCAAGACTTGTATGAAGCGATTGAGAGCGGTAACTACCCCGAGTGGGAACTTTGTATACAAATCATGGAAGATGGAGAGCATCCCGAACTGGATTTTGATCCCCTTGATGACACGAAAATTTGGCCGGAAGACCAATTTCCATTTCTTCCAGTAGGTAAAATGGTCCTAGATAAAAATCCAAGCAACGTATTTGCTGAAACGGAGCAAGTCGCATTTGGTACGGGTGTGCTTGTAGACGGGCTAGATTTTTCTGATGATAAAATGCTGCAAGGAAGAACGTTTTCTTATTCCGACACGCAGCGTCACCGGGTGGGAACAAACTACTTGCAGCTGCCTATTAACGCGCCGAAAAAACATGTAGCAACAAATCAACGCGACGGTCAAATGGCCTATCATGTAGATGCTGCTCCAGGTCAGAACCCGCACGTGAATTACGAGCCTTCTTCTCTTGGAGGTCTTCAAGAAGCGCATAACCATCCAAAACCTCATCAGCCTTATGTTGAAGGAAATGTAAAAAAAGAAAAAATTGATCGTACAAATGACTTTAAGCAAGCTGGTGAACGCTATCGTTTACTAGAGGACTGGGAACGTGATGAGCTTATTCAAAATTTAGTAGACGGCTTAAAATGTTGTCATCATACCGTTCAAACAAAGATGATTGAGCTTTTAACTCAATGTGATTTTGACTATGGCAATCGAGTAGCAAATGGCATTGGTCTTCTGATGCATGATGATGGTTCCCTAGAAATTGAAATGGGAGCAGAAATGACTCCTACATACGGGAAACTGCCAAAAGAAGGCGGTTCACCGTTAGGAAGCAACAAAGCTGCTGATGCGGTAGAAGAAGCTAATGAAAAAGGACACGATGCTCATCCTTATTAACAAAAAACATCCTGCAGCGACAGCAGGATGTTTTTTGGGTTAAACGCTTATGACCAAGTAACGGCAAACACGTGGTAGTCATTTTTTAACTGTGGCGCATCAATGGGTGTCCCGTGCTGATATCCTTGTTTCACTCTTTTAGGATGTAAGGGTTGAACCCATTCTTTCACTTGCTGTTTTGTACCATTTGCTAAAATATATACACAATCAGAAAATGCCCCGTCATTGTTTGGACTATCAACTTTTAGTACTTCCACTAACACATCTTGGACACACGTTTTTCTCTGAATACACATAAGCGTATGGTAGATAATATCAGCGGACACATCGTTATTTAAACGAAAGCCCACCTTTTTTTGTTCAAAAAAAGACGAGAATGAGACGATTGGTAATGTCTTTTTTTGTTCATACGCTTGAGATAAAATCTTGACAAGAACTTCTCCACTCAAGATGATCCCTCTTTCTAAAAAACGCTTCATCACAACATATGTGAGCATTGATTATGCTCATAGGATAATATATTATCATAGTTTAATTCTGTGGTGTTAGTCTTTTTTGGGGTTTTTACACTGGGAATTATACCCGCCTATTTCTTGCGTTTCCCTGACGTTCTCGCTACTAGCAACAGAATTATTAATAAAATAAATACCCCTGCCCCTACAAACATATCATACAAGAAATCAAGCATCATACTCCTCCTCTTCCTTCAAAAAAACGCTGTTAAAACCAAGCGTTTTAACAGCGTTTTTTCGTTAGATAAAGCCTAGCATATTAATAAATACAATGATAATTAAAACAGGTGCAATGTATCGAATAGCAAGAAGCCATAAAGAGAACCAGCGCTTCACATTCGTTGAACCGTGCTTAAATTCTTCAATTAGCACATCTTTTTTCATTTTCCAAGGAACAAAGATGGCGATTAAAAGAGCACCTAGTGGCATAAGGATATTACTTACAAGAAAATCGAAAGCGTCAAAGATGCTTTTTCCAAAGATCGATACGTCACTTAATAAACCATACGATAGCGCTGAAGGTATTCCTACCACGAAGATTAGCAAGCCCGAAATCCAAGATAGCTTTATACGCTTATGCTGCTCTCCTTTGGCTAAAGAAGCAACAATAATTTCTAACATCGAAAACGCAGATGTCAAAGTGGCAAATAAAAACAGCGCCAAAAAGAAAGTTTGAAACACAATTCCGAACGGAAGCTGTTCAAAAATAGAAGGCAATACAATGAATAAAAGACCTGGTCCTTCCGTCGGTTTTACACCCATTGAGAAGACCGCAGGGAAAATTGCCAGTCCTGCTAGTAAAGAAATCAAAATATTTAACGCTGAAATTGAAATAGCCGATTTTGGCAAGTTTTGCTGCTTAGATAGATACGAACTGTACGTAACCATAACTGAAACGCCTACGCTAAGCGAAAAGAATGCTTGTCCCATGGCAAACAAAATGGTTTGGGATGTAAGCTTTGAAAAATCTGGATACAAAAAGAAAGATACGCCTTCCATCGCCCCGTCTAATGTTAAAGAACGAATAATGATAATAATAAATAAAATAAAGAGAGCAGGCATTAAAATTTTGTTTGCTTTTTCAATACCATTTTGAATGCCTCTTGCGACTACAACAATTGTTAAAAGAAGAAAAACAAATTGAGAGATAACAGCACTTGTTGGATTAGCAATGGTCGAGTTAAATAAACTCCCGTAGTCCCTTACTCCATTCAGCTGACCCGTGACGCTTGCAAAAATATATTGTAAAATCCATCCTCCTACTACACTATAGAAAGATAATAAAATGAAACATGTAATCACACCTAAATACCCGATTCCTTTCCATAGAGAACCGGGAGCAACTGCATCATAAGCACGAATTGCTTCCTTTTGTGTATGTCTACCTAGTACAAATTCAGCAAGCAAAAGCGGCAAACCAATAATTGCTGTAAACAAGATAAACAGTAAAAAAAAGGCCCCTCCTCCGCTTGTTCCGGCTACATAAGGCAGTTTCCAAATGGCTCCGATTCCAATTGCGGAACCGGCAGATGCCAAGATAAAGCCGAGTTTTGATGTCCATTGTTCGTTTTGACTCATTTTTTCTCACCATTTTTCTTTATTTATTCTGATTTGTCATACTATATCATACAACCCTTCTATCGAAAAGGGTTTTTGTTGTTTTAACCCCCATCATGTGTTATGAATAGTATGTAGGTTTCATGATTTATTTTCGTAACTAAAAAAAGTTTGACAGTTAGAGGTACAAAAAATGACAAATCAGCAAGTAATACAGCAACAATTTTTAGATAAGTTCCTTGATTTCATCTTAGTAAAATGTCCAAACTGCGAACTATGTGCGCGAGTTGTAAAACTGGATAAAAAATTGAGCGGGTCAACGCACTCATGCACGTGTCCTCACTGCGGTTATCTAGACGTAACCAATGCTGATAGCCAAGGACCGTTAGAATTTTCTGAAGCATTAGATCCTTTTTTTCAGCTTCCGCTTTACTTAGAAACGATATGCCCTGAACGTCGACTATGGGCTTATAACTTAGATCACCTTCAGTATATTGAATCTTATATTGAAGTTAAAACATGCGGGGCTTGTTTCGACGAGCTGTCGGTTGAACATTCATTGCCGGATTGGGTAATTCATAAGCAGAAAGAAGCATTAAACGAAATTCAACGTTTAAAAGACACCGTCTTTTGCACATTCAAATGAAGATAGAAAAGAAACGTTGCCGAAGAGGCAACGTTTCTTTTCTTACGAAGAACTTTCTTCGGTAAGTTTTCTTCGGTAGTCTCCGGCCTTATCGAACTCTTTTGCGGTGCCGACGAAAAAGTAGGTTACCGTATGATTTTTGTTGCCTTGAGTCGTTCCATGAATCATCTTCCCCTGCTTCAATTGCTTTCGCTCTCCATTTTTATTTACATAGAAATATTTATTTCTTGCCCAGCCGCCGCCGCTTAAAAGCGTTTTGGTTTTCCCGACTCCCTGGTCATTTACTTTAAATACAGTGTAGTCTCCTTCTGTCTTGCTGGGATTTCCGTTATCTTTATCATATTCGACCATAACCCATCCTTTGTACCCTTCTGGTATAAGGAAAATGCTCGGTTGAGACGTTTCATCTGGGCGTCCACATCCAGCTGCGATTATAATCATTAAGCACAAAATGAGCCACCTTTTCACTTTTCCCAACTCCTTTCTTGATAAAAGACGTGCCTCTATACTGCTTTTAGTTTTTGTTGAAGGTAAGATTATATTCTTTTTGTATCCCTCAATTTTTTCCAGTTCATCCAATCAAATATGCTATATTTACGTATCGTTTGTCACACACTATTAGCAGGCGTTTACAATTTACATGGGAGGATAACAAAAATGAGCTATGTTTTTTTATTTATTTTGCTCTTTGTCATTCCGCTTTACACACAGCAAAAAATTGTTCGTGCCGACCGTGAAAATACACGTACATTATTACTAAGTAAACACGAGCAATCTGGATATAAAAAAAGCGATTCCCCGTAAAACAGGAATCGCCTTCTTTTAATATGTTAAGCTTCCGGCCACAATAAGACCGACGGCAACCGACGCTGCAAAAAGAGTTACTCCAACCGCTACATTTCCTTCTTCTACTTTTTTGGCTAGGCTCGTTTTAGGCGTCATGATAAATTCAATAACCCAATATGCCACTACTTGAGTAATGATACCTACTACTCCCCAAAGAGCTGCATCTACCAAATTTAAGCTGTTGCTCCATACAGTAAAAATGACAATAGCAAGCCCAATTCCTTTTCCCCATAACTTCAAAGCGACAGCCACATTGCCTTTTTTTATGAGTTCACGGTCATTAAACTTTGTTGTTAATTCAAATACCATAACTCCGATAAATAATAGCCCTAACCCTACCGCTACGTGAGATAAAAAGCTCCCTATACTAGCCCAATCAATCCATTGTGTCATTTTTATTCCCCTTTTCATTTTAATCCAATCGGCAAATAATACGATTCGTTATCCGTAATTTGATTTCCAGCTCGTATGCCTACTGCGCTTGCTTTTCCATTTAATAAAAAGCACCCGTACATGATATGGGCCTCTATTGTTTGCGTTTGAGTCTTCATCGTTGCAGTTGGCAATGGAATAAACTGTTGATACACAGCCGTGTATTCTTGATATGTCTTATGCTGATCTTCGTCTATTTTGATTCCATCTTTATTATAAATTTCAACGGTATCTCCCTCACGACCAAAAGATGGTTTCTTCACAAATGCTTGTTTTCTTTCAATAAATGGATCTTCTTCTAAATACGTTGGTAAAAAGTACGTTTCAATGATGTGATGCTCTTCTTTAGTGAAGAAAGGGTGATGTTGTTCATACAAAGCCCAAATGAGTGCTTGCACGGCTTTGGACTGCAGTAAAAATGCAGAAGGCGGGTTGATTATGGCTACTTTTTTTTGCTGCGCCAATGTTAAAAGCATATGTCCGACTTTTTCATGCGTGCTCGGATCTTCATCTTCAATTAAATGTTCAAGCGGATACGTTTGGCGATAAAGTACGTCTATTTTTTGTCCATATTGATCATACACGCCCGCTTCTATATGTTCACCTTCTTCCACTGTAAAGGAAGGGACAATTCGAAGCTGCGATAATGGAACGTATGTAGCATCTACATCGGCTAGCTTCATTAAATAAAGAGTCGTTAGCTTATCTTCTTCATGTGTATCATGAGAAGAAAAAACGACGTTTGGATAGTTCGTACTATCGAGCTCGTTATAAGCTTCAAAAATGGCGTGTTTTAATGCTAAAGCAAGCTTTTTTTCCTCAAGCTTATTAGGGTTTTTTACTTGAAAATGACGACAGACTAACTCATTTACATGAAATAATTCTTTAATAAACGTAGGCGTATCCGCATTTAGTTCTAAAAGCTTAATTTGATCAGTCGTAACAGCAAAATCAAGGCGCGAAATCACACTTTCTGTTTCCAGCGTTTTCAGTCGTAGGTACGGGAGGCTGTCTTTTGGAAATCCTAAAGAAAAAAGCGTCTGATCATCTAACGAACGAAGTAAAGGTGCAGTTTTAAAAAATAATTCCCCAATTTGATTTGCAGCTTCTTTAATAGAATCAATGATATGAGAAGAATTCATATGTACGTCATAAAGAGCATACTCTGTTCCATATAAATCGTGCCAAAAATCTTCAATTTCTTTATAAAACATTTCTCGCTTTTCCTTATGCATTACCCGCCAAAACCGCCTTTAGAGCCGCTCCCAATTCCAGATTTATACGAGCTGCTTGATTTAAATGATTTATAGGCCGATGATGAGGTCAGCTGTTTTTTAGAGCCGTAGTAGCGGCCTCCGTGATAATATGAGCCGCTGTGCGAAGAAGAAGAATCTGAACAGTAGTACGTTTGCGTATCTTCATCCCATTTCCACTTGTCACACGATTTATCTTTCGGTTTAGCTGGTCTTGCCTGATCAGTTGAACTACAGGCAACGAGCGATGTCATTAAAGCTGTGGTCAAAACCCCGGCCATCATTTTTTTTGTTTTTGACATTACGCCTTTCCCCCTTCATACGTTACGCCTGTTTTTGTTACGTATAAACTGTACACGCTGCGATCTTCATCAATTTCCGCAGAGTCTCTTTCCCATTCCCATCCATTATAGTAGGTATACACTGTTCCGATATAGCTTAATACGTCCAAGTGCGTATAAAATGAAGAGACGAATAAAATCGGATGTCCTCGAAGAGAATTCAGTTCGCGGACTTCTAATGTAATCTCTCTGTGATCATCTTCTGCTTGCTCTTTCGGTCCATGTTCATGTTCTTTTACATAAATAATATGTATATCATCTTCGACTGCAGATGAAGTTTGTTTATACGTTACTCCTTCTTTAACAAAAAATTCGCATTCTCTTCGTGCTAAAATTTGTTCAAGTTCAATAGATTGATAGTGATAAATAGATACAAATGTATCATCAAACTTTAGCAGTCGGTATTCTAACTTTCCCATTGTGCAACTCCTTTTGTGACTTTTTTGTGAACGTTCTTTAATAAATACGTACAGATTTTCAAAAAGTTTCAATTTTTCTCATATTAAAAGGTTTAGCTTTAAATAAGCTAAACCTTTATTTTTTTATCACATCTGTCACAACTTCATAACCGCCTGTGTATGGGTCGAATACATATTCAAGCATGCCGTTTCCACGATTGACTTTAAATAGATAACGGTATTTTTTAGGGCTGTCTTTTGCTGGATATACGTATTTTCCTTTTTGGAACTGACTTAGCAAGAGCTGTTCTCTTTGCGCAAGCATTTTTTTTGCTTCATTATAACCATACAGCGGGAGATTTTTGGCATAGAGAACCGGTACAAATACAAGCACAACGACTGAAATCGTAATAAGCCCTTGTTTAAACCACCGCATAAATCTCTTTGGATTTCGAGAAAGTAACATTGTGATGACAATTACTACTAACAAAGGAACAATATATACTTGAACATACGGAATGTTTGCAAATACAGGTCGATTAATCAATAAGACAATTACTTCGATAGCTGCTACTAATACTAAAATAAAATAGACCACTTACTCTTCACACCTCGACGATTCAATGAATTTTATATGTGTTAGAAAGTATTCCCACTCATGAATGAACTCGTCTATTGTATCATAAGACGCAAAAAAAATATCTACGGTTCTCTATTTTACGGAATTCAGATAATAAAAGAGATTAAGGCATAACGAAATCACCCCAATCTAAAGACGAACAAATGGGATAATGCGCTAATATGGATCCCTTGTTACACCGCTGTTGATTTCCGTACAAGGCTTCGTTTTCCGAGGGCGACCACTTCTGCCGGGTCTCACCTGTTCCGCTTTTTACGCATAAGTCCTCGCCTTGCCCTCCAGCCAACAGCTAGAGGCCACTACATACATGAAACTGCCTTCACTCTAACCATAAAAAAATCTGAACACATTTGATTCTCTATCCAGAATCAAACACGTTCAGATCTTTCTTTAACTGAGCTACTTTTATTCCATCCTTTTTATTATGAAACTTCTACGTTTCGATTTTGATTATATTTTTTTCCTTGTAACAGTGAGTAAATGATCGCTGCTGCCCACACGATAAGTATGAATGCATATACAGCTATCTGAGTAGAGCTGCTTGATACCCAAGTGTTTAAGAGTGTTCGAGCATTTGTTAAAATGATAAACCCACCAACAAGTGAACCAAGCAAGTGAGCCGGGATAATACGAACAAACCATGCAGCAATCGGAGCCGCGATAATTCCGCCAATCATAAGGGCGCCTACCCAGAACCAGTTTACCTGCTCCCAGCCAAGAGAGATTAAAAAGCCAAGTGTAGCCGAGACGGCAATAGCAAATTCACTTGTATCCACGGTTCCAACGACTTTCCGTGCTGTTGTGCCTTTTTTAGCCAGCAATACAGGCGTTGCTATCGGTCCCCAGCCTCCTCCTCCTGTAGCATCAGCAAATCCAGCAATTAATCCCAGCGGAATGGACTGTTTCGTCGATAAAGGTTTGGTGCTCTTTTCTTCGTTTGTTTTAAACGTAAATAAAAAACGAAATAACACATAAACTCCTAGGAGCAATAAGAATGTTGAAACGTAAGGTCTTACTGCATCTCCAGGTAAATTACTTAGAAAGCAGGCTCCTACAAAAGCTCCGATGGAACCTGGGATAATTAGTTTTAACACCATCGATTTATCTACATTTCCAAATTTAATATGCGAAACACCAGAAGCTGCTGTTGTTACAACTTCTGCTAAGTGAACAGATGCGGAAGCCACAGCTGGTGCAATTCCAAACGTTAAAAGCAGCGTAGTTGATGTCACCCCGTACGCCATTCCGAGTGATCCATCAATTAACTGAGCTAAAAAGCCAATAAGTGCAAACGTAATTAACTTTTTCATGTTGTCCCTCCACTTTCATCTTCTGTTAGAAAGCACAAAAAGGCCTCCAACAGTTGTTTGCTAGAAGCCTTCGGTATGTCCGATCAGCTGTCCGTTTTATGAATAAGTTGTTTATATTGTAATCCTAACTATTCCTAGAAGTCAACTGTGTTTTTAGTTTTTCTTTTAGTCTATGTACGTTGCTTGGTTATAGTATCAGTAAAATAAAATTCTTCTTGTTAAGTCAACAACATAAAAACGACCGCTCACTTAATAAGGGTGGTCATTTTTATGCGTATCTTGCCAGTGAGCTAGCACTTCAGGTGGCAAACTCACATCTTTATCTAATGACGTCACATCCATAGAAGCGGGCTCATCGCTATTTATCACTTTTTCTACCCAATCTGGCTGTACAACTAATGCTTGTTCAATCGTAATTAAAGCCAGCCCTTGCTCAAAAGCTTCTGCTACTTCTGTTGCCGTAAGTCCTCCTGTACCCACAAGAGGGACCCGGTGATTGACGTGCTTAATAATCGAAGAAAGCAGTGAACGATTTTCTTCCTTATTTAAGGTAGGTTCATGCAAAGCACTGATATGTAAATAATCGATTTCTGTATAAACAAGACGATCAATCCACTCAAATGTATCTTCCACTTTAGTTCCTAAATAGCCTTTTTCTTTGGGCGCTAATGTATATCCCACAATAAATGGTTTGCCCGCATGTGCTGCTCGACGCGTCACTTCACGAATAACTTCAAGTGCAAAAGTGAAGCGGTTTTCTGCGCTTCCGCCATAAGAATCACTTCGTTCATTGGCTTGCCTTGATATAAACTGCTGCAGTAAACATTCATTTCCCCCGTCAATTTCTACTCCATCAAACCCTGCTTCCATAGCTCTGGTGGTAGCTTCGCCAAACGCTTGAACCATATAAGTTATATCGCGCTCGGTCATTTGAACAGGCTTTTTCCCTTTACGTTTATGAGGCTTTTCACTTGGGCTAATGGCTTGCCACTTATTTTCCATTTCTACACACTTTCTGCCCCCGTGCGATAGTTGAAGAATCGCTTTAGCTCCTCTTCTATGAATCATTTGGGTTAGTTGATGAAGCTTTCGTATGACCTGATCACGATGAATTCCGATTTGACCATGTGCTACTTGGCCATTTTCTGTGATAAACGCGGGGCCGATAATTACCGTACTGACGCCCCCTACTCGTTTTTCGTAAAAAGACATATCAATATCAGATATTTCTCCGTTTTCCCGTGAAGCGTATGTGAGGATAGGTCCCATTGCTAATCGGTTTTTCATCTCAAGAGCATCAACAAATTTAAAATGTTTAAATAATTTTTCATAGGCTGTCTTCAATTAATTCACACCTTTTTTCCTTAGCTTACCCATCTAGAAGCTGAGTAGACATAGGCACAAAAAAAGAAATACCTTTGCCGGCATTTCTTTTTACGTCGTTTTTCTTATTTTTTTGACGGGGTAAAATACAAATTCGCTTTTTCCGACAATCCGTTTTTCATCAATAAGACCTAGACCGTTGCGGCTATCCATACTGTACAGACGGTTATCACCCATTACAAATACTTCGTTTTTAGGTATTTGAACGGGTTCAAAATCTCCTGTTAGCTCCATATCCATGTTGTTGGCAATTTGACGATTCGTTTTTAAATAAGGTTCACTTACTTTTTTATCATCAATATAAAGCTGATCTTTTTTCATTTCGATTTTTTCACCTGGCAGACCGATTACTCTTTTTACATAATGCTTATTCTTAGCCTCATCTTTAATAATCACAATATCTCCGCGGCGAATATCATGGAGCGAATACGACAGTTTATTCACAAACAAACGCTCTCCGTTATGCAGCGTTGGGTTCATTGAAGCGCCTTCTACAATATACGGAGAAAATAAAAATGCGCGAATCATAAATACTAGAGCGATAGCGAAGATAATAGTTTTGAATATGCTGCGTAATTGATCGCTTTTTGTTTTTTCCGTAGTCAATATACTTTGTCTCCTTTGTACAGCTCACTTTTCTTATGTAAAAAAGCAAGAAACCTCTTACTTTAACACTTATTCTAACTTAACCGTAGAAAGAACTGAAATCAAATGTTTTATGTTATGTAAAAAAAGAACCTCTAACAAATGTTAGAGGCTTACATTACGCAAGTTTCGTCTTTACATCTCTTATTATAACATTAATTATATAAAAAGAGACTACCTTTTATGTAAAAATTATGTTTTTTACGTAAACTTAACTAAATCTTCACATTTAAAGGCGCTTCTCCACGTATAAAAAGTTGAGAGATGCAATACTCTATAATCTCTCTTCGCCGCACGAGCCCAATAAAAATGTTTTGATCATCTACAACTGGTACAAAATTTTGTTCCGCCGCGCGTGACAAAATACTTTCCATTTCGTCATTAATGGTGATAGGTTCATAATCGCGATGCCTTGGGACCTCTTCAATTCGCAGGTGTTCCAGCTCATGGAGTTCTATATGTTCTAGGCTTTTTATTTTCCATAGCAAGTCTCCTTCTGCCAAAGTCCCTACATATTCTCCTTTTTGGTTAATGAGCGGTACAGAAGAGTAGCGATGATACTCCATTTTCTCCAATGCTTGACGGACAGTTGACCGTGTCGACAGGGTAACGACTTCTTTTTTGGGGAGTAAAAAGAACGCAATATTCACTCATATTCTCCTTTTATTATACATCCATTTTATTGTTATTGCTTTGCTGAATCTGAAACAATATGAATGTCGATGTTATGAGTCTGTCTCATAATCGTATTCACAATAGACCCTTTTCGAATCTCTTCCCACCTTGTCCTCGCTGATTGCCCTAGTAAGATTTGAGTAACGCGATACTGCTTGGCTACGTTCACAATCACTGCAGCTGGTTTTTGCTTTTTAGCTTCTTCAACAATTAGCGATGCGTGAAAGCGATCAGCAAATTCCTGCCACTGTTTGATTTGGGCTTTTTGCCTTTCTGTTTGCTCGCCTGTAAAAACATGGAGCAGCAGCAAATCTGCTTTCAATCGGTTTGCCATTCTCCAGCCTCTTCGAATCAATTTTTCAGCTGTTTCACTGTATTGAATGCATACTAAAATACGTTCGCAAATACCTGTTACGCCAATTTCATGGGAATGAATGAGCTTACCGTCCACTTCATCCGCTATTTCTCTAAGCGTTAATTCACGAAGGGCATGGAGATTTGCGAGCTTAAAAAAAGACTGCAGGCTTTGTTCAATTTTATGAACTTCGTATATTTTGCCTTCACGAAGACGCTTTTGCAGCTGTTCTGGCGTAACATCGACAAGCTGAATTTCATCTGCTTGCTGGATAAATAAATCTGGCACTGTTTCACGAACTTTTACCTGGGTAACAGCATATACGAGATCGTGCACGCTTTCCATATGCTGAATATTCATTGCTGACATGACTGAAACACCTTGGTTGAGCAGGTAAGAAACATCTTCAAAACGTTTTTTATGGCGGCTTGTCGGCACATTTGTATGAGCGAGTTCATCGATAATTACAACTTTTGGCCGCCTTCTTACAATCGCCAGCAAATCAAGCTCTTGTAATTCTTTTCCTTTATAAAAAATAGTTTCTTTTTGGATTACTTCTAGATTTCCAATCATCGCCTCAGTCTCATTCCTGCCGTGTGCTTCTACATATCCAACTACGACATCTACGCCTTCTTTGACTAAATCGTGCGCATCTTGAAGCATTTTATACGTCTTTCCTACTCCCGGCGCCGCACCGATGTAGAGTTTAAGCTTTCCGCGCTTCTGATCATGAAGTTCACGCAATAGTTCTTCCGGAGTTTTTCTTCGAAAGTATGGATGAGCTTCTTTTTCTTTCATTGTTCAGGCCCCTTTATCACACTCGCTTCAATACATGAAGCGAGTGCATGTAATTAGCGCTCTCGTTGAACAGCTAAATTTAGCTCTACTACATTTACTCGTTTTGCACCAAAAGCTCCTTGCTGAGTGTGTTCTTTGATCAGCTCTTTTAGCGTGTTGGTGTTAATATGCGCTGTTTTTGCTACGCGCTCTACTTGTGCATATGCAGCTTGTGGCGTAATATCCGGATCGAGTCCAGAAGCCGAATTTGTGACGGCATCAATTGGAATTCCGCCTTTTGGTAACTCGTTTTCTTTTTTCCACGCCGCTACTGATCTTTCGATACGATTCGTAAGATCTTTATTTGAAGGTGCTAAATTCAACGACCCAGATCCTGCCCCGTTATAATCGATACTAGAGACTCTGCCATGAAAAAATGCATTGCTCGTAAACTGCTGCCCTATCAGCTTAGAACCGATAACTTGATGCTTGTTTGAATAGATTAAGCTGCCGTTTGCTTTATTTGGAACAGCCGTCTGAGCAATGCCTGTCATCACAACAGGATAAATAAGACCACAAAGAATTATCATCATAATTGTTAAGCGAACAATAATGCTTCCCGTTCGTTCTGTTTGTATCATCGTTTCTTCTCCTCTACATTACAAATGAAAGTAGTAAGTCAATTGCTTTAATCCCAATGAAGGGAACCAATACCCCGCCTAATCCGTAAATGAACAAATTTTTTCGCAGCAGGGCGTTAGAACTCATCGGCTTATACGCAATTCCCTTCATGGCTAAGGGAATTAACAGCGGGATAATGACCGCATTAAAAATAAGCGCTGACAATACGGCAGATAGAGGTGAATTCAGCTTCATTACGTTAAGAGCTTCCATTTGCGGAATCGCCAAGGTAAACATCGCTGGAATAATGGCAAAATATTTAGCAACATCGTTTGCGATGCTGAATGTAGTTAAGGCACCCCTTGTCATTAATAGCTGTTTTCCAATCGAAACGACTTCAATAATTTTTGTGGGATCGGAATCTAAATCCACCATATTTGCTGCTTCTTTAGCTGCTGAGGTTCCGCTGTTCATTGCTAAGCCAACATCAGCCTGAGCAAGTGCAGGGGCATCGTTTGTCCCGTCACCTGTCATGGCAACTAGCTTTCCTTGCTGCTGTTCATATTTAATCACTTGAATCTTGTCTTCTGGCTTGCATTCCGCAATAAATTCATCTACTCCAGCTTCTTTTGCAATGGTTGCTGCGGTTAATGGATTATCTCCTGTACACATGACTGTTTTAATGCCCATTTTACGAAGTTCATCAAAGCGTTCTTTCATTCCTGGTTTTACCGTGTCTTTTAAATAAATCAAGCCGTAAATTTTATCATCAGCGGCGACGGCAAGCGGCGTGCCACCAGCTCCTGCAATTTCGTTTGCTTTTTGCTGCAAATCAGAGGGAATCTTCCCGCCATTTGACTCTACCCATGCCGTGACGGCGTCCACTGCCCCTTTCCGTACAGATACATTCTGTAGGTCAATGCCGCTCATTCGCGTTTCAGCTTTGAATTCTACAAACGTTCCCTGCGTTTTTCTAAGATCTTCTACTCCCATACGGTTTTGAATAAAATCAACAACTGAGCGCCCTTCTGGTGTTTCGTCGTAAAGAGAAGAAACAAACGCCCATTTGTAAAGTTCACGTTCGTCTGTGCCTTCTACAGTCGTTAATTGATGAGCCATTCGGTTTCCAAACGTAATGGTGCCGGTTTTATCTAAAATAATTGTGTTGATGTCACCAGCTGCTTCTACTGCTTTTCCTGACATGGCAATCACGTTAAACTGCGTAACTCGATCCATCCCAGCAATTCCAATGGCTGACAATAATCCTCCAATCGTCGTAGGAATGAGGCAGACGAGCAGTGAAATTAAAATAGCCGTGTCGAGCTGAAAATGTAAGTAGTTTGTAAATACAGGAAGCGTCACAACAACTAATAAGAAAATAATCGTCAGACTTGTTAAAACCGTATTTAGCGCAATTTCATTTGGCGTTTTTTGACGCTCTGCTCCTTCAACAAGCGAAATCATTTTATCTAAAAACGATTCACCTTGTTCACACGTAATTTTAACTGTAATTTCATCGCTGACAACTCTTGTACCTCCAGTTACAGAGTTAAAATCCCCGCCTGCTTCTTTCATAACAGGTGCCGATTCACCGGTAATGGCCGATTCATCAACAGATGCCAGTCCTTTAATGATTTCTCCATCTCCAGGAATCATTTCGCCTTGTGAAACGACGACGATATCTCCTTTTTTTAGTTGCGATGCCGATACTTGTATTATTTGCCCGTTTTGAAGTTTATTAGCTGTAATGTCACCTTTCGATTGCTTTAATGAGTTTGCCTGTGCTTTTCCTCGGCCTTCTGCTAATGCTTCTGCAAAATTAGCAAAAACAATTGTGAAAAATAACACGAGGGATACGGCAATATTAAAGCCTGCGCTTACTGTGCTTTCTCCGAAAAGGTCTGGAACAACAGCTAAAAAAAGCGTAATAACAAATCCGATTTCTACTACGAACATGATAGGGTTTTTTATCATCGTTCTTGGACTTAGCTTGATAAAAGCCTGCTTTACTGATTGAATAAAAATCGATGAAGTTTGTTTATCTACAGCACCTTGAATGTGACTGTTACGATCAAATTCAAGATTATTCGTAAAATTCCGTTTATTCATTATAATCCTCCGCTTTCTTAATTACAGTGTCAAATACTCAGCAACCGGCCCAAGTACAAGCACTGGGAAAAACGTAAGTGCCCCTACAATAACGGTAGTTCCAATTAAAATGCCGCTAAATAAAGACGTATCCGTTTTAAATGTCCCCGGTGTTTCAGGAACAAGCTGCTTAGATGCTAGTGAGCTTGATACCGCCAGCATCGTAATTAGTCCGAAGTAACGTCCAATATACATAACAATTCCCGTAGAAATGTTCCAAAACGGCGTTGCGTCACCGAGTCCTTCAAAACCAGATCCATTGTTTGCTGCTGACGATGTAAATTCATACAGTGCCTGACTTAAGCCGTGAAAGCCTGGGTTTGATATACCTTCTATTCCTAAATGAGTAGTGAGCGCTACGGCGGTTCCCCCTAAAATTAACAGCGGCTGCAGAATAAGCGTCACGGCGATTAGCTTCATTTCTTTTCCTTCAATTTTTTTACCTACGTATTCCGGGGTTCTTCCAACCATTAAACCTGATAAAAATACGGCGATGATGACGTACATCATGACATTCATAAATCCTGCTCCGACACCGCCAAATACAGTATTTAACATCATATTTCCAAGCGTTAACAACCCGGTAAGAGGCGTAAGAGTATCGTGCATCGCGTTAACCGCGCCTGTTTCACTTGCTGTCGTCACGATGGCGTACAGAGTTGACATACCGACACCAAACCGGACTTCTTTTCCTTCCATATAACCGCTCGCTTCATTTAGATGAAAAGCATCAAGTCTAGGGTTACCGCCCCACTCTGTTACAAACGCTGTGCTTAAGATAACGATAAACAGCATACTCATCGCTACAAACAAGATGCGACCTTGCTTACGCTGTCCGATCATTTTTCCGTACGTAAAAGGAAGTGCGGTTGGCAATAAAAGCATAAGGACAATTTGTAATACATTGCTCAACGCGTTAGGATTTTCAAATGGATGAGCCGAATTGACACCAAAAAACCCTCCTCCGTTGTTGCCTAGCTCTTTGATTGAAAGAAAAGAAGCAACTGGTCCCCTTGCTATTTGCTGTGTTGCCCCTTCTAATGTATGGGCAGTCACCGTTCCGCTTAACGTTTGAGGAACACCTAAAAACGCAAATAAAATGCCTGTTATAAAAGCGATAGGAAGTAAAACACGCGTAATTGATTTCACAAAATCAACAAAAAAGTTTCCCATTTCCTTCCCTGCCAACCCACGAATAAAAGCGATTGCTACTGCAAGTGCCGTTGCTGGTGCAGCAAACATCATAAATACAACGGCGGCCATCTGCGAGAAATAAGACAAACCTGATTCACCGCTGTAGTGCTGCAAGTTCGTATTTGTCATAAAACTAATGGCCGTGTTAAAAGCAAGGGCCGGATCCATTCCTTTGATGTGGCTTGGGTTAAGCGGCAGTACCCCTTGAAACCGGAAGATAAGATACACCACAAAAATCATAAACGTATTCGCCAAAACGAGAGCAAGTGCATATTGCTTCCACGTCTGATTATGCCCTTTAATTCCTGCCGCTTTAAACATCACCGATTCTATCTTCCCTATCAAGCTAGTGTTTTTATCGTTTGAAAACACATTCGCTATATAAATACCTACGGGCTTTGCAATAAGCGCTACAAAAACAAGCAGCAGCGCAACTGATAGTAGAAAAATCCCCACGTTTTATTCCTCCGCTTATTAAAATTGTTCTGGATTTAACAGTACATATACTAAATAAATTAAAACGAGAACTGAAATACCTAACAAAATGAACGACATGTTCACTTCTCCTCTCTTTCGTCTACTACATGAGACGACCAGCAAATAATTCCGTACATAGCAGCTGTTAATATGGCAAGCGTTCCAAGCATGATCATATCCAAGTTGCTCCCTCCTAACTGTTTCTTACCACCAATGATTAAGTGTAGTGACTGTTTCTGTGCGTAAAGCATCACGCCCAAGTGAGCTAGCTGCGAAAGGTTATTTTTGATTGTTTATTCCTCACGTATTGTTGATCTCGTTTTAAAAGCCCTACTATATCCTCTTTACGGTGCAGACATAACCTGCTCTCCTATTTTTTTCATTAAAAAAACCGCAGAAGAGAGTCCTCTTCCGCGGTTTAATGCACGACAAATAAGCCGTGATCGACACGAATTTTTTTACTCCCAAAACGCTTACGGAGTTAGCTGTCGGATTCGGGTTATGGAAGTAACCCTACTCAGTTAAGAGATTCACCCCTAGTACATACGTACAAAATATTGGGTCCCCCGCTCATAATTGATTAAGCGTATATTTGTTATTTAATTTTTAGGCTTAATTATGTTTTTTACTGCTGCGTTTAATACTTTGATTAGCTAACGTAGACAAATAGCGGTTTGCTAGATCAAAAGATTGCTGATCGCATATTGCTCGATATTCAATCATTTGAATCATTTGCTTAGATATATGCATCTTGACGCTCCTTTCACCTATATTTTGAAAGGAACGCGCTATCCGCTGTTATAGAAAACGACCACCATTACACCATCCTCTCTCTTAACGCTTACGAAGTTAGCTGACGGGTTCGGGTCAAGAAAGTAACCCTACTCAATTATGAGATTCACCCCTAATAATTGGGTCCTCCGCTCTTTCCCTCTCTTTCAGGAAAGACTCAGCGTTTCACTGTGGAACGTTTCATGAGAGTAATCTTACTCCTGTTAAATTTTACTGTCAACAACATTTTTTGAAATTTTAAAAGCTTTATTTTTTGCTGTTTATTCATTATTTTAAAATAATAGATTCAAAGAAAAAAAAGCGTTCTTATCTCCTCGATAAGAACGCTTTTTTTAGCTCATTTTCTCAATTTCATTTACAAGAATTGAAATGGCATCCGTTTTTGTTGCTTCACGCATTGTACGCTTCATCGTACTTGCCTGCTGCTGAAGCTCATTTACTTCACGCAAAAACAGCTCTTTTGTTAACTGTTCTTCTTCTACAACCATACAGTAGCCTTTTTTCTTAAAGGATTGTGCATTTAAAATTTGATCTCCGCGACTTTGTGCTTTTGATAAAGGAATAATCATCATCGGTTTATGAAGAGCTAAAAACTCAAAAATGGCATTGGATCCGCCGCGTGTAATCACATAATCAGTTGCTGCTAGAACATCCGGAAGCTGTTCATTTACGTATTCTAACTGACGGTAGCCCGACTCTTTTTCAAGGCTTGTATCAATATTGCCTTTTCCGCACAGGTGTACAATTTGAAATTTCTTTTGCAGTTCAGGCAAGGATTCTCGAACAATTTCATTGATGCGGCGTGCTCCTAAACTTCCGCCCATAATCGTTAAAATTGGGCGCTTATCATAAAAGCGAAGCCAGCTTTCCCCGTTCGCTGCGCTTCCGCTAAATAATTCTTTTCGAATAGGTGAACCAACAACCTGCACTTTTTCTTTTGGAAAATAGTTTGCCGCTTCATCAAAAGAAGTAAAAATTTTAGTGGCAAATTTCTGCGCAATTTTATTTGCCAGTCCCGGTGTTAAATCACTTTCATGAATGAACACGGGAATGTTTAGCGATTTAGCAGCCATTACAACAGGAACTGTGACAAAACCGCCTTTTGAAAACACAAGAGAAGGCTTTAGTTTTTTCAGCACGCGACGTGCATCGCCAACTCCTTTTGCTACTCGAAATACATCTTTTACATTTTCCATATCTACGTAGCGACGCAGCTTTCCGCTTGAAATTGCATGATATGGAACGTTTAATTTTGTAATTAATTCTTTCTCGATACCATTGTGAGAACCGACATAATGGATATCCCATTTTTCACTGTCTAATTCTTTCATAATGGCAATGTTTGGTGTTACGTGTCCAGCTGTTCCGCCTCCGGTAAAAACGATAACTTGCTTACTCATTTTTTCTTCCTCTCTTTACTTCACTTAATTGATCTGTTTTGACATCAATTTTTATCTGATCTTTTTAGCATGCAATCTGACATGTAAAACGATGGTTTTATTATAGCATTTTTCTTTTTACATATGTATGATAAGGCGTATAAAAGCATGCTATACTTTTCATAGGGAGTGATGATAATGAACAAATCTGCACCTGTAGTAAAAGGTGATACGGTGGATTCCGAAACGCGCTGCATGCACTACCGTACGGATAAAGATATTATTGCAATAAAATTTTATTGCTGTAATACATATTATCCATGCTATCAATGTCATAACGGACATGCTGATCATGATATTAAAACGTGGCCAAAAGCTATGTTTAATGAAAAAGCTATTCTTTGCGGAGTATGTAAACATGAGCTATCAATTCATGAATATTTAACCTGTAACTCGACTTGCCCTCACTGTCGTTCTTCTTTTAATCCCGGATGCAGCCTGCATGGACACATTTATTTTGAACAAAAAAGCTGAACAAAACGTCGTTCAGCTTTTAAAATAACTGCTCATCTATATTTAAAATGGAAGGAAGCAGACCTGGGAACAAGTCCTCAAGTTCTTCTAAACGCAAGGAATAATAGTGCTGCGTACCTTCTATACGTAGTTTGATAATTCCAGCTTCGCGAAGTACTTTAATATGATGTGATAGCGTTGATTTTGATACATTTAATTTTTGATAATACGAACAGGTCTGCTCCTTTCTTGTCGCTAAACACTGTACAATTCGCAGCCGGTTAGGATCACTCAACGCGTGTAAAATAGGCGTTAATTTAATTTCAGATTTCGGTGGTTGATAAGGTTTTCTCATGCTTAAAATATAACACAGCTTCTTTTGTGTATCAATGTTCGATAACTTTCGAACTAAACTCCTTGCACTGTTATTTAATTGGTGTTATAGTTTCATTGTTCGATGATATTCGAACTTATCTTCATTTTAATCATAAATTGAATGAAAGATCAAAAACAAAACAAATAATATAAAGCACCATCATTATTAAAGGAGGAATCACCCATGATTCATTTACAAGCTTCAATGAAAGTTAACCCAGCAAAAAGAGAAGAATTTTTAGAAAACGTACAAGAACTAATTAAGCATTCTTTACAAGAAGAAGGAAACAGCAACTATCAACTATTTGAAGATGCTTTTACACCTAACACATTTATGATGATTGAAGAGTGGAAAAGCGAAGAAGCAATTCAAGCACACAATAAATCAGCTCACTTCCAAAGTTTTGTAGCATTTGCTCAAACTGGCGTACTTGTAGCACCTTTAGATGTAAAAACATTACAAGGCTAAGAATAACTTCTTTGAAAGGATGACGCATCATGAATGAAGCAATTCGTACAATTCAAGATCACCGTTCTATCCGTCAGTATACAGACGAAGCAGTAAGCGACGAGCATTTAGATACGATTATCCAATCTGCTCAGTCAGCCGCTTCTTCTATTAATGGACAGCAAGTTACTATTATTAGCGTCCAAGATAAAGAAAAGAAGAAAAAACTTTCAGAGCTTGCCGGCAACCAAGCGTGGATTGACCAAGCTCCTCTATTCTTAATCTTTTGCGCAGATTTTAATCGTGCTAAGATTGCAGCTGAGCTTAACGATGCTCCTCTTGGCGTAACTGATGGGCTTGAGTCAATTTTAGTCGGAGCAACCGATGCTGGAATTTCGTTAGAAGCAGCAACAGTTGCAGCCGAATCACTCGGTTTAGGTACAGTCCCAATCGGAGGAATTCGCAGAAAGCCGCTAGAAGTCATTGAACTGCTGGATCTACCGGAATACGTATTTCCAGTAAGCGGTCTTGTGGTTGGACATCCGGCAGATCGTTCTGCGAAAAAGCCTCGATTGCCACAAGCGGCCGTGCACCATCGTGAAAGCTATAATCACGACTTAAAGTCATTGATTCAAGACTATGATGCTGAAATGGCAGAGTATATGAAAAACAGAACAAATGATGCAGATGACCGCAACTGGTCACAAACTGTATCAGCTATTTATAAAACCATTTATTATCCAGAAGTTCGAGCGATGCTTGAAAAACAAGGATTTAAATTCGAATAACCAAAAGCTGCGATGAACATCGCAGCTTTTTTATCTACTTTAACAGCGTGCTGAATAGACTAAAAGTAATACTCAATAAATGAGGTGTTGATATGGAGTTTATTTTAATTTGTAATTTTCTTTTAAGTGCAACCGCAGCGTTTTTATTGGTGCCGGCTGTTACAAAAAAGCACACTCTTCACGTGACTTTACTTTCTCTCCTTTTCCTCCTTTCAATTGTCCCGACTTTTCTTCTCGCTAATCCACATATCGGCGTTTTACCTTGGGCTATTCGAGACGGTCTTCTATTGTTCGCTGCTTTCCTTTTCTTTTATTTAACCTTCACTTTAAACAAATGGAAAACGCTTTTGTTTCTTCTTCTATTTTTATTGTCGATTGCTCCTCTTTCCTACGTCGTATATGATGAATTCACGCATACGTATATAGATGCCAATATTGGGCTTGGCCTAGGCTTTTTACTGACATGGCTCTTAACAGCTCTGTACAATATTTTGGCTATTCTTCGATTTTTTCGTCAGAAATCTCAGTAAACACATCAAAAGTTAACAAACAAACGAATAGTTGATTTTATTTAGTATACGCTAACAACTGCACAGTCCTTCTCTTTACATAAAGCTGTGTATACTAAAAAAGGAGTGATACTTGATGAAACGACTATTCGTAATGGTAGCAGTAATTGCCTTCTTGGCACTTAGCCGCATGTTAGTATTTGCCGCTGAAACACCTCCTGCTGCAGATGAGCGAACAGCTCAAAATGCAGAAGTTCGCATCGTTCATGCTTCACCGGATGCTCCTGCTGTAGACATTTTTGTGGATGACAAAGCTTTAGTAGAAGGAGCAAAGTTTAAAGATGTCTCCAACTCCCTGCCTTTGTCAGCTGGTTCTCATAAAGTAGAAGTATACGAAGCGAAGACAAAAGGAACAAAAGATTCCATCATTGAAGCTACCCTTGTTGTAGACGGTGGAAAATCGTATACAGTGGCCGCTGTAAATAAAGCAGAAAACCTTGAACTACAGGCTTTCACGAATAATAAGCAAGGAATGGATGGAAAAGCAAGCTTACGTGTTGCTCATTTATCTCCTGATGCTCCTGCGGTAAACGTAGGTCCTAAAGGTGCTGCTCCTTTATTTAAAGATCTGTCTTTTAAAAGCATTTCAGGTTATCAAGTAGTAAATCCGGGTTCGTATGATTTATCTGTTTCCACAGCAGATGGAAAAGAAGTACTAAGTCTTCCTGGAACAAATCTTCAAAGCGGTAAAAACTATACGGTTCTCGCAGTAAATACTGCTGACAAGCTTGAGACCATTGTTTTACAAGATAATTAATTAAAAAACGTCATTTCAATTGAAATGACGTTTTTTATAGACTGCGCTGAATAAATTCTTCTTTTTTGTACTCATAGGTAGAAATATCGTTCCACAATCGTTTTGAAAGCTCGTATTTCATACCTTCATATTTTTTTCTAGCACGTTCGCTCGAGCGTAACTGCTCCCTGAAATTAATTCGTTCATTCCAGTAAGGTGATTCACTGACCGTTACGTACACATGACTTCTTCTAGCATCATGCGGAATGAGCTTACGGGCATTTTTAGCTGTCATAATTGGAGGGTAGTGTGCAGCTGGAACGCCTTCTTTTAATAAGACAAACATCTCTTTTTCCGCTACATATACGTGGGATTTATTTTTTAATATAGCGCGCACTTCATTTATGTCTTCTTCACGTTTGACTCCGATTAAAATATCAACGATTGGTGAACCTGCCAATCCTGGAACGGACGTGCTTCCAATATGTTCGATGTCTACTGAAAAGTCTTTTAGTGTATTAAGCAACGCTTCTTTTTCCATTTGATACAAAAGCGACCACTTTGTTTCATACTGAACAATCTTTCGCATATCAGTTTCCACCCTTTCACTTTTTTATACTGTACCATGTTTTAAAGTAAAAAGAAAGAATTTTCTAACTATTTACTTTTAGTTTATGCTAAGAGCTTTACACCCCTATAGACAGGCTTTGTATTATTTTATATATTTTTGTTATTTTTATTCTACATGTTTCATAATTGTGGATGTTTCCTCCTTCAAAAGATAGATACGCTTTTATTTTCTATTTTTCCTCTATCATATTCACACTCAGCTGTTTTATACTATTTTACGTTTTTGCTAGTAGAAGACATATCCTCAAAATGCAGATGAACAAAGGATTAAAGGTCTTTAATATCGCTAAATTCCACCTTTAATATAATTATATTTTACATTAATGTAAAATTTTATAGTCAAGGATGGCAGATAGTTCAAATTCATTATACAATTGAATTTCGACATATAGTATGATGGATAATATCGGTATTATGAGATAATAGTAGATTTCACTCAAAATTTTGGACTATTTGCCGATATATGCTTTGTATACCAATAACCTTATGTTGAAATTTGTAATTTGCAAGGAGGAAAAAATGAATAAAAAACATGTCATGTACACAGCCGTTTCTTCTGTTCTTTTAAGCTCTTCATTGCTTTTTTTGCATTCAATTGATGCAGATGCAGCTGAATCGGCCAAAGTAACTGCTACATCGTTAAATGTACGTGCAACGCCTAGTACAAGCGGTGCTATCGTTGGAAAAATAACGAAGGGAAACACCGTTAATATAGTAGATGAAAGCAAAGGATGGGCTAAAATTACCTATAACGGTAAAGACGCTTGGATTTCATCTCAATACATAAATAAAACGCAAACAAACAGTACGTCTACCGAAAATTCAACATCGAAGTCAGCGATCGTTAATGCCAGCTCATTAAACGTTCGGTCTTCTGCAAGCACAAGCGCGTCCATCGTGACGAACTTACCGCGAGGTTCCAAAGTAACGGTGGTAAAAGTCAGCGGATCGTGGGCACAGATTAAAACGGCAAGCGGCCAAACGGGCTGGGTGGCAAGTCAGTACTTACAAGCAGGCTCGGATTCTTCTACGCCGACTAATGATTCAGGTTCTACGTCAGCCAAGTCAGCGACCGTTAATGCCAGTTCATTGAACGTTCGTTCTTCAGCAAGCACAAGCGCGTCTATCGTGACGAACTTATCGCGAGGTTCCAAAGTAACGGTAGTAAAAGAAAGCGGGTCGTGGGCACAGATTAAAACGGCAAATGGCCAAACGGGCTGGGTAGCAAGTCAGTATTTACAAGCAGATTCCGGACAGTCTTCACAAACAGCCCAGTCTATTCAAATTACAAAAGCTTCAAATTTGCGAAGTCAGCCGAGCTTAAATGCGGGAATCATTCGTGTAGCAAGAGCAGGTGAAAGATTCAAAAAAGTAAATGAAACGAATGACTGGGTGCAAATTCAATACTCTGCGAGTCAAACAGCATGGGTATCAAAAGGGTTAACAGCTGCGGCTGGTTCTACACCTTCAGCTAGTTTGCCTTCTCCTTCTGCTGCTTTAAAAGATAAAATTATTGTAGTAGACGCTGGGCACGGCGGATATGATCCTGGCACTTCAGGCAAGTCATCGATTGAGAAAAGTTTAGCGTTAACAACAGCAAAACTTGTGGCAAGCCGCTTAGCTAATGCTGGAGCAAATGTATTTATGACGCGTTCAAACGATACTTTTATCTCACTAAGCGGACGAGTGAACGTTAGTGAAGCAAAGCATGCAGATGCATTTATCAGCATTCACTATAACGCTTCTACTGCATCTTCTGCAAACGGCATCGCATCATTTTATTACAGTGAATCCAAAGATAAAGAATTAGCAAAATACATTCAAGAAAGCATGGCTGAAAACGCGCCTTCTATGAAGGATATGGGGGTTCGTTTTGGAGATTATTATGTTACTCGAGAAAACAACCAGCGGGCTGTACTTCTTGAATTAGGCTTTTTATCAAATGCTCACGATGAGCAAATTGTTTCTTCTAACGCGTATCAGCAGCAAATATCTACAGGTATTTACCAAGGAATTGCTCGATATTTTGCAGCTAATAAATAATAAAAGCCCTCATTATGAGGGCTTTTATACTACCAGCTTGCTTTTTTAACACCTGGAATTTGCCCTTTGTAGGCTAATTCCCTAAAAGCGATGCGTGACATTTCAAATTTTCTAAGGTAGCCTCTCGGACGACCAGTAACGCGGCAGCGATTATTTAAGCGCGTTGGCGAAGAATCTCTAGGCAATTTTTTTAACGCTTCGTAATCTCCTTTTTCCTTCAGCTCTTGGCGCAATTGCGCATACTTCGCTACCATCTCTTGACGCTTTTGTTCTTTTACAACTTTTGATTTTTTAGCCAAATTCTTTGTCATCCTTTCGATTTATTACTTTTTTATTTGAAATACGTAATCATTACGATTTAATTATTTTGAGCAAGTTACTCCTTTAATCTAATCATATTCTCTTCATTCTTTCAACTTATTTGCTTCCACATTCACATGTAGCCTCCCCCCAGGCTGCTGCATAAACATAAATAAAATTGTATGTCAAATGTAATTAATTCCTTCATCTCCTATATCATACAAAGAGCCCTAAATATTCCATATTGTAGGAGGATTTGTATTTACAGATAATATTTCAATAATATTACAGTTCATTTACATATTAATAACTTCGACAAATTTAGCGGTTATCTAGTATATAATCATCTTAGAAATTCCAAAAATAATATTTTGCGTACTCAATAAAATATAAAAGTAAAGGTGATTAAAAATGAAATCGACTGGTATTGTAAGAAAAGTAGATGATTTAGGTCGTATCGTAATTCCTAAAGAGTTAAGACGTGTTCTTGAAATAGATGTAAAAGATCCTGTTGAAATTTTTGTCGAAACAGATCGAATTATTTTAAAGAAATATGAGCCGAACGGTGCTTGTGCGATTACTGGCGAAGTATCTTCTGACAACGTAACAATCGCAGATGGCAAATTAACTTTAAGCCGCGAAGGTATGGAGTTATTGCTTGAAGAGTTAAAACAACGTAATTTCTAATAATAAGAAAAGCAGCTGCTCATATGCAGCTGTTTTTCTTATTGATAAAGTTTTTTCTTCGCTTTCTGATTTTCAAATGCTATACTCAGAAGCGAATACATAATAAAGGAGCCTTTTATCATGACAGTTGAACAAATGACCCATCACTTTTTAGCACATCGAAACGTAACTAATGAATTAATCAACAAAATTGAAGCAGGTCACTACGAATACAAGCCTGCCCCGACATCTATGTCCGCTTTTGACTTATCTACGCATATTTTAACATCCTTTTATGCATTTGCATCAGTGGTAAAATCCGGTGATTTATCTCCACTTGGTCAAAAAGCTGATTTTAGCGGTAAGTCATTATCAGATCTTTCAGCTGAATATA
This sequence comes from Priestia sp. P5, assembly GCF_029522155.1. Taxonomy (NCBI): domain Bacteria; kingdom Bacillati; phylum Bacillota; class Bacilli; order Caryophanales; family Bacillaceae; genus Priestia; species Priestia sp. P5. Next base: position 1,653,799 of record NZ_JAKWFJ010000001.1, on the reverse strand, counting down.
CCCAAAAAACAGTAGACGTATTACGTTCACTAAGTGAAGATGATTTAAACAAGACCATTGACGCAACTGCAGCGTTTGGAAGAAAGCTTCCCGGAAGACAACTTTTACAAATGGCCATTGATCATGAAATTCATCATAAAGGAAATTTATACGTCTACGTACGTGAGATGGGTCATACAGATCTTCCTCTATTTGTTCAGTTCGGTTAATGGTTAGAAAATAGTTCGTGCTTGTAAGCGCCCAAGCTAGAAGTTTGGTGCGCTTTTTCTTTGGAGTTTTCGGCATAATAAGTAAGATATATGGTATAATTCTATCAATAACTTCATATCTACTATTCAAAGCTTGTTTCTTCTTATAAAACGATAGTCATCATCTTTTACAAAGGAGGAATCACTTCATGAGTCAAACTGTTAATCAACAAAAAATTGCTCAAGTGTATCATCTTCCGTTTGTTTCTTCATTTGGAGGAAGTGCTATGAACCTTCTTTCTCCTCAAGCTGGCGAACATATTTTAGATATTGGCTGTGGCACTGGCGAATTTATTTCGCAGCTCAATAAGCTTCATGTCCATGCAACAGGCATCGATTGCTCTGAAAATATGATTGAACAGGCTCGTCATCAGTACCCGACTCTATCCTTTGAACAGTTAAATGCCCTTAACCTTCCTTATTGCGAACAATTTGACGCAGTTTTTTCCAATGCAACTTTACACGACATCCGTCCCCCTCACCTTGTCATTAAAAACATTTACAATGCTTTAAAACCAAATGGCCGATTTGTAGCAGAATTTTGGGGAAAAGGAAACATGGACGAAATTTTCACAGAAATCATTCGTCAATTTAAAACGTTTGATATCCCTTATAACGATGTAGATTTCCCATGGTACTTTCCTTCTGTAGCTGAATATTCTTCTCTTTTGGAATCACAGAATTTTCAAGTCACCACGGCCATTCACTACAGCCGTCCCTTCTTGTTAAAAGGGGAAAACGGCTTGCGTAATTGGCTAGAAACAAATGCAGCCCCTCTTTTTGCTCACGTGACGACAGAAACTAAAAATGTCCTCATTACGCGCTTAGAAAATCGAATGCAAGATAAACTGTTTCAAAATGGATCTTGGCTAGCAGAAGCCAAACATATACGTGTACATGCTGTAAAACGAGATTAAAAAATGGACGTGATTCTATTCACGTCCATTCTCGTTAAAGTGTAGCCAATATCCTTTTCCTCGAATCACTTCGATTTCTAAATATGTTCCTATTTTTTTGCGAACCCGGTAAATCAGCGCATTCAGCTCTTCCGCTGCTACTAGAATTTCTCCATTTGACTCTACTCGTTCAGGCCAAACGCTTTTTTTTAATGCTTCTTTTGAAACAAATTGATTGTTGTATTCTAGAAGATAAGCTAAGCACGCGTATTCTTTATCTGACAGAATATACGTTTCCTCTTTTACTTTTACTTTCTGCAAAATTGGATCTAATGTGTAAAATGGTTTATTTATTTGTTTTAGCAAAGGTCCTAAATCGAGGGTTGCATCCATATCATCATTTCTAAATACTAAAGCTGCCTCTTCATTTGCTAAGGTAATGACATCCTGCTCTTTCAATAAACGAGGGGTTCCAGGCTGTAACTCTTCTCCATTTACTTTTGTCCCGTGTTTACTAAACAAATCTGTAATGAAAAAGGCATTGCTTTCGTAAGTTACTTCAAAATGCTTGCGTGAAATGTAAGCACTTTGAAAGGCCAGATAAGGCTCCCATTCTTCACTGCTTCGTCCGATAATACAGGCTTTATCTTTTGGAATAGGCACGGAAGCTCCTTCATAAAAAGGAGCACCGTTCCGAATAATCAACATACCGTCCATTGTTTGCTCACACTCTTTTTTAAAATTTTCTGACTCTTATCATGTAATTATAACACTCACATTTATTGAGATTTCTTCCAACTTTGGATAACATCATAGTATAGTCAGTTATATGATAAAGGTTGTTGCCATGTAAGTAAACCTTTAGAGCAGTCCTTTTCTAACTGAAAAAATACGTATTCTTTGCCCTGCTGGAACGGGGATACAATTTTTTTGTAAAATAATTTGATTTTTAGTAACTTTGACATATGTTCTCTCTTTTTAAAGCAGAGTAAAATAGGAAAATACGTGAAATATTTACATAATGGAGGAAAACCAATGGGACGTTTGCCAAAAGATAGAGAAATTCAAGCGATTAAACGACGCGTTGCACTGGTATTGTTGATTATTGGATCATTTATTCTAACAGGTGCTAGCTTTAGCATTTATTGGTTTATGATGTTAAAAATATAAGGTTTTTTTATAAAATAAAGAAAAAAGACATGGTTTTGTTGAATTGCTCCCATGTCTTTTTTAGGTTCATTCTTTCTCAGACACTCCCGCAGATTGAAACGTGGCCATATTGGCAATCATCAGTGAAGCCGAGTGCAGCAGCGGAAATGTAACAGCAGCTCCACTTCCCTCACCTAACCGAAGATTGAGGTTGAGGAGCGGTTTCTTGCCAAGAAGCTTCATTGCACACGCATGACCTTGTTCAACAGATTCGTGACTAGCAAACATATAGTCTCTTGCTTGTGTATTGATTTCTGTCGCTAGAAGGGCTGCAACTGTACAAATAAAACCATCTACCAAAATAGGAATACGGTGAGCAGCTGCCGCCAGCATAGCACCTGTCATCCCGGCAATTTCAAGACCCCCTATTTTACTGATAATATCAATTGGATCCTGAGGGTTGATGTGCCTGTTTTGCAGCGCTTCTTCAATCACGTTGACTTTGTGGCGCAGTTGTTCATCAGAAATCCCTGTGCCCATTCCTGCAAGCTTAGAGACTTTTTCTCCTGTCAATACAGCTAAAATAGCCGTGCTTGACGTAGTATTTCCGATGCCCATTTCTCCTACAATCAAACATTTAATTCCTTGGGCAATAAGCTCTTCAGCTTCTTCATATCCGACTTGAACAGCCAATTCTGCCTCACTGCGCGTCATCGCATCTTCTTTATAAAAACTTGCTGTGCCCAGCTTCACTTTGCGTTGTACAAGGTCCTTATGGGAAAGGTCAGAAGCAATGCCGATGTCAATCAGTTTGAACTGTGCATCTATTTGCTGACTAAACACGTTAATAGCTGCTCCTCCCTGCAAAAAATTCAGCGCCATTTGTGCCGTTACGTCTTGCGGATAAGCTGAAACTCCTTCTTTTACAATTCCATGATCGCCTGCAAATACGAGGACTCCTGGCGGCGTGACCGTCGGAAAAACTTCCCCGGTCATGGCCGCTAATTCAACTGCTATTTCTTCGAGTCTTCCAAGGCTTCCTATCGGTTTGGTTAATGTATCAATATAGCGTGCCGCTTTTTCGCCAGCGCTTGTTTGAAGCGGTGGAATATAAACGTTTATCATATGTACAGCTCCTTTATTTCAGCAAATGTCTACCGTTTAATTTAACAGGATTTTGTTTATTCTGGCTAGTCTTTTTTAAAGTAGATAATTGGATAGAGTTCCCAAGACTTAGTTATACTAGTAAGAGTTGCGTATAGGCAGTATTTTGAAAGGAAAGATTTTATGACAACGAAACAGCACAAAAAGGAAAAGGCAGGTCGGCTCATTTATCGCTACATTATGATGTTAATTGGGGCTTCCTTGGCTGCCGTTTCTATTGAATTATTTTTAGTCCCAAATTCCGTAATTGATGGCGGTATTATCGGTATTTCTCTAATTTTAGTTTACTTAACGAAATTGCCGTTCAGTCTTCTTATCATCATTTTTAATCTCCCTTTTTTATATAGTGGATACAAACAAATTGGTCGTAACTTCTGCTTTTCATCTATGTTTGCAGTCGTTGCTTTATCCATTGTAGAATCTCAATTGCACCATGTTCCAGCTGTAACATCTGAACCGCTTCTTGCTACTGTATTTGGCGGACTGCTGTTAGGAGCAGGTGTAGGAACGGTCATTCGTCACGGTGGAGCGTTAGACGGAACTGAGATTTTAGGTATTTTATTAACAAAAAAAATTCCGTTTTCTGTGGGCGAATTTGTGATGTTTTTAAATATCTTCATTTTCGCTTGGGCAGGGTTTGTGCTAGGTTGGGAACAGGCTATGTACTCGATCCTTACGTACTATATTGCTTCTAAAACAATCGATGCGATTATTCAAGGGCTTGATGAAACAAAAGCAGCTTTTATAGTTTCAAATCACTATGAAGAGCTATCAGACGCTATTACGCATCGTTTAGGCCGCGGCGTGACGAAACTGTATGGTAAAGGCGGATTTGAAGGTACAGAAAAAGAAGTCATATACGTAGTTGTGACGCGTTTAGAAATTACCAAGCTTAAAACCATTATTTCCGAAATAGATCCACATGCATTTACAACCATTATGGATACCCAAGAAGCGCAGGGTGGCAAATTCAAATCAGCCATCCACTAACTATACATAAGCGTGGATGTCCCTGAGCATGCTAATAGCTGACTACCCGTAAAGGAGCTCACCACAATGAAAGAACAAATGTCCAACTTATTTCACCAATTAAAACAGTCGGTTTCCGATGTATCTGATAAGTTATATGACAAAGTACATACGCTGCAATCATCACCAGGAGTGAGTGTGTTTGAACTATATGAATGGATTAAAGAAAACCCAAGCACAAGCGTACAAAAGCAAACGCTGCTCGGAATTTCGTACTCTTTCTATACACTCCACGCAGACGGCGTTTTTTTCTATATGGAAACGAAATATGATTATTTACTTTACATGACTATTTATAGTCCAACACGTCATTATTTCACCTATCATTCTTACAGAGATTCTTTATCAACCGTGACTCCCTTGGCGTTTCCTATTACTAAATAATAAAAAGCTCCTCAATCGAGGAGCTTTCTTTATATGATTATCTTCCTTTTCGGACTTTAAAGATAAACAGCGCAAGCAAAAAACCGCTCGTCGCAGTTACTATTTTCCACGCGTTTAAGATTGGATTTTTTTTCAAGGTCCTGCTCCTTCCTTGCGGCTATACTAAAAATAGGATGGCCGCCTTTCAAACAGCTAGTCCAACTTCCCCCTACTATTGATACGATCATCTAACATATAGCCCACCGACATTTTCATCAATTTCACTTTTCATACTATAACATATTTTTGCCATTTAGTAGAAGTCTTAAAAGTAAAAGCTGCACTTCTCTTAAAAAAAACGGTATTGAACCCCTGCATTTTCTTTACCGTTCATTTTTTGAAAAAGGTTTTGAGCAACTTTATTTTCACTGCTGCACTCAGCGGTCATCCCTGCAAACTCATACTTTTGAGAATAGGCCAAGCAGATCTTAAACAAACGTTCACCAATTTTATTACCTCTGTTTAAAGGAGATACGTACAAGTCTTTTAAGATCGCTGTTTCTTTAAAATAATAGGTGCTCCACGATACGTACACCGTCGCAAAACCTACTAGTTTCCCTTCTAATTCAGCAACAAACTGGATACCATAGGAAGGATTATTCAATAAGCGCTTAATATGTAAAGTTAAAGCTTTCCGGGAAGGGGCAGGCTGCTCACAGAATTTTACTATATATTCTTGCATTAACGTAGCCAGTCGCTCTCGATCAGTTTCAACCCCCTGTCGAATGACAACCATTTAATCACTCCTTTTAGCTCAACGCTCTTAACATAATTCGATAGCCATATTTTTTTTCCTTTTGTTTTCGTGAAAAGCTTCCTACTTTTACACAAGGGGTATTTAAAGCAAACAACCTTATACGGCTTATGGTTGAGGAGAGAAAATACGATGTTTTAAAAAAGGTTGCAAATAGCAAGCAACCTTTTTTAGTTAGCAAGCGCATAATTCCGTAAGAATAAACCTACACAGCCGCTGATTACAATCAGTCCTCCTGCTGTTAGAAACGCCGCCGTCACATTTAGCGAAGCAACAGCTCCAAGCAGCAGCACCGAAAGTCCAAACGTCACATATGAAACGCTCAGCGTAGCGGAAAGCACCTTAGAAAGCTTTTCTAAAGGAACGGCCGTTTGTGTAAGCGTGTAAGAACACGTAGCGCTTATTTGAAGGGCAATGCCAATAGCAAAACTAAGTAAAAGTGAAAGAAAAGGAGCAGACATCACTCCGAACAATAATGTAAAAAAACCTGATAAAAGACTGCCTAGTGTTACGATATGATAAAGACTTTTCTCTTGTTCAACTGAAATCTTCAACAAAACGAAACCTCCAAGAACCGTTCCAACAAAAAAACTGCTGTTGATATATCCCCACCAAGCTTCATTTTTATTTAATATCTCTTTCACAAACACGTAGACAATTGCTGATGCCCAAACGCCGGCAGCCATTCCTTCTAAAACCTCCATGACTAATAAAACCCGCAGGCGCGGATAATGCCAAATTAGTTTCCATCCCTCTTTTAACCCTTGTTTTTGCTTCGTTTTAGCAGAATGAGCGTTAATGCGAATGGCCTGCATAAATACAAGTGACAAACTGAATAACGAAAATGACAGCCATAAAAGGCCAGTAGCATCCCAGCTGATGATCAGAAAGCTTCCAAGCGGATAGGCTGCAATTTGAATCGTTTGATCGGTGACATTGAACATACTGTTCCATTTTAACAGCTTCTCTTTATCTACTAAATGAGGAAGCATAGAGCTTTGAACCGGAGCTGCCCACCCATCAAAAAAAGCAATAAGCGCCACGCAGCACAGCATGCTGATAAGCGACATATGCCACAAGAAAAACATAGACAAAACACTGGTCTTCAAGAGCTGAGACACAACAAGAATACGCTTAGCCCTGTAGCGATCTATAAGAAAAGGTACAGTAAAACTGCTCAAAAACTTAGCAGCCGTAATGGTAAACGGAATGCATGAAAGCAGCACAGGAGAACTATTTTGAGCATAAAGAATGCTGATTAACGCAACAATATATAATACATCTGCTAAATTGGCTTGGCTTTGACCAACCCATAAAAAAAGTACGGAACGATTTTTCACGACAATCCCTCTTTCTTTTTAGTATGACTGAAAAGAAAGAGAATCCTACACGTAATCAACCCCTTTATATAGCGGCTTGCTTTTATCGACTTATTACAATCGTATGCCTTTTACAAAACACAACTTATATATATATTAAAAAATACAAACAGTTAAACAGTATCGTAAAAAATCAAGAAATTGTCGTGAAAACGAAGTTAGATTAACTATAGAATATCAGAGTTATAGAATCAATACTTTTTACATAATTTTCTTTTTTCTTCTTCTTTACTTCTAAATAACCTAAGCTTGCCATATACATAGATGGACGAGTACTCCTATTAAAATTTAACGTATAGGGTGAGGAATATTTTTTCGAGAGTGGTTTCGATTTGCTGTGGCAGCTTATTAATTGGACTAGGGCTAAACGGATTTATTGCTCCGTATCACTTACTAGACGGTGGACTTATAGGATTTGGGCTTATCGTATATTATGTGTTTGGAACTCCTATCGGAATGTCCATTTTCTTTTTGAACGTACCTGTCTATTTATATGCTTTTTTTCGTCATCGTCAAAACTTTTTTTATGGAAGTATAGGTTTATTTGTTTCTTTTTTTATGACAGAATGGCTGTCTATTCTCGAAGGTACGCTGGAGCTTCCTTTGCTTTTTAGCTCATTGCTTGGAGGCGCACTCGTAGGAATGGGAATAGGACTGATGCTTCGCTACGGGATCAGTTCGGATGGGCTTGATTTAATTGCTATTATTGTATCAAAAAAATGGAAAATCAATATAGGAATAACCATTTTTATCTTAGACAGTACGATTATGATAGTGGGCTTACATATTATCGGATTTACTGCTTTTTGCTACTCCATGCTTGTTATTACGATGAGCAGCATAATGATTATGCTCTTTACTTCTCCACGATGGCTATCTTCATAAAAAAAACGCTGGAAGTTCCAGCGTTTCTTTATCTGTTTCCGACTATCATATTGATGTGATTGTGTAGAACCGTAATCGTTGAAGGTGTTGTCGTTTCTTTTTCTCCATCACAATCTACCGTTTTTTCAGGAGTAGTTTCGATATGGATTTCTTTTGCACGAAAATGCATAAGGTTGCTTTCAGGGTTAAGCTGTTCCTCATCAGGGCTTGATTGTAACCATGCCATAACCGGCTCGATTCCCATTTCTTTAATAACGAATACATCTAATAATCCGTCTTGAAATGAGCTGTTTCCTAGCATAGCACGAGTTCCTCCTAAAAAAGGACCGTTTCCAATTAACACCATAACAGCTTCTCCTTCATAGGAAGCTTTTTCGCTCGTCATTTTTAGTTGAAAAGGCTCTGCTTGATTTAAGGTTCTACCTACGCTCATGTAGTAAGAGAGCTTACCAAATTTCTCTTTATTTTCTTCTAAAATATTTTCAGATACATCAGCTACGAGGCCGGTTCCCCAAAAGTTTAAAAAATAATCTTCGCCATGTTTTCCAACATCCACTGCCTCCGTCTGCTTTTCTATAATTTGCTCCACTGCTTTTAAAGGATTTTGATTCATTCCAATTGCACGCGAAAAGTCGTTGCATGTTCCACCAGGTAAAATAGCAAATACAGGACGTTGCTGCAGCGGAGCAAGAGCATTGATGAGCTCATAAATTGTCCCGTCTCCTCCTGCTCCAATAATGACATCCGCTTTGCCTTCCAATTTTCTTACCAGATCGGCACCATCTCCAGGTTGCTCTGTTTTATATAAAGTAACCGTCTCAAATGCAGTGTTTAACCGATCACATATAAAGTCAATTTCATTCACTAATTTCTTGTTTCCTGCATTTGGATTCAAAATCACTGCTGCCTTCATCTTTCTCTCTCCTCTATTCATACTTCCGTTTCACCTTTTTTCCCTTTATTTTAAAAAAACAAACCTTTTCAAATATGAACGTTTTATGAAACCATTCCAATAGTACTTTTTTTACTTTCAAAACCTGCTATAATAATTTTCGGACTTGTATTAACAAAAGATGGTTATTGAGAGGAGCTTTCTATACGTGTCAATAAAATGCATGACGCAGCTATTTGCAAGTTGTTTTGTTTTTTTACTTTCCTCAGTCGCTACTTGGTATAACGGCTCTTCGATGCTTGAAGGACCTTTATCAGCTAGTTTGACCGGAGGGCTAACAAAGTCCTCGGCGGTTCATCACTATTCTCACATCGATTATTTGTTATATACAATTAAATTCCACCCTCAGTTTCCAATTATGATGATGGTGAGCGGAATTTATTTGATTGTATTACTATCTATTATTGGCTTCAAAAAGCGGTATGGATTGATTAGCTCCTGCTGTTTATGTATCACGGCTCTCTTATGCTACAGCAGCTACAAACTTTCACATACCCCTACCGAAGGTGAGCACGCCATGATTACCTCTAGCTTAGCTGCAGCAAGTTTATGCTTAGCAGTCGGATTATTCTATTTATTAAAACGATTTTATTCTCAAAAAGAATATATTTAACCATATGAAAAAACGTCGGATTTACCGACGTTTTTTATGTGAAAGCGAGTTTATTTATTGATTTTGTTCAACTGGCGTATAACCTATATAAGCAGACTGAGGTCGGTAAATACGATTATTTTCTGACTGTTCTACGACATGAGCTGTCCAGCCAACTACACGGCTTGCTGTGAAGGTTGGTGTGAATAGTTCAGACGGAAGCTCAACCGCTTTCATAACCGCTGCAGCGAAATATTCTACATTGGTATAAATGCCTCTACCCGGCTTGTATTCATTGAGTAATTCAATGGTTTTATCTTCAATTTTAACAATTAAATCAAATAGCCCGTTGTCTCCTGAGATTTGTTTCGATACTTCTTTTAATGCTTCTGCTCTTGGATCATGTGTACGATAAACACGATGACCAAATCCCATGATTTTCTCTTTGTTATCTAATTTTTTACGAACCCAAGGCTCAATATTCTCTTCACTTCCAATTTCATCAAACATGGTAATAACACCAGAAGGAGCTCCTCCGTGAAGCGGACCTTTCATCGCGCCAATTGCTCCGCAAATAGCTGAAACCATGTCAGATTCGGTAGATGAAATAACGCGCGATGAGAAAGTTGAGGCGTTCATCCCATGCTCAATTGTCAAAACAAAATATGCGTTCAGCGCAGTAACCAAACTTTGATCTGGAATTTCTCCGTTAATCATGTATAAATAGTTTGCTACATGATCCAAATGCTCGTTAGGCTCTACTACTTCTAAATCATTCATTTTACGATACCAATAGGCAATAATAGTAGGTGTGACCGCTGTAATGGCAAGCGCCTGCTCTTTTGTCGGAGGCCAGCTGTATGAAGGGTCTCCTAAAGCTGAGATACATGTGCGAAGCGCGCTCATCACTTCTGTATCTTTTGGCAAACAGTCCATTAACGCAACAATATTAGCCGGAAGCGTACGATGAGTCACCATTTTTTGTTTAAATGCTTTTAACTCATCATGATTGGGCAGCGTGCCGTTCCAAATTAAATAAGAAACTTCTTCAAAAGAATAATTGATCGCCAAATCTTTTGCCCAATATCCGCGATAAATCAGCTGACCTTTCTCTCCATCAACATGCCCTACTTTTGTTTCAGCTGCAACGATTCCTTCTAGTCCTTTAACGTATGTCATCTCAACCACTCCCCCAATTATTTTTAACAAACAGGCCCTTTTTTCTATGTACGGCTCGTTTGCAGAATGAATAGACTCACCTTAGTGGTGCACTATACCATTTTATTCCTCTTTCTTAATTGTCAGAACAGTATACAAAATGAACATTTCAACACGTGTTATTTCTGCGCTCGCGGCTTTGTTTTACGGGAGAAAAAAATATTTTTCTAGAATTTTCTTCGAGGGTGATTTTTTGTTAACGCTTACAAATATGCGGGTTTCTAACGTATTTAGAGGAATTTCATGTGCTATTTTTAGATGAATCACTATTCACTTCCTTATGTAAGAGTTTACATTTATTTGAATCATAAGTAAAATAGATAAATAGAATAAATAGTATGAAAACTAAGAATACTAGTGAGGAGAATTTATGGATATTCGAGAACTGCAACATTTCATGGAAGTAGTTAATCAAAAAAGTTTCACGAAAGCAGCAGCTGCAATTCATCTGTCTCAGCCAGCATTAAGTAAAATTGTAAAAAAACTAGAAGAAGAACTCGGCGTAGATCTTTTTGATCGCTCTACCCGAAAGCTGACTTTAACCGATGCGGGACAGATTGTGTATGGGCAAAGTCAAAAGCTAGTATCCACTCTTCACGAGCTGCATGCTTTGTTAGATGATTTACGAAATCTCCCTACAGGAGATATTAAAGTAGGAATTCCTCCTTTAGTAGGGACTGTTGTTTTCCCGATGATCGCAAAAAACTTTACATCAAAACATCCTCAGGTGAAATTAGAGCTTGTGGAGCTTGGCGCAAAGCGAATTGTCGAACTTGTAGAAAACGAACAAGTAGACCTTGGCATTATCGTGCTGCCTATTCAAAACCCTCTTTTTCACGTCTACCCGTTTATTGAAGAAGAGTTTAATTTATACATTCATCATGAGCATCCGCTGGCAGCTAAATCAATTGTTGCTTTGAGCGAGCTTAGAGAAGAGCCGTTTGTCCTGTTCAGCAAAGATTTCTCTCTTCATGATCGCATTATTCATGAGTGCATTCAAGCGGGTTTTCATCCAAAAATAGCGTACGAAAGTTCTCAATGGGATTTAATTATTGAACTAGTCGCTTCTGAATTAGGTATTGCAATTTTACCAAAGTCCGTGTTTCCAAAGATCAATAACCCTTTTATTAAAAGTATTCCAATTGCCGCACCTACTCCAATGTGGGAGCTAGGCATCATTTTGAAAAAAGATCGCTATATGTCATATGCTACACGGGAACTTTTATCCTTCCTAGTAGACCAAGACATCATTTTGCCGTCTCATACGATGTCAGCAAATTCATAATAAAACAGCCTCTTCTTTTATTAAGGAGAGGCTGTTAGTCATCTTTTATATCTTTCTTTAATCTTTTTTGTCTTGCGATCAACTAAAAACAAGTCAGCAAATGGCGACTTGTTTTACAGCTGCTTTTTGAATAGCACACTTTTTTTAAAATGTACTCTCAAAGCTTCACGATTGGCCATAAACACTCCTATTAAAATAAGAAGGCCTCCGCCAATAATAGAAGGCGTGATAGCTTCATTTAAGACTACATAACCGATTAACATCGCGATTAAAGGAGATACATACAACCAAGTAGATGGAAAAACCGGATTTGTTTGGGCGATTAGCCAATAATATAAGCCGTGTCCAGCAATTGAACCAACAAAAATTAAATATACAATAGACCATACTGCGTTCCAAGGCATAATAGTTGAAACATGGATCTGCTCTGTACATAAAGAAAGCACCAGTAGAAATATTCCCCCGTAAAACATTTGAATACCGTTAATTAAAAACGGTGACACTCCTTTTAGTTCATTTAACAAAGCTTTCGAATAATTGCTGCCTATGCCGTAAAATACCTCTCCTACTATGATAATGATACACCCTAACGTCCACGAATAAGACATAGTAGCTGTCACATTTGGAAGTGAAATACAAATAACACCGGTAAAAGCCAGAAGCAAAGCGAATAACTGCTCTTTTTTTAATTCCATTTTTCTTTGCATCACTTGAATAAGCAATATCATCATTGGGCCAGTAGCAGATAAAACAGCTGCAAGACCCGATGTCACATGTTGTTCTGCCCAATAGAGCGTTGAAAATGTCATAAAGGTCAAACAAAACCCTACCATCATCACTTTTTTTGAAAATAATAACGAGCGTCGAACTTCTTTTTTATATGCAAAGTACGAGATTACTAATATTCCTGCTAAAAGAAAGCGAGTTCCAGCTGAGAAAAGTGGAGGCATTCCCGCTTCAATCCCTAATTTAATAGTTAAGAATGTCGTGCCGAAAATAAAACAGATAAGTACGTAATTAATAATAATCATATATCTTCCTCCTTTAAACATGCCACGAGTATAAAAGAAAGGAAGTATAACAGTAAAACCTTCACTATAACAGTTGCTGTTTTTCCAGTTGCGCCCATGCTTATTTTGAGGTTAACTAAAGAAAAAGAATAGTTAGGTGACACAATGAGATTTAATGTACATAAAAAATCTTCCACCCCCATTTATCAGCAAATCTATGAGCAGATTCGTTATCGCATCCAAACGAGCATGATAAAACCTGGTGATCAGCTCCCTTCTTTACGCAAGCTATCACAAGAGTTAGAAATAAGCTTATTAACGGTACGAAAATCGTATCAGCTCTTACAAAAATCAGGATTAATCGTAATACAGTCAGGAAAAGGAGCTTTTGTTAAAGGGGTTACTAAACGTTCTTCCAAGGTATTAAATAATTTTTCATGGCAAGATGAATTAAACGTAAATATCACGCGCTCTCAGTATAGCTTAAATCGTGATCGTAAATATTATGATTTCTCTCAGGCTATTCTTTTCCCTCGTCTCCTTCCTAATCAGTTTTTAGCGCAAGAAATGCAAAGTCTGTTACGTGCCGATGAGCTTGTTTTAGCCACATACGGTCCAATTCAAGGAGATCGTGAGCTTCGCATAGAGCTTTCTTCTTATTTACAGAGAGAGCAAGGAATAAAAGCTGATCCTCATGAAATTGTGATTACAAGTGGCGCTCAGCAAGGTATTGATTTAATTGCTCAAACACTTTTAAAGCCAGGGGATACGGTTATAGTAGAGAGTCCATGCTACGGAGCTGCAATTGATGTCTTCACCAATAAAGGTGTTAACGTCATTTCAATTGAACTAGATGAAGAAGGAATACAATCTGATTTAGTAGAAGAAGTCTGCCAAAAAATAAAGCCTTCGCTTTTGTACGTAAACCCTTCTTTTCAAAACCCTACAGGTATACTAATGAGCAGACAGCGCCGCAAAGAACTAGTTGATTTGGCCGAATTGTATCACTTTTTTATTGTTGAAGATGATTCGTTTGGAGAGATTTATTTCGATGATATATCGGTGCCTCCACCGATCAAAACGTTTGATAAAAATGGGCATGTTTTGTTTTTGAAGGGGTTTAGTAAAACTTTGGCCCCAGGACTTCGAATTGGATTACTTTATGCACAAGGTTCTGTATTTGATTGGCTATATGCAGTTAAAGCATTGATGGATATTGGTAGTCCCTTACTAACTCAAAAAGCTGTGCTAGCTTTCTTACGCACTGAGCGAATGAAACAGCATATGGAAAAGTTGAGGACCGCTTTGCAATTGAGAAGAGATCATGCAAGCGACCTGCTTTCGCCTCTTTCCGACTACGTTCAATTCCAAGTCCCTAAAGGAGGCTTCAACTTATGGTTAAAACTGCCGCAAAATGTAAACACATTCGCATTATTAAAAAAAGCCCAGGAGCATAATGTTTGCTTTTTACCTGGTGAAGCTTGTTTCGTTCACAAACCTCCTCATGCTTACATTCGAATAAGCTACTCCCTTCTTAGTGATACTGATTTGAACATTGGACTTCAACGTCTTAATGCTATCCTTTCAGCTGAAATATAAAAAGAATGTTTAATTGTAAGCGAAGAAGTGTATACAGAAAGAGGAGAAGAAAGTTATTCTTTCTTCTCCTCCACTCTTTTAACTCACATTTTTATTCACAGCAATAATTTCACTCAGGTTATTCATATAAATAATTTGCTCACCAAACGTTCTATTTTTCAGAGCAGCCGTATGATGCGGCTTCATGCCAATAATATAGCATGTGATGCCCATGAGATAGAAGGACTGCATAAAGCCTGCAAAAGCTTGAATTCCTTCGGTCGTTAATATATCTAGTCCCCCAAAGTCAAATAGAAGCGTGGTGTAATTTCCTTCATGCGCAAAGTTTTGCAAAATGGACGTATTTTCAGCTACAAGAGCTGTATCTAAGTCTCCAAAAAGAGGTATAAGTCCTACTTTAGAGGATAATTTAATAAAAGAAGCGGACAATTGCTTAATTTTTTGTAATGATTTTTCAAGACGTTCTTTTTGTTCAAGCAGTTCAAAATCTGTATCTGCTAATCGTTTCCGATGGTCTTGAACAAGACTCGTTAGCTCTTGTATACGCTCATCTTGGCGAATACAAACTAAGTGACCTACATCACCATCCCATTGAATTAAGCATTCAAACAGTGAATAAGGCGAATCATTGGTTTGCATCACAAGTTCTACTTTCTGAATAGCCTGGCCTCGGCTTTGGACAAGCGTTTGCTCATCATGGGGTTCGTCTACAGACAATTCTCGAGAATCTTTTTGGCGCAAGCTTAAAAACTTTCTCGCCTTTTCTTGACTGAATACATCTACAAGATCTAAAAAATTAGCTGAAGGCTTAAATAAATGACCTGATTGTTGGGACCATTCCAAAATATTAAATTCAGTATCCACTAAAAAGTAAGGAACTGGAACATACTCAAGCATCGACATTAACTTCCACTCCTTTGTGATAACTGATTAACCAGTTATTTAGTTGGTGAAGATCCGGAATTAGGCGTGTATGCTCAGAACAGTAAGAACGGAAATCAATTTGAGAAACTAAGCGCCCTCCTACCATTACCGTTGGTCTTGGTTCTAATTTGTCCAAAGTTTTGGTGTATTCAGCAAGCCTCTCAATATGATAAGGGATGCTGACGGATAATCCTACCATGTGAGGCTTCCATTCTATAGCCATTTTCTCAGCGTATTCCAGAGGGAGATTGGCTCCTAAAAAGCGAGTATTCCAACCGTGTTCCTCAAACAATAAAGCCACCATCTTTAAACCAATGAAGTGCTGTTCTTGTTCCAAGCATAGAAGCAGTGCCCTTGGAGCGGTGTCTGAAGCGTGTCCCTGAATTTTTTTATAAAAGCGATAGCGAGTTAGCACATAATCACATGTCGTAGTTGCAACATGCTCATCAGCTACAGAAATGATATTTTCTTCCCACATATCTCCAGTTACTCGCATTGCGGTTGTAATTAAATTTTCATAAATATTTAGGCTGTTCTTTCCCTGTTGGATTTCTTCTAGCACAACTTCCCAAGCGCTGTCTTGATCACCAGCTAATAAATAGCCTACAAATTTTTGTACTTGAGATTTCATTGTTTCACCTCAGTAAACGTAAAGCTTTTAAGAAACTCTAATAAAAGCTTCTCGTCTCTCTTTTTCAAGATCGCCTAAAATGTATACTACTCTTAGACTAACACATGTTGCCAATAGCAACAACATAAAAATAGAATAATAACTTTTTATTTTACTATACTGAGTGAAATATGACTAGTATTTCTCTAAATTTTCTCCTTTCCTTTTTATTTATGAAAAACACCTCGGCATCTTGTACCGAAGTGTTTTTCAAGTTGTTATCATTTCGTTTGCTAAAGGAATGTAAGTGCGTCTCTTTCTCTTTTATGCATCTTTCCTTTTTTCCACGTTCAATAGACTTTTAAACATATGTATTTATGACTCTTCTGCTCCAACCATAATACTGATAAGATAGAGCGCTGTCATAACTGAGCCGACTGTATTGCATATCAAATGAATATATTGGCTGGTCACCATAAACAAGTATAAACTTAGCGACAGCAGCACCGTTCCGAACAAAAAAGACCATTTGAATAATGACAGTGGCCGCTTGAACTTTATACGCAAACAAAAAATGAGAATAAAGCCTGCTAGCGCCATCACAAAGAAACTAACATTAAATAAATTGATGGTTATCACATTTGTTCACACTCCCTTTGCCCCTGAAATTATTATAACATATTTTTCCTTATCTTCATTCTTTCTCTAGGAACAAACGCGTCGAAAATTGTTTTTTTGATGTGTTTATGTCACAATATTTTTATAAAAATTCCAAGGAATGAGGGAATGCATTGACTACACCTGAAGCTCAAGATTCAAAATGGTCCATTTTAAACAAAGCCCTTCATAGCTCACAATCTGGTATTATCGTGACGGACCCTTCTCTGCCTGATAACCCAATTATTTACCTCAACCAAGGGTTTTCCCTTATGACCGGCTATAAGGAAGAAGAAGTATTAGGGGAAAATTGCCGTTTCCTACAAGGTCCTCTTACAAACCCGCACCACGTCGATGAAATTCGCAGCGCTATAAGCCGCAATCAGTCAGTCTCTGTTACGCTTGTTAATTATCGAAAAGACGGCTCTTTCTTTCATAATCAGCTAACAATTGACCCGACATATATAGAAGAAGAAGATAAATACTACTTTATTGGTGTTCAAAAAGATGTAACAATAGAAATTACAGCTCAGGAACAGCTTCAGCAAGCTTTGGAAGAAGTTGAAAGGCTATCCACCCCTATCGTGCCAATAGAAGAAGGAATCTCTGTTCTTCCATTAATCGGAACGTTAAACGAACGTCGTATAGAAATGCTATTTAATAGCTTCACCTCGCGTAACACAAGCAGCAAAGATCGTTATTTAATCCTAGACGTCTCAGGGTTAGCGCAATTTAATGATTCATTCGGCCGTGATGTTCTCAATATTTACAATTGGCTGAAGCTCATGGGAACTCAGCTTGTTTTAACAGGAATTTCTCCTAACATGGCCATACATATGAGCACTATGGAAGATGATATGTCCTTTATTTTAGTCTATCAAAGCATTAAAGATGCCTTACCCAAGCTAAAGTTATAAGCACAAGAAGTGGTTCTGTATGAAAAATAGGTAAAATGCATGAATATGTTAGTTGAAAAATGTTTATTTTTTAATAAATTGGGTTTGAGAGTATACAGTTAGGGAAAACAAGGCGTATAGGAAAATAAATGCGCTTCATAATGGATTTATTTATAAGCATCCTCACTTTAGATCAGGGGATGCTTTTATGCCTTTATTTATAAATCAATTAGACTATACATATATATAAGGAGAGTCTTCATGCATAAAAATCAGGACTTATATCATTTTTTCAAAGAACATTCTCTTCAATTAACTGAAGACTGGTACAATCAGCTCGACGATAAAAATGAGTTCTCTGTCTATTCGAGTAAAAATCCAGCAATTGTGAAAGAACTTAAGCAGCAAAATCAAGATTATTTCCAGCATTTATTTGACGTGTTTATAAAGGATGAGGAATATTTTTTTTCGGATTTTCAGCAGTGGTCAATAGAACTAGCGCGTGATCCAAAGCATTTAAGTACGCCTCTTCACTTTATCGTTCGAGAATATTTTAATTCACAAAAAATTGCCGTTAATTACTTAAAGAAGTTTATATCTTTGCATTCGGATGAGATAAGCGTAGATAAGATATTTATGTGGTATGACATTATTGTTAAAGCGTTTGATTTATCTATTTACATCTTTATTCAAGAATATCATAAAAATACGCAAGAACAGCTGAACGCTCAGAAAGAGTTAATTAATGAATTAAGTTCTCCTGTCATCATGCTTCAAAATAAAGTTGCACTTCTGCCTCTTGTGGGGGATATTGGAACGGTCAAAAGTCAGTTTATTTTAGAAAATACACTTCAGCAATGCTCGGAAAAAGGCGTTGAACATTTATGTATTGACCTGCTCGGTGTAGCTACGATTGACACGATGATGGCACAAGAGATTTTTAATTTGGTAAAAGCTCTTCGTTTAATTGGTGTGCAAACAATTTTATCTGGAATTCGACCGGAAATTTCTCAAACTGCGATTCGTTTAGGGCTTTCATTTGAACATGTTAAAACTACTTCTTCTCTTGCACAAGCGCTTAATTCTATTAGTTAAGCATATGGCTCTCTATTACAGCATAGAGAGCCATATCTATGGCGTTTCAAATTTTACCGGGGTATAATAGACACGCCCGATTAGCTTTTTTCCTTTGTTATCCTTCCAGTCCGCTACGAGTATATACCGATCACTGCGAGAGGCAGAATCTACTGTAATAGCGGATGTTTTTTTTATGTCCTTTTTTTCTACTATGTTTTCATAAATAGACTGATTGCGAATTTGTTTGTAATAAAGCGCATTAGGTTTTTTACCATCTATTTTAATGGCCACTTGACCATCTTGAGAGACGGGAATACTATCTTTCATAACAATTTGTCTAAAATTTTTTCGTTCGCCAAAATCAGCTTCACATTCAGTCCAGCAAAAAAATAAAGGCTTGATGATGGCTTCTTTGCCTTCGGCTATTATTTTTATAGCGGGTGGATAAGGATCTTCAAGCGTTTCAGCTGTAGGAACCTGACATGCGGTTAATGAAAATAAACTAAATAGGATAACCACCACTTTTTTCATACTATGTCCTCCCTTTTTGCGAACGTGGTGCACGTAAGTGAGTGGGTGCATAGTATACTCTTTCGCCTGCAAGCAAAAGATTCCTTTTATAATCAACAAAAAAACAGCTGCCTATTTGTTTAGACAGCTGTTTCTTTCTATTTACTTAGCATGCTTATTTCTTTTTTCATATCTTTTTCTACATATTCCATTAAATCAGATACGTAGGTTTGGAGCGGTTTTGTTGCGTCTTTATGATCATTCATCGTTAATTCATAAATGCTATCGATATTATCAATCATCAGTTCCATATCATCGATGACGCCCGTATGCTTATACATCGTTTTCATCGTAGGATCAAGGGAAGCTAATTCATTATATTCATAGTTTATCGTATTTGAAATATCATCGAGTTCATTGATAAATTGCTTTTTGGTTTTTTTTTCGGCCATAAGCTGATTATACTCTTTAAAAGCAGTTTGAAGGTTTTTCTGAGAGGTAGTCAATACTTTCAGCTGTTCTCGTCCTAAATAATAATCATAAATACTAGTAACAGTAAAATATCCCCCAAATGTGAGCGCGATTCCGACAACCAAACCTATCCAAAACGTGCTCGTTTTAAAAAAATGTTTCATAATGACTCCTTTTATCTGTGTTCTATGTACAACACTAGCTCCTGCTGCTGCTTTTTCCTAGGATACACCAAAAACGAAGTGGAAGCTACACTTTTTTAAAATTTTGTCGAATTTTGTCTCTTATTTCGCAAGCTGCAGCACATTATGTTCCATCTCTATTTCTCCATCTGTATACATCAAATTCGTTAACCGCTGTAAAACCAAGTTTTTCATAGGCTGGCTTTCCTGCACTTGTAGCATGCAAAATACACGTATCCGCCTGTTTTTTTGCTTCAGTAAGAACTTCCTTCAAATATGCGGTGGCCAGGCCTTTTCTCCTCATATGTCTAGCTGTAGTGATACAGTACAAACCCGCTGTACCGTCATAAAAAAAGAGAGACCCAGCTACAGCTGGCCGGTTGTGATAAAGACCCAAATATAAGTGATATTGGTCAGTGTGCTGCATAAGCTCCCTAAACCTTTCAAGAAAGTCAGCTTGATATTCTTTTGGTTTTTGATAGCCGTCTATGTATACCGTTATCCATTCTTTCAATTCAGCTTCTGTGTGCACTCGCTTACATTGAAACCCTTCTACTCCTGTATATGCGTATTCTTTTTCTTGAATGTACTGAATCATTCCAATCCATTTTTCATAAGGAACAAATCCATTTTTACGAAGAACTGGCCTAAGGTTATCATATGAAGATGGACCAACAATCCATAGAGGTTTTTCCCCTTCCGCAGGGCATATCCCTAACGCAGGCTCAATATGATAGGTTCCTGCATATACGCCGCGATTGTAAGGAGGTGCAGAAATCCATTTGATTTCTGACGTATCCACCTTCACAGATTTCTTCGTATGCTGAAAATACATCCAGTGCTGAATCAAGTGCCGTTCTACTACATCGCTTTGATTTTTTATTTTCACTTCATGTCTCCTTTCTCTTCTAAACTATGTGCCGTTTTCTATTATATACTAATTAGTCTATTTTCTATGACTCTATCGCAGTTCGTAGATCCTTTTACAAGTTTTTTTTATTTTTTTTGCTATTCTATGAATAGTTTTCTTTTAAGTGGGGTACTAACCTATATAAGCAATACATCATTAAAAAGGAGGATGATATTTATGTCATTTTTATGGGCACTTATTGTAGGTGGTATTATTGGGTGGCTTGCCGGATTAATTACAGGAAGAGACGTTCCGGGAGGTATTATTGGTAACATTATTGCTGGTTTTATCGGTTCTTGGTTAGGTTCAGCTATCTTTGGAAGCTTCGGACCAGTTGTAGGTGGATTTGCTATTATTCCTGCTATTATTGGATCAATCATTTTAGTGTTAATCGTAAGTTTCATTATGAGAAAAATGCGTGGGAATCATAAACATGCATAACAAATTATTATATTAAAAAAAGAACCTCTGTTGAAAAAGAGGTTCTTTTTTATGTGAAAAATTCTTAAAATTTACTATTTTTAATTTCATAATATTGAAAAATAAACCTATTAATGTTAATTTAATCATAATCAATATTGAAAAACGAGGAATTAACATGCTGCTTTCAACTCATCAAAAAGACAAATCTATGTACCAAATACTAATAGAAGAAATCGAACAGACACGAACGTTGATGATTCAAACGGCTGTCCGTGAAGGAATGACAAGTCCTAACACACTTCAAATTAGTCAGTCATTAGATGCTTTATTAAATAAGCTTCAAATTTTCTTCTACCAATAAAAGCCCATGATATGGTTACGGGACTGACCCCTGATTTCGAGACAGGGATCAAAACACCTTTTAAACAGCCAGTTTTCGGTATTGTACCGGTGACTGGTTGTTTAGTTTTGTTTGAATACGGATATGGTTATAATAAGTAATATAATTTTCGACGGTTTGTTCTACGATGGCAGTCGTAGTACATGATAACTCGTCGAGGTAAAACGTTTCAGACTTTAGGATGGAATGAAACGATTCAATGGAGGCATTATCAGCTGGTGTCCCTTTACGGGACATACTCATGATGATGCCTCTTTCTTTGACTTTTTGTTGATACGCATAGGACGTGTAAACCGAACCTTGGTCGCTATGCAACGTACATCCTTCAGGCAAAGGAGGGAGTTGACTTAATGTATCTAAAACAAATTCTACGTTTTGGCAATCACCAATGGAGTACGCAATAATTTCCCCATTAAATAAATCTTGAACACTTGAAAGATACAACTGTTTGGGTCCAAAAGGCAAGTAGGTAATATCCGTAACCAGCTTTTGAAGAGGGCGCTCTGCTCGGAAATTACGGTTTAACACGTTTTCTACAACCTGATAAGGTTGTCCTGTTTGTTTCCGTTTTTTTCTTTTTACTCGGCATTGCCAACTGTATTTCTGCATAACACGCTGCACGGTTTTATGGTTGATACGCATGGTTTGATTGAGTAACGCTGTAATTTTTCGATATCCATATCGAAATTTATGGTTGCGGCACTGTTCACCAATTTTTCGTTCGATTCGTTTTTTTCTCTTCATTTCTTCTCGTTGCTCATTTTTCTGCCAACGATAATAAGTAGATCGAGGAACCCCTAGGCACTGACAGATTTGAGAGATCGGCAACTGCTTTTTTAATTCTTCCACTACATTCAATACAACTTCTCGTACCACTCCCTTTCCAATTCTTTGTACTTTTTTAACACGTCATTCTGTTGCTTTAAATATTGATTTTCAGCTTTTAACGTTGATAAAGCATCTTGAGAATGGGACCCCTTTTGATGGGTGTAGCTTTGCCCAACGGGCTGTGCTAAACGATAAGCTTCTCCATTTTTATGCCATCTCATCCATGTTTTAAGCTGCGTACGATTGCGAATCTGTAACGTTTCCATCACTTCTTTGACGGGGATTCCTGCCAATCGCATTTCAATTGCTTTTAATTTCACTTCTACTGGATAGCTTACTCTTGTCCCCATAGAAAAAACACCTCCAAGTTATTGTTAGGTACTACATACCCGTTTTTTAACTTAAAGGTGTTTTTTATTTGTCTCACTCCATGGGGTCAGTCCCTTACATACTCATGGGCTTTTGTGTTGTATTAGTCCGCTTGATTAACGTATTCCACTGCTTGGTGAAGGCTACTGAAAGTCGTAATGTCAGCCAAATCTAACCCCAAATTCACCATTGTCTGAGCAATTTCAGCACGAATCCCGCTTAGAACCACTTGAATTCCTAATAATCTTAAAGCACCGATTACTTTAAAAATTTGGTCCGCTACCATCGTATCAATAATTGGAACGGCGTACAAATCAATAATCAACCAATTTAGCTTATAGTCACTGCCGTGCTGTAGCGCATTTTCCATTAAAATTTGAGCACGATTTGTATCTAAATCGCCAACAAGAGGAATCACACCAATTTCTTTCGTAATGCGTACCACAGGAATTGATAGTTCATCAATTGCATAGCGCGCGGATTGGATTTTATTTGCAAAGTCGGTCATATATGATTTACTAACCCAGTGCACAGCCTTGTCCACTACTACGTTGAAACGAGAAATAACTTGATAAAAGGCATCAAATGTAAACGTCTCAGCTTTTGCTTCTTCTTTAATAATTTCTCCGATAACATTTCGGTAATAGCTGATTTCTTCTAATGCTACATCCAATGGAAGCTGAAGGACAACGAGTAAATTCGCTACTTCTCTTCCCCATTCCTCAAGCACTTCAAAGTTTTTTATATCATTTGTTGAGATAGAATCAGCATATATTTGAATTAAATGAACGCGCCACGGTTCTAATTGTTGTTGAATATCTTTGTCTTCATATTGTTTTTGTTTTGAGAACTCTTGTTTTTTTTCTAGAATTAAATTTGTAATGTGTTTAAGTTTTTCATCTAATAATAATGATTCCATATTGTTCTCCCGTTAAGAATTTGTTTATTTAAAATGATATCACAAATACCGTTAAAAAAAGTAAAACTAAGGGAAAAAGCTTTTAAAAATGAACCAGATGTCCCCTTTTGCGAATAGAATAAGCTAAATTGAATCTAAAACGTACATAAGCTGAACTTCTCTCCTTTATTTTATCGTTACTTTCACAGTGAATTCTCATACATAACTCTTCAATTTAATGTTGGGCTATCTTAGCATATATGATAAATAGATGAAAAAATGTAAAAGGGTTTGCAGCAAGCATGTCGCATGACAAAATGTGTTTTAGGAAAGACTGAAAAGGAATTCCCTATAAAAAGGAGGTTAGGTATATGTCATTTATTTGGACGCTTATTGTTGGAGGACTTATTGGCTGGCTTGCTGGTGTGTTAACAGGACGAGATGTTCCAGGTGGAATTATCGGAAACATCATCGCTGGGTTCATTGGAGCATGGTTAGGCTCTCTAATTTTTGGAGATTTCGGTCCAGAAATCGGCGGATTCGCAATTGTTCCTGCTATTATTGGTGCTGTTATTTTAGTCTTAATTGTGAGTTTTGTTTTACGCAAAATGCGTGGAAATAATAATCATCGACATGCCTGAATAAAAAAGAGAAATCAGCGTTTTGATTTCTCTTTTTCCTTTACTTCTTATAGCAAAATGTTTTAACAATGACGTACCTGTAAGTGTAATTCTTTATTGCTACATTTAAAAATTGCTGCTTGTCACCTCTCACATTTAATACTTCTACATCCTCGTATCAAGCGCGCTAGTAATGAGCAGCTTTGTACCTTCGAGATCCTCAAGCATATCGGTAAAGATAACTTCAATATGAACAGGTACAGCTTTTATTGGACATTGTTTTATAGCTGCTTTCTATTTCGGCTCTACTAATTCAATAAATGATCTTGCTTGTTTGCCATTTAACTGTGCGTAGTGTGTATCTGTAGCTAATTCAACGGTTTCGTTTCCTAAGTTGACCCACATCCGATAAGATTGTACCTTTATATCCTTTTTTGTTTCTACCGGTTCAAAGTGAAGAATGTAGTTAGGTTTTCGAATCATTTCAGCTTTTTCTTCTCTCCATGATACATCTTTTAACCACTGCTGCACTTTCTGCACTTGATTTTGATCTTTCATTTTAACCGCATGGCCATATTGATTATCGGCTATGTATTTTTCGATTACGAGCTTTTGTTCAACAGTACCGCTTGAAGCACTGCTTTGCTGACATCCTGTTATCACCCAACAAATAGCAATGAGAACAACTAATCCAGACCATACTTTTTTCATTTACATCTACCTTTCTTTTTGTAATTGAAATGAGATGTTCTTGCTGAATGATGCTACCAGCTGCTCGTTTTTAAATCTCTTTTTGCATTCTCTTTTCTTCATATAAATCCCTGCTTCATTTGCCTAAAAAAACTGAATCCCCGAAAGGATCCAGTTTTTCGTTACGATTCGACATCTTCTATGACATGAACAGCGCGAATAGCAGCGTTTACTTTTGTATGTTGAATGCGCTCTTTTGCTTCTTGTATAGTCATTGCCTCTACTTCTTGATAAAAAATCACGTTCGCCCATTCATATTCTACTGAATAACGATTTATTTTTTCCATACGGTACCCTCCTTATTGATGAACTAAAATTTGATCAATCAAGCCATATTCTTTTGCTTCATCCGCTGTAAAGAATGTATCTCGATCAGTGTCTTTTTTAATTGTTGAAAGCGATTGTCCTGTTCGTTCAGACAGAAGTTCATTTAGGTGATCTTTTAACCGCAAAATACGCTTCGCTCGAATCTCAATTTCAGCTGCTTGCCCTTTTGCTCCTCCTAGCGGCTGATGAATCATCACTTCGCTATTAGGAAGAGCAAAACGTTTCCCTTTTTGACCGCCCGCTAGTAAAAATGAACCCATAGATGCTGCTAGCCCTATACACAATGTGCTTACATCTGCACGTATAAGCTGCATCGTATCAAAAATAGCCATGCCCGCTGTAATAGATCCTCCCGGTGAATTAATATAAATGCTGATATCTTTTTCTGGGTTTTCTGCATCTAAAAATAAAAGCTGAGCGATAATGCTAGTAGCCACTTCATCCGTAACTTCACCTGTGAGCATAATCACTCGGTCGAGCAACAGCCTTGAATAAATATCATAGGCACGCTCTCCCTTGCTTGTTTGTTCCACTACATATGGAGTTAAGTTCATGTGACCGCCTCTTTCCACTGAATTAGTACGAGCAAATTTTTTCACTTTTGCACTGATTTCATGATTTAAAAATGAATCCCCTATTAAATCTTCGTCTGTAAATTTAATCATTAGAGAATGCCTTTCTTGCTGCATATGTAAGCGTTCATCCCGGTAAGTCACAGCAACTGCAATCTCCGCCTGTGGATATAAAACGGCCTCTTCTGTGTAAATCTCTATTAATAGAGGTTCGTCGTCGATATGTTTTACTTCGATTTGCCCCTGTTTGTTTTCCCGGTATCCATTTAAGTTTGTCGTTTTAAACAGACCTTCGGGGAGCTGAATATCAATCGTGATGTTTTTAATTTTTACTTGTGAACGTTCAAATGTAATACAAAGGTGGTTCATTCCTTCTTCTTTTTCCATCACTGATTTTGCCAAGGCCAATTTAATCATGCGATGAATGATCCTTTAAAATTTGAGTAACGGACTCAATTACTTTTTGCCGTACGTCCGCTGATAAATTTCGATTCATAGCTACAAACACATCTTCATTGACTTGATGCATCTCTTGGTTTTGAATCTGTCTACTTTGATAAAGAGGAAGCTGCGCACCAATGCTTTTCACTTCTTCCACACTCATTGAACGCAGCGTTTCTTGAATGGAAGCTAGTGACTCACCTGCTTTTGATAATGTCAAAACGGCTCGAAAGTAGTGAACGTGCTGATCTGTATACACGCGTTTATTCCCTACTAGCACCAGGGGAGGAACCATTTCTATTTGCGTGTAATACCGTACCGTGCGCAAGTTCAAGTCCGCACCTTCACTATTTAATAACTCCGTAATTTGCTTGCCTGTATACGAGTTCAAACAACCCCTCCTTATTAGTTACAGTTAACTGTTACAATGTCATTATACTGTAAATATCTTGTTTTTACAATTAAAACCATGGTAAATTTTAGATAAACCAGCTGAACATATAAAAAGAACAAAACAAAGAGCCGTGCTCTCTTTACTAACCGAAAAAACAACTGTGTATACTTAAAAAAGGAGAGAACATATGATGGGGAATCCAAGTGTAGATTGCTTAGGGTGTCGATTAGCAAATAACCAAGAAAAATCGCATATGATATTTGAAGATTCGTTTGTGACATGCCTGCTAGATCACAAGCCATTTAACGAAGGCCACCTCTTAATTCTTCCTAAAACACATATAGTGGAAATCGACGAATTTGATACTGAACACGTACTGGCCGTGATGAATGCAGCGAAGCTAATGACAAAAGCAGTGAAGACATTCTTTGTTCCAGACGCAGTTACTCTCTCTCAAAACGGGGGAATGTTTAACGAGTTAACTCATTTTCACATGCACATCGTTCCACGGTATCAAGAGGAGTGTTTCGGAGATTTTTATACGCAAATTCCCCAGTTTGCTGAAAAAGATGACGCTTTGGCTGCAACAGCTCAGAAAATGCGCCGCGTCATTCAGCAAATGTCTTTATAAAAAAAACGGCTTCCTTATGGAAGCCGTTCTTTTTACTGACGATCAAACAATGAACTTCCTGCAATACCAGGGTTCGTCATTTCAAATGGATTTAAAATGAGATCTAATTCCTCTTCTGTTAACACATCGTATTGAAGGCAAAGCTCACGAATTGGTTTTCCTGTTAAAATCGCTTCACGCGCAATACGCGATACGACTTCATAGCCTAAGTGAGGGTTAACAGCTGTAATAATTCCTACGCTTTTTTCTACATATTCTTTCATGCGCGTTTCGTTTGCTTCAATTCCTGCTAAACAGTGATCTGTAAAGCTTCTGAAACCGTTATTCATAATGCTGATTGATTGAAGCAAGTTAAATACAAGCACAGGTTCCATGACATTAAGCTCCATCTGACCTGCTTCTGAAGCAAGAGAGATCGTTTGGTCATTTCCCATTACTTGAAACGCAATTTGATTGATCAATTCAGCCATAACCGGGTTTACTTTTCCTGGCATGATTGAAGAACCAGGCTGACGGGCAGGAAGGCTGATTTCTCCTAGACCTGCACGAGGTCCAGATGCCATTAAACGCAGGTCATTTGCGATTTTAGACATGTTCGTCATGCAGATTTTAAGCGCTGCAGATACTTCTGTATAAGCATCTGTATTTTGAGTAGCGTCCACTAAATGCTCTGCATGCACAAGAGGCAGACCGCTGATATCGGCTAAGTGCTTGACTACATTTTCAATATAGCGAGGATCTGCGTTTAAGCCTGTTCCAACAGCTGTCGCTCCCATATTTACTTCATGTAAATGGTCACGCGTTGCGCTAATACGCTTAATGTCGCGCGCCAACACGCGGCTGTATGCTTCAAACTCTTGACCAAGACGAACGGGTACAGCATCTTGAAGGTGCGTACGGCCCATTTTAATCACGTGATCAAATTCTTGCGCTTTTCGTTTAAATACATCATGCATATCATTCATTGTAACAAGAAGTTTATTTAATAAGTTCAGCGTTGAAATATGGATAGCCGTTGGAAATACATCATTTGTTGACTGAGACATATTCACATGGCTGTTAGGACTTAATTTACCGTATTCACCTTTATTGTCTCCCATAATTTCAAGGGCACGGTTTGCAATAACTTCATTAGCATTCATATTCATTGACGTTCCTGCTCCACCTTGGATAGGGTCCACAATAAAGTATTCATGCCACTGACCTGCTAAGATTTCATCAGCTGCTTGCACAATCGCATTTCCAATACCTTCATACAAGCGCTTTGTATCCATATTTGCAAGCGCTGCCGCTTTTTTTACAATAGCAAGCGCTTTAATCATTTCTTCATGTACTTTATAACCCGTAATCGGAAAATTTTCTACGGCACGTGCGGTTTGTACACCGTAGTATACGTCTGCTGGGATTTGTTTTTCTCCTAGAAAATCAGCTTCTGTACGATATCCTGCTGTTTCTTGTTTCATAGCTGTACCTGCTTTCTTTTTTAATTAATATCTTCTGCAATCGATGTTTCCATCATCTTTTTAACTTGGTGAGGATCTTTGGTTTGTCCGAGCACCCACATTAATTTAGGAACAATGGCTTCTGTGTTCATGTTTTTTGAGCGAACGACGCTGTCATGATTAATCATTCGGCCTACTTCATAAATGCCCATGTCTTCTCCTTCTTCAAGACACTGAGTCGTAATGACAACGGATACACCGTGATTTGTTAACTCAACAAGCTTGGCTAAAATGTTACGAACTTGAAATGGAATGCCTCCACTTCCATAGCTTTCAACAACAACGCCTTGATATACATCCTTTAATCCATCGAAAAATTCGGGTTTAATGCCGGGAAACAGTTTAACAACCGCTACATCCGTACAAAGAGATGTATTAACCGCCAACTCTTCTTTACTAGAGCGAACGGATTTTGTATATTCCACCGCATTATCATGGATAGACGCCACGTATGGATAATTAATGCTTTCAAATGCATCATAACTTTTTGTACGAAGCTTGATTGCTCTTGTGCCTTGAATCACACGACCGTCAAAGACTACATAGACTCCGCCTGTTTCTTCACAAGCAAAGCGAATCGCATCTGCAATATTGCGCTTCGCGTCCGTTTTACTAAATGAAATAGGAATTTGAGATCCTGTAATCGCAATTGGTTTTTTAGAATGCTGAAGCATGTAAGAAAGCGCTGCCGATGTGTAGGCCATTGTATCAGTTCCATGGGTGATAACAAAACCATCGTATTCATTATAATGCTCTTCAATCGCTTTTGCCATCTCTATCCAACATTCTGGCTGCATATTTGTACTATCAAGATTCATAAGAGATTTGCTGTCAATTTGACAATGTTCATTTAAATCAGGTATGTAGCTTAGTAATTGATCTGGCTCCATTCCAGGAACAAGTCCATTTTCACCTTCAAGTGAAGCGACCGTTCCGCCAGTTGATAACAATAATAGTTTTTTCAAAACCGACATCCCCTTTGCTTAATTTCTGTAAAAAACCTGACAATCTATCAAATAAATTATATTCATTTCGCGTACTTCACCTGTAATTATAGTAACCCAAATTCAATAAATCAAGAGAAAAATTATTCGTTTCGCGTACACTTTTTTCTGCAGCAATGATATAATGAATAAAAATGTAAATTAGCTCACGGTTTGATTACAAAGATCTGCGCGCGAGCTGAATGCCTCGGTTTTTTACATACTACACCTACAAAGGAGCGTCATGAATGTTAAGCAGATTAGCTCAACTCAGGAAAGAAAAAAAATGGTCTCTTCAATATACAGCTGACCAGCTTGAAATCGCTAAAAGCACCTACGCAGGATACGAATCTGGCTATCGTCGTCCTTCTCTTGAAGCACTCGTTACAATCGCAGAACTATTTGATACATCAACAGACTACTTGCTAGGTAAGGAAAAGGAACCTTATTCTCCTTCAGATGCACCCATCGAATTAACATCGCCTCAAACTCATAGAATTACGGTCGACGGTGCGGAACTGTCTCAAGAAGAAATTCAGCAGCTGACGGCCTTTATTCGTGCTAAAAGACAAATTGAAAAAGAAACTGCACCTTCTTCAATGTAAAGAAGATTAGAAGCAGGTTGCTTCTAATCTTCTAGCTGCATTTCTAAATAGCCTACTACTTCTTTTGTTATTTCCTCTTCTGTTTCTTCCATCAGCTCCCCGGTTATCTTGCTGCCTGGGAGCTTCTTCGAAGAACGAATGCCCAAAAATGTGCGGACACAGTGCCAGATAGGAATAAAAAGACCATCTAAAAACTCATCTTTTTCTAAAATACCCACTTGAATAGTGGCGTGATAACCAGGGTGAAAAGGATTTTCCCCTTCACGGATCACATCTACAGAAAGCTGCATCCCTTTTTTTTCAAAAGCTTCTTTATATTGTGCATGTATTGATTTGAGAAGTTCTTGCACAGACCTTTCAACTGTATGTATATATTGTTCTAACTGCGGCGTAAATTGTTTTGCGGTGTATTCCATCTATCTCCCTCTTCCTTCGGTTCCCTATCCCTTATTTTAGCGACTTTCATTTTATTGTATCATAAGAAAAACGCTCATCTGTCTAGCAGAAAACCCCGCTTTTTGTAGAAAAGCGGGGTTCATACATACCTTTACTAGCAATAACTTACATTGCTTTATCTTGTTTAGAAGATGATTTTAATTTTTTATTTTTAGTTGGATCTGGCTCATTAGAAGACATGATAATGTTTCCTTCGCCGTTGCACACTTTGCACTTTATAAATCCAAATTTCTTACCGGCTCCTTGGCATTGTGGACAAACATATCGAATTGGCATAAACTGTACCTTCCTTCTTTCTAATTTATACCTGCGCATTGAAAGCGCCTGTGGTTAGTTTATAGTTTCATTATAAATTGTACCATTCACCCTATCAAGACGTGCCAAATTGCACATCTTTAATGGTAAGAAATCCTTCCTTTCTAAAATTCACCTAAAAAATGAGTCGATAGACAGGAGAATTTCTTTTCTTGTCAAAAGGCAATACGTCAGAGGAAGTTTCTTATTGGATATAATTAGCGAATCGCCGCGTTAAAAATTTTACTCTTTTTCTTGAAGCTAAAGGTTAAACAACCGTTTTGTCTCGAATTTCTTTTGAAATGGTTACGTCTTTCCAAAGCTGTTCGTATTTATAACCCGTTAAACTTTCACAAACCGCTTTCGCTTCAGGAGTAACGTCTTTCGCTCGGCCTCCCTTTTTTCTTCTTTGAATTTCAGTTAATAAGATTTTGTGATTTTCCGGACTTATTTTAAACCATATGGTTGCGATAATTCCAGCGAGAATCAAAATAGCAGGTACAATCATGAACAGCTTTTGCAAGCCGGCTAGTGTAGACGCTGACTGCTCAGCATTTGGTACATAGCCAATATTCTTTAAGGCAACACCAACAAGAAAAATCGCAAGCGCCTGAGAAGATTTTCGAATAAACGACATCAGCCCTGCATACACGCCTTCTCTTCTTTTTGTCGTAATCATTTCATCTACATCTGATACGAACGGCAGTACATTCCATGGAATCATAATCGCTCCAGAATGACCGCTTCCTAAGAAAAATGCTGCTAGATAAATAAGAACTAATGAGCTATCTGTTGTTAGGAAACTGAATAAAACAATGCCCGTTCCCCAGATGATCATGCTGAAATTATAGGTTAATTTATTTCCTAATTTGATGGCTATGTACGTAACAAGAGGAATAAATAGTACTTGTGTAATTTGCACAAAGCTCAGGGTATCTGCATAGATCGCTTCGCGCAGCATGTAATAGGCAATAAAATAAAAGAAAAGAGCATTAAATACATCCATTGCAATGTAAGATGCTAAATACATGGCAAGATACACGTTAAACGACTTATTTTTAAATGCACTTCCAAAACTGATAAAAAGCTGCTTAAATTCTAACCAAAAACCGTTTTTCTTTTTTCGTTCCACTACTTCTCCGCTATCCCATGTTCCTTTATAGACAAAAATCCATGGAAGAGCAAAAAGAAGACCAAAGATAATGCCCATGATTAAATATCCTTGTCCACCTGGAAACGCATCAATGATTCGTTTTGGGAAGAAAGCACCTAAAAATGAAGCGCCTTGTGAAAAGACCATACGTATTCCCGTCATTTTCGAACGAATGCTATAATCTGTCGTCATCTCTGCTGCTAGCGTATTGTAAGGAACCATGACCATACCAAACGCCGTGTTAAATAAAAGATAGGCTAAGATAAAATAGGTGTATTTGAACATATGCGAGCCTTCAATAGGAATCCACAGCATACTGAACGTGATGGCAACTGGAATGATTCCAAAAAGAAAAAAGACTCTTCTTCGTCCTTTTTTTGTCTGAAGATGATCAGATATGTACCCAATGGTTGGATCTAACAAAGCATCCCACACTTTTCCAAGAGCTACAATCGTTCCTGCTTCTACAGGAGAAAGCCCGACTACATCCGTTAAAAAAACCATAAATAATGTGCCGATAATAAAAAAGGATCCTCCGCCAAACAAATCCCCAAATCCATACGCTACCATATTACGAAAGCGCACTTGTTTTGTTTTCCCTTGCATATGCAGCCCTCCCCCTGAGTAAATAGACTAGCTTCTTTTGTTATTCACTTTTTTCTATTCTACTAAACTATCCCTTGAAAAATAAGGAATATGTCACCTTTTCTACTCAAAAGAATAAGATACTTTTTGATCCTATACACAGAAAAATGACTGAGTAAACCGTTTTTCTTTATCCTCAATATATAAGTTGACTTTTTTTGCACAGCTGTTATAATTCAACCCATCGCTTGTTATTCGACTATAAAATGCAAACTTGAACATTTGACATCTGAGCTGTTACGAATAAAATAATAAGTATGAAACCTATTGATATCTTCAAAGCACTATCCAATGAAACTCGATTAAATATATTAGAGTGGTTAAAAGAACCTGAAAAGCATTTTAAAGACAAACAAGCACATTTGCCTAAGGAGGTCAGCAGCAGAGGCGGTGTTTGCGTGGGAGATATTCAGGAAAAAGCTCAGCTGTCTCAGTCCACAGTGTCCAGTTATCTTTCCATGATGCAAAAAGCAGGTTTGTTAGAGTCAATTCGGCACGGTCAATGGACATACTATCGCCGAAATGAAGAAACGCTTCAAGAGCTTTCTTCATTCTTACGAAAAAAACTTTAACGAGTTTTTTTCACTTAGTATATCTATTTTTCTAGATATACAAATATAAAGAAATATTGGAGTGATAAATGTGAAGTTGTTGGTTTATTTAGTTGCGGTTCTAGGCGGCGCTGCTTTAAGTATGGAAGGCGCTATTGCCGGAGAACTCGGAAAAACAGTGGGAAAACTTGAAAGCAGTTATTATATTTTTATCATGGGAACGCTCATTTTAGGTCTGACCACTTTATTTGCTGGAAAAGGAGATTTACCTTACGTCTTAAAAGCACCTAAGTGGAATTTAACCGGCGGTTTATTAGGTACGGTTTATTTAACAATTCTAGTGATTAGTATCCCCTTTATCGGAATTGGCGTTTCAATGGTTGCGGTTATTGTGGGGCAAATGATTACAAGCATGATCATTGAGCATTTTGGTTGGCTTGGCAGCAGCAAAATTAAAATTAACAAAGAACGCGTAATGGCTATTGTATGTATGGGAATTGCGCTTGTACTTATTTTCTAGGAGGGTTTTACGATGAGTTTATTGATGGTGATACTTACCTTAATAGGAGGATTGACGCTAAGCGCTCAGTCTTCTATTAACGGCACACTAAGTAAAAAAACAGGTACGTTTGAAACAGCTTTTTTAACCTTTGCGACAGGTGCCATGATTTTAACGATTGTCGTTGTCTTCTTTGGGCAAGGAAACATTCTCTCCGTTTTTGATGTCCCTAAATGGCAGCTTACCTGCGCTTTATTCGGAGCATCTTATTTATTTCTAACGGTTTTAGCTGTACCTAAAATTGGTGTAACAGCAGCTAATATCTCAACTGTTATCGGTCAGTTATTTGCAAGTATGATTATCGACCATTTTGGCTGGTTTGGAAGCAAGGAAGTACCTTTTGATCTATCCCGCTGGATTGGTGTAGCGTTTATGTTATTAGCTCTTTATTTTATTTTTAAAGGCAATAAGAAAACAGCAGCATAAAAAGATCATGAAAATAGCCAAGTGTCTCCATAAAAGTGCACTTGGCTATTTTTTTGTGCGTAAACCGCATTTGAATTTTCAATCAATTATTTAGAACATATTTTATTTAAACTAAATTGATTTTAAATAAGGTAAATTCCACAAAAAAATTGTGCATACCTTCCTGCCTTTGTTCAAAAGATAAAGAGGCAGATCTAGAAAATCGGCTACATAAACGAACAGGTAAGGTGGGTTTTTTCGTGGGAAAATTTTTATTTTTAGCAGCATTTGTCTTTTTTTGTTTTACGCTTTCCATTTCCGCAGAAGAAAATATACCAGAAGAAAATATAGAATCACACGTAAGTCAGCCTGTTGTAAAAGACTTTATTTATCAATCTCTTGAACCTTGGGTACATCAAGATATTACTTCTCATTATGAGAAGGTTTACGGTAGACAGCATAAAAAAGTAAAAGTTCGTCCGATTAAAAAAGATGATATCGGGATACAAATGGGTGAAATACAGCCCGGTAAAGGCGGTAAGTTCACTCATATTGTGCGGGTGAAAATCTTAAACTTAAAAGTAAAACCCGAGGGAGAAGATGAATTTTTTGCAACGGATACGCTTATTTATAAAGTGAATATTAACGAACTTTCTGCTGAAAATGATGTAGAAAACGTCGTAAAACTACTTGAGTATAAACATCAAGAAAGATAAAAGTCCAATTCTTCCCCCCTTTTGAAGGTATTTATCCCTCTCTTCAAAAGGGGCTTTATTATGAAGCGTGTTTTCTCTTCAAAATTTCAGGGAATATAACTACCACTTATCCCCTAATTTTTTCATATTGCTAGTGCATAAGGTATGAACTTGATAACTTTTTGTCGGTTTTTATCTATTTCTGTAGGGTTTCCTGTAGGATGAAAAAGAAAGTAAAGCGCTTTAATTACCGTGACAGAAAGGTTGAGGATAGCTGTCCTATATAACTGGAAATCAATAGGTACCAAGAACTTCATGTAACGACAAAAGTTGACAACTAAAGATTTCAGAATAATAATAATAAAGCAACAATGTTTAATTGAAGGACTTATTTTACATGAAAGGTGTTAGTCAGATGAACAATTTACATCGAAGAATGGGAACATTCGCATTAACTATGACGGGACTTGGATCA
Source organism: Priestia sp. P5 (assembly GCF_029522155.1). Lineage (NCBI taxonomy): Bacteria > Bacillati > Bacillota > Bacilli > Caryophanales > Bacillaceae > Priestia > Priestia sp. P5. The sequence goes on along the minus strand of NZ_JAKWFJ010000001.1, from coordinate 1,618,003 downwards.
ATTATTGGTTCTGGCTGGTTATTTGGAGCGTGGCGAGCAGCTCAAATTGCAGGGCCGGCTGCTATTTTATCATGGGTCATTGGAATGGTCGTTATTTTATTTATTGCACTTTCTTACAGTGAATTAGGATCCATGTTTCCTGAAGCCGGCGGAATGGTCAAGTATACGCAGTACTCACACGGTTCGTTTATTGGTTTTATTGCTGCTTGGGCAAACTGGATTGCGATTGTATCCGTTATTCCAGTCGAAGCAGTAGCTTCTGTACAGTATATGAGCTCGTGGCCTTGGAAGTGGGCACAGTGGACAAGCGACCTCGTAGAAAAAGGAACGTTAACGGGCGAAGGATTAGCTATCGCTACTGTGCTATTAGTTATTTATTTTTTACTGAATTATTGGACAGTTGGACTATTTTCCAAGGCCAACTCACTAATTACTATTTTTAAAATTGTTATACCGGGACTTACAATTGGAGCACTTTTGTTTGTAGGCTTTCACGGTGAGAACTTCACTTCTGGAAGCAGCATCGCACCAAACGGCTGGGCTAGTGTGCTAACAGCTGTTGCTACGTCTGGGATTGTATTCGCTTTTAACGGTTTTCAAAGCCCCATTAATATGGCTGGAGAAGCAAAGAATCCTGGAAGATCTATTCCAATTGCGGTTGTAGGCTCAATTTTAGTGGCTACAGTCATTTATTTGCTTCTACAAATTGCCTTTATCGGGGCAGTAAATCCTTCTGATATTGCGAAGGGATGGAGTCATTTAAATTTTAACTCTCCATTTGCGGATTTAGCCATTGCGCTTAACATTAACTGGCTTGTCATTGTACTGTATGCAGATGCGTTTGTTTCGCCATCTGGAACGGGTATTACGTATACAGCTACTACTGCTCGAATGATTTATGGTATGGAACAAAATAAATATTTGCCAAGTGTTCTAGGACGCCTTCATCCTATTTATGGTGTTCCGCGTCAAGCCATGTTTTTTAACTTAGCTGTTGCTCTTGTCTTTTTGTTTTTATTTCGGGGCTGGGGCGTGCTTGCTGAAATTATTTCAGTTGCTACGCTTATCTCTTACATTACAGGTCCTGTTACAGTTATGACGCTAAGACGAACTGGCAGCGATTTATATCGTCCCCTTCGTTTAAAAGGATTAAGTATTATTGCGCCACTCGGCTTTATTTTTGCTTCTTTAACGTTATATTGGGCGCGCTGGCCGCTGACTGGACAAGTTTTGTTTATTATTTTAATCGGCCTTCCTATTTATTTTTATTATCAAGCAAAGGCTAAATGGAAAGGTTTTCGACAAAACTTCAAAGGCGGCGTATGGATGGTTGTATACTTACTTTGTATGATGACTATTTCATGGCTTGGAAGCGAAAAGTTTGGGGGCCTTAATGTCATTAAATATGGATGGGATATGGGAATTATTGTTGTTGTTTCTCTTCTCTTCTACACATGGGCTTTAAAAAGCGGCTTTAAAACTGAGTATTTAGAGAATGGAAGAAAAGTAAATGATGACTTAAAAGCAGCAGTGGCTGAAACAGCTGCTTCCAAAGAGTCATAACAAAAAGCACCTTGCTCATGCAAGGTGCTTTTTAGTGAGCAGTTCTAACTTTTTTCAGCACGTCTTCGATCGTCATTTGCTCTAAATGCCTGATTACGCTTTGCTCACTCTCTGTAAAAATGTCATCCATCACTGTTTGAATGTTTGATTTCACAATACAGTCAGCGTCAGGGTCGCCGCTGCACCAGTGAGGCTTCAGTGTTCCTGTCGATATAACTCGGTAAATCAACCCAAGACTTATTTCAGCAGGACTGCAACCTAAAGTATAACCGCCGCCTAGCCCTTCTTTTGTCCGAACCAAGTTGTTTTTTCTGAGTGTACTCATTATTTTCCGAACCCGTGCAGGATTGGTACAGATGTTATAAGCAATCGATTCACTGCTTGCTCTGTGATCTGGTAAATTCGCTAGGAACACTAAGCTGTGCACGGCAATGGTAAATTCACTGTTCATCTTCCATAAACCACCTTTTTTCTTTCTCTACTGTAACGTTAAGTGACACAGTTGGAAAAGTCAAGAGAGCAAGGAGGGAAAGAAGAACTGTAGTTTATTTATTCACGGTCTTCTTTTTCTATACTTCCTACTTCATTAGCTGAGTTGATTTCAAGGTATACCGTCTTTTCTTTTAAACTGCCTTTTTCTTCTTTTTCAAAATCTGTGCTTTTTTGATACGTTTTTTTGCCGTTTGGAACTTTTACCGTTATATGTTTGTTACTTTCTTCTATAAAAGTACCCACAATTTTACGCTCGTCTCCATCTTGTTCATACACGCCATTTTTATCTGCTTTTGCTTTTGGAGTTAATTCAATACTAGTTGCTTCTTGTTTAGCTGCGTCAATTTCAGCTTCTACTTCTTTATTAATCATGTCTTTTAGCTGTGAGCCTTCCACTTCCATCCTAGAGCTTTTTGGTACTTTAACGAGTTGATCATCGATATTCAGCGTCATTTCTTTTTCAGCGTCTTTTTTTAACGTACCGATCAAGTCAAAATCTTCATCTTTCCCCTTTTTAATGTTTGGGTCGCTCGAATACTGCTGTAGCTTGGTCAATTCTTGACGGTCTTCAATTGGCTTTTCTTCTGCTTTATGATTATCGGATTTTGTTTTATTAGCTGGTTCACCTGAACAAGCTGCCGCACTTCCAACCATACACATAGTGATTAAGAACATGATTCCTTTTGTTAGCTGTTTTTGCATATGTATTCTCCTTTTTCTTTTTTATTTCCACCTTTATACATATGTAAAACAAAAAAGTGAGACATAACTACATATAGGAAACCTACGCTCACCCTACCAATAAAAAAATCCGAACGGGTTAAATTCTCTATCAAGAATCAAACCCGTTCGGATTTTCATTTAACTAAAACACTTTTGTAATAGCCTCTTTTTTAAAGCTGCTGTTGCTTCAGTATATGATTTGCTTCTTCTAAGTAAGTCACATACGCCTGTACTTGTTTATCACCATAATTATCTAGTTCAAACAGCGCTTCTTGTATAAAATTAAAATTATCAATAATATGCTGTGTTTTCATGCCTCTGCTTGTGAGTAAATTATTTAACCATAAGGCATAGTCCGTAAAAATTTGCAGGTTGTCTAACTTATATGTTGTCTCAAGATACTTCATATGGTAGTGATTATCTTCATGACATCTTTCTTTGCCGCGCTCTCCGAATTTTTCGAGCAAAGAAGGTTCTAACTCGTAGATTTTCTCCGTTACTCTTTCGACGATCTTATTAACGGGAAGTGAGCTCATCGTGCCACCACTTTGTACTGAGAAACTTTTGGGATAACGGCTGCCAGTTCTTGATCAGGGTACTTTTTCTCTAAATCATGAATACGCTTGAAATCTTCGCTTCGTACCCAGCTTAAATAATTCTCTTTTGTATCAAATGTAAGCTGAACGGTGAGCTCCCCTGCTCGCTTATCGTTTTGAAGAAGTAGAAAGTCTACAAATCCTGGAGCCTCGTCGACTGATTTTGAACGATTTTTATAAATTCCAATCACTTCTTCAGCTTTTTCATCCGGTACATTAAATGTTGAAAATACGGTGTACATCTTTGTTCCTCCCTTTATGATACAAAACCTGGGTTCTTTTCTCTTTATTGTACATCATAAGGGAGATGAAATGGTGTTACGTTTAGATTTCACTGCGATTACAGCAGGTCTTTAACATAAAAAGCCCTTTGAAACAGCGTTTCAAAGGGCTTTTTTATCCGTTATTAGTTTTCGATTTTTGTTAATTGTTCTGTATGTGTTTTTACACGTGCAGGGTCAATTGTAATGCGGGCAACGCCTGAATCCATTGCCGCTTTTGCTACAGATTCTGCTACAGCTGGCGCTACGCGAGGATCAAATGGTCCAGGGATAACGTAATCTGCGTTTAGCTCTTCTTCTGTAATAAGGGCTGCAATTGCTTCAACAGCAGCTTTTTTCATTTCTTCATTGATATGAGTAGCGCGAACGTCTAACGCACCGCGGAAAATTCCAGGGAATGCAAGAACGTTATTTACTTGGTTAGGGAAGTCTGAACGACCTGTTCCAATAACAGCCGCTCCTGCTTCTTTTGCAGCGTCTGGCTTGATTTCCGGATTAGGGTTTGCCATCGCAAAGATAATTGCATCTTCATTCATTGATTTAACCATCTCTTGAGATAATGCATCTGCTGCAGATACGCCGATAAATACATCTGCGCCTTTAATTACATCGCTTAGCGTACCGCTTTCTTTGTTTACGTTTGTATAAGAAGCCACTTCCGCTTTTACTTTGTTCATACCTTGAGGGCGTCCTTCATAAATAGCACCTCTTGTATCACACATAATCATGTCACGTACGCCGTAAGAATAAAGAAGTTTTGTAATGGCAATGCCGGCAGCTCCTGCTCCGTTTAAGACGATTTTTAAGTCTTCCATTGATTTGTTTACAATTTTCAATGCATTTACAAGTCCTGCTACCGTTACGATTGCTGTACCATGCTGATCATCATGGAATACAGGAATATCTACTTCTTTTTTCAAGCGCTCTTCAATTTCAAAGCACTGTGGAGCTGCGATATCTTCTAAGTTAATGCCTCCGAAAGTGTGAGCCATTAATTTCACAGTTTCAACAATTTTATCTGTATCTGTTGTATCAAGGGCAATTGGGAATGCGTCTACGCCTGCAAAGCTTTTAAATAAAATTGCTTTTCCTTCCATAACAGGAAGTGAAGCTGCAGGTCCGATGTTTCCAAGGCCAAGAACAGCCGTACCATTTGTCACAACGCCAACCATGTTTCCTTTCATTGTGTAATCATACACTGTTTCTGGATGTTCATGAATTTCTTTACAAGGTTCTGCTACTCCTGGAGAGTAAGCTAAGCTTAAATCTTGAGCGTTTTGAACTTCAACTTTTGATTTAACTTCTAACTTACCTTGTTTTTCTTGATGCATATGTAGTGCTTGATCACGTAGTGACATAATTGTATTCTCTCCTTTTTTTCTATACATTTAAATTTTTTAATGAATTTATTTAACACTTGCTTTTTATCTCCATAATTGTAAGACAACCTGACCGAATAAATTCACTGCCAAGTGCCATTATGAAACAAGGAATATAAAAAGTAAACTATCTTGCTTAACCTCTTATGCGCTTTGTTAATATAAAGTCTGGACGCGGCGGCGACTCATGTTTGTCTCACTTTAAGTTGTCTGATATACAGACAACTTAGAAAGCATACAGCCGCTCACTATAGCGCTTTCAAATACGTTTCAGCAAAATCGACGGCTTTAGGCATTGAAAAGAAGTATGCACATGCTGAACCGATTTTTTCAGCTTTTATTCCTTTTGCTTCAATAAACGCTTCACCTATCTTTTCAAACAGCTCTTCTCGAAACTCTAATTCTTTATACGTCTTCCATACTCGCTTTCCTGCATCCATAACTGGAGATCCTTTTTGAATCACGTTTCGATATGGAATACGATATTCCGCTAGATGAAAAGAAGTATTGTTCCCAAACCCGACACCTAATAATAAAACAAAGGCATGTTTTTTGTAAAGCCTTTCAAGAGGAGAATTTTCGCCTAAACTGAATTCAAGGGGATGATCTCTTAAGATATCTTCGCTGTCCTTTCCCCAAGCGGCGAATGAATACATTGGATGGCTGCTTCTTCTTACGCCAGGGTATGTTCGAAAAGTTTCTACGATTTGTCCCATCCCGCTTGTTGGTGTGTACACTGGATCATATGCGGGCATCGTTTCCCGAATAGTTTCCCACCACTCTTTCGGCACAGCCGGATTGCCCCATTCTGATGGATCCGAAAGATCGACCGACTGTGACGGCATAACGATCGTTCCTCCCTCTGTCACTGTCTCCATTAAAGCTTGAACAACGGCTACTGAACCTCCGTTTACCCACCCTAATGAAGATAGCGAAGAATGAACCATGATAGTCATCCCTTGTGTTATGCCTAACCTGCGTAAATCTTCTTTTAATGTATCTTTCGTTCTAGGATGATCTGTTTCTTGGACAATGTGCTTCATCGTAAGCTCCTTACTTATAGTGCTGCTAGAATGTGTTGCCGAACTCTAGCAATATATGTAAAACTTATGTTTCCATAATAGTAAGAATAACAACAATTGTCAAATTATTTAAAGTAATAGAAAAACTTAGTTTTATTCATATCAGTTATCATACAACTGACTTGTTGGTAAGCTTTATTTCCTTCAATTATCTTACTATAATAACGGCTGATGAAGCTTTTCAATAAATTAAAAAGAAGAATATTCCTATAAATAAAAGAAATACTAATGAAGCTATACATATTTACCTATCACTATTTTCAGGAGGAATGTGTACAATGAGCACATCAAAACTTCCGCCGCTCACGTCCTCGGAGCTTGCTAACTTATGGATGACTTATCAGGAAAAAACGATGATTTTGAGGTTTTTAGAATATTTTCTGGAAGATAAACAGGATTACAAAGAACTTTTTGAGCTATATTACAGCCAATCTTTAAAAAGTGTAGCGCAAATTAAAGAAATATTTGAGAACGAAGGCGCTGTTATCCCAATTGGTTTTACGAAAGATGACGTGAATGTAGGAGTTCCTAAGCTATACGATCATATGTTCGAAGTTATGTATATACGCTTAATATCTCAAATTGAAACAGGACTGTTTGCTTTGCATTCGACCATGTCTTACCGAGAAGATATCCGGAATTTCTTCGTAGAGGCAACAGCAGAAGCACAGGGCATATACAATCAATCCACACAAGTATTGTTAGAAACGGGTGTCATCGCAAAACCCCCATACGTTTCTATGCCTAAGGAAGTCCATTTTGTCCATGCGCAAAATTATATAGGCGGATTGAGCTGGTTTAGCGAAAAAAGATCGTTGAATACCATTGAAGTGTCGCTTATTCAACATGCTGTTGATACAAATCTTGTAGGAATGCAGCTGATGATTGGTTTTGCTCAAGTGGCCAACAACAAAGAGGCACAGCAGCATTTTGTCAGGGGTATGAAGCTTTCGAAGAAAATTGAAACAGAACTAGGTGATATTCTACGCGATAGCTACATAGAACCTCCGGCTACTCATGCCGGAAAAGCGACGAATTCAACCGTTCCTCCTTTTTCAGATAAACTGATGATGTACAATACGAGTCTTTTGAGTACGTTCGGTCTGGGGAGTAACGCTTTAGGAGGAGCCTTTAGTTTAAGAAGTGATTTGCCATTAAAGATGCTCCAGCTTGCAAAAGACATTTACAGTTTGGCAAAAGAAGGCGGTAAAATTATGATTCAAAATGGATGGCTTGAAGAGCCTCCTCAAATTGAAGATCGCAATCAGTTAACTAAAAAATAGGTTCTTTCCTGCAGGAAAGCTAGCTGCTCTACGTGCAGCTAGCTCTATTTGTTTTTTTAGTATACTGTTTTTAGTGCTAGTACGTAACAAATGTTTGCGTTATTTAGAAGTTGTTTCTGTCTTTTTTTTAGTCGTTTAGCTCATATTTCTACTTAATTTATAACAGAAAAATAAAATAACAGGTATTTTCTCTGAGCTGACGAAATCTTTCTATATGAAATAGAGAGGAGAAAAGTATGTTTCCTATTCTTCGTACACCTCGCACTACACTGCGTGAAATAACAGAAGCGGATGCAGATACTATTTTTGACTGCTTCTCTCAGAAAGAAGTTATTAGATATTACGGGCAAGAAAAATTCACAACTATTCAAGAAGCTCGGGTTCTGATTGATATTTTTGCTGAAAATTACACAAATCAAAAAGGCATGCGCTGGGGAATTGAACGGCTCGATACGAGGGAATTAATTGGAACAGTTGGATTTAATCAGTGGAGCCAAAAGCATAAGCGCGCGGAAATTGGCTATGAGCTACACCCTCAGCACTGGGGTCACGGCTATGCTTCGGAAGCTGCTTCGGCTGTTATGGCTTATGGATTTGATACCCTTCAGCTAGTGCGGATTGGAGCTGTTGTGTTTCTTGAAAACAAAGCATCACAGCATGTGCTTGAAAAGCTCGGGTTTCAAAAAGAAGGAGTGTTAAAAAACTATATGTATCAAAACGGAAAAGCTCACGATACGTTTGTTTATAGTTCCCTGCCTACTACATAATAAAAAAGGATTCTTTTATTTAAAAGAATCCTTTTTCCTTTTATTTAAATGCCGCATACCCATCATCAGCCATGATGACACTGCCGTTTACAGCTCCCGCTTCTTCTAAAGAAAGCAAATAAACCATATCTGCAATTTGTTTTGGTGCAGTGAGCTCCCTGCTCATCGTTTTAGCTTTCATTCCTTCAATCATACCGTTGTCTTTATAGCCTTGAATAATGGGCGTATCAACAAATCCTGGTGCAATGGCGACGACGCGAATACCGTATTTAGCGAGATCTAGCGCAGCTGATTTCGTCATCATCACAACGGCTCCTTTTGTTGCGTGATAGGCATAGGTACCGGGTGAGGCTAAAAAGCTAAAAATAGAGGCTGTATTAATAATAACGCCTTTTATTCCTAACTCTCTCATTTTCCTGCCCGCTGCCATAATGCCATATGTAACGCCGTGCTGATTGACATTAATAATACGGTGATATTCTTCTAAGTCTTGATCTAAAATAGATGTTGGGCGTCCAATCCCTGCATTGTTGAACATCACATCAATTCGTCCAAATTTGTTCACCGTTTCCTCAATCAGTGCTTCTACTTCTTCGAACTTTGCGACGTCCGTTTTCACAAACAAAGCGCTGCCTCCAGCTGCTTCAATTTGTTGAAGCGTCTCTTTTCCTTTTCCTTCATCGTAATCAGCAATGACCACCGCGTCTCCTTTTTGGGCAAACTTTAAGGCCGTTTCTTTGCCAATTCCGCTTGCTCCCCCTGTAATAACCGCTACTCGTTTTTGCTGCATGTTTCTCCCTCCTTGGTGAAATTCCTTTCTTTTACATTATAGCATTCTTTTTTCTATGAGCCGTTTCTATTCATCACCTTATTGCCATGAAATTGGTTAATTTAAGCGTAGTTAAACGCCTTTTTTACTAAAAATCAGCATGTGTACAAGCAGTCTGTCATTTATTGCATTTACTATAGGGTAATGAGGTGATGGTTATGCATGAACACACAGGTAATGTATCTATTCCCCGTCCTCCGGATGTGGTGACAATTCTGTGGGAGCGAAATCCTTTGGAGAGACAAGCTCCTCGTACCATCGTAGAAGCAACGGTAATTGGCCGCGCAAATCCTTGCGGACGTTTGTTAGCTCAAGGTCAGCGCTACCGCACTGCAGCTCATTGTTTACTTGACAACGGCTTTGAACAAATTACTGCTGAAAGATTAGGGGTATTTGGAGTAGCTGTATTTGTTAGAGAATATTAAAATAGAAAAAGGGACTTTTCTGTAAGTTAGAAAAGTCCCTTCATACGTATTACGCGTGGAAATTCGTGCCGTCTGTTACAGCTTCGATTACACCAGCGCGGATGACAAAGTCACCAAAGTGCTCGCCTTCTTCTCTTTCTTTTGCATAGCGAGGAAGTAAGACGCGCAGTTCGTTTAAAATTTCTTCTTCACTGATATTTTCACGGTACATTTTGCTTAAGCGACTGCCATCAAACGCTGCTCCAAGATACATATTGTATTTGCCCGGTGCTTTACCGATAAAAGCAATTTCACCTAAAGCAGGACGTGCACAGCCGTTAGGACAGCCCGTCATACGAATGGTGATTTCTTTATCGCGAAGACCGTTTTCATCTACAATTGCTTCAATTTTCTCAAGAAGAACCGGGAGATAACGCTCAGCTTCTGCCATCGCAAGCCCGCAAGTTGGAAGCGATACGCAAGCTAATGAGCTGCGGCGAAGAGCCGAATAATGCTTGCCGTCAGTTAATCCGTATTGTTCAATCAAGTCGCTGATTTGCTTTTTCTTTTGAGTGGATACGTTCGCGATAATTAAGTTTTGATTGGCCGTTAAGCGGAAATCACCGCTATGAACTTTTGCAATTTCACGAAGACCCGTCATAAGCTTATAATCTTCAAAGTCAGCAATACGTCCACCTTGAACAAAAAGAGTAAAGTGCCATTTTCCTTTTACACCTTTTTCCCAGCCGTAGCGGTCGCCGTTATGATCAAAGTGATAAGATTTTGCTTCGTCTAAGCTCCAGCCTAGACGATTTTCAAGCTCTTCTTTTACCGTTTCTAATCCAAGACGATCAACCGTGTATTTAAAACGCGCATTTTTACGCACAGAGCGGTTTCCATAATCACGTTGAATCGTAATGATTTTTTCCGCTACTTCTAGAATTTGATCAGGTCGACAGAACCCAATCACTTTTGCAAGCTGAGGGTAAGTTGCTTTATCTCCGTGCGTCATACCCATACCGCCGCCGATTGCTATGTTAAATCCAACAAGTTTCTCGTCTTCTAAAATTGCAATAAAGCCAAGGTCTTGTGAATACACGTCAATATCGTTAGAAGGTGGAACAGCTACGCCAATTTTGAACTTTCTTGGCAAATAGAGCGGACCGTACATTGGTTCCACTTCTTCTTCCACTTCCGGTGTGCTGATCACTTTCTCTTCATCTAGCCAAAGTTCGTGGTACGCTCTTGTACGAGGCAATAAGTAATCACTTAATTTTTTTGACCATTCGAATACTTCAGCGTGTACTTCTGACTGATACGGATTCGGATTGCACATTACGTTACGGTTTACATCTCCGCAAGCTGCAATTGTGTCTAATAAAGAAGCATGAATTTCTTGAATCGTTTTCTTCATGTTCCACTTTAAAATGCCGTGCATTTGGAATGCCTGACGAGTTGTCAGCTTTAACGTTCCATTTCCGTATTTTTGTGCTAAATCATCCATCACTAGCCACTGTTCTGGCGTTGAAACACCGCCTGGCGTACGGACGCGAAGCATGAATTGGTAAGCTGGCTCTAGCTTTTGTTTTTGACGTTCATTACGAAGATCTCGATCATCTTGCAAGTAGCTTCCGTGGAACTTCATCAAACGATTATCGTCTTCAGAAATACCTGAGCTGATGCGGTCGAGCATTGTTTCTCCTAATGTACCGCGCAAATAATTACTTTCATCTTTTATGCGCTCAACGTCACTTGGAGGACCTTCGGGCGCTTTTAAAATTTTGTTTACCATGTTGAAAATCTCCTTTCAATCCTCAGTATACATCACGCTGATAACGTTTTTGTTTCTTCATTTCAGCAAGGTAACCTTCCGCCTGTTCACGGCTCATCTTGCCTTCTGTTTCGATAATTTCAACTAGCGTGTTGTGCACGTCGCGTGCCATATTTGTTTTATCTCCGCACACATAAAAAGATGCGCCTTCCTCTAACCATTGGAATAATTCTTTACTATGTTCGAGCATACGGTTTTGTACGTATACTTTTTCTTCAGTATCGCGTGAAAACGCCACGTCCATTTTTGTCAGTACGCCATCTTTTAACCACTTTTGCCATTCTGTTTGGTAAAGGAAGTCTGTTACGAAGTGCTGATCTCCAAAGAACATCCATGACTTTCCTTTTGCTCCTGTTTCTTCACGCTCTTGCATAAATGAGCGGAACGGAGCCACACCTGTACCAGGTCCTACCATAATAATTGGCGTTTCTTGATCTTGAGGAAGCTTAAAGTTTTTATTGCTTTGAAGGTATACAGGAATCGTATCGCCTGGCTGCAAACGTTCTGAACATAGAACTGAACAAACACCTTTACGCTCGCGTCCATGCGCTTCGTAGCGTACCGCTCCGATTGTTAGATGAACTTCATCAGGGTTTGCTGATAAACTGCTTGCAATCGAGTAAAGGCGCGCTGGCATTTTACGTAAAATGGCTACAAACTCTTGTGCCGATACGTTCCATGGGCCGAAGTCACGAACTAAGTCAATCACATCACGGCCTTGTGTGTATGCTTTTAATTCCTCACGATTTTCTACAAGCGCTTTTAACTTATCGTTTCCAGTAAGCTCAGCTGCTTGCTTTAAAAGCGGTTTTGTTAAAACGGTAATTTCAAAATTAGAGATTAGCGCTTCTCTAAGAGGACGCGTTTCTCCTTCTTTATTAACCGTTACACTTTCACTTGCATCCCACTTGAATTCGTTAAGAAGAAGATCAACAAGCTCCGGGTCATTTTCAGGATAAATACCCAAACTGTCTCCTGGTTCATACGTCAAACCTGAACCTTCTAGAGATAGTTCTAAGTGTCGCGTTTCTTTATTTGATCCGCGGCCGTTTAAGTTTAAGTTCTCAAGCACTTCTGCTTTAAAAGGATTTGTTCTTGAATATGGTGAAGTTCCTGCAGGAGCTTCCGCTGGAACAGCTGCCGAAGCGCTGTGTCCTTTTGCTTCGCTTAATCCGTCAATAACACCTTTAAGCCATTTATTCGCGGGCTCTTCAAAATCTAAATCACAGTCAACGCGCGGATACAGTCTTTCACCGCCAAGTTCTGCTAAGCGCACATCAAATTCTTTTCCTGTTTGACAGAAAAATTCGTATGAGCTGTCTCCAAGCGATAAGACAGAGAAACGGAAGTTCTCAAGTTTTGGTGCTCGACGGCCGTGAAGAAATTCATGGAAAGACAGGGCATTATCAGGCGGCTCTCCTTCTCCATGTGTACTTACGACGATTAATAAATTTTCAAGTTTCTTTAAATTATTTGGTTTGAAATCATTCATAGAAGATACAGTTACATTAAAACCTTTTGCTTCAAGCGTTTTGCCTGTATTTTCAGCAAGTCCTTGAGCATTTCCTGTTTGTGATCCGTAAAGAATCGTTACGTCTTTTGAAACCGTCTGTTTCGTTTGATCAGGCGCTGCTGTAGAAACGTCTGGCGTTCCTTCGGCAGACGTAGATTGAGATGCTGTTAAATAACCGCTCAACCACATTTTTTGTGCTTCTGTTAATGTCGGCAGAAGGCGATTAAGCAAATCTGCTTGTTCTTGATTAAAAGGGCTGTTTACTACCTTAAGTTGCAACACTGTCCACCTCACAAAAATATATAATTTAAATATGTATGCTTTTACGAATCATCTTCAACAACATTTAATACCTGTGTCTAATTAATCAATGATGTTTCCCTTCATACATTATTATTCCTATAGATTATATCAAATTTAATTATATAAATCATTAGAAAATTCTTATCAAATTCGTCTACCTGCATTTTATCGGAGAAGAATAAATTAGTAAAATACATATAATTGATAACTAGTATTAAGATCATTAATATTTGAAGCTGTCGTTACGTTTTTTATAAACGCAGTTACTTCTATATTTGCTCATTCTACATCCTTCACATAAATATGAATATTTTGTAATTTTTAGAGAAGTTTTGTAGAAACGGTTTTCTTTCTCATCAGAATGTTACATAATAAATGTAACATTAATCCTTTTAAAAAACACTATACGAAAAAGACAGTATATTCTGAAATTTAGGACATTTTATAGGTGAGCTAGCAACCTTTTATTCGATCTATTCATACACATTGAAGAATATAAAGGGAAGCTTGCAGTACATACAATTCCCTTTTGCTCATCTCAAATGAAAGGACTGGCTTTTAAATCAGGTAATCTTTTTTAAGGAGGCTTCTTGAATGTTTTTGCGAGAATTAACGAAAAGTGGGACGATAACTGTTTCTTACTATAAAGATGGAACGTTGCAAACGTGCAAAGGCCGCGTGCACAACTTAAATCTCCATCAGCAAATTCTATCCGTAAAAGACGAAAATGAAGCCGTTGTTTCCCTTTTGCTTTCTGATATTAAATCCATTCATTAGTATGTAAAATTAAGGAGGAATTACCATGTGGAAAGATAATAAGCAAGCGCTTACAGATTTTGTGTCAGAAGATAGGTTTGAACTGAACTTATATTTAACGTATTTACTTGATCAAATTTCGTATGACACGTCTAAACAATCCCCTTTTCTTCGTAAGCCCAATGAAACCACTAGTTGATATAGAAAAAAGCGCACAAATTTGTGCGCTTTTTTTAATGTGATGGCTCTACTTCAGCAATGCCTTCTTCTGGTTTTTCTTCGGCTTTTTTATTTGAAAGCTTGATCTGCCTTAAGAATAATGTGCATACCGCCCCTAAAACAATAAAAGCTAAGCCCATGAAAAAGACGCTGTGCAATGCGCTCATTAGCGAGGTCTTCAAAATTGGCACAATGCTGTCTGAAAGCGCAGCTGGGATATTCTTTAGCGCCTCAGGGCTAAACAGCATCTGCAGCACACTTTCAGGATTCGTATCAATCGCTTTTTTAAACCCGTCTGCAAAAGCACTTGCTTGAGCAGGCAATGTGTTTAAATATGGAACGAGTTTGTCAGTAAGAAGTGTACCTGATTTTGCATTCATTACCGCTCCTAAAATGGTAATACCGAACGTTCCTCCAATTGAACGGAAAAATTGACTTGATGATGTAACCACACCGAGCTCTTCTTTTGAAAAGCTTTCTTGAAGAGCAAGCGTTAAAATTGGCATCACAAGCCCCATTCCCAAACCGATTATGGCCATATAAGAAGTGGCAACAAGCTTGCTAGTATGAAGGTCTAATGTTGTTAATAAAAAGAACCCTCCTGCCATAATAAGCATACCCGTTACGATTTGAGGTTTGATTCCAACTTTATAAACAAGCTGCCCTCCAATAATACTCGTTACGATCATTGAAATCATCATCGGCGTCATAATGGTACCTGATTCCGAGGCGCTGACTCCAACGATTCCTTGCATAAAGAACGGAACAAACGTAATGGCTCCGAACATGCCGATGCTCATAAAAAAGCCAACGATATTTAAAAGCGTAAACGTTCGATTCTTAAATAAATACATCGGAAGAATCGGCTCTTTCGCTTTCGTTTCCACAATAATAAAGCTTATGATCCCAACAACAGCCAGTGTAAATAGACTAACAATTTGCCAAGAGTTCCAGTCGTAGTCTTTTCCTCCAAAGCTCAGGGCCAGAAGCAAGCTCACTACTCCGATAACCATTGTGAACATACCGGCTACATCGAATTTCACAGGTCCCGTATGTTTCTTTCCTTGAAGTCCCAGTGCAATAAAAACGGTAGCGAGTATCCCTACCGGCAAGTTGATGTAAAACACCCATTTCCAGTTCAGTGAATCAACAATCCATCCGCCAATTTGTGGACCAATGACAGAAGCAAGACCGTAAATTCCTCCAAATACTCCTTGAAATTTTGCTCGTGCTTTTCCTGTAAATAAATCACCGATTACAATCATTGCCATCGGCATCATAACGCCGCCGCCAATTCCTTGTAATGCACGGAATAAAATAAGCTCTGTCATATTATTTGCCATTCCACATAAAGCAGAAGCAACCATAAAAATAATAAGTCCTGTAACATAAATTACTCTGCGTCCTACTAAATCAGCGAGTTTCCCTGCAATCGGAACAACCGTTGTGGACGTTAATAAATAGGCTGTTGTCAGCCATGTCATCATGCTCAATCCACCAAGATCTCCTACGATTCTTGGCATAGCTGTTCCGACAATGGTTCCATCAAGTGCAGAAAAGAACATCGCAATAATTAAGCCAATTAATAAAAGCGTGCGCTTTGAATTTTTTTGATTTTCCATCGTGTGTCTCTCCTCTTTTTTGTTACTGCTGCTTCTCTTTATAAGAAGCAGCTGACGTTGCAAGCTTTTTCGTAATAGAAGCCATCATGGAAAGCTCTTCTTCTGTTAGATGCAAAAGATAGCGGTCCATAATGGCTTTTCGACTATTCAGCACATCTTCAAGCTTGCGATGCCCAAATTCCGTTAAGGTAATATCAACGACTCGTCTGTCCTCTTTATTATGTTCTCTTACAACAAAATTGTGCTGTTCGAGACGATCTACTAAAAGAGTCACGGCGCTCGGTTTGACATCCATCATTTCTGCAATTTGAGAAACCTTACTGCTCCCTACTTTCTTTAAATAAGAAAGAACAAATAGTTGCGTAGGAGTCATCTCATGCTCATTTAAACTCTCCATCATTTCGGGCTGCATTTTTTCAAATAGCACTTGAAGCGATGAACGAATCTCTCCAAGATACTGATTGCTTTTTGTCACATCTATTCCTCCAGGCTTGCTTATTTATTTCATGTTATAAATAGTTAATGCTAATTAAATATAAATGCATATAAACTAAAAGTCAATTATTTCTTTTTTAG
This sequence comes from Priestia sp. P5, assembly GCF_029522155.1. NCBI lineage: Bacteria > Bacillati > Bacillota > Bacilli > Caryophanales > Bacillaceae > Priestia > Priestia sp. P5. The sequence goes on along the minus strand of NZ_JAKWFJ010000001.1, from coordinate 1,601,784 downwards.
TATTGACCCTTACGCTGCGTTATATTTTATAGTAGATTTCAGAAGGGAGATGAAAGAATGAACAGAAAAGTAAAAGAAGTTGCTGACTTAGTAGGAATCAGCGTCCGCACGCTGCATCACTATGATGAAATCGGGCTATTAAAACCTGATGCCGTTAGTGAATCCGGTTACCGGCTTTATTCACCGGCTAATCTGGATATGCTTCAGCAAATATTATTTTTTAAAGAACTTGGCTTCCCTTTAAAACAAATTCACGAGATTATAGCAGACCCGACGTTTAATCGCACAGAAGCGTTGATACTGCAAAAAAACATGCTGATTGAAAAACGCAGTCGGCTCGATCAAATGATCGTAACCATTAATAAAACGATTCAATATGAAGAAGGAGCGATTGAAATGAACGAAAAAGAGCGGTTTAAAGGACTGGATTTTTCGCATAACCCATACGAAGAAGAAGCACGGAAGCGCTGGGGAAACCACCGGGTAGATGAAGCGAATGAAAAAGTACAAAGGTTTTCACAAGAAGAGCAGCAGCACATGTCAAACGAATGGGAAAGTATCTACACTCACTTAGCTTCGCTTCGTGATCTGTCACCATCATCTACAGAAGCTCAAAAAGCTATTGCGACATGGTATCAATTTTTAAATGAGAACTTTGGAACGTATTCGTTAGAGGCTTTTAAAGGTCTTGGAGAAATGTATGTGCAAGATGAGCGATTTACAACCAACATTGACCGCTATGGAAAAGGATTAGCGAAATTTATGAACGAGGCGATGAGTGTATTTGCTGATGCTAAAAAACAATAAGCAAAAAAGATTTAGGTATAGCTAAACCATTCCAATCAACTTCTAGAAGGAATTAAATAGATTAAGCCCCTATTCACCATACCAATAAAAAGATCCGAACGATTCATCGTTCGGACCTTCCTTTAACGAAACTACTTTTGTTCCAGCCTCTTTTTATAAATGAAGCCCCATAAGCATTGTATTATAGTACACGCCATTTATATAGGTGTCTTTTTCTTTTAACCCTTCTGTTTGAAAACCTAGCTGCTTGTATAAAGCAACAGCTCTTTGATTATCTTCCCGCGTCACCAGTTCAATTTTTTTTGTTTGTTTATTCGTACGTGCCCATTCAATCAGCTCAATCATGAGCTGTCTTCCTAGCCCTAGCCCGCTATAAGCGTTCTCTACCACGATACCAAGGGTCCCCACATGCTTATTACGCGGGTTTTGAGACGAGGTGATGGATGCAATACTAATGATTTCCTCTTCTTTTTCAGCCACAACTATAAGAGAATTGTGCTCTCGTTTTACAGAAGCTAAAAATACTTCATACTCTGAAACAGGTCTAAGAAACTCCCCTTCTCCAAATGAAAGAAAATCACTTTCTCCGCCTACCCGGTTGTAAAAAGCAATCATTTTCTCTGCGTCTTTTGGCTCTGCTCCTCGAATAGTGACGCCTATTCCGTTCTTTAATATACGTAAACTCATATATCTATCTTCCTTTTAGTTAATCTGGTTTGCCTAGCTTAATTCTAGCGCTGTTTTTCTCTCCACTGATCTAACCACATGCGATTTCCTAAAGCCGTAAAATCATTTTCGTCGGCGTAGCGTTCGATGACGGAAAGCGCGTTGTCCTCAAGCATTGGTGAATAGCTCATAATTTCTAAAATATGATGTGCAGCCCATAGGTCGATTCGATAAGTAGGATTTGTCAGCAGTGTTGAAAATTCAAATAGCATGCCTGGATAATATAAATGAATGAGCTGCGCAATTTTTTTCATATCTTCTGCCGCTCGGTTGCCTTTTTTTACAGATTTTTTATCTCGATAATCGATTTCATAATGAAGTTTGGCGCTTTTTTGATAAAGATCAACTAGCGTTTCATACGTACGGTGTTTCCGCATTTCTCATCTTCCTTTGCTTCTAGATTTCCTCGTTTGAAGATGCTATAGTTCATTTTTAGGTTTCATATATTCAAATAAATGCAGCAAAAATATAATACTTCCGCCAATACACATCACAAAACTTAACGTAGCAGGATACTGAATAAAGAAACCGACCACACCAAAAATCAGCATAGCAAGCGCTCCTATCATCATAAACAGATGATAAGCCGGTGTATTTTCTTCATTATTCATACATAACTCCTTTTCACTATTTTTTAAGTTATTAAAAAGATATGACGCTTCTTTTGGACTATGATCTTTTATTTTGCTGCCGCTTTATTTCTTTAGCTTAGCACGAAGTAACGTGAAAAGGCCTCCTCCAAACATGACGCCACCCACAATTTGATACAGATGTATGTAGCTTTTTATCGTTTCAAGATAGAGATCCGTGTCTGCGTTCCCTTGACTTTCTAGCCATTTTTGACCCATGGCCTGCCCTGTTGCAACGCTTTTTAACAAAACGACCAGGCCTCCAAGCATCACAACAGCGGCGATAATAAGCTGCACCTTTTCTTTGTCATCTAGCATTTTTTTGAGCTCATCTGCCATATATATCTCTCCCATCCTTACCTTGTTATGTATCTACTTGTTTGTAATCATGCTGTTTTTTCTATTATAACGCTCAACTTGGTCATTATAACACGGTTTTGCCCTGCCTTTAGTCTCACTTTTCATAAATGAAGCCTTTTTGGTTCATACTATCTTTGAAACACAAACGTCTTTAACATCCCTTCATTATTTTTGAAGGGTTACTAATTGAGGTTGATACATGCTTATATTTTTAGGGATTTTTTTACTTTGTGCATCTGTTTGTTTAGTAGAAATACCTTATTTAAAAAAAGTGAACAATAAAAAAGAAAAGCGAATTTTTTGGAGTTTGTTCACAGTAAGTATTTTGATTGTTAGTTTAAAATACGGCGGTGTGGAAATCCCCAACCCCGGAGACGGCATTGCTTTTTTATTAAAACCTTTTAGTGATTTTTTGTTCAGTCTGCTGAAGTAAAAGGAAGTGAACAACATGCATAGTCAGATGAAATTATCCGCAGCACAGTTTCGAATACTCGTTATTTTTTATAGCTTAGGCGATACTATTTTAGTCGTGCCTGGAAGCTTAACGGCTGATTCTAAACAAGAGGCATGGATTTCAGCTATTTTAGGCGTAGTTGTAGGCGTTTTACTTGTATGGATGTATATCAAACTCTCTAGCCTTTATCCGAATAAAACCCTTATAGAACTAAACGAAGCCATTTTAGGCAAGTGGCTAGGAAAGTTTGTCTCTCTTTTATTTGTCGCTTCTACTCTTCTTTTTTGCAGTCAAGTTTTGTTTTACGTGGGCTCATTTCTAACAACTCGAATTATTATTCAAACGCCTATGCTTGCTGTTCATATTTTGTTTATGGGAATTGTGATTGTCGGTGTTCGGCTTGGCATTGAAACGATTGCCCGCTGTGCTGAAATTCTCTTTCCTTGGTTTGTTATTCCGTTTTTAATCTTAGTTTTTTCGATCTTCCCTCAAATTCATTATGAGAATTTGCAGCCTTTGTTAGAGGTGGGCGTTAAGCCTATTATCAGATCTATTCTGGTCTTTACAAGTATTACTTCTCTCACCTTTATTGTATTGCTAACCGTTTTCCCTGCTCACGTAGCGGAACCAGATCAGCGAAATCGCGCTTTTTTTACAGGAAGCTTAATCGGTGGAGGCATTATGATTATTATCTTGTTGCTTGGCATTCTTGTACTTGGAAATACGTATACACGTATCGCTTTATATCCAAGCTATGAGCTTGCAAGGCGGATCGAAGTCGCGGATTTTCTAAAAAACATTGAAGTCATTATGGCTATTATGTGGTTTTTATCTCTTTATTTTAAAACGTCTCTCTACTACTATGCGACCGTTTCTGGACTTGCTCAAATTCTTGAATTAAAAAACTACCGAATTTTAACTCTTCCACTAGGCATTATTGCCGTTACATTTTCACTTATCGTGTATCCAAGCATTCCATATGAACAAACGTGGGACCGAGATACGTGGATTCCGTACAGTCTGTTATTTGGGCTGTTTTACCCTCTTGGATTATTAATAGTCGGGAAAATCCGCGTAAAGCATTCGGCGTCTTTATCGAAATAAAAAGAAATTGAGACATAACAAAATCCATCCAATCAACAGCTAGAAAGAGCTACATACATGAAACTTAGGTACATCCTATCAATAAAAAAATCCGAACGATTCATCGTTCGGATCTTCCCTCAACGAAACTACTTTGTTTCAGCCTCTTTTAAAAGAACACGGTTATACTCACTAATCCATTCCACAGCATATGCAGGATCATAGATGGGAAAATAGATTTTGTTCGATAATAAATAATGGCAAAGACAAGTCCCATGACGGTAGCTGTAATCGGAAAGCCAATATGTAAAAGACCGAATACAAGAGCGGAAACGAAAATGCCCACAAGCACGTGGTGGCGTTTGGTTAAGAAACCACATAAAACACCTCTATAAAGCAGTTCTTCTTTAATAGGCGTGATAACTGCTACACTTATAAAAAATATCCAGCTTGAAAGCAGCGTTTCATTAAAACTGCCTTGATTTAAATCTTTTTGCTGCTGATCTGCGCTTTCTACGTTTAAAAATGAAAGCATCACGTACTGCACCGCGGCTACAATTAAAAAGCCTGCCACAATATATACATACGTTTTTCTTTCTTTTAATACTGAGAAGTTCCACATAGGCTTTAAAAATCTGCGCACAGGTCTATAAAGCACCGCAACTCCTAGAAAAAACGCTGCGTCTACGAGCAGAGCATAGGGTCCTTCTAATAAAATCCCTGTCATATTTGAACCCGTAACTTCATCGTAAACAGCTACTCCAATTCCGGCTATGATTTGCAGTCCAAAGCCCAACACGATAAATAGAAGCAATGTGAAGTAAGTAAACTCTTTTTTCTTTTTAGGCTTTAAAACTGGTTCTGAATTTGTTGATAACGTACTCAAAATAGCAACCTCCAAAAATGATTCTTTCTCTCTAGTGCTCTCAAAATTCTATCATAAACTCAGTTTAATTATGTTATTTTTTAGGAAAAAAGTTATATTTTTTCACATTTTATACACAAAGGAAGTGAGTTAAAAAATAAATGGGCTAACCAAATTAGTTGTCAACTTCCTTATATTTGATTACGCTTGAAGAAATCTTACCGAAAGTGAAGTGAAAAAATGGCAAACATTTTAATGATCAACTTTCCCGCTGAAGGTCACGTAAACCCAACGCTTGGAATGGTAAAAGCTTTTTCAGACCGAGGTGATACCGTTCATTACATTACGGCCGAGCGATTTAAAGAGCGCCTTGAAAACGCCGGGGCTATCGTACACACTCACCCAGACTTATTAAGCGGTGTATCCATCAGGCCTGAAACTCCTCAAGGAATCAACGCTTTTTTAAACATCCACATCCAAACTTCTTTAGATACGCTGAAGCTTGTTCATACATTATCAAAAAAAATTGAATTTGATTTTGTGTTCTACGACAAGTTTGGAGCAGGCGAATTAGTGCGTGATTATTTGCGGATTCCCGGCATTGTCTCATCTGCTTCTTTTTTAATGCCAAAAGGCCGCTTAGCAATGATGCCTCTTCATCCGGATTCAGGCGTTCCATTTCAGCCGGATGAACAAGCTCAGTACGGGCTCAGCTTGCTTAAAAATCAGTTTGGCGTAGAGCCTAAAAATCTGCTTCAATTTATGAACAATGAAGGCGAATTAACGGTCGTGTACACAAGCCGCTTTTTCCAGCCTCTTCATGAACATTTTGATGACTCATGTTTATTTATTGGGCCAAGCTTTCCACAGCGTCACAGCTCTCATGATTTTCCGTTAGAAAAACTAAAAGACGAAAAAGTTCTTTATATTTCAATGGGAACGGTACTTCATGATGTAGAAGGCTTTTTCAACCTGTGCATCGACGCATTTAGCGACTTTGATGGAAAAGTTGTGATTGCCGCGGGCGATCGAGCTGATTTTAAAAAAATTAAAAAAGCCCCGGAGCATTTTATTATTTCGTCTTATGTTCCCCAGCTTGACGTGTTAAAAGAAGCGGACGTTTTTGTCACGCACGGAGGCATGAACAGCGTAAATGAAGCTATTCATTTTAACGTACCGCTGGTCGTTTTACCTCATGGCAAAGATCAGCCTCTCGTTGCTCAAAGGCTCGTGGAACTAAACGCCGGGTATCGCTTAGCAAAAGAAACGGTAAATGCTTCTCTTTTAAGAAATGCCGTTGACGAAGTTGTCAGTGAAGATTCCTATAAAAAAGGAATTAAAGAAATTAACGCAAGTTTCCAAGAGGCATCTGGCCCGGCTGCAGCAGCCGAGCAAATTATCAATCACGTAGTGAAGCAACATTCATAAAGAAAAGGTGCACTGATGTGCACCTTTTTCTCATAAAAAAACCCATGTACAAACGGTATATACACCAATGATTAGAAAACTGACGACTGTAAGAAAAATCAACGCGCATCCAGCTACAATAAGCTTATCCCCTATCGTTTCTTCCTCCGGCGGTTCAATCAATTTTTCTATGACCGTACGCTGAGTTTGTGAGAGCATTTCCTGAATACGTAAATCGTGAATTTGCTCTTTGTCTCCTTTGAATTTTAATGCTCGTGCAATTACAGCTGGATTATCGCCGCACTTCTTTTCAAAGAGCAGACAAGCGCGAGTCATTTCCACTGTTTTTTCTTTTTCTAAATACCAGTAGCGCCCTGCCATTTGAAGGTCTTGAAGACGATAATAAATATCTCCGAGTTCTTTTCGCAAAGACAGCTCATTTGGATATGTAACGAGCAAACCGTGCAGGCGGTCTCTCACTTTTCCTAAGTTCCCTTGTTCAATGTCTCGATGAATATTTTGCCTTGTTTTTTTGGAAACTACATCCCTCATGCGCCTCTCCTTTTTTATCTTTTATACTCATTTTACTAAGCGTACAATGAACGATAGTTAATTTTTGAAAGAGCATGGTCATGAACAAAGACCTCCTACTCCTTTAAAAGAGAAAAAGCTGAAGAATAGAGGCGTTTCTTAAGCTTTATATACAATATACCCTGCTTTTTCATCTTCTTGTATGTTCAAAAGTAAGAGACCTATAGTTTGCGAAAGCATGTTAACAAAGCTATTCAAAAAAATTATGAATACAAATCCATATGACTGAAATAATCAAAAATATGACGTAAATCTGTAATCTTTATGCTATGAGTGCTATAAGCAACGATTATTTCAGCCAGCATAAGAACGAATAAAATGGCCAATAGCACTTTAACAAGCGGAAATTGTCGGAACTGAGGAGAAAAAAGCAGCTTACTGACTGTATACAAAAACAGCAGGATAAAGTAAATCATCATGGCATTTGTTGCCTGAAGGGGAACATTCCACACAAATATGTACACGCTGAATGTCAAAATTAAAATAAACGACATTTCTTTCCCGCTAAAAAAATCACTCATTGCGTAACACCTTTTCTTGTTCATGAATGAATAAGAAGTTATAAACTCACGAAACATTAACGTTATTTTTACAACAGTATACACGATTTTCCTATTAATTTCTATATACGGATGCATATACGGAGTGGCTTTTAGCGGATTGGGGTCATGTTTTTGAGTGCAATGGGTTATAGTAACAGGGAAAGCTAATAAAGGAGGTTTGAATAATGGAAAACACAAATGAATTTGTTCAAAAGCTGAACGATAATCAAGAAAAGCAGCTTAAAAATAAGCAGGGTCAAGCTACTGGCCACCCTGAGAAAAAACTTCCTAACAAACAGCATTAATGTTGTAAAAGTTGGCTGTAAAGACAGCCGGCTTTTTTTGTGAACATTTTTCGGAAGGCGAAATGTTTGAAGATAAAACAAATCCCCTGTTACAATAAACTGAACCCGCTGCAAAAACGTTCGCAGCTACACTTTCCTCTTAAGGAGCTGAATATAAAATGAGTAAATTTGAAAAATTATTCGAACCAACAAACATTGAAGCATTTGATTTACAAACTCGTACAGCAATGGCACCGATGACAAGATGCTTTGCTGATCCAGAGACAGGCGTAGTCGGTCAGGACGTTGTAGACTACTACCGTCGCCGCGCAAAGGATGGTATTGGCTTAATTATTAGTGAAGGAATTGTTATCAGCGAACGCGCAAAAGGAAATCCTGGCGTTCCGGGTATCTATACCCAAGAACAAATTGATTCATGGAAGCCTGTAACAGAAGCTGTTCACAAAGAAGGCGGCACGATTATCGCTCAAATTTGGCACGTTGGCCGCTTGAGTCATTCCGGGTTAATCAATGGACATAAGCCTCAGGCCCCTTCCGCTATTGCAGCACAAGGCCAAGTGCCTCGTTTCCGCAAGCCCTACGAAGAGCCTGAAGAAATGTCAAAAGAAGATATTAAAGAAGTTGTAGGACAGTACGCTCAAGCCGCTAAAAATGCCATTGAAGCAGGATTTGACGGCGTTGAAATTCACGGTGCTCACGGTTATTTAATCGATCAGTTTAATTCAGACTGGTCTAATAAACGCACTGATGAATACGGAGGCGACCTTGCAAAGCGATTAACGTTTATGAAAGAAGTGATTTCTGCTGTTATCGACGCCATTGGAAAAGAGCGCGTTGTGATTCGCTTCTCTCCTCATAAGCTTGATAAACCCGACTATCGCTGGGACGACACTGAAAAAGCTATTCAAACGTATACAGAAGCATTTAAAGAAACAGGAATTGAGATCATTCATCCGTCTATGCTGGATTTTTATGAAGATGTTCAAAACGGTCAAAATCTTTATGAAATTACGCGTAAGTACTGGGATGGACCGATTATCGGTGTAGGTGACTTAACGCCTGAATCAGCTGAAAAAGCGCTGCAAGCCGGCTGGATCGACGTAGCTGCTATTGGCCGCCCGCTTATTTCAAATCCTGATTATTTACAGCGTATTAAAAACGATGATGCTCTTGTGGAATACGATGCTAAAAAACATTTACCAGAGCTTATCTAAAAAAAAGCGCTCCGAAAGGAGCGCTTTTTTTTATTGGTTTACGTATGCCTGAACTTCTTGTTTCCAAATAGCATAGCCTTGGCCTTTTAAATGAAGACCATCAACCGTGAAATTACTTTTCAACTGATTATGTGTAGATACTTTCGAATACAGATCAATGTAAGAATCGTTGTGTTTCTTAGCCAGACGCTCTAAATAGTTATTTAATGCGATAACATCTTTATTGTCCACTGCGTCGCCACATTTTTTATTGTTAACGGGCAGTACACTTTGAATATAGACTTTTGTATTCGGTGATTCTTTATGAATACGCTCAAGAATTTCAGCATAATTGGCTTTGGTTTTTTTTACAGATTTTTGCTCATTTAAATCGTTAATGCCAATCATCAAGAAAATCTTTTTTGGCTTAGCATCTGTAATACTTTTTAGGCGATGCAATACCCCTTCTGTTGTATCATCAGCTACGCCTCGATTGACAATCTGCTTATTATGAAAAAGTTCGCTCCATTCAGAGCGCTGGGTAATGCTATCACCGAGAAATACGATTGACTCTTTAGGAATACTTAATTGCTTGAACAAAGTGGTCCGTTCAATGTAATAAGGATTATCTCTATAGCTTTGCTTAGACGAATTTTTAGATGACAGCGGATTTTTCATCGCGCTGCTGCTACTTGCATAAAAAGCAAAAACACCTATGAAAAGGACATTTAAGATAATGGAACTGATAAATACAACTTTCTTTGTTGAACTCACGAAAACGACACTCCTGTACTTTGTATGTTTTTTAGATAACTCTACGATGATATAGTAAAGCTTCCTGTTAACACTCTTTCCCTCCATACAAGACATTTAATCATTTTTTGTAAATAATGATTTTACATAAAAAAGAAGCGGCGCTCGAAAGCGCCGCTTCTTTTTCTATAATATAAGGGGTTAAAACGTACTTTTATTATAACATATAGTACATGGTCATATTTTCCTCTATTAGAAAATAGTTCTTATGTCGTTTCTTTTTCCAGCTGTTTTTCTCTTTTTACTTGTCTTGCGAAGAAGAGTTCGTATACAACTGGAATAATAATTAAGGTAAGAAGAGTAGATGACGCAAGCCCTCCGATCACCGTGATAGCTAAGCCTTTTGAAATCAGCGTTCCGCTTGATGTAGTAAGCGCCAGCGGAATTAATGCAGCAATGGTAGCAAACGCCGTCATTAAAATTGGACGCAAGCGCGTTTTCCCAGCTTCAATAAGGGCTTCACGGATTGTCATGCTTTTTTGTTCACGATTTTGGGTAATTCGATCTACAAGCACAATCGCGTTTGTTGTAACAATTCCAATCAGCATTAAGAATCCAATCATGACGCTGACGGACAGCGGTTCTTTTGCAAGTACTAGACCAACTAACGAACCGATTGGCACAAAAATGAGTGACGATAAAATGATAAATGGAATACGCGCTTTTCCAAACGTAACGAGCATTGTTAAATACACAAGGCCGATTGCTGTTAAAATGGCTAGACCTAGAGATTGGAAGACTTCTACTGTCTCGTCGCTTCCGCCTCCTCCGTCCAAGCTCACATCTTTCGGCAAGTCTAGCTTTTTCACTCCATCTACAACATCTTTGGTCACGGCTTGAACATCATCGCCTTTGATGTCTGCTTCTACTCGCGCAAATACTTTGCCGTCGAGCTTTTGAATAGAAGTGAACGTATCAATTGTACGAACGTCAGCGATATTTTTTACTAACACAGGCCCTCGTTCTGTAAATACTTGAAGATCTTTAATTTCTTTTACTGAACTAAGGTCTTTATCGTATGAAAGCTGAACCGCTCGTTTTGTATTATCTAATTTTAAGTCTCCGACGGATACTGGTTTGGTTTGATCAGAGATTGTACCGAGCAGCTGAAATCCAGATACTCCATACTCTGCGGCTTTATCAGGATCTACTTCTACTACAAGCTGCTTTTGCTTATCTGAGAAGTTATTTGTTACATATTTAAGACGTTTATCTTTGTTTAAGTGGTTTTCCACTTGCTTAGCTGCCTTTTGCAAGTCATCTAAGTTAGAAGAATATAAATCAACCGTTACGTTATTATTTGTAGGAGGCCCTCCTGTTGATGCTTCTTGTACATTAACCGTTGCTTTCGGTGATTCTTCTTTCGTGATGCTTTCCATTTTCTTTTGAACTTTATCAATAAACGTATCAACATTCACGCCTTCTTTTACATTCAAGAAATAGCCAACTTGGTTCGGGCGTTTTACACCTGTTGAAAAGTCGCGTGATCCAACTTCGGTGGTCACGTCTGAAATTTCGTTTTGGTCTGCAAACATCTTTTCAATTTTTAAGGATACATCGTTTGTTTTTTCAAGGGACGTAGATGCCGGTAATTGAACGTTGGCTTGAAGCATTTTTTGTTCTTCATTTGGAATAAACGTAAAGCCTAATGAAGGCACAAGCGCAAATGAACCAAACAGTAAAATAAAGGATAAAATTAAAATTTTAATTTTATGATTAAGCGACCATGCAATCGCTTTTGCATACCCGCGCTGCAGCTTTCCTTCTTTTTCTTCAGGCGGTACTTTTTTAAATGCAAACTTTGCTAGAATCGGCACGATTGTAATCGCTACAAGAAGAGATGCTAACAGTGAAAAAACAACTGTTAAGGCAAACGGCAAGAAGAACTCTCCTGTAATTCCTCCTACAAAGCCGATTGGCAAGAATACGACAACCGTTGTAATCGTAGACGAGGTAATCGCTTTTAAAATCTCTTTTGTGGACGATTCGACAAGCTCATTGCTCATGCCTTCTTCTGAACGGCGCACGCGTCTGAAAATGTTCTCAATAACAACAATACTGTCATCCACTACGCGCCCAACGGCTACAGCCATTCCGCCTAGTGTCATAATGTTAAGTGAAATATCAAGCTGGTTTAAGAAAATAGCTGATACTAACAGCGATAATGGAATCGATATAATCGCAATGATCGTAGCTCGGAAGTTACGCAAGAAAATCAGCACGGCGAGTGACGCAAATAATGCTCCGAGCAATCCTTCGCGCACTAATGTTTCAACAGACTTTTCAATACCGTCAGCTGAGTCAAAGCCGATTGCGTAGTCTAACTGATCGTCATATTTTTTCAAAATTTTCATCGTTTCGCTGGCCACTTCAACCGTATTGGCATCTTGTTTTTTTGTGATGGCCATCGACAGCGCATCTTTGCCGTCATAGCGCGTATATTCGCCTTGTTCCGTTACGGCTTCGACTTTGGCAATATCGCCAAGCTTCACAGGCTTTGCTTCAGGGTTCATCGTAGATTTCAGCTGAATTTTCTTTAATGCATCGATCGTCGCAACTTTTTCTTCTACTCGCACTGGAATTTGAAGCTCTTTTCCATTTAATGCTCCTGCTGGGAATGAAACAGCTTTTTGATTAATTTGTTCTTTCATCTCATCAAGCGTTAAGCCAGCTTGAGCTGCTTTTTCTTTATCGACCGTAATTTGTAAAAGGTCCTCTTTCACGCCGCCAACTGAGACGGAGTTAATACCTTGAATTTTATTCAATTCAGGAATCACTTCATCGTTTAATACTTTTTCAAGATTTGCATCATCTTTCGCAAACAGTGAAATGTTGAAAATCGGGAATGAACCAAATGAAAAACGGTTTACGTCTACATTTGATGACTCTGGTAAATCTAATTCTTTTATCGACGAGTTAATTTGCTGTTCAACTTTATCTAAATCCGTATTAAACGGGAATTCTAAATTAATAATACCGACGTTTTCGTACGATACGCTTTGTACGCTTTTAACGCCTTCAATTCCTTTCACTTGGTCTTCGATTTTCGACGTGACGCTTTCATTTACGTCATCAGGAGAAGCCCCGGGATACGTTGCTTCAATGGACAGCTGCGGAAATTCGATATTCGGCAGTAAATCAATTTTTAGTTTTGAAAATGAATATAGCCCCGCTAAAATAAGTAAAAATGAAACGATAAACACAGCTACCGCATTTTTTAAACTAAATCTCGTCAAAAAATTCATCTTTTTCCTCCGTTACGTAACTAAGTTATTTGAGAAACCTTCATCCTTTAATAGCTGCAGACCCGTTTTATTTTTTTTAACAATTTTAGAGTACCCGTGGGTCAGTTTTTTGCAAAAAAACTCACCTCCTTTCATGTGCTGATGAACTGTCTATACAAACTGAAATTTGATGGTCGCACGCTCCCCCTGGCAGCGAGATAAAGGAAAAGCCGTCTTGACCATATAAATCCCAACCTTCAAAAAAAGAGCTGTCGTGAAACATATCTAGCGCATAGCCATTAGAAAATGTAATTCGAAGTATACCGATATCTTCATACCACTGTATAGAGATAATGTGCTGGCCAAGCAGCAGTGCTTCGACTTGCTGGCGCTGCTCGGCAGAATGCAGCGATTTCCAGTCCGCTTGACCAAGCAAGATGCTGCGTTTGTTTTTTAGTCTCCATGGACATTCTGCCACAAGTCCACCTTTACTAAATCCAAGAGAAAACGGCAGTGTATTGTCAGTGTTCACCTTGGTTACGATTTGCTCTTGAAAATATGAAAAGTTAATTACTGTGCTGCTGTTATTCATCATATCCCTCCATTATCAACCAGTACCGATGAGTCATTTTTGGGTCTCAAAATAGCAGCCTTCAATGTATAAGTTCACAATGAACTCCGCATAGTTCATGATATCTTCTTCTGTTATATCATCATCGGAAACGATATCCATCCTGTACCCATTTAACATGCTGCAAAACGCTTGTGAGTGTAAAAAAGCATTTTTTATTTTTTGCTCTTCAATCAATTTAGCAACAAGTCCGTGATAATCCTCAAAAAATTGATGAAGACGACCCATCATTTCTGGCATTTGGTGAGGGGCTTGCCAAAAAGAGTCCGGATATTTTTTAGTTTCGTAAAAAAAGAGCAGGTGATGCTTCGCAACTGAATACAGCTTTTCATAAAACGTTTGACATTCATCCGTTCTTCGCTTTGCATGATACAAAAACTCATCAAACGAACGATTGTTCACAGCGATATAAAGCGACTCTTTAGACGAAAAGTACAAGTAAAGCGTTCCTTTAGATACACCCGCTAGTTTAGCAATATCAATCATTTTTGCTTCATAGTAACCTTTGGATCCGAACACTTCAAAAGCAGCATCTAAAATTTTCTCTCGCTGCTGTTTTCGGTTTGTCATGATAAAAAATCCTCTCATACGTTTTCGATACTATACATATAAAATAATTAAAATAACTTGTCAACACATAGTGTGCTCTTTTATCCATTGCATCACAAGAGTATGTCAGTTTTTCAAACCAAACACTTCTATAGAGCAAATTAAAGCGTTTTCGACTTTTTTGTGACAGATACAAATGATGCTTGTATATGAAGAGCTCGCTATGGTACATTTTTGTCATTGATACAGAAATTTATTCCGTCGTTACGGGAGGAGAAAACATGGTTCTTACATCACCAATCGGTCGCCTGCGTTTAGTAGGAATTTTAGAAGGAATTTCATTTTTGCTGCTGCTTGGCATTGCTATGCCGCTAAAATATGCAGCAGGCATACCCGAAGCTGTATCAGTTGTAGGCGCAGCACACGGTGCACTTTTTGTGCTGTACGCTCTTGCAGTCGTTCATGTAAAATTCGCGCATAAATGGTCAATCGGCCGCTCTTTATTTGCATTTCTTATGTCGGTTATTCCGTTTGGCCCTTTTATTTTAGAGCGCCAGCTGAAAAAAGAACAGTAAAAGAAAAGAACGTCACGGACATCATGTTTCCATGACGTTCTTTTTCCTTACTGTTCACCACTGTTTTCGCTGAAATGGTCAATCGTTTTCCACCACTTCAGTGAGTGAGGTTTTAATAGCATTCCAATTTCTTCTGGACTAATTTGCTGATCTATAATCATTTCATGCATTGCTTGAAAGAGTCCTGTTGTAACAGCTTCTTTCACATCAGCTTCACCTTCTATATACAGCTGTTCAATCGCTTCAAATACGTCCGGTTCACGCTGGAGCTGGCCATTATATTCAAGAGAGATTAAATGACCCGCAACACGGCTTAATTCATGCTGCAGCTCGTTTTTATCGTTGAGGTCCACTTCTTCGCTTGGCTCAAAAGAGGGGCAAGCTTCTTTTAGTAATGGAATAACATCTTGTTTTGTAATCATATCTAAATTCCCTGCCTTTGCATGTGTGACAAATTCTCTATTCTTTACCCTTTTCTCTTTTTCTATAAACTTGTTTTACAAAACTTTTCCGTTTTCTACAACTACTTCTCCTTTTTTCACTACGCAGTCAATATGATTTAAACCATACTGATATTGAAGGGTTCGATAACTAGAGACATTAAAAATCGCTAAGTCAGCCTGTTTTCCGGCTTCAATACTACCAATCTTATCTCCTTGATTAATAGCATGCGCTGCGTTAATAGTTGTAGCTACAAGCACTTCTTCAGGACTCATATTCATATTCATACATGCCAGGTTCATCACAAATTGCTGTGAAGTCGTTGGAGATGAACCTGGATTGCAGTCTGTAGAAAGAGCAACCGGAACGCCTAAATCGATCATTTTTCTAGCATCTGGCCATTTCATTCCAACAAATAAGGAATTCCCCGGTAAAAGTGTGGCTACGATCCGTTTTTCAGCCAGTTTCTTTAATCCTTCATCAGAAGCATACAAAAGATAATCTGCTGATATCGCTCCTACCTCTGCTGCGAGCTCCGCTCCTCTGCAGTATTCAAAGGGGTCGGCATGTATTTTAGGAAGCATGCCATGGCTTTTCCCGGCTTCGAGTATTTCTTGGCATTGTTTGAATGAAAAAGCATTTGGAAGACATACAGCATCATTAAATGCTGCAAGCTTATAAGAAGAGATTTGAGGAATCATTTCGTGAATAAGTAAATTGACATATTTCTGCGTATCTTTTTTATATACAAGAGGTACGACGTGTGCGCCTAAAAAGGTACTTACTACATCAACTGCGTGCGTATCATTCAGCATTTTCGCAATTTGCAGCTGTTTTAGTTCTGTTTCTAATTCTAACCCATACCCGCTTTTCACTTCTATAGTTGTGACTCCGTGAGCTAGAAAAGACGTAAGACGCTCATAGCTCTGCTGATAAATCCGGTACGCATACTCTTCCTGTGTTTGAACGACAGTGGAGTGAATACCTCCACCTTCTTCTAATAAATCCAAGTAAGAAGTTGGCCTTTCAAACCGCCTATAAAATTCTTCCTCACGCGAGCCAGCGTACACAGCGTGCGTATGGGGATCAATCAGACCCGGAGTCACAATTTTATGAGAAGCATCAATAATCGTTGCATCATTTCTTTCCCTTTCATATTTTTGTTCTAGCTCTTTTGTTGTACCTACGGTCACAATTTGATCTCCTTCTATCCAGACTGAGCCATTTTCAATCACCGTCAAGTTTCTCATTTCTTTTCCAGCTAAAGGACCTTTATTTTCTCTGGCCGTTACAACTTGCGAAGCATTTTTAATCCATAGCGCTTTTTTTGACATCGTTGAATTTCCCCCTTTTCTAGCGTGTACCACGTTTTGGGGCCTCATGTTTACCGTAAACTCATTTAGATTCACCTACACATTTCGCATCTCTGCCTTCTTTCTTGTAGGTAGAAATTTGAAAAAGCATGTCCATGGTCTGAAAAGCGTGTTTTTAAGTCTTTAAAGCTAGATAACTTATATTTTTTTCAATTATATACGCTTTTAGACCCTTCTTTTCTCCGTTTTCTTACTTATTGACTCTCATTTTATACAAATATATCCTTATATACTAAATCTTTTATCACATGTATTTTATAAACATCACGGCGAGTTCCCCTCAACAGGATAAATAATAGATTTCTAGGAATAGAACGTTTATAATATTCTTTGAAGTTTTACTTTTAGAAAGATTCACTAATGGAGGAAGAAATATGATTGTCAACTATAAAAACCAAGCAACCGGTCATCGCATGAATAACGGCTGGAATCTTTTCTACGCGTCAAACTTAACGATGTGGCGCAAAGACGAAAAGTATTTGCTTTTAGATGAAAACCAAGATGTGGTGATGATCTTTGGCTTTAAAAAAGACGAAATCATTCTAGATAAATTGCAAACGTGGGGCTATACATTTGGTGTCCATCCAGAGAAAAAACAAATTTCCTGCTTGCAGCGTCAAGAAGAAATTGGTGAATAAAAAGAGGGCTGAATTTCTTCAGCCCTCTTTTTTATTAATGGGTTTGTTGAAACATAGCGCTCAGCTGTTTTTTTTCAGATGGTTTGACAACATAATACCATGTACCATCTACCACTTGCCCTTCTCCTTTTACCGTTACAGTTTCGAAATCAGGCCGGCCATTCTTAATGATGTTATACATCGTAAATGCATCGCTGACATCAATATTCGTTCGAATATGCTTCTTTACAAGCGTGAGGAGACTTGGAATGTTTTTCACCGTTGACATGTTCATTCCTTTATCTAATAGGGCTTCCACTACTTGACGCTGTCGATTATTTCTTCCTAAATCTCCTTTTGGATCTTCGTGTCTCATCCGCACATAGGCAAGAGCTTTTTCGCCGTTCAACGCATTTTCTCCTTGGGGAAAGATAAATGAATCAAACACAAAAGGAAACGGGTTCTTAACGTTTACTCCGCCAAGTTCATCTACTACACCTTTAAAGCCTTCCATATTTACTTTCACATAATAATCGACATCGATATCTAAGAAGTTCTCAACCGTGCGCACGGTTAAAGGAATGCCTCCGTATCGATAAGCATGATTAATTTTCTCATCCGTTCCTTTTCCATCAATGTGCACGCGCGTATCTCTAGGGATCGGCATAACTTTTGCTTTATTGTGGCTCGTATCTAAGTTGACCACCATTAATACATCTGAGCGACCTGTATCTCCTGGCCTTTCATCTACGCCCATCACTAGTACATTAAACGAGTGAGGCTGCTCTTTAGCAGATGTTTGCTGTTGATAGGCAATTCCAAATCCAGCGGTTCCTAAGAGCAAAATACATGCCGCTAAGATCCCTATTTTGTATTTTTTCATTCATACGGTCTCCTTTACACATCACTTACTCTCTATATGCCTTAATGAATGAAAATTTATACCTTTTTAGAGAAATTTAAACACACGTCAAAAAAGCCTGCTTGTTGAGAAGCTGGCTTTTCACTAGTAGATTTTAGCCTGATTTTTGATGCACATCACGCTGTGCCCATTCACTTTCTAGCATACTCATTTCAATTAAGCTCCAGTACTGTCCATCTACAAGCCGAACATCTCGAAGAAGGCCTTCGCGTGTAAAGCCAATTCGTTCATAGGACTGAATCGCCCGCTCGTTAAAATCAAAGACGCCGAGCGAAATTCGGTGAAGACCCAGTTCTTCAAAACCGAAAGCTAACACTTTTTCAAACATGTGCGAGCAAAGCCCTTTTCCTCTATACTTTTCACCAAGCAGTACTCGGCCAATTCTTCCTGTTTTATGATAATAATCAATGTGAGCCAGAGAAATATGCCCAATAAGCTGTTCATTGTCATCTATGACGGAAAAAGCATAGGTAGAAGCACCATCTTCATTTGCATATCGAATGTAGTGTTTTAACTGTCTAGGAGTAAGCGGAAAAGAAAAGCTAGAGCCGCTCCACTGCACCATAAATGACTCGGAGGGAATCCAATCCATTAGCTGTTTAAAGTCTTTTTTGGAGAACGGTCGTAGAGCTATCACATAATTCTCCCCCTTATTATTTCTGACTTTTCTAAATATATTACATTTATCATAATAAACTGTCAACTGTCTATGTAAAAAAAAGCCATCATTTCGATGACTTATAGCTGTAATGCTTTTCTGAGAAGAGTTAAATCATGAGTAAATTCAAAAAAATAGGTTCTATTTTCATTGTCAAATACCATCATGATTGGTTTTTGGTTTGGTTCAAGAACAAAAATAACTTCACTTGCCAGCGTGTTGACCGCACTATTTTCAATTTTTACGGCTGGATCAAGAGGTACTTTGACAAGATAGCCTTTTTTAGGAAGCGGACTTGCCTTTTTATATAAACCAGTAATGGACGCAATACTTTTTTCGGCTTCTTTTTGAACACTTGGAGGTTTGGGCGTTGAACGAACGACTCTGCCCGTTTCAATTTGAAATACCTCTACTTTTGGCTGTTCAGCACTTACTGCTTGCGGAAAAATAAAAGCAGCGAATACGACGCATACAGCAACCCATTTTCGTATCATTTTCAGCACCTCTTTCCATTGTGGATGAGATGGAGATAAGAATGGTCGTCTCTTCTTATACTATGACCTATTTTTATGTATTTATTTCACTAAATGAATGCCTATACTTCCATGTTTTTGTCATGTTCTCAGAACTTCCTCTATACACTACTAATAAGGACACGCTGTATGAGGTGATAAGATGTCGTGGTTTGAAGCATTTATTTTGGGAATCATTCAAGGGCTTACAGAGTTTTTACCGATAAGCAGCACGGGGCATTTGTATTTAGGGCGCCACTTATTTGGATTAGACGATGCAGGATTGTATTTAGATACGATGCTGCATATGGGCACTCTGCTTGCTGTGTTTGTCTTTTATAAGCGTGAGCTATGGCATATTATTCGTCATCCCTTTAGCAAGCTTACAGGGCTCTTAGTGATAGGAACGATCCCTGCAGTGGCAATTGGTCTTTTGTTCAAAGACTATTTTGACAGTATTTCTAGATCTGGCTTAACGATTGGCTGGGAATTTCTTGCGACGGGACTGCTGTTATGGTTTGGTGATTCCGTAAAAAATGGCTATAAAAAAATGGATCATATTTCATACGGAGATGCCTTTTTTATCGGCTCGTTTCAAGCAGCTGCGATATTCCCTGCTGTATCCAGGTCAGGCTTAACGATGGTAGCTGCGTTAATGCGAAAATTAGACCGTGAAACAGCCGCTTACTTTTCATTTTTATTGTCCACTCCCGCCATTTGCGGAGCGGTGTTACTTCAGTTAAAAGATGTAGTCACAGGTGAAGTCGAGCAGCTTTCCGTTTTCTTTTTATTCGTCGCCACCCTTTCATCTGCTTTATTTGGTTATGTAGCGGTAAAATGGATGATCAATTATTTAAAGCATCATTCGTTAAAAACGTTTGCGATTTACGTTTGGGTATTAGGTGCAGTCGTGCTGGTTTGTCAGTTTACGGGGGTGTTTTAAGATGAAGATGAAAGTCCGGACGCTTTTTTTAGTATTGTTTTTTGCCGGCATTTTAGTCGTGACAAGCTATGTTGATAACAATTCCCAGCAGTCGTTTGACAGCTTAGCTCACCTTTCACTTGATGGAGGAGCTGTTGAAACCTCTGCAGATGAAGACGAGGCGGAACAATTAAATATGTCAGTCAAAGAAGTTCATGTTAAAACAGAAAAAAGAGGCGGATACCGAATTGAAGTGTACGAACAAGTAAATGTTTATAGCGATGATAAAGGAAAGGTAGTAAAAAAAGTTCCCACGGGAGAATATCAAACGTTGAAATATAAACTGAATGAAAAAAAATAAACCACTTACCGAAGTAAGTGGTTTTATTTTTAATGGTTAAAGTGAGCTGCAAGAATCCACAGTGTACCAACAACGATACAAAGTGCAATAAAGAAACTGTAAAGAATATTTGCAACCTGTACTTTACCATTTTCACTTTCAGTCATGTGCATGAACATTACTAGCTGCATTGCTGCTTGTAATAACGCTAGGATCATGATAAGAGTCATCGTAATGCTTCTTGATAGATCAGCTAGCACTACTAAACCAAGCGCTGCGAATGTTAAGGCTAGTGAAAGGATAAGCCCAAATACATGACTAAGCGGAAAACCTGCTTTTTGGCCTTGTTTATTTTCCATGTCTTATCCCACCAATCCGTTCAAGTATACAAGCGTGAAGATGAAGATCCATACAACATCAAGGAAATGCCAGTATAAACCGATAATAAATACTTTACGAGCAGTAACTGGTGTTAATCCTCGTCTTACTAATTGAATAATAATACTGATTGCCCAGAATACACCGACTGTTACGTGAAGACCGTGCGTTCCAAGTAGTGTAAAGAACCCTGATAAGAAGGCACTTGTTTGCATTGTTGCACCTTCGTGAACTGCGTACATGTAAAACTCACGAATTTCGTAGAAAAGGAATCCTCCACCAAGGACAAGCGTAATAACGAACCAAACTAAAAGTCCTTTTAAATCATTATTACGCATTTTAAAGATGGCAATTCCCATCGTGAAACTACTGAATAGTAGTAACAGCGTTTCGATCATAAAATCTTTAACAACGAACAGTTCTTCTGCAGTAGGGCCACCCGCTGTGCGCGTATGGTACGTTAAGTACGTTACGAACAGCGTAGAGAACAACGCGATCTCGGCACCTAAGAAAATCCAGAATCCAAGGATATTCAGGCGACTTTGTTCTTCTTGGTATTCTAACGGCAATGATTTATCTAAATGTCCTGCCATTATTTGTCACCCCCTGTAATTCCTTCAACCTTCTTGATTTCATCTACTTTTACATAGAAGCCCGGATCATAATCAAATGAACGAGCAAGCATACAAGCAAAAATACCTGCTAATCCAACGATTGCCATTGGAATCCATTCAAATACTAAGCCAAATCCACCGATAAACCAGAAAATACCTGAGATAAACGGCACACCAGAGTTGCTTGGTAAGTGAATTGGTTTTAAGTCTTCTGCTTTAATTTCTGTTTCATTACGTTTTTTCATGTGCCAGAATGCATCCATTTCTTTCACATGAGGAATTACTGCAAAGTTGTAAGCTTGAACTGGTGATTTAGTCCACCACTCAAGTGTACGACCATCCCAAGGATCGTTTGCAGTGTCGCGTTTGTTTTTCCATGCACTGTATAATAAGTTAACTACTAATACGAAGAAGCCAAGACCCATTAAGAATGCACCGATTGTTGAAACTAAGTTTAATCCGTTCCAGCCAAGGTTGTCTGCATAAGTTTGCATACGACGAGTCATACCGTCTAAACCTAGGAAGAATTGCGGGAAGAAACATACGTTAAATCCAACAACAAAAATCCAGAATGAAATTTTTCCTAATTTTTCGTTCAACGTGTGACCGAAAATCTTTGGATACCAGAAGTATAAACCTGCGAAACAGCCAAACACTGTACCAGAGATTAATACATAGTGGAAGTGAGCAATTAGGAAGTAACTGTTATGATATTGATAATCGGCTGATGCCATCGCAAGCATAACCCCTGTTACCCCACCGATTACGAAGTTTGGAATAAACGCTAATGACCAAAGCATCGCAGTCGTAAATTTGATACGGCCTTTATACATTGTAAAGAGCCAGTTAAAGATTTTAACTCCGGTTGGTACGGCGATTAACATCGTTGTGATTGAGAAGAACGAGTTAACTGACGGTGAGTTACCCATTGTAAAGAAGTGATGCACCCATACAAGGTAACTTAAGAATGCGATACCGACCATTGATACAACCATTGCTTTATAACCGAATAAGTTCTTACGAGAATGTGTACTGATAACTTCTGAGAAGACACCGAATACCGGTAAAATAACGATATATACTTCAGGGTGACCCCAAATCCAGAATAAGTTAGCCCACATCATTGGAAGACCGCCGTTAGCCATTGTGAAGAAGGCTGTTCCGAATACACGGTCAAGTGTCATAAGTGCAAGCGCTACTGTTAATACAGGGAACGCGAAAATAATAATAATTGATGTGATGAAGATTGACCAAGTAAACATTGGCATTTTCATCATTGTCATGCCAGGGGCACGCATTTTTAAGATTGTTACAAAGAAGTTGATACCAGTCATCAATGTACCAGCACCAGCAATCTGTAGTGAAACGGCATAGAAGTTATTTCCAATACCTTCACTAAATTCTTTACCTGCAAGCGGGAAGTAACTTGTCCAACCTGCATCAGGAGCTCCTCCGATTACGAAAGAAAGGTTAAATAGCATTGCTCCCATAAAGAATGTCCAGAAACTAATTGCGTTTAAGAACGGATATGCTACGTCACGCGCACCAATTTGTAATGGAACGATTACGTTCATTAGTCCGATAATAAATGGCATTGCCATGAATAAGATCATGATAACACCGTGAGCCGTGAAGACTCCGTTGTAGTGATGTTCATCTAAAATGTTCATACCCGGGAATGCAAGCTGCATACGCATCATGATTCCATCGATTCCGCCGCGGAAAAGCATTAATACAGCTGAAAGGATGTACATGACACCGAGTCTTTTATGGTCAACTGTTGTTAACCATTCTGTCCATAACCATTTCCATTTCTTGAAATATGTTAAGACAAAAACGATACCGATGACCGTCATAGCGATTGCTGCATCAGCAGCGTAAATCATAGGTTCGCCAGTGACGAAAAATTCATCTAGCTTCATTATGTCTTCCCCCAATCATTACGTTATTTAGTGTAATAAATGAATGTTATTCATGATTTGAGTGATCCATGTTTTCCATTTCTTCATTACTCGTTTTTTCGTCTTCTTTCATCTTGCTGTGATCATGTCCTGTACCACGTTCTAGCTCTTTGCCAGGAATGTATACATCTTTTGCATGGTCAATCCATTTTAAATGTGTACCGTTGTAAGTTTGACGACCAACAACGCCCGGGCTTAGGATTTGATCATATTTCTTTTCAGTCAATTTACCAGCTGTACCTTTTACGTCACTAACCCACTCTTTGAAGTCTTTGTCCGTTTGAGCTTGAACTTCGAACTGCATTTGAGTGAAATGTTCACCAGAGAAGTTAGCACTACGTCCCATATAAGAACCAGGCTTATCAGCTTCTAAGTATAATGGCATTGACATGTTGTTCATCGAATATTTTTGTCCGCCAAGTTCTGGTACCCAGAATGAGTTCATAGGCCCTTGAGCTGTTAACTCAAATTTCACTGGCGTATCCGCTGGAATGTTTACGTAGTTAACCGTCTCGATATTTTGTTCCGGATAACTGAAAATCCATTTCCAGTTTGCAGATGTAACGTGAATCACGATTGGATCTTTATCCTTTGATTCTGCCGGTACTTCTTCTGCAGAATAGATCGCTTTAACAGTTGGCACTGCTAATAAAATTAAGATGATGATTGGGAATGCTGTCCAAATAACCTCCATCTTTAAGTTACCTTCTTGCTCAGGTGGCTCATAGTCCATGTTTTCAGGTTTTTCACGATATTTGACAAGAACAAATATAAAAATAGCAAATACGACAACAACCACGATCAACATCATCCACATAGACCAAATGATTAAATCAGATTGCGTTTTTGCAACAGGACCTTGCGGGTTCAATACAGCAAGCTTTGAACAACCGCTCAAAAATACTAGTGAAAGCGCAGATAGTAAACCTACTAGCTTCCAAAATCCTTTTTTTGGTTTCACTTAAAACTCTCCTTTCTAACAACACATGATGCGAAGCCTATATTGATGAACATTCAAAATGCGCTATCTTTCGCTAGATAACGACATTTTTATACAGACTCTCTTCCCCCTTATTTGTAGGCCACTACTATTGTAATACAAAATGACATTTTTTTCGTCCCTTTTGCTTTATTTTTTTATATTAAAAATATTCTAATATAGTGACTGTACCAATGGGGTTAGAGTGCTTCAACCTTGCGATATTCTATCACATAATTTGGTATGAATAAATGTAAATAAAAGGATTCAGCTCCCATTTCTTAACTATTTCTTTAGGAATAACTGCAAAATTAGCTTTGTATGTTTGCTTCAACATTGATATATCAATACACATCGACATAATTGAATATTTTGTGACAAATTTTCAAAGAAAATGTGACGCCTTGTATGAAACTTATTTTGCCCGTTAATTCCCCTTTACTTTGTAGCAAATATTTGATTTTTTTGCTTAAAATTCTTTCTTTCGAAAATATGAACAAAACGTGAATTTTTTTAAAAAGCTTTTATTATAGAAAAAAGCTGCGTGTTATTCACGCAGCTCTTGATCCATAAATTCTTTAACCGTGATATCATCCCCTGCTTTATCTAGCAGCGTTGTCGTTGCTGGAAACGGATGTTTAATATGACTCGGTATCTTTTCATACAGCACAAAATAATCACTTTTTGGAACCGCGGCATCAATTGTATATGTATCGTGCACCAAAGCCGCCTTTACTCGCTCAATTTGTTTACTTCTATTTGTTCCGGTAAACAGCGCATATGTCCCTTTATTTGTATGGATATCATCATAATCCACTAAATTGCTCATTTTGGTACTGACTTCAATACGCAGGCGTTTGTTCCATCCTTGCTTCAATACGGCCATTCCTTCTTTATCACCAGGTATGGAGAATAAGGCTATGTATGTATTAGAGTGATCAACCCGTTTAAAATCTTGCAGCGTAATCTTTGCAGAACCATCAATACTTTCTTTATGCTCCCAATTTCGCAAATGCTGCTGCACACTTGCAGCATTGTTTTCAATCGGATATCGAATCATCTCATACGCAACAATTACAACCGCTATACAAATGAACAGAAATAGCAACCGCTTTATCTTTCGCACATCTATTCACCTTCCTTAGCTTACTCCCCTTTTATGTAATTGCCTAAATTATAACTTCCTATTAAACCTCTGTCTATGCACTAGGAGAACTACGTTTTTTTTTACCACAAAAGGGATTTTTCAAACCTTTTGTCATAAAAATACGCTAAAAGACTCAGTAGCTGTTGAACCAAAAGAAACCGGTCCCTGCCCCTCTTCTTATCTTCATAACAAAAAAAGATACCCATTTTGACACAGGTATCTTTTAGCTTATATATCACAGCTTTCCAAAAGGAAACCCTATAAAGGGTCATTTGCTGTTCTTTTTATTACACACATCTTTCCGCACACATGTATCCCTTGACCTGATACCCATGTTTTTTGAGCTGCCGAATGCTTAAATTTCGGGAAATGCTGTCAGGAACAATTACGACCACTTCTTTATATGGAATTTCCTCATGCTGTCTCTCTAAATAAGGAAGCGGAATATGAATTGCTTTTTGACAGGGGTTTTGTTTCATTTCATGAAAATGACGAACATCTACATACGAAACCGTTGTAGAAGCACAGTCGACGGTCGTCACTTTCTTTATTCCCTGCACCGGCACATAGCGTTTATAAAAACTGTAACAAATTAATAAAAGTAAAATACCTATGCTCATATATAGTATCGCCATGTTTTCCTCCCAATTAATTTCTATACCCCTGTATGTATACTATATTCAAAAGAAAGAATCAACACAGAAGCACTCTATCTCATTTCTCTCTGTAAGAAAAATGGTCTTTTTACACTTTATTATGAAACCACAATAAAGTGACGAAATCAATCATTATTTATTTTGATTTTTCGAAAGATTTAAATACTAGTAAACAGATCGTTTTTTCTTATTATAATGAAGAAACACAAAATTTTTATTTTCATTTCCCCTTTTCTTTCCCGTTAAAACTGCGGTTCGCTTATGAGTAATATAGTAGAACCAATGTTGCAAGAACGTTAGAAAAATGATCCTAAAAATGAACGATGCGAGATAGGATAGTATGAACACGTGAAGCGAGAGACTATATTGTGATTGGCTCAGAAAAATACGAGTTAACTTAAAAATGCGCTATACACAAAAAAGGAAAGCTTCGGAAACGAAAGCTTTCCTTTCTTAGATTAATCTCCATCAAGGTTTGCCCGACAATTGTTATGAGACAAAGAGGTACTTTGTGCTTCATGCTGGTTTTTCTCACCCTGCATTGTCATATCATCTTTTTCCGTTCTCCCTTTAGCGATGTGTTTAGTTTTATTTCCTTGGTTTAATGTCATGTTCATTCCCCTTTCTGGTGGATATAGTGTATGAAAATAACTCACACGCCATAAGAGGAAATGATATGAAAAAGCCACTCTTAAATTGAGTGAGCTTTCTGCCTAAAACTGCTTTTTCTTTTATTGCTGAATCCGCATGAAAGGATATTCTCTATTTTAAACGTTCGTTTCTCGTTCCTTAGTAAGCACCAAGCTTTTACGCTCTGAGGATAAATTTTATACACAATAATAAATCGCTGGGTCAAACATCCTTTATCGTCCATATAAATAATTTCAACAGGTCGTTTTGAAGAGTAGCTTTCTTGAAGTAGCTGTCGCATAGAATTCGCTCCTTTAATTTTTAGTTTACCGAACTTATGTTCTTTTTTTCAAGTGTTTTAAACTGAATAATTCTTTAGCTTTTACAGCTTAAAACGGGGAAAAGCATGGGGAAAATAATAAAAATCATACAAATATTAGGTAATTGTGATATGGTAAAAGGGATTACTTAAGTTGGGAGAGGTGCATGATGGAAAGTAACATACTTAAATGGATCCCCGTTCCTTACTTTCAATTAAATCAAGAAGGTGAAATCCTTCATTTTTCTAGTCAAGCACATTCTTATTTTTCTTCAGTCTCCAGTCTGTGGAGCATTATTCATAAAGACGACCGGAAACAAGCAATGTGGATGCTGTCACAGCACTCCTCATCTAACCCCATCATCAGGCATTTGCGTTTGAGAACGACCGATGATACATTTGCGAATTTTAAATGCACGATTCATTGGAAAAATGGTGTAGGGCATTTAGTATGTACCGAAAAGAAGAATGTCAAGGATCCGTTAGATGTTGTATTATCTGCTCAATCCTATTTAGAAAACTCGGACAAACGATTAAAAGAGTCGGACAAGGTGTTAAATAATTCAGCAGATTTATTATTTAACCGATTAAAACGCTAATTAAGTAAACAAAGTCTAAGCTGTATTCCATTATTTCTATCATTTTTAAAATCATTAAAAGGCTACCTACAGGGGTGGCTTTTTGTTTTGGCCTCATGTAAAGTCATTCTCTTTTCGCCCGCACCATTTAGTACAGAGTACATACACTAATAGGCATACTTTCCATATTTATTCTTCCTATATTTATGTTTTGCTCAGAAAAAAATTCCGAATAATCAATAAATGTTTGAACATTTTTCAAAATTGACATATATTATAAACAAACAATCATTTGAATGTTTGAATGAAGGAGGAAATTATGCCAAAAGACCGCTGTGATATTTATTGTTTTAATGAAGAAAAAGTGAATCGTATTAAGCCTGCTATCGATGCCGAAGCTGTTCAAGGTGTTTCTGCCCTGTTCAAAGCGTTAGGAGATGAAACGAGGCTTAAAATCGTCTTGGCTCTGTATAAAGGCGAGGAATTATGTGTATGTGACGTAGCCAATATTGTAGGCTCTACAGTTGCGACTGCTTCTCATCACTTAAGACTGCTGCGTAATATAGGAATTGCCAATTATCGCAAAGAAGGAAAGTTAGCTTTTTATTCTTTAAGAGATGCACATATTAAACAAGTAATTGATATCATGTTTGCTAAAAAAGAAGACGTAACTATTTAAGTTTTTCTTACCGTATAGGGAGTGGGACACAATGAAACACGAAGATAAAAAAAATCATCAGCATACCGGAAACTGCTGCAGCGGATCTTCTTCACCAGAAATTGAAAGCAAGACCTGCTGCTCCTCTTCTTCAGAAGCCGCATCTACTGAAGAGCCTTCTTCTTGCGGCACAAAGAGTCATGAACACAGTCACAGCTCCTGTTCAGATACGATTGCGTTAACGACCGATAAAAGCCAGCATTCCTGCTGCGGAGACCATGATATAGCAACAGGCGGCAACATAGAAGAAACGGCTGAATACCGCGTGTATGGAATGGATTGCCCTTCCTGTGCTGCTACCATTGAAAAAAGTTTAAAAACGTTAAACGATATTCAACATGTAGCAATCAACTACAATACAGGAAAGCTTCAAGTGGCGGCAACAAGCGAGTCAGCTCTGTCACTCATTCCAAACTCTGTGGAAAGACTGGGGTTTAGTATTGAGCCTATTCAATCAAACAAGAAAATGAAAACGTATTTGATTGAAGGAATGGACTGTGCAGCTTGTGCGAACACAATTGTGAATCATTTAAAAACAGTTCCTGCTGTCAAAGACGTACGCGTTAACTTTTCAACGGGAAAAGCACAAATTGAGCACGATAACGAAGCGGATGACATTATTAAAGAAGTATCTAAAGCTGGGTATACCGCTACTTTAATAACCAGCAGCAGGCAGCCTGCTGAATCTAGGCATCATAAAGGCCAAAACGGACCGATTGTTTTTTCGGGTATTCTCATCGCCTTAGGTTTTATCGGTTCTCATACAGGAATTGCTTCTTATATGACAACTGTACTGTACGCTATTGCTATGATTGTTAGCGGATATAAGCCGGCTAAAAGTGCTTATTACGGAATTAAAAGCCGTTCTTTAGACATGAATGTTTTAATGACCGTTGCAGCACTTGGAGCAGCTGTTATTGGTGAATGGCTTGAAGGTGCTACGGTCGTTTGGCTATTTGCTTTAGGCGTTGCTCTGCAAACAAGGTCGATTGAACAAACAAGAAACTCAATACGAGGTTTGATGGATTTAGCTCCTTCTGAAGCATGGGTGAAAGAAAATGGCCAGCTGATTAAAAAAGCAGCGGAAGATATTTCAATCGGTACTACGATTGTCGTAAAGCCAGGAGATCGAATTCCGCTAGATGGTGAAATTACAAACGGCGAATCCAGTATCAACCAAGCTCCTATTACAGGTGAATCTATTCCAGTTGATAAAGTAATCGGTGATGCTGTTTATGCAGGCACCATTAACGAAAGCGGATCGTTAGAAATTAAGGTAACAAAGCTAGTCGAAGATACGACGATTTCTAAAATTATTCATTTAGTGGAAGAAGCACAGGAGAAAAAAGCGCCTACTCAAGCATTTGTTGATAAATTTGCAACCATTTACACGCCTATCGTCTTTATTTTAGCTTTATTCATTATGGTCATCCCTCCCCTGTTTGATGGTGCATGGAGTGAGTGGTTTTACAAGGGGCTTGAATTATTAGTTGTGGCTTGTCCATGTGCGCTAGTCATTTCTACTCCTGTCGCTATTGTATCTGCGATTGGAAACGCGGCGAAAAATGGCGTGCTCATTAAAGGCGGGACGTTCTTAGAAAAAGCGGGTGCAATCAATGCGATTGCTTTTGATAAAACAGGAACGCTGACAGAAGGCAAACCAGCCGTTTCAGAGGTTGTTTCCCTTGCTACTGAAGAAAATCAGCTTTTAGCAATAACAAAAACGCTTGAAGATTATTCGAATCACCCCATTGCCCGCGCTATCGTGGATTATGCAGCGGAGAAGAAAGTCGTTTCTTTACAAGGATCAAATTTTAAAATCCTTACAGGAAAAGGCGTGCAAGCAACAATTCAAGAAACGGTTTATTACGCAGGTAATGCAAAATTATTCTCAGATTTAGAAACACCTCTATCCCACTGCTGGTCTCATATTGAAAAGCTTCAAAACGAAGGCAAAACGATTATTATTGTCGGAACAGCTAAAAGTGTTCTAGGCATTATTAGCGTAGCTGATACGATCAGACATACAACCGTATCTGCTTTAGAAAGCCTCAAACAAAACGGAATGCAGCAAATTGTGATGTTGACCGGTGATAACGAAGGAACAGCTAAAAGGATTGCCTTTGAGTCTCGGGTAGACCGCTATTTTGCTGATTTGCTGCCTGAAGACAAAGTAAAAGCCATACAGCAGCTTCAACATGAAGGGTATCAAACCGCTATGGTTGGAGATGGAATTAATGACGCCCCTGCCCTCGCAACTGCTGATCTTGGCATTGCAATGGGCGGTGCTGGTACTGATACGGCCATGGAAACAGCTGATATTGTCCTGATGGCAGACAATTTAGAAAAGCTTCCTCATACGATGAAGCTGAGCCGCAAAGCGTTAGCTGTCATCAAACAAAACATTTGGTTTTCTATTATTGTTAAAGTCATCGCCTTAGCCTTTATCTTCCCAGGGTGGCTTACTCTATGGATTGCCGTCTTAAGCGATACAGGAGCAGCGCTACTTGTTATTTTAAACAGTCTTCGCTTACTCAAAATGAAAAATTAAATGTAATCCATAAGCTTTCCAGCAGGCCTTGGAAAGCTTATTTTCTAGGAGGGTTTACGTGAATAACCGCTGGAATCAATTTATTTATAAGTGTTGGGCTCCTTTTTATGATGCGTTTTTTAATAACGGGATGTTTTATCGAGCCAGAAAAAAAGTCTTTCAAGACGTCCACTTTTCATCTGAACAGCGCATTTTATTTGTAGGTGTTGGAACGGGGGCAGATTTAGCTTTTATTCCTCATGAAGTAAATGTAACAGCCATCGACTATTCCAGTGAAATGCTTCAAAAAGCAAAAGATAAATACAAAAATCGATCTATAACCTTCCACCAAATGGACGCTCAGCAGCTAACATTCGACTCTTTTTCGTTTGATGTAGTTGTAGCAAGCTTAATTCTTAGCGTAGTACCTGATGCAGAGCAAGCTTTAAAAGAAATGACAAGAGTAGTAAAGCCTAAGGGAACTATTCTGATTTTTGATAAATTTGAAACTAAAAAGAAATCAGAGGCTTTTCCTAAAAAAATATTCCGCCCTTTCGTAAAATTACTGGGAACGGATATTGGACTCTCTTTTGAACATGTGTTTGAAGCAAGCCGGGATCAGCTTATCTTGAAGGAAAATTCAAGCGTCATGTTGAAAGGTATGTATCGGAAAATTATTTTGCAGAAAGTTGATGAATAAATTCAAAGACGAATGATGCCTGTTTAACATGATGGGTCTACATATTATTGTCTAGCTTTAATTGAAGAAAGGATGAACATTTTGATGATGAAATCAAAGGTCATAACAGTTGTCCTTGCAGCGAGCATGGTCTCCGGCTGCGGAAACGAAAGTGAAGAAAGTTCAAGCAGCAAACGTACAGAAGCAACACAACATGAAGAACATCAGCAGCACACATTAGGTGATAAACGAGAAGAAACAAAAAATAGTGAAACTCTTCCCTCTTTTCTGAGTGACAAGCCCGAAGATATGCAGCTTATTTATGCAGCCGCTGCTAAGCATCAAACCTTACTTGAAAACATTCCTTGCTACTGCGGATGTGGAGAAGAAGCTAATCATCAAAACAACTACGACTGTTTTATTTTTGAAAACAAAGGAAACGGCGCAGTGACGTGGGATGATCATGGAACAAAATGCGGTGTCTGTTTAGAAATAGCCGCTCAAGCTGTAGTAGACTACAGCAAAGGCAAAAGCATCGAAGACATTCGTCAAGAAATCGACGATAAATATAAGGAAGGCTATGCCACGCCTACT
The DNA here is from genome assembly GCF_029522155.1 of Priestia sp. P5. NCBI lineage: Bacteria > Bacillati > Bacillota > Bacilli > Caryophanales > Bacillaceae > Priestia > Priestia sp. P5. Next base: position 1,569,462 of record NZ_JAKWFJ010000001.1, on the reverse strand, counting down.
CCTACGCCCGAAGTATGATGTTTCAGTATAAAAATCAGTAAAAGACTTTGATTTCTTTATTCAAAGTCTTTTTTGTCCTTTTATTATCGGTTGATAAAATCTTATTTGACCTCACCTTTTTAAGTCCTTCTAAAACGCCATAATATAAAAATAACACATTCGGACGTTTATTTACTGAACCCTCAGGGAATATGCTTTCTAACACCCAAATATAACCATGAGAGGAGAAAAAAACTATGAGTAATTCTGTAGAAACAAATCATTCAGCAAAAGTTGAAGGAGCAATTAATTCTATGAGCGAGGAGAAAAAAGAGGATATTCTCTCTAGCTTCGAAGGATTTAAAAGTTATCTAGGGGACAAGGTCTCAAAAGGTGAAAAGTTAGGGATGAATGAGGAACAGCTGGCTAAAACAGCTCAAAAAGTAGCTGATTACCTTGCTAAGCATGAAGAGCCGCGCAATCGAGAGGAAAACCTGCTTCACGAACTGTGGAAGGTTGGAGACAAAGAACAGCAGCATCACCTTGCCCATATGCTTGTAAGATTAGTTCAATAAATAAAAAAGATGACACGCTGCCGTGTCATCTTTTTTATTTACAGATATTAAACAGCGGGAATGATAATTTGCTGGCCAATTTGTAATTTTGCAGGATCTACGCCGGGGTTTGCATCCTGCAGCTGCTGAACGGTCATGCTATATTTCTTCGCAATGCTATAAAACGTATCTCCTGCTTGTACAGTATACGTAGTGACAGGAAGAACAATTTGCTGACCAATTTGCAGTTTTGCAGGATCTACGCCAGGATTTGCATCCTGCAGCTGCTGAACGGTGATATTATACTTCTTTGCAATGCTATAAAATGTATCTCCAGATTGAATGATATAGAATGTAACTCCATTAGAAGGTAAGTTTAAATACTTAGCAATTCCACGCGCGTGCGCTTCGCCCACTTCCCGAAGAAACGTCGCGTTTTTTAATTTTTCAGCGTCGGCTGCCGTATCGATAAACAAGTTTTCTGTTAAAACAGCTGGCATATTTGTTTCACGCAGTACAGCGTAATTAGCCGTTTTTAAACCGCGATCTGCAATCGTCCCAAATTTGCGCATGGTTGGTAAAATCTCCGTGTGCAGCTCTTTTTGTAAAAGAGAAGATTGACTTCCCTCTTGTGATGGATACCGATACGTTTCGAATCCAGTACCTTCTCCAGCATTGATGTGCATAGAAACAAAAATATCCGCTCCCCATGCATTAGCCCGGTTCGCTCGATCTGATAATGAAACAAACACATCGGTTGAACGAGTTACTTGAACATCTACGGAATAGTTATGTTCTAAATACGCCCGCGCGTGTAGTACAAGCTGCAGCGTAATATCTTTTTCACGCAAATTATTTCCTAAAGCACCTGAATCTGTACCGCCGTGTCCTGCATCTAGCCATACTTTTTTCATATGAACCTTTCCTTTCAATCATAATATGAAAGAACTTGTGATTAACACTGGCTTTGCCTGATGTTTTATCTCTCATTCTATATATATATGTGATTGGACAAGAAGGGTTCGTCCCTTTAAAAATTGGAGAAAAATTACTCAAAAAACTGGATTTTGCTAGGCACTGGTGTTTTAAAGCACAAAATAAAGACGGCTAAATGAGCTAGCGTGAATCTCGTTACACCGCTGTTGATTTCCGTGCAAGACTTCGCTTTCCGCGGGCGGCCGGGGTGCCCCCTCGTCGCTTGCGATTCTGCGGGGTCTTACCTATTCCGCTTTTCGCGCAGGAGCCTTCGCCTTGCCCTCCAATCACCCAGCTAAAAGCGACTATATACATGAAACCTGCTTTTACCATAAACATAAAAAATCCGAACGAACTGGATTTATCTTTCGGATCTCCCTTTAACTAACCTATGTCCACGCCTTTTAATAGAGATAAAAAGCAGGTTCGCCATCTTATCTTCTGCTATTTCTCACTAAAAGCGATTTTTAAGCCAATAAGCGTAAAGATAGAGCCTTGCACGAGATTAAGCCGCTTAGACAGCGCTGGAGATTTCCGCAAAAACTCCCCTACTTTCCCTGCAAATAGACTAATTAACGTAAAAATAATCAGCGCTTGAACTAAAAATACAGCTCCATAAACAAGCATTTGCTGTGTGGCGTGTCCGGTTGAATGATTAACAAACTGAGGTAAAAGAGCAAGAAAAAAGAGCGAAACTTTTGGATTTAGGAGATTCATAATCACTCCTTTTTTATATAGCACCTTGTACTCAACAGCTTCTTTGTTTTCAACAGCGAGAGCGGAATCTTTTGCTGTAAACGTCTTATAAGCCAGATATAATAAATAAGCTGCTCCAGCGTATTTTACAATAGCAAACGCTAAAGCCGATTGATAGATAACAGCCGATAGACCCAATGTTGCTGCAGCTATATGACCAAGCAAGCCCGTACAAAGCCCTAATGAAGTCGAGATTCCTGCATATCTACCGTTTGATATGCTTTGTGCTAAAACAAATAAGTTATCAGGTCCAGGCATAACCGTAAGCAAAGCGGCTACGCCTAAAAAAGAAGTGATTGATACGATATCCATAAGTCGTTCTCCCCCTGCATGATTTTGCCCACCATTATAGCATTTTTTACTATCTAGTATTCAAAAAAATAAAATTTATCCACAAAAGAAGAGGCTGGAACATAACTAAATCAATCTAATCTAAAAACAAACAAATTGGATACATGAGCTGGACTGCTTGTGACACCGCAGTTGATTTCTGTGCAAGGCTTCGCTTTCCGCGGGCGGCCGGTGAGCCTCCTCGTCTCTTGCACTCCTGCGGGGTCTCATCCCTTCCGCTTTTCCCGCAGGAGTCTTCGCCTTGTCCTCCAATCAACTGCTAGAACCAACTATACACATAAAATCTATATTCAACATAACAACAAAAAAATACGAACTACCAATCAAAAAATAATTAATAGTTCGCATTTGACTTCAACTGAAATACTTTTGTCCCAGCCTCATTTTTACTACTTATTTAATTTGTTTTTCTATGATCTGTTCTTTAGCTGAGGCTGTCTGTGCTTCCGCTGCTTTCATTTCATTATTAACATCGATTGCTTCTTTTAAATACTCGGTTTTGTATCCGCTTTTAAGTGCCCAAGCATAAAAGAAAAGTGCAACAATTGCAATAAGACCCATATCCCAGCCGTATTTAATAATATTAAGTCCCCCGAACTTTTCACTTCCTATCCAAGAGATTGTCATCATACATAATAAGTAGACAATCATCCAAACGCCGGCTCGGAAGTTTTGACCAAAGCCTTTCCATTTTGATTTTGCTTGGTAGTAAAAATAAATTGGTAACCCTATTAAAATAATAAATAATACCTGTCCAGTTAACGGCCATCTTGCCCAGTAAAGAGTAAGTGAAGCAAAGATGAAGCCAAGAGGCGCTATTACATTTAACCCTTTTATACGTAAAGGTCTATAAAGCTCGGTCCCCGTTTTTCTTAACGTCATAGCTGTGATAGGACCAGTAAGGTATGAAATTAACGTAGCTACAGAAATAATTTCGGCTAATATTCCCCAGCCTCTAAATAAAAATAAAAAGATGAATGAGACAAATAGATTAAAAAACATGGCTTGACGAGGAACTCCATAAAGCGGATGAACTCGTCCCAATATATTCGGCAAATATTTATTTTTTTCCATACCATAAATCATGCGTGACGTGGTAGCTGTATACGTAATACCTGTTCCTGATGGCGATACAAAAGCATCGGCATATAACACAATAACAAGCCAGTTAATATTTAACGCAATTGCTAGATCGGCAAACGGCGAATTAAAGTTAAGATGACTCCATCCTTTTACGATTTCTGAAGGATTTACCGCTCCAATAAACGCAATTTGAAGCAATACATAGATCACGGTTGCAATTAAAATTGAGCCTACTACTGCAATCGGAATAGAGCGACCCGGATTTTTTGCTTCTCCCGCCATATTAATAGGGCTTTGAAAACCGTTAAAAGCAAACACAATCCCAGACGTAGCAACAGCTGTCAAAACGCTTGCCCATCCATTTGGAGCAACGCCTCCTGCAGAGGAAAAGTTTCCGCCGTGAAACCCTGCGAATAAAAGAGCACCAATTGTAAGCCCTGGAATCACAATTTTAAAAACGGTAATAAGTGAATTAGCTTTCGAAAATAAGCCTACGGTCCAGTAATTTAAAAGAAAATAAATGATTAATAGTCCTGTAGCAATAGCTAAACCTTTTCCGGTAAGAATCCCGTTTTCTACTAAACTGCCTGTCCATTTCGCCCACTCCCAAGGCCATGAACTCATATACTGAACAGAAGCAACGGCTTCAACAGGAATAACCGATACGATTGCAATCCAGTTTGCCCAAGCCGCAATAAAGCCCAGAAATGAGCCGTGCGAGTACTGCGTATACTTAACCATACCTCCTGCTTCTGGAAACATTGATCCTAGTTCACTGTAAGAAAGAGCTATAAATAAAATAACAACCATTCCAATAATCCAAGAAGCAATTGCTGCGGGACCTGCAATTTGAGCAGCTCTCCATGCCCCAAACAGCCATCCTGATCCAATAATAGATCCAAGACCAACCATCATGAGAGAAAACGTTCCCATTTTTCTATGTAAGCTATTCATGTATCTAACACCTTTCTTCTATATATTCTGAGAAGTGAGTCGTTAAGCGCTTTCATTAAATTTTAAAAAATAAAATTCATTTTGATCTCTAAAATGCTGCTTAAAAGTACTAACCAAAAGCTTTTACATTCATTCACACGTCCCCTTTCTTCATTTATTATTTGTTATTATATCATCATCAAGTTAAAAAGTACGCGTTTCGAATAAAAAATATTTTTATTTTTAGAATTTTATGCGTTTTCCCAATTAAAAGTGCGCGTTTAGAACACTAACATTCATAAAAGCAGCCTTTTCATTAAAGTGATATATAAACGATTTTGTTGCAATAACCAGAAAAAAAGCAAGATAAAATGAAGCGCTCATTTTACCTTGCTTTTTTAAGTTATTTCACAACAGCTAATACCGTTTCTTTAAAGCTGTTATAAACATACGACCACAGAGCCGGTTCCTCTTTATATCTTGTTCGTAACGAAGAAAAGACTTCTTTTTGCTTTTCTTCAAACGACGGATCTTCTTTTGAAGGAAGCGTGGCACGAAGCTCATCGACAATTTTCTGAACTTCGGGAGCACGGGGGCCCCACTTTCCAAGTAACGTACCTTCATTATTAAAAATTAAAATAATCGGAATAGCACGTCCTCCGTTTGTTAAGTGACGGTCAATTAATTCAGTGTCTGCATCTCGCAGTGCAACGCGCACATCAATACCAGCAGCTTCAGCTACTTTACGAATGATTGGGTTAATCATCATCGCATCTCCGCACCAATCTTCAGTAATCGCTAAGAAGTGAAGCTTGTGAGCCTTTAATTTGTCAGCCAGTCCATCTTTAGGAAGCTGAAATTGTTCATAAACAGCTAAACTTTCTTCTTTTAATGTACTCATGTCGTTCATATATGTTTGAATTGATTTTCCTTCTTCAAAATACTGCTGTTCTGTTTTCATCAAAATCCCTCTTTCTTTTTTGTATACGAATAGATGAGATGTAAAAATACGGTTTACTCTTTCCTCTACGCACTACTAGTATAGCTTTTAAGCACAGCGAATCAAAATATAAAAGCCAGCGCGTTTTTTTAATTCCGTTTTTTAGCCTGCGACAGGATTTACAAAACTTCAATTTAAAAACAGCACATTGAGATGTTATAAAAAAAGAGAATGGGGTACATGTACACTATCAATGTAACAAATTTTAAATCTTTGTGAATATTTGAGAATGTTTATTGTGTAACCGTCATCTTTTGATTATGATAATGATATGTTAGCTACTTGACTAAATATGGAGGATGAGGCAAATATGAATCAATCCCCGCATGAAAAGCGAAAAAAACGCAAACAGTTTGTAGAACGTTTAAGGCTAAAAGGAATCAAAATAGAGCTGACAAAACCGCGCTCTCACTTTTCTTCACTATCCTTACTAAAATCATAACTCGTAGCCACCTTTTTTTAAAGCGGAACGGTATCGAATTTCAACTATCTATGCTAATGCTTACATATCATTTCAAAAAGAACAGCTTCTAAGTGCTGTTCTTTTTTGATACTTTTTTATATTTCTGCTCTGTCAAAAAAAATTATAAACCTTTTTCTTTATTTCCTCTTTTTCTATCTGGGGCTTTCCTCTCCCTTTTATACGGGATTCTCAAAATCTATAGTTCTATAATTCCCTTAAATTACCACTATATTCAAGCTATATATAATATAAGTATATATTGTAAATTTATAACTCTTACTATATAATCTTGTAGAAAACGTAAAAAAAAGGAGAAAATTGATGAAAAAACTGGGGGCAATACTATTATCATTTCTGCTGTTTGTTGGCGTATTTCCAACGTCTTCATTCGCAGCCGCGTCAACATTTGACGCAGACTTCAACAAATATTTAAAATCGGTAAGCCAAACGCGAGGTTTTGAAGTAACCAAAGACGACGTTGAATATTCACTTTCACTGTATGACGATAGTCTTGAAAACTACGATACAATCGCAGATTTAGAAGATTTTCTAGGTGAACCGATTGCAGCTGACTTACATAACCTGCAAGATGTGTATGCAGATTTTGACTTAGACAAAACAAGCTTAAATGCGTTATTAAAAGAGAACGGCCAAAGCTTAGACGATTATGTGTATCTAGATGATTTATATGAGGATGTTGGCTTCTATCTAGAAGGCGACGACTGGTATGAAGATGATGAGTCATATGACGAAGAAGACGCTTCTTACGATGATGAATTAAGCGAAGAAGATTTAAGCGGCTTACTATCATTTATGCAATCCGAATTAGGCTTAACTTCAGAAGAGTTAAATCGAATTGAAGCACATTTTACATCGTTAGAAGATGAGCTTTCAAATGAAGCAACGCTTAACCGCTTAGATCAATTAGGCGAGCGCTTAGCGGCATTCGAAGATTTTGATACAGCAACCGAATTATCTGCTGATCAAATCGCTGAATTAATGTCTATTTATAAAGAAATGCTATCAATCTTCCATTTAGACGCTAAGTTTTCACTTGTACAAGGCGGAAATGAAAGACCGCTTTCTCTTACTGATTTAATCAACTTAGAAGAATTAAAAAATGCAAGTCTAAAAATTTCTCTTTATACAACAGACGGTAAATTTTTAGCAGACATGGTGATTACAGGTGATATGTTTAATTCTGATATCATCACAGACACAGGAAAAGAAGTAGAAAAATCTGCTGAAGCTGTAGCAAAACCAGCTCAAGCGCAAAAACCAGCAGTAGAAAAGAAACAAGAACCTGTAAAGAAACAAACGAATGGCGCTGTACAAAAAACCGTTAAAGGCGGAAAGCTTCCGGAAACGGCTTCTAATTATGTAACAAATGCATTAATTGGATTAGTGCTTGTAGCAGCTGGCTTTGTTCTTTTCCGCAAAGTGAGACGCGCATAAAATGGAACCAAGAAAAACAAGAAGAACAATCAATCGCAAAAAGCGGTTGATTGTTCTTTCCCTTTTAACCGCCGTCATTTGCTTTGGTCTTTGGTTTACAACAACAAACGCCTATAAATTTGCAAGAGGCTATTTGGCATTTAAAACAATGGATACAGAAGAACCAGCCGCAGCTTCAGTTTCTAAAAGCAAGGATTCTACAACAGCGGACTCTTCTGCTGAAGCTTCTTCTGTTGAAGCTAAAAAAGCGGTACACTCTCGTACTGCTGGATCGGAAAAAAAGCCGAAAGTGTCAAATGTGTCTTACCCGAAACAGCCGAAAATCGGTGATTTAATGGGAGAATTATATATTCCTAAATTAAACGCTAAGCTGCCGATTTATCACGGTACGAACGAAGATGAATTAGAAAAAGGCGTGGGTCATTTTGCAGGAAGCGTGCTGCCTGGTCAAAACGACAATTCTGTTCTATCAGGACATCGCGATACGGTTTTTCGTAAGCTTGGAGACGTGGGTGAAGGCGATTCGCTCGTGGTGAACACGGCAGCAGGCACCTTCACATACAAAGTGAACAAAGTACGAATCGTTGATGCGGATGACCGGACTGTTATTGTACCAAAGCCTAGAGCCACTTTAACCGTCAGCACCTGTTATCCGTTTAATTACGTTGGTTCAGCACCTGAACGCTATATTTTAGTCGCTCACCTTGTGTCATCAACAACAAAATAAAAAAGCTGTCCTTAAAAAGGCAGCTTTTTTTAATGAATAGATTTCATTAGTAAATCAAACCATATTTTCAGCGAAGTCGCCGTAATAACGATCGCTAAGATAACTTGCAGCGACGCTACCTTCGTCTTTTGCCCAACAAAAGCACCGATTGGAGCTGCTAGTAAGCTTGCTCCAATAATCATAAGCGCCGGAAGCAAAAGGACTTGATGCGTCATTACTTTACCAAATGTTGTTCCCATAGACGAAATAAACGTCACGGCTAATGAGCTTGCAATCGTTACGCGCACAGGAATTTTTAATACGGTAATCATAATAGGAACAAGTAAAAATGCGCCCCCTGCTCCAACAATCCCCCCGCAAATTCCAACTAAAAACGCCAGAGCTGCTGCCAAAGGTTTTGAAAATGTCACTTCGAATGAATCGGCCGCTGGATTATTTTTTTTGGGCATAAACATTAATCCTGCAGCAATTGTTGCCATCACGCCGTAAATGAAATTGATCATTCCTTCTGAAAACGAGTTTGATAGCGTTGAACCAATGAGACTGCCAACTAAGACGCTGATACCCATATATAAAATTAACGGTTTATTCAAATAGCCGCCCTTTTTGTAAGCAAGAGCTCCTGAAACAGACGCAAACAGCGACTGTACGGCTCCTATACCAGCTACTTCGTGCGCGCTGAACATTCCCACTCCTACAAGAGGCGGAACAAATAGCAGCAGCGGGTACAAAACAACTGATCCTCCAATTCCAAGCATACCTGCTAAAAATGACCCGAAAAACCCGAGTGCAAATACCGTTATTAATAGTTGTACATCCATGTTTTTACCACCTGCTTTTATCAATCCAATGTCATGTTTGTTAGAAAGTATGTATACATACAACGCCTTATCTCTTCTTCCATTGTATCACTGTATATGCTTCTTTTCTGTAAAAATATTGATAAAAGTGCTTTCAATTATTAATTTTTTTAATCATTAAAATCCTATCGACTTGATGCGTTATTTACTTTTAGCTCAAACTTCCTCGTTCTCCTCTCTGTTACTTGTGGTAGAATAAAGAAAAACTAGATGTTAGAACTGCCTACACGCTACGCTTATCTCAGCAGGCCCATCATCACAGGAGGCTTTCGTATGTTTGAATACAAAATTGATGACGAAGTTAGTTTGCATTTGATTGAATCAACTGACGCTTTCCCCTTGCTTTCTCTTATTAACGAGTCAAGACCTTACCTAAAAGAATGGCTCCCATGGGTAGATAGCATGCAAAGTATTGCTGACTATGATGAACTCATCCCTGAATGGAGAGCTCAATATTATAATAACCAAGGGTTCCAGGCCATCATTCGGTACTACGGAGAAATCGCCGGGATGATTGGTTTTCACGGAATTAATTGGGGAAACAAAAGTACAAGTCTTGGCTATTGGATTGGACATGATTTTCAAGGAAAAGGTATTATGACAAGAGCCGTACACGGATGCCTGAATTATGCATTTAATACGTTAAACCTTCATCGAGTCGAAATACGCTGCGGCGTTAATAACGAAAAAAGTAAAGCCATTCCTACGCGTCTAGGTTTTACAGAAGAAGGCATTTGCAGAGAAGGTGAATATCTATATGATCACTACCATGACCTTGTGATTTATGGCATGTTAAAACACGAGTGGAAGCAAGCCCCTTATGCTCCTTGGCTTCTTTCTTAAAAAGCAGGATCATTTGGACAAGCTATCGCTTGAACTGACTATATTGGAAAAATTAAAAAGAGGTTGAAGACATAACGAAATGAATCCAGCCTAAAGACGAACAAATGAGATACATGAACCGAACCGCTTATGACACCGCAGTTGATTTCCGTGCAAGGCTTCGCTTTCCGCGGGCGGCCGCTGAGCCTCCTCGTCGCTTGCGCTTCTGCGGGGTCTCACCTGTTCCGCTTTTCCCGCAGGAGTCTTCACCTTGCCCTCCAATCACCTGCTAGAAGGAACAAGACAGATGAAACTATATTCACCATAACAAAAAAAACGAACGGTTGATCACATGCTGATCAATCGTTCGTTTTTCACTTGGGTTAAAATCCTTTTGTCCCAGCCTCTTTTTTTTAGTTGAAATACTGAAGCTGTTCGCGGCGAAGCTTATCTTTTTGTTTGTCCGAAATCGAGTAGTCGTAGTTATAAATAGCTCCTTCCCAATCTCCATACATTGGATTTGGAAATACGATCAGCTTTTGGCCAAACGCTTCTTTTTGCTCCTCTACAAGCTTATTTCGATCGTTAATCGACTTTTTATCAAAGCCGCTAAAATCAGATAAATTATCCCCAAATAGCAGGACTACATTATGATTTGTCGCTACTTTTTGACGGCGCGTTTCTTTTCCTTCATCTTTTGGACCCGTTAATAGCACATGGTCTTTGGTTGCTTGAGGAATATGTAAATTCTTTAGGTTTTTAATTGTTGCCTCAAGCTGAGAAGTTGTACGGCCCGAAATATAGTAAATATCTACGCCTTTTTGATCCGCATACGTCAAGAAATCAACAGCACCTGGTACTGCTTTCGCTTTTGCTGCTTGCACCCACTCATCCCACTTATAAGGAAATCCTTTTCCAGTTTTGATTGCTGATGCTTGAAATGGACTATTATCAAGCACGGTCTCATCTAAATCCAAAATAATGGCAGGCTTTTTATCGGTACTTTTTGCAAGCGCCTCACCTAAACGAAGCTTTCCTGTATTATAGCCTTGGTAATACAAAGCTTTCATTTCGCCGGATGTTTGGTACCAAGCGTCGGCCATGATTTGCTGATCAGCGAGGTGTTGAGCGGGTTCTTTTTTCTCAGCAGACACTTCTTTTTCCTGCTGAGGGGCACATGCTGTCATTGAAAAAACAAGTACAGCCACCCCTGTCAACGCTGATAATTTTTTATTCATTTCGCATCCACTTCCATCTCTACATATTTTCATACTAATAATGTTATATATTACCTAAATTAAACAAAAAATCAACTAAAATCCGAATTATATTTTGATTTTAGTTAAAATTGTTCGTTTCAACTAATGTTTCCTCCCTTTTTTTAACCGTTATCCAAATATTTGTTTATACATTTTCCAAAATCCGTTTTTCTCATTCTTTCTTTGTAATCTTTTTTTAGAAACATATTGGTTTATCAATCATTCACTTCAAAAAAACTTAATAAATCTGAATTATCTAACTTTTTATCTTGTGTTAGATTCTCTCACAAAAATGCTTTTTTTTGAAAAGATATATAGTAAAATAGATTTTGTGAATTAAAAGACGGTGTTTTCTATCGAAAGTATTGTATAAATATACAAAAGGGGATGGAGATATGAATCACGTAAAACAATGGGGATGGATTACCTTTGGCTGTTTGTGCGTTGCCATCGGAATTCAATTTTTAACCGCTTCTAACCTCGTTATTGGCGGAACAGCAGGACTTGGAATCGTCCTGCAGCATTTAACCGGTATTTCATTTGGGGTATTGTTTTTTATTATCAATTTACCATTTTATTTTATGGCTCTTACACAAATTGGACTTCAATTTACGATAAAAAGCTTTATCAGCGTTAGCCTGATGTCAGTGATGTCCGATTTATTAGCTGCCAACTTTTCTTTTGCGCTTCCGCATCCGCTTGTAGCTGCGGTTGTGGGAGGCGTTATTGTCGGCATTGGACTGATTTTTTTGTTTCGCCACGGCTCTTCTCTTGGCGGAATCAACATGCTATGCGTGTTTCTTGATAAACGATTTGGCATTAATCCAGGTAAAACAATGCTTTTGACGGATGTGTTGATTGTAGGCTCTGCAACGGTGGTATTCGGCGTAGTTCAAGTTCTTTATTCGTTAATCGGTATCTTCATCATGACAGGACTGCTTGGACGCTACCACAAACGCTCGCCAATCGAACGAACTGGTGAACATATGGAAGAAGAAGCGAAACAGCAAACGGCTTCAACCATGTAAAAAAAAACGTGCGGGAATGATCCCGCACGTTTTTTTACGCTTATTCTGCTACTTTTACAAGCTGTTTTCCTAAGTTTGCTCCTTCAAATAAACCAAGGAACGCTTCAGGTACATTTTCAAAACCTTCTACAACGTTTTCGCTGTACTTGATTTTCCCTTGCTGCACCCATTCGCCTAACTGCTTAATGCCTTCAGGGAATTTCTCTGCATAGTCCGCTACAATAAAGCCTTTCATTAACGCACTGTTAATTAATAAAGGTGTTTGAACACGTGGCCCAACGTCTTGTTTTTCTAAGTTATACAGTGAAATTTGGCCGCAAAGCGGAATGCGCGCAAATTTATTTAATAAGCTAACAACTGCATCTGAAATCTCTCCGCCGACGTTTTCAAAGTAAACATCAACGCCATTAGGACACGCTTCTTTCAACGCTTCTTTCACATTTCCTTTTTTATAATTAATCACTTCATCAAATCCGAGCTCATCTTTTAAATAAGCAATTTTATCTTCAGAACCTGCGATGCCCACAACACGTGCGCCTTTAATTTTAGCGATTTGACCAACAACAGATCCAACAGCACCTGCTGCACCGGAAACGACTACTGTTTCGCCTTCTTTTGGCTGACCGATTTCAAGCAGTCCAAAGTAAGCTGTGAGACCAGGCATACCAAGAACCCCGATAGCCGTTGTAATTGGCGCTAGCTCTGGATCAACTTTCTGTAAGTTTTTTGCTTCTGCAGCTGAATAGCGTTTCCAAGGAAGCATACCTGTCACGATATCGCCTTCTTTAAAGCGATCTGATTTTGATTCCGTTACGCGTGCTACAATGCCGCCTGCAAGCGGTGCGTTTAGCTCAAATGGAGGAACATATGATTTTGTATCGTTCATGCGTCCTCTCATATATGGATCAACAGAAAGGTAAAGTGTTTGAACAAGTACCTCGCCTTCTTTCGCTGTAGGCATTTCAATTTTTTCGTATTTAAACGTATCTTTTGTTGGCATTCCCTTTGGGCGTTCTGCTAATAAAATTTGTTCATTCATCGATATCGCTCCTTTTTATTTCTCTGTTTTTTGTAAAATGTGCTAAACTTACCTTTGTTATTTTAAATTATATATTGTGCACAACGCAAAAAATATGATTGTGCAATAACACCGAAGGAGAAAAAGACATGGAGCTAATTCGCTGTAAAGAAGATGTTGTAAAAAAACTAAACGAGTTTGTTGAAGTAACTCCCCCCGTTATTTTGTTTGAAAAAGGCAATATGTATCCGATTAAAATGGATATCAACTACAACTGGATTGCCACGGACGAACAAGGTCATGAGCATATTGTCGCTTCAAACACAAAGAATGTGCAGGACGACTACTGGTTTAGCTACCATTTTGACTTATATTAAGGAGTTTCCCGGATTTACTCTTCATAAAACGTTATATAAATAAAGTGTTGCATCACCAAAAACAGCGCGCGAATTCCCGCGCTGTTTTTAAGTAATAAATAGAGCAACTTAAGCATGGGTTTAAAGCTTTGCTTATGTTCCATTTTCTGCATCGATATCTACTTAAGATTATGTTACAATCACGGTAAAGTAATTTATGATTGATAGAATAAAAGCTAGAGCTTGAAAAATTCGAGGTGGATTATGCAAGGTAAAGTTGTATATAAAGAAGGATTTTCAGTGATAGGCATAGCAAAAAACGGAGAGTATCAAAAAGAGAATCTTTTGAAGCAAATACTTAAAGAAAAAGAAATGATTAGCACTTCAAAAGAACCTCATATGGTTACAGGCATTTGCATGGCTCCGAAAAAAGAAAACTATTTTTATATTGCAGGGACAGAAGTTGCTGATACGGCCTGTATTCCAAACGGTATGAGCGTTCATACGTTTCCTTCGTTTACATACCTGCTGTTTAAACACAGAGGTCCCATTACATCGCTCGGGTCGACGTACAACAGCATCTGGAATGAATGGCTGCCGAACTCTCCTTACAGCATGATTGAAGGTCCTGCTCTTGAAATTGTAAATACAGCTATACACAGCAATTTATATAGTGATACATATGAAATGGATATTTATATTCCCATAAAGCTGGGACAATAAAAAAGGTGAACTTATGTTCACCTTTTTCCTATTTTTGCAGCTGTTTATATAAATGATAAAGAGTAAAAACGCACTCTGGATGACGCTCTTTATGGTTAAAAAAGCCGTGGGGAAACATGAGTGAAAGATTCCCTTTTTCAATTCCGGTCACATACTTGTTTTCCATAAGCGGATATTCTTTTACAACCCAGCGCGCTTCGTCAATAGTAGACGTAACCACTTCACCAAAGTATACGCCCATACACTCTTCGAATTCTTCTTTTGTCATCGAAAAATAGTCAAAACAATTGCTGTCTTCTAGATCATAGTAAAGAAGCTCTAATATTTTCAAACTTTCATCTGTAAAATCAACGGTGAATTCATCTACCGCTTTGCTTATTTCATGAATGTAATTCATGCACTGTTCGCGCACTTGATGATAGTAATAGCTAGCTTCAAACTGATGTTCACACGTTACTAACGATTCTCCGTATGATGCTGTTAGATCATGATGCTTGCTCATGCTGACACCTCCACGCTAAGCTTATGGAGCAAGTATAACATTAACCAAGCTGCTATTGAGCATCTTCCATCAACAACCTATCCGTGGCAAAATTAGGTTCACTTTTTGCTCATTATTCTGCCGTACACAAATCCTCCGCTAACAAGAAGAATACCGCTAATTAATACGCTGCTTAGAAAGATTTGCGAATGCATCAAGTGATTATACATCATCCACACGCTCATTTCGTCATCTCCTTTTGGCTTTTTTAACTAGTATCCCCGATTTTCTTGGCGCACATGCCGGCATTTTCACTGTTTTTTCATCAATTTTCTATATAGTTAAAGCCGTGAAGCCAACTATCTTTTTTCATCGTTTTACTCCTTAAAAAGCCTGCTTATGACTCTAAAGCAGGCTTTTTTTATAGAGTGAAACAAGTAATTAAGCCGTCTATCCCCACTAATTGTGCATAGTAAGGTATAATTAAAGATAGTTTCACTTTTCTAAAGTGAGAAATACATAGGAGACATCAAAGGAGACATGCAAATGACAGAACTCGAAAAAGCGAAAATTCAGCACCGAAAGCTGTCCAAGGGACAGGTATTTGGTAGGGCCATCGCTATTGCGATCGGTGCCCTGCTCATGGCCACAGGACTTGAAATTTTTCTCGTTCCAAACCACGTTGTCGACGGAGGAATTACCGGTATTTCCATCATGCTTTCGCATATTACTGGCGTAAATCTAGGAATCTTTCTTTTTGTACTAAATCTTCCGTTTGTATTTATCGGATACAAGCAAATGGGAAAAACATTTGCCCTTTCCACTATTTTTGGCATACTGGTTGTATCCATCTTAACTTCTATGTTTCACCATGTCCCCGCGTTTACCGCAGACGTTCTTCTTGCTACCGTTTTTGGAGGGATTATTCTCGGAATTGGAATTGGACTCGTAATTCGCTACGGCGGAGCGCTTGACGGTACGGAGATACTTGCCATTTTAATCAGTAAAAAAATTCCGTTTTCTGTAGGAGAAATTGTGATGTTTTTCAATTTCTTCATTTTAGGAGCAGCGGGATTTGTGTTCACGTGGGACCGCGCCATGTATTCCATCCTTGCGTACATCATTGCGGCCAAAGCCATTGATACAGTTGTAGAAGGATTGGAAGAATCAAAATCAGCTTGGATTATTAGTGATCATTCTGATGACATCGGCGATGCGATTAATGCGCGTCTAGGTCGAGGCGTTACCTATTTGCACGGTGAAGGTGCTTATACGGGCGATGATAAAAAAGTGATTTTCTGCATCATTACGCGCCTTGAAGAATCAAAGCTAAAAACTATTGTTGAAGATTTTGACCCTACTGCCTTTTTAGCCGTTGCAGATATTACCGAAGTCCGCGGCGGACGCTTTAAAAAACGAAACATTCACTAAAAAAACGCGCAGAAAGCATGATGCTTTCTGCGCGTTTTTTATGTAAAAGAGACTTTTTGAACCCGCTTAAACCATTCATAACAAAGAAGCACAATTAAACATAAGTCGATTAAATCGCCTCCGTAATACATCAGCATAGCCCCTTGCTGCGCCCCTTCCGCCGAGACGTACATAGGCGGGTGAGCGTACACATATTTTGATAAAATACCGTGAGCGGCAAGAGCAATTATTAATACGGAAGCTCGGTGCGTAAAGCTTTTCTGATGCGGCGAAGGGTCGATTGAAATCATCGATACGGTGAATAAATAGCCGGCTAAAAATAAGTGAATATGTACAGCGACATGCACGAAAAAAGAGTGATGCATCATGCCATACAGACTTGTTGTATAAAGAATCCAAAGTCCTCCTACGTTAAGAACAGAAGCTGTCACCGGACTGCTGATGAATCGAACAAACTGTCCTTTTAAAAGTTTTGACACTTTTCTGGCTGCATGAACCGGCAGCGTGCGAAGCAGCAGTGTAAGAGGTGCTCCTAACGCCATTAAAAGCGGAGCTAGCATACCTAAAAGCAAATGCCCCGTCATATGCGCGGTAAAGTCCATATGAGCACGGGCTGCGAGCGGTCCGGCTACAGAAGATATAGCGCATAAAATACCAAGTGTCCAGCTGGACGTCCTATATAATGACCATTTTCTATACGTTGCATTTGAAGACGCTACAGCCCACATGTATAAAAAAAAGGCAACGGCAAAAGGCAGAGCTAATAAGAGCTGAGACAATACTTCATATTTAATCATGATGTGCACCTTGTTTACGTGTAAACCATATTAAAATGATGCCAATAAGCAGCATCAAACATGCAAGTACATTCCACGTAATGTCGTAAGGTGCAATCTTCACTCCGTACCGGATTTGATGAAGTCCCATAAGCTTATGCTGCACGGTCCCGTCATAAAGCTGAAACGCCCCGGCTCCAAGCAATACTCCTCCTATCCACCTTTTCACCCACCAGCCGCCTCGGCGCCTGAGATCTGCCACCATAAAAAGTGATGCAATTGTAGCGAACCAGCTGAATGCATGAAACAAACCGTCCGACACTAAACCAGCGGCCGTTGTGGACTTATCATAAAAATGATGCCAATGAAGCAGCTGATGAAACACTGCTTCATCAATAAAAGCAACTAACCCTACGCCAAACAAAAAGCCTGACCAGCTATTTCGAGTGCGATGAACCACGCGCTGATTTGCAGTTGCTTCGTGTTTCTTTTCCATATATATACCTCCCTGGCAGCTCTTTAAGTTTATATCGATTCTAATGAACGTATACCCTATTAAAGAGAAATGAATCTATAATGTGGAAAAATAGGAGCTATATCCTAATATCGTTTTCACTATCTTTTCACCATAAAGGTATAGGATAGTATTTGCGAAGCCAATTAGCATATTTTTTCATAGTTTTACTTCCTTTCTAATGACCTGTTTCCCCAAAGCAGGTCTTTTTTATATCCCACTTCTCTTTTCACCATTTTTTCACCATAAAGGTATAGGATAGTACTTGCGAAGCCAATTAGCATATTTTTTTCATAGTTTTACTCCTTTTGAAGACCTGCTTCCCCAGAGCAGGTCTTTTTTTATATCCCGCTTCTCTTTTCATCATTTTTTCATCATAAAGGTATAAGATAGTACTTGCGAAGCCAATTAGCATATTTTTTCATAGTTTTACTCCCTTTCTAATGACCTGTTTCCCCAAAACAGGTCTTTTTTATATCCCGTTTCTCTTTTCACCATTTTTTCACCATAAAGGTATAGGATAGTACTTGCGAAGCCAATTAACATATTTTTTTCATAGTTTTACTCCTTTGTGAAGACCTGCTTCCCCAGAGCAGGTCTTTTTTTGTTTGATGTTTCTTTTCACTGTTTTTTCACTATTGGGCGTTAAGATAGTATATGTAAAGCCAATTAGCATATTTTTTCATAGTTTTACTCCCTTTCTAGTGACCTGTTTCCCCAAAACAGGTCTTTTTTTATTTTTTCTAAAAGCTTCCATCTTTTCACCGTTTTTTCACTTTTCTTTTGTATACTAAGTTTGTCAAAGCAATTTCATCATTTTTCATAAATGACCCCTATTTATTCCCCGCTTTTTGTGAGCGGGGCTTTTTTTATAAGAAAAGCATATTTTTCCCCTTATTTTTAAAAAAGCTTTTCTCTTTTCACCGTTTTTTCACTTTTCTTTTATATACTGTATCTTGTCAAAACAATTTCATCATTTTTCATAGATGTACCCTATTTGCACCCGCTTCTTGTAAGCGGGACTTTTTTTGTTTTCATACAAAAAAGCTTAACCCGTAGGTTAAGCTTTTTTCGTCTGCTTGCGAAGAACAAGCATCATAATCGTAATAATGGTAAACGCAATAAACGCTAAAAAAGGAATGGTGATAAATCCAAGCCAGTTAATATATTGACCTGAGCAAGGAACCCCGCTTGTACACGTTTCAAATGCTTTAAGAGCCGGTATCTTCTGCAGGCAATAATGATAGCCTGAAAGCGCCATACCAATCACCGAAAACGGCAGGACGTATTTGTAGATGAACGTATCATTCCGGTACACGGCTACACCTAGCACAAACGCGAGCGGATACATTAAAATTCGCTGATACCAGCAAAGTTCACACGGGATAAAGTGAAGAACTTCACTAAACGTCAAGCTTCCAAGCATCGCGATAAGCGCTGTAATCCATCCGAAAACCAAAGACTTGTTCATTATTTGTTCTCCTTAGCCGCATCTTTGACCATTTGATCAAAGTCATCGATTGTTTTTCCTTCGAATTTTTTGCCGTCTACATAAATGGTTGGTGTACCTGTGATACCTAAATCATTCGCTGTCTTCATATCTTGATCAAACCCAGCTCTTCCTTTTCCGTCTTTAAATGCACTCGCTACTTTTTTCGCATCAGCATCGCTAGATACTTCTTTCAGCGTCTCTTCTAAGTAAGATTCCGTTAAGACATCTTTCTTTTCGTCCGCTGCGTTTTGCTTTTTATAAAGAAGTTCATGGAATTTCCAAAATGTATCGTTTCCAAGCTCTTTGTATACCGTTTCAGCAAACTCTGCTGCACGAGAAGAGTCGTTGTTGATAAACGCATAGTTCATAAAGTAGAATTTGACTTTGCCTGTATCTACATAATCTTTTTGAATCAGCGGGAAAAAGGATTCCGTGAAGTTTTTACAAGCGGGACATTTGTAATCTCCAAACTCTACTACTTCTACCGGAGCTGACTCTTTTCCAAGATACGGCTGATTATCATATGTAAGAGCGGCCTTTTCATCTCCTCCGCCCTTTGACATATTAGAAAGGACGATTAACCCTAAAATACAGACCGCAATAATTCCAATCACCCAAAAAATCCACTTGCTCGAGGACGTTTGCTGATTGGGCGTTACTTTTTTCTTTTTCTTTGCTTTTGACACAATCTCATCTCCTTCTTTTCTTTCTCTCTTACAAACTTACAAAGCTGTTAGAGCTGTAAAAATTAGCGCACACAAAATAAAAAACACGTATAGCGACGTCAGCGTTAAAACAACAGGAGGCTGCATCGGCATTTTCGTTTCCGGATTTAAAATATATTGAATGCGATAATTAACCGACGTATCAGCAAACGACACGTGCGCACACGAGAGACTTGTCTGTCCCGTTTTAACCATTTTTAAAAGGGCGCTGCCGATGTGAGCAGATGTGCCATTTTTCACAATGGCATCTTGATCAGCCAGCACTTCACGCATGACTTTGAAACGTTTATGGCTCCATTTAATAAATGGAATATACCATAATGCAGAAGCAAGCGTGCTGAGTAAAAACGTTTTGAGCGGATCTTTGTTTGCAACGTGTGACTGCTCATGGTAAATAACAGCTTCTAGTTCATTTTCATCAAGCACCGAGAGCAACCCTGTAGACAGAACGATATGCGGTGTAAACAATCCCATTGTTAATGCAATGGGCTGATCTGTTGTTAAGACTGTTAAATTCTTTCCGTACGCTTTTTGCAGGTGAGCCGTTGTTGTTTCATTTCGCAGCTTCGTAATCATTTTACGGACTTTCCGCATTTGAATCACTTGCTTTACAGCTTTAATGAACAGTACAAACATCGTATGAAAAATAACCGCATTCAGCATGTATTCAATAAAAAACAAGCCGAAAAAGTGGGCTACTTTGTTACAAAGTAAAATTAAGTTAAACGATAAATTCCATCCAAACAGCAAATGCAGCACATACATGCCCATTTGCATAAGCAACGTCACGGCAATAAAAAAGCACAGGTTAAAAATAAGCTTAGAACGCTTTAGTATTCCTTGATTCATTGATTATTCATCCTTTTTTAACTGTTTGACTTTTGATTCGAGCATGCTTAACAGTGAATCATCCACTTCTTCTAGCGCATCAAGCATATGAGTAACAGCAAGCGAGCCAAATTCGTCGATCAATTCGTGCGTTAACTCTTTCGACTGAGCGTCTATAAATTCCTCTTTAGACAGAATCGGCTGATACATCGACGTACGTCCTTTTAAACGCTTTTGCAACACGCCTTTTTCCACCAATCGATTCATAACGGTCATAACGGTGTTGAAGTTCACTGCTTTTTCTTTCTCAAGCACGTGCTGCACATCTTTAATGGACATTTCACTTCCGTCCCATAAAGCCGTCATAATTTTTGCTTCAAGCGGGCCAAAAAAGCGATTAAGGCCGGTTTCGTTAAATTTGAATTTTTCAATTTTCATATTTGACACCTCACACTACTAATTGTAGTGTGAGGTGTCAAATCCGTCAACTTTTCCAAGACAACTGCCTTACAATTGTCATAATCACTTTTTTACTTCGTCGGTTAAATGCTGAATGGATAGCACAACTGTATCGAGCTTGGCTTCGATTCGGTGAAGTAAATAAAGCGTCACCACAACGGGAAAACCAACGTCTGAGACAAGCGTAAACCACTCTGTCATCTTCCTCTCTCCTTTTAAAAAAGCCCTTCGCACCGAAGTGGAAGGACTTTCATTTTTAAATCGTAAATTCGGTTACATTTCGCTCGACAATTTGGGCGCCTTTTCTGGCAACGAGCGCTCCGCCGCTTGAAGTAAAGACATCGCTTGCGATCAGCGCGTTCATTGCTGCTGCAATGACTGCTGCGTCTAACGTATCTTTTGGTGATTCAATCGATAGGCTTACTGCTTTTTGGGACTCATTTAAAAACTGCATCGTTAAAGTTTTCATACTCTACCTCTTTTCTTATTTTAAAAGTGAAAACGTGACAACTTCGTTGATTTCAACAAGCGGCAGCGACTGCAGGCTGGCAATGGTTTCACTTGCTGTAATAAGCGCATCTGCAGAACTTCCAGGCTGAATGTTCATATAGGATTTTGTCTTTAAATCGGGTTTTCCATCCTCTTTTATTCCTTGTTCTAATACTAAGCGAAGCTGGCTTGAATGCTGAATTTTTTCTGCCATCTTTTATTCCCCCTTTCACTTTATATATAGAAATGGAAATAGGAAAGAGGGATGATGGAAACATAAAATTTTTTGGTTTATAATGGGAGATAGTCTGAGTTAGAAAGAGGCTTTGGTAATGAGAAAGTGGAGCTTTTTATTTTTTGTTCTAGCATTCATGCATCCAGCTTCAGCACTTGCTGATGACGGTGCAGATGAAAAAAAGCTTGGTCCGTTTTACTACACGGTTTCTCATGATTATAGTCGAGAAAAATGGGATGTAGGGGTGTTAAATCAGCAAGACAAAACGAACATTCCTGAGACTGATTTGAACGATGAAACGCTAAAATTGTTTCAGCGTACGGTTGATGATTTAGCAGACCTCGCGATTCGATTTGCTGCTATGAGCGTACTGCTTGTGTGTTCACTCGCTGTTTTTACGTACTTTCGCATTCAAAAAAAACGCCCTTTTCTCCGCTTGTTTTTTATTTTTTCAAGCGTTGGCTTTCTATTTTGCGTCTATACATCATTGGAGTTATTTAAAAAAACTGAACAAGCAAAATCTTTATTTTACTTACTATGACTTGAAACCCAAAAAAACCAGCCGATCGGCTGGTTTTTTCATGCATTTCTTACGGTTATGTACTTCTGTTCATACGTCATTTCTTCCGTTTGCTTTTGCTGCTCCAAATGGTAATAAGCAGCGCATACTCCTCCTAACCCAGCCAGTGCTAGGACAATTAGAAGTATGGATGTCGCTTTTTTCATTGCCTTTTCTCCCCTTATGTTTAACCCTACCTAGCAACGGCATCCGTAAAAAAGAGTCCCCTTTCTCTTCTTTACTTGCTCATTACTTACGAAAGATATTATCATACTTTTTTTCACTTTTGTCATTTTTTTAGTTATTGTCAAAAAATTGTATATTTTATCCTTGATTTAACGAGTGTTTAAGAAAGTCAATGGACTGGTTTTTTGAAAGGCCAAACGCTGTCACGATATAATCAACGTAGGCAAGAAGCTCCAAATTCCCTCCCAATTTTGTCGTTTTAAATGATCGATTAAATCGGTATTGCTTTTTATCTGAAAAGACGAGCCCTTCTTCTTCTAAAAATGTTTGAAATTGCTCATGCGGAAAGTAAAGCACATCGTTTCGAACGTTCTCTAAGTCAATCACAATAATCATATCTTCCAGCTCTGCTTTTAATTCCATCATACAATCAATGTATCCGCCGATGCAGCTGATTAAAGATGTGAGAAAAAAGGGTCCGTTTATATATTGAAACTGCTCAAAAATCGTCTCATCGATGTAGCTTGAAATACTTGACTTTAATACGTCATGAATTTGTTTTGATTCTTCCATATACGGAATAGGTATATGAAACTTAGCTGATCCGTTATAAAACTGCTCCCACGCAATTGTTTTATCATACGCATCAATCACATCTGTGCTTCGAAAAATGATGGATTCCGCTGAATAAGAGGCTTTAACAAACGGTGTATGCAGCATCACCGTACTCTCGTCGTCCAACCGATAGTGTTTTGGCTCGCTAGACTTGCTTAAAATATATTGCTTTAACCGTTCTTCTTCCATTTGTTCAACTAAATGCAAATCATATAGTGGCAGCACGTACATATTACACATCCCGTAATGAATATAGCTTTTCCCGTGCATCGGCCATTTTCTGTTATAGATAGACAGTTCTTTTGTACAAAATTCCTCTATTCGCTGCGTTTGATCCTCGGATTTTTGATAGAGTCGATCTAAATGATAGCGATCATCGATTTCCGTAACGGGAGATGTGCCGCTTCCAATTCTTCTGTAAATTTTCCCGTAAGACATGTACGGAGGGTTCGGACCTTCGGGAATCCAAATAACAAAAACACCTTGCCCGGTGTGATCTTCAGGTGATAAAAAACGCGTAACGATACGAGGAATGGGATTGGTGACATCTTTCAGCATATTATTAATAAACAGCTCATATTCCTTGCGCTCGAGCAGGTTAATGGAATGGTCGTCTTCATCTACGCCAAAAATAAGCCACCCTCCTTTTTCATTGGCAAACGAAGCGATGATATTTGGAATTTTCCGTTTGACCGTTGAGCTTACTTCGCGCTTGAACTCAAGCTGATAGCCTTCTTCTAAATGTTTTTCCATCATGCGCTGCACATCTGAAAACTCAATTTCTCCAATTGTTTTTTTCTTTCCGTCTTCGCTTATAAATGGTGAATAAAACGATTCTTCGTTCACTTGTTTTCCCCTCCTCACCATTTCTATTTAACTTATCCATATGATGAGAAGTAAAAAGACAGTCATATTTCTTTGATTTTTTTCAAAAAACAAAGTTTTTACCAAATTAATCCTGTTTTATATTATGATAGAAAAAGAGGTGATTAACATGATTGAAGCAATATTTTTAGATCGAGACGGAACCATTGGCGGCAGTAATGACATTCAATATCCAGGTGATTTTCAGCTGTTCCCCCAAGCAAAGCAAGCGATTAAAGACATAAAGAAACAAAACATTCCGCTGTTTTCCTTTACGAATCAGCCCGATGTTGCAAAAGGAAAGGTAAAGAAATCACAGTTTATCTCTGAGCTTTTAGCTTTTGGGTTTGATGATGTTTACCTTTGTCCTCATGAAGATTCAGACAATTGTTCGTGCCGCAAACCAAGGACGGGCATGCTGCTACAAGCAGCCAAGGAGCACAGCTTAAATTTGGCTAACTGCATCGTGATTGGGGACCGGTGGAAAGACCTCGTAGCGGCCGATGCAGCAGGAGCACAATGTATTTTAGTGTTAACAGGAGCTGGACACGACACGTTACATGCACGGGAAAAATGGGCTGACGTACAAGCAGCTTTTATTGCATCCAACGTGCAGGAAGCTGTTGAATTTATTTTCACATCACAGAGTTCACAGCCGATACTACCGCATTCACATACTCGTTAAACAGCTGCTCATCCTGTAATAATTGTTCATACTGCGGAGTGGTGATTTCAAGCTGCAGTCCTTTATGCCGTTGATTGCTGTTGGCGATATTTCGAGGTGAAACGCCTTTTAAATGGACGGGCGTTTCACTGATCGGAAAATTCGAAAGCGCTTGACGCACCGCTTTTTCTAACTTTTCGTCTCTTCCTCCGATATAAGTTGTGCAGGCATCGCTGTAGGCACCGTGAAGAGAAATGGTGATCTCTGATTTTTTAACGAGATGACGCGCCATTTCTTCATCGTAGTTTGCAGACGTAATATGTAATTCAAACGGATTTTCTGCTTTCAGCGTTTTAAATACGTACACCGTTGCGTTCAGCTTTTCCGCTATTTTTTCCGCTACTTCTTCTGTCCCAATTTCCATCGTTCCCCCGTGAATCGCAAGCACGACGATTTCCCTCCGGCGAATGACACACTCTATTTCGTAATCGATTCCGGCTCGTTCACACTGAGATAATTCTTGAAAACTTTGATACACATCCCTCATCTGTTTCTTCACACCTTTCTTTGTTCTTTCGAATACCCAGGCTTTATTTTTCCTTTTTCTTCATATAGTAAAGAGATAAATCCTGTAATTCATCCTTTATTTTTCTTTTTATACTTTACTTGTTAGTGTGCGCAAAAAAAATTTTTGAAATTCGAAATAAAAGTATTGCCAAACAAACCGTCCAGACGGTAAAGTATTCTAGGGAAAATCAAAAAGGAGGAAATTCATGTGTCTACATATGATGATATATTGCTTGCGGCCACTCAGGTCGTACAGCGTGACGGCGTTGGAAAGTTAACGCTTGAAAAAGTAGCAAAAGAAGCCGGCGTCAGTAAAGGCGGTTTGTTGTATCACTTCTCTTCAAAAGATGAATTGATCAAGCAAATGCTCTATTCAGTCACAAAGCAATATGATGACGGGCTACACGTACAAATTGAACATGATGATGCTCCTGGCAAATGGAGCCGGGCTTATCTCGCTGAGACGCTTCATGACCTTCAGCGTGAACAAGCGATGAGCGCAGGGTTGCTTGCAGGTATTGCAACCAATCCTGAACTCCTGCAGCATTTTCAAAAGCAATACGAAAAGTGGCAGCAGCACATTGAACAAGACGACATTGATCCAGTCCTTGCTACCATTGTGCGCTTAGCAGCTGACGGATTATGGTTCAGTCAAATGTTTGGGCTCGCACCCGTGGATCCAGACATGCAAAAACAGATTCAACAACAACTTCGGAAATTAACAGAGGAGGGTTTTCGATGAAAGCCTATTTATTTTTAGCAATTGCAATTAGTTCAGAGTTATTTGGTACATCTATGTTAAAAGCATCAAACGGATTTACAAAATTTTGGCCTAGTCTTGGTGTTTTATTAGGATTTGGTCTTGCTTTCTATGCGCTTTCCACATCGCTTCAGCACATTCCACTCAGCGTTGCATATGCCATTTGGTCTGGTGTAGGAACTGCTGTGACAGCTGTGATTGGTGTAGTCATTTGGAAAGAAAGCGGCAGTCTTACGATGGTATTTGGCATCGTATTAATCATTGCAGGAGTCATTCTTTTAAATTTAAAATCAGTGGCTCATTAAAAAAAAGAGCCAGTAAATACTGACTCTTAAGCAAAGGAGGAAAATCGACTGTCTACTTATGAAAGTAGTATGTATCGTTTTCCTTTTTTTATACTCTTTTATAGATTAAACGGGTCTAGGAATTTAACAGATGGATATTTGTCCTGGAACAAACGCCATACAAAATCGTTTTCAAACATAAGAACGGCATGCTTATCACGATCTTCTACTAGCATTACGCGAGAATCTAGCATGCGATCTTCAATTGTTGATTTGTCTACCCATTTTGCAATGTTATGAGACATGCGCGTGAATTCAAGATCGACATTGTACTCACCTTTCATACGGTGTTCAAACACTTGGAACTGAAGTTCACCGACTGCTCCTAAAATATAGTCTCCAAAGAACGGCGTACGGTAAAGCTGTACGGCTCCTTCTTGTACAAGCTGATTAATCCCTTTTTCAAAGTGCTTGGATTTCATTGCATTTTTCGCACGAACTTTTACAAACAGTTCAGGCGGGAACTTTGGAAGAGCGTCAAATTCGAATACTTTTCCCTCTCCTACAATGGTATCGCCAATTTGATACGTGCCTGAGTCATACAAGCCAATGATATCCCCTGGATACGCTATGTCTACTGTTTCACGGCTTGATGCCAAGAACTGATGAGACTGCGCTAGCTTCATTTTACGGTTCGTTCTTGCTAACGTCACGTTCATTCCACGCTCGAATTTTCCTGAACATACGCGTACGAACGCAATGCGGTCGCGGTGAGCCGGGTTCATGTTCGCTTGAATTTTAAAGATGAAACCTGAGAAGTTTTCATCCGTAGGCTGAACGGTGCCATTTGTTGATTCACGAGGCTGCGGCGGTGATGTTAATTGTAAAAATGAATTAAAGAAAGACTGTACGCCAAAGTTTGCAATCGCACTTCCGAAGAAAACAGGCGTTAATAAGCCTTGCTTTACTTTTTCGATTGAAAAATCATTACCTGCTTCGTCTAATAGAGACAAATCATCCACTAAGCCTGGTAAATACATTTCATCGACGTGTTTTTTAATTTCATCGTCGATATTTTCACCGTCAAAGTCTGCAAAATAAGACTCTTTGTTTCCTTGATACACTTCAATTTGCTTTGAAAAACGGTCATACGTTCCTTGGAATCGTTTCCCCATGCCAATTGGCCACGTTACAGGGTATGATTCAATACCGAGTACATCTTCAATTTCTTCAAGCAGCTCAAGCGGCTCTTTTCCTTCACGGTCTAATTTATTGATAAATGTTAGGATGGGAATACCGCGCATACGACAAACTTTAAAAAGTTTAAGCGTTTGTGCTTCAATCCCTTTTGTTCCGTCAATAACCATGACCGCACTGTCTACAGCCGTTAAGGTACGATACGTATCCTCACTGAAGTCTTCGTGTCCTGGTGTATCCAAGATGTTAATAAAGTGATCTTTATACTCAAACTGCATAACACTTGATGTAACCGAAATTCCACGTTGTTTTTCGATTTCCATCCAGTCAGATGTAGCAAACTTGCCTGATTTTTTTCCTTTAACCGTTCCGGCTGAACGAATCATTCCGCCCAGTAACAGCATTTTTTCTGTTAACGTTGTTTTCCCGGCATCCGGGTGAGAAATAATGGCGAATGTACGACGTGAATCGACCATCGTTTCTTGAAGTTGGTTGCTCATACGTTTTAAAATCCTTTCTGCTCTACAATTCCTATTTTCATCATTTCATTATACGCTTTTTTTATACTGCGTGACTAGTTTTTTTCATATTTGAATACTTCTACAAAATCAAAGAAATCGTCAACAAGGTGTAAAAAGCGAACAAGAAAAGACCCCTTTTATAAAAGGGGCCTTCTCCCAGTTTAGTTTAACGAACGACCAGAGAAACGTTCTGCTGATCGGCTTAAACTTTATAAAAAAAATTACTTTTGAACGTTAGCAGCTTGTGGTCCACGGTTGCCTTCAACGATTTCAAATGTAACTTCTTGACCTTCTTCTAAAGTTTTGAAACCTTCGCCTTGGATAGCAGAGAAATGAACGAATACATCGTCTTGTCCTTCTACTTCGATGAAACCGAAACCTTTTTCAGCGTTGAACCATTTTACTTTACCTTGTAACATATCTCTTTTCCTCCTTGTGTGACAATCCACACATTGTGTATTACTCTATTCCTGCTCTTACAATAAGTCAAGACGAACACTTCGAACTATCCTTACCGAACAAAAATAAGCACCTTTATTGTAACAAATCCTCCAAAAAAATTCAAAGGAATTTGCACATTCTTTTTGTTTGCTTTTATCCCTTACCTACAGCCTTTCTGCCCCTTTTTAAGCAGCTGAATGTGAACGCATTATCAGCACTTCTTCTTGATGTTTTTTCTTGTATAACGATCCTTTAAATGGATAACGCTATAGAGATAGATACTCTTTCTATTTATGAGAAAGCAGGTGACATCCCAACTTATGGAAGACATTCTCATGTCCCTTCTTAGAACCTTTGTTTCTTTTATTATCTTGAGTGTTACAACTTTCCTGATTGGAAAACAAATTAACACGCATAATAATCATTTTACATTTGCGATGTCCATCATCATTGGGTCGTTCATCGCAAATATGGGATTTGATTTAAAATTAAAATTTCTGCCGATGTTCGCTTCTTTTGCTTTTCTTGTGGCCACTCATTTTCTTTTAGCATCAACAGCTTTAAAAAGCAGACGCTTGCGAAAATGGATTTCAGGTCGCCCGACGGTTATTATGGAAAAAGGAAAGCTTCTTGAAGCAAATATGAAAAAAGTCAAATATTCTATTGATGACTTGAATCAGCATTTACGAGAACTAGGAACGTTCAATATTGCTGAAGTAGAATTTGCTGTTTTAGAAGTAAGCGGAAAACTGTCGGTATTAAAGAAAACTGCTTATCAAAACATTGCCAAACAGGACGTTTTGTCTAAGCCGTTTAAAGAAATGAATTTACCGGTAGAGCTCATCATGGACGGAGAAATTATTCATAAAAATTTAACATCTCAATATACCGAACAGTGGATCAACCTTGAGCTTTCAAATCGTCAGCTTCAGTTGAACCAAGTGCTGTATGCAGTTGTGTCAACAAACGGCATGCTCTATGTAGATGAGTATAAAGATCAGCTGTCCGCTCCTACAGACAGAGAATAAGATTGAGACATAACTAAACGAGTTTGATTCTCCATCAAGAATCAAACTCGTTCGGATAAAATACGTTTGTCCCAGTTTCACTGTGCCATCTCTTCAATTGTTCCTTCTTTTAAGCCGTAGTAGTTCCGTTCAAATCGCTTTATTTCTTGATCATAGCGGCGTACTTTTGCATCGGCTAGCTGGCGGCTTTGTTTTGTTTCTTCAAGCAGCTCGACCTGCTGATTAATTTGAAAAATAGTCGTCGTCAGCTCGTCTTGATAATCATAAATTTCATTTTGAATATCCACGCATACGGGCAAGCGATTTGCTAAAATAAAGTCCGTCATTTGCATAAGCACTTTTTTACGCTCTACTTCTTTCACTTTGCTTTTGACGGCTCGTTCTGCAGAACGGAACGTCAGCCTTACTTTAGAGAAGAAGTCACCTTTAATCGAAAGCTTGCGCTGCAGTTCTTCTACATCTTGTTTTAATGATTCATGCTCTTCAATCATTTTTTGAAGCACAAGCCCTCCGTTTAATGATGTGAGCTCCATTTCATCAAGCTGATGGCGAATGGCTGTTTTGAGCGTTTCAATTTGCTTCACCGTCTTTTTCTCCGTAGCGCGGAGCTGCTTAACATACTGCTCTGTTTTGTAAATAAAGCTGTCTAACCGTTCACGGTCAAACAGTGACTGCTCTTTCTTTTTCATATAATCTTGATACGCTGTGTGTACAGATGACCACTTGATCAGCAGAGACTGATAATTCAACAGCTCATCCTGATGCTCAAGCTTGTACGTCCACATCAGCTGAACAACTACTAATAACAGCGGTAAAAAAGTTCCAGCTTCTTTGCGTTTTGCAATAATTTCATGACTTTCAAAGCTCGCCATTAAAAACAGAGGCGCATTCATACTAAATAGCAGTGCTGGCGGATAATTAACGGGAATAAAGATACTCATTACGGTTGCCATAAGGCTTGAAATAGCAGGGTATGCGTGCGGAGGAAGCTGTTTGTATAGCTCGATTGTCCCTTTTTTTTGCAGCAGTTTTACAAGTGCTTCCTGCTGATATTCTCCTAATGCATCAATCATTCTTTCCTGATACATGGGGGGCAGCTGTTCAATCCAATTCATCAGCTGCTGCTGAAACACAGCTTGCTGACGATTTGTAGCAATCATGTATTGCGAATCAATTAGATGAAAGAACAGTCGGATTTGATGGCGCATTACGTCTTCTAGCGTATGACAGCGTGCAATTGAAAACAGCTCATTGTATTTAGATACAAGCAAATTTCCAATGTTATCGCTTAACTCGTACAGCTCGCCATTTGTTGTAGCATGAGAAACGGGAAGTTCAAAAAACTTCGCCATTTCAAGCAAAATATGCAGATGCATGTCTACTTCAGGCTGTTTTTCAAGCAATTTCATTTCTTCTACCAATGATGCTTGAAAATCCGTATGCTCCGTTTGCTGATACTGTGCTGACATTTCCATATAAATGCGGTGGTCACATAACACATAAGCAGCTCTTAGGATATCGCCTTTAGACGTAAGCAACCCATACAATAACTGTTGTCCGTTCATCTTCACACCGTCCTTCATTAAATTTTCTTACTATAGCTTTCTATCATTTTATACTTTTTCTATAAATTCGATGCAATAGTTCAAATTTCCTGTTATCTTTCTTCTTGCTTCCTTAATACAAAGAGTGCCGTCCAACATGACATCAGTGCTGGCGGAATGGTCCAGGTCATATATCGCCACTCACCCGTCACAAGCGCCATAATGAAAAAGATGAGCGGAAAACCTATTAGTACTATGATAACACGTGCTCGGCTTACCGATTTTTTCATAGTGCATCGCCCCTTTTGTTCGTCCCTTATTCCTATAATACCCTTTCGCTTCTATAGCATTAAACACCTTTATAAACCGTTCGTACATTTCTTTGTTTTCTAGACAGTCTATGACATAAGTTTTAAAAAAGAACAGAGGATACCTCTTACTTTGATGAATCTCGTAAGCAGCTTTTATGTTTTGACAAGCTAAATCGAGAAAAATGTGTTATGGTAAAAGAAAATTTCGTTTTTACTACCTACATTGAAACGAAAGGGTTGATCGTATGAACATTTTTTTGATTGGCGCAAGCGGCAGGACCGGACAAGAAGTGATCAAGCAAGCGATTAAAAACGGACATTATGTAAAAGCTTTTGTGCGAAATCCATCTAAGCTTAAGGTAACGCATGCGAACGTACACATCATACAAGGCGACGTGCTTGATTATTATGAAGTGTGTCAGGCTATGCGAGGGTGTGATGCAGTAATTTCTTGTCTTGGAACCGAAAATCTAGGGCATTCTACCCTTTTAGTAGAAACGACAAATCTGCTGATTCAATGTATGAACGAAAACGGAATTCAGCGTATCGCCTACACGGCTTCTGCCGGAATCGACGGAGAAATTCCAGGCATGACGGGCTGGCTTGCTCAGCGTATTTTAAAAAATGTGCTTCGCGATCATCACGAAGCCGTAAAGCTCTTGAAGGTAAGCGGACTCGACTGGACCGTTGCTCGGCCAATGGGTCTAACGAGCGGTCCGTTAACTACTTATTATCGTATAGGAGAAGCTAGCATACCAGAAAACGGACGCAACATCAGCCGTTCTGATGTCGCTCATTTTCTTCTTCAAGCGGTAGAAAACAACAGGCACATAAAAAAATCACTAAGTCTTTCGTATTAAGTGTTCTAAAGGAGTGTTGATAGTGAACCTATCAAAAATTTTTCTAAAAATAAGCCTTGTACTTTTAATGGCATGCGTCTTTATTGAAGGTAATTTTCAGGTGACGCTTGGCATCTTTGCTGCTGTTTGCATGCTTGTCATCATTTTTGCCAAGCCTCTTGCAAAATCGCTGCTTCCTGCTAATAAAAAATCCGGAAAAAAAGACCGCGAAACATTAATGATGGTTATTGGTGTCATCGTTTTTATTTCAGGAAGCTTTTTTATTGCGTAGTAGCATTGTAAAGAAAACAGGCTTACATCCACATTTTTAATCATATAAAAGGCTGTGCTGTAAGTCGAATGTTCGGCTTATCACGCAGCCTTTTTTTAGTTTCATGAGGTCTCTTTTAGCAATAGCTTCTGTACCATTCCATTATTTAAGCAAATTACCTGCCAAACCCTCTTATGCTTTTTTCATCAGTTCACATAATATATGTAGAAGATGTCATAAGACAAGCGTCAAACGATTTCTATCTAGAAAAAGGAGGAAGATAAATGAAATGCCCCCATTGCGCTTATTCTAATCCGGAAGGGGTAAAATTCTGCTTAAATTGCGGCCATGAGATCGTGAAACATGACGAAAACTACAGCATATTCTACTTGTTTGCCCATCGTGTTGATAAAATTCCAAGAAATGAACGTTCGGTTGAACCTAAATTTCGAAATATATTCTCTCGAGTCTTTCGACAGCACAGTGAAATGGAAGCTGAACGGCTTTTTATTGTAGGAACAGGGCTTACGACTCCTAAAATAGAAGAAGTTGTAAATACATGGCCAAAGCCATGGCTTTTTGCAAGGGTCTTTCTTATTGCGCTTGTTGCATACTTAGGGCTGTATCTAGGCGTGAGCTTGTTCGAAAATATTAACTTCATACCCGGTCTTATTGTAGTTGGTGCTTTTGCAGTGCCATTTACTACGCTCATTTTCTTTTGGGAAATGAACGCTCCGCAGAATATTGCTATTTACAAAATTGTTTATGTCGTTTTTATTGGCGGAATCCTCTCACTTTTATTAGCACTTGTGTTTTACGATATTCTTGGAAATAACACAAACGTGATCGTAATTGGAATATGTGAGGAACTGGCCAAAGTTATCGCTGTTATTTATTTTGTGCGCAATCTTAAATATAGATATATCCTTAACGGCCTTCTTTTAGGAGCTGCAATAGGAGCTGGTTTTGCTGCTTTTGAAACCGCTGGCTATGCTTTGCGAGCACTTCTTTCCGGCAGCTTTCACATGCTTTATTCTACAATACTCTGGCGCAGTATTTTTGCTCCTGGAGGACATGTGGCTTGGGCTGCCTTGACTGGAGCTGCCGTCTGCATCGTGCAAGGAGATAAGAAATTTCAGTGGAACATGTTGATAAAACCAAAATTTCTCGGTGTATTTTTGCTTGTCGTTTTTATGCACGCTCTTTGGGACTCACCTATACTAGGTATTTTCCCAGCGGGACATACGATTTTAACGGTTATCTTATGGATTTTGGTATTCAGTATGATTCGTATTGGTCTAAAAGAAATCGCGAATAAAAAGTTGGAGTTGACCCACTACAAAGAAAAGCCTACACCCTCATAGGAAATATTCAGCGTGCGTTAAGCTGCTCGTTTTAACTTTTTATTACCTTTGTGTTTCATTTTAAAAATTGTTGTTACAAATTGTAAAAAACAGTATTCAAATTACCTGTACATGGTATGATAACCTCAATAACATGAAAGGGTGACTTGGTGGATGAACCTAACTGAAATTAAGCACATGATAGCAAATTTAGTAAATTATAAAGATAGCGACATTACTCATACTCTTGCCAATAGGTTTACACTAAGTTATTCAAAACAATTAAACAGTTTTCAAATCTGCGATATTGAAAACAATTTCATTTATCGTTATGAAGAACCAGAAACAGCTGCGTTAGCTCTGTTTAATATGATTCATAATCTTCCCAAGATCATGTATAGACATACTAATTCGTTTGAACAAGTTTAAAGCAGGCAAAAAAAGCTCATTTATTAACCAACATGAGCTTTTTTCTAGTTTTTGTCTATTTCAGTTATTTATAACCTTCTTCAAAAGAAGAATATCCTTTTTAATTGCCCGTCTAATTTCTTCAACTTTACAGCGTTTGTATTCTTGTACTAAGCGATAGAGCTCTCTTTTAAATAAAAATTCATCTTGTTGACTACTCATAGCAGCATGCCCCTTATTAGCTTTCAATTACAAGCGATTAAAGAAAGTATTCCCTTTTCTTCTGATAAAAAACAATTAAATGAACACACATTTCATCCGAAGTTTATAAAAACGGCCAGATGTTCTTGACTTTAGAGGAATAACAGCTCAAAAAACATAAAAAAACATTGACTACTAGCCCTCAGTCAATGTTTTTTAAACTACTTTAGTTCTAATTCATTAAAGCTAATTCGCATATTTTTATGCGTTCATGTCTCCTAAACCTGGAGCGTGCTCATTTGGCATTTCAGATAAGTGAGGAACGGGAAAAGCTTCCGGTGGAGGCGTTACGCTCAAGTCTCCGCCATTTCTGCTTGGCGTCTGTCCCTGGAATATTTCTCCCATTCGGTGCGGATCTAACCTAAAATCAAATTGCGTGTTATGATAGCCCATCTCCACAAATTTTCTGCATTCAGGGTATTTATTAATATCATAATTTGGTACAGGGAAAAGCTTGCCCCAGTCGATGCACAAAAAAAGAGCTGATTATAACCAGCTCCTTTTTCTCTATTACTTCTCTATACCTGCTTTAATTTCTTTAATCATGCCTGCCATTGACTCAAGGCCTCCTCCAGATAAATACCAAAGACCTGGATCAAGATACACAACGTGGTTGTTTTTCACTGCATTGACTTCTTTTACATACTCATTTTCAACAATTTGTTTGGCTGATGATTTTTCACCAATTGCTGCACCGCGGTCAACCACGAATAAGTAGTCCGGGTTTTGTTTAACTAAATATTCATATGCAATGCTTTGACCGTGCTTAGCCGATGGATCTAGGCTGTCGTCTGCTGGCTTGATACCGAAGACATCGTGAATTAATCCGTATTTAGAACCTGGACCAAACGCTGTCATTTTGCTATCATTCGCCATCATTACAAGCGCTTTTTTATCTAGTTTGTCCGCTTGTTTTTTCAAATCTGCAATTTGCTTATCAATTGCTGCTAGCTCTTTTTTCGCTTGATCTTCTTTATCAAAAATTTGTCCTAGTACTTTTGTGTTTTCTTTAAATGACTTCATATAGTGCTGGTTGTCCGTATCGATATAGATCGTCGGGGCAATTTTTGAAAATTCATCAAATGAATCTGCTTGGCGGCCTTGAATAATAATTAAGTCTGGCTTTAGTTCTGCAATTTTTTCAAAATCTGGCTCTTTTAAGCCACCTACATTAGCGTACTTATCATCTTGATACTTCGATAAATACTCCGGGATCGCTTGTTTTGGCAAGCCCGCTACTTCAACGCCTAGTTTATCTAGCGTATCAAGTGCACCCATGCTGAATACTACAACTTTTTTAGGGTTTTTTTCAATTTTAATTCCGTCTTTATTGAACTGATCGGTTACTGTTACCGTCTCTTTTTGCTTACTTTCTCCACCTGTTGTTTCTTTTGCTCCTTGATTACCGCAAGCAGCTACAACAATCGCAGTTAAGACTGCTACAAACATTACTAACACTTTTTTCACTTTTGTCACCTCATGAATAAATTTTATGAAAAATACACGCAAATACGCTGTCCGCCAACCGTTTCGATTGGAATATCCATATCGTATATATCCTTTAATACAGACGTTTGAATGATGGTTTCTGTTGGGCCTTCACGGATCACTTCACCGTTTTTAAGCGCCACGATGTAATCCGAATAGACAGACGCAAAATTAATATCGTGAATGACAATCACAATGGTTTTGCCTAAATCTTCTACGAGACGTTTCAACAGCTTCATAATTTCAACAGAATGCTTCATATCTAAGTTATTGAGCGGTTCATCTAAGAAGATATACTCCGTGTCCTGTGCGATGACCATGGCGATAAAAGCTCGCTGACACTGTCCCCCGCTCAGTTCATCTAAGTATTTATCTTGAATACTTTCAAGCTTCATATAGCTCAGCGCTTGATCAACCGCTTGTTCATCGCTTTTTGTTAACCGTCCTTTTGAATAAGGAAACCGGCCAAAATTGACGAGTTCACGCACGCTAAGCCTGATATTGAGCTGATTGGACTGTTTTAAAATACTCATTTTTTTGGCTAAATCCGAGCTGTCAATATTCTCTATATTTTTTCCTTCTATTGATATTGATCCTGAGTCGGCTTTAATGAGACGGCTCATAATTGAAAGCAGCGTACTTTTACCCGCTCCGTTTGGGCCGATAAATGACGTGATTTTCCCTTTTGGAATCACGACGGATGTTTTTTCTAAAACGGTTTTTTCTCCGTATGTTTTACTGACATTTGTTACTTCTACCATGATTTATTCTCCTTTAGCAGCAAATAAATAAAGTAAATTCCGCCGGCAAAGTCAATGATGACGCTCAGCGTGGTGCTGAAGGTGAACACTTTTTCAACGATAAACTCTCCTCCGACGAGGGCTATAACACTAAGCAGCAGTGATCCCATCATTAAATAGGTGTGCTTGTACGTTTTGAACAGCTCTCTCGCAAGGTTCACAACAAGCAGTCCAAGAAAGGTGATCGGTCCAACTAACGCTGTAGCCACTGAGACAAAAATGGCAATCACAATCAGCATTTTTTTGACAAGCCTGTCATAATCAATCCCTAAATTTACTGCATGTTCTCTTCCTAGCGACAGTACATCAAAAATGGATGTAAAACGCCATACGTAAATGCCAAGCAGGATAAATATGACGGCTGCTATGTATAGCAAATCAGTATTGACATTGTTAAAGCTTGCAAATGATTTATCTTGTACAACTTGAAATTCATTGGGATCAATCAGCATTTCCATAAATGAAGACATGCTTTTAAATAACGTGCCGAACACAATTCCAACCAGTAAAATAAAGAAAATATTCTTACCGGCTTTTTTGAACATCAGTATGTAAAGCA
Organism: Priestia sp. P5; assembly: GCF_029522155.1. Classification (NCBI taxonomy): domain Bacteria; kingdom Bacillati; phylum Bacillota; class Bacilli; order Caryophanales; family Bacillaceae; genus Priestia; species Priestia sp. P5. Next base: position 1,532,180 of record NZ_JAKWFJ010000001.1, on the reverse strand, counting down.
AGACCGAAAAAATAATCATCAGCGAAACGCAAAGAAGAAAGTTAAGATTTTTGTTCATGATGACAATATTCGTTGAGCCAAAAATGTACACAATAAACGTTTGCAGAAATAAATACAGTGAATCCAGTCCTAGAATACTAGGAGTTAGAATTCGATTATTGGTAATCGTTTGAAAGATAACGGATGAAAACGCAATGGCTCCTCCAGTTAAAACAATCGCAGCGACTTTTTCAATTCTTCGCGGCAGCGTGTACTGCCAGTAGCCTAAATCGTAGCTGATAAACAGCGCCGCTGATAAAATGGCCAGCGCGGCAAGAATGATAATTTTATGTTTGTTATGCATAACGACCTCTCCTTATCAGCATAAAAAGAAAGATCGCACTTCCTATTACACCTACCATTAACCCAATAGAGATTTCATAAGGGAAAATAATGACTCTGCCTAAAATATCGCACGCAAGTACGAACACAGCTCCAAGCAGCGCTGTATGAGGCAGGCTTTTGCGCAAATGATCTCCACGGTAAATCGATACGATATTTGGGATGATTAATCCTAAAAAAGGCAGCATGCCAACGGTCAAAATCGTAATCGACGTAATAAGCGAAACAATGACTAATCCAATGTTTACGATTTGTTTGTATTTCACGCCTAAATTGATTGAAAAGCTTTCTCCCATACCAGCAACCGTGAACTTATCTGCGTAAAGATAAGCAATTATTAAGAGCGGTATACTAAGGTATAAGAGTTCATATCTCCCTTTGACTACTAGCGAAAAGTCGCCTTGAAGCCATGAAGAAAGGTTTTGAATCAAATCGTATTTGTAGGCAATGAAGGTAGCCAAGGAACTTACGATACTGCCGAGCATTAAACCGACTAGTGGAATATAAATCGTATCGTTAAATTTAATTCTGTCTAGTATTCTCATAAACAATAGATTGCCCGCCAGTGAGAAAATGAAAGCAATGCTCATTTTTAATAGAGGACTTGCTGAAGCAAATACTAGTAGAGAAATCAACACACCAAGCCTTGCCCAGTCCATCGTTCCTGCCGTTGTTGGAGATACAAACTTATTTCGCGTAATTTGCTGCATAATTAATCCGCAAATACTAAGGCTCATTCCCGCCATAATAATACTCAAAAGCCTAGGAAAACGACTAAAAAACAGCGTTTGGCTTTCTTCTTTTGTTAAATGAAATAGATCCATCGCTGACAGATCTTGTACTCCTACAAAAAGAGACAAAATCGATAGTACAGCAAACACAAGAATTAACTGATAAAACTTCAACTTCCCTTGCTCCTTTCTTTCATCTAGAAGTCTAGTTATCTCCTCCTCTATCATATGTAAATGATTATCATTATCAATTGACTTCCTTTATCATATCATTATTCTCTAAATAATCAATGGTTTTCTCGAAATTTAAGCAAAAAAATACCTTAACAGATGGATCTGTTAAGGTATTTTAAGGTTCAATTAGACTTAAAAATCCAAACTATTAATATTAATAGTTTGGATTTTACTTTAACCAAGATACTTCTGTAGCAGACTCTTTGCATCAACATTACATATATATGAAATATATGTTTATATTTGAAAGAAATCTACTTATTTTGCAAATACATGGTTTCCGATAACTGCCGTTACTTGCTGCGTTGCAACCCATTGGCTTTCAGCGATTTTCGGATTATAGAAAAACAGCGCATCGTTTTCATGCGGGTTTGATAATGCTTCGCTTACCGCTCGTTTTGATTCTTCTGATGCAGGCTGATTAATTGCTCCATTTGCTACTGGTGAGAATTGATATACGCCGTTTCCTAGCTGCTGATAAATAACGTCGTGAATGTTATTTGGGAATTCTGGTGAAGCTACACGGTTTAATACCACAATTGCTACCGCTACTTTTCCTTGGTACGGCTCACCTTTTGCTTCTGCCTCTACTAATCTAGCTAGTAAATCTTGATCTTGTGCAGAAACCGATGTAGACGGAGCAGTTTGTGCCGGCGCCGGTGCTTCTCCTTGAAGTTTTAATGTTTGTCCGATGGTAATGATATCACTTTGTAAACCGTTAACAGCTTTTAACTGATCCACAGTCATGCCGTTTTGTGTTGCAATATGATATAACGTTTCGCCTTGTGCTACTGTATGTACAGATGTTGCCGGACTAGCGGCAGGTTGTGCTTGTCCCTGGTCAGGAATCGTTAATGTTTCTCCAACGTAAATCATGTCGTTTTGGCGGTTATTAGCACCTTTCAGCTCATCTACCGTAACCCCATTTTGTTGGCCAAGCCCCCACAAGGTATCTCCTTTTACGACTTTGTGCGAAGCTGCTGCTGATGCTGTTCCTTGACTTGCTAGAAATGCTACAGACGCTGCAGAAGCAACTGCCCATTTTTTTACACGTTTTTTACTCACAAAAACTACCTCCTAAAATTTGAACCTGTTATTACCTTAGCACATAGATTCGCCTTTTCATTAAAAAAAACAGTAACATTTGTTCTAATTGGATTAAGTTTCTTACAGTGCCATTCATTATGTTACAACTTTTACATGACCCTTAAAGAATATGTAGAAATATGACGATTTCATTGCGAAACGAGCTTTTTATCTGTTTACTTACATTCCTCTTTCTGTAAAAAACTTGTTTTAATTATGATTAATCTCAGAGATTAAAAGGAAAACAGCAGTCAAATAGAGAAATAGTGTAACTATTGAGGAATGATTCAGCGCTTCTTTGTCAATTTACGTTTGTTTATTAATAAAGGAGGTCTATTTGGATGTGTGCAAATAAAATGTATGTGACGTATAACACGGAAAAACCGGCTATTACAATTCAAGGAGCTTTTTATCATACGGGAGGAACGCAGGAAGAGTTTTTGCGGGAATTCAAGTACTGGCTTGAATCTCACGGCTGGTCATTTATGGGCGTAACAAATGAAACAACGATGACAACGGCGAACAAAGAGTTAAAAGAAACGATGGAGCAGCACAAAATAGAAGGCAAAAAAGTTCAAAGACTAGAAGATTTATAACGATTGCTTCTATGACCCTTCACACATGTCCAAACGCCAATACGTAAAAAAGCCTTTAGATGAGCTAAAGGCTTTTTTACATTAACGAGAAAGTGCGACCACCTTCTGATTTTCTACTCTCTCTTCAACAGGCTTTCTCATTTCTTTTTCCGTCCATACGCCAATGCGTTTTTGTCTTTTCCCAAGAGGCTGTTTTTCACATGCATAGCAAATTTCTGAAATATCATCAAAATGAGCTAACGACATCTTTATCCCTCCTTTTCTAAATATACACAGGCAAGTTAGTATGCTTCTTCCCTTATTTTCCAAAGCTAAACTGCTTCATCTTATATTTAAACAATTTATAAACAAACGGAATAAATAATTTCTACTTCATTATCATTTAGATTGTTTTATTTAGATATAGACGGGTAAACAAAAACTATCCCACCTCACACCCTGAAGTTTGAAACTGTCACATAAAAAAGCTGCTTTATATAAAGTAGCTTTTTTATGTTTTTACTTTTCCCAGCTCCATACGCGATAAAATTTATATAACATCTAAAAAAGCATTCTCACGATTAAAATTGCTGCTTGATGTGCAAATCCTGTAAGTGCTCAGCAAGCTTGTTTTCAAAAGATTCCAGTTAAACAAAAAACACCTGTAGCATTTTAAAAAAGATAAATGCTACAGGTGTTTGTGCATGAGTCATAATAACAGGCAGCGCTAACTCACATCTTTTTTACAAACATCGCGCTATGTTTTTGATACATCCCCGGTATTTGTTATAAAGCAAGTATGACAAATATCTTCAATGCCTGTACAACTGGTGATGATGTCTTTCTTTCCTTCTTTTTCAATAGAAGAAAGTTCTAGATTTACGAGCCGATCCGTCACAGGGCAATAGGCAACCCAACGTTTATTTTCTAGTCGTTCATCCATCCCATACCTTCACCTTCTTAGACTTTAAAGTAAAGATACGTGTAAGTACTGCTTCATAATTCATTTCATATCGGAGAACTATTTACTTTACCCTTTCCTTAAACATCCAAAACATGATTTTTAAGGAAATCATTTGTATAAAAATTTTAAGAGCAGCAGTTCATTTTTTGTATCGGTGAATAGTATGCATGGATTCGTTAAAATCTTTTATTAGACGATAAGGCTTGCTCACTAACCTTATAGGAACTCCAATTAAAAATTTATTTATATCTTTTTTATATTCTTTTGATACTCGGTTAGGTTTCGTAGAGACTGATTTTTAATGCCCCTCTCCTATTCCAAATACTTCTGCTACATGATTTTCTAATTTATGCTTGTAGTGATCAATGTTTGGATGTTTGACTACATCATGAATAGAGTAAGTGGGAAGTGGACTCATACCGACGTACTGATTCATTTTATGCAAATGCATAATGGCTTCGTCTAAACTTTCTCCTTCATAGAAAGCTTCGTCATTGTCGAAAATAGCTTCCGGCGCGTTCCACGTGAGAGAAAACATGTATTTTTTCCCCGTTAATAAGCCGCCTCGCCCGTATTGATTTGAACCTTTAAAGAAAATGTTATCCATATACACGCGATCAATATATTGCTTAAACTTTCCGGGAATGCTGAACCAGTAAATAGGCGTCTGCATAATCACAACATCAGCCCATAGCCACTTTTCAATTTCTTCTTCTACTTCGTAGCCTTTATCAACCACCGTTGTTTTAATGTCAAATTGATTAGTGAGTAAATGCTGCATTTCGTTAAAAATCGTCTGATTTAACTCTCCTTTTGACTTTTTATAATACTCGTGTCCATTAATCATTAATACGTTTTTCATGCTGACCTGCTCCTTTCCCAAATCCTTGCTTCTTTATCTTCATATATCTGTATACCCATAAAAATCACTTACCTATCAGTACTACCTCTTACTTTGAAGTAACATAAGGTCTAATTTACTAATTCTTTAGAAGATGTTTAACTTGCATAAAGCAAATCGTTTTTTAAAAATCAGTCCTTTTAATCCAATAAAAAAGGCCGGCGAATTAAATTTCGCCAGCCTTTTTCCCTTTTTTTATTTCGGTTCGCCTACTTCATTTAACGGATAGTAGCGAAACTGCACTTTTCCGATAACTGATTTTTGTGGAATGAAGCCAAAAGCTCGTCCATCATGACTTACAGGACGGTTGTCCCCCATTACAAACAGTGAATTTTTCGGTACCTTCACTTTGCCATCAGTTGCAGGCAGCGTTTGAAGCGTAAAATCTTCCGTGAATTTTTCATTAGGTGCAAGAGATTTTTTAGATTCTTTTAAATACGGCTCTTTATAAGCTTTGCCGTTAATATATAGAACGTCGTTTTTCATTTCTACCGTATCTCCTGGCAGTCCGATTACACGTTTAATATAATTTTCATCTGCATCCGGTGCATGAAATACAATCATATCAAAGCGATCAACATCACTGATTTTATTTAAAATAACGCGGTTTGAATCTTCAAACGTTGGATACATCGATTCACCGTGAACCGTAGTTGGTGCAAATAAAAAATGGCGAACTCCCACTACAATAACCAATGCAATAACAATGGACTTAATCCATGAAAACACTTCTTTTTTTACGTTATTTTTGCTCATCTCAAAACATCCCTTACGTCAAAATATACTTTCATCATAGCATCAAATAGAGGGAAAGTATAATAATAACCGAATAATCTTATTTATTGATCACCATTTGTCACTGTGCCTTGATGGAAAAACAAACGCCACTTTTCTTCTCTTTTTCGCCAAATAGAACTGCGAAGCGTCTTTTTTTCTGCCGTATGGTTCACAAGATGATAGGTAGTTAATACGCAGTCAGGAGACAATACGTCTATATGAAAATGAGAGATTTCGAATACATCTGGCGAAAGTACATGATTGGTATTGTAATCTTTTCGTTTCCATACCGTGCCCGAGCTGCCAAACTCCACGTAATCATCTGCTAGAATGTTTGAAAGCTCTTTAGCAGAGGTTCGTATGTCTGATTTTAAGTGCATGCATTCTAGCTCATAAAATGTTTGGATAGCATTCTCCATTTTTTATTCATCTCCTCTTACGCCTATTATAAAGAAATAACGCGTTATTTTCACTACAACCTCCATAATGAATACTGTCAGAAATGAATAAAACACTTTGTATCTATTTATTGTTTTCTATCTGTCTAGTAAAAATTTTCTGCAGGAGCTTTGCTTTTCATCTCAGAACCTATTGACTATTATTTTCATTTCATACAAAATTAACAATTGTGCATGGTTTACATGTTAATACAAGCAAAAAGATACTATTTTGCAATATTAAAGGAGGAACAACATGAACATCGGTACGATTAAAAGAGAAGCTAAAGCTTCTTTAAAAAATCGCTGGGGACTTGCGATTCTACTGACGGTGGTGACGTACGGAGTATATACGCTTCTGCCTATTCCATTTGAAATTGTGGCAAGCGGCGGCTATGACAATTGGATGAAAGATGAATCTGATTCGGCATCATGGATTTCAACTGCCTTTGCCATTGTCTTTTCGCCTCTTCTCATGGCGAACTACTGGGCATTTTTAGGTTTGGCGCGAGGTGAATCTGTCCAATTGGGACACTTGTTTAAAACATTCCAAGACTTCGGTCTCTATGTAAAGTCATTAGGAATATATGTACTCATGACTCTTTATGTGATGCTGTGGTCACTACTTTTACTAATTCCTGGAATTATCAAAGCACTGGCATATTCACAAACGTACTATATTTGTAAAGACAATCCTACTTACTCGATGAATCAAGCGATTACAGAAAGCCGCAGGTTGATGAATGGTTATAAAGGACAGTACTTCCTGCTGCTGCTAAGCTTCCTTGGCTGGTTTTTATTAAGTATTATTACACTAGGAATCGGCTTTTTATGGTCTATTCCATACCTTTCTGCTTCACTTGCTCGTTTTTATGAAAATTTGTTAAACGAACGCTCATCGCATGCTGAATAATAAAAAATCCTCTTCATCGTGAAGGGGGTTTTTTTATAAGAACACGGTTTGCATAAGTGAAGCTCTTATGTCATAAAGCTTACTAAGAGTATAGAAGAAAGGCAGGAGCTTATATGTATACTACAAGTGAAATTTGTCAGCAGTTTGGCCAGATTTTAAACGCTAAAAGCAAAGTTAGTCCAACAGGATGCTCAGTGTCGCTTAAAAGAAGCTTTCAAGCTCATGTTCAAGGGCGGAAAAGCAGCTCTGTCGTTCCTGTTGGTGTATCATTTGAGGCGATAGACGCACAGGGAAACGCGTTAAACTTGGCTGAAATTGCTATTTTACAAGAAGAAATCCCTCGTTTTACAGAAGCTGCTGCGCGGCAAGGTCTTATCGTAAGCGCTTTGCATAACCATTGGCTTTTTACAGAACCGGTCCTTATGTATCTTCATATTCAATCTGTAGAGCCTCCTTTACATTTTGCAAAAAAAATGGCTTTTTGTTTTACAATGCTCAAGAGTCTTCCCGTTCCCACAAATGAATAATTTATTGAATGCATCTCTCAAATACACTAGGGCGGTAAAAGATGTTTTTTGAAAAGCTACATAAAAACAAAAGCCCAGCACTTTCCTACAAGTGTTGGGCTTTTGTTTTACCTATTTTTCCGTATATCTTTTTCAATTTTCCGCAATGCTTTTTTTGATCCTCGCTGCAGATCATGCTGCTCTTTTCGATCTTTATAGCTAATAAATAATGAATCGAGGTCATAGCCTTCGGGATATAATTCAGCAGCTTTGATTTCAAGAGCTACTCGCTTAACGTTTACTTCAATTAACTCATTCTGATAGAGTACGACTATATTGTTTGTGTTGTCTTTAGACTTATACACAATCGCATGATTTTCATAATCTAACAGCTTGACTCGATCTCCCATTTGGTATTCAACACGGTCTTTTTTCTTTTCCTTCAAAATAGTTGGTTTTTTTATTTTATTTTCTCTGACAACTTCTGTATCATACGATTTGCTTTCCATATAGAACTTTGCTTTTTGTAAAATCTCTTCTTCTACCTTCATTTTCTTTGAAATCCAAAGCGCATTGCTTTCACCAGATGTGCCAATTAACAGTTGATACAGCGGTTCTAATGTTTTACTGTTGAACTGCATCGCGGCATTCATAAAGTCAGGATGAATTTCTGAGAAACGCTTAATTTCTCCGTAATGCGTAGTCGCGACCGTTATGCAGCCCATATGATAAAACTTTTCTAAAATTGCAATCGCAAGTGCAGCTCCTTCATTCGGTTCGGTGCCGCTGCCAATTTCATCGAATAGAAGCAGCGTATTGTTCGTTGCTTTTTGCAAAATAGCCGATATATTTTTCATGTGTGAGGAAAAGGTGCTCAGCGCATTTTCAATACTTTGGTTGTCGCCGATATCGACAAAAATATGCTCTAACAATGCAATTTCTGTTCCTTCATCAGCTGTAATATGAAATCCTAACATTGTAGCGAGCGTTAGTAGCCCAATCGTTTTTAAGACAACGGTTTTTCCTCCTGCGTTAGGTCCCGTAATAATTAAGCTTCGATAATTCTTGCCAATTTCGAAGTGAAGCGGAACAATTTTACCAGTTAACAGCGGGTGATATGCGCCTTTTAAATGAATATATCCATAATCATTAATTTTAGGTTCAATTCCATCTGCCTGTTTACTGTATTTTGCTTTGGCAAACACCATGTCGTATTGGCTAATTAGCTCTAAATTAATATGAATATCAGCTAGCGTCTCTAACACTAAACCTGTTAAAGACGCTAAAATTTGATATTCTTCTACCTCTTCTTCTGCTTTCAAAATCGCTAGTTCCGCATTCAGCTTTGTAATAGACGCCGGCTCTATGAACACTGTTGACCCTTTAGAAGATGTTTCAACAATCGTTCCTCCAACATGATTTTTATAGGATGCCTTGATCGGAATCGTATAGCGGTCTCCTTTTTTACTGATGAAGAAGTCTTGAATATACTCTTTGTTTTTACCGTTTCGTAAAAATTTCGCAAGCTGTTCTGAAATCTTAGCTTCCGTTCCTTCTATATGTCTTCTGATACGCTTAAGCTCTTTGCTTGCCGCAGCGTCTACTTTTCCGGCTTTGATCGCAAAATTAATTTCCTCTTCTATACCTGTCAGTTCTTTCATCGAATGGGCATAGGAACTTAAGAGCGAAGCAAAAAATTCTTTATCCACCATATATTGTTTTACTTTTCTACAGCCTTTTAAAAAATCGGATACGCGCATTAGCTCTTCGGGCTCTAAAATCATGCCTTTTTCAAGCTTTTCGATGACTCTTCCTATACCTGAGACACCTGATAGCGGAAGTGATTTCTCAGCATCTAGAAGTCTTCGTGCTTCCGTTGTTTCTTTAAGTCGGTTTTTTACTGTTTTAAGAGATGTGCTCGGCTGAAGTTTATCCATTAATTGTTTTCCCAGCTCACTTACGCAGTGAGATTTTACGATTTCTTTTAATTCCTGATACTGCAATTTTTCAAATGTCATCGTATTCATGGTTTTTCTCCTCACTATGATTTGTCATCACATATGAAGATACCTATTTATTAGAAGGCAATGAAAAAGGTAAATAAAAAAAAGCTGTGGTGATCCCACAGCTTTTTGCGTTCATAAGGTGTCTAAACACATATCACAAAAGAAAGCTCTGTAAAAACAAACGCCTCTTTCGGGACAAATGCCGAACCCTTTATAAAGCATTGTAGGTATCTTCATAGGCAGTGAAATAAATCCATAAGCAAATAAAGGGTACCTTCACTCTCCAAAAAATACCCGTCGTGCTTATTTAATTTATTTCATTCAATTGTTCCTATTTAGATACTACTCCGCTCATAAAAGCACCTCATCTATATTTTAGTTTTCATTGGCTTCTAATTTACACTCTTATCATACTATATGAAAAAGCGTGCGTAAAGGAGACAGTAAAAAAGCTCAAGAGCATAACTTGAGCTTTCATGACCAAAGAAAAAAACGAAGCAGCGCCATCATTCCAACTCCGCTAATAACGGTGATGGATAAGCTTTTGGTTTTCAGGGCAATCAGTAAGGTTGGAATGACTACGATAATGACGGGCCAGTTAATCTTTACACTGTCATTTGCTTGAATGATAAAATTTTCTACAACAAGTGCGGTTAAAATACAAATAGGAATATAGGATAGCCATTTTAATACGGGTTCTGGCAGCGCGATGTTACGTACAACTAAAAACGGAACAATGCGCGGAACTACGGTAACAAGGGCACACCCTAAAATAACGATGAGTGTTGGGTAGTGGATGCTCATTTATCCGTCACCACCCCAATTGTCGCTACAATAATTGTTGAAATCAATACAGCCACATGTGAAGGTACGAAAAAAGACAGCACAATCATAAGAATCGCCATATAAAGAATCAAACGTAAGTAATGATTAAGCTTTGAAGGTAACACGCTTTCGATTTGTAAAACAAGCAGAGCTAAAAACATAGCTGTTAAGGCAAAATCAAACCCAAAGGCTTCTGGATTTGATAGCAAATGACCAAAAATAGCTCCTGCCGTACAGGCAATAATCCAGCTGACGTAAGCCGTTATATTTAATCCGTTCATCCAGCGGTCATTAATTGGCTCACCTTTTGTAATTTTACTTGAAGATACCCCAAATGATTCGTCCGTTAGAAGGGCTCCAATTCCAACATTTTTTAATAACGAATATTTTGTAAATTTAGGCGCGACCGTAGCGCTCAAAAGAAAGTGTCGTAAGTTTACAATGAATGTTGTGAGAATAATGGCTGAAATCGAGCTGTTCGCAACCATCAGCGCACAAATAATAAACTGTGCTGCCCCGGCATACACGAGCGCTGATAATAAAGTAACTTCCATAACGGAAAGATGCGAGGATACTCCAACAATTCCAGCCGCAAGCCCTATACTTATGTAACCGAGTAGCGTAGGGATACAATCCTTAGCCCCTTGTCTGAACGTTAAGTCCCCTTCTTCTCTTTGCTGTACTGCTTTTTCTGCAATCACCGTACTCCCTCCTTTTCTGCTATATTATACATCTATACGTTATATTAAACAACGGTATGTTATACTATCTTTATAATCATTAAAGGAGTACAACAATGGACGCGATTCAAGATATTATTGCTAAAAATCTTGTTAAATTACGAAAAAATCGAAATATGACGCTTGATCAAGTTTCCGAATTAACCGGTGTTAGTAAAGCAATGCTTGCACAAATTGAAAAAGGTAAATCCAGTCCCACGGTTACCACGCTTTGGAAAATCGCCAACGGCCTTCAAGTCTCTTTTTCTGTATTTATGAAAGAAGACACTCCAGATGTGCAGAAAGTAAGCATAAAACAGTTAGATCCCATCACGGACAACAAAGGTGATTACTTAGTGTATTCTTTTTTTCCTTATCATCCGGAAAAAAAGTTTGAAATTTACATCGTCACATTAAAGCCTGGATGCGTGCACGAAGCGAAAACTCATTTAGGAGATGAATACTTACTTATTAAAGAAGGTGAATTAACGGTTCGTTTTGAAAATGAAGAACATGAATTAGTATCGGGAGATGCTCTGCATTTTTCAGGAAATACCTCTCACAGCTATATTAATTCTTCTGAAGAAGAAGCAAGCTTTTTTTTGCTTATGCACTACCCCGAATCATAAAAAAAGAGCGTACGGATCATCCGTACGCTCTTTTTTATGCTGCGTGGGCTTGTTCTTTTTTCATTTTTTTGTTTTTCATGTACCCAATTCCTACAACTGCAACGGTTAAGATGATTTGAACAGCGAGATGTAAAGCTGTGCTTGGAACAAATCCGCCGATAATTTTATCTTCAACAATCATTTTTCCAGCAGACCATGCGAGCATCGCCGCTCCAGCGTAAATGATAATCGGAAATTTTTCCATTGCTTTCATAATAAAGCTGCTTCCCCAAATAATAATCGGAATTGAAATTAATACACCAATCATAATCGGGACAAATTCGTGAGCTACACCTGCTAGAGCTAATACGTTATCTAATGACATGACCGCATCTGCGATAATGATCGTTTTAACCGCGCTCCATACCGTTGCTCCACCTTGAGGATTGTCGCCGTGATCGTGATTGTCCGCTAATAATTTATATGCAATCCACACTAGCATCAAACCGCCGACCGCTCCGATTAATGGTATTTTCAATAAAGGGACAATAATAGCCGCAAATAATAATCGAAGACCAATCGCGCCGCCTGTTCCAATTAAAATCGCTCTTTTTTGTAAATCTTTTGGTACATTACGAGCCGCCATTGCAATCACAATCGCGTTATCCCCGCTTAAAATTAAATCAAGAAAAATAATTTGCAGCAAACCTTGCACTGATACGCCAATTAGTTCCTCCATAGTTACCTCCACCTTCTCTTTTTATGTAACGTTTCTCCGCTAAATGTCCGAGCCTTTTCCTCCTTTTTTATAATTGAATACAAAAAAGACCCTTACCAAATAAGCGGTAAAGGTCTTGCTAACAACATAATGTCGCCAACAAAGCCGAGAGATAATCTCTGTAATGACGACTTTGCTGTTAAAGCTACTCCCCTTTAGGAGATACGTTCAATTATTTGTTTGTATTTACACCACTTATACTATAGCATCTCCTACATTCTGTCAATCGTTTTTTATGTAAAACGATTGTCAACGCTTTCTCTTTCAATCAATTCATAGTTAGAAAGTGTAAGCTTTTCGACTTCCTCTCCGTTGACTAGCTTAATGATTCGCTGTGCCCCCATTTGTCCCGCTTCTTTATAGTAATATTTTACGGTTGTTAAGCTGGGATGAATCACACCTGTAATTTCGTAGCCTCCAAAGCCGGTAATGGATACATCTTCTGGAACGCGCAGTCCGTTTAAATAAGCTGCCTTTAATGTGCCAAGCGCAATGTTATCGGTCGCACATACAATAATAGACGGATTAAATTCTTTCATCACAGCCGTAGCGGCCCCGATTGCATCGCTCATGTTAAAGCTTGTTTGATAACAGCGGATCTCGCAGTCTCTGTCTTTAAGACCTTCCTTTACGCCTTCTTTTCGCTTTACACCTACAGCTATGTCTTTTTCGGTTACGCCTAAAAAAGCAATTTTTTTATGTCCTTTTTCTCCTATGTACCTTCCAATGTCGCATGCAGCCTCGTAGTCTTGGTGAATTAAACTGTGGACTTCTTCATGCTGCTGTCCAATTAGCAAAACGGGAATTGAAATTGCGCGGAACGCTTCTAAATGAGCTTTAGTGATTTGAACGGCAAGCAGGATAATACCAGCTACCTTCTGCTTAGCCAGCGTATAAATATTTTCGATTTCTCTTTCTAAATCTTGATTAGAATTCGAAATAATCATTTGATAGTGGTGGTCTCTAAGTTCTTGGTCAATACCATCTAATGTGCGGGAAGTCGCAAAAGAACCCATGCGCGGAACAATGACACCGATGATATTTGTTTTTTTTGCTTTTAAGCTTTGAGCAAAAGCATTTGGGCTATAGTTTGTTTCTTTAATAATTCCTTCGATTTTTCGTTTCGTCGCATCGCTCACAGACCCTCCGTTAAGGTAGCGGGATACAGTGCTTTTTGCTACTCCTGCAAGCCGAGCGATATCTGCAATAGTTGTCATTCTCTCATCTCCGTATTTTGTTGCTGCTTCTTTCACAGTATACACGAATATCACGTGCATATTAAGTAACTGCTTTACTTTTTGATTCCTAAGCGGTATGATAACCTAAAAGTGGATAATCATTATCCACTTTGTACACATATAGCAGGAGATGATGTTTTTGCATATGAAAACAGGCGTTGAGCAATCGGTGTATGCTATTTTGCTGCTGACGTTTTTACCTGAAAAAGCGGTGCTGCCAGGAGATGTCATCAGCACTCAGCTTGGGGGTTCGCCTACGTATTTTCAAAAGCTTCTTCGCAAGCTGGTTAGCGCTGATTTACTTGCTTCCGTTCCTGGTAGCAAAGGTGGATTTCGCTTAAAGAAAACGCCGGAAGAAATTCGTATTTATGACGTATACGTAGCCATTGAAGGTAAACAGTCTCTTTACTCATCAAGCGGTATTTTTCACGACATGCTTAACTTAAAAGACAAAGATATTTGCTTATTATCCGATTTAATGGAAGAAGCCGAATCTTCGTGGCAGTCTATCTTAAAACGGCAAACCATTGCTACGCTCACAAATGAAATTCACAAAAAATGTCCGAAAGAAAACCTGGACATGTTAAAAGCAACAGTAGAAGAAAAAATGGTGCTGTAGCATTCAAAGGAGATCATCATGGAAAACTTAAATAGATATTTTGATTTATTCGATCAATCACGTACAAGCGAACAAGCGTTTGAAGAATTAGTAGGGCTTTTTTCAGACGATATCGTATTTGTCTTAAACGGCTACGAAAAGCAAGGCATTGAAAACTGGAAGCTTTTTGTGAAAATGGTGTTTAAAGAAAATGCTGATATTAAGCATATGTTCGAAGGCTGGAAAGCAGTTGAAGGTACTGATACGTTTGAAACGCCTTGGGCAGTATGCGGAAAACGTGCATCTGGCAGCGTCTTTACTCAAACGGGAAAAGATATTGCTAAGCTAGATGACAGCGGAAAAATCAGCTACTTAGAAAACGTACCTGATGATACGAACATGTTTGATACGTATAAAAACTAATATGTAAAAAGAAGGGCTCTTCTAGCCCTTCTTTTTTTACGGGGCAAATCCCTCTTGAGAAAGATAAATCATCGAAGAAGGATAAAATTTTTCAAAATAACGAATGGCTTTGACATGAATGTCTTTGTCATACCAGTCTAGGAAACCGTACTTCTCAAATAATTCCGGCATTCCTAGCCTTTTAGACGTTTTCCCTAAGGAACCGTCTCCTAAGTACAAGGTATCAATGCAAATTCGGTCCATCATTCCTTCTATTTTTTCAGGAAATTCAGGCGTAAAAGGAAGCATTGGAGCAATGGTTACTTGCGTTGAAATTCCGCTTTCTTTTACTTTTTTTAACGCGTTCATACGAAGTTTCATCCCCGGAGCATAAGGAGAAAAAATTTGTTTTACATCTTCTCGGTCCGTTTCAACAGTCATCGATACGCGAAGACCACATACGTTTTGAAGCTCTAAAAGCAAATCAATATCCCTCGTCACAAGCGGCGACCTGGTTTGAATCAATAAAAAATCAGGCGGATGATTGATCATCGTTTCTAAAAGGGCGCGCGTGATGCCTGCTTTACGCTCAGCAGGCTGATAGGGATCTGTCGCTGAAGACATAAAGATGCGCACCGGCTGCTCTTTTTTTCGCAGTTTTTGTATTTCTTTTTGATAGACTTCAGCTGCGTTGACCTTCAGCTCTAGCCATGTCCCCCACTCCATCTCTTTAAAGCGCTGAATTGGGAGCTCTCGCACGTAGCAAAATTTGCAGGAAAATGCACATCCGGCATACGGATTCAAGCTATGAGTATAACCAGATGCCAAAAAGCCGGTGGCTTTTGTTAAAATACTTCTCGAAACCACGTCTCTTTTGTTCATCTTTCTCACCTCGTTGTCCAATATATCAAGTTCACAAATGAAAAAACTACTTTCCACATGGAAAGTAGCCCTTTATGTTTTCAATTCATCAACTTTGATTTTCTTTCTTTTCACTTGTCGTTTCAAGTAAAGAGGTTAAATATGAATTTAACTCAAATTGGTCCTTCTCAATAAAATCAGATAATACCGGCTGCTCTTCTTTTCTCATCTTTCTCCACTCCTTTTGTTTTATATATATGTGTTTTCATTCATCAATGGATAAAAGTAATGTACTTAACTCTACCCGTATTAAAACAAAAATAATCATGGTATTTTATACTATTTTTAATTTATGCACGTTTTATTTGTATATTTTTTACAATGTGACGCACATTAATAGCAAGATTAGTAAACGTATAAACTTGATTAACAGCTCACTTTATATAAGGAGGAATAACAAACATGAATCATGAACAAAAATCCACGCTGTCTCCTGTTTCACAAGAGCAGCAAAGCCCCGATACTCAGCTAACGGAAAAAGAAGAGCGTATGCCGGAGTATACGCATACTTCGCTTAATCCAGACTCATAGAACGAAAAAAGAAATGCCTCGGCATTTCTTTTTTTATACTTTTACGATTTTCTTCGTTGATTAGGACATTGGAACAAATAGAGGTAAATACAATGAATACGACGAATGAGTACCATTATCTATTAATGACAAAGGAGAACGTGCATGAATAAAAAAGTAGTGGGGTTCGTTTATGCTCTTTTAACGGTGATCATTTTAAGCGCCTGCAGTACCGAAGAAGTTACGACAAATCACTCAGACCCGCAAGTTTCTGTTTCTACTACAGTTAAACCGCTGACGAAAAAAGAATTTAGTGAAGTTGGAACATCAGGGTTAACAAGCCCTTCAAAAAAAGATTTTCACAAAGTACATATGATCCTTACTTTACGCGGCACGGATTACCTGTCGAATATTCAAGTTAAGCTGCCTAACTATAAAGAAGCTTTTAATAACATAAAAGATGATCAGCAAATAAGATATTGGTTTGGCAGCGGTGCAGATGAAGAGCAAGAAAATAAAAACATCTATACAAGGGAATTTGTCCTTTATACGAAAGGCTTAAACGATAAGCAAATTAAAGAAATTTTAGCAGCAGCTAAGGTAAAGACGTCCTGGGTGGTAAAGGATACAAAAACGAAGAATCAAGAGGAATTTGCTGCTGGTAAAAACATAAAATTTGAAGCAAAATGATGAATGCACCAATTACCAAAAGCCCCCTTTATTAAAAGAGGGCTTTCTCTTATTATATGAAGAACGACTACCTTGTCTCCTGCAGCTAAAGATTCGGATGTGAGGCCCAACCTTCAGAATGCAGCATATTTCCCAGGCTATCTACCCGTTATAAACGCTAGCGCATGTTCCGGGTTTTGGCTCATAGTAACAATGATTTTTGTATTGACCAGAAGCAGGTTGATCGTACCAGGTTGGAGGGCATGGAGCGGATGGGTTAAAGTACCACAGGGCATATTTCCCCGGATGTTCTCTCCAATAATCCAAATTCTTTTTGGCTAACCTTTTTTCAACACTTCTTGCTCTTTGATAAAATACATTTCCTTTTTGAACAGCTTCAAACGAATAGTTGCCACCCTGCACCTGATAAATAACTTGCGGAACGGATCTTAAATTCTTGAAATCTAAACAGTTTGCTTTAAGACGATTGACAATGACATTTCCAACATACAGCATTCCTTGTTTTCCTTCGCCTTCAGCTTCTGCTCTCATCATCCTTGCCATTAAAGCAACGTCTGAATCTCGATAATTTACTCTTGGCATTTTCTCACCCCAAAAATATACTATGAAAAAAAGCCTGTCTTGATGTCACTGTCCCTAAAATAACAATAGCTGTATGTTAAATACACGATGAGCACACTGACACTACAGAAAGAGTTTTTATTACGAAAAGCTTATTCTTTTTTATAATAAAGCTGAGCAATTTGCCCGTACTGCTTCATATGAGTTAGCTTCAAGTTCATTTCGGGAATTCCTGGCTTAAACAATGGAATACCAGTTCCAAGCAAAACGGGAATAACCGATATAATAAATTCATCCACCCTCTTTGCTTTTAAGAAATCAGCCAGAATATCAGCCCCTCCCACCAGCCATATTTTTTTCGTATCTTGACTGAGGTTTTGGAGAAATGACGCCACGCTTTCGTTTATAAACTCTGCATACTGATCTTTTCCTTGAGCTGAGCGGCTAAACACGTAGCACTTTTTATCGAGATACGGAAACTCAGGTGTGAGCTTCAGCACGTGATCGTACGTAGCTTTTCCCATAACGACCCCATCACACGTTTGATAAAACGCTTCGTAGCCATTGTCTCCCTCTCCTTCTACGCTTTCCAGCCAGTCAATCTCTCCGTTTTCTCTTGCGATATACCCGTCTAAGCTTGCGGCAATATATACGATGATTTTTTTCTTCATTCTCTTTTCTCCTTTCAACTTTACTGTTTCTGTATGATATCATCTTAATACGACACTTTTTGTCATATTAAAAGAAAAAGGTGAAAATAAATGGCTAAGTCTAGACGGCTTGTTGATATGCTCATGTTTATTAATACAAAAAGAACGTTTACGGCAAAAGAACTAGCGGAGGAATTTGGTCTTTCCGTGCGGACCGTCCAGCGCTATTTACTGGACTTAAGTGAATTAGGACTGCCTCTTTACAGTGAAAAAGGACGGAGCGGCGGTTACAGAGTGTTAAAAAATCGTATCCTCCCTCCTATTTTGTTTACAGAAGAAGAAGCTATTTCTATCTTTTTTGCTTATCAAGCTCTGAACTATTATCATGACCTTCCGTTTGATGCAGAAATTCATGCAGCTCTTCAAAAATTTTATGTGTACCTGTCTGAGGAAACAAAGAAAAAAGTAGATAAAATGAGTGCTCATATTGCGTTTTGGAATCCTAAAAGAAACCTAGATACTCCTTATTTAAAAGAGCTGTTAGAAGCAAGCCTTGCAGGAAAATATATTGAATTTCTTTATGATTCAAAGGCGGGTCAAACAAGAAAACAAGTCAAACCCCTTGGAATTTATGCTCATAACGGTTTATGGTACTGCCCTGCCTATTCTTACGATAAGCAAAAAGTATTATTGTTTCGAGCGGATCGTATTCACTCGTTAAAGGTTTTAGAAAAAGACGAAAATATGTCTCTTACGTTAAAGGAATGGCTTGAAACAGAACCGGTAAACTCACAGCCGATTTCGTTAAAAGTAACCTTGACGCACGAAGGCGTACGTCAGTGTAAGGGAGTTCCATGGCTTGAAAATCATGTGAAGGTGGCGCGTGATGGGAATGGCTATATCGATACAATAACTGATGGAAATGAATTAAACTACATGGCTTCTTTTTTCTATACCTTAGGTGCTCAGGCCCTTATTGAAGAACCTCAGGAGCTAATTGAAAAAATTTGCTGTCACGCAGAAGAAACGCTAAGGCGCTATAAATGAGGTGGGGACAAAAGACGAATAAATGGGAGAAATGAATTTCGTATGGCTTGCATGTGACACCGCGGTTGATTTTCGTTCAAGACTTCGCTTTTCCCGCAGGAGTCTTCGCCTTGCCCTCCGATCAACCGCTACAAACCACTAAATAGATGAAATCTACGTTCACCCTATCAATAAAAAATCCGAACGATTCATCGTTCGGATCTTCCTTCAACCAACTAAACTACTTTTATCCTAGCCTCTTTTTAATTTACCCAGCCCACACGTCTTTTGCGTATCGGCCCTTTTCTTCTAGCTGCTGCAGCCATAAGCGAGCGTCTGCTTCACTTACTTCATAAACGTCAGCATAGCTTTTCATAAGCGTTGCTTCAACGTCAGGTGCCATTTGGCTTCCGTCTCCGCAAATATAGAAGTGCGCTCCTTGATCAAGGAGTTCAATCAATTTCTTCCCGTCTTGTTCCATCACGTGCTGAACGTATGTTTTCGGCTGATTTGGTACGCGAGAAAAAGCGGTATGAAGCGTAATGATGCCTTCATTTTGTGCATTTTCAAGCTCTTCTTGATACAGATAATCTTCATGAGGTGAACGGCATCCAAAGTATAAATGCGCTTCTCCAAGCGACTGTCCTTGTTCTTTTAACTGCTTGCGAGCCTGCACAAAACCTCTAAACGGCGCGACGCCTGTTCCCGGTCCGACCATGATAAGCGGCGTTTCAGAGTCTTTAGGCAGCGTAAATCCTGACTGCGGTGTGGAAACAAAGCACGTAATCGTATCTCCTTCTTGCAGATTGGCAAGATAGTTCGATGCAATTCCTTTATACTCTCCATATCCGCTCCATGCTTCTCCTGAAACAACGCTGACCGTGATGCTTGCTTGTTTTTCATCGACACGAGGTGATGAAGAAATTGAGTAATAGCGCGGGCGTATGCTTGGAAGAAGGGCAATAAATTCGCTGAATTCCATTTCACACGCCAGGTATTTTTCAAGCAGTTCAAGCATTGTTAAACGTTTTGCCAGCACTTGTTCTTTGTACGCTTGCTTTTCAAGCAAGGCTTCAAGCTCTACTTTATGCGGCGGGCAGACCGTTTTAGCAGCCATTGCGCGAAGCTGCGTGCGCGTAACAGGATCTTGAAGCTCCACGTATTGCAGAAGCTCTTCTACTGATACTGTTTTACCGAGTGGCAAATGAGCTAATTTTTCTTCTTCTGCTTCCAGACGGATTTGCTGTGATGCATCTAGGCCAAACCTTGCTGTTACACGGTTTACTATTCCTTCATAGTTGCGAGGAATAACACCTAAATGATCTCCTTCTTGATAAGAAGCTTCTTTTGGAAGTGCAATTTCAAGGTGTCGCGTGCTTCGTTCACTGCCTAGCTGTTGAAGTTCTTTGCTTGCTACGACGTTCGCTGAAAACGCACCGTGCATTTTCGCAAGCGGCATGTCCGCGGCGCTGTCGACAAATTGAAGTGAAAGAGTAGATTTATTATCTTCACTGTTTTCAATGTCGAGGTTAAAGTAGGCTGCTACATCACTCCACATATGTTCACGCCATTCTTCATATGTGCCTTCAAAGTCGTCGCTTGCATCTGCTTCACCGCGGTCAGCGATGTTTTCTGCTCCTTTAGCGGCAAGCGTTTCATCGATAAAAGCAGGCACTTTTTGATACGTAGTAGCCCAGTTTTTATCGCCGCATCCAAATACGGAGTAGCGAACGCCTTTTACGTCATCAGCAGACGCTTGGTCTAACCAGTCGACAAATTGCTTTGCGTTGTCAGGCGGATGTCCGTTATAAGAAGCCGTTACAATTAAAACAGCTCCTTCGCGCGGAAGATTTCCAGCGTGCGAATCAAGGGTAGCGACCTGTGGTGCAAATCCTTTGCTCATCGCAATATCTGCTAAATCACGCGCCGTTCCTTCAGCTGTTCCCATGTTCGAACCGTATAGCACAAGCAGCGGCGTATTATGAGCATTTTCTACCTTTTTGCGTACTTTTTTAGCAGACTGTTCCGTGCTAGGTGAAGGAATTCCCCCAAGCGGAATTTTTTTCGATTTTGCTTTTACCACAAAGCCTTCAGGTTTTAACGTTAAAGTTTCTTTAATATCCAGCTCGTAGTTTGTATGGTCTTCAAAGTCAAAATGTTTTAGCATCATACCAAGTACAAGCGTTGCTTCATGAAGAGCAAACTGCTGACCGATACACGCACGCTGACCGTTTCCAAACGGTTTAAACGCATGCTGCGGAATCGCACTTGGATTTTCAAAACGCTCTGGGCGGAACTCTTCCACATCTTCTCCCCAAATTGTTTTATCACGGTGAAGCTGAGGAATCAGAACCATTAGTTCATCGCCTTTTTCTAACGGATATTCTCCTCCAAGCACCGTATCTTCTTTTGCATATAGGGAAAACGCAGGAGCCGTTGGCCATAAGCGCAGCGCTTCGTTTAAGACCATGCCCACATATTTAAGCTGTTTGACTTGTTTGTAGCTTGGAACAGGATCTACAAGAACTCGTGCTGCTTCTTCTGCTGCTTTTTGTAATACATGTGGATTTTTCACTAAGAAATACAGCGCAAATGATAAAAGACCGCTTGTTGTTTCGTGTCCCGCAATTAAGAACGTAATAATTTGATAGCGAATGTTCTCGTCATCAAGCGGTTCGCCTGTTTCTGGATCTTTTCCATTTAGCATATGCGTTAACAAATCATCGCTTTGTTCACCGCTTGCTTTGCGATCTGCAATAATTTTATCTACTAGGTCGTTCATCACTTTGATATCTTCTTGAAACTGGCGCTTATTTTCATCGTAAGCTGGATCATCTGGATTTGCTCGCTGCAGCTTGTTCATCGCTTCATCTAGCGCACGAACCATACTTGTAATAAACGGATGCGGCTGATCTCGGTAAAAGCTGTTAAAGCGATAGTTAAAGCCGCAAAGACCGATTGTATCAAGCGTTAAACGCGTCATATCTTCCGGTACTTCAATATGCTCATCTGTATTTAGACGCTCCCACTTTTGAATAAGCTGTACGGCGATATCTACCATCATCGCATGATAGCCTTTCATTGCCTGCTGACTGAAGCTTGGAAGTAAGATATTATGCGCTTTTTTCCAATTTTTTTCGTGCGTCCAGCTTGTAAATAACCCATCTCCTGCAAAATCACGTACAAATTTAAGCGCTTGACTCAAGTTTTTATCAAAGCGTGATTCATCGCATGCTTCTTTAATTAGACGCTGACTTGATAAGTAACGCGTTACACGGCCAGGCGCTTCGAATTTAAAGATTTCTCCTAGTTCATCCGCAATTTTCATCAAAGTTTGAATCGGTTTATCTGTGTTTAATAACGGTAAGTTTTTAAGCTCTCCAAACGTTTTTGGCTGAGGCATTTCTTTAATTGTCATGTTATCCCTCTTTCACTTGTTAAGTTTCATGATTGTCTGCTAAGTGCTGCCCACAGACTCTCTTCTACACCTGTAAGAAGTTCATCAGTTAAAGATAAGTAGTCATTTTCAATCATTTCATATACTTCCATGAAACTTCCAAATAAAATAGCAATTAGCGCATTTTCAGGAAGATTCCTAATCACACCTTGCTTTTGTCCTTCTTTAAAAAACGTACAGACAAATTCTACTAGCTTTCGGTAGGCCGAATGGCTCTCTTCCGTTAAAAAAGCTCCTTGGCTGTGAGTTTTGATAAATCCGAGAGCGCGAGGATGGTTTTTAGTGAATGTCACCATACCTTCAAAGATATGATGAAACCCATCTCGGTATCCGTCCCTTTCGTTTGCCAGTCCGCTTTCAATGCACTGTAAAAACTCGTTGACATGCTGTTGAAATAATTCATTTACAAGGCTTTCTTTATTTTTAAAGTAGCGATAAATTGTTCCTGCTCCTACTTTGGCATTCTCTGCAATCATTGGCATCGTTGTTGCATCAAATCCTCTTTCTGCAAACAGCAGAAGTGAAGCAGAAAAAATCGCTTTTTGTTTTGTTGGAGTAGATTCCACTTTATCACCTCTTTCCAAAAACGGAATGAACGTTCATTCCGCTACAATTACAAGTATAAAAAACTGCTTCTTAATAGTAAAAAGATAACTAGACAAGTGGAAAGAAAAGGTCCTTTCACTCTAATTTTATACCATTTAAAGGTAAATAATGGAGTCTTTCAGAATATTTTATGCTTACAGAAAATTAGTCCAATTATACCCTCTATTAACATAATTTAACACAATCTATTAAGGGCAGAAGTTTAAAGGAAAAGCAACGTGGAAATAGAAAAGAGTTACACAAGGCGTAAAGGAGGATTAAAAATGAACCAAGCAAGAGTTATAGAATACGAGGAAATGCTTCGTTCAGCCATGCTTTCTAATAACGTAGAGTTATTAGAAGAATTACTTTCAGATGAGCTTATTTTTGTGAATCACCTTGGGCAATGGTTGTCAAAAGAGCAAGATATCAATGCTCATCGTTCAAAAAGTCTTGATATAGCGGGCATCGAAGTGTTGGAACAAGAAATTAAACTGTTTCAAGAACTTGCCGTTACCGTTACAAAAGTAGCGTTAAACGGGTCGCTTGCAACCGGTGAATCTATTGGAGGCGAATACTGCTATACGCGAGTTTGGAAAGATGTTGAAGGGAAATTAAAGGTTGTTTCTTGTCACTGCAGTTCTAGCGCATAATCATCGCTGCCATAATAAAAAACATCCCTCCTGTACTAAGAGGGATGTTCCTTTTGCTCGTTAAAAGATTTTCTTTCTGTCTATGTCATCTTTTAAAATCTCAACCGCCTCACGGAACCGCTGTGAATGAACAATCTCTCTTTCTCGTAAAAATCGTAAGCTGTCGTTTAAATCAGGATCATCTGATATATCAATTAACCATTGATATGTAGCTCTTGCTTTTTCTTCTGCCGCTATGTCTTCATAAAGATCTGCAATCGGATCTCCTTTTGCCTGTATATAAGTAGCTGTAAACGGAACCCCAGCAGCATTATTGTAATAAAGCGCGCTATCGTGGTTTACATAGTGCTCTGTTAATCGAGCTTCCTTTAGCTGCTCTGGCGTTGCATCTTTTGTTAGCTTATAAATCATTGTCGCAATCATTTCAAGATGTGCAAACTCTTCTGTACCGATATCGTTTAGCAGTCCAACAACTTTATCTGGAATCGTGTAGCGCTGATTCAAATAACGAAGTGCTGCTGCAAGCTCTCCGTCCGCTCCTCCGTACTGTTCCATTAAATATTTTGCAAGCGTTGGATTACATGTACTTACTTTCACTGGATACTGCAATTTCTTTTCATACACCCACATATAGTTCCCGCCTTTATCTGCTTATATTTGCCATGGCCAAGGGCTTGTTCCCCAGCTCCACTTTCCGTCTGCATAGCTGTTTCCATACTGCTGAAGCGGCCCGTACTTTGTCTCGAAGGTTCTTTTTAACTGCATAGCCTGCTGCGTGTATTCGTTAAACTGCTGCATAGCCTGCTGGTCATTTGGATGAGTATCTAAATACAGCGTTAATTCTACTAGTGCAAAATCAACGGCCTGTATTTCTTCTAAATCCCGGTAGTACTCTGGAGATAGTTTTTTCATTCTTCATCCCTCTTCTTATCTTTGTATGGATTTTCATAGTAGTCCCAAAAAGGCGGCCGCAGCGTTCTTTTTTTAGCGCTTTTTTCGGTGAAAATTGCTGCAGATTCGGCGGCTGAAATCCCATGTATAAGTGAGGCGGCGTAGAATAACATTTCACTCCTATCGGCCGGCAAGGATCATAGATACTATGGAAAGGTTGATAAGTCTTAACCGGTGTAAACATCTTTTTTGGATTGTTATCCACGAAAAGTCCTCCTCTAAAAACACACTCTGCTTTATCCTATTCAGCTTTTAGAGAGTTCATAAAGGAATTTACTTCCGACTTAGGAACGAACCTTTTCGTCATCAAAAAGGTTTATATAAAAACATGATAGTTGCCCAATCCCTTTAGGCAGCTTTCTCATATCTTATAAAATAGTGATAAAAAAAGAGGTGTTAAAAAATGGACATTAATTACATGGATTTTTATTCTTACTCAACAAGATTCCCTGGCCCTCAACTCCCTCCAGGCCCTCCTAGACCACCGGGCGGTTTACCTACACCTAGCCCGCAGCAAGCTCCGACTTCTCCTCCTCCGGCATTTATTCCGGCTCAACAAACGGCAACTCCATTTGCTGTTGACCCAGGAGCCATTTCTCTATGTCTATTCCGCAATACGTTCATATGGCTTAGAAACGGCTCTAGCTTCTGGTATTTTCCTATTTTTGTAGGACCGCGATCGGTTGCAGGATTTAGATGGAACGGACGTTTTTGGACCATTTTCGGTGTAGATACACGACAAATTGTTTCGTTTACGTGTTTTTAAACGTTAAGAAAAGAGATTGAGACATAGCTAAATCAATACAATTTAAAGACGATAAAATTGAATACATGAACTAGTATGGGTCGCTTGTGACACCGCTGTTGATTTCCGTGCAAGACTTCGCTTTCCGCGGGCGGCCGGTGAGCCTCCTCGTCGCTTGCGCTTCTGCGGGGTCTCACCTGTTCCGCTTTTCCCGCAGGAATCTTCTCCTTCTCCTTCTCCTTCCCCTCCAATCAACAGCTAGAAATAACTGAATAAATAGATGAAAGCTATGTTCACCATACTAATAAAAAAATCCGAACGAGTTGGATTCTCCATCAAGAATCAAACTCATTCGGATCTTCTAACTAACATATTTTTATCCCACCTTTTTTTGCCTACTAACCACTATTACACTATTGTTCTTATTCCAAAACCAATCAGCAGCACTCCGCTGAATTTCTGAAAAGCTTTTTGAAATCCCGGTTTTTCAAGCCACCTTTTCACGTAATCTATTACATACACCAAGATTAAAAACCACCCTACTGCTATAAGCGTCAGGAGAAAACCAAGCATCAGCAGCTGTTGATTTGTGTGTGCATCCAAGTTAATAAACTGTGGCATAAACGTAATATAAACTAGTACCGTTTTAGGATTAAGAAAATTACTAAGAGCCCCTTGCATATATGATTCTTTATAGCAGCGATTAGATGAAGACTTTACAGTTTTTGTTTCTTCTGAAACGGCCTCCAATGAGAGCGTATTTTTTGTCAGAAATATTCTGATGCCTAAATAAAATAAGTACGCTGCCCCTATGTATTTAATGGCATTAAATACATACACCGACTGCGCAATAGCAACAGACAAGCCAAGCACAGCAATTAACGTCCAAAACGTGAGGCCTGTAGCCATGCCGAGTATGGTAAAACGTCCTGCTTTTGCTCCGTGATGAAGCGTATTTTTCATAATAAGAATTGTATCAGCACCAGGTATCATCGACATAACCAGCGCCATCAGCATGTAAGCAGCTAAATGATCCACAGCTCTTCTCTCCCTTTTAAGCTATTACTAGCATCCTGTTTTCTTTTCACTTTCAAAGATTTTCATGTATTGTTTTGGTGTTAATCCAACCTGGCTTTTAAAAAATTTAGTCAAATGACTTTGATCACTGAATCCCGTTAAAAAAGATACGTCAATCGGTTTTTTTCCTTGCTCTAGCAGCTTTTTAGCCTTATTGATTCGAATTGTTTCCAAGTAGCTGTATGGAGAAATTCCTTTTTGCTTTGTAAAAGAGCGCAGCAGCCGGTATTTGCTCCATCCAATTAGCTGACTTAACTCATCCAGCGTGATCTTGTTTGTATAGTTGTCTTCCAAATAGCTGCAGATCGTTGTGATTTCATGGGACGTGTCAACAGCTGACGAAAGAAAAGAAAGATTTGAATGATCCTGCATGAGTTCTTCTAGCAAATATAAAAATAACTCTTCTTTCTTAAACTCCCGTTCACCATTTAAAATTTGCAAATGAAGCTCTTTTAAACTAGAGACAGCATCACTTATTCGTACCACACTGCTGTTAAAACGCGGAAGACTTTCACTTCCGTTAATGTCAAAAACAGCTTTTTTCATCGCGTTTGGCGTCACATTAATACAGCGATAATCAAGTGTTTTGCCGTCTATTTGTTCACAGCTATGGACATCATACGGATTAAACAGCAGCAAATCGCCTGGATTAATGATGTATTCTTTGCCTTGGCAAATTAAATGACGCTGACCTTCTTCAATAAATCCAATCACATAATACTCGTGAAAATGAGCAGGAAACTTTTGCATAATCCCTTTAAAACGATAAGCTTCAATATGTAAATCGGCGTCAACGTGCGCCGTGCGAATTTCTTTTACCATCAATGACCCCTCCTTGTCACATACTAAGCTTTTTAACCATACCATTCACTCAAAAATTTTTCTTGTATGATATTGCAGATGAGACTTTTCTCCATTACTTTTATCCGTTCAGCTACCGGTGGTACTAATCACTCTTAAGAGTGATTTCTCTTCTTTCCTCTAGTAATTTTCCGCTCAAATGATAAAATATAAACACATTTTATGGACGAAAGAAGGGATACCGTGAAATATAGACAAATTAAATGGCTGATTTTGCTTCTTCCAACTCTGACCATCGCGCTTTGGGAGTATGTTCGTCATGCCTTTTTGCTCCCTTACATCTCAATGGATATGGGAAATGTGCTTTCTCCACTCCTTGTCTTTTTTGTAACGCTCGTGTTTGTCCGCTATTTATTTTCTATTTTAGAAAAAATGCAAGAGGAACTAAGACAAGAAAAAGAAAAAAAAGCAGCACTTATTGAACGTGAAAAATTAGCTCGTGAACTGCATGATGGCATTGCGCAGTCGCTGTTTCTCCTATCTGTTAAAATGAACAAGTTCGGAAGAAAAAATAGATTAGAACAGGATTCTGACTTTATCCGGATGAAACAAACCCTTCAGCATGTCCATGACGATACGCGCCAAGCGATTACGAATTTAAAACACTCTCCGTCTGACTCTTCCGAAAGCTGGACCGAAAGCATTCATCAATACGTCGATGATTTAACACATACTCATTTACTAGATGTAAACCTAGATTGGAGACTGTCAGAAACAACGCTGTCCAGAAAAGAAAAAAACGAGCTGTTTGCTTGTGTAAAGGAAGCGGCTATGAACGTCATTAAACATGCAAAAACGAATAAAATCTGGATTACAGCCACTGAAACGGCCGGGGGATGGATTTGTGAAATTACAGATTTCGGTACAGGTTTTACGTCCGACTCTCTCAAGTCCGGTCTTGGTTTGCAAATTATGAAAGATCGTGCCAAGGACATGAACTGGAACTTTTCCATTGAGCGAAAACAGAACCAAACCATTGTTAGCATTAAAAAGGAGGTTACGTAAATGCAGCCGTTTCGTATTTTGATTGTAGATGATCATGCTCATGCGAGAGAAGGCATTCGCGATATTTTAGAAGAATATGAAGATTTTATTATTGTTGGCGAAGGAACCAACGGGCAAGAAGCCATTGAACTGACTGAAAAGTTAATGCCCGATATCGTACTAATGGACATTGGAATGCCTGTTATGGACGGTTTAGAAGCAACTAAACAAATTAAGCTTCAGTTTCCGTACGTTAAAATTGTGGTCATCACGGTTTCAGACGATATTACGGATTTATTTGATGCGCTGAAAAAAGGCGCACAGGGTTATTTGCTTAAAAACCTGCGGTCTGAAGTGTGGTACGACTATTTGCGTGCGTTCGCTTTAGACGAAGTTCCTATGTCAAAAGAAATTGCGTTTCAAATTTTAAAAGAGTTTCCGCAGGAAACATCGATTACAAAGCCAGACATTCCCCTTTCTGCACGGGAGCTTGAAGTGCTTCAGTTAGTGGCTAAAGGACTGTCAAACCGCGATATCTCGGCGCAGTTATTTATTTCTGAACACACGGTAAAAAGTCATTTGAAAAATATTTTAAGCAAGCTTCATTTAGAAAACCGCGTGCAGCTGACAAGCTATGCGTTTCAAAATGGCTTAATGAACTAACAGCTTTCACGAGCTGTTTTTTTATTAGCACCTTTCTCTCATAAGCCCCAACAATCACTCTAAGGAGTGATGGCTAATTCTCCCTTTCCTTCTATAATAAAAGCACGTTAGTTAGTAAAAAGGAGGAAAAGAGAAAAATGATGCAGGAAAAGAGAGAAGAATCAGCGAGTACAACTAAACAAAGCACGGAGCGTTCTCAAGGCCTGTACAAAACCATATGGCGCTGGCATTTTTATGCGGGTTTAGTGTTTACTCCGTTTCTTCTTATATTAGCTGTTACTGGGGGCGTGTATTTATTCAAGCCTCAAATTGAAGAAAGACTGTATCACGACTTGTATCAGGTGCAAGCTCAATCACAGTCCGTATCTCCTTCAGCACAAGTACAAGCTGTAAAAGAAAAGTATCCTGGTGCTACCGTGTTGACTTATCAACCAAGCGATCACTCTACTCGTTCTTCAGAAGTAGGAATTTCATTAAAAGACGATACATATACGATTTTTGTTAACCCTCACAATGGTCACATTATAGGAAAACTGGATGATTCGAGTCGCTTCATGAATCAAATTGAAGAGTTTCACGGAGAGCTGATGGCAGGAACAGCGGGTGATCGTATTGTAGAACTTGCGGCCTGCTGGGCAATTGTCTTAATTGTAACAGGCGCTTTTTTATGGTGGCCGCGCAAAAAAGACAAAATAAAAGGCGTGTGGATTCCTCGTTTTTCAAAAGGTAAAAATACACTGATACGTGATCTTCATGCGGTACCGGCCTTTTGGATTTCAGCTGGTATGCTTTTTCTCGTACTAACGGGCCTTCCGTGGTCAGGGCTATGGGGCAATGCCTTTCAGCAAATCGCCACAAACGCAGGCGTTGGATACCCTCCGTCTATTTGGGTAGGGAGTGCGCCTACTTCAACCGTGCAAACAAAAGATGTAGCGGACGTGCCTTGGGGAGCCGAAATGTTAGAAGTTCCAAGCTCCACAGCTCAGCAATATACAAAAGTATCGCTTGATGACATTGTAGATATTGCAAAAGAACAGCATATGCACGACGGCTATACCATTTCTATTCCGCAAGAACCTCAAGGCGTCTATACGCTTTCTGTTTTTTCACCAAGAGCTCAGGATGAAGCAACCGTTCACCTTGATCAATACACCGGCGCTGTGTTAGCCGATTATCGGTACGACAACTATGGATTTATGGGAAAATTGATTGCACTTGGTATTACGGTTCATAAAGGTACACAGTTTGGGTTTATAAATCAGCTTATGGGCCTCATTGTTTGTATCGGAATTGCTGGTATCGCCATCAGCGGAGCCTTACTGTGGTGGAAACGAAAACCAGCTAAAAACATGGGGGCTCCTAAAGTTCCTGAAGGAAATGCAATGCGCATCGTGACGTGTATAATCGTGGTGTTTGGTCTAGTCTTTCCTTTAGTTGGACTATCCTTGATTGTCGTGTGGCTTTTAGATTTCTTTGTCATCAAACGAATTCCAGCATTGAAGCGGTTTTTAAACGCATGATTTATGAAACGATGTGAGGTGCAGTAACAATGAACAAATGGAAAATGTCCGGACTAGTCATACTCAGTACACTTTTACTTTCCGCGTGCTCTGTAAACAGTAACGCAGATCAGCTCTACAAGCAGCCAAAGCCTCTGTCTGCGCATGTGATGATTCCTGAAAATATAGAGCCACAGAGCACACAGGTGTTAGAAGTGCACGTAATGCAAGAAAATAAAACGGTGGATGATGCCAAAATCGTTCAGTTTAAAGTGTGGAAAAAAGATGCTCCCGGTAAAGTTGAAACAGCAAAGGCACATTATGACGGCAGTATGTATAAAGCAAAAGCAACTTTTAAAGAGGATGGTATTTACTATATTAAAACGGATATTAACGCGCGCGGTGAGCACATCCTTCCTACTCAGCAAGTCGCAGTAGGCAAATTATCGAAAGAAGAGTTACGTTCACTGCAGCCAGCTGAAAACGAAACGCACCATCATCACTCTCATCATTAGACATAAGCTCACGTTCAGCAGCTGCACGTGAGCTTATGTTTTTCTTATGCATTCTAGCTAGTTCCATTATATGTTTTTACATTTTTTTCTTATTACTTTAAAATAAAAGTGATAAACGTTTTATAAAGGAGTTTTACAGATTGAAAAAAATTGTTTCTGGTATTTTAATTTTAGTATTAGCCGTTATTGTTATGATTGAAGGAAATCCGTTAGAGCAGAACTCTTCAACGAATACCTCCTACGATGAAGTAATTACCTTCCCTGCTGATCGTTACCCTGAAACTGCAGCGCACATTCAACATGCAATTGATAAAGGAAAATCGGCTGTTTGTACAATCGACCGAGACGGAGCTGAGGAAAACCGCCGTGAGTCTTTAAAAGGCATTCCGACTAAAAGCGGCTATGACCGAGATGAGTTTCCGATGGCCTTTTGTGAAGAAGGCGGAAGCGGTGCAGATATTGAATATGTAAAGCCTTCAGACAACCGAGGCGCCGGTTCTTGGATTTCACATCAAGTAGATGAGTTTCCAGACGGTACGAAGGTTTTAATTGAAGTGAAGTAAAAAGAATGGTCGTGATGACCTTTCTTTTTTTATATTAAAAGTCTGCAAAAAATGAAAAATTGCTCTTGCCTAAAGATACTCTTCACTTTTAAAATAAAAACGTGTGTGTTACATATATGCATCATTGTTTTATAGGAGGAATGAGTTTCTTGGACAATCTATGGCAGCAGCTACTCCCTGCCTCATGGCAATTAACTTTATTTATTTTCTTTTTTGTCTATATCTTGCGCTACAAACAAGAGAATAAATTCAGCATGCAGCTTCACGTGCTGCTTAAGTTTCTTTATGCCGTTATTTTGATTTTAAATGCGGTGTTGTTTTTAGTGGAAAGTCAGCGCGATTTTCTTTTTTATGCAACGCTTTTCATGAGTATCCTGACAATTATTTTGATGGAGTTCACGCTTTCTGCAAAAAAACAGAACGAGCTTGATTTTATTTCAGCCGTTTCTTGCTGTGTTCTTCCGATTTTTATTTCTTTACTTGAACTTAGTTAATGAACCAAAGGCCTCTGGTGATTCAGAGGCCTTTTTGATGTTATTGATCTTTGTTGTTACGGTCCATCATATCTTTTGGATCTTCTACAATATCTTCTGGGTCACGGTTGTTATCTTTTTCATCATCTCGATACATCTTGTCATTTTTATCTACGCCAGGCACGTTATTGTTGTTGTTCATATTGTCTAAGCCCGTGTTTACAAACGCTACGTATACTTTGTCGATTTTACTATCTGCTTCTCTCACACGATCCGCAATTTTTTGTTCAAAATCAGTTGAAACTTCATGGTAAGTATCGCCGTTATACGTTACGTTGTTGACCTTGCCCTTATCATTGTTGTCCGCTGCGTCATTTCCAGCTAGATCTACCGTTACATAGGCATTATTATTATCGCGAAGCACATATGCATCATCGACTTCCTTCATATCTTCTACATTTTGCGCTGCTTCAACTGACTTGGTCGGCTGATCTGTGTTATCCATTGGGATATTGTTATCAACCCCGTCGTTTGTAGAAGTGTTGCGTAAGTCATTTTGAGTATTGTCCATTGCGTTATTGTCCTTATTTCCTCCGCACGCAGCTAGGCCTGAAAGGAAAAGAACCGAAGAAGCAATGATAAGCCCTTTTTTCATTTTTTCCATCTCCTTAAATATAGTTTGCAGTCGTATTATGCTTAATTTTTGCAAAACTATTCAAAGCGAGACGGAGAAGTGACACACCATTTTTCTAAACATACCTAACACTGCTGGCAATACTAAGAGGAATTTTTAAGGTTGCAACTGTATTTATTCTCCTAACAGCTTTCGGACGGCTATTGACAGCGTGTTTATATGACGCTCTACGTTTGTCTCCTCTGCAGCTTGTTTCTGTCCATCTACGTTGTAGACCAGCGCTGGATTTTGCGTAATTCCGTTGATTGTCGTAGCCATAAAAGCTAGCAGATCAGCTGTTGGTACAGCCGGAGAGAAATTTTTCACTTCGATTTGTTCGGCGATAAAGTCATGAAGCTTTTTTTGAATATATTTAAGGTTAGATACTTCAACTAGCTGATCTTCAATTTTCATAAAACGCTGAGGGTCTTTTGAATACAACGCTACTAGTTCAAAGTAAATTTCTCCTCCTGCTGTCATTGATTCTTGGATATGCTCTCCAATATACATAATAAAATCATGCAGCATTTCAAAGGGATCTTTATTGGTCTGAAGCAGGGCTTCAATTTTATCTTTTACTTTATGGCTGACACTTTCTTGATTAAGAAGTCCGACAAATACTTCATCAAGGTTTGAAAAATATTTGTATACGCCTCCTTGACTCATTCCAGATTCCAGAACGATATCTCGCATGGCTACATCATGCACCGGTTTGCTCTTGCATACTCTTTTGGCGGCTTCTAAAATCTCTTGCTTCTTTTTTTCAGCGTATCCTTCCCTTACTTTTGGCATTTTTTTCACGCTCTCTTACTTTTTTATTTATTCCTGAATCTCTCGAGTGTATTAATAATTACCTGAGCTGCTTTTTCGGCTCCTTTTTCAGCTCGGATTTGTTTTCCGATTTCTTGTGCTTTGGATTGAATTTCATTAACTTGCGTATAGGAAATAGCTGCGGATAATTTTTCAGCCGTCAATTCTTTTCTCGGAATGGCTTTTGCTCCAGCTCCAAGCTCGTGAATTTTTCTTCCCCAAGCGAATTGGTCATTTCCATAAGGAATAATAACACTTGGAACGCCAGCTCGAAGGCCTTCGGCTGTTGTTCCTGCTCCTCCGTGATGAACAACGGCAGACATTTTAGGAAACAGCCACTCATGAGGAATATCTTTTACAAAGAAAATGTCTTCTGCTATCCCCTCCGTGTGATTCATTCCACTTCCTCCTGTATTGATGATACCTCGTTTCCCGGAGAGTTTTAAAGCTTTAATCACTAAAGCAGTCGTTTCGTCTGCGTTTTTTTTATCACCAACACTTCCAAATCCAATATAAACTGGCGGTTCTCCAGCCTTTAAAAATCTTTCCAGCCTCTCTTCCGGCTCATAGCTATGGTCACTGTCCATAAACCAATTTCCGTAGGAATGAACGTGTTGAGGCCAATCTTTAGATACGGAAAATACGGCGGGACTTGATGAAACAATGGTTGGGTTAGCTGCTGTACGCTGCTTTGGGTACGGACATGAAAAATCGTTAGGTCCTTCTCCATGCTGCTGAACCCAATATTTTTTTAAAGGACCACTTACTACCTTCCAAAATCCCCATTCAAAAATACGGTGCGTCAGCTTGTTATATGTTTTTCCAAACCGTGGTCGATCATAAAAGATCAACGCTGGATAATCTTTTGTTGGTGTCATTGGAAAAGGGCTCGCTAGAATGCTTGGTATATTCATCTCTTTAGCAGCAAAATAACCAATTGCTGCGCCTGGATGATATACAATTGCATCGGCTCCTTTACATGCTTTATGCAAATCTTCTTGTATATTAACCATCATACCCATCATCTTTTCATTTTTTAAGCTTGAAAAGAATTTGAGAGGATTGTCTGCATTAATCGCATCGTCTGCTGCTCCGCTCTCTATAATTTTAGAAACATCACCTCGAAGCATGGCATATTCGAATCCATACGACTCTATGAAATTTTGATAAGCTTCTGAAGCCGCAATTCGTACACGGTATCCTTTCTTTTTCAACTCTAATCCTAAAGCCATAAAAGGCTGGGTATCTCCTCGAGTTCCTGTTGTTAACATCGTAATAAGCATGATTTCAGCCCCCTTATATTAAAACGACAATGTTGTCGTTTTAATATAATGTACCTTTCTTGAATTAATCCGTCAATAAAAAACGACAATAATGTCGTTTTTATTGCTATCCTTTATTTTCCTAAGGCTCTTTTCGTAAAGATTGTTGCTTTTAATTATAACAAGGAAAAATTTACTTTTTATAGTAGTGTATAAAGAGAGGTTCATTCAGCAAACGGACAGTAATGTTGAATAAGATAGGGTTTACTTATCCTTGAATAAAATTTTTTCAAAACATCATAAAAGGAAGTGTGTAATATTGGGCAGTGAAAGTAAACTCACTATTTCTCCATTAAATAATGACTTAATAGAGGATATCAATATGACAAATGATTATTTTAAGCTATATGGTAGAGTTGTCCCCAGTTTACAATCAGGAAAGTGGTCTTATAAAGAAGTTCTTTTTGATGAAGCTAGAGAAACACGTTTTCCAGATGACAAACTTGATTGGAGCCGATATATAAACCGAGAGGATAAATCTTTGTTTTTAGCTTATATGAATACTACTTGCATAGGACAGATTAGAATAAGTAAGGATTGGAATCGCTTCTGTTATATTGAAAACATTGCTACTAAAAAAGATTATAGAGGCAGCGGCGTCGGAAAGTTGCTCTTAAATAAAGCAGAAGAGTGGGCAAAACAAAGAAAACTTATAGGAATGTCCTTGGAAGCACAAGATGATAATCTTGGTGCATGCAGATTTTATGTGAAACAAGGATTCATACTAGGTGGAGTTGACACACTAAAGCAGTCATATAATCCTACTATTGAAACCACTTTATACTGGTATAAGTTATTCAAGTAATAGAGGCTTTAGCGGAATAAGTAATAAAGTCGTGTCAATATAGGAATTTTAAAAGGTCAAGCTCGTCTTTAGTGAAGTCCGAAGACCTAGCATAGATGTTTTTAATCATTGAGCAACCGCCTCCTGAAAGAGTATCTTATCACCTCTTATCAGGAAATAATCTATGCGAAAAGAGCTTTCCCTACAGATAAGCCCGCTCTTTATAAAGAATGAAAAAAAGATGCTTCGCGTGTTAAACGAAGCATCTTTTTCTATTGCAGCTATGAATGTCTACCTACTTTTTTAAGTTAAACTGATCGTGAGGCAGCTAATTTCTCAATCGGGGCTTGTTCAATGTCTGCTGCTGATATATTCAGCAATTTTTCTAAAACAGCCGTTATGCCCTTATTTGTTTCATTACTTTTTTTGCAGTCATTAATATGCTGGTTTAATTGTTTTTTATAAGCCTCGGTATGAATGAGCCACTGACTTAAAAGCGCTTTTGTCGCCTTTCTTTCATCTTCGCTTTTAGCTCCAAATAAGCTCTCCATATCAGGTTCTTGAATAATTAGCTTACTAAAATCTTCGCTTACTGCAAGCCAAAAATAGTGCTTTTCGTATTCGTAATACCTGTGTTCTTTTATTGAACTACCCCCACTTAGCAAGCTTGAAGTGGGGGATTCCTAAAATCTCCAAAGACTTAGGAACCCTTCCTGTTCAACGCGGGCGGTTAGCCATACAAATTACAGAAGTGTCCGTTCAGGACAACCACGCATACAGCTCTTTCTATGTAAGCAAGTGCTTGTAGCGGGTACACCAACCTTCATTTGTATGGAATCGTTTGAACATCCTTGTAATGCACCCAAATCCTAGAAAATCGCTATCTGCTCCGGTAGCGTTAGTAAGTATTTGGTACAAGAAGTTCAAGGTATATATTACTTATGCAAAAGCTTTCTTTAAATGTTTACTTTCTTTTTCTGTTAATTCTTTATGTGTAAGATTGATGTTACCAGATGGTTTATTTACATCGAACAGTTGATAGAACATTTCCGTTCGCACATGTAACTTTTTATTTAGTGCCCACCACTGTTTCCAGTAGGGTAATGGATGACGTACAATATGATGACGAAGCACCTGTGGTGCTTTTTCTTTGTAGCCAAGACCTTTTCGCCCAATTGTATAACTGGCTGCTTGATGAATAGAGATACCAAATTTACGCATATATTTAAGTTTTCCCGTAATCGATGTGTACGCTGGATTCACTACCAGTACAGCTACCCCCATCTTTTGAGCACGACTTTTAATGGCTTGCGCCATTTTACGATAAGCAAACACACTTTTTAAACGGTTTGCCTTTTTGTTTCCATAGGCATCTCCAGTCTTAGAGAGTGTCGTGTCAATGTCTTCCATTATAATTAGCTTGTTCTTTTGAATAGCCACATCTACCAAAGCTATTGCTTTTGCTTCTAAAATTTTAGTTGATTGACCGTTTGTTTTTTTATTTAGCGTAAACGAGAATGTCCCACTTTCTAAAAAGTTGCCGTCCTTTGAAACATCTGTCCACGCAAAGTGGTCCGCGTTGCAATCTACACCAATGACGCCATCAGACGTGGAGAAGTTCACTAGTACTTCTTCTTCGACATCAAGTAAACATTTAATAATATAATAGTCGCCGTGATTTTCAACAGACCAAGAAATAGGCTTACCGTTCGCTTTTTTGTCCTTGCACTTCCGTTGACGAAGAACGGTTTGATTAACCTGTTCTTGCCCATAAGGGAAAACGACATTTGAAAACGTCACAACTTTTCCCGAAAGAGAAGTCATACGTAAGTCGTGTGTATCCGGCTGATAGGTAAAGACAAAATTGCCAGCTGCGGCATCTTTACGTCCCGAAATCAATACTTGTTTGTTTCGTGCAGCTAAAAAGAGTTCTTTCCAAGACTGATGATCTTGTACAAACTCTTTTTTCGTAAATTGGTGCTTAAACAACTTTTTCGAGCCAAAGACCACGCTAGAAATATGAGTGGCCAACTTCTCTTTTTTTTCTTCTAGACGAAAAAGGCGGTGTTCTAAACGCCCAATCTTTGCTTTTAGTTGTTTAATTTTGCGATCCAGATATTGATGCTCAAATAAGTAGGTATTCATCCAAATGAGAGAACAACTCTTACATTCTAGTGAAATAAGTCCACTAGAATGTAAAGCGTAGTTTGTATTTTTAGGAAACCGTAGGTTTCCTTCGACACAACTATCTTTTATCTTACGAAGAGTGGTCAAAAAGGAACGTTCTTTTTTTAGTTTGTTCTTTATCTTTTTAATCTTTTCGTCTGTTTGCTTGATATACAGCTTATTTAGTTCGGTTTGAGCTTTTAGGAGAGCTTGAGATTCGCGTACAATGCTGTTTGCGATGTAATCATTGACGCCAAACTTTCTCTTCACGACTAAGTGAATACTTTCCTTATGTAGTTCGCGTCCCCACCGTTTTTGACGAATGAGTGTTTGAAACGCAAAACGCTTGGCGCAATTAAATACCTTGCTTAACGTTACCATTTCATCTACTGTAAGGACGTTTATATCCTCTTTCCAAATACGCTTTGAAAAATACGCTTTCTTCATTTGTCTCCCCTCCCGAACTTACGTTCTATTATTTAGTTAATAGTTTATAACAAGATAGGGAAACATTTCAAACTCAAAGTCAAAAAATATTAAACAAGACCGCTTCATCCCCCACCTACTCGCTGGGCTACGCCTATTCCGCTCCTTGAGGTGGGGGTCTTCTCGGCTAAAATGATAAATTTGATAGAATTGTATGAAAGTAAAAACACACACAATATTTACATATGTGTCAGGTGAAAAATATCAAAAGGTGGAAGTACTATGAAAGCTCAACTAATGAAAATGTTTGAAGATCTATCTGCTTTTCGCATAAAAAAATCGCAAAACACTTTAAAAGCGAAAGGAAGTTTGACCTCTTTCTTTTAAGCTGCACATACGCCTTTAATGCGTAGCTACAGCAAGAAGTGTAAGCATCATATAGAGGTTAAAGACAGCCAATAAAACAAGCACAGTATAAACTAATTTTTTACCTGTTTTTCCTAAAAAGTAGACGTTTACTAAACTAAAATACACGCTTGCTGCGCATAAAACGAACGCAAGAAATTCCTCGCAGTCATTGGGCTTCATTTGAAAAGCTGGATTATAGTAAATTTGAAGATCGTTACTAACAGCGAACGGAACAGTCCACCACCTGATTAAAACCCCTATAAACATAAATATTCCAATTACATTTAGTGTAAACTGCAGCGTTCTCTCCTTTTTCACGCTTCTTTTTGTAGATTCTTTAAAGTTTGCCCGCATGCATTTCCCCCCTGATGTTTTTAACACAGTAACTGATTTGAGCAGACCTATATAGACGTTCCTTCTTTTAATTTTATACACGCTAGGTCTTACAGATGACATGATTGACATAGGAAAAGCTTCTTCCATTCATAAAGGAAGAAGCCTTAAATAATGAGACTATATTGATCAATGCTTTAGTTCACCTCTGTATTTTTTTCTATTACAGCTCTTACTACGATGACTTTCCCATTCCCTTCGCAGAATGCCCATTTTAATGCTGTCAAAATAGTTACCGTTTACGATACGTGCTTCTTCTTTTATGCCTATTTTTACAGCTGTTTTCATCATTCTGATATTGCCTGACCATGTGGACATACCAAGCCTGTGTAACGGTGTAGACTCAAATAAAAAATCAATCCACATGCGGTAAGCTTCCGTTCCATATCCTCCGCTCCAATAGTCTGAGTCGTAAATAACAATTCCGGTTTCCAGCCAGTTTGTATGCTTGTCCACCCAGTAACAGCTTACGGTGCCCACTGCTTTTTCATCAATGATGACCGCGAGGAGTCGAGGAACACCTGGAAAAAGTTCATACTCTTTGTCCCATGAGTTCATATATTCTTCTCTTGTCAGTCTTCCTTCTGATATATACGGAGCATTCCACTTTTTTGCTTCTTGGTTTTTTTCTTGGTATTTCCAGTAATAAAGTTCATTAACATCTTCCTGTGTCGCTTCTCTTAGCAACGTTTTTTCTCCTATTAGTTTTATCATGAGAGGCATCACTCCTTGATTTATAAAACAGCTCATTACGTTCTGTAGAAATAAAACGAATATGAATACACGTGTGTACAAGCACACCTTTGCATAACGAATAAAATATAGTAGTTATGATGAAAGGACTGAATCCTATAAAAAAATATTATTGCTACTACAATTCAGCAGATGGAAAATATTATGTAGAAAGCGATTATTCTTCTAAAAAGCGTTCTCGCAAGAAAAAACCATGCTGTGTAACCATTAATTATTATACAAATATTGCATATGAAGGCGGACAAATTGCTATAAACGGCGGGCAAAATGCGTCTCAAGGTGGACAAATTGCCAAAAACGACGGGCAAAATGCCAATCAAGAAGGACAAATAGCAGGAAAGTACGGGCGAAATAAACTGGTTGAATTTAATTTCACTAATGACAATGACGTGTAACTCATCCTGTTTTACATGTAAAACACCGAGAAAAATATATGTGCTCCCGGTGTTTTTCTGTTTCCTCTATTTATTATTCGCGTTTTCCATAACTGCAAAGTAGTTATCTTCACTGTCTGAAAAATTAAAGACTCGTCCTGAAGGCATAGATACGATTTCTCCCACTGTTACGCCTTTAGCTGTTAAATCTCTGTATAATTCATCCACATTCTCTGTAAAAAACATCAGTGAAGGAGTCCCGACATTTAATTCTGGCTGCATTTTTGCTATTAGCTGTTTGTTATGAAGGATAATGGTTGTTTCAGCATTCGCTGCCGGTGCTAGCTCAATCCACTTCATACCTTGTTCATTCTCTTGTTGGGAAATTACTTGAAATCCCATTTTATCTGTCCAAAACTTTACTGCTTGATCTTGATCGTTTACATACACCATAATTTGACCGACTTTTGTAATCATTGCTTTCACTCCTTTGATATAGATGAAATAATTTCTTTTGCTACTGTATCTGCCGACTTTTCCCTTGTGTAGATCGTTTGCTTTGCTAACTTTTGATTTGACGGATGCGTTACAAAATGTTTGTTAAGCTCAAAAACATCTTTATCATCTGTTATTTGATGCAGCCTTTGATGTAATATCTGTATGGACTCTTCTTTATCAACACTCGGAAGCAGTAAAAATAGAGACTGGTAAGGTTTTAACGTCTTTTCTACTTGTTGAAACAGCTTTATGTCTTCATACACCGAGTGACCGGCGCCAAAATCAATGACCGCATGCTTGTGCTCTTCTAGTATTCTTTTAACAGCATAGGCTTCAAACGGTTTCCAATAGGCGTACATGCCTTGAAATCCTTGTTTTTCTCGAATTTGTTGCTGTGTTTCTTTGCTGAATCCTATTTCCCGGTAGTAGGAAAATCGCACTTCATCCATTGAGCACTGAGGAATATTTAGTTTGGTTGCCACTTTTTCACCGACCGTCGTTTTTCCAGCGCACATAGGTCCAATGAGAATAATAGGGGTTTGCATATGCTCTCTCCTTATTTCACTTTCAATACAAACGCGTACGATGCATCTCCATTAGATACATTTTGTTGACTTTCATCCATCCACCACACTGAATATGAGTAGTAGTACGTGCCTGATTCAGAAGGTGCTTTCAGCTTATTTTTCTTCAGTGGTATTTCCACTTCATGGCTGTTTTGTATTTGTGCCATATGCTTTTCGTTGGGCTGCCGCTTATACTTGATAACAAGCGATAGCGATTCATTTGCTTTTACTTTAATCGGCTGTTCTGTTTTTAACAATTCTAAAGGGCCTGCTTTATCCACACACGTGCTTTCCCAGCAGTAAGTGCCAACTTTTGTTTCATAAAGATGGTTGCTTGCTTCGAGATACGCTTTTGGCGGGGATTCTTCAAGAAATCCACTGCTTGAACATCCTGTAAAGCTTGCCATGATAAGTCCACCTGCAGCTGTCTTCCATTTCTTCATCATTTCATCACCCTTTTACTATTTCTTCATTGTTCTGTTATCTCCTGTTTCTTACTTTCTAAATAGCATTGCTTTATTTTCAATACACGCTTTTTGATAAAATGGAATATGAATACCTAACTGATTTACTAATAAAGGAGTGAACGTATGGAGGCGCCAAACCGAGACGACAAATATGCACATGATGAAGAATGCAAAAAAGTGCTGCTCTTGTCAAGAGCAGCACTTTTTTAGACTTGCACGCTATTTGATTCTACTAATTTCCCATCTTCCATCCACACAACGCGATCGCATAAATCCAGCATTCTTTGATCATGCGTAACCATTACAGCTGATTTGCCCCTCAGCTTCACTTCATCTGCGAGCATTTGCACAACTGCTCTTCCTCGTTCTGAATCCAAGCTTGCCGTCGGTTCATCTGCAAAGATAATTTCAGGGTTATTCATCCACGCTCTTGCAATCGCTACCCGCTGGCGCTCTCCGCCGGATAGACTTTCAGGATAGTGATGTTTTCGATGGGCAAGCCCGAGCTTTTCAAGCAACTCATCCGCTCTTTGTTTTGCTTCTTTGTTTCGGTTTCCTTCTAGTTCCGTGACAAGAAGCAGCTGATCGCGAACCGTTAAATACGGGATTAAATTAGCTGATTGAAAGATAAAGCCAATTTTTTTAAGACGAATGCTGTTCATTTGCGCTGAAGACATGTTATTAATCTCGTCTCCGTCAATAATCACGCGTCCACTAGACGGTGAAAGCAGCGCGCCAGCAATGGATAAAAAGGTACTTTTCCCAGAACCAGAAGGACCGACAATCGCCACAAGCTCTCCGGCTTTTACACGCAGCGATAGATCATTTAACACGTCTACAGCGTTTTCTCCGTCTCCAAACGACTTGCTAACACTCTCTAAAACTAATTTTTCTTCACTCATTAAACAGCCCTCCCAATCGCTTCAACCGCATCTACTTTTGCTACGCGATACAGCGATAATAATGAACTCAGTACAGAAACAGCTACAAACAGCGCTGAACACCCTGCGATTAGCGATACGTCTAAGTGAAACGGCATCGAATCCGGCAATACGGCTGCTACTCCGTATGTCAGTCCAATACTAATAGCAAGACTGCATAAAGTTAACACAACTACTTGAGATAAAATCGTTCGCGCTAAATAGCTTGTTTTTGCTCCTATCGCTTTTAACACGCCAAACTGATTCATTTTTTGAAGCGTCATCACGTAGAAGAAAACGGCTAGCACAAAAGCGCCAATGATAAACAAAAATGCGACCATCATTAAAAGCGAGCCTTGTTCTTCTTGATAACCTGGAATTCCTTTTAACGCTTCATCTTTACTAATCACATCAATGTCAGAATCCTTTTTTTGAAGAGCATGTGCTTTTTTATCGTTCATGTTTAACACCACTGCATTAAACGCACCTGTGTTTTCAATTGTTTTCCACTCTTTAAGATTAATATGAATAACAGGCGCGTGACTAAACGACTGATTT
Organism: Priestia sp. P5; assembly: GCF_029522155.1. Lineage (NCBI taxonomy): Bacteria > Bacillati > Bacillota > Bacilli > Caryophanales > Bacillaceae > Priestia > Priestia sp. P5. Next base: position 1,488,999 of record NZ_JAKWFJ010000001.1, on the reverse strand, counting down.
TTTGTAAAACCAACAATTCTAAAGCTTTTTCCTGAAGCCGTATCTTTTATCGTATCACCTAGCTTTACTCCTTCTTCTTTTAGCGAAGAGTCCGCCACGGCTTCATGTTTCGCATCGTCCGTAATCATCTTCCCTTCTGTTACGTTCGGAGCTAAAAAGCCGCTTGTGCTTATGGCAAAAAACGAGGCGTCTATTTTTTTCGCTTTTCCATCATTTATAACGGCTGTCATCATCACACCAAGCGGCTCAGCTTTTTTCTTTCCGCTTAGTTGTTGAATATCTTCTGTTTTATTTATGGATAAAACAGAGCGCGTCAGGCGCTGATCCGCTTCTTTTTGAAGCACAACGTAATTTCCTTTCATTTCTTGAACAGCTGAAGCATTGTCAGAGGAAAGCCCCTTTGCTAAGCCCGATACAAAAAGTACAAGCCATACAATTAACACCATAATCACGCCAATGAGTAAGTAGCGCAGCTTCGCATGTTTTAATTCACGTAAAGCCAAAAACATCTTTCTTTCATCTCCTTTTTTCATTCTATTTAAAGTATAAAAACAGAAAATGAATGGAAGATGAACGGCTCATTACATTTTCGGAAGATAGACGTGAAAAGTGCTGCCTTTTCCTTTTTCGCTTTCAACGTGAATGGAACCTCCGTGCATTTCGACAATTTGTTTTACAATCGCTAAACCAAGACCGCTGCTTCCTTCCGTCCGACTTCTTGCTTTATCTTCTTTGTAAAAACGATTGAAAATATGCGGGAGGCTTTCTTTTGACATGCCGATTCCCGTATCTTGAAATTCTACGTGGCAATACGTGTCTTCCATACGAACGCGAAGAGACAGCGTCCCTCCTTCTTCTGTGAACTTTACGCTGTTTGTAATAAGGTTTGTCCACACTTGATGAAGCAGTTTTTGATCGCCTGAAATCATCGTGGAAGGAAGATCCATTTCAATGGCTAATTCTTTTTCACGCCAGCTCCACTCCGTCATAAACAGCACTTGCTTGATTTGAGCTGCAACGTCAAACGTCCTTTTGTCGATATGCTCACTTTCTTTATCAAGTGAAGCAAGCGTAAGCAGCTGTTTGCTGAGGGACGACATGCGCCGGCTTTCTTCTTCAATAATAGACAGATACTCATTTCTTTGTTCATCAGAAAGATGGGCGGAACGGAGCGTTTTTGAAAATCCTTGAATGGACGCCAGCGGAGACTGAATTTCATGTGACACGTTCGATACAAATTCCTGGCGCATCTCTTCAAGCTGCTCTAAACTTTTAGCCATTTCGGAAAAATGTGAAGCAAGCGCGCCGATTTCGTCTCGGCGCTTTACGTACAGCTCAACGTTGTATTTTCCTTTCGCCACTTGCTTTGTTGCTTCCGTTAGCTTGACGATTGGTTTTACTAAATAACGCGTGCTAATAAGTACAAACAAAATACTTAATACAATCATCAGCAGTAAAATGACCGAGAAAAAAATGCGCATTTCCCCGAACTGCAGCTGAATATCAGGGCGAATAAACAGCGCTTGCTGCTTGTTACCCTCTCCTTTTAACGGCACGCCGATGGTATTAGCTAACACATTATCAAAAAACCCCGTCACAAACACCTGTGAAGGAAAGTTTGCAATTCCGTGATACATTTTGCCTTCTAACACTTGTTTGACAGCACTCTTTTCTAAGCGCTGGTTTCTAAACTCTCGTCCGTAAAACGTCTCATGTCCAGTGCTGTCCACTACATATATTTGATAGCCAAGTTTACTAATATGCTGTAAATAAGACTGTTGATCTACGCCTCTATTGCTTTCGTAAAAGCTCGCAATGTCTTTTGCCATACGCGTAAGCTTTTGATCGTTATAAGGTTTTAAGCTGTACTGATAATAAACGTTCGCCACAATAAACGCGAGGAGACTGCTAAATACCATCACAGCAATCGTTGTCAGGACAATCCGCAAATAGAGCGTCTTCATTTTGCCGTCACCTCAAGCTTATAGCCGACGCCTCGAACCGTCGTAATGACAAAATCATCGGTATGTTCAAACCGCTCGCGCAGCCTTTTTACGTGTACATCGATTGTACGGTTATCTCCGTTAAAATCCGCTCCCCATATCAGATGAATTAATTCTTCTCTTGTGAAAATTCTTCCTGGATAGCTCGCGAGCTGAGCTAATAATTCAAATTCTTTCATTGGAAGAATGAACAGTCGTCCGCTGCAGTGCACTTCATAGCTTTTTCGGTCAATAGAGGTGCTGTTCAGCACAATCATCTTTTCATTTACCACTTCGTACCGGCGAAGCAGGGCTTTGATTCGGAAAATCAATTCTTTTGGTTCAAACGGCTTTGTCACATAGTCATCCGTTCCTGCTAAAAAGCCTTTTTCTTTGTCTTCAAGCTGATCTTTTGCTGTTAATAAAATAATGGGAAAATCATAGTAGCTGCGTATTTCTTCGCAAACTTCATATCCGTCTTTATGAGGCATCATAATATCGACAACGGCTAAATGAATGTGCTGCTTAGCAAGCAGACCCGAAGCTTCTTCCCCGTCTTTTGCTTCATGCACCATATAGCCTTCAAGCTGCAAATAGTGACGAACTAATTGCCGCATATGCTCATCGTCATCCGCCAGTAAAATGTGAATCATTTTTTCTACCACTCCTTTTATGAACCATTTAAAATGGCGGCCTTTTGGCCGCCATCATTTATTCTTTCACTTTCTATCTGTTTACTAGTGTAACCAAACGCCGTAGTCCTATTGCGTTTTTATTAGGGTAGAGACTTATTGTGAACAGCAGATGAACAGCTTGTTACAAAATCCATTCACCGCGCGCAATCATCTCTACTTTTCCGCCTACTTTAATGTGAAAAGTTTCTCCGTCATAACTAGCTTTTACATACAGCAGTGAAGGTCTTCCTATTTCGTATCCTTGTTCTACACATATGTCAATGGTTTGCTGATTAAAATAACCGTATTTAACTAAATATGCTGCCAAACAGCCGTTGGCGCTGCCGGTTGCTGCATCTTCTGGAACGCCGTAATAGTCCGCAAAATCTCGCACATTTACGTGATGATCTTCGTGATAGGTTTCCGGTGAAAAGACCATAATTGCTTTTGCTTCAGTGTTTTCTATCAGCTTGAAATATTTTTCTTTGTCTACGTTTATCTCTTTAGCTGCTTCTAATGATGTTAACGGGACAAGGATGACCGGCAGACCGGTGGATACTTCTTGAACGGGAAATCGCATATCGATATAAGCTTCATCAAGGTTTAACACGTCCGCCACCTGCTTTTTATCTAACACTTTCCCAAACGTCGGCTGACCTTGTGTCATCCACAGCACATCTTTTGGTTCATCATATGTAACAGGCGTAGGACCTGCTTTATAATGAAGAGTAAGCTCCTCTGTATCTTTTTCTTCTAGTTCTTCCCGGATAACATAAGCGGTACCAAGCGTCGGATGGCCTGCAAATGGCACTTCTTCAGTAGGCGTAAAAATCCGTACGTCATATTCTCCTTTTTGTGGAGAAGCCGACGTAATAAACGTCGTTTCAGAGAAATTAATTTCTTTAGCCATTTGCTGCATCTCTTTGTCTAAAAGGCTTCCGGCGTCTTTAAAAACTGCGAGCTGATTTCCCGTATATTTTCTCTGTGCAAATACATCAACAATGGAATACTGAATACTTTTCATTAATGTGTTCCTTTCTAAAGGGAATTTTTATGTATGAAGGGTCATTACGTTTTTCTTTAAAGCCTCATATTGCTCTTTATTCGTATCCATAAACGCTTCTTTCCGACTGGACAAAATGTCTGCATAATGGAGAGGCTCACGAAATTGTTCTTGTGTAAAATCATAGCGCTGTGCGTTGAGCTGATTATAGAAATGCCAGCCTTCTTTACACGGAGTTTTTAAAATATCTCCTCCTTTGATATCTTGAACGACAAGAGCTGTCACTCCGCACTGTCCTTTGGCAGGATTGTCAGCCGTCCACTTTGTGCTTGAATGAATTGACCACGATTGGTGCAGGGCTTTCTTTAAATGATTCATGCTCAAGCAGCTCCTTTTTCTTCAAATCTACCATATTATTCTTTTTTATGAAACTTCTTGTTGAAAAACCCATAGCACAAATATTCTTACTTTAAAAATAATTTAAGGAAGAATAGAAAAATACTAGAAATAATGTATAATAATAGAGTCATTTTAGATGACAGATTATAACCAATGAAAGGTGTTTTAAATGGAAGAACAAGCAGTAAATAAACTCGTTTCTTTTGAAGAAGAGCATAAAGTAGTTCGAACGAATACGTCTTATTATGATTTAAAATGGGGAAAAACAGCCAATCCAGCTAAAAGCAACACGTGGAACTGGGCAGCCTTTTTTCTGACAAGCGCTTGGTTTGCATACCGAAAAATGTATAAGCACTTTTTTATTTTAACGCTTATTGAGGTAATTTGGTTTTCCCTTTTGTGCTTTGTAGACATACCAGAGTGGTCCGATGCAATTGTATTCGGCGGTGCTTCACTTATTACGGGGCTATGTGCCAACCGCTGGTATTATAAGCACGTTAAAAACGTGTTAGCTCGAGCCGAAGCTCAGCCGGAGCAGCGGAAAGAAGCTTATTTGCAAATTAAAGGCGGCACTCACATCGGAATTGCTATTGGTTTAAGCATCTTAGCGCTTGTGATTAGTTTTGGAGTCGGAGCAGGATTATCATTTTTACCAACAAAAACGAATATTAAAGATGTAGTTCGCTACGGCGACGAAGCATCCACGCTTGAAACGTATACTGACCATCCAAAATGGAGCTACATCAAGCAAGAAGGCCGTCATCACGTTGTACAATTTACCGGCTACGATTATACAGAAAAAGAGCATGTGCGCATTGTATTTAACGTTTATTTGGATAAACAAATTTACGAATGGGACAAAATTTACATCAACGGCAAAAAGCTAAATAAAAAAGATGCGGAAGACTATGAATACTGGATTGAAGACAGTTCAGCATATTAAAAAGGTCAGCAAAAAAAGAAAGGATGAGTGCTTACTCTCCTTTCTTTTTTGTTTTATCTTAAAGCGTCAAAGGCAGCTTCACCGTCACTACTGTCCCGTTCTCATCACTTTCAATCGCAAGCGTACCATTATGTTCGTTGATGATCGTTTTACAAATAGAAAGCCCTAACCCCATGCCTGTTCCATCTTTTGTTGAGAAAAATGGATTTCCTACTTTATTAATAATGGATAGCGGAATCCCAGAACCGGTATCTTGAATGTCAATAAGAGCCCAATCTTCCCATTCTTTGATAATAAGATTTACTTCCCCGCGTTTCTTTTTCTCCATTGCTTCAATGGCGTTTTTCAAAAGATTCATAAACACTTGTCTCATTTGAGCAGGATCGATTGATACAAGCGGAATGGCTCCTTCTATTCTTACGTTCATTTCGACATTATACAGCGCAGCTTCACTTTTCAAGAAAGCAACGGTGTCATGAATAACTTCTACAATCGATACGATTTCTTTTTTGGGCGCTGTTGGCTGCGTAACAAGCAAGAAGTTATTAATGAGTTCATTCATACGGTCCAGTTCATCAAGAACAATTTTTTGAAAAGGCTCTGCCTGTTCATTTTCATTAAATAAAAATTGAATAAAACCGCGCACCGACTGCATCGGATTTCGAATCTCATGCGCTAACCCTGCTGCTAGCTGCCCTACCAGCGCCAGTTTATCAAGCTGCAGAATTTTCTCTTCAATTTTCGGCAAAACAGCCGCCTGATTTTTATAAATAATATGAGACAAAATACCAGCCAGCCGGTTTAACCCTTGAATTTCACTTTCGCTAAACTGATAAGGATCCGGATCGACCGCGCATAAAGTACCAAACATTCTCCCGTCTTCCAGCACAATCGGTGTTCCTAAATAAGAACCCACCCGGGCACCATCAATGATGGCTAAATTAGACGTTCTAACATCGCGTTTTGTATTGGGAATAACAAGGGGTTCATCACACGTGACTAAGTTGCATACCGCAAGCTCTAACGGCAGCGTCAGTCCATCCTCTACAAGGCTTCCCCCTTCTTTATTAAAGGCTTTCATAACTGAAAATTGTTCGTCGAAAATCCCTACAAACAGCGTCCTGCTTCCGACTACTTCGCTAGCCATCTGCAATACATCCCAAACGGCTTTTTCATTGATGTTCCTCTCTTCCATTACCTTAGTCACCTACTATTTAAATATAGACTGTTCTATTCTCTTATTCTCATTATAAATTTTAAATGTAAAAACGTATATCAAAATTTTAAGAACTCGTTTATTTCTTCTATTTCATCATTAGGGTTAAGGATAGCCAAGACTTGATGGTCTTCCCATATGCCGTTAATATTTACATTTTTTCTAGCAATTCCTTCCCTATGAAACCCTGCTTTTTCAAGTACGCGCTGAGAAGGCAAATTACGTGGCATGACGCCGGCTTCAATGCGGTGAAGATGCAGCTCTTCAAACGCATAGCCAACGAGCGCTTTTACGGCTTCTGTTGCGTACCCTTTTCCATTATGATGCTGATCTAGAAAATAGCCGATAAACGCGCTTTGTAAAGATCCGCGCAGCACTTGAAAAAGACTAATGGTGCCAATCAGCTTATTATTCTCTTTTTGAAAAAGTCCAAAATAGTATTCTTCATCGTTTTTTCTATTCTCTTCGTGACGCTGAATTTTTTCTACTTGGCTTTCCAACGTATAAAAAGAATGCTCTCGAATCATAGAAAACTGTTCAAAAAAGCCGCGATTGTCCTTTTGCAACCGAAGGCTGTCGTGCGCATCGCTGACAGCTAACGGGCGTAAATAAATAGCGTGACCCTCTATCATACTATGCCTCTCCTCTACTTCAAGAAATATATGTAAAAAAAGAAGGCTTTTTTAAAAACCTTCCATTTTCTCACATATTAAACTTTCCTTGTTTGAATGTAAAGTTCTAAATCACTGCTTTTCTGCGTTGTGATATGTTCTGCTATGATTTTAGCTAGCACCATATTATACACCGTTCCGTTATCTCCATATCCGCTTAGAAAGTAACAGTTAGGCATTTCGTCATATATTCCGATAAGGGGAAGGCCGTCATGAGTGCCTCCGTAATAAGCACTTATGTAATAATCAGCTTCGACTTGAAGATGAGGAAAAAGCTTATTGAACTCTTTTAAAAGTTTGTCTCTTTTATGAACGAGTTTAGCATCACGTTCTTGCGGTACAATCGTACTTTCATCAAGACCGCCTATAATGACTCGATTATCGGAAGTTGTTCTCATGTAAATATACGGTCGAGCGGTTTCCCAAATTAAATTTCGATTTTTCCATCCTGTAAACTCCTTTACAGGAGTCGTAACGATAGCATAGGAACTTGTGAGTACAGCTTTTTTCTCTCTCTTAAATTCTTGATTTTCATAGCCTCCTGCCATAATGACATGTTTAGCTTTGATTTGTGATTTATTTTTAGTGAAAAATACAGCTTCATCTTTTTCTAACTTTTGACCGACAATTTCTGTTTCTTCAAACATCCGAACCCCATGCTGTTTTCCATACTCCAACAGACCGAGTGTAAAGCTGTAAGGGTTCAGCTCTGCATCATTTTTAATAAGCATTGCCATTCGTTTTTTAAATCCATAGTCTTTTTCAATTTGTTCTTCTGATAAGATTTCAGCTTCAAATCCATGCTTTTGCATATAAAAGTAGTCTTTATTTATCTTCGTGATATCTTCTTCATAACTTGCATAATACAAGCTGTCTCTTCTTATAAATTCTGCATTAATCGGAAGCTTTTTAGCTGCTTCCTCAATATCTGTAATAGCCTGTTCGCACAGTTTATAATGACGGACTGTTTTTTCTTCTCCAAACGTGTTGACTAATTCGTAAAACAATTTATCTCCTAAATATTGAATAAGAGAGGTATTTACAATTGTACTCCCATGCCCTGCTTTACGTTTATCAACAACCACAACATCAAGTCCCTGCTCACATAAATAGTAAGCACATTGTGCACCTGAACTTCCCCCTCCAATAATAAGAACATCGCACTCAATATCTTCCTCTAGAGATGGGTATACAGGCGGCTTTACTACAGTTGTCTGCCAATAAGGGTTTCCAGATAATAAATCCATGCAACCGCCTCCTTTCTTCTCTCTATTATGCCCAATATAAGCTAATTTTTGCATGCAGCAGGATGAAAGTATGTTGGTTAAGCTTTTTGAGGATAGTAAGCAGGTTATTAACGTAGAGGTCAGGTGATTAAAGAAGCCATTCATTAAACTAATCTTCTATACAATAGAATTAATCATGACTCTTAATACCATGAGCATATAAAGTGCACGACTAAGGTATTGGTAAACATCATGTCGTGATCTTCTGCTTTAGACACAGCCCCCCAGTAAGTGCGTAAATATATAACTTCTTTACTACATAAAAATTCCACGCAAAAACCACCTGAAAAATCACCAGGTGGTTTTTTATATTAAGTGGGGTACACGCTCTGATTAACTGTGGATGGATATAAAGCCTTACGTTCCAAAACAGACTTCTTTATAGAAAAGAATGATGTGAAAAATATTTCTTCTGAGATTTTTCTTTTACTTGCGTTTAACAGCCGCAGCCAAATCCATAACCGCCGTAGCCGCCATAGCCGCCATACGGGTAACCACCGTAACCGTAGCCGCCGTAGCCGCCATAGCCATATGGTGATAACAGTGAGCCTGCTACTAGCCCTCCTGCTAATCCTCCTAAAAAGGGACCTCCAAAGCCAAAGCCGAATGGTCTGCCAAAGCCAAAACCAAACGGGCGTCCGAAACCAAACGGTCTGCCAAAGCCAAATGGTCTGCCAATAAACCTTTCATCTGCGTGTTGAAGTTGATGATGATCTTGAGCGTACATAGTAGGTAAAAAATGCATTTCTGAATTCATAAGAGAAACCTCCGTTTTTTTGTTTTTTTGCTTTCACCCAAGAATATGCATTTACCTAGTCGCTGTCTTGGGCAAATATCTTGGTTATGCTGAAAATAAGGGAAAAGAATTACGAAAAAACACAAATTACTAGGTTTATATGAAAATGAGCTTGATTTTTCTTTAGTACCTAATACATACAAAAAGGAGCGGATCCTGACTTAGAATGCTATACGGAAAGTACTAACGTGTTTATTTCATAGTAAAAAATAAGAAGCCGAAGAAAAAATTCTTCGGCTTCTACTTCATTATGTACGCAGGCTAAGGAGGAAGTTGTATTAGCCTGCGTCGTTATAACATGGGGGCTCATATATGAGATCTTGGGATGATTCATCCTATGTAGAAAGCGAAAAAAAGTACCGTGTCCATCTTATTTTCTTATCTTTTTTTGTTTTCATTCAAATCATTGGATATTTTTGGAGCACTTTTGCATTTCAGGCATATGTTAAAAATGTACTCAGAACTTGGAGGTGAAATATATGGGCTTCTATGGTGGCTGTGGTTATGGCGGTTACGGTTACGGCGGCGGCTGCGGATTTGGCAGTGGCTTTGCTTTAATCATCGTATTATTCATTTTATTAATCATCATCGGCTGTGCTTGCTGGGGAGGATTTGGCGGTTGCTAATCATTAGAAATAATGATGAACAGCTTCATTTCCACTAATTTTTTTACCAAAAGCTAGCTTTCCACTTTATTATGAAAAAGCAGTGTCCACATAATGGGCACTGTTTTTAAATGTGCTTATGAACCAGGTAATAATAAGACTAACCATTATAAAAAAATAGATTTTTTTAATCTGCCGTTTCTTGTCTGCTTCTTTCCATCACCTTATTTTTCTTGTTCTTACTTCCTTTTCTTCTACATATTAATAGATAAAAAGATTAATTAAAAAGAGAGTCACTCTGCAACTCTCTTCCTGCTCTATGTAGATGCTAAACATTAAACAAACGTTTTTTTCAAGACAACGCGCTGATCATTTACAGTATAGCCGTTTCTTTCATAAAAAGCCTGTGCAGCTCCTCCAGTCGCCGTCAAGAGATACAAGCTGTTGATATCGTGTCTTTGAAGTTCGTTCTCAAACCGGCTTAGGATAGCTGAACCGTACCCTTTTCCCTGCGCGCTTGCGCTGACGCAAAGATCGGCGACGTAAAAGGTCATACCGCTGTATGATTTTTTCGCGTGCCCTGCAATCATTCCAATCAACTCTCCTTGGTCATAAAATAAATAGCCCATAAATTTAGGTGTGTTCAGTAAATCAGTCAGCCTTTCTCTAGCTGATTTCTCTGTCCACGGTTCATTCCAAGGTTTTTTTGTAAATACATTCATATACAAGTTAATGCACTGCTGCATATTCTCTTCAGTGAGAGGTGCTACTTTTTCGATCATTTTTACGCTTCCTTTTTTATTTAGTTTGAAGGCTTGTTAACAATTCGCTCGTACATTTCCGGCAGGTGCTTAATTTTATAATCAATCGTCTCAAGCTTGTGATGGATTTCTTCGATTTCTTTTTGTACCGCTTTTTTATGATCCATCAACATTTGCAGACTTTTATCAAGCACGGCATTTTCAAGCGTACAGTTTTCAATAAGCGTCCGAATGTCCTTGATTTGCATACCTGTGCTTTTTAAACAGCAAATTAAATCGATCCATTCAATATCTTGTTCTTTAAAAATACGATTCCCTGACGCTGTACGATCTAAAAATGGAAAAAGCCCTTCTTTATCATAATAGCGAATGGTATAAATTGTCACGTTCAATTTCTTTGCAACTTGTGAAATGGTATACGTCATACTGCTTCCTCCTACACCTTAAACTTCTCACAAAAACATGATGAGTTTGTCTTGACCTCTAGTTATCTCGAGGGTTTATTCTTTTATAGTCTTCTTCATTGAGCTCTTTATGCTGCAGATTTTTTGTACAAGCAGCAAGCAACATATATTTAAACCTGAAAGGATGAATACGATGAATACTGCTCACATGATTCTTACCATTGTAATTGGCGGTTTTATTGCCTTTTTGTTAGGTTTTGGCGTCACAAAAATAATTGAGCTGCTGCTAAATCTTTTTCTAGCTTAACCAGTAGTTCTTAACGTAAAACGCAGGTAACTCCGTTCCATGTTCGAACGGAGTTACCTGTTTTATTTTAGAGACTAAAGCGCTTAAGGCACCATGTTGCCAGCGGCTTTATAAATATCGTACCATTCTTGGCGTGTTAACTTGATTTCTGAACCTTTGCTTGCATCTTTCATACGCTGAATATTTGTCGTACCAAGTACTACTTGAATATTTGCAGGATGCGTTGTAATCCACGCAACGGCAATCGCTGTATTCGTCACGCTATATTTACTTGCGATGCGATCAATTACTTCGTTTAGCTTTCCAAATTTCTCTTTATCACCTAGGAAAGGACCTTCAAAAAATCCGTTTTGGAACGGCGACCACGCTTGAAGCGTGATATCGTTTAAACGGCAATATTCAAGCACGCTGCTGTCGCGGTTAACAGCTTGATCAATTCCCATGTTTAACGAAATACCAGAATCAATGATTGGCGTATGTGCGATGCTGAACTGCACTTGGTTTACGACAAGCTTTTGGTTAATATATTTTTCAAGCAGCTGAATTTGCGCTGGGTTGTGATTCGATACACCAAAGTGACGTACCTTTCCGCTGTTTTGCAGTTCGTTAAATGCTTCTGCTACTTCTTCAGGGTCCATTAGTGGATCTGGACGATGCAGTAATAAAAGATCTAAGTAATCTGTTTTTAAACGCTCTAAGCTGCCGTTAACAGAGTCTATAATATGCTTCTTTGAAAAGTCATAGTAATTTTCCGCTGCGTTAATGCCGCATTTGCTTTGAATCACCATTTTTTCACGAAGACTTGGGTTCATTTGTATAGCGTTTGCAAAATATTCTTCGCATTGTCCTACATAATCAGGACCGTAAATATCAGCATGATCAAAAAAGTTAATTTCTTCTTCCATCGCTGTGCGGATTAGCTTCTCTGCTTCTTGTAAAGAAAGCTCTGTTAAACGCATGTTTCCCATAATTAAATTTGATACGTGTAAGTCAGTATTAGCAATTGTATGATACTTCATGTAAAGCCCCTCCTTGAAATGATACTACTACAAGATAAACCATAGAGTTAACTCTAGGTCAAGCAGAAAGAATAAAAATTTTTGCAAGGAGCAGCGGTAAAACACCCTATCTTTTTTGGTAAAAAGATGAAATACTAGGTTGTGGTGTGATAAAAGTCACTGCCGCTTTGCATTTGATTTAGTAGTATATGTTACGTTCTTTTCTTCCTTTTTATCAAAGCTTATTTCATAGCAATACATTAATTTATCAGGCAAAGGAGTTTATCACCATGGAGAAAACGAAAACAAAACAATTCGAAATACATTATTCCGTTCTAAAAGATGAAGCCAAAATCAAAGGAACTTTTGTAGTAGAAGCTGCTAAAAACCGAGACGACGCATCAAGACTTGCTAAATTAAATGTCTCTACAAAAGAAAGAGTGTTTATTCAATATGTAAAGATTTTAAAAGTCAAACGAGTGTCCACAGATTCGGTGGCAAAGTGACATTGGTTTGCTTCTTCTTTTAGCAAGCCCCTATTTATGCTGAAAGTGTCGTCTCAGAAGATGCTTGTTTCGTTCGTGTAAGTAATAGAACTAATCCAATAATACAAGCTGTGCCAGTCCATTGATAAAAACCAAAAGGCTCTTTCAGCCAAACAACGGTTGTAATAACAGCGGCTAAAGGCTCTAAACTTCCAAGCAAATTCGTTTCTTTAGGTAAAAGACTTTGCAGGCTTTCTACATAAAACCAAAAAGCAAGCATCGTGCCGAAAATAATGACAAATAAAAGATAGACATAGACTATTGGTGATAAGCTTGACACCTCTAGCTTCTACGGAGAATGAATAAAGCTTATGACGCTTCCCCCGATTACCATTGCCCAGCCAACGATAACAAGCGAACTGTACTTTTTAATCAGCGGCACGGCATACAGCGTATAAAATACTTCTACACCTGACAACACTCCTCAAACAGCGGCAGATACAGAAACGGAGCCGTTTGTTAGTAAAAAGAAGCTGCACATCTCATCACTAAAAAACGGCGGGCAATCACCCCGCCGTTTGTTATGAACTCTTTTTACTCGTTGATTTTGCATCAGAAATTTTCCCTAAGAAAAACCCGTCTACTTCTGCTATTTTTCCTCTCCAAAAGATCTTGCCTTTTGAAGGAGTGGATTTACTGTCTCCACAGTAGATCTTTGTATTTTTCAAATGAATAAAATGGGCTTCTGCTTCTCCGTTTGATTCGCTCGCTTCGCTTGCTAAAGAGAATTGTTCGCTTAGTGCCTGAGCCACTTCGCTGCCTTCTTCAAACGTTTCGCTTAAGTAATCAAAGTATTCTTTTGCTGAAATCATGGTACCGGAAATCACAGCGCCGTTTACATTTAATGAAATATCAAGTGAAAAGCCGTGTTTATTAGAAGCTTTCACAAAGTATTCAAGCGTATTGTCTTTAGTTGAAAAAGAAGGGCCTGTACTCATGTATTTCTTTCCTCCTTTACGCCTTAGGCTGTTGTGTCGTCTTCACTAGAAAGAGATGTTGCGTCATCATCTTCTTCATCCGTGTTTTTCTTTGCTTTTGTATTTTTTGATTTTTTAGCTGTTGACTTTTTTGGCTTCGCTTCCTTTTTTTCTTCTTCGCTTTCATCTTCTTCGTCTTCTTCTGTTTTTACTTTTTTATTTTTTTTGTTTGAACGAGAATCTTCCTCTTCTTCCTCGCTGTCTTCGTCACTTTCACTTTCTTCTTCCTCTTCTTGCTCATCTTCTTTTTTATTCTTTTTACGAGGCTTAGATGTTTCTTCTTCGTTTTCATCGTCCTGCTCGTTTTCTTCGTTCTCGTCATTCTCTTCTTCGTCAGAATCTGTATCTTCCGCTTCTTCGTCTTGATTTTTATTGAGGCTAAGCTCAACAAGCATGTTCATTTTTTCTTCAAGCTGTGATAAACGGTCTTGAAGAGTTTGATTTTCTTCTTTTAACTCGTCGTACTCTTGAACGTTATCGTCTTCTGTTTCGCTACTAGAAGAATTTACGTTTTCTTCATCATCTTTTGATTTATCTTTATCTTTTTTAAACAAGCTTCCCGCAGATGTTTTCAGGCTGGCCACGCTGCTTTTTGATTTTTCTTTTACCTTTGTTCCTAAATCGGATGCTTTGCTTTTTAATTCGTCTGTATCAATGCGGTCAAGAAGACTTTTTCGATTTTCAGGAGTCGATACATATCCAATCGTTGCACCGATGATGCCTCCTGCTACCGCTCGTTTGATTGGCCCGCTGCTTGTTGTTTTGCTTGCTTTTGAATCGGTCTTTTCTTTTGAACCGTTTTCCTTGTTTTTGTTTTCCTTGTTTTCTACCTGTTCGTTATTTAATTTAGTTTCAGTTGCCATTGTAAATCCCTCCATTTTTTAAGTAGCGTACAGTTTTTAACGTTCTTTTTCTATTTTTTCTTCAAGCGTTTTTAACCGCTCATGCAGCATTTTATTTTCTTCTTCGAGCGCTTTACTATTGGCTCCTTTTGAACTGAGATACGGATCATTTTCCCACCAGTCCATGCCGATTTCTTTTGCTTTATCAACCGAAGCCACAATCAAGCGGATCTTTATCGTTAATAGCTCGACATCTGCAATTCCTACGGTGATGTCCCCCGCTATAACGACTCCTTTATCCAAAATCTTTTCGAGCACATCTACAATCGTACTTGACTGCATATTATGTTCGACTGCCATACTGTTCCTCCTACTGACCGCTTAAAGCAGGCTGCCTAGCGGTCCAAGATCAATATTTAAATCTTCTGCGTCCAGACCGAACACCTCTTTCAACTCGTCCATTTTTTCTTCTAAGTTCATTAGTGCAATTCCTAAGTTTTCAATTTGTTCATCCGTCAACGTTCCACCCTCCACCCGCCTCATGGCATGACGTTCAACGATTTGCCTCAATAGCTCAATAACTGTCATCACAAGCTGCGCTAAGCCTTGTTCAGCTTGATCAGGATCCAAGTGGATTCGTCCATTTGCTTGGCTGACCGGTTGCATCCATTAATTCCTCCTTTTGTTTATCAAATTGTTCAGAAGTGATGGGTTTGCGATTTCCTTCTTTTGCTTGTACAAGCGTTTCAACCGAAGAAATAAGCACCCGCAAATCCAAATACACTAAATCGACGCCGGCTATGGAAATGATTAAGTCTCCTTTAATAGCGACTCCTTTATCTAAAATGACATCTAAAATATCAATAAGAGCAATATCTTTATTCTCCATGGATTGTTTAAGAGACATAATGTTAATTCCTCACTTTACGCAAAGCTCGAGAAATGATAGGGCGGCCATGGTCCCGTCACTTCAAATTTCCAGCCTTTATTTTCAAGCTTTTGCTGAAGCTCTTCTATTTCGTTTACGAACTTAGTGATCTGCAGAGATGGGAGAAGAAACACGCTGTTCCATGCCATCTGTTCAGCTGCGCCCGTTACATCCTTGCTCCAATTCTTTTTAACAGAGTCATAAAGCGATAATTCTTTAAGCTTGTCATGTATCTCTTCACATACGTTATTTTTGTGAAGTTCTAATTCTTTTTCAATCAGCTGATCTATTTTTTTCTTTTCAAAAAACTGTCTTCCTGGTGATAAGTGACTAATTTCTTCTTTTTTCGCTTTCACGCTTTCATTCGTTTCGCTGATTCCTTTTTTAAGCTCCGTATCATCACAGTAAATCTTCACGTTCCACTCTTCATTTCCTTGAAGCAGCGTCAGTGAATTCTCTAGCTTTTCTTTGTTAAGCTCAATAGCTGCCTGCAGACTTTCTTCACTTTTATAAATGGTGCAAAATTTTAATGGAATGATCGTAAATTCTTCGTACAAAGCGGCTACCGTTTCGTGATGGTGAAACGCTTTTTCCTGCAGCCAGCTCATGTCCTGCTCCATTTTTTCTTTAATCACTTCTTCTGAATAGCTGTCAGCATCCAGCTTAGAAACGACAGCCGTCACCTGATCAATCGTTATTGGGTACAGTGAATGTTCTCCGTCAAACCCTTTATAAGATGGAAACGGCTCTATGGCTGCTGCTTCTTTTGTTGGAATTAAACCGTATAAATACAGTAATTCTCCCATCTAGGATTCCTCATTTCTTTTTTTTGTTAGCTCTTCCCATTGTTCAATTTCTCTGCGCTTCGCGATTTCGTACCTCATTAACAATTCATCTTCTTTTTCTTGAAACGCTTCTTCCGGAATTTCACCAAGCTCAAACATCATTTGAAGCTGAATGAGTTTTTGCTGAATCGTCGGAAGGTCATATAGCTGTTTATCAGCTTCTTCCTGTACTTTTTCGCCGATTTTCACTACAAGATTAATAGGTGCGGTTACTAATTTGTGAAGCACGTTATTTCTCTTCTACTTTTAGGCGAATGTTTACAAAATTATAAGCAGGCCAAGGACCGCTGTAATGAAAATCGGCTTTGTCTTTCCAGTTTTCATGCGCTTCATTCACTTTTTCATCAAACTTCGCTTCATCTTCTCGGTTAATTAAGAAAGACGCGTTTAAAAGCATCGTTTCGCCCGTTGGCTCATTTGCTTTTGCCGCTTCCGCTGCTTCTTCAAGCGGAGAAAACACATCTGCCTTAACTTCTTTTTGCAGGGAAGTAAACATCTTTTGAGCCATTCCCCCAAGTTGAATGCGCTCATAATAACCCGCTGCTTCTGATTTTCCTTTTACGGATGCTGATACTTTTTCAAGTTCAGGATTTTCGTTTACTTTTTTCTCAAGCCATTCTTTTTTCCCAATTACTTTTAAACCGACTTCAATTTTTCCTTTGATCGCTGGAAACAGTTTTTCAAACTGCGGATAAAGGTTTTCCAAAAGAACTTTTACGTCTTCTTTTGATTTGAATACATTCCCAAAGCTGATTGGAATAACCGTATCGTTCTTGTCCATAATCGCTGCTACTGCGTTTTGATGCATTAATAAATTTTGGCGATTAGGATGATAAATTTTCATCGGTACTTCAGCTGCTACCATCGCCGCGTCTTTGTAGCGAATCAAAAACGTTTCAGCTTTTGTTCCTTCTACTTCTACCGATCCAAAATCTGCGTCTTTATCCGTTTGAATGGCGCTAAAAATATAAATACCTGTTTCGTTTGTTTCACTCATGTTTTCAAGCTCCTTTACTTTTCTTCAGTGTCTATATTCTTACATTCTTCTAAAATGATTTTTTCGGCTTTGCTTTTTGCATTTTTTTCATCCAAACATTTGGTAAGCGGATGATGCAAAATATCCATACATAACGTTTGAAAATCTTCGTCATTTCCATCGATAGCAATGTCTTGCTGCGTGGAAAGGGTAGCGATCATAAGCGAAGCCCGCAGGCTGAGTCCGCTGCTGTTTTCGTCTCCAGAGCGGCTTCGCACGTTTGTGACGAGCGTTACAATTGTGCGCGCTTCGTCTTCTTCTACGTCCGTTTTTTCCGTTAAAATCGCTGTCTCTCTGTCGATGTCTTTATAATCAATAAACATGGTAATTAACCTGTCAAGAAGCGCATCTTGCGTATCATATACGCCGGCATACTCAGCTGGGTTGCTTGTGAAGATGACGCGAAAATCAGGGTGCACGCGCACAAAAGGATCGGTCATTTTTACTCCATACAGCGGCAGCACGCCTTCTTCTAATATTGATAAAAAGATATTATTCGTTGCAGGCTTAGACCGAGTAAATTCGTCGTAAATCAGCGTATAGCCATTTTTTACAGCTTCAAGCAATCGCCCATCCTGCCAGTTTTCACTCACTTGTTCATCTTTTTTATAAACAGAACGAACATACTGATCAATCACTTTTTTGCTCGTGTATCCCGTAAAATCGCCAATTAAATCTTTGTTGTTGAGCTCGTGATTCCCGTGCATCAGCATTACAGGACGCTTTCTCTTTTTAGCAAGCGCTCGCGCTAAAGAGGTTTTGCCTCCGCCGGCAGGACCTGTAAAATGAATGGAATAGCCGGATTTTAAATAGCTCAGCGCTCTTGAAAGAACCTCTTTTGTCTCGTCATCTTGTATAAAAGCTCCACTGCCTTTTTTCCTTTTGTCTGTTAAGACGGTCATTTTTACGTTCCTCCTGCCATCTTATCGTTTATGCTTCAATGCCAATGGCGCTTCTATATCTGACGTCGAGTCGTTTGAATGAAATGACTTCTTTTTCTTTATTTAAAAAGCACTCGTACGTTCCGAGCATTTCATCTTTGGCGTATTTTTTCATATATTCTCGTTCTTCAATGACTTCAACAATAACTCTCCAGCCTTCATCTTCAGTAGCTTCCACCGAGGTAATTTTATGAGGAGGAGCTACGTGTTCACCGAAAAAGTCGTTCACGGCTTGCATAATTTTTTTAATTTCCATTTTTAGTAGCCTCCAATAGTTAGATCTAAAAGCTGGAACCACCCTCAAAAAAGGAAGGTTCCATACCACTTCATATTAAATACTAAAACGCGGCTGTCCTTCACTTGAATTTGAACGTTCAGGAAGACCGTTTTCTTCTACGTCGTCACGAAGAAGCCCTACTGCTTCTGCGTAGCGTAACCACGTATCAACACTGGCAATAACCACTCGCGCTTCAATCGTTAAAATTTCAATTCCTACAACAGAAACCCTTGCAAAAGCATCAATAACAATTCCTTTATCTAAAATACGGTCAATGACTTCTGCTAAACTTGAACTATTAGTACTTTTTTGAATAGACATATCTCATTTCTCCTTTCGCTCATGATCCCATTGTTTTTAAATCAGTAGATGATTTAATATCATTGGAACTTTTAATCTTAGTAGAGCTTTTAATATCCGTTGCTTTTTTAATCTGATTTACACCTTTTATTTTCCGCTTATTTTTTGACTTTTCTTTATCGTCTGAAGAAGAAACTTTTTCTTGAAAGTTTTCTCCAGCTTCTTTCACATCGCTAAGCTTATCTTTTACTGATAGTAAGACGTCTTGAAGCTTATCTTTTGCTTCTTCTCCTTTGCCGTGTACCTTTTGTGAGTTTTTCTCTTTTGTTTCCTGCAGTTTTTCTGACGCTTTATTTGCTTTTTCCTGCAGTTTCCCTTCGGTTTTTTCGACAAACTTTTCTTTTGCTTTTTCTTTAACCTTTTCTTCTACTTTTTCCTTAACAGGTTCAGGCGTGTGCTCAACTATTTTTTTTCCCGCTTTTAGTGCTGCTTTCCCCACATCTTTTTTATCCATGAAATTCCCCTTCAGGACGGATGTCTTACTTCTTCGCGTCCATGAGTTTGTTTAGCATCTCTTCAATGCGCTGCAGCTGGTCGTTCATATTTTTATTTTCTTCTTTTAACTCTTCGTACTGTGACGTTTCCATTTCTGCGCTTTTGCTGGCTTCTTCCTGCGAATCTCCCTGTTCATTTGACGTATCTTCTTTTTTCTTTTTAGGAGCCAGCAGCTTGCTTAAATTGTCTTTTTCAAGATAGCCTGTAGCTGTCTCTCTTAACGCTCCCATTGCTTGCTGCGTTAAAATATCCTGTGCGTTTCGCCTTAACTCTTGCCCTGTTGCACGTATAATTTCTGATTGTCCTAAGCGGCTGAGTACTTTTTTACTCGTTTGCGGACTTGAAAGAAGGCCAATTCCCGCTCCTACTACGCCTCCTAAAATGGCAAGATTTAAAGAGTTTTGTGTTTTTTCTTCTTGCTGCTGATTTTGTTGTTTTTCATTTTGATCAGTTGTTGTCATGTTCCATCCTCTTTTCTCTTATTATTATTTATTTAATGAATCTTCTAATGATTAAAAGACTTAAAAGCTAAGCCCTGCTCCTCGCTCCTCTGTTCGGCCAGGCAGCCCTTCTTCTTCTACTTTGTCGGTTAATAACCCGACGGCTTCTGCGTAGCGAAGCCACGTATCAACACTGGCAATAACGACTCGTGCTTCAATCGTTAAAATTTCAATTCCTACGAGTGATACTCGAGCAAAAGCATCGATGACAATTCCTTTGTCGAGAATTCGATCAATCACTTCTGCTAAACTTGAACTATCTGTACTTTTTTGAATACTCATTTTTAGCAGCTCCTTTCGAAATTTAACTAAATGAATGATGCTACTAAACAACCTGCTTAACTTTTTTAGTAAACATACTTTTGAAATATACTTTTTAACCATCTTTCAAACATGAATAATTTGCTAAAAATTAATTCCTAAAAAATAATTAGAAAATTATTCTACTTCGTATAATAGTTTACAGTTAATTTATGGATGTGTTTTACGCGAAAATCCCGTTGTTAAAGCTTTTACTGAAATTAAAATTCCAAAATAAAACAATAAATACATTATTGTTACAATAATATTACATTATAATTTAAGGCATATTATTTTCAGGATACCCTGAAATAATTTGATGTTTTTAACTATTATGGAATATTATTGTGAGTTAAGTTCACTTAAATAAAACGAGCGCATAAAAAAAGCTGTCGCACTGCGACAGCTTTCTCTTACATATCATACGTTCTATAAAATCATTCCTGTTAAAGGCGCTTTCGGGTTTCCATCATGATCGGAGTCTTCTTTATCTACTAAAACAAGCAAGCTGCCTTCTTTGACTGAATCATTATATTGTTCGGCCTGCTGTTTTGGAATTCCCATACCGACTAAAATACCAGACAGACCTCCTACGCTCGCACCAGCTGCCGCACCTGTTAATGTAGCTACAATCGGACCAGCCGCTACAATTGGGCCTATTCCCGGGATTGCAAGAGCGCCGGCACCTGCTAATATTCCGGTCAAGCTCCCTAGCGTACCTCCGGTAAGTGCTCCAGTTGCTGCCCCTTCTGCTTTTGTATTCGTTTCTTTGTGAACTTTTTTGGTCTTTTTATGTTTGCCGATGATAGATATTTCTTCTGATGTATACCCTTCTTTTTTCAAACTCTCTACAGCTTGAATTGCTTCTTGTTCCGTTTCGTATACCCCCACAACATTCTTTGCTTTTGCTTCCATACTATCTCCTCCTCATTAATGTTGTGTGTACCCGGGAGTATGGCTTTGAAACGTTTTAAAGAGTAAGTATTTCTAAATAAATAACGCCAAATCACTTGTCATTTAGTGACTTTCTTCTCTTCTTACCGAACAGCTTTGCATAACAAAGCCCTAAGAAAATAGGCGCTCTTAGGGTTTTGACTTAAGCAGCTGCCGGATTCTTTTTCACAAACTTCATGAACAATAAGCGAACTAGAGGTCCCATGATGAGAAGCTGAAGCGGGTAGGCTACGATAAAGTTTTTCATCACGATCAATGCATAGCTTGAAAGAAGCGGCTCTCCGTCTAAACCTTTCGTAAGTGACATCGTAATTAATCCGTATACAGACATGGAAAGCACCATTCCAATAACCATACATGACGATAAAATCAACACGACTTTTAACTGTTTAGACTTATCAAACGGCAGTGAAAATGCAACTTTTTTTGCTACGGGACCTACTAAGAAAGTTTCGATAATCATGGCAACTACAAATGTGATAACCAAGTTCAAAATACCTTCTGCGAGTGTGATATGCCCGATGACATCATTCATTAACATGTTATACATCGTCATCACAAGCACCATCCCTCCGCACATCATCATTCCAAAATACATACTTTCTTTTTTAGTTGTTGGCACATTCCTCATCCTTTTCATCTTTTTTACTTGGCTTAGTATAGCTTTTTATCTTCCTTCTTCGTAAGTGAACATTTTGTGAACATTCATCTAAAAAAATGCCCTGTGACCATAAAACAGTCACAGGGCATTTTTTTAGACTTAAGCGGCTCGTGCTCTTTTTTTGAGGAGGGCTGAGTATGGCAAATTACTCTAGTCTACATCGTTAATAAATGTTTGGAGATTTAACAAAAAACCCCCGCTTTATGGACTAAAGCGGGGGTTCACTTTATAGAGATTCCGTGTGCGACCCGGGCGGAATTGGCGTTTGGGTTCGAAATACTTTTTCCCATTTTGAGACGACGATACAGGCAATGGCGTGGCCTGGAACATTGACTCCTGTTCTGGCCATATCCATGATGCGGTCCACTCCTGCAATAATTGCGACTCCTTCAGCCGGAAGACCTACTGCGTTGGCTGTAGCTAAAAGCACAACAAGTGAACCTGACGGGACAGCCGCAATTCCTTTACTTGTCATCACCAGTATAAGCATCATAAATAATTGCTGAGTTAATGGCATATCGATGTTAAAAGCCTGTGCTAAAAAGACGCATGAAACGGATAAATATAGCGTGGAGCCATCACAGTTTAACGACAGGCCCGACGGAATAACGAACGACACCACTCGTTTAGGGCATCCGTACTTTTCCATCCGCTCCATCAGCTGTGGCAGCACCGTTTCTGTACTTGTTGTTGAAAAGGCAATAAGAAACAAGTCCCAAATCATTTTGAATACTTCAAAATAGTTGAATTTGAACAAAAACCCAACAAGCGGAAATAAAACAAATAAAATAATAAAAAGACCCAAAAAGACGGTTCCAATTAGCTTCAGCATTGGAAGCAGAAGTACAATGCCGTATTGCCCTACAGATGCGGCCATTAGCGCTAGTACACCAAGAGGCGCTGTGACCATAACAATTTGCGTTAGCTTAAACATAATTTTAGCGGTGGATTCAAAAAATTTCATTGCCGGTTCGGATGCTTTACCAACTCCTGAAGCGGCAACACCGAATAAAATAGCAAAGAAAATCACAGCCAGCAAATCATTTTTTGCCATCACATCGACGATATTCGTTGGAATGATGTTTAAAATCATTTGTTTAAAGTCCACGACTTTGTCGGTGTACTGAGACAACTCACCGATATCTTTTTTAACAAGATGAGAAAGATCAAGACCTACTCCGGGCTTTAGCAAATTAACTAACAGAAGTCCCAGTGCTAACACGAGAGTAGTAATCACTTCAAACCATATAATCGTCTTTAAGCCTAGACTCCCCATTTGTTTCATACTGCCGCTTCCCGCAGCACCTATGACGATGGTTGAAAAGACAATCGGCACCACAATCATTTTAATGAGGCGGATAAACCCGTCCCCTACCGGTCTTAAAGCCATCCCGAAGTCCGGAAAGAAGTGCCCGATAACAGCTCCAATTACTAATGCAATTAAAATTTGAAACGCTAAAAACTTTTTCACATTTCTCCCTCCCTTTTGTCTTCATGAAACGGATATCCATTCCATTAATATCCAAATCCTCAGACACTTTAAGTAAGTTCGGGACATTTGACTAAATTCCTTCTAAAATAGACAAAATGGTCTATATATTTCACCTTACCCGTTAAAATGCATAAAAAAAGTCAGGATGAAAGTCTTCTTCATCCTGACTTTTTTTATTGTTATGCTTTTTTCACAAACTGAGATTTTAAGCTCATTGCTCCAAATCCATCAATTTTGCAGTCGATGTTATGATCGCCTTCTACTAAACGAATACTTTTTACTTTTGTTCCGATTTTTACAACCGATGAGCTTCCTTTTACTTTTAAGTCTTTGATGACAGTAACTGAATCTCCGTCTTTTAAAGCATTACCGTTTGCATCTTTTACAGTAAGCTGTTCTTCCGTGCCTTCTGCTTTTTCATCTTGACCCCATTCATGCGCACACTCCGGGCAGATGAACAGGTTTCCATCTTCATATGTATACTGTGATTGACAGCTTGGGCAATTAGGTACATTCATTTTCTTTTCCTCCAGCAGCAGCTCGTAGCCAATGGTACGATTACGAGATTACGTTTTTTCTCTGTTTTATACTGTCACATTTTTATACGTTTAACAAGCTTTTCTATTTCCTTGCTGCTGATGTTTTCTTTTCCAAATAAGTGAGCCGATAAACAGAACAAAACCCGCTCCAAAGACAAGAAGCTGATCTAAATAAAAGTCCCCTGTTTTTACATACCGTATAATAAATAACCCTCCAAACATGAGCATCAGCATACATGAAAACCGAATGAGGTATGAATTGATTTCCATTTTTCATTCCTCCTTTTTGTAAGACTTTTTGTTACGAAAAAAACACGAACCATATGCCGAATGTAACCGCATATAACGGTAAAATGACGGCTAGTTTTCGCTTCCACCCTCTAAAAAAAGAAGAATTACGAGGCGCAAACCAAAGCTCTAACGTGCCGTATAACAAAAGTGCTCCCGCTGCTAGTATCGCAATCACAGTCTCTCCTAACTCCATACATACTCCTCACTTTCATTCTACGCACTTGAAGCTAAGCGCAGCGTATATAGTAAGTCTCATCATTATAAAAGAGCTTATAATCGTGATGCATACGAACTTTGAATACTTTTTCAACCATACATTTATTACCATTATATCATAATAAAAGCATTTTTGAGACTTTTTATACATGTAAATTATTGTATAATGAAAAGTAGACATAGAGAAAAAAAAGGGGGGATTTTTTGAAGAGAACTCAGCTTATTTTTGTTATTACCCTGCTTATTGAAGCTGGATTAACCTATGCGTGCTCATCATTTTTGTCTATTCGTTTTATGGAGCTTATGTTTTTTAGCGGACTTTTGTTTTCAGCTTTGACTTTTTGGTTTTCAAGCAGCGGAAGCAACAGCGCTCATTCTCACTATAACACTCACTCCATGAGGTTAATGTCTGGAGCCAATATTGAACATAATTCGTTTCGTTTGCGTTGGACGGCTTATTTTCTTGCTTCTTTAAGCTTTACGGGAGTGGGCCTGATTTTTTTTATTCTGCTGCTGACGGACGTTATTCCTCCAGTAAGCTAAAAAACCTGCTCTTTACAGAGAGCAGGAACTTACGAGAACAGCTTGAGAAGCAGGCATTTTCGCCTTACTTTATTCGCAACAGCTTGAGTCACATGATCTTTTAAAGGCCGAGTCAATATTCGTTTCAGCGGATGTTTTAGCATCCGTTTGCTCACAGGAACTTTAAAAATAATGCTGAGAACTACTGTTGCAAAAACCGAGAGCAGCAAGACGACAAAAGGCTTTTTTTGAAACCATCTCGAGAAGATAAGCATCATTACATAAATAAGTGCTGACCACCCTAAATGCCAGCCGTGCCTAAAGGTAATGGCTTTGCATCTGAGTCCAATCCATTCTACAAATGAAGCTGTACATACCCATTTTGTAATATACTTTACCTGTTTAAGAAGTGTAGGCGGATAAGTAGCTAAGAACGACAAAACCATGAGAGGCGTAATAAACATAAGGTGTAAAATACGCAGTACTTTTAATGAAAGATGAGAAGATTTAAAATCCCAAAGCAACTTATCGTTACATAAAAAGTAATAAAGAATATTAAAAAAGCTCACGTATAAAACCCCAGCATAAAGCTCGTGAATTTTTTTCCACGTTTTCTTTTGGATGTTTTGAAAAATCAGCCATAGAAGGATAGAAATATGCACCTTTGTTCACCTCTCTAACGTCGTTTTTAGAACCAATGTTATTTTATTTTCATTTCGTCCTGCTTCTTTTCAATTTTTCGAATCCATCCAATCAGCATTCGGTTAAGGTACGATTTTAACGTTACGCTAATAAAGGTGTGGTACCACATCCAGCCTGTTTTCCATTCGATGAGCTTCGTTCGTTTTTCAGCCCATAATTCAATAAAAAACATGGGAATCGTAAAAAGCACAATTTTATATAAAATCTTTAACCCTTTATCGTGATATGTAGCCTGATTAATCATAACGGATATGCTAGGATACAGTAAAAAGTCGAACAACACATTAATTCTAAACTGTTTTTTCAGTAAGCGAGTTGGATATCGAAGAAGGCCATGAGAGACAATAAATTTATCAATAATCCCATTTGTTAATGCATTAAATGCATAAGCCAGCAGCCAGTCTTTGATCAGTGGTTTTCTAAATAAAAAAGGGAGCATTCCCAGCCCTATAATCAGCATTGTACGTAAAAAATTCACTTCAAATTTTTTATTACTCATAACCTTTTCGCTCCTTTCACCAAGTGTTGTTAGTATACCTTCGTGTCGATTGGCAGCTTAAGACGGTTGTTCTAATCACGTTCTCTTTACGTACATGTTTGTTTTAGTTTTCAGTTCTTTGGAAAGATTTATACATATGGTTGAGACATGAAAAAAGCCTAGCTCTACTCAGTACGGGCTTTTTTCTTGATCTATTTTGTTCTTACCATCCAGCCACAAATCCGTCCGTTCGAGATTCACTTCCTCCGCATAATACGCTGCTTTCAGGATCTCTCCAAATAATCTGTCCGCGCCCAAATGCCATAGAATCCACGGCTATTTCAATTTTATGTCCTTTTCGTTCAAGCGCTTGTGCTACATACGAAGGGAAATTTGGCTCAACAAGCACGGTTTTATCTTTTTTCCACTGCCATCTTGGCGCGTCTAAAGCGGCTTGAGGATGAAGCTGAAAGTCAATCGTATTCATGACAACTTGCATATGTCCCTGCGGCTGCATAAACCCGCCCATCACGCCAAACGGTCCTACAGGTTCATTATTTTTAGTAAGAAAGCCTGGAATAATGGTATGAAACGTTTTTTTGTTCGGGGCAAGGCAGTTATCGTGATTAGGATCCATCGAAAAATTGTGACCGCGGTTTTGCAAAGTAATTCCCGTTTCTGGCACTACAATTTCAGAACCGAAGCCCATCATCTAATTACTTTGAATAAAGGCTGGAAGCAAAGCTTATCTCAGCGTTCTAACACTTCTTTTAAGCTTTATCCAAAGCTCAACCACTTTTTCACAGAAGGAACCGGTGAAAAAAGCACGCCCGATGAATATGCTGTTTCAGCCAACATTCCTTCTTATGTCATTGATGATATTGTCAAATGGGTTCGTGAAACGCAAGAGTAAAGAAACAAGGCGCTGTTTTATCAGCGCCTTGTTCTCTTATTCATTAAACCTTCCCATTACAACCGTACTATAGTACTTGCCGTCAGACAGCAGCTTGTCATTTTTTAATACTCCTTCTATTTCAAATCCGAACTTTGTATATAAATCAATCGCTTTTTTATTGGTCTCTAACACATTTAGCGTCATTTTCTTCATGCCCGCGCTATCTGCCCATAATATAGACTGCTGTAAAAGCTCTTTGCCAATTCCGTATCCCCAACATTCTTTTGCGATGCATACGCCAAACTCTACTTTGTGGGCAAATCGTTTCAACTCATTACCTTCGCATCTTGAAAACCCGACAACTTCATTATGTACAGTTGCTACTAAAAATAAGTTTCGTTTACTTTCTGTGTCACGTTGAATGAGTTTTTTAAAATCGGATTCGTCCATATACCCTTCTCCTGGTTCACGATCTAAGTTTTCCGTTTCTCCGTCTACCTGAACTCTTAGGTGAGACAGTTCGTCTG
Organism: Priestia sp. P5; assembly: GCF_029522155.1. Taxonomy (NCBI): domain Bacteria; kingdom Bacillati; phylum Bacillota; class Bacilli; order Caryophanales; family Bacillaceae; genus Priestia; species Priestia sp. P5. Next base: position 1,461,631 of record NZ_JAKWFJ010000001.1, on the reverse strand, counting down.
CATCGCTAGTGTCAGCTGAACGAATCATGTACTGAAGTCCTTTTACATGGTAAATCTGCTGGTTGATGACCATCGTATTCCTCCAAGCGTCTTTCATAAATCTATCAATTGAATTTAATTTCCTTTAATATAAATAGTATACATAAAGAAAGAGAGCTGAACGAGTTGCTTTGGTTACTGCTTTTAATTCTATACGGTATTTACAAGTTCTATAAATCAAGAAGACCGCTAACGAAGTTTGGTCATTTTTATGAGAAAGCGTTTGAGCTAGAAGAAAAAAAGCGCTATGAAGATGCTCTTGATATACGCAACCAAGGGATCGAACTCCATACCCTTACCGATTTAGAACGAGCTGATTTACATTTAGCAAACGGGCGTATGCTTTTGAAACTAAAGCAGTATGAACAAGCAACGAAACACTACGACGCCTCATTTAAACTAGCCAAATATGAAAAATTCCCTTACTCAGAAGGATTTGACGAAGTCATTGAAGCTTACTTGTATGCAGGGCGTAAAGAAGATGCGCTAATCATTACTAATGACATGTTAAAACGGCAAAGCTACGATCAAAAATTTAAGAAGCTAGAGCCTTTAAAAGAAAAGCTTCTTTCACATGAAGGATCATGGTAAAATTAAACAAATGAAAGCGTATTATTCAGAGCGATTGAGGTGAGCATAATGGTCATAACGGTTATTGTAGGAGTGCTGGGTCTAATTGGTTTAATCGCAGCAGGATTTGCGACGAATTATAAAGATACGAAGTAAGATGTCGTAGAGAAGAGTGGGTGGGACAAACGTAGTTTAGTTGAAAAAAGATCCGAACCATAAACCGTTGGGATCTTTTCATTGTGCTGGCGAACGTAAATTTAATCTATGTAGTAGCTTCTAGCTGTTGGTTGGAGAAGAAGACGAAGACTCCTGCGGGAAAAGCGGAACAGGTGAGACCCCGCAGGAGCGTATGCGACGAGGAGGCTCAGCGCCCGCCCGCGGAAAGCGAAGTCTTGCACGGAAACCAACAGCGGTGTCACAAGCGACCCATACGAGCTCCTTTGTCCTTTTTTTCGTCTTTAGATTGGAGTAATTTTATGTCTAAATTTTTTTAACGAGCCAATAGCTTTTCTGTTATGCGCAAAAACATCTTTACGCCCACTTCAAGCGAGGCTTCATCTACGGCAAACTTCGGATGATGATGAGGGTATACGATGCCTTGTTCTTCATTTCGCGCTCCAATGTTAAAAAATGCTCCTTCCGTTTCCTGCAGGTAAGCTGAAAAATCTTCTCCTCCCATCTTAGGAGACAGCGTCTTTACACGGTCTTTTCCGTATTCTTCAATGGCTGTTTCTTCAATTAACCTTGTAATTTCTTCAGAGTTAATGACAGGGTGATAGCCTTTTTCATACGTAAACGTGTACTCTGCGCCGTAGGCTTCTGTTAATCCTTTTACAATTCGGTCAATTTGTGCTGGAACTTTTTCTCGCAGAGCCGCGTCAAAGCTTCGAACGGTACCGTTAAGCTCCACTTTATCAGGAAGTACGTTGTGCGTAGTTCCTCCATGGAATTGTGTAACCGATACGACTAATTTATCGATTGGATTCGTCGTTCTTGAAACAATGGTTTGAAGGTTCGTCACAATTTGCGCTCCTACAACGATGGCATCAACTGCTTCATGAGGCGCTGCGGCGTGCCCTCCTTTTCCTTTAATCGATATGTTAAACGTGTCAGGCGAAGCCATCATAGGACCTGCAAGTACGCCAATTTCTCCGACGGGAAGCCCAGAATTCAAATGCGTGCCAATTACGTAGTCCACACCTTCCATCACGCCTTCTTTCACAAGTTCCTGCGCTCCCCCGGGCAGCAGCTCTTCTGCGTGTTGAAAAATCAAGCGAATTTCTCCTTTAAATTCATTTCCTAATTGAGAAAGAACAGAAGCTACTCCTAATAAAATAGCCGTGTGACCGTCATGTCCGCATGCATGCATCACGCCTTTATGAACCGAGGCAAATGCAAACGTGTTTTCTTCTTTAATCGGCAGCGCGTCCATATCCGCTCTAATCGCAACTACTTTCCCCTGTTCTTTTCCTATTAATCTAGCCATCACGCTTGTTGGTGTAGGACGAGTAATGATAAAGCTTCCAAACGAACGAATCGTATCTTCAACAAACTGAGACGTTTGGTGCTCTTGAAACGATAATTCAGGATAGCGATGAAAATGTCTTCTCCACTCAATTACCTGCTTCTTCAAGCTTTCTGTGACGCTGTATTCACTGATTGATTTGACTGTCATAACAAACTCCTCCTTCGTTTGACTATACTCATAAGTCAAATTAGTTTTTTGAATACTTACTTTTATTCCCGCAAAACTACAGCTACATTTCCTATTTTACGTCCAGTTTCTACATATTCATGAGCTGCTGGAATTTGTTCTAAAGAGTAACATCTATCAATCACTGATTTAATCTGCCCTTCTTCCATCAGTTTTTTAAGAAGCAATAAATCATCCGTCTGCACTTTAGCAATTCCTTGCCCTTCGACCGAAACAAAGCGTCCATTTAAGGCTAACGATTCCTTGCACTGATTTTTTATGATTTTTCCAACAGCATCAAAGATAAGGTCATATCTTTCTTCTTTTTTAGTAAAATCTTCGTGTTGGTAGTCGATGACGCGGTCTGCTCCTAAAGACTTTACTAATTCACTATTTTTAGCACTGCACACGCCTGTCACTTCAGCTCCGTAATAGCTGGCAAGCTGTACAGCGGCAGTTCCTACGGCACCTGAAGCACCGTAGATAAGCACTTTTTTCCCAGCTTGAATGTTTCCTTTTCTAAAAAAATGCAGAGCCGTCGTGCCGCCGAAAGAAATTGAAGCGGCTTCTTCATAGGTTACACCCTCTGGCTTTACGGCTATTGTCCCCTTTTCTGGTAGGCAGATATATTCCGCATATCCTCCAAACTTCATACCTGTCATCGCAAAAAGCTGATCGCCTTTTTTGAACTGTGTTACGTTCTTTCCGACTTCCTCTACTTCTCCAGCCAGCTCAACGCCTAGTATTGATTGTCTAGGTTTTCGTAACCCTAAAACCATTCGCATAGGAAGCCACAATAGCAGTGGACTATTAAAGCTTCTCACTCTGCAGTCGCCCGATGTGACCGTGGTTGCATGAATTTTTATCAGTATTTCATTTTCTTTCGGAATAGGCTTTTCCACTTCTTTAAGCTGAAGAACATCTGGTTTACCATACTTTGTACATACCATTGCTTTCATAACAGCTCTCCTTTTCTCGCTAGAGTTCAACGTATGTTTATAAACTATGCTCAGCGAGGGCTATTCTTTCACATTTTAAAAAGAACACCTATGAATCTACTAACATATATGGTAAATAAAAGGATATTACTATAAAATGAGTATAAAAACAGAAAGTGTGGTAAGTACTTTTGTTTAAACTTCTTTTAATTGAAGATGATATAACCCTGTTTAATGAACTAAAAGAGCGGTTGGAGCAATGGTCGTATGATGTTTATGGCATCCGTGATTTCAGTAACGTTATGCAGGAGTTTAGTGAGGTAAAACCTGATTTAGTGATTATGGATATTCAGCTGCCGAAGTATGACGGATTTCACTGGTGCAGAATGATTCGTTCTCATTCAAAAATCCCTATCATCTTCCTATCTTCACGTGATCATCCTTCTGATATGGTAATGTCTATGCAGTTTGGAGCAGACGACTTTGTGCAAAAGCCGTTTCATTTTGATGTGCTTGTAGCAAAAATACAGGCTCTTCTTCGCCGCGTGTATAACTACAGCGTTGAACAAGTAAACCTTCTTTCGTGGCAAGGCGCAACGATTGATTACGAAAAAAATAAAGTATCAGCGGGATCTACTGCTATTGATTTAACCAAAAATGAAATCTTTATTTTAAAATGCTTAATACATAAAAAGAATACGATTGTAAGCCGAGATGAACTGATTAATAGTTTGTGGGAAGATAAACGGTTTATCAGTGATAATACGCTGACGGTAAACGTCAATCGCCTGCGAAAAAAATTAGATGAAATTGGACTGGGAACTTTTATTGAAACAAAAGTCGGCCAGGGCTACGTAGCCATTGAAGAGGAACGCTATGATTAAACTCTTTATTCGCGAGCGTCTAAGCTGGATCCTTTTCTTTTTTATCATACATTTTTTTATGCTATTTATCGCGTATATTGATGAATCCATTCCTCTGTCTTCGATTCTTTATATCGTGTTTTTATCATCGATTATCTTTCTTATTTTCTGCGTCTTCCGCTACCAGAAAGAAACGAAATTTTACCAAGGGTTAAAAGATGAAGAAGACTTCTTTGATTCTTCTACTCTTTCTCATCCGCTGCGCCCCTTTGAAAAGATTGTTCAGCGAAATCTAATGCAACAATTAGAACAAGCGAAAAAAGATGGCGTGCAAACTCAGCTGCACGTGACGCAGGAAAAAGATGAACTGTTAGCTTGGATTCACGAAATCAAAACGCCGTTAACTGCGATGCATTTAATAATTGAACGCTTAGAAAATCGAGAAGTTAAAGCAAACTTGACGTTCGAGTGGCTACGTATTCACTTTTTACTTGATCAACAGCTGCATCAAAAGCGCATTTTCTTTATTGAAAATGATATGTATATTGAACATCTAGATTTAGAGTCCCTTATTTTCACCGAGATCAAAACGCTGCAAGCTTGGTGCATGCAAAAAAATATTGGGTTTGATGTGGACCTACAGGCAGAACGTGTACTGTGTGACGCAAAGTGGCTTTCATTTATTATGAGACAGCTGTTAACAAACGCAGTCAAGTACAGTGAAGAATCTGATGTGATGATTAGAAGCTACGAGCACCACGGTCAAGTATACATCGAGGTAAAAGATAACGGACGGGGCATTTCTCCTCAAGATATGCCGCGCATTTTTGAGAAAGGTTTCACCTCCACTACGCAGCATGAAGACAGCCGTGCCACAGGCATGGGCTTATATCTTGCTCAAAAAGCTGCGCACGCTCTTTCTATTCACATTGGCGTGCAGTCTGCTCTTAATGAAGGCACAACGTTTACACTTGCCTTTCCTAAATCAAATGATTTTGTGGATATGAAAAGCATGTGACAAAAATGTCACATGCTTTCGTTATTTGTTCGGTGAATCAAAGGAAAAGCTAAAGCCCTTTTTCTATAATAAACGTATCAGATCAAAGGAGTGAATACATATGAACATATTAGAAGCTACTAATATTCATAAAAGCTACGGAAATAAGTTTAACAGACAAGAAGTATTAAAAGGTGTAGATGTTACCATTATGAAAGGAGAATTTGTAGGAATTATGGGCGCTTCAGGCTCAGGTAAAACAACGCTTCTGAATGTCCTTTCCTCTATTGATAAGATCAACGGCGGAACCATCAAAATTGAAGGAAATGAAATTAGCAAAATGAAAGAAAAGCAGTTAGCGAACTTCCGAAAAACACATTTAGGCTTTATTTTTCAAGACTATAACTTGCTCGATACGCTGACAGTAAAAGAAAATATCCTCTTGCCTCTTTCTGTTGCAAAAACTCCTTCAGCAGTAGCTCACAAAAAATTTGACTCGCTAGCCAAACAGCTCGGCATCTATGAGCTAAAAGACAAATATCCAAGTGAAATTTCAGGAGGACAAAAGCAGCGTACTTCCGCTGCAAGAGCCTTTATTCATGAACCAAGCATGATTTTTGCTGATGAGCCCACGGGTGCTCTTGACTCAAAAGCGGCCAGCGATTTGCTAAACAAACTGACCGAGCTTAATGACAAAAGAAGCGCAAGTATTGTTATGGTAACGCATGACCCAGTGGCAGCCAGCTACTGCAGCAAAGTCATTTTTATAAAAGACGGACAAATTTATACGCAGCTGTACAAAGGTGATCAAACGCAAAAAGCCTTTTTTGACGATATTATGAAAACTCAAGGCGTGCTAGGCGGAGTTCAACATGAACATTAATCAGCTGATTTTCCGCAACTTCAAAAAGAATGTAAAAAACTATTATTTATACGTTTTTGCACTAATTTTCAGCGCAGCTTTATATTTTGCTTTTGTCACGCTGCAGTATGACCCCGCTCTTGATGCAACCAAAGGTTCCATTAAAGGAGGCGCAGCGGTTCGGGCCGCTTCTGTTTTACTTGTAGCTATTGTTTCTATCTTTCTATTATATGCAAATACGATTTTTATTAAGCGGCGCAGTAAAGAAATTGGCTTATTTCAGCTAATTGGCATGACCAAAACAAAAATTTTCCGTATTTTGACCGCTGAAAATTTTATGCTGTACTTTAGCTCGCTGATTATCGGTATTTTAATTGGATTTTCGTTTTCAAAAGTAATCATTATGGTTTTATTTAAAATTACGGACACCAAAGGCATTGCCAAGCTTCACTTCTCAGAAGAAGCTTTGATTCAAACGCTTATTGTGTTCAGCGTCATCTATTTGTTAATCATGACGATGAACTATCTTTTTATTAAAAGACAGACCATTTTGGCTTTATTCCGAGTTACTTCATCAACAGAAAGCAAAACAAAAAAAATCAGTATACTTGAAATTATTATTGGAATTCTTGGAATGATCTTTATTGCTTCCGGCTACTATATTTCTGCTAAATTGTTTGACGGATCTTTTACAAGCATGAATGCTTTGTCCATCGCAATGGTATCTATTTTAGCTTCAGTTATCATAGGTACTTACTTGTTTTATAAAGGCTCGGTTCGATTTTTATTAAATCTCATGCGAAAAAGCAAAAGAGGCTATTTGTCAATTAACGACGTATTATCTCTTTCTTCCATTATGTTTCGCATGAAATCAAATGCACTGTTGCTGACGGTTATTACAACCGTATCGGCTCTGGCTATTGGCCTATTGTGCTTGAGCTACATCTCTTATTATTCTGCTGAAAAGTCGGCCGAAGATTATGTGCCTAACGATTTTTCTATCAATAATACAAAAGACGCTGCTTCGTTTAAAGCCGCGCTGGATCGAAAGAAAATAGCATATACGGAAAAAAAGATCGACGTCATCCAAGTAAAAGCAAACGTAAAAAACATCTTAGAAAATGAACTAAAAAGTCCAATGGTGGACTCGTCGGCTATGACGATTCCAATGATTAGTGAAAAATCAGTTAATGGCTTAAATCTAGCTCAAAATGAAACCTTGTTTACCGGCTATAATAATATGCTTCAAAAAACAATGGCATTTAAAGATTCGGGACAAATTGAGTTAAAAGGAAAGAAAAAAGTAATTTCCCAAAAGTATGTAGGATTAAATCGAAAATTTCTCCTATCCATTTATTTTACAGGGGGCGGTTTGCCTACTGCCATTGTAGATGATGCTGTATTTAATGAGCTTAAACAGAATGCAGACCCTTCTATTCAAAAAGAATCGTCTATCTACACTGGAGTGGACATATCAAATGAAGATAACTTACAAAAAGCAAATGAGCTTTTCGGAGAAATGAAATTTAGCAATAACAGCTTAAATGATTCCCGTATGGATATGATGCGGAGCCAAAAGCAGACTATGGGTCTAATCATGTTCATTGTTGCTTTTTTAGGACTGGCATTTTTAATCACATCAGGGTGCATTCTTTACTTCAAGCAAATGGACGAAAGTGAAGATGAAAAGCCGAACTATACCATTCTTAGAAAGCTAGGTTTTACCGAAAAAGACTTACTAAACGGAATAAAAATTAAGCAGCTCTTTAACTTCGGCATCCCGTTAATTGTAGGCTTGCTTCACAGCTATTTTGCCGTACAATCCGGCTGGTTCTGGTTTGGAACAGAGGTTTGGACACCAATGATTATCGTCATGATTGTCTATACGGCTCTGTACTCTATTTTTGGTATTTTATCTGTTCTTTACTATAAAAAAATTATTAAACAAGCTCTCTAAAAATAAAAAGCACAAGCTATAGCTTGTGCTTTTTATCTTTAAATGCCATTAATTGCTGACATTTTCTTTATTTCCCTTATTGGCTGCATGTAAAAAACCTTCTAGTCGCTTTTTGACAAACGGCCACTCGTCGTCAATTATACTGAAGATAACCGAATCTCGTACGTATCCATCAGGTAAAACCATATGTTTTCTGCTGACACCTTCCTGCGTGGCACCCAAGCGTTTAATAGCCTTTCTAGATCGATTGTTTTGCACATCCGTTTTAAATTGAACTCTATGAAACTTCAGCTCCTCAAAACAGTGTTTTAATAATAAATACTTACACTCCGTATTAACTCGCGTTCGCCACACGGATGGATGATACCACGTCCACCCTATTTCTACGCTTTTGTTGGGAAGTGATATATCTAAAAATCTTGTGCTTCCTACAATCGAATGTGACTCTATATCAAACACAGCAAAAGGCAGCTCTCTTCCCTCTTGTTTGGCTTTTAAAGCACTTTCAATCAGCCGTTTCATATCACTTAGACTATGAACTTTTACCGGGAGATGCTTCCAAATTTCTTTCGGTTTTGCAGCTTCATAGAGTCCTTGCTCATGCATTTTTTCAAGCGGTACTAGCTTTACTGCTGTTCCTACAAGTTCAACTGACTTTAGCATAATCTCGCTCCTTTTCGATACGTCTAAAGAAAATGTTAATACATGTATATGTACTGAAAAAGGGTCAGTTTCTGCTTATTGTAAGGTATCACTTTCAGAATACATAGCTAGTGATTAGCTAATTGTTTTTCGAGAAAATCACTTATTGTTTGGAAGGCTTGGTCTGCTGATTCTTTATTAAAGGCTTTTGAAAAAGGATTCATAAACCCATGAAATCCATAAAACTTTTTGATTTCCAAAAGCGGCTCTCTTTTTTGCTTCAATGAATTTATTAAACAGTCTACATTAAATGTTTGCTCTTCAGCAGGAAAAATAAGAAGAGTTGGACACACAGGACGTCTATTTATATAGTCTCTAATGCGAGATCCGTAACAGCCAATCACAAAGTCACAAAAATTGTTTTCACTGCATAGCCACGATATTGTGGCTCCTACACTAAATCCTATGACCCCTACTTCTTCATATTCTTGTTTTAGCTGAATTAACATGTTATTGATTTGTCTTGAACCCTCATCAATACCGATGTTTTGAACAAAGTTTTGATAAGCCATGTCTTCTTCTTCATAATGATAAGGAACGTCTTTAGATAATAAGTTAGGACAGATAATATCTGCCTCTAACTTAGACAATTTCTCTTTCATAAACTTCATATGATCGTTCACACCGTATATTTCATGAATTAATAAAATTGCTTTATTTGATTTTTCCATTTCTTTTATAAAACAGTCGTTTCCCTTGTCAATTCACGATGCAATACGTCTCCCATGCGCTTCATGCCTTCAACGATTTGTTCAGCAGACATATTAGAATAATTCAAGCGCAGCGCGTTGTTTCTTGTTCCGTTTGGAAAGAATGGTGTTCCCGGAACACAGGCTACGTTATTTTTTAGACATTCTGAAAAGATATGTGCTGAATCGATTCCTTTGGGCAGTTCCACCCAAATAAACAATCCGCCTTCTGGCTTACTGTAAGACAAATTCTCCGGGAAAAATTCTTCAATGCACGATAACATTTGGGTACATCGCTCTTTGTATACAGCTTTAATTTTTTGAATGTGCTCTTCGATATCATAAAGCTCCATATACTTAGCCGTTACCCGCTGAGCAAAGCTGTCCGTATGCAAGTCAGCCACTTGCTTAAACGCTACGTACTTATCAATAAAAGCTTCATCTGCACATACCCAGCCAATTCGAAGACCAGGTGCAAAGATTTTAGAAAATGTGCTGATATAAATAACTCTGCCTTCTGTATCAAAATGCTTAACCGGCGGCAGCGTTTCTCCTGCAAATCGGACTCCTCCGTACGGATTATCTTCTACAATCAGCACGTCATAGGCGTTTGCAAGCTCGATCATTCTCTGACGTCTTTCCCGCGTTAATGTGCGCCCTGTAGGATTTTGAAAATCTGGGATTGTATAAATAAATTTAGCATGCGGATTTTCCTGAAGCTTTTTCTCTAGCTCTTCCATAATCATTCCGTCTTCGTCCATGTCCACTTCTACAAACGTCGCATTGTAGGATTTGAAGACGTTAATAGCTGCTAGATACGTTGGACTTTCACAGATTACCACGTCTCCGTCATTAAGAAACAGTCTTCCGGTAAGATCGATTGCCTGCTGAGATCCGGACGTAATTAAAATGTTTGAAACCGTGGACTCGATGCCGATATGCTTCATTCGTGTAGAGATGGCTTCTCTTAAAGGAATATAGCCTTCAGTTGTACTGTATTGAAGCGAAGCGGCTCCATCTTCATTTAATACGGCGCGGCACGCCTCGTTCATTGCTTCAACGGGAAATAGTTCCGGTGCGGGAAGTCCTCCTGCAAATGAAATCACTTCTGGTCGTTCCGTGACTTTTAAGATTTCGCGTGTTTCAGAGGATTTTACAAGACTAGCTCGTTGGGCAAATTTATCTTTCATTGATGATCATTCCTTTTTTAGATTTTAAACTTTTAACATTAATTATTCGAATAGTCAGAAAAATAACTGTGGACAATTACCTTTATGAAATCAGACAGTTACCGTGCAAGATGCCTTTTTAACAGACAACTAGCATTCGCACCCTCTCTGACTCTCCCTTTCTCCTTTCAATATATTTTTCTCATTCACTATCTGTAATACAAATCAAAGGTCGTACGATAATTATGGCCTTGTGTTTAATGTATGTTAAAAAGGATAACATAAAAATCAAATAAATAAACAATAAATTCTACAAATTCTTAATTTTTTATACAAATATATTTATCTTAGTAAACTATTTTGTAAGATTCCTTCCCTTTTCATTGACCTACCGTATAAAACCCTTTATAATCCTTATTAACTCGATAAGATTTAAAGGTTTTAATACAGGAGTGATGAAAAGTGAAATGGTTTCATTTACTGTTTAATGAACGATGCCCAAAATGTAAGCAAGTGTTAAATACATCAAAATCCAATGCCCTTCGCTCTACTGTTGTGAAAGTATGTCCGTCTAACCACTATCAAAAAGAATTTCATCCTGCGCTTGAAACGTATGTGGAAAGTAATGGAACAATATAAAAAAAGCTATGGGAATCCATAGCTTTTTTATAGTAGCCCCCACCAAATCTTAATTGCCGTTGCTAAAATTAAACCGGCAAGAATCCACTGAAGCACTTTTGTATTCATTTTCTGACCAACTTTTGCACCGATCGGAGAAGCAATGAGGCTTGCAGCAACTAAAATAAGTGCCGGTATAAATGGGACTTGATGCGTCACCAGCTTTCCAACCGTTGAACCAATGGAAGAAATAAAGGTAACGGCTAGTGAAGTTGCGATGGTAATCCGAGTTGGGATTTTAAGCACTACGAGCATGACAGGAACTAAAATAAAGGCCCCTCCTGCTCCTAATACTCCTGCTACGGCTCCGATAAGCAGCGATAAAATAGAAGCTAACCCTTTGTTAAATTGAAGCTCGCCACTTTTAATTCCATCTAAGTTTTTCTTTGGAATAAACATCATAATAACCGCAATAAGAGCTAAAACCCCGTACACAACGTTTAATCCTTCTTCACTCATATAATGCGAGCTATAGCTTCCGAGCATACTCCCAATTAGAATGTTGTTCCCCATATATAAAATTAATGATTTGTTTAAAAATCCGCTTTTTCGATACGCCCATACGCCGCCTATTGTCGCAAAGAATACTTGAACAGCTCCTGCACCTGAGACTTGATGAGCTGTTAATGCTCCTACTCCTACTAATGGAGGAATATATAGCAGCATCGGATAATTAATCACAGAACCGCCAATACCGACCATACCGGAAATAAACGACCCAATAAATCCAATAAGAAAAAGCGTGATGATAAATGTAAGATCCATCTATAGTCGCTCCGTTTCATATAAGGAAAGGGTATCTTTTACAAGAGATACCCTTTTCATTCATTATTCCTTACCCTTTTTTAATCCAAAATTTAAGAACGTCGCCTTCTTCTGTATGAACAAGCTCGTGACCGCCAGATTTTGCCCAAGCTGCAAGGTCATTTTTCGCCCCTTTATCCGTTGCGTGAATTTCTAACACTTGACCTGCTTCTAGTTCATTCATTGCTTTTTTTGTTTTAACAATCGGCATTGGACATGCCAGCCCTTTTGCGTCTAGTACTTTATTTGATTCCATTTCTCTCTCTCCTTTGTTTAAGCTGAATTTTTTACTTAGCGAATCGCACAGCGGTTTGGTCCAATTTCCATTTCACGCTGTTTTTCTTCATCTGGACTTACTTTTCCCATATTAGTTTCACGGATTTCTTGATACGCATTTGGCTGCGGCGGTAAATTATCTGTTACTAAGTGTCTGAACTCTGCTTCGTCTTCAATATTTAAGCCGTGATTTTTTGCAAACAAAGTACCTAACTTTTCAGCTACGCTGCCGTTGTCATTTAGCTCATCAATAATCATAAAATGAGCTGGAAGTACGATTAACTCATCTGATAATGCTTTATAGCGTTTATAAAGCGTCTCGCGCAGATCGCCTACCCAGTCTTCAGCCATACCAGCTAAATCAGGACGTCCAATTGAATCGATGAACAAAATATCACCTGAAAGCAAGTATTGATCGTCTACGATAAAAGAAGTTGATCCAATCGTATGACCCGGTGAATAAAGAGGCTGAATCGTAATCATTGTGTTACCAATCACGACATCGCTGCCTTCTTCTAAAGCGTTGTAGTCAAACATCACTTCTTCTGCATCTTTTGGAGGAAGCCAGTACGCCGCATTTGTTGCTTCCGCAATAACTCTTCCTCCTGAAATGTGATCTGCATGAAGGTGCGTATCAAACACATGCTTAATTGTGACTCCAAGTTCTTTGGCAAAGTTAATATACACATCCGCCATACGCGTCGCATCAATAATAGCAGCTTCACCGTTTGATACGATCATATAAGATAAGCACCCTTTACCGATGCGAACAAACTGATAAATTTCTCCGCCGTCTTTTAAATTACCGACTTTAACAGGCTCTAAATATTCACTCCATGCTTTCATACCGCCTTTTAGGTACGATACTGTAAGACCAGCTTCTGAAAGCATTTCAGCTACCATCACGGATGAACCTTCTTTGGCGCAGACAACTAATACTTCTTTATCAGAAGGGATTTTTTCTAAGATTTCTTCTACTCCGTCTAAAAGATCGAAGTATGGAACATTTAAATGATCGAAGTAATGACCTTCAATCTTCCAATCGCTAAAATCACTTTCGTTACGAACGTCCAAGATAAATAGCGGTTCTTTATTAATAATTTTAGATGTAACTTCTTTTGCAGTAAGTACATTTACTGTCATATTAAAATACCTCCTTAGGTATATGAAATATCAAAATTTTTTAATCCATTATGATTCATTGGTTATTCTACTTTACCCGTCCAGTCACGCATACCAGGAACTACGTTAATTAAATTTTTAAATCCTTGCTTTTTCATCGTTTGCCCTGCCATTTCACTTCGTCTTCCAGAGTGGCAAATAATATAAATTTCATCTTCTTTATTTAGTTCATTCGAACGTTTTTCTACTTCACCAAGCGGAATATGAACAACGCCTGGAATATGAGCTTCATCATATTCTTCTACTTCACGAACGTCTAAAATATGAAGGTGTTCATCATTCTCTACTTTTTTCGCAAATTCTTCTAATGAAATTTCAGGAATTGGCGTTATGTTTTCTTCGGCGCCGCCTTTACGAAGAAAGTGATGAAGAACGTCACCTTCTGTCTCGGTACCTAAATACTCATGACCTGTGCTTTTTGCCCACGCTTGTAAGTCAGCCGTAGAGCCTTTATCCGTTGCTTCAATTTCTAGTACTTGACCTGCTTCTAATTCATTCATTTTCTTCTTTGTTCTTACGATTGGCATTGGACATGATAATCCTTTTGCATCTAATACGAAGTTTGCTTGCATCATTTCTTTTTCCTCCTTGGTTTAAATACTAGTAGGGGTATATTTTCCTCTAAAAAAAATTAGACCGTTTCCCCTTTCCAATCCATCATTCCGCCTGTCATATTCGTTACACTATAGCCTTGCTGCTCAAGAAAACGAGCTGCCATTCCGCTTCTGCCTCCAGAACGACAGACGACAATGTAGTTCTTTGTTTTGTCTAACTCATGCATACGGAATTCCAATAAAGGAAGCGGGATATTTAACGCGTTTGGAATTTTACCTGTTTTTACTTCCTCTACTTCACGCACATCTAAAATGTGAATTTGTTCTTGTTTTTTTACTAATTGTTCTACTTCTTGTGCTGCTATTGTCTTCACGCTACGTCTCCTCCTTCTTGATTTATCTCCACGTATTCATGCCGCCTTTAACGTTGGTGATGGATGTAAAACCTTGCTTTTTCAACAGTTTACTTGCTTTCATACTTCTCATTCCGCTTTGACAAATAACGAATACTTCTCTGTCTTTTGAAAGCTGGCCTGTTTGCGCTGGCAGTTCTGATAAAGGAATGTTTCGAAATCCTTTAATATGTTTGGTACGAAATTCATGCGGTGTTCGCACGTCGATAAACTGGTTATTTTTATTTTTTAACTTTGCTTTTAACTCCGCTGTGTCTATTTGCTGAATACCTTTTACAGGTGCAAAACGCTGATATAAAAACCACAGCAGAAAGATGATAATAAGCGCATTGATAATCATATTGACCCTCGCTTCATGAGTTATCTTTTAGATAAATAAGTTTACGTTTCCGTCTTCTGCGTCGGCTAAATACGCCGCTACGCCTGCATATTCAATATTATCTAGCAGTTCTTTTTCCTGTAACCCTAGAAGATCCATCGTCATCGTACAAGCCACTAGCTTCACATCTTGTTCCTGTGCCATTTCGATAAGCTGCGGCAGCGTTAGAGCATTATGCTTTTTCATTACGTTTTTAATCATTTTAGGTCCCATACCTGCAAAGTTCATTTTAGATAAGCCCATTTTATCCGCACCGCGCGGCATCATTTTGCCAAACATCTTTTCTAAAAATCCTTTTTTCACCGGCACCATTTCTTCTTTACGAAGCGCATTCAATCCCCAAAACGTATGGAATATCGTCACTTCATGGTCATAAGCGGCCGCTCCGTTGGCAATAATATAAGCTGCCATCGCTTTGTCATAATCACCGCTAAATAATACAATTGTTGTTCGTTTCTTTTGTTCAGTCATGTTGTTCCTCCTCTTACCCTATGGGGTATAATTGATTCTAAAAAAATTAGCCTTTTTGAATGTAAAAGATAAATGTACTGCCTTCTTCTTTAAAATCAATAAGCTCGTGTCCTGTTGATTTTGCCCAAGCTGTTAGATCACTTTTAGCACCTTTATCTGTCGTTTGCACTTCTAATACTTGGCCTGTTGTTAAAGTATCCATTGCTTTTTTTGTTTTTACGATTGGCATTGGACAAGCTAATCCTTTTGCATCTAGGACATGATCGATTTTCATAGTATTTCTCTCTCCTTTTATATACATATACCTGTAAGGGTATATTATACTAAATAATGATATTCGTCAACCTTAAACAAGGTGACAATTATTAACGACTTTTCACTAAAAGCTGTACAGCTTCTTTCACTAAACCTTCCGTTGGCTCTCCTTGCTGAAGGCTCTCTCTGACGCACTGTTCAAGATTGCTGCTCACAATAACTCCCATTGTGCGATCAATGGCACTTCTTGCAGCAGATAATTGAGTCACGACGTCTCGGCAGTCTTTTCCTTGCTCCATCATGCTAAGCACGCCTTTTAGCTGCCCTTCAATTCGGCGCAGGCGATTTTTCACTTGTTGATTATACTCCATAATCGAATACCCCTTTCTTTCCTTTACTTTTACACGCTGCTAACTCATAGCTGCGTACTTCAAAACCTTTTTTTCGTAAGAACCGTACGCTTAAATTTAACTCCACTCTATCTCCGGCAATCAGATGAACGCTGCTCTGTGGAATTTCTGAATAAAAGCGTTTGAGATACGCATACGGAATAACTATACTAATCGAATCGCGAACTTCATGATAATTACGAATATCTACAACCGTTCGCCCAAGTTCTTTTGCTTCAGATTCACGTATGCACTGTATTCCTTTAACGGGATAATAACGTCTGTATGCAATAAATAAAATGGCAAGCAACAATACTGCTATATAGAGCATAACAATCACCGCCTTGCTATCAATTTGATGTTGTTTACACGCTCTATATTATACCCCTATAGGTATATTGTCAAGCAAGAAAATTATATTTAATTTTTGCTTGTTTACATAGTTACTTTACTGCGAACTATTTCATTTTATACAGCTTAAACATCATGAATGGTGGTCTTTAATCCGCTTTATTTGTGTACCCCTTACCCTATCGACCAAACATATTCTTCATCATCGTCGCTCGTATACAGCGCTGAAAATTAAGCTCACTGCATCATTCACGTCTACACACAAAAGGTCCAGTTCCCAAGGAGAACCGGACCTTTTGTGGTAAAAAGCTGATTAGCTTTGATGATAAATATTATGCCATTGATTCCACGAACTGTGTGGATGCTGCTGGTGCCACTGATTCCATGGCACATATGGATTTTGCTGATGCCACTGATTCCATGTACCGTGCGGATACTGCTGATGCCACTGATTCCAAGGTGTGTATGGATGTTGTTGATGCCATTGATTCCACGTGCCGTGCGGATACTGTTTATGCCACTGCTCCCAAGGTACATGAGGATGTTGCTGATGCCACTGATTCCACGTGCCTTGAGGATGCTGATGATGCCATTGTTCCCATGGAATATAATGTTGCTGTCCTTGATGCATATTTCGTCAACTCCTTTTCCTTTGCCACATCATATGTTCTTTTTAGAATTTAGAGCTTATCTATTTTAAAATATAGACGTTTGATTAATTATGAATTAAATTACATATTTCTTGTCTTTACTTATAGACATGAGCTCTTGTTTTATAAGTGGAAACACACATTTATCTAGAAGTATAGAATGAATATTTCTTATGATTCACCTTATTGCTAATAATATTTCTTTAAGAGGTCTATGTGTTTTGGGATGCATTTGTCTTCCCGTGAAAAAAGCTAAAAAAACACCTTCTCGAATGAGAAGGTGTTTTGGGATTAACCTACGATATTATAACCAGCATCTACGTGTACGATTTCTCCCGTTACGCCGCGTGAAAGGTGGCTCAGTAATACAACTGTCATGTCGCCAACTTCTGCTTGCGTTACGTTACGCTTAAGAGGCGCTTTTTCTTCAACTTTGTGAAGAATTTGGTTAAAGTCAGAAATACCTTTCGCTGCAAGCGTACGAATTGGGCCTGCTGAAATCGCATTTACGCGGATATTGTCTTTCCCTAAGTCTAATGCTAAGTATTTTACTGAAGACTCAAGTGCTGCTTTCGCTACGCCCATTACGTTATAGCCTTCAACTGCGCGCTCTGCACCAAGATAGCTCATCGCTACAAGAGAACCGCCTTCTGTCATAAGAGGTTTTGCTGCTTTCGCTACCGCGATAAATGAATAAGCGCTTGTATCTTGAGCAAATGCATATCCGCTTCTTGATGTATTAATGAACTCGCCGTTTAAATCTTCTGAGTGAGCAAACGCAACAGAGTGAATTACTCCGTGAACTGTGCCTGCTTCTTCTCCGATTTTTTTGAAAGCTGCTTCAATGCTTTCGTCGCTGTTTACGTCACATTCTGCAATTAATGTTGCTTGAATTTCATTTTTTTCTAGCAGCTTGTTCAATTTTCCTAGTGAACGTTCTTTACGGTATGTAAAAATTAAGTTTGCTCCTACTTGGTGAAGGGCCTTTGCAACACCCCAAGCAATACTTCTGTCGTTGGCAACTCCCATAATTACAATGTTCTTGTTCTTTAATTGTAGTAAATCTTCCATATTATCCTCCAAAAAAAATTAGTCATCATCGATGACTAATAGGTAATTGTATAGCTTTATTATAGCACAAAGATGCGCTTAGTTCCTAAGAGTCTTATGAAATATCCGTTTTTGGTTTTATAAATAACTTTTTACTTGTCCGAATTTTGCAGCCATGCTTGCGTTGTTTCAGCAAATTTTTTGGCTGCAGGTGAGAGATGATAACGAGTAGCCAGACCAATTGAACGGTAGCTGTCCACTTGAAACGGAATGGCCCGCAGCTCTTGCGGAATGGAATCTAAAAGCATTTCGGGTAAAATACTAATGCCTAAGTGATGCGTAACCATCGATAAAATAGCACTTTCATCCATTAACTCAAAGCGAATTTCAGGCTGAATGCCACGTTCTTCAAACAGTTGCTTAATATCATGATAACCGCCGTACGTCGGCATAATAAACGGTTCTTTCTCTAAATCTTCAAAAGAAACGGTTTTCTGATGATATAGAGCACTTTGATTTGATACGACACACAGCAGTCGATCTTTTTTTAAAGAAATAATATGAAATTGACTTGAATGCGTAATGTTAATAAAGCCGCAGTCTATTTCTCCGCTCAGCAGCCACTGTTCAATTTCAAGGTAGTCGCCTTCTTTGAGCTGAATTTGAATGGCCGGATAGCTTTTTTCCATTAGCTGAATAATTTCAGGAAGCCATTTAGTCGACACGCTTTTAAAAATACCGATTTTAATGGTTCCTTTTGCAAGACCCAATAGACTGGCTGCTTCTTGATGAACTTTTTCATTTTCTTGCAGTACCTTGCGAATGGCAAGAAGCATCGTTTCCCCTTCTGTCGTTAAAGTAATACCCCCCCTATTTCGATTTACAAGCGAGAAACCAAATTCCGATTCGAGATTTGTAATGGCATGACTAACCGCTGACTGCGTGAGCGCCAGCGCATCTGCCGCTTTTGTAAAGCTTTGCAATTCGGCTACTTTGTTTAAAATTTCGTATTTTACTAAGCTCATTTTCTCCCACTCCAACATGAATTTAATTCACGTTCATCATTATAAAGATTCATTTTATTAATATCAAATTCCTTTGTATACTGTGAGTACATGATAAACAATGGAGGGTTGAACGTGAGTTACCGCACACGAGCAAATATGATGATGGCTGGTGTAAATATATTTTGGGGCATGTCGTATGTGTTTATGAAAATGGGGCTGAGTTCACTCGGATCATTTACCATTATTGCGCTTAGATGTTTGATTGCTTTTTTCATTGCCGGGCTGTTTTTCTATAAGCCTTTACAGCAAATTACGCGCAAAACAATTGGATCATCCGCTATTTTAGGCTTTTTACTGTTTTCCGTTTTTTCATTTGTCACGTTTGGCGTCAGCATGACGTCTGCTTCAAATGCCGGATTTCTTGTCAGTTTAACGGTCATTTTTGTTCCATTGCTCAACTGCGTGTTAGTGAAGAAGCTTCCTTCTTGGCCGATTGGGCTTGGCATTATCACTACCCTAACCGGTATAGGTGTTCTAACTTTAAAGCACTCCTTTCATATGAATGCTGGTGATTTACTTTGCATTGGAACCGCACTATGTTATGCCGTTCATATTACGCTGACCGGCACGTTTACGAAAAATGAAAACCCAATTGCTCTCGGCATTTTACAGCTAGGATTTGCTGGGTTGTTTGGACTGCTTTGCAGCTTTTTATTTGAAGACCCGAGCATTCCCACTACTTTATCATCATGGATTGCGATTTTAGGTCTTGGCGTTCTTTGCAGCGCGATCGGATTCATTTGTCAAGCCATTGCGCAGCGCTACACAACTCCTACTCACACAGGACTTATTTTTGCAACAGAGCCTATTTTTGCTGCGCTGTTTGCCGTTCTTTTTTTGCATGAGCTGTTTACGCTTAAAGAACTGATTGGTTCTGTTATTGTGGTTGCGGGGATTTTAATTGCTCAGTTAGACAATTTGCTACTTAAAAAAAGAATTCATTATCAAGAGACCTTGCCAAAGTAAAAGCCGCTAGATTCCTTGACCTAGCGGCTCACTTTATACCTTGTATGTATAAAACTTTTTATCTACGTTCATCACCGGGAAATTCTCAGGCAGCTTTTCTTTTTCTATATGTTGAAACCCATTTTTCTCATAAAAGCGATGCTCAGCCCTATATTGTAATGTCGTTCCTAAGTATATTCTTTCCACTTCTTTCTCTTTTGCCCACGCGATGGCTGTATGCAATAAACGGTGAGCTGTTTTGAAGGTGGCTCCTCTATAAGACTTTGCTACAAACATTTTCCGTAGCGCTACTTGACGGCTTCCAATGTCTATTAAAGCTACGCTTCCCACTACTTTTTCGTTGCAAACAGCAACCCAGAAGTTTCCGTTTCCCTGTTGATAAAAGCTTTCGATTTCAAACAAATCAGGCTGATCTTTTTCCGTTATCGGAATGTGGTATTCTTGCTGCTGAATATGAAGAATTAAATCCACTACTTGCTGTTGATACTTGCTCGTATATGGCTGAATAATGATACTTTCACTCAAAACCTCCACCGCCCCGAATAAGTTTACTCCACTTTGTTTTTAATTAACTTTAATAATGCACAACTTATGTTAACTACAAAACCAATCATAGCACCTGCAAGAATTGAGAGACGGACACTTTTTTTATAAAACGTGACTCGTTGCTTGTAAAAAGAACTGAGACTGTTCGTAGTTATACGTTACTTTTGAAAAATCAAACGGCTGTCCGTTAGCTAAGTGAAAGAGTGTTTCAATAAATAATTTAGGATCTCCTTCTTTTAATCCTAGGTACTTCGCTTCTTCTCCGTTCAGCTTGCCGACGTGAAGATATAGATCAGAAAACCCGATTTTTAAGCCAAGTCCTTCTTTAATGTAATGAAAAATAGACTGAGAAACAATTTCGTTATTCAAGTACGTAACGATGGATTTATTATAAAAAGATTCTTCTAGACAAAGCGTCTGGCCGTTAATATACCGTACTCTTTTTACATAATAGACGTCACTATTTTCTTCTATGTTTAAATTTAACGCGGCTTCTTGCGTCGGCTTTCGTACATCTAACTCAATCACTTCCGACGTTAACTGAAAATCTTCAAGTTCACTCGTAAATCCTTGATTGGAAAGCAAGCCAATATAGCCTGTTCGTTTATGGCGACGGACAAAAATGCCGCTTCCTCTCACTTGAAAAACAACGCCTTTTTTCTCTAGCAGATCTAAGGCTTTTGTTACGGTACTTTTGCTCGCCTTAAACTGCGCCATCAGCGTTTCTAATACAGGCAGCTTTTCTCCTTGCTGAAGCTTGTGTTCTTCAATATAGGTTTCAATTTCAATTGCAATTTGTTGGTATTTGATCATAGCTATACCTCTTTACTGAATTTATCTCAAGAATAACACGATTATACCATAATCTAACTCCATGCCATAAACTTAAATTGTTTATTGACTATTATTTTATTTGGGTATTGATAAATTGTATCGATACAATTATACTGAAAGCGTATACTCAACAAGGGGGTTGAACATATGGGAGGGAAAATTAGAGATTATCACAAGCTTGCAGCAGACATTTTAGATGCGGTAGGCGGCGAAGAAAATATCGTAAGCGCTACACGCTGTGCTACGAGGCTGCGAATTGTGTTAAAGCGCTCGAAGCCAGAAGCCAAACGTAAGGTGTCTTCTATGGCTGGTGTCATTACGGTTGTTGAAAACAGCGGGCAGTTTCAAGTTGTTATTGGACAGCACGTGGGAGACGTTTATGAAGAGTTTGCTAGTTTAGTAAACTTGGATACCACAGAGGAACAATCTGAAAACAAAGGAACAATCTTAAATCGTGTGATTGCTACGATGTCTGCTGTGTTTGCGCCGTTTGTATACATCTTGGCAGCAGCAGGAATTTTACAGGGTTCGTTAATACTTATTAATTTGTTTTCGGATAGCTTTGCAAAAACGGGCACATATCAAGTATTAAGCTTCATTTCGTGGGCACCGTTTGTTTTTTTACCTATATTTATCGCTATCACAGCATCCAAGCATTTTAAAACCAACACCTACATCGCAGTGGCGTGCTGTGCCGCATTAGTCAGTCCAACATGGGCAGAAATGGCAGCCAAAATTGCCGACGGAAGCAGCATTACGTTTTTAGGTCTTTCTCTATCGGAAACGGTCTATACTTCTTCTGTTTTACCGCCTTTATTTTTAGTATGGATTTTGTCTTATCTTGAAAGGTTCCTAAACAAAAGCATTCATGAAGTCGTTAGACCGCTGTTTGTCCCATTTTTATGTATGGTAATTATGGTTCCAGTAACAATTTTACTTATTGGTCCTGTTACTACGATGGGTGCTAACGGAATCGCTCACGGCTATAACTTTTTAGCTGAAAACGTACCTGCTTTAGCTGGAGCAATCATTGGAGGGTTCTGGCAAATTGTTGTTATCTTTGGAGTACACTGGGGAATTACGCCGATGGTACTTGCAAACTTTGATTTAAACGGCAGAGATTCATTTCAAGCGTATCAAACAATTGCCGTGGTGGCTCAAGTCGGAGCGGTGCTTGGGGTTATTTTAAAAGCAAAAAGTCAAGAAGCACGCAAAGTGAGCATATCAGCTGGAATAACAGGATTGTTTGGCATTACCGAACCAGCCATTTACGGCGTAAACTTACGTTTTAAAAAGCCGTTTATCTTTGGATGCATTTCAGGTGCTATTGGTGCCGTTGTAGCAAGCTTCTTTCACCCTTATTACTTTGCTTACGCAGGATTACCGGGCCCGCTGACTGTTGTAAACGGTATCAGTCAAGACTATCCGATGTCGATTTGGGGAATTTTAATTGGATGTGCCATTGCAATCATTCTTCCCGTTGTGCTTATTCAAGTATTTGGTTACGGAGAAGATGCAGCAAAAGAAGCAGCTGATGCTCCTTTAAACGAAGTAGCTGTCAGCAACCCTAACGACAATGAAGAAACAATTAGCGCGCCGTTTAGCGGAAAAGTTATCCCTCTTTCTAACGTACCGGACGAAGTATTCAGCTCAGGTGCGATGGGAGAAGGATTAGCGATTGATCCTTCAGATAATAAGCTTTATGCACCTTTTGACGGAACGGTTGTCATGGTAGCCCCAACAAAGCACGCCATCGGCCTTCGTTCAGAATACGGCGTTGAGCTGCTTGTTCATATT
This sequence comes from Priestia sp. P5, assembly GCF_029522155.1. Classification (NCBI taxonomy): domain Bacteria; kingdom Bacillati; phylum Bacillota; class Bacilli; order Caryophanales; family Bacillaceae; genus Priestia; species Priestia sp. P5. The sequence goes on along the minus strand of NZ_JAKWFJ010000001.1, from coordinate 1,438,490 downwards.
GGATTAGATACCGTTACATTAGACGGCAAGCCGTTTACGCTGCATGTAGAAGACGGTGTAAAGTTTAAAAAAGGCGATTTACTCATTGAATTTGATAAAGAATTTATTGAAACACAGGGATTACAAACGATTACGCCGGTTATTATCACCAATTCAAGCGCTTATCGAGAAGTAATTGTTGAAGATGTTGAAAATAGCGGGCTGAATCAAACATTATTTACTGTAGTGAAATAAGGAGGAACTAACAATGACAAAGATGCCAAAGAATTTTTTATGGGGCGGCGCATTAGCAGCTCATCAATTTGAAGGTGGATGGAACCAAGGCGGAAAAGGACCGAGCGTAGTAGACGTTATGACTGCAGGTGCGCACGGTGTGCCGCGACAAATCACCGAAACAGTAGAAGAAGATAAATTCTATCCAAATCACGAAGCAATTGATTTTTATCACCGCTACAAAGAAGATATCGCGCTGTTTGCAGAAATGGGCTTAAAATGTTTGCGTACATCGATTGGCTGGAGCCGTATTTTCCCTAAAGGCGATGAAGCTGAGCCAAACGAAGAAGGACTAAAATTCTACGACGATGTATTTGATGAACTGTTAAAGCACGGAATTGAACCGGTTATTACGCTGTCTCACTTTGAAATGCCCCTGCATTTAGCTCGAGAATACGGCGGATTTAGAAGCCGAAAAACGGTAGATTGCTTTGTGAAGTTCGCTGAAGTTTGTTTCGACCGCTATAAAGATAAAGTCACGTACTGGATGACGTTTAATGAAATCAACAACAAAATGGACGTAAACAACCCTCTATTCTTATGGACGAACTCAGGCGTTTCTGTAAAGCCTGGTGAAAACGCAAAAGAAGTGATGTATCAAGCGGGACATCACGAACTGCTGGCAAGCGCTCTTGCCGTATCAAAAGGAAAAGAAATTAATCCGAATTTCCAAATCGGAGCGATGGTGTCACACGTGCCAATTTATCCGTATTCTTCAAACCCTGAAGATGTGATGTTAGCAGAAGAAACAATGAGACAGCGCTACTTCTTCCCTGACGTTCAAGTTCGCGGCTACTACCCAAGCTATGCGTTAAAAGAATTCGAACGAGAAGGCTATCATATTCCCTTTGAAGAAGGCGACGAAGAAATTTTACGAAACGGAAAAGTTGATTATTTAGGCTTCAGCTATTACATGTCCACAACGGTTAAAAGCGACGTGGAAGCTGACAATACGGGCGATATCGTAAACGGCGGATTGCCAAACGGCGTAGCAAATCCTTATATCAAATCAAGCGATTGGGGTTGGTCGATTGATCCAACGGGCTTGCGCTATACGTTAAACCGCTTCTACGACCGCTATCAAATTCCGCTGTTCATCGTAGAAAACGGATTTGGCGCCATTGATACGGTTGAAGAAGACAGATCCATTCATGACGCATCGCGAATTGAATATTTAAAATCGCACATCGAAGCGTTAGAAAAAGCTGTGACATACGATGGTGTTGATTTAATGGGCTATACGCCGTGGGGAATTATTGATATTGTTTCCTTTACGACAGGCGAAATGAAAAAGCGATACGGCATGATTTATGTCGACCGTGACAACGAAGGAAACGGATCAATGAAGCGCTATAAAAAAGATTCCTTTAACTGGTATAAACATGTAATTGAAACAAATGGTGAAGAACTATAAAAAATTAGAAAAGATGGGCTCCTGAGTGAAGACACAGGAACCCATCTTTTTTAGTGTAAGAATAAATGCAAATTTCTTATCTCGGTTTATCTACTAGCTGTGTTTGCGCAATTTCCGTTTGCTTAATTCCCGCTCGTTGAATTTCATCCGCAAACGATTCATGTTTCAGCGTTTTGATTACCTTTTCGCTTCCATCTCGAAGAGTATACACTCTAAATTCATACATACTCTGCCCTCTCCTTTAAGCTATGATTGATGCGATACATTAGATGCGCTCCTATTAAAAGCAACTCATAATAGAGGTAACTTTTTCTCTTCTTTACTTTACCCACTTTTTAGGAAACTAGACAAAGAGATTTAATCTGACGCTATAAAAGCCTTTGCGGAAAGCAAAGGCTTTTGTCGATGGAATGTTAGGATTCAAAAATGGTTCCTTTTTTAAATTTTGAACGTTTAAAAGCAAATTTCGTCAAAAGAATATAAGAGATTCCTGCGACTACCACTCCTATAATCCAGCCTAAATCAACTTCGATAAACGCAGCGCCTGCACCGATGAGCATCGCAAGCATGGCGCACGGATTGTAGCCGGAAAACGGTCCTTTTTCTTGATACAATTCTTCTACGTTTACTCTTTGTTTCCTTAAAATATAGTAATCCACTAGTAAAATAGAAACAATTGGACCTAAAAAAGCAGAGTAAATTAAAATGAACAGCCCAAGTCCTGCAGCTGACGAATCTTGAACAAGCACCCAAGGGAATGAACAGAAAGCAAGCAGTCCAGTAATGGTCACCGCCACTTTATAATTTGCTTTTGTCAGCAGCGTAATCACATATGTAGGCGGAATAATATTTGCCACCATATTTACGGCAATCACGCCAATCACAATAAAAGCTGATACAGCGACGGTAATATAGGAATTATCCACTACAACCGCAAACGCTTTAACAGGATTGGATATGCCCGTAGCAGAAGCAAGCATTGCTCCGATTGTCAGAACGAATCCGTAGGCTACTAGAATGGGTGTAAAGTATAAGAACCCACGCTTTGTGTCACTGATTCCTGGCTTCAGTTCTCTAGAGTAATCGGCTGCGCTTAGAAAAATTGCCGCATAATTGCCCATAAACATCATAATGAAAGAAAAGAACGGAAGTCCCCATGAACCTTTTGTATGTACCCACTTCTCCCCTACTACTTCACTATGAGAAGTTAAAAGAACGCTAAATACGTAAACTAGGCCAAGCAATATGATGATTGAAGCAAGCATCTCTACCCATTTAACCGCGTGGAAGCTGTACAGGGAAAGCACAATTTGCAGCAGCTGAATGATAATAAAACAAAGAACAAGATTATCAAAAGACCCTTTGCTCACAATTTTCCCGATTTCGTTTAAAGCGGTACCGCCTGTCCAGCTTTGGAAACCATACCAAATGATAGCTGGAATACCTCGTAAAAGAGAAGATATAACGGATCCTTTTATTCCAAAAGACATTCGAAGCTGCATCACATACGGTATGCCCGTCTTATAGCCGATTCGATCGTTCAAGACAAAAAAAGTAGAAATAATACCAATGGCAATAATCGCTGCCACAAACGTTTGAAAAAGATTTAATACCGCAGTACCTGCAATTACCAAGCTAGCCCCAAGCGTCATATTCCCTAAATTAACGCCGTCTCCAATCCACATAAACATATAGGACAACGGAGTTAGCTTTCGATCACTTTCCGCTTTTGGCTTTAGTGACGGATCAAGACTTCTATCTTGATAAGAATGCACCTCTTCTATAACGGAACTTGTTGCATTTGTAGACACTATACACTCAACTCCTTTTTATGATGTTTCCACTCTCACTTCTAACATTAGATGTAAGTTAACTTAACATGTACATAGTGTATACGAATTTTAACGCAAGTTCATTATTATTTATGTGAATTTTCTGATATTATTTTGTGCGATTTGACTAATTTTTATGGAGGGTTTACGTTTTTAACGGAGGAAAAACTTTTATAATAAATACCTTTTTATTTCTTGCTTTATATAGGCTATTTACACATGTATCTATAAAAAAAAATTTTTTTACTAAATTCCCAATTTATTGTGATAAAATAATTAGGTCATTAGTCATATGATTAATTAGATAATATATACGAAATATAGGGAGAATGTAAAGATGGAAACTCACCAACTTATTAGAAATTTAGAATGGACTAAAAATCTAGTAGCAGAAAAAAATGGGCTTGAAAATAAGACCGACATCGCCAAAGAAGAAATAGAAAAATTAAGGGGCCATTTCCCTTTTAAATCTTGGACCAGCCCTCTTAAGAAACGATACTGGGCTATAGCGATTACTGGCATTAGTGCAAGCAATTATTTAAAGGAGCTGTTCCCTCCTCTTAAAACCTTTGATAATGTTTGGTTGACTGGTATATACAATCGTTTAAATCCAGTTGAGGGAAATTTCATGGGTGGAGTAGATGACCTATTCTATGCAATTATTATATTACTAGCACCTTACTTTATCTCAATGTCAGTGATAAGACTTCTAACTAATGCGTTAACAAAACCATCTAGATTACATAAAGCTAATAGAAATGAATCTTTAGTAAAAGAATGGAGTGTTCGATTAGAACATATTACAAAAGAACTAAAAAATGAATCTGTAATTATGAGTGAGAACCACTTAAATGTAAATGCATTGGACTTCTTCTTGAATTCTTTAAGGGAAGGAGAGACTACTACATTACAAGATTGTGTACGAGTATATAATCAAGATAAAAGAATGAAAAATCATATTGATCAAATGCGGGCCAATATTGAAGCTAGTGTGTCTGCTAGTATTGAAAGTGTTACGAATTATTATGATTCTGAAATGGACTCAATGAGTAGCAAAATTGATGACTTAGAAAGAGAAAATAGTTATCTTCACCATAATCGTTATTAACTATTATAAAATCAAAAGAACCTCACTTGATGACGGAGAGGTTCTTTTTTAATACAATTTCTAAACAATAATGTACGTCTTTGTTTTTACTTCTCTTTTTTTAACTAGAGATATAATTTAATTATTTAAGAACAGTGCACCATCTTTGCATTTGCTGTAAGGCATATCATTTTCTATTTATGAGTGACTCTCAAATCCTTGACCGCTTGTTTAGCCGCTTCTGCAATCAGTTTATCATTATACTCCGCATCTTTTCCCGTACGATTGGAAAGGATCGCAAGAACAATTGGATCTCCTTTCGGCGGCCAAAGGATGGCAATATCATTTCGCGTCGCGTATGAGCCTGCGCCTGTCTTATCGGCTACTTCCCAGCTTTTCGGCACGCCCGCTCGTATTAACGCATCCCCTGTTGTATTTCGTTTCATCCAATCCGTTAGAAGTGCACGCTTGTCTTCAGGAAGTGCCCCTCCAAGTACATACGTTTGAAGACTTGAAGCGAGTGCTCTTGGTGTACTTGTATCGTGGGTTTCTCCTGGATTCACTTCATTTAAATCCGGTTCAAAGCGCTCAGGCAGCGTCACATCGTCTCCTATGTTTTCTAATGCTTCTTTAAATCCGTCCGGTCCGCCCAGCTGCTGCAGAATTAAGTTCCCTGCCGTATTGTCGCTGTAGCGAAGCGATGCATCCGCGAGTTCTCGAAGAGTCATACCTGTATCAACATGTTTTTCTGTAATTGGGTTATAGTTCACAAGGTCATCACGCGTATAAAAGATTCGCTCGTTGAGATCTTCGATTGACTTCTGCTGTAAAAGTGCACCGACAGCAAGCGCTTTATGAGTAGACGCATAAGCAAAACGCTCATCCGAATGATACGTTACCGTTTTATTGGTACCGGTATCTAATGCAAAAACGCCAAGATTCGCATCATATTTGTCTTCAAGCTTAGCAAACTCTTGATCACTCTTTGTTTCTTGTCTTTGACATTTTACCGTTTCAGCATGTACCTCGCTGCTTGAAAAGCTTACAGCCGCCGCGCACGACAGAGCGAGTACAGGCATCATTTTTTTAAGCTTTGAAGTACGAAACATCTCTTTCCATGTCTTCATTACCCTTCAACACCTTTCCAAAAAGTATTTAGTATGTATTCTCTTAGGTAGAGATTACCAACAATGCTATTTTATCAATTGTTTATCCTTACAAACATGATAGCTTTATCACATTTGTATAATAAAAGTGTCTCACACTGAAGATGCGCAGTATAAAAATCGTAAGTATTTTAAAAAACAGGCGGTGTGACTGAGAATAAAATCACCGCTTTCTCCTCAAACGGATTATCCCATTTGTGCTTCAGATGCGAAGGGATTTTGACGCTGTCTCCTTTTTCTAGCACGTATACTTCCTCTTCTAAAGACACCTTAATTTTTCCTTCTAAGACATATGCCACTTCCTCCCCTTTATGCGCTAAAGGAGATTCTGATGAAGACTTCATCGGCGGTACTTCCATGATCGCCGTAGCTAGATTTCCCGTAAAGTCTGGCGATACTAGCGAATACGTTAACTCTTTTACTTTCATCGTTTTACGCTCGTTCGACCGTACGACTAAATGAGAGGTGTTTATTTCTTCAAGTAAAAAGCTGAAAGTGGGAACATCGAGGCATTTAGCTAAAATTTTAAGCGTTGAAATGGACGGATTAGCTAATCCCCGTTCAATTTGACTTAACATAGACGGCGTAATCTCCGCTAATTTGGCTAATTCTCGACTGCTTAGCCCCTTTGCTTTTCGAAATTTCTCTACTTTTTTTCCAATATCTATGTTTTCCATGATGATTCCTCCGTAAAAGATGTTTAATTATATTTAATTTTATTAAATTAAACTTAATAAACGGCGTTACTTATGTTAAATTAGATTTAATAAATAAAATACAGTTTAATACTATCACAGTAAGGAGGAAGAAAAAAATGAACGACATCTTCACTTTTTTGATTCTCACATTATTTGTTATTATGAGTCCTGGTATTGATACTGCTCTTATTACCAAACGAACGATGGCAGATGGACAAACGGGCGGCTATAAAATGGCATTAGGCTTAGCGAGCGGCTCTTTAGTTCATACACTCGCCGCCGCGTTTGGTTTATCTGCTCTTCTCCTTCAGTCAGCTCTTGCATTTCAAATCGTAAAATACGCAGGAGCCCTTTACTTAATGTACTTAGGAATCTCTGCCTTCCTTTCTAAAAAAAGCAATATACCTTCTTCTGAAAAAGAGGAGCAGTCAAAAGAAACATCCGCTTTTCGTCAAGGCCTTGTCTCAAACGTTCTTAACCCAAAAGTAGCGGTATTTTTCTTAACTTTTTTACCTCAATTTGTTCAAAATGATCAAAACGTAACTCTTCAATTACTTCTGATGGGAATAACGTATACGATCCTTGCTATCACGTGGTTTTTCGTATTCGTCTTTTTTATTAACTACTTACGAAAATGGCTCACAACACCTAGCGTTCAGCGCTTTATGGATAAAGCAACGGGCGTCGTGTTAATCGGGTTTGGATTAAAGCTTGCTTTTGAAAAACATAAATAACAAAAGTATGTTAGTTGAAGAAAGTTCCGAACGAGTTTGATTCTTGATGGAGAATTAAACTCATTTGGATTTTTTTATTGTGATAGTGAACGTAGGTCTAATCAGGTGCTTCTAGCTATTGATTGGAGGGCAAGACGAAGACTCCTGCGGGAAAAGCGGGAATGGCGAGACCCCGCAGGAGCACACGCGACGAGGAGGCTCACCGCCCGCCCGCGGAAAGCGAAGTCTTGCACGGAAATTAATGGCGGTGTCACAAGCGGTTCAGTTCCTCTATCTCGTTTGTTCATCTTTAGCTGGAATTAATTTCGCTATGTCTCAATTTCTTTTATTATTTATACACGTCAGGTTCATAGAGATAGACTTTAAGATCAAGCTTTCCATCCGAAGAAACGAGTATTCCTTCCGCTTCAAGTGAAAGTTTTTGAACAACGTACATTTCTTCGTCTTTAAATCCAATTTCTCCTTTAGAATTAATGACTCGGTGCCAAGGCAGTTTATGTTTTCTGCTCATCGAGTGCAACACTCGCACAACTTGCCTTGCACCTCGCGGACTACCAGCCAGGCCGGCAATTTGTCCGTATGTCATTACTTTCCCAGATGGTATTTGTTTAATAAGTGCTACTGCTCGTTCTGTAAAACTCAAGTCGCTCCTCCTTTCGTTTCTTCTTTAGTACAACATTACCATATTAAATAAACAGTGAAGTAATCACTCGATTTTTCTTCAGCAACATTATAAGATAATAATAAGAGGTACGCTCATCATTGTTCAACATACTCCAAACAAATGCTTACTGATTATTTCCTATTCTTCAACTAACAAATCTTTGTGCGAGTGGCAGCTTATACCTCATTTATGACACTGTGATTATAAAAACGTTACAGAAACCAACACAGCAAGGTACGTAGAAGCGTTACATGATAAGATATACAGTAAAGATACTAGTACAAATTCAAATTGATGCTGACGAATAAGTAATCATTTAAAAAGTGGTGAGAAAATGACAAAATGGCTTAGTGTAAAAGAGTTATCTGAAGAAACGAGTATTCCTACTTCAACGATTAGAAGATATATAGATAAATTCCAATATTTCTTTATTCAAAAAGAGGATCATCGACCAAAACAATATGAAGCTGCGGCTGCGACCGTTTTACTGAAAATTAAGCAGCTTTATGATGAGGGCTGTCAAGCAGAAGAAATCAATGAAGCGCTGCAAAAAGAATTCTCTTTGACTACAAGCGAGGATCAAGCTGCCGTGTCTCTAGAAGAAGCCGAAGACAAAGAGGACACAGAGAACACAGCAGAAGCAGCCGACCCGCCCGCGGCCGACGACCAGCAGCCGACACCTCCCGAACAGCCGGTACAGCCTTCACCCCAACAAGAGCCTGATACAAAACAAATTCTTCAGGAAAAAGATAAGCAGCTTATTCAATCTTTGCGTAAAAGCCTGCGTGAACAGCAGGCCATTTCAGAATTAGTAGAAGCTTCAAAAGAAACCAGCGTAGTAGGTAAAAAAAGATCGATTTTAAAACGGTTATTCAAACGAAAAAAGGACTGAGTTTGTAAACGAGTCTAGGCTACGAAACACCTTTATTTCTGGTCATTAAATTTATGTAAAACAAAGTTTCTAAACTGTTTAACAGCCGGTGATAGATATCTTCCTTCAATCCATGCTAGTCCAATTACTCGGTGGCAGTTGGCTTTAGCTAATGGGATTTTCACTATTTTACTTTGATCGATTCCGTGTAAATCTGGAAGGATAGAAATTCCTAAACCGGCTCCTACAAGTCCCGCTACGGTGTCAGCTTCCTCTCCTTCAAACATAATGTGAGGCTTTTCCCCTGTCTCTTCAAATAACTGCTCAAACGTAAGACGAAGAGAAAAACCTTCTTTTAAGTGAATAAAGGATTCTTCAGCAATTTCTTCTAGTGCAATACTTTCGCGATCAGCATACAGGTGATTTTTCGGTACGATCACAAACAGCTCTTCACTCCAAAGATGATGCCACTTAATGAACGATTTCTCTTCCATAGGCGCAATCAAACAAAGATCCAGTTCACCGAGCTCCAGCTGCTCAAGAAGAACATGAGAAGGACTTTGCCTCAGCTGAAAATTCACCTTAGGATATAAACTGCGAAACGAAGCGATTAAATCTGGAATTAAATCTGTGCTGAGCGTATGTAAAAATCCAAGTGACACCTGCCCTTTCTCAGGATCTAGCAACGCTTGAATTTCCTCTTGGCCTTTATCAAATTCTTTCATCATATTACCTACACGCTTCAAAAAAAGTTTACCGTATTGATTCAATCGAATGGATCGTCCTTGCCGGTCAAATAGCGGTGCTCCTACTTCTTCTTCAAAGCGAGCAATTGAACGACTGAGCGCAGGCTGCGTAATTAACAGCTCTTCTGCTGCGCGCGTCATATGCTGCGTGCGTGCTAGTGTTTGAAAATATTTAAACTGCTGCCACTCCACTTCGTACCATCTCCTTATCAAGGTACTTCATTCATTACACAGATACATGGAAAATGTAATTATAATGAATTATACATTATAATTAGAGGATGCTACTATAAAAAATGGAAACATACTAGAGGATGTTTTTAGTTCATCTTGACGATTGCTGTATACGGCACTTATAAAATTTTATAATTATCATTTTTTAGCAGAAAGAAAAATTTGTCCTGAAACGTAAGGAAAGTTATTAAAAAGCTAACTGAGATATCATAGTAAATTCACATCAAAAAGACCTTTCTATCACAATCAAAGAAAGGTCTTTTTTGAGAATGTAAAACGCATTTTTTCTTGTATGTACCTCTTAAAGTAAACTTTTTAAAGTTTAACTCGTTCTACTAACTGCAGCAGTTCATCATTAGGTCCGTAAAATAAAATCATACGGCCGCCTTCAAGCGTTGGCTGAGGCTCAGATGATAAAAATTCAATTCCTTTGCTCTTATAATGTTGAATCGCCTTATTTATATCCTCTACGGTAAAGGCAAGGTGATTAACAACCCCTCTTTTGTTGTATTCGCCAATCGGATCAATATCTCGAATGAGCTCAATTTCGATACCCGGCTGTTCTTCAAGATACAAAAAAGCCATCTCTCTTTTTTCGGTAGATCCTTGAAGGCGAACTTTAAAACCAAACATATCCCCGTAGTAGTGAATCGTCTCATCCATATTTCCAACAATAATTGCTGTATGCTCCATTTTCTTAATCATGAATATTCTCCCTTTCCCCGTATTTAGTAAGTACAAGTAAACTATACCGCAATTTAGGCAATATGTATTTCCATATACCTTGAATCCTCATACTATGGTTAGGAAAATTCAAGCACTCTATCAATGAGTCGGCTATGATTTAAAAAATAACAAACAAAAAACAAACCTCATTGGTTTGTTTTGGTTACTTATTTTATAGTCAGTCTCTGTTTCAACAACGTTCGATAAGCCATGTTTTGTACCTTTGTACTGCAAACGATTTTACTCTCGTACTCAGGCGGTAATCATCTATCTACGATTACACATGTAACCGTCCGTCTCTCCGTTTGATTCCTTAGAGACAGTTCCCCTACCATTGTTTGGGTTTCTCGCTCGTGGGGTTTACCGCGTTCCACCTTTGCTGTTTCCAGCAAAGCTTCGTCACTGTGGCACTTTCAGGGATACTCGACCATATCCGAAGACTTAGGTGGTTTTTCCCGCCGTCAGCTAAGCTATAAGCCAAGCTGCCCTAGCTTATTTTTTCACTAGGCACGAACACTACGGGCATCTCAGCACCGTGCGAGCATGGACTTTCCTCTACATCAAAAGATGCAGCGATTACCTGAACGTTGTTTCAGATCGTGTATGAGTAGTATATGCTTTTTAATAAGCCGAATCAAATGTAACTTTTGGTATGGATGCCATTTCAATTCTTACAGCAAATTAAATAAAATAACTTGTTTCTGTACAATCTTTTTAGTAGATGAAACATCGGTAAGCCTAAGAAATATTCTCTTCATCCATTTCTACGGGGGATACTTTGTTTCTTTGTAGAATATTCTATAAGCTACATAAAAAGATAACAGAGGTGATAATACATGAACGCTGAGTTAAAATTTGATTTTCATACCCATCACGACCGATGCGGACATGCTCGCGGAACGATTCGAGATTATATAGAGGCATCCATTGATAAAGGCCTTGATATCATTGGAATTTCGGATCATTCTCCTTATTTTGCGAGCGAAGAAGACCAGCCGTATCCTCATATTGCGATGGGAAAAAGCGCATTTTCCGGATACGTAGCTGAGATTTTGAAACTAAAAGAAGAATATAAAGAGAAAATTGAAGTGCTGTTAGGCGTGGAGTCTGATTTTTTTCCCGAGCATGCAAAAATATACCAAAGCCACTATAAAAAATATCCGTTTGACTACATAATCGGCTCTGTCCATCAAGTTGAAGAAATTAGCATCTTTCATAAAACGCGCTGGGAAGGACTTTCTCAGCAAGAAAAGCAGCGCACGAAAGAAACGTATTATCGATTGATCGAAGAATCCGCCCGAAGCAGAATGTTTCAGATTCTTGGCCATATTGATGCCATGAAAGGATTCTATCCCTCCTTTTCTTCTATCGAGACAGCTGTCATTGATCAGACGCTAAAAGTGATTTCAGCACATGACATTGCTATAGAAGTGAATACATCAGGCAAAACCAAAGACTGCGGAGGCTGGTATCCTGCAGATGATATTTTGGAAAGAGCCCTGCACTACGGGGTACACATTACATTTGGTTCTGATGCTCATGACCCAGAGCGTATTGGCGACGACTTTGAACTAGTAAAAAAGCGTCTTAAAGAAATCGGCTTTACAGATTGGGTCTTTTTCAGACAGAAAAAAATGCAGGTGACACCTTTGTAAAACGTAAATAGACTCACAATAAAAATATGCCTGAAGACACGGAGATGAAGGACATCTCTTGTTTTCAGGCATGTGTTTTTTACTGAGAAATTTTGACTTTTGTAGCTGAAGATAAATCTTCTCCATTTGTCTGAATCACTTGTTTATACCAGTAAAAAGAATCTTTTTTAGATCGTTCAAGCGTACCATTTCCTTCATCGTCTTGATCTACGTAAATAAAGCCGTATCGTTTTGACATTTCGTTTGTTGACACACTGATTAAATCAATAGGTCCCCACGCTGTATAGCCCATTAAGTCTACACCATCTTTGACGGCTTCTTTCATTTGTTCAATATGCTGTCTTAAGTAATCTACACGATACGGATCATGAATCGAGCCGTCTTCTTCTACTTTGTCATGAGCTCCTAACCCATTTTCAACAATAAACAGCGGTTTGCCGTAACGGTTATGAAAATCTTGTAACGTATAGCGAAGTCCTTTCGGATCGATTTGCCATCCCCAATCGGACGTTTGAAGATGAGGATTTTTTACACTTCCTGCAATCATATTTCCTAGGACATTGTCTTCTTCGCTTTGAGTTGTGACAGAAAGAGACATATAGTAGCTAAATGAAATAAAGTCAACAGGATATTGTTTGATAATCTCATCGTCCCCTACTTCTTTTACGATTTGAATGTTGTTTTCTTTAAAGTAGCGCTCCATTACCTTTGGATATTCTCCGCGAACTTGAACATCTGTAAAAAATAAGTTCAAGTCATTTTTATGCTGAGCTAGTAAAATATCGTCCGGATGATTCGTAACAGGATACGTTGTCATACGCGCAAGCATACACCCTACTTTTACATCTGGAATAATTTCATGAGCTAACTTAGTGGCAAGTGAACTCGCAACAAACTGATGATGCGCCCCTTGATACGCAATTTGTTCCGTTGACTGATTTGGAACATTTTCAACTAAAATACCGCCGCCTGTATAAGGACTATGCGTAATCACATTAATTTCATTAAACGTCAGCCAGTATTTCACCTTGTTTTTATAGCGTGTAAACACCGTTTCGGCGTAGCGTGTATAAAAGCCAATTAGCTTGCGGCTGTACCAGCCGTTGTATTTACGCGTAAGCTCCAGCGGCGTTTCATAATGCGACAGCGTCACTAATGGTTCAATGCCGTACTTTAACATTTCATCAAATAGGTTATCGTAAAATTGCAACCCTGCTTCGTTTGGATTCATATCATCTCCATTAGGGAAAATTCTCGCCCAGTTAATCGAAATACGAAGCGTTTTAAACCCCATTTCTGCGAACAGTGCGATATCTTCTTTATAGCGATGATAAAAGTCGATAGCCGTACGTTTCGGAAAACGATCGTTTATTTTGTTGTTAAGCACATCTTCAATATAATCTGCTTTTACATCCATTGAATAACCAGTTCGCTCGTCTTTTGGGACAAATCGGATCATATCTGCCGTAGACAGCCCTTTTCCATCAACGTCATAAGCCCCTTCAATTTGATTAGCAGCTGTTGCTCCTCCCCATAAAAATCCTTTTTTAAATACAGTATCATTTGTTAACATAGTCCCCACGTCCTTTTTTCATATTTTTATTAAAAATAGCATTTATTTTACTACAGAAAGTAGCTGTTCCCCTTCAAAAATTGGACCTATTTCGTTGACCGGCAGTACATCTAAATACTCTGCGGTGTTTGTGACAATAACCATCGTAACGGTTTCGAATCCAGCTTCTGCAATCGCATGTCGGTCAAATTCAACTAGCGGCTGCCCTGCATTTACATGATCTTTTTCTTTCACCAGCGCCTTAAAATGCTTTCCTTTTAAAGAAACGGTATCAATTCCAATATGAATTAAAATTTCCTCTCCGTCCTCTCCTTTAATGCCAATTGCGTGTTGAGAATCAGGCAACACCATAATCGTTCCAGCAATAGGCGAGACTACGCGGTTGTCACTCGGTTTAATCGCAATTCCTTTGCCCATAATTTCTTGAGCAAATGTTGGATCTGACACTTGATGCAGCGGAACCAGTTCGCCGTGCAACGGAGAGAAGACGCTTTTCGTTTTACCGCCTTTTTTCTCTTCTACTGCTAGAGAAACATTTTGCAGTGGCGCTTCTTCTTTGAAAGGATGTTCTTCAAGTTTTATTGTATTTTTTTCAGGTTCTTCTGAAGCAATATCTTTAAATCCAAGAGTGAGTACTAAGACGGCTGGTAAAATAACGGCCGCTGCCGCTAAAGCCACAGCGACAATCAAATTGCCTGCTGCTCCGCTTGGATCTGCAAACGTAGGAATCGCAAATACTCCGACTAATCCTCCTAATGTAAAAGCTTTAAATCCATACCATCCGGCAAAGCCACCGAGCAGTGCACTAGATGCCATAGCGTAATAAAAAGGCTTTTTTAACTTCATGTTTACCCCGTACATAGCGGGCTCTGTAATTCCAATAACAGCTGAAATGGCTGATGAAAACGCAACTTGTTTTAAATCTTTATTTTTGGTTTTTAACGCTACTCCAAAAGCCGCTCCTCCTTGAGCAAGGTTGCTGATATACATCATCGGCATCAAAACATTGTCAAATCCATACACTTTTAGATTTTGAATCGCGATTGGACCTATTGCATAGTGCATACCCGTCATAATAATAAGAGGCATAAGACCTGCCAGTAAAAGACCCGCAAGCGGACCGGCTGTTTCAAACATCCATGAGAACATAATGGCTAACCCGTCTCCCATATACGTTCCAAGCGGACCGATTACCCATAGCGTAATAGGTGCGGCGATTAGAAGTGCAAGCAATGGTGAGAACATGACCGTAACAGTAGCTGGCATCCATGAGCGAACAAATTTATATACATACTTTAATAGCAGCACACCTAAAATAATCGGTATTACACTAGACGTATAGTTAACGACTGGAATGGATATAAAATTGATTCCAAATAACGTGAATTCTTTTATTTTCGTAATACCTCGCGCTGCATCTACAAAGGTCGGATACAGCATGGCAGCTGCTAAAGCAAGCGCTAAGTATTCATTTGTTTTAAACTTGCGAGCTGCTGAAACTGCTAAGAAAAATGGCAGAAAGTAAAAGACTCCGTCTCCGATTGCGTTCAGCACTGCGTACGTATCGCTTTCTATGCTCAGCCATCCTAGGGTAGCAAATAAAGCGACAAAAGCTTTTAGCATACCTGCACCAATAAGCGCTGGTAAAACAGGAGTAAAGATTCCTGAAATGCTATCCATCACAAGTGAAACAACGCCTTGTTTTGTGCCGCTTTTCTCCTCAGCAGCGCTTCCGCTGCCTACCAAAGGTTCAACTTCTTCAAAAACTTCAGCCACTCTGTTTCCAATAATGACTTGAAACTGATCTCCAGAAAACTGAGCGCCCATCACTCCTTTTATTTGCTTAATTTCCTCCACCTGGACTTTGTTCTTATCATGAAGATTAAAGCGAAGTCTCGTCACGCAGTGCCAAGCCTGGTTAACATTCTGTGCTCCACCGATTTTATCTACTACTTGTTTAGCCGTTTCTTTATATGAAGTCATTTATATCCCTCCTTTTTTCAATAAAAAAACCCAAACAGATCACCGCATGTTTGTAACATGCAAATGTCTGCTTGGGTAATGCCTGATCGAGTCAGTAACAATCCTCCAAAGAAGAACAATTATTCAGTTTCTACTAGATTCGTCACCCGCCAAATGTGTAGCGTTAAGTAAAGCTTTTCATCTGACGTTAAAGACCAACCATGCTGTTTACGAAGTAAATTAGCCACTTTTTCAACAGCTTTATATGCTTTTTCATACTTTGTTTTTACGACATCCAGCAGCGTAGCATCAACTTCCGGAGAAACATGTGGGTTCTGATCTAGCTGACGTAAAACAAAAAATCGTAGATGCGTGACAAAGCGAGAATAGTTCATGGATTCTTCGTCAAGTTTGAGCTGAAAATGATATTGAACAACATCGATAATTCGATTAATCACTTCAGTCATCTTCATCGTTTCTTCCACTTTTGCTTGTACATTCTGTGCGTTTACAAAATGATAGGTAAGAAACGTTTCTTCACTTTTAGGAAGAAGCACATCAAGCCGGTCATACACCAGTCGAATTGCGTTAACAGCCGCATTATACTCTTTCGGATAAAGCTTCTTGACTTCCCAGCGGCTTGGCTGCGCGTATTCAAGGCCATTATGGCTTCGTTCAATCGCAAAATTCAAGTGATCCGCAAGGGTCAAGTGAATATTGGTACGAAAAGGCTCACCTATTTCTCTTTCTGCTTGCTTGATTAATTCGACAGAAACCTCGAGAATTTCTGGTTTGATGCTCTCTAAAATTTGAGCCAGCGGTCGACGAATATTGGACGACTCCGCCACAAACTTTCGTCGAATGACAGCCTTATCAACGGGATCACCTTTTTTCTTTTGGAAACCGACGCCTGTTCCCATGATGACCCATTCTACATTAGAGGAGTCTTTGACCAATGCTACGTTATTATTAAATACTTTAACAAATTTCATAGATGCTTCCCCCACATCAGAACAAACGTAAAAATCCCATCTTAAAAACACATGAACACATCACGTATTTTTAACACAGGTAATGCCTGATCGAATCAGTAACAATCCAGTTTTAAGTTATTACTGAAATTATATTCTATCATGAAAGCGATGTCAATATATAAGATACTGAATTTTTAATAATTTACTAGTGAAAGAGAAATAATTCTTATAGACTATCCATCTACTTCTTTCGCTGCTACTAAATCCCTAATAAAACATCCACATTTTATTTCAACTGTGCTACATTTAACTAAAAATGCTTTCTTAATGAGGGATACAATTGTGAATTTAGATTTAACAGCTTATATAACGCTTATCTGCACGTCCGGTGTTCTTAATTTATACTTATGTTTTTACGTATTTATTAATCGTCACCACTACGCTAACATCGCGCATTTATTTATTCTTCATACGGGCTTCACCACCGTTTATTGTATTGGTGCGGCATTTAGCTTACTATCCGTTAACCTTGAGGAAATGAAATTTTGGACCGTCATTCAATACGTGGGCATGCCTTTTTCACCTCCTGCAGGACTGCTGTTTGTTATGCAGTATGTCGGCATAAAGGTAAGGAAAAAACATATTTTTGCCCTTTTTATCATTCCGTTTATTAGTTTGATCATGGTCGCAACAAATAACTGGCATCAACTTCATTACCGAGTGTTTGAAATTGACCCAGTTTTAGGTGCTCCTTACGTTCATCAAGAAATTGGACCATGGTACACGATTCACGGCATGTTCATTTTTTCGTCTATGTTCGTTGCTTTTTTGCTCGCCGTTTACCGATGGAAGGAAACAGCCAAAGCTTATCGCCTGCAGTTAATTGCATTAATGGTCGGGCAATTAGTCCCTATCGTTACAGCTTTTGTCTATTTAATGGGCTTTACGCCGCAGGGAATTGATCCAGTTCCGATGGTTTTATGGGTTTCTTCTTTCTTATATTTATGGTCCATTAACTCATCGCGTATGTTTACGGTCATGCCCGTTGCTAAAGACGCGATATTTAACAGCATCAATGACGGTGTTATCGTGCTTGATGAAGCTTACAGATTAATTGAATTTAACTTAGCATCTAAGA
This sequence comes from Priestia sp. P5, assembly GCF_029522155.1. Classification (NCBI taxonomy): domain Bacteria; kingdom Bacillati; phylum Bacillota; class Bacilli; order Caryophanales; family Bacillaceae; genus Priestia; species Priestia sp. P5. Next base: position 1,420,743 of record NZ_JAKWFJ010000001.1, on the reverse strand, counting down.
ACATGTTTCCGCAGCTGAAAAAAGCGATGTTTGGAAAACGTTTTGCTGATATTTGGTTCACGCTATCGGACAGTTCATTTCCTTTTACATTAGAAAATAAAAAAAGCAGTCAAGAGCTGCAGCTTTTTTCTGCGGATCAATCTCAGTATACGTATCAAGTTCGCACCTCTCCTTTGCAGTATGCTAACAACAGTCACGGCTTGCTGCTTATTTTTACGGATATCACGGAGCTAAAAAGACTTCAGCTAAAGCTTGAAAATCAAGCTTATTACGATGAGCTGACGCAGATTTATAATCGCAGGGCATTTTTTCAGCACAGCAAGCAAGCATTTGATGAAGCAAAAAAGTCCGCATCTTCTTTCGCACTTCTTTTACTTGATATTGATTATTTTAAAAAAGTGAACGATACGTATGGTCATTATACCGGCGATCAGGTGCTTGTACATGTCGTAAAAGCCTGTCAGTCTGTATTACCGCAAGGAGTCCTTTTTGCTCGGTACGGCGGTGAAGAATTTGTACTCGCGCTAAAGGGCTATACTTTATCCGAAGGCGAAACGCTTGCCGACCAAATTCGCCGTCACGTCGAGACTCAGCCCTTACTAATTAATGAAGAAACCATTTCTGTTACGCTAAGTCTTGGAGTAGCACAAGCGGAAAAACAAGAAAATGAAACGTTAGATGATCTGTTGAATAAGGCAGATATCGCCCTGTACGCTGCCAAACAACATGGACGCAACCAAGTACGTGTATATAAAGAGATAAAAGAAATCTTAAAAAGAACCTAAACAGCACTGTTTCGGTTCTTTTTGCTTTTGACTACTATTCTTTCATTTATCAAGTGAAAGTGTTAAAATACTTGATTTTATCTATGTATTTGCGAGTAGATTATCCTATAAACTATACGTAGATCAAAAAAAGGAGAGATACAGATGAAGATTACACATATTCGTAACGCTACTCTAATTGTTGAATACGGAGGAAAAACGTTTTTAATTGATCCTATGTTAGCGGAAAAAGGCACTTACCCTCCTTTCCCAAATTCGATCAGACAAGATCAAAACAACCCTTTAGTGAACTTACCGATATCCGTTGAAGAGATTATTGATGATGTAGATGCGGTTATTGTCACTCATCTCCATTTAGACCATTTTGACGATGCGGCTAAGCAGGCTTTGCCAAAAGACATCAAAATGTTCGTTCAAAATGAAGAAGATGCCGCAGCAGTAAAAGAAGCTGGTTTTAAAAATGTAGAAGTACTTACGCAAAACACGGTTTTTGAAGGCGTTGAATTAATCAAAACAAAAGGTGAACATGGAAGAGGAGAAATTTTAAAGCGTACTGGTTTAGTGTGCGGCGTTGTTTTTAAAGATAAGAGTGAAAAAACCCTCTATGTAGCTGGAGATACGGTATGGTATTCCGCTGTTGAAGAAGAAATCAATACACATAAACCAGAGATCATTGTCGTAAACGGGGGCGATAATCAATTTTTAGAAGGCGGTTCTCTTGTGATGGGGAAAGAAGATATTTACGAAGTACACAAAGCGGCCCCTCATGCTACGATTATTTCTGTCCATATGGAAGCTGTAAATCACTGGACGTTATCAAGAGAAGAGTTAAAAAGCTTTATCAAAGAAAAAGAAATGGCCTCTCACGTCTTTGTTCCAGATGATGGTGAAGTTTATACTTTTTAAGTAAAAGAGATTAAGACATAACAAAATCATTCCAATCTAAAGACGGACAAATGAGATCGCATGGATTGCTCGCTTATGACACCGCTGTTGATTTCCGTGCAAGGCTTCGCTTTCCGCGGGCGGCCGGTGAGCCTCCTCGTCGCTTGCGCTCCTGCGGGGTCTCATCCCTTCCGCTTTTCCCGCAGGAGTCTTCGCCTTGCCCTCCAATCAACAGCTAGAAGTAACTAAATTGAGTAAACCTATCTTCCCCCTACTAATAAAAAAATTTGACCGATTCATCGTTCAGATCACCCTTCAACTAATATACTTTTACCCCAGCCTCTTTTTATAGCCTTTTCATTTATCAAGTAGTAGTCGTAGTAGCAACCGCTGAAGTGCTCGCAATAACCGCTAGCATAGCTGCTTGCTGAGCTTGAATAATCGTTTCAATCGTTGTATAGATGCCTGTTTCGACCAGTCTAGAATCCTGCAGCTTTTCACTGATAACCAAATTAACCGCCAGCATAACATTGATGTCTTTCTGCCATTTAAAAAGTTTGTCTGCGTTTAGCTGTTTCACTACTTCATAGATAATTTCAATTTCAGCTTCCGGTTTTTCAAACAATGCTAATAAGCCAATGACCGGGTAATGCATTGCTTTTACTTTCATACCTGCCGATTCACAGGCTTCTTTTACTGATACGCACCTTTCAATAAGGGTATCTCCATGTAAGTTTTTATCGATTGAAAGAATATGACTTAAAAATTGAAGGTCATTTCCTTTTTTAAATCCATACTGCGCCAATGTCGTATAGAAGTGTTCAATTTCATGCATCAAATCATCAACAAATTCGCTCGTTTCAGCTAATAGCACAGCAAGAGGTACATCACCGCTTGATGTAAGGAAGAGATGCTTTTTTTTCATACCTTGATAAATTTCTACTGACCTTCGAACCATTTCTTTATGACTTCGACTTGACTCATTCGACAGCATAGCCGAAGCCGCGATATACGTAAATGCGCCTCTAGTAAATCCGCCTTCTACCAATTGATCATATACATCCAGAAATCCATGAAACGTTTCTTTTGGATTCTCATAGCGAGTATCTAGCATGGCTGCGATCGTAAATCGCTGCGATGATTTTAACGTAGAAAACATCCCTACTTGATTTTTAATATAGTCACTTAACTCCACATAATCCTGAAGCTCGAGAGATTTACCTTTCACTGCATACATAGAAGCGATAGCCATAAACTGCTTGTGATCTGCCACTTTCCATTTCAGTTCATTTTTTAAGCTGATATAAAAATCTCTATACTGATTTACTTTTTGTTGAATCGTTTCCGGGAGCATATCAACACGTCCTTTATTTGTCGTTAGCTTATATACGTAACACTTCAATAAAAGTTTCAATATTTGGCAAACGTCCTATGCATTTATTACATACAAAAAAGACCCCGGAATATTCCCAGGTCTTTTTCGTTCAGTTCTATCTATTAACCTCTTCCCGCTTGGAAAGAAGGATATTTTGTCATACCGCCATCAGCAAATAGTGTAATACCTGTTACGTAGCTTGCTTGTGATGATGCTAAGAATGCTGCAACTGATGCGATTTCTTCCGGGTTGCCGATATAGCCCATTGGAATCATGCTTTCTACGTCTGCACGCTGTTCTGGATCTGCGAATTTTTCAGCGTTGATTGGCGTATCGATTGCACCTGGCCCAATGTTATTTACGCGGATACCTTTTGGCGCATATTCAAGAGCCAATGTTTCCGTCATTAGTTTCATGCCGCCTTTACTTGCTGCATAGTGAACAAATAGTGGCCAAGGAATCATTTCGTGAACGCTGGACATGTTAATAACGTTTCCTTTAATGTCATTTTCAACAAAATATTTAATCGCTTCGCGGCTTCCTAAAAACGCGCCTGTTAAGTTTGTATCGATTACTTGATTCCAGTTTTCTAATGATAATTCATGTGAAGGAACTGGGTTTTCAACACCAGCATTGTTAATCATAACGTCTAATGTGCCAAACTCTTTAACAGCTGTTTCTACAAGATTCACAACATCTTCTTCTTTTGTTACGTCGCCTCGAACAATAATTGCTTGACCGCCAGCTTGTTCAATTTCTTTTTTTACTTCTAGCGCTTCGTCTTCATTGCTGCGGTAGTTTACAACTACTTTTGACTGCTCTTGACCAAAACGAACGGCCATTGCGCGACCCAATCCTTTTGATCCGCCTGTTACAACTACTACTTTATCTTTTAAATCTGTATACATCTTAAAGTCCTCCTACTTTTCCTGCGTGATATGTCTTGCTATACTGTACTAATTATAAATACAGTTTAGGTTTTAAAAAGAGAATAAACACTTTTCTATCTCTTCTTTCTCAAACTGTCATTCATTTAAAAAGTAACAAATTCACTTTTGTTTCTTTCTGTTACTTATCGTAACCAAGAGAGATAAAGTAGTCAAACTTTTTGTTTTATCATTTCTTTTTTCCTTACTCTCTTTATAATTGTTTGTTCCCTGGAGAATGAGTCTTCACACTTCCAATTAACACCACTTCAAAAGTTTAAACTTTTTCCCTTGCAATTCTTAAATCAATGTATTATATTGTTGATGTATCAATTATTGATATGTCAAACAATTGTCCGCAATCAAAAATATGGAAATGATAATAAATAAGTTTAACGCCTAGAAAGAAAGGGATAATGACTATGACTACAAAAGACTTTAACGAAATTGCTTTAAAACGCCGTTCAATTAAAAAATATGATCCTTCAGTAAAAATCAGCCGTGAGGAAATGGAGGAAATTCTTACAGAAGCTATGCGCGCTCCTTCTTCTGTTAATATGCAGCCGTGGCGCTTTGTTGTAATTGAAACGCCGGAAGGCAAAGAAAAGCTAGCTAAACTTGCGAAATTTAACAGTGAACAAGTTCATACATCTTCAGCTGTTGTTGCCGTGTTTGGTGACATGAACAACGTTGAATATGCAGATGAAATTTTCGGCAAAGCAGTAGAGCTTGGCTATATGCCTCAGGATATTAAAGAACAGCAGCTAAATTTCTTTAAGCCGATTTATGAAAACATGCCAAAAGCAGATATGAAAGACATCGTTTTGATTGATTCAGGTCTTGTATCTATGCAGCTTATGCTTGTTGCTCGCGCTCACGGGTATGATACAAATCCAATCGGCGGATACGAAAAACACTTAATCGCAGAAGAATTCGGTTTAGATAAAGAACGTTATCTTCCAATTATGCTTATCTCAATTGGGAAAGCAGCAAGCGAAGGCCATGCTTCTTACCGTTTACCGGTCAATACGGTTACAACTTGGAAATAAGCAGCAGCTAGTTCTATTTAATAAATAAAGAGCTAAAAATGTGAAGTAAAAGGAGACTTTCTGATGAACAACTATCAAGAACTTACAAAAAAACAGCTTTCATTCTTTAATAGCGGTAAAACAAAAGAAGTTGCGTTCCGTATCGAAACGCTAAAGAAATTAAGAGAACTTGTTGTGCGTCATGAAGACGACATTTTAAAAGCAGTAAAAGCTGACCTTAACAAACCAGAATTTGAAGCAAAACGTGCGGAAGTTGGTCTTGTGCTAAGCGAAATCGACTTTGCAGTTGAGAATCTGGCAGAATGGGCAGCGCCAAAAGAAGTAGAAACACCATCTACTCACGCAGGAGCAAAAAGCTACATTTATCAAGATCCATACGGTTTAGCTCTAGTGATTGCACCTTGGAACTATCCGTTCCAACTTGCTGTATCACCAGTAGTGGGCGCGATCGCTGCAGGTAACTGCGTGGTGTTAAAGCCTTCTGAATTAACACCTCATACATCAAGCCTTCTTGCTAAGATGTTTAATGAAAACTTCCCTGAAGAATACTTGACGGTAGTCGAAGGTGAAGTGGAAACAAGCACGGCTTTATTAAAAGAAAACTTTGATTACATCTTCTTTACAGGAAGTACAATGGTCGGCAAAATTGTAGCAGAAGCTGCAGCTAAACATTTAACGCCTGTTACGCTAGAACTAGGCGGAAAAAGCCCTACAATTGTACACGAAGATGCTAATATTGAAGAAGCAGCTAAACGTATTGCGCGCGGTAAATTTGCAAATGCTGGTCAAACTTGCGTAGCGCCAGACTACATTCTTGTTCAGCGAAATGTAAAAGACGAGCTGCTAGCTAACCTAAAAGAAGTCGTAACAAACACGTACGGCGCAGATGTTTCACAAAACCTAGACTTCCCTCACGTAGTGAGCGAAAAGCATTTTGATCGCCTTAGCAGCTTCTTAACAAACGGAGATATCGTTTTTGGAGGCAAAACGGATCGTTCTCGTCTGTTTATTGAGCCAACTGTTCTTGACAACATCTCATGGGAAGACGATGTGATGCAAGATGAAATCTTTGGACCAATTCTTCCAGTCATTGTATACGATGAAATCTCAGAAGTAATCCAAGCAATCGTAAAACGTCCAAAACCATTGGCACTTTATCTTTTCTCTGAAGATGAAGCAGTTCAAGATCACATCTTAAACAGCGTGTCATTTGGCGGCGGTTCTATTAACGACACAATTAACCACATGACGTCTCACTACCTTCCATTTGGCGGTGTTGGTGACAGCGGAATGGGTGCGTATCACGGAAAAGCAAGCTTTGATACATTTTCACATGCTAAAAGCATCTTAAAGCGTTCAAATAAATAAAGAAAAAGCCGAAGTCAGCGTCTGTCTTCGGCTTTTTTTATTCTTTCATTTGTTTGGCGATTTGTTCATACTGCTCTTCTTTTTTTGTGGAAACCGCTAAATCGCAAAGAATATGTAAAAAATATTTTTTATCTTGAACAAATAAATACTCTTCTTCAAAGCCTTTAGAAATGTATACAGCAAACTCCCAGATGTCGTCATAATAAGCTGGTCCAATGGCCTCAGCGAGATTTCCAAGCGTTTTGAGCAGCTCCATCGTAATGATAATATTCCGTCTCGCATAGTGCCGGATATTCGCAAATCCATCATATAAAAAGTCCTCAAACTTTTTGTCAGGGATCACCATTCGTATCACGCCTTTATCATCAACTAAGTAAGAAGAAAATTGACTCGCGGCACAAATTTCCCGAAGAATATCGCTAATTTGGTGAATGGAGTTAACTGCCGTTTTGAAGTCATCATTTCCTAGTGATTTAATCGCCATCTCCACAAACTTGGTAATAATATACGTCGTGTCTTGAATATCAGTCTGAGATTTCCCTACATGGATATATTGGTGAAAGACGGTACAATCCATTTCATCGTGCTCCGTCGAATCTCTATGCCAATAATAAAACAATACGGTTCCGCTGAGCACATAATCCCCTACTTCACGCTCCATTTTTATCACTAAATTATGCTCTTTGGCACAGTGAATCAATTGGCTGTAGTTCAACGTTTGAATATAGCCAGATGTTTGAATACATACCGGCTTTTTCTCTCCTTGTGGAAAGGAAAATTGTTCGCTATGACTAGACTGCGTTCGATGAATCTCCAGTTCCTCGCGAATCGTTGTTTTAATCGCTTTTATGGACGCTGTTTTCATCGATTGAGTCATATGATTTACTTGCAGCCACTTAACAGAATGATTAATGAAGTAGACAAACGTGCCCGCACTAAAAACAGACAGGGCTGTCGTCACAAACGGAATCGCAAAATATCCGTCTACTTGAGAGCTGTTTAAAAAAAGAAAGACAAAAAGTGTATACAAAAAACTCCCTATAAAAATACCTAAAATTCGCTGAGTAGACTTAGAAGAAGCAAAGTTTTTTAACACGCGAGGAGAAAACTGAGCTGCAAATGATGTAAACACAACAAGCATTAAATTAAAGGTAAATGTGGTAATCGATAGAATCCCGGGCATAATCGTACTCACTAACGTATTCGTTAAATCCATGTTGATTGAAAAAAATGACGGAACCTTCTCTCCTACTTTGCAATAATAGTCAAGAAACAGCGTCAGTGCAGCTAAAAGAACAGAAAAGAAAGCATAAATTAAGGGACTAAACCAGATTTGACTAGTTAACTCATCTTTAAACGCACGAGGAGAAAGCTGTTTCCTTGCAGCTATCCATCTAAATGTATTCATATAAAACCTTCCTTTTTATTTGTAAATCTCTAACTTTTTTCTTAGTTCCCTAATTTTTTTTGATTATGCTTATACAATGGAAAAAATCTATTTTTTAGCTATAAACATACAAACAAAAAATCCGAACGCGTTGGATTCTCAATCAAGAATCCATCTCGTTCGGATCTGCTTTCAACTAACCTAATTTTATCTCAGCCTCTTTTTACTCTTATCTGTTTACCAGCCCCGGCTCGCTCCGCCGCCTCCAGAGCTGCCGCCTCCACCTCCTCGAGGACCGCTTCCACTGCCGCCACCTCCGCCGCCTCTTCCTCCAAACATCACAAGGAAGTTTAGAAGAAATTGCGTAATTGCTCCTTTAAAAAAGACGAAGTCAATGATAAGTAAGCCCACAATAACGGCTGCAATCAGCAGCGTTTGAAGGGTTGTGAAATGAACACCGCTATCAGAAGGAGGAGCTGCTTTTGGCACTTTTTGTTCAAAATCTGTTCCTAAATCATACTCTTTTACGACTTGGTTATAAACAGCTTTGTATGTGCTTTCTAGCGCCGTATCGTATTTTCCGTTTTTTAAGTTAGGAATAGCATAAGAGTCAATGATTTCTCCAGATTTGATATCGGTGATAGCTCCTTCTAACCCATACCCTACTTCGATTCGAATTTTTCGTTCTTTTTTAGCGAGCAAAATAAGAACGCCATTGTTCAGCTTTTTATCACCAAGTTTGTACTTTCGAAACGCTTCATTTGCGTACTCTTCTACATCCGAATCACCTAATGAATTCACCGTAAGAATCGCTACTTGAGCTTTCGTTTCATCATCTAACTTTCTGCCCATTTGATTGATATCCGCTTTTTCCTGGTCATTTAACAGATGAGCAAAATCTTGAACGTAAATATCGCCTACCGGATTTGGGATATCAGGTGCAGCAAAAGCAACGCTTACCGTATTACATAAAAGAGATAATAATAAAGCAAACGAAGCAAGAAATTTCATCACTTATCGCTCCCGAAATCAACTTTCGGCGCTTGTTTTTCTTCATTTGTTACTTCAAAATATGATTTTTCATCAAACCCAAACGTGCGCGCGAACATGTTTTTAGGAAATCCCTTAACGGATTTATTATATTTTGCAACTTCATCATTATAGTCTTTACGCGCTACAGCGAGTCGATTTTCCGTTCCTTCTAAGCTATCCATCAAGCTTCTGAAGTTTTCATTTGCTTTTAAATCCGGATACTTTTCAACCACTACAAGCAGGCGATTTAATGCGCCGCTTAATTGCTGATCCGCATCAGCTTTATCTTGAGGCGTTTTCGCTCCCGCTAGCTGCGCTCTTGCCTGAGTGACTGAATCAATTGCTTCCTGTTCATGCTTAGCGTAGCCTTTTACCGTTTCCACTAAGTTAGGAATTAAATCAGATCGTCTTTTTAGTTGGTTATCCACTTGGGAAAATTTATTATCTACATCTTCCTCTGCGCTAACGAGGCCATTGTAAGAGCTTACTCCGTAAATTACAATGAGCACTAACACAACAATCGTAGCGATCAAACCTTTGTTTCTCAATGTATTACCTCTTTTCTTCATCAAAATTATGTATCTATTTACTAGTACGAATCATACCCTAAAAAGATTCATTTTTTGCCAATTTTATTAAGGTTAAACAGATGAACTAGCATTATAATGTGTCTAGAGCGCTTCTTTTTATAGTTTCTCCTCTTCCTTGCACATGTCATACCTTACCACCTTTTTATCACTAATATAAAGGAATTAGTTTTATCGTACAACAATGGAAAAGGTCAGAAGCTTGTCCAGTATGCGCCTAGAAAAAAGACAAGCTAACAAGCAGCTTATAACCTTATTTGTTATAAGCTACTCATTTTTATATCTGATTGCCATATGCGTTATCAACATTCGCAACAGCGGTTTGATCAAATATATCTGCATCCATATTTGTGTTTTTCATTCGAGCACAAGCAGCTGAAATGTCTCCATATGTTGAGTTGATTCCAACAGATTTAACATCCGCCGTGTGTCCGTTGTGAAGAACTTCTCCAAAATTCATCGATCCGTTTCTCGCCATACCATTAATTCTCGTGTTACAGATGTTAATAACTCCTGCCATGACCATACCACCTTTTCTTAAGCTGAATTCGTACATCGTATGCTGTGACAAGCCTATGTGTGAAAAGTTTTCAAGAAGTGAAAAGCAAGGTACAAACATTCAAACATTAGTGAATTTATTCATTTCACCCTGCTTCACCCAAAGTTTCCACATGTTTTTATGCTTTTTCTGTTACAATAAATGCATAAGTTATTTTTCATCCATATTGTTTGAAGGAGGATACGTAATATGGACGAACCAAAAGATATTCAACCTAAAGTAGAAAAAAGTTTCGAACTGATTGGGAAGAAGTGGACAGGATTAATCATTTATGTGCTCATGAGCGGTCCTAAACGCTTTAGTGAATTAAATGAAAGTATACCAGCCTTAAGCAGAAGGCTTTTGACAGAACGAATTAAAGAGCTTGAAGACCACGGAATTGTTGTCCGAAATGTTATTCCCGACCGCCCTATTCGTTCTGAATATTCGCTGACTCAAAAAGGAACAGAGCTAGGCAAAATATTAGGGCCGATTAGCCAGTGGGCAGAAAGCTGGGTCCAAGATTAATAAAACTACTCCATAGAAAGGATGAGCATCATGGCAAATGTTCTCTATATTACTGCACACCCTTTAGCTGAAGACGAATCACTTAGCATGGCTGTAGGGAAAGAATTTATTGACGTGTATAAGCAAACACATCCAGAAGATGATGTGGTTCATTTAGATTTATATCAAGCAGATATTCCATACTTAGATGCAGACGTATTTAACGGCTGGAAAAAGCTTCGTTCTCACTCTTCCATCCAGGATTTATCAACGGATGAACGATTAAAAGTGGGACGATTAGCCGAACTAGGCGGACAGTTCGTACTCGCTGACAAATATATTTTTGTCACGCCAATGTGGAATTTCTCCGTTCCTGCGATTATGAAAACGTACATTGATGCGATTACCGTGTCAGGTAAAACCTTTACATATACAAAAGAAGGCGCTCAGGGATTGCTTAAAGGAAAAAAAGCGATTCACATTCAATCCCGCGGAGACGTGTATTCAGAAGGCCCTGAAATGGCAAGAGAAATGGGTCATCGCTATTTAGAAATCATGATGGACTTTTTTGGAATTGAAGCGTTTGAAAGCATTATTATTGAAGGGCAAGTAAAATTCCCAGATCAAATTCCGCAAATCAAAGAAAAAGCACTCCAAAAAGCCCATTCAATGGCCAAAACGTTTTAAATTCAATAGAAATCAAAAAGACCTCGAAGCAGATCGAGGTCTTTTTCTTTACTCTTCCCTCCCTTATATTTCCCTTGAAATAATGATCACCTTCCTGCCCATTTTACGCTGAAAATAGATTTAAACGAAAGATGAAACGCTGTTATTTTTTGTTACTATTCATAACGCACGTAACAAAAATATATTATTTTTCTTTTTCGTTTTTTAATTATCTACGTTCAAAAAAGATAGTTTCTCTAAATGAATAACGTTTAAAATCACGCTTTAAACAGAAATAAACCTTTGTTTTTAAAGGGTTTATCTACAAAACCCAAAAGCGTAATACTCTTAAAAACGTTTGTGAATATGATAAAATCCAATAAAAAACCTTTGACTAAATTCGTTACGTAAGTTACTATTAATAACGTAGTAGATGTTTTCGAACATATTATCTTTAATTCATGAAACAACATTTATATATTGAAGACGGAAAGGTGAAAAGAATTATGGCAAAAGTATTATATATTACAGCAAACCCTAACGATGCTACGCAATCATTCAGTATGGCTGCGGGAGACGCATTTATTAATGAGTATAAAGAAGTAAATCCAACGGATGAAGTAGTTCACGTTAATTTATATCAAGAACATATCCCTCACATCGACGGCGATGTATTCAGCGGATGGGGCAAACTTGGAAGCGGCGCAGAATTTGACGCGCTTACTCCTGAAGAACAGCGTAAAGTTGCTCGCTTAAACGAGTTAAGTGACCAATTTGCTCAAGCAGACAAATATGTATTTGTTACACCAATGTGGAACTTCTCATTCCCACCAGTGATGAAAGCATACTTAGATGCTGTAGCAGTAGCTGGAAAATCATTTAAATATACAGCAGAAGGTTCTGTTGGTCTACTAACAGATAAAAAAGCGTTCCATATTCAAGCAAACGGCGGTATCTACTCTCGCGGCCCTGCTGGTGAACTAGAAATGGGTCACCGCTATATGCGCATTATGATGAACTTCTTCGGTGTTCCTTCTATCGGAAGCCTATTTGTAGAAGGACAGGCTGCAATGCCAGATAAAGCACAAAAAATTAAAGAAGACGGTATTGCTCGAGCTAAAGAAGCTGCACGTACGTTCTAATAACAAATATAAGCATAAAAAAAGGAACATCTCCCCGTGTTCCTTTTTTTATGCTTGCCATTATATCTTTGCTTCCTCGCGCAGCAGCGAATAAACATATGTATCAAACGGGATATTGTTTTGGTACAGGTACTCTCTTAACGTCCCTTCTTTTTTAAATCCTACTTTGCTTAACAAAGCGATAGATCCGCTATTTTGCGTAAATACAATCGCTCCTATACGATTTAATTGAAGTTCGTGGAAACCATAAGAAATCGCTTCATGAACGGCTTCTGTTGCGTATCCTTTGTTCCAATACTCCGGAAAAAGAGCATAGCTTACGTTTGCTTTCTTATGCCCAGGAGACCACTCTTGAAATCCTATTGTTCCAATCAGCTTCTCTTTTCCTTTTAGCTGAATCCCCCATTTAATTAATTGCTTTTCTTCGTAGCCTTTGGAAAAATTCTTAATGATTCCCTTTACTTGGTTGATCGATTCTAAAGCTTCTTGCCCGTAATAGCGCAGCACCTCTTCATCAGAAAAGCATTCTAAAATTTCACCCGCATCATCTTCTACAATTTTTCTTAATATCAGCCGTTTTGTCTCTAATTCCGGAAACATTTTCTTCCCTCTTTTCTGCGCACCTTATCTATCTACGGTAAACCATACTATTCTCCTCTCAACTAGCAATATCCTGCTAAAACTTTCCCCGAGAGGACTCATTTCCTATCCAAATAGTCGATTTACAGCGGAGATAGTGGTATTTTATATAGTGGGCATAAGTTGATTTTTATCAGCACAGAGGCGGTGAACGTAGAAATGAACCAAGATAAAGAATTGCTGTCCACGATACACGCTCTTCAAAAAGAGCTGCAGCAAGAAAAAGAAAACCGTGCGTATATGCAAAAAGATATGGACGAACTCAGAAGCGCTTTATTACAATCAGATCAAGTAAAACAAAACTTAATTGATCAGCTAGAAAAGAAAGTTGATTTGATTTTAACGTTGATTCAAAAAGGAGACGCATAAAGGAATGGATTTTTTTAAAAACAGCAAAATACTATACACTATTGTAGCACTTGTGATTGCCCTCATCGCTGTATTTACCAACAATTCGCCTATTTCCCTCATTCAGCAGCATGAAAACTCAAACAGCACGTCGAGCAGTACGTCGGACACTACATCAAGCAACGAATGCTCAGCTGAGACTCAAAGCGACAGGTTATTTACCGGCAAAGAACTTGTCTTACAAGAAGGAAATGATAAATACGGATATTGCCACATTATCGCGCATATGCAAAAACCAGGCGTTGACAACTATCAAGGTAAAAGCCAATTCAGTAAGTATTTAAATGAAAAACAAGCGATGTCTGTTGCTGAAGAAGTCATCAACGAAGGCGAAGACGGCACCAACAATAAATCTGGCAACTACGTTAAAGAAAAGTATATTAGTTCTTTAAACCAAGAAGTTAGAGTTGTGTATACTGACTACAGAGGCAAAGACTACGACTACAGCGTAACGACCATGTATCCAATTGGTCATTAATAATAATGCAGTGAATAAAAGCAGGCCCATGCCTGCTTTTTTTGATTTTACCTCTATTTATAATTTACACCTTTAAAAAAGTCTATTTAAATTTACAGTAGCATTTTTACCTCTTGGACATATTTTAAATATAAAAAAGAAACAGCCCCCTGCTTCTTTTTTAGAAAGAGGTTAAAAAATGAGTAACAAGTACAGAGTCAGAAAAAACGTATTGCATCTTACCGTCACGGAAAAAAGAGATTTTATTCGTGCTGTGCTCATACTAAAGGAAAAAGGAATATATGACCGCTATATAGCATGGCATGGCGCAGCAGGTAAATTTCATACGCCTCCGGGCAGCGATCGAAATGCAGCACATATGAGTTCTGCTTTTTTGCCATGGCATCGTGAATACCTTTTACGATTTGAGCGTGACCTTCAGTCAATCAATCCAGAAGTAACGATTCCTTATTGGGAATGGGAAACGGATGCACAAATGCAAGATCCATCACAATCAAAAATTTGGAGCACAGATTTTATGGGCGGAAACGGAAATCCCAAAAAAGATTTTATCGTTGATACCGGTCCGTTTGCAGCTGGGCGCTGGACGACGATCGATGAGCAAGGAAATCCTGCTGGAGGGTTAAAACGTAATTTTGGCGCAACGAAAGAAGCACCTACACTCCCTACTCGAGATGATGTTCTTAATGCTTTAAAAATAACTCAATATGATACGCCGCCTTGGGATATGACGAGCCAAAACAGCTTTCGTAATCAGCTTGAAGGATTTATTAACGGGCCGCAGCTTCACAATCGTGTACATCGCTGGGTCGGCGGACAGATGGGCGTTGTTCCTACTGCTCCAAATGATCCGGTTTTCTTTTTACACCACGCAAATGTAGATCGTATTTGGGCTGTATGGCAAATTGTTCATCGCAATCAAAACTATCAGCCGATGAAAAACGGGCCTTTCGGTCAAAACTTTAGAGACTTCATGTATCCTTGGGATACAACTCCAAAAGATGTTATGGACCATCGAAAGCTTGGGTACGTATACGATATAGAATTAAGAAAATCAAAACGTTCATCATAAGCATTTCTAGAAACAGCGGTATACAATCAAAAACAGGTAACCCCCTTCCCTTCTAACATAGCTCCAAAAGCCACAAACACCGTAAAACTCACCGCTTTATCTCCCCATTCAGCATAAAATATAGTTAATTAACCATAATTGGGCTGTGAATAAGCTTCATATAAGGACCTTGGAACATATGAATAAGTTATCAAAGCTTTATAAAAGTTTTATAAACGAAGGGAAGATATTAAAATGCATAATAACGTAAACGCACCTTTTAGTTCTAATGAAAACATGCCGTTCTCACCTGCTATGGCTCACCACGCCTACACTGCTCCTGCTTATGATCATATGATTCCACACTGCGGATATACAATGCCGGACTATGGATATATGGTTCCTGAATGTGGATATAGCGTTCCTTGCCACAGAGGTAGTGGTTTTGCCATTATCATCGTACTGTTTATTTTACTCATTATTATTGGTGCATGTGGTTTCAATTTCTGCCACGATGAGTGTTAACCCAAAAAACTCCAGTACAAACACTGGAGTTTTTTCATATCTTAATCGCTGCAAACCTTATAGCGTTTCATCTAAATCTAGCGGTCTCAGCTTCTCTTCAATTTCTTTGCGCTTAGGTTCTAAAAATGGAGGCAGTGCTAATGTTTGCCCCATCGTTTCAAGCGGTTCATCGGTCGCAAACCCAGGTGTGTCGGTTGATAATTCAAATAAAATGCCGTTTGGTTCTCTAAAGTATAGTGCTTTGAAATAGTATCTCTCTACTTTACCGGAATTCGGCAGGCTGTTTTCGTTTAACCGACTTGCCCACTTGTCGTATTCTTCTTCATTTGGAACACGGAAGGCAACGTGATGAACGCCACCGCGCCCCAGACGAACTTTTGGCAAGTCAGGTCTTGTTTCAATATGAACTTCGGCTCCGCTTCCGCCTTCACCTGTTGCATAAACCAAAATATCCTCTTGATTTTCTACAAAAGATGGATAAGAGCTCACGTAGCGAAATCCCATAATGTTTGTCAGTACGTCAACCGTTGGGTCTGCCGCGCCTACCGTTAGCGTAACTGGCCCTAATCCGATAATCGCATGTTCTAACGGAATATCTTCACGCTTCCACGGGACGCCGGCTCTTACGCCTTTTTCACCGTTGTCTGCGACAAGAAGCAAGCGTGTGCCTTCAAAATCTTTAAATGCTAACGTGTCACGATTAGCTCTTTTAGCTATTTCTTCATATTCTACTCCGTACTGCTCAAAGCGCTCTTTCCAAAAGTATAAAGAATCCGTACTTTTAACACGAAGCGACACGGTTGAAATGTCAGATGCACCTTCATGTGTTCTTGCAAGCCCCGGGATATCAAAAAACGTTACTTCCGTTCCTGGCGTCCCTTCTCCATCTGCATAAAATAGGTGGTAAGACTGCGTGTTATCTTGATTCACCGTTTTTTTTACTAATCGCATGCCTAACACTTTGGTGAAAAACTGATAGTTTTTCTCAGCTTTCCCCGTCAAAATAGATACATGGTGCAATCCTAACAATTCCATTTTCTTCGCCTCTTTTCATAATATATACGCGTTTTAAATCCCAACGAAAATATCTTTAAATAAATCATCTTTAATTAAAGATAATTTTAAAGGATACACAGCCTATTTGTCAATAACAAGAAAATAGTTGTGAATATAATAAAAAAGAAACTAAACGCACCGTTAGCTTCTTTTTATTTTGCCTTAATGAGTGTATTATCTTTTCAAATAGATCTTACTTTTTAAGTACATGCTGCACATTTTGTTTCATCAGCTCGGCCACTTTTTGTTCATTCTCACGAGACGTCTGCTCTAACTTTTCGATGACTAGCTGCTGTCTTTCTACTGAATGATTTTGACTTAGCTTTTGCTTGCCTTCCATGTTTGTAATATCGATTTTAAATCCAACGATTCCTTTACTTAAACCATTTATATAAGCAGAATCAACTTCATTTACTGTATATGTACTCTTCGGGCTTTCATACTTCGCTACCATCTTGCTCAGCAGTCCAAGCAGCTCTTTAGGTTCTTCAATCATTTTCATCGTGCCATACACGTGAACAGCTTCGTAATTCCATGTCGGCACAGCTTGATTCGTTTCATACCAAGACGGTGAAATGTAGCAGTGAGGCCCTTGAAACACAACTAAAATTTCTTGATTTTCAGCATCTTTCCACTGCTGATTCGGACGTGCAAAATGCCCGGATAAAGTTCCTTCTTTACGGTTTAGCATCAGAGGCAAATGAGTAGCATAAGGCTTTTCGTGATGATACGAAAATAGAGTAGCAAATCCATTATCTTCAATAAAATCATACATGATTTGTTCATCATTCATTTTGAAATGCTTTGGAATATACATAGGCGCTTCTCCTTTATCTTTTATTTAATCAAAGATACACTACTTATACGTGTTTGCAACAGCGTCAGTTATGAACTTTTTAGGGAGGTCAGCAACTTATGAATCGATTTTTTATGAAGTTTATGCTACACTGCTGTGATGTAAACCGCTGATTTTTATACATTATTATTTAGCACATGATGCAATTAAATATCAGTTCACTGAACAAGGAATTGAGAAACAAAAAAAGAAGCGCTCGTTTAAAGCAGCTCCTTTTTTTGTTCATCTATATAATTGAGGATTTTTTTCTCTTTTAATAGGTCCACCTTTGGCCATATGCCACTCAATGACGCGGTCGGTTAAGCGATCATATACATCGTCTTCCAAATACGGATCTTCTGTAGAAGTGAGCAAGATGTGAATATCAGCTTTTATTTCTGCTAAAACAGCTGAGCTAAATACCGCAGGGGCATTTAATACGTCTAATATATATAACACCAGCATCTCAAATCCTTTATCCCAATTGGCATTTCCGTTGCCTTGGGCTTCACAGCGAAGCTTTTCAATAGCTCGAATGACCTCTCCTTCTACAACATCCGACTGCCCGCTTTTCGGAACATGTTTTAACCATATTTCCTTTGCTTCGTCAAAATATTTCATTCTCTACTCCTTTCTTCAGAACTTTATTCCTTTTTGCTTCTTTGATTCATTGCCGTTCCAAACACAACGCCTAATGATGTCCCAATCGCAATACCAAACCCGATATTATCCATTAACATTCCAAGAGAAGCCCCCATCGCAACGCCCAAGCCTAATCCTACTCCTAGATAATCAGTAGCTTTCTTTTCTTCAGACAAAAAATCACTCCTTTTTGCTACCATTTTATTTATACCTTTTATACGTAAAAAACACATGAAAAGTTTCATAAAAATGGAAACAAAAAAAGCAGTCACTTTAACTGCTTTTTACATAATTAGCTGATGAACAGCTTCTCCGAGCATTAAAATAGACCCCAGTATGCAGATTACCCGAATACATACATCGTTTTACGTGCAAACTGCTCAAACGATATGCCAAAGCATTTTTTAGCTATCCAGTACAGGTGGATAAGAAGCCCTCTAATCCGGACCGGCTTCATTGATTCATCAGATAATGATCGAGATAAAGAAAGGGTGATTAACCCTGCCATCATAAAAAAACTGCTATCGCTATGTGTAAAATAGAACTATCCATCCGTTCCCTTCTTTTTCCTTTTTTATACCTATTATTTTAGCATAAAGGCACGTGAAAATGGACGTGCAGAAAAATACAAACAACTCAACAGGGAAAGGTATCCAAACCTTAAGAAAAGGGCAGTTTAAAAATAAAAACACTTTTCTTACTTAAAAAGGATGGATCACGTTGACAACCAATCAAAAGGAATATCTTGAAAAAATACATAGCATACAGGAAAACCTCTCCAAAACGTGGATGGACTATTGGCACCACTACTCAAGTCCAAGCTCTTGGCAGTTTTGGGTGACCTTAGGCGCTTTTATCTTACCTTTAGTCATTCTCTATTTTTTAATTGACCGAAAAAAAGCCTTTCACTTAGGGTTTTATGGATTTAACGTACACGTTTGGTTTCACTATAGTGATACCGCTGGCGTTTATAACGGGCTTTGGACGTATCCTTATCAAATGAATACCGTTATACCCGTAAGCTTTAGCTTAGATGCTTCGCTTATTCCCGTTGCTTTTATGCTGCTTTATCAATGGACACTCAATCATCATAAAAATTATTATTTATATGCAACTACTCTTTGTTTGTTTTTTGCTTTTATTTTTAAACCATTATTAACAGGAATTGGCTTTTTCCAGCTGCATGAATGGGCTACTTACGGTTATTTATTTGTATTTTATCTCGGTGTCATACTGCTATCAAAATGGATTACCAATCTGTTTCTTTATTTTGAAAAACAGCATTCAATAAGATAAGTGTCCTCAATAAAAAACGTAAGCATCTTCAAAAGACCTTACGTTTTTTGGCTTGTTTTCTTCACTAGTTGTCTGCTGCCTCAAAAACAGCGTGCTTTTCTTACTGTTAATTTAGAACATGCTGCATCTAGCAATCATAAAACTTCTTTTACTAAGGACGATTTTTCTAAGCTCTGCTTAAATTAGCGTTGTATAAGTCCATTAAACTGCTTAAATCATCTAACAGCGGGCAGTGACCTACACCTTTCATAATTTTTAACGTCGCATTTTCCCCTATTCCTTTTGCGATGTCAGATGCATCTCTTGTCGAAACCATCTTATCTTCATCTCCTTGAATAACCATCGTAGGAATCGTAATTTTTCCGACTTCTCCTGTCCCTTGAACGACACCGTTAAAATCGTTTGAAATATTAAATCTCATCAGTGCGTAATTGATATCAATTAAATTTCGCTGCTTGATCGTTCCTTCTAAATATTTTTCAAATTGATCAGCAGACGGCTTATTTTTTGTATATAAAAATTGACGCAGCATCATTTTTAAGAACCATGTGTTTTTTGTTTCTTTTGCGTTTTCGACCATTCTAAATGCTTCTTTTACTTCTTCTTTGGTTTGTATAAAGTTGTTAGGAATAGGCAGTTCTAAAAACGTTCTTCTTGGAATGGGGTAGCCTTTGATGTTGACGGAGCTTAAGAGAATTAATTTTTTGGCATCATTCGGATAATCAATCACATATTGCATAGCGACTGCTCCTCCTAATGACCACCCGCTTATTGTAAAAGCAGACAACTTTAAAGCATCTGCAAACAGTTTGACATCATCTGATAAGTCTTTAATCGTGTGGATAGGTGTATGATAAGTGGAGTCTCCAAATCCTCTTAAATCGATCGCATAAGCTGTGATATGTTCTGGAAGTTCGTTCATCAACACATCCCAGTTAAGGGAAGAATTCATGTTTCCGTGAATTAACAAAAGTACCTCTTTTCCGCCTTTTTTCATTCGGTAATTGAGTATTTCTCCATTCGGTAATTCTACTTTTGCTTGTTCTAAAGCAGATACGGTCATCGCTATTTTCCTCTTTTCTTATATAATTAGAACGATCGCTAGCATTTATTTTTTAATACCCTATTTATCAAGATTTAAGCAGTTAAAAAGAAGTTGTGCAAAAGCCAACATAATGCTATGTTATTCTGTTTGCTAAAAAAGACAGCCAAATACGCGATTTGGCTGCCTTTTTATAATGAAGAAATATACGAATGAGCAACAAGGCCATTACTTTTTCGGGGCGTCTAATGCTTGATAGGCAAGCTGATATTTCCCGCCTTCAGCCACTTCTGCATGGTATAAAGCTTTAAGAGCAAAGTTTTTTTCTAGACTGTGCTCTTTCATCAAACCGTTCAGCTTACCTTGCAGTTCCTGATTGTCTTTAATGAGCTGCTTCATCTGTGATTTTAAATATTTCATGGTGTTTTCCGCTCCTTTCACTTGATAAACCTTCATCAAGTATATCACTTAAGGATAGGATAATGGTAAAACAAGTTACGATTGAGCGATTAAATTTGTACCGCTCTATTCTTTAAGCGCGCTACAAGCGGAACAACGATGATACCCGCTATCACAACTTGCATCACATTTCCTGGTACAGAGCCAAGCGGAACGATCCAGTTACCGTAAAGAATCACTTCGGCAAAATAGTAGCCGACGACTTTTACAATCAGCGCTGCAACAACTGCCAGCGTGTTGACAAGCGCTCTTTTACCAGGTGCTTTTTCTGAGATAAGACCTGCTAAAAAGCCCATTGCCCCTACAATAATAAACGTAAACGGCGCCCATGCTGTCCAGCCGGAGATGAGGTCGAATAACCCCATTCCAAAAGCTCCTGCGATGGCTCCTGTTTTTTTACCGTAAAGAAAAGCTGCTATAAAAAGAGGAACGTTGCCTAAATGAATGAGGCCTCCGTTACCCATGATTGGAAGCTTGATGTTGATAAACATTGTCGCTACAAACGTCAGTGCGATAAAAAGCGCATGCATAGATAAAGCTTTGATTTTGGTTGATTCTCTTGGTGAGTATGTTGAATTCATCTGTTGACCTCTTTCTTTTTTTACTACTATCATACTCCTAATTACATACTTAATAAATACGTAAAACTATTTATTTAGTAAGATATATCATTCTAGCAGCACAAAGGGATCGTCCAACTTCAAAAATTATCCTATCCGTTCTGAAAAAATAAAGCTGACTCTGCTTCCTTTAGCAGACTGCGGCGCCTAATTTTGTTATGGTAAAGAGTCTGTTCGGGCATAATATGAGCAAATCGTTCTTTTTCAAGAGTTGACGAAGGCTGATAAATATGAGAAGTTATATGTTTGTAGAAATGAATGGAATAACCTAGAATTCCAGCGAAACCTGTTACTATAATTGTACTGATATTAACCAAGTTCGTTCAGATTGTGGCAGTCATGATTTTTACATACAGCAAGCAAGTTATAGGAGGAGCAAGAATGGATAATAACGATATTTTAATTAGATTACGATATGCCTTGGATTTAAAAAATACAGAAATGGTAGAGATCTTTCATCTTGGCGGAGTAGACGTAACAAAAGAAGACGTATTAAAGATCCTTACGAGAACACCGGACGAAGAAGACGAGGATGCAGTTCAGGCGGACGAACACATCACGTGCAGTAACAGTATGTTAGATTCTTTTTTAAACGGTTTTATTACCTTTAAAAGAGGAAAACAAGACCCTAAACCAGGGCAAGCACCGCCAGCGCCGGTTCAAAGCAATCAAAATATGTACAACGTCTTATTAAAAAAAGTAAAAATTGCTTTGTCCCTAACCAGTGAAGAGATGTTAGAAGTATTTGATGACGGTGGCATCCGTGTATCTAAAGCAGAATTAGGTGCTTTATTACGAAAAAAAGGCCACAAAAATTACAAACCGTGCAAAGAAAATTTTGCACGAAAATTTCTAAGAGGCTTAACTGTACAATATAGAGGATAACATGATACACACTTTTTCAAATCAGAGTATCCATTACGAAATACGATATAAAAACCGAAGTTCTTTTGCGATTAAAGTAGACGGATACGGCATGGTCGAAGTCCTTGCTCCTAAAGAAACGTCTACTGAACAAGTACGTATGTTATTAGAGAACAACTGGGCATTGATTCAGCAAAAAATAAACGAAATGAAAGATAGAACGCATGGACCAAAGAAAAAAGTCTATGAACACGGAGAACGCTTTTTGTATGTAGGAAAAAACTATCCGATACAGATTCATCACGATTCGACCATTACAAAGGATTCTGTAGTGTTTGAAGCGAACACGCTTCAGATTTATGTCAATCAGCACGACGATGAAGCGATAAAACAAGCGCTCAAACGCTTTTACTATCAACAATGTAAAGCGCTAGTAACCAAGAGTATCTCCTCCTATCAAAAACATTTTAAAACAAAGCCGCGCTCCATTTCGATTTCCGATAGCAAAAAAGCGTGGGGCACGTGTGATTCCAAGCGTCAGCTAACCTTTAACTGGCGGCTGGCAATGGCACCGCAGCACGTCATTGATTACGTAGTCGTTCATGAAATGTGCCACATGGTTCATATGAATCACGATCGGTCCTTTTGGCGTCTTGTCGGGAAAATCATGCCCGATTATCGTGAACAAGAGAACTGGCTGGAAATGTCGAACTGGGAAATGACGGTGTAGTACCGCTAAATAAAAAAGAGCAGAAGCCCCAGAGGCATACTGCTCTTTTTTTATCTTTAACTATAGCGATATTTTCTTAAATCTTTTAAAATAGAAATTTCTTTTAATAATTCTTCTCCGACGTTTGTTTCTAAAACCATTTTTCTTTCTAGTTCTTTGTCAACCAATCGCTTTACGGATAAGACATCCGTTCCTTCTAATAAAATCTCTTCTTTTGAATTAAAGTGTTTGTGAGCGACTAGCTGCATGCCGTAAGAATTATATAATAATGTATATCCAGCAATCCCTGTTGTGGACTGATACGCTTTTGAAAAACCGCCGTCAATAACAATCATCTTTCCATTTGCTTTGACCGGGTTTTCTCCTTCAATTTCTTTAACTGGCGTATGACCATTAATAATATGACCGTGATCAGGATTCAGATTAAATTCTGCGAGAATGTTTTGGCAGACTTCCTCATTTTCCCGTAAATAGTAGTATGGATTCTTCTTCTCTTTATGCGTTGTTTTATCACTTATAAAATATCTTTCAAACGTTGTCATTGCACGTTTCCCAAAGAGTGATGAATATTCTCCTGTCCATAGGTACCAGACCATATCTGTTGCCAAATCATCCGTTTCTTCAGGATGTGCAAATGCCTCTTGCAAATAATGTTCAAACACATCAAGCAAGTTACGGCCTGCATACGTTTTATCTTCTATCGTCATTTTTTCCATGTTTCCTTCTTCATCTAAAGGAATGCAGCCGTGTATTAATAAGTTTCCGTTGTATTTTAAATAAAGGCTGCCTTTTTTCATCAGAAACTTCATATGTCTCGCCAGCTTTTCCGAATGCTGCACAGAAAGCAGCAGTCTTTCCATTACCTGCTCTTCTTCTTCTAATAGCTGATCAGGCTGCGCCGGATTAACCGTTGCAAAGCAGCTGTTTTCTAGCGGATACGTGTTTCCGTATATCGTAATTTCATTTTTATCGTAATCAATTTTTTCAAGCAACAGCCTTTCCGACATATTAAAGAAAGGACGTCTTTTTATAATCGGACTTTCAAGCTTGAACTGAATCATCGCAATGGCCTGATGAATTTTCGTAATTTGTAATCGCTCGTGATCGGATAGTTTGTCACTCGAGCTTACTTTTGGTCTAAAAGCAGGATTATCATCATAATATTTCTCCGCCAGGTTAAGAAGCGGTCTAAGGTTAATGCCATATACATCTTCAATAATATCTAGATTGTCGTATCTCGCGCAGATACGAATAATATTGGCAAGACACACTTTTGAACCCGCAAAAGCGCCTAGCCATAGCACATCGTGATTTCCCCACTGAATATCAACAGAGTGATAATTAATGAGCGTATCCATAATTTTATCCGGCTCAGGTCCACGGTCATAAATGTCCCCTACTACGTGCAGATGGTCCACAACCAGCCTTTGCGTCGTATAAGCAAGTCCTATAATAAGCTTATCGGCTTGTCCTAGAGAAATAATCTGCTGAACAATCTTTGTATAGTACTGTTCTTTATTTGTAAATTCATCCGTTTTATATAGCAGTTCTTCAATAATGTACACAAATTGAGCCGGCAATGCTTTACGCAGTTTAGAGCGCGTGTATTTAGAAGAAGCGTACGAAATGAGATTAAGCATGCGATCAATGATTTCTTTATACCATTGATAGAGTTCCTTTTTGTTTCGAAACTGCGCTTTAATCAACGGTAATTTTTCTTCAGGATAATACACTAATGTCGCAAATTCATTGATTTCTTTGTCAGATAATACATTTTTAAAAAGGTCTTTGATTTTCTCTTTTACATTTCCTGAACCATTTCGCAGCACGTGCTGAAAGGCTTGATATTCGCCGTGTAAATCACTGACAAAATGTTCGGTCCCCTTTGGCAGATGAAGAATAGCTTCAAGGTTAATAATTTCGGTTACCACTTTTTCTTCCGTATCATACTTTTGTGCAAGTAAATCTAGATATTTTGTGTTCAAAACTATGTATCCCCTTTCAACGTTCACCATTTAGTATAATCACCGTCATAACCCTGTAAGATAAATTGTGATTATAATGTTACGCACCTCTTATTTAACTCTTTTCTCTCCATGCCTCACCTCTTTATTTTAACCTATTTTACGTATAGGTAAAATGGTATAAAGTCTATTTGTCTATAAAGATTTCCCGTTCTTTCCCCTTACCTCATAGAGAAAGTTATACTATAAAAAACCTGCTGATCTCAGTCAGCAGGTTCGATACATATGAAAGAAGCGCACATAATCAAGAAAGTTTACTCCGACTTCTACACAATAACAGATTTTTTCTTTCCTAGCTGTGAGATATCTCACAGCGTTAAGACCTTGCTGATGTTACAATAAAAATGACCTTTCTGAGACAGGAAAAGTCATCCTTTGTATTATATAAGAATCATCATTCTGTTGAATCTCTGTTCTTTTATGTTCAGAGATTTTTTCTGTTGGATGAAGAGAAAAATCCTCACATTAATGTCTGCTGATACCTTATCCACCTTAATTCTGACCGTTTCACTTTTTTAGCATATCTCGTTTTAAAACCCTCCGCTCACTAAACAATTTAGCTATACAACGGGCGCCTTGTACTAAATGAATTTTACGATATAAAAAAGCAGCGGATGTAAAACATCACGCTGCTTTTCTTATCTCTACACTCCAGCCTAAAAGTGAATTATTGTAAAGTGTTCGTACGAATGTAGTGATTTGTGAACTTAGTGAATATTATTCTTTCTGAAATTACCGCCTTTAACTTCCGCTACGTCATATACCGTAACAAAAGCCGTTGGGTCAATTTCATTGATAATTTCTTTCATTTTGCTTTCTTCCAAGCGGTTGATTACGCATGTGATTTCCTTAAATTTTTCATGAGAATAACCGCCGTAAGCTTCTTTGTATGTAGCGCTTCGACCTAAACGATCACGTATTGTCTCTACCATTAATGCAGGCTGAGAAGTGATAATCTGGAAGGTTTTCGATCCGCTTAACCCTACCTCTACGATGTGAATAACTTTGGATGCAATAAAGTATGCAATTGCAGAAAGAATCGCGCCTTGCAGACCAAATACTAATGAAACGAAAATAAATACAAATGCATTTAAGAACAAAATAAGATCACTTGTTCCAAACGGCAGTTTTCGAGAAAGCAGCACGGCCAGCATATCGATGCCATCTAAGGCCCCGCCGTTACGAAGTGCAATTCCCATTCCAAACCCAAGGATAATACCGCCAACAACGGTTACGAGTAGTGTATCTCCTTCAATAATTGCTGGAGTGTGATGCATGAGGCTAGTACCGACAGCTAATGAGACAATTCCGAGGATTGAAAATATGGCAAAACTTTTCCCAATTTGTTGATACCCTAACCATACAAAAGGAATGTTGATAACGGCGATGAGCACCCCAAGTGGCAAGCCAAATAGGTTTGAAGCAACGATGCTAATGCCTGTTACCCCTCCATCTGAAACATGGTTTGGAATTAAGACAGTTTCTAAGCCGTAAGCTGCAATAATTCCTCCGATAATGACCATTAATGCTCGGAAAGCAATTTTTAGCCGCTTAGGCCTGTGATGTTTTTTAGTTGTGTTCATATAATTCCTCACTTTTAAATGTTTTTTACTATTCAAGTGTACCACAAACATTCTCTTTATTTGAACTAAGGAGGCTTACGTATCGTTTTTTAGCTCACATAGTGCAAACATAGATAAAAGAGAACTTCTAGCTGTACAGACTCTATCCTTGCAATAAGTCCCTATTTCTGTTAAGTTTAAGAAGAATTATTTTTGTTCGGTAAAGATTGATAAGTTACATAACTTTCGTCTATAGATTTGAGCAAGGATAGTAACACAATGTGTGCGTGTCACACTAGGAGGCAACAATTATGGAACAAGGTAAAGTAAAATGGTTTAACGCAGAAAAAGGTTTTGGATTCATCGAACGCGAAAACGGAGACGATGTATTTGTACATTTCTCAGCAATCCAAAGCGAAGGCTTCAAATCTTTAGACGAAGGTCAAGCAGTTACATTTGACGTAGAACAAGGTCAACGCGGCCCTCAAGCTTCTAACGTTCAAAAAGCGTAATCCATCATAAATATAAAAAGACAGACTCCATGGAGTCTGTCTTTTTCATTTCTTTTAAAATGTCATAATAAAACCCTATCCACTGAGGAATAGGGCTTATTAATACAAAAATAGTAATGGGTAATACAAATGGTAAATTCAGTATAGCACAGTATAGACAAAATCCAAACTATAAATCAATATTTATTCATGTTTCATTAATTCTTCTTCAAAGAAAAACGTACTTGGATATTTATCCACTGTATAAGAGTATCTTTTCATATTTTTTACGTAATGGCTTTTTAAGATGATCACTCTTTCATTAGATGCTTTTATATTTACAATTTCTCCATTAGAAAATAAGCTTACACTCATATTCCTCATCCTCTCTCGTATCAAAAATAATCAAATTTTTAACTTTATTTATCGGGAAATATAATGTGTTAATCCAGCGAAGGATAGTTATTTTTGAGACCTTCAGGCGTATATGTACTCCTAAAGCATACAGCTCTATAACCATAAGGGGGTTTTTTCTATTTTTTTGGGACACGGGATTTTACATATAGGTAGCTCTGCTTTAATAGCATTTTGTCTTCCAATGTCTATACTTATTTTTTAAGTAATCTTTTTAAATTATTAAAATCCAAAGCAAAAAGACCCCTATGTGGAGTCTTTTTTAGTTTTAATTATGCTACTTTATGAACGTTAGCAGCTTGTGCTCCACGTTGGCCCTGTTCGATGTCAAACGTTACTTTTTGACCTTCTTCTAATGATTTAAAGCCTTCGCCTTGAATAGAGCTGAAATGTACGAATACATCGTCTCCGCCTTCAATTTCGATAAAGCCGAAGCCTTTGTCTGCATTAAACCATTTCACTGTACCTTGTTCCATAATAGTGCCTCCTGGTGTGGAATACTCCACGCTTGTATTACTACCCTTGTCCAACCATACTATCTTAAGATAAAAAATTCTATGGAAGAGATTTCTCTTCTCTCAATCTTATACCGAACAAAAATAATTAACTTAATCGTAACATACAGAATCAAAGATAGCAAATACAGGGAATGGGATAAATGATTGAATGATAAAAAGAGCCTTCTCTATGCGATACAAGGAGAAGGCTCTTTTTCAGTGTTCATATTTTGCGCAGCAGTTAATGCAGCAGCTGCTGTTTATTTACTTTATTTTTCTGTTTGCTCTGTGTGCCACCATAATGAATCTTTTGGATTTTCGACCGCTTCATTGTACTCAGACTTAGAAGCAACTGTAGGGTATGAACCTTTCAGTGATTTTCCTGCCGTGTTCGTAAACAGGAACAAGATTACGAAAAATCCGATGATGCTCACAATCGTTAAATAGAACGCTGGAGCTAAATGATTGCCCGTTGCGTGAACTAACCATGTCGCAACTAATGGCGTCGTTCCACCAAAGATAGAAACTGAAACATTAAACGTAATCGCTAATGTTCGGTAGCGAATATCTGTGTAGAACATCGTTGGCAGCGTTCCTGGCATTGTTCCTTCATACGTAGCAAGTAAAACACCTAGAATAAGAATACCGATTGAAACAAAGATTAAACCGTTTAGATTGATTAAATAGAACGAAAAGGCTGACAGTAAGCTCAATCCGCCTAAACCGATTAAGAAAACTTTCTTGTTTCCGATTTTGTCGCTCAGTTTTCCAAACATAAGAGCAAGCGGCACCATTAAAATCATAACTGCCGTAATTAATACCGTACCAACTGTGTTTGATAAACCAATAATTTCATTCAAATAAGAAGGCATGTACGATAATAGCATATAGTTTGTAATGTTAAAGAAAGCCACGGCTACGAAACAAACAAACACATCTTTTTTGTGATTTTTTAAAATAGAGAGGAAGCTTTCTTCTTCAACTTCGTCTTCGTTGGAAAGTTCATTTTCAAAAATAGGTGTTTCCCCTAAACTTCTTCGTAAATAAAAACCAATAAGTCCTAAAGGCAATCCTAATAAGAAGGGAATTCTCCAGCCCCATGAGGCCATCTGTTTATCCGAGAGAACAAAAAACAGTAAGCTGGCTAGTAGTGAAGCAAGAATATAGCCAACAAGTGTACCGATTTCTAGTCCACTTCCAAGCACATTTCGCTTATTGTCTGGAGACGATTCTGCAATATACACCATCGCACCAGCATATTCGCCACCAGTTGAAAAACCTTGAATGATTCGTGCAATTAATAAAAGGATGGGTGCCCATATACCGATTTGATCATATGTAGGTAACAACCCAATGAGTAATGTGGAAAAGGCCATTAAAATAATGGTGGTGGTTAAAACGACTTTCCTTCCTAACTTGTCCCCGATTTTACCGAATATAACACCGCCTAATGGACGCATTAAAAAGGCAATCGCAAATGTGGCAAATGTGAACACTAATTTGAGCTGATCATTTTCAACTGCGCTAAAAAAGTTTTGACTAATAATTACGGCTAAATATGAATACAAGCCAAAGTCAAACCATTCCATCGCGTTTCCTACCCCTGTAGCAAAGACGCTTTTTTTAGCTTTGTCAATATCTACGACGTTAATTTTTTTCTTGTTAAACTTCATTTCATTACGTCACCTCCGCGGTATACGATTATACAAGACTGAGTAGTAAAGTCAAATTTGACTTACTGTATTTCACACTTAAATGTGTTGGAACACTTCTTATTTTTAAGTAAAAAAAGAAAACTATTCATGTGATGTTAAATATTAAAAAAGGTTATGGCTAAGGGGGTTAGAGCCAAAAAAATGCTGAAGAATGAACGTTGATAAAGAAATTAATTAAAGCTAAAATAAATTTTTTTATTTCAGCCCAAATCAAGTAGCAATTCACCTCCACTAAAGAAGCAATCTTTATCAAACATAGAAAACGCTTTCTACGGGGCTTCACTCGTCGAAATAGTACCTTATCGTTAAAAATAAAGTATTTAGTTTATAATGTGCTTGGCAGTAATTTTTAATCAGATTATCTTACAATTATTGTTATAACCTGTTAGCTATTAGGATTCAAAACCTGACCGAGTTGTGTTGTAAGGATAGAATTCAACTTTTTTCTCCGTATCACCGTTCATGACTTCGTATAGATCTTCTCTTGCAAAAGCAAGCTAGTGTCCAATGTGACTTTTGGCATATTCTTCAAGTAGTATGATATAGTAATTGCACTCAACTCCTTCATCAAGCTGTTTTTAGGGCTATAAAGATGCTATCTTTCTTCTTTCAAATACCCTCTTAGACGAACTTTAAACCTAAACGTATCCGTATAGTTTTGAATATAAAGATTCACAAATATTACAATTATTTACACAAAATAAATATTTGACATTTTATCTAAGATAAATGAAAACAATTTATAAGTCGTTTTTTCTCGTCTTCGTTCTAAAACGAAAGAGAAACTAGTGGCTACATTCTTGGGCTTTATCGCATTCTTAATGACAATAAATCACTCTTTATGATAGGTCACTTTTCTTTAACTGAAGTTACCTTTATACCTGTAAATTTGTGTAAAGACCCTAAGAAGGGACTTATAACATGTTATAAGTCCCTTCTTAGGGATCCCAACCTTTTATCTCACCTGCCTCTGCTTTCAAAGAAACTTACTGATACAAAATAGAACCCTATTTTTAGCTTTCTTTTTTATAAGTAATACTCGTTTGTCCTTCGATACTCACAGGCACTTCACCAACCAAGGTAACTCGTCTCATCACGCGGTGCTTTTCTCCGTAGTCATTAATTGCATAATGCTGGGTTGCCCGGTTATCCCAGATAGCAATATCACCCGCTTTCCAGTGCCAGCGAACTGTGTTTTCTAATCTTGTTACATGATCTTGCAGAACCGAAAAAAGATGATTGGAATCCGAAGAAGATAGCCCTTTGATTTTTTTCACAAAATGTCCTAACACTAACGTACGCTCTCCCGTTTCGGGGTGAATTCTTACAACTGGATGTTCTGTTTCATAGACAGTAGAAGCGAATACTTTACGATGACGTTCCAAATCTTCTTGTGAACGATTAGGATGTCTTCCACCATAATCATAGTCATTCGTATGCACCGCCCAAAGTTGATCAGCTAGGTGACGAAGCTCCGAAGGGAGGTTTTGATAGGCAACTGCTGTATTTGCCCAAACTGTATCTCCTCCTGCTTCTGGGACAACTACGGCTCGAAGAATAGATGCCTTTGGGTATGTATCGATGAACGTTACATCGGTATGCCAAGAGTTAGCTCGTCCCCCTTGTTCAGAATCAAGTTCAAATAAATAATTGCTGCCTTCTTTTATAGGAACGGTAGGATGTGCTTCTGGTTCACCAAATAACGCAGCGAAAGCCTCTTGTTCAGCATCGTCAATATGCCCTTGTCCTCTAAAAAAGACCACTTTATGCTTTAGCAGAGCTTCGTTAATGGCGCTGACTGTCTCAGCATCTAAATTCGAAGATAAATGCACTCCTTTTATTTCTGCTCCAATGTGACCAGCGATAGGCTGTACTTCTAAAACTGAATTTTTTGCTGCGCTTTTGCTAACTGTACTCATGATACGTCCTCCTCGTAAGTTCCCTAGAAAGAGAGCTTTCATTTTTTAATAACAAATTTATTTTCTTGAATATAGCCGTATTCCCAAAAAAGCAAAAAGGACCAGTCTATTCGCTTGAGCGATAGTCTGGCCCCAGTTGCCTGGTAGCATTCAGCTTCAATTCATAGTAAATCAATTTGTTTAATTGAATAATAGATTACCAGTTAAAATAAGTCAATATATTTAAAAAAGTCTAAATTTCACGTTTACTATTTCTTATATTGAATGAGTGAAAACAAAAAATAGACCCCCGATTAGACGGAGATCTATTTAGGTGTTTCTTGCTTTATTTTTTAGTAAGGCTGCCATTTCGCTCTAAAACAGGGACTTCGATGTCTACCGTATTTGGATATTTAACGCCAAGTCCTGTATTTAAAGCAACAACCGTTTCGTTTTCTTTAATCCATCCTTCTTCTCGCAAACGGCGTGCAGCTAAGAATGTAGCAGCGCCTTCCGGACAAATGAACGAACCTTCAAGCTGTGCAACCTTTTTTTGTTCCTCCACAATCTTATCTTCGTCCACTGCAATCGCACATCCATTTGTATTGTATACGGCTTCTAAAACAAGAAAGTCTCCGATTGCTTTTGGTACGTTGATACCAAAGGCAATGGTTGAAGAATCCGGCCAAAATTCAGATTCTTGTTTTCTTTCATTCCATGCTTTTACAATAGGCGCACAGTTTTCAGCTTGTACCGCAACTAGGCGAGGCAGATCACCTTTAACCCAGCCAAGCTCTTTTAATTCATTTAGCGCTTTATAGATTCCGATTAAACCAACTCCTCCTCCTGTTGGATATAAAATCACATCAGGAAGATTCCAAGAAAACTGTTCAGCCATTTCTAGGCCCATTGTTTTTTTACCTTCGATTCGGTACGGCTCTTTAAGCGTAGAAGCATCATAAAGACCCCATGATTTTATAGCCTCACCGACAATTTTGCCAGCATCACTGATGAGTCCATCTACTAAGTAAAGGTCAGCTCCAGCGACAGCACACTCATTTCTTGTAATAACAGGTGCATCTTTTGGCATCACAACGGTTGCTTTTATGTCAGCACGTGACGAATACAGCGACCAAGCAGCTCCGGCATTGCCATTTGTAGGCATCGCTAACTGTTCAACGCCCAGTTCTTTTGCTTTTGACACCCCCACAGCGGCGCCTCTAGCTTTAAATGATCCCGTTGGAATAATGCCTTCATCTTTCATATATAAGTTTGTAATGTCCATTTCTTTCCCTAGCTTAGGCATTTTTATAAGCGGAGTCATCCCTTCTCCTAAGGAAACGACGTTTTTAGGATCTTCTACTGGAAGCAGTTCATGATATCTCCATAGATTTGGTTCTCTGCTTTGGACATCTTCTGGACTTAGATTGCCTTTTAATCTCTCTAAATCATACGCTACTAATAAAGGTGAACCACATTCACATAATTGATGTTTTTCTTTGGGACTATATTCTTTTTTACATTTAGGACAATGTAAGTGAGAAACATAACTGAACGGCATCATACACACTCCTTTAAGTTCGGTAAACATAATATCTTATATAAAATATAATTTATAGTATTTTTATCAGAATTGTAAGTTATAATTTACCTATCATTTTATGGAATATTTAAAAAAACCTATTAAATTAGGGTTTTTATACTTCTTTCTACGTTAGTTATATTACTATTCTAGGATTAATCTCAGTAATTTTAAATAAAAACGCGAAAAACAAACGCAATTCATACTTTAATTATAGGAATAATTATTTTAGACCTTTTAGCAAATACACTTATGTAAGAAACAGTGACTGCCCTTCGGATTTCAGCACCGAAAACTTTACTATTATTCAGAACGGAATTTCTTAGCAAAACCTTTCTTCAACTATTCGGCAATGTGTCTACTTACAGAACTCTTTCCAGCTTTTATACATATGTTTAACTTTGCCAAAGTATCTTTTTTATAAGATGTTGACATTTTAGTAAGGTACCTTTATTATTTGATAAGGTACCTTATCTTTTTGAGAAGATAACATTTTTTGTGCAGATAAGGATAACGTTAAATTAGCAAGGAGGCTTTTATCATGAATGAAAGAGATAACGAATATTTACACGAGCAAGATTTAATTGATCAATTTTTCAGGTTCCAGAGACAGCTGGCAAGATATCAGCGATACTACTTCATCAACAGAAGAGATGCTGGAGCATTAGGTGATCAGCACCGAGGGCAAGGACGGATATTAAAATTACTAAAATTGCAGCCTAAAACT
Source organism: Priestia sp. P5 (assembly GCF_029522155.1). NCBI lineage: Bacteria > Bacillati > Bacillota > Bacilli > Caryophanales > Bacillaceae > Priestia > Priestia sp. P5. The sequence continues at coordinate 1,386,941 of NZ_JAKWFJ010000001.1, read as the reverse complement.
ACACAAAAAGAGCTGTCGTACTTACTGGACATGAGGCCTCAGTCAATAGGTGAATTACTTGGTAAGTTAGAAAGAAAAGGTTACATTGTTCGTACACCATCTGAGAAAGATCGACGAGTACTTTCCGTTGAGTTAACAGAAGCTGGACTAGAGGCTATCGAGGCTACGGAGGAACAAAACAATAACTCCGGCATCTTTGATGTTCTTTCAGAAGAAGAGCAGGATACTCTTTCACATTTAATGCAGAAGTTAAATACTTACTTAGACGAAGAAATGTTAAAACAAGGTCATGATGAAGGCCAAGAATTTCGACATCCTAATGATCTGCGAGGATTTGGACCTCACCATAGATTCTTTGGTGGTGTTCCAGAGCACGGGCCAAGGGGCTTTGAGCGTGGACCTTGGGGAGGCGGTGCTGAATCTAGAACACCGAGATTTAGAAATCGAAACCCCCGAGAAACTAATAGAGATAATAACGAGAAATAATTCACATGCTGTTTAGTGACTATTTCTACTAATTTCACGAGAGGAAACGCAATATGGAAAACATCTCAAATGTTGGAGAACAAGTTTTAAATAATAAAAACAATAAAATATTAGTAATGACTGGATTAATGATTGGAATTATTTTTTCTGAGCTTGATGAAACGGTTGTGAATACAGCCATGCCAACGATTATACGTGATCTTGGCGGATTATCTATGTATGGCTGGGTTGCAGGCATCTATATGCTAGCGCTATCTGCTTTTATGCCTATACTAGGGAAATTAGCCGATTTATTTAGTCGAAAAAAAGTCTACTTCGCTTCTATGGCTTTTTTTATCGGTGGCTCCATTATATGCGGGCTTTCTCATTCCATGATTATGCTTTTAATTGGACGAGGAATTCAAGGACTTGGCGCGGGTGGCCTCATGCCATTAGCCATGACGATTTCGAGTGATTTGTTCCCCGTTGAACAACGAGCAAAAGTTCAAGCGTTTATGGGTCCAGTTATGTTTATCCCTATGCTCTTAGGGCCGTTAATGGGAGGCTTTTTTGTAGATCAAGCAAGCTGGCACTGGATTTTCTTCGTAAATATTCCAGTAGGATTAATAGCAGTTATTTTTTTAGCAAGTGGGTTAAAAGAAACACATGAAAGAAAAAAAGTAACGATTGATTGGGCTGGAGCCATTATTCTGGTAGCTGCGATCATTTCGTTATTAATTACGCCTGTTTTAGTCGAGAACGAAGGATATGCGTGGAGCTCTCCATTCATCATTTCGCTACTATGTGTAGGCGTACTTTTAATTGGACTTTTCATTTGGGTAGAATCAAAAGTGGTTGAACCTATCGTACCGCTGCATCTATTTAAAAATCGTAATATTTTAGTATTATCACTGCTTGTTTTTACTGTAGGCTGTGGATTAATGGGATCATTCTCATCTTTCCCTTACTTTGCACAAAACGTATTAGGCCTTACCCCTACGGAATCTGGGTATTTAACTTTGCCCATGATGGTAGGTGCTGTTGCAACTTCAATCGTTTCTGGGTTTCTATTAACAAAAGTTCGGTACCGCGAATTGTTTGTAATTTCTTTCATTATGCCTGTTATTGGCTTTTATTTATTTTCTAAATTAAATATTAGCACCACTACCCTGCAGGTCATCATTTTCTTTTTTATTACCGGTCTTGGCTTAGGCGTCATGTTTGGCGGAGATAACTTAATTGTTCAAGAATCTGTAGAAAAAGAACACAAAGGAATTGCATTAGCAACCGTTCCATTGTTTCAGTCTATTGGCGCAACTGTGGGAGTAAGTATGTTTGGGACGCTATTATCTTCCACACTTACTTCAAAGCTAAGTAGTTTAGGTGATGAATTGCCAAAAAGTATGGCAGATAATATGAATAGCCTGGCAGCAGGAGGAATTCCAAACGGTCTTACTCCAGAATTATTTATAAAAATCAAAGTTTTATTTATTGAATCATTTCAACATATCTATACTTACGCATTTGTGCTTACAATCATTTCCTTTGTTTTATGCTTCTTTCTAAAAAAAGAAGTGCTATCTTCAAAACCAGAAGAGGAATAAAAGAGATTCATACTTTAGTCAAAAGTATATTTGCATAACAGTCGTTCCCAAAAATGAAAAAGCCAATTCGAATTTAACTCGAATTGGCTTTTTTTATCAATAGATTAAAAATTTTACTTTAGTTATTTCGGAGTCATATTACTATCAGCTGTACTCTTGATTGTTCTTTCTTTTTCTTAAATAGATTTATTCGCACTCTCTTTCTTAAAGACTCCGATTAACAGCGTAACGAGTCCTACTAAAAAGAAAAACGGAAACAATAACATCATTAATGCAACTCCCGCAAAACCTTCTTCCTGGCTAATCGCAAACAAAATTGAAACGACCCATGAAAAGAATGGAGCTATAATCAATATGATTGTTGTTCCCCACACTATATATTTTCTTTTAGCTGATTTCCCTTGGCATAGTCCACCTGCAAACATAAGACCTAATACTAAAATCGTTAATGCAACTCCAATTGCCATTTCATCACCGCCTCTAGCAGCCATTTTCTCTTTTACTTTACATCGTTTTCTTTTTTGCCTCTTGGACAGAAATGAATACGCTTGTAACAACAAGTAAGAGTAAACCTTCTCCGATAATTATTAAACCTTTTATCTGAATGTCTAGAGCATCAAACCCGCTTATTTTCCCAAAAGAGTAAAGAAGTAGAAATAAACCAAATAATACAGTAACGAAAGAAATAACCAGAACGGCTATTCTATTGTTAAACATCATACTTCCAAAAAGGATTATCACAAATATGATACTAATGGCCATGCAATTATTAAGAATGAAAGACATAAGCATCCCCTTAAATACCTTTTTATTTCATTAATCTTACTCAAACCTAAACCCAATCCCACCGTCTACAATAATATTTTGCCCTGTAACAAAAGATGCGTCGTCCGAAAGAAGCCACTTTACTGCTTTTGCCGCTTCAAGCGGATCACCAATTCTGCCTAGCGCATTGAGCTTTTGATAGGATTCATTGAGCTTTACTTTTTCCTCTGAAGATAAATCTGAAGATCTTTCTTCTAACATAGGCGTACGAAATGCACCTGGGCAAAAAGAGTTAATTCTTATATTTTGATGACCATATTCCTGAGCAACTGATTTTGTTAAAGCGATCACACCGCTTTTCCCAGCCGCATATACGCCAGTCCCTGCTGAACATAAAATAGCGTCCATTGACGACGTATTCACAATGACCCCGCTATTTTGTTTGGTCATTACCTGCAGCTGATATTTCATACAAAGCCATACACTTTTTAACGTAACGTTTATTAAATGGTCAAAGTCTTCTTCTTTGAATTCATGGGTAGCATTAGAAGCTGCCTCCGTGTTAGCCGCATTATTAAAGCCCACATCAATTTTTCCAAATGTAGAGTATGTTTGGCACACGAGATTTTTGACATCTTGACTATTCGTTACATCCGTTTTGATAAAAAGAGAGTGAGGAGACCACTTTCTTAATACAGAAAGAGCTTCTTCTCCTTTTTCACTATTTCTAGAAGCAATCACGATATGCATGCCCTCTTTTGCGAGTAATTCCGCTGTAGCTAAGCCAATCCCCGACGTTCCACCCGTAATGATCCCTACTTTTTCTTCAAACATATAGTTCTCCCCTTTTGCGTTTAATGAAGTCCCAACAAATTAAATTTAGTAGCATTAGCCATAGAAGTTATTCAGCTTTGGGTAGATTAATACCTGCTTCGAAACACTAAAAAGAGAGTGGGACACAACTAAAGCAATTCAATCTAAAGGCGAGCGAATTGGATACATGAGCTAGTTTGGGCACTCGCTACATCGCTGTTGATTTCCATGCAAGGCTTCGCTTTCCGTGGGCGCCCGCTGAGCCTCCTCGTCGCTTACGTTCCTGCGAGGTCTCACCTATTCCGCTTTTCCCGCAGGAGTCTTCGCCTTGCCCTCCAATCAACCGCTAGAAGCACCTACTCACATAAACGAAACCTACGTTCATCACAATAACAAAAAATCCGAACGAGTTTGATTCTCCATCAAGAATCTCCATTCATCGTTCAGATGTTTCTTCAACTAAAATACTGTTGTTGAAGTCTCTTTTGATTAGCTACTAATCTGATGTTGAGAAACAGATAAAGTAGATTTTCGGTTCCATAAATAGAAGGCATATCCGCTTAAAAATAGAAGCAGCGCGTAATTAATAAGTAAAGAATCGTTAGCGTTGACAGGGATTGTAAACTGGAGAAAATTATTTAAGCCGTGAAATACAATCGTAATTCCAATCGATTGACCGTGAACGATCAGTAAAGCCAAGACCAACCCAATAACAAATGCAAATAAAATTTGAAAAATCGTATTTGCTACGGATTGACCGCTTAGCATATTCAAACTGTGCGTAAAGGCAAATAGAAACGATGATAGAAGAACCGCCACTTTATAGCTTTTTGATAGCAGCAAATTAAGGATAAACCCTCTAAATACCATCTCTTCTACAAATGCTATGACTAGAGTTTGGGTAAGCAAAATAAGAACAAGATCTGCAATGGAATTTCCGTATACACCTTTGTTACCAATGAGGATAATAAGCAAATACAAAAGAAGCGGAGAAAGAAACGGGATTCTCGTTCTAAACGACATGTTTTGTTGAAAGAAGAAAAAATGCGGCCACTTTTTTGCTTTTGTTAGATAAAATGCTATTCCAATCGCCAAAGGGACGATTCCTAAAAACTGAAGATAATGTGTAGTAGGATGCGTCATGCTCACGTATGCACCGTTTACTACAAACCAAAAGATAACTAAGATTTCTAGGCCAATAACTTTCCACAAAAGCTTTGACTTGATCATCACTACACCACCTTTCTGCTTTAGGTTTCATTGATAACCTATACTATTCGTTTTAAGGATTTTATATGTTTTCACCCTTTTATCCTTGTTCATAAAAATCCTTTTTGATATCTTGCAAAAGTTTTAAGATACCTTTATAAAAACAAGCAATTAGCATTCCAGCGATGTTGGTCACCATCGTGATTGTAAGATTGCCGATGATCAGGCTAAGTAAAGTACCAAGAAACATGATGCCTATTCCAATATAAAAACCTGGGTGAAACAGTTCATCGTCATCTTCTTTTTCTTCTTCAATAATGTTTATTCTACTCTGTAATGTAGCATCATTTTTAATAAACTCATTAATAGTTGTTCCATAGATGTCGCTTAAGTTTAAAAGTTGCTGGATATCAGGGTAGCTTTTATTATCTTCCCATTTATGTATGTTTTGTATAGGTACACGCACCTGCGTAGCAACCTCTTCTTGAGACATTTTTTGTTCTTCTCTTAATTTTTTTAATTGATTTCCTAACCTCAACTCATTCACCTCTATAACTGTGGCAGCTTGTAAACAAAATCTGCTTGCACTACGTTTTCTCGTTTTCTACAATTCTAACATATTGTGGTAAAAAAGAAAGAAACAGTAATGAGACGTATAAACCATAAAACGACACCACTAAAAAATAGTGAGAATTCTCATGTGTAAAAAATGAAAGAATGCACTTTTATCTCCCTCCTTTCATTGTTTATACTAAATAGTGTATTGTACGAACGTAGAAATAAAAAAGGAGGCAAAATTACGATGGAAATGCTGCTTATTTATCTATTTGTTATTGCCCTTATTGGACTCATTATTTGGAGAAAGATGAAAAAGAAAAATAAGCCCATTAAAAAGAATGGACTTGGTATATTAGCACCTATTTTTCTCATATTGATTGCATTTTCCCTTAGTCTAAGTCAGCTGATGCACATACCGGGCCAGCTCTTTCACTTACCTCCCTACTGGGAAATGCTGATTGCTGGTGTATTAGGTGTTATATTCGGACTCATTATGCTTAGCCAAACAGACTATGAAGTAAGAGAAGACGGCTTCATTTACTCAAAGCCAAATAAAAATTTTAAATATGTGATTATTGCTATTATCTTCATAAGAATGGCTTTGAGCCAGTACTTTAAAGGCTTAGATTCCATAGACTTCGCGGTCTTAACGATGACATTAGCTTTTATATATATTGTCATTTGGCGAGTTGGCAGCTATTTAAAATTCCGTAAACTAAATGGTGATAATTACAGTGTAAATGCTGGGTAATTATCAATATAACTAGTCCTTCTTCCTGTTTGGAAAGAAGGATTTTTTGTCATAGTGAGTAAAAGGCCCGCCTGTTGTGTAAGACAACATATATATTGTATAATGCAATATGTGTTTTTTTATAACAGAAGTCTATATATAAAAACAGATTATATTAAAACTGTACCTAATCACCCGCTGTTTGATTTACGGGTATATGATGAAAGGAATCATACTATGACATTTATCAATTCTGTAACAGGCCCGGTCCATACGTCCGAACTAGGGCTAACGTTAATCCATGAACATATGCGCGTTCGTTCTGAATCTGTTCACGCACAGTTTCCTCATTTATATGATGAAGAACAAGAAGTTGCAAAAGCAGTGGAACAAGTAAATCGTGCGAAGAAGCTTGGAGTTAACACAATCTGTGATCCTACGGTGATGGAACAAGGACGTGATATTCGTTTTATTGAAAAAATTGCCCGTGAAACGGACACTCAAATCATCGCAGCCACAGGAATTTATACGTATAACTACATCCCTACTCACTTTCAAACTCGTGGCATTGACTACATGGCAGATCTGTTTGTTCGAGACATCGAAGTTGGCATTCAAAACACGTCGATTAAAGCAGGTTTTCTAAAATGCGCCACAGATGCACCTGGCGTAACGGCTGATGTAGAAAAAGTAATGCGTGCCGTAGCACGAGCTCATAAAAAAACGGGCGTGCCAATTATGACCCATTCACATCCTGCAAGCGGCACAGGCTTAAAGCAGCTTGACATCTTACTGGATGAAGGCGCTAATCCAAATCAAATTCTGATTGGACATACGGGAGATACGGATAATCTCGAGTATATTTCAAACATATTAAGTCAAGGTGCCTTTATCGGTATGGACCGCTACGGCCTGACTAGAGAATGTTCAACTGAAAATAGAAATAATACGGTCATCCAGTTAGCTAAACAAGGCTATTCAAACCGCATGTTTCTCTCACAAGACTACTGCTGTACAATGGATTGGTTTCCAGAAGGCGTAATTGAAGAACGTTTTCCAAAATGGTCAATGAGCTTTGTGTTAGAAGAAGTCGTGCCGGAATTAAAAAGAAAAGGCGTAACCGAACAGCAGATTCAGCACATGCTTTTTGATAACGCCCGCTGCTGGTTTGAAGGAAAGTAATTGGGACATCCCTTTTTATTACTACTAAAACCCCCACTCTCCAGGCTTAAAGTGGGGGTTTTTCCATGTATTATTATATGCTTCCATTAACCTGTTTTTCTTAATAGCTTTTGTTTTTCGCGGCTCTTTTTCACCATAAAGTGTATACCACATAAGCACAACCCGACGGCTATTCCAATTGTCAAGTTTGTAAACACCGTTAACGAAAATGTCGTAAGTAAAACCAGTGAATGAAATGATTTTTCTTTTATCACCTTTGCAAACTGTTCTTTTTTACTGATATTCCATGCTACGACCATCAAAACTGGCGCAAGACTGGCAAGCGCAACGTACGAAGCGTACGGGGCGAGCACTAGCAGCACAATTAATACAAAGATAGCATGCGTAATGCCTGCAATTGGGGAAGAAGCGCCGTTTTTAATATTGGTAACCGTTCTTGCAATCTCTCCTGCCGCGGGAATACCTGAAAACATCGGCGTCACCATGTTTACGATTCCCTGGCCAATCAGTTCTTTTTTGCTGCTGTGCTTTGATTTTGTCATTTCATCCGCAACGCGAGCTGTCAGTAAAGACTGTAACCCTACAAGTATAGCAATCACAAACGCAGAAGGTAAAAGAGTGACAACCCTCTCCACTGTTATATCTGGAAACACTGGCGCCGGGAAATGACGAGGTATCTCTCCGTAAATGGAACCAATGGTTTCAAACTGATTGGAAAAGAAAAAAGATGCCAAGCCCGTTGATACAATGATTCCAAGTAAATAGGACATCCCCAGCGACTTAGGTGAAAAGTAAAGAACAATTAAAATCGTAGCTAAGCACAATCCTGCTGTAGCGATACTATAGATGTTGATGAAGTGTAAATTACCAAAGATCTCTTTTATATTTAAATGAAAATACTGATATTTTTCAATAGCGTGCAGCCCGAGGAAGTTTGGAATCTGCCCGCTAAAGATAATCAGCGCAATTCCTGACTGAAATCCTACAATAATAGATGACGGAAAATACTTGATTAAAGCTCCTACTTTGCAGAGCGCAAAGATAATCAGGAGAATTCCGGACATAAAGCCGGCAATTAATAAGCTTTCATAGCCATATTGCAGCACAATTCCTAATAAAACAGGAACAAACGCACCAGTAGGTCCGGCAATTTGAAACCTACATCCACCTAAAATAGCAATTAGCAAGCCCGCTACAATCGTTGTATAAAGTCCTGTAACAGGCGATATTCCAGAAGCTATCGCAAATCCTAACCCTAAAGGTATAGCTATAATGCCAACAACAATACCCGATAGTATATCTTTCTTCAAATGCTGCAAGGAGTAATTTCGAAAAACCTCTAGATTCATAAGTGTACATCAGCCTCCATTTTAAGTAGTGAGGTTACCCATTCGTATTTTGGTCATACAACCTTATTTAGCTTTGATCTATTTAAAATAAGGTGGGCTACTCGATTACTTTTATCTTAAAGGAGACAACTTACAAAAAAATAAAGAGGAAATTAGAAGTTTCTTAGCAAGTTATTAAAATTTTCTTAAAAATTCTTGCTATTTATTCTTTTAGTTATTTTTCAGATAAACTGTGGTTCTTAATTATAAATAAAGCAAGATAACTAGACCCTATAGTAACTATAGAGTCTATGTGGGCGGGCGATGAGCCTCCTCGTCGCTTGCGCTCCTGCGGGGTCTCATCTGTCCCGCTCTTCCCGCAGGAGTCTTCGCCTTGCTCTTCAATCAACTGCTAGAATAATAATACTTTAAAAAATTCATGATAGATAACAGGATGACTAACATAATTAAAAATCCTTCTATTAATATCCTTCTCCCTTCTTTTGGGGATTTCTTTTGTTTGTTATGGGCATAAAAAATCAGTTTTCGAAAGGCAACGTGCAGTAAAATGATAAAAAACAACATACCAATCTTTAAGAGAATTAACAGGTCATCACATCCTTTTTAACAAACAAAATAAAGAACGAACGGCCAATTGGTAAATAACTCAGCTATGAAACTTTTTATGTTCTTTGTTCTTTTGATACTCTACAAAAAATGAGACTGGGACTGCTCCAATACCTATTCCTATGGAAATAAACAGCGCCTGGTTTAGCTGAAGACTCGTATTTGCTGCTGCTTTACTATAAATCATAAAACATACGAAGCTTAAAAAGCCTATAGCTAAAGGAATGAGCGCGTGCTTGTACCATTTCATTTTAGTAGCCTCCTCTCTTTTTCAACCCGCCTAGCTTGATAGTGGCAGCATTCTTTTAGATTGAGGGATACACTCAACATTATGTATCAATCATCTTTTATAAAAAGTGACTTCCTAAAATAAAGCTGACTAAAAGAACGATTACAGCTACTCCTCTCAACATATAACTTTGACTTTCACTCAAAGGTTTACCCCTTCTTCCACTTATAACAAGGTGAATGTAAAAAAGATAAAAAGAGAAAAGAAATCCCATGCCTGCTGCCATAGCTATGACCATTTCCAAATTATCACATATCCTTTTTCTTCCTTTTCCTTCTTTTCTTCTTGTTAAACAAGTTTAGCCAAATAGTCAGCATTGCCTCCCTAGAACATACGAGTCCTCTTGAAATCATACAAAAATAAAAAAGGCAGGATTTCTCCTGCCTTTTTGCATATGTAATTCCTCTTCACTATGTCAACTCGGCGCTTTTAGCGAGCATAAAAGCAGAGATACTAAACAAAACAATCAATAAAGAAGCGGCATGTAACAGTAAAAAAAGAAATTTTTGACCGCCTCTAATGAAGAGCGAATAAATCATTCCTAGGATTGTTACTAAGATTAAAAGTGCTGCTGCTATTTTAATTACTATAGCAAAGAAAGCTCCCGCAAATACAATTGACGGAATAAAAGACGCTACAATAATGATATACAAAATCAGTGTAGCAATAAAAGCGTTTTTTGATACGTTTGAAGCCTGTTTAAACGAATTCCCCATATAATCTCCTTTCTCATTTTAAAACTGCATCTTTTACTATAATACAAGTGTATAGAGGACACAATTAACTTTTGTGAAAACCTTAATAAGTTAAGCTTGATCACCAATAATATGGGCTATATTTTTGAGATCTTGTTTGCTTAGTTTATCAAATGTTGTGGCTGTTTTGTTGTTTGAATTATTTGTTGACAAATAGCCTTGAAGAACGCTTTGTAGTCTTTACTTTAAAATCAATTCATACTAAAACTCTCTCTTCCGATAGATAGACAGCGCAATAAAGTAAGAAGCAATATACATTACCATCCCAAAGAGAGTATATAAGATAGGAACATGCAAAGAAGAAGCGATCGGTAAGCTTGATGCTGCTAATATTTCAACTATATACCCAACAGCTCCCTGTAAAGCAATCGCAACGAAGAGGCCTCCCATGCCCCCTCCAAGTACTATTCCATCAGATTTCTCTGCTCCGAATACGTAAAGAAGCGGATAAGCAAGTGCACCGGCAAAAAGTACGATAAATGTACCAAACGAAACGATATTTGCTATATCCTCTACTTCACTTTGAGAAATAAGCGAATACATTGAGAAAACACCATAAGATAGGATGGTTCCGCTGACGACAATTAAAAAGTAAAAAACATAGTGGCTTTGCACCACATTTTTTCGACTAATCGGAAGAGTAAGCACGTATTTGTCATAGCCGGTTTTACTTTCTAATTTGATCACTTCAAGCGCTGGCATTGCCATTAATAAAATAATTAACATCGCTATAATACGGTAAAATGAAGGATCCGCAAAATAAAAGATGACCGCAGAAATAACTATGGCGAGCGCTGTGTAAGTCAAAAAGCTTCGGTGAATGAGGTAGTAGTTCGTTAACAATAGACCTCTCATTTACGTTTCACTCCTCGTTAAAAGCACGCTTAGTTCTTCCATAGACATCGGTTCAGTTATAGTTTCATCTGGCAGCTGATGCTTATCTGATACGAGTACACGGACAGATTTATCATACGTTCTTTTTGCCACTACTACATCTTTAGGAAGTAAGTTCAGCTGTTCTTCATTCATAACGGCAATTGCATACTCTTGAAAAACTTTCTCTTTTTCTTCATTTAATAAGATTTCACCGTTTTTAATCACAACAAGATGGCTCGCGATTTTTTCGACGTCGCTCATAATATGAGATGAAAGCAGTATTCCGCTGTTCCCATCGCTGACAAAAGCTTTTAATTCATCTAATATCTGCTCTCTAGACGAAGGATCCAATCCTCCTGTCGCTTCATCTAACAGCAATAGTTTAGCACCGTGAGACAGCGCTACCGCTAGAGATAATTTCATAGACATGCCGCGTGAAAACGTATGTATTTTTTTATCTTCTGGCAATGAAAAAGAATGAATCAACCGGTGAAAATTAGCTTCTTCCCAAGAATTAAATAGTTTCTTAAAAACGTTGTTTAACTGTTTTATCGTTAAAGAAACCGGCAGATTAATCGCATCAAACACGACTCCAATGTCTTCTTTAATCGTCGCATCTTTATTTAAATTGTCTTCACCAAATATTTCGACCGTACCGCTATCTCTCGAAATTAATCCTAGTACTGCTTTAAACGTCGTCGATTTCCCTGCTCCGTTATCACCAATAAATCCAACAATCGATCCAGGAGGTACATTAAATGAAACATCTTTTAAAACCTCATTTTGGCCAAACGATTTTGCCATGTTTCTAACTTCTAAAAGATTTGTCATTTGCTCACTTCACTTTCTCTATTGGTAGAGTTAGGTGTAATCTTAGAAAGTAACTGATTTAGTTATTTTGACGGCACTTTAAATCACCTTTTATTTACAAAAATGACTATTTAATACCAATTATAGCTAGTAAACTAGAAAAAGTCGATGATAACATAAAGGTTTGCTGCCCCTTCGTTTGTTTTTGATGACCGTAATATGTATGACAACATCTGCCTGTACTATTCTTGCCTGAGCTATTTAGCAAAATCACAAATAAAAAAAGGATCTGCTATAAAAGATCCTTTTTTCTTCACTATAATTGATGACCCTGCTTTTTTTCTTTTTCACTTAATACATAGTCGGTTATAAAACCAAGAATAAGTCCGATGGCTACCGGTATCAAACCGCCTTGTGCTTCCATTTGAAAATTTTCCGGTTCATTTACATAAATCCATTGAACTGAAAGCAACGAAATATGAAATGTATTTCCGATGAAAAATAAAAGTGCTATCGTTCCAAGCGTTACGCCGAATGAAATGATGTATTTCTTCACTGTACCCCTCCTTTCATTAAAAGGCTGCTCCAAGCAAAGCAACCTTTTAATTTCTTTATTTTGCTTCAAGCACTGCCTTTTCTTGAAAAACCTTTTTTAATACAAGAGATTGAAAGATCATAAACAAACTGCCCGTCATCCAATACAAGACGAGACCTGACGGTGAAAATATCCCAAAAGAAAGGACCATGACAGGCGAAAGAATTTGGGCTAGCAGTGCGTGGGATGAATTCATTCCTTCTACGCCTGTTTGCATAACTCTTCCCTGTAAGTACGTAGCAACCGCTGCAACGATTGGAAGAATAAAATACGGATCCGAGTGCCCTAAATCTAGCCATAAAAAGGACGATGCGCTAATCTCATCTATTCGTCTAATCGCATAGTACACGATTGAAAAGACAGGAAGCTGAACAAGTAAAGGAAGGCATCCCATAAGAGGATTGGCTCCATTTTCTTTAAGCAGTTTCATCATTTCACGCTGATATTGCTGCTGACTCTCACTATCCTTATCTTTGTACTTTTCTTTTAGCTCTTGAAGCTGAGGCTGTATACGTTTATTGCTCAGCTGATTTTTATATTGAAGAATGTTTAAAGGCGCCAGCAGCATACGCACGCCCACCGTCACAAGCATAATTGAAAAACCAATACTTTGATGAAGCCACGTATTTCCTATAAATAAAATGAGCAGTGAAAAAGGATAAATAAAATAGTGATCAAAAAAGTGAGTGTGCGAACTTTGAATAACGTTTGATGAATCACAGCCGGCAAGTAGAAAAATGGAAACAAAAATAAAGAAAAGCTTCTTTTTATGTTTTAACATTTATATTCCTCCAGTATTTTTTAGTTAAACGAAAAAAATACTGGCGAATGCGGACCTTCATCATCTTGTTCACCTATTGCTTCTTGTCTGTGAACAGAATATATAAATTTAAATTTGTAATACACGCAGCATATGAGATCCTGAGCGCTTAAAAGATTCACGTTTTGTATAAGATACATATCCGTTTGCTGCAGACAAACATGCTTATGTATTGTTTGAAATGTAGCTAGTTTAATAGCAGCATGCACAAAGAATGCCGTCATAATCGCAAATGATAAATACACTAAAGCATCCGGTATAAACAATTCCATTTATTCACATCCTTATGGATTATTGTATCATATTTTCCTTAATTTAGGTTAAATGTTTTATGAAGCAGATTTAATCTAAGGTAGCCCGCAAAATCGATTTCCTTATAGGAGTCAAAAAATAAGTTTCTTTTTGTAGCTGTCATTATACGGTTGATGAAATGACGTATAGACAATATACCGGGACACATATAATTCTAAAAATTTCTACTTTTATTAGTAAAAAGGATATTATTCCTTTTTATGGTATAATCAAAAAATATCATTTATAGGGAGTGAATCTATTGGAAACTAATACAAAACCTCAAGTAAACACCAACTCTATTGTTTCTCTAACTCTAGGTATCCTATCCATTTTTATTCCAATCATCGGGTTTATTACAGGTATTATCGGCATTATCCTCTACAAAAAAGCATCAAATCAAATAGCTGCTTCCAATCAAGGCGGTAAAGGACTCGCAATTGCAGGATTGATTTGCAGTATGGTAGGCGTAATTTCTCAGCTGTTCTTTGTATTGGGGATTATTACGTTTATGTTTGCGGGCACGACGGTTGACTATGAATAAAACAGGTAAATTAAAAAATGTAAGAAAAACGTGGTTTAGATAAGATTATTCAAATTTCTACATGAAAGAATAAAAGCTTGATTTTCGACTATCCGAAGATCAAGCTCTTAAAATTTAAACGTTAACTATGACTCATTGTTACTAGACCTATAGCTTTTAATGTAAATTGCAAAGGAGAATACAAAATTAAATCTATCGTTGAATCTAGAATAAAAGAAATAGTGATTGTTCTACTTACTTTACTGCTAGTCATCTCTGTGTTGATTAACTGTTCTAGCTATTTTAATAGTACTGAAATAAAAATGTTGACCTCAAAGTGTTATGATAACGGCGGAGACACGATAGTAGAAATACATAATCCAATTACCAATGACTATTCTTTTGAATGTAAATAGCTGAGTTAAAAAACAGCTGGTCACTTAACAAGATTTTTAAAAGAGGGTTAACGATTTAACCCTCTTTTATACGTTAAAATATAGACGTATCAAGTCAATAAGGAGCTTTTTATGAAACATGTCATATTAGGTATCTGCGTCTTTGTATATGCAGTACTACTAGACTACCTAAAATATAACTACGGTCTTAACCTTATAGGAAAGGTGCTAATACTGTCCGTTTTAACTGGAGTTACGTATAAAATTATTGAAAAGATATACGGGAACAGAGCAGCTACACCAAAGGACGAAAGGTAATTTTGAGCGGGCTTACGATTTTGATTATTACTGCAGCATGCTTACTAAAGGTTCTCTACACGAGAACCTTTAGTAGTACTTTTATGTACATGCTATGAAAAAAGATTGCCGATGAAGATAATAAATCCCGTCACTAGAGTTAATCCAGCACTAATTACTACTGTCAAAATACTTCTCACAGCCGATACCCAATTGTTTATTCCAAAGAACCCTGCGATGCCGGTAAAAAATAGAATAATCGCTACACAAAAATTTATATTTAATAATGAAGGGTGATTAAAAGCGAAGAAAAATAAACCAACCCACAGTAACGACAAAATAAATGACCAAAAGTTAATGATTCGTGCCACTCCAATTAGCCTTCTTTCTATTTGAAATCTCTCTGTTTAAAACAGCTTAAATTATTTATTTCAAATCTGTTTTTAAACGCTGCAAGAAAAAGTCACATACTTCCATTTGAATACACTGCTTCTTTAAACTGCACAATAAATATTCTAATTCAAATTCCTGATAAAAAATGTTAGTCACATACATTTTTAATTCTTCTAGCGTAGGTGGTGTCGGCGCATATACGTTCTCTAACGAAAGGGCAAATTGAGAGAACAGCTGATCATTTTGATAAAAGACGGAAATGTCTTCACCTTTGATTCGGCAGCTAAACACACCTAGTATTTTTAAAAATGCCTTGACTTGGTTTTCTTCAAATTCATGATCAATCGCAAACATAAAAAAAGGATGTTCCTCTGCGTTGATCATGTGCTTCATGAGACTCATTTGATATTTTAGTAATTTTACTTCTTTTACTACGTCCAACTTCTTCCCATCTTTCTTAAAAAATGATTATATTATACTCTGTGAATTTTACCATAATCTAGTAGTGCCAATAAACCGTTTGTAGGAGATCACTTTGTAATGAATGGAATAATAAGGTATATTATAATAAATGGGAATAATTTCATAAATTGAAAGCGAGGATACATATGGTACTATTAATGATTGCTGCTATTATCGGGGTGTCCGTCATTTTGGATTACTTTATTTTTGACTATGAAGATAAGCACTGGGGCTGGTTGAAGAAAGCTTCTAAACCCGTTAGAAGAAGTGTTATTGGCTGTTACTTACTGATGTTGTGCGTTATTTATTTTGGTTTGAGTCTTCCGTATATTAAGCCTTTTTTGTAAATATCAGTGCGGTTAGCCTATAACTCTTATCTAAAAGTTATAGGCTAACCAACTCATTTAACCACCACTACAAATTGTTTATCTTCAAATGTAAACAGCTCCCCTAATTCATAGATATACTTCTTTTTGTCTAATTGATAATGCTTTCCAAAATACAGGGTTTTTAAGTTAATACTCGTGTCTAGACTTGAATCTTTTTCTTTTGCTTCATCACCGTCTAAACACAAATATAATTCAATGTGACAGCCCTCTATCAGCTGTTCTTCAATATAAGTAAACAACTCTCTTATTGATTTAGAATGTGCATCACAAGATAATTCATAGATATATGGCAAGGTAAATACATGCTTTATGTCGCTATACCCGTCGGTTAAACGATTAACACTAATACCGTACGCATCTTCTTCTTTTTCATAGATTGTAATCAACTTTTCTTTTGTGCCAAAACTCCCTGTAGGCAATTCATAGGGAGATCCTATATAGTGATGTACGGTCATATTCGTCACTTCGCTTTCTCATTGCTTATGTAAAATACTATCATTCTATCACTCTTATTAAGATTACATACAAATACAAGGAAAATATGTATAATAAAACCAGGAGGTGACAACATGAAGAAACTACTGCCTTTTTTATTTTTAGCCGCTCTTTACTTGTACGACTCTTCATACAATCATACTGCTTTTTTACATAAACCGGTTGTTTCTGCGTTTTTATACGTAGGTGCTATTTTAATTTGTGCGCTATTATTTGTAAATGTAAAAAAAGATCGAGCTGTTTAAACAAGGAGATTACTATGAGCTATAAAATTGTATTTTTTGACGTAGATGGAACTCTTACGCATCATGAAAAAGGGACGATCTCCGCTAAAACTCGAGAGATTGTAAAAAGCCTAAAAATTAAAGGATTAAAAGTCGTAGCCGCGACAGGCAGGCCTTTATCTCTCTGTGAAGAAATTAGAGAATTAGGTATAGATACGTTTATTACCGCAAACGGCGCGTTTACTGTACATAATGAAGAAGTCATTCATAAGCTGTCCATGGATAAGCACGTTACGCGTGAAGTCTTTGAATACGCGGCATCAGAAAAGCACGGACTTTCATTTTATACAAAAGAGCTCAGCATGAACGGGATCAAAGATGATAATATTTTAAAAGCCCTGAAGGAAACGTTATCGCTCAGTGATTATCCTCAAATTAATGAGCGTATTTATGATGAAGATATTTATTTAATGTGCTTGTATGCCGATGACAAAACCGCCGAGCAGTATGCACAGCGATTTCCTCATTTACTGTTTAAAAGGTGGCACCCTTTTATCGTAAGTGTTCTTCAAGAAGAAATCACAAAATCGGTAGCTATCCTGAAGGTTTTACATTATTTTAACATCCATCAATCTGACGCCATCGCATTTGGAGACGGAGAAAATGATATTGATATGATAGAATTAGCCGGCCTTGGAATTGCGATGGGCAACGGATCTGATAAGTTAAAAAACGCCGCTGATTTTGTTACGAAGAAATCCGGTGAAAACGGAATTGAGTTTGCCCTTAAAAATTTTGGCATTTTATAAGAAAGCAGTACGCCTAGATAATTTATCTAAGCGTGCTTTTTTCTCTCCATAAATGTTTCAGGATGTAGCTCCTCGGATTGAATGACAATGGCCGTCATGCCTTCTTCACTTCCCGACGTATGCCACTCTCCTTTTTCCCACAGTGCTGCTTCTCCACGTCTAATGGGTATTCGTTTTTGATTCTCTCCTGTTACCCACCCTTCACCTTCGACTACGATAAACAGCTGAGCGATAGGCGCTGGGTGGTGTCCTACCGTTCCTTCTCCATCTATATACATATAGCCAATCGTAGACGCTTCGTTTGTTTGAATCATTTTTACGTAAGTAGCTAAATGCGACTGATATTTTTCTACATTTTTGCCGTTTTCTTTGCTGCATGTATAGATTTTCAATGTGCACCTCTTCTTTGTTCATTACGATTTTTTATTTATTTTTATTGCGTTTAAGATACTCGGGCGGAGAAACAGACTCAACGAGTAAAGCACCGTCTAGCTGATCACGCGGTACAAATAAAGTCGGCATAGTACCGCTTTCTAAAAAGATCGTTTTAGTGAATATCCATTTGTTGTCTGAGTTTTTTTCAAGCTGTGAGAAATCTGTAAATAACGCCGGTGACTGCACTTGATGCATGTAATCTTCTAGACTTTTTTTAGGCGGCTTCTCTATTTTGTATGGCTGCCCTGTATCCGTATGTATTTCACCTTCGTACATAAATAAGCCTAAGTAATAAGACTGTTCCTTTATTTCACTAGAGACAATTGCTCCTAGAGGTTCAAATCCCGTAAACGTTTTGTATTGCTTAAAAATATGAAGGTTATGAGCCCAGATAATGATCTTTTCATCAGGATACAGCTCCTGACAAATCCACTCTAGATTTTCTTTCATTCTTTTTTCTCTTACTTTTTTATAGGTTCGGTGGTTATGGTGAATATGGTTAATAAAATATAAGCGATTTTGCAGGCATCGAATAATTATTTTAACTTTACATACAAGCTCTTGATTTTCAAGATACAAAACGTATTCTTCATGTAGATAAGCTTCTAAGTCCGCTATTACTGCGCTTGCTTTTTCTTTAAACTCTTCAAACTCATGCAGCATTTCTGCTGGGACTTTTTTTCTTCTCGCTTTATATTGCCCTAGCTGGTAGTACCATTTATATACGCCTGCTTCAATGTATTCTATCTTTTCTATCACGTCTTCAGACACTACGGGACTCAGCTGCTGAACAAATTTTATGAAAAGATCAGGATTAGAAGAAGGATTAATATCTATTCCTATTAAACTTAAATCTGATTTTTTCATTAGCTGAAACAAAGACAGATTTTCTTTTGTTGCCCATAAAGAATAAATCGCGTTTTTTAAAAAGTCTTCATCTGTAAACTCTTCCTTTAACTCATTAGCGCTATGGCATTCCGCTAATCCACTTTCAAATGCCAGTACGGTAAAATTCATTTCTTTATGTAGAAATTCTATTATTTTTGACTTCATCATATTATGTTCTCTTATGTTATGACCGTTTTCCCCTAACCACACAACTCTCTTATCTTTTACGATATGACGGAGAAATTCAAACTCTTGCGGCGTACATTCAGTTGGTTTGCTTAAATGGATTGAGTTTTCAGATAGCCATTCTATAGAGTTTAAATACTTCTCTTTTCCTCTAAAAAAAATTCCCATACCCTATCCCCCTTTGCTGCATTACCTATTACTTCCATCTTACTAAAATACAGCTAACACTTCACTATTTATGTCCAGTAGCTGATCATTAGCAAAAAGACCTTATATATCTATAAGGTCCTAGCTTTCTAGAATCTTAGATTAATCCCTTCTGAGCTTTCTCCAAACGTTCTTTGACTATTTTCTTAAACGCATGAGAATCATCTACGCGAATGGCCACCTGCTGGTATTTCTTTTTAATTCCCATAAAAAGCGTCGCCTCTACTGGAGATTTTAATGTTAGTAAAAGATCAGGATGCACGGTTTCAAAATCGCGTGCGATAAATTCAATCGTGGTGTTAGGTACTTTTTGCTCGAGAATGTGAGCGTCTTCTACTATCTCAGCAATGTCTCTAAATGGTATCTCCATACGCTTAGCTAAACCAAATGAAATGTATAGACGATCATCTTCAACTCGTAAAGGGTTAAGCCTTAATGCCTGAATGTCTCCTATGAAGAAAACAATGCTATAAATATTAAGGATCAGTAAAACGACTGAAAGAATGATAGACGTATTGTGTAGCAGCCAGTGAAGCCCTAATGTTTCAATGACAATCGCATGAATAATCATAATTTGAAACGTGACAAAACTTGAGCGTTTATACAGGGTAAAGGTGTTGGCT
Source organism: Priestia sp. P5 (assembly GCF_029522155.1). NCBI lineage: Bacteria > Bacillati > Bacillota > Bacilli > Caryophanales > Bacillaceae > Priestia > Priestia sp. P5. Next base: position 1,366,898 of record NZ_JAKWFJ010000001.1, on the reverse strand, counting down.
TCATCATTCGGCTTCTTCTTCCACGTTCCAAACGCATAGTAAAACATCAGCATTTCTGAACACAGTATGTGGATAAAAGTTTGTTTGGGGAACTTTTCGTTTATAGCCCGCGAAAAAGAAAATAAAAGCGGTAAAGAGCTTGATCTGATCCTTCTTAAAATAGGCGGTACGTTTTTAATTAGCATAAACAGCAGTGAAAGTTCAAACAAAATAAGCAGTCCTTCTATGCCAACCCCTAGCCACATAACCGACTGAAAAGAAGCCAAATATTCACTTGGAATGATAAAACGCGCAGCCACGAGGCCTGTTGCCATTAATACAATAAAGTACTTTAGACTGAACTTACGTTGCCAAGCTAGAAATAAGAGCGGAGCCACAAGGCTTAAGTCTAAAATAGAACCTACTACTACTCCGTTGAAATCACCAGGCAACGACTGAAGTCCAAAAGAAGAATGATACAACACGTAATTTGAACTTATTACTAACAGCAGTAAAAAAAGAGCGACAAAAGAAACTGTTTTTTTATGAAGAACCAAACAACCCACCTCACTTTTAGTTGGCGAAACATTACAATTCCTGTTACTTCCATTTTAGCAGTGTAGTTGATTTAAGTCACTTTGTAACATGGCTTTGTGTTATAAAATCCATTTAAAGATATCGACTTTTTTATCGTTATTACCTGAAATTGTCTGAAGAAGCTTCCACCCTCTGTTTTGGTAGTATTCAGAGGCGGTTTCAGTCTTTAAATAAAGCTCTTGATATCCTAAGCTCTTAATTACCTTTAATCCTTCTAGTATGAGAGTTTGACCAACACCTCTACTGCGATGTTGGGGCTTTATGTACAAGGAAGCAAGCCAAGGTTTGTATACATCTTGTGTTTTTAAGTCGTTTTCAAAAATTGATACGGTCCCTAAGCACGCTTCTCCTTCTAGCGCAATGAGTGTAAGAGGCAAATCATCTTTCTTTGTGTGTGAAAAGAAGGTTACAGCTTCTTCAAAAGTCATGCTGCTAGTTGTTGGTTCCACAAATTCTTTATAAATCATAGCGGCGACTTCTTTAATATAATCAGGATGATTAGACAAGAAATCAACTGTCACGGTTTTTCCTCCGCGTCTTAATGGTTCTCCTCATTTCCATATGCACGCCCTTTCTTTTTCAAATGCTAGACACGTATTCCGCTATATGAAAAGCCTTTAACATCTGCAATATATTTTAGATTTCAACTTTTATTGCTGTAGTTCATGAGTATTCTGGAAACAGACTTTAAGCTATCTCCTTCAAAAGATAATTTGTAGATATCAGGCATCTGTAAGCTCTTCCAAAACTCAAAATCATACTTTGCATCAAAATAATTCATGATTAACACCATGATGTTTCCATGCGTTCCAACAACAATATTTTTTCCTTGATACTTTTCTAAAATGTTACAAATACATGCTATGCCTCTTTGCTGAGCTATGATATTTGACTCTCCTCCTGTTAGAGAAAATAAAGGATCTTTCCACACTTTTGTGATTGCTGTTTCGAAATCTTCTAAAGGATCCGAGCTTAATTTTCTTTCTTTTAGATCATATGCCAGTTCAATATCTAAATTGAATTGATTAGCAATTCCTTCGACTGTTTGAACAGCTCGTTGATACGGACTGGAAATCACAAGATGTATCTCTTCGTTTTTAAGTGAACTCGCAATTTGCTCAGCGTCTACCATTCCTTTTTTTGATAAAGGTCTATTCACTTCATCAGGTGTATATATCGAATGAGCATGCCGGATCAAATATAAATTTGTCACATTTTCTCTCCTCTTAAAACTGTTGTGTATGTATAATTCATCTTTTCATGTTAGAAGCGCCCTACATCTCAAAAAAGCTATGCCTTTCCACTCTACAAACCCTAAGCGAAAACGTTTGATACCATTCTGTTTTTCCTTTGTGCTGGGCTGCACGGTGGGCTGAGTTTTCTTTCCACATTTTGATTGATTCTAAAGAATCCCAGTATGAAATGGTAATGCCTAAATCTTTGTCCCTGGCACTTTCTATTCCTAAAAAGCCTTTTTGATTAGATGCAAGCTCTACCATTTTGTCTGCCATGATTCCATAACCCTTCTCACCTTCCGTTCTTTCAGACGCGAAAATGACAGCATAATAAGGGGGCTCAGGGGTTTTAGCAATTCCAGACATATTGATTTCCTCCTTTAAATAAAGTCAAATTAATAACAAAAAGAGTCTAATGTGAAGACTCTTTTACTCTTGATACGTAGAAGCTACTACTTTATATTTTTTCACTTTTGCTAGTTCTTTATCAGGGATTTCCGATGAAGTAGCGTCAAAAGGAATGGATTTTCCAGGATTCAGCTGCGCTTCTTCGGATTGAAATATAGTTCCTATAAACTCATTTTGTTTTCCATATAAGGCTCCACCAACCAGAATATATTCAGTAGATTCTTTGGTATTGTTTGTAGCTGTTCCGTTGATATGTAGGATGTGATTCTCTTTTTCCTGACTCATTGCGTCGCCTTTAATTTTCAAGCTCTGTACATTACTTGCAGGTTTTATCGGATTAATCTTGACCTTTACATTATATGTATCTGGTTCTTTATTAATAATTCCTTCCGCTGAAATGTACCCTTCCTCGCCCGGCTTTAGTACATAGGGAGCAAGATGAACGTCGGGGTCACTTGGAATAATATGCGGATCAAGGACTTTTCCAGTTTTGTTTACATATTTTATTGTTGTATCGTTTACATTAAGCGTTTTGTCACTTTCATTTTTTATAACCGCAGAATAGCTCAGTACGTTATTATGAGTGATCGAATCTGCAAGTGTATAACTTTTTTCTTCTACTATTTTTATTTTTTCATCCTTTGTTTTCTCTTTCTTATGCTGGGCAGTGTCCGTTTCCTTGTTGCATCCAGCCAGAATGAACAAGAATGCTAGGAGTATTCCTAGCAGCAGTCTTACTTTCATGATGATTCCTCCGTTTAATACTATTTTTTTCACAAATTCCATTATAATACTTTTTTGGATTTATCTAAAGGGGATTTCACACCTAATTAGAATTTGCTAAAACTATAATTAGATAAATATTCCATTTATATGATATAGTCTTTATATGTAAGTAATAAACAAAGAGAAATGGAGTTTCAACATGAGGAACATAAGCAAGATAACAGCTGGGACCATTACGATAGCTTTGGCGCTTGGATTAATGGGGTGCAGTCACACGAGTTCAAACAATGAAAGCATAGATGGAAGCGAGGAAAAAAAAGAGCTGGCCATAGAGCTGAAATTTCTGCAAAACGAGTCCGAACGCTTAATCAATAAAGACGGAAAGATAGAAGATAAAACGTTTCAAAGCTATAAAAACGATTTTAACCTGCTGTCTGCGTCTATTAATAGTACGTCAAAAGTAGAAACACAAAGTGATAGCGAACTAAAAGAAAGCATAGCGCAATTAAAAAGAGATGTAGATGCATTAACAGAAAAAGAATATGTAAAATCTTATAAAAGATTTAATTCAAGCAAGACTATCTATGAAGTTACGCTCATGAACAATATGCATGACGTTATAGATGCAACAAAAACGTGGGAAGGAAGCAATAACGTGTCAGATTCATTTGATGATAAACACTTCCATTCTTCTGAAGCACAAATAAAAAAAGATATGGGGCCTGCGATTGATCATATTAACACCGTATCTAAATATAAAATAGAGCTCATGCAAGACGAAATCCAAAAGCATCGCGATAGTTTCACCCAGCTGCAGCTCGAACAATTAAAAAAAGCAACTTATAATTTTAATTTATCTCTCAACGATCAAATTAAATCGATTCAATTCTATCAACCTATAAGTGGAGATTATAATGTAAGCAGAAACTTTAGCTATGATTCCTATGATAAATATACGAATGCCTGTGTATACATTACCGACTTTGAATCTAATTTAGGAATTGCTAAGGCCGGTGAGTTTTAAAAAAACCTCTCTAAAATTAGTTTTAGAGAGGTTTTTTTGCTGTATTCATTACAAGCGCTAGTTCTTTATATCTTTTAACGCTCTATAAGCATTTGCTTCTCCTGAACCAAATAAAGCGTCATGTCCTTTTTTTCCATAGTCAAAAGCTGTTTGCTTAATACGTGCTGTTACTTGAGCGGGTTTATACTCAGGATGAGCGGCTTTAAGAACTCCTGCAATTCCAGCTACTTGAGGAGTTGCCATGGAAGTACCGGCGTTTAACTCATAGGAAGCCCCTAAATAAGTCGGCCATGTACTTAGGATTAAATTGCTTGGATCAGCCGCTGCTGGATCATTGGTTTTGGCATATTTCTCTCCCAAATCCCCTCCTGGAGCCGCTACGTCAATAGCACTGTTTCCATAATTAGAGTAGAAAGCAAGCTGCTGAGTAGACCATTTTGTAGAAGCCGAGACATTAATCACTCCTGGCATTTGTGCCGGCACGACAGTTGCAGGACCTTTGAAACTTATTCCATACGGTTCATACAGGGTATTTAAAAAGTCGTTTACTTCCTTTTTATTATCTAAATTCAAACTTTCATTTCCGCTACCGGCTACGACCGTTACGTCATTTTTCACGGCGTACTGAATAGCTCTTTTCCAAAGCAGCGTTTCAGCGATTGATTTATAGCTTTCTCCTTCAATAGTCATTTTGTTATTATTATAGAAACGAAGAGACATATTAATAACATCGACTTTATCATTGGTTGCGGCAATAATTCCGTCTATAATCCAAGCAGGCATTCCAAGAGCTTGCTTTGAGTACAGTACGCGATAAGAACGTATTCCTAGTTCTGGTCCTACTCCTTTTACTTTTCCATTCGCTCCGATGATCCCAGCAACATGCGTACCGTGTCCATTGCGATCTTTTATATCTGCGGGATCCCCAGTTTCCGATTCGTCCATTCCGGCCGGAACAAGATTACGTCCGCCTAGTATATTATCTTTTAAATCAGGGTGAGACTCGTCAATACCCGTATCAATAACTCCCACCACTGCTTTATGAGTTGTACTACCATCTTTATTTTTATATCCGCCTGTTTCTACATCATAAGATTTTCCGCCATTTGTCACTCGTTGAATATCCCACTGAGAGTCCCAATAATTCTCTGCATTCTGTGAGCTGATAATACTAGACTGATAGTTGTAAAGACTATATGCTGTTTTTTCCAATCTTAGAGGAATTTCCCTGTTGGCAGCTTCGATTGAAGAATTACCTTTTAAATTGTTAAGAAAAGAAGCCTGTTCAGATTGAGCTTCTATTCCTCCTACTTCAGGCAGAGCTTTGGTGACTTTCCCACCTGCTTTTTGGATAATCTCTTGATAGTTGTCTGGTAATCCATTTTTAAAAGCAATTGTGTATGTGTTACTTATCTTTTGATCTTGACTCTTAGCTTGAGTAGGAACTCCGCCAACGGCAAACACTCCTGCTCCTACCGCAAATGAAAGCACCGTATGTAGAATTTTTTTTTGCATATGTCCCCTCCTATATATGGAAATATTTATCATATACTATCTTATTACACAACCTTTAAAATTCCAAGTTTTTCTAATAGATTACGATTATTTAAAATAAGACTTGGATTATATTTCATAAATAATAACCAAAATAAGGGATTTAAAAGAGCTTTATAGCTCATTTACCGCCTAAAAAAACCTTATTAGTTGATGTATCAAGTAATAAAGAGTAAAGTTTTCCTATAATAAAGATTAAAAGCGAAAGGATGAATAAGATGTTTAAAGACGGTTATGTAAAAGTGAATGATGTAAACCTTCATTACGTAACAAAAGGTGAAGGCGAGCTTATGCTGTTTTTACACGGATTCCCTTACTTTTGGTACACGTGGCACCATCAGTTAGAAGAGTTTTCGAAAGATTACCGCGTGGTAGCTGTAGATATGCGAGGCTATAATTTATCAGATAAGCCAGAAGAAATTTCTTCTTACAGCATGCCCCTTTTAATGGAAGATGTAAAACAGTTAATTGAAGCATTTGGTGAAAAAGAATGTGTGTTAGTGGCACATGATTGGGGCGGCGCTGTTGCATGGGCATTTGCTTATACATATCCGCAGTATGTCAAAAAATTAGTCATGTTTGATGCACCGCACCCTTACACATTTATAAGAGAGCTTGCTGAAAACCCTGCTCAGCGGAAAGCAAGCAGCTATATGAGCTTTTTCCAACAGCCAAATTCTCAGGATGAGCTACTCGCGAACAATAGTGAAAAGTTAAGAAACATGCTGACGGAGCCCGGCATCAAAAAAGGCTACTTAACTAAAGAAGAAGAAGCTAAATACGTACAGGCGTGGAACCAGCCGAATGCGATGAAATGCATGCTTAACTACTACCGTGCTTCTTCCCTTTATCCGTTTGAAGAGCGCGTTCATAAACCTGTTGCCCTGCCGCATAAAGTATTTCACTCTCCAACTTTAATTGTATGGGGAAATGCGGACGAAGCGTTTGAAAACAGTAATTTAGATGGAATTGAAGAGTACGTTCCAAACGTAACGATTCACCGCTTAGACGGTGTAGGACATGCGCCTCAGCATGAGCAGCCCCAAAAGGTGAATGAATTTATGAGAGACTTCTTACGCAAATAAAACCGAAAAAGACCGAAAAGTACAGGATACAACGGCTTTGCAGTCTTTTTTATAGATTATAAAGTATATTATCAATTATTCATTTCTATTATTGGATTATTTTTCAACGTTTCAACAGATGTACATGGGGTATAAATTTTACTGTACAGATGCAGTCCCCCAAAGGAACATGTACATTTCTTTCTTACTTACCCTTTTTGGAACTCTCTTTTTTGAGGGTTCTTTTTTTATGCATTTACTCTTTCTCTATCGGAAGAACAATCTTAAACAATGCTCCTCCCGTCTCCTTGTTATCGGCTGTGATGCTTCCTCCGTGGTTTTTCACAATGGAATGAGCAATGTAAAGACCTAGTCCCAAGTTTCCGTGGCCGCTTGTTCTCGACGCATCTTCTCTGTAAAACTTTTTAAACAGCTGTTCTTTGTTCGATAGTGTAAACCCAGGACCCGTATCATATATTTCAAAGATTACTTCGTTATAATGAATGAGGGTATTCCAAACTATCTCCCCTCGTTCAGGCGTGTAGCGAATACAGTTTGTGATGATATTATCTAATACTTGAGAAATGCGTTGAGGATCTCCGTAAAATTGATTGGATGCATCTTCTACACTAATTAAAGATACAAATGCAATCTCTTTTTTTTGACATAAAAGCTGAAACTCGTCCGCTTTCTCATGAACAAATGTATAGATATCAATAGGTTCCCGTTTTACAGTAAAGCCCGGATTTTCTATGACAGATACTTCTTGTAGCTGATTTAATAGTTGAATCGAACGCTGTGTATTTGTGTAGATCGTATGTAAATATCGATTAAGCCTCTCCCGGTCCTTTTTGCTTCCTTCTACTAAGATTTCCGTATGTCCATGAATAATCGTAAGAGGCGTTCGTAAATCATGCGCAATCGCAGCCGTCATATCTTTGCGGTCTTCTTCTAGCTGCCACTGTTTAGATAGCGATTGCTTTAATTCTTTTCGCATTTCTTCAAAGGCATGCAGCAGCTGACTTAATTCTTTTGCGTCTTGAGTCACGGACAGCGAAAAATCTAAATTATTATGCTGAATATTTTTGGCTGCGGTCATCAGCTCATTAAAAGGCCGTTCAATTTTTTTGCTAAATCGTCTTCCAAACAAATAAGCAAACAAATAAAAGTAAAGAAACGGGCTGGCTAACGATAAAAACGTTACAAGCGCAACAATCCATTTAATATTTGGATTAGCCGAAGCCACATTTAATTGATATCTTAGAGCAATCGCCCCGTTTACTTCGTCTTTTGAATTAAAAAGCGGATAGACTTTTATAATATATTTACCTGAATGAATATTTGTATTGACCTGAGAATAAAGATCCCGTTTATTTTTTATGTATGAAGTGGACATGGATCCATACACGATTTCTCCTTCTTTATTTATAATTTGATAATCCATTCCTTCTAGCGGAATCACCGCTTCTACTTGGCTTTGAACATCTTTCGAAAGAAGCTCATCCTCTTTTTTATTCACAAACTGCAAAATATCAGGAATTTGTTTTTCATAATAATTTGCTGGATTCAGTGCTCCGGGCATAAGAAACCAGTTCACTAAGATGACAATTCCCCACGTTAAAAGCGTCGCAAGCAGGCTGTACAGCAAAATCAAATGAAAAGATAAAACAAACTGCGCTTTTAACGTCGCCCGGTTCATCCATTTTTTTATTTTACCCATTTGTAGCCAATTCCCCAAACCGTTGAAATGTAAGGCGTTTCGTCATACTTTAATAGTTTTGCTCTAATTTTCTTCACGTGTTCTGTAATCGTAGACGAATCTCCTTCCGCGTCGTAGCCCCAAATTTTTTCATACAGCTGCTCACGTGTAAACACCTGACCTGGATGAAGAGCGAGGAAATGAATAACCTCAAACTCCCTTGAAGTAAACGGAATCACTTCATTGTTATGTAAAATTTGATAGCCGTTTAAATCGATAGTTAACTCTCCAAAATGAAGCCTGTTATAGGAGTTGCTGCTAATTCTCTGTTCTCGGCGCAGATGGGCATAAATGCGGGCTTTTAGTTCTTTCATACTGAAAGGCTTAACTAAATAATCATCTCCACCGACTAATAGTCCTTTTACCCGGTCCTGCTCCGTTTGCTTTGCGCTTAAAAAGATGATGGGACATGATATGCTTTTTCGGATCAGTTCACAAAGAGCAAAGCCGTCCATACCTGGCATCATCACATCCAGCACAATTAAGTCTGGATTTATTTTTAGCTTTTTTAACGCTTCTTGCCCTTCGTAAGCGAACAACACCTCATATCCTTCATCACTCAGCGCATCTTTCATAAATGAAATAATGTCTTTTTCATCATCTACTAACAAAATTGTTTGCTTCATCTCCAGCTCACCCTACCCATTCTTTCTTTTTCCATACGAATAGGTTTATTATAAGGCTAATAAGCAAAATTGGAAATAATAGGTTTACTAAAAATTCAGAGTTTGGCTTGCTTAATTCATGAAAAACAGAATCCGTTACGGAGAAAAAGAAGCTTAATTTATCTGACACATACACGCTTCCAATCAAAGCACCAATAGTTGCTACGTAAGATAAAATGGAATTAGGCATAAGAACACTCATAATACTCCCGATGCTAATAACCGCTATAAAGATACAAAAACAAATCCCGTAAAATTTGAGCGAATATAGCAACGCCCCTAAAGTCCCTAGCGTATGTCCGCCTAAAAACGTCGTTTCATTTACATGAGGCATAGCTATTTTTCCAAGGCATGTCCCCACTACCCACGTAATACAAAGAATAATAAAAACTAGTAAACATTGAACCGCCCACTTTACAAAAAACAGCTTCAAACGATGATGCGGTCGAATTAATACCATACGTAGCGCTCCGGACGTGTACTCGCCGTTAAAACTATCTGCCACAAACATAGGAATAACAATAAACGTAATCACAAACGATAGGTCTCGAAGAAGCAGCGGTGCTGCATTTAAAGAATCAATTTTCACATCATGCTCTGCATCAAAAAACGAAATGCCTCCCCTTTGAAAGAAAATGAACCAAATAAAAGCAAGTAATCCTATGTACACACCTAGTACCACCGCTGTCTTTTTCCGTTTGAACGTTCGCTCTAATTCACTGATAAAAAGTCCTGTCATCATGTCTTCTCTCCTTTTATAGAAATGATTCTTTTTTTCGAATAGCTAAATACGTTAAACCACCAAAGAATAAAATATAAAATCCTAACACGCCAAAATTCCACCCTACAAACTGCGGTTTTTCCGCCATCATGACTGTAATGCCCTGCCATTGAATCATCGGTACGGAAGTAAAAAACAGCTGTCCAAAGAGCTCTTCACTCATCCACTGCCTAAATCCTCTTAATAAAGTCGGGTACGAAAACGAGATTAGTATAAAAGCCACGCCGATTCCAACAGCCGTAGTGGTCGTTTTACTGATAACAGAGATAAAAAACAGCACACAGCATATCGCAATCGTCGTTAAGTAGGCATATCCATAGAATACAAGATTATATACTAGCGCTTCTTTTATGCTAAAAGCATGACTGTGATAAAATACAAAGTAGCTTTGCGGGTGTTCAAATATCAGAAAGCCTATCACATAGCTCATACAAAAATACGTAATAAAAAACAGTAAATTAAACAGCAAAATCACTGCGGCTTTTGCTATGATAATTTCTTTAAACGAATACGAGCGGATCATGACCATTCGCAGCTGTCCGGATCTGTACTCTTCAGTAACAACGAGCGTAATAAAAACTAAAAACATTCCATTAAAAAGGGTAAATAACATTTCGGCTAAGCTCAGTACAGGAAAGTTTCCCGCAAACGTATACTGTGGTAAATCGACTGTGAGTGCTCCGTTTTCTTTTTGGAGATAGGAAGAAGCGACCAATAGCACCACCGGCACTAATAGAAAGGTCAGCCACGTCACTTTTCGTTTCCAAAGTCTTTCCCACTCCGCTACTAACAGCTCCTTCATTGTGACACCAGCTCTACAAACGCATCTTCAAGATTTTTACCAGATGCCAGCTGATCTAAAGCGCCGTCCCACATTAGCTCTCCTTCTCTCATCACCACAATTTGATCACACACTCGCTGTAATTCATCCAGCAAATGACTAGAAATCAAAATCGTTTTGTTATAATCGCGTTTTAACGTAAAAAGCAGCTCGCGCAGTTCACGTACGCCCATTGGATCTAAGCCGTTGGCTGGCTCATCCAGTATTAATAAGTCCGGGTCGCCTAAGAGCGCTTGAGCAATGCCAAGCCTTTGCTTCATCCCAAGAGAATACGTTCGAACTTTATCATTTTCCCTGCCGGTTAATCCTACTATATCAAGCACTTCTTTTACTCTTTGCTGCCTCTCTTGTTTTGTCGAAAATGAATGCAGTCGAGCTAAATTTGTCAGGTTTTCTTTTCCTGTCATATAAGGAAAAAAGATGGGGGACTCTACAATCGCACCAACGCTTTGCAGCGCTTCTTTTCTTTGTGAAACAATATGTTTATTATTAATAAAAACTTCTCCCCCAGTTGGTTTAATCAACCCCGTCAATAAACGAATTAACGTCGTTTTACCAGCTCCGTTTGGCCCTAGCAGTCCGCATATTTCCCCTTCGTTAATTTGAAACGATACTTCTTTTACTAAGTGGCGACGCCTTACTTTTTTTGAAACGCTTCTTACCTCTAAAATAATATTTTTCATATTAAATCCCTCCTACACGTAGTATAGGAGGGATTTATAAAGGATTTATAAAGTTTATAAAAATTATTGTACAGGTTTTTTAGCTAAGATATAGGATACCACTGCGAATAAAAGCAAAAACATGGATAAAAACACATAGCCCGCACCTTCAAAGCCTCTTACCTCTACATAGCTAATATAAAAAAGAACAGCGGCAGCAATAACGGTTAGCATTGAAGGAATCATTCTAATGACCTTGTTCCACTTCATCTTTCTGAACAGCCAGGTTACAAGGAGTAAAAGCACACCTAGCAGCAGTGCAATAAGTAAAGGACCGCCTATCATCATCGTCTATCAACCTTTCAAAATATCTGTTATTGAGGAACATACATAGAAAAATTTTTAAGTGTTGTGTTTAATTTAGTTTTTTATTCCCTTTTCCATAAATCACAACTGTGTAAGAATCACCTTTCACTTTATTTTTCATTTCTTTTGTTTTAAGAAATTCATCGATAATTCCTTTAAGTTCATCGGCAAATTTCTTATTATCTTCGGAAACGCTTAATGAAGTGTAGATAAATACTTGTGGTTCGGGATGAACAGAATAGCCTACCATCTTTACATGATATTTCTCTTTTCCAAATAAGTCTTCACCCACATCCGTAACAATAGTTCCCCATCGATTGTCTTGGTCACGTTTCTTAAGGTTTATTTTCTTTATTTTTATGGAAGCATTCTCTGCCTTATTCTCAGCGAGAACAGCCTGAATGAGGGCTTTTATTTCTTCTACTCTCTTTTCTGTATCAGGAATTTCCAGTTCTACTCTTGGCGGAGATTTAAAACTAACGTTAGCTATTAAAAAGTCATAATGATGCTTCTCTAATTCTATAGAAATATCAGTTTGAATCTTTTCAATTTTTTTCTCTTGTGCATTCGGTTCCGTATAGACATACGGCTCCATTCTTTCAATTTTAAACGTATAGGCATCATATTGCCTTTTAGACAAAATGTTGGTTGCAATATCAGTTATGTCTCCTCGAACCTTATTAAAATACTTCTCCGAACCTTCTACCGATACAACTAATTCTTTTTTTCCTCCATAATAGGTCTGCCCCACGCTAGCCGTTTTATATCCCTTTTTCTCAAGCTCTTGATACAATACATCGGCTACAGGCTTTTGCTTAAAAATCTGTCCTAAATAAGGGATTTTAGCAGCTACTTGCGCCATTGCTGGAGAAACAAATGCTGAACTAATGAATGCTCCGCTCAAAAGAAAGAGAGCAATACCACAATATACAATATTTCTTAAAAAGCGATTTTGTTTTATAGAAAATAGATTTCTTTTAGACTTTACAGGTGGTAAAGATTCTAATTGATTTATTGTTTCTAAAAGCCTTTGTTTATGCTCTTGCTTTCTCGTTGGTTCCCAAATCAACTCCTCATTCAATTTTCCTAGTGAATTGTCATCTATATAAGAATTAAACGGTTTCTTCATATACATATCCATCCTTTACTAACTGCTTTCTTAAAGCAGGAATTGCTCTGAACTGCGCTGATTTTACTTTGCTTTCAGACCACCCTAAAATAGTCGCTGTATCTTTAACAGAAAAACCTTGAACTTTGCGCAGTAAAATAACTTTACGATGTGAATCTTTAAGCTTTCCTAACGCTTGATACAGCTCTAAAGAGGTTTCTTTAAGCTCAATCATCTCTTGAGGTAAACGAGCATGATCCTTTTTCGAAAGAAGAAAGTCTTTTAAAAGACTAGTAGGCTTTTGTTTTCGAAAATAATCCATCATTACATTATGGGCAATACGAAACAACCACGTCTTTTCACTAGCGTTTTGCTGAAATAAATCATAAGAAAGATAGGCTTTTACAAATGTTTCGTGAGCTAAATCTTCAGCCTGCTGATAATCTTTTACAAGCATCAAAATAAATTTTAATAAGGCGTCACTATGTTCGTCATACCAACGCTCAATCTCTTCTTTTTTCGTATTTTCCAATGTTCTGACCATCCTTTTAACTAATATTCGTTACTTAGACGTAATCTATAAAAAAAAGTTGTGGTTTTTATTTACAAAAATAAAAAAGCTCTCCTGTGCAGAAAGCTTTTACTATCACAATCTATGAAATTTTCAGCTAACCAGCAGCTTACGGTTCCGAAATTCCATTCGCAATTGCTAATAAAAAAATCAAGCCAGAAAGCAACACAAAAAAGGTGCCATTTGCTATAATACTAAACCACACAACGCTCGGCTTTTTTGTTCGAACTCCTAAAGCTAATGCCACAATAAAGCCAACATCTATCGCAAAAAACAGCCACAGCAGAATGGTCAAATCACCGGTTTCACTTGGAAAAATTGAATTTTGGGGAAGCAGCCGATTTGCAAAAAATACAACAAACGCGGCCGCCAGCAAAATAACGGTTAATCCAATCGGTTTATTTTCTTTTGATATACTCATTTTGAATATCCTCCCAACTAAAAGGAATAATACCATATTACATTTGAATTTTTGTGAGTTTTAGTAAAAAATCCAGCACACAAAAACGCTTGGACATTTCCCAAGCGTTTTTTCGTCTATTTATTTATCTGAAATACCCGACTGCATTTCGTAATTTCTTACGAGCATACTGTTTGATTTTAGCATTCCAAACTTTTCATAATAAGGAACTAAGTCATCATCACAACACAAATCCACCATATAAATATCATCAAGCTCTTTTAACATTAGCTTTACTAACTCTTTGCCTATGCCTTTACTTTTATACTCTGGTAAAACTTCAAGGAACGGAATATAGGCAGATAGAACTCCATCGCTGATTGCTGTTATAAACCCAACCGCTTGATTAGTATTTTCATCTAGCGCAATGACCACTTTACTGCTGTTTTTCAACAGTTTTAAGTGAGTTTGTGGATTTGGAGGGTTGGGCCAATCCACAAAAAAACCTTTCAACATATCAGATGAAATTTCATTAAGACAATTTTTATATATCATTATATATCAACTCCTAATTTATTTTTTTGTAATTAGGCAGATGATATATCAATAGTAAAGTAACAAAACAATGACCTCCAAACATTTCTCCAGCTACTATAAGATATTCGACTTAAAAACAAAAAACCCCTTTTACTGTACACTGCTTTGTAATAATCACGATCAACTATTTACCTCAGATAAATTATATTCTTCAAATCAACTACCCTGTCAGTAATACCTAAACGCTGTGCAGCAGTATGCGATTTGGTTTTAGAATTGATATGATATTTCTATTGTTTCTCTATAAAAACTGAACTACTTGGATTTTTTCTATGCCCTCTTTATTCATCTGGCACATACTCTAAAATGTCACCTACTTGTCTTAGACATAGCTCATTCCAAATATTCTTCCGCTAGGGTGCGTTTTAAATAACGAGCCATTCCGGTTTTCATTTTCCGAAATCCTGCTCTTTTATAAAACTCGTCATTGCCTGATGTGGATACAAGATGAACACATGAAATATCATCAAGCTGAGCAAGCAGGTTTTCTATAATTTGCTGTCCGATTCCTTTGTTTTGATACTGCTCGTCAACCACAACATCATAAATCGCAGCATTAAACACACCGTCTGAAAGAGCTCTGCCAAACCCTGCTATGTTATCTTCATCATAAGCAATCGCTACTACGTTGCTTGATTGAAATACTTTTTTTATTTTTTCATCATCATGGTTCTTCCACCCTACGGAGTGGTAAATTTCTTTCATTCTCGACCACTCAACATTTTCTATAGAACTGGAAAGGGAAATTTTCATAAAACCTACTCCTTTTATTTTTATATAAACTATTTCTGTTTTCAAAAACAAAAGTCCTTGGTGGATCATTCATTTATCTTTCAAATCATAACGAGTATTAAGGGTATAAAAACATATATTCAATATATAAATGTAGACAAAAATAAAAGTTCAAATCATATCCGATTTGAACCTAAAATAAATACTCAATTTATAGACTCCCTAAAAAATGAATAAACTTCTTAAGACTTTGAGAACGCTGCTTTCCTTTCTTTACTACAAAATCAATTTGAACGTCTTCTAAAAGCTCTTGATAGTGAATGCTTTGTATATCACTACGAGAATTTACTACGCTAGCGGGGACTACACTCATTCCAAGTCCATCACGGACGCCTTGTAAAATAGCTTCTAATGAATCGAATTCCATAATATTGGCTTTATGTATATGATGTTCTTTTGAAAACTCTAATAGTCTGTTTCTATAGATGCAGTTTACATCACTATTGATGAGTATCGTTGGTTGGTCTTTTTCTTCCCTAGCTTCATGTAGAGGTGAGATAAGCACCATTTTTTCTGCATAGTGATAAACCGTTTCAAACTGAGCCTCATTATAGGTACCGCTAAGAAACAGTCCGTCAATTTCTCCGTACGAAAGCATTTCTTGCAAGACTTGTTTTCTATCTGTTTTTATTTTAACTTCAATATTTTGGTGTTCTTTCAGAAAAGATGAGAATAAAGAAGGAATTTTAATAGCAGAAACCGTCTGCGAAGCCCCGATAATTAAAGATTTTCTAAACTTGTTGGGATTAACTTCTGCCTTAGCCTCGTCCATTAACAATAAAATACGCTGGGCGTAGTTAAACAAAGCTTCCCCTTTACCTGTTAACGTGACTCCTCGATTCGTACGTATCAATAATTTGGTGTCTAACTCTTCCTCTAGATTTTTAATCCGCTGGCTAATATGCGGCTGCACATATCCTAATAACTCCGCAGCTTTTGATAGTGACTTTGATTCTGCGACACATTTAAAAATTCGTAAGTCTTGGCTTTCCAATCTCAATTCCTCCGTTGATATCATTTTAAATGATACCTCTCTTAGTATTACCTATTATATCCTTTTTCTCATCGAAGATATAATAAAAGATGTTAAGAGAAAGGAAGGTTTATAGAAATGATCGATTTTAAAAATAAAGTATTTATTATTACGGGCGGCGGCACTGGCGTAGGTAAAGCAACCGCTTTAAAGTTAGCCGATAAAGGCGCAAAACTTGTGATAAACTACAGCAACTCAGAAAAGGAAGCTAAAAAAGCTGTGGAAGAGATTGCTGAAAAAGGCGGCATCGCGTTTGCTTTTAAAGCGAATGTAGCCAACGAGCACGAAGTGAATGAAATGATTCATCAAACGATTGCACAATTTGGACGATTAGATGGTTTAGTGAATAACGCTAGTATTACCGCTCAAATTCCCATGCATGACTTAGAGTCTGCAACGGATGACGTATGGGACTCTTTATACGATGTAAACGTAAAAGGCATGTTTCACTGTGTAAAAGCAGCCGTTCCACATATGAAAAAGCAAAAGTCAGGGGCGATTGTTAATGTAGGAAGCGTTGCGGGTACAACCGGCATCGGCTCGTCTATTCCCTACGCAGCAACAAAAGCTGCGATTCATACGATGACAAAATCGTTAGCGATCGCACTGGCACCCCATATTCGAGTAAACTGCATCTCTCCCGGTGCAGTCGACACAAGGTGGTGGTCTGGCAACGAAGATAAAATGTATCAGCTGGCAGGAAATTTACCTCTTCAGCGCATTTCTTCTCCCGAAGATATCGCAGATGCTATTCTGTTTCAGTTAAAGCAAGAGTCCGTGACCGGCCAAGTGTTTACGATTGATAACGGACAAACTCTTTAAGCATATATGAATATTCCTAAAAAACAAACCCCGCTACTAGCAAGAACTAATAGTGGGGTTCTAACAAGGCTACTGATTTTATCATTCTTTCCCCAGTGAAAACCCTTCAAACAGCCGGCCCCCATGTGGTTCTAACACTTTATCCACCAGTTGAATTACTTTATCTTTATTTCCTGTTTTATAAAAGGTATCAAATGCCTCCACAAACTCTTTACTAAAGCGTTCATTATAGTGATTCAAAGACCGTACAATCCATTTAGAATCCCCGATCCAATGACCGTTTGTTCTTAACACAAATTCGTGCGTTATGTAAGCGAGCGTGTTGGCAATAAAAAGTGCTTCACCTGTATTTGAAGAACCAATTAAATCATCCAAGGCATCGCTTATAAAATATCTTTTTAAGCTAATCGTCTCTTCCGGCCATTTTTCCGGGCCTTTTTCTAGTAATTGTTTCGCTTCTTTTTTTATAGACTGCACGACTCCTTTATCCGCTAAAATAATTCCCTCGGAAATCATTCTTGGCAGTGACGGTCTAGCCCTCTTACAGTCGCTTTTAAAAAAGGCTTGGTATGAAGTCAGATTATGGGCAAAAACTTCAATGGCCCATCCAAATTCAATGAGTGATTCTCTAAAAGAAGAAGTAAAATCCTCATCAAAAATAACAAGATCAAGGTCGGACGTATGTGTAGCTTCTCCTCTCACCACGCTTCCGGCGAGTAATGCGCCTTGACAATTAGGGTAATGCTTAGAAATAAATCGTGTAGCTGCTTGCAGCGGTTCTAACTTTTTTAGCTCTTTCATCGTATTCCTCCAGAAAATGATATCTGTATTGTTTTTCTGGTTAGGGAGTGGAAATTCCTTTAAAAATAAGTGCTTATTTATTTAACCTTCCTGAACATGTGTACCGTATTTCCTTTTAGTTACCATCATTTAAATGACTAGTAGAAACGATTGCTGCTCTCCATACATTCATAAATGACTCTTTTATCCAAATTACCTCTTGCCTTAAAGTCAACTTTAACGACTAAGCTAGTTTTATAGTTTTTAAAATACAAAAAAGGGGAAATACAATGATGATTAAAAGAATGACGGTGCAGCTTTCTGGAGGACTTCAAGCTAGACATACGGCTTTATTTGCACGCGAAGCTTGCTCGTTTCAAAGTGACATTTTTCTTGCGAAAGATGGAAAATGTGTAAGTGGAAAAAGTATCATAAAGGTCATGGCTTTAGCTGTTAAAAAAGGAGATGAAATAACGTTACTGACAAATGGAGCGGATGAACACGCCGCAGCTCGCGCCCTTGAAGAGTTTCTTTTAACTAAACATAGATAAAAAGCTGCTACACTATCCCTTACTCTCTTTTTTCATAAAATCATAGAAAGCAAAATTTTTTTTAAAAAAACTCTTGCTTTAAAGTCGACTTTAACGTTTAAGCTAGTGTTGTAGCTTTTAAATACATCAAATGACGAAAGGATTGTGTTTTTACTTATGTGTAATCAACATATAACAACATCACGTGTTTTAAGTGCGCCGCATGCAAAGGCAAAATTCGAGAACACGACAATTGAACGCAGAGAACTGCGAGCAGACGACGTTTTAATTGATATTAAGTTTAGCGGTATCTGTCACTCTGATATTCATAGTGCATTTGATGAGTGGGGCGGCGGGATGTTCCCGATGGTTCCTGGTCATGAAATCGCAGGAATAGTTGAAGCGGTTGGAGAAAACGTAACAAAATACAAGGTTGGCGATCGCGTTGGCGTTGGATGTTTCGTTGACTCTTGCGGAGAGTGCGAGTACTGTGTAAACGGTGACGAGCAATACTGTACAAAAGGCGTTGTTCAAACGTATAATTCATTGGATTATGACGGAAACCGTACATACGGCGGCTACAGCCAAAAAATCGTCGTAAAAGAAGGATTCGTTGTTCGTATTCCTGATAATTTAAGTATGGATGCAGCAAGTCCTCTTCTA
Organism: Priestia sp. P5; assembly: GCF_029522155.1. NCBI lineage: Bacteria > Bacillati > Bacillota > Bacilli > Caryophanales > Bacillaceae > Priestia > Priestia sp. P5. The sequence continues at coordinate 1,347,941 of NZ_JAKWFJ010000001.1, read as the reverse complement.
TGTGCAGGGATTACAACATTTTCTCCGTTAAAGCACTGGAATGCTGGTCCTGGTAAAAAAGTGGCGATCGTGGGAATGGGTGGTCTTGGACATGTAGCGATTCAATTTGCACATGCAATGGGTGCTGAAGTGACGGTATTGAGCCGTTCTAACAATAAAAAAGAAGAAGCTCTAAGCTTTGGTGCAGATCATTATTTTGCAACAAGTGATGAGGCAACGTTCACTGAATTAGCAGGTCGCTTTGACCTTATCTTAAACACGGTATCGGCTAACCTGAACGTGGATCAATACTTATCATTACTTCGCGTAGATGGAACGCTTGTTAACGTTGGTGCACCGGCTAACCCAGATCAATACAGCGTATTCTCGCTTATCATGGGACGTCGCAGCATTGCGGGTTCACTTGTAGGCGGCATTCGTGAAACACAAGAAATGCTTGATTTTGCGGCTGAACACGGCGTTGCTCCTATGATTGAAGTTATCCATGCAAATCAAGTAGACGAAGCGTACGAGCGCGTTCTTCGCAGCGACGTTCGCTATCGATTTGTTATTGATATCTCTACACTGTAAGTTTAGAAGAAAAGCGGGCAGCTAATTGAATTAGCTGCCCGCTTTTTATTCTTTATAAAATAAGAAAAACAAACGATAAATTAGGCTTTAGATGAAAGTTCTTCCTGATACTTTTGTTCTAATTTATCATAGTAGTCAATTTTCGTTTCAACTTTTCTAAAAGCTGCGTCCAGCTCTCTTTGTTTTTCCATCATTTTCTCTCTATGCTTTTCAAATATCTCCTTGCGCAAACCGATTGTATCATCACCTTTCTGTGTTAATTCAACAATCTTACGCAATTCTAAAAGAGAGATGTCCGTTTTCCGTAAGCAAATAATAAATTCTAGCCATTCGATATCGGACTCGCTAAAAATACGATTCCCGTTTTCATCTCTTTTTATAAAAGGCAAAAGCCCTTGCTGTTCGTAGTATCGAAGCGTGTGCGTAGGCAGCCCTACCTTTGCAGCGGCCTCTTTAATATGATATTCCATTCCACTATACCCTCCATCGCCATTCTTCGTGCGGCGTTCGCTTTATGTATCTAAGCTTCCCTTTTCACGGGTGCTTTCAACTCATTTTCTAGGTTTCTACTATACAATATATATAATAGATTCCGCTATTTTCTTTGCTATGAGGTAACTGTATAAATAGTATCATAAACACTAAAGTAAACGTTAAGGCAACTTATAAAGAGCTGCCGTGAAGTCAGCAGCTCTTTTCATTTTTATATAAAATACGATTAATCTGCGGCCATCACTTTACTTAGTTCATTTAATAAATAATCAAGGGTTTGACTGATTCGAACTGTATTACGACTTGTAAGACCTTCTGTAAGTCCTAACATAACCATGTGCTCTCTTGCTGTTTCGATTTCTGTCATTAAGACTTGCATGACAACTCCTTTATACCACTTCACAGCTCATCACCCCTTTTTACTATACATATATCTCATATGCGGTAATCTTAAACCTATCATACAGGTTTTTGGGGGTGAATAGCGAGTTTTAGACCTTCAACAGTTGTATTTTTTATAAAGTAAATATACTAATATACTTATTGAAATAGAAAGTATCACTCCACTTTCTGCTAGAAATTAAGAAAAAGGCCTCCCAAATGGAGGTCTTTTCTTATTTCTTATAAAGCAGTCTAATACAAAGCCTTAGCCTCTAAAATATTCTCTATAATACGAACCTTTCTCACACTCTATCTCATAGCGCAGCCTAGTTTGCTTTCTGTAAAGCTCTTCGGACAGCTCATTAAATTCACCTTCTGTGATAGATCCATGAATTAAATTGTTGAATAAATTATTAAGATGTTCAGTTAATTCTTGAAGTTTTTTTTCTTTCAATGAACGTCACCCTTTAAAATAATTTTCATCTTCTAAAATTATATCAAATAAAACGTTTTCATACGATATATTTTTTACTGAATTATCGTATTAAAGTGATGAAAGTATTTTTTAACGACCAAAAAACAGGCGAAGAGCTCAGATAAATCATTAATCACATGATTTCAGCAAAAAATAAGCGCATAAAGACCGCGGACAAAAAGGCAAATGGTATCAACCGTTTTGACAAAAGCATAGGATGAAAAGAAAAATCAAACGAGAAAAGGAGAATGAGTATGCACTATACACCTTATTATCATCAGTGGCAGACCCCAGTGTACTACGGCTGGCACCCATATAGTTATTATGTGCCGAATCACTATCACACCAGCGAACAATTTCAGCAAAGAAACGGTAAATTAAAGGACTACGGCCCAAGGCCGTTTGTTATTAACATTAATGAAGCGTCAAAGCAAAACAATACGTACCGCACTGCTTTATGGACGGGAACACATTTACAAGTGACGTTAATGAGTCTCAAGCCCGGTGAAGATATCGGCTTAGAAATCCACCCTAACGTTGATCAATTTCTGCGCATTGAACAAGGGCAAGGCGTTGTTCAAATGGGCAAAAGTAAAAACAACCTAACCTTTAAACGAAAAGTCTACGATGATGATGCGATATTTATCCCTGCCGGAACGTGGCATGATCTCACTAATACAGGTACCACTCCGCTAAAGCTTTACTCCATCTACGCTCCTCCAAACCATCCGTTTGGCACAGTTCATGTGACAAAAGCAAATGCCTTAGCTGAAGAACATTAACTAACATAAGCTCGCTAGAAAATCGGTGTACTGCGTTTTCTAGCGGGCTTTTTTTAACTTGCTATACATAAAGGATTTTATAGCCAAGGAAAGAATTAATTATAGAATAAACTAATCTTTTTAAACAGCTTAAAATAACTGAAAGGCAAACGGGCTATGAAATTATTTTATAAAATTCCCAAATCAAACGTAAATCCTTCTCTTAAACTAGCAAGAAAAATTCTATATGTATCTGTAGAAGCAGTCATTATGACCATGCTTGTGATTAAATCTTTTACTGTGGCCTATGAAAACGACATAAATTTAATTCTCAGGCAGCTAAATGAACTAAAGCTTCGATTGGCGGATTTGGCATAAACGAATCGTTATTTTGGTTTATGATAAAATGCAGTATTGGTACCATCGTTACATTTGATATTTGCTTATATTTTCGAAAAAAGCTAAAAAGAAACAAAAAAGAGTTATGATTTATACGCTAAAGCCTTTACATTGGACCGCTGTTAATTTCCGTGCAAGGCTTCGCTTTCCGCGGGCGGACGATGAGCCTCCTCGTCGCTTGCGCTCGTGCGGGGTCTCATCCCTTCCGCTTTTCCCGCAGGAGTCTTCGCCTTGCCCTCCAATTAACAGCTAGAAGCATCTAAACACATGAAACCTACGTTCACCGTACCAATAAAAAAACCCGAACAAGTTGGTTTCACATTCAAGAATTAAACTCGTTCGGACCTTTCTTCTACTAAATTACTTTTGCCCCAGCTCCATTTTAAATAGAAAAATAATAAAAGTAGAGGCATATCACGCCTCTACTTTCTGTTTAGAAATCTACATCGATATCTTCTTGAATGGTTCCGGTCACTTTTTCACTTTTAATTAACTGACCTTCTTTAAATGTTTCTTCTTCCTCATTTTTAACGGGTTTCAGTTGCTTATAAGAAGGAGCTGACGCAGAGCCAAGCTCTTTTTTAAGCAAATGAATTTCGCCTAACAGCTCGGTTCTTAATGAATGGACTAACGATTGAAAATCTTCTTCCCTGCTGTCTTTCTGCCCGTTTTGTTCCACAAGCTTCGCTACATAATCCTGAAGTTCATTTGCCTGCTTAGACTCATACTCCTCACGATTTGCAGCAAGACGTGAATTCATTTCTTTTTTTAGTAAGTCAATTTCGCCCAACAGCTCTTTTCGAAGTGAATGAACGAGCGTTTCTACATCCTCTTCTTTACTCGTTTTTTGCAAGTCTTGCTGTATGAGTCTTACTATATAGTCCTGAAGCTCGTTTGCCTGCTGTTTTTCTTTCAGAAATGAAGACACTTCTGACGGAATGTTAGCAGTTTCAATTGTAAAATTTGCACGTTCATCTCTATTACTTACGGTCTTTTCCCTTACTCCCATCATATCTGCTGATAGATTCCCAGCTGTCAGAAACGCATTTGATAGTAAGTAAAATGGTGCAGCCATTTGGGAGCTTAGCTGACCGTACCAATCGTCTAATGCTTCCTTAAGGCGAGTGTTTTGATGACTCATATATGCTCCCCCTTTTTAAACGTGAACCGCTGCGTTTGTTTCATGTCTGCTTAAAATTTCAAGACCGTATAAATTTAATTTGCGTGTCTCCGGCAAGAAAAGATGATTTTCTTCTCTAATTTCTTCCCCGTACATGTTATCAATCTGCTCTGCAATAAACTGTTGAAGGATAGGAGCCAGTCCTCCAATATAAATATATTTATAGACTTTATCTTTTGGCGATGGAAATAGATTTTCAACTTTCGTTAATAAAATTTGCGTGTATTCTCTAAGCGAAGCGTGAATAGGCTCCGTGAGATCTACCTTTTTCCCGCTATTGCCGTCTCTTTGCTCCATTTTTGCTTTATGGATATTGGCAATAATAAATTCTTCTAATGAACGAACATCATCAAAATACTCAAGCAGCTTTTCATTTCTTAGCTTTTCAATATGCTTCAAATATGAAATATCCGTAAGACACTTCAACGAATTTCTGCTTTTAGGAGCTTGAAGTCCTGCAGGAAGAAGCGCAAGGTCAACCGTACCTCCTCCCAAATCTACAATTAGCGTTTCAAAATGTTTGAATGCATTTGCTTCTTCTCTATCTTGTAATTCAAAATCTTTTTTGATCGCCCAGCGAGCCACTTCGCTTTCAATACGGCATTTGCTCGTTTCAATGTTCACAGTGAGCGTTTTTTCTAACCCAGGAGTCAATACCGTAACCGTATGCTCTCCTTGAAAACGTTCGGCCATCTTCTGCTGCATTTCACTGAATTTATTTGTTTTCTTAAGCAGCCAAATCGGAAGCATAGTCGAGAAATAATTAATCGTCACACTATTATCCTCTTTGTCTTTTCCTTTAAGTATGTTGTAATAAGCAACTGAAGCTAAAAACATCACATAAGGAATATCAGATTCAGTTTTATTATGTAACTTATTAATATGGATATTGCCTAGCACGTGCTTCTCTGCTGCGTCTCCTACTAAATAATACTTTTCTACTCCTTCGATTGTGGTAGAAATCAGTAAATTTTGAAGAAGTAATTCCGGTTCATTTACACTTGAAGGAAAATGACCCTCTGCCTGATCTTTTGTGATTTCTACTACGTTTGTAGGAATTTCATAGTAATAACCATCCACTAGCGTTTGAAAAATTGAGTTACCAAAATCAACGTTTTGACGTTTGATATCCATCCTTGTTTCTCCCCTTTATCTTTTCGTGACAACACTAATAAGTATATATTTTCCTCATTTGTTTGTCTAAGTATTTAAATAATTTATGTTATTCGAAATTGACAATTAATTAATTTTAGACGGCTAATGTAATTGAAAAGCACTTGAGATGCTTCTTTTTACCAGTACCCATTTTTACAAGGAATGTAACATGTGACGCTGTGACTTCCCCTTAATTTTTTTGCAATATAAGCCCTCCAATCACCAGCTAGAAGCAGCCACAGCCACATACATGAAACCTGCGTTCACCATAACAACAAAAAAATCCGAACCATCAATCAGATTAATAGTTCGGATTTAACGTCAACTAAAATATTTTTGTTCCAGCCTCTGGGCTTTTTTATTTATTAATAACGCCATTTGTCTTTTTTTCTTTGCGGATTTTCTGTCATTTTGCTAAAGCCTATTTCTTCAAGGCCTTTTTCTAACGTCGCTCTTGTTTTGATTGTTCCAAAATCGACGCCTAAATCCACAACGGTTTGCGCGATTTCTGGACGTATTCCGGTAATCATCGTTTTAGTGCCGATAAGCTGTAAGGCTTTTACAATTTGAAAAATATTGTCCGCTACCATCGTATCGACGATAAGAACACCTGAAATATCAAATATTAAATAACTCAGCTGCAGCTGAGCGCTTTTTTCTAAAGCCGTTTCCATAATAAGCTGCGAACGATGCGTATCAATTTGTCCAACGATCGGCATCACAGCGATTCCTTCAGAAAGGGGAACGATGGGAACTGATAATTCTTCTAGCGCTGCGTAAGCGCGTTTTATGGTTTCCGTATTATGTTCTTCATAGATTTCGACAAATATATGATTAAGCTCATCAAGCATCGGATCAATTTTTTTACTTACATCAAGCATCGTAATAGGAGCAAACTGCTTCTGCTGCAACTCTTCTGTAAAAACACCCCATATCACTGTTCGAAACAGCGCGAGCGATTTTAACGTTTGACTCAAAGAAAGTCCGTTTTCCACAGCCACTTTTCCTATATCTGTACCCCACTGAACGATTTTCTTTAAAACGACCGAGTGCTCTTCGAATAGCGACTCGCCTAAATACTCAATGAGTTCTGCTCTCCATTTTAAAACTTCGCTTTCTTCGTGGTAAACAAGCTTCCGCTTATATTCAGAGTCCATCAGATCAGAAAATTGTATCGCTAATTCCTGTTTATTATCGATAATTTTCTTCCCTATATATAACAACTCATCCCTCATTTTTTTCTTTATCTCCTTTAGTTAGCAGAATTAACGATTACATTTTATAACAATAGTTATATCACATACAATATAAAAATATAACCGAATTAAAAAAATTGTTAAGCCCTCCCTATTTACTTTTATCCCTACTCTTCTAATCGGTATAACTACCACGAACATGATTGAAATTTCAGCGTTTGGGTAAAAAAACTATTAAGAATTAATTTCTATACTTATAAGGGGGATTTTTCAATGAGCAAACATAAAGGAACCGTTAAATCATTCAACGAATCAAAAGGATCTGGATTTATCACACCCGAGGACGGATCAAAAGAAGTGTTCGTTCACTCCAATGCGATCGACCGTGAGGAATATAAAAACCTGTCAGAAGGTCAAAAAGTAGAGTTTGAAATTCAAGAAGGAGCTAAAGGACCCAGCGCTATAAAAGTACACCCAGTAGACTGATAGAGTGGTTATTCATGTAGTATTGATTAGCAAATACAAAGTTTCAGGCAGATTTCTCCATCAATCTTTTTGAACAAAAAATACCTCTTAGACTTTTTCCTAAGAGGCGTTCATTTATATTATTTCTATTAATGTCGGCCGGTCTGCGCTTGGGCAATAACCTTTCCATCTGAACTATAAACAAATACAACAGCTAAGGAATTGTACGGGTCTTTATCCCATAATTGACTTGTATAACATGACGTCTCCCCTTTGTTTACCATGCCGTTTCCACCGGAACTGTTACAGAATGTTCTAGCATTAGAGGAACTCGAAGAGCCTTCATATCTGTACGTTCCGACGTTTGCATACCCGTCGTAAGGGGAGTTATTATAAAATTTTACATATCCCCATGCTGTATGGCAATAAGCGCTTCCCTTTAACTGCACATAACCGATTTTTACACCGCTTTTATAAATATACTTCGTTTCATAAGTAATGGGACTTTTGCTTGCACATCCTGTTGTGTATGGATTTGAACCATCATACGATAATGCAGATGCCTTACCCGTAGGTCCAACGCCAAGAAATAAACCAAAAATCAGGAAAAAGAGAACTCCGATATTAAAGACTTTCTTCATCAAAAACCATCCTCCTTTATTTCGTTGACAAACACAACTATCATTTTATTTTAATTTGCAGAATTTTACATCAAACTATACTACTGTTACATCATAATAAATAGCCGTGTTTTTCTGGAGGAATATGGTTTAAGCTAGTTATTTTTGCTGATAAGGCCTGCCATCCTGATGAGCTATATAACAGATTGCTTCCTATTTGGGACCGCAACGTAAATCATGAGAATATAAACACGCACAACAAACAAAAAAGCGCGTTTTGAAAAAGAGAATTCAAAATGCGCTTTTGCTATTTTATATGGTTAATCTTTTCGTGTTGGACAAAATGTTTACTACTAATCTGCTGCTAAAGCTATCTTGCTTAAAAAGTACACTTTTTCTCAGCTATCACTATCCGCTTGCGTCGAAACTTGCCAAGTTACTCCGAATTTATCTGTTACCTGTCCATATAACGGACTCCAAAAAGTTTCTTGAAGCGGCATGATTGCTTCGCCGCCTTCTTGCAACTTTGCGAATATTTCTTTTGATTTTTCCGCATGATTTACCGTGATGGCTAAAGTAACTTGTGATCCAAGCTGATAAGGCTGACCTGGAAACGTATCAGAAAACATCAGGTCAGTATTGCCAACTTTTAAATGTGCATTTAATATAAGGTCTTTGGCTTCTGCTGGAATAGGAGACTCTGGATTTTGGGGCATCTCTCCAAAAGTTTGAACACTAATCACTTGTGCATCTAACGCATTCTCATAAAATCTAACTGCTTCTTGACCATTCCCATTCAAAACTAAATAAGGGTGGATTCCTAAAATCATACTGAGCACCTCTTTTTACATTTTGTGTTACTATTTCCTTTCTATTTATACAACAACCATATTTCTGTATCCTGCTCTATTCAACCAATAATTTCTAAAATGATGCGCTTTATTTTTGCTTAACATCCCCGTTAGTGTGTGATATCCATAACAAACTAACTCTTGAGTACTTTCTCAAACAAGAAGCTACCTCGCTCCAATGCCAATGAAACGAGGTAGCTTCTTTTATACATAATTAATCTTAGTTCTGCACTTTACGGCCACTTCTTCTCAAATTAAAGTTATTTCGTAAAGACTTATCCCTTTTTCATTGCTTAATTCCGTAATATTCTTCAAGCGTAATTCCTTTACTCTTAATCGCCTGCGCCACTGGTTTGCCTACATATCGCAAATGCCACGGCTCATATTTATAGCCGGTTACCGCGTCTTTCCCTTTTGGATAACGAATAATAAATCCGTATTCTGCTGCGTGGGCATCGAGCCAAGTTGCTTCTTTTGTTCCGCCAAAGCAGTCTTGAGCAGCACATGTACCGTCTCCTTTTGTTACATCAATTCCAAGACCCGTTTCATGTTCACTCGTGCCTGGCAATGCGCTATAAGTTGCCGCTTTATCATAACCGTCTCTTTGAACATACGAACTAAAAAGCGCGCTTTGCGTTGCATGTGAACGGTAAGCCGAGACGCCAAGAAGGGTAACGCCTTGTTTTTTCGCACCCGCAAACAACTGTGCAATAGCAGCGGCTGCTTCACTGCGCATTTTTTTCTTTTCCGTTTGTTCTTTGAATGTAAATGGAATCGTTGTATATACTAAATCTTTCGGAACGTAGTTTTCCGGAAGCTTGTTTTGTTTATTCACAACAACTTGGATGCTTTCAGGGTTCGAAACCACTTTCATGTCAGCTAATGCTCGTACGTATTGACCGCTTACATAGCCAACTTTACCTTGATACGTAATTTTCAGCCAGCCGTTTGCTGCTTTAGCCGTTACGTCTAGCTGTGTGCCGGCTTTAAGTGTTGCGATAACCGCACCAGAAGTTGAAGCAGTTGTTCGAACATTTAAATTCGCCGTTGCCACATAGACAGAAGCCTCCGGAGTTGGAGCTGGAGCCGGTTCAGAAGAACCCGTTGATTCCTTTACGTACTGCGTGCTCACGTAACCCGTTTTGCCTTGATAGCTCACTTTTAGCCAGCCGTTCGCTGCTTGTTCTGTCGACGTTAGCTGCGTGCCTTGTTTGACCGTTACAACAATCGCGCTTGACGTCGATGGACCGCTTCGAATATTTAAATTTGCCGTTGTTACATAGGTTTTGGTCGTTGAACTCGCTGACTTTTTAACATACTCACTGCTTACGTAGCCCGTTTTGCCTTGATAGCTTACTTTCAGCCAGCCGCTTGCTGCTTGTCCAACTACCGTTAGCTGCGTGCCTTGTTTGACCGTTGCAATAATCGCGTTGGACGTCGATGGACCGCTTCGAATATTTAAATTCGCTGTTGTTGTATATGTTTCCGCAGCTGCGCTTGCTACAGTTGGCTCACCCGTAAAATGTAAAGAATGAAGACCTAGAGTTCCTGCCCCTACAAGTGTAAAAGCAAGACCTGTTACCGCTAATTTTTTGTAAAATCTTTGTTTGTTCACTTCTGTCATTTTTTATACCTCATTTGCAAAATATAATAGAAATATATGCTGCTAGTTTAATAGGTTAAGTGAAAACAGGATCCGATGTTTAAGCTCAACCTTAACTAAACAACATTAAGTAAAATTATTCGACGTCTAGAGGCTTACCATTACTTCGTTCCAGCTAGCACGTACTTTTAGAATACCGGATAATCGTGTCAAAAGTATATCAAAATATTTCAAACTTGTTTCCAAACTGATACATTTTCAACAAAAATAGAATAATAGAGCAAAAACAGCAAAAAAACCCTTACGTTTACGCCCAACTGCTTAGGGTAAAAAACAATTAAAAACAAAGATTGAGATGGTGATAAAATGAACACGGCAACGGATTTTTCCTCAACTGCGTTTCGAGAACCTCACACATTAAAACAGCATATTTTTGATACGCTTCATTTCTACTACCCCGCTTGTATTGACAAGAAAAACGGCGGGTATATCCATGAATACTACGACGACGGCACCGTCAACAACACGCATTCAAAGCACTTGGTAAGTACGGCGCGCTTTATTTATATCTTCAGTGTAGGAGCCCTTTTAGACGGACCGGATTGGTGCAAAGAAGCAGCTCAGCACGGCATTCGTTTTCTACAAAACAACCATTATGATAGAGAGCATGGCGGGTATTTTTTTGAAATAGCCGATGACGGAGAAGTAAAAGATGATTCTAAACAAGCATATGGCCACGCTTTTGCTCTTTTAGCTTCTTCCATCGCATATCAAGCCAGCATTTCAGAAGCAAAAGAAACAATTGAACAAGTATATGACGTGATGGAAAAGTACTTTTGGGAAGATGCGCACGGCTTTTATCGAGACGAATGGGACGCATCGTGGTCAGCTTCTTCTTTCTATCGCGGCCAAAATGCAAATATGCACATGTGTGAAGCGATGCTTTCTGCCTTTGAAGCAACAAGAGATAAAAAATACTTAGACCGAGCGTACACGCTTGCAAAAGGCGTTACGCAGCAGCTTGCTGAACGATCTGGAGGCATGATTTGGGAGCATTATGATACAAACTGGCAGCCGGATTGGGACTACAATAAAAACAATACAAAAGATGAATTTCGTCCGTACGGCTTTATACCAGGACATCAGTTTGAATGGAGCAAGCTGCTTTTATGGCTTGATCGGCACCGTTCGGAAAACTGGATGACAGAACGTGCAAAGTATTTGTTTGATAAGGGCTGGAACCTAGGCTGGGATGCTAAGTACGGAGGTCTTTACTTTGCGCTGTCTCCTCAAGAAGAGGTCATTGACCCGGATAAAAACTACTGGGTGATGGCCGAAGCCATTTCTGCGGCTTCACTTCTCGGGGTGAAAACCGCAGACAGCGGATATTGGAAAGCATACGACGCCCTGTTCTCCTACTGTCAGAAACACTTTATCGATTACACACATGGAGGCTGGTATCAGCTGTTAAATCAGCAAAACGAACGCTACAGCTCGAAAAAAAGCCCGGCTCCTAAAGCCGATTATCACCCTGTGGCAGCCTGCTATCAAACGCTGATAGCGCTGAATTCTCGTTAAGATCACAATAACAAAGAAACCGTTTTCTTCCAGATGCGTTTATTTTTTTTATTTAAGGGAATTTACTTACTAACAATCAATGTTTCTACAATTCAGAAAAAGCTCGACTATATATATGCAAGGAGTGAGGACGATGTATTTTTACGCGTTAGCACAAGGAACAGATTCTGGAGATCCAGTAACACTGCATCATGAGAAGAAATTTTCGAAAAAAGAATTTTTAGAGATGTTTAATGAAGCATTAGATGAGTTGGATACGCATCCAGCTCCAAGCGCTGTCGGTGAATACCTTTGCCGTGCGTACGGATTTCAAGAAATTGAAATCGAGACGGGAGTTGTGTGCTACTGCGCTCCTTTTAGAAAGCTAGACGACTCGGATATTATAGAAGATCGTACGTACATGGACGCCACGACCGGAACACTAAAATACAACTAATCAAAAAGAAAGGTTGGATGCGTGTGAAGACCGTACAGAACATTTATCGAACGAGTGAAGCTGTACCAGAATCGGGCGCTTACATTTGTGCGGAAGGTGAAATTAAACTCTTTCAAAAAGATGATCTTTTTACACCTTGCCCACACACACGTGAATCAACGACGTGGAAGCCTGTAGATGATGCCTTTTCAACCGGAGAATTGGTTCCGCAAACCGGTCGCTATACCGACGAAAACGGCAATCAAGTAAAGCTAAAAGAAAACGATTTATTTCCAAGATGCCTTCGTTCAGGTGAGCCTACGACGTGGAGGCGAGGATAACAAACAACAAAGAGGCTGGGACAAAAATATTTTAGCCCAAGTGAAAAACGAACCATTAATCAACATGTTTGATGAGTGGTTCGTTTTTTGTGATGGTAAATATAGTTTGATCTATTTTGTTCCTTCTAGCAGTTGATTGGAGGGCAAGGCGAAGACTCCTGCGGGAAAAGTGGAACAGATGAGACCCCGCAGGAGCGCAAGCGACGAGGAGGCTCAGCGGCCGCCCGCGGAAAGCGAAGCCTTGCACGGAAATCAATTGCGGTGTCATAAGCAGGCCAGCTCATGTATCTCATTTGTTTGCCTTTAGGTTGGATTCATTTAGTTATGTCTCAACCTCTTTTATTAAAGCTTATTTAAAAAATGAATTCTTTTTTCTTCCTTTTAACAGATCGCCCGTCCATCCTTTCATTCGTAAATAGAGATAAATGGCCACGGTCGAAAGGACAATTAAAATGAGTGCGTAGATATAACCGAATTTCCAATCAAGCTCTGGCATCCCTTTGAAGTTCATTCCCCAAAGGGCTCCAAAAGCGGTTAAAGGTGTACTAATTGCTGTTAAAAGCGTTAAAGCTTTCATAATCTCATTTCCTCGATGAGTAGACACAACTTCTTCTAATTTAATTAACGCGTCAAATTCTTTTTGATATTGTTCAATCAGCGTTAAGCCAATTTCAATTTTTTTACACATCCGCTGATATTCGACCGTTTGGGTAATTTTTTTATGAAACGCTTCTTCTATTCCCATGGTGACTTCTCGAACAGAACTGATTAAATTTGTCCATATAAGCAGATCATAGCGCGCTTTGTGAATTTCATCTAACACGTCGATGTTATTATTATGGCGCACTTCCCACAGAAGCTCTCTGAAATGACTTTCAAACTGATCAAACCCATTTAAGTGTTTTTTCATAATTTCGCCTAAAAGAATAAAAAAACTTTCCGCTGTGTTAGCAGACTGCTTCATGCGTTCAATCATTCGTTCATGATTGGTGTTCTCGAGGATTTTCAAATCGATTCCTGCCGTTATAATAAACTCCTCGGTAATATAAAAATGAAACGAATCGTAATTTTTTTGATCAAACGACTTCTTATGATAAATTAGTGAACCATAAATAAGCTCACTTTCTCCTATTACATCTACTTGAATATGATTAGAATTTTTCTTTTGAAGCTGCTGGCAAAACCATTCATCTCTTGGATACTGATAGTCTTTGATTATATCAGCTATTCCATCTGCTTCTTCTAAATCAAACTGATACCATTTCCACTGATCGTTCGTCACGGTATTCATACTTTCCCTCTTTCCCCTTTTATTAGAATTTTTCCCTATATACAATCACTTAAAACCTAACACAAAAAATAAACATACATTTCATATCCATCTTTATAAAAAAGGTGCTATAATAAATACGTTGCGCACCTGCGTGATGCTTTATCAGTTTGAGAGGAGAATAACAGTGAAGAAAGATATCGCTTTACGTTCTTATCTGCTAGAAAGTGCACCAACTATGACGGAAGAATGGTATGAATCTTTGGACAAAAAATCTTCTGAAGGCGTATATACCTCTAATGATCCTGACGTCATTCAACGCTTAAAAGCGCAAAACTATGAATTTCATTTATATATTAGCAACGTCTTTATAGAAGATGAAAAAAGCTTTTTTGAATCTTTTAACACGTGGCTAAATAAAGTTGCCAAAGACCAACAGCATCTCAGAACCCCCATTCAAAGTATTATTAAAGAATTTATGAACGTCCGCAAACAATACTGTGAGTATATTCGCCGGTTTGCAGAACTTCATGATGACATCACTCAGCAGCACCTCGATGTTTGGAATGAAAAAGTAGTAAGGGTATTTGATATTATTATTTTAAAATTCATTACAGAAGCGCAGGAATATGCCTCAAACCGCCTCCGCTCTCAGCAGGAAATGATTCATGAATTAAGTTCACCTGTTATTGTGATTAAAAAAGACGTGGCTCTTTTGCCATTAGTCGGCGATATTGATACGGCAAGAGCCAAAATGATCCTAGAAAGCACGTTAAAACAGTGTGCAGAGAAGCAAATCTCTCATTTGTATATTGATTTGTCAGGAGTTGTGATGATCGATACAATGGTCGCGCACGAGCTGTTTCAGCTGATAAATGCGCTTGATTTAATCGGCGTTAAATCGATTTTATCGGGCATTCGTCCTGAATTAGCCACTACTGCGATGCAGCTTGGTTTAAATTTTGACCATATACGAATTAAATCGAATCTTGCTCAGGCATTAGAAGATGATTCAAAAATTGTAATTGCTTCTAGCACTCATTAATATAGGGATACAAACAAAAAAACAGCCCGAGAAGGCTGTTTTTTTATTTTCTATGATGAATGTTTTCAGAACCTGATTCATCTTTCGTTTTCGTTTTATTCTTCTCTTCTTTTTGTTCAAGTCTTATGTCTTCCAACGGCATAGGATCGACCGTTTCTTCTTCTTTAAAACGTTCAAACAACGTTTCGTCTTGATCTGTTACACGCTGTTCCGTTTCATCTCTTTTTTTTGGTGTATTTGAAATAGATCTTTTCTGGCGTTCTCCCATCTTTTCTCCTCCTTTATATAGGTGAAGCAATTATGTGTTCATGAAATCTCCACCGTTGACATGAAGCGTTTGACCCGTCATATAAGATGAATCATTTGAAGCTAGCAGCACATAACAGCCCACGTGCTCCACAGGATGTCCAGGTCTGCCCATCGGCGTATCTGTACCGAATTCTCCTACTTTATCACCTGAGAAAGTAGATGGAATAAGCGGTGTCCAGATTGGTCCCGGTGCTACGGCATTAACGCGAATGCCATCTTTGACAAGCGCTTGCGCCATACTGCGCGTAAAGCCGTTAATTGCTCCTTTTGTCGCCGTATAATCGATCAGCTGAGGATTTCCGCGGTAAGGATTAATCGACGTTGTATTAATGATCGCACTGCCTTTTCCTAAGTAATCAAGCGCTTTTTTCGTAAAATAAAAGTATGAATAAAAGTTTGTTTTGAACGTTCGTTCAAGCTGTTCACTCGTAATTTCTTTAATGCTTTCTTTTGGGTGCTGCTCTCCTGCATTGTTCACAAGGATATCAAGCTTTCCAAGCTCACTCACTGTTTTTTCTACCGCTTCGTTACAGAACGATTCGTCTCCTACGTCTCCCGCAATCAGCAGGCATCTTACACCTTCTTCTTCAATGCGGGCTTTTGTTTCCTCGGCGTCGCTATGTTCGTTTAAGTAAACGATGGCTACGTCCGCTCCTTCTTTCGCATAAGCAATGGATACAGCTCGTCCAATTCCGCTGTCTCCCCCAGTAACTAGCGCTACTTTTCCTTTTAATTTTCCTGTACCAATGTAATTGTCATCCTCATAAATAGGGAGAGGATTCATCTCACTTTCGATACCCGGCTGGCGGTCTTGCGTTTGCTCGGGCTGGCCTTGTGTTTGTTGATCTTGTAAATTCATTTTAATCTCCTCCTATTTTTGATGGAACTTTTTAGTATAGTCTAGGTTTAGCCTTCTGTTTTGAAGTTCAAACATCTTTTTTTAAAAATTTATGATGTTTCTATTCTCTTTTACTATCTGAGAAAATTCATAGAAAACAAGTTTAAAGTTGGAAACAAAGGCTACAGAATGAGTAGAAGATGTATTTCAGAAATATCTTTTATCAGGAGGTTTGGTTGGTGTATGAAACACATCCAAGTAGCAAAAAACCAAGAGGAGGCAACCTGCGTCATCCATTCTTTTTTAAAAAAAGGATTTACAAGCAAAGATATTTACCTGCTGGCCTACGATAAAGAATGGGCTCATAATTTAACGGACGCAACACGCACCAAAAAATATAGAATGGCAGAGCAAGGTATTTTTGAAACAGCGGTCAATATGCTTCTTTCAAGAGAAGATGAGCTTCTTTCAAAGATGGCTTCGCTCGGTTTATCTAACCGCGAGGCAAACCGGTATATAGAAGAGATGAAACAAGGTCATATCGTGGTGATTGGCGCACAGAGTCAATCCATTCCCTACTAAAATAGCGGAAACGTTTTTTATCAGCTTATAAGGGTATTTAGTAAAATAAACCATTTTTATCAAGGAAGGAAGTTATGACAATGTTAAATTATTTAGGTATTCATATAGGCTCTCTTTACTTTCCTACAAGTATTCTTCTTATTACACTTCTTGTATTAGCAGGATTTTTTATTTATTTCTTTTCTAGAAAAAGAAAAAATCGACAGCAGTCACGTGATCATAATGAAAAAGCGTGAAGTCAAGCTCCACGCTTTTTCATTATTTACGGGATTCTTTTTGCAAAGGCGATTTTTCAATGGAACGCGTAAAGCGGTAAACATCAAGTTCTTGTCCTACCTCTGAAGGCAAATACCCAAACGTTGTGAAGCTGTCCACTGATTCCGGCTCAAGCGATAGAGACAATAAATTGTTTTGAGGCTGAGATGTTAAAAAGACGTAGCTTCCTTTTGGGAACGTCACCGTTTTTTGCTTCACGATTGTTTGCACGTCTACATTTGGTTTGTTTTCGTAGGCTTCATTTTCAATGCGGCTGCTCACATTATACGCTTCTACTGAAAGAGCTGTTTCTTTCGTTAACTTGAAGCCTTTTACCCCTTGTCCCTGCAGTTTTGCTGCTAAATCTTCATGTCCTGGCTTTAAAATATAAGCAGTTGGACGTTCGCGGACAAGCGTCGGCGTTGCTTTCTTTGCACTGTAGTACGTCACAGGAATCTCTTTAACAGACGCGCTTTCCACATCAACCATTTCTAACGTGGAGTTTGGTATTTTTTTATTTTCGCTGTTCACAACAATTGGGTCATGGTCATTTACATTTTTTCCTTTTTTGACAAGCGCCGCTTTTTCTTTTTCAATCAGCGCTTTAATTTGTTTGGCATGAGCGGCTGTTTGCGTAATCAGCTTTTCTTGCGTAGCAATTTGCGCACTCACTCGCCGCGGAAAATCTTCTCGTCCAATGCCAATTCCTCTGCTTTCCACTAAAAACGAAAACGATGGATACAAGCCTAGTGAGTTTCGGCCAATTCGCGGTTCAACTGAGCCTTCTTCTACTTCAAGCTGCCCTTGTTTATTCACTTGAGACGTATAGTATACTTCTCCTGAATATCCTTGCTTTTCAATTGCTGTAAGCGTGCTGTTCACAAACAGCTCATCAGAAACGTCGCGAATGCGCTGCGGAATATTTAAGTTTCGACCGGACTGCAGTAAAATATCGTGATACTTCCACACGCCTTCTTTACCGATATTTTTAAATCCGCTGCTGTACGGCGTATATTCATGAGCGTCAATGACGACTTCTGGTGAAAAACGGTTAAATTCAGCTCGTACGCTTTGCACTTCCGGACTTTCAAGCTTTATGTAGTCGCGGTTTCCATCTAAATTATTTGCTAGCTGACGCTTGAATGCATAAGATCCGTCTGGATTAATGCGCGGCACAATCACGATGTTCACTTTATTTAACACATCTTTTCCAAAGTCTTCTGTCAAACGCGTTGCCACAGCGAGTACGGATTCACCGCTTGCCGGTTCATTACCATGAATTTGACTTTGAAGCCAAATCGTTGGCTTTTTGGATGTCTTTCCATCAGCAAACTTCTTTTCCTTTGAAAAATATAGAGCCGGAATGTCTCGTCCTTGCTGTGACTTTCCGATAATCTTCAGCTTTACGTACGGACTTTTATGAGCAAGCTTTTGGACATAGCTCATCATTTCTTCTTGAGTCGTAAATGCGTCTTGTCCTTTCATAAATGCCGGCGTTGCTTCATTCACCTTTATTTCCGGATAAAGCGCTTTAATTTTTTCCGGCTGACTATAGTCTTTTCCGTAATAAGGCATCTCAGCTTGTACCGCAAGCGGCGACAGCAATAATCCAATCGACAAAATCGCCGGCACGGCCGTTCGTTTTACAGTTTTTTTCATTCATTTACTCCTCCCCATCCCTTTAGTTAGACATTTTAAATTTTTAAAATATTTAAAATGTTACATAAATAATTATACCGTTTAAGGAAATAACTTCAAGATAAGGAAGATGAACCTTTTTAACTATTTTAACGTAGGAGACGAGTTCTTTTTTATAACAAAAAGATTGGGACATAACACAATCAATTCAATATGAAGACGACCAATCAGGGTAAATGATCTAAACCGCTTTTCCCGCAGGAGTCTTCGCCTCGCCCTCTAATCCACTGCTAGAAGCAGCTGCATACATAAAACCTACATTCACCGTGATAATAAAAAACACGAACTATTAATCAATGTTTGATCGATAGTTCGCGTTTAAAATTAACTAAGATACTTTGGTCCAAGCTTTTACTCTATCACAAAGTCCGCTTCTGCTTTTACCACTCCGTTTACAATAACAGACAGCGTATGCGTACCGCTGTAATGTTTTCTTGTGCTTAAATCTTTAAACGCATGCTTTCTTGTGACTGTCAGCGTTTGGCCTGCTTTTGCTTGAACATTTTTTAGCATAAACACTTTTTGAGTGCGGTTTCCTTTTGCTTTTACGTAATGAACTCCGTACTCTATGCGAAGCGGCATGTTTTTTTCTACCGATAGTTCAAAGGAAAAGTTAATGCTATCACCTATCGTAATGACATGCGGCTGTAAGCTAAGCTCTGTGACAATTACGCCTGGGTCATCTCCATAGCCAAAAAGAGACAGAGCTTCAGGGTCTCCTTTTTTCAGCAGTGAACGGCACGCATGTTTAACAATCCAGTCGGTTTTAACGTCTTTTCCGTACCAGCTTTTCATCACATTAAGCATCCAGTCTTTTTCTATGTAAGAAATATCATTTAAATGATTGGCTACGCTTTTGCGAACATAAAGCGATTCATCGCATTTTAACTGCTCTAAAATCGGCAGCGTTTGTTTTGGATCTTGCTTTAACGCAGGTACTGATTGTCCCCACGGAAGTCTAGGCCGGCTCCCTTCGCTTGCTAATCTGCGAATATGATGGTTTTCATCTCCTGCCCATTCAATCATTTGCTGGAGCATTCGTTTTTGATCTTGAATTAAAAACGGACGCACCGCAAATTCTGATGTGGAAAACGGCGTAAAAAAAGCGAGTGCTTTTATTGAAGCTTCCCAAGCGTTCAATCCGTACAGTTCAACATAATCTGGAAAAATCGTGCCTTGAAGTCCTCCTACCGTTGGAGCCACTTTATAGAGAATATGAAGCGCTTCTTCATATTCTGCAGGAAGCACTTCATGCATGGAAAGCGTAATTCTTCTCATGCGCTCTTTCAGCCCTAAGTCTTCCCAGTCTTGTTGAAAAACCAGCTCATGAAACGCTTTTTGATCAAATGAACTCATTTCACGTAAAAAAGTGTCGCTCAAGTGCGTAATCAACTCTTTATTAAATACGCTTTTACGTAACTCTTCAGCCATACTTATCCCTCTTTTCCAGGCAGTATTTTATTTTCTTTTGAATAAAGCGCCCGCTCGTACATGCCTTTTTTAAAAATTTGCATGAACAGCTGCTTATTTTTAACTTCTTTAAATCCGTACTGACTGTACAAACCGTGAGCATCTTTTGTAGCGAGTAAAATTTTTCGTACGTGTTGAATCGGCTGATAGCGAATCATCTCTTGTATCAGCGCTTTTCCTAGCCCGTTGCCTCGCGCGTGCGGAAGAATAAACACATCCGCCAAATAAGCAAACGTCGCAAAATCTGAAATAATTCGTCCAAACCCTACTTGTTTATCGCACTCATCATACACGCCAAAACAAACGGAGTGTTCAATAGACGTTTGAACAAGATGAAGCGGAATTCCTTTTGCCCAGTATGATTCATGATGAAGGTACGAGTAAATGACATCTATATCAAGCTTTTCTTTATCTGTATGTATGGTAAACTGATGATTTTCTTTCATGCTGCATCCTCCTTGCTTCTCTATCATAGCACAAATGTTCGCCATAGAAAAAAGCCTTTTATAGAGAAAAGGCTTTTTTCGTTAGTATGATATTTTTTTAGTAACGGAAGGTTTTTTTCGATAGCGTCTTCCCACTATGTAAATAAGCGGACTGCAAATAAATCCAATATGCTCTCTCCTTTTACGTCCTTCTCTTTTATCTCTTCGGTTAACATATCTGTTTTTTAACAAAATACCCCTTTTTATTTGCCAACTCTTTACTTACATGATGCATATGCTCCATATTAACAAGCGCATACTAGCTGTAGAAAAGGAGGCGAATAGTCAGTGGAAAATGCTCGAATTAGCGGATGGCAACTGTTTGTGTTAATTACGCTCTTTGAGATTGGCAGCGCCTTTTTAGTCGGCTTAGCGATGGACGCTAAGCAAGATGCTTGGGTTGCCATTTTAGTTGGTATGATCAGCAGCTATGCACTCATTTTTATTTATTATCGCTTGCACCGCTATTATCCAGATTTAGCTCTGACGGAGTACATTGAAAAAATTATTGGAAAAGTGCCGGGACGCGTACTGGCTTTTCTTTACGTATTATATTTTGCTAACGGAGCCGCGCGGGTACTGCGCGATTTCGGCGCGATGCTTCTTACTTTTGTCTATCCTGACACGCCGCTGTTTATAGTGAACGCTTTACTGATGCTCGGAATTATCTATACGGTTCGCCAAGGAATTGAAGTGATGGCACGTTCGGCGGAACTGCTGTTTTTCTTCATTTACGTACTCGCCGTCGCTGGCTTTATTCTTATCTTCGTTTCTGGCCTTCTTGATTTTTCAAGCCTAAAGCCGATGCTTGAAAACGGTATTTCTTTAGTGCTGAGAGTTGCCTACAGCCAGACGCTGTATTTTCCTTTTGGAGAAGTCATTGTATTTGCCATGATTTTTCCTCATACAAAAAATGTAAAAAAGACCGCATTCATTGTATTCAGCGCAATTACGTTAAACGGTATTAACCTTATGATTACAATGATTGTGAATATAGGTGTGCTGGGCGTTACCTTAACATCGAGATCTGCTTTTCCACTTTTAAGCACTGTTCAAAGCATTCAATTCGCAGGTTTTTTAGAACGGCTTGATGTGTTTTTTATGGTGGCTTTAATCACAGGCGGCTTCTTTAAAATCGGTCTGTTTTTCTATGCCACTGTGCTGGGGCTTTCCCACGTGTTTGAGCTTAAAAACCCGTCACCGCTTGTATTTCCAGTCGGCTTAGTCGTCTTGTTTTATTCATTGTCTCTTGCTCAAAACTATTTCGAACACGTATATGAAGGGTTAAAAATCATTCCGTTCACTTTACATCTTCCGTTTCAAATTGTCATTCCTGCTCTTTTACTCGTAATCGCATTTTTAAGAAATCGAAAAAAATACAGTCCGTCCCTGTGAAAAATACCGCAGAAAATTCATAGTATGTCCATTTCTCTATTGGATTTAATCTCCTAAAATTATACAATATAGTCAAGAAGCCAAAAGGAGAACCAATATGATTGGATTAATTCTTTCTATTTTAATATTTAATATTCTTGCTTTTAAAACAAACAAGCGCTTCACAGCAAATCAAATTGTACACATTTGGATGTTCACCATTGCTGCTCAGCATATCTTTGACGTCTTCATTAATTTCAAATTTCACGGCTACTGGTATTTTACACAAGAGACAGACTGGCAAGGTATTTTTGCCTATACTGTTCTCATTCCGCCTGTAAACATGCTTTTTCTTACCTACTATCCTTTTGCCGGGACACTCACAAAAAAAGCCGCCTATATTTTACTTTGGTCGGTTGCCGTTTTACTTTATGAAGTAGTGGCCCTTCTCCCTGCTCCATGGGGTTATTTTCACTACGGATGGTGGACGTGGTGGTATTCGCTTCTGCTAAATCCGCTGCTGTTTTGGATGGTGGTGCAGTATTACCGGTGGATGTGTAAGTTGGAGAGGAAAATAACAAAAAGCCTTTAGAAAATAAAGGCTTCTGCATCTTATTTAGCAGTAAAAATTTCTTTATCCACTAATTTATTCACGTCCACTTCTTTTGACAATACATCTTCTTCTTTAAATACATCGGCTACTTTCTGTACAGCACGTATATCCTTTTCTTCAAAAGGTCTTACTTCAGCATTTACTCGTCCATTAATTGTTCTTGAAACGTCATTAGGCAACCTCGTAATATTAGAATACAGTTTAACGTACTTCTCTTTGTTTTGATTTTCCCATTCCCATGCTTTTGAAATTCGTTTAATGACGTCTTGAAGTGCTGCTTTTTTTCCAGGATCCTGTAGTGCTTTGTCTGAAGCTGTGATAAACCCTAATCCTGTATTAATACCTTTGCCATTACGCAATACTCTTCCTCCGTTTTTCTCAGCAATCGCTAAATACGGATCAAAAGTAGCCCATGCTTCTAGCTGGCCAGCTTTGAAAGCTGCTGCGGCATCAGTAGGAAGAACAAACTTGACATTAACATCTTTCGTAGACAGGCCTTCTTCTTTTAGAGCTTCAATTAATAAATATTGTGCAATGCTACCTTTTGCAGATGAAACTACGACTGTCTTTCCTTTTAAATCCTTTATCGACTTAATTGAAGAATTTTTCTTAACCAATATTCCTACAGCTTCGGGAGAAGATACGCTAGTAGCAATAATTTTTAATGGCACTTTCGAAGCTGCGGCTGCGAGTACCGGCGTATCTCCGGCAGGAGCTGTATCTACTGATCCAGCTTTTAATGCTTCAAATAAGGGAGCCGCACCTTGAAAACTCGCCCACTTTACTTTATATGGTGTACCTTCTAGCACTTTAGAAGCTTCTACTTTGGCCTTCGTCATTCCAGCTTGATCTCCTAACACAATCGTTACTTTTGACAAATCTACCGTCTTTTTTCCTGCTGTTTCCTTTGTCTCACTGCAGCCAGATAAAATAGATATAGTTCCTATAGTAAGAATGCTTGCTACTAAAATCCTCTTAGATAGGTTTTTCTTTGCACAATCTAAAGCTTTTTGAAGGATGTTCATATGTACTTATTCTCCTTTTCATCATACTTACTTAGGCATTGATATTCTTATATCAATGCCTAAGCTTTTTCTTTTATTTAGTTTAATATATCCGGTTCCTCATCAAGTAGCTTATACCATAGCTGTTGAAAGTTGAACCAGCCTCCGGACGGACTGCTTACTTGAGAGTGCGTCAAAACAGCCGTTTCATGATCGATTGGAATAGGTTTTCCTGCTGCTTCGGCAAGAAGCTGAGCATGGCAAGCTCGGTCCATAGCAATAAACCAATAGGCTGCTTCATCTACGCTATCTCCAACCGTAAGAAGCCCGTGATTTCTTAAAATAACGCCCTTATGTTGCTGAAGTGCATCAGCAATGCGTTCACCTTCACTTTTCTCTAATACTACTCCAGTAAAATCATCAAATAAGCCGTGATCTTGATAGAATACACACGAGTCTTGGGTAAGAGGATCAAGCAACCTTCCTAAAGACGACCATGCTTTACCATAAAGGGAGTGAGAGTGGGCAGCAGCAATTACATCTGGTCTTGCTTGATGAATTTGCGAGTGAATTGCGATTGCTGCTTTGTTAATTGGACGATCTCCTATGACGACATCTCCGTTGTGATTAACAAGATGCAAATCACTAACTTTCATTTGTCCAAAATGTACACCAAGTGGATTTACCCAGTAATGATCTTTTTTCTCAGGATCTCGAACTGTTATATGCCCCGCGACCCCTTCATTAAATCCAAATTGATTAAAAATTCGAAATGCACCTGCTAGTCTTTCCTTACGATGTTGGCGCTCTTCCTCTACATTTTGAAATGTTGGCTGGTTATAAATTGACGCTGCTTTCGTTGACATAATCATCCACCTTTCCGAATATTCCGTTTTTTTATTTCGAATGTATTTTTTCTACGTCACTATTTAATTCACTTGTCCAAAACTTCTTAACATCTATTTCTTCCTTTAGAAGTGACTCTGAATAAAATGTATCTGCTACATCTTGTTCCGACTTAATTTGCTCAGTATTGATAGGAGTAATAATGCTTGGACGTTGTTCTTCCCCTTCTTTCAGTGTTGTCAATGCCTGGCTAACTGGCTGATGTGTATTTATTGCGACCACTTTTGCCCATTTCTCTTCGTTTTCTCGTGTCCATTTATGAGCTTTTTGTAATCGATCTAGCAGGTCAACTAATGCTGCCTTTTTATTTTTATCCTCGAGGAGCTTAGGCGGTACGGTAATAAGGAAGTTTCCAGACAGAATGTCTTTACCACTTGCTATCGTTTTTGCTCCTTTTTCATGAGCAGATATAATAGATACGCCATAGCTTGCAAATGCGTCTACATTTCCTCCCAAAAGCGCTGTAAGCCCATCAGATGTAGAAAGTTCCACTGGCTTAATGTCTTTCCACTCTAAACCCTCTTCTTTTAGCAGCTTGAGCAGAAAATAATGAGCCGTTGTATTTTTTACATAAGCAACTTTTTTTCCTTTTAAGTCAGCTACACTTTTTACTGAAGAATTTTTGGGAACAACTACTTCTTGATTTAATGTATTACCTTCTTGTACAGCAACTACCTTGAAGTTCCCGTTTCCTTCAGATAAATTAGCAAATATAGGAGGAATTTCGCTGGATAGTGAAAAATCAATATGACCGCCTGCCATTGCCTCAAGCTGAAGGTTCCCACCTTGAAATACGCTGTAATCGATTTTATATGGTGTATTGTCTAGCCCAGCTGCCTTTAACTCCTCTTCAATACTGCTCCATCCTGTTTGCGCTACTCGTAACGTTACATCAGAGAGTTCATTTTTTTCTGGTTGACTAGCAGAGCTTTTTTGATCACAAGCAGTCATCAAGCACCCTATAAATATGGTTAGTAACAGAAGCATGAACCGAAGAAGAAAAAGTCTTTTTTTCATTTGAACACTGGTCACCCCTTTAACCTTCATACTTTATTGCACGCTCCTTTTATATTCTCTTCTCATTTTTTAGGAGACCAGTACGAATTTTGAACGTCAATTTTTTTTGTAATTAATTTCATTTCTAAAAGGTCATTTGCCTGATCTTGAAGGTCATCTGCAGCTTTTTGATTCATAAATTGAACATCAGCTGGCTTTTTCTTTAATATCTCTTGCCAAGTTTCAACTGGAATCTTGGTAGCATCGGATACTAATTCAGCTGCTTCCTTAGGATTTTTATTGATTTCTTTTCCAACCTTTTGAAGTTCTAATACAATTTGTTTTGTTGCTCTCGGATTATCTTTTACAAAATCCTCGCCAGCTACATAGAAGGAACGAAAGGAAACAAGCCCAGTAGCATCAGATAACACGCGATTTCCCTTATTTGCAGTTGTTGTAAAGTAAGGTTCCCATATAACCCACGCATCTACTTGTCCTTGAGAAAAAGCAACACTGGCTTCTGGTGGATTGAGATAGACTGGATTTATATCGCTCTCTGTCATCCCTTCCGACTTCAGCGTTTTTAACAACAAGTATTGGGAGATTGAAGCTTTATTAAAAGCAACCTTCTTACCTTTAAGATCTTTAATAGTTTTAATAGACGAATCATTCTTTACTAAAATGCCTTCGGATTCAGGCACAGAAGGTTCACTTGCAATATATACAAAATCAAGCCCTCTTGCTTTTCCAAATAAAGAAGGAGAATCACCTAAACTACCAATATCAATACTCCCTGCATTCAACGCTTCTGCTACTGCAATTCCTGTATTGAACTCATACCATTTCACTTTATATCCTAATTTCCCTAAGTTCTTTTCCAGCAGCTGCTTTTTCTTTAATAACAGCATAGGTGCAGACTTTTGATATCCTACTTTTACGACACCTTTTCCTTCTACTGATTGATTTCCTGCTGTTGTTTCTTTACCTCCTCCACATCCGGTTAAAGCTAGGAGCAACAGCACAATAATGGTTGTTGCATAAAATCTTTTTTTTGGGATCATCTTAAATCTCCTCTAGCTTTTCAGCATTTATTTTGCCTAGTGACGTACTTTTTTCTTATTATTTTGCACATATCGACCGAATCGGTCGATAAAATCTCCTTCTAGCACAGAAGCACGCATCAGCTCATGAAAAGACTCGCCTGAATGACAAACCTCTTTTATTGTTTGAGTTGTGTACGGTGGAACATTTGCTAGGATTTTTGCCCATTTTAAAGAACTCTTTTGACCAGTTTCTTTATCCGCACACAGTTCGTGAACTAAGCCATACTCTAAAGCTGTTTGTCCATTTATCTTCTTACCTGACAATGCTAAAAAACGAGCTTTGGAAGAGCCAATTTCATTAACCAAACGCTGTGTCCCTAAAACCAATCCAAACTGCGGACCGGGAAATCGAAAGTATGCTGCTTCACTGGCAATGCGTACATCGCATGAAATGGCAAGATCAGCTCCTGCTCCAAAGGCATACCCATTTACAAAAGAGATCGTGGGAACAGATAAATGGATTAGTATATCAAATAGCTCCGATAGTTTAGTGAAAAAATTGCTTGCTTCTTCATTGCTTAACCCTTGAATAAACTGTAAATCCACGCCTGCACTAAAAGCATTAGATACTTCACTGTTTAAAATCAGTGCACCTACTGTTTTATCTTCTGAAACCTCCTCTAGGGACTGCTTAAGTTCTTCATATAATTCTTGATTAATAGCATTAAGGTTATGAGGCGCGTGTAAGGATAAAATAACAATTTTTTTAGATGATGGCTGGTGATTTACCGTTACATTGACATATCTCATAGCTTCTCCTTTTTAACCTTTACTCGTTGGGTAGTACAATTGCACTGGGCTCGATTTCAGTCAATGGTAAGTCCGTGACTAACTGAATATTTTTGTCCTTTAACAGCTGTTTAAACTCTGCAAATCCGGTATTAGCACTTACTCGGTAATAATGAAAACCTTTCGACTTGGCGCTGTCGTAAGATAATTCACAAAGCATGCTAGGAGGTGCTGCTAGAACTGTTATACCCTGACTTTCAGCCCATTTGACAACCGCGCCTCTCTTTCCTTGGCTCAAATAAATAGAGGGATTTGTAAAATCTTCCGTTTTTTCTGTTTCAGTATTGTATAACCGGATAATGTCCCCTTCCACAATAGGAACAATTTTTTCTGTCTTGCTATTAAGTACAACGGCTACTTGCATTACACTCTTCTCCTTTTATACGGTCGTAGCATCTTCTAAAAGCGACGACGTTTCTTTTTTCATAACTCTTGCTAATACTTTACTTTCTAGTTTCCCAAAGGAATGACTTCCTCTTTCACGAGGCCTTGAAAGGGGAATGCGTAAATCCATCGCAATCTTTCCTTCTTCAATTAAAATAACTCGATCAGCCAGTGTAATAGCTTCTGATACATCATGAGTTACTAAAAGAGCTGTAAAGCGCTGTTCTTGCCATATTCCTTCAATCAGTTCCTGCATCTCAATACGTGTTAACGCATCTAATGCACCCAACGGCTCATCTAGTAACAGCAGCTTAGGCTGAGTGGCTAATGCACGGGCAAGTGCGACTCGCTGGCGTTGCCCACCAGACAAAACAGATGGCCACTCATTTGCTCTGCTCTCTAGTCCTACTTGCTTAAGAGAAGTTAATGCCTTCTCTTTCCACTCGCCTTTCAACCCTAAACTAACACCTACATTGGCTACAATCTTTTCCCATGGCAATAGTCTTGAATCTTGAAACATAAACCGAGCATGGGGATTAATTGAATGTAACTTTTCCCCATTTTGAACGATCTGTCCACTTGTTTCTTTTTCTAACCCTGCAATATGCCTTAATAACGTACTTTTTCCACATCCACTTTGTCCGACGATAGCGACGAATTCGCCAGGCGCTATATCTAAATCAATGCCTTTTAAGACTTCAACATCTCCAAAGAATTTCTTTAAATGCTGTATTTGTAATTGAATTCCTCCACCTTTATATTTCATATTTGCTCGCTCCTTACTTTACGATTTTTGATAGTTTGGATTCCATTTCAATAGCTTTACTTCTAATAGCTTTGCTAAAGAATCAGCAACTTTTCCTAAAATGGCATATAGCAAGATAGCAACAATAACAATATCAATTTGCATGAATTCACGGGCATTCATCGCCATGTAACCAATGCCAGAATCAGCTGCTACGGTCTCTGCTACAATTAATGTCAGCCACATAATCCCTAAGGAATAACGGATACCAACTAAAACGGATGGAAGAGCTCCTTTAAAAATCACTCGTACTAGAAGTTTATTTTTACTTAGGCCATATACTTTTCCCATTTCAATTAGAGATTTATCAACAGAAATAATTCCATGATACGTATTCACATAGATTGGGAAAAACACACCAATTGCTACCAAAAAGATTTTTGCCTCTTCTCCAATCCCTAACCACAAAATTACTAAGGGAATAAGAGCTAAATGCGGAATATTCCGAAACATTTGAATGGTTGTATCCAAGTGTTTTTCTGCAATGGGATATACTCCGTTTACAATTCCTAAAATAAGACCAATACTTCCTCCAATGGCGAAACCGATAAATGCTCGACTAAAGCTCACTTTAATATGATTAAACAGCTCTCCAGTTTGAACAAGATGAATTGCACTATATAAAATATCAAGTGGAGAAGGAAGTGTTTCTTTTGATACAATACCTGTAGTCGAAAATAATTCCCAGAGTGCAATTAATAGAATTGGTAAAACCCAAGGAGCTATTCGCTTGCTGTAAATGTTTGTTTTTTTGTTATTCACAATTAGACCTCCTTTACTTTACCATCTTACAAGCGAACGCTTGATTGCTTTTCTTTTAATCGATCGTTCACTTTTGGAATAATTTCTTTACCAATTGCTTCAATGACTTCTAAATGAGGAAACCCTCTTAGTAATACTTTTTCGAACCCTAAATCTACATACTCTACTACTCGATCAGCTATTTGATCTGGCGTACCCACTAATGCAATAGAGTTACCACTTAAAACTTGGGTTAATCCAGCCCACAGATTGGGGCCAATAATAAAATCTTTTTCTTTTGCTTCTTCCATTAATTTATCTAACCTTTTATGACCGACAGATTCATCTTTTAATCTAAATTTCTTTTTACTTTCTAAGCTACTTTCACTTACTTTACTAATCAGATTGTGGGCTTTCTCCCATGCTTTTTCTTCTGTCTCTGCTGTAATAACTTGAAGAGAAACTGAATACTTCAGCGCTCTTCCTTCTTTGGCTGCTAAATGTTTCATCTCTTCGATTCGAAGCTTTGTATCTTCTAATGTTTCTCCCCACAACATATAAACATCAGCTAATTTAGCAGCCACTTGCTTACCAGCTTCAGATGCACCACCCATAAAAATTTCAGGTCTTGGTTGTTGGACGGGCTTTGGAAAAAGAGATGCATTTTTAATGGAGTAATATTCCCCTTGATGATTTACTACATCTTCGGTAAACAACCGTTTCAAAATATGAACAAATTCTTCCGTTCTTTTATAGCGTAAATGGTGTGGAAGACTATCTCCATCTCTTTCTAGATCAGCTTGTGAACCTCCAGTAACAACATTAATAATAGCTCTTCCGTTCGATAGATAATCAAGTGTAGCAAATTGTTTTGCAAAAACTGTTGGGCTAATAAAGCCTGGCCTTGCTGCATATAAAAACTTTAAATCTTTAGTTGATTGTATTAAAGAGGAAGCTACAATTGATGCATCTAGACATTCTGCTCCTACTGGAAGAAGCAGCGCTGAAAACCCGGTCTGCTCAGCCATTTGCGCAATTTGATGATTGTATTTAAAAGAGGGTTCAATGTCCCATGGAACTCCAACATATTTTCCATCTCCTGCTGTAGGAGACATAGTAAGTATTTCAACCATTTTCATTCCTCCAATATCATATTATTTATATACGAATAGTATGTTTTAAAATAAACTTAGACCTTTATTGATGTTTTCTTCCATTCTTGTAAAACCTCACTTGTGTGTTCGCCAAGTAAAGGAGGCTTTCGATATACGGAGAATTCGTAACCTTTAACTTTTACCGGAAATCCTACTGTTGGTATAGATGAACCATTTGGTAGTGGTAAATCTCTAACAATATTTAATGACTGTGCCATAGGGCTAGCTAATGCTTCAGAAAAATCATTTACTGGAGCTGATGGAACGCCTCTCTGGTCAAACTCGGCTATCCATGATTCAGCTGGCTTTGTGCTAAACACTTTCTGCAAAAGGGCTGCCAGTTCTTTTTGATTTTTAGCACGTGCTGTTTGATTCACAAATCTAGGATCTGTAAACAATTCTTCTAGCCCAGTTACTTCACATACTGCTTTCCAAAGTTTATTATTACCAGCCGCAATGACAAATGGTTTGTCACTTCCATAGAATCCTTGATAAGGAGCATTGCGGGGATGCGCAGTTCCTAATCGTTTTGGCGATTTCCTGTTGCCAAAGTATTCACTCGTTTGCAAAGCTGAAATACCTAATACACTTCCTAACATAGAACAATCAATTTGAGTACCTTCTCCTCCTCTTTCAACATTTAAAACGGCTGCTGTAATTGTATATGCAGCGTACAATCCTACAGCAAAATCGGCTACTGGCACACCGCATTTAACTGCTTCTCCATCTTCTTCACCAGTGACGCTCATTAATCCACTTATTGCTTGAACCGTTACATCAAAAGCACCTTTATTAGCATAAGGACCTTCTTGCCCATACCCTGAAATAGAGCAATAGATTAGCTTAGGATGAACACTAGCTAAACTCTCATAATCCAATGCAAACTTCTTTAATACTCCTGGACGAAAGTTTTCTATAATTACATCAGCTTGTAAACAAAGTTCCCTTAAAGTTGCTAATTGCTGTTTATCTTTAAAATCAATACTAATACTTCTTTTATTTCGGTTTAGTGATGAAAAGTTAGCACTGTACTCTTCTTCTTCATTTTTTACAAATGGTGGCCATAGCCTCATGCCGTCTCCTCCATTTGGATTTTCAACCTTAACAACGTCTGCCCCCAAATCAGCTAACAACATTCCTGTATATGGACCGGCTGCAATTTGGCCGAATTCGAGAACGCGTATACCAGATAGTGGTTGTTTACTAGGTAACTTCATTTCACTGTTCCTTTCTTTTCATAATTTGACTATCTCTTAATTCAACTTAATCAATCAACTTACTGTGTTTTCACAAAGTATATATTACTTTCCTGGATTTGTATAATTGATAAATTCGAATAGTTAATTCAAAAAAAATGAATTAACCAAAATAGAGCTATTAAAAATGAGTCTTTATAAGACGAATCAAATTCTCGACGGCCGTTCCATTGGTTACTGTGTTTATTTTTCTTAAGATACCTGTAGTTACACCAATTTTGAGATCAGAGATCTTTTTTATTTCTGTTCCTGGCGGTGGATTTTTCACCATAACATCAGGCACTACAGCAATCCCAAACCCCACTTGTACATATTCTTTTAATGCAGACATGCTGTTCACTTCAAGTCGAATGTCAGGACTAACACCAGCTTCCACCAACGATTTCTCCAAACTGATTCGGTAATTGCACACAAACCCGCTCAAAAGAAGGCGTTCTCCTTTGAAATCAGCAAGTTCTACTTGATTTTTCACAGCTAACGGATGATTTTTAGGTACTAACAGGGATACTTCTTCAATAAAAAGCGGCTCAAATAATGTTGTATGATCCAAATTAGGCGTATTGCAGATAGCCAAATCAAGCTCTCCTTCTTTAATCATCTTTGTTAAGTTCTGTGTATTATCAATTTGGATACTTAATTGAACATTAGGGTATCTTTCATTAAACGGCAGTAAGATGCTCGGCAAGCGAAAAATCGCCATGGGCTCAATGGCTCCTACCCGCACTTTACCAGCTTCTCCATGAAGCCATTGCTGCATAGTATCTTGTACGTACTCCAAATCTCTTAATAAAAGGTCTGCTTTCTCATGAAAAAGCCTCCCTGCTTCTGTTAAATGTATTTTTTTCCCTCGTTCAATGAGCTTTACGCCCAAATCTGATTCGAGTTTTTGTATTTGCATCGTAACCGTTGATTGTACGTACTTTAACTCTTCTGCTGCTTTTTGAAAACTTCCTAAGCGCGCAATAGTTTGGAATGTTTTAATCGTTCGTAAATCCATTTACTTGCTACCTCCTCCTTTATAGATAGCTCAAAAACCTACAGCAACTACTTCGTTATTAGTTATCTAGTAAGTAAGTTTTATCACTTCTTTAGCTATTTACTTTATAAGTCAAACCCCTTTGATGTCTACAAAAATCACGTTTGAATTAGGTATTAAAATAAAACAATTCATTTTTATTGAATAATCAATTCTTTTTTTTCAATTATACAAAAGGTTCTTTTCCCTTTATCATGTTAACTAAGTTTTTGGTTTTATATGACATATCTCTACTCAATTAAAGCTTAAGGAGGAATAACATATGCCAATTCATTCCCCTATGAAAAGATCAATACAAGAACAAGCTTATCTATTAGCAGCTGAATTTCAGAAAACGGCCATTCAGCGCGACAGGGAAGGTGGAAATCCGAAATGGGAGCGAGACCTTATTCGAAAAAGTGGATTGCTGAACCTTTTAACTCCCGAAAGGCTGGGTGGAATGGGTAAAACTTGGGGAGATGTGTGTGAAGTTGTACAGATTTTTGCTCAAGCAGACAGCTCGCTAGCGCATGTATACGGCTATCATTTCCTTAACCTGACAACTCCTTACTTTTATGGAACATCGGAGCAATCAGATTTTTACTACCAACAAACAATTCAACAAAATCTCTTTTGGGGCAATGCCTTCAATCCTATTGATTTAAATCTTTTTGCTACAAAAAAGAATTCAAGCATTTTGTTAAACGGAAAAAAAACCTTTTGTTCTGGAAGTGCAGACTCTGATTATTTAATTGTATCTAGTATTTTTGAAGAGACCGAGATTCCATTAATTGCAGTCATACCAACTAACCGTCAAGGCATTGAAGTTAACGGTGACTGGGATCATTTTGGACAGAGGCAAACAGACAGTGGGTCCATTACATTTAAAAATGTGCCTGTTTACAAAGAAGATATTCTAGCAGCTGTTCCACCGAACGATGAATTTTTAAGCATCCGATCAAGCATTGCTAATTTTCTTATTTCACACATTATGTTAGGGGTTACAAAAAGCGCCATCAACGAAGCCCTACAATACGTTTCAACGAAGACGAGAGCTCGTTTTGCCCAACATTCATCTGCCATAGATGACCCTTACATTCAAAGACATCTTGGAAAATTCCACATTCAATACGAAGCAGCTGAATCGTTAATTTCCCAAACTACTGCTGCATTTCAAGAGGCTTGGGAGAAAAGTTGGAACCTTACAGAAAAAGAAAAAACCAGCATTCAAAATTCTATAGGGGTAGCTAAAGCATTTATTACTACAGCAGGATTAGATATTACCTCAAGAATCTTTGACGTCATGGGTAGCAGAGCAACGTCTAACACGTACCGCTACGATCGCTTCTGGAGGAATATTAGAACCCTATCCCTGCACGCCCCTATCGATTATGAAATTCAGCGCCTTGGCACCTGGACGCTGCAAAATTATAAAAACCACCTTGACCTGGAGGAAAATCAATGACTATTTCAACACACATTAAAAAATTAGAAGTTGCCATTCGCAACGTCTTACAGCAAACAAGCTTAGAAAAAGAAGTTGTGGAACAACTCAAACCTCACTTTGACTTATTTTTAAAAACAAAAGATTTATTGCCCGCTACATATAGACAGCCTAAGAAAAATAAATATAGCCAGTTCTTGTTATATAAACCAGAGGATGAAGCTTTTTCAATCGTTGGTTTCGTATGGGGACCTGGACAAACCGCTCCTATACACGATCATTTAGTATGGGGATTGGTTGGGATATATGAGGGAGCAATTGAGGAAACAAGGTACCAAAGAGTTAAAAGCGAACAAGACAGCTACGCCTTAAAGAAAGTGGAGGTAGTAACAGCTAAAGCTCAGGATATTTCGTATGTATATCCTCCGAATAGAGATATACACAGTGTCCGTAATCCATTTACTGAACCCGCTATTACCATTCACCTTTACGGAACAGATATTGGTTTACAGAAGAGACATATTTATGATGAATCTGCTTCTTCTAAAAATATCGTGACGGCTCATGAAAATGAAGTCCCACTGTACACGTAATATTAGTCTATAGAGCAATAAAAAAACGATAACCACAAGGGCTATCGTTTTTTTTATTATTGAGATACCATTACTTTTTGGCGAACGTGCTCTAAGTGATCACGAACCGCTTCTGCTGCTTCTTCTGGCTCTCCATTTTTAATCGCTTCAAAAATACGCTCATGGTCGGCATCCGTTTGCTTGCGATTTTCTTTTTGGCTTTTATTTAACGAATAAGCAAGCGCTTTTCGATACAAATGACCTAAATCTTCTACAGCATGAAGAAGGAATGAATTATGAGCAGCTTTTACAATATCATGATGGAAACGATAGTCCGCTTCATGTCCAATTTCTTCACTGTTATGAACCGTCTTTTTAAATGCTTCTAACGATTCTTTAATTTCAATCAGTTCTTCATCCGTACGGCGCAGCGCGGCTAAGCTTGCTGCCTGCGACTCGATGATAATACGCATTTCAATTAATTCAAGAACCTGATCTGCTTCAACCATTTCAAACGTCATTGGATCAAGCATACCCACTAAGTTTACACGTTTTACGTAGCTTCCTCCGCCTTGTCGTGATTCAATTAATCCGCTGGCAGAAAGAACGCTTAGCGCTTCACGAATTGGTGCGCGGCTCACTCCAAACATTTTGGATAACTCATGTTCCGACGGCAAACGAGACTCTGGCGGGAACGTTTTCTCTTTAATCATCTTTTTTAATTGATCAAGCACTTGACTAGATACTTTTTTACGCTCAATAGGTACAAACATACTTCTATTCCTCCTCCAAGTAATTATCTCTCTCTTTTTTTTAGTTTTCATCGGACCCAGATTAACTATGTGTATTCCGATTTATGTAAACGCTTCAATCTTTGTATTACAAGTATACATTATTTCAATTCAAATGTGTTGATAAAATTTTACTATTATTGTTATTATACCATGAAAACAAGTTATAAATGAATAACGATTCATGGTTTTTTGACATAATACCACTATCTTACATATAATCCGTATACAATCATAATCGCCGCGTCCGCTAACGCATGGCTAATAATTGCCGCTTCGGCACCATATCGCTCCCTTATACACGCCCACATTATACCTGCTAAAAAAACGCCTGCAGCCGAGATCCAATTAAAAGGAAACGCAAAAACGGGCAGAATAATAAACAGGTGATAAAGCGCATAAAAGCTTGATGTAACAATACTTGAAGCAGGTAAAGACCGATGCTTCTTCACTTTATTCTGTATATATACTCGCCAATACATTTCTTCTAAATAAGGATTAATAAAAATCAAAATGACGGCTAAAATGATCACTTTCCATCCGCTAAATCCCCATATTTGCAAAACCGCTTGCATATCTTCTGCATGAAAGATTTTACCAGAAAAAAGCAGGCTGCTTCCAATTATCACAGCGGCACATAGAACTCCGCTCAGAGTTCCCACATACAGAGATTTTTTTGTAAGCGCTACCTTCAAGTTAATTTTATTATTCGCATATAAAATCATAAACATCCAGCCGTAAAAGCAAACAAATGTTACCAACACATTTTGGATAAGCCACAAACCGAAAAAAACAAAGATTGTAGGCATGAACAGCAAAAACAAAAATTTTATCATGTTTATGGCGCACCTTCTTTAAGAGCCGCTTTTCTTTTACCTAGTAAACCTTTCGTGTTCAAAAGGTTTACTATCTTTTATCTTATAAAAGTCCGGGGGTATTTTCAATTATTTTTTAATTCTTGCTCCAGCTCACGAAGACTTTCAGCAAGCTTTTTCTTTTCTTCTTCAAAGTGAGCATCGTCTTTAAAAGCAGGAGCTGAAGGTTCTGGCTCTTCATTTTCTTTTAGCCAATCCGGCGTCATTTCCTTGCGAATCACCCGCTTTTTATTAGCACATGCAAGCGGCTTTTCAGCCTGTTGACTCGCAAGCACTCGCTGCGATGTTACATAATGCTTATGAAAAAGATGCTGTTTAATGTAGGCAAACGCTCGAATGGTATCGCCGCTGTACTTAGGCTTGTAGAGATCAAATGCTTCCTGCAGTCCAGATAGCGCCTCTTCTACAGGTATTTCGCTTTTTGCGACTTCGTACATATGCTTTAAATCACTGGCTGAAGGATACATCCCTCGGTTTCTTCTAGCAATAAAAGCGGCTTCCAACGTTTGGACGTAAGCGTCATGCGCGTCTTCTTCTCTTTTTATTTGATTTGTATTTTTTGCTGTAGTCTCTGTTAATGAAGCCTTCACA
This sequence comes from Priestia sp. P5, assembly GCF_029522155.1. NCBI lineage: Bacteria > Bacillati > Bacillota > Bacilli > Caryophanales > Bacillaceae > Priestia > Priestia sp. P5. The sequence goes on along the minus strand of NZ_JAKWFJ010000001.1, from coordinate 1,311,094 downwards.
GTGAGTGAATCCGCTGCTTCAATTTGACTTTCCCCTTCTGTCAAATTGACATCTTCGAGCTCTTCAAATTCATCGCTTGGCATAAGCTTTTCTAATTGCTCATAATCAATTCGGTACCAGACCGTGTTGTTAAATTTAGAGCGGTTGTATTTCCCTTTTATAATCAAGCCTTCTTTTTCAAGTTTTGAAATGATGCGTTGAATCGTTGAAAGCGACCAAAACGGAAACTGCTGCAGCCACTGCTGATTGGTGTTGTATACCCACGTATATCCGTCCTGTACGTTTACGCTTTTTTCAAGCCAGTAGTGAAGCTGCTGAAGAAACAGCGCTCCGTTCACTCCTACTTTGACTGCAAGCGCCGGCAGTACGATTAACGGCTGATCTTTTAATAATAATTTACTCATTGCGTCATCTCCTTTGTTATGTAAAATGGCTACTATATATATACAAAGAAAACGGAAAAACGGGGATGCCACCTTTAAATTTATGTTAAAATATAGAAAAAAACGAGGTGAGCAGATGATACGTCAAGGGAGAATTGGTGATGAAGCGGGCATTGCCCACGTACACGTAGAAAGCTGGAAATCGACTTATAAAGGACTTGTTCCGGATTTTTTTTTAAATTCGTTGAACGCTGAAAAGCGAAAAGCCGTCTGGAAAAAACAGCTGGAATCAAATTCTGTTTTCGTTGCAGAAGAAAACGGTCAAATTGTCGGCTTCGCTTCTTATGGTAAAGAAAGAACCAACAAGCATCCTTCCTATACTGGAGAACTGTATGCCATGTATTTACTCACAGAGCATCAGCGAAAAGGAATTGGAAAAGCGCTTTTGCATAAAATAGCGCAAGAGCTGGTAGACCAAGATATACATACGATGCTCACATGGGCTTTCGAAGAGAACGGCGCCTGTCAATTTTACGAAGCGCTCGGGGGAAAAAGAATCGATCAAGCGGACGTGATCATTGACGGCAGATCTCTATCTGAAGTGGCTTTTGGATGGAACACGCTTAAAAATTTGTAAGACAACTCTCTGGACAGATTTTTTTCTTCACGGTAAACTGTTTAGTTGGTATAAAAAGAAAGGATGACTTACCGTGACGAATTCTACTTATCGAAATATTATTTTGCTCGTTCTTTGTGTCACAGCGGGTATCGTCGATGTGATTGGCTACTTAAGCCTTGGCCATATCTTTACGGCAAACATGACCGGAAACATCGTGCTGCTTGGATTAGCAATTGGAAACTCGCTTGAAACAACTGTTTTTCATTCCCTCACAGCTTTAGGAGGCTTCATTGTAGGAGTTGTAGGAGCTGCAATCCTTGTTGGAAACAAAGAAAAAACGTTTTGGCCTAAAGCCGTAACGATCGCGCTTGGAATAGAAGGATTACTTTTACTTGTTTTTGCACTTTTATCTTCGTTTTCTCCTTCTTTACATGTAACTTACTTATTTATTTTCTTATTAAGCTCAGCAATGGGACTTCAAACAACGGCGGCTCGAAAGCTTGGCGTAGCCGGAATTTCAACAACTGTATTAACAGGGACGCTTGCTAACTTTTTTGAAGACGTAACGGCACGTTTGCGCAGCCCTCGCTATCGCAAAACGTTTACAACCGACGCCATTCTTCGCGCGCTGTCTCTTGTACTTTACTGCTTTGGCGCTGTTATCGCCGCACTTGCAGAGCCTGCTTATAAATTTGAAATTATTTGGCTGCCCATTGTTATTTTGTTAGCTATTATCATTTTTGTCAGCACGAAGTTTCGTTCTGATTCAGAAAAAAAATAATAATGATAAAGACCCGTTTCGATAAAGAAACGGGTCTTTTATTTTCCTGACAGTGCCGCTAAAACGCCAAGAATGATTGCCGCTGCAGGTCCTACAATGAATAGTCCAATTAAAATCGATCGTATGGCTTCCCATAATGACCGCAAAGGACCTTGCTTAGACTCTGCTTTTTCCACTCTTTCCTCTAGGTGTTCGACTCTTTGCTGAAGCTTCGCTAATTCCTGCGTAACATCTATTTGTTCGCTCATCGCTCAAGCTCCTTTTCACTCTACATTACCATATACTTCCTTACTAAAACTACTATTTATTTGTGATTACTTCAATGCCGATTTCGCGGTAAGCATTTAACACGGTTTCGTTCACATGTTCTTCTGTAATGAGCCAATCTAGTGAGTTTGCTGAGCTGAACGTGTACGTTGACGATGTATTGAGTTTTTTCGCTGTTACAATAGCCGCTACTTCACTCGCACTTTTAATCATTTGGCTTTTAATGTGCATTTCTTCAAGCAAAGGAATGCTCATGCCGATCTTAGGATCGATTGCGTATACGCCTAAAAAACAAAGATCCGCTCGAATTTGTTTTAACGTATCAACCACGCTTTGTCCTACCGTGACCATCGATTCTTTTCGAAACGTTCCTCCAAGAGAAACAACTTCTACAAAGTCATGTTCCGCTAGTGCGACGGTAATTAACGGACTGTTTGTAATAACCGTAACGTTTAAATTTTTTGGAAAAGCTTTGACGAGCTGAATATTTGTTGTACTTCCGTCCATCAGCAGCACCTGCCCGTCTTTAATTAACGGAAGCGCCGCTACGGCAAGTGAATGCTTAACATCCATCAATTCACGTTTTCGCTCCCTGTAATCCACCGCAGACGTGGAACGCGGAAGCGCTCCTCCGTGTACGCGCTGCAGCAGACCAAGCGCGTCCATTTCCCGCAGATCTCTGCGGATTGTATCTTCTGAAACATTCAGCGTTTGGCTAAGCGTGGTAGCCACAATTCGCCCTTCTTTTTCAAGCAAATTCATAATTTGTTTGCGTCTTTCTTGTTTTAACATTGCTTGTTCACCTGTTTTCTTTCTGCTTTTTACTTTATTATACTTGTTTCTTTTGTAAAAACAATGTAAAAACGCTTGATTATCAGTGTTTTTTCGTTTATTGTAGGATAAACAAGATAAAACACGTAAAAACAAGTAATAATAGTCAAAGGGAGAGATAGTTTATGAAGATGATTTTTACAGATTTAGATGGAACGCTTTTAAATAGCAGCAGTGAAATTAGTACAATTAATGCAGAAGCAATTAAAAAAGCGCAAAAACACGAAGTTGAAGTCGTGGTTGCTACAGGGCGCGCTTATTTCGACGTGCAGGAAATTTTAAAAAAAGCTGAGCTTTCAAACCTGTGGGTGATTGCCGCAAACGGAGCGACTATTCATGACCCGAACGGACACCTCAGACATTCTGTTCCAATTGATGCACATCACGTAAAAGAAGCGCTTCAGTGGCTGGATGCAAACGAGTTTTACTATGAAGTGTTTGCAGAGCACGCGATTTATACGCCAAACTCAGGCCGTGAGCTGCTGGCCATTGAAATTGACCGAGTCAAAAGCGCCAATAAAAATGTGGATGAAGAAAGACTTCATCACGCAGCGGCTAAGCAGTACAGCCAAACGGGGTTTGCCTTTGTTGCATCCTATGAAGATATTTTAAATACAAACGCTGAGCTTTATAACGTACTAGCTTTTTCATTTGATGATGAAAAACGACAAAAAGGCTGGGATCACTTTAGCAAGCAGCATGATATGACACTTGTCTCTTCCGCTGATCATAACTTTGAACTGGAACACAAAGACGCGTCAAAAGGAAACGCATTAACATACGTTGTCAAAGAGCTTGGCGGCTCTCTTCATGATACCATTGCCATTGGAGACAGCTTTAACGACGTATCGATGCTCCAGACGGCTGGAAAAGGAATCGCTATGGCAAATGCGCATGCGGAAATTAAAGCGTTAGCTGATGATGTTACATTAACGAACGATGAAAACGGAGTAGCTTCCGTTATTGAAAAAGTGTTAGAAGCACAGCTGGAAGCACATTAAAAAAACGCTTGGCATTTGCCAAGCGTTTTTAACTGATCATGCGGTAAATACCGACAAACCAGCTAAACAGCGCAACTAGAAACAGCAGCCATGCGCTGGTTTTTTTTCTTTTTTGCCACTCAATTGCTCCTAAAACTAGCATGGTAAACCCGAGCAGTATATTTAAAAACGAAAGGAACTGGTAGCTGTGAGTAAGCATAATATAAAGAGCCAGTCCAACGGTAATAATTGAAAAAATAAGCTGTAATGCTTTTAACAAAAAATCTCTCCTTACTTGTAATTCACGTCTTCATTTACACACGTCACTAAAGGCTTTTTCTCAAGGCCTAAAAGCAAGTTCTGTACGGCTAGATCTGCCATGCGATTGCGCGTTTCGTACGTAGCACTTCCAATATGCGGTGTTACCAGCACATTTGAAAGCTGCAGCAGCTTATGATCTGCCGGAAGCGGTTCTGGGTCTGTTACGTCTAGAGCGGCATACGCAATTTCTTCATTTTTCAGCGCTTCGTACAGTGCTTCAGTATCCACTAATCCTCCGCGCGCTGCGTTCACAAAATACGCGCTGTTTTTCATGGCTTTAAACTCCGCTTCTCCAAACATCCCTTTGCTTTCATTTGAAAGCGGCACTAAGCATACGATACAATCAGCTGTGTGAAGCAGTTCTTCAAACGAAAGGTATACGGCATCAAGCTCTTTTTCTGCTTCATGCTTGCGGCTTCGGTTGTGGTAAACGATGTTCATTCCGGACGCTTTTGCTCGTCTGGCAACGGCGCTTCCAATATCGCCCATTCCAACAATACCAAGCGTTTTTCCAAATAAATCAACGCCGAATACCGTTTCCCAGTTTCCTTGCTTCACTTTTTCATAGCCTTCATGAATGCGGCGAGCTGCTGACAGCAAGAGACCAAACGTTAAATCAGCCGTCGCTTCTACTAACACGCCTGGCGTATTGCTAAACGGTACGCCTTTTTTGGTACATGCTTCGACATCTACACTATCATACCCCACACCCGATTGAGAAATAACGCGCAGGTTCGGCGCTGCTTCTAACAGCTCTTCATCCACTGTAATGTGTCCGATATTAAAAAAGCCGTCGGCGTCATGAAGCCAGTCGCGCAGCGTTTCTTGCGGAATCTTTCCTTCTCCTTCCCACATTTGAATATCGCAGTGCTCCGCTAGCTTTTCATAAGCATTTGGCCACGTTTTTCCAGACATAACAACTTTGTATTTCCCCATGTGTATCTCTCCTTTTCCTTGTTCACTCATATGTATGAATAGAAACTAGCTATTCTATCATAAGCCTACTATAAAGATGAAACTTTTTCCATTCAGTAATCGTATTTATAGTAAGGGGGAATACGAATGTTTGAAGATGAAATGATATTTGAAGATGATCCGTCCGGAGATGACATTGTTTTTGAAGGTGATGCTGACCTAAGCGGAGGCGCTTTTTTTCCAGACGATGCGTTATTTAACGGAATGTCTACGTTTGTTATGCTATTTTTTATTATTGTTATTGGTATTTTTCTATTTTCTATTTTTAAAGGAATCAGCACGTGGAGTAAAAATGAGCAGTCTCCTCGTCTATCTGTAAAAGCAAAAATTACGGGCAAACGGACAAACGTCCATCACCACAACAGTCACGCTCACGAACATCACCACTCTCACACGTCTACAACTTACTATGTAACCTTTCAGTTTGAAAGCACCGACCGCTCTGAATTTACTGTTTCAGGCAGCGAATACGGCATGCTTGCAGAAGGCGATGAAGGAATGCTGACCTTTCAAGGAACTCGTTTTTTGGATTTTCAAAGAAATCTCAGTGAAGAACATACAGATGCTTAGCCTATGATCTCTTGCTTTTAGAGGTCTTTTTTACTGTAGGAATGCATTCCGACCTATTTGTGCCCTTTTTACATGATGGAAGAACGTTATTGACCACAAAAACATACCGTGTAACACATTCATGTAAACAGGCAGGTGATTTTATGTATTCTCCTTATTCAGGCAGCGGCCTCTACTACGGACATTACGGCGAAGCCCCTCATTCGCACCCTATTCAAACAATACTGGCGCAATACTGGCACGAAACCCACTATCCAGGTCCACACAAAAAATATGTACACGTGTATTATCTTAACCCTTCTTCTCTTCATTATTATCCAACCTATCGAAGGTTTTTGTAAAAAAATGGTGTTTTAATTGAACTTTTTATTGTAAAATTAATCCATATACTTGTTTATTGAAAAGGAGGTTAAAAACAGTGCGTAATTCTACAGCAAAAAATAGTGTGATAGTCACCACTTTGCTTTCCGCCCTATTTTTCTGCTTCATTTTGGTTCTTGGTTCGCTTTCTCCTCTAGCAGATTCAGGCCCCAACGTTAATACGTTCGGCTCAACTGGGCTGTGGTTATCTCTTGGCATGGTTCTATTTTTATACTTATTGCCTTTAGCTTTTTATATGTTGGGAATGCATTTCTTAAAATTTGTGATGGCCGCTTTTTGCAGCATTGGACTTTTAATCGCTGCTAGTACTCTATTACTGATGCCGGCTCTGTTTTTATTCGGATTAGAAGATTTCTCAGGAAGCTTATCTTCAATTATAGGAATAATGATTTCTTGTTTAGGTTTGCTGATTACGAATATTGTGTGGTATGTTGTTGCGTTTAAAAGACCGTCAGCTACCGTACAGGAAAGCGTTTAAAATGGTAAACAGGTTGCATACTAATTTCAGTTATAAACGAACAAATTGGAGAGATGAGCTGAAACGCTTGTGACACCGCTGTTGATTTCCGTGCAAGACTTCGCTTTCCTCGGGCGGCCGGTGAGCCTCCTCGTAGCTTCCGCTCCTGCGGGGTCTCACCTGTTCCGCTTTCCCCGCAGGAGTCTTTGTCTTGCCCTCCAATCATCAGCTAGAAGCAGCCATATACATGAAACCTTCCAATAAAAAATTCCAACGAGTTGGATTCTCCACCAAGAATCTCAATTCATCGTTCTAATCTTGCTTCAACTAACATACTTTTGTCCCAACCTCTTTTTATAGCTTGGTAGGCAAGTAGTGCAAATACATATCTAAGCAGTCTTCGTACTGCGACAACACGTCCATTGTTTTTTTATGAGGTTTTGTATAAATAACTGGATAGTCGATTTCACCCCATATAGAATTCACTGGAAAAGCTAATTTTTCTTTTTTCAGCGAAAAGTCAGCCTGCACTCCTTCTTTATTTCCTCTCGCGTCTAATCGAATCCATCTATCTTCACTTTTAATGTAAACTGCATTTAAGGCATGAATACAGTAGCCTGTGTCTATCGTATCTCCAAGTATCAGCCTTTGATAACAAAAGCCTGCAGGAATCCCTTCTGCACGCAGCAAAGCAGCTAATAGATTACACTTGCTGTAACAAATTCCTTCTTTTTCTTTTAAAGCCTCTAAAGCGGTTTTCGTGATGATTTTGCTTTGAATATCCCAGGAATGAGATACTTCATCTCTCACAAACTCATATGCTTTTTTTATATACGCTAGGGAAGAATGAGGCAAGCCGCTTTTGAGTTCACGTACCTTTTGTTGAATCAAAGGATGTGTAAAGTTTACTTCAGGAAGTTCTTGCGTATAGTCTTCTTTTTCCAACGATTCACAAATTAATTTCATTTACTTTTTCCTCCTCTTATATTCACAGTATGTTTTTTTATACATAATATTGAATTTTATTACATATTTTTATATAATGAAAGACCACTTAAACGGAAAACGATAGCAGATACAAGATTGAAAGAGGTTTTGTTTTTGGTGACGTTATTTTTAACAAATGTGCTGCTCGGTCTTTCGATTGCCCTTCCCGTTGGTACGGTGACGATTGAAATGACAAAGCAAGGTTTAAAAAACGGGTTTCTTCACGGATGGGTTGTTGGACTTGGAGGCATGACGGTTGATTTATTACTAATTGTGCTGCTTTACTCTGGACTAGCTTCTTTTTTATCGGCTCCTTTTATCCAGCTTATGATGTGGCTTATAGGGGCACTTTTTCTACTTTATATTGGCTATGACAGCATTAGACACGCGGATCATGACATAACGGATCCTGGAGAACACGTAAAAAAGTCCTTTGCATCTTCTTATGTGAACGGAATCTTTGTTGCCATTTCTCCTAGCAATCTCATTTTTTGGCTAAGCGTGTTTGGAACGGTGCTGACCAACTCGCTTCAATCCTCTCATTCTTTTCATTTCCTGCTGATTGCTGCGGGGATATTAACAGGGATTTTAATTCATGACTTAGGCTTAATGACGATTGTCTCTGGAACTAGAAAAGTGCTGAATAAGATTTATATCAAATGGGTTTCTATTGCAGCTGGATGCATCTTAATTGGTTTTTCATGCTACTTTCTTTACCGGTTTATTGGGAATCTGCGCATGTACTTTTAATGTTTCTACATATTTTATGACTTACTAAATCCCCTCTTTATCTAGTATAGAGAGGGGATTTTTATAATCTAGCAGGGACTATCAGACAAAAAGTTCACAATTTCGTCACATTTCTATTGATTTTTTTCTCTTTTTATACGAAAATATAAAAAAGGGAGGAAATATCATGAAAATCAAAAAAGCACTTCGCATCTTTATTGGATCAAACGTTCTTGTATTATTAACATTCGGCCTTCTTCCAGCACTATTGGTTAACCCTGATATTGACCTAATTCAATCATTTATTAATTATATAGGCAAGGATTAATTCCGCTTTAAATAGTCATAATTTTCAATCTATTATTTCAATAAAAAAAGACAGCGCAGGCTGTCTTTTTTAGTAGGCTTGAGAAAACTTATTTCACGTTTATTTAGTTGAAAACAGCTTTTTAACATCTACTTTTTGATCTTTAGCAATCGTATACGTGGCCTGTTTTTTATCTTCAAAGCTAAACGCTTTTATGTAGTCATTATCGTAAATCGTTAATCCGTACGCATCTTTTCCATTTTCGACGATTTTCACCCAGTAAGCCTGGTCAAATTTTGGGTCGAGCTCCTTGCTTTTTTTTACTTCTAGCTGTGATAAAGAACGTACGATCTCTTTCGTCTTCTTTTTATCGTCTATTACACGTTTCCCTTCGTCTGTATCTATTTCAATACGCGTAACGTTTGCTTGGTCTACTTTTATGACGTCTTTTAATTGATAGGCTTTCCCTGTATATGTAAAGTAAAATACTGCGATAAATAAAAGTGCAGCTATAATAATTGTTCTTTTTTTCAAAAGGAACCTCCTTTTCCATATCACGCTGCATTCAGGTGATACATCTTTTTATTCCTCCAGTTCCGCAGCCTTTTAGTAGAATGCTGCTTCCTACAAGTAAACTATACGTTAATCCCGGAACAGGAAGTACTAACGTTACCATCAACAGTAACATGCCCGTACTTGTAAGAGCTACTCCGGCAGCTCGATTTTTCATTCATTTCACCACCGTTGCTCTGTAAATCTTTTATATAAAGCGATCAAACTATATTTGATTTCTTATTCGCTTATTAGCTATGTACTTTTCGCTTGTAATAAACGAGGGTCCAAAAATATACGCATATTCCTACTAGTAAAATTGTGGCTTCCCAGCCTCTTTCACCGGTTTTAATAAAATCATAGGAGGACCAAATTAACAGCGCTACCGTATAAAATAAAAAGCCGTTTCGCGCCGCTTGCTTAATTTCAAACTTTTCCATTTCATCCGCTTTTTTTACTTTCACATTATCTTCTCCTTTTCAACTAAATCATGATTTTCTAAATAAAAACAGCTCATCTACCGTTGCTCCCAGCTCCTCAGCCAGCTGAAAAGCAAGGGTCAAGCTTGGATCATACTTATTGTTTTCAATTGCATTAATCGTTTGTCTCGATACGCCGCATACTTTTGCCAGTTCGTCTTGAGACATCCGTTTGATTTTACGCAGTTCTTTAATTCGATTTTCCACCATTCATCACTCATCTCTAAAATGTAAAAAACTTTTTACATCCATATCTTATATTATTTTTCTTGTTACTGTCAAATATGTTTGACAAAGTAGAGTCTTTTACATAACTGAAATAGAGGTTAGAACAAGTAGGTTAGTTGAAGGACAATGCGAACGAGTTTGATTAAGAATTCACCTCGTGCTAATTTTTTATGGGTATGGTAAACGTAGGTTTCGTGTATGCAGGTGCTTCTAGCTGATGATTGGAGGGCAAGGCGAAGACTCCTGCGGGAAAAAGCGGAACAGGTGAGACCCCGCAGGAGCGCAAGCGACGAGGAGGCTCAGCGGCCGCCCGCGGAAAGCGAAGCCTTGCACGGAAATCATTAGCGGTGTAACAAGCAATTCATAGTAGTAACATTAAAGCTTCTTACTCATATTAAACCACTGGACGCCTGCATGCTGAGACTCGGCAACGCCTTGATTCACATATTCGTTTTTTTCGTAAAAAGGAATCAATTCTTCTTTGCACGTTAAGGTAATCGTTAAGCGCTGTTTGCTCCGCGCTTGTTTTTCAAATTCTCTTAGCAACTTACTCGCAATTCCTTTGTGATGATGCTTGGGATTTACGACAATCCCTAAAATACTTTGATGACCGCCTGTCTCAGGATTTGAAATCGTTTTTTCAAACAAATCATCCGTGATAAACGGAGCTGAAATGACGGGACCGTTCACATATCCGATTATTTCTTCATTTTCTTGGGCGATGATAAACGTATCAGGAATGGTGTTGATCCGCGTGATAAATGCATCTTTTGAGGCAGCTTCTTCAGGTGTAAAGCCTTTGTTTTCTAACGTAATTAATTGGTTTAAATCTTTTTCATCCACTTGTCTTATAATCATTGGAACGTTTCCTCTCATTATGTATTTCTCTTTTTTCTCTAAAAGCTTCTATTACATATAACTATCTCTTTCTACTATATATAAAAATGCCCAAACAAAAAAGGATTGACCTCTGCATCATACAGAATTCAACCCTACTTCGCTTTTTAATTAACGTCTTGATTATTTGATAAATGCACCAAACGGCTTGCCCACCGGAAGCACAACTCGACCGTAGTGAGTATTTAATACAGCCGCTGCAGATCCATAGAATGAAAACAGAGCAATTAATAGCTCTGAAACTGCTGCTAGTAAGTGCGTGTACTCATATGCCACACCAAATGTACTTAGCGATAATCCAATGAATAAGAAATCGATTAACACAAAAATAATAAATAATACTTTATGAGTGCCCATTGCTCCAACTGTCATAAAAACGCTGAAAATCAAGTAGCCGACAAAAGCAAATGCGAGCTGCTTCGGATCCGCTTCTTTTGCGAGCGCTTCCCCAAATGCTCCAAGCTGAATAAGCCATGTCATAGCTACACCTAGCCAAAATAACCCGAAGGCACCAAAAGCAGTTGCGCCGAAGGTATTATTATGTTTGAAATCTTGCATAGACGCGATTAACTGTCCTATTCCGCCTAAAAAAATCGCCCATGGCAATACCAATGAAACACCATCGGTTACCCCAAGCTTTTGAAACGATGCAACAAGTGTTACCATGGCAAGTCCGAATAGACCTAGCGCTGATGGATCCGCTGTTACAATTTTAACGTGCTGCGTGCTGTTGTTACTCATGTTGTACCTCCCTGATTTTAAAAACACCTTTAAAAAGATACAAAAATGTACGGGAAGTGTCAATGGATATTTTTGGCCTTTTAAAATCCCATAAGACCAAGCAGTGTAGCGGTTACACTGCTTGGTCTTTAATTTCTTATCATTAAACGTTTTGTAATAAATTTTGTCTGGTTTGTTTTGCAGACTCAACCATCACTTTTAAAGCTTCAACCGTCTCGCTGATTCCTCTTGTTTTAAGGCCGCAGTCGGGATTAATCCAAAACAATGCAGGATCAAGTACCTGCAGAGCGCGGTCAATGTTTCGCTGAAGCTCTTCAAGCTTCGGTACGCGCGGGCTGTGGATATCATACACGCCAAGTCCGATTCCTTGATTGTACGTATGTTTTTCAAACGCATAAATTAATTCACCGTGGCTTTTAGACGTTTCAATGGAAATCACGTCGGCATCAAGCGCTTTGATGGCATCAATAATCTCTTCGAATTCTGAATAGCACATATGCGTGTGAATTTGCGTCTCGTTTTGCACCGATACCGTGGCTAGTTTAAATGCATACACCGCAGCGTTTAAGTAGCTGTTCCAGTTTTCTCGTTTTAACGGCAGTCCTTCACGCAGTGCCGGTTCATCTACTTGAATCATTGAAATGCTCTGACTTTCAAGTGCTTCTACTTCTTTTCTAAGAGCAAGCGCAATTTGATTTGCGACGTCATAGCGCGGGATATCATCACGCACAAACGACCAATTTAAAATCGTAATCGGACCCGTCAGCATTCCTTTAACCGGCTTATTTGTTAGAGACTGTGCGTAGACCGTTTCTTTGATCGTCATCGCCTGCTCATACGATACATCTCCGTAAATAAGCGGCGGCTTCACGCAGCGAGAACCGTAAGATTGCACCCAGCCAAACTTCGTAAACTGAAAGCCTCCTAATTTTTCACCGAAGTACTCAACCATGTCCGTACGCTCAAACTCTCCGTGCACAAGGACATCTAAGCCGATGTTTTCTTGAATTTCAATCCATTTTTTTATTTCCTCGTTAATGTACGCTTCATATGCTTCATCGCTTAACTCGCCTTTACGCCACTTTAAACGCTCTTTTCGCACTTCTTTTGTTTGCGGGAAGCTTCCAATCGTTGTCGTGGGAAGAAGCGGCAGTTGAAACGCTTCTTGCTGAACGCGTTGACGTACGTCAAACCGCGCTTGTCGCTCTGCTTTATAGCTGTGCAGCTGCTTCAGCTCTTTTTGCACGTCTTGATGATTTCGAAAAGATGATCCATTTAATGCTTGAATTGCCTGTTTGCTTACGCTTATTTCTTCTTCTATTGCTTCTTTTCCTTGCCGCACCGCTTTTGTTAAAAGCGTGATTTCCTTTAGCTTTTCATCTGCAAAAGACAGCGCATTTTTTAACACTGGCTCAATGGTTTCTTCATTTTTCACCGTAACGGGAACATGTAGTAGACTTGATGAAGGCTGCAGAATCAAACGATCTTTTGATACGGCTTCTTCAATTTCACTGATCGTTAAAAGCTGTTCGTCCAAATTTTCACGCCAAATGTTTCGTCCGTCAATCACTCCCGCTGCCAGCACTTTATCCGTTGGAAAACCATATTTATTAAGCGCAGTGAGATTTTCTCCTCGGTCATGTACAAAATCTAAGCCGATTCCTTCAACAGGAAGAGACACAACTTCTTTATAGTGATCAACGCTGTCAAAATACGTTTGCAAAATGACTTTTACATTCGGTGCCGCTTTTTTCAAAGTTTGATAGACTTCTTTGTACAGCGCCAGGTCTTCTTTTGATAGCGTTGTAGCTAAAATTGGCTCATCTATCTGCACCCACTCTACTCCTTCTGCCTGCAGCTCCGCTAAGATAGTTGCATAAAGCGGAACAAATTGTTTAACTACTTCTTTAAACTCGCTTTTTTTATATCCTTTTGACAGCTTCACAAATGTTACTGGACCTAAGATCACGGGCTTGCCTTCAATATTCAGCTTCTGTTTTGCTTCTTTGTAAAATTGAAGCGGGCGATTTTCTACAAGTGACGGCGTACATTCCTCAAGCTCCGGTACGATATAGTGATAATTTGTGTTAAACCATTTTATCATCGTAGAGGCTACCGCACCTTTTGTTCCTCGGGCGATGTCAAAATACGTTTCAATCGATACCGGCCCTCCGTCATAATCAAAGCGCTTTGGCACTAGACCAAACATAGCGGCTGTATCTAACACGTGATCGTATAAGCTAAAATCGCCGACTGGAATCAATTCAATTCCTGCATCACGCTGTTTTTTCAGATGCCCCAGACGAAGAGACTCAATTTCCTGCAAAAAGATATCTTTCTCTAGTTTTCCTGCCCAAAACTGCTCAAGCGCTTTTTTCCATTCTCGTTTTTCACCAATTCTTGGATAACCTAAGTTTGAACTTTTTACACTGCTCATTTTTTCCACTCCCTGTATATTTTTTATCGGTAAACTAAAAAATCTCTCTTTTCGAAATGAAAAGAGAGATGATACGCATACTTAACTAAAGTTGAGATAGCCTGTTTTTCTCAACACGTATTCCTCACTCCTCTCTATATCCCGTAGAGCTTAAGTGCATACAACAGGCAGGTCTCCTGACTTAGGTTCATCGCTTCCTATCCCTTCCCATTTCAACATGAAACAGTGGTTAATAAGTTGCTCCCCATTACAGTGGCGGGACCGCGCCGGCTTTTCACCGGTCTTCCCTTTTAAGCTGCGTACATTCGTTACACAGCACCTGATGCATTTTTATAAAATTGTTCATTCAAAACATATTCACATAAAATAAAAAGCCTCTCTATCATGAATAGAGAGGCATAGTATCTATGAAATCCTCTCTTATTTTTCAAAGCTGTACGCTTTGCAGGATGTAGCACCTTTTCAACAAGACTGTTAAATGGTTGCCGGGCTTCACAGGGCCAGTCCCTCCGCCTCTCTCAATAAGAGTTTTAATTATTTATAATATTTTGAATGTAGAGTCATCTTAACACCTTACATTTATGTTGTCAAAAGAAATTTCAAAAAAATTAGTTTTTAGGAGGCGTTGACGCTAATTTTTGCCTTAACAATTTGTAATCATCTTTTCGATGTGTTTCGATCAAGTCTTTTGCTCCTTGGTGATATCCTGACGAATAAATGTACTCTACCGCTGTTTCGATAAGCTTTCTCTTTTCCTCAGCACACTCACGATCCATTAAAGGGAACAGTCTACCTAAAAGGTCATTTAAATCTTCCTTAATAAAACGATCAAGTCCTTCTTGCATCTTTTCGTTTGCCATTGTAGCTCCTCCATTTGCTGTGTATGTTCTAAGCCTCTATAAACAGGCATTTCACTGTAAATTTTGAGATAAAGTTAAGTCATTAAACAGTATATCAAGTGAATGTTTTTCTTCAATTACATATGTAATACAAATATATGACAAATATAGAGAATATATCATCATTCATTATCTATTATAACGTTTGACTGAGCCTTCTGCTACAAGGTTTCGTACGGTTTCCCAAAAGAGGTTGAGACATAACGAAATGAATCTAATCTAAAGGCAAATGGGATACATGAGCTGAATCGCTTGTTGCCCCGCAGTTGATTTCCGTGCAAGGCTTCGCCTTGCTCTCCAATCAACTGCTAGAAGAAATGAAACAGCTGAAACCTGCGTTCACCATAAAAAAACGAACCACTAATCAAACACTTTGATTAGTGGTTCGTTTTTCACTTCAGCTAAAATACTTTTATCTCAGCACCTTACAATTAAAACATTTACGACAATCAAACATATTTATTACGCTCAACCGGACTTAAAGAATTTCTTTCAGAACGAGCTGCCATGTCCGTTTCAATTTGCTCTAGGCTGCGTCCTTTTGTTTCAACAACTACAAAACGTATGAAGAATAATCCGAGAATACAAATGATCCCGAACGTTGAAAAGATAACGCCCAAACTAAACTGATCAGCTAAAATTGGGAATACAAGCCCTACTGCAAGCGATCCTGTCCAGTTAAAAGCAGATGAAATCCCAGCACCGATTCCGCGTACAGAAAGCGGGAAAATTTCTCCTACAATGATCCACGTAAGCGGCGCCCAAGAAAACGCATAGCACAGGATAAAGCAGCAAAGTGCAATTAACGTAACCCAGTTCACGACGGATTCATTAACGCCTACTGCTCCAAGAATAGCCGGTGTGAAAAAGGAAAGAGCCATTCCCGCTCCGCCAATTGTAAGAATGGTACGGCGGTTGAATTTATCAACAAACTGCAGAAAAATAAGTGTTGTCACGACAAAGATTACCCCAACAATGACCGTAAAACCAGCAGCTACCTGTGGCGCTAAACCAACTTGACGGGCAATGCTTGTTGCATAATAAACAATTGAGTTTGAGCCTTGAATCTGCTGAAAAGTTGCCATTCCGACACCGATAATTAAAGCTAGACGAAACTTTTTCTGAAACAGCTGTTTAATGCCTGATTGTTCATGCACAGCTACGCTTTCAATTTCAGATACTTCAGCTTCGACTTCAGCTGCTGAGGAACGAAGCGTGCGCAGTACTTCACGCGCTTTATCTGCCATTCCGTTTTTAATTAAGTAGCGAGGTGACTCCGGAAGCTTGATCATTCCGATGCATAAAACGATCGCAAAAATACCGGCACTGCCAAGCATAAGTCGCCAGCTGTTTGGAACCGGCTCAAAAATAAAGGCTACGATATAGCTTAATAATAATCCAATTACAATCATTAGCTGATTTAAACCTGAAAGCTTTCCGCGAATATGTGCAGGTGCGATTTCTGACATATAGGCAGGAACTAACGAAGAAGCCGTTCCTACTGCTGTACCTAAAAAGACGCGCGCAATCGTTAACGTAATTTCCTCTGGTGCAATCGCGGAACCGATGGAGCCTAAAAGAAAGATGATAGACGAAATTAAAATTAACTTTCTTCGTCCAAACTTATCGCCTAATAATCCGCTTAAAATGGAACCGATAATGGCTCCTCCCATTAGCGACGAAACCACAATTCCCAGCCAGAGCGGACTTAAATGAAACGCTTCACGGATATGACCTTCTGCACCAGCAATAATTCCAATATCATAACCGAATAAAATACCGGCAAATGAGCCGAAGAAGAAGATAAACTTACTTGATACTTTACTCATGATTATAGATCCCCTTTGTATTGTCTTAGTTTTGCTCCCTACCACACAAATTTAAAACGCTTTCATTTATTCTTAAAAACGGCGTTCTTTTACTAACGCTATATTTTCACTTCCAAGGAAGCAGCGCTCCCTCGGAAATGTGAATGCTTACTTAATAATGACGTACTCTAGATCAACAAGCTTTGCATAGCTGACGATTTGATCCGTCGTCAAATTTAATGAAAGAACCGTATGATGGCCTCCTCCGTTTTCAATCCACGCTTTAACGCCGTCTTGGAAGTTCGGCTTAATGTTCCAAAGCACGCGCGCTACCGGAAGATTTGGAGCTGGAACTTCCGGCTCAAATGCCGATACTTCGTTAATTAACAGCTTGTAATGCGTACCGAAGTCAGCCATGGAAACGACTACGCCTTCTCCTTGTTTACCGTCAAACACTAAGCGGGCTGGGTCTTCGCGGTTACCAATACCTAGCGGAGAAACGATTAGTTTTGGCTTGTTTACGGCTAGCGTCGGGTCTACTTCAAGCATGTGTGATTGAAGCACTGACTCACGTCCGGGTGCTAATTCATACGTGTAGTCTTCCATAAAGCCCGTTGACTGATTACGGCTCATTACTTTAAGCAAGCGGTCAAGCGCGGCTGTTTTCCAGTCTCCTTCACCGGCAAATCCGTATCCCTGTGCCATCAAACGCTGTACGGCTAGACCAGGAAGCTGTTTCATACCGTATAGATCTTCAAAGTTAGTCGTAAAGGCGCTGTAGCCTCCTTCATCTAGAAAACGTTTAATCGCAATTTCATAGCTTGCCTGTACTTTTACGCTAGACTCCCAGTCTTCTGCAGAATAATCACCGTAGACAAATTCGTACGCGTCGGCATATTCAGCAAACAAATCATTGATTTCTTCTTCTGTAACGGCATTTACATATTGAACAAGGTCACCGATTCCGAAGTAGTCAACCGTCCAGCCAAATTGAATTTGTGCTTCAATTTTGTCTCCTTCCGTTACGCCGACGTTGCGCATATTGTCACCGAAACGCGCAACTTTAATGTTGAAGCTTTCGTTATAAGCAGCGGCCACGTCCATCCACTGTGCAATTTGCTGCTGTACGTCGGGGCGCTCCCAGTAGCCTACTACGATCTTATTTTGCTTGTTCAAACGCGCGTTGATAAAGCCATATTCACGATCACCGTGAGCGGACTGATTCAAGTTCATAAAATCCATATCAATCGTTTCCCAAGGAATGCTTTCGTTAAATTGTGTTGCCAAATGAAGCAGCGGTTTTTGCAGTAGCTTGGTACCGCGAATCCACATTTTTGCAGGCGAGAACGTATGCATCCACGTGATTACACCGGCAACTTCATCTCGGTAATTCACTTCTTTCATCATGCTTGTAATTGTATCAGCACTCACAGCTAAATCTTGCAGAACAATCGGATAAGGCAAGACACCGCTTTCATTTAAAGCATCAGTCATGCTTTGCGCGTGTGCTTTAACTTCTGCTAGTGCTTCTTTTCCGTAAAGATGCTGTGAACCAACAATAAACCAAAATTCTTTTTGAGCTGTTTTTAACATGATAATCCCCTTTTCTGTATGTAAGTCTTTTATTGTCCTTGCCCGTAATACGCATTTTGTCCGTGTTTTCGTAAATAATGTTTGTCTAATATACGCTGCGGCAGCTCTTCAGCCAGCCCGTTTAATTTTTGTGTAAAGAAGTTCATTTTGGATACTTCGTCTAGTACGACGCTGTTCATTACCGCCGATTTGGCATCTTTTCCCCACGTAAACGGCCCGTGCCCTTGAAGTAAAATACCAGGAACCGCTAACACATCTAAGCCGCGCTCTTCAAATGTTTCGATAATCACCTTGCCCGTTTCCACTTCATATCCGTCATTCACTTCTTTTTCGGTCAAAAAGCGTGCGCACGGTACGGAACCATAGAAGGTATCGGCATGAGTCGTTCCCATTGCCTGCACATCAAGCCCTGCTTGAGCCCAAATGGTCGCCCACGTTGAATGCGTATGGGCAATACCGCCAATTTGCGGATAATGTTTATAGAGTACCGCATGTGTCAGCGTATCAGATGACGGATTAAGCTCACCTTCTACCACGCGGCCATCTAAATCAACGACTACCATGTCTTGCGCCGTCATTTTCTCGTACGTCACACCGCTTGGTTTAATCACAAACAAACCGCTGTCTCGATCAATGGCACTTACATTTCCCCACGTGTACTTGACCAGTCCGTGTTTTGGCAAATCGACATTTGCTTGAAATACTTCTTCTTTTAATTTATCTAGCACACTAACTCCTCCCGTTCTTCGCTATGGTGCTCTGCGGCTGCTTTTTCAATCACTAGCCCTTTTTTATATCTTTTAATAAATGCTTCAAATCCTTTTACGTCGAGTTCGTCAGGATAAATTTCTTGTGCGGTCACTTCTTTAAAGACTTTATCATCCAAGAAATCTGCTAAACTTTCATTCTCACTTTTATTGAGCATATAAGAAGAAAGAATAGCCATTCCCCACGCGCCGCCTTCTCCAGCTGTGTCCATGACGGAAACAGGCGTGTTGATTGCCGCTGCCATCATTTTCTGACCGACTACCGGCGTTTTAAATAATCCTCCGTGCGCTAAAATACTGTGAATCTTTACGTTTTCTTCTTTGACTAAAAGATCCATCCCTATTTTTAAAGCGCCAAAAGCTGTAAAAAGATGTGTACGCATAAAGTTTGCTAGATTAAAATTGCTTTTTGCTGAACGGACAAATAGCGGACGGCCACTTTCCACTCCGGTAATATTTTCACCTGAGAAATAGCCGTAGCTTAGCAAGCCCCCTCCATCAGGATCAGCTTCTAGCGCTTTATTTAACATCACTTCGAATAATTTATCCGACTCTACTTTTTGTCCCATCGCCTCCGAAAATTCGCGAAACAATCCGAGCCAGGCGTTTAAGTCGCTTGAGCAGTTATTCGCATGAACCATGGCAACTGGACTGCCGCTTGGCGTAGTAACTAAATCAATTTCTGGATAAACGTTTGCAAGCTTTTTGTCTAGGACAATCATCGCAAAAACGGACGTTCCTACCGAAACATTTCCCGTGCGTTTTCTTACGCTGTTTGTCGCCACCATTCCCGTTCCCGCATCTCCTTCTGGAGGACAAAACGGAATGCCCGGCTGCAAATTTTTTGATTGATCTAAAATACTAGCCCCAATGGCTGTTAATGTACCTGCTTGCTCGCCTGAAGTATGAACTGCAGGCAGAATATCTGATAGTTGCCACGGATATCCTTTGTAAGAAATGAGCTCATCAAACTGCTTCATCATATCTTCACTGTAATTTTGCGTGCGTTCATCAATTGGAAACATTCCCGAAGCATCTCCAATGCCAAGCGATTTACTGCCCGTCAGCAGCCAGTGAATATAGCCGGCTAGCGTTGTTATGTAATGGATGCGCGGCAGATGTTTTTCTTGATTGATAATTGCCTGATACAGATGCGCAATGCTCCATCGTTCAGGAATATTAAATTGGAAATGTTCAGTTAATTCTTTTGCTGCTGCGCTTGTTGTTGCATTACGCCACGTTCGAAACGGAACAAGCAGCTCACCCGTTTTATCAAACGCCATATATCCGTGCATCATAGCTGAAACGCCGATGGAGCCAACTGTTCGAATCGTGATTCCGTAGCTTCGTTCTACTTCTTGCTTCATTTCACGGTAAGCACTTTGCAAACCTGTAATAATATCGAGTAAGTTGTACGTCCAAAAACCGTCTTCTAAGAGATTTTCCCATTCATAACTTCCAGATGCGACCGTTTCAAAGTTTTCATCAATCAGCACCGCTTTAATACGAGTAGATCCAAGTTCAATTCCAAGAGACGTTTTTCCTTTAGCAATTGCTTGTTTTATGCTTTCTTGAGTTGTTTTCACGTTTAATCTCCTTTCTGATAGCTATAAAGATACCTATAGCAGTAAGGAAGCGCTTTCCGTTTTATGTAACGCTGTTTGAATTTGTTAACAACTTAAGTATATTTATTTGTACGTACATTTGTCAACATAAAAATTATATATGCACACAAATATTCAAAACACCCTACTCTTCCCTTCTTGAACTTTTAAAAAGCCGGTATCCAATCCTTAAATCGTTTCCCTTTCGATTAAAAACCAAGGAAATCTTTTCATTTATTCACGTTCATGATAAAATATGTCCATACAAATTTTACACATAAAAAAAGTTGAATGTATACAACTACGAAAGAAGTGAAAACATGAAGCCAAAATATCAGGTGATTATTGAAGATATAAAAAGCAAAATTCTTTCAGGCGATTACAGCATCGGCGAACAAATCCCGACTGAATCGGCCATGCAAGAAACGTATGGTGTCAGCAGACATACGGTTCGAAAAGCCATTTTAGAGCTGTCGAATGAAGGATTTTTAAGAAGCGAAAAAGGATCTGGCACCTATGTGAGCAATCAGTATCAATCCAAATCTAGCGGGGCTTCTGCCAACAAAACAATCGGTGTAATTACCACGTATATTTCCGACTATATTTTCCCTTCTATTATTCGCGGAATTGAAAGCAGATTAAATAAAGATAATTATTCGCTGCTGCTGGCTAGCACGAATAATGATGTGGAACAAGAAAAAAAAGCGCTGGAAATGATGCTTTCCTACGGAGTAGACGGCTTAATTGTTGAACCTACAAAAAGTAATTTGTACAATCCAAACATCTCTTATTATTTATCATTCAAAGAACAAGACGTTCCGTTTACGATGATTAACGCCTACTACGAAGAATTGGACGTTCCGTTTTTTTGTCTAGACGACGTTCAGTCAAGCTACCTTGCCACAAACGAATTAATTTCAAAAGGCCATACACAAATTGGGCTCATCGCAAAAATGGATGACCTGCAGGGAAAGTACCGAATGAAAGGCTACATAAAAGCGCTCGGTGAAGCAAAGCTCCGCTTTCAGCCTGAGCATATTTTGTCTTTTAACACCGAAACAAAGCTCGATTTGTATGCTAATTTAAAAGAGTTTCTCACTGAAAACCAAGACGAAATGACCGCTCTTGTCTGCTATAACGATGAAGTCGGGTTAGAAGTCGTAAATGTATGCAGACAGCTTGGCATTTCTATTCCGGACAAGTTGTCAATTATTGGTCAAGACAATTCGTACATCGCTAAAAATGCGACGATTAATTTAACAACGTTAACACATCCGCAGGAACAAATGGGACACGATGCGGCGGATTGGATCATTAAAAAGCTGCAGGGCAAAAAAGATTTGCCAAACGAAACTTACTATCAGCCTGTGTTAGTTGAAGGAGAAACGATTAAAGAATTAACTGCAAAGCGTGATGAAGTGCGTTGAGAGAAGGCTTCCTTAGAGGTCTATAAAACTTCTTATGAGATAAGGGGATGCACATTATTGCATCCCCTTCTTTATGTAACGATTCCCTTTATAACGGAGCCTGAACGTTGATATATACTCCTTTTTCTATCCTTTGTTTCACTTGCTCTATTACTCTTTTAGCGGTAAGTGATAACTGAGATACAGGAGCCGCTCCCTCTGAACCAATGACGAGAGGATCAACCCAGCGCATTTTTGTCGTTTGGTGAACATCATGACAAGACGCAGTGCCTGTTTCTACTTTGCTGTTAAAAAGAGCAGATAACATCCCTTCAATGCTGCTATCTCCAGCATTTTTCAGCAACCGAACCACATCGTCATCCTGCTTTAAAAAATCTTCTATAGATAAAATATCTTTTTGCAAAGCGAGCTTGATAATTTCCGTCAGCTGATGATTTCCAAACATATTAAGCGGATTCATAAAAAAGCCAATCACTTCTTTGTAGTAAGCATCCACAAACCACTCTGCCGCTGCTAAATTACTGCATGCCATTTGTCCATTAAATACGACAAGCTGATCCGAAAAAGCATGCACTTCTTGTAAAGTAATCTCCCCGCATACGTACAAATCCCGCAGCGTATAATCCACGCGGTCAGCGCATAAGTGCGGAGCGTTCTGTTCGAGCAGCGTCCACTGGCTTTCATCAAGCAAGATATCTCGCCAGTTTAAACCGGCGCTTTTTAAAATAGGAGGAATAGATGACCCGGTCACAATTTGTTCGTAAATCGTTTCATGATAATTTTCTTCTTTTTGTTCCAAAACATAGTCAATCACATGAGAAAATGCCGTATGTGAAACATCATGTAATAAAGCCGCTATTTGCTCTTCCAAAGAGCCTCCTAGCCTATGTACAAGCATCATCGCACCAACGGAATGATCATATCGAGTAGTATTCCATTTTTCATTTACAAACCGGCTCGCTCCGCCTTGATAAATTCCTTTTAAACGCTGTACGGGATCACTTTGAATGAGTTCTAAAAGAACGCCGTCTGCTTCAAATTTCCCGTACAGCTCATCATAAAGTATGAGCATATTTCTCTCTCCTTTTACTAGCTATTTTGGACGTATTTTAATCTAACATGAGACATCGCAGGGTTCCATTTGCCTGTAACTAAAAACGACCTCGTCTTACCAGAGGTCGTTTTTTATTATTCACTTGACGCTTTAATTCGATCAAAATACTGCTTCGCAGGAAGCAAACCAAGATTTTTTTCTTTACGTATATATTTAATAACATCAACGTCTCTTCTGCCATTTCGAATCAAAAGATTGACTTTATTTTCAAAAGCCTCGTCTTTCTCTATTTCTAGCTGCTTCCACTCTTCATCTAAATCACGTTTAGGTGTTTTGAGCAGGAATATCACTAGTATAACAAGAACGCTACTTGTGGTGATATAAAGCCAAAGCCAATCGAGAAACCAGCTGTTAATCACATTCACTATGATAAGAATGGTGAAACAAGAGTATAGCCTTGTTTGATACTTATTAGCTTTTTTTGAATTTGTTTTGCTGAAAAATAACCCCACAGTCAGTCCCCTTTTAGCAATCTATCTGCACGTTTTGTCTATTAATTTCTCTTGTACACGAAATGAATCTACATCATACAAATTACCATTTAACCTAACAAATAGCAATCAAGTTCACCCTATCATACTCTTTATCTCATTGACTACTCATAAAAAATACAGGGCTTTTTGCAAAGCCCTGCACTTTTATATCATATTTAAATAAGATTGAATGCTTTTACCACTTGAGCAACCGCAAACGTAACCCCAATCGCAATCACTGTTGGAATCGCAAAAGCAAGAAACGTCCACTTGACATTTTTGGTTTCTTTATAAATATTCACAAGCGTCGTTCCGCATGGAAAATGCAGGAGCGAAAACAGCATCATATTAAGAGCCGTTAGCCACGTCCAGTGGTGATCAAGGAAAATTTGTTTCAGTCGAGTCGCATCTTCAATTTCAATTAATGAGCCTGTTGATAAATACGCCATCAGTAGAACTGGTACAACAATTTCATTAGCTGGCAAGCCAATGATAAAAGCAGCTAGTATATAGCCGTCTAGCCCCAGCGACTTAGCGAACGGATCAAGAAACTGAACGAAGTGCATTAAAATACTTGTGTCACCGATATAGATATTAGCCAATACCCACGTTAACACCGCTGCGGGTGCTGCAACAATAATTGCGCGTTTTAACACAAACAGCGATTTATCCAGCGTCGCACGCACAATTGTATCTACAAATTTTGGCTTACGGTAAGGCGGGAGCTCTAGCGTATAGTGTGTTGGTACTCCGCGCAGCGCCGTTTTAGACAGTGCCCATGATACGAACAGCGTCACAACAATTCCAAATAACACCGTTCCGACTACCACAAGCGCCGTTACGAAAGTTTTAGCGCTTCCCGTAAAGCCTGTTGCCATAAATAAAGAAGCTAACAAAATCAGCGTAGGCCATCTGCCGTTACACGGAACAAAGTTATTTGTTAAAATCGCCATCATACGTTCACGCGGCGATTCAATAATACGAGTCGACATAATCGCTGCGGCGTTACATCCAAATCCCATCGCCATCGTCAGTGACTGCTTGCCGTGTGCGCCTGCTCGTTTGAACAGACGATCCATATTAAACGCTACGCGAGGCAAGTAGCCGTAGTTTTCTAAAAGGGCAAACACCGGGAAAAAGATGGCCATTGGAGGCAGCATCACGCTAATGACCCATCCGGTACCGCGAAACAGTCCTAGTACAAGAATTCCGTTCAGCCATTCCGGCGCATGCATCGCTTGAAAGAAAGCTGTTAAATACCCTTCCGCCCAGCCAAATCCTTGTGCGATTAACCCAGAAGGAACGTTTGCGCCGGCTATGGTGATATAAAAGATGACCGATAAAATGCCAAGCATAATCGGAAAGCCCCAGATTGGTGAAGTGAAGACTTTATCTAGCTTTTCTGTGCGCTGAAGCTTTGAGCGGTCTTCGTACACCACTGATTTTTTACATATTTGCTGTGAAGACTGATAAATACTTGCGACCATATTTGAACGATGATCTTTTTCTTTTTCCTGCTGGGCATAGCGCGTTAATTGTTCCATGGCTAATGAGTTTTCAGGAGTTAACGGATTTCCCATATGCGCTGTTCCTCCTTTCTGTGTGACTGATGTCTTGCTGACGCTGCTGAATCGTTTCTAAAAATGACGTGTCTCCATCAAGAACCCGTAAAGCAATCCAGCGCAGAGGAAATTGATTTCCCACAATAGAAGCGACTTGAGGTTCTAGCTCCTTTAGTGACGCTTCAATTTCTTTTGTGTACTGCACCTGGTAAGGATTAAGCTTTACTTGCCCTCGCACGACTCCTTCAATCGCATCTAGCAAATTTGTAATCCCTTTTTTATTGCGAGCTGATATAGGCACAACCGGTACGCCTAACGATTCAGCGAGCTTTTTTTCGTTAATTACAATTCCTTTTTTCTTTGCTTCATCCATTAAGTTCACGCAAATCACGACGTTTTCCGTCATTTCCATTACCTGCAGCGCTAGATTAAGATTTCGTTCCATCGCCGTTGCATCCACCACAACAACCGTCACGTCAGGTCTTTCAAATAAAATATAGTCACGCGCTACTTCTTCATCCGCCGAGTTTGAATAAAGTGAATACGTTCCAGGCAAATCGACGATTGTGTAGAGCTGCTGGTGATGTTCAAACGTCCCTTCTGCTTTGGCCACGGTTTTTCCCGTCCAGTTTCCCGTATGCTGCTTAAGACCGGTTAATCCATTAAATAACGTACTTTTTCCTGTGTTCGGATTTCCCGCTAATGCAATACGATACTTACTCATCGTCGTCACCTACTTTTTTCACATAAATTTTTGAGCTTTCTTCTTTTCTGAGACCAATCGTTGTATGACTGACTTGATAAGCAACAGGATCTCCTAACGGGCTTTTTTGAAGCACTTTGATAATTGCTCCTGGAATAAATCCTAAATCTAACAAGCGTCGCTTTAAGGCACCTTCGATTTCGATTCGCTCTAGCTGTACCGTTTCACCTGTCGTAAATGTAGACAATGGATAATTATTTACACTAGCCATCTATTTTTCGTCCCTTCTCATTTTTTACCTAAGGTTATGTTTTTTTCATCAGACCAACTTTTAAGGTAAAAAAATATGCTCGTTGATTTTTAATAGGGTATTCTGCTGGTGCAGAAAAATGAACATGTCAGCATCATTTATTTAAAATTTTCAGTTTTCACTTGTCATGATACCGAAAGTTTACCACAGGAAACTTTTTTAGTCTAGGGTAAAATACTGTGTTTTTTCTTATTTCTACTGAAGGCATAAAGTGCGCCGATCTATTTTATTTAATCATTTAATAAGAGGAATCAAGTCGAAAAATAATTTAGTAAAAACGAATTGATAAAAGTGAAAAACTGTAAAAATATGCTATACTAGTGAATGGGTTTTTTTGAAAATAAAGTATTGATTAGTTTTAAAACCTACAAAAATCACTTTAGGGGGCTTTTATGAAAAGGTTCAAAAGGGTTAGCGCAGTTGTTTTAGGTTTGGCTTTGTTATTCTCACCGCTTGCTCCGCAAACAGTTGCAGAAGCAAAAGTCGTGTGGGGGAATCAGGAACTGGTTAAAGGGCAAATAGGACGCGTTACCGTTTTAAAGAACACGAATCTTTACAACATTAAAAACAACAAGTTAGTAGCAGCTAGAAAAGTGACAAAAGGGCAAGTATTTCGCGTGTATTCTGAGTCAAGTAAATTTGGTGGTCTGTATGGGGTATCAAAGGGTACCTATGCTCAAAAGTCATCAAGTATTAAGTATGAAAAAGCGCCTAGTGACAAAATTCAAGCATTAGGAGTAACGGTTACGAAGAAATCTTTAGCAAGCAACATTAGCTATCCGCAGGTATCCGGCCTTATCAATAAACCATTTGAGGCTAGCTATAATCGAAAGTTTTTAAACATTGCTAAGGAAGCACAAAAAGAACATAACGAACTAAAAGAACAAGAGAAGGAAGACCGCAAAAACGGTTGGGCACCAGGTCCTTATTCTCGTAATATGACATACTCTGTACCTTACAACCAAGATAATATTTTAAGTGTTGCTATTACGAATGATGCGTACGCTGGCGGCGCTCACGGCAACACTTGGATTGATACTTATAACTACGATTTGTTAAAAGCTCGACAAATTAACTTAAAGGATATTATTAACAATAACACTAAGTTAAATAAAGTTAATAACTATATTCGCAATGAAATGATCGCTCGTAATAAAAAAGGTGCTCAATTCTGGGTTAATGAATTTAAGTCTGTAAACTTAAAAGAAGATCAGTTTTACTACACAAGTGGCGGAATTGCCATTATATTTGGTGAGTATGAGTACGGCCCGTATTCTAACGGCATTCATACGTTTAAAATTCCTTCCAGCGTTTATAAATAAGATAGTCGTACAGAAAAACATAAAAAAAGAAGCATGCGAACCATCAGTTTACATGCTTCTTTTTCTTTTTTTCTGCAGAATAAGCGGAGCAAAAAAGAAAGGTAAGCCCTATTCCGCTTCTTATAGCCTAGGAAAAACCGCTTTTAGAAGTATTTTTATAGCGCTTGAAAAAGTGAAATGGTCAAAACTAACGTCAGCAAGGAGCCTGCGGATGTTAACATCATTATCTTTCGGTTACTCTGATTTTTTTCAGGTTTTAAAAACTCTTGAATGGCTACAAACCAGATAACAAAAGTGATTAAAGAAAGTATCCCCATAGACATACGAGCATCTCCATTCATATATGTATTTAAATTTTTAACGCATCTAACCAACAAACTTTCCAGACCAAGTTACTAAAATAAATGCCACTCCTCATCCAATATTAACATAAAATCCCATAATCCTTTAATGCATTGTGTAAAACCATAATATTTTAAAAAACAGGCCCTTTATAAAACACTCTTTTGAACTGAAAATAGACATACAGCTGTCTTTGTCTATTCTCCATTTTACAAATGATATACTTATTTATAGAAAAACCTCTCAGATCTCATCAAATACTTACTCTATTTTCAGAGAAAGAAAGCTTACATTGTGAGGAGGAAACGACATGATTAAAAAATTAGACCATTTTGTACTAACGGTAAAAGACGTTGAAAAAACCATTCACTTTTATACGGTTATTTTAGGCATGCAAAAAGAAACATTCGGAGAAGGAAGAATAGCGCTTCGTTTTGGTGAACAAAAAATAAACTTACATCAAGCGGGCCATGAATTTGAGCCAAAAGCAAAGCACCCTCTTCCGGGTTCCGCTGATTTATGTTTTATTACAGAAGAAAAAATCGAAAGCGTAATTAGTCATTTACAAAAACATGATGTAGAAATTGAAGAAGGACCCGTTAAACGAACAGGTGCCGTAGGTCCGATCGTTTCTGTTTATGTAAGAGATCCTGATCACAATTTGATTGAATTATCCAATTACGTAGATTAAAGCAACCCTATAAAAAGAGAATGCACGAGGCATTCTCCTTCACATGGCTATATAAGCCGCTTCTTCAACTATAAGCTTTACTCTTTAGACTTACCTACCTCTACCTTTTTCGTAAACATTTTCATGTCACCGTCTACCGTAACGTGAGCGGTAATCATATATTCGCCGTCTTCTTTAAACGTATAGTCCGTGCTGTATACACCTTTTCCTTCATGCGGTGCTTTTGTCATTTCTTGATTGATGTAGCCTTCTTTTTCAACTTGGAACTGCACGTCATCGGCGTTTTCCACTTTTTTATCTCCTTGCGTCACAAGGACTTTAAGCTTGACTTGTTCATTTGCTTGAATTGATTCCGGTACTTCAATCGTTCCTTTTACTTCTTTTGAACGTGAATCATTTGCCTTTGAACAGCCTACTATAGCTATCATTAAAACGAATAATACGATGCTGAGTTTTTTCATTATGTTGTTCTCCTTTGTTATGTAAATGTGAAGTCTTCCTGCAATTTCATATTATACCCATTTATCCGGTAAAAAGAGAAAAAATGCTTATTGTCCACATAAAGTTCTTATTTCTACAGTAGCTTTTGCATCTTTTCATTTCTCTACTCGCCCTTCGCTTCACAAAAAAAGCTGAAGAAGCTTATTGCCTTCTCCAGCTTTGCCTTTATCTCTGCGGTTCTTCTAACGTGTACGATGAGAGTGCGTTTTCTACCCATCTTACAAAATCTTTGCTTGCTCCCCAATCAATATTTAATATTCCTTCTGCGCTTCCTGAAGGAATACACTTTACTTTGTTTGGACCGGACACATTTTCTAAAATAATCGTTAGTGATCCCCTGCCGCCGGTGCGGAAAAAATAGCGTTCAAACACAAGCGTACACATCTGCTTACCGTCTCCGAGATCATAATATTCCTTGTATAATAAGTCACTTTCGGAATTATTTGCGTTCACAAGCTTCTTTGCTCCATCAAAAGGAAGCAGCGTCGTTTTAAACTCAATTACTTTTTCCATCACTCAATCCCCTTTCTATCGCAACAGATATGTACTACTTCTCTTTTTCCCACTAAAAAACCTGCCGCTTCTCTTTATGTACAATATGGTACAATAGAAGAAAAAGAATTGTTTGAACGGAAAAAGGAGCATGCAACCTCTATGAATACACGAGATCAACTTATCCAAAATGTGGTTTCCACGATGCGAAACCAAACGAAAAAAATGCAGCTATCGGTTATCCCCACTTTAAAATCATATATTCCTTTAAATGAATTTTTAGCGCTTCGCCTGCTGTATAAAGAAGGCAATCATATCGTTTCTGAGATTGCAGAGCATATGCACATCTCAAACAGCAGCATGACGTGCGTCAGCGACCGTCTCATGGAAAGAGAATTTGTCACGCGCGTACGCAGTCAAAAAGACCGCCGCGTTGTCTACTTATCCATTACGGATAAAGGAAAAGCGTTTGCAGAAGAAATGGAAAAAGTACTCACCCAAGAATATGGTGAAAAGCTTAGCCATTTTACGGATGAAGAATTACAGACGTTTCTTCGCTTGTTAAATAAAATGGATATCTAATACAAAACCAGATGCACGCTAAGCAGGCATCTGGTTTTTATTTTGGTTAGTTGTTGTTTACCTTCAAATTAAAGGCGTCTGAAGTTAAATCTTTTGACCAGCCTTTTTCATGATCACTTACATATGGAATAAATCTAAGCATAATGACGTCTTTATCATTTCGGTACTCTTCGTCCATCTCTATCACTGTGTCTGTACCTCCTCCACTGCCGCTTTCAGAAAGATTTCTTCCGTTTTGGTCTTTTATGTCTACACCGACATCCGTTCCGCCTCGGATACTTCCTTTTGATGCTGCAAACGTATAGTGCATTTTAATAGAAACAGGCGATACGCGAACTTCTTTGATCGACAATACGCCTTCTATTCCATTTTCTTTAATCGGAATTTCCTTGTTTAACGGATACACTTTAGTATCAGCGATGATTTTCGAGCCGTTTACGCTAGTGTGTACCGTCCAATTCCCTTTAATTTCTCCGTACGAATCCCGATAGTTTCCGCTTTTCGTCTGACCAGGATTTTTTTCAAATTCGAGGCTTGTGAACTGCGCGCTGATTTGATAGTTTTTGTTTGAATCAATATGATCTAGCACGTTGTAGCCTTCCACATCGATTTTCCCGTCTCCGTTCGTGTCCGCTTGCGTTAGTTTTAAAGCGTACAGATAGTTCCAGCTTCCGTCTTTATTTTTAATGGTTTCATTTGTAATGCTTGAAGCAGAATCAAAAAACGACATATTGCCAATTTTCACGCGCAGCTCTCCCGGTCGAATTGGGGTGTTTTGGTTAAGTCCTAGTGCGGTTCGCCTAAATTCATCTGCGCTGATCGTCAGCCCAAGCAGCACCTGTCCGTCATCAAGCATTAGTTCATTTACTTTTACTTCAATACCTTGGTCCGTTGCCGTTTCATTTACCGCTTTTTTATAGCTGCTCAAGCTGCCTTCAGGCTTGTTCATAAGCAGCTCAATTTGCTGGCCAAGTTGCTGACTGATTCGCACAGCCGATGCCCATACCGTTTCGTTTTTTATCATTACAGTCGTCACGGCAAGCAGCAGCACCGCAGCGGCAATCAACGGACGCGCTTTTTTCTGCGCCGGCTTTATTTCACGTTTTAAACGTTTTTTCATTCGCTTTTTCTCGTTTGCCGTTAGCTCGATTTCTTCATATTCATCAACATCTACAGAAGATCCGTTTAATAAGTCATATTGATTTTTCATCTTTGTCCCTCCTTATTTCTCATTTAAAAATGGCTTTTAATTTTTTTCGTCCGCGCGACAGCCGGTTGTATAAATTGCTGATGGTGGTCTCTTGTTTTTTAGCAATTTGCTTCAGCTCGACTTCCTGTAAGTAATACGCTTTAAACAGCTCGCGGTCTCCTTCACTTAAGTGACCTAAAAGTTCTTCCACGTCATTTGTTTGAACGTTATGAACTTCTGGTGTTTCACCAAATTCTGCTTCGCCAAGCGCTTCGTGCTGCGTTTTTATGTATTTTCGCTGATAGTCAATCGCTTTGTACTTTGCAACAGCCGCCACCCAGTTTTTAAACGTATTTTTCTCCGAATCAAAGCGGTGAATATGATGCCACACCGCTAACAACACGTCGTTTACACACTCTTCTTCATAGCTTTTTAACGTGCCTAGATGCTTGCGTACAATGGCCGTAATTAATCCTCCGTACTGATCGATTAACAGCTCTAATCCTTTTTCTTTTTTCTGCGTTATACACGCAACAATCCAGTCATCTTCCATGACATTGCTCCTTTCCGCTTGTTTTTACATCTATTAATACGAATTCTTTTTATAAAACCTATCAATCTTCCTAAATTAAATGAAAAATAAACTTGTTCAGCATTCCTCGCGCTGGTAAAATAAGCTAAAACCTTTGAAGGAGGCTGCTATGATTACCTATCCTTTTCTTACATCTAACCCAACCATCGGCATAACCGCACCTTCTTCTGGTGTACCTCAAGCTCTTCATTCCATGTTTTCTTTATCGTGTGAAAAGATGAAGGAAAAAGGCTTTTCTGTTATACCAGGAGAAACCGTTTGGACGCAGCATAAAGCAAAATCCGCTTCTCCTAAAAAACGTGCAAATGAGCTTCAAGCCATGATTACTGATGAAAACATTGATATCATTATCCCGCCTTGGGGAGGCGAGCTGCTGATTGAAATTCTTGAACATCTCGACTTTACGAAATGGAAAACAAAATGGGTGCTTGGTTACTCTGACACCAGCGTTCTTTTGCTGGCTATTACACTTAATACCGGGATTGCAACGGCTCATGGAACCAACTTTGTGGACTTGCGAGGAGAATACTGGGACCCAACAACTGTGATGTGGCAGCAGGTGCTGACGACCAAAAAAGGAGAAAGCGTGGTTCAAGTTTCTTCTGATCGCTATCAAAAAGAATGGCAACATGACAACCCGTCACCGTGCGTGTTTCATTTAACCGAACAAACCGCTTGGAAGCATACAGGATCAAGCGACGTGCACATCGAAGGGCGACTGCTCGGAGGATGTATTGACGTAATCAGACATTTAGCGGGCACTCCTTTTGGAGACGTAAAAGCTTTTCGAGAAAAACATATTCCTGCTGAGCCGGTCATTTGGTACTTTGACAACTGTGAACTCACGACCGCTGACCTTCGCCGTTCACTTCTTCAGCTTAAGTTAGCGGGCTGGTTTGATAACTGCTCAGGTATTTTATTTGGCAGAAGCAGCGCTAATGAACCTGTTGATTCCTACGCCGCTGCAGATGTGTATCATGACCTTGCCTCTGACTTACATATTCCAGTTGTCTATGACATCGACTGCGGCCACCTCCCGCCTCAGCTCACGCTTATTAACGGCGCGTATGCGAGTGTTAACGTAGAGAAGAACAAAGGCACAGTTGTCCAATACTTTACGTAAAAAAAGAAGCTTGTATAAAAGTAGTTTGATTGAAGGAAGATCCGAACGAACTTGATTCTTAATGGAGAATACAATTCGTTCGGGTTTTTTTATGGGTATAGTGAACGTAGGCTTGTTTCATATTTCATATATGTAGGTTTTTCTAGTGCTTGATTGGAGGGCAAGACGAAGACTCCTGCGGGAAAAGCGGGACAGGTGAGACCCCGCAGGAGCACACGCGACGAGGAGGCTCACTGCCCGCCCGCGGAAAGCAACGTCTTGCACGGAAATCAACAGCGCGTTATGTCTGAACCTTGTTTTACATATCTCTCATCAACACTAAAAACGAAGCAAACATGAAAAAAGTTGCACCAAGCCACGAGTGATAGTGCTCTTTTTGATTTCTGTCAAACTTCCATTCTTCGAAACCTCGAAGCACGTACAGGAGAAACAAGAAAAGAAACATAAAAACGGAGGTGTAGGCTGGCGGTATAACAAAGATCAGCACTAAAAACGAAGCAAGCATCACCATTTCAATTGTAATAAACAGCGGACGCCTTCCTTTAAAGCTTCTCCAATAACTTTTTGTCATCTTTGTATGCAGCTTTTTTCGCAGGCAAAAATCCATAAAGACATAGACGACTGCCAGAATCAACAAATACACAAGCGTCATTTTCATTCCTCCTTCCGACCAAAAATATCCTTATACTTCCATTTTAAAGAACTTTACACAAATTTCAAGCGTCTAAAAAATCTTTACACAACTTATTAGTGCAAGCATTCATATATTTAAAAATCGCTAATATATTGACTAATGTACAGGTTAAATTCTCTGTATAAACTCACCTAGAGGGGGACATCAAGTTATGAGAATAAAAGAAGTGAAGCAAGGTGCACTCGCAGCGCTGAAAAACCGCTGGGGATTTGCCGTACTGCTTACGTTCGTCACGTATCTAATTGCTGCCGGTATTCCAGGACTTATTGACTTTTTAATCAACGGATTTCCAAGCGGGTCTGAAACCGAATACTCTCAGTCTACCTTAGCTAATATTGTATCCCTGCTGCTCGTACCGCTCTTTTTCTCTTACTACTGGGTGCTATTGCGTCTGGTGCGAGGAGAAAGTGTACGTGTAGGAAACGTGTTTGATTCGTTTTCATCTGCAGGATTATACTTTAGAACACTCGGACTTTACTTGTTAACGATTATTTATACCGTGCTATGGAGTATTTTATTAATCATTCCTGGCATCATCAAAAGTCTTGCCTATTCACAGGCTTACTACGTATTCCGCGATAACCCAGATTATTCGGTCAACCAGTCCATTACTGAAAGCAGACGGTTAATGAACGGCTACAAGTGGACCTACTTTTTACTGATTTTAAGCTTTATCGGCTGGGGCATTTTAAGTATGATTACGCTTGGTATCGGGTTATTATGGCTCGTTCCGTATGTAACGACTTCGCTTGGCGTATTTTATGAAAAGCTAAAAGCAAATGAAGCAGAAGTTGCTGAATAAACGAAAAACCGTATTCGAGTTGCGAATACGGTTTTTTTATGGATAGCTTTACGCCGCCTGGTCTCCTCCATCAGAGGGCTTAAACTTTTGATTCTTCGCTTTTTTATTCACTAAATAAATACTGATAATAATAAGCACCAGCCCTACAAGAAGTGACGACGTAAACGGTTCGTCTAAAAAGAGCGTGCCAATGACAATTGAAATGATTGGAACAAGAAAATTAAACGACGCTACTTTGCTGGCCTCTCCTTTACTGATTAAATAAAAATAAATGAGCCACGCAACGGCAACAGAAAACAGTGCTAAAAATAAAAGCAGCAGCATAGATGATGAATTCCACACCATATGAGACCATCCTTCCACTTTGCTGCCAGCTGCTGTCATAACCACTCCGCCGACAAGACTTTGAACGGTAATAAGCCAAATGCCATCTACACTGTCGCTAATACGCTTGATATAAACGGTTCCAATCGCCCAGCTCAGTGCCGTAAGGACAGCTAAAAGAATTCCAACGGCTGAAGCATTAGCAGATAATTCTCCCGTGCTGATGGTAGCTACACCTACAAAGCCAAGAAGCAAGCCCCCTATCTTCACAGCGTTCATGCTTTCTCCAATCCACAGCCATGCAATGATGCCGATGAGCACCGGCTGCAAGTAGACAATAACGCTGAAGACCCCTGCTGGCATAAACATAAGTCCAATCGTTTGCAGACCGTAGAATAAGATTGAATTAAATAGACCTGACACCATATATTTACGCCAGTTTTGCTTCCAGTGAAGCTGTTTATATCTTGGCAGTGCGACCGCTAATAGGATGATTCCCGCACTTAATGACCGCAGTCCAGATAACAAAATAGGCGATGAATAGCTAAGCGCCAGCTTCGACATCGGCCACGTTAATCCCCAAATCAGTACAAGAGCAGCTAAAAGAATTCCATTAATAAAAGATGATGACTGTTTCATACAACAACCACTCCTACATATATGAATGTAAATGATTCACGCGTTCATTCCTCCTTGTATACTACGCTTCTTTTTTACTCACTTCAACTGGATGCTTTTGATGTAATTTATGTATAGCAGTTATAGTAACTGAGTTTCTTTTATGACAGCGTATCTTTCTTCTCTATATGTTCATTTAGAAAAAAATAAAGTGCATCGCTAGTAGCGATATCATTTTTTACCTATAGCTTTTATACATCCTAAAAGCCTTGAAGCCATTCAGCTGCTGGGTTTCTGCTCCCTTTTTTCATTTAGCTTACATATTTTCTAATAAATCTATGAATCTCCTAAACATTTCTACCTAGATAAATTGTCAGAATTATTACAGAGAAGGTGACAATTCTACTTATATCGCTCTTTAATATTAAAACTATGTTACAAAATGTCGTAATTTGGAATTAGATGTTTACTTTTCCTGTCAGGATTGATAGACTCACAGTTGTGAATAAAACAAGTTATGGAAAGGGAGAAAGAACATGCTAAAGAAAGCAAATCGTACAGTTATGAATATGGGGTTAGCAGCATTACTTGTTCCCGCTGCCCTAACATTTAGCACAACTTCAGCAAGTGCAAATGACGGAGGCGCTGCACCAGCACCCGTACAAGAAAAGGTAACGCCAAGCGTACCTCAACAACAAGCAACTACTACTAATCAAAAAGTCATCGTAAACGTGAGTGCGTTAAATATTCGTCAAGGAGCTAGCTTTTCATCTCCAGTCGTTGGAACTGCAACACAAGGTCAAGAGTTTGCTATTTTAAAAGAAGCAAACGGCTTAGTTGAAATTGCACCAAACAAATGGATTTCAAAAAGCTCAAGCTATGTAACAATTGCATCAGGCAAACCAAGCGCAAGCCAAGTAAAAGGTGTAAGCACATCAACTCCTTCTACTTCTACAGCATCTGCATCTACATCTGCATCTACATCTGCATCTGCAGCACAAGAAACAAGCACACCAGCACCGGCTCCAACAACAAGCACGGCTTCTGGAAGCACAGTAAATGTTGCACGTAGTTTAGTAGGATCACCTTACCAATGGGCAGGAAACACACCAAGCGGATTTGACTGCTCAGGCTTTATCGCATACGTGTTCAACCATAGCGGTCACAGCATTTCACGTACAAGCGTAGCCAACTATTGGAACATGGCGACAAAAATTTCGTCTCCGCAACCAGGCGATCTAGTATTCTTCCAAAACACATACACAAGCGGACCATCTCACATGGGAATCTACATCGGAAACGGCCAAATGATTCATGCTGGTTCACACGGTGTAGCTGTAGCTGACCTAGATGTTTCTTACTATCAAGATCATTTCTTAGGATACGGACGCTTCTAAGAAAAAAATGCCCTCTAATCGTTAGATACGTTCTAACGATTAGAGGGCATTTACTTTTTATCGCTGCGCGACGGAAAGCGCCTTTTCAATGCGCGTTTGAAATTTATTTTTCCAGTCTTCAGCTAGCTCAGCCACTTCTAAAGCCCGCTTCATCCCTTCTACATCTTTTGAATGATGGAAATATAAATCAAGCGTAAACCAAACGGATACTTGGTTTGGATGAGCTTCAATCAATTTTACTTCCGCATCTTGCGTAATTGTACCTTCTTTCAGCACGCGGCAAAGATAGCCGGTATAGCTTGTCTCAATCATTCGTTTTAAAAGACCTTTAACGCCCGTTCGCTTTGTAATCGTGTCGCATGGATTTCGCCCTTGCGTCACTTGAATAACGGCGTCTCCCACTTGATAAATGTCTCCAATGCATACGTCTTTTTCAACCATGCCTGATAGGACAAGATTTTCTCCAAACGCAGACATCGGCAGCTCCGTATCAAACTCTTCGTTCCATTTTTTATAGTGCTCATACGGATACACGCACACCGCACGATCCGGTCCGCCGTGATACTTTAAATTCGCAACGCCGTCGCCTTGAAACCCTTCTTTTGCTAAAAACGTTTCGTCTACTTGCTTCTTGCATATGCCTGTGCGCATTTCTTTGTCAGGACTGTATGCCATTTGTTCAGGCATTCCGGTTGCTAAATGGATCAGCTTTCTCTCGGGTGTCGTCATTATGTTTACACCTCTTTTATCATTTTTACTAGTTTACCACAATCATAGCCTTATTTGCGCGATGTGCTAGTTAGCTCTCTTAGCGGTTTCCACTTTAGCCCCAGTGCATAATTAATAGCCGTAGCTGCTACAAATCCAAGCACCACGCCTGAAACGGTGGGCATAAATAAAGATGGAAGTACTGCTACGCAAGCTAGTGTTACCACAAAATTTCCGGTATATGACCATTTTGGATTCTTTGAAAAAAATGTTTGAATCGTATTCATCGTTAACTCCTTTATACAATTGCTTTATAATCCCTCATGAATATTCTACCATTAAAAAGGAAAAATTTCTCTTAAACAGCGTATGATAAGTGATTTTGTCTCTTTTTTACTTCTCATGCTGGAATTCCAAGAATCGGAAGTATCATAAATTTTTAAAAATATTTCACAATTATATTAAAAATATCTTCATTTCCCCTTTTTCTTTTGTTCGAAATGATTTAAGATAGTAGAGGCTGTCGAAATATAAGTTATTATGTCAGCTCTGCATGTTTCTTTACATAATAGCACATAGTAAATATTATTTTACAATTACGTCATTTTTTACAATGGCCTAAAAAATTTTGCCCATTTTTAACAAAAATGGCGTAAAAGTTCCGTTTTTGTATAAAATAGAGGCCGATTTACATAGTCATTTCTATGCACGTCCCTCTTTTATAAATATAGAATACATGTAAGGAGAAAAGTAAATGTCAATTTTAATGGGAATTATCGGGATTGTAATTATCTTAGCAGTTGCATTCCTCATGTCGAACGACAGAAAACTTATCAACTATAAAGGCATCGCAGTTATGCTGGTTATCCAGCTTGCTATCTCTGCTTTTATGATGAATACATCGATTGGTCGCAAGGTGCTTGACTTTATCACAAGTGTATTTACAAAGATCTTATCATTTGGTAACGACGGAATTTCGTTCGTGTTTGGAGATCTTGCAGGAAAAGGCATTTTCTTTATCCAAACGTTAGTTATGATTGTATTCGTTTCAGCATTATTAAGTATTTTAAACTACTCTCGTATTTTACCCTTTGGGATCAAATATATCGGAGGACTTGTTTCAAAAATTACCGGACTTCCCCAAATTGAAAGCTTCACAGCCGTGAACGCAATGATTTTTGGTGATACAACGGCGCTAATTGCGGTGAAAAACCACATCGGAGGTTTAACACCAAACCGTTTATTTATCGTTACAACAACATCATTAGTATCGGTTTCTTGTTCAATTCTAGGCGCATACATGCAGATGATTCCGGCGGAATACGTATTAATTGCCCTTCCGCTAAACGTATTTTCTGGCTTAATCGTTTCTTCTATCGTTGCACCTGTAAAAGTAGAAGATGAAAACGAAGTCGATATCAAAGCACCTGCTAAGCAAGGCACGCTGTTTGAAGCAATCGGTGACGGAGCACTAGACGGCGGACGCGTTGCGTTAATCGTAGCAGCGATGCTTGTAACGTACGTTGGTCTTTTAGCATTAGTGAACTACGTATTAAACGGCGTAATCGGATTAACTGTTCAAGACATTTTAGGCTATATCTTCTACCCAATTGCCTTTATCATGGGTATTCCGGCAGATGAACTAATGAGAGCCGGCGGCGTAATGGGAACAAAAGTAGTAGCAAACGAATTCGTTGCCATGCTTGACTTCCAAAAAATGATGCCTCACCTTTCTGAAAAAACGGTCGGTATCGTATCAGCTTACTTAATCTCATTTGCAAACTTCAGCTCAATCGGGATTGTTCTTGGTACGATCCAGGCAATCAACGGCGAACAAGCCTCACGCGTTGCGAAATTCGGCTTGAAGATGCTGTTAGTCGCTACAATGGGATCGATTTTAACAGGTATTATGGTTGGATTGTTTATTTAATAGAAAAGCACTCACCAAAGTGAGTGCTTTTTTGTAATGACCCGTCCGGGATTCGAACCCGTGTTATCTTTTTAAAAGGATAATTTCTTGACCACTTGGCCAACGGACCAGATAAAATTATAAAATGGCAGAGAAGAAGGGATTCGAACCCTCGCATCGCGTTAACGATCTACTCCCTTAGCAGGGGAGCCCCTTGAGCCACTTGGGTACTTCTCTGTATGGATCTCCCACTGAGATACTGTGGAATAATAGTAGGCCTAAGTGGACTTGAACCACCGACCTCACACTTATCAGACTTGGGCTCTACCAAAATGAGCTACTTCCCGTTTATGGCGCGCCCGAGAGGAGTCGAACCCCTAACCTTTTGATCCGTAGTCAAACGCTCTATCCAATTGAGCTACGGGCGCTTCCTAAAATGATGCGGATGAAGGGACTTGAACCCCCACGTCATAAGACACTAGATCCTAAGTCTAGCGCGTCTGCCAATTCCGCCACATCCGCATGTGAAACATGGTTGCGGGGACAGGATTTGAACCTGCGACCTTCGGGTTATGAGCCCGACGAGCTACCGAACTGCTCCACCCCGCGATAATAACAAAGATATAATGGAAGAGGAAGAGGGATTCGAACCCCCGCGGGCTTTGACACCCCTGTCGGTTTTCAAGACCGATCCCTTCAGCCAGACTTGGGTATTCCTCCATATTTCAGGTTCGATGGTGGACCTTGTAGGACTCGAACCTACGACCGGACGGTTATGAGCCGTCTGCTCTAACCAGCTGAGCTAAAGGTCCTTTCTAAGTTCTCTATTAGAATGTGGAAAGGGCAACCGGATTTGACCGGTGATAAAGGTATTGCACACCTTGACCTTACCACGTAGCTATGCCACCAATAAGTATAGAAAGAATTTACAGTAAGTCGCGTTTATTCGTATGCTACCCGATCCTTATGAAACATGTACTAGTAATTTAATAATTAATATCTGTTTCGCTACCAACAAAAATTATTTTACCTTATAATTTCGTAGAAGTCAACATCTATGTAAGTTGTGTTTTAATACTTAATTTTGCAATTATTAAGTAGGAACATACACCTAAATAAAAAAACTCTGTAACAAGAATCATGATTCTTGTTACAGAGCTTATTTTTATAAAAAGGTTTGCGTAATCGCATTTTCTAAATCTCTTGTAGAAGATTTTAGGTATCGTTTTGTAACATTCACATCAGAATGGCCTGCTAGTTCGGCAACTGTTGCAATATCTATCCCTTTCTTAACTAACTCATGACAGAAAGTGTGGCGTAATTTATGAGGATTTACATTATATTTTTTTAACATGTACTGAACCGTACGTGCAGACATTCTTCTATCAAAATTAGAGACAAATAAAGCTTCATGATTAGAATCAAGTGAATCAATATACTTCTTTAAACTATTTCTTGCTTCTGTAGAAAGAGGAACAAGTCGCTTTTTAGACCCTTTAGCATTACGGATAATTAAAAAACCGTCAGATTTGTTAATCTTTACGTCTTTATGATTCAAAGCACAAATTTCTGATACTCGAACCCCTGTATGTAATAAAGTATATACAATAGCAATATCACGAAGGTTTCCCTGTTGCTTTACTTCAGATAAAAGACGGTCAAGCTCACTTGCTTCTAATGACTGTGGTACAACCTCGTTATTTTTCTCTTTTCGTTTACGTTCAATATTTTGAACAATTTCTGGTTTTTCAAGAAAGCGTGCAAAAACGCTAATTGTTACAAAAGCTTTTTCTATAGTCGACGCACTTTTATTATTAGATTCAAGGTTAATCATATAAGTTTGGACATTATTTTTTGTTACTTGCTCTAAATGTCTACCTTCACTTAGAAGCCATTCATGAAATTGGTTTAGCACTGCTCGATAGGTTTTAATCGTATTATCAGATTTGCCTGACTCTATTAACCATTGGCTAAAGTCATCAATCAATGGAATAACTTCTAGGCTATTTTTTTCCACTCTAAATCCTCCTACATATACTAATAAATTACATAAAACATAACATTTAATTTCGTAGAAATCAATTTACACGAAATTAATATACAAAAAAACAGCCCATCATTGATATGATGGGCTGTTTTTTTGCCTGACAACGTCCTACTCTCACAAGGACAAAGTCCCCACTACCATTGGCGCTAGAGAACTTAACTTCCGTGTTCGATATGGGAACGGGTGTGACCTCTCTGCTATTGCCACCAGACTTATTAAAGATAGTTTTCTTAACACTAAATAAAAATTGCTAAGTAAAAACACCGTGCACCCGTCATTGACATGATCAAATAAGCGTTACTTGTACAGTTAGCTCGACCGGGTTGTGCTGCAACACACAGAAGAATCTACTTATGGCTGCTTCCTTCCGGACCTGACCATGTTCATAGGTTTCTGTTGTGCAGGACCTAGTTGTCAACACCACTTGTCCAAGTCAGACCTTACCTGACTCATACCTCTGTTAGGAATTAAACCCTGCTAAGGCGGATTGCAGGTTACAGGGCACCGCCATCTCCCCGTCTAGCACGGTATGTATAGTTAAGGGATTCCCACCTATGTCGTCCTCCCAATCTGTTTTGTGAACCCGCGATCTCGCAGGTCGGTTTCCGCATATTAACGTTTCAGCGATCCTGTGTCAAAGACAGGCATGGCATCAGTCAACAAATGTAGGAATCCCAAATAAACAGTACGGTTCAAAACAAATAGGGCATAACGTGCATCGTAGGATAAGTATTTAATGTGTTTATTGATGATATAGATTATCCTACAATAAAATTTCGTAGAAGTCAACATAAACGAAAAAATGACTCCTAGCCCTCAATGTTTTCTTATTTGCTTGATTTACTGTTGTTGGGAAGGAATTTCTTTGAAAGATCGAAGTTATAAGGAGTCGTGTTTCATTATATTGAGTCCTCCATTTAAAAGTAAAGTTCATTACGGTTAGATTTTTATACATCCTTGATCTAACACTACTTTTCTAACGTGGTTATTTTTTCTTCTCATCTTCTCTCCATAAAAATGAGAGAAAAATAAAAAAAGCCTACATAAAACGGCTTTTTTATTCTAAGAGTAAATTATTGTTCTGTTAGTTCAGTTATAGAAACACTTTGCT
This sequence comes from Priestia sp. P5, assembly GCF_029522155.1. Classification (NCBI taxonomy): domain Bacteria; kingdom Bacillati; phylum Bacillota; class Bacilli; order Caryophanales; family Bacillaceae; genus Priestia; species Priestia sp. P5. The sequence goes on along the minus strand of NZ_JAKWFJ010000001.1, from coordinate 1,268,468 downwards.
TATTATTTGGTTCATCCAGGTTATGAATTGTAGCTACCCCATTGTGTTGGTCTACATGCTCAATGTAAATACTTTTCCCGTTATATATTACATTGGCCATGTCCACTGAATCGGCAATTTCTTGTGCTCTTTGTGCATCCACCTTTATCTAGCCTCCTTTTTATTTATGACAGTGAAAGTATTTGTTTTTAATTAATTTTTATGCATTTAATTCCTCTATATAAAATCAATTTTAATTTTTTCAAATGAGACATTAAGCAGTAAAAAAGCTATCTCGTTCATAATTTGAGATAGCTTTTCATTTTATTATTCACTTTAATCTTCTTCTGGAATCTTAATTAAAATGGCTATAGCTATTGTTGCCAAAAATATAACCCCTAAAGTTAGCAATAGACTCGTACTCATATGCCTCATCTACCCTTCTCTCTTCATCCCTATGATTCCATTTTAGCAGAGGAAATTAGGTAATAAAACTGGAAATGATAGCGTTTTACTAAAAAATTATACATGTTAAAATAACGTAGTTGTTTTAACTCAACCAATGTATTCAATTTTTAGCTTGAGTAGAGCACGCTACCTCTTTCCTATTTTGGGTAGCCCTTTTTTTATCGTGATAAAATAAAATGTTGGTTTGGATTATATTTCTTCCTACCCTCGGTTTACATTCGTTATTTACGAATCTGTTCAATCTCTTCTTCTGTAAGCTCAGTTAATTCAGATATTATTTGATTATCCATACCTTTTTGCAGCATTCTTAACGCTACTCTCTTAATAGCTCTTTTTCCCCCTTGTTTTTCAGCTTTTTTTAATGTCAATTTTTCCTCTACTTGGAATTCCTGGTTTACTTCATAAGTCATTAACATTTGTGGATCCTCAGTTACACGTGCCCATTCATTCATCGCATTTTTCAACGTTTGATCTTTCTCCATTACAACTTCCTCCAAAAATGAGTAAAATCTTCATCTCTTGACATATTAAACAACAGTAATTGTTTTACTAATTATGTGTCCTTTTTACGATCCTATTCTCACCTATTCCAAAATCAAATTAATCCCATAAAGCTTGTCCGTCCACCCTAAAACTCAAAAAGAATAATTACTGCATTAGGTAAGACGTAGGTAGTAATGTAAGATGTGCTCGGTTGTTTATATGCTGGGGTTCCCCTAGCGGCAAATAGGGCTTCAATTCAGAAACAACTAACAAATTTTTTATTTAATTTATATGTTTTTTCTTATAGTTGCACATATTAAAAACAATACTAGATGAAAGCGAGATGAGATAAGTAATGTCAAAACAAGGGATACAGAAAAAGAATCAAACAAGAGAGCAAGTAGAGAAGCAAGATAAAAGAAATGATGTTGAATTAGGCAATGAATTTCAAACTGGCAACACAAGTTCCCAGAGCCAGAAAAAAAGTGGACGCCAAGTAAATAAAAAATAAATTTAACCTTTCGAGGATAATAAGAAACCTCAGTTCAAATGTATGACTTGAACTGAGGTTTCTTTTATAGAGTGAAGAAGACTTATATGAAAAACAGGCACTAAGCTAAAGAGAATTTGAATTCTATTATGAAAACAGAATTCAAATAAAAAGAAAGTATTTCACATTAGATAATCGTTAAGTATTATAACAAAATAAAAAAGTGTAGCTTAACATAACCATTCTTTCCGAAACTTATAATAAAAACATTTTTTTATGAATACGGTATTATCTTATATCTCTTGCTATATTTATCCTCAAATTTTCTAACCTGATTTTCTGTATAAAAATGTGCTACTTTATACCCGTCGTTATTATAGGCTTCTGCGATTCTAAGAGGTTGTTTAACATCTTTTTTTTGGATAGTAAGTCGGCATTATGCTCGATATACGATTATAAGTCAGAACACCTGTATTTTTGCTTTTTTCACGATTTAATTGAAGAAAAAATTGCGCACTATAAAAAATTAGAGACAGTGGAAAACCAACAATCTTAATAAATATAAAAAAGAACTTGAAACACATTTTTCAAGTTCTTTTCATAGTACCTAGGCTAACATCAAACAGAAGGTGCTGGATTTATATATTTAATAGAGACCCACCTAATACTCTATCTATAACTTCTTGACTAGATGTATGACGCTTAACAGCCTGTAGATGTAAATATCGATCTCCATATGGAAAATCTGAACTAAATTAACGTTCTCTGAGGTATTTCTTTTATAGCCAAAGACAAGGCGTATATTGTATAAAATGGGTTTTGCTATAGGACTAATATAAAATGATGTCTAGTTATTGTATTATTACTGCTAGGCTGTTTATACACTAGTAATTTCTATTTCTTCAATATTTGGCAGTGCTTCAATTGCTCCTATCTTTGTACATACCAGCGCTCCAACTCGGTTTGCAAATGCAATAATGTCGAGTAACTGCTCGAAATCATTTTTAATGGATTTGATATTCTGTGTATTAGCTAATTTGAACAACGTTGCACCTACAAAAGCATCCCCAGCTCCTGTAGAGTCAATTGACTTAATAGGAATACTCTTCACTAGTTCTTTTTTTCTACTATTAGATATCAATGTTCCCCTTTTTCCAAGAGTAACTGCTACAATTTTAGCTCCCATTTTATGTAGGGTATCAACACCTACTTCATGATTCTTAATGCCTGTGATAATCTCTAATTCTTCATCACTTACTTTTACAAAATCACTTAAAGCAATAGCTTTCTTTGCGATTGAGATGAAATCAATTAATCTTCCTTTCCATAAATCTCTTCGATAGTTAGGATCAAAAGAAATAAACTTTCCTTCCTCTTTAGCACTAGAGATAAGGCTTAAATAAGTTTCACGGAATGGAGAAGTTAACATTGCCGTAGCTGAACCAAAATGAAGGATTTCAGCTTTATTTATTTCATTTAGGTTAATGTCCTCCATTGTCATTAAAGCGTCAGCTCCCCTATGAAATACAAAGTCTCGCTCACCATTTTCTTGTAGGGACACAAAAGCTAGGGTAGTTGCTACCTTTTCATCCCAAGCAAGCATCGAAGTATCTACGTTTAATGAATTTAAGGTTTCTTCTAAAAAGTAGCCAAATGGGTCTTTACCTACTTTACCACTAAATGATGCATTACCCCCTAGTTTTGCTATGGTTGCGCATACATTTGCTGGTGCTCCACCGGCATTTTTTAAAAATTGGCGTCCCTCTATTAAATTGGAATTAATATTGCTACAAAAGAAATCAATTAATAATTCTCCTACACAAACAACTGGAGCATTTTCACTTATGCTATTTTGCACTTATATCACACTCATTTACTTAGATTTTTTCTCTAAATCCAAAATCATTTTATTATATATTTTTTCAGTTAAAGGATAAAAGCAGATTATTAATACAGAAAATAAAATGAAAATTCCTGGCACTAGAGCATTCATATTTTTTATAGCATTTAAGGAAGCTACGGTTTGTTCTGCATTAGCTACATAGCCTGCTATCCCCAAATAGATGGCTGAGAATGATCCAGCAAGTGCAACCCCTAACTTATTAGTAAAACTCATTAAGGAAATAACAACACCATCTGCTCGAACTCCAGTTTTCCATTCAGCATAATCTACACAATCGGCAACCATCCCCCAAGCTAGTGTGTTTAGTGGAGTAGTAAAGAATCCCGAAGCAAACAGCCAAAATAAAATTAAAGCAATTGAATCAAAAGAAGTAAATTGGAGTCCTATATATGAAATAAGAGATACTGTAGCTGATACAATCATTACACTCTTTCTACCCCATTTATCAGAGAATAAAGGAATAAATAAGTTACTAATTAGCGCAGCTCCAAAAAATAAAACAGTGCCCCAAAATACTAATTCCTTTTGATGAACATTGTAAGTAAAATAGTAAACCATTGTACTAAGTTTAATATTAAAGCCAATAGCAAATGCCAAGAAAGACGAAACTAGTACTAGTAGTGGTTTGTTTTTAAACAAAACAGATAAAGTTACTTTAAGTCCATGTTTTTTGCTCTTTTTAGGAGCAATGCGCTCGCGTACTGTAAAGAAGCTAAACAGATTTAAAATTATACTTACAGCAGCATAGACTAGAGCAGTCATCTGAAATCCAAATTCTTGATTTTTGCCTCCAATAGCTGTTACAAGAGGGGTTGCGCATGAAATGGAAAGGAGGATTCCTACATAAACCAATATCATACGAGTAGTTGTTAAAACTGTGCGTTCCTGAACATTATTAGTAATTCGTCCTGTTAAGCTATTAACTGGAATCGTTTGCATACTAAACGTCATCCCTAATAAGATATAGGTAATATACATATATATAATATTTCCAGTTGACCCTAAGTGAGGGTTGGTAAAACATAGGATAGTGAAGAAAGCAAAAGGAAGTGAGACCCATAACAAATATGGTCTTGCTTTTCCCCAACGTGTATTAGTTTTATCTAAAATAACTCCCATTATAGGGTCGCAAATAGCATCTAGAACTCGTACTACTAAAAATAGCGTTGCAACAGCTGCAGGATGGATACCTCCGACATCAGTATAATAAAAAAGTAGATAGGCATTAACGAATTGAAAAACAATATTATATGCCATGTCTCCCGATCCATATCCAAACCGTTCTAACCAGGATAACCTAGGAATAGAATTAGGTTTACCTTTACTTTCAGCCTCTAATATTTGTGATTGTTCTGCGTTTAACATAGGTAATACCTCCAGAATGCGTTTTCAAAAATATGTTAAGAAAGCTAGTAGAGAGTCCGTATTATAAACATTTACCTTAAAGAAAAAACAGATGCGGTTTAGTTGCAAATGTCCTATTTTAACTCCCCATCTGAAAATTAAAAGTTCAAGAATCTCGTCATAAATATCAACTAGAAATCTAGCTTTCAAGTATAATGTTTTTATTCGTTTGGATACACTATAATTTTTAAACATTCGTTTTTAAAATTTAGTGCTCTCTCCATCGCTTCACGTGTGCCGGCTAACGGATATCTATCTGTTACAAGATTCTTTGTGTCAATTGCACCGGAAGTAAGAAATTTAATTCCTTTTGGATAAGTGTTGGCATAGCGGAAAATACCATATATATCAATCTCATTATCAGCAATAAATGGTACATCGAGTGGAATATCGCTTTGAGAAGGTAAACCTACGATTGCTAATTTCCCACCACGACGAATTGAAGATAGTGAAGATTGTAATGCTTTTGGATTCCCTGCAGTCTCCCATGCAACGTCAACGCCTATGTTATCAGTAATATTTTTAATTTCATTAAGAGGATCTTTCTCTCTAATATTAATAACATGAGTTGCCCCCATTCGTTTTGCTGCCTCAAGACGCAATGGTTCTAAGTCTGTTGCTATTATTGTACTTGCTCCAAATGCTTTCGCTGCTGCTACAGCCATTAACCCTACCGGCCCCATTCCCATAATCGCAATCGTTGACCCAGGCTGAAGTTTTGTTCTCGTCGCTGCATGGATACCAACTGAAAAAGGCTCTATTAAGGCAGCATCTTCATAGGAAAGGGAATCCGGGATTAAAAAGACAAAATCCTGACGCATTTTTATATATTGAACAAAGGCACCATCAACTGGTGGTGTTGCTAAGAATTGAACATCTGGACAAAGGTTGTACCTTCCCTCTTTGCATGCTTCACAATGTCCACAGGTTACTCCTGGTTCAACGGCTACGCGATCCCCTACTCTAAATCTTTCAACAGTTGATCCAATAGCTACAACCTCACCTGAGCACTCATGTCCAAGGATAAATGGTTTTTCTACTTTGTATTTACCAATTCTACCCTGGGTATAATAATGTAAGTCTGAGCCACAAATTCCTACAGCCATTACTTTAATTAAAACTTCATTTTCATCAATTTGTGGTATAGGCAATGTTTCAATACTGATTTCTCTTGTGCCGTGCATGACAGCTGCTTTCATAGTTTTAGGTAAGTTGTTATTCATCAATAATTTTCCTTTCTTTAATAGAAATTCTATATAAATCCATAACGTAAAAATAAATATGAATTTACTTTCAACTCATAAATTTCTAATGCACTTGACTGTTCCTTAAACATATTTTTATTATTATGTAAATGCATACATTTTAGAGTTTTTTATTACATGAGCTAATTTTACCTGCTAACATCACACCATTAATAGCCTTTTATACTGTCTAAAAGTACAGTAACACTGTACTTTTCTTTTTATATACATACAAAGATATAGCGTTAAAATAAAGATAATAGGAGGTGTAAGATTCTCATGGCTGAAATTGAAGATCGGAAAACATTTGCAGAACTGTTATCTTTGGGTGTTAAAGAACTAAAACTTCACCCTGATTATAAGATTAAAAGGAAAAAAGGCGAAGATAGCTCACTAGGACAATCTTATATAGCTAATATCGCAAATGAACTAGGTGTATCTCCCAATACAATTAAAAGTTGGATAGGTCAGATGGGATTAAAATATATTCCTGGTCGTATTGACGATGGAAAGCTCTTCGGCATCATATGGATAATATTTAAAAAAACGGATATAGATATCAGTTGGTTCTCAAAGCTGATGGAAACAACTTCTATACCCACTCTTAAACCTGCTTTACCAGCTTGGGTGTCTTCGTGTCTGGAAAAGGCAAAAATATTAGGGGCGGACAACTCATTTGGTGCACCCCTTAATAAAGATATTGAGGAAGTAGTAAAAAAAATATTTCATAATAAACTTCAGACTGAAGCTGCTACTCCAAAGGAACATTTTACAATACATAACTTACCAGCACGCTGGTCAGGAGTTTTTATTGGAAGACACTTTGACCTGGAGGCAATTCGTCAGTGGGTAATTTCCCCTTCTCCATTATGTTTAATTTCCGGATGGGCTGGTATTGGAAAAACAACTCTTGCTCTTGAAGTAGCATATGCGTGTATTCAGAAGAATTATAGGGAAACAGAAAGCCTTGAGATGGATTGGCCAAACCTCAATTCTATAGTATGGTTTAGTGCTGACTGGAAGGGACTAACCTTTAGTGATTTTCTAAATACAATTGCTTACCAACTTGGACGGATAGAGCAAATCAACCGATCCATTGACGAGAAACGTTTTGTGGTTCGCAATGCATTAGCTAATTATGCAAAAGAAAAACCTGTATTACTTGTGATTGATAGCATCGATACAGCTGAAAGTGAAATTTATGAATTTATTACTAATCTTCCACAAGGCGTTAAAGTATTACTCACATCTCGCGAGAATCTACAGCAAAAATATAGAAACAACTTTAGAGATATAATAACCATTCAACTAAAGGGACTGGAAAAGGACGATGCTCTTAACTATCTTTCTTACGAAGTAAAACAACATATGAAAATGTCTAATTCATCGAACAAACAAGAACAAATGAAACAGTTATTAAATAGCCCTCTTGAAACTCGTGAACAACTCATTTCAGCTACTGCTGGAAATCCTAAAGCTATCGCTCTTAGTATAGCTTACATTGCAGATGATGACATTCCTGCTCAGCAACTTATTCAGGAACTAGGAAAAGCCGGTTACTCACTGTTGGAATTATTTGATTTTCTTTTCGGACGCACATGGGAGAAATGTAATGAAGATACTTTACATCTTTGGAAAGTGTTATGCTTTTTCAGCAAACCTCCTGACGAGAAAAGTTGGGCAACAGCGGCTGGACTAGACGCTCGAAAATTCCATTTTGCTGTTGATCAAATGAAATTATTTGCGCTTATCCAAGGAGAACGTATAGAAGGAAAAATCCATTATCTAGGTCATCAAACCGTAGTAACATATGGTGAACAACGATTGTTAGAAGATAAACAATTTGAAAATGTAGCACGTAAGCGTTGGAGCCAATACTATATCCAATATTTAGACAACTATTTAAAACGGGATCTTCCGGATTCGATTTATTGGAGTTATTTGCTTGGTCGTGATTTAGAGGAAATTAAGAAAGAATGGCCAAATATACTCAAGGTTATAAAATGGGCAAACGAATCCGATCAAAAAGAGCTTTTGATTGAACTGGTATTTCGCATAAGCCATTTTCTAAGTCGAATTAATTTACCGTTAAGGATTAAATATGGAAAAATAGCAGCTGATTATGCAAAACAACTTAGAAAACATACCTATGAGGCATTTTTTAGAATTGATACATTGGGTTGGGCATTGATGGAGGTCAATAACCTAGATGGTTCCCTACTACAAATAGATTCCGGTCTAAAAACACTAGATCAGTTAAGCTCAGACAGGTCTGATGTTTACGATTTGAAAGCTTGGGGACTTGCCTTAAAAGCAAGGCTCTTGTTGAAGAAAAATAATCCTAACAAAGCAGAATGTATTCTTGAAGAAGTTAGGGAGATCTTCACTACACAGGTGATTCAACATAGAATTTCATTAGTGCGAGGTGATCTATGTATGGTCTATAAAAATTATGGAGCAGCAATCCGATTATATGAAGAAGCTAATGAAATCAGTTTAATATATGGAGGAGAAAAGACCATTGAAGCTTACTTTAATTTAGGTGTAGCTTATGTCATTTGTGATATGCTTGAGGAAGCAGAAAAATGCTTTAATAGCCTTCTTTATCAGAAAGACAAAGCCAACCAAATTGAATTAATATACTATCACTATGGGATGGCCCAATTGCTATTACGAAAAGGAGAGAATATAGAGGCTTTACAATCTATCCAAGAAGCTATAAACCTTATCGATTCTTGGGGACCAACCATTAGTATTCGAAAAGAAGTAGAAGAATTCAATGAAGTTATTAAACATAATATTAGAGAGAATTAAGTAAAACAGCCACTTGTATGAAACAAGTGGCTGTTTGTTTGAATGTAGTGCTTCAATTAGGTTGAAATTTATCTGGCCTCTTATTTCTTCCAAGTTGATCACTCTTTTCTATTTGGCTTTCATTAGACTAACGCAATTACATCTATATAAAAGGATTATGTTAAAATTACTCTGGTTTCTCCACTAGTTGCATCTGAAAAATTTGAGTTGCTTGAATACCCCTTAAATTTGCTCGTGGTTATACTTATAGAATTAGTTACACTTTGATATATAGCTTAATTAATGGCTTCAAGGGCTTGTTTCAAATAATCCATTTCAGAGGTTATATCATCTATTTTTTGGTTTAACTGACTTACTTTATCAAGAGTATTCTGTGCATCCAATAAATTAATTTCTAACATCAAACGGCTTGCTTCACTCTCGAGTTCTAGTCTCTTTGCAAATAATACCTCACGCTTTTTTATAATTTCAGATTTTAAATTTTTAATATTGCTTTCTTTCATACTTCTACCTCACTAACTTGTAATAACAGTATTTTATTGAGATGTAAATTTCCCTATATAATTTAATAATTACCTATAGGGAGGTTTATGACATAGTTAAAGCTGCCTTTTTTACTTACAGGAAAACCACATTTATTTCGCATTTACATAAGATGAATAATAAGAACCCATTAAAATAAATTCCATTATTCACTTTCTTTGGATGGCGTTCATAAGTTCTTGGTGTTGACATTCAGATACATACTGAGTGTTCAAAAGCTTCCCTAACTGTTAAAAATAAATGTAAAATTCCATAATAAGGGAAATTTTAAATCATTTAGTTTTTTTTGCAGGAAAAGAAAGCGAAGTATATAAAAATAACAGTATGCATTAAAAAGTGTTAAGAACATTTTATTATCATTTTCTATCAGCACGAGAGCAATATTGAGAAAAGAGCTTATATAAGTCCGTGTCTTAAGTATGCCTATTATATAGAATGGGTTACTTAGTAACTAAGGGAAGGTGATTTATATGTTAGGGGAAGAAGATTTAAAAGTAAATTGTATATCAGCTGCTATAGGTTTACTCATCCAACATAACATTATCACTCACCAGGAACTGGACAAACTAACTAAAACAAATTATCACGTTTTTTATCATTTTCTCATGGATAAGCTAATTGAAGAAGAGTTTAGTAAGGATAGAGTTGTACAAACATAAATGCTTCAACAAAGAAAGAACCGCAAGATTAAAAGAAAAGATCTCCTATTTCAAATGTAATTCTTATAGGGCCCCTTACATATTAGACATATATAATATGTAAGGGCTTTCTTATTTATCAAAGCCTCCTATAGTTTAAATGTATTTCTTCACAATCTATCATTTGATCAAAGGAACTCTGCCAATAATGTTACAAAAAAAGTCCTCTCCTCGTTTCAGAAAAAGAACGTATATTCAGTGAATTTCACAAGCTACTTCCAAGTCTGATCCAGTTTATCTGAATAAAAATGTAAGGCTTTTTTATAACTTAGTATTTCATTGTCATTTGTCGTATGTAGTAAGCATTTCAGTAACAGTTCCATCGCTTGATTATGTTCTTTTAAATTGTACAAGGTCATAGAATAAAACACTTTAATTACATGATTATCTGGGAATAATTCCATCCCTTTTAAAAATATATCTTTTGACTTTTCATATTCCCCTAAGGCTCTATATGTGCTGCCCAACCCCAATACTGCACCTTCCATATCCTTAGAAGGTAACCCTATCTTTATGGCATTTTTGTAAAAGGGCACTGCCTTTTCTTCTTCTCCTAATATGTCAAAGCTCCAAGCACATTGATAGTTATATAAAGCATCGTCTGGACATTCCTTAACTAATTCACTTAGCAATTCGTTAGATTCTTTGTGATTTCCATTCTTTCGTAACGCTAATGCTTTATCAAGTTTGTTATTCATTACTTAGATCTCCCATCCTACTTTTCCCACTACTTATCTCTTAACATCCTTCCATATCCAGAAATTCAGCTTATTCGTTCACTTTATCGAGGTCTATTTCTTGCTTTAACTACCCTTAATGCTTAATTTTTAAAGGCTAACCCATTGGCCTGCAAAGCTGTTCTAAGTTTAGGTAAAGAAGCCGGCCCCATGCCATGAAATTGTAATATCTCTTTTTCACTAAATGTTGATAGCTGCTGCAAAGAAGTTATCCCCTTGCTTTCCAATACTCGTCTTGCTGGTGCTGATAGCATGGAAAGAAATCCATTGTCAGGTTTGCGTTCTTGCTCGCAAGTTGGGCAGGTCGGACAGCTACTGCTTTTATAATATTTGTGTCCTTTATGACAGATTCTTAGATTTCCTTTTTGGTTTTTCATTTTTAACCTCTCCTTTTCTAAAGAACTTTTTTAGCTTTTCTCCCCTGCCACTTCTTCAATGGATGATTTATGAAGGAACAAAACATCCTACGTATAGTAAACTAATTATCATTAAATGCTTGTTAGTCTCGTTTCAGGTAGTGCAGCTCCATTACAAATTATGCTAACACCTTACATGTTTGCGTTTGAAACCAAGCCTTCCTTTATCTATATCCTTTTGAATGCTTTCGGAAGCAAGAAGAATACTACTTTTTTTCTTATCCTTCTTAACTTCGACTGGACCTACTGCCCTTGCCGTTTCAAGCGCCTTCTCATGAAGTGGCAAATATGAAACACCGACTGTATAGATAAAATTATTCATAGCCGATTTCGTTAGATCTGGAGAATCGTGAATCGTATTTTCCACTTGATTAAGCATATCGGCAATCTTGCTTGTGCTAAATTCATCGTCAGGACGATTACCCAAAAGCCAGCAGTAACAACTCCATCCTGCCGACATTTTAAGTTCTTCATCGCTTATCACCCATCTATCAGCAACAACTTGCGCAAAATCGGTTTCTGACAACGTTACTGCAACTACATAATCGGACAGCATGTAAAAATACGCTTTATCGATCCAACGCTCAAAACCCTCCGCAGTCATCTCTGTTGGGTCTGCAATGATACCAGCAAAATACATAGCATCGTAATTGCCAGACGCATAAAGCTGCTCGGCTAAAGCCTGATTTTTCTTGATTTTCTTTGCAATCGGCTTCATTTTTCCTGTTGCCACCCCAAAAAGTGGATCGCGTGCACCATTGTTTATATAAGTCTTTTTAATTCGTTCCGTACCAAGCGCTTCAAGTTCTTCCATAACCATTTCAAAGTCCACCGTTCTGCACCCTCCTTCTTCTCCATTCATAATCTGCTTTTTATTTCCGCCAAAAAGTTGAACAGTCTTTCTTATCTAAGATATTAAACTCGATTATTTTTTTAAGTAATTCATAGTTTACTGGCTCAGTCCATAGAATTCGAAACAAGCCTTTGGTAGCGCTGTATCCAGCCTGGGCAATGTCATGCTTAAAGTGCACAATGCCTGTTTCTTCAGGTGAAACGCTCAAATGATGTTTCGCTGAGGCAAAGCCGACGATGAATGTTCCATGATCAGTAAACATTGGCGTATTCCATTTAATTTGTGGTTCCAGATTCGGGAAAGTATTAGCAATCCAAGCCAAAACCTCCTCTATTCGGTCACGGTGGTCAGGGCTATCTATACGCGCTAAATATTCTGCAAAAACTTCCATAGCATTTTCTCCTCAAATAAAAATTTTTTAAATTTACTCTACTTTTACACAAATGGAACATCAATCAGTTCACTTAAACTTATTTAATTTTCAATTCGAAATTGGCCATGTTTTAAATAAAATGTACTAATCATTTAATCCTTTTCCATTAAGAATGTTCGGAATGCATTTTTCAATCCTTGATTCTCGAGTCTTAGATTGTTTGGCCGCAGAAAAATGAAGAATATATGCTCTTTGCCGTCCTGGAGTCAATGTAGTAAAAGCCGTTTTTAAAGCAGGTATTTCATCAAATTTATGCTGTAGCTCTTCAGGAATAATGAGTTCTTCAGGCTTTTTAGCTTTGACTTTTAATCCGGCTTTTTCCACCTCAATAGCCTCATAAATATAAGCTTTCAAGATGGCTTCCTTTTCAACTATTTCTTGCACATTGGCAAACCGAATTTGTCGCGCCCCTTGTACATTCTCCGTTTGCTGGATTAGAATACCGTGAGAATCTTGTAACAGAGCACCTTTAGGAAACAGCAGTGCACAGTATTCTTTGAATCCATGTATCAAAACAATGTTTTTTTTCTCAAACGTGTAACAAGGGTTCATCCATTTATAATCTTCGCTCAACTCACAGTCAAGAACAATCTTTCTCAACGTCTCATATTCTTCTTTCCACTTTTTAGCTTTAGTTAAAAATTCATCAACCTTAGGATTCATTTTACTATTTGTCATCAAGAAACACTCCTATTCAATTTTTTAATCTGTCGCTCTAGAAATCATACAGTCAACCTTCAATTCATTTAATGGTGTTACTATTCTTCAAATGTAGGAAATGCCCTTCTTCAATTGACTTGATAGTTATTAAAATTATAAACATTTTAAGTGAATTTGCTCACTATAAAAAACGAACATCAATTAGTTTACTTAACCGCATTTTATTCTTTAATTTACATATGTCATCTATGAAGATAAATAAATTACTAAGAGAACCAACAAACTGAATAAATCCTGTCTTTGTTATGCATTGGCCTCTCTTATAGTATGTAAGATAGACTTGTTTATTTGTATGTTAGGCTTCAACCGATACCACTCTAGGAGTACAGTTTTAAGAATTTTTGGTGGGACAAATTATTCAGTTCAACAAAATATTCTAATTGCCATTTTTGTGTTTCTATAGCTTGTGTGCTAGTTGGTTTATCCCATATTGGATACACTCTAATAGCCATTTTACCTTTTGTGGTCTCCGTTTTAAGGATTTTTTGTTTTAAAAGAACTTCTTTTGGAAAAATGAATTGTCCAAATCTATTTGTACTAGTGAAGGTATTAATAACTAATAGATCGGTAGCTTTTCCATACGAAAAGGCCTGGTTTTTATGAGTCGCATCTTTTTCCCAAAAGGATACAAACTGCCCTACCTTGTTAGGGGTAGTTTTCGCCACCCTAAATCGTACAGATTTTGAATTTAACTGAAAGATACCAGCGCCATAAGCTGAATTCTGAGCTTCTTCTCGAATAGCTTTTATAGCGAAGGGATTGGGTTTATAAAAATTCTCATTTACATAGGTTAACGCCTCATAAAATTTCATTGTTTTTACCTCTTATGTTTATAGGCTTCTTCAATTAATAATAAGTGGTTTGTATGTCTTTCCTCGAAATTGCGTCTAAATATCTTAAATATTCCAAAATGTTATAGCAAAGCTATCCTCACCCTATAACACCTCTTGATCCCTCAAGCGTTGCTACCCTCTTAATGTAGTGAATATGCTACATATTAACTACATTTTTTTACTCTTGTTCTTGATCTCTTTGTATTACTGAAATACTTGGAGGTTCAGTTGAAACCACATCAATTATGTGATTTAAAGCATGTATCCCATAGTGTTTAAACGGGCCAGGATGTATATCGTCAGCTATGGTACCAACTTCAATAAAATCTAGATATCTGGACTTTGAATAAACTGCAAAAGCGCTTCCTTTATACATTTCATACTCATCTATTACAGTAAAACTTTCGTTTCTAACAGAGTATGCAATGTACCAATCAAATGTAAGTCGAATGATAGGAAGTGCGTAATCCACATCAATAGAGGCATATGAAGAAAAAGTGCTTTCTCCTGTTATCTCTTCAGCTGCATTTCCATTAATTTTGCAACGTTCAATATCCACTATTAACGCGTTATCCTCAGGTTCAAATATAGAGTTTAAATAAATACAGCCTTGATATTGAAGCAGTTTAGAGTAATTCATAAAGCCCTCCTTTTTTAAACTAAAGCATCGAGTGAGTTCAATAACAAGTAAAAAAGCGTTCATTCTTGGATTACATCTATTCAAAAATCCCTAACTTTAAACGAACTAGCAAAAAAATGACGCGTTATTGGTTCGCGGCAAGATTGTCTAAACTTTAGAAAATTATAGGCAGGAAGTTAGGATTTATTTTATCTTGAATATGATCTTTCTATGATCCTGCTTTATACGTTTCAAGCGCAGCTCTATTTTTCTATCTAACATTTTATGTGCGGTTTGGAAAGTTACACATATGAACAGTAAGATAATAGCAATAATTATAGCGTCTGGCACTTGAAAGCAAAAACATAATACTGCTAAAAGAAAAGATATAGTACAAGTAAAGTTGATTATCCATTTTTTATTTCTATGAGCTTGAAGACTTTTTTCAAGCAGCTGCTTTTGTCCTTCTTCCCTTTTTATATCTTCTGAATTATTGAGTGTAGAGTTCAATGTTATTTCTCCTTAGAAAACTAATTTTGTATAATTTGTATATTGGTTATCTTTTCCCTTTAAGATGATAGTATAGTTGGGGCTTCTAAAGAGAAAGCCAAATTTAATCAATCGTTTTGGCAAGCACATAGGCTTCTTTTACGCTGATTACAATATCCTCCAACAAGCTCATTTTCTCCTCTTCTTCAACGTTTGCGTTTAATAGAAAAAAATAAAGCACGGAATACCTTCATGTCGGTGCATATAATGACTCTATTTGGCAGCTACTCTTAATCGATCCAAGGAAACCATCAAAAAAGAACATTCGTTCTCTATATTATACAAGAACAAATGTTCTCTTTTCAATAAAAACTCTAAAGTTTTCCGAATTATTCCTATGAATAACGTCGAATTTATTATTTTATTAAAAAAGAAACACCTTATATATCTAGAGAAAGATATCGAGATAACGAAAACAAAAAAACATGAGAAAATGTTCTACAAAGCAAAATTTCGGAATGAAATAATCAACAAAATTTGCCATAATAAGTGAAGTAAGGAGGTGTATTATGTTTCGATTGTATGGAGCCTTAATTGGGCTTAGTTTAATTTGGGGTTTATCTTTTGTATTTATGAAGTGGCTGCTCCCCTCAGTTGGTATATGGGGAATTGTATTTTTTCGTTGTCTAGCAGGTGCAATCATCTTGCTCCCGTTTCTATGGTGGAAGCGTAGAGAAGTTAAAGAGAAACTGCCCTGGAAAGCGTTGATTGTTGTTGGTATATTTAACTGTGGTTTAGCCTGGGGATTAATTTCTTTAAGCGAAACTGAGATAAACAGTACGACTGCCTCCATTCTGAATGCAACCACTCCAATCTGGACAGGTCTTATCGGATTTATTCTTTTTTCTTATCGACTTACCGGACGTCAGTGGATCGGTATTCTTATCGGTTTTTTCGGGATACTCGTCCTTATGGATTTTCAATTTGGTCAGATTTTTGGGAACGGGTTTGTTGGAATTGGAACAATGCTTGTTGCCTGTATCTGCTATGGGCTTGCTGGGCAGTTAACAAAACGGTTTCTGTCTGAGGTGAGCGTGCTAACTATAACAACCTTCACCTTACTGACAGGTGCTATCATCGGTTTAGTTGGGATGTTGATTACCGAACCATTCAAATTAGATTTGTTGATTCATCCACTTCCGATTCTAGCAATTGTGGGTCTCGGCTGTTTTGGCTCAGGATTGGGTCAGTTAATCTATTTTTATATCAATAAAAATGGTGGCCCTGAATTAGCAGCGACGGTTACTTACCTGATCCCTGCCTCGGCCATGGTATGGGGTTATGTACTACTAGGAGAGACAATTACTCCAAACGTAGTCGTTGGACTACTTATTATCTTTACTGGCGTTTATCTTTCATCTAGGAAATCAAAAGGTAAAACTCCGCATGTCACTCTTGTTGGCACTAAACCAAATTAAGTAAGTAGATTCTATAATGTGAGTCTTTAAAGTTATCTTCGAGAGAGGAATTAAGAAACTGAAAGACTACGGAATATCATATATTTCAAATGAAATTCATCATATGTGATGATAAGACGTAATTCTAGTTGTTCAATCTTGTTTAAAAGGCAGCCCTCTATTTGGCTGCCTTTTTTATTTCAAGGCAGAAAATAATTTTAAAATTCCCTGCTAGTTATGCCATGCAACACAACAACAAACAAAAACGCTGAATTTATATATGTAACAGATTCGAGATATTTCCACCCAACACTCTATCTGCAACTTCTCCGCTAGATGTATGACGCTTAACGGCCTGTAAATTTAAATATGGATCTCCATATGAAAAATCTGAACTAAATAACGTTCTTTGGGGTATCTCTTTTATAGCCAAAGACAAGGCGTATGTTGTATAAAATGCAGATATATCTAAGTAAGCATTTTCAGTGTTTTTTATCAGTTCTATCGTTTTTAGCCAATGAATTCCGCCCATATGCCCGTATATAACCGGCACATTTTCATATTTTTGAGTGAGAAGAAATAATTTTTGAATATCCTTTAAATTCAAAGGATGAAAAGTATGTACCCAGATAGGCAAAGACAGGAAAAACCAGTTAAATTCTTTTTAAAATCGATTACGATTGTAGAATTTGACATACTTTGATCTAGCCTACTTAATCGCTTCAAGCGCCTGTTTCAGATAATCCATTTCAGAGATTATATCGTCTATCTGTCGGTTTAGCTGATTTACTTTATCAAGAGTATGCTGTGCATCCAATAAATTAATTTCTAACATCAAGCGATTTGCTTCACTCTCAAGGTCTAATTTTTTTACAAATAATTTCTCATGCTTTTTTACAATTTCATATTTTAAATTCTTTATATTGTTTTCTTTCATACTTTCACCTCACTGTTATGAATTTCGTATGGATAAATAATTAATTTTTGTTTATTTACGAAACTCTAACTATGCCGATGGATATTTCTTACTGATGCTTAAGAAAGCTTTTATGAAAATTCTCAAGAAGTTCACATGCCTCTAATGACAAAGAAATGGCTAAATACTTAGGATTGTGAAACTTTCCCCATCCACTATCACCTCCGAATTTTATAGCTTTGTCTTGTAAATGCTTCATTATTCTCCTCCATTAAGAGATATATTCTAACCTTGCTTATGTTCTAAGGTTTAATGTAACTATCAGTTATAATTCTTTTTCTTTAAATAGGGTCACATAGACAATCAAAAATCATTTTATATTTACACTACATAAGGCATATGCGTTCCATCTATATAATCGTTTGGAAAAGAGGAAACTTAATATCCTCTTTTTCAGCTAATTAACAAGTCAATAATTCAAGAAAATTCTTAGCTAACTCCTATGCTTAAAAAACTTACATATAAACAAAATATATCCAGATCAATTTAAACGTTTTTTATACCTTTAATATAATGATAGAGCCTACTATCTATGCTTTTCTCCATAATCATATTCATATGAACAACTGGAAGTTCTTTGTTATTTTTATCCTTCATTACAGCTTGTTGAACAGTATTTTTATCTGGAATAGCCTTACCTAAATAATAAAAATCGCTTCCTTCATCATCATCTTTTTTTACAAAAATATGAATATCAATATTATTTGTTTTTGCCTCAATAATCTTTTTTACTTCCTCTGACTTTAATGATCTGTTGCTTCTTGTATACCATTTTAATACTTCTCGATCCAAAAACTCATCGCCATACGCTACACTAGCTTCTACTTCTTCATTCTTATGATATGTAATGAAGATTGGACACGTATTGTATTTAGTTTTATAACCATACATAGTTGAACTTTCATCACTAGTCCAATTCAAAAGCTTACATGCATCTCTTCTTGTATATTTCTCATACAATGTTAGAGGCTCATTACATTGGTAAGACTTATTTTTTTCTGCTGCACTTCGGACAATATCTGTAATCATATTCTTGAAGTAGTTATTTGAATTTAAGCTTTTAGCAATATCCTTATTAAACACAAAGTACTTGTTTTCATCTAAAACAATAATAGGCTGTTCTCCATATTTAACCTTGTACACTTGTGTAAAGAATGATAAGTTAAAAATATTTTGTACTGAAGTTAGTGTATTTTCATCTACCTGACAATTAGATTCCTCTAAGAGATAGAGATACTTGTCAAAACTAATTTTCCCTTGATGTAATAATGTATCTAATAATAAGATCTCATGCTTACGTTTTCCATTTAATACTTCTAATGAACACATTGTTAGAACTTTGTTTTCGTACTCCGTTAACTGAGGAACATTTTCTTTAATTTTCACCAAAAATTGTTGATAGTTTGAGTATTTATTTACAATAACCATAGGATCGATTGAATGGTTTGCTACAAAATCATATAAATAGGGTATTCTACCAATCCTATTTTTCAACTCGTTGAAAGCCTCTTTTAATTGTTTCATCTCAGTTAAATTAGTATTATTAATAGCTTTAAAAATATGTTTTTTAGCTATTTCTTCAAAGTTAACTGTAGAAACTCCTTTAATATAACTTGTATCTTGCATATGTCTACGTATATTATCTTTGTTCTGCGATTTATCTCCCGAAAGAGCGATAGGAATTAAATAATTGTTTCTGTAATTCCCGATAAAATCTATAATTGTAACGAATTCTTTTAAAATATGTTTACGAAGTCCTCTTCCTAATTGTTGAATGAAAACTATACTTGACTGAGTTTTCCTTAACATAACAACTTGGTTAATACTTGGAATATCAACTCCCTCGTTAAAAATATCCACAGTTAAAATATAATCAAGCATACCGTTTTCTAATTGTTTTACTTGCTCTTCTCTCACTTTCTGAGAAGTGTCACCAGTTAATGCAACTGTACGAAACCCTCTCTTGTTTAATTCACAAGACAACTCTTGTGCCTCGTCTTTTCGACTACAGAATATTAACCCCCTAACTTTATCACCAGAAAAACCATAATATTGAATCTTTTCAATCATATGATTTATACGTTCTTTCGTAACAAGCTTTGACAAAATTGTAGTATCATCAATCAATTGTCCATTATATTCAAGATCTGTCACCCCAAAATAATGGAATGGACAAAGCATGTCCTCTTCAAGCGCTTCTTGTAGACGAATTTCATAAGCAATATTGTAATCAAATAGCTCATAAATATTAAAATCATCTGTACGTTCAGGAGTAGCAGTCATTCCCATAAAGAACTTAGGTTCAAAATAATTGATTACTTTATGATAAGACTTAGCACCTGCTTTATGAACTTCATCTATTAAGATATAATCAAATGTTTGAGGATCAAATTGATGCAGGGTACCATCTTTTGAAATACTTTGAATCGTAGCAAATAAATATTTAGCCTCTATTTGCCTATTAGTGCCGGATAAAATACCAAAGTCTTCATCCTGGCCACCAAGTACCTTTTTAAAGTCTGATTTTGCTTTATTTAATATTTGCTCTCGGTGAACAATAAATAACATACGTTTAGGATTAAAGCTTTTCACATCAAATGCTGAAAGGTATGTTTTCCCTGTTCCAGTTGCTGAAATAATTAATCCTTTCTTTTTACTAGCTTTTCGAACGGCCTCAATCTCTTGCAAAGCTACTTGTTGCATTTTATTTGGCACAATCCTTTGATTTTCTTCAATAGGATTGTTTTCATATAGGATAGAGACACCTGTCACCTGAGGTACTACCTTACTATAGGCAGCTTGAAGGTATACCTTTTCATAATCAGCAATCCATTCCTCCTTTAAAGGTTGAGAACTTCTCCAAACTTCTTCAAATTGATGCTGAAAGCTTTGGACAATTTCACCATCTTCATGTGAAGTTAACTTTATATTCCATTCATAATTCAGTTTAAGGGCGTGGGCAGTTAGGTTAGAGCTCCCTACAATTAATGAATAATATATATTATGTTTAAACACGTACCCTTTCGAATGAAAACCATGTAAATTGGTCAATTTTACTTCTACATTTGTAATCTTAAGTAATTCTCTAAATACCTTAGGTTGATTGAAATTTAAAAATGTTGATGTTAATATTCGACCTTTAATTCCTTTTCGTTTAAGATCCAGCAAATGAGATTTGAGCGTAGCTAAGCCACTTTCTGTAATAAAAGCAACTGAAAAAATAAAAGACTGACATTTATCAAGTTCTTCTAACAATGAAGTTAAGACATATTCATTATTTTTTACATCATTAATTAATAGTTTAGGTGTATAGCTCCCCGATTTAGTGTGTTTTTCATTAATGAATCCCTTATGTAAAGATGCTTCTAAGCTTTGAGTAAAATCCACTGCGTATTCTCCATTCAATATTAAATATTTAATTTAATTGTAATGTTCATTATTTTCCAGGGCAAATTTATATAAATCTAAAAGAGCTATTCACCAAAGTAAATAGCTCTTTTAGATTTTAACCATTTTAATTCATCAGAGACGCCTTTGCTAATTTCTCAATGGCAGGAATATCTGCAGGTGCCCACTCTAAAGAGCTTAACTCATTTGGAGGTAACCATTTAATTGATACATGCTCAGTTAGAACTGGATTTCCTTCAATAAGTTTGCAATAGAAAGTAGTTAAATGAACGATTCCAAAATCATATTCATAAACAGTATGTTCAACTTGTTCACCAATATGAACTTTACAATGCATTTCCTCATTTATTTCACGTCTTAACGCGTCTTGAGGAGATTCCCCTTCTTCTATTTTCCCACCAGGAAATTCCCATTTGTAAGCCAATGCTTTAGTTGGACCTCTTTGCGCACATAAGATCTTTTCATCTTCAACGATTACTGCCCCAACAACATAAATATCCTTCTTCATTACATTCTCCTTATATAGAAAATATATGATACCCAATTGTCACCTTAAATAAAATTTGGATATCTTTCTCTATTATAACTTAAAGAAAAAAACCTATCATCAATCCTCAAATTTCCAAGGAGTTTCAAGCATAGTGAAGAATTGAATCTACGATAAGAAGGAAGTTCAATCCCTTTTACTTTATGAGCAATAAGGACCCTGTTTTCAGATTTAAGGCATTAATTCTGCTAAAGTTATTGTTCCTACTTTCTTATTGAAAAATGATGGAACTATGGATTGAACTCTCTGGTTAGAAGAAAGAAAAAAGAAGCCAGAATCCAAATTGCTAATAAAAAAATAAGAGGTTTAATTTAAAGAAAAAACGGGAAAACAGCACCCATTTAAAACTAGTTTAATTCAATAAAATAGATAAAAGCAATAATATTGTCATATAAAATAGAAGAAATTGACGAATAAAGGGAAAATGTAGCTAACGACCCAGATTATTGTTGAAGTTGCCAGAAAAAGAGTTTAATATGAAATTGTTAGCAAATCTGACACACAAATATTGGGGGTAGGAGAAATGAAAAAAGTAACATTTGCTTTGGCGGCAGCGTTAACATTTGGGGGAATTGGTACCGTAGCAACTACAGCATCAGCAGAATCAAACGGTTTAGATAAAGACTGTTCTGATTTTAAAGGTAAGCCCTACCAAGAAGTAGTAGACTACTGGAATTCAAAAGGTTACACAGCAACAAACGATCCGGAGAGATTAGATGGCTGGGGTAACAAAGTAGACGATGGTATTCCTTGTGAAGCTCCATCTGACTATGATACTTCTAAGATTAACGGCATTGGCAAGAAAGAAGAAGCTACTTCAGAGGAAACAACTAAAGAAGAGACTACTACAGAACAATCCACTGAAGAACAACCTGCAAAAGAAGACACTGCTACTAAAGAAGACAATTCTTCTTCAGAGCAAAAAGCTACTTCAGACAAAAAAGAAGGCGAAGAGCTTCCTGAAACAGCAAGTAATAATCCACTTGGTGTAGCAGCTGGTTTAGCTGTTGCAGCTGCTGGTGTGGTAGTATTTACTCGTCGCAAAAATTCAAAAGCATAATATAAGGATATATAAAATAAAAGGGACGGGATTATTCCTGTCTCTTTTTTATAGAGGTGCAGCTATATGAGAATATTAGGCATTTGTCTATTTGTGATAGGTATTTCCCTAGCTGGCTATTCATTCTTTGAGTGGAACTTAGGAAGATCATCTTCAGAGACTTTATCTCAGAAGGAAATAAACCATTATGAAGTAAAAGAAAAAGAAGATGTAGGCCCACAAAGTACTGAAGTAAAACAAGAAGATTCAACTAAAAATGTGGATCTAGAGGAAGTCGATACGATGTCTCCAGAGAAAATGGAAGATTATAATTACAACAAAGGTCAAAAAGTAGCGAATCTTGTTATTCCTAAACTCGAATTAAAATATTCAGTGTATTGGGGAACAGATGCTGATACCTTGAAAAGAGGCGTAGGGATGTTTGTTAGTGATTTAACTACTACTCCAAAGGGAATGGGACACACAGTATTAAGTGGGCACCGCGACACCGTATTTACAAGGCTAGGTGAACTTAAAACGGGTGACAATCTAATTGTAGAATTTGATAATAAACTTTATAAATACCAAATTAAAAAGATATGGATTACACATAAAGAAGATCGGACAGTAATTGTTCCTAAAGATAAGTCTACGCTTACACTAACAACTTGCTATCCATTTGATATAATTGGAAAAGCACCTGATCGCTACATTATTCAAGCTGAAATGATAAATAACTAAAAGCGACTTACCATTAATAGGTATGTCGCTTTTTATTTTATTCATCTAGCTATTAAATTTGTTGAAGTTGAGTCCAATCAGTAATTAACTTGCCATCTATAACATCCTTTATAAGAATATCAATTAACAAGGAGTATTATATATCTTATTTAACAATGTTTTGAGTTGTTTAACCTCTTCATCACTTAATTGACGCGTAACAAAGAGATGAGCGTCTTTAACTAAAGGCGAAAGGGTCTTCTTTATCTCTTCCCCTTTTTCTGTAAGAAACAGATAATGTAAGCGACGATCTCGTTCACTGAACGTTCTTTTTATGAGTCCTTTTCCCTCCATCGCATAAATCATTTCTACGATAGTTGTTTGTTTTTTATCAATCGCTTCTGCTAGTTCTTTTTGAGTGTCTAGAACGTTAATAATGCTCCATCGCACTGGAGTCATGCCATAGGGCTTGAGCTTTTGCTTAAAATAATTCATTACTTTTACATCTGTACGATGAATAAGATGGCCTGTTAAATCAAGTAAATCCATAACGTCACCTCTGAAAGATAGAAAAATATAAGGCTTTATTAGTAGGCTATACCCACGCGTGATTTTATGTAATCGCTACTTTTTATTTGGCTAAATGTAAATTCTGCTGTATCTGACACGGATATTTCAGTCCCGCCCTCTGGCAAAAAATCATCGTCCACGCAATATTTACCTATGCTTTCTCCATCCGGCAAATACGTAGGACAGACAATCGTCCAGTCGAGGCTGGATTGTTTTAGCATAGTGTAAACTTTATGATGTTCTTTTGCTGCACGTACTGGCCTCCCTTTTGATTTCCTTAACTGATAACGCATTGATTGTGGAGTGCTTCTGCTTTGTAAGATACCAGCAGTTCCTATAGTGATAATCCGTTGTATGCCTTCCCTTTTCATTGCCTCGATAATCAGTGGCATACTTTCTGATAAAGTAGTGGTCCCATCGTTATTTAGTGCACTAATCACTACGTCAATCCCACCTATTGAACGGACAATATCATCTTCGTTTAAAACATTCCCTTGAATAATCGTTAACTTTTCATTAGTTATTTGGATCTTCTTTGGAGTGCGAACTAATACCGTAACGTGATGTCCGTCACGAAGAGCATGCTTCACTATTTGACTTCCAACTCGTCCAGTTGCACCTAAAATTAAAATATTCATGAGAACGAACCTCCAATAGTACTCTATACTTTAAAAGTTGTTAGATGATCTTTTTCAACAGCTAAAATAAAAACCACGAAGTAGATCGCGGTTTTTATTTCGCAGGTACCCCCTCTACTTTAACCTTAGCTGGTTTCGTGATTTTCCAACCTAGCAGGATAACAATGAAACCCATCATTATAAGAAGATATAATGTAGGAACAAAACTTCCTAGATAATCATGAAGAAATCCAATTATAAATGGACCCACCGAACCAATCATATATCCAATTGCTTGAGTCATTGCTGACCAATTACTTGCTTCTATAGGTGAAGCTGTCTTATCTATTGGTAACAATAAAGTTAGCGAGACAAGACCGCCGCCACCAATTCCTAAACATATACTTGAAATAATAGGTGTTACGTTTGTAAAACATAAAAGAGATAAACCAACAATCACACCGAGTGTAAAGAATGTAATCCAAAATCTTTTATTTGGCAGTACTCTCAGGAGACTAGGCAATAAAAGAGTAGCTGGCAGCTGTGCAATCATAGCTATTGTACCTGCAAGACCACCGAATGCCGGCGTCCACCCTTTTCCCTCTACAATGGCTGGTAGCCATGCTGGAAAACAATAAAATAACAGAGTTACAAGTCCTACAAACGACGTTAATAACCAGGCCTCTTTATTTTTTAATGGCAAGGAAGCCTTCCTCTTTTGTGCAAATTTGCTTGTAGGAGTATGAGATTGTTTTGTGACCATCAACCAAAGTGAAGAGCGAATAAAGCAAAAATACTCCAGAATGCTAATCCATTTTTCCATGAATGATTGAGCCAGTGTTGAAGCGGTGTCGTTAGCCCAATGGAAATAGATGCACCCACTACCATTGAAGTAGAATATATGCCTATCATCGATGCTGCCTTCTCTGGAAAGTAGCTTTTGATGAAACCAGAGAGCAAAGGACTTACAACACCAATTCCTGCACCAATTAATAAAGCCGTTATTAATAGGTACAGTGATGAATTTGTAAAGACACGTAGAACGGATGCCTTTATCCAAACGGCTCGTGCCCTTTTTACTGATGAAGATGCTTATGTATCAAAAAGAAAGGAATGGTAGAATGCCATTTGTAGTAGGTTATGGAATTGCAGTCATAGGAGCGATGATAGCTTATCAACTAAGCAAGGGAAAAACGAAAAAAAGACAATACATTGTTTGGAGAATAACGCTAATGTTAGCTATTTCACCCTTTTTGTCTTTCGCAATTGGTTTAACATACGCAGTTATTACAGAAAACGGATGGGCAGCCTTAATAATGTGGTATATCTTTCCGGTAATTTTCGTAACAGGACTTATAGTGTTATTGATTGGTATTTTCCAGAAAAAAGAACAAAGAAAAGAAGCAGATCTTTAATTAAAGGTCTAGTTCAGTTATTAATTTTATACTTCTGGATTTTTGATTGGGAAAAGTTAGTTACTCAGATTGGTTTAATTACTTGGATCGTTTCAATTGTTTTAGGAATCGTCATATATTTTATCTATTTAAAGTTATCTTTAAAAGATAAGAGCAGTATAGCTAATAAAAGAGTTGTATTATGTTCTACCCTATTAACGATTGCATTGGCTATGGGTGCCCTGCTAATTGAATTTGTTACAAGTTCAATGCTTTAAATATCTTTTGACTACCTATATTATGTTAACTAGAAAGGAATAGCTACTGCCATAGCATCAAATGCTGTTCCGATTACTAAAGTATTAAAAATTAAAAAAGCTGTTAAAGTTGCAGGTGGTGCAACTAAATTTGCTAACAAACTTGTTAAATCTTATGATTACTATTCAAGAATTAAAAAGCCTGGTCGCAGAGTTGCTAAATACTCCAAAACAACAGCTATAAAATTGGCGTTGAAAAAGACAGCTAGAGCTACACCCGATGCTTTTGACGCATTATACGCGAAAAAGCTACCTTTGGGGAAGATAGCTTTTTTCTACTGATAAATAAATTAGGTTGTAAGTGGAGGCCTAAAAGACTTCTTAAGTAGTTTGCTCATTATATAAGTTTTTATCAAAGTTATTTTATTACTCAATTGGACCAAGCATCTGTTGGGCCATATCTTTATACTCTTGCATCCCAGAGCTTTTAGCAAACTCAGCAACCGTAATCGCCTGTGTTGTTGATAACTCTATTATATGCTCTTTCATAAGGGGCCACGCTTTCCCACCTGCTTTCTCGTATGCAGTAATAGCTTTTTCCAATCCAACTTCTCCAGTGAATAAATAGTGAGCAAGGAAATCACGAGATACATCTGTAACAGCTACTTCGGTCCAATCTATTAAGCCAGTGACCTCTGCTTGGTGATTAATCAAAATATGCCCCGGATGAATATCGCCATGGCTAAGACCGGTATAGTTTGGCCACATATCATCATTAGCTACCCAGGCCTCCCAACGATTTAACAGATTATTACGCACCTCATATTCATCTTTTACTTTTTGCATTTTTTCTTTCATTAACTCTCTTGCTTCAGTTGCCGTATAAATCTTAATACCAGCCTTCTCTACTACGTTTGTTGGCAGTTGATGTAACTCTGCTAACATGCGCCCGAATGATTCGTAATATGTGGACGGAATATTTTCTATATCTAAAACCCACTCGTAATCTTGAATTTCAGGATTAATGGTACCCACAGGCACTCCGTCTAATGCTTTATAAGCAATGAGTTCATCGGTGAAAATTTCCCAATCGGGTGCTTGAATAATTGCATATCGATTTACAACATCTAAAACCATCTTTTCTTGATTGGCTTTTGCCATAGAGTCTGGTCTGCGCGGGATTCGTAAAATCCATTTTTGTCCCTGCTCATCCTCTACATGAGCAACTTGAAAATCTAAGCCTGATTCATTCAATTTTATTGTTTTTTCGATTACATTTAGGCCTTTTCTTTTCGCTAATTCTTTAATTTTTAGTTTATTCATCTTAATTATCCCCCTATAAATGTTCAAGTTTTTTTCACTTTGTTCGTTGCCCTTTTATTCTCTACAGCTCTTCTTCTCACAACTAATGTTATTAATTAATAGCTATTTATCAGTATAGATCAACAGTTAGAAACACAAAAAAAGCTGCAGAAATCTCTGTCTGCAGCTTAAAGTAAACAAGTATCAACGTCCATGTACTCAGTAATACCTTGAAGAAACCATAACAGTGGATTGTTTAAGGAAAATGAGTACATTTTTAGGTATAACAAAAGAAAGATAGATGAACCCACCTTTTCTCATGTCACACATTGCTATGTCCGTTGAAGATTATTAAAAATGGACAGACTAATCCTGTTTACTCTGCAAGTATTAAAACAGAGCCTTTGAACATATTAAATTAATTGTTCAAAGTACGGATACGCAATCTAATTGAAGCAGTCATTTTTAATAATCCTCCTTATTGTAGAATGCTTTCATTTTATAACATAAAATTATTATTTTCAATTCCCCGATAAAAGTCTATTTTACTTATCTAAAAGGTCTATTGCTAGAAGTAAGGTTTGCACGAGAATTAACATATTAAGTGGTACTTATCAAAAGATATACTCTATAAAGATTTATACTAATACTCTTTCGACAATACGTTTTATGTTAACTAGAAGGAAATATATAAATATATACTTTAACACCGGTACATATAGGGGAATTAAGTATGGGACTATCTTTTTATAATGCCCAAATATGTTTTGAAGGTATAATCTGCGGATCGTTTATAGAAATAAGAATTACTTTCATAGCTTTGTTCGTTATATATGCAGCTTACGAAGCAATTTATAAAAAATAAGTAATGCATTCAAAAAAGCGCCCTTTTTATTTAAGAAAGGCGCTTCTACAGATTCTTTATCCTTCAATCACAAAACCAATTTTCCCTAATTGTTCCCCTTTTTCTAATCGCACAAATGCTTCTTCATATTGATCAAGTGTATACATTCTATCAATGACTGGTTTGATGTTATGAGTTGTAATAAACTCGATCATTTCCTTGTATTCTTTCCCACTCCCCATTGTAGAACCTAATAAATTATATTGTCCATAAAAGAAAGTTCGCAAATCAAATTGAACAACATCCCCGGCAGATGCACCAAAAGTAACAATAGTGCCTCCTTTTTTTAGCTGTGCAAGAGATTTGTTGAAGGTAGCTGCTCCTACGCATTCGATGACAAGGTCCACTTTCTCCCCCTCAAGCGCTTTCTCCCAATCTCCATTACTATCAATTGCCTTATCTGCTCCAAGTTCAAGGGCCTTCTGCCTCTTTTCTTCAGACCGCGACGATACATATACGGTCGCTCCTGTAGCCTTTGCAAGTTGCAATAGAAGGGTTGCAACCCCACTTCCAATACCTGGGATGAACACCTTCATTCCTGATTTCAATTCACCTCTCGTAAAGAGTGCTCGGTATGCAGTAAGCGCTGCTAATGAGATAACACCTGCTTCTTCCCAACTTAAGTGGACTGGCTTTGGAACCACATTCTCTGCCGGTATAACCACATATTCAGCAAAAGTTCCATTGGATGGATGACCTAATACTTGAAAACTATCTGGAGGTGCCGGCGTATTCTCCTTCCAGCCAAGACCTGGATTTATTATAACTTCATCCCCTACTTGAATGTTTACAACTTCTTTCCCTACTTCGTCAACAATCCCTGCACCATCTGACCCGAGTACTAAAGTCCCCTCTGTTGGTTGATGACGATTAGTTACAAAAAGGTCACGGTGATTTGTGCCAACAGTTTTAAGTTTAATCCTTACCTCACCTGCAGCAGGATTTGGTGAATCAATATCACGTATTGAAAGTCCTTCTAACCCAAGTTTTTCTGCATGAATTAATGCTTTCATCTAAACTCACTCCTATTAAATGTTTCTTATGTGAATCATTTTTTAGAATTTTATGATTTCTTTGACACCCTAGTATAAGACCAATTACCAAAATTTCAAAGAATGCTTACCTTCTTGTGACTAACCCTTTTCTTTATTGTATTTGAAAATTGGCACTAAAACTTTACATTATTAATTTAGGGCTTTGGTTCCGGCTATAAACTGATGCACTGCTTTACACCATTTTAAAGATTGATTTTTTGTGCTTTTTGAATTAGCCAAGATACTTTTTGAGCCTTTTTAATCCTATTTTCAACTCATCTAATGAGCGTGTAGAAGAAAGCGCAATACGCACATACTTGTTCGGTGTAGTCGGTCCACTGAGAAAACGATCAGAATGAAAAACTCGAATTCCATGTTTCTTCAAATCTGCTTCCAACTGCACTGGATTACTATGCTCTCCAATAGAAAGCCAACGATAAAAACTAAGAGGATGTCCGTTTAGCTCTTTTTGAGGAAAATATTCTGAATAAATATCATTTGCTGACTGGGCAAGCTGTTGTTTCTGGGAAACAATTTCATGAGCCTTTCCTGATAAGATAAGCTCTGTGATAACCTCCGCATCTAAAGAGGAGGTTTTTACATTAATATTAAAAATAGCCTGTAAAATTTTCTTGCGGAACGCATCTCCATAGACCATATAGGCGACTCGTAACCCTGAGCATATTGACTTAGAAGTACCGCAAATATAAACGCTTTGTTCTGGAAGTAAATTGAACATTGGCTGCTGATAATCAGAAATAATACCTGCCGTCAGAAATGCATGAATATCGTCCTCAATCAAGATTAAACGATGCTTACGAATGACCGTCGCTAATTCTTGCTTTCGAAAATCTGACATCATAACTGTAGTAGGATTACAGCAAGATGGCATAAGAAAGATGCCATGAATATTTAGTTGAGTACACTGCTTTTCAAGTTCTTCTGGCAGCATCCCAAACTGATCTCCAGGAATGGGCACTAACTGAATATGAAGCATTTTTGCCAACTCAATAAAATTCGAATAAGTGTATAAGTCAGTGGCAATTCGATTACCTGGCTTAAACAGTGCGGTCAATGTAATTGTTAATGCATTTTGCGCGCCAGAAACAATCGATATATGATCTTGGTCAGCTTGAATACCAAAAGATTCCATCCAGTTTAGTCCTGCAGTCTTTTGATGTGAAATACCGGTCGGATCATTATAATTGAGTAACTGTTCCAAGTAATTTTTGCTCACAACCTTTTGAATCTCCTCTGCTACAATCCAATTAGTCTGCTCAAATGAAGCTACCAAACCAAAGTCGATACAGTTTGTGATTTTATCTCTAGAAATGGTAATAGAACGAGCAGCATTAGGAGAAACAAACGTTCCTTTTCCAGTAACGGCATATATTAATCCCTTTACCTCGCATGCTTTATAAGCGCGAGTAATAGTAGTGAAATTTAAATCGAGAAAATCTGCTAATTCCCTTTGTGGAGGCAGCTTTGTTCCCGGTGCTAAAAAGCCATTTATAATATCTTGTTCCAGTAATGCCGCAATAGATTCGTAAAAAGGACGCTTTAGAGCTTTTTTGTCGGGTTTCCACGACATCGGATAATTATCGAATGAGTTTACTGGCATAGTTCACCTCTATTATCTATATATTCCAAACAATCCTATCCTTTAATGTACGGGGTGCTCCTCAAAATATTTTATCTTGTAAAAAACATTCTTCTCACACTTTGTGACTGGTACAAGAAGCAGTACCAGCCATAAAAGCTTGCCATTTCATCATAATATAGAATCGGGGCAGTTATATAAAGAGAATTGTAATACATACAATTCTCTTATTTTTTGTATGGTTTGCATGTGTTAAATTGAAATAAATCTAGTTAAGGTGTGAGTTACATGAAAGAAAAAAATAAGAAATGGAATGCATGCCGTGCTGCTTTTCCTTATACATTTCCTATTTTGACAGGGTTTATATTTTTAGGAATTGCTTATGGAATCTACATGCATTCATTGGGCTTTAGTGCTATTTATCCAATCATAATGAGCTTCACAATATTTGCAGGATCCATGGAGTTTATTGCAGCCAATTTATTACTGGCTCCATTTAATCCAGTTAATGCCCTTTTTTTAACGTTAATGGTAAATGCCCGCCACTTATTTTATGGTATCTCCATGTTAGATACATATAAAGGAACTGGAAAGAAAAAGCTTTATTTAATTTACGGACTGTGTGATGAGTCTTTTTCAATCAATTGTGCGGTTGATATTCCAAAAAACGTGGACAGAGGCTGGTTTATGTTTTTTGTGACATTCCTTAATCATTGTTATTGGTTTGTAGGAGCAGCAATTGGTGGGCTTTGTGGTTCTCTTGTCAAGTTCAACACAGAAGGAATAGAGTTTGTCATGACGGCTCTCTTTATTGTCATCTTCATTGAACAGTGGAGAAAAGAGAAAAAGCACCATAGCGCTCTCGCTGGCCTTGGACTTTCAGCCATAAGCCTTCTTATTTTTGGTGGAAACCATTTTATTATTCCAGCTATGCTTATGATTCTAACGATACTAACCTTTTTGAAAAAACCATTAGAGAAAGTAGAGGTCACAGCATGACGATGAGTTTAATGCAGCAGGTTATTACGGTCGCTATGGTTGTCTTAGGCACAATGCTTACAAGGTTTCTGCCGTTCATTGTTTTTCCGGCGAATAAACCCACACCAAAGTATGTTCAGTATCTCGGGAAAGTGCTACCCTCAGCAGTAATAGGGCTACTAATCATTTATTGCTTTAAAGATGTGAGTTTACTATCAGGTAGTCACGGTATCCCAGAGCTTATTGGAGTGGCGATGGTTGTACTGCTTCATTCTTGGAAGAGAGAGATGCTCCTCTCTATAGCAGGAGGAACGATTATCTATATGATTTTGGTGCAAATGGTTTTTTGATAAATTTATTTCTACAAAGTTTGATGAAGAATTCTCTTCTTTTATACAGCTAAAATAAAATGAATTATATTTCATCAGAGTACCGATAAGCCGGATCATGTTAACTAATTTTGTAGAAGATATACAGTTAAAATAAAGATCTTATGATTGTATTGCTTCAGTCAAATTTAACTTTTTGATCAATTCTTCAGTTGTTAAAACTTTGGCAAACTCATTATCTAAAGTTGCTAATGACACAGTATGTATTTGTTCAGCTGGATAATATGCATTATCTGCTCCTTTTATTGCAAATGCAGCTGTGGCATCTGATACGAGATACGTTTCAAATACTAAATTATCACTCATTCGAGTAAAAGTTGATACACAATGTGGAGTTGTTAATCCTACTATTACGACTTTTTCTATTTTGTTTTCTTTCAAATGGTTCTCAATCCCCCTTATTTTTTCTGAATATTTTAACATTTTTATAGATATATGCCTTTAAGATGGTATAATATAGAGAACGTCAGTTCGGGAGGCTTAATATGCAAACAAAAAAAGTTTATATTTATGTATTTAATACAATGTCAGATTGGGAGTATGGATATTTAATTGCTGAACTAAATTCAGGAAGATATTTCAGGCAAGGTTTAGCCCCTTTAAAAGTAATGACGGTAGGAGTTAATAAAGAAATTATTAAAACAATGGGGGGGCTAAGTATACAGCCTGATATTTCTCTTGATGAGTGCACTCTTCTGGATAAAGATCTTTTAATTCTACCGGGAGGAAATACATGGAGTGAGGAGATTCATCAACCTATATTGAAAAAAGTTGGGGAAGTTTTAGAGCTTGGTACTATTGTAGCTGCAATTTGTGGTGCTACTGATGCCCTTGCAAATAGTGGATACTTAGATTCTAGAAAGCATACGCTTAATAACTTAGAATATACACAAATGGTCTGTCCTAATTATAAAGGGGAGAAGTTGTATGAGATGGGACCTGTAGTATCCGATAATAACATGATTACTGCTTCAGGAGTAGCACCTCTAGAATTCGCGAGGGAAGTATTAAAAAAATTAGATGTATTTGCATCAAATACATTAGATTCATGGTATAGCTTAAATAAAACTCAGAAGTCCGAATACTTTTTTCAGTTAATGAGCTCATTATAGATTCCTAATTATATACAAGGTCGATTACAATAATTTTCTTTTTTATTTTTGTAGATACCTATAATCCGTTCTATGGTAACTAGAAAGAAACAAAAAGAAGCAAGCACGCTGTGCTTGCTTCTTTTTGTTTGACCGAAATTCATCGCAAATAACAGCATACCTAGCATAAGAATGACTGGAATTAGCACAAGAGAGATCAAACTAAAATATTTCGTTAGTCCTCTCTCCTGTTTTTCCAGAGCTATTACTCCACATGAAAAGCCAGTCAGATAAATTGTGACTCCTAAATATAATCCTCGTAGATTACTCAAAAAGCTATTACTTTTCTTTTTTATAGAAAAATGTGAAATAATTGTATACTTTTTCACTGCTCATACGTTATAAGACAGGAAGGAGGAAAAACACTTGAAAAATCGGTTATCAAACGATCAAATAAAAATTGTTATGAATCAACTTTACTTATATTTAATTAAACAAGGTGTAAACCAAGAAACAGCTAAAGATATTGTTCAAGAAGCTGTTTGCAAACTACTTCTTCATCTTGAATCGATTGATACCGATAAATATAAATCATGGCTTTTTAAAGTAGCTATAAACTTATATTACGATTACTGTCGAAAGAACAAAAAATCTCAGTACGTGGTAGTAGAAGATTACCTTATTACCAATGAACGATTAATTGAAGAGATGATGATTGTACAAGAAAATCAGCTTTTAGTAAGAAGCACACTTAAAAAGGTATCTCCCACCTTTAAGCAACTGCTTCTTTTAAAGTACGAGCTAGAGTGGTCTTATAAACAAATTGCGGAATATGTAGATATGAAACCTGAAACTGTGAAAACGTATTTAGCTCGTGCTAGAAAAACATTTAAAGAGATGTATAGGAGAGAATGTAATGAAGAAAACGAATGATGAGTTAGATTCTATTTTTGATGAAAAGTCTTTACATAGAACGTTGAAAAAAGCAAAGTATAGAGCAATTTTACGAACAGTTTTTATCTCTGCACTCGTAGTTAGCTTTGTTATTGGTTTATTTGTCAAAGGAAATAATTATTTTATTGCCTCAGAAGGAGACAAGATTACTGATCAGATAATTACTGAAAATCAGGTGAGGATGTCTCCAAACACATACACTAACACTGATAGTATTTCAATTGGAGTTTTAAAGGGAACTATTAAGAGTGAAGCATTTAAAGTAATTGAAGACAAAGTGATACCTTGGGGGACAGAAGAAGTAACGTATGATTTATTTGGAAACATGAATGCATCATTCTCCATGAGTAGTACAATTGTCAATGACACGACAATTTATCATATTCCTAATGGGCAACGTGAGATGTTATTTTATGTACCCAAATACAAATATAAGTTGTATGCGAATGACTTTAAAATGATTAAAGATTATCCAAATGACAAGTACATGGAGATGGCCATATCTTTCAATAAAAATTACACATTAAAAGAAGTACAAAAGATGCTGCCTACATCTGCTCACCAAACATGGTATTGGGTAGATAACTATGCAAAGTCTCCTGGTTACAGGGGTGATCCAGAAAATGGATCATGGTTATTAGGTATTTCTAAACCATCACCACAATTAGGAGCAAAACTAGCGACCACTAAAATTAAAACAGAAGCAGACTTTTTGAATGAGCTCCAAAAAACAGATCCAGGAGAAGCTAAAAATCTAAAAAACAAACAGAAAAATGGACTAATTATAGGCGTAGTTGTTACAGGAACAAAAGAAGAACTGCTTTCCCTAAGAAATGAACCGTATGTTAAAGCAGCTAGTTTAGGAGCAGTAGTTGATAAATATTAAGTTTTAGGAACTTGTAACGAGGAAACAATAGTTAAACATATACTTTAACACTGATATGTATAGGAGTGTTAAGTATATGCGTATCTTTTTATAATGGTCAAATATGCGTTGAAGGGATAATTTGCGAATCGTTTATAGAAATAGGAATTACTTTTATAGCCCTATTCGTCACATATGTAGCTTACGAAGTAATCTATAAAAAAGACCGTCCATAATTTCTAAAATTATGGACGGTCTTTCATTTGCTTATTCGTTAATCTTGACTAAACGTAAATCGCTCTTGATAGTTTCTATCGCTATCTTTTTCTTTCCATGTGATCACTACTTCTAGCTTTTTAGCTTTTTCAGAAAGTGGAAAATTCGCAAAGTAAAAAGGTTCTTTATCGTCTCTATTTAATGTTTCTCTTTCTGAATTAACAATTCCATATTTACTAGTAGAGTTTTCTTCGTCTCTAAAAAGTTCAATTCTTACATTAGATGCATCATTTTTAATACTTTTAATTGCCATGCTATACGTTTGATAAACACCTTTTTTAGCTTTTATAGCATGTGGATCGTTATTTTTTGCTTTGTCTATTTCAACAGTCCATTGGTCAGATTTTTGAGTGTTAGGAAGTTGATTAAAAGTTAAAGCACTGGCTTGTATATTGTTATTGAAAACAAAAAGTACAACAGCTAATGAAAATAAAAATAAGTAATTTTTCATTTATGTACGCCTCTCATTATTTTTAGTTGGACTTATTGTTCTCTTTATAATCGCAAATATTCAGAGTCACTTTTGAGACCCTTTTCTTACTTAGTCAGCACACTTGTCCCAATTAAAAGGTTCTAGCTCAAGCTTAGCTGCTTTGATTTCATCAACTGTCATAACAACCCAAATATTCCCCATTTTATTTAATTCTTTTAATACGTTATTTCCGTCAACTCTTTTATAAAGAAAATATCCTCTTGTGCCTTTTAAACCATTCTCCAAAAACAATCTCATTGATCCAATGCTACCTCCGACAAATAAGTGTTGCAATGAGATCTGGTCAGAATGGTCATTGATGTTATCGCCTACTTTTAAATCTAATTCTCTGTTTGTGAATTCCTGAAACCCAGATAAATCTAAGCTATAACTTTTAACGATATCTTTTAGCACCCTATCATCAAGTTTTTTACGATACTTTTCAAATTCCTCGCTACAAGCTTTCTCGGGTCGATTTCTTTCTTCCGTTGAATTGGCAAATACAGTTCCGTAATTTGTGCCATAAGCGTAGATACCAAGTATCAGCAGTAAAAGAACTGCCCTTTTATTCATATAACTCACCCTATATTCATATTTTGTTGTGTTTTTGCCCAGTTGCGTTGTGGCTATCCTTCTGTTTTCCTGAAGTAAATACTGCTTTGATTTCATCATAATAAATATGTATTCAATAGGAGATAGTAACTAAAAAATGCGAGGAAATATCATGAAAAAACTTATTTTAATTATAGTCTTGTCGTTTGTAGCACTTGCTTATCCATATCAAGCTAATGCCAGTAAAATGCCTTGTAGTTCGATATTAGAGCCTGTAGACAAACATTTAAAAAACGCCAAAGGAACGGCTCTAATTTACAAAGTACAATTGAATCCACCCAGTTTTGCTCGAACAAACATTAGTATTATGGCTGTTCACCTTCCTCACCCTTCTACTTATGGTAGGTATGATCAATATGAAGGATTTGCATCCATCCCAGGTTATATTAGCTGGCGTTTTAAACTTTATTCTACACCTGAAGAAGATGGCGTTACGTGGGCGGGAAAGTTCGATTGGATTACGGAAGAGATGAAAAATGTCAAGATACAGGTGCGCCCTTCAAATTCTAAAACAGAAAAATTAGGATCACCAGTTTTACAGAGTACCCTTTCGTCTTGTAATTGAGCTAAATAGCTTAAAACGAATCGTTTAGTTTAATACATGCTCATTCAATATTTCTAAATCAATATTATGTAGGTGATTAAGATGAAGAAAAAGATATACATTTGTTTATTTCTTGTAGGACTAGCCTTTACATACGGTGAAAGTGCATCTGCCACCTTAGATAAGCAGGAACTGTATGAAGAAAGTTATCCGAAAATTGGTTATCAATCAGTAGATAATGCGTTATTGGCATTTGAGCGTCACTTTAAGAAAGACGTAATCCTACCTCTTAGAGTTCCATCTCTTCCTTTTACTCATTGCTTGGGGCGCTTTAGTGATTTGCAAGGTACGATTAACGACTCATTTGATTTAGAATGTGTTCATGATCAAATTCCAGAAAATCATTACACAATTGAAATTAGGCCTAGTAAGCATAAAATACAGTTTACGAATAAGCACATAAAAAGATCCTATCTTCTTAAAGATGGACAATCAGCTCATTATATAGAAAATTCAGGATCCGAGATGCTTGTTTTCGAAAAAGCCAATTGGCAGTATCTGCTTAGTATTGATAAGAGAGTTTCAAAACAAGTATCGATCCAATCTCTTATTGAAATAGCTAATTCAATTGATTATTCAACCAAAAAGAAAAAACTACTATAGTGATGTGAATTTTACGACTCAATAATTAATAAAAAGAAACCTTTGTCCATATTGGCAAAGGTTTTTCAAATTTATTGGGTTAGGGGGAATACGTTAGTAGTTTGGCTATATTTATAGATTAATATACAGTGTGATTTATAATGTTGGTATTTAGTAAAGTCTCAATATATGGGAGGTGGCAAGATGGATGAACTTTAAGATTTACTGTCTTACGGGATTTTAATGAAGCCTACTTCTTATTCCAAGTTACAATTAGCTATTGAAGAGTTAACATCGGAGGAGTGGTTTAGAGAGTTGTATAGGATTCCACCTTATAATTCTGCTGTTTGGAAAGATAAAACGATAAAGAATGTCCTCATAAATCCCGAGCAAGTGAAGTTGATAAAGCAGCACCAGAATTATGCAATGGAATTTATTAACCTCGTCAAAGAATCAGCCAAATAAAACAGAATAAACCTACTGGGCCACTGTAGGTTTTTCTGTTTTATGCTATTAATACTTCACATTAAAATTTCGATGATTCCATATACGTTGGATAGCTTGCTCAGTTTATAAAATTCACCCTAATTTGCGTTTGAATTCTTTACTAGCAAGGAAGTAAGCGATGACCATGATACCTAGGCACCAGGCAAGAGCACTCCAGATATCGTTGCCAACAGATCCTTCATACAAGAGTGCACGAATCGTATTCACGATTGAAGTCACGGGCTGGTTCTCGGCGAATGCACGAACAGCTTTAGGCATCGTTTCAGTGGGAACAAAGGCGGAACTAATAAAAGGTAGGAAAATCAGTGGGTACGAGTAGCCTGTGGCTCCTTCCATAGATTTCGCTGTCAGTCCTGGAATAATGGCCAACCATGTCAGGGCTAGCGTAAACAGCCCGATTATCCCGGCTACCGCGAACCAATCTAGGATATCAGCGCTGGAGCGGAAACCCATCAAAAGCGCGATGAGGATAACTATTACGATAGTAAGCGCATTGGAAACAAAAGATGTCAACACGTGAGCCCATAATACCGAGGACCGTTTAATAGGCATAGTAATAAAACGGGCCATCAGTCCACTTTTTACATCATTAAATAGCCGCAAGGAAGTGTAAGCGACGCCGGATGCGATAGCCATCAGCAAGATTCCTGGTAATAAATAATTGACGTAATTGGCTGTTCCTGTATTTATGGCACCCCCAAATACGTAGACAAACAGTAG
Organism: Priestia sp. P5; assembly: GCF_029522155.1. Classification (NCBI taxonomy): domain Bacteria; kingdom Bacillati; phylum Bacillota; class Bacilli; order Caryophanales; family Bacillaceae; genus Priestia; species Priestia sp. P5. Next base: position 1,229,467 of record NZ_JAKWFJ010000001.1, on the reverse strand, counting down.
CATCATCATAATTGGCGTAATCGCCACCGTAATAATCGTATCCGGGCTGCGCATAATAGTGCGCATCAAACGTCCTAGTAATACAGCTGTATTGTTTTTCATTTACATTTCCTCCTTTTTGCCGATGATTGCGAGGAAGATTTCTTCCAATGTTGGCTGTTTCTCAATGTGTTCCACTTTTGCTGGGGGGAACATCTCTTTAAGTTCGGTAAGGGTACCGGTTTTGATGATTTTTCCGCCATGTAGGATGGCTATCCGATCTGCCAGTTGTTCAGCTTCCTCCAGGTACTGAGTCGTGAGCAAGATGGTCGTACCACCGCCAGCAAGCTCTTTGACGGTGTTCCAGACTTCAATCCGGGCTTCCGGATCAAGTCCGGTCGTCGGTTCGTCGAGAAAAATAACGGCTGGCGCCCCAATCAGACTCATAGCTATATCAAGTCGGCGCTTCATTCCACCGGAATATTGATTCGCCCGGCGATTGGCTGCATCGGTCAAGCTGAATCTTGCAAGAAGATTGTCAGCTACTTCATTAGGATTAGATACCCCTCGCAATTTGGCGATCATTATCAGGTTTTCCTTCCCAGTCAGCATGCCGTCTAACGCCGCGAACTGCCCCGTTAGGCTGATGTTCTGGCGGACGTCAGCCGGTTGACGTTGGACGTCAAATCCGCAAATACTTACTTCGCCGCTATCAGCCTTCATCAGTGTTGAAAGAATGTTAACTGTCGTCGTCTTGCCTGCTCCATTTGAGCCCAGCAGTGCAAAAATTTCACCGCGCTGTACCTCAACATTCACCCCTTTTAAAACTTCTTTGTCTTTAAAGGACTTTTTTAACTCTTTTACAAAAATCACTTTATTTCTCATACGTTTTTCCTCCTTTTAAAAGCTCCACAAGCTGGCTTGCTAGAACTGTCATGCTGTAACTAAGCTGAGCGTCTCGTAGAGCTAGATTTTTGACACCTTACTATTCAGTCTGACTTATATTCTGTATCACTTAGTACTGAGTTTAAAAAATGACTGAATAGCAAAAGCAACAATCTATACTTGCAACTAGCTATTCAGTCGATGTTATTGATTAAATTTATTTTTTCCTAATCGTTCCTTAATACTCTGATTCAAATCTTCACGATACTTAACCATATAAGTTTTAGCATTTGCCACTAGTTCATCAGCAAAGGAAGCCACATCGTCTCCAGTAATTTCGAGCACCTGTCTACCTTCTGCAGCACCTTCTTCGAATAAATCAATTAATTCATACTGCATGTGTAGCATATCCATTCCGTTGCCCGATGAGAAATTCCACATGTAGTTTTGAATTTTTTTAAATACAAACTGATAGTCCTCTGGCAAGGCTTCAACCCGTGCCATCATCATTTTATACTCTTTTTTATCACCAATCATTTTTTTGAATATTTCCAGCATGTCATTTTTCCTCCTTTTTATAAAGCTTCATAAGATGCTTTAAAACTATCCGACGGTCTATCTTATGAAGCTAGTTTGACTTCAAGACGTTGATTTTTGATGATACAAAATCCCACCTTTTCCAAAACAGCTCAAGCTCCTTGTAGCCCGCCTCATTAAGCGAATAAAATTTGCGGGGTGGGCCCATATCTGATGGTTTTTTTTCTATATTCACAAGTTTTTTCTTTTCTAATCGTACGAGAATAGTGTAGACCGTCCCTTCCACAACCTCGATAAATCCAAGCTCGTTCAGACGGCGTGTAATTTCATAGCCATAGGTTTCATGGCGGCTGATAATTTCTAACACACAGCCTTCCAGCGAACCCTTCAGCATTTCAGTTAAATTTTCGATCTTCAGAACCTCCTCTATATTGTCTGACTTATATTCTGTATTACTTAGTACCAAGCCGATTTTTACTTAATAACTTTTAAAATTAAGCTATTAAGTAATACTTAGTATATGTAGATTGTAATACTTAGTACCGGGCATTTCAACTATTTTTTAAAATATTTTAAAAAATAGTTATGCTTTTTATTATAGAAAAACCATTTTTTATCAAAATGAGTTACTTCTGTTAGTACATTGCCTTCCTTCTCATTAATCCTCAATCTCAATTCCAGCTTGTTCAAATGGTTCCAATACTTCTGGATCGCACATGGAAATATAGTCCACTGCTTTTAGATTCTTTAAGTTCTGAAACCCTTCAACAGATAGTACGTCAAATAAACTGTCTTCTCCATCCCAGTCTGGCTTTAGAATATGATAAATTTCATTACCTCCATCAAAGCAAAGGCATTCAACCTTTTCCAAATCACTCTTTTCCAGAGTTAACTCTTCTAAATAATTCCTGATTTCAACAATTGGGCCAGCACCAGAATACCATTCGAAATTATTTGTATACTTATCTTTTAAGTCGGTTAATTCTTTTAGAAATAATGGCTCTTGATCTAATAAAGCTTCAATAACCACTAATTTAAAATTAAAATCTTTAAACATTCCACTTTCCCCCATTTTGCTACCTCCGATTTTATCTCTGTATTAGGCTTGCAATCGCCCCTGCACTATTCGTATTATAACAATCATCTATAAACAAAACCTGCGTTTTCATATATGTTTTTCGTTTTTATTATTTTCTCGTTGACGGCACAACTGAACCAAACATTCAACCACAACTTAGTTGACTTTACTTTTATTCCGTGTTAATTTGTATATGCAAATGAAGAAAAGGAATGATTACATGAATAACGAAGAAGAACAAATATTAATACACTGTCTTTACTTTACAGCTAGCCGATTTGCTCGTAACATTACAAAATTAGCTGAAAAAACATTTGATTTTGGTGACGTCGCTCCTTCCTATCTTTACATGATTATGATTGTAAAGTTTCATCCGGATATCACGCAGAAAGAATTATGCCACAAGTTATCGATTGCCCCTTCTACAAGTACGAGGTTTATTGATAAACTTGAAAAATTAAAGCTTGTCGTCAAAAAAATGGATGGAAAGCAGACGCGGATCTCTTTAACGGATGAAGGAGAAAAAGTGTATCATCAGTTTCGCGTTTCTTTAAAAGAATTGTTTACTAATTACTCAGAAATATTAGGAGATGAATTTAGTAAAGACTTAAGTAAAATGCTGCATGAAGCGAGCAATAAGTTAGAGAAAGAATCGTAATTTTTTTACCCCTTCATTTGCATATACAAATATAATGGGAGGATTCAATATGTCTGAAAAACTATTACTAATTGTTGGTTCTGGTCCAGGGATTAGCTTAAATACAGCAAGAAAATTTGGAAAAGAAGGATTTAAAGTGGCTATGATTTCCCGTAGTATGGACTCCTTACAGAGATATGAAGATGAACTTAAAAACGACGGAATTATAGCAAAAGGATTTCCAGGTGATGTCTCTTCTGAAGAATCCTTAAGAAAAGCCATTGATAAAGTAATTAAAACTTATGGAAAAGTTGATGTTCTTTTATACAATGCTGCTTCAGGAAGACCTGGCAAACCAACAACATTAAGCGCTGATCAATTAGTGGAAGATTTTAAAATCAGTGTAGCTGGAGCTCTTACTGCTGTTAAAGAAACAGTTCCCCATATGCAAAACGGTGCTATTTTATTAACAGGCGGCGGATTAGCTCTTCATCCATATGCTGACTATTCTTCATTAGCGATTGGAAAAGCGGGCATTCGTAACTTAGCATATAGCTTGAATCAAGAACTTGCTTCAAAAGGAATTTACGTTGGAACGTTGACTATTAAGGGTTTTGTTGAAGAAGGAACGTACGTCTCACCTGCAAATATTGCTGAGACCTTCTATCACATGTTTGAAAACCGAAAAGACGTAGAGGTCACTTTTGAAGAAAAGTAAAAATTTTTAACATATCATTTGTATATACAAATATAAAAGGAGTTTAGTTATGAAAAAAACATTAGTTATTGTTGCACATCCCAATTTAACCACTTCAACCATTAATAAAACATGGAAAGATCGCTTGAGTCAAGAGAGCGACATTACTGTTCATGATTTATATGCCACATATCCAAACGGTACTATTGATGTTGCTTACGAACAACAATTGCTGCTTGAACACGAACGGATTGTGTTTCAATTCCCGCTCTACTGGTACAGCAGTCCTTCTTTATTAAAGGAGTGGCAGGATGTTGTTCTTAGTTATGGTTGGGCATACGGATCTGAAGGCACAAAATTGCATGGAAAAGAGTTTATGTTAGCCATTTCAACAGGCGGACCTGAAGCAGCCTATCAAGCTGGTGGATCTAACCTTTTCAGCATGAGTGAACTAACCAAACCGTTTCAAGCAACAGCAAACTTGACCGGTATGCGATTTTTGCCTTCTTTCATAAAACAAGGAGTACGTATCTTAACGAACGAACAAGTCCATGAAAGTGCTGAGGAGCTGGTACGTCACTTAAAACTTACTTTTTAAGTGATGAGAATTAAAAATTGTAAAGTAGAGGAAAAAATTAAAAAGACTAACATTAAAAACCTTAAAGCCGACACTTACTATTGTTATCACGGTGGGAAACTCAGTTTAACATGAAGAGTTAAACATGATCTCTTGAATGAGACAGCTTTCTTATTTATTCGTTGATCATGCACAACATTTTGTATAAGCTGTTAGAGAAAATAAGCGTTACCCATAAAAGAGCAACCCTTCAAAGGTTTGCTCTTTTTTTGCTTGCATAAAATTCAATAAACTCTTTTTTTGATAATGGCTTTAATTCTTCCTGTTCAGCTCTCATTCTTTCTTCAAGTTCATCTACCGTTGTATCTGCAATATTTTCACCTTTATGCCAATACATATAACGGTTTCTCATCTCGATAAACCTACACTTAGCTGCAAAATCCTCCAGAGAAAAAATACCGTAACCTGTATTTTCTCTTTTAGTGTGTTCAAATACGTAGATCGTTTCTTCCCCGTCGTTCGATAATTCATCGTTCTCTATTACAAAATATTTTATCGTATCACCTTACTCTTAGATTTATAGGATAGTGTATAGAAACTGTTGTTCTCTTGCTATATACAGTTAGTTAGTATGATAAAATCATAGAAACTAGAAAAGATTGTAATGGGAGTTAATTATGAAAAATAAAGATTTTTTATTATCAATTGTTTTCAATGTATTTTTAGCTTATCTATGGATCTTTTTCATTTATTTAATTTTTGATTTTGTTCAGTTAAAGGAGAATGCTTTGTTGCTTGGACTAGCACTCGCATCCATAGGCACTCTACTCTTCGCAGAGGTAATAAGAAGAGTTAATCCCTTTGTGACATATAAAATTACTCACCCTGTAAAAATTGCGGGATTTATATCTTTTGGGTTGATTGCTAGTACGAATCTATATTGGATAAGTTTTTGCTAGTTATACTAACAGCCTTTAGATTGATCAATCTAAAGGCTATTTTGATTGTTGAAACAGGTATTATATTCGCTCCAACTTATTTTTTTACTTCGTCCAAAGTAGCTTTAATAATATTAATAATGACCTGAGGTTGATCAACATGAAGAAGGTGCCCTGCGCCCTCCACAACAATATGTTTACTTTTCTTTGACAAGCGTGTAAGGTCTCTTTGAAATAGATTCCAAGCTGCAAAGGATTCAGCTGTATGATAAGACTGTAGGCCAGCGCTCACAACTATAAGGGGGACGTCTCCCAAAGATTGAACTTCACTTATTTGCTCAAAGCTTTTTTCAATATCACCTATAGAACCTTCGACTGAAAACTGGCTAAAATAAATAGACCTCATTTCTTCAGTAAATAATGGCGGCATAATTTTATTTTGGTCTTCATGACAGGAATCTAAAAGGATTATTCCCGCTACTTCTTCAGGATATGTACTAGCGTATAATCTTACATTTGCCCCTCCAATTGAGTGACCTACAAGTACGTATGGTGGCTTAATATTGGCATTTTGTAAAAGAATATGTAAATTTCTAACGGACTGGTTACTGTCTTTTAATCTAGCGTCTTGTTCACTTTCTCCCAAGCCTGATCTATCATAGATAAAGAACTGAGCAAATGTTGATATTTCCTCTTTAATTGGATTCCAGTAATCACAAGTGCATCCATATCCAGACTCAAATATAATTGTTACGTCTTCATTTTGTTTTTCAAAAAACTCGTAATAAAGTTTAATACCGCCAATATCTTGCATTTTTCCTGTTTTAATTACTTCTTTCATATAAAAAGCCTCCAGATATATTCACATTTTGATAATTCATTCACTTTATAAATCTTATTATTTAAAAAAGAGTATTGCCAAAGATATCCTACTAAAAAATAAGTTTGATTCATAAACCAAAAGAATTAGTTAGCATTACAAGAGTTTCTTTTGATAGCAATAGCACTCATGCACTCTATTGTATTCACGAATAACCCTTTCCTTTTCAGGTCCTGTATAATGGGCAAATACCTGAACTGGCTGTAAATGGTGGACTGAGCTACTAATTGTTTTTTTTATTTCCGTAGGTCTTTCAAGGAATACATGCAAATAGGATGTCCTTACTTTGAAATTGTTTTTTAAATACCATTTATTTACCCAGTTATCATCTCGAGTCCACGCTTCAAGATAAGTGATTCCTAGCTTTCTAACTCGATTTTCTGCTTCATAAAGTAGTTGATTGGCAATACCTTTACGACGAAAATCTGGGTGAACGGCAAGGTGCCAGATCATACCTCCAAGCCTGCTCTCTAAACCGGAACAAACCGTGCCTTTTTGAGATTCACATTCAACATCAATAAGTCCCACAATTTGTTTATTTTCTACAGCCACTAGCTCAACAGCTGAATTTTTGTATTTCTCTTTCACTCTAAGAACGTTATCAAAATAAGCAGTGTTCAAGAACGATAATACTCTACAGTGAACCCATTCAGTTTCATCTGTTTCTTTATAATCTCTTATATACAAGGAAAGCCTCCTAAACTTATTGATCTCTTAAGGAGACTTTTTCTCTTATCACTAATAAAATCCCTTTTTAATAACAAAAGTTTTATTTAGTCGGATAAGAAGGCAGCACTATTACGGATACTCGCTTGTCTGGATAATTTTAAAGTAAAAAATTTAATTCTCATTTTTTAATCAATACATTCGTAGGTCATTTTAAGATTTAAATCAACCGAAAAGATAATAGATTTTTTACACAGAATAAAAGTTCGTAAACGCATGTCTTTTCAGTTCATATGCATTGTAACCTTAACTATTCAACATCAAAGCGAGCTATTAAAATAGTTAATGCTAAAAAAGCTAAGTTTCTTAATCCTATGAACAAGAAACTTAGCTTTATCTTTTATTTAGATACTTTGATAACTGTACCATTTACATTGATTGCTTTGATTTTTGATAAATCTAACGGAGAAGAAGGTAGAAATTTAGCTTTAACGCTTTTATTATCACTAAAGTTTTGTAATGAGTCGAGTGATTGAATGCTTCCATTTTTCATTTTCACACTCACTTTTATGTTATCAGTATCTTTAAATTGGCCTTTTCCATATAGCGTTACACCTAGAGATGAAAGGGTCATTTTAGTTGCTTTCCAACTGCCCAAGTCTTCATTAAAGTTCAGGCTTTTTTCATTTTCTACAGAATGGAGTTTAAATGTAGTGCTCCAATCACCTTTTGTAAAATTACCGTTAGATACAAGGTGTCCCATCAGCTTTAACTTACTAAGATCTTCATTATTTACATCAAAAATATATTCTACATATTTATTTCCGTAAACGGTTTTCCCTGATTTATCTACTCCGTAATGGACGTTTGAAGAAGCATTTATCTGCTTTCCAAAGGAATCAACTAAGTAAAAATCTCCGTGGCTATCTATATCGTCGTCGGACCATTTTGTTTGAACGTGAAGTTGACCATCCACAAATCCAATGTTGGATACATGCATAAATTTTATTTTTGGCAGAGAAAGAATGTTTTCATTAGGTTTTAAGATTTCTATCTTTTCACCTTTTTCAAGTTTATCAAACATCTCTCCACCACCTCCAGACGTACTATCTGAGTTAAGAGAAACTGTCGCTACTTCTTTATTTTTTAAATCTGCTAAGTGAGTGTCTACATGAATACCATCATGGTTATGCTTGTGGCTAAGGAAAGAGCTTATTCGCAAATTGATTTTTTTATGATTAAAGTTTGTGCCTCCGTTTGCTTGAACTCGTAACGTCGCTGTGTTTGTATCTTTATCGTAGTCAACAATTTGGCTATTAAACATATGCCCTTCAGTTAGTGTGTAATCATAAAGGTCCAACGTTTTGTCTATGCGGTTACCGGTTAAATCTTGCATCGTAACATAAATAACAGCCATTTCATCATCATTCATGGCACCTATAACCTTCATTTTTATTCCTTTATCTTCACTAGTGGTTTCAATAGGCTGAAGAAGCAAGGCAATGTCGGGACTAACAAGAGATAGTAAGTGGTTAAAACTTGGAAAGGCCGTGGCACTTACACCTGTAGAGCCTATAAGGAATAAGGCTGCGGCAGCCGGAAATACAATTGCTTTTTTAAATGTTCTTCTTGGTTGCTCTGATTTAGCCTTTTCTACACCGAGTTTGGCTCTCCTATGTAATTCTTTTGGAATTTCAATTTGTTCAAGTTCTTGTTTTAGTTTATTCTTCATAAATACCAACGCCTTTCACTTGTTTACGAAGTTTAGCTAAAGCACGATATAAAATAGATTTTGCCGTGCCCAAAGGAATGGTTAACGTCTCAGCTATTTCCCTAAAAGAATAGCCTTCATAAAACCGTAAAATAATAACACTTTTTTCATCTTCATTTAATTCTTCTACTAGTTGGTGAAGGGACAATGTAAGGGGAATATCTTCAATGTCTGAACCGATGATTTCCTCATGTTCTGGATGTAATTGAACGACCTTGCTATTTTTTCTTAGATGATCGATTGCGCACCTAATGGTAATCTTGATTAACCATGTCTTAAAGTATTCAGGCTTTTTTAATGTATTTACCTTTTTAAAAGAACGGTAGGCTACTTCTTGTACTACATCGAGCGCATCATCCTTATTTTTGACATATACATAAGCCATTCGATAAATATCTTGTTCATATGTCTGAAAAAGCTTCAAAAAAGCTTTATCATTACCTTTTTGAGCTTTCTTAACGATCCTAATAATTGAAATCCTTCCTCTCTTCTTTTTCCTTTTATACTTATTAGACAAAATTACTTGGCATTTGGCTTAAAGTTTTAATAAAAAAAATGAACTAGCGGTATAAAAAGACTCTAATTACCTTTTAGTCAAGGTGTTTTTGACTAAGAGCATGGTAAAGATTATAGAAAATATAAAAAGCTATCCCGCCATTGGCAACCGAGATAGCTTTCTAGTAGAAATGCATTTAATTTTCTTTGTTTATTGTTTTCATTCTTCCGTTTATTAAAGATAGTATAAGCTGTAGAATTTTTGTTGTAATGGTATACATTAATGATTTACTACTTACCTAAATCCCATTTAATAAGGTGGCCTGCGTGGGTAAGGCCTCCTCCAAATCCGTAGAGTAAGAGAACATCTCCATTTTTTAATTTCCCGTCGTTTATCCCTATTTGTAGTGCTAGAGGAATGGAAACGGAAGAAGTGTTTCCCATGTACTCAACACTAGTTAATGTCTTCTCAACTGGAAACTCTGATCTTTCACATATAGACTCAATCATTCGTAAATTGGCACTGTGTGGAACGAACCAATTTACTTCTTTCTTTTGTAGATTTGCTTGTTCTAGCAATTCAGATATACCTAAAGGAATTGTTCGAGATGCCCACTTATATACTTCCCTTCCGTTTTGCACCATCTTCCCACTCGAACTCAAAGGTTGTCCATGCATAGTAGTAGATAAATTGGTTCGGTATACATGTTTACCTCCTTTTCCATTTGTACCGATATGCGTAGCAATAAAACTCGGGCGTTCTACGTCACTTTCGACCAAAACAGCTGCAGCTCCATCCCCAAATAGGACACATGTAGTGCGATCTGTATAATCTGTAACCTTTGATAACGTTTCTGCAGTTACGATTAGGACTTTATGATGAAGTCCTGATGTAATAAAAGCGTTTGCCATGTGTAATCCGTATGTAAAACCAGCACAGGTAGCGTTAAAGTCTAAAGCCCCGGTTGTAAGAATATCAAAGTAATCTTGTATTTGGGCTGCTACGCTTGGAAATGCATAGTCCGGTGTTGTAGTTGAGACAACGATACACCCTACATCCTTTAACTCTTTCTGATATTGCTCCACTAAGTTTTCAATTGCTTTAATAGCTAGGTCAGAAGAATATTCGTTTTCATCAGCAATTCTTCTTTCCCTCATGCCAGTTCGTTTCAAGATCCATTCATCGTTTGTATCTACAATTCTTTCTAAATCGTCATTGGTAAGTCTTTTTTCTGGTACATATGTACCTATTGCTGTAATACGTGCAGTTGATTTCATTGTATTCACCCTTCTCTTATTTATTACCAAGATATATAAATTGATATTAGTACTAGGTACTAATAAAGTCAATGATTTTATATGAAAAAATTGTAAATTAAATTCATTCAAGCTTAATGATAAAAATATAAACCTCTCCCGAATTATACCTGGAAGAGGTTTATATTTAGTAAGCTTATTAGAGGGTTAAGGTAATGACCATATGCATAAAACCCAAATTTTTTTATTCATTCATTTTATTATTTCTCTTGCATCAAACCTTTATAAATAAGGGATCTATAAAAAGCTGTATAAACGATAAACTCAAAAGGCGAACAAGCCCTTGAGTACCAAGGGTTTGTTTTTTGCATGAGTTCCGGAAAGAGTGATTATGTTAAGTATGAGTATAAAGATAAGTCATACCAATCAAAAGTTATCCAATTCAAGTCTGTTTAACCAGTTATGAACTAATTCGTTAAATACATCAGTTTGTTCAATTTGTAGGTTGTGACCAGCCATATCAAGCACTGCAAAAGTTGCCCTTGGGTAATCTTCGATTAGTTGCCACGCATCATGATATCCCACTACATTATCCTGACGCCCTGTTATAATGAGTGTGGGATGCTCAAGTTTAAATGAAATATCAAAGGTAAAGCCATATCCATTTTGACGAATGCTGCTTACAAATTCATGATTTGTTTGTTTAGAAGGAAGTAAAATTTCATTTTGAAACCTCTCCCATTCAGTTTGACCTTGGACTACCCCCATGGAACAAAATTCATCAGCCTCCTCTGGAGACAAACGTGATATCAAGTCGTTGTCTTTCTTTAGAACAGTCTGTTGGGGCACCACTCTTTCATCATATTCAGGTATAATCAATGGTGCCATTAGTAGTAATCCACGAACTTTGTCCTGACGTGAACGAACTATACCTCTGGCAATGTATCCTCCATATGAATTGCCACAAACAATAAACTGTTGGTCAGGTATAATTTCGTCCAAAAGACATAATATCGCTTCTAAAATATTATCAGAGTTCTGAATAGACAATTGAGGCTCAGAATTGCCCATCCCTGGTAAGTCTATGTATATTCTCTTCCAATGGCTTCGTTTCTCGAATAACGGTTCCATTGCATTTAACATCACTTGATGGTCAAGTGTCCACCCATGCAACATAACGATGGGATATCCATCTCCAATTACTTTATAGTAAATCGACAAATTTTTTTCCCCTTTCTGTGTATGACAAATGTATCTGCATGAACATTTGATTTTTCCATACATATATTGTAATCTTAACAAAATTTCTTTTGAAAATGGATTTATTTTGATTATTGTATAACCATTAGTTTATTGGTTTATCTATGAATCTGTATTAATATCTAAAAAAGAGAAAAAGAGCACCGGTAAGTGATTAGGTGCTCTTTTTTGTTCCTAAAAAGCACATTATGTGAACTGAACAAGTATAGATTATACAGTCTAAAAACAGAAGGAACTACTGTCCCTCAACAGTAGTTCCTTGTTGTAATATAAATGCATTTTGGATGATCTAATTTACCTGAAGTAGTTTATACAGAAAGAATGATTGACGAATGACTCACAGAGACAGATTCTTTTTTAGTTATTTACTAACTTCCACTACGAATGGAACTATAAAGACTTTGTTACTACGCTGAAACTCTCCCCAAATTTTATAGACGCCAGGTGAAGGAAATGTGGTATGGAACATAGCTTTAGATCCTTTTATCCTTTCATCCATTGGGTGTACGTGCAGATATTTTGTTGCGTCTTGATTTAGAATGACAACGTGTCCTACAGCTCCAAGGTATGGTTGTAAATCCTGAATAGGCTGTTTGGTTTTAGCGTCTTCAAAATGAAAATTTAGCATAGTTTCCTCATTCGCTTTTAGCTGGCTATCTATTTTAAGAGACACTTGATTTCCATCAACAGTTTTTAATAATTTCTTATCAGGTATAAGGCTAACAGGAGCTGATGTATTTCCCTTAACAGAAACCGTATGCATTTGAACTGTATCCGATTGTCCTTTCGGTACAAAGTCAGCAATTAATTTAAATGATCCACCCTGAGTAAACGTAACAGGTACTGTAAAAACACCTTTTCCCTTATAAGTAGGATGGATGTGTTGATATTTTGACAAGTCTTTGCTTGCAACAATCAGATGCATTTTCTTTTCATGATTTACCTCAAATTCGGAAATAGGCTTCCCTTTATTATCTTTGATTGTGATTGTTAACTGATTGGTTGTATTAGCCTGAGGATAATGTTCAAACTTCCAATCGGTTTGTACGGCAACTTGTCGTTTTTCTTTTGAAGAATCGTTATGGTCCATGTTTGCCATGTCGTGTTTCATCTGCTTATATTCAGAATCCTTATTACATGCTACCAAAGAAATCATAGTTAAGAGAGATACCGCGACAAATAGTAACTTTTTCATATATACACCCTTTCATTGTAATAAGTACTGCTGTCCACCATTTATATCAAATAGATGTGGAGAAACTGTGCAGATCTATCCATACAAGTATAGCCTCTATACCCAAACACAGAATTAAGTAAAAATCGATAAGTAATTACGTAAACTTACTTATAATAAATTGTGTTTAATAAAAATAAGAAATCTTAAAAGGCATGCGTATTAATACGCATGCCTTTTAAGTGAGCTTTCATAAAAAATCCCAAAATATAAATACCAGATAATGCTTATAGGGTTTGTCAAGAATTATTTTATCAAATAAATGCCGATTGTTAAATATGGAAATATAATCAATTAAATAGGTTCATTTGGATAATATTGGTGAATTAGATGCAATTACATAACTAGAAAGGTGTGTAAAATGACTATAAACTATACTTCTACTGACGGTATATTTGATACTGTTTCACAACGTTAATGAGATTAAATTTACTCCTTCTTACGAACTTCCACTAGAAATAATTTTTTATCAAAGACTCCTCTTTTATCAGCTTTATGTCGTCTAACTGTCTCCAAATCTTCGATGGAAAATCCATGACACTTTGTTAATCCATAGATTACTTCTAATAAATCTGCAAGTTCTTCTATAGCCTCATTTGAGTTAGAAGCTGCTAAATACTCATTTAATTCTTCCTGACTTTTCCTTTGAAGTTCTATTATATAATCCTGTTCTGTTAAAACTTCAACCACACACTCGCCTTCGGATTCTTGGATAATTTCGGGTATGCGGTCTCTAATTAGTTTATTATAAATGGTCATATATCTTATCTCCTTTATAATTAGAGTGTTTACTATACAGACGTAGCAGAACTATCTAAACAAAAAAACAAGCCTTTGAAAACAAATGCTTGTTTTTGTTTAGAACTTATTAATATAAACTGTTAGAAGGTATTTTCATCTGTATCTACATTGATTAGTTTTTCACATTCAACAACACGTTTCATTGCTTGAATGTGTCCTAAATGATTGGATTCATGTAATACGGCCAAACCTGCTAATTCTTCAAAAGTTTCAAATCCCATAAATGGTTTTTGAAGTGTTTTCTTTAATTGGTCATTTGGAATTTGCTGAAGACGAATGGCCTGATCCTTGAGCTGAATAATCAATTCGTATAAGCTAGGCACCTCATCCTTCCAATCAGCTGGTTTTGTACCATTATCAAACAATTCGATATAGTTTGCTGGAAGGTAAGTCGTTTTTTCTGGAAAGCCAAACATTAATTGCTCAGTGAATGTTAATACATGGCCAACATGCCAATGAATTGTATTGTTAAAACCATCTGGCTGAACACTCGCTACTTCTTTAGAAATAGATTCTACATTTCTTATAAAGTAATCCTTTGCCACTTTAAACTGCTTAAATACTAATTCATTCATATAGTCTCACTACCTTACAATCATTATTTTTTACTTTAATATTCCTATACAGGTATTTGATATTTAGGTGAGAAAGAACGTAATCTCACAACAGAATGCTTTAAATATCTAACTAGCTGATTTATTTCATCTTCAGTGGTTAGTGCTCCTATACTTATACGAATTGAGCTTCTAATCTCGTCATCTGTCTTTCCAATTGCTTTTAATACATGTGAAAGTTTTGATGAAGTAGAGCTACATGCGGAAGCAATAGATACACAAATTCCCAATTCATTTAACATACTGGCTAAGGATTCCCCTCTAATCCCAGAAAATTGAATGTTTATCGTGGAGGGAACATTAGCATGTATGTCTCCGTTTATTAAACAATCCTCAATTTCTGCTTGGAGATTAGTTAAGAATAAGTCACGTAGATACTCTATCTTTGTAATATTAAAGTATAGATCTTCTTGAACTATTTTTGCAGCAATCCCAAAACCGACAATACCTGCTACATTTTCTGTTCCAGAACGCATACCAAATTCTTGAGATCCCCCAAGGATAAGAGGAGGAATATTCACATCTTCACGTAAATATAAACACCCTACTCCCTTAGGTCCATAAATTTTATGTGCTGACATGGATAAACTATCAACTGGAAGTTCCTTTAAATTAACTGTTATTTTCCCAACTGCCTGCACTGCATCGCAATGGAAATGAATATTGTGCTTTTTACACAGGTTACCTATTTCTTTTATAGGCTGTATAGACCCAATTTCATTATTTACCATCATGACTGTAACAAGAACGGTTTTGCTAGTTATAGCTCTTTCGATATCATTAAGATCCACAATACCAGCCGAATTGACAGGTATTGTGGTAATTTGAAATCCATGATGCTTTCTTAAGTAATCACAAGTTTTTAAGATAGCTGGATGTTCAATTGCACTTGTAACAATATGTTTCCTCTTTGAATTTTTAGCTGCTATGCCCTTTAATATAGTGGAATTTGCCTCAGATCCACCACTTGTAAAAAATATATTACTATCCTCAACACCAATAAGATTAGCTATATCTTTACGTGCTATTTCAATGGCCTCTTTAGCGCGATACCCTATAGAATAAGTACTCGACGGATTTCCAAAATGATTTTGAAGATACGGTAACATACCTTCTAGTACTCTTGGATCAATAGGAGTAGTGGCATTATAGTCAAAATAAATAGGTGTATGCATTGTTAAAATGCACCTTCCCCTTCAACCAGAAATTCTTTCTGTTCAAATTTCTTTTTTGTTGGATTTGCGCACTGATTTAGAATATTTAAAGCGATATCAACACAATGAAGCTGTGAAGGTTCTAACTCACCTAACCATTCAACAACATCATCGCGTATAATAGACGAAATTTCAGCTTTAGACATACTAACTATTTTTTCTGAAACAATACTTGCTGTAGCAATAGACGTAGAGCATCCATAAGCTCTATAAGCTACATCGGAAATAACCTCTTGGTTTAACCTTAAATACATGTGTACTGTATCACCACAAATAGGATTACTGATTTCGATCACATAGTCCGCATCTGTAAGTTCACCAATATTCCTAGGATTCATAAAATGGTCACAGATTATATCATTGAACATTTTAAATTCCTCCTTTGACAGCCATGCCTTTTTCTTTTTCTTCGATAAACTTTTCAAGGTTAATTGCACAACAACCTACTTCTACGCCTGGCATCCTTGAAATATATACTAACGTCTGTCCATTACGACCACATTCACAAGATGTATCTTTTCTTAAATAGCCAACATCTTCTGTCAGAATGAAGCCTGGATAAGAAATAGAAGTTGGGTCATAAATAGCAATAACACCTCTTTCCCCATATTCAACTTCTTCTAAGACATTGTGTGGATTACGCATAGAAACGTGAACCCATGGTGGAATATGTTTTTCTTGTTTATGGCATTCTACTGCAAGCATATTAGCTTCTACTAATCCATACATATCCCTGACATTGTACGGTTGAAGACCCAAGTATTCATGACATAGCTCATTAAATTCTGCTCGTGGAATTTCTTCACCAGTGAACCTTTTCCATCCTCCAAGCGTAATAATAAAGCTGTTTTTTTCTAAATTAAGTTTAATATTGCGATCCATACAATATTTAATTAATCTATATACTAAAAATGGAGGACCTACTATGTGTCTAGTGTGCTTTCCATCCCAACTCTGTAAGACTTCTACAGCCTTTTCAGGGTTGAATGTTATCTTTTTCACTAAATTAACGCTACCATCTAATAAACCAGCAAAAACGTTCAGTGCTTTTACCATTCCCATTTCAGGCATTTCTTCAGTTGGTGGGAAAAGGAATAATCCCATCCCTCGGGAGAACTTAAAGAACTCTCTATAAGTGGTTACAACACTATCAAATGCACTATCCATTGTTAAACGGTCACGACGAGATACACTAGGAATACCACTTGTCCCTGTACTTCTCATTTCGAATTCAACTTCGTTTAATTTCGATGTCATAAGAAGATGAGAATCGCATTGTTTAAATGTTTGAACTGGAATTAAAGGGATTTTTGCTAAATCATTAAAACCCCTTATATCCTGAGGGCTGACGTCTTTCTTCTTACATAAATCACGATAAAATTCGTTGTTTTCATAATGATAGTTAAAGTTATCTGCGATAACGCTGCCTTTATATTCATTTACTGTATCAAAAGGCATTTTATAAAGGTTATGAGCACTGCCGACTAACGTATTTAATGGGGATAATCCTAGTTCTTTTAACTGAGTAGATAAGTTCATTTAATAGCCTCCCTAGTCTTCTGAGCTTGTATTTGTTTTACTAACAAGACAACGTCCTCAATCGTTTTACACCAGCCATAGTCCTCAGTTGGAATGCTAATATCTAACTTTTGTTCTAAATCTAAAACAAGTTCTAAACGATCAGTTGAATCTAGCGATAAATCTCCGGACAAATTGCTATCCATTTTAATATCCGTTTCTTTTAAAGGTGAAAAAACTAAAATAGACTCTCTTATCATCATAAAAATCTTATCGTTTTCCATAGTTAGGACCCCCACTAAAACTTTTCATATCAATTAAGTTATATGATTTGCCAAGAACTTGGCGTCTTCCCCAACCCCTAATAATAAGGCGGAACCTCGTCGGTATTGCCATGATAACCCTAGAAAGTAAAGACCCTTTTCTCTTGTTATGCCTCGATCATGATTCACATTATTATTTTTATCAATTATATTAGGGACTTCAATCCATTCATAATCATTGTGGTAACCAGTGGCCCAGACGATATTCTCTGGTTGGACCTTCTCGCCATTTTGACAAATTAAACTCTTACCGTCTGCCTTTGAAACTTTTGAAACCTGTTTAACAGCTCCTCTACTTAGCAGTGGTTTTAACTCTTTCCCTATAATTGGATCATTTTTTTTCATAAACTGCCCTAATTTTGAATGGATAGTTGCTTTTGATACTCCAAGCACTTGGAACCACCAAAAAATACTCCTGTTCAGTAATGTATAGGGTAGGAATTTCATTCGTTTACCTACAGATAGATAAACTTCTCTGTTTTCAGCTAACTCCGTTGCAATTTGTACCCCTGAATTACCAGCACCCACCACTAAAGTCGTTCCTTCCTTTAATTGAGTTGGATTTTTATAATGGGCTGCATGAATCTGAAAAATGTCTTTTGAGACATCTTTCTCAATATCTGGTACAAAGGGTTTTTGAAAGGGACCAGTCGCAACTACTATATTTTTCGCTACGTAATTTCCTTTACTGGTAACGAGGTGAAACTTCTTATTTTCTTTAAATAGATTAATAACCGATGTATTCAGTTGGACTGGAAAATCATAATAACGACTGTAGTTTTCTAAATAATCCGCAATCTCATCTTTGTTAGGGTAACCATGTGGTGGCCCTTCTACGTTCATTCCCGGTAGAGCACTATGAGATCTAGGTGTAAACAAGGTTAAAGAATCGTAACGATGACGCCAAGAGTCCCCAACTCTACTATTAGAATCTATAATTAAAAATGAAAGAGATTTTTGTTTTAAATAATAGCCAATAGCTAGTCCTGCTTGCCCAGCACCAATTACAATTGTGTTATATGAATTTCCCATTTAACATCCCTCCTTCAACAATAGTAAGTACATTATGCATAGTAGGATGAGTTTATTAGAAAAGAGGGAAAAGAACGAATTTAATTATGCCAAACCTCTAAACCATTATTTAAATACGCGTTTTTACAAGCACTTCTTTGGATTTTCCCACTAGATGTTTTTGGTATACTGCTAGTCTTTAAAAGGGAAATAGTGTATGGTTGAACTTCATGTTCCTCCATTACTTGTTGACGGATGTTCCTTAAAACACTGTCTAAATAACCTTTTAATTCTCTTTCATTGTGTGGTCTAGGCCTATATTTACGTTCAATTTCGGCAACTATAATCAACTTTTCTTCCCCATTAATATCAACAGAGAACGCAGCACTGGCTCCTGAAATAATAGTTTGATCTGCTTTTTCCACAGTTAATTCAATATCTTGTGGGTAATGGTTTTTCCCTCTTAATACAATGACATCTTTTAGTCTACCTGTTACAAAAAGTTGGCCTTCATGAAAAAATCCTAAATCCCCAGTTCGTAAAAAGCCATTTTCATTTGTGTCTTTTACTGTATTATTAAACGCATAATTTGTTTCTTGTTTCCGTCCAAAATATCCTTTTGCTATACTGTCTCCTTTAACCCAAATTTCACCTATTTCATTTGATGCACACTTGGACAAGGAATCAGTATTAACAATTTCTACTTTCTGATCAAGCCAAGTCATACCACAACCAACTAATTTAACTGAATTTTCAGAATTTATAGGTCTCTCTATAGCTTTATTTTCTAAAAGATTTTCTTTGCAAAAGCCTTTGGAGACAGGTTTTGTTAATTTTTCATTACCTGTTATAAATAAAGTTGCCTCAGCCATACCGTAGCACGGAAAAAATTGATTTAGTTTAAAATTACAATCTTTAAAAGCCTGGGCAAACTTTTGAATAGTTTCATACCGCACGGGTTCAGCCCCATTAAAAGCAACTTCCCAACTACTCAAATCAAGCTGCACCTTTTGTTCATCTGTAATCTTTTTTAGACATAAGTCATAAGCAAAATTGGGTCCACCACTAATAGTTGCTTTGTACTTTGAAATAGCACTTAGCCATCGAAAAGGTTTTTGTAAAAAATCCATTGGCGACATAAATACACATTTAGCCCCAAGATATAGTGGTTGTAGAATGTTACCTATTAACCCCATATCATGATACATTGGTAGCCAACCGAGCATGACTGTATCCTCGTTATGCTGACAAGCTGCTTTAATCATGGCTTCATTGTGCAAAATATTACCGTGAGTGACCATCACTCCTTTAGGAGAAGATGTAGATCCTGAAGTATATTGTAAAAAAGCTAAAGATTCTTTATCTACCTTTGGTTGTGACCACTGATCCCGATAATCATGAGATATATCGTCAATCGGAATCCACTTTAGATTCATATTTGATAGTTCATCTGAGAAATGAAAACTTATTTTTGAATGCAGTTGAGTAGTTGTCAAGATGATATTAGTAGCTGAATCATCCATAATTGCTTTTAAACGTTCCATATTTCGACTTAACCCCGGAGGGTACACGGGTACGGGTATTACATTCGCATAGATACATCCTAGAAAGGCTTTAACATAGTCTATCCCCGATGGATACATTAAAAGAGCTCGTTGTCCTTCTAAACCTAAATGTTGTAGGTAAGCAGCGATTTGCTTAGCATACATATGAAGTTCTTGATAGGTAATATTAGTTTCATCTTGGTTATCATTAGATAAAAATGTGTAGACTACTTTTTCAGGATGTATCATCACTTTATGTGATAACAAGTCTATCATTGAAGAATAATTACTTTTTGGAATAGTAGGATTGTCTATCAACTTTCCCATGCGGTCTACACCTCTTTTTAGTGTTCTAAAATCACAAAATCACAAATTCTACTCTCTTTCAAAGGCATTGATGGCATTTACGCTATGACTAATTGCAGCACCAGCTTTAAGTGCAGCTGCTACAGTCACTGCTTCTAAAATCTCATCCATAGTTCCACCTAGTTTTTTATACTTAGCTACATGAGCTTCAATGCAATATGGACATCCTGTTGTATGAGCCACGGCAATAGCAATCAACTCTTTTGTTTTAGGAGGAATCGTACCCATATTAAAGACTTCATGTTCAAACTGCATAAATTTTGCTGCAACCTTTGGCGACCTTTCCTTTAATTCACCTAATCTATTTAAATATGATTTTTTATATAAAGTATCGTCTGACATCTTTTATTTCTCCCCTCATTATTTAAATATAAGTAACTATCATGAAGAATAAAACAAACTACTTTAAAATAATAAAAACTTATTTAATCGACGGACGACTTTCCCACCCCTTTTTCTAAATGGTAAAATTTTACTAATTCTAAATAGAAGAAAATTAACCTATAATTACCTCTATTTGTAAAAAAATCAGCTACAAATGGATTCTACAAACAATATTTTGGGTTGTCAATTACTTTATTCGAAATTTAAGAATAATTTAATAACTATTTTACAAGACTTTTAGGAGGTAAAATAAAGGCTATTTATTCACTAGGATAAGTACAATATTATACTTAAAATTATATTAATAAAGTCAAAGCAAGACTTATTTCAGGAGGTATTTTTGGGAAGTTTTTAAAAAATAAGTGGACTATAAGATATAAGAAAGTTTAGATGTTTTTTTAGAGCAGATGAATCTTTATTTAAAAGTGAGAAATTCACTATGTA
Organism: Priestia sp. P5; assembly: GCF_029522155.1. Classification (NCBI taxonomy): domain Bacteria; kingdom Bacillati; phylum Bacillota; class Bacilli; order Caryophanales; family Bacillaceae; genus Priestia; species Priestia sp. P5. The sequence continues at coordinate 1,208,357 of NZ_JAKWFJ010000001.1, read as the reverse complement.
TAATATGTCTCTATAACACTCAAATGCTTTTTTGAATGTTAAAACATATGATAACGCTACCATTTTCACCAAAAAAGAGTGTTACAAAAAAATTTTTTAAAAAATGAAATTTATATTTGGAAATGAAGGTAAAAGCTGAGAATGATAGTGTGAGGGATTATATCTATCTGCATTCAAGATCTCTTCTAGAAGTTATCCTAGATATAATCCCATTTTTTATAAAAGCCTAGGTGATGCTACTGTTTTTAAAATTGCTTATTGAAGTAAGTTTGGAACTCTTTACAAGTTAAATTTTATCTTATGCTTCAATTTCAAAACCTGAGGACTGTAATGGACCAATTGTAATTAAGCTAACTAACTGCACTGCCATATGTTTAGGAGAGTAGACTAAATCATTATTAATCCACCATTCTACAGTACCAATCAATGCTGAAGAAATGAAATGTATTAATAATTCTGGAGGAGTTGAAAATTTTTGTTCTTGTAAATTTATTGTGGCGAATTCTTTTCTGAATTTCTCTAGGATAACCCCTTTCATTTTGCCATTAAATCCATGTACCCCTTTTTCACTCAACATAATTTGATAAAAAGTAGCATGGTGGAAAATATTTGTGAATATAGCTTCAATCATTGATTGAAACTGTGATATTTTCACCCTTTTCTTTTGAATGTATATACAAGGGTTAATAATATCTGTTAGTTCCTCAAAAACTTCGTCAATTAATTTATCCACCAAATCTTGCTTATCTACATAGTGAAGATAAAAGGTAGCCCTGTTAATTAATGCATTGTCTGCAATATCCCTAATGGTAATAGATTCATAGCCTTTCTCTTGAATTAAATCAATAAACGATTCTTTAATCATTTTTCGTGTTCGAATAACACGCAAGTCTGTTTTCTTTAACATTTTTTCATCACCTGTCTATGATTTCATTTTTAATTAACACTCAGGACTCATGTGTTGTATATATAACAAATAGCGCAATATTGATTATTGAGTATGTGAGAATAAGGAATATAATTACATTGTATATAACAGGGCGTTTCTTATGCAACGCTCTGTCGATGAAAACATGATGTTCAGGAGGGAGATTACGTGTGCGTATTTAAGAGTTTTTTTTCACAAAAAAGATTTTGGGGGAGCTTACTAGGAATTATCATTGTCGTTATGATTTTCAGTATTGCTTTCATAGGATCAATTGTTAATCCCACTCCGAAGGACTTGCCTGTTGCATTGGTGGTAAATGATAAAGGTGCTGAACTGCCTAATAAGACAAAACTAAATGCTGGTGAGGAATATAGAGAAGCGTTACTAGATAATAAAGATATTCCCTTTAAGTGGTCAGTGATTGACACAAGAGAAGACGCTATCAGTGCAATGAATGAAAAGAAATACTATGCGACTATTGTCATTCCAGAGAGCATGTCTCAACAAATTATGTCACTTCAATCCCCTTCACCACAAAAGCCAGAGGTAGAGGTAATTATTAATCAAGGAATGCATTACACGGCTGCTAATACAACAAAACAGGTTATCGATCAATCGCTTTCTAAAATAAATGGTCAAATTCAGGATACAATTTTTACCCAGTTAGAAGCTAAAAAAGCTACTATTACTCCTTCGCAAGCAAAACTTTTGAGCAGCCCTTTACTTGTGAAGAATGAAACCATTAACGAAGTTGGAGATCACACAGCCAATGGGAATGCTCCTGTTTTATTTACACAGATAATATGGATCGCGGTCATTATTAGTTCTGTTATTCATTTTGTTATTATGAAGAAGGTTACAAATGGCCGTATAAGTACCCGATCTGTTTTAGCTCAATTAGTTGCAGGACTACTATTTGCAACAGCCATTGCTTCTACAGTCCTTTTATTTACTGATAATGTATTAAACGTTAAGATATCTGACTTCCAGGCAACATTCTTATTTTTACTTTTTACTGCATTTATGTTTTATTTACTTCAAAACGCTATTTTAAATTGGTTAGGATTAGTAGGGGTTCCACTATTTATCTTACTTTTTCTCTTCTCAATTCCGGTATTAAATTTACCTCCAGAGTTTCTACCTACAGTAACTCAAGATTGGTTTTATTCATGGGTTCCCTTTAAATATAGTGTAGAAGGTCTACGTAACATCTTCTACTTTGAAGGGCATGCTATCGAAAGCTATTTATTTGTTCTAGGAATGATAGGTGTGGCTTCATTTATAATCATGTCACTTTCTATACTCAAAACAACAAGTAAAGAAAAACCAATGGTAGCTGTAGAAAAGTAATTTTTATTTATTAATAAAAAAAGACCTTGAGAAGAGCAAGATATATAACTTACTCCTCTCAAGGTCCTATTTGTTTTAATTAATCTTTTGATATCTTTAATTACATGTAAGCTATAAGCCTATACTTGATCTTAAACTTCAGAAGTTGGTGTTGGTTTTTCATAACCACTTTTATATAAGTCTACGTATGAAGCCTTAGCATATTAATGTGTGAATATATATAATACAGTAGTAAGTCGCATTGCAACGTAAGAGCCGACCCAAATATTTTGAAAGGAATGTAGCTCCTAGAAGGTGAAAATGAAAGAATGGTCATTCAATCTGTTTTTTCATATCAATTAATTGTTGTAATAAAATTTTTTCTCCTTCTGAGCTTAGCACGATATTACCTAGATACACTTTATTTTTATCACTTACCTTACCAGTTATAGCACAGGGTTTACTTTCACCACATTTTTCGATAATTATTGCTTCATTTTCTATAGACATTTCCACATGACTCTCACTGCCTTTTATCCCTAAGGATCGTCGTAGTTCACTAGGGAATGTGATACGTCCAAATTTGCCTAGACCCTTAATCAGCCCTATTTTCTTCATTTCCTCACTCCTAATTTAAATTATCTTTCAATTTAATAATGGTTATTAATTAATTGTATTTTGGTGACAAATTATCTCCACAAGAGAATTTTTTACTGGAGTAATTCCAATCTCGAAAATGTATTATATTACCTTTTCACCTCATTATCTTTTTCTTTTAATAAAATTAATATATGAATTTAAACTAATAACAAAGATTTATTAACCCTCATTTTATGATACAAACTACAGAATTAAACAAAAATCTACATAAGAAAACCAATAATATCCATTAAATTATTTATATGTAAAAAAATATTTAAATCCATATATGATAACATTAAATGTATCTATATCTAAATAATGGATAATACGCACTTCTTTCTTATCGAATCATTCACAAAAAAAATAATTTAGAAAATTTTTAATTTTTGTCGTTTTCTGTATGATTATATAGTTCCTAGTATAAATTAAAGATACGATGTCGCTGGAGAAAAATGAAAGCGTTTAATACTAGTTTATCTTTTCTTAGTTCCACTTCAATGGAGTGAAGATATTTATAAACTAACTACAGAAAAAAAGTTGCTCTCATTGTATCCTTATTAATGACTTAAAGGAGTATCACTATCTCTTCGAATTACGCTGATGTATCCACTCCTTTTGAAGCTAAGCAGACTACGATATCTACTATAATCCTTCCCTTACAAAGAAAGGGATTTTGGAGGATGTAATAGTCTTTCTATAATTACTACAACTTATATGAGAGAGGTTAAAAAATGAATCATTTACATCGTAGGATGGGAACTTTTTCTTTAACAATGGTTGGACTAGGTTCAATCATTGGTTCAGGTTGGTTATTCGGGGCATGGAGAGCAGCTCAAATTGCTGGACCTGCTGCTATTATTTCCTGGATTATCGGTATGATTGTTATTTTATTTATTGGACTTTCTTACAGTGAGCTTGGATCTATGTTTCCAGAAGCAGGAGGTATGGTTAAATATACACAATATTCTCATGGATCATTTCTTGGATTTATTGCTGCTTGGGCAAACTGGATTGCTATTGTATCTGTTATCCCAGTTGAAGCTGTTGCCTCTGTACAATACATGAGTTCTTGGCCCTGGGAATGGGCAAAGTGGACAAGTAGTTTAGTGAAAAATGGCACGCTTACTTTACCTGGATTAGGCATTGCTTCTGTTTTATTACTTATTTATTTCTTACTAAATTATTGGACAGTAAGTCTCTTTTCCAAAGCAAATTCACTCATCACAATCTTTAAGATAGTGATTCCTGGCTTAACAATTGGATCACTTTTATTTGCCGGTTTTCATAGTGGAAATTTTACGTCTGGAGAAGGCATCGCGCCAAATGGTTGGGCAAGCGTACTAACGGCGGTAGCAACGTCCGGTATTGTATTTGCATTTAATGGTTTTCAAAGCCCTATTAATATGGCTGGAGAAGCAAAGAATCCTGGGCGTTCTATTCCATTAGCTGTAGTAGGATCGATTCTAATTGCTACCGTTATTTATATCTTATTACAGGTTGCGTTTATTGGAGCAGTTGACCCTTCTATGGTTGTTCATGGATGGAGTCACCTTAATTTCAACTCTCCATTTGCTGATTTGGCTATTGCTTTAAGTATTAACTGGCTTGTTATTGTATTGTACGCTGATGCATTTGTTTCACCTTCTGGAACGGGAATAACCTATACTGCTACCACATCTCGTATGATATACGGTATGGAAAAAAATAAATATTTACCTGGTGTTTTAGGGAAATTGCACCCTATTTATGGTGTGCCACGTCAAGCAATGTTTTTCAATTTAGCCGTATCATTCATTTTCTTATTTCTATTCAGAGGTTGGGGTGTATTAGCTGAAATTATTTCAGTTGCGACATTAATCTCTTATATTACCGGGCCTGTTACAGCCATGACGTTAAGAAGAACGGGGAAAGAATTGTACAGACCATTACATCTAAAGGGATTAAGTATTATTGCGCCATTAGGTTTTATATTTGCGTCATTAACTCTTTATTGGGCGAGGTGGCCACTTACAGGACAGGTGTTATTCATTATTATGATGGGTCTTCCTATTTACTTTTATTATCAAGCAAAGTTGAAATGGAAGGGGTTCCAGAAGAACTTCCTAGCTGGACTTTGGATGGTTACTTACTTATTATGTATGATGGTTATTTCATATTTAGGAAGTGAAAAGTTTGGTGGAATAAATGTTATTCGATACGGTTGGGACATGCTTATCATTACATGTTTGTCTCTTGTTTTTTATGTTTGGGCTGTAAAGAGTGGATTTAAAACAGAATACCTCAAGGAAGCCACCAAAGTAAATGAAGAAATGAGATTAAGGGAGAGAACAATAAAATCTCAATTAGATAAAGAAAAAGCTGTATAAAAATTGGTTTCTAGTACAAGTATTTTATAAGTATGTGGAGATAGTTGTTATGTTGAAAAATAAGGTAGGAAAGTTAAAAACCTTTACGGTAGACTATTCTATATTAAAAAATAATAAAATAATTAATAATTCCATAGTCATGCAATCCATTAATGATCCAGATGAAATTGTAAGGTTAGCTAAATTGGATATATCTACAAAAGAAAGAGTGTTCATTCAAAATGTAAAGATTTTAAGATTTAAGTCCATCCCATCTCATGAACATAATTTAGAATAGAAGAAACTCTTCCAAAAGGGAATTTGCTTACAACAGCAAAAGCTTCTTTTGACGATGTTATTGAGATATTTTACTTGTCTTATTAGATGCCTAGGGCATCTTTTTCTCTTTTCTCATATGTTCGAGGGCTATAGGAAGAGTCGAATTCCTATCTATCGTAATGCCGCGAGAAGTCAAAACATGAAAAGGCCGAAAAGTTTTCTAAAAAACACTGTACATTCTTTCGGCCTCTTGTTTCATTTATATAACAATAGTGAAAGTTGTTATTTTATGGAGGTTTTATATGTCGGATAAAGTACCATTTTCATTTATAGTAGTTATTGGTTTAATGTTATTTGCTCTATTCTTCGGGGCAGGAAATTTAATTTTCCCACCAATGCTTGGTCAATCAGCAGGAATAAATATTTGGTCAGCTAATGCCGGATTTTTAGTAACCGGAGTTGGTTTACCGTTACTTGGTGTGTTAGCATTTGGTTTTTCGGGAAAAGATGATGTCCAGTCACTAGCGAGTCGCGTACACCCTGTGTTTGCTCTTGTGTTTACAACCGTACTTTATTTAGCGATTGGTCCTTTATTTTCCATACCAAGAGCAGGAACCGTTTCTTTTGAGATAGGCGTCAGACCTTTCTTGGCGGAAGATCTAGGCCACATACCTTTATTTATTTTCACCATAATCTTTTTTAGCATCACATGCTTTTTCTCACTAAATCCCGTTAAAACTATCAATATTATCGGAAAATTCCTAACGCCTATTAAGTTAATATTTATTGGAATGCTTGTAATGATGGCTTTTATTCATCCGATTGGGGATTTTCAGGCACCTACGAAGAACTATAAAATTCACTCATTTTTCAAGGGATTTCAGGAAGGTTATTTAACAATGGATGCTCTTGCAGCTTTTGTTTTTGGAATTATTATTATTAATGCTATTAAAGAAAAAGGCGCAAAAACAAAAAAACACATTATGACTATTTGTGCAAAAGCAACAGGAATTGCTGCGATTATCCTAATAACCATTTATACGGCTCTTTCTTACATGGGTGCTTCAAGTGTAGAAAAACTTGGATACTTAGATAACGGAGGTACTGTTTTGGTAAAAGTCTCGAATTATTATTTTGGAGCTTACGGTGGAATATTATTAGGATTAATGATTACTGTAGCTTGTTTAACAACTAGTGTAGGACTTGTTGCTTCTTGTTCTTCATTCTTTTATAAACTATTTCCAAAGGTACCTTATAAAATACTTGCTATTAGTCTATGTGGTTTTAGTGCAATCGTTGCTAACATCGGGTTAACGCAGTTAATTGCTATTTCTATACCTCTATTAACAGCTATTTATCCATTAGCTATTGTATTGATATTCTTAACTTTTTTTCATCCTTTATTTAAAGGAAAAACTGAAGTTTATCAAGGGAGCTTACTTTTGACATTTATTATTAGTCTATTTGATGGATTAAATACGGGTGGTATTCACATTTCATCTATTAATAGTTTCTTTATTAGAGTTCTCCCTATGTATAAATTAGGACTAGGGTGGATTGTTCCAGCTATTATTGGGGGATTAATAGGTTTTAGCATAGTACAAGTAAAAATCCTTCTTAATTACAGGTCATCTAGACTGAATAAATAATAAATATTCTGATGTAAAGGTTATATCCATTTGAAAATAGGAGAAAATCATCAAAAGGAAGCTTTGTTCTTATTGAGCAAAGCTCCCTTTTTGACGAGTTTCTTCTGTCTTGAACGGGGTTCATTTTGTCTTAGAGCAAATCTCAGCATCTAGTTTATTAGATAACTTTTTAAATCATCAAATGAGTTCGAGTATTTGTGTTGGTTATTTTTAATCACTTTTACTTTCGTCCTAGTATCAGCGCGGCTTGCTTTAAAATATCATTCTCCATTTCTAATTGTTCATTTCGTTTGCGAAGCTCCATCAGTTCTTTTTGTTCCTCGGTCAGGTTATCTTTTCCTTTAAACGAACCAGATGTTTGACTTTGCTCTACCCACTTATCTAAAGATGAAGGAGTCAAGTCATATTCACGAATAATCTCTTGTCTCGGTTTTTCGTTCTGATAAAGCTGCACCATTTGTTGTTTAAATTCCTCCGTAAATGTTCGACGTTCTCTTCTGGTCATTGTAGATGCTCCTTTAGTATATTATCTGTAGTCTACTTGACCTTAAAAATTATGTTTTAATAGATATTGGAAATATTTATCAAAATGAACGGGGACTGTTTAGATGCATGATATAAAATTTAATTATTTAACTGACTTATGCTCAAGGTATCAACAAGACAAATTTTTCATTGAAGAAATTCCTCTCTCTGTTTTATCCAAGTTAAATAAAAGGTTTAATATTTCAAGTGAGGAGGAAGTAATTGCTTTTCTCGACTGTACGATATTTGGATCAGGGAAAGTCGGTGTATGTTTTACCGATAAGGGGTTAAGGTGGAACAATCTAAGTGGTGAATTAGGCAATATTGAATGGACTGAATTTGGTAAAGTAAATCAGATTACAGTCCAAAATAATATCGAAGTTCATTTCGACAATAGAAAAGCATGCTTAATAGGTGGAGGAAATACGTATCCAATTTCATTATTTATAGAACTTTTGACAAGTATAAGAGATTTCTTAAACGAATATTCGTATGAATTACTTGTAAAACCGCACAATGTATCTTCTTCTGTAACGTATAACGACTTAATGAATATAAGTACATTATTTGAGAAATACGAAGAAGCTTTTGAGCCTAATAATGGTCTGTTAGTAGATCAACATATTCCTTCAGATTTGAAAAAGAAAATAATAAAGTATTTTAATTTACAAGCTAATAAAGAGATTGTTGCTTTTTTATGTACGTTCCCTTTAAAGAAGACAGACGGGATTATTATTGGTGAAAATGGAATTTATTTTAGAGAAACATTCGTCTCTCTTTATTATCCCTGGTATGTATTTCGCACTTTGCCTTTATATTTATCAGAAGATGAGCTTATTATTGGGAAAGATAATATTTTTCATCTCACTCATGCCAAAATGGAAGGTACAGAGATTCTACTTTTTCTAAAAAAAATTCAGGAGTATGCTAATTCTGCTTATGAGAATGTTCCTAACGGAGTTGACCTCTACTCTGCTAACGCTAAAATTTAAAAGTTACGCTATATAAACCCACTTCATAATAAGATGAGACTCTGAAGTGGGTTTTTGACGCTTCCTATAAGGAACATTATGGTAACTAGATTTGTATATATTATTTATGTAACAAAAGTACATATTAACCTTTTTGTGGTAAAATGTTCAATGTTGTTATTTTTACATATTAACTACACTATTTAAAGTTATTTATGGAGGGCATTTTATATTGAGAAATACTTTAAAGATACTATCAATCCCTTTAATTTTAGTACATTTATTAATTTTATATTTCTGGATTTTTGATTGGGAAAAGTTAGTTACACAGATTGGATTAATTACTTGGATTGTTTCAACCGTTTTGGGGATTGTTATATATTTTATTTATTTAAAGCTATCTCTAAAAGATAAGAAAAGTATAGTTAATAGAAGAATTGTATTATGTTCTACCTTATTAACAATTGTATTAGCTATGGGTGCTTTGCTAATTGAATTTGTTACAAGCTCAATGCCTTGAGGGTTCTCTAACTACCTAGAACCTGATTATAGTAATTGAAAATAAAGATGTATTTTTTTATTCCAGGAGGCGAGAAGACTTTGAATATGGGCTTAGGAGTTATATTAATATTTCTTGCAGTTATTTTTATTTTATGGGGTTTGTTCTCACGTAAGCAAAAGTATAAAATCATCAGTAATGCATTGTTAATGGCAGGAACAATTGCTTTATTCATTAGTATTCTATTACTAACTGGAATATATGATCCATATGCTAATCATATTAAATAGAAATCGAATAAGAAGAAGCCTTTCTAGTATGAAAGGCTTCTTCTTATTTGATTTCTGATAATCTGGATTATGTAAACCAAATTTTAATGTGGTATCCATGAGTATATTGGAAAAGATTTAAACTATTATTTGGGTCAGGTTAGTTTATTATAGAGAATAGTTAAAAGTAACAATTTTAGTGTAGAAAGTTATATGAAAAAGTGGTGGTTTGTCTGTGAGATTAGAAGGAATGATTCTACTTGCAGTTGCAATTTTATTAATTTTATTAGGAATTTATCTATGGACAAAAGGGGACTCGAGAGAACCATTTTGGGAAGCTTTGTCTAAAGTAATGGGAAACATCTTAGTCTGGAACTTACCAGTTTTTACGACTTTTCGTGCTTGGTCTGTATTTTTATGGCTGATTGGAATTGGCATATTTATGATATTTATGTGGGCAAAGATTAGTAATTGGTTTTAGTAAGATTATAATTCCTAACTGTAATATAAATATAAAAAAGCTATGGGAACCTATAGACTCCTGTAGCTTTTTTATATTCCGATAACAGGTTTTATGTTAACTAGAGCTCTGGATATCAATTGTTTTTTTCTTTTAAAAAGAGTAAAGACCAAGTAAGATCATGTTAATTTTTAGAGTTAACATCTTTCCCCTTTTCCAAACTATTTCGTTGGATATAGGCGCCATAATAGGCGTCTTTTTTTTTGCACAAAAAAGGCAATTCACTACGTTTTCATGAATATAAATAGAAGAATAATGAAGAAAGGAAGGGTGTGAATGATAAGAAAGTTATCTATTCCTATTTTAACTTTAGTGATCCTATGGACAATTATTCTTTGCATAGAAAAACAAGTTATGGTGGCCTGTTTTCTATGGGTCGTTTATAGCGCCTTGCAATTTTTTCGAAGGGAATAATTTTTATCTTCTACATAAAGATTTTTAGGAAAGTATATGAATCGTACATAAGAGGATTTCTAATAGATCTTTGTATTCCTTTAGCAATACTACAAACTCAACCTCCTTCCATAAACAAAAGACACTGGCTCTTAACCAGTGTCTTTTGTTTATAATTTTATTTTATGCTCAATAATTTTTATAGAAATGTCATTCATACAAATCATTAGATACTTTTCAGTTCCCTCGGATCTGTTACTTTGTGTTTGTATTTCTTTTCAAATTTATTAAACATGGATATATTCGCTAGTACTCCTACAGCAAACATAAGCAATGTAAGAGAAGAACCACCATAACTTACAAAAGGTAACGTTACACCTGTGATAGGAAGAAGTCCCGTTACTGCTCCTAGGTTAACAAATGCTTGAATGCCAATCATAACGGAAATACCGATAGCTAATAAGGCACCAAAAGGATCGTTGCATCTTTTAGCAATTTTTAAGCCTTGTAAAATAATAAAAAATAGCAACCCTAATACAAGTAACACTCCCCAAAAACCTAACTCTTCAGCAATAACTGCCATAATAAAATCTGTATGAGACTCAGGTAGATAACCAGCCTTTTGAATGCCTTGGCCTAACCCTTCACCTGATAGTCCACCAGTTCCTATAGCTAGGTAGGAGTTAACCAATTGGTACCCATCCCCTTGCTGATTCGCAAATGGATGGAGAAACCCAGTAAAACGAGCTAAACGAACAGGAGAAAAAACGGTGGCCATCTGTCCTGTTACTAATAAAACGATGAGCATAACAAATATTCCTACTACTCCTAACAGAGCAATCTTTAGCATGGATTTTCTAGAGATCCCTGAACATAAAACAATCGCTGCAACAGTTCCTAAAATAAGGAGAATTCCACCGTAATCGGGTTGTAAAGCAATTAAGAAACAAATAAAAAACACGATAAGGATAGGCGGAATAATAGCACGCTTTAAATCGTTTATATACTCTTGTTTATTTGCAAAAACAGCCGATAGATATACAATAATTGTTAGTTTCGTAAATTCTAGTGGTTGTATTCTAATCGGCCCCAGTATAAGCCAACTTTGTGCATTCCCGGCGGTATGGCCAAAAATAAGGACCAAAGCAAGAAGCGTAATTACTGTTACTAATAAGATTTTTAACACTTTTTTTTCTCGATAAATTTTATAGGGAATAAAAGCAGAAACACAGAAAAAGAAGAAGCCTGCTATAAGGGCAAGTTTTTGCTTTTGATAAAAATAATCCCCTTCAACACCGTAACGACTAACAGCCGTTACCATACTAGCACTGTAAACCATGACTAATCCGATGAGACTTAGAACAATTAAGGCTACAATAAATTTGTAATCATAACATTTTACTATTTTCTTAAACATAAAAACTCCTCGTTCCTTGCAAGTGTAAGATTCTTATTTTCATCATAAAAAAAAGATTCTTAGTAAATTATATAGAGTAAAAAGAACACTCAATAATATAATAACAGTTCCTCGCGCTTTGTGCTTTCCTACGATATAATCATTTACACCATGCAATATAAAAGATACTGAAACCATAAGAACAGCTATATTGTACCAGTAATCGCTATCAAACAGCCAAGCTATACTCATACAAATAAGCAATACAATTAACGTTGCATTTCGAATTCGGTTATCAATAAAAATTTGTGCGTATTTCATAAAAATCTCCCACTGCTATGTCTTTTCTTATATAGTTACGTTTTATTCTTTTCTATCCGTCTCACCTTATTTATTAGCTTATATTATACTTAGACAATTCCATATTTAAGATTAATAATCCTCTTTCTTCCAACGAGTTTGAATATATAGAACGTTTTGATATGTGATAAGTTGTTTTGCATGTTTTAATCATAGAGAATAGGATAGAGAAAACAATAAAAAATGAATCCTTTCTTTTTTCTCCTATCCGTTATTATACAGATAAATTGATTTTAGTACTGTTTGTACTTAATTTAAATATGAAAAGAGGCTTATTTAGTATTCTCACACTTCAAAGTGAGAAATAAGGAGAATTACTATGTTTTTAACTACTAAAGATAATTTCTTTCATTTCTTAATACTGGATATCATCCTTAGTTTCCTCCTCCTTTGTTTTATTATTTTTATAGATAAATATTTTGGGGAAAATAAAGATACGGATAAAGAGAAGAAAAGAAAATATCAGAAAGATTTTATTATCTTGTTAGCAATGGGATTAATCGTTTATTTTATATAGCATACTATGCACTAGATAATTTTTAATCATATGGAGGAGTTGTAGCATGATTCGAACAATCGCTATTACACAAGACCTACACGTCAAAGAAGATGTGCCCCTTGCTCACTTATCTGATTCCTCAATTAAATGGTTCTGGGTAGATCTTGCCTCTCCTTCTGAAGAGGAAGCAAAAGTATTAGAGACATTTTTCCACTTTCACCCTTTAGCTATCGAAGATTGTCTTCACTTATTACAACGCCCTAAACTTGATTACTATGAGGGGTACAGCTTTTTAGTTCTTCATTATTTAAATAGCCACAAATTAGATGTTGAAGAAGTAGACTTATTTATCGGAGACAATTATTTAGTAACCTTTCACCTTAAACCATTACTCAGTATTGAAACCGTACAACAACGTCTTTTACAACATCCTAGTGGATTTAATAAAGGAGTGTCCTATATTGCTTATGCGGTTCTAGACCAATTAGTGGATGATTACTTCCCAATTGTGTATGAAATTGAGGATAAATTAAATGAAATTGAAAGCAGAGATGCAAAAAAATCAATTGCTTTACTGATGGATGATGTTTTTGATATCCGAAGTGATTTATTAAAACTCAGAAAAACTATCCTTCCTATGCGTGATCTGCTATATCGCATTATTAATTCTGAACGTTTACATATACCTGCAGAGCAGAAAGCCTATTTTAATGATATTTACGACCATTTGTTAAAATTAACAAACATGGTGGAAGCCAATCGAGATATGACATCTGATATGAGAGACAATTACCTTTCAATTAATGCTAATCGGATGAACTCCATTATGATGACGTTAACGATTATCTCCTCGATTTTCATCCCCCTTACATTTGTCGTAGGGTTATATGGGATGAACTTTGATCATATGCCTGAACTTCACTGGCATTACGGATATTATATTGTTTTAGGAATTATGGCTTTAATGACAATTGGTATGATTCTTTGGTTTAAACGAAAAGGCTGGTTTAATGTAAATAAATAACATCAACAATATGCTCACTTATCTTCTAAAAATGGTTAATTAAAAGCAGCCCCAAAGAATGGGGCTGCTTTTTTAAGCTTTCCGACAATTATGAACATGTTGACCAAAGCATATATTTAAAGGAGATTTTTTAGCCAATAAGAATCTTTTCTTCTGCATACCGAATTTTAGATTGCTTATTTGAGCGAATTGCAAGCACAAAACCAATGGTAAGAGGCCCCACTCTGCCAATAAACATCATAATCGTAATAAGAATTCGTCCGGTAGGACTTAAGTCGCCTGTAAAATTAGCACTTAATCCAACTGTTCCGGAAGCAGAGAACGTTTCAAACAAAAGAGTAGACATATCTACACCTTTTTCTGTGATTGTAAGTAGAAAGAAAATAATAGAAACAAAAATAATTCCAGAAGTAGCAATAGAAAAAGCTCTATAAACAAGCGATTTAGGAATTCGGCGTCGAAAAACATTAATCTCTTCTTTATTTGTCAATACTGACCATAAAGCAAATAATATTAAGACAAACGTCGTTATTTTAATTCCACCGCCTGTTGAGCCTGGGGCTGCTCCAATAAACATAAGCCCCATCATATACACTTTTGAAGGTAATGTGAGTGCCCCAATATCCAAGGTATTAAAACCAGCAGTACGGGGAACTACTCCTTGAAAGTAAGCTGCCCACCATTTATCGCCCATGCCCAATTGACCTAAAGTATGAGGGTTATGATATTCTAAAGCAAAAATAATGAGTGTGCTCACGACATTTAGGAGGATAGTTGAAACTAATACAATTTTAGTATGAAGAGAAAACTTCCTTATGTTTCGTTTTCGAAAAACATCTGCAATGACAAAGAATCCAGTCCCTCCTATTATAAAGAGTAACGTAATCATAATATTTACGGTTGGATCTCCTACCCATTTACTTAAATTATCTGATTCCAAACCAAATCCTGCATTGTTAAAAGCCGATATAGAATGGAATATCCCATAATAGATTGCTCTTCCCCAGCTCATTTCTTGAGACCAACGAATAGCTAGGATAAGCGCTCCAATACCTTCCACAGCCAATGTAATTAGAACAACACGTTGGACTAATGCAATAACGCCCTGTAGGGAAAAAGCATTTAGAGATTCCTTAAGTATTAATCTTTGTTGTAATCCAATTTTTTTACCTAGCACAATAAACATCAGTATACCAATAGTCATGAATCCCCAACCACCAACTTGAATGAGAACAAGTAGAATGAGCTGTCCAAATAAAGTAAATGTAGTACCGGTATCTACCACAGCTAGTCCTGTTACACATACAGCAGAAGTGGCTTCAAAGAGAGCATCAATAAAGCTTAAATGATGTCTATCGCTTGTAGCAGCAGGAATCATTAATAAGCCGGTTCCTAATAATATTAATCCTAAAAAACCTACGAACAAGATACTTGCAGGTTCTAGGTGCTTCACTTTATGTTTTTTGCGTGACTTAGAAATTATCATATTACATTCCCTTCAAAATGTTTTGAGTAAAGGCTTATTATATATCATACCCATTTATTCGAAAATATGGTGATTGTTTTTATCGCATCCATAGCTTCCAAGTACAGGTTTTATGTGAACTAGAAATGTATACCTTATACATTGTGTCCTCAAAAAGAGCTGAATTTTACTTTCTAGACATTAACTTTCCTTATACGATATAATATGAAATATGAGAATACCTAATCATCCATCAGTTGAAAGTTTACAGTTATCTAAAGTATTTCACGCTTTAAGTGATTCAAATAGATTGAGGATTGTAAAAAGTATAGCAACAAAAGGTGAAGAAGTTTGTACGTATAAAAGAAGTAAGTTTCTGTAAAGTGTTGAGAATTAATGTTCATTTTTATTAAGATGCTCAGCTGTTTCAAAATAGCATCTGCGTACGATTCCTGTTAAATAACATATTCAAAATCTCTCAACCCAATAAAATTTGTCATACAAATTTAGTTTTTCATCTTCACAACAAAAATAGTTTGTGATATACTTCACATGTAAGGATGTTCGTAACGAACTAACAAACTCTTGAATGTAAAGTAGAAAAAGCTATTTCACTCCGATGCCAATACGATTGAAATAGCTTTTTTATGTTCTTATTTCGAAAACCCCCACTATTTCTGCTGCTATGGCCTTCTATGAAGTTTATTAATCTTGTTAAAAAATCAGCTAAACAAACCTTCAATTGTTAAATTAAAGGTTTATTTCTATATATTGTGTTATACTTTTAAACATGTATTACGGTTGTAGAGGAGTTTTAAATTGAAACAAAAAGAGATTTTTTCGTGGATTAAATCCATTATTATTGCCTGTTTTCTGGCTTTTGTGGTAAGGGAGTACCTATTTACACCTATAGTAGTAGACGGTGAATCGATGATGCCGACTTTAAAAGATAGTGAACACATTATTCTTAATGAAGTAGGTAAAAATAAAGTAAATAATATAAAAAGATTTGATATTATCGTTTTTCATGCTACAAAGGAAAAAGACTATATTAAAAGAGTCATTGGTTTACCTGGTGATCATATAGAATATCGCAATGACACGCTATATGTAAACGGTAAAAAATATGAAGAGCCTTATTTAGACCAATATAAAAAAGAAATAGCAACAGGCCCATTAACTGAGGATTTTAAACTTGAAGATTATACAGGCAGCAAAACAGTTCCAGAGGGCCAATTATTTGTTATGGGAGATAATAGAATGTATAGCTTAGATAGCAGATCCCCTAAAGTAGGAACAATCTCCGTAGACAAAATCGTAGGAAAAGCCAAATTAACTTATTGGCCTTTAAAAGAATTTGAATGGATTAAGTAAAGTCTACTAAAGCTCCCTTATGAAAGGGAGCTTTTTCTATTTCTTTGCCAGTCCGTCACATGAAATGAAGCATTGTTGCTTTAAGTTCCACACTAACTGCAGCATCTGTTTAAATTCACTTTTCCTTATATTTTCTGCGAAAGTGGGAAATAGCTGCTGCTCCTACACCAGCAATCAAAATTGAAAAAATAGTAGATAGCGTATCATTGGCAACAAACGTCTTTACCAAAAATGCAGATAGAAAAATAGCTACAAAACCTATTCCTAAATATGAAAGATTAATAATTGATCACTCCAGCTATAACGTTATTCCTATGTAAAAGGTTTTACAATTAAAAACATGATGAACATAATAACGGTAAATAAAGCCCCCTGAAGAACAAAGTTAATTGGTTTATGAGTATCTTCATTAGCCTTTACAAACAGCTTGGACCCTCTTGTATACATCACTAATTTTGTACAAAGACTAAATAAAACGCCTGCAATGATTGAAGCAATTGCTATTTTCAAGATATGAATTCACTCCTTTCTAACATAACAGAAGGATGTCCATAACTTAACATAAACACCTAAATAATACAAAAATCCAAGAATCATCGGAAGTAGTCTTTCCACTTTCTATGCCGCTACTGGTTAACTGTCCTACCTTATTTTTAAACATAATTTTGATTTTTTTATTATTGCTTTGCTACTAAATTTAATGCTGCAGATGCCTTTGGCCACCCCACGTAAAAAGCCATATGGGTTATTAATGCGATCATTTCTTTTTCAGTGACGCCATTCTTTTTTGCCAACTGCAGATGAAAAGGCATTTGTTCGGTGTTTCCGATGCTGATCAAAGCAGAAAGTGTACTCAAACTTCTTTCTTTTGAGGTTAAAGTTGGGTCTCTCCACACTTCCCCAAATAAGATATGTTCTCCATATTTCACAAAATCCGGAGCGAGATCTCTCATCTCGTTCAACAGCTTAGAATCAATACCCCTATTCATATTTATTGTGCCTCCTTTTGATTAACCATTTGTGCAATTCCTTGCCCAAATGACCAGTTTTCAAGAGATGTCTCGTTTAACGTAATAAAAATATCGTTTGTAGAAATAGCTAAGTCAGTGTGAAGTCCCTCAGCAATGGATTGGTATAGCTTCTTTTTCTGTTCGACCGCTCTTCCTTGCCCGCACGTAATGGAGATATAAATCATGTTATCTGTTCTTTTTTCTCCCCTTTCTAAGAGATACTGTGAATTATAGAAAAAATGCTGAGATGGATACGGTAAAAATAGTTGAAAATAATCATCTTTTGGGATGTGAAAATGTTGGATTAAAGACTGATGAATATGATTGCTTATTTTTTCTAATTTCTTATCGTTTAATTGATGTTCAGGATAATAAACGTTCACAAATGGCATCTATCATCTTCCTTTCTATATTTAGTTTACTTCCAATATCTTCATTTGTATAATTGAAAATATGTCGTATAAGTATCAAAAAATCCGATAGAGATGGGGTGAGAAAGTGGAAATTAAAGAATTAATGACGTTTAAAACAATTGTGGCAGAAGGAACGTTTTCACTTGCAGCAAAAAAACTAAACTATGCCCAGTCTACCGTCACCACTCATATAAAAAAGTTAGAAAAAGATCTTGGATTTCTTTTATTTGAACGAGGCTGGGAAGCAACATTAACAAAGGAAGGTACGTTATTTGTAGAAGAAGTAGATAGCTTGTTGAAGCACTGGGAGTATTCCATATCTCAAGCTCAGCGTATAAGCAAAGAGGAAAAAGGAACCATCAAAATAGGGTTATCAGAATCGATCGCTCAAAGATTGATGCCAGCTATATTAAACTATTTAAATGACGAAAAACCTTACATACACTGCGATTTTACCATTGGAAATACGGCACTTTTATCAGAACTATTACGTCAAGATAAACTGGACTTTGCTGTTTGCGGAGAGAATACAAATATTTCCAGTTCAACTTTCACCCCGCTTGGTAAAGAACAAATTCAATTTATTGTTAATACACCTAACCATCCACTACTGAAACAGGAAACAGTAGGAATAGCCGATATTATTCACTATCCCATTTTAATTGGAGAAAATAGCTGTTATTACTATCAATCTGTTAACCACTTTTTAGCAGAGAATAATTTAACCTTTAAAACCGTTTACAGCTGCAGTGCCCTGCACCTCATTCCAGAAATGATGTTTGCACATGCAGTGGGGATTATTCCTAGAGGAACTAGTTTGAAGCCAACTAACATCCCGTTTAAAGTACAAGGGTTTGACCCTCAAATGCCTATAGGACTATTAATCTCTTCTAAAAAAAGAACCTATTTGAGTCAGACAAAAAAGAGTATTATAGAGGTAATTAAGTCTACATTATCGTAGATGGAAACTTGTTTAACGTAATGAATTTATTCATGAAAAATCCTTTGCTTCCAAAGCAAAGGATTTTTTGTAGTTATAGAGAGCTTTGTCCCTTTTACAGATTAATATAATAATCATTCACTATCTCTATCATGGGCATAGTTTTTTGATAAGCTTTCTCTGAAATCCTGAGGAAGAGTCATGTTTCTAAAATTTAAACCAATTAATTCTTCAACTTCTTCATTTAAATAGGACCATTTAGATGGTGACGTCATTAAATGGTCTAACAAAATAGATTTATTAAAGCTTATCACACATATATCTAAGCTCCGCTCTCCCCATATCGCCCATTGCTTAGAAGAAGAAAACCATACCACTTTCTCTGAATGATAGTAAGGAGCATCGGCAGGGCTATCCTCCGGCCCAATTTCTAAGACATTCCTATACTCTTCACTTGATAAAGAAATAGGAAGCTGCAAATAATTAAAATAGCCAAACTCTTTATAAAAATAATCTTTGGGATGTGGATCTAAAACAGCAACTGTAACTTCTTTTTCATTAAAGATTTTTGTTAAATATTGCACGGTAGGCCAAAAATCCTCACACATGCTCCAGTAGAACTCTTCAAATAAGTAATAATCACACCTTTTGCTAAATACTTGATCAGGCAATTCCTTATTCGTGTTAAAGATATTTTTCAAATTTTTATTCTTGGATTGAAAGTCTTGGATATCTTTAATGAAAAAATTTGTGGGCTTCACAGTTTAGCCTCCTTTTTTTATTAACTGGGCGTATGTTTGAACGGCGCGATGTTATCAACCTCGCATCTTAGTTCATAAAATTGCATGATTAAGGGGTGCACATTGGAATCATATCTTAAAGCTTCCAATGTTCTCTTGCCTAACCTTCTATCTACTAATGCAAGAGCTTGAAGAATAATATTCTTAGAATTTAATGCTCGATCAATGTTCAGCTGAGGATACTGGATAAAAGCGTCATAAACATGTTCAGCGTTAAAAACGCCTCTATGTTCTAGAATACTTGCAGTGTAGTCCATATCATTTACCTTGCCAATAAATTCTGGGAAACATTCATATAAACACTCTGGAAAGGGTTTGCTTGTTTTTCTCTTCACTTCCTCCCAGAGTTTATCATGTTCCATTAAATATTCTGCTGAAGAAGCATTAAAAACTTCCTTTTTATCTAAAGTAATCCAAATACGCGTCTGCTCTCCACAAGAGACGTTATATTTAGTTAAATGAATACTCAATCTATGCTTCAACTTATCGCAGGTTAAATTCCCCATATCTTTCTTTACTTTTGTCCATTTCATACTATCCTTGTACTCCTATTCTCTCCTAAAACTATACGATTTGGCTTATAGAAACATATTATACAAGAGCACCTGATTATCTGATGCTCTTTTTATTTACTTTTTTTCTCTTTTTCACCAATAGAATTACAATTATCATGAGCAAGCCTAAAATTCTGAGTGTGAAGTGAAACAGATAGAAGACGTTCTATGTTGTGTACCCGATAATGAATTGACCTCCAAATATCATAAAGAATGATAGTCCCGGATATAACGGAGGATTTTCTATAATGTAACTTTTAATTTTGTTCATTCAATTCACTATTCTCTTATAATTAGCACTACAATTAGTGGATAAAAGAAAAGAGAGCATTGAGAATTCTCAGTGCTCCCTTTTACATTAGATCCAAAGAGTCTCCTTCTGGATACAAGGCGATATATTCCTCGTCTTCAGGATTTAAATAAGCTATTTTTACCCCTTCAAGCAAATTGTTGTCCTTTAGTTCTTCTATAATTGTTTTCGTTGCCTTTTCGACATCTATCACGTAGTTGAGAATATTAGCTGTACCACTGCCTATATCTCCACCATCACAAGAACCATTGCCTGTCCAGCCTAAACATTCATTCATTAAATCCTCAACCTGATGTCGCTTTTTAAGAGTTTCTTTCATTTGGTCTTCTTCATAACTATACTGAATAACAAGTTCGAATAGCTCATCTTCATCTAAATAATCGTAGCCTTGATCAGCTTTTTCTTCTGCTAATTCATTCATCACCTTTTCTGCCTTTTGAGATAGCGATAGTTTCTTTTCCTCAGTCTCACCAGTATCTCCAATGGCACCGTAATGAATAATAAGCATTTTACCATCTTGCCAAACTTCCCAATACGACACTTCAGCATCACTTTGTTTAACCATCTTAATCATAGCTAGCACCCCATATCATCTAAAAAATAACTCTTTAACAAGCAATTACAATAATTATTGTATATGGTAATTTCCGTTATTTCTACTGAAATTTCAATTCCAATCTTTATATAACAAGAAAAAAGCACTACCTAATTTCAATGGTTAGTGCTTTTTTGAACTATTTGCAACGTATATTAGATAATCTTTATTTATATCGCCTTGCTGAAAAAAATTGAACAATTGGAAAGATAACTAATGAAAGACATATAGCTGCGAATAAAGATATATTACCGAAATCATTTTTTCTAACAAAAATGATTCTATCTACTATCCAAAGAATAAATAGAGCTATTGTTAGGATATGATAACTTGTTTTCGCACTTATAGTGGCAACTTTCTTACCCATTTCATCTTTTTGAACTTTTCTATCGAATCCCCAGGTAGCAAATTGAAACACACTAGTTAAAACTATAACTATTCCTATAACCCCGGTTACCCCTATGGTATATCCATTTTTCTCGTTTATACATCGTTGATCTACCAATATTTTAGTCCCTTCATAAAGAGTAGTTCTTGTATGAAAAGCGAATCTTTTATTCAGATGCTCGCCTGGTTCAAAACAGTCTCTGCCTACGACTTACCCTAAATCACCTATTCACCCTCTATCAAAGCAATAAAACTTGTCATACAAATTTAGCTTTTCATCTTCACAACAAAAATAGTTTGTGATATACTTCACATGTAAGGATGTTCATAACGAACTAACAAACTCTTGAATGTAAAGTAGAAAAAGCTATTTCACTCCGATGCCAATACGATTGAAATAGCTTTTTTTATGCTCTTATTTCCATCACCCCATCCTTTCTGTTGCTATACTGGGTTTAATCTAGTCCTCTAAAAGAAGTAGTAAGTTCTTGATTAGTAAGGATAAAGATAAAGATAAACATAATACTATTAGATTTCCGATACGAAGCATTTACAACCATCTGTCACCTTTCTTTAAAAAATGATAAATCAAAAAAAGTTAAGCTAAGAGCCATAGCGAAAGGTATACTAAGGTCATACATATCGATTTGGGATGATCGAAACATATAGTTAAAAATATAGATAGCAGCACTAAAGGAAATGAACAGCCCAACAAACTTCAATAGTCGCTTTCTTAGTTCAAACCATTTTACTTTTTTGATGTTACTAATCAACAGAATCGTCCAATAAAACGATATGATGATAATAAATATAACGTATACTACTATAAATCCAAACGAAAATGAATTATCAATATCCATATATGTAATAAAAGATATAATAACCGTACTTAGCACACACAGCGTACAGATGAGAGATGTAACAGTGCTTTGTTTCATTATACCCCCTCCTCCTTCTATCCTTCATCTTACTATCCCATTTTTAAAAAAACTCATTTCCCTTTTGAAACGATTATCTAACATTCTACAAAGTTTGCAACAAATTTTGTGTATTCATCCTAAAAGAGTTGTAGCATCCTATATAGAAAAATAGCTAGGATTTACATCTGTATGTCTAAAGCAGCCATACAAATAACAGCGAGTTTCCAATGTAGGTTCATACTTTACAACAGGAGCTTTTCCCCAATACACTTCTTTAACCGTATTTTTAATGAAAGCAATCTCTTCTTTTGTCACTTCTTTGTATTCTACTTTAAACTCTTCTTCCTCATCTGGATCTTGAAGAACTTCTTGCATTTCTTTTTCTTTTCTTTGGATAGTCTTAGAAGCAAGTTCTTCAATTTGTTTTGTTTTTGAAAGCTTCCATAACGAATGAAAATAAGTCGGAAAGAACTCTTCTGAATAAAATTCCCAATCTAACTTGCAGTAGATATTAACAACCTCTTCATAATCCTCCAGAATATAATAGATCTCTGCTATATCAGCTTCTAAATCTTCTCCTTCTTTTTTACTCAGCAGCAGCAGCTCTTTTACAGCTTCTTTTGCTTCTGATTCCCTTCCCAAATGCGCTAGACAAATTCCATAGCTAAGGAATGGAAACAAACTATCGTTGTTAGAAGATCGCAGTAAGTGCGCTTTACGAAAACATTCCGCTGCTTCAGATAGCCTTCCTTTTTTGTAGTAGCATAACCCAAGATTATTTAGATTTTCTAGTGAAGGAGTTAAAGTGATGGCTTCTTCTAATATACCAATTGCTTCTTCATACTTTCCACTTGCTTCTGCATGTGAAGCGCAACCTTTTCAAAATCTATTTCATCATACTTGCTCATAGTCATACTCCTTTTAAATAGCAAACGTAAAAGCCGCCTCGATTTGTCAGATAAGGCAGCTTTTACGAGAAATTTAATATAGAATCTGTTTTATTATGAATAATAGTATACTTTTCCGATAAACACTATATTTTCCTGTAAAGACCCTCTCGTCTGTGCAGAGAATATAGTTAACTATAAATTTAATGATAACTATGATTTAGTTATTTATCATCATCTATCTCATTTTATAAAATGTAGCCACTGGTCTACTCTACTATAATTGAATGTCTGAAATGTTGAATACTAAAGAAAGGAAATGAATAATGGTTGGTCTGTAGGAATGTATCAATCTTATTCGTCTAAAGATGACCATAAAAATAAAAGTAGGCATTGTCATGAAGTTAATAAGGTTGTTGCAAGAAAATTACAGTTAAAACACTAAAGCCAAAGAAATGTATAGCCTTCTATGGCTTTTTTTACTACTGGTAAATCTGCGTCAGTCTCTAGTTTAAAAAATCCCGTTTATATTGAACAGCAAGATATATACCGGAAGCAATGAATGCAATGGAATATTTAAATAAGAAGAAAATTTGCCACATATATTCTTTTGGGAAAATCAAATCGCATAAAATGACTCCACACAACATAATGAGGGCACTTTTTAAACTTATTTGAGTTGTTCTTTCGTCAGCCTCCCCCATTTTTTTATAAAATACATATACTAAAATCAATCCAGCTATAAGCGATATGATACCGATACCAATAAGAATATTCCAGTTACTAGTTGATTGTTCTGTCCAGGTTCTCAAAGGAGTAAAAATGGCATTTCCTATTTTGTCAGTTATCATTTTAATCCCTTCCTTTCACATAACTAAAAATATCGTTAACATCTACGTTAAAGAAATCAGCTATTCGAAAAGCTAAAACGAGAGAAGGCGAGTAATTATTCTTTTCCATTACATATATCGTTTGTTTAGATACGCCCACTGCGTCAGCCAATTCTTTTTGAGACATCCTGTTTAAAACTCGGTGCTCATACACTTTATTTTCAACGTAGTCACCATTTTTTTCTTTCAATGTAATCACCTTCCTTTTTTTGACTACAAATCCATCATACACTAAACTTATATAAAGGTAAAGTAAACTTATACAAAAGATAAATATTATTATACATTTTAGGAAAATAAAAAGAGTTAGACTCTTAGCAATGAATCTAACCCTTTTTCTATTTCAACATCAAAAAATAAAGTACTCATTTCCTTTTACTATTTAGAAAAGATTTATTTTCTTTTCTTCGTTAAGACCAATATTTGTTGATTAGTTGAATCCCATTAAATTTTTCACCTGTTGAACATTTTCTAAAGAAGTTAATTTTTCTAATAGTAAAAAGGCCACGTCAAACCCGGTGCTCGGGTTTGATGAAGTAATGATATTGTGATCTACGACAATATAATCATCTTGAACAAGTGCGCCCAATTCTTTTAACTGTGCCCTTCTTATACTTTTAGGGTGATTATAAGTAGTAGCTTTCTTCCCTTCAAGGATTCCACTTTTTCCAAGTGAAAGAGCGGCAACACAGACACTGGCTATAGGTTTTCCTGCTGAGTGAAATTCTCGAATAACCTGCAGGAATCTCTCATCGTAAGCATCTTCATAAAAATTTGCTTCTTCAAAACCACCGGGTACAGCAAGCGCATCAAATTCTTTTACATTAATATCTGATACTAGCATTTCCGGTATCACAGTAAAGTTCCATGTACATGTTAGTTTTGGATGTAAGCCCGCTGTGATTAGTTCAGTCGTGCCGTCTCCCTCAAATTTATTCCATCCAAATACATCTGTAAAAACGCTTGCTTCTACAGCTTCAAATCCATTTGCTAAAAGCAATAATATTTTCTTCATAGAATCATCTCCTTTCAGTAAATTTTATGAAATATTTATGCGATGTTATATACAAATAATTAGGTTATTTCTAAAGATAACTTTACTAAATGAGGTAATTACTTGATAATAATTAATAAAAAAAGGTTGACGATAAAATGGACGCAATAGATAAAAAAATACTTCATGAACTGCAGGCAAATGCTAAGATTTCAATGAAAGAATTGGCTCAAAAAGTTTACTTATCTTCCCCTTCCACCATTGAACGAGTGAGAAGATTAGAGGAACAAGGGATTATAAAAGGCTATAAAACAATTGTTGATGCAGAAAAGTTAGATAGAAATATAACTGCGTTTGTTTTATTTGAGACAACAAGATGTAAGGATCTTGCGGCGTTTTGTAGCGTTCATCCTGATGTAATGGAATGCTATCGTGTAGCTGGAAAAATAAGTTACATAGCAAAAGTATGTACAGAGTCCGTGCATACTTTAGAAGAATTTATTGATAAAGCTATGGAGTTTGGTATACCATCAACAAACATCGTTTTATCATCACATACGAATATGGAACTTAAATTATCCCAAGATACTAGCAACGAATAACGTTTAAAAAGTATGTTTATTTATTTGTCCATTAACAGTATTCAAGTCGATTTTTCAAGAGAGCTAAATCAAAAAAAGTTCATATATAAGCTTGTTATAATAAGGATTATTGTTAAAGGTAAGGAGGAGTATAAGTGCAAATAAAAACACATGAAAGACAGTCATTTTATGCCGGATGTCAATTCGTGGATATAGAAGATCAAACAAATGAACACGTCTTGCCTCTGCTTATTATGTACCCTACATATAAAGAAGAAAAAGTTGAAAAGATGGGACCTTACACGATAAGCGCTGCGCAAGATGCTCCACTTTCAGACGGATCATTTCCTTTAGTCATTATTTCTCATGGCGATGGAAGCACGCCTCTTGCTTATCGAACCATTGCCCAGTTTTTAGCACGTAATGGTTTTATTGTAGGAATACCTCAACATCCGTTTAATAATCGAGAGAATAATACGCTATCTGGAACAATAGATAACCTTAAAAACCGGCCTACCCATATACGTACTGTAATCGATTTGTTTTTAAAAGAAAGTTCCTTTTCTACATCCATTAAATCAAATAATATTTCTCTTATTGGCCATTCAATGGGAGGATATACGGCTCTTGCTGTGGCAGGTGGAGTCCCCACTTCTTTTCCTTCTGAGTCTCCTGATCAAAAGCCTTACTGTTTATCTGTTGATCATGATAAACGTGTTCAATCACTGATTCTTTTAGCACCAGCCGCCGGATGGTTCAGAGAAAGAGGAGCGCTTGAAGACGTAAATACACCTATTTTAATGATTACAGGTGAAAAGGATACGATTACTCCTTCTTTTCACGGGGAATTTGTATTAAATGGCGTTTCTGATGTGGAAAAAGTTCAGCATATCGTTGTAGAAAATGGAGGACATTTTTCATTTCTCAGCCCATTTCCCGACTTTATGAAGTCTCCTACCTTCCTCCCTTCTCAGGATCCGGAAGGCTTTAATCGCAAGGAGTTTCATGAGGACCTGCAAAACGCTATATTGGACTTTTTATTACATTCTTTTTAACAGATTAGTCAGTTGTACCACCTTTTCTTTTGAAGCAATTATATCTAGAAAGAAAAGTTAAAATCCCTTAGAAACTGATGAGCTTCTAAGGGATTTTCATTTCCTATGAGGTCCATGACGCTAGTCTCCTTCTTTCTTTTTTTAAAAGCAGCCAGTATTCACAAATAAATGTTTCAAAAATTCAAAAAACATAACACACGATCTTATTAATCTGTAATAATTAAGAAATAGAGATATATAGAAAAAGTGCTGCTTATTGAATTGATATTTTTACTCTTTTACAGAATAAAAGGGGGATTTACAATATGGCTTTAAAAAAAGGTCAGCTAACCGGACATTTATTCTTGGCTAAACTTATTACACAGTACGCAATGATTCATCAAAAAACGGTAGGCCCCGTAGCTGAAGAATATATTAAACAACTTGGTATTCGTACTGGAGAGTGGATGGAAGGCTTTTATAGCGATAAGCATGAAAAGTGGACGGTAGAGGAATATGCAGAAGTTATAATTGACCTTAAAAATTCAATTGGAGGTCACTTTGAAATTGTTTCCGTTCATCCAGACCATGTGGTTGTAAGCGCTACCCAATGTCCATTTGGCGACGTCGTACAGGATGCTCCTCATTTGTGTAAGATGACGTCTAGTGTGTTTGGAGGAATTGCAGCTCGTAAATTTGGCTATGGAAAAGTGAGCTTGCGCCAGCGTATTGCTCTTGGTCATCCAATGTGTGAAGTTGCTATATATTTTACAAAACACAGTGAAGAAAATGGAGATGTGTATGAAGATCTTCCTGTTACGCCTTCTTATGGTAACCCTTTTGATTGGGAAGAGGAAACAATTCATATGCTTAATCAAGAACTTCGAAGAAGCGATGAAATGATTGAAACCCTTCTTGCTGAATTAGAAGAATTACGTAAATAGTATTTCATTACCACACTTAACTATTAAGACATTTTGTTCTAGTTAGAGAAGCAAAACAAGATGTAGAAAACAAAGAGCAGCCTTTAATTGAAGGTTTGCTCTTTGTTTTCACCACTCATTTTAATTATTATGGTAAGCAGAAAAAAAAAAGTAAAAGTTATTATAGCTATTTAGGGATTTTCTTTGTAACCTTATGCTTACGAATCAGATGAGTCACCCTAAAGAATCCTTGAAGCGGTCAGAATGCCTTTGTTAGTTGCATGAACTGATAATGAATGGATTGACGATACTACTTCAAGCTCTTGTCTATCATTTTTCATTTCTCGACTTTTTTGTAAGGCACTGCATGACTTTCTTGCTTGCGTATACTGGCCAAGATCATTATCAGTAATACTAAACCAATACCAACCATAATGGTGGTTTTTCCCCCGAAATGAGCTAGCCCACTCAAGAATAGTCCCACTATACCGAAGTCTGAATCTGAAAATGTAGCATTTGATAGACCCAAATCTCCCAACACAGGTATTAATAGAATTGGCATGAAACTGATTAAAAGGCCGTTCACAAATGAGCCTAAAATCGCACCTCGTACACCACCCATTGCATTTCCAAACACCCCTGCAGCCGCACCCGTAAAGAAGTGAGGTACTACACCTGGTAAAATAATGATTCCTCCCGATAAAACTAGTATTAACATACTAACAATACCGCCTAAAAAACTTGAAAAGAAACCAATTAATACAGCGTTTGGTGCATAAGTATATATAATTGGAACATCTAATGCTGGCTTTGAATTTGGCACAATTTTAGAAGATATTCCTTTAAATGCTGGTACAATTTCAGCTAATACCAATCGTACACCAGCTAAAATGACGAAAACGCCGGCAGAAAACATTCCTGCTTGAAGTACCGCAAATAAAATATAGTTTTTTCCGTCACTTAATTTACCTTCGACATAACCAGGCCCCGCAAAAAGAGCGACAATAACGTAGAAAATCGCCATAGTTAATGCAATACTAACTGTACTGTCTCGTAAGAAGCCGAGCCCTTTTGGAAAGTTAATTTTTTCTGTTGATACAATCTCTTTCTTTCCCTTTACAGCCATCCCCACGAGACCACCAACTGCAAAACCAACTGCTCCAGAATGTCCTAATGCCACATTATCATTACCTGTTAGTTTACGGATAAAAGGCTGAACGAGTGCTGGAGAAAGTGTCATGAAAATCCCCACCGTTAAAGCACCAAAGAGAATTAATGAAAACGATGTAAAACCACTTACGGATAAAATGATGGCAATCATACATGACATGTACAAAGTGATATGTCCTGTCAGAAAAATATATTTAAATCGTGTAAAACGAGCAATCAGCAGGTTTACAATCATACCAAAAAACATAATTAATGCGGTCGAAGAACCATATTTACTCAGTGCAATCGCAACGATGGCTTCATTATTTGGAACGACACCGTTTACGTTAAATGCTGCTTTGAACATTTCTCCGAATGGAGCGAGGGCTTGCTGAAGAATCCCTGCACCTGCTGTAATAACCAGGAATCCAACAAACGTTTTTGTTGTTCCTTTTAGTGTATCTGAAAGATTTTTCTTTTGTGCAAGTAGACCTACTAGAGCAATTATGGCTACTAAAACTGAGGGTTCACTCAGAACGTTAATTAATACATTTAACACCTGATTCATCTCTATCACCTCTCAATTTCTTTACAGTAGATTTTTTTCTTGCAGAACCCCTGTTAACTTGGCGCGTAATTCTTCTAAATCAATAATATTATCCAAAATTACGACGTTTCCTAAGCTTGCACCGCCTTCTGCAATATCTTTTGCAAGGAAGAACACGTCTGCATCCTCTGGTGTTGCAGAACCTAAATCAGAATGATTGACTTCTACGCCGCTTACTCCCATCTCATTCAACAACTGTTGAATATTCATTTCTACCATAAAACTTGTTCCTAATCCTGATCCGCATACTGTTAAAATTTTCATTATTCATCTTCTCCTTTTTTTCGCATCATAGCTATAATTTCAGCTGAAGTTTCAGCTTCTTTTAAACGTTTTAATGAGTCTTCATTTACTAAAAATGAGGTCAATTCTGCCAGCGCTTTTAAATGTAATTTGTTATCAATGGCTGCTAGACAAATAAACAAGTCAATTGCATGTTCTTCTTGGTTCAGTAACAAAACTGGTTTCTTCATTCGTAGAAGGGACATACCAAGCTCTTGTACACCTTGTTCTGGCCGGGCATGAGGAATAGCTATCCCTTTCCCTATATGAATAAAAGCTCCCATTTCTAAAACTCTATTAATCATTGCTTGAGTATAGGCTGAAGTAATATAATGCTGTTCTTCCAAAGGTTTTGCTGCTAGTTGGATTGCTTCTTCCCACTCTAGAGAAGCGTCAGAGAATTGAATCTTATCCTCTGTTAAAAGTTCAGAAAGCATAGGGGCGTAACTCCTTTCACGTGTATGGCTCTGTCTTAAATGTTTCGTTAAATCTTCATAAAGCGATTTTTCATTTTTAATAGTTGCATATTTTCGTATGGTCGCCATTAACTTATCCATTGGGATAGTTGATTGAACCGGCAAATTGAAATCAGCTGCCACAGCCTGCTGCAAATAGTTTTCCTCTAGCGCTGTTAATAATGGGCGTGTTAAATAAACAGGCTTGGATGATTCCAAATAAATAGTTGAAAAAATCATATCGTAACTGTCCGGTGACAGTTTTTCGATTTCTGCAGCCGAATATGATTCTGTAAAATGCAATTTTGGAAACAATTGTCGTAATTGCGTTCGCAGCATCATAGAGGAACTAATCCCGTTTGGGCAAACGATTGTGGCTTTATACACTTTAGGTTTAGCCTCTAGTTTTCGAACATGCCCACCGAATAAAATCGTAAAATACCCTATCTCTTCATCTGAAATACATTTTCCCGTATATTCAGAAAGTGGCTTCAACGCCTGTTTAACAAATTCAAAGAGTACACCGTGCTCTGTTTTAATTGTGTCAATCAACGGATTTGATAATGGTACTTCACAGATGATTCTAAAATAGGCTGGTACCAAATGTTTATATAAGAGCGATTTTAAAATATGCCTTTCCTTAAATGGTACTAATATTAAGCGCTCTACTTCTGAAATAATAGTACTCGATACAAGGTCAAGCTTTTCATCAATATGGAGCTCTTCTATATTCTGCATAGCAGATAACAATTGAACCGTTAGATAGATAACCTCTGCTTCAGGCACTTCATCAAATAAATAAGCTGATAGCTCTTCCCCCATTTTTAGTAAGGGCTGTTCTTTCATTAATTTAATTTGCTTGATTGGTAGAATCAGTTTATGATGCCCTGACCTGCACTGTAGAAATAAGAGTTCATAAACTAGCTGATCTAGCCGGTTACTAACAAAATCAATCCGATATTTTTCAGCTAAATCATTTACGTTCTCTCTAATTGCTGAACCTGTATTTTCATAATTCCAACTATTAAGAACCTGCTTCATCCCTGAAATGCCCATTGGCAATTGCAAAAGTGTTCCAATACAAATAGTTGCAAATCGACGCTTAAGCCTCTCTTCTCCCTCTAGGTGAAAGCCATCTGTCCGGTTATAAGATAACTGGATACCTTCTTTCTCACAATACGAACGAAGCTTTTTAATATCCGCTAGTGCTGTATTCCTGCTTACCTGCAGAAAAGACTGATAATGTATATTTGCTATCGCCTCTTTTCGAATATACGTGTATAAATAAATTAAGTATATCCGCTCAGTCTCTTGAAAAACTGACTGCTGACGGTTAAGCGATGTTCCTTCTAGTTTCCAATAGTTTTTAATTCTTTCATCAACCTTAAATTCTATATCAATCACTTGAATTTTCGGTAAATCTAAATTGCTTAATGCATTGTTCAACTTATCAAGCGTATAAGCAAATTGTCGAGGTGATAAATTTATTTGAAGTCTCAACTCCGGAATTGATAACTTCGGGTAATTAATCATCTGCTCAAGCAGCTGCAATGTTTTATGATCAAACATCTTATTATCCTCCTCATGTTTATTATAAAATAGAAGTGTTAGCGATTACATAACTGTTCAATCCAATCTTTGTTGTCGTTTTAGAATAGCCATTGGGCTGAAGGTTATATTTTCCATTTAAAAGTTTAATATAACGCACCACAGAATGACAAACGTTTATTTTTTGATTTTTATCTTTTAAATCTATAGTAAAGCAATTTAAATGACCTCCCTTACTATAGTAAGCTTTTCTATCGGCGTAAAAAAACAAAAAAGAAGTGACCCTTTGGTCACTTCTTCTGTTCATTAACTATTTGCCGAGCTGTTTTTACTTATCAAACATTCACTTACATTCAGTCTCGTAAAAATGACACCAGCGCTTCGTTAAATTCGTGTGCATGCGTTGCATTTAAGCCGTGTGGACCGCCTTTTATTAAGGCTAATTTGGAACCAGGAATGGCTTCATGTGTTCGCTTTCCGCTATATTCAAATGGAACGATCTCATCTGAATCACCGTGAATAATAAGAGCAGGTATTGTAAATTTGGCTAAATCGTCTCTAAAATCCGTTTTGCTGAAAGCAGCTATACAGTCTAGTGTTCCTTTAGGCGATGCGGCTGCTGCAATATCCCGGTTGTACAGTCGAAATGGTTCGCTGACTAAGCCCTTTCCGTCTTCAGCTCCAAAAAATGTTTTTGTAAAATCATCAAGAAAAGCTAAACGATCATTTTTTACGCCGTTTTCAAATTCTTGAATGCCTGCGTCATCTAATGCTCCTTCAGGATGAGCTTCTGACTTATAAAGAAATGGTGGTACAGCTCCTGCAAATACGGCTTTTTCTACTCTATCTGTGCCGTACGTTCCTACATAGCGAGCTACTTCTCCGCCGCCCATTGAAAACCCGACTAGTGTCACATTTTTTAAATCCAAATGTTCTAGCAGCTGATGTAGATCAGCAGCAAATGTATCATAATCGTAGCCGTCCCATGGCTGAGAAGACTTTCCGAATCCTCGACGGTCATACGTGATGACTCTGTGTCCAGCCTCAATAAGAGCCGGAACCTGATATTCCCAAGACCGTCCGCTTAGTGGCCAGCCGTGAATTAAGACAACCGGCTTTCCTGTCCCATGATCCTCATAATATAGTTCAATAGGTGCTTCGTTTTCTGTTCCTACCGTAATTTTTGCCATTTTGCTACCTCCATTATATAGTCGTTCTTTATTTGGTTAAGTAGTCGTAACCCTAGCGTAGATCATAAAAAAGATGGCTAATTCTCCTATAATAACAGTGCTGGGAACAATCAGTATTAAGTTAACAATAAAAAATACCGCTAAAATTCCTAAAAACAACCCTAAATGATACACTTTCAAACGATGTTCTTCGAATCTATATTGGTGAAAAACAAGAGTCGTTGCCATGAAATAAAGCAGCACGGAGCCGAATACAAAATATAAGCTGAATGTGTACTGAACTTCATGTAAAAACATGAGCTTAATCGATGCTGCAATCATGCTTAGAGACATGAGGATAAGTAAGTGTCCGTAAATAATCGTTTGTCCGGCTCTTTGGATAGATTTGTTTACTTTCTTTTCTACGTTTTCAAAGTACTGCCACCACATAGCGATGATCAGGACAAATGAAATAACCGCAAATAAGATTGTATTCCAGTCCCCTTTTTGAGGCTGTATCACAGCAAGAATGCTGACAACGGATTCTCCAAACAAAATTAATGTCAGTAACGCAAAGCGTTCTAACAAATGAGCCGTGTTGGTCGGTAATTTCGCCAGTCGCTTATGTCCTAAAATAGGTAAAATCATGTCCACTGCAATTCCTGTATATAACACGGCGTAGCGGACCCATGAATCAAAAAAGAGCGACAGAAGCGAGATAACAATCCCAATTCCAAAGCATGTTCCTAAAAACACAGCAACTTTTTTTCTCTCACTCTGTTCAAATTTTTGGACAATAAGATATTGAATCGAGGTTAACGCTCTTAGCCCGATATAGCCAATCAAAAAAGACACGTAATATTGATCAAAATCTACGGACAGGCTTGAGATCATGATAAGAACAAACAGCATTTGAAAAATCATAAAGATGCGCTGATGCAAAAAATCTTGTCCAAATCGATTGATAAACATCGTTTGTCCCGTCCACGCCCACCATATCGGAATAAAGATCAGTACAAACTTTAACAAATACTCTCCATGAATATACCCTTGTTCAACGTGAAGCAAAACATGCGTAGCAGTCGCAACGGCTGCCACAAATAACAAATCATAAAAAAGCTCCAGCCACGTAACTTTTTTTTCTTCCACTACTCCGCATCCCTTCCTATCATCTATCAAGCTGTCGTTAATATACTTTATTTTATATACAAGAGACGCATATTTCATGACAGGTAGCGTAGTAAAAGATAGGTGAGCCAGCTGTTCATCAGTCGGCTCACCTATCTAACAATTACTTTTATGTCGTTACGTTTTCTCCGTCACATAAATGATCCACAGATGCCATTCTACTTTCATGTCTTATATGTAAAGAGAACGACCTTTAGCAAAATGAAGCTCCGCTATGTTAGACACTTTGCTTGGTGAAATCGCGCTGTGCTCCTCTATAGCTGCCCATTAAGTTTTGATAACCAGGAAGATGACTAGAAATTAAATTGCCAAAACCTTCAACGTCGTTGCGCCAGTCACGCTGCAGCTCGCACGCTACGCTAAACCAGTTCATAAGCTGTGCGCCCCCGTGAGCCATACGCGTTAATGCTGCATCTGCGACTTGCTTATTAAACGTTCCGGAAGCATCCGTCACAACAAACACTTCGTAGCCTGCTTTAATGGCAGAAAGTGCAGGAAAAGCAACGCAGACATCTGTCACTACACCGGCGATAATCAGCTGTTTTTTCCCGGTCGCTTTAATGGCTTTAACAAACTCTTCGTTGTCCCACGCGTTAATTTGTCCAGGACGAGCTATTTTTGGCGCATTAGGAAACAGATCAACGAGTTCTTGCATGAGCGGGCCGTTGGGTCCATTTTCAAAGCTAGTTGTTAAAATAACCGGTAAATCAAAGAATTTAGCTGTATCACCAAGAGCTAATACGTTGTTTTTAAATTCATCAACACCATAGTCACGTACAAGGCCGGAAATAAGCCCCGTTTGGTGGTCAACTAAAAGCACGGCAGCATCATCTTTTGAAAGGCGAGAGTAAAGATCAGACATTTTATAATCCTCCTTAAATTAAGGCAAGTAAGGATACATGTACCTCTTCCATTCCTTACAAGCGATCTATAATTTGAACGGTTTTTTGGATTTCATTTATGATCTGTTAGGTAAAACATGTATAGAAAGAAAAGCTATTTCTGAGGTGAAGGTTCGTGAGGTGTGTTCTCTCTCTTAATCTAGAACAGGAACAGGCGCTTGATCAACCCAATGAATGAACTGCTGTAGGTAGCGCTGAAGATAACGTTTTGTTGATTCATCGGTTAGTACTTTTTGTTGAGCATCAACTTTTTCATGAACTTGCGAAATCAGCATTTTTTGAAATGGTAAAACGTTGACTTGCATAGCTTCCAGTACTTCTCTCGTTTGCATTTGAGCAAAAGCCGTACCGAAGCCTCCTGGAGTTGCTCCAATTAGGCCAACTGGTTTTCTGTTTAAAACAGAAGAGGTCCGAGGTCTTGATGCCCAGTCCAAGGCATTTTTTAACACTCCGGGAATTCCTGAATTGTACTCTGGACTAACTATAATAACGCCGTCAACATCTTGAATCGCAGCTCTAAAGGATGCGACAGATTCTGGTGATCCGTCAGCTTCTAAATCTTCATTAAAAAAAGGCAGGCTGCTTATTTCAATCCAGCGATATTGAGCTGAGTCATCTAATGTAGTCAATGACTCAGCAATCATTCGGTTATACGAATTCTTTCGTAAGCTTCCACAAATAAGACCAATAGTTTTCGTCATCTATTCACCTCCTTACTTGGAATTAATTTCATATTACCACGGTGTTTCAAATATAGATATTAGTTTTATATATAGATAAATTAATTCCTTCTTTATACCTAATGTAGGATTGAACTAGCGTTTTACTATTACTAAAAGAATTCTTTCATTAAAATTTAGTCTAATTCTCTCACTTCAAAAGGAATCAAAGCTCTTTCAATTTGATCTCGATGGGTTTCGTACTGTTCAGGCAGCATGAGTTTTTCTCCCATTGTTTCAAGTGACTCATCATGAGCAAAGCCTGGAGGATCTGTTGCAATTTCAAATAGAATTTCTCCGTGCTCCTTAAAATAAATCGCATTAAAGTAATTTCGATCTCGAACAGCCGTTACTCCGTATCCGCTGTCGGCTACGTATTTCTGCCATTCTGATTGATCTTCATCATCTTTTGCTCGCCATGCAATATGGTGAACCGTTCCAACGCCCATTTGCCCGCGTCCAATCGTTGTTAATTTTAAATCAATCACATTTCCAATGTCAGCTGATGATTGAAAACGTATAAAATCTCCTTCTTGCCCTACTTTTTGTAGACCCATTACGCTTTCTAATAACTGAGCTGTTTCATGAGGCTTAACAGATAATAACGTAGCCCCTCCGAATCCTTTAATAGCCACTTCAGGTTTAATTTCACCGACTTGCCACGTATTCTTTTCTCCTTCTTCTCTTTCCACAATCTCTAGATGTAAACCATGAGGGTCGTCAAACTCTAAATACTGTTCTCCAAATCGCTCCATCTTTGTAGCTGGAACCCGAAACTTAGCTAATCGCTGTTCCCAAAAGTCCATCGCACCTTTTGGCACCACATAGGAAGTTACGCCAACTTGCCCGTCACCTATTTTTCCTTGTCGTGCATTTGCCCACGGGAAGAATGTAATAATCGTTCCTGGTTTTCCCCCTTCATTCCCAAAGTAAAGATGATAAGTTCCTGGATCATCAAAGTTTACCGTTTGTTTGACCAAGCGTAATCCTAACACGCCCGCATAGAAATCAACATTTTCTTGAGGATGACCTACAATCGCCGTGATATGATGAATACCCGCTGTTTTTTTACTCATTACTACCATCTCCTTCGATACATTTTTCGTCATATGTTTCGTTATCCCTCTTAAAATTACAACTATTTATCATAAATATCTCGAATTCGAGATATTAGTCAAAAAATAAAAGCGTCTTTCTTATTCAACCCATTTTCTCTTTTAGAAAATAAACGTATCTAGTGCATAATAACCTGGTCCTGCAATTGCTACACCGATTGCTACAACTAACAGCGTAAGATTATATTCATACCCATTTTGTGTTGCCCAGTATCCATTCGGACCGTGTACTTTCACAATCGCCATGACCATTGTTCCGGCAATCAAAAGCGCTCCTAGCGGTGTAAGAAGTCCTGCAGCAAATAAAGCTCCGCCTACTAGCTCGGATAATCCAGCCATTAACGCCATTCTAACACCTGGCTTCATTCCGATGGATTCAAACCAGCCGCCCGTTCCTTTTAAGCCGTGGCCGCCAAACCATCCAAATAATTTCTGAGTTCCATGTGCCATAAAAGATAATCCAATAACTAAACGTATTAACAATAAACCAATGCTCACCATTTTTTATTCCTCCTATTTTTTCATCACTTTAAAATCTCGAATTAAAATATCTTGAATTAAGGATAATTATAAAATCATATGGTTCCACTGTCAATATAAATTTTTATATTTTTTTGTAGCTAGTTGAAACGCTTAACGACGTATTAA
The DNA here is from genome assembly GCF_029522155.1 of Priestia sp. P5. Classification (NCBI taxonomy): domain Bacteria; kingdom Bacillati; phylum Bacillota; class Bacilli; order Caryophanales; family Bacillaceae; genus Priestia; species Priestia sp. P5. The sequence goes on along the minus strand of NZ_JAKWFJ010000001.1, from coordinate 1,170,870 downwards.
AAACATATTCATGATTTTATATGGATATGAGCGTGGGAACGGAAAATATAATGGGTGGACTTTGCTGTTTCTTAATCATATTAAAAAAGTAAGCAATGATATAAAGTCATCAGGATGAGTAGCGGGAGCATTGCAAAGCGTATCGCGTATGACCCAAGTTCTAAAAATAATTAAGCAAGGTTTATTTACTTTTCTGTGAAATATAAAAGTAATATCACTTATTCATACAAAAATGCACCCTACAAATGTAGCAGGATGCATTTCACTCAGTTTTCTGTATCTTTATTATTTTTTCTGCTGAAAAGTTCCTTAACACACTCAAATGATTAGAAAATATTCAGCAGTTTCTATTGGTCCAATTCCTTCAAGTACATAACTTGAAAATACCTCTAAATTTTAATAATAGGCAGCTGAAATAATAAGAAATTAGTTTAGCTGAATACTTCTGATGACTCTAAAATAGCCATAACGCTTTGTACGGATTCGATTGAACGTTTTAACCCTTCATTTTCCTTTTCCGTTAAAGGAAGTTCAATGATATGTTCAATTCCATCTCCTCCTAGGATTGTAGGTACACCCAGGTAAAGATTATTACAGCCATATTCACCTTCTAGATAAGCTACGGAAGGCAGAATTCGCTTCTTATCCTTTAGAATCGCTTCTGCCATTTGAACCATAGAAGCAGCAGGAGCATAATAGGCACTTCCATTTCCAAGCAGGTTAACGATTTCTCCTCCACCTTTGCGCGTTCGCTCTACGATAGCTTCTATCCGTTCAGGTGAAATGATTTTTTCAAGTGGAATTCCTCCAGCATACGAATAACGGACTAATGGCACCATATCGTCTCCGTGTCCGCCTAAAACAAACCCTGATACATCTTCAACAGAGATATTTAATTCTTGAGCAACAAATGTATTAAAGCGGGCTGTATCTAATACACCAGATTGGCCTATTACTCTATTTTTAGGGAACCCGGTGGTTTTATAGCAAACGTAGGTCATTGCATCAACTGGATTACTTAATACAATAATATAACTGTTTGGTGCATGCTTTTTTACATTTTCCGATACTTCTTTCATAATTTTCGCGTTTGTTGAGACTAGGTCGTCACGACTCATTCCCGGTTTTCTTGGAAGTCCTGCAGTAATTAATACTAAATCTGCATCCTGAATGTCCTCATAGCTAGATGTTCCCTTAATATTAGCGTCAAATCCTTGGACCGGGCTTGCCTCTAACATATCAAGTGCTTTTCCTTTAGTCGGGTTAGTCTGGGAAGGAATATCAACTAACACTACGTCTCCAAGTTCTTTTTGTGCCATCATTAATGCTGCTGTGGCCCCTGTAAATCCCGCTCCAATTACAGCTATTTTTTTACGCTTAAATGCCATGATTTATCCCCCATTCCTCGTCGTTTATATGTATGCTATTCTACTTTTTGATCTTCTTCTACAGCAGCAGAATCTGCTTTTGCTTTATATTGAATACTGGATTTTGTTTTAGCAGCAGATGATTTTTTAGTCGCTTTATTGTCTTTAGGTGTCTCCTTTGACTGCGATTCTTTATTTTCATCTTTTAATAGGCTATTTCCAACCTCTTCATCAGGATGGGGAATTACATGCGCTGACACTAATTCTCCAACGCGAGCCGCTTCTTCTTTTCCCATATCTACAGCTGCTTGTACTGCACTAACATCACCTTCAACTAACACTGTTACAAGGGCTGCATCCACTTTTTCTTGCTTCACTAAACGGACATCAGCTGATTTTAACATCGCATCCGCTGCGACAATTGAACCTATTAAGCCTCTTGTTTCAATCATGCCAAGAGCTTTAGCCATTCTCTCCACCTCTTTCTATATCAACAGAATCTATAATCCCGATAATAATTGCATCAATGGGTAATGGAGTGTCGGATGCCATATGTGCTGCGGCACTTCCTTGAGTAACCATTACCTTATCACCAATCCCGGCTCCAATACGATCAACTGCAATAAAAGAAGAGTCGTTATTCGATTTATTTAAAAGTTCAGGTTGAACAACTAAAAACTTTAAACCGCGTAAGTTATCTTCTTTTCTTGTTGCCCAGACGTTACCAATTACTGTCCCTATTTTCATAAAACATCCGCTCCCTCTACGTCTATCACGCAAATTTCTTTTCCTAATTCTCTTGCTGTATCGCGCGCTAAAGGAGTGATAATCGTTTTAGGTGAAACAGTAATTTTTTCTTCTTCTACTAATTTCACATGTCTTTGGGTTAGCACTCGTTCTGTAAATGATAAAGAGTGTCTGTTTAAGCCTGATTGCAAAAATCTCTCAAATGATTGGATTTTTACCCCAAAGCTTTCTAATGTATTTTTACAAGCAATTAAATGTGCTGCATATTTGTTGTTTACTGGTTTTTTTTGATTACTGGACAGCAAAACGCTTCCTAAAGTTACAGAAGGAATGAGTGAAACAGAAATTCCTTCTAGCAAAGCCTCAGCCAAAAGATAACTTTCTAGTGTATCTGTCATACCAAGAGCCCCTTTTACTAGCAGGTCCTGCTTTGCTTCTGCAAATAAAATACCTTGTATATCTTTTGGAAGGTTTTCTTTTTGGTCATCGCCATAAACCAGTGTCCAGCTTGTTTCTAACTTTTTGATTTGAATTGGATCAATTTCCGCCGACTCTTTCACAATCAGCAGCTTTGGCTTTACGTTTAGGGGCTGCTTGTCTGATTTATCTAATCGTTTTAAAACTTCTACTACAATTTGTTCAATCAGAGCATGATTGTTCATAAAGCTTCCTCGTATAGAGAAAGAATCCCTGTAGCTCCGGTAGAAATTAGCCCAGCATTCGCTTCATCTGTATCAATATGCATTTCAAGCTTAAACTTTGGCGAAACTCGAATTAATACACGTTCGAGCGTAGTAGGTCTTTCTCCTTGAGAGGTAATGCGAACACACTGACCATTTTTCACACCATAAGCTTCAGCATCATCCGGCGTCATATGAATATGAGCTCGTGCAATGATTAAGCCTTTTTTCTTGTAAATGCTGCTCTTTGGTCCAACTAATGTAATCGCTTCTGAATTCTTTATATCTCCAGACTCACGTAGTGGAGGAACAGAACCAAGTTTAATTGAATCTGTTTTACTGACCTCCACTTGAGTTATACTCCTTGCTGGACCAAGGACTCGCACCTTTTCGATGCTTCCTTTAGGTCCCACAATAGTAACTGTTTCATTAGCTGCAAATTGCCCAGGCTGAGACAGGTCTGATTTTTTTGTTAGCTCATACCCTGCTCCAAAAAGAGCTTCTACATCTTCTATACTTAAGTGACAGTGTCTAGCAGATACAGCCATTGGGACTGTATTGCTTTGCTTGGCTGTTTGACTTAACTGCTGAACAACCTCTGCTACAATCGATTGAATGGCCTGCTTATTCATGCGCTATGCTCCTAACTTTTTAAGCTTATAGTTCACTATCAATTTTTGGTAAAATACTTTCTAATTCATTGTGTGGGCGTGGGATAACGTGAACGGAAATAAGTTCTCCAACGCGCTGTGCAGCTGCCGCACCAGAATCTGTTGCTGCTTTTACCGCACCTACGTCACCGCGTACTAAAACCGTTACAATTCCTCCACCTACGTGAACTTTACCAACTAAATGTACGTTTGCTGCTTTTACCATTGCGTCTGCTGCCTCTACTGATGCTACTAATCCTTTTGTTTCAATCATTCCTAATGCTGTTAGTTCTCTTGCCATTTTTAATTCCCCCTAATTAGTTTGTTTGATATTTTTGAAGTGCTTGATTAACCATTTCAGCAATTGCTGCCGAATCAATTGGTCCCTGTGGCTTTAATTGATTCATAACTTCGTTGACAATTTCCTGTACGTCTTGATGATCTTTTGTATCTGATGAAGCGGAGTTAAAAGATAGAGATGGTTTTGGAATTGTCACCTCTTTTGTACCATAAGCCATTCGCTTAATATTTAATAAATGTCGAGCGGTCACATTGTCTGATGTAATGTTACCTCCGAACGAACCGCATCCTAATGTAAAGGAAGGCTTAAGCCCAGTGGTACCACCCACAGCTCCCACTGACGAGAGTGTGTTGACCATCAATCTTGAGACCGGCATTTCAAGAGCAAACGTTTTAGCTACAGCATCATCGTTTGTATGAAGCGATAAGCTGTGACCTCTTCCTCCAAGGTTTAATAAGCTTAAACATAATTCCCTTGCTTGTTCGTCGTTCTTAGCTGTATACAATGGGAAGATAGGTGCTAGCTTTTCAATTGAAAATGGTACATCCTTGGCCACCTTTGTTTCTTCAGCAACTAAGATGCGTGTATCAGAAGGTACTGTAATACCTGCCATTTCAGCAATTTTCACAGCACTTTGACCAACAATATTTGGATTAAGCTTCTTTGGAATCGGTGAAATCACTTTTTCCATCTTGGCTTTCTCTTCTGAATTTAAAAAGTAGGCTCCATTATTCTTTAATTCTCTAATAGCCATTTGTTGAATATTAAGATCGACAACAATTGCTTGCTCGGTTGCACAGATCGTGCCATTGTCGAACGTTTTGCTATCGACAATCATTTTTACTGCTTGGTCAACCTTCGCAGTTTTTTCAATATATACAGGTACATTTCCTGGACCTACACCATAAGCTGGTTTCCCAGAACTATACGCTGCGCGAACGAGACCACTTCCGCCTGTTGCTAAAATTAAATTCACATCTTTATGCTTCATTAATTCATTGGTTGCAGCCATAGAAGGATTGGAAATCCAACCAATAAGTCCTTCTGGAGCTCCCGCTTCAACTGCTGCATGTGCACAAATTTTAAGCGCTTCCACTGTACAGTTCATTGCTCGGGGATGAGGGCTGACCACTAGAGCATTTCTAGTTTTCAAACTAATTAATGTCTTGAAGATAGCCGTTGAAGTTGGGTTAGTTGTAGGAATAATTCCAGCAACAACTCCAAAAGGAGAGGCGACTTCTAGCACTTTGTTCGCTCTATCTTCGTGAACAATCCCTACTGTTTTTTCATTTTTAATTGATTCATAAACAGCTCTAGATCCTACCTCATTTTTGATTTTCTTATGTTCTACAACACCCATTCGCGTTTCTTCCACTGCCATTTTCGCTAATTCTAATGCTTTAGAATAGGCTGCTTCGGCAACTCGTTCAACAATGCGATCTACTTGTTCTTGTGAAAAATTCAAGTATGCCTGCTGTGCGGCTTTTGCCTTTTCCACTGCATCCCGCATCTCTTGTAAAGATTGAAGATCTTGATCAAACTGCATATCCAACAACTCCTTTCTACTGTCTATAAGCTTTTTAGTAATGAACTGGATTTCTTGCAATGTCTAAAATAGCCTGGCGAAACGCATCAGCAGCTGCTTGACAGGCTGATTGAGATCCTGTTAAAAACCCACCGCCAAAATTTGTTTCAGAAGGAGGGCCAAAAAATTTCACAAGTTCTACATCAGCTGCTTTAAGCGCTACATCAAGTCCATACATAGCCTCTAGTGGAGGGGCAATTAAATAAGCTAGTGGTTCGCCAATATCGATTCCTGCTTCTTTAGAAAGATAAGAACCTGTTCTTGCCACCACATGTGCATACAGCGCGTGATTTTTCTCTTCATCTAACGCTTCAAAATAGGCATCTGATTCTGTCACTTGTAAAACAGCATCAATGCCAGCTTTAACTTCATCTGGACTCGGACCCGCTAATACCCCAATCATTTCACCTGATAGCGGACCTGACGCATGGGCAGCGCCAGCATAAAAGGAACGGGCATAAGCTACCTCAACGTCTGCTCTTTTAGTGGCTTCATCTAAAGCTGTATAGCCTACGTCATCGATACTTGATGTAAACATGGCTAAACTTCTATGGTAAGGCTGCAAGTTAAACTGTTGAACTAAGGCGTCATCCACATTTGGAATCACACGAACAGCTAAAATGTCAGCATGGATACGTGTTAAAGCCACTCTTATTCACCTCTATTGTTCTTTTTGAACAAGCGATACTCCGCTAGCTTCATATTTTAAAATTTTTTGAACCAATGTACCGAGATAAGCACCCGCTTCAACTGGAGGAATACCGCCTTTATGAATATTGGAAACCACCATTCTCTCAGCTTCGATCATTCCTTTTTTCGGTTCATAGCATAAATAGGCACTTAAAGATTCTGCGCTTATAAGTCCCGGGCGTTCTCCAATCAAAAGTACCACCACTTTTGGCGTCAGAAGTTCACCAATGTCGTCCATTACAGCAACTCGACCTTTTTCTATGTAAAACGGAACGCCTACATCTAAACCTGCGCTTTTTAAGGACTGTTGAAGAGATAGGTAAACATCTTCGACATTTTCTTCAATGGACTTGGAGCTTAAACCATCAGAAACAATAATTTGAACAGTTGGTGATTTGGTACATCTCTCTTGAATGCACTTTTTTGCTTCGTCTGATAGCTTTCGTCCATAATCCGGCCGGCGAATGTATACTTCTTTATCCGTTACCTGAGTATTTACTTTAAATAAATTCAGCCGTTTTAAAAGGTCATCGTTCACATTGCCATACACAGCGTCAACGGCTGCTGCATGGTCATAGCGGAATTTCAGCCATGTTTCTGTCCGCGGACGTAAACCTGCTCTGCCAATCCCGATTCGGGCAGGTGTTTTCTGAATCAATGTATCTAATTCTTCTTGATTCACTGGATTTTTAATACCCGGAACCTGCTGCTTTGGTTCAACGTTCTCTTCCTGCTGAATAGGCATTTTACTTTCAGGCAGAGATGTTGAATCATTTTCTTGAATATTCGGAAATTTAATTAATTCCTTTGCCGACTCTTCTTCTATCACTTCAGCTAGAGGTTCATTAATTACCTTCGTATTGGCGTTGGATGTATGAGCCCAAAAAGCTACGCTGCTTTGACGTTCGTCAGTGGGAGAACTTTGTTCGAAACTAGATTGTTTTTCTAGCTTTTCAACAATGGATCGTGTAATTTTTTCAATCAATTCAGGATTCATCCTCTTTATCACCTACCTTGTAAAAATACTTGGATCTCCTGCGTATTTACTTAATTTCCCTTGTTCAAAAATCCCCATTTTCTCAAGCCATTCTGCAAATAAAGGAGAAGGCTGTTTCCCCATCGTTTGCCTCAAAGTCGCTACATCGTGGTAGCTCATTGATTGGTAGTTAAGCATACAATCATCACCCATTGGTGTTGCGATAATAAAATTAACGCCTGCAGCTGTTAGCAATACACCTAGATCTTCAATATCATTTTGATCTGCTTTGATATGATTGGTGTAACAAATATCTACACCCATCGGAATTCCATGCATCTTTGCCATAAAATGATCTTCTAAGCCTGCGCGAATAACTTGTTTATTGTTATATAAGTACTCCGGTCCAATAAAGCCGACCACGGTATTTACAATGTAAGGGTCATAATGACGTGCAAATCCATAGTTACGCGACTCTAACGTTAGCTGATCCATTCCAAAGTGCGCTTCAGCTGATAGCTCAGAACCTTGTCCTGTTTCAAAATATAAGCGCTGAGGCCCTGTTCCTGTTCCATGACTTTTAGCTAATTGATTCGCCTCTTCTAATAAGGCAGCGCTGATTCCAAATGAGCGGTTAGCTGCTTCTGTTCCCGCAATACTTTGAAAAATCATATCCGCTGGTGCTCCTTGTTCAATGGCTTTCATCTGAGTCGTAACATGAGCTAAGACACAGTTTTGAGTTGGAATCTCCCAATCATTCATAAAATTTTTTGTGGCGTGGAGCAGCCTTTTTACACTTTCAACTGAGTCATCTACAGGATTAATACCAATAACCGCGTCTCCAATTCCGTAAGACAGCCCTTCTTTTAAAGAAGCAATCATTCCTTCTACATTGTCTGTAGGATGATTAGGCTGCAGTCTAGAAGCTAAGACCCCTTTTTGGCCAATAGTAATATTACATTTTGTTAAAATCTCCATCTTATTCGCTGCGTGAACTAAATCAAGATTTGACATTAGCTTTGCTACTGCAGCAATAATTTCACTATTTAACCCTCGACTAATCCTCTTTAAATCCTCACCCGTTGTTTCATCACTTAAGATATACTCTCTAAGCTCTGCTATGGACCAATTTTTCATTGTTTGATAGATAGGTTCATTTACTTGACTCTCAATAATTTGAGATACTTCGTCTTCTTCAGGTGAGATCATTGGGTTTTCGCGAATATCAGCAAGTGTTAATTCGCTAAGCACCTCTTTTGCTGCAATTCTTTCTTGAACGGTTTCTGCAGCTAAACCTGCCAGCCGGTCACCAGACTTTTCTTCATTTGCCTTAGCAAACAAATCTTTCAAATCAGAAAATTGATAAACAGCACCTAAATAATGTGTATGTAACTTCACCAATGAAGCCCCCTTTCTTATGAGTGGAACGTAAGGGTTTTGACTACTACCGGTACTACGCTTGTTTGTAGCAATTGGCCAATATCTAAGTAGTCACCGTGTTCCACCTTAATTTGATCAATACAAATAATGCTTTGCGAAGAATCTTGAGCAACAAGCGTTTGGCCCAATACCTTGGCATGATCGCTCTCAAGAACAATAATGAGCGGCTGATCTCTTTTGTTTTTTTGTTTCACCGCTTCTAGCAGACCTTTTGCTAATTGTTGAATATCTCGAAATCCTACGTACGGAAGCCCAGATAAGTACAAGGCAAAATTTTGTCCCTCCTGCTGCGGGTCATGTATCTCAATTGCATCTTTTACAGCATCCTTCAAGTGATGAACACTTTTTTGAAACCCATCCTTAAACGAAATTTGATAAACAGGTACATTTCGTACAGGTAAATCTTTGGTTTCTACTTGAATCGTGGCTCCACTGATTTCAGTCGTTTGTGTACCAGCACCAAGAACGGTTGCGCGAACGGTTTCATCAGGCTGAATCCATGACCATCCTTTCAAACTCTGACTACCCCTTAAAGAGTCCGCAAGCATCATTCCTATGTCGTGGTAAGGAGCTTGTTCAAAATCTTTAGACTCATATTGATAGAGGCACTCACTGATTCCACCAGAAAACATAATGACATCAATTTCTTCTTTCCAATTTGGTTCATGACCTAAAAGCAGTACCTTGTCTTCTGCAGTCATGGTACGTGTTAGCATTCTACTAATCACGTCAGCCATATAATTTGTTATTTTCTTTACCTCTTCTTCCACCAGTACATCACCTGTTGCAAGAGTACTATTCCACTCTCTTAATAGGTTTCTAACAGGTGGCGAAATACTGCTGATTTTATCTTCCGAAAACTCTATCAGCCTGCCTCCTATGTGCAGTGTGCAGGTTCCACACAGCCTTCCCATTCGATAAACTGCTACATTAGCTGTTCCCCCACCAATATCTATATTGGCAATAGTTTTGCTCATTTTTTTAGAATATTGATAAGCTCCTGATCCTTTTGCTGCAATAATTCCCTCTAAATCAGGACCCGCAGTTGCAACTAAAAACTCCCCCGCATGATTTGATAGATGGTGAATCATTTCTTCCGCATTTTGCTTAGTTGCTGTTTCACCTGTAATAATCACGGCACCTGTTTTAATATCTTCAGATCCAACGTTTGCTTTATCATACTCATTTCTAACAAGCTTCTCTATTGCTTCAATATCAATCGTTGTTGATGTGAGAAGTGGTGTTCGATAAATCGGGCTGCGATGAATAACTTCTTTATCAATAATCTCAATACGCGGCAAGTGTGTTCCTCCTGCCATATTCATCAGAGAAAATTTGCTTAACACAATTTTGGTTGTGCTTGTTCCTATATCAATTCCTGCGCTGATAATCTCCTCTTTTAGCGGTTCGTATTGTTTCATACCCCTCCACCTCATCAACCTTCAATCAGCAAAAGGTTTTATTCATTACTGATTGCTAATTAGTCGTGTTTTAGTCAAATAAAAAAGGCACCTCATACGAACTATCTCCTGAAAGATAGCTGTATAAGGCGCCTTTGCCCGTAATTTTTTTGTATATTTAGAATATAACTGATTTTTTATAAATTGTAAAGGCTTTCATTAAAAAATAATAGTTTTCGATTTCCAATTATCACTGCACTCTTTCATCTCTTGTAGAGACTGACACTGTACCAAAGCTCGAACCTCTTCAAGCCCTTCTTTGTTGCGGGAAGAAGTAACAACAATAGGACCATTTACAACTACTTGCCTTGCTTTTTTAATCGCTAAGCTCACATCAGCATCTTTTGCATCACTTTTTGTAATGACCCCAATAGCTAACTTATTAATGCCTGTACTAAAATTAGGCGGAAAGACTGTCTTTTTCTTGGTGGCGTCCTGCAAATATAACACATGTGTAACTTCAAGAGCGGTTGCCATAATATTTTTATAAAAAAAAGGATTTTCAACATATTCTCCAGGTGTATCAACGATCCAATCATAATAGATTAAAGCTTGTGTTTTAACTGCCTCTACCGGCTTTCCAAGCAGAGCATTTGTTAATGTCGATTTGCCGGCACCAATTGAACCAATGAGCATGGCTCTATTTTTTTTATGCATAATTCTTCCCTCCTATACTATTAGGATTTTGTAATAATTGAAGGCGTGTACCCTAATGTTTCGGAGAGAAAACGATTAATTTCTCTCATTGCCATATCTACTTCTGAAACGCTTCCCACAATAACAAGGCTTCCTGTAAAACGATCTAAAAAACCTAATTGAACATGTGCAGCTTTTGTAGCCAAATCACCGGCAATGATAACCGTCTCGCTTGGAGTTAATGTTAGAATGCCTAGAGCTCCTTCTTGCTGTATACCTAATTTTTCAAACATATCCGGATCTGGATTTGCAATTAAATGGCTCAATGTAATTTGTTTTCCCGGCACAAACTCTTGAATAAAACGCTTTTTTTCTTCACTCATAAAAAATTACCTCTCCCTTATCGTATAAATTCTATACAATGCTTACATCACTTGTGTCTTACTGCTTTTTTCTTCTACCTTTTCATTTTCTTCAGCTGCTGAACTTAAGTACTCGTCTTTTCCAATAATGCCTGCTTCGCGATCCTTCTTTTCTAGCTCTAAGGCTTTTGGAACAGATAGCCAATATGCTAAACCAATGCCTATTACACCTGCAGAGAACTTCCCGATAATAACTGGAAGAATTAATGTCGGTTGGAAATTGGCTGTAAAAGACAAATGATCTCCTAATAAGAATGCCGAGCAAACTGCAAACGAAATATTAATAACTTTGTCTTTTGGAGGCATGCTGCGAATAAGCTTAAACATCGCTAAAATATTAGCAATTGTAGCTAAAATACCTGCACTGCCTTCTTTACTTAATCCAAGTTTTTTCCCTACAGCTTCAAGCGGCTTTCCTGCATATTTTTGAAGCAAATAAACCATAGGAAATGCACCAGCAAGCATGATGCCAATATAACCTGCTGTTTCTAGCGCACGGAATTGATCCGCTTTATCAGCCATGATCGGATGAAATCCCCAGCTTCCAAATAAATGAGAGAATAGGCCCGTAAAAATTTCAACAATGGAGAAAACAAGAACTAGCTTAATTCCGGCATCCATAATACGCCCAAACCACATAAATCCTTTAATCATCAAATCTGGCAAGAAATATAGTCCTACCGCTAATAGCACAACAAATAATAAAAGTGGAGATAAATTCAAAATAATTTTCAAATAACTTATCGTAAACTCGTATGTTGAATCACTTGTAGTGGAAATAATTTTACGCACATCAGAATTGGTTACCATAATTAAAACACTTGAAATAAAAGCCCCAATTGGAATCGTTAACACACCTGACATGACGCCGAGCGCCATATATTTGTGGTCGCGTTTATCAAGCATGGCCAGTCCTACTGGAATCGAGAATACAATGGTTGCTCCGGCCATAAATCCTACTATCATGGCCATGACCCATCCTTCATACGACTCTTTTAATACGTGTGCTAATTGATACCCTCCCATATCCGTTGCTAAGATAGAGGTTGCTGCGATAGCAGGATCTGCCCCAATAGCTGAGAAAAAAGGACCGCATACCGTACTAATAAACCACGAAAGATATGGAGTTGCAGCCATGATACCAGCCGCTGGTATAAAAATATACCCGATAGAATGCAACCCTTCCATGAATTGCTTTCCTAATCCTTCATCACTATTTCTAATCGCAGCAATAGCCCCACACACTGCACAAGTCATGATAATATAAATCACGATTTTCCCAATGATAACCACACCCAATTCCCCCTATATGATGATTTTTATTTAAATAGATAATAGTTTAACTATTTCTATCTATTTAAAGCGTATGAAGTAACTTGTTAAGAGCTTTGCTACTATAGAAAGATTAAAATTGTTCCCTTAAAAAAGACAAAAAGGTGCCAGGTGGTTTTTTATCACTTAAAACCACTAAGCACCTTTGCTCAAACTATTTACTTGTACAGTGAGGTTAAGTTCCATATTTCTCAATGATGTGTTTTGCTAACTTCTCTAGTGTAACCTGCTTTTTCATGCTAATAGTCCGCATTTTTTTGAAAGCACGATCTTCTGTTAAATTATATTTATTCATTAAAATTCCTTTTGCTTTTTCAACGATTTTTCGTTTCTTCAGTTCATTATTCATTTCCTGAACTTTTTGCTCATACATTTTTGCATTTTCTGCTTGCTGTAGAGCGATTTCAACTGCTGGAATTAAATTTGATTCAGCTATCGGTTTTACTAAATAGCCTACTATATTCGCTTTTTTTGCTTTATCAATAAACTCCCTCTGGCTGTATGCTGTCAACAGCAGAATAGGAATATTATATTTATTTGAAATAATTTCACTTGCCTTTAGTCCATTTAACTTAGGCATTTTTATATCCATAATAATCAGATCTGGCTTTAGTGCAAAAGCTAATTCAACCGCTTTTTCTCCATCTCCAGCTTCTCCTACTATTTCATAACCATTATCAGAGAGCATCATTGATAAATCTAGTCGTACAATTGACTCATCTTCAACAATCATAATTCGTTTAGTCACGGTGTCCGCCTCTTTCTAATGGGAACCTAGCTGATGCCATGGTGCCATTTGCAGTTCTCTCAATCGAAAATTGACCAGATAAATCGTGAGTGACCATCATGGTAACTATATCTAATCCTAAAGATGGTTTGGCTTTTTTTGAGTACCCAACACCATTATCTTTAATTGTAACCTCTATCTCACAGTTATTCTGTTGAAAAGAAACGTGAACCTTACCTTCTTCTCGCCCCTTAAACGCATGTTTCATACAGTTTTGAATGAGCTCATTAATAATTAATGCTATGGAGACAGCTTTATCCGACTCTGTAAAAAGCTGAGTGCCCGAATATTCAATTGAAATATTTTTATTTTCATCCGTAGAGCTATACACTAGCATATTACCAATTTTCTCAATCAAACTAAGAATATCTACATTGTCTACACTAGAGTTGGAAAGAATAATCTCGTACACAGAAGCGATACTTAAAATCCGGTTAAGACTCTCGACAAAATGAGCCTTGCTTTCTTCAGGAAGACCCCTTCTCATCTGAAGCCTTAATAAACTCGCAATAGTCTGTAAATTATTTTTGACGCGATGATGAATTTCTTGAATCATGACTGATTTGACAACAAGTTCTCTTTCTCGCTCTCTAAGTTCAGTCATATCTCGAAATGTAATAAAAGCACCATTCGTTGGGTTTTCTTGTTTTAAACTAACTTTTTTGACTTGAAACACCTTATTTAAAATAGTCACTTCGTGCATAAACAACTTTTCTGGATGATAAAATAACTCTTCTAAACAAGGGAAATATTCGATGATTTGATTCCCTGTCTTACATTCTGAGGAACAAACTTCAGAAACCAAATTGAAAGCAGCAGAATTAAAATATAGAATGTTTAAATTAGGGTCAATAAAGAAAAGTGCCTCTCCAATAAACTCTGGAATAAGCGAAGCATTTTCTGTCATCTCCATTAAAATTTCGCTTAATGTATCATTTGTATTTGATAACGTTTTCATTTTTTCTTGACGTTCAACTACTTCACTAATATCTTTCTCCATAATCAATGTAGCAATTACACGATTATTAAATCCTTTAATAGGAACCACACTTTGTTCTACCGTTTTTCCTTCTTGTGTTAAGGCACGATTTAAAGACATCGGTTTTCCATTTCGCAGCGTGTAAAATACTGCTGGTTCAAACGCTTCGTACACAAATTTCCCTGCGACTGGACGTTCATAAACTGACGGTGCAGTTTCTGGTGCAGCTTCTGCCACTACAACTGCATGCTGTCCTTCTTTTGTTAAACAATCAATAAACACATTTGCTCGGTTTAAATCAGCAATAAGCGGCAAATTTTTAGCAACTTCATCAATCTTTTGGATATCGACTTCTGCTAAATTTGTATGAAGCCTGCATAAAGAATTTAAGGATAATGTATGAGTCATATGTAAACTCCTAGCTGCTTTTAAACATGTAAGCATCAAAATATTAGAATATAATAAATATTATATTTTTCTGAACTTTTTTTGTCAATGTCTCATTTTGATGGGAAAATATTTACCTTATGAAGGAAACCTTATTTCTTTTATGCCTTGTCACTTCTTTTTCTAAAGGTAAAAGTGGACGATCGTGGTCTATCTGCCAGTTGAATTCGCATAGATATAGTCCCTGGGCTTTAAAGCTTTTTACGTAAAAATTAGTATTCTGTTATTTTGTTAGTAATAGCTTATGATAGTGAGTTTTGGATTTTTTAAAAAGATAAAATCAACTACAGAGCTGCTTAATAAAAAGAAATACTTAATAAAATCAAGTAGCAAAGGGGCGTTTTAATACGATGTCAGTGTGGATAGGAATATGGATTACTATGTTTATTTCCATATTTCGGGGTACACACTCCAGATATAGGTTAAATAAGAAAAAGAAAGAAGCAGAGAAAAAAAGAGATCATACAGCACGATAGCAAACTGTATGATCTCTTTTTTTAGCCTTTTTTACATCTATATAGACGAATAAGGCTTTATTTTTACACGCGGGTAGGCACTTTGCAAAGCTACATCATAGTCTAACTCTTACCTCCGTACCGTCAGTAGCTTTGACATCTACTAGTACCATTCCCTTATGTTTCTTCAGTTCCTTAACAATAGGCTTTAGCATGCTTTTATCTATTATCGGAAAAGTGAAATTCAGCCCTTTTCTTTTAAAATGTTCTTTTGTCCATTTATCCGCATGCTTCTGGATAAATTTTGAAAAAGCAACGCTAATAGCAATGTTTAAAAGAGCATATGGAACTGGAATGCTAAATCGAACATCTTTTGTTTTCACTTTTACATGAATCATAAGCGAACCATTACTCAATAATGACTGAAACGGTATCGCCGTTTGCCGATTTAATATCAACAATTTGACCATCTAACTCATTTTCAATTGCTTCAACAATCAGGTTTATGTCTATATCTTTTACATATTTTTCTGATTGAGGAATACTCGCTGCGATGCTGTGTCCAGCCATTAATACCAGCTTGACAAGTTTGATAGGCAAATTAACCTTCACATTATCGTTTTCAGTTGACACAACTCGAATTTTTAACGTTTTATCTAAATAAGCAGTCGGTTTTTTTAAAAGCTTATTGCCTGTTTCTTCTTTTTCTTTTAATACTTGAATTAGTTCTGATCCCTTTTCTGCATCAATTTTTCCTTCTTGAACCATTGTTAACACTTTTGTAATTTCCTCTTTCACAAAAATCCCCTCCCTATTCTTCTTTTAAGAGCTTGATGGCTTCTTCTGCCGTAATTTCACCATTTTCTAGCATAGACACAACTTTTTTCTCGTCTACCTCATTTTTCTTCTTTTCTACATATCCAAGAGATGAAATGATGTCAGTAAGCTTGCCTCGAACGGTTGGATACGAAACTCCCAGTTCCTTTTCCACTTCTTTGATATTTCCTCTGCATGTTAAAAACACTTCTACAAAATGAAGCTGATCACTTGATAAGGATGCCAGCTTAGATAATTCAAACTCATTTTCAATCGTCGTGTGACAATGGGTGCACTGCAGCTTTGTAATTTTTAATGTTTCATTGCAGACAGGACAATTTGTAAGTACTTTATAAGCCATAATCAAATCTCCTTCTTTTAGTTAATTTGATTATACAACAATTATTTAATATTAAAAACAATAAAATTAAATAATTTTAATAAATAAGTTAAAAATTTAAATATAAATTTAAATAATATTAATAATCTGTTTTAACTCACCCACAAAATCAAATAAAAAAAGAGAAGGATAAAAAACCTTCTCTTAAACTACATAATTGTTTTTTAACTATCATTCAATCACTCTATTTATCCTGCAATTTGAGCCCTAGTAAAAGTCCCATTTATATTTCCTTCTACAACGATACTATGTCCTGCAAACATATCTCCATCAGAAAAATAAAAATCAAAATCTCCTTCTGGATAAACGGATATAGTGTCTAAACTCATAAAATCCATAAACATTTCTTCTGTAATTTCCTCTATTTCATCCTCTTCTTGCAGCCAATCATTTGCTAAATCGACCAGTTCCGCTGCGGCATACATTCTAATTTTTTGGCTCCATTTATCCTCCTCCTCAAAAAGTGTGTGTGCTGTCTTCAGCGCAGACTTCATCATACTTTCATCTTCATGCCAGTCAAAATACAGCTCGCACTGTTCATTCGCCCAAGCAATGTTTCTTTCAAAAACTTTAATACTTTTTTCAAGTGTAAACTTGCCAAGCTTTTCATCATGATAATAAATCGGCTTCACTGATTTTTTTACTATCGTTTCTAACTCTCCGTCTTCATACTCTGGTTCCAGAATGTTAACGAGCATCATTGAATCCGTTCCCGTACGTACTTGTAGCTTTACAACGGTATTACTTTGCAGTAGATTCATTGCTTTTTCCACTTCTTCCTCGTCCACTAACCATCTAAGCTGTATCTCTTCTTTCTTGACTGCTTCATTTTCCTCTAAACTTTTCCATGCAATTAAATCAATTGATGCTGTCCATAAAGTCTCTCCACTGGACATTCCAGCACCAATCCCTACTGAACCTGTAACCGCTGCTATGTCAATTACTTCTTCTGAGAATCCTTTTTCAAATTTCTTTTTTTCACTGAATTTACTCATTTAATGTACATTCCCCTCTTTAACTGCTTTTGAAAAATTCGCCCTAAATATATAGTTACAAACTGATATGTCGTTCTCTACTCTTGTTTTTTATAGCGGTCCACCTTCAAAACCAATAGGCCATCCGCTCCTGTTAAATTTTACTTTATATTGAAATACATTGGGGTAATCCCCATAAACAAAACCTAAAGAAAATCCTGCAAGAATATGTCCGTCAAAATTTAAAAGCCGCCCAAAACTTACAGCGGACAGATAATAGACACTAAATTTTTGTGCAGAAATGAACTGCTTTAAATACTCGAATGACCTTTTAAGATAGATATGTAATTGTTTCAATATACAATCCGCCATTGCAACGAATTCCTCATATGGCTTTTCACTATTTCCCTCTACCGTAATTTCAACTTCTTGCCATTCTCCTATATCCGTACTCCAAAACCATTGCCTTGTAACTGGGACTTCAGCTTCATTTTCATCAATTGGTTTAGATAGAACAAGCTTTTGATACCCATTTTGTTTAAAGTTAGAGATTGTATAGGTTCGTTCAGAGAACTCAAGATCACTCATTTATTCCTCCTCCCTTCTATGTTTTTACTTCTATGTAGAAATATGTTTTTGACTTACTACGTTTAATTTTAGTACTACATAAAGCGAACATCAATTAGATTACTCAGCCTCTTTCAATAAAAACTCTTACGTTTTTCTGATTACTGTTACTATAATAAGAGATAAGCACATTACCTATAAATTATGAGGTGGAGGGTTAACCAATAAATAAGAAAATCGCTAATATTATTATCTTTTTTGTGTGGTTCCTGTTTTTGTTCCTTCTATGGATCATCTTCTCTTTTTCTAAAGGCCAAGGTGGCCAATGGTGGTCTATGTACCATTTGAACGCGAATCAATATGGTCCTTGGGCTTTAGAGATTTCTTATATAAAGATTAGTGTTGCTGCTGTTATTTCGTTAGTAATAGCTTATATCGTGAGTTTTAGGTTTAAAAGCAAAAGATAAGATTAATTCCATCTTTTCACCTTTTCAAATAAATACTGCACTCCATATAACAAATATGCTTTATAGTGAAGGTAGATAAAAAATTGAAAATGATTTAATCGGTTTAGACCTACAATTTTCAACCTTTTAAGAACATCAATAAAGTAAAAAGCAAAGATTCCATCAACTACAATATTCAGTAGTAAAAACTTCTTAAAGTTTCCATACGAAGATTTAAGCAGCCACATTGAAAGAGGCATATAAGGTCCAATACTAAAAGGAAGTTCATCTTTTATAAACGAATCTTTTTTATCATAAAATTTCCACCACTTCCTCTGATGCCCATACAAATGATTAATAATTTCAAAGATAATAATAAAAATCCCTGCTAACGAATAACGTCTTATGCTGCGTTTTCCTATAAACAACAATGATAACCATGGAATTGCTATTATAGATAAGTTAAATCCTAAGTGTTTTCTTGATATCATAAGTGAACTCACCTCAATGTACTTCATCTAGTTCTTCTTATAGTGTCCGCCTATCACAAAAAAAAAACACAAACCATCTATAATGGTCTGTGTTTTTTATTAATGTGCTTTTTGTTCAACATTAACTCTCTTGATAAAGAACGAGATAACCAATCCAACAATTGAAACAATAATCGCAAAGATGAACGCATGCTGAACACCGTTGGTAAAGGCAAGAACTTGATTTAATGGATCCATTTTATCTGATACCGTCTCAAGGAAGCTTCTTGAACCTGATGAAAGAATGGAAATTCCAACAGCTGTTCCAATTGCGCCGGAAACCTGCTGTAAAGTGTTCATAATCGCTGTTCCATGCGGGTACAGCTCAGGTGGAAGCTGGTTTAATCCGTTTGTTTGAGCCGGCATCATAATCATCGAAATGGCTATCATAAGCGCAATGTGCAGAGCAACGATAAACCCTGTTGACGTTTCCAGCGTTACGGTTGAAAAACCATACATGGTGCCGGCTACAATCACAAGACCAGGGATAACTAACCATTTGGGACCAAAGCGGTCAAATAATCCGCCCATAACCGGTGAAAGAATTCCGTTAATCACTCCTCCAGGAAGAAGCATTAGACCAGCGGCAAAGGTTGATAAAGCTAATGATGTTTGTAAGTATAAAGGTAAAATCATCATCGCAGACAGCAGTACCATCATGCAGACTAGAATTAACAGAAGACCGATTGTAAACATCGGATACTTAAAGGCTTTAAGGTCTAGCATTGGCTCTTTCATCTTCGTTTGACGAATAGAAAATGCAACTAATGCAACAGTTCCAATCACAAGAGTTAGAATAACCTGTAGACTTCCCCAGCCCCCGCCTTCTCCAGCGCTGCTAAATCCAAATACGATTCCTCCAAAACCTATTGTTGAAAGAACAACAGAAATCATATCGATTTTTGGCTTCGTTGGTGTGGTAACGTTCTGCATAAAGAAAGCTCCAAACACTAAGGCAACAAATAATAGCGGAAGTGAAATCCAGAAAATCCAGTGCCACGTTAATGTTTTTAAGATTAAGCCTGATACGGTTGGGCCAACAGCTGGCGCAAACATAATAACAAGGCCGATAATCCCCATTGACTTTCCACGTTTATGCGGCGGGATAATAACAAGAATCGTGTTGAACATAAGCGGTAAAAGTAAAGCAGTTCCAACGGCTTGCACGACACGGGCAATCATGAGTACCCCGAACGTTGGTGCAATAGCTGCAATAAATGTTCCAATGATGGAGCAAATTAGCGATGCTATAAAAAGCTGTCTGGTCGTAAATCGTTGAAGAATAAAACCTGAAATAGGTACCAAAATTCCTAACGTTAATAGATACCCTGTTGTTAGCCATTGTGCCGTTGTTTCGTGAATACCAAAGCCTGAAATTAGCTCTTTTAACGCCATATTTAGCGCTGTTTCACTAAATAAACCGATAAACCCGGCAATAAGAAACGACGTAATAATCGGCAGCACTTTGATGTTAGAGCCTTCGGCTACTGTTTGTTGATTACTCATATTAAATTGTCTTCCTCTCTTTTACATACTCTTTTTGGTGAATTTTTCTATCTTAATGATAAGTTGATTAGCAGACAAACAATACATACCGATATAAAGATTAGCAATAAGTTTAAGACATTGTGCTGATTAAGCTTTTTCTTTCTCTTCTCTTTTGCCCGGGTTGCTTTTTGTCTTCTGAATTCGTTTCTTTCCACAGATACCTCTCTCTCCATTTCATTTCTAAATTACGTATGTAAACTGTTTCCCATTTATGTATATGCTTTTTCAATAAGCAAGATAGAACTAAAAAATGAAAAGAGGAAAGGCACTTATTTATACCATTCCCCTGCACAAAGGAAAAATGAATTTTCACTTTGTATACCAGGAATATTGTAACACAGCTATAAGCACTGTTTCTATCTAAAATATACTAAATAATGATATCTATATACCTAACTCAGTTCCCTCGCGATAATTAAAATTTGTTTCTGTTATTTCATTAGCAATGACACATATAGTGATTTTTGAATGTAATAGAAGTGCTGTTTATGTTCATTGGCTACTATGTATATTCTCTGCTTCACAACGTAATTTATAAAAATCCTGAACGAATGTGTTTTCTTCTAAAATAGATTCTTTCATTTTACGTAAAGTTCTTTTTCCTACACGGCGGTCCAGCATACACAATATTTTTATTAACATGTCATTCGACTTTAAAGATAATTCAATTGGTGAATTAAAATATTCCTCTAAAGCAGAAAAGAAATCATATTGTGCATAAATACCTTCCGTTTTTAATTGTTCTTGAGCTTGTTCTTGGATTGCTCGATTATTAAAAACATTATCATAAGTAAAATCGTCTAACTGAATACGAATATCTCTTTCTCTATAATATTCTTCTTTTTCAGCAGTAATCGTACACATATTTAACATTTCTACTTTATCAACAGTTATAACAGCCCTACCTAACTGGTCATGTGCTTTTCGATAATTAATCACTTGAAAATCTACTCTTGAATGCAAAGATTCGCATACAAAACTCAGTAAACGTTTCTTTGCTTTGCTCCATTTTGGTTGATACAGCAATAAACTCCCTCCCTTTCAACCTATTAAATTTTACCATTATAACATATCTGTGGTAGTAAAAAAGAAGTATATGCAAAAATTAAAAGAGCAAACTCCCTTGCACGTGAGTTTGCTCTTTCTCTTCTTTATTCAAAATTCTTCAGTTTAACTTATTGTCCCATATCCTTCATCCTTTTAAGAGCTTTTCTATATTCTTGATCTCTCATATGCAGCATTTTATCAGGAGAAGGTTTAGGCTGGCCAAACTTTTTCAAAGCTTCTCTATACTCGCTGTCACCAATGACTTGATTCGCAACAATCTCTTTAGGCGAACGCTCAAAAACGGGAGTAGCTTTTTTACTGTGAACCTCTTCTGTACTCAGCTTTTCTTTATTTTTTTCTTTATCATGCGGCTTGTGAGCCAGCTTGTGTCCCTTACCTGTTAAAAACATCAAAAACGAGAGAATGAATACCACAATGCTCAATACACACGAAAACGTAGAAAAGGTATGATACGTAATGATTTCAGATTTTACATGTAGAGACTGAGTAAAATTTTCTTTACTAGCAACCTGGCTCTCTGCACTTACCGTCGCAAGGTTATCTTTATACACCTTTGCAAAAACAATACTGCTGATTACAGGAATGACTGCAGATACTGTAACTCTTATAAATTGAACCGTGACCATTCGAGGGACTAAACTTGGTAGCGGTCCGCCTAAAGCAGCACCCATCAGACCTGCAGCGACTGTGAATCCTACTCCTGCGATTAAAGCTGCGAAGCTACTAACAAAGAGAAAAGCTGAAGCCTGACCGTCCAAATACATCCACTGTATGCTTACTCCCATAATAATAACGGCTCCTATAATACCTAATACCCCCGGCCCGACTTTATCATATAATACGGCACTTAATATGGCCGCAATCAGTATCCCCGCAAAAAGCCCGATATAGATCAGTGAAATGTCTCCTTTATCAAAACTAGATCCGCTTTTAAGCAATCCTTGTAAGGATAAAAGAGTTAAACTCATACTAATATTGCCTATAACGGCGATCAGGATTGCAAGAGCTGGTTTTCGAGAAGCCACTAATCGAAAGGGAATTAACGGATTTTTAATATGCCATTCTGCTATAAATAAAAAACATAAAAAAATGATGCTTCCTACTATGCCTATCCATACATAAGTAGATGCCCATCCTGATTTTTGGAGATTAAGTAATGTAAACGTAATAAATGCGGTAACCATAAACATTAACGCTACACCGATGATGTCAAATGGTTCATGATGTTTGTGCTGTTGCTTGGCATGATCATTTGTTAGAAATTTGTAGCTGAAGCCTATTCCCAGTAAGGAAAGTACGGCCGCTATATAAAATAACCATCTCCAGTGTCCGTAGCTGTTCACTAACATTCCGAGAAAAATACCGACAACGCTAGATCCATAAAATCCGCCAATAAGAATTAGTAATGCCAAGTTCCGTTTATGAATCGGAAAAGAAAGAACCAGCATTGGAATCATCATCATAAGTGCTAAACCCGTTCCTGTCCCTTGTAAAAAACGACCAATGCCCATTCCTAAAAAGCTGTTAGAAGCAATACTTACGATAGCTCCTATAAGAAACAAACACATCGAAAGAACATAAGTACTCCTCTCCCCTAGCTTGTGTCGAAGAATCGGTCCAAACGGAATGCAAAATGCAAAGCTTATAACCCCCATTAAAACCGGTGTTATCGAAATATAAGATTGATTGTTAAACGTTTGTTGGAGAATTTCACGTATAGAATTTAATGACGTGTTTAACATTAAACCAGGACCAATAGCTAAAACTGCCAGTAAAGAAATCCCCCAGTGTTTTTCTATTTTCATACTACAATTCCTTTCTGCCTTCTATGATTGTAAAAAACTAAAAATAATATCTTTCTTTGAACAAACTAAAAAATAAAGCTTCAGTAAGGAAGCTTTATTTTATTTTCTAGGCCTGCCACTCGAATTGGCCCTAGAAGGGTTAAACGGGTTAATTTATCAGCCATAAATGCAGGGCTAAATTTCATATCGCTTTCTAACCAAGAACAAATGACACCTATATGAGCTGATGTGATATAGCTAATCAGGATATCTTTAGGAATATCCAGTCCATCCTCTGCTTCTCCAATCGAAGAGATTAGCTCTCCGTACACTCTTTTCTTTACAATTTCCGTCATATGACTTCTGAATTGAGGCAATCCTCGGTCACTTAGCATGACTTTAAAATAATCAGCGTGTTCGTAGATAAATTCAAAAAGCTTTAAGAAAGAAACAGACTCATCTTTTTCTTCTACTTCTGAGGAAGCCTCGTTATTTTGTTTAGGCTTTACCTGCTCTATTAACTCTTCTAAAACTTCATTCATAATCTGAACAAGAAAGTCTTGCTTATCTTGATAATGTAAATAAAATGTTCCTCGCGTTAATTCCGCTTTTTCCGTAATTTCTTGAATCGTAATGGACGTGACGTCTTTCTCCTTAAGAAGTTCGACTAAAGCGTCTCTTAAGTATTTATTTGTTCTTTTTATCCTAGGATCTACTTTTGTTTTTTTAGTCATAGTTGATCTCCTTGTATCACTTTTATTAATACATACGATGGACTATTTAAACTATACTGTATCGTCAACATACATTTTATACATAATGTAAACTAATGAACATCATGTATATTAAGTCTCACAAAGTATTGCCAATCTGTCAATATCAAAAATGGGTGCAGAACAAATCATTCCGTTGTTAGACACCGGTGGCGTGAACTCCAGAGTGAAATCTTTTGTAAAAACGTTCAAAAGAAATGGTATTAGAAATGAAAGAATAGTAAAAATTGATATTATGGAGGTGTTTTCTTATGAAAAAGTTTGAAGTAACGTTTCATTTAATCAATGGTGAAATCAGTCATATAGTTGAAACTAAATCACTTATTCGTGCAAAGAACTACATACAGTATAGATTTGAAGATAAAAGTAAAGTATTGGATTTGGCAAATGACTTGGTACTCGTTAAAAGCAACGTTCAATACTTTACCGTAGCTGAAAAAGAATAAGTAACGATATAAACGGGGCATGAATTGCTTGTTACACCGCTGTTAATTTCCGTGCAAGGCTTCGCTTTTCGCAGGCGGCAAGTGAGCCTGCAGGAGTCTTGGCCTTGCTCTCCAATTAACGGCTACAAGCACCTACATTCCCCCTCATAATAAAAAAGATCCGAACAGCTTATCATTCGGATCTTCCTTCCACTAAACTACTTTTAAGCTCTTTTCTCGCTATTTTTTCACCCAGTTGTCATTACTATCCTTTTTGTACTTTGTTTTTACCGCATTCCACGCAACTTTATGCGCCGTAGCTTCTTCTTTATATTCGTCACTAGCTGAGTTAAATGCTTCTTTATAAATTTCCTGAGCATGATGAGGAAGGTTATCTTTTACTCCATCAGGCAATTCTTTTAATGAATTGTAGGGCATATAGTATTCCTCCTTGAAAACGTCTTTTACTACTGATTTACCTGTTCTTAATGAGTATAAACATTTAATAAACTCTGAAAACGAATTGGAGTTTTGACTCTATAAAAAAGAACAGCACCTCTCTAGGAAGCCTGTTCTTCAAGTGAATCTAACTACCCTTTAAAAATCAGCGGGGGAACGCCCTTACTTAAGTTCCATTTACTTAAGGTAATCAATTCAATTTCTTGATCAGCAAAGAAACAAACATCTTTTGCATTGTTTCCAGGATAGATTCTGCTCGTGATCACTTTCTCGCCTTCATTAATAAAAACTTCAATTGAAACCTCGTAAGAAAAAATAATAAAAGATTTTATCGATTTGACTTGATTTTTAATTGTAGTAGTAGCATTAGAGGGGATTTTTGTACACTATCTCTTTTAATACTTAATCATAGTAGGGTGATTCAAAAAAGTAAAAAGAGCTGGATATCAGCTCTTTTTACAAAATAAACTTATTGCGGTATTTTCACTTTAAAAGGTTTAAATTTGACTGGTTTTAAAGAGCCACCTTTAAAACCTATATCTCTTGACTCGCCGTTTTCATCGAATTCAACTCCTCCCCCGTCTGTTGGAAGAGATAAATAAGGAGTAACGGTTAATTCAGTAACATGTGAGTCAATTGGATCAAACTTTTTATTACTCTTAAACACTAGGTTATCTTTCACTTTTTGACCGCTTGCTCCACCTGAATGGCTTGTAATTTCCTTTCCATCTTGATCAACTACTTGGAATTCTATATCTCCAGCTCTGCTTAGTTCAAAGTCCTCTCCTTTTTCAGAACTCTCATAAGATATATTCATACCTGTTTTACTTAAAGATAAGTCCTTAACATTAAGAGTGATGCCATCAACATTCTGTAATTGATTAATAGGAACCTTCTTAATATCCGTAATTTTTTTGATTGGATTTGAGAAATACCACGTTTCCCCATTTTCACCGTGTAAGATTAATCCAAGCTCAAAAGCATTTGGCATATCTTCGGATACGTTTATCTCCTGAATGGCCGTTCGAGTTGTGGCTGATTGAACTTTTTCTTCATATCCA
The DNA here is from genome assembly GCF_029522155.1 of Priestia sp. P5. NCBI lineage: Bacteria > Bacillati > Bacillota > Bacilli > Caryophanales > Bacillaceae > Priestia > Priestia sp. P5. The sequence goes on along the minus strand of NZ_JAKWFJ010000001.1, from coordinate 1,145,065 downwards.
CCCGCAGATCCGTTAGGTGATTTTCCATTTATGGTAAAATCCATACCGCTACCAAAATAATATTCTCCCAATTTTTTTTCTGATTTTATGATATAACTAAGGCTAATGCCACTTTGGTCGTATAAAATTTCATCAAGCGTAACAGATATTCCATTAACAGTTTGGGTCTCTCCAACCTGGCTGGTCAGTCCATTTTTTTGAGCTTGTTTCAAACCAACGGAATTAGAATCTGCAAAAACAGAACCAATAAGAGGTATTTGAGACAAAGTGCTTGCTAAAGCTGGAGATTGATAAGAAGAAGCAACTAATAGTCCAAAAGCGACTGCCACACTAGACAAAGCATATAAGCCTTTCCTTTTTTTATTACTGATTTTATGGCTATATTTATAACTTACCTTGTTACCACTCATTTGTGATTCTGCTTGACTGATACCTGCTTGAATAGCTGACCGAACCTGTTCTTGTGGGAAATTTTCTACTTGCTCATGAGATTCTTTCATTTAATTTATAGCTCCTTTCTAATTCACTTCTCAATTTTTTCTTTGCTCTACGTAGATACGTTTTTACTGTACCAACCGGTTTTTCCATCACGTCCGAAATATCCTGAATGGATAGATCATGGTAGTAAAATAAGATAATAGACGTTTGATAAGATGAATTAAGTTTAGATAATGCCTCAGTTAAATGAAAAGATTCAATTTCTTTTTCTTGTTTTTCATCTAACCTCTTTAATAATTCGTGTTCTTCATAAGGTACGATTTGTTCTCGTTTCTTTAATAGCTTGTAACACTCTCGGATAAGGATTTTAAATAGCCAGGTTGAAAAATATTCTGCTTCTCGCAAGTGACCTATCGCCAGAAAGGCTTTACATGCTGTTTCTTGGATAACATCAAGAGCATCTTCCTTTGTTCTAACATAAGAAAGAGCTTTATAATAAAGCATTTTCTCTTCTTGAAAAAGCAGCTCTTCAAAAGCTCTGCTGTCTCCGTTTATTGCTTGTTTTACTGTATGTATATTATGTTTCACAGTATTATCACTCCCCTCATTAATTAGAGTCGTCTCAACAAGCAAAAAGTTTCACTATCTCCATTTTTTTCAAAAAATATTTTATTTTTACTATCTATAAAGCAAAATATCAGCGATAAATCCCCTATGCTCTTGTGAAAACGATTCGTGACATCAGTACATGCTGCATGAGAAGAATGGTGTGCTCCAAGTTTCAAGTTACTTAGATAATTGGATGAATAAGTCTGTTATTTTGGATAAAACACATATCCTTTGTTTTATAACTAAAAGCATCATTATTTCTGATCCTCTTGCAGTAGTCATTTCTCGAATAAATAAATTCAAAGCCTTGCAATCCACATACAAGAACGAAGAACAAGATGTTGTACTTACATGACAGTACGTGGAACTAAAAGTACGTATCTTTCAAAGGAGATTATAAACAAAAAATAGAACGCTTTCATTTCTTATTCTATTCAATTGTTTTCTTTGTTAAAATGACATTATAGGGATTATAGCAGAAGGGCAGATGGGACATATGAGTACAAATCTATTGATCACTTTAGGGGTTATATTTCTGACAACAGTTGCTATCACTATTTTAATTAAGATTCCTGAAGAGGAATAAACTACATCATAAAATAAAAAGCCACCTCATTCTTTTGACATTAAAAAGTGAGATGGCTTTTTCGAATGTTAAGCATTGCAAAAGTTTAAGAAAGATTAGGTCTATAAATAATTATAGCATATTAATTGAAAGGTTGTCATACAATTTTAGATAGAAAGAATCCCCTTCTAGTAAGGTATATATGGAAACATTGTGTGAAAAAACAAGAATTTTACTATGCCGTTTCTGTACATGCTACATTTTAAGGAGTTCATATGATAGTTAATTAAAAAAGAACTCCACTTATGGGAATTAATGATATAATTACCTCTAACTGTATAAGAGGTGATTTTGTTGATAGAAGATTTAATTGGAGGAACACTACTATTTTTGCCTTCCAAGAAAACAATTGCTGCTAAAAAGAAAGTTAGTCTATTACGTAAGCAAGAATGGTTTAGAACTGCTTAACTGAGGAAGGATCTACGAACAATGAAAAAATCGAATAAAGATCATTTACTTTGGAACATGTTAAAGCTGTGGATTTCTATACCTAGAAATATTCGTGTAGCATTTCTTTGGGCTTTTATTTTAGGAATCTCTTACTTGGGGTGGGTCAAGCTAGCCCACAGATTTATTTAGCATTAGTGATTTACCTTACCTCTACTAAAATTCATTTTAAGCAAACAAGAAGACTAGAAAAGATAAAAAGCTGAACTAAGTATAAAATTAAAGGAGAACTGCCTTGAGTCGCTTTATAAAACTAGTTGTTACATCCCTTTTATCTACTGCTATTTTTAGTGCTGTCTACGGGATAATCAGCTTAACACCTGAAAGTGAAAAAGAACCTAATATTTATTACTTCAGCTTTACAGATACATTCGTATTTACATTCATGTATACTTTACCCGTTTATATAGTTGTTGGAATTATTTGTTCCTATCTAATTGATATGCTAGCACATAACATGCAGACAAGAAAAATGTACTTTTCTAAGCTATTAATGTACTCGTTAGCAGGAATAGTTCCTGGTTTAGCATTTTACTTTCTGTTTGAAGGAATTCAGTTAGATTATCAATTGTTATTTTATTTTTTTGCTCTAGGTATTCTTGCAGCTAATACTTTTTATCATACTTTGCTACTTATAAATAAGGTTTTTAACAGAAAGAAAATTTAATTAAGGTTTGCTTTTGCTTCTAACGCAAACGTACATTATGATACAGAAGGATTTTCATATATATTATAAAAAAGAATAATTTCAGAAAGAGGAAAATGTGTGAAACGTAGTCGTTTGTTGCTTTTATCGTTAATGAGTAGTTTGCTAGTTATTCTAGTATCATTGTTCCAGTGGGATCTGGTGGATATGATAACGGAATTTTTAATGTTACCTGTTTGGTTATTTGTCTATGCCTTTTTTATCATCATAACTGTATGGGCATTGATTCACCTTTTTAAAAATAGAAAGTGGCAGCCGTTTGTTATTCAGCTCATCACTATCGCATTATGGTTCTTCTTTCCCTTTACTCAAGTCAACTTGGATTTGAACTTTAAAATCCACCAGAATAAAAGAGAAGAAGTTGCGGCTAAAATAGAAAATGGCGTGATTAAACCTAACGTACCCGATAGTCCATCTCTTATTCAATTGCCAAAAGAGTATACTCAATTGTCTAAAGGCGGAGGCGACATTGAAGTAGAAATAAAAGGAAAGTCGACATCAATTCTTTTCTTTACGTACCGCGGGATGCTAGACAATTTCTCAGGATTTGTTTATGACCCAAATGATCATAAACCTTCAAAAAGCGATTTTGACGGAGATTTTAAACAGATAGAAAAAGTACATAAGAACTGGTATTATGTATCTTCTTATTAAAAATAGATACTGCTTAAAAACTGGCTCCAAATCGTTAGACACTGTCTGACAATTGGGGCCGGTTTTTAATTTTCATTCTTTAATTCAAGCTCTCTACTTCAGAATACCGTTTTTTGTCTACACGGTCAAAGTAAGCTTGTTCAAGAATTTGCATATAATCAGCCTCGGTAATTAAGCGGACGTTACTTGGCGTTGAGTTGTTTTGCATAGCCAACTTTACAATGCCCGGAAAGTCTTCTTTCTTTACACCCTCTAGCTCTTTTAATTTAGGAATATTTAATGATTCTGTTAATTCTATAATTCCTTGAATTAATTTTTCAACAGCTATTTCATCTGAATCTGAATCTTTGGCAAAACTCATATACCTTGCTAATTTAGCATGCAGCTGCTTATTCTCCATAGAATTAAATTTTAATACATATGGTAAAAATACTGCGTTAGCAACTCCATGCGGGGTATCATAAAGCCCTCCAAGCGCTTCTGCTAAGCAGTGTACCGAAGCAACATCTGCAGATCCGAAACACAAGCCAGCTAAGAGACTTCCTTCCAGCATATCTTGACGAGCCGCTTCATTTTTACCATCGCGGAAAACGATAGGTAATGCCGAAACAATCGTTCTCATTGCTTGAGCCCCAAGCGCTTGTGATATAGGATTTGTTACTTTACACGTATAACCTTCAATCGCATGAACGAGGGCATCAATGCCAGTCGCAGCCGTAACAGAAGGCGGAAGACTTAATGTTAGTTCAGGATCAAGAATCGCCAAGACAGGTCTTAATGTACTATGTTTGAGCGTCATTTTTCGATGTGTAGATGCCTCGGTAATAACAGCAGAACGAGTAACCTCTGATCCTGTACCTGAAGTAGTTGGAATACAAACCACTGGTGCGATGTTTGAATACAGAAGTCGGCCGTCTGCATAGTCAGATGGTTCTCCGCCGTTTGGACCGCACAGCGCAATAGCTTTTCCTGTATCCATCGCACTCCCGCCACCAATGGCCACAACTGCCTCCGCACTAAAGTCACGGAATAACTTAGCACCTTCCAAGCAGTTCGTATCTCGAGGGTTTTGTTCAATTGAATCAAATACCAGCACTCGGTAACCAGAAGCCTCCAAGGCAGTTACAATTGGTGAAACTAATCCCGCACGAACCACACCAGGGTCACTCACGACTAAAATTGATGAACCGATATTTAAAGATGTCAGCATTTCTGGTAATTCTCTAGCTTTCCCCATTCCTACCTCAATTCGAGTAGAACAAAAATAGTTATAAGATTTCATTTATACCCCTCCCGTTGTCTAAAATCAAATACATACCTTAAGAAGCACTATTTTTTAAAATTTCATCATGGCCGGTAAGCTTACTTGTTCCATTCTGAAGCTAATATCCCCATAAAATATGTATCTACGTACTTCCCATCCACATAGGCATGGTTTCTTAATTTTCCTTCGGTAACAAAACCAATTTTTTCATACAATGCAATGGCCTGTTCGTTTATTCCTCTTGTGGTTAAATAGATTTTATTTAGACGAAGCTGTTTAAACCCTAGATCAATCATTTGCTCCATAGCCATTCGACCATATCCGTGACCTCTAGATTCTGAAGATAGGAGAATTCCTATACTAGCTCTTCCATGTCCATGGTCTATATCCTTCAGAAATACCCATCCAACTAATTCTTTTTTATCGTTTTCAATTCTTAAAATTAAATCGTTGTTCATTCTTTTCTTTTCTACTTCTTGTACTACCTCTTCATAAGTTAAAGGTGTTCTGCCTATCATTCGTATTGCCCGTTCATCATTTAACCATTTATGTAAGTATTGAATGTGAGTAGTTTCAAATGGCGTAAGATGTATTCTTTTTGTACTCATTGATTTATCTTCTCCTTTTAAAAAGAGTTAACCACAAATTAAAATTCATTCCATACTTGATTCCATAAATGTTGCTGACAAAGGTAAATGTGTATTTCTACTTACGATATACAACAGCCAAATTAAAATAAGTAGGTGCATAATTGGATCAAGCCATTAATCTGTTTAAATAGAACACTTTTGTATATAATTCTGGAATCAATAAAAAAACCCTCTCTTACATTTTACGTATAGTTAATCTTTGTCTTTAATTAGTGTTAATTCATCGGTTTGAGCTATTAAATCAATTATCTTATTTCCTTTTTCATAATAAGTCGAGGCCCCTTCTCGGTCCCTTTCCTTCCATCCTTTTGATTTAATCACTAATTTATATCCTGACGGGATGCCGTTTTCTTCAGAAGCTTTAGACCAATCATACATGTTTACACGTTCTTTTCCTTTTACTAACTTTGCATTTTTAGGGACAGGGAAACCGAAAAATTTATCAGATGGGATATAGGCAAAGAATGTAACAAAATAGAAAATTACCGCTCCCATTAGTAAAATTCCAGTAACAGTGATCGTCACGGCTTTTTTCAACTTATTGCCCTTCTTTCAATGACATTTTTACAATGAGATGGATCTTATTGCATTAAGATTCCTGTTGTTTTAGATTTAAGCACCTTTTTGTACATTAGTCTTATATAGCTTTTTCAACCAGGAATAAAGAATACATTCGCTAATTATAAAGATAAGAACGCTTATAAACGTAGTCGCTAAAAACTCAAAGACGTTAAGAATAGACATAGAGTGTCCCCACCACCAATATCTAAAATCCATTCCAAACAAAACGAAATGAATAAAAAGAGAAATTGCCTGAACTTCCCCTACTGATCTATGAGATTTTATAATAAGTATCCTTCCAGCAAAGAAACTAATTATAAAAGATAGAATAATAAATACAAAATAAAGAGAACTAGTCAATAAGGCTTCCTGTGGTGAATACATTTCAGCCTCCTTTTTATTGATTATTTTACCATTAATTATAATTAAAGGAAGTTGTTTTTAAGGATTTGCACCTTAAGAAATATTTAAATAGAAAAAGAATCCTTTTGTAGCGTTGTTGACACATTGTTTCTCAAAAAACAGGATCAATTTTTCTCTAATCTAAGGTTGTTCCTTCTGATAAACCCTATTACGTTATTCCGATGTAATAGAAGAAGGATTTTTACTTTTTAAAATAGAATAGTTCCTTAAAGAATCATAAAGGAGTTGATTTCATGCCTAAACAAATAAAGGATAGAAAAGAAATAAAACTTTTGGATTCTCAAATTTATTTATGTGATGAAATTAAAAAGTTGTTGAGGAAAAAAGAAAAAAGAAGTCTAGCCTTTGAACAAGAGTACACAGAACATGATATATTACACATTGCTTTAAACAGATTAATGAGTGAGTTAATCTCTAGACATTAAAAATTTCATCTATTATATTTGATATTATTCGAAATAGATAAGTTTCATATAAAAATAGACAGAATATTTCATCATTATCTTTACTTTGTAAACGCTTTCGTTTATACTAAGTATAGGTTGGATGGCATGAGTGGCTGTCATAGTATTTAGCGTAGGCGGGGCTGATACGAGGGAACAGGACATAGAAGAAATGTCCTTTTTTGTTTGGGCAATATTTCTTAGAAACTAGAAAATATTATAAAATGCTTTCAAACATTTTTTTTATTTAGTATGCCCTATCCAGTCTGGAAATTGAAAACGACCACCTCTTCACAATCAAAAGAGGTAGCTTTTTTTAAAATTGAATGAACAGCAGTCGTTAGATAATGCTTTACTGCATCTTAAGTAAGTTGCTTAATTTAATAAACTGTATTCGTAGACAACATATTCATCGCTTTTTCTAACAGTAAAATATCTTCTTCAACCATTCTTTTCACATCGTCGAGATCAAGTTGAATATATTCTTCTTTTAAACGTTCTAATTCCCTGACAAACAGAGTTCCCGTATAGTACCTATAATTTGTCACTAATATTTATCCCCTTTGTGTGCTCTTAATATATGTAATTCCCCTTTACTTAGATTAACAACTAATAAAAGCAAGATTTTTTCAAAAAAATCCTTCTCTGATGTAGGCAAAGGATTTTTAACTTTATTAGAATAGGAAAAATACGTTATTAATGTGGTCAGATTTGTAGTTTCATATACATACAACGTTTTATCGTTCTACTTTGCTTTTAAATCAAATTTATCTTCTTTACCATTCCATTTTATTGTTACATGAAAAGGAGCGCTGCTGCTTTGAGTCGCACATCCGCTGCAGCTCCCATTTAAATTAATTTTTCCTCCCGTCTCGTCATCCGTACCTGATAATTTGCTTGTTTCCCCTTCCACGACATAAGAAACTTTTCCTACTTTCTCTTTGTCTTTTCCTTTATAGATAATACTGCCTTGTCCGTTTTCAGTATTCTCTCCTTTATTTAAAAGATACAAAGCTTTCCACTGATCCCCTTCCCCTTCAAAACGCATGCTTTCTTCCTTACTCCCACAGCTACTCAATACTAATAAAAGAATAGACATGAATCCTAAAAACAACAAATTTCTTTTCAATTTTGAATCCTCCTACACGGTAAAAAAGCAGCCATATTATCCTATTAGGTAAATTTTTATTACTATCTGGCCTTTTTTTAAGTAATTTAAAGTGAGTTATTTTTCAATATGTTCTCCTGTTATTGGAATAAAACCATTTTTAAATAAAGCGTACCATTCCTCTAGTTCTTTACTCTTTAAAACATTTAATTTATTTAAAATGTCCTTCGAAAATTCTAATGCACCGCTTCCATTAGCTGTAATTAGACAGCCATCACTAACAGATTGTTTTTCTATATAATTTTCATCCCCTCGATAATTAGGTGCTCCTTCTTTCAAATAAGGTAATGAATTACCTGTATGTTTATTCTGATCAAGAAACCCATAGTTCCCTAAAAAGGTCGTTGCATCACAAATCGCTGCAACCGGAATGTTACGTTCAAAACAAAAGCTCACCAGTTTCTTTACCTGATGATTTTTCTCTTCTCTCCATCCCGTTCCCCCAGGCATAATTAACATCGCAAAGTCCAGTTTAAAAGGAAAGTCTTTTAGGCTGTAATCTGGAAGAACGGTCAATCCTCCCATTGAAGTTTTAGGGTGTTTGTCGATTGCCATTGTCTGAACTTGAAATCCTGTTCCCTGTTTATTTAACTCAGCTGCCACATAACTGGCTTCCCAATCAGCAAAACCATCTGTAATAAAGACCATCACTTTTTTCATACATACGCCACCCCTAATTCTTGATTAGAAATATAACTAAGTACATGATCAATCACCTATTTTAATTTACCACTTTATATATATAGTGTAAAATAGAACCAATATCAAAGTATTACGTTTAAGAACATCTACCTATAATTGAACAATGTTTCCATCTAAATCATGGTTTCTCTTCTTCTATTAAAGGGAATTAAACCCTAAAAGTGAACCTTAAAAGGAGACCAACATGGTTACAATTGAATCAATCATAATAGGTATTGTTTTTATCCTCATTCAATTATACGCATTAACAATTGTCGAACGTTCTCCAATCGGAGAGCAAAAGCTGCTCTCATTATCAGGCGGTGTAGCTATTGCCTACGTATTTATTTATATCTTACCGACGCTTCATAAGAAACAAGAAGAGTTTGGAGGGTCGCTAGCCCTTGATACTGAACTATATTTTCTTGGTCTTCTCGGCTTACTCGTCTATTTTTCGGTGTATTCATTTGCTCAGACAAAAGCAGCCACTCACCTAACGGAACTGACCGTGTACATGGTACAGGCTAGTTTTTTTATGGTTTATTCTTTTATCATTTCTTATGTCGTATTTTCAACCGATGTTAAGCGCGTTGAATCAGTATTTTACGGACTGGCTATCAGCCTTCATTTTATCGGGTGGTCTTACCATCTAGGAAAAAAACATAATCGCTTACACAAAACTAGAGGTCGCTATATGCTGGCCGGAGCAACTTTTCTTGGGTCCATTCTGGGCGTCTTCGGTCCCTCATCAGGACTGCTTATCGAGTCGATGATTGCTTTTAGTTCAGGTGCAATGTTATTTAACGTGATCAGTAAAGAACTTCCTTATGAAAAACATGCGCATTTGCCTACCTTTTTAATCTCATCTCTTATCTATGCGGCTACAATGATTTCGTTAAAAGCTTTTTTCAATTGGTAGCTGCGTGCGCGTGTTTTCACAAAACAAAAAGAGCAGCCTTAAAGGTTGCTCTTTTAAAATATGGTTTTTATCACTAGATATACTGCAGCAATCGATGCAAGAACGATAAGTACATTCAAAATGCGATGTTGAGTAGCTAAGTGGCCTCGCTTGATTTCTGCACGAGTCAATGGTTTATTTTCATCGTGATTTCCACTCACTCTATTACATCTCCTATCCTGTTTAGTTATTGGTTCTGGAAATTTAAGCAATAAGCTGATCTTTGTCAGCTGCTTCTTCCTTTTTTATCTTCCCTCTACATAAGATATAAAAAACACTAAACATAACAATCGACCAAATAAGATTAGCTCCTGGCTCAGTGTTAGCTACCTTAAACAAACTCGGTATAGATCCGAAAACAGAATCGTCCGTTGTAAGGAACAGAGCGAGAAACATGTTGTTGGCTGCGTGTGCGCCAATGGTAATTTCTAAGCTTTTTGTTTTAATCGCGATATATGTAAGAGCAAAACCAGCTACAATATAATCTAGTCCCACCAATATAATGGATTTATTCATTTCAGGATTAGCAAAATGTCCTATAGAGAACATTAGTCCGACAATAATCGCAAGTAAAATTGGACGCTTCACTTTCTTACTCACCCATTGAAGAAGAAGCCCTCTAAAAAACAGCTCCTCTGTTGTTGTTTGAATAGGTACTAACAAAAGCGTAATCAGTACTAACAGGCCATACTCTTTTAAACTTACATGATTCCATGAATAATCCGAGTGGTTAAACACGACATCAATTAATTGTGAAACGATTAGTAACAGGCTAAAAGCTCCAAAAGACCATATTACTTTCTTCCAATTCACACGTTTGTTAGCAGTGATTAATGATTTCATTTTTCGTTTGTGAATAAAACGAATCCCGATCCATAAACCAAAAATCCAGCATATGTACATAATATGAGACAACAGAAAATCAAGATTAGCATTGATTCCTACAGCTACTCCGCTATCAAAATCAACATATGATTTTCCACTTTCATCAGCTGCAACCATTATCATTTCAGCAATAATATAAATAACTGATCCTAACAGCATAAACACAGAAGCAAGGATTGTTGTACTTACATAACGCTTCCAGCTATTTTTTCCTTCTTCCACATTTAAATAGTTTTTCATTTTATTCTTACTCCCTCAGCCTTCTCTTCTCAATTACATCGTTCTTCTCTACTTCGTTGTTGTCTAGGCAGTGTAAAAATCTATTAGGACCGGAAGTCCTGCAATTATGTTAACTACCGCCTGCTTTTTACCTTTGAAGATAAGGAAATAGACTGACAATATGAAGAAATCACAACTCTACCCATTACCTCTTTATATAAAATTTAGCGTCTTAAAAGCCGTTAAAAAACAGCTTCTTCTAAAAGAAGACTCGACACCAAGTCATCGTTAACCTTTATATCCTGCTCATATGTGCCCGCATACACATAATTTTGAAGAAAATACTTGCTACTCAAGAATATATATCCTAGAACAACTAAAATAAATATTTTTTTCAACATCGTCCTCACCTTTTTATCCAAAGTTTTCCCCTCACGGATGCTACCACAACCGCTAAGGGCTTATCTATAAACAGCTTTTCATTTTTTAAAATTAGCTACCATTCTATCTAACATCGCAAAATGTATATAAGTTACAAATATATTACATTATTATTACAAATGTAACAATTACATTATAACTAAGAAAAAGAGGATAATCAATATGAAGTGTTCAGTAAGACTAATAAAATTGCTAGATTAATATGATGCGTGTAAATAAATCAAAAACATGTTGGAAAAGACGTTTGTTATTAAACAGGAATATTTAAAGAACAAAAAAAGCAAACTCCCTACCATTAGGAGTTTGCTTCTTTTATTTAAGAGTTTTTATAACCTCTTTCATCTTGACACTCTTCTAAAGGAGTGATTAGATATATATGTTAACTTCTTTAAAAATAAAGTTAACTTATTTTATCGTCGGTGGTGAGAGTGTATTGTATTGGGAAGAAGATATTAAAAGAGAACTTGCCTATTTAGATGAAATTTTTCAAAAACGGCACCTTGTTACGACAGAATTTGCTGAAGAACCATGGCTTACAGTCAATGGACGTAAAATGTTAAACCTTGCCTCTAATAACTATTTAGGCTACGCAGGAGATAAGGGGCTGAAGAAAACAATGAGTGCTGCGGTGATGACGTATGGAGTAGGAGCAACAGCTTCACGCTTAATAGTAGGAAATCACTCTCTTTATGAGACAGCAGAAAGAGCACTTGTTAATTGGAAGAAAGCTGAGGCAGGACTTATTATCAATAGTGGTTATAATGCAAACCTAGGAATCATCTCAGCCTTGGTTCCGCGTAATGGCTTCATCTTCAGCGATAAGTTAAATCATGCAAGTATCATTGATGGAGCCCTACTGAGCCGTGCAAAACTGCAGCGCTATCGCCATAACGATATGAACCACCTAGAAAATTTATTAAAAAAAGTTCCCTTAGATTCACGGAAGTTAATTGTAACAGATACTGTTTTCAGCATGGATGGTGACTTTGCCAAGCTCAAGGAACTTGTTAAATTAAAAGAGCAGTATAACGCACTATTAATGGTTGATGAGGCTCACGCAAGCGGTGTATACGGAAAAAATGGTGAAGGATATGCGCATTTTCTTGATCTGCAAGATAAAATTGATATTCAAATGGGAACGTTTAGTAAAGCCCTAGGCTCATTTGGAGCTTATGTTACTGGAAAACAGTGGCTCATAGATTATTTGAAAAATAGAATGCGAGGATTCATTTATTCAACTGCTCTTCCCCCTGCTATACTCGGTGCAATAACGGCTGCGATTGAAAAGGTGCAACAAGACACAGAGCGTCGCGCACTTCTTCAAGAACATGCATTATTTTTTAGAAAAGCACTTACATACGAAGGATTCAACACGTGCAAAAGTCAATCTCAAATCATTCCAATTTTGACGGGAGAAAACAAAAGAACAATGCAGTTTGCAGAGCGTTTACAGAAAGAAGGAATTGCTGCTATTGCAGTTAGACCCCCTACTGTTCCTGAAAATAAAGCAAGAATTCGTTTTACTGTAACAGCAGACCATACTCGCGAAGATTTAGAGTGGGCCATAAGAAAAGTTTCTCTAATTGGAAAAGAAATGAGTGTGATCCAATGAAACAATCCACTATCATAATATTTCCGGGATGGGGAATGGAAAAAGCAGCGTTTCACCCAATCATAAAATCATTATCTACTATATGTAACGTTTTGTGTATAGATTGGAGAGGTGTAAAAGAACTAAGTGACTTTAAAGAACGTGCAATCCAATTGCTTACTTCTACTCAAGGTACTGTTTATTTAATGGGTTGGTCATTAGGTTCCCTTATAACGCTTGAACTTGCAAGTTTATACCCTAACAAGATAGAAGGACTCATATTAATTGGCGGAACTAGTCGCTTTACAAACGACGTGCATAATACATTTGGATGGGAGCAGCGCATCGTTGAACGTATGAAAAAACAGCTACAGCGCAATAAGGAAAAAACACTTACTGCATTTTATAACGCTATGTTCCCTAAATCTGAAAAAGAAGAAGAATTTCATCATCAATTTATGGAAGTTGTTCAGCGTGATTATCAAGGAGACAGTACGTACTCCCTCCTTACAGGGCTGGATTATTTACTTCAAAAAGATGTTAGAATGCAACTCAATCAAATTCAAACTCCTTGTTTGTTGATCCATGGAAGAGATGATCAAATATGTTTACCTGAGTCTTCTTCTTTCATAGCTGAAAGAATTGGTGGAAAAGCGCAGCTGTGCATTCTAGAAAAAGCTGGTCACATTCCTTTTTTTACGAAGCCTCAGCCATGTACGCAACTTATAGAGAAATTTCTTGAAAAGGAGCTCATTTATGATTAATAAGCAACTTTTAAAGAAAAGATTCAATAATCATGCTAAAACTTATGATGCTTATGCCGATGTACAAAAAAGCATGGCAAACCAGTTAATAGATCAGCTTTCCACCACTTTCTTTAACCAGAAAATAGCTATTCTTGAAATTGGCTGCGGCACGGGTTATTTAACACAATTATTGTGCGAAAAATTTCCTAAGGCTGCTATTACAGCAGTTGATTTGTCATCAGGAATGATTGAGTTAGCAAAGAAAAAAGTAATGGAAGATCGAGTTTCATTCATATGCGGAGATATCGAGGAACTAAGTATAGAAAGACATTATGACCTTATTATTTCGAATGCAACATTTCAGTGGTTTAATAGTCTTCATACGACAATAAAAAAATTGTATAAACAACTTAATCCTACAGGCAGCCTGCTATTTTCAACCTTTGGTAATCGTACATTTGAAGAGCTTCATTCATGCTACAGCCATGCGAAACAAAAGCTCGGTCTTTTCAGTAATAGTTCACCTGGCCAATCGTTTTTTTCTCTTGAAGAGTTGTCTCAAGTTTGTGAACAAGCATTAGTTCCGTTGAGAGAACATCCATTTAAACTATCAAAAATGGAGAAACTAGAGGTTCAATACTTTCCGACGGCTCAGGCATTTTTTACATCAATAAAAAAGATTGGAGCAAGTAACAGTAACGAGGAAAACTACTGTCAACGCCCTTCGTTTTTTCGTGAATTAATCAACCTATATGAAAATGATTATCGTAATGAGAACGGAATAAAAGTAACCTATCATTGCTTAATGTTTAATATTACAAAAACGATCCAATAGCTAATCCTGCCCTGGCTACTCTCTAGAAGTGATGGATTGCCCCCAGTAAAAAAGGGTACTCTTCTATTTAGAAAAGTACCCTTAAATAATCAATTAGATCTAATTAACTTACTGTTTTTTTTAGAAACTAACTCAATAACATTTGTTATACCTTGCTCGTTGTACCCTGTTTTTAATAACTGTATTTGACCACGTTCAGATAAATTTGTAAAAATGATTGGTGTAACAAGTGATTTAGCATTTTCCTTAATGTAGTTTAGATCTATTTTTAAAAGCGGGGTTCCTTGTGTAACCTTTTCTCCCTCTTCAATTAGGCATGTGAACCCTTTCCCATTCAAGTTCACTGTTTCTAACCCTACGTGAATTAATAACTCTAGACCCTGATCTGTTTTTAAACCTATGGCATGTTTTGTAGGAAAGATGCTAACAACCTCCCCATTGATAGGAGAAACAAGAGTATTATTAGTTGGTTCGATGGCAAAACCATCTCCCATCATCTTTGAAGAAAAAACGGCATCAGGGACTTCTTCTAGAGGCACAATATATCCATCAAACGGAAGTTTGAATGCGCTTCCTAAAGTTGTATCGTTCATTTCTTTTTTCTCACCTGTTGCAGCAACTTCAGTTTTTGTCTTCGCTTCAGGTACTTCTTTGTTATTAGAGCCTTCTGTAATTGCCTCTTTTGGTATGCCAAATAAATATGTGCAGATGAATCCTCCAGCATATCCTGCAAGTAAGCCGATGATATATTTCAGCCATAAACCATGAGCAATTAATGGAATTAAAGCTAGGCCAGATGGACCGATAGCAATGGAACCAACGTTTCCGAACATTCCAATTACAGCTCCTCCAATTCCTCCACCGATACAAGCAGTAATGAATGGGCGTCCTAATGGAAGAATAACTCCATAAATAAGTGGTTCTCCAATACCTAATATTCCGACAGGAAGAGCCCCTTTAATAATGGTAACAAGTGATTTATTTTTACGACAACGAATCCAAAGTGCTAAAGTTGCACCTACTTGTCCAGCACCAGACATTGCAAGAATCGGAAGCAAGATGGTCATACCAGCTGTGTTAATCATTTCAATATGAATAGGGATTAATACTTGATGCAGACCTAGCATCACCAATGGTAAAAATGCCACTCCTAGTACAAAACCTGCAAAAACCCCTCCACGTTCAAGTGTCCAATCTATTCCACCAATTAAATTACTAGAAATTAGACCTGCAAAAGGCATAATAAAGAAAATCGTTAGCAATCCAACAATCAGGAGAGCAATTGTAGGTGTAACAATAATATCGATTGCATCGGGAATAAATCTACGTAAGAATTTTTCTAAAAATGAGAGTAACCATACAGCAATCAAAACTCCGATAACCCCGCCTTGCCCAGCAGTTAAGGGCTGATCGGTAAAGATATTCATAATAGGAAGCTCTTCTGTAACTCCCGTTAAAAGGGTAATACCTCCAATAACCCCACCTAAGGCCGGAGTAGCACCAAACTCTTTTGCTGCGTTAATACCTACATAAATAACTAAATAGCTGAAGATTGCATTTTTAATAACATTAAGAATCGTAACGTATTGTTGCCAAGTGTCTTTATCAAGGTCTCCCGCGGTTATACTATTGGCTAAAATCGAAGCAATGCCAGCTATTAAACCTGCGCCTACGAAAGCTGGGATTAAAGGTATGAAAATGCTTCCAACTTTCCGTAAAAAATTTTTAAATGGCGTATTGTTTTTCTTTTTTAGCTCAGATTTCATATCTGCACCTTTTGACGTCAAACCTTCAGGTGAAGCTTTTTCTTGTGAAGGAGCTGCAGAATCTTCTTGAAGTACAATACCAAATTGTTCAGCAACTTTCGTAACTACTCCTGGTCCTAGAATAATTTGATACGTATCATCATCGACAACTCCTACCACTCCTTTCACTTGTTTTATACTCGCTTCATCAATTCTATTATGATTCACTGGGGTGACTCGGAGTCTTGTCATACAGTGTGTATAATTCGCTATATTAGAACTGCCTCCAAGAGCTTGAAGCAGTTCTTTAGCTGTTTGATGATGTTTACTCATAGTTGTTTCCATCTCCCTTATATTTTCGCACTTAATTAACGATTGCTTGACGGATAAATCCTTGGGTTTGTTCTAAACGATGTAAAGATTCCTCGTATGAAAGGCCTGTTAAAATCATGACTATAGCAAGCTTAGAATTACAATTTGCTTTTGCTAAGTACTCTTCTGCCGTATCATACGTGCATGAAGTTGCTTCCATCACAATTCGTTTTGCGCGCTCTACAAGCTTTTCATTCGTCAGCTGCACGTCTACCATTAGATTTCCATACACTTTTCCGATACCTACCATAGAAGCTGTCGAAAGCATGTTACAAACCAATTTTTGTGCTGTTCCAGCTTTCAAGCGAGTAGAACCTGTTAATACTTCAGGACCATTTACTACTTCAATTGCAATATTTGCTACTTTTCCAATATCAGAACTTTTATTGCAACTAACTGCTATTGTTTGAGCTTCAATTGAGTTAGCATATTCTAATGCTCCAATGACATAAGG
The DNA here is from genome assembly GCF_029522155.1 of Priestia sp. P5. Taxonomy (NCBI): domain Bacteria; kingdom Bacillati; phylum Bacillota; class Bacilli; order Caryophanales; family Bacillaceae; genus Priestia; species Priestia sp. P5. Next base: position 1,128,150 of record NZ_JAKWFJ010000001.1, on the reverse strand, counting down.
TGTACGACCACTTGCAGCAATCCCCACAACAATGTCCATCTTAGTAAGTCGAATATTTTGTAAGTCTTCCATGCCTAACTCTTTACTATCTTCTGCTCCTTCTACTGCTTTGATAAAGGCTTTTTCCCCGCCAGCAATTAAGCCTATTACTTCATCTGGGTTCGTACCAAATGTAGGCGGACACTCAACAGCATCAAGCAAGCCGATGCGGCCACTGGTTCCTGCGCCGATATAAATAAGGCGCCCCCCTTGTTTCTTAGCTTTTATAATAGCTTCTACAGCTTTCGCAATAGAAGGAAGTTCTTTTTTTATCGCACTCGCAACTTTTTCATCTTCTTCATTCATGGTTGTAAGAAAATCCAAAATAGACATTTCATCTAGATTCATTGTTTTTTCGTTACGTGTCTCAGTAGTTAAATGTTCAAGCATTACTTATCCATCCTATCTTTGTTTTTGTTTGAAATCGTTCTCAAGTACAGAATAACGTCTTTGAAATTAAATTTCAACAATTATTTTAAAATGTTAAAATTTAATTTCAGAAACTATAGTAATATGTGACTTTGGACAAACATCATATGCCTGAATTTTAGTAAATAAGACAACTCTCGCCGTATAAATATCAAGCATGTCTTATATCAATAATGACTCCTTCCCTCCTGCAGCAAGGATTTTTTTTACATACGTTCCTATTAAAATCATTATTTTCATCCCTATATAGAAACTACCTTATGTTAAATGAGTAAAAAAGCGAAAAATTTTCTATTTTTTAGAACAGAATAGTTCCTTAAAAGGTTATAAAGGAGCCGAACTCATGTCTAAACAAATGGAAGATATAAACGAAATAAAGCTTTTAGATTCCCAAGTTCACTTATGTGAGGAGATTAGAAAATTGTTAAGAGAAAAAGAAAAAAGAAATCTACCTTTTATACAGGAATCTACAGAACACGATATCGTGCACATTGCTTCAAACAGGCTAATGAGTGAATTAATCTCTAGACACTAAATATATAGGAGCGCATTCATCAAGCAGACGAATAACTAATGACAAAGCAATCTGGATGCTACTAGACTGCTTTACCCCTTTCTGAAATCCGTTTTATGTTTATATCATGTATCTTAAAAAACAGAAAAAACAAGAAGGATCTCATAAGAATAATGCGTTTATCTATTTATTCTTCGTGCGGACAAATGATTGGATATTTCAAACTCAAATTACTAATAATACCGTTACATGTCTTTTGCGTAAAAGGAGCTAAGTAACGATGGAACTGAAAAGAATAATAGGCGTCACCTTTTTATCAAGCGTTATCTTATTTTCGGGACCTTTATCACTGGTCAATGCATCAGTAGATGATTCTAAAATGACTGTAAAACATTCAGTGAAAGAAGAGCTGCCCAATATAAAGATTTTGGCCACTGGAGGTACGATTGCAGGTTCTTCTGAAAGCAGCACAGACACAACTGGATATGAATCAGGAGCTCTTAACATTAAAACAATTATTAAAGCTGTTCCTCAGTTGAAAAAGCTAGCGAATGTAAGCAGCGAACAGGTCGTAAATATCGGAAGTCAAAATATAAATAACAGCATTTTATTAAAGTTAGCCAAACGAATTAATACACTATTAGCTTCTAAGGACGTTGATGGAGTGGTCGTGACACATGGATCTGATACGATGGAGGAAACGGCTTATTTTCTAAATCTGGTAGTAAAAAGTGAAAAACCGGTGGTTGTGGTTGGTTCAATGAGACCCGCTACCGCTATAAGTGCAGATGGACCGCTAAACTTATATAATGCAGTGAAAATTGCTTCTACAAAAGACGCACGAAATACCGGTGTTTTAGTAGCGCTCAACGATCGAATTGGTGCAGCTCGTTATATAACAAAAACACATACAACGGCAGTAGATACGTTTAAATCCCCTGAACAAGGATATGTAGGAGAAATAGCTGGAGATAAGGTAATATTTTATAACAAACCAACTCGCAAGCATACAACACAATCAATATTCGATGTATCAAAATTAGATAAGCTTCCTCAAGTAGATATCATATATGGGTATCAAAACGATTCTAGGAACTTTTATGACACAGCCGTAAAAGCTGGAGCAAAAGGAATAGTCGTTGCAGGAGCAGGAAATGGACTGCTATCCGATGCTGCCCTAACAGGTGCTAGAGATGCGGTAAAAAAAGGCGTAGTTATTGTTAGATCTAGCCGGGTAGGAAGCGGAGTTGTGACACATGAAAAATCAGATGATAAAGATACGTTTGTGACATCCGATTCGCTAAATCCACAAAAAGCCCGTATTCTTTTAATGCTTGCTTTAACGAAAACAACGGATCCTCAAAAGATTCAAACCTACTTTAATGAGTATTAAATCAAAAATATCTGTCATCTCTGTTTTGGCTAAATTTTTTTAAGAACAATCGGTAATGACAGCTTATAAGCAGGACATAAAGAGGTTGAGACATCACTAACATACTTTTATCTCAGCCTCTTTGAATTAAGAAAGAAACCATCAGCAGGTCCCTTATTCATTTCCCCAGTTCTTGCTTTCCATAATTAAATGATTTGAGGTGCCGTCTAGTACACGCCACACCAAAGTCTTGCCTTCTATAACCTTTAACTCGATAATGCCCTCTAGCTTATTGGTATTCACATGGACGCGTCTCTCATTTATTCTTTGCGCACTTTTTAACCTTGTTCCAAATGTTGCAGGACTTTCTTCCGTTAGCTTTACAATTACATCTATCATACGTTTGTCAGAAACATAGTTTTCGCTGTTTTCATAGTTTTTATCAGCAGGTTTAATAGCATGTTCTAACCCATTTTCGTACTGACGCCAATCAACAATTAAAAAAACCGCAAATACGAAAGACACTGTGAGTAACAAGCCGTAGGCAATATATCGTTTCATTTATTTTTGCTCCTTTCGCAGGAATAGGTTGTATCAGAAAATAGTATCGTACCACTTTACGAAATATTCCTTTTTTAAGAAAAAATAAAAGAAGTTATATTTTTTATAGACCTTCCCTGCTCAAATTACAAGAACCAAGAGAGATTTGTATACGGCTCATTTTTAGCTGCCACTATTACTTTACTTCACCATAAACTAAATCAAAAAAGATTCCACTCATCAACGTTCAATGAGTGAAACCTTTTTTGATTATCGGCGGCTAGCTGTGCCTCTTCTTTTTTGCAGACGAGCTTTGTGCCGTAGAGCCAACAGGCTACTTTGTTACGGAAATACTGCCGTTATGAGTAGCTAGTTTAATAATATTCTTTCCTTTTCCAATAACAGCGTCCCTATCATATTTATTCAGAATATCTACTTTTCCATTGTCCACGGAAACGTTAAATTGAACGTTACTTGGTTCTTTTTCCGTCGTAATCTTAATCTTTCCATTGTTCGTTTTAAAGTCAATATCTCGATCAAGTTCTTTTGTTTCAAGAGCGATGCTTCCGTTATATGTTTCGCTTTCTAAACTACCTTCCACGTTACTCAGCGTTATTTTCCCGTTATTTCCTTTTGCTTGAACCGTTTTTGCTGCAGCATTTTTTATGCTTGTAAGTCCATTGTGTACGCTGGTGTTCAAGTTTTGTGAATCAATGTCCTCTAATTCCACACGTCCATTGTTTGCACGAATGGAAACATCTGCTGCGCGTACTTTTTTAACAGATACATACCCATTGTTGCTGGAAATCCCCAATGAATTATACTGTTTTTCAGGCAGATAAACGTTGATGGATAGCGGTTTTAATATACTAACAATGTCAAAATTGACCCAGCTGCGCTGTTGTTCATTATAGGAGATGAAAAGCGTTGAATTTTTAACGGCAGTAGTGAAGTCTCTTTTTATGTTAGGAGATGTTTCGCCTTTTAATGTTACTTTAATATTATCGCCTTTGATAGGGTACACATGAACCCGGGTATTATCCGTATCGATGTTTACCTTGGATACTTGATTGCTGTTGATCGTTTTTTCTTTTGAAATAGGTTCAGGATCAATAGCACGATAAGTAATGAGACTTCCTATAATCCCAACCAGGACGAGAATACCTGCAAGAATGGAGAGTTTCTTTTTATTCAGCACGTTTTAAACCGCCTTTCACCAGTGATACATTGTATTTTAGATAACGTACAAAGCCTTTTATAGCTAGCTTCGTTACAACTAACATACCTAGCATAATAAAATAGCCAATTCCGCAAAATGCTAAAGACATAAAAAGGTTAAAGAGAAAAAAGCCGCTCCAATGTACAATAGCCTCACCGAGAACTAGAATAGGAGATAGCAAGAAACATAGACCTATGGCCCAAGCTGACAAAATGAAGCCAGCTAATGCCACGGCGGGCCCAAGAACAATTACTACATTAAAAAAAGCTAAACCAATTACGGCCCAAGCGGCTCTTAAAATATTTTGAGTTGTTGCCTTAGCTGTTGCTTGCTCAACGTGGTAATCTGCCAGCAATTCTTTAGCTATTTGATTTGGAGAACCTAGCGACGTTACAATTTCTTCTTCTGTTTTTCCTTCTTCTAAGCCAATGGAAAAATGTTCTTCATAATCTTGTAAAATATCTGCCCGTTCTTTTGAAGACAATGGTTTTAAGGATTCATTTAATTGCTGTAAAAAACTACTCTTTGACATTGTTCACACCTTCTTTAATTAATTGATTAACACCTCTTGAAAACTCGTTCCACTCATCGACAAGTTCATATAAATAATCTCTTCCTTTATCTGTGAGCTGATAATACTTTCTTGAAGGACCTTCTGTAGATTCTTTTAGGTACGTTGTGAAGTATTCTTCTTTTGTTAACCGGCGCAGAAGAGGATATACCGACCCTTCTGATATTTCAATTTGATCGGAGATTTTTTGAACTAGTTCATATCCATAACGGTCTTTTTTATCAAGCAGCACAAGGACACAAAGCTCTAAAACTCCTTTTTTAAATTGCACGTTCACTGTTCTTCACCCTTTTCTTTTCACAGTTCACTACTGTTTATTGTATAGTACTGATTTATAATTACTTCCTAATAATTACAATATATCATCAGCTATTGTTTATTGCAAGGTACTGTTTAATATTTTTTCAACCTTTAACCATTTTTACAGTCGTAAGGTGTTTTTTATAAAGCAAGATTCAACCTTCTTTTCTAATTAGCTTGTAGATAAAACTATTTTAACGTACCCAAAAGAAAAAGTAGTCTATAGCTATAGACTACATAAACGAAATCCGTCTATGCTATTTCTCCTTAGCCTGTTGGATAAATAAAAAGAAAACCGTTATTAAAATAAAATAAGTTAGAGGTTTTTTGAAAACGTCCCCTCCTAAAGCTAATTGTAATAAAATCCATAAGGCAAATATCACTAGTATGGCTGGTTCCAGTCAGTTGCGGCCTTAGACTATAGGTTTATTTCAGCGTTGATATATAATTGTATTTATTTTTTACTTTGAGTAGATCTTCTTTGCTCAAACTTCTTCTCCTGATAGCGTTGGTAGAACCAAATAGCAATAGCTAGCCAGCAGCCACTAGCAAAATAGCCTCCAATAACGTCGCTAGGATAATGCACGCCTAAGTAAATACGACTAATACCTATTGCTAAAATCATTATAATGCTAATAATGATTAAAAGTGTACGTCCCCAGCGAGTAGAAATATGACGCCAGAGCAAAAATGAAAGGACGCCGTAAACAGCAAAAGCACTCATAGCATGCCCACTTGGAAAGCTATAACCATTGATTTCGATTAATCGATGGAAATCAGGACGTGCACGATGAAAAAGTAGTTTTAGCAGCTCATTGAGGATTGGAGAACCTACAATAATCGCGATAAATAAAATAAGCTCCGTTCGATGTTTTAATACTTTATAGAGAAAAAACAAACTAAAGAGAGAAATAACTGCAACAGATGGCGTAGAGCCAATAAAAGTAAAGCATTTCATAATAGTCGTTAGCCCAGGAGTTTCGAACCCTTGAATCAGCGATATAATAGACCGATCAAATGCGACAATTTTTGATCCACTAATTAAAAGAGCCATCCCACTAAAACAAATAAGGGACAATATGCTTAACATAAAAGCAAGTGTAAATTGAAATTTCAACTTCATCCTAGACACCTCTAATTTCTGTCCTTTATCAAGTTACTTTTGATGAAATGTGATACGATAAGGTCTTTTTATTACTAGGTTTTAATGTTTCTTTGCTTTTGAAGTTAGGAGTATTAAAAATAAGGGCGTTGTTTTATATACACATTTATAGAGAGTTATTAAACAGAGGCAATACAACCGTTACATTTGTTCCTTCGCCTTCTTTACTCTCTATATTAATCGTACCGTGGTACTTTTCAATCCATCGCTTGGCTATAGCCAGTCCTAAGCCAAGTCCTCCTTGTTTTCTGCTCCTTGCCTTATCCACTCGGTAAAATCTATTTAAAATATAAGGTATATCCTCTTCTGGAATTCCAATTCCTTTATCCATTACTTTAAGAGATACTTTTTCATTGATTAGAGAACAGTCTATAACGACCTCTTTCTCTTCCTTCTTAGAATACTTGACTGCATTATCTAACAAAATAATTAGTATTTGTTCTAGATGGCGAGAAGAAATATTCACGTACAGATTTTCATGTGAGTGTCTTATTTTAAACTCATAGTTGTTATACAGTACTTCAAAATTCCTTACAACATGTTGAACAGTGGCCAATACGTTAATAGGTTCAACATCTACAGGATTTATCAGACTATTTTCAGCTCGGGATAGCTCTAATAATTCTTGCACAAGATTCGTTAAACGCTCTACTTCTTTCAGACTGGATTTCAAGGATTTATCTAATACTGCTGTATCATTTTTCCCCCAGCGATTTAACAATGTCAAATGTCCTTGGATAATGGCTAACGGAGTTCTTAATTCATGTGAAGCATCCTCTACAAACTGTTTTTGCTGTAAAAAGGAGTCTTCTAGGCTATCCATTAACTCATTAAATAAACTGCCTAATTGAGCAAACTCATCGTTTTTTTCATTAACTGGAACTCGTTCCTCAAGGCCATTTGTTTTTATTTTTTTCATCGTCAATGTTAACGCTTGAACGTTAGATAGTATTTTCTTTGCTAGAATGGTTCCACCTAGAATACTAAAGATTAGTGAGCCTATCCCTGCAGCAAGCATTAATAAAAAAATCTTGTCCATAAAAACATCGGACATCTCCATATTTCTTACAATTTCAACCGTTCCAGTGAAGTTGTCGGTGACAATTGGAGAACGAAGAACGAGTAGACGTTCATCGTGGTTTCGAATCACTTTATACTCTTGGTGCTTCACCGTTTTCGGTTGCTCCCAGTTTGGTGAAACATTGTTTGAGGTACTGGTTATAATGTTCCCTTTCTTATCAAGAACACGAATCAACTGATTCTTTTCATTAATTTTCGATAAGTATCCTTCACTGTTTTCAATTTGTTTTAAGGATAAGGGTTCATCATCAGATTGAATAAAAGCGAGAACCTCGTTTAATTGATGAATACCATTTTGCTTCTCATAATTTAAAATACTATTATCGATCACAATATATTGAAAGAGGTTGTAAGAGAGAAAAAGAAAAAATAAAAACATGGAAGACCATAAAGTTATCTTCCACCTTATAGGTAAGTCTTTTATATATTTTATCCATTTTCTCATTTAAACATCACGCATCACGTATCCAACCCCTCTGATGGTCTGAATATATAACTCTTTGTCCTCTACACTTAATTTGTTTCTTAAATATCTAACATATACATCTACAACATTCGTTTCAACAACTGAATCGTACCCCCACACTTGCTCTAGAAGTATGTCTCTCGTTAATACTTTGTTAATGTTACGCATAAAAATGGCTAGGAGTTCAAATTCTTTATTCGTGAGTTCAATTAGTTTTTTTTCTTTTATCACTGTTCTTGATTCCAAATCAAGTTCAATATCTTTAAATGTTAATAGTAGCTTCTGATCCAGCATCTTGTTGTTTTCTTGACGTCTAAAAATGACTCGCATTCTTGCAAATAATTCTTCAATTGCAAATGGTTTGGACAAATAATCGTCAGCTCCATTATCAAGCCCCATTACCCTGTCCATGACACTATCCTTAGCTGTGAGCATAATAACAGGAGTATCCTTAGTTGTTCTTAGTCTTCTGCATACCTCAATTCCATTTAATCCAGGCATCATTAAATCCAATAATATAATATCGTACTTCTGCTTGGTTGCTTTATCTAAACCAGTACGACCATCGTAAGCTACGTCAACTAAATATCCTTCATATTTTAGTTCTAATTCTAAAAATTCTACTAATCCTTCTTCATCCTCTACAATTAGTACCTTTTGCATATAAAGTACTCCCCTTTGTCTAAAAATTAAAAATGTAAAAACTGCTTCTACAAATGAATATGAGTACTAGTACTATATCCCTCAATTTTGAAAGATAATAAGAAGAAATATGAAATAAGTTTTCTATGACTTTCTTCTTTAATGAATCATATAAAGTTGCTTTCCTTGTTTCTTTAACTTTCTTTAATGGTGTATCCTATACCTCGAACAGTCTCAATAAGTGAGGGACTAAATCCTTCTTCAATTTTCTTTCTCAAATAACTTATATAAACATCAAGTATATTTGTATCTCCTTCGTATTCATATCCCCATACATTTAGTAAGATTCCTTCACGAGTAACCGTCTTATTTTTATGGATGACTAAGTAAATTAATAAATCATACTCTTTAGGGGTTAAGCTGATTTTTTGCCCAGCTCTAGTTACTTCTCTTGATTCAGTATTTATAACCATATCTTCAATTAATAATAACGAGTCTTTTTCTACCTTATTCCTAATAACAAGGTGCTTATAACGTAGTAAAGAACGTATCCGAGCCAGCAATTCTTCTGTTTTGAATGGCTTAGTTATATAATCATTTGCGCCATGATCTAACCCTAGTATTTTGTCTAGAGTTGAATTGCGAGCTGTCAAAAGAATAATAGGCACGTAATTCTCTCTCTTTCTTACTTTACGCAAGACCTCTATACCACTCATTTCCGGTAGCATAATGTCAAGTAAAATTAAATCAAACATATTTGATAAGGCCATTTCGAGACCATCTCTTCCATTGTTTTTAATTTTCACTTGGTAACCTTCATGTTCAAGTTCCATTTTTAATATATTGCCTATTTCTACTTCATCTTCCACAATTAAAATACTTTCTTTCATCTAACTAACCCCTCTTTTCAATCTCTATATTTTTGCTTTGCATATCGATCGCTCTTTCCAATAATAAAGAGAAGTGTACAGCTATCACAAACCAACATCTCAGTGGACAATAGGAAATTTTAAGTGCTGAACATAAAAACATAAGATAAAAGACTTCTATTAGAATGTGATATTAAATTCCCTACCCATTGTTCTTTGCTTTAATAACAATTACTTCACTAATATCATTAAAGTTGGATGAGGGTTTCACAACGGCCAATTGCGTTAGTCCATATTCATCAGGCTTTACTTTGATGACTTTTCCTAAGGCTAATTTCCCTTGAAAGATTGAACTGATAGGAGAGGTTTGAACTTTATCTCCTACATTAACCTCAGCCTCACTAGGGATTTTTCTAATAATTAAATTACCTTTTTTATCATCGTAGCCTTCTAATGTTCCATTCACGCTTTTCCTATCCTTTAACATTACCGCCATACGATTTGTCCTAAGGTTTGAGCTAATTAGTTCTACAATAGAGGTTGACGAAAAAACTTTGGATACCTTCCCAATGACTCCATTTGTACCTAGCACATTCATATCTATTTTTAACCCCTGCTTCTTTCCTTTATCAATTGTTAATTCATTGTTCCAGTTGTTCGTTGAGCGGCCAATTACGGTAGCTGTTACAGGATTATAGGTTTTTACCTGATCTTCTGTTTTTAAAATTTTTTTTAAGACTTTATTTTCATATTCCAACTTATAAGCATTTGCTTCCTCTTGGTTTTCAGTGGCTAGCTTATTCTTTAAGATAGAGTTTTCTTTGTAAGTGGAAAATAATTGACTCACTTGTTGAGGTTCACTCCAAGAAAGCTTGTCTAAAGAAAGTAAGCTACCTTTGTACAAGGTTCCAACAAAAATAAGTCCTCCTACAGTAAGAATCCCTCCTATCAAAATATATGTATGTCTTTTCTTCTTTCTTTGAAAACGTATCAAAATGGCACCTTCCTACCAATAGTCATGCTATTTATAATGTTACTAGCTGCTTCTTAAAAATTTCTTAAGTATTATCATCTTTGACCTCTTAACAACTATTCAACGTTCTCCTTCTTTTAATGAATTGTACTTATTTTCTAGTTTCAAAAGCTGAAGGCATAAAGTTATGTTTAAAAAACTTGGCTCACATAATTTAAATTTAATACTGTGTAATGAAATTTAAATGAAATTAAAATGAGAATTCGATAAAAAATAAATATTTTATTTTTATAAAAACATCATGGTGCAACAGAGTTGATAAAACATTTAATTAAAACATTAATAAAAAGTTTTTTATAAAAATCTCATTAAATTCTTATTTATTTTTCATTTTGATTTTAGAAAAAGACTGTACAGTTTGAATTACAGCGATGAAGCTTTTAAAAAATTTCTTTAAGAAAAACTTTAGGCAAGTGTGCCGTTTATTTAAGAGAATAAACAGTTAGCACAAGAAGGAGAGAAAAATTAAAAATGCAAACATCTTCGCCAATGAATAAAATTGCTCAAATTACCCTTGTTTTTTGGATTATGAAGATTTCTGCTACGACACTGGGTGAAACCGCAGGTGACTTGTTAGCACAAACATTAGGAGTTGGATATGCAGTTAGTACGCTAATCTTTTTTAGCATATTTTTAATTACGCTTGTAGCTCAACTAAGCTCTAAGAGGTATATTCCGGCCCTTTATTGGACTGTTATTCTGTCAACTAGCGTAGCTGGCACAACTATGTCTGATTTTATGGATCGTACACTGGCATTAGGTTACGCAAAAGGCTCGATGATATTAATCACTATATTGTTGTCGATATTTGCATACTGGTATTTTAGCGAGCGTTCATTAAATATCAACTATATTAGAAACCGCAAGGCTGAAATACTTTATTGGATTGCCATCCTTTTCTCAAACACATTAGGTACAGCTTTAGGCGATTTTTTGTCTGATACGTCTGGCCTTGGATATATAGGTGGAGCTATTTTAATTGGCAGCTTACTAGCATTCATTGTTATATGTACCTTCTATACAAAGATTTCTCGTGTATTTTTATTTTGGGTAGCATTCGTTTTGACTCGCCCTTTCGGAGCAACATTTGGAGATCTTTTGACAAAGCCACATGAAAAAGGTGGTTTAGACTTAGGTACGGCAGGCTCTTCTCTAGTCCTAGCCTCCATTCTTATTGCCTTTATGATTCATACGACATTTAAACAAAATAACGTAAGCTCAGAACAAGCGCTGTAGATTTTCTTTTTTATTTAATACATTACAAAACCCATAAAAAGAAAAAATCTAACGAAGTGACTAATTGCATGAACCACCTCTTTTTCGCACATACTCGTAAGGAGGTGGTGTTTATCGTTAATCAGTTAGAAGTTCTTACCCAGCGTGTTAATGATAAACCATACGATTACTGGCTTCATCATGATTTATTTAGTGCTCAATGGTGGCTAATTATCATTTTAAGTGCGCTTTTCTATTCGTTTTTTATCTCCTCATTGACCGACAACGAATAATATTTATTCTCTTAGTATTTTTCATTAGCTTTGTTTTAGTTGGCACTGTGGATGAACTTGGAAAGTTCTTTGGCGTATAGAGCTACCCTCATCAATTATTGGTCTTTACTCATCGTTTTCATTCCGTTGATTTTGCAGTTATCCCGGTTATACTTACATTAGTTTACCAATTCTTTAGCAAATGGAAGTTTTATTGGATTGCCTCTCTTATTGCTTCAGCTTTTATCGCTTTTATTGGAGTGCCTATATTTACTTTTTTCCATTTATATGATTTGAATCATTGGAATACATGGAAGGCATTTATAACCGTCTACCCAATTGGATTGTTCGTCAAAGTCATTAGTGATTTTATCTACTCCAATCAACACCAGTAGCATCTTCCTTAATGACTGTTGCTCTATATGAACAAATGAATAGCAGAAAGATATACTATATATTAAACCCAAACAAGTAGGTTCCTCTCCTAAAACAAACGACTAATATGACTGTTAGTCGTTTGTTTTATTTCCTGTATGTACAATATTCTATGAAGCATATTAATTGCAGACACAAAAAAAGCTCACCTTAAAAGGTCAGCCTAAATAGGGGAGTTCTATAGAAAATGTTGTATTGCATTACTGATATTTATACTAGCATCTAATAGTGAAAAATTGGTGAAATGTTCGTCTCACTTATCTTTTTAAAAATTTCTTTTTTAAAAAATGAAGTCTACGTTTTAAGCTCTCATTATAAAAGCGTGAACTCGTGACAGGCCACGCTTTTATACATCTATATTCCATTAAGATCTATGAAAGTTAACCGGTCTCTAATCATCGCTTACTCGTTCAACCCTGCTATTTTTAGGTACGTCTCTTTTATCTTCAATCGCACCCGTATGAAATATGCAGCTATGCAAATTTTTCAGCGTTAGTTATTCATGAATCTTCCATCCATTTAAAGTCTTAGCCGTATCGGCGGTAAAATGATCAATGATGTCACTTTTTCCGCTATCCATAGCAGTAATGTCTGCCATATCTTCATCACTTAAATTAAAATCCCAGATGTTAAAGTTTTCAGCAATACGTTCTTTATGAACAGATTTTGGAATGGTAACTACACCACGTTGAATATGCCAGCGCAAAATCACTTGTGCGAGTGTTTTTCCATATTTTTCTCCAATACCGGAAAGTAATTCATTTTGGAAGATATTATTAACGGTTTATCGCCAGATGACACTAACCCTAGCGAATGGGAGTTGGTACATGCTAATAAAACATCCAAAGGCTCTTAACATCACCTCTATACCGGCAGTAAAAAGACTTATCTACCATACCGTATAGATAAGCCTTTTTACTTCATTTGTTTGAGCTAGACCGCTGCGCTGTCAGTTTAGAGTTTGTGAAAATTCCCCCTGCAGTTCTTTTAAAAACGCATTTGCCGCAGCTGAAAGAACATGATGCTTTTTCCACACAATATTTAAACCTGATTCAAGTCTTGGCTGTAACGGCCTGAAACAAAGATTGCTAGTAGTAGACGTATTGACTATTTTATCAAGTGTTATGGCATATCCAACGCCTTCTTCAACCATAATCGCCGCATTATAGGCAAGATTGTATGTAGTAACGATGTTTAATTTATGAAAGTCTTCGCCAAACCAATCCGAAAATTCATTTTTTGAAAATGTCTGCTTCATGGCCTGTCGTGAACAGATTAGTGGAGCGTTTAATAAATCCGCAGCTTGAATGCTTTCTTTGAGGGCAAGAGGACTGTCTCTTCTCATCACAACGCCCCAAACATCTTTGGCAGGCATATTAAGATAATTGTATTTTGAAATATCGGCTGGCTGAATTAAAATACCGAAATCAAGCAATCCCTTGTCAAGCCGTTCCGTTATATCTTCTTCGTTTCCGCTGTAGAGGTGATATCGTATATTTGGATAACGTAACTGCACATCTTTTGCTACTCGTGCAATATGTTTCATTGCTTCTGTCTCCCCGCCCCCTATATAAACATCACCACCTATTGTTTCTTCCATCGAACTAAATTCCGCCTCTAATTTATCCACCATATTAACAATTTCTTCTGCCCTGTTTCGCAGATGCATTCCTTCATCTGTCAAAATGATACTGTGACTGCTGCGAATAAATAGTTTTTTACCTAACTCTTGTTCAAGGTCTTTTAATTGTCTAGACAGAGTTGGCTGTGTCACATGCAAAACATCAGCGGCCTTCGTGATGTTTCTTTCTCTTGCAACCGCAAGAAAATACCGCAAAACTCGAATTTCCATATCCCTCTCTTCCTTTCATAAGCTTTAGTATATACACTCCAGAAATGCTTATCAAATATATCATGATATAAGATATAAGTATTTTTTATATCCAAAAGAAGCCGGTAGAATAAATAACAAAGAAGTTCAACCTTTAATTATTAAAAGTGGAAAGGAGCTTAAAATGCAAAAGCTGTTGTGTCTGTCTTCTATCTTAGTAACAAGCCTTGCCCTCGCTGCTTGTAGCAACAATAATTCATCTGCAGCGGACGGAGATCATAATACAAGTAATCCTTTAAACCAAGCACCAGAACAACTAAAAGAAGATTCTATTTCAGATACAAAAATAAAATTAACGTTTAACAACAAAGAAGTATTCGTCAGGATGTACAATAACCCAGCTAGTATGGCTTTTTTAGCTCAACTGCCTTTAACCATAACTTTTGAAGATTATATAGGTAAAGAAAAAGTTAGTATTTTACAAAAAAGATTATCAGCAGATGATGTACAAGCTGGAGATCTATCAAAAAAAGGCGACTTTGCTTATTACGCTCCTTGGGGAAATGTAGCTATTTTTTATAAAGGTTTCGAGGATGCTACAAATGACCTTATCATACTAGGTCAGATTGAGTCTGGAAAAGAAAACGTTGAAAATATTCATGGTGATTTTACAGTTACCATTGAAAAAGTGACTAAGTAAAAACATGACAATTGCTCTTTAAACAGCCCGCTTTGAAGCAGTTAGAACAGAACGCTTTTTAGAAAGAAGGAAATTGATTTTATGTCTAAACAAAATAAGCTACTTATATTTGTCTTAACCTTAGGAGCTTTCGGGATTATAAATACCGAAATGGGGGTTATAGGGATACTGCCCTACATTGCGGATCACTTTCATATCGGTGTATCAAAGGCCGGATGGCTGGTGAGTCTCTTTGCGCTTACTGTATCAATATCTGGTCCAACGATGCCGTTACTCTTTTCAGTAGTCAACCGTAAGAAAGCGATGTTGCTTGTACTTGGTATTTTCGTTTTAGGTAACATTATCTCTATATTCACCACTAACTTTGCTATTGCCATAATTGCGCGTGTGATTCCAGCTATCTTTCACCCAATTTATTTTTCAGCAGCTTTTACAATGGCTGCGAACTCAGTCAGCAAGGAAGACGCTCCAAAAGCCGTTTCAAAAGTCTTTATTGGCGTATCTGCAGGTATGGTACTTGGTGTACCAATCGCAAGTTTTCTTGCAAGCACAGTTTCATTTCAACTATCAATGACGTTTTTTGCTGTTATTAATGCTATTGTATTTATTGCTACATGGGCATTCTTCCCTTCTATGCCCGTTAAAGAAAGACTTTCATACGGAGCGCAGCTAAGCGTATTACAAAAACCTATTACTTGGCTTTCTATTATTGCCGTCCTTTTACTAAATTCAGCAGTATTTGGGGTTTACAGTTATCTTGCTGAGTATCTTAAAAGCGTTACGAACATCTCTGGACAATTAATTAGTTTCATGTTGATTCTATTCGGTGGGGCAAATATTTTCGGAAACATTATCGCAGGGAAGTTACTTACGAAAAACGCCATTAAAACTGTAGTCGTTTTCCCTTTCGCATTGGGAGTCGTTTACATCATTTTATTCTTCATCGGACAGTTTACTTGGCCTATGGCTATCATGACTTTAGTTTGGGGAATATTTGCTGGTATAGGAACGAATATTAATCAATATTGGATTTCCTCCGCAGCTCCAGAAGCACCTGATTTCGCAAACGGACTATTTTTAGCGTCCGTTAACTTAGGAACAACGATTGGTACAGCTGTGGGTGGACTATTTATATCAGGAATGGGTACACAATATGTTGTACTAGTGGGGATCTTGTCATTAGTATTGAGTGTACTATTCATTTTACCAAGAAGCTACATCCAGCGTCCTGTAAGGTAACTTCCAAAATAAGACATCAGCACAACTTTCTTTCGGGATCCCATCCCTAGCAGGTTCCCTTTGTTTTCTTTTATTACATCTATGAAAAGCAGCAATCCGTTCTAATCAATGCTTACAGCATTAATAAATAAAAAATGGAGGACTTGACATGGAAAAATACACTAAAGTGGCACTTGTCACCGGCGGAAATCGCGGTATTGGATATGAACTAGTGAGACAATTGGCGATGGATGGTTTTAAAGTTATTTTGACGAGTCGAAATTCAGAAACCGGACGTAAAGCCGTGCAAAAACTTAAAGACTCTCATCTTGAGGTTTCATATGTGGTGATGGATATAAGCAATGAAGCCAGCATCCTCAAAGCTGCAGCTACAGTAAGTGAACAATATGGACGATTAGATGTATTGATTAATAATGCGGGCATATATTTGGATAAAAATCAAAAATTAGTCAATATGGAGCCTTCTATTCTAGAGAAAACGCTGGCAACGAACTTCTTCGGTGCCTACCATGTAATCCGTTCCTTTATACCTCTCATGGAACAGCAATCCTACGGAAGAATTATTAATGTTTCCTCAGAATATGGAGCCATGAGTGAAATGTCATCTCCAGGAGTAGGCGCTTATAAGTTATCTAAGCTTATTCTAAATGGCTTAACGCAATTAATAGCTGTAGAAAGCACCAAAGATATCAAAATTAACGCAGTCGATCCGGGATGGGTAAGCTCAGATATGGGTGGACCATCAGCTCCAAGAACGCCGCAGCAAGCTGCTCGTTCTATCCTTTGGTTAGCAACGATTGGAACTGAAGGACCTTCCGGAGGCTTTTTTAAAGATGAAAAACAAATCGATTGGTGAATGTTTAGAGCTTTAAGTACCTCCCCTATGATATTTTGAATTTATAATAAAAAACCTACGGATTATTACCAATAATCCGTAGGTTTTTTTGTTTCTAGCATATATGCAATCTATTATTTTATGTTGTTATATTGCTCATCCGTTACTGGTTCTAACCATTCCGGCGTACCGGCAGTGATGGCAATGTGTTCAAACCAGCTGTCTTTTGCAGCACCATGCCAATGTTTTACACCGTCATGTGTAACAACAACATCTCCAGCTTTTAAGAATTGTGCAGGTTTTCCTTCTTCTTGGTACCAGCCTTCGCCACCTGTTACTAATAAAAGCTGAAATCCATCACGATGAATATGCCAGTTATTGCGGCATCCAGGTTCAAAGGTCACATTTCCAACTCCGACATTCACTTTGGGATCCGCGATTAATGTTTGAAGATAGCTTTGTCCAACAAAAAATTGTGCATACGCTTCGTTTTTTTCTCCTACTGGGAAAATAACGCCATTTTTTACTTCTTCATGTTTTGCCATTTTGATTCCTCCAGTAATATCATTCATAGTTGTATGTCTTGGCTCATTCATTGCTATTACATGTTTACTTCAACTTCCCCCCAAATACCGGGAAGTAGCTATGCTCACCATAATCCTGAATAGGTTCGACATTTTTCAAAATTTCCATATTTGCATCACTAATCACAAAATCAAGCTCTGCATTGATTCTCATACGATCTGGGTTTGCAGTCTTAGGAATGACTGCAAGACCAAGCTGAATATCATAGCGTAGGCAAAGCTGCGCGACAGATACCCCATATTTATCAGCTTTAACTTTATCGATGGCATTTAACGTTTTTGGAAAACCAATGTATGGTGCACACTGGTAAACAGCTTCTTTAATTTCTACAGGTGTTAGACCAACACTCAGCGCTGCGCTAACATGTGCTATTAGTTGAGGCAACGTCTGGTTAGTAGCCAGAACTACCAATGTAATTAGCTCGCGCTCCTTGTAATCTAGCTCACCTTGATAAAAAACTTCTCCAAAAATAAAATGGCTTAGAATGTCCTGAAAATCCGGATCGGTAACATGTGTAGCTGGAACACCATCGCCAAACAGCTGCTTGTATTTTTCTATACTCCTGTCAATGCGGTTCACAAACATTCCTCCTATTGAAGTTCATTTTTCTATAGTTTTAAAAGTATCTACCTGTCTGCTAAAAATCAACATTGATTGATTAATCAACATCTGTCTATAATTATAAAAGCAAATAAGATCCTTTCAATCGCTAATTAAAGGCGATTCGTTGATTACTCAACAAATGAAGAGATATTGTTGAATATCTTTAAAAAAAGTGAGGTTTTAAAGTGGCTAAAGTCGATAGAAGAATACTCAAAAGCCAAGAGGCTATAAAAAAAGCAGTTACTGAGTTAATGACCCAAAAACGATTTGATGACATTACCATTCAGGACATTGCTGACAAA
This sequence comes from Priestia sp. P5, assembly GCF_029522155.1. Classification (NCBI taxonomy): domain Bacteria; kingdom Bacillati; phylum Bacillota; class Bacilli; order Caryophanales; family Bacillaceae; genus Priestia; species Priestia sp. P5. Next base: position 1,109,897 of record NZ_JAKWFJ010000001.1, on the reverse strand, counting down.
GCAAACGTTAACCGAGGCACAATTTATCTTCACTACATGGATAAATACGATTTACTAGATAAGATGATTGAAGAGCATATGAACAATCTCGAGGAACTATGCCATTCGGCTGCTGATATGACGTTTCAAGAAGGAAATTATATTTGGTTTGAATACTTTGAGCGCCACCACCTGTTCTTTTCCACCATGTTAGAAAGTAAAGGCGCACATTATTTTCGCAGCCGTTTTCTCGAGTTAGTCATCCAAGAGTATAGTCCTGAAGTTGATATAACTAAAGGTGAAAACGAAGGGTTAAGTAAAGAAGTTGTTGTTCAATTCTTTGCCTCAGCTGTTGTAGGGACAGTAGAATGGTGGTTTAAAAATGGCATGCACGTTCCAACCGATGTCATAGCTGAGCAAACTGGCATATTGTTAGATCGGAATTTAGAATAATTTATTGCGTTTTTAAAAGCAATTAAATAACCTGGACTCTACAGAGGAACCAGGTTATTTATAAATAGTACTAAAGCACGGAGAATAAGCGCCGAAATATATTTTGATTCATCTAATGAATGAAAGACGCAGAAAAGCTATTAAACGAAAATGAAGTAGCTTTCCCCCCAGCTCTGCCTGAACGTTCAAAAGCAGGTTTGGATGATATTCTATGCAGAGCACGTTTTCAAGATCCAGAAGTCGCAGCGGCTATCTTCATGGAGATAGCCGCTGATATAGTTGCTTATAGCTAATTAATTGGCTCGTCTATTCGGAAAGATATTGCAGCGATGTTTGATCAAATTCACAGATTACAAACAATGAGCTTTCTATAAATACAAAAAATATTTCTTAGCAAATAGGGACATTACGATAACTAACTTTATCTATGACATACATATTAGTTAATTGATTTAATCCCATATTCTAGGTCGATCAACCTCCATGATTCTCAAATACTGTAAGAGTTGTCCAGCGTGTACGGATTCATGATAGCCTATCCGCATCAACATATCCCCTAAAGAACGAATATAACCAACATCTGAACGGTCTATTTGAATGTTAGTTAAATCTTCTTCAGAAAAAGTAGTAATCATGTCTAAAAATTGTTGGTGGTATGATGCTGCAAACTCCAATTCATCCTTTATAGATTGTAAGGGTCTTTTTTCAAAAGGAGAATCAAATTCCTTTAAGCTGCCCAAATTTTTGATAGCTAGATGATAATAGTATTCTGACTCCAAGACATGACGAACCATTTCTATGCATGTCATAGCTTCTTTATCTGGCTTCCAATCGAGTTTATCATCAGGAATTGCTTGCCAAACCTTTATACTTCTTCTTCTAATCTCTTTTATATTTAATACTATTGCGTCTGTTCCATTCATTTCCATCCCTCCTCTTATCATCATTTTACATGATTTCCCCAAAACAAAGAGGTGAATTTTTAACTAAACTTATTTCAAATATTCATGGTTCTTATGCTGAGTATAATAACTTTCATATTTTAGAAATTGTATCTTCAATTCTTTTATGTAAAAAATTCCATAAACGCTTAGTAACAAGCTGTAAACCATTGGTTAACACAGCAGGTATTAGTACTAATCACTATACATGTCCCTGTTTAACAAATAAAAAAAGCTAGCATAAAGCTAACTTTTTTAAGTTAGAGATAAAGGCAGGCTAATAATTAGCAACCGCCAAATCCTCCCCAACAAGCACAGCCAATAATGATTAATAAGATAAACAGCACGATAATTAAAGCAAAACCACTGCCACCGCCGTAACCGCAGCCGCCGCCATAACCATAGCCACAACCTCCGCCATAACCGCCAAAGAACATAAACTTCACCTCCTTCTTCTTCATACATTTAGCATATGATGAAAAACGAAATGTGCTCCACGAAGTGGATAGACTACGTTTTATATCACTATAAATAAAAAAATAATAACCTTTTAGTTTCTTTTACATACAATGAAGCATCCTCAGATCCCACCCATATATGAGTTTTACTCCCTCTGCAATAGATTGTTTGAATTCCGCCCAATCAGTTCTATTGCGTATAAGAGTCCCCCCACAACCTAGAATAAAAAAGTCTTTCTCAAATTAGAGAAAGACTTTTTTATTGTTATTAATAGCCAAATCCGCGGCCGTAACAGCTGCATCCAATAATGACAAGAAGAATAAACAGGACAACTAATAAAGCAAAACCAGAACCAGCTCCACCATAACTAGACATACAAACACCTCTTTTCATGGTATTTAACTAAAGGAAAAAACTTTAAATATACATGGGTTAAGGTATTATATGTAGACATAGCTCATATCGATTGGATTTTGGTCTAAAATAGGCTACTTTGTTTAACAATAGCTAAATAACATCCTAAATTTCACATAGTAAAAACCCTTCATTGCTAGGGACTGACCCCTGATTTCGAGACAGGGATCAAAACACCTTTTAAACATGCTTTGTGATAGTAAGAATGAGGTGTTCTTTAGTTCATTCTGACAGGAGTAGAAGGTTTTTAATGTGAATTATTCCTCAAGATTAACATCCATCGTTCCGTTATCAATATTATTTAAAATGGTTTTGTTTTTATCGTCTAATTCATTGCGTAAAAGTGAATTACGCGTCGCTTCGTATAAATCGTAGCTTCTTTCATCAACTGGAGAATTATGATCTTCACATATCATTTTTTCTGATTCTTTAGATTGATCTGCCATATCAGTCACCTCCTCTGTATATTATGTGAGTTGGTTAGAAAAAACATAAGAACTTTATCTGGCTACTGTTGGGTAAGGTTTAATCAACGGTTAGCTGCTTCTGTGCATTGTGTTTACATATGACCTAGTATTAGGTAGACACAACCGTTTCTTGAGCATGCTTTTGGATGATTTCTGGAACTTCCAGCAATGAATTAACGGTTATCAATTTACCTTTTGGCGCAATATCAATTTCAACTTGGTTGTAGCTCCACTCCAGTTCAGAAGGTACGTGAATCGCATGTATTCCAGCTTCTACTGCCGGTCTTATATCGGTTTTTAATGAATTGCCAATCATCCAAGTCTTTTTTGGATCGTACTTAATTTGGTTTAGTATTTCTTTTAATGCAGGTGTATCTTTTTGTTCAGAAATAAACACTCTTTTTTCAAAGTATTTAGCTAGCTCTAGCTGAACAATTTTTCTACCTTGATTTTCCTCATCTCCACCTGTGTGTAAGTAGAGATTATGTCCTTGTTCTTTAAGCTTATCTAATACTTCATACATATTTGGCAAGGGTTCTATCGGTACTTCAAATACACTTTGACCGATTTTTTTGATTCTTTCGACTCTCTCGTCATGGATATCTTGATGATTTTGTTCATTAAAAAATAAATAAGTAGCTACTAATGATTCTGGAAAACGGGAAGAGTGAAGGCCATATTTTTCGATACTTTTTAAATCTATCTCTAACTGCTTTTGTTTTATTTCTTCCTTAGTCAGATTCTCAAACCACTCCTGCAATTGAGCCACAAAAGCATTTATGGTGTCTCTAAAATATTTATTACAGTGAACAAGCGTATCGTCTAAATTAAAAAGTAAGGTTTGCTTCTGCATTTCGTTAAATCCTTTCTACAATGGATGTACGGACAGTATATATGAAAAAACACTAACCACTTTTATTACCTATCCACACCTAAAACCAAGATAAAATCTCAAATACGTTAGGAATAAGCAGTTGATTTACTATGCTGAAATGAGAATATTTAGTGGAAAGATCCTTCTAGCATATAAAATAGAAGGATCTTTTTATAAGATAAAACGCTGCAGGATATTCCTGCTAATAAATATAACGTTCAAAATGTTCTCTATTCATATTTGTTTTAAACGTAGAGGTACTCAGTCCTGAACGATTTATTAGCGGTTGGTTGCCTTCGTTTTCTTTAGGTATATTCATTTCAAGACCTTGTATAGTGAAAGGATCATACATATACGTTGTTCGTTCAGTTTCTGTATGCGACATGAACTTCACCTCTATTAATAGTCCTCATTTTTTAAAATCATGTTAACTCGTTTACAGCAGATCCTCTAATAAAAATATCTACGTTTCATAGGTCTTTTCGCTAAAAAAGATCCACCGTTTTTTACTTTTTTTTATTAAGTTGTAATTTCTTGTGGCTCTTCGCCTTCAAGGTCAGTAAAGAAATTTTCCAAGGTTTCCCTTGGGTCAAGAGCACGTCCGTCTTCTTCGACAACACGGTTAAGCGTAGGATCATTATTGCTATCTTTATTTTTATAGTTGTTATAATCAACTCTTTCTGCAATTCCTGAATTATCAACGCCTTTAAAGTCTTTCTTTGGCATAAAAACACCTCCTAGCCCTATTGTTTGAAAATCTGAAGATAAAATAAGTGGAAGGTTAAGTTATATTTTTATTTCCCGAGAATTAAATAGATACTTGTTGCTAAGAGACATGTACAACATGCTTAATTGTTTTACGAAATGGAGAAATTAAAACGTCAAAACTTAATTTACAGAGGTAGAATAACTAAACACAATTCTTAAAATAGCTATAAAAAGCAATCATTTTTATTAAGCCAAAGACTAACTCTTTAAAGAGTTAGTCCTTTGTCATTCAACTAGTATACACATGAACATGAAAAAAGAATGACAAATGAACTGTCATTCTCTCTCCTACACATGACAAGCGTATAGTTTTCTTCACAAGGAAATGAAATATGTAATTCCACTTTTCACAGCGTAACTTGTTTCTACTCTTTAGTATCATTAAATGATAAGGGCCTAAACATCCACCAATTACCATGTATATACTTCTTGGCCTCTAGGAAACTTAAGGAAAACAAGGAGGTGACACAACATGGCAAACAACAAAAGCAGCAACAACAACGAATTATTAGTATACGGTGCTGAACAAGCAATCGATCAAATGAAATATGAAATCGCTAGCGAATTTGGTGTAAACCTTGGTGCTGATACAACTGCACGTGCAAACGGATCAGTAGGTGGCGAAATCACAAAACGTCTTGTGCAATTAGCTCAGCAACAACTTGGCGGCGGACGCTTCTAAGACAACTTTATAATTGATGGCTGAAGGAAGAGTGGGTATCCATTCTTCCTTTTTGTACGAATAAAAAAAGAAGGAGAGATTATATGCAGCAAAATCAACCGGCTAACGAAAATGCTGGTTTTACTGAAAAATCAGCAGCTTCTGCAACAAATGCACAACAAGTAAAACAAGAAATCCAAAGAGACGTAAATGAAGGACAAGGTGCAATGACTTCTCGAGAAGCAGGCGCAATGCGCGATTAAAAAAACACTTTAAGCAGTTTTTAATCACAGACTCTTTGTATAAGAACCTATAAAAGTACCTCAATTAACCGAGGTACTTTTAGCAGTCTACTCTATTTCGACGGGGGAGATACTGTGACTTCGGGTGTGTTTCATCAGGTCCATGCTGGTGAAACACAAAGGCAAACGGTCTAATCCCCAATATATAAAAGGCGAGCCTGCCTTGTCCGCCTGAAAAATAATTAGTTTGTATTTTGTCCCTCGCCATTCAGCCCTTCTTTTATGTACCCGTTAACCTGACTATTTGAAAGCAATCCAATATGTCCAATGCCATAAAGTTGAATATATTTCTATATCTTGAACAAACGAGTCAAGACGCCGTGAAGCATCTAACCACCTCTTTATCAACATAATACTAATTTTCAGAAACAACATGTAAAAAAGCTCTTTATGAAAAAACAAAGAGCTTTTTCTTGTCCACGAATTCTCTATTCCGATAAAGATTAAGTGGATATCAGTGGATTGCATAAAATAAATAAACAAGACCATATTAAATATTGATGATAGGTATAAAAAGTATATTTCCTTCCAATCCATAGGAGATCGTAAATGAATAATTATAAAAATGACAATACTGCAAGACGCTATATTGCTCACGTTAGTATATTTGGAACGACTCAAATCCATTTAAGAAACCCCTATATTGTTGCTTGGTGGTCAGCAGCTTTTCCTGGTTTTGGACACTTACTACTCTCTAAATACCTTCGCGGCTTTGTGTTATTTATATGGGAGGTCGTCATAAACCTTAAATCTCATGTAAATTTAGCGATGATTTATTCTTTTCAAGGAAACATTGATATGGCCAAAGACGTGCTTAATACAAGATGGCTTCTTATTTATATTCCTGTTTATATTTTTGCTATATGGGATAGTTACCGAACAACCGTTGATTTAAATAAAATATACGTGTTAGCTGAAAGAGAAAATCATCGGTTCAACTCCTTTAGTATAGGAGCCATGGAAATAAACTATTTAGATAAACGGAATCCCATCCTATCCGTTGCCTGGTCCTTTTTGATGCCGGGTCTAGGACAACTCTATATTCATCGGATCATTGGTGCTTTCTTTGTCATCATTTGGGCAGTCGTTTTCTTTTATTATTCTCATCTACTTGAGGGGATTTCTCTGCTATTTTTAGGAGAAATAAAACAGGCTACCTCCGTTTTGAATAAAGAATGGCTGTTATTTTTCCCTTCTCTATATGGTTTTGCTACCTTTGATTCCTATATGAATACCGTTGAGAATAATAAACTTGTGGAAAGAGAGCAAAAAAACTTCTTCGAGAAAACGTATCAACATCCAAGCTTTTGTATTGTGAAAGGAAAAAAGGTGGAGTGAAAATATGCAGATCTTTTCTACATTCGAATACTCCAGTTACATAGAATTAGCTGTTTCGGAGCTAGAAAGAAAAGGAATAAAGAAAAAAGATATATTTATTGTTCCTCTTAATAATCGAACAGAAGATCGCCGGATTTTTGATAGCCTTCATCGAGCAGATGGAGTTTCTCTCATTGATTTAGGAATGGCTCTAGCCACAGCCTTTTCAGTTATTGGGGCAAGCGTTGGTTTTAAACTAAGCTGGGGCCCTATTTATTGGGGGATTATTAGTGCTTTTATCGGATTTATCTTAGGATTAGGAATTAAACTATTTATATTTAAAGTAATTAGAAAAAATCAACGAATTCTACGTGGCAAACATTCAGAAGTCATACTCATTGTTGATTGTCATGCTGGAGACGCCGAAGCGGTTGAACAAACTTTGTGGAAAAACCTTGCCCTAGGTGTTTCAAAAGTCAGATCTGATGGCTTATAAAAATAAGTCATCACCGTCCAATATAATATCGAGGTATAGGATGAATGAATTACTATTCAGGATTAGAGATAACTTCCTTAACGCATTGAGGGAGTTTTTCTGTTTTTAAGCTGTATAATCTTTAGTTAGCATAATGTAATTTATTAGAACCAAAAAAGCTTTTAAAAAGAGCTTTTTTGGTTCTAACATATGTTAAATGCCACTCTACCAACCTCTTTGATTTCGTAATGTCGTAATATGAGCAACATGATGCTTTCCATGCCAGGCATAAGTAGCTATTAATTGCTCAATCGTCACTTCTCCGTTTTCAGGATGGTGGATCATTTTCTTCAAATCTTTTTCATCAAGTGAGCTTAAAACTTTATGAAGACGCTTATGTAAAGCTGAAAAAAGTTGAAGAGAAACTTCTATTGGTAAATCATTATCAGGCAGAGTTGACCAAGCTACTTCATCATAGGCCTTAATAGTAGGTGCTTGCTCTGTTAAGCCTAATTTAAAACGAGTATAAGCATTCATATGTGAGTCAGCTAAATGATGGACAACTTGACTTAATTTCCAACCGCCTTCTCGATAAGGCGTAGCTAACTGCTCGTTTGTCAGCCCTTCTACAGCATAAGCTAATTGCTTTGGTGCATCTCCAATGTCATGAATCCAACCTTGAATATCTTCTTTTTGAATATTTTCCTTCACGGTAAATTTCCCAATAGGATATTGATTAAACATACTTCTTCCTCCCTTTCTAGTTTTGTTAATATATAGTATAGCACTCTACTTTAAAATAAACTTGAATATTCAGAATAAAAACAGACAGATAAAGTGTTAAAAATAAATAAAAAAAGACCTTCAGCGATGAGAAGATCCTTTTCGGATATTTGCTTTAAGCGCTTGTAATCTTGATTGAGAATCATTTGTTTGCCTAATCGCTTTTTCCACGATGTACTGATATCCATATAAAACAACAGCTAAAACCGTAGTCATTCCCCAGTACATGCTTGGCGACATCCTTTTCATTTTAAATATACCCGCTTTTTTCAAGGCACCGCCAAAAGGGAAAATATTAAACCAGTCTAACACCGTATTGGCAAATATGTATTTTAGAAAAGAGCCGTATGTTAGCTTAAATATCCAAAGCGTTCCTATTAAGTGAGGACCTAAAATATAAGTAAAATCTATCGGTGCCTTAGGAAATAAAGGATTGTTGTTTTTAAACCATTTTTTCTGATTAGCAATAACGGTAAACACAATGATGAATAAGTTAGCGAAAGTAGCTACAGGCAAAAAGCGGACAAATGATTTTGTTCCTATAAAAGGCGCGGTTAACCATGGAAAGATTAGCACGGCTAAAGAAATGATCAATTTTCTTTTGTACTTACGCATGAATTTTCTCCTCAAACTGTAGTTTCGGAAATATTATTACCTAAAACTGAAAGTTTATGTAATATGCCACAATGATTTCAAGCAAAGATAACCCAGCTAACGATGACATACGTATATTTCTAAAGGGTTCTACTGTTGCACTTTATAATGGTGAACCTTGATAAAGAAAAAAAGCAAAGAGAATGTTCTCTTTGCTTTTTTGGCCTTTATGCTAGTTTATATATCCTGAGTTTTCATTTTATTTAATTCATCTTGCTGCTTCTTTTTAAAAATCTTTCTTCCTTCTTCCCATTCGATGAGAAATATACTTAAACCAAATAAAAGCAATAAAATTAATTTGATTGGGTGATTTATTTGGTGAGCTGTAAATATCCATCCGCAGTATACTAAGTAAGCTGTTGGCATAATCGCTCCCCAGTATACGCTCGCCCGAGTAGATAAAAAGTAATGAACGGCACATATCAGTACAAAAAATAACAAATGATGAGGCATGATTTAATCTCCCTTTCAAAGATTCCTTTATATATCCTGAGTTTTCATCTTATTTAATTCATTTTGCTGCTTCTTTTTATGAGAATCTCTTCCTGTTCCCCAGTCCACAATGAGTATAGACAACACAAAAAGGATTGCTAAAGGAGCTTTTATAGGATGATCCATTAGTATTTGATGATTCGTAAACAATCTCCATCCACAATAGGATAGAAAAGCGGTTGGAACGATAGCTCCCCAATACACACTCGCTCGAGTAGATAAAAAATGATGACCTAAAATTGCAATAGCAATAACTACGATCGTACTCCAATCAGACATTACTTAATCCCCTTTTCACCTTTATATTTCTCTATAATCAGCTTGGCATCTTCTAAGCTAATGCGCTCTTCAATAGCAAGCTTTTTAACAAGGCTAATTAATTCTTCTTTATCATGTTCTTCATTTATCTCAATCTTTTGTATTAAACGATCCAAACGTATACGAACAGTTGGATAGGACACTTCGTAGTCTTTTGCAAGCTGTTTTAAAGAACCTGAATTTAATACAAATTTTCTTATAAATTCTACATCATCACTTTCTAACGACAGTATCCACGAAGGAACATCTCTATTATCCATATATAACCACCTCTTCCTTTTTTTAATATACCATGAACTTAAATAAAGTTAAAGTGTTTTTTAATAAAATTAAAAACACTAATAAAATAAAGTTTCGTTTTATTAGTGTTTTTAGTTTATATAGCGTTTATTTCTAGTGACGATGGCATTAGAATCCAATCTTCAAAAAAAGAAACATCTAGCCTTTAAAGACTAAATGCTTCTCCTCCTTTACACCTTATAGATTTCATTAGACGACAGCCAGTCAACGAATTGATGATACGGATAATATGTAGTCCCTTTCAACTCTATTTTTGGAGCTCCGGGATATTTTGTTAACAGTTCTTCAATTTCACCTTTACTTAAGTTAAAGTGATAGTGTAGATCTTTTTCTTTAATCAAATAAGGATATTTTGATTTCCTTTGAGGTTTACTAAAATTTTTTAAACCATCGCCTATAAAATAACCAAGGGCAGCTAAACCTAAAGCCAGCCAAAAAAAGTTCATTTCCAAAGCAGGATACCCCCAAAACATTTCTAATAAATACATTCTAGCGTAAGATCTCTACAAATTAGCCAGTTTTTCATCAGCTATAAACTTCATAAGTATACCTGCCCCTGAAACATTTAATAATATGCTGCTTCCTAAAATAACACCATATAATAATCCAGCTATATGTAATGTTAAAGCTAAAATTAAAAAGACTGTTCCTGCGCCGACTAAAAGTAAACCCAAGCTTCGATTATACACCTATTTCACCACCAAAAAAGTAAATATAGTTATATTTTAACATAATTATATTTATTTTACTGATTAAAGGAATCTTTCTATTTTTATGCTGTATACGACATGCAAAGCTAGTCACCCTAGTAATTTACAATAAGGAAAAAGAAGGGGCAGCTAAGCTATGTTAGTTTCCCCTTCTTTTTGTAACTCCAGTTTTCATTAAAAACCCTGCGGATACAATACAGGCAGCAGATAAAAGCAACCCTGTTAATCCCTGTTTTAAAATAAACCCAAAGATTATAATAGAAAATGATCCTAAAAAGAACATCAACTTGACTAAAACATTTCTTTTGCTCATTTATCCAATCATCTCGATTCTATATACAAATAATACATATAGTTACTCCCTCTGTTCTCTTTGTCCAGCACTCCAAGCTAACGCTAATATAGAAACCGTTACCACTACTGCAGTCACCATAACTATATCCACCTCTTCTTCCTTATAATTACATTTTAACATAGTTTTAGAGTACTGTTTGAACGGAGGTTATACGAAACTAACTAGTATAAAACGGATTACCAGCACAAAAAGAGCACCCAATTACTATAAGTGCTCCTTTTTTAGGTATTAGTACGATTAGACCCCTGTCCTACTACTTTACTTGGTAATAACCTCTGCAAAAAAACGAGTTCTTCGGTTTAATAGCAATTAAAAATGAGTTATAGATATCTGAGCCAGAAATGAATGTATTTATCCAACACACAAATAATAGAATTGATTTGATATTTCCTGATACATAGAACGATATAATAGCAGGAACTACCGATAATACAACAAAAGGCAAGCTCATAAAAAGCCAATATCTCGTTTTGGATAGAACGGCATTTGTGCTTAGCCAGAAAAATATTCCGCTAAAAGTTAAGCTCATATCACCTTTTTTACGAATGACTAACACGTGTAGACATTCGTGAGCAACAAAGACAGCGATGCCTGTCATGATGAGATAAAATAGATTGATACGAGTAAAGCCTGCTCCAAAGAAATAAGGTATTGATAGAATAATAATCTGAAGTAAATATACAAACTTCATATAGTGTTTTCGATACCACGTATTCTGGATAAAAGGTGTCCATTCAGAAAAGTTCATGCTTATTTGTGGCAAGTGGCGAAACCAAATGATAATAGGCGTTCCCTCTCCTTCATGTAAACTTCCGCTAATTTCATTAACATAAAATCTCCTACTCTATATTAAGCTTTATTATTTAAATACTGAGTAAGTAAATGAACTGCGCTGTCTTGTTTTTTCTCTACTGCAACCTCTAAAGGTGTTTTCCCATCATCTTTTTGTATCTCGATATCTGCACCTTTTTCGATGAGAAGTTTAATCATATTTTCATCTCCTAGCAACGAGGCCTCATGAAGGCTAGTCCACCCACCGCTTTGTTTTGCATTTACATCTGCGCCTTTTGTAAGCAACAAGTCTACAGCTTGAATTTGCTTATTTGCTACTGCTGCATGAAGAGGCATGTTTTCATTCGAATTTTTAGCCTTAATATGAATATCCGCCCCTAGCGACAACAATAACTTAGCACTATCCATTTGCCCAAAATAACAAGCTAAATGTAAAGGTGTCCATCCATCTGAATTAAAAGCGTTAAGTAAAGATGGCTCTTTATTTAATAAAGCTTTTATCTCTTCACTTTCTCCATTCACTGCAGCATTTGTTATTTGATCAATATATTCCACTTTACATCCCCCTAATATATAGAAATACCTTGATTATATTTCCATTTTATCATAGCTTAGTGGATGAACACGATATACAAACTCAGTTATATAAGTAAGAAGGACGATAAGGAATACGATGATAAAATTAATAATCATGGTTCCTTTAGGTAAGAATGGAGAGTTGATATGAAAACAACTAATAGCGAAGAGCTAGACGTCCAATGGTATGGAGTAAAGGTTCTTTATAAGTACTTAATAGTCGGTAAACCTAATATAGAAAAGATTGACCAAAATTATGAAGAACATCAGATATTTGAAGAAAGTATTTTATTAATTAAAGCCCAATCATTTGATCAAGCCTATGAAATTGCAGAAAAGAAAGCAAAAGAATGTGAAGACAGCTATACCAACGTTTATGATCAGACTGTGAATTTCCAATTGATTGAGAGTTTAGATGCCTTCCTCTTATTTGAAGAAGATGAGTTCCCAAGTGGTACGGAGGTATATTCACGTTTTTTACATATACCTAAAGAAGAAAGTTTAGCTAATGTCTTATCTAGGCACTATCCAGAAGTTACAGAAGATGAAACAGAGCGGATACGAAAAAACTTCATTTTAAGGAATAGAGATTTTAATTAAAAATTCATATTAAATATAAAAACAAGATGTATACGATATACGAACTTGATCAACATAATGTACTAACTTAAAACATAAGGAAGAGACGCCACTTGCTTTAAATGGCGTCTCTTCTTTTAAAATATTTGAGTAAAAGCTACAATTAAAATCGTAATCCCGCTTATCAACGTTCCGCATTGACCCAATGTAAAGCTGCCGATTTGCACATTTGCTGCTTTTTGCCCCACCATTACTCCTAGCCATACCGTTATAAAACTACCAAATGCTGATGTAAGGGATATGGCTAAAGGTGACAATCCAAGTAAACCCGCTCCTAGACCGTTTGTAAGTGCATTGGCGGAAAGTGCAACACCTAGCACACTGCTTTCAATCCAGCCAATATATCGTACGTTTTCTTGACCTGTACTTTCTAATTCATCAATACCGTTATTTCTTTGAGATCCTACTAATAAAATAATTCTAATTCCAATTAGCGTTAATAATACGACGGCTACAATAACATGGAACACTCCCGGTAAGATTGTTGAAATCCACTTGCCAAACATAATTCCCACCATGCTAAAGAGGAAACAAATAGCCGCTATTAGTAAATTAGAAAGCCATCTTATCCTGATTTTTCGTACTCCATAAGATATTCCTACACCAAAGTTATCTATACTTGATGATAGGGCAAAACCTAAAATGAATAACCATTCCATTTTGTATTCTCCTTTTGATGATAATATTGAGGAAATTTGCTTACTTGTTGCATATATTGTTGATAAACCTTCAATAAAATGATTACTGCGCGTTGAAAAATATGAAGAGGTGACTCGCGATGTCTAAGATTCAAAATGACCAAAGCCTTGGTTTGTTGTTACGGTCTTTATTAAAGGAAAATGCTTTATCTATGCGGAAGCTCAGCTCACTTACGGGGATCGATACGGCAACTATTTCACGGATTATAAACGGAAAGCAGCAAGCAAATCTACATCATTTAAAGCAATTTGCGCACTATTTAAACACTCCTCTTGAAGCATTAATTGACCCTGCTGGAGCTGCTTCAAATACTACAGAAAATGAAGTAGAAACAGGCATTCATTACTCCATTGATAAAATTCAAGAAATACTTAAATCTTTTAATATAGTGGATACAAACTTTACGATTGAACGTGTAAAACAAGAACTAACAAAATATGAGCAATATGCACAGACCGACGAAGGACACAGCATGATTATAAATAACTTTCAATCCAAAATAGAGCAAGTAGGCAGCGTTGGCACTTTCATTGATCAACTAAAGCAAATGTATCTTGAATATTGTAACGAAGAAACCTCAGCTGCCAAGCGCTCTACATTAGGAAGTGCGCTATTGTATTTTATTTTGCCTACCGATATTATCCCAGACTACGTCTTTCCAATCGGCTATTTAGACGATGCAATAGCTGTACAACTAGTGATGAATCAACTTACGGAATAAAGACTGAGTTTTATTAAGGGAACTGAACGCGGCATGCAGCTATTTACTGTGAAAACGGAACTTTTTCTGAACGATGAGCAGGTAAATACTCTATTGCTTTCTTTAATTTAGATAATTCCTTTGGCACAATCTTTTTGATGATTTTTTCTTTTTCACATGGTTCGCATGACTCATGGTTACATCTATGCGCACACATACCTAAAGGAATTTTCTCTCCTACAAATGGATCTATATAGACTCCATTTTCAAATAGCTTACTCTTAATAAGATTTTCATTTTGCAATCTGCAGCAATTAACACAATAGTACATTTGTTTTCCACTCTCTTTCTTATACTTGATTTTGAAACATCTTATGAGAACGAATCAACAGAAGTGCTTGTTCCTACAATAAAAATTGAAAAAATCTCAATAGGCGTTGATAACTACTCAACACACGGCACTTACAAACATATAGTTCAATAATGACATCATAGAGAGTGTCATACATTGAGGAGGGACAGTGGTGAAAACAAGAGATATTATTAACGCTGTAATCGGTATTTGGTTTGTTATTGCCCCTTGGATGCTTGGGTTTTCATACGATACAGGGGCTACTTCAGCAAGTATTGTATTTGGAAGCCTTCAAGTGATTATGTCTTTTTGGGGAGTTACTAAACCCGGATGGAATTCATGGCAAAATTGGATTTCGCTCATTACCGGATTATGGTTTATTCTTTTTCCCTTTACTTATTCATTAACAGACGGGGTGCTTTGGTCTAGCGTCGTACTTGGGTTAATGACCGTATTACTTAGTTTATGGAGCTTGAACTCTAAAGCAAGATTAAAATTAAAAGCTGTAAGTTAAAAAGCGAATAACATCCCACTTTTTGCTGAAACTACTCAAGATACCGCAACGTATCGACTATGTAAGAAATAATTCTCCTAGCAGAAAAGCTCCCTACGGAAATAGAGAGCTTTTTCTGCTGTTTATGTAAAGCGTACACAGGTTTAGCCAGCGTAACGTACTTTACAGAAAGCTATAAAAGAGAAAAGGTAGATCACATTTGCGATCTACCTTTTCTCTCCATTACGGAGTCATCATTACTTTTTTAACACGGGTATCCATATTTCACTTTTAAAGGTTGGCGACGTTACATTTTTATGTTCATTCCATAAGATTTCCGGTCCTTCTACTTGTTCATAATTTGAGGATGGAAACCATTCTGAATAAATTCGTCCCCATACATCTTGTAATGTGTCAGGAAATGGTCCGACTGCTTCGAATACAGCCCATGTTCCAGCTGGCACTTCAAGTTGTACTAAATGATTGGGACAATCCTTAGTTGTGGCTACACCGATATAATGGTCCAGCTGCCCTTTTTCCTCCATTCTCCCTTCAGAAAAGTTCACAGATGCACTAAGCAAACCTAATGGTGTAACATTAGAAAGTTCTTTTAATTTACGTATTGTTTCATCGTTCAAGCTTTCCCACATAGCAGCAATCTTTGGGTTAACTCCATGAAAAATTATCGGAACTCTTTCTTTAATACCAACGATATGAAAGGCCTCTTTTTCCTCAATTCGATAATTCATTTCATTTCCTCCTTTAATTGATAACTGAAAGGTCATTTTTGGAAATGCTTTAAGTGAACTCCCATTTTTTTTAGCTTCCGAAGGAGTTATACCGTGTAGATTTTGAAAAGCCCTTGTAAACGAATCCGGTGAGCTGTAATTGTACTTGATCGCAACATCAATGACTTTGATGTTACTATCTTTAAGTTCAAATGCTGCAAGTGTAAGTCGTCTTCGGCGAATATATTCTGATAAAGTAATACCTGCAAGAAAAGAAAACATTCTTTTAAAGTGATACTCAGAGCAAAGAGCCAGCCTTGCTACTTCTCTAAAATCGATATCATTGGTTAAATTCTCCTCAATATAGTGTAAAGCTCTATTCATATTTCTAAGCACATCCATTTGTATGACCTCCCTTATTATCAGAATAGCAGGATTTGAATAAGGCTATCCGACATTTCATGCACAGTTATGCAGGCTTTTTCCTTCTGTTCATAAGTTCCTACAAACGTAAACAAGCTATTCAAAATGCAATTTCAGCTAGCATAATAACTTTAGAAAACAACAAATAAAGAGCCTTAAATTATAAGCCTCTTTATTTGTTCTCTATTTACGTGTGTTTTCAGTAGTAAATCCCAACTAAAATATCAATTACACTGCATCTGTCATTATATATAAATTGGATGGGATAATTTTGTTTTCTAAAATTAAGTATGGATGGCACTTCATTAAAGCAAGTTTAAGAACTTCTGGTACTCTCTCTTCATCATAAGCACATACTAAATGTAATCCGCCTTTATTTACTAATTTGTCTGCTTCATTCTCAAACTCTTCTAAAATAGGTACAATTCCTTCTTGCTGTCCCCATTCTACATGAGCCCATATTTGAAAAGATCTATTGTTTTTATAGAAGGGATCTAAGTGTCGAGAGAGATGTTCAAAGATGATAGCAGGCTGAAAACTCCCACTTGAACAGTAATAATCAAAATTATTAATAGTATGTATATATGTTAATTGATCTTCAGTTAGAATTTCCTCTAACTTTTCAAAAATTAATGGAATTAATCTTTCACTTTCTATAACTAACGTATGCCTCTCCTGTTCAATTCCCGACACAATATAAGAGACAAGATTATCTAAGTAACTTCTCATGTCGTCAATATTATAGTAAATATGAACGCTTTCATTATTCTGTATTAATTGAGCAAACTGATTTTTCAAATATGTACGCTCCCTTATATAAAATCAACCTAAATTTTAAGCCTCTTAAAATAGTAAATTATCTATTCATTAGAACAATTCTACGCTTTGCATTCTTGTCTGTCAAAGCTAGATGTTTTCCCCTTTGTTTTAGAGTGTACGGCTGCTTTTAGAACAGTGTATCCATATCGATTGCAAAGGGTATAACATTTGCGGCAATTATTCTGGCGCCTTGACTAAAGAATACTATACCCCTTTTCAAATACGATTAAACCCTAACAAGAAATAATGACAGAATTAAGTTTACTTATCCTTTCAAATAAATTTTCGCGTAGCATGGATAAAAGCACCGCCCATCTATTTTTTAGTTTGTATAGCCTAAAAAATAGCTATCATAACACGCGTTACAAGTAGAAAAAAGATCTTAAACTTCTAGCGAAGTTCAGGATCTTCAAATAAAAAGCTGTTATTTTTTTAATGTTATAGGTACACAAATATCACAATAATCAATCTCATTGTTGTCACCATAATATCGTTCAAAGATTGGCCTCGGATCAACTTCATAACCCGCTTCTAACAAGCCAGAAAAAATGGTAGCCCACGCTTTTTGAATTTCTTCTGCAGTATGCTTAACTTTGTATATTGCATACTGTCCCCCTACTAATTGATCTTCACTAAAATCATCGTCAACGTGATATTCACTAGAAATGACGATACCGGCATCATAGCGACAATTCTCAGGAGCTGTTTCTTCAGGATTGTCCCGTGCGATGCTCAGAATTATTGAATCTTTAGTAAACAATCCCTTCTTTTTAGCCAAACGTTTTAACTTCTCCATCACTTTAACATTATGAGGACCATATGGCCCAACTTGTCTCACATATGCAATTCGGTAATTTGGTAAAGTATCAATCTTCATATTCATCTCACTCTGCCCCTTTTTCATCAATATTTACTACAATGAAAAAGTTATCACTATTTAAAAAGATAATCACTTAATTTTTTAAAAATTTACCATTTATATAAACACAGTTTATATAAGCGCGGTTCTAAGCATAAAAAAGGAGCTCAAGAACTATCGAACTAGTCCTTGAGCTCCTCCTTTTACCCAATGTTCTGGGATTGCTAAAGCAGACGGCAACTTTGTATGTACATTTCCCTTTGCCGCATTCACTTGTGCCTGAGTAAGAAAAATACTTCCTGTCAGGTCGGCACCGCTCAAATCAGCATCCCTAAAGTCTGCACCAATAAGATCAGTTAATCGGAGATCAGCATCTCTAAGATCAGCAGCTATAAATAACGCTCCCTTTAAATTAGCTCCTCTAAAATTAGCTCTTCTTAGCTTAGCACCGATATAGTCACTACTACGCTTGAATTTCTTTCCCAACTTTTTATTAGATGTTTTAGGACGCACCAATTCACTTGTACGTACAAGCAAGTCCTTCACTTTCATTCGATGTTCATGTACATCAATTTTTAAAATATCCTCTGGGCTTTGTTTGATCAGGCTTTCAGTTTCTTCAAAAGAAATTTTCAAATCATTGTGAATTGGTTTTGTAGCTTGAAATTGGAGTGCCTCACTTAAATACCACAGCATTTCATGCAGCTGCTGAACAATAGGAAATACCTCAAACATTTCTTTAGCCCTTGTTTTGTTAGCTCTCCAATCATTTCCTATATATATAACTTGAGAAACTCTTTGACCTGCACCAAAACATTCATACCCCACACAGCCTTTGAATCCCGTAGTGATAAGGTTTTTATGAATGGAACATGAATAGTTTGACTGTAAATGACGACAAGGGGTCGCGCCATCTTTATTAAATGCGAAATCAGCAGATTGTGCATAAGGTAAAGCTACGCAGCACAAACCAAAACAACTTGAACAGTTGGAACGTAAATTATCTCGAATATCATTATTTATTTCTAATTTATTAGACAAAACAACCATTCCTCTCATGTTAATAGCGACCAAAAGGAAAATAAAGTTAATTTCACCTTATATTTAATGTGTAAAATACAGATTTTTTTTAGTAAATTCTTTCGTAACCCTTAAAGAAAGTTAACTATTTACAGTACCTTCTATTGCTAATAAATACATTATGCTATCAATCCCAAGCCCTGTATCTATAAGCACAGCTTTATTTTCTCCGATAAGCAAAAAAGAATGGACTTTTTCCCAATGCCCATATTCGCTAATGGCATAAGTTTTATCATCAATCGTTTGCACTGTAAACCAAGAATCTTTAATCATATAACAGGTAGTGACTTACTACTCAGTTCTATATTTATACGATTATGTCCTCTCAAAACCTTCAATTATTCAGAAAATAGAATGTATGCCATATGCTGCTTCTAAGTATTAAAAAGAGCATCTAATCACCACATTAGATGCTCTTTCTTTTTCCCTTTGTTTATTCATTAACAGACAAAGTACTTTCGTCTAGCTGTTTTAAATAGTTACGAAAACGAATTTTCGGATTTAATTCTGTATTTGTAATATGCTTTACATAGCGAATTGAACTTTGACTAATATCATAGTCACTAATTTTATTGGAACGATATTCTACAAAAGGAGGAAGGTAGGTCATGCCAACTAAACTAGCAGATGCCTGGAACGGCTTTGTTATTTCGCTTACTGAAAATAAATTATACCCACCCGCTTGATAAGAATGTTCAGGCGAACCGATGGAAATAGCCAGCACCCACTCCTTTCCCGTCAGCTTCGTTCCACCAGGACCATGAGCCCATCCAAAGGTAAATACTTCATCAAACCACTGTTTTAAAAGTGGCGGACTGCTGTACCAGTACAATGGAAACTGAAAAACAATACGATCATGAGCAAGAAGCAGCTGCTGTTCAACTTTCACATCAATGGGTTGATCACAATATGTTTCATAAAGATCATGAACCGTTACATCCGTTTGCTTCAAAGCTGATTCCTTCCATTTTTTATTTACTCGAGAAGATTCAATATGTGGATGTGCAATGAGTACTAATGTTTTCATATATAGACCTCCTTGTTATTTTTGGTATGATTATATTGTATATTTTGTAATAAATTAGAGGAAGTACGCACATTAATTAAACATAGTATAAAACTGTATACTACAGGGAGTGAAAATGGATGAGAAACCAAAAAGTAGGCTTCGATTATTCCCCCAGTAAAGTCGGGTGCCCGGTCGAAACCACATTAGACGTAATAGGTGGAAAATGGAAAGGGATTATACTTTATCATCTCATTGATGGAAAGAAGCGTTTTAATGAGTTCCGAAAACTATATCCTGCCATTACACAGCGCATGCTGACTTTACAATTAAGAGAGTTAGAAAAAGACGGGATTGTTCACCGTGAAATCTATAAAGAAATCCCCCCAAAAGTAGAGTACTCCCTAACCGAATTCGGAAGATCTCTCGAACCAATCATTTTGCTTATGAAAGACTGGGGAGAAACGCATAAGAACAGAATTATTAATGCGAGAGCAATAGAAAAAGAAGAAATTTAAATATAAATTATATTTATTAATAGATTCGTGTACTTTAGATATGGCCTATACACGAGTAGTTACTGTAATGTAATAAGCTAAAAAAGTGCTTGGATAAATATTATCCAAGCACTTTAAAAATTAATTATGTATGACTTTTCTTTTTAATTTGTACACCTGTATAAATAGAATTACCTATTAATATTGCGGTTCCTAGAAGCCAGCCCACCGTAGGAGAGTGCTCGAATACATCTCTCAAAGCCATTCCTAAAGAAATAGCTGCTATTCCTAGCATTAATAAAAGTACAGTAATGCTTTGCTGTCTTTGCATATATGCCACCTCAGATGCTTTTTTTCTAATCTAATCATTGTTTTCCTGGTTGCTTTTTTTTCCCTACAATCCAAGCTAAAGATAAAATTGAAACAGTTACAACTGCTGCCGTTAACATCCCTATATCCCCCTCTTATTCCTTATAATTACATTGTAACACACTTTTAGAACAGTGCTTACACATGCTTATTCTATCTAGACTTTGTTGCTTTAAAAGTATAATCGGTACAAAAAAGCCCTATTTTTAGGGCTTTTCATTTTAATACATATAAAGCGTACCTCTCTTCATTAGAAAATCCAAGTTTACTAGCTAATACTTTCGATGCTTTATTATTATTATCGCAATCCCAAGCAGGCATAACACTCTTTTCTAAACACTTATTTATAAACTCTTGACCTACTATCTTTCCCAGTCCTTGTCCTCTATAGCTAGGATTAGTCACAATATCGATTTCAGCTATTGTTCCACTATGAAAGATCGACACACATTCGGCGACAATGTTTTCTTTATGGATAACACAAACTCCTAATCCGTTTTTCAGAAAATGACTTTCTGATCCCCAGTAATCCACTATATATGATTCATTAAAATTCTCACTTTTTCTTAAAGCGTCAGAGTTAAAATCTTTTAACTCATAAAGATCGGGAAGGGTATACCTAAAAGGAACTTTTGAAGGAACAAATCTATACTTAGAACGTATCATTTTCTTTAGGTAAGGTTGGAAAGTCTCGTCAAAAAAAGCCTCCCAGTCGGTCGATGGAGTAAAAACAGTAAAACGTTTTTCCTTACCATAAACATTCTCAACGAAGTAACGATAGAGAGAATTATTAAACACTAAGTCATTTCCTTGACCAAATACATAATAGTCGCCTGCACGTATTCTAAGAAATCCTGACGTTGGCTTCATACTATCATTTACGTACACAGATCCTTCAATCACATGATTAACGACAGAAAAAGCAAATGTAGGAGTCTTAAATGACGCTTTCAAAATGTTATGTATCTTATCATAATCTTTTGGTTCTAGACAATACATTTTATCTACTCCTCCTTAATAAAGTATATGTTTATCTAGTTCTTTCTAGTTAACACAAACATGTCATAGGCTATTTAAAAAATTAACTTTCGCTATACTTCTTTAGTAAGTAAATAAGAAGGATGTTGTAACCCCGTGGGTTTATAAAACTCATCATGCGTGTATTTAAACCCTAGTTTATTCAGCAATCTTGCAGAGTCTCTATTTTTTGGGTTATGCCCAGCAAATAAACTGTTTACCTCAAGGTTAGTAAAAGAGTAATCTATGACTGCTTGACTTGCTTCTTGAGCTATTCCCTTTCCCCAATAAGCACGTTTTAAGTGTATGCCAAACTCTAGAGTTTTACCTTGAATATTGTAAGGTCGCACACCGCAGCAACCTACATGTTCGTTCGTTTGGAGTAAAAAAACAGGCCAGTACTGAATGTTATGTTGACGATACATATCTATTTCTCTATCAAGTCTATTTCGTACTTCCTCGACAGACATTTTTCCATTTGCCACAATAAATTTCGTTACGTTTTCATCTCGCCAAAGAGAGTTTGCATATTTAACATCATCACTATGCCAAATGGAAAATCCTAACCTTTTCGTTTTCAAGAAATACTCTCTCATATACGTATCCTCTTCTCTTTTTACGTTTATATATTTGTTAATTAATACCACACAAGATTATTTTACTGTAAACTGAATACTATACTTTTTAGATTTACCAATATCTAATTTATTAAAATATCGTAAATCAACATTTTAATAGGAGGAACTTATGATATCACTTCATAGAAATTTAAAATTGCGTGATTTAGAAATCTTCCATGTATCAAGAAATGGAAGAATTATATCTTATGTAGTTATTGAAGACACTCGAAATCCATTTACAGAAGAAGATAAAAAACTAGATCCGTTATGTTATATGGATGCAGAAGATATTGACGCAATTTTAAACGTTTTTAGGATTTCGATCATTAATGATGAAAAATTAAACGAAGAAGATTCAGACCTTATAACGTCGTTCTTTTCAGATTTTGTTAATAATACAAATTTAACAAACTTTATTATTAAGGAATACATTCAAGAAGATTTGTATGATCATGAAGTTAATCTAAAATTCTTCAATAAAATGTTAAAGAATATAGGTTCAAATTATAGTATTGAAGAACTTGATGAAATCAACTGGATTTATTTATCTCAGGATTAAGACCGTGTACACAAACCACCCTCTTAGGCACACAGCAAAAAAGAGAACCCTTAGGGAAGTAAGAGTTCTGAAAAAGTCACTTTTATAGAATATGCAGCTTTTTATACATCCTTAATTTAGTTGATTTTTCATTAGGAGGACCAATTAAATCGATGAATTAAAAGCGCACCTCTTATTCATATGTTAGAACACATCAAAAGTATTA
The DNA here is from genome assembly GCF_029522155.1 of Priestia sp. P5. Taxonomy (NCBI): domain Bacteria; kingdom Bacillati; phylum Bacillota; class Bacilli; order Caryophanales; family Bacillaceae; genus Priestia; species Priestia sp. P5. The sequence goes on along the minus strand of NZ_JAKWFJ010000001.1, from coordinate 1,086,742 downwards.
TTTATATTTTAAAATATGTTATAGTTTAATTCCAATAATCGTTCACACTTGAATACGTGTGAATGAACCCTTACAAAAAGCAGCCTCGCTTGCCAATGCCGAGGCTGCTTTTTCTTATTTTCCAAGGACTTTTGTCTTAAAAATGGGTGTATCCCCTGCGAACAAATACTTAGAAATCACATATTATAATATATCTTCTAAGTGAAGGAGGTATGCTATTATAGAAAACTTAGTTAGCTATATTAAAGATTTAGGCTTTCCAATTGCCCTGTCTTTTTACTTACTTGTTCGCATTGAAAGCAAATTAGATCCAATTACAGAGCTGCTTCAAGTTCTTATTGAAAAAAAGGACAAGCAATAAGCAGACTGCTATTTTTATATCCAAAGCGAACTCGTGCCTTCGTTTTCAAGATGCAGTACGTTCACTTCTGTTCCTTTATCATACCCATGCTCTCCGCCTGGAAGAACAATCAAGGCGTTTGCTGCAGCTAATGACGAAATAGCGCCTGACTTGTCCATTCCAACTGGCGTTACAACAAGCCTTCCGCCTTCGTCTGTAATTTCTCCTCGCACCATTCTCGTAAATGCATTAGGCTCTTTAAAACGTCCGTTTAACACCGCTTTTGTTTTATGTAAATGAGGCAGTGGTGAATGTAAAAAGCTGCGAACAATTGGACGAACAAACAGTTCGAACCCGACATAGCAAGCAGATGGGTTTCCTGATAATCCAAACAGCAGCTGTCCGTTTCGTTCTGCGACTGTTGTGACGCTTCCCGGTCGCATCGCAATTTTGTTAAACAGCACATTGGCGCCAAGCTTTTCATAAATAGCCGGTAAATAATCATAGTCGCCAACGGATACTCCGCCGGTTGTCAGTAAAATATCCACTTCTTCAAGCGCTTTTTCTACCGCTTCATAGCAGCGGTCAAAATCATCTTCAAGCTTCCCTAAATATTTCGGAATTCCCCCGCTTCTTACGATTTGTGCAAGTGCCATATAGGAGTTGCTGTTGCGGATTTTCCCTGGTTCTAGCGGCTCGTTCACATCAAGCAGTTCGCTTCCTGTTGTTAACACGCCAACCACTGGCTGCTTCACCACGGCTACATCCGCATAGCCAAACGTAGCTAAAAAAGCGGTGACGCCCGGATTGATGCGCGTTCCTTTTGAAACGAGCACGTCTCCTTTTTTTGTTTCTTCTCCTTTTAATGCAATGTGTTCCCACTTTGAAGCAGGCCGGCTTAACGCCATATACGTTTTGCCTTCTTTTTCATACGACTTCGTTACTTCAAGCATCACAACCGCATCACATGAATGAGGCACTTGTGCTCCTGTCATAATACGCACTGCTTGAAACGGCTTTAGTTCTTCTTCAAAAACAGAGCCAGCGCCGATTTCACCTACAACTTCGAACTCTACAGGATGTTCAATTGAGACTTCTATGCAGTCTTGCGCTCGAACTGCAAAGCCGTCATAAAGCGATTTATTAAAATGAGGCACGTTTTGGTCGGCGACAATATCTTCTCCTAAATAGCGTCCGTAGCTTTCGGTGATCGATACGCGTTCGATGCTGCCTTTTCTTTTATATGTCATGACTTTTTCAATTGCTTCAGGAATTGAAATAGGTGTTCTGCTTTCTAACATACATTCTTCACTTCCTTTATGTCTGTTCACTTTTTGCGCTATGGTGTAAAATCATAGCATATCTCACTATTTCTATCATACAACAAAATTTACTGAAAAAGGATGAAAACACCGATGTCTTCTTTTACACATTTTAATGACCAAGGCCGTGCCAACATGGTCGATATTAGCGAAAAATCTATCACTCGCCGCGCTGCAACCGCTCGTTCAAGCATACTTGTTAACAAAGGAATTCACGAAGCCATTGTAGAACATAAGATCGGAAAAGGCGACGTGCTTGCTGTCGCACAAGTAGCGGGAATCATGGCTGCAAAACGCACGTCTGACATTATTCCGATGTGTCACCCCCTTTTATTAAAAGGCGTAAACCTTTCATTTGACTGGGATACAAGCAATGATCAATACCGTTTATTAATAGAAGCAACTGTTAAAACGGAAGGCTCAACGGGCGTTGAAATGGAAGCTTTAACAGCCGCTTCTGCCTGCGCTCTAACCGTTTATGATATGTGCAAAGCCATTGATAAAGGCATGATTATCGGCGAAACGTATCTGCTTGAAAAATCAGGCGGCAAAAACGGTGACTACAAGCGTACGGAAGCGTAAAGGAGGTACATAATGAGCGTACATGAACATAAATCTAAAGCAACTCAGCCCGTTCGCTGCAAAGTCATTACGGTATCCGACACACGTACAAAAGAAACCGATAAAAGCGGTGCGCTGATGATCCAACTTCTGAAAGAACATGACATGCAAGTCGCTTCCTATGAAATTGTAAAAGACGACCAAACGTCGATTCAACAAGCGATACTTGCCGGATGCAGTGATGAGGACATTGACGTTGTTCTCACAAACGGCGGGACTGGCATTACAAAACGAGACGTTACGATTGAAGCCGTTCAAGCGCTGATTCATAAAGAAATCGTTGGGTTTGGCGAGCTGTTTCGCATGCTGAGCTACACCGAAGACATTGGCAGCGCAGCGATTATGAGCCGGGCAATTGCCGGGACGATTAACGAAAAAGCCGTTTTTTCTACACCAGGATCAAGCGGTGCTGTTCGTCTAGCTATGACCAAACTGATTTTGCCTGAACTTCGCCACGTTGTGTGGGAATTAAACCGCCAGCGCTGACAAAATGCCTATGCGCGTGCATAGGCATTTTTATTAATCATAGTCTTTATGTACCCACTCATCTTCTGGAATGCCTAAATCTTCTCCAGAAAAACGCTCTTCTTTAAACGGATCTCCTCTAAGATGAAAGCCGTTTTGCTCCCAAAAGCCAGGATGATTTTCATCAATAGCTTCAAAGCCTCGAAGCCATTTAACACTTTTCCAAAAGTACAAATGCGGAACAACCAATCGCAGCGGATATCCGTGCTTAGCTGTAAGCGGCTCTCCGTTAAAGGAATGAGCGAGAAGAATATCGGCTCTCAGTAAATCTTTTACTTCAATATTTGACGTATAGTCATTATCTCCGTGCAGCATGATGTATTTACTTTTCAACTCCACGCCAACTGCTTTTAAAAAGTCTGTAAACAGCACGCCCGTAAATTCATTATCAAGTCTTGTCCATCTCGTTACGCAGTGAATATCACATTTCACCGTTGTTTGCGGCATGTTCAATATATCTTGATACGAAAGCGTCACTTCTTTGTCTACCAACCCAAACACGCGAAGCGTCCACTCCTCTAAGTTATACTCCGGCACGTCGCCTTCATGCAAAATAGGAAAGCGCTCTGTCACTACTTGCCCCGGAGGCACTCGTCCTTCATACTTTGGATCAATTTCTGGTGTTTTCATTCGTTTAATACGGTCTGCTTTGTTCAAATAATCACCTCGTTGTTTTTTGTACATAAAAAGCCCTTCCTTAAATAAATAAGGAAGAGCTTTGTTTCAGCTTCTTCCTTATCTCTAAGAGCGATACACTCTTAAGGATTTGGCACCATTCTGTCATAGACAGCGGTTGCCGGGTTTCACAGGGCCAGTCCCTCCACCTCTCTTGATAAGGAAACAAATTGTATTTGTTTTATGTAATAAAGTCAGTATTAAGCTTTTTGTCATAATTGTCAATATTATTTTTCTTTTTCGCCAAAAAACTTTAAAAACAGATAGGGTTATAAGGTTTTAGTCTACTAAAATACCATATAAAGCCTTTACCCTTCTCCATCAATCATCGTATACTTCCTAGCAAAGCGCTTGTAGTAAATTTGCTCATCCTCTTGTCCATCGTTAAAAACAAGTCGGTTATGATCAATATCTTTTTCTTTTAACACATAGCCTTTTTCGTTCATCATATGAATATATTCATCTAAATGTCCTTTTTTCACCATATAGTGAAGAGCATCATCTGAATCCGTAGTCTCTTCTACATCTTGACTTCCCACTTCTAATTTGAATACGGCTTTTGCCGTTTGAATGGGACGGTAGTCTCCAAACATCTTTTCCCAGTTTAGTAGCACCAGCGCGCCGAAGATTATGATACCTCCTCCAGCGGCTACGGTTAGTAAGAATCGTTTTGACACTTCTTTCTCTCCCTTACATTCTTTTTCTTCTATTTAATACAACAGATTGCCCTAAACTTGTTTTGACGCCAAGTCCTAGATACACGACAGCACCTAAAGCAATTGAAATACAAGATGTGCTAATCGCAAGTGAAGATGCAGACAGCTTATTTTCTAAAAAATAGTGAGAAGTATAATTGCCGATAATCACAGCGGCTGACATCACACTTACTAATAAAACAGGTGTCAACGCAGCTTGTCCCAGTGATTGAACTCGGTAAGAAATAGATTTTTCAATTAAATAGAAGTTATATATAACCGATACACCATACCCTCCGTAAGTCGCGACAACCGGTCCAATTTCTTTTAAGCTTGAAACCAACAGTACGTTTAATACTATCTTCACAACAATTCCTAAGCCCAAGCCTAAAATTAGCTTCTTTTGTTGATTAATTCCTTGGAGAATGGCGGCTGTTACGGTAAAAAGAGCAAAAAGAATCGCAGCAGGCGCATACCATTGTAAAACAACTCCACCGATTTCAGGACTGTTTTTCGCTCCAAAAATCATCATATATACCGGCTTACCCAATAAACAAAGCCCTACCGCAGCAGGAAGAGTAAAAAACAACAGCAGCTGCAGCGTTTTTGTAATCTTTCCTTTTACTTCCCGTAAATTTCTTTGCACAAAAGAAGATGTAATGCCCGGAATTAGCGACATGCTGAAGGCAGTCGCTAACGATACCGGCACCATCACCAAAATTTGCGCTAATCCAATGACGGAGTTAATCGTTTCAGCCTTAGCTTGTCCATATCCTATTGATTGAAAAAGCATGTTAATCGTAAACGTATCAATATTTTGATAGATAGGAATAGCTAAACCAACTAATACAAACGGAACAGCGTACGTCACAAGCTCTTTGAACATTAAAGAGAACGGAACGGATTTATTATTCTTTCCGCTGTTCACTTCTTTTATAATCAACCGCTTGCGCTTCAAATAAACCGCTCCAAGAATCCCAATTCCCCCTACGCCTCCAATAAACGCTCCAAACGTACCGATTCCAACAGCTTTTGTCATTGTGCTATGAAAAAGGTGAATAACAGCGTATGCTCCTACTAAAATGAACAACACTCGCACTATTTGTTCAATAATTGTACTTAGCGCGGACGGTCCCATAGACTGGTTACCTTGAAAGTAGCCTCGTAATAGACTCATAGGCGGGATAATAATTAAAGCAAAGCTTACCATTCGGATGACGTACACTACGTCTTTTTGACTATTTCCTGAGGAATCTTTTCCGTTAATAACTAGTTCAGCGAGCCACGGTGCCATCGTATAGAGGACTAAGAAACCTATTATGCCCGTTATCGTCATTAATAGAAGTCCTGCTTTTAACAGATCTTGTCCCGCACGGTAGTTTCCAAGACCGTTATATTTCGATACATACTTAGAAACAGCAAGCGGAAGACCCATTGTCGACAAGCTTAGCATCAATGTATATGGACCGTATGCATACTTATAAAGTGCATAACCTGACGTTCCCACTAAGGCTGTGAAAGGAATAATATAAATAAAGCCTAAAATCTTTGTTAACAAAGAAGACGCTGTTAATAAAAGCGTACCTCTCATCAAATTTTTTTCCATACATCAAAACTCCAGAAATAGATATTATATTTTTAACAAATACTTGATTTATTGTATCATAATTACAATTATTATCCAGTTTTTTATAAAGCATTAGAACCTTCTTCATATTACGTTTTTTTACCTAATAAAGGAATATAAACCACTCTTTTCCCCTATGATAAATGAATCGTTTTCTGCTTTTTGCTTTACCTGACGTTTACATTCTAAAAGACGTGTTACATTATATATATATATCAGTTACCAACTCAACTAAGACTCCTTGACTATTCTGGCCTACCTTCTCTTTTAGGTAGACTGAGGTTGCTAAATCGTTATATATAGGAGGAAAAAATCATGAAAATGAAACAACGACTATCAAAAGCAGCTGCTGCTGCAACGATTACAGGAATTGCTGCGTTTGGATTTGCTCCTGTCGCTCAGTTTGATACACCAGCCCACGCAGCTACATCTCAAGAAGCAAGCAGTCAAAGTCAAACAGCTGTAAAAAATATCAACGAAATTTATAACGCCGCAGTAAAAGGTGAAGTGCCGCGATTAACAGCAGACTTTAAAATTGGCAAAACCCTGCGTCAAGATGTTCGAGATCAGTTTGGTCCTCCACCTGAAGGTTCATCAAATAACTTTGACTACTATCATGCGGAAATGGGTCATCCTGGATACGCATTTGGCTATGACCAAAATAACGTCATCAACGAAATTCGCTATTTTGGTACGAATGTAGAGCGTCAAACAAATCTAGGGTCCATCACGCAAGCTAACTTAAAGAAAGAATTAGGTCAGCCGAACTTTACAAGCAAAGTAAAAGGTGATGGTACGACTCAAACGAAGTACACCTATCACGCCGGCGCCTATGATCTTGAATTTATTTTTGATGATAGCAAAACATTAAATCACGTTAATTTAGTTAAAAAACCTTAAGTAATAGAAAAAGTAGCAGACAGGCTGCTACTTTTTTTCATGAAATAAAACTAAGGCGGAATCGGCTACGTGTTCATACCCAATCTCCATATAAATCTTGTTAGACGTAGGATTTGTCATATCTGTGTATAGGCTTGTTGTTTGAAACCCTTCGTCTAGCATAAGCTGAGAAAGTGTGGACACACAGCTTGAGGCATAGCCTTTTTTACGTTCTTCCCGCGGCGTGTATACAAAGTTAATCGTAATGTTATGAGTCGTTGGACGCGTAGCATTGGCAATCGACACATACTTGCCGTTCACTTCCCATAAAAATAGCCGTTCTGCTTTAATAAAAGCTTCTCCTGTTTTGGCAGCTTGTTCCTTTGATACAGGCTCTCCAATGACGCCCATAAACTCCCAAATCCATTCTGTCACGAGCGGAAGATGCTCCAACCTTGCTTTTACCAGCACTCCGTCCGCTTCCGCAGCTTTTTTTACTTTGTCTAACCGGTAAATGCGCTGATCCATTTTTAAAGAAGCTTTTTGATTTTTTAGCGCTGCTAGTTTTTGAGAAAGATATAAAAGCGTTTGTCTTTCTCCAACTAAGCCAGGTATGTCGATTTCTTGTAACAGCTCCACCGCTTGGCTTAGTTCACCCTCCGTTAGCTTCTGTATTTGAGACAGGATGATTTGCTTAGGATGGGTTTGCAGTAACACAAGCGCAGCACGGCGGTCTTTTAAAATAACACCCATAAAATTTGGTTTGCTGCTTTCATTTAAGCTGTGTAAAATGCCGAGCGCTAAGTTATGAAGAACTTCATTCTTTGATAAAAGCGGCTCTACTTGGTTTTTAAATTCCTGCACTTCTCTATATCTATGTAACTGGATCATTTTCTTTCTACCTCCGCAAATGCTCTTACCGGAAACGTTCCGGCTCCTTTTATTTTAGGAGGCACGGCGTAAAATAAAAAGGACCCCGTTAGTTGATCTAAGTGACATAAGTGTTCAGCAATTACAATGTCCGCTCCTAACAGCAGCGTATGAGCTGGTCTTGCTTTTCCTTTTGTATCGTCAATATTCATCGAATCAATTCCAACAAGAGCCGGCTGTTGAGACACTAAATAAGCTGCCGCGCTTTCCGTTAAGTATGGATGGTTTTCTAAATAATCATCTGTATTCCAGTAGCGATCCCATCCCGTGTGAATTAATACTGCTTTGCCTTTTACGTCTATATGTTGAAAGTGAGATTCATCAATAGCCGTTAAAGTCGGATCGACTGAAACGACTATTCCTTCCAGTCCGGCTGTTTTATCAATAGCCGTTTGAGCTAAATCAGTTCCGTCTTTGTATCTATGAAACGGCACGTCAATATATGTACCTGTATTCGTGATCATTTCAACTTTACCGATTTGAAATTCAGTCCCTGGTTCATAAAGCTTTCTAGACTCTTCTCGGCTTAAATAGTCGCAAATGATCGGTGCTGGCAAGCCTTTATGTGTGATAACTCCGTCTTCAATGATGTGGCTTAGATCAATATACGTTCTTTTCTTCATACCTTCACCGGCTTTTTCAATATTCAGTAAAAATATTCTAACATAAAAAAGCTCTTCCTAGTTTCCTAGAAAGAGCTTTTTTTAGAGAACGTTACTAACTTGATAAACACACATCGTACGTATGCTTTGTGTAAACAAACCCTTCAAAAATAAGGCGGGCTGTACGCACTACTTTGATTCCTTTAACCTGTCCATCCTTTGCATCCACGCTGGTTTCCATAATTCCCATCGGATGAGCAAGTCGAACAGTATCGCCTTTTAGTTGAACCATTTCTGACAGAAGCGTGCCTTTTGTATAAATAGCTGCTGTCGTACAAATCGCTCCTGTAATCGCAAGCGTTTGATGCGGTTTTTGCATCGACATCATGCGAATTAATACGTCCATTTGAGAAGCAGATTTTTCTCTTCCAGTTCCGTCACGGTGGTCCATTGGAGGAGAAATAATAGTCATTTTCGGAACAGCTGGTGATAGTTTAGTTGCTTTGTCTCGAGGTGCAAGCCCCGCTTTTTCCGCTGCAATGGAGCGAATTTCTTCAAATAGCTTCAGCTGTTTTTCCGTGTATTCATGCGGAAGTTCTGTTCCCTTTAGGCCAATATCCGCTGCTTTCACAAATACAAGCGGATTTCCTACATCAACAATTGATGCTTTTACTGTCCCGATGGATGTTTGCAGAAGATCAATAGCGTTCCCGGTCGGAAGCAGTTTTCCGGTAACGGCTCCTTCTCCGTTTTCAAACGAAAGATAAATGGGTGAACCCGTACCTGGCACTCCAGGAATCATACACGATCCTTCTGTTTTCACTTTCCCGTTTTCTACTTCTACTTCCGCTACGATTACTTTTTTGGTATTTGTATTATAGATCCGCACTTTAGTCACGGGTTCCACAGCTTGTACAAGTCCTTGTTCAATTGCATAAGGTCCGACTGCTGAGGAGATATTGCCGCAGTTTCCTTTAAAATCAACGAGGGATTCGCTGATGCTGACCTGCGCAAACGTGTAATCTACGTCAGCTTTCTCTAAATCTGATTTTTTAATAATCGCGATTTTACTCGTCAGCGAATTGGCTCCGCCCAGCCCGTCAATTTGACGTTGATCCGGACTTCCCATTATATCTAGCAAAAACGGTTCCCAATCCGATTTGTTTACAGGCATTTCTTCATGATTAATAAAGACCCCTTTACTCGTTCCACCTCTCATAACCGTTACAGGAATACGCGTCATCTTAATCACCTTTCTCCCCTACTAACAAACGCCGAGGCGTTCATCAAACCATTTTATTTTTTTACTATTTAGAACCGGTTCATTTGCCATTTATCGTATAATAGAGGTGGTCATAAGTAAAATACATAAAATTTATTGTCTTTTTAAAAATTTTTTTATAATCTAAATACAAGGGGGAATTAGGATGGATCAAAAAGATTGGATATTAATTAAAACGCTTCATGAAGAAAAGAACATTACGCGAACGGCTGAAAGACTCTACGTATCGCAGCCTTCTTTAAGCTACCGCCTTAAAAATCTTGAAGAAGAATTTGGCGTGACGCTTTTTTTCAAAACGAAAAAAGGAATTGAGTTTACATCTGAAGGTGAGCATCTCGTTCGCTATGCGGAAAATATGTGGAAGCAGCTGCAGGAAACAAAAGACAGCATGCGTAATATGAGCGAAACCGTTACGGGCACGCTTCGCTTAGGAGTATCGAGTAACTTTGCACAGCATAAACTCCCAAAGATTTTAAAACAATTTTCTCTTCACTACCCAAATGTACAGTTCAGCGTCAATACGGGCTGGAGTACGCAAGTTATGAACCTATTAGACTCTTCGCGTGTGCACGTTGGTATTTTACGAGGCAATTACCCGTGGAACGGAGAAAAATCACTGCTGACGAAAGAACGGCTCTGCTTAATTTCGAAAAAAGAGATTGCGATCAATGACTTGCCGAACTTGCCTTATATTAACTATAAAACCGATACGTCGCTAAAAGATCTCATTCAAGACTGGTGGCATGACAAGTTTTCAGAGCCTCCGTTTGTGGCAATGGAAGTTGACCGGCAAGAAACGGCCAAAGAAATGGTCAAAAATGATTTAGGCTTTGCAATTTTACCTGAAATTTGCCTTCACTCCAGCGACAACTTATATACATACGGACTTTCGTACCGAGATGAATCACCTTTGCTTCGAAACACGTGGCTCATGTATGATCCTTCTTACTTGAATTTATCGGTCGTGAAAGCATTTATTGACTTTTTAAAGCTAAGTGAAAAATAAACCAAAAGCTAAAAAGTTTGCGTCTTGGAAGAACCTCCCTTTTGGACCAAGCTTTTTTCTAGACTACTATTATAAAAATTTTTTATGAACTTTCTAAAAAAACCTATATTTCCTTTATTTTTAAAAATGTACTAACATGAAAACAAGAAACATCAGCGGGAGTAAAGAGCGGCTTTAAAAATTCTTAATAATCAAACTACGACTCATACATGGGGATGAGAGATGTTAGTCACGTTTTTTTACTCTAAAAGAAAACGCTTTCAGAGAAAAGAGGGAAAATAAAGGAGGTTGTTTGAATGCTAGCACTACTAGGTTTTACAATGATTATTGTCTTTACGTATCTCATTATGTCAAAAAGGATGTCTCCTATCGTAGCTTTAATGGTCATTCCACTTCTTTTTGCCGTGATTGGAGGGTTTGGCAAAGGCGTCGGAGACATGATGCTAGAAGGATTAAAACAAGTAGCTCCGTCAGCTGCGATGCTGCTGTTCGCCATCTTATATTTCGGGGTTATGATTGATGCCGGCCTGTTTGATCCATTAATTAAGCAGCTGTTAAAAATCGTAAAAGGCGATCCGCTTAAAATCGTCATCGGAACCGCTCTTCTATCGCTTTTAGTTGCACTAGACGGAGACGGCACAACCACTTATATGATTACGGTTTCTGCTCTTCTTCCACTTTATAAACGCCTGAATATGAGTCCGTTAGTGTTAACGACGGTTGCGATGCTTTCTCTTAGTATTATGAGCAGCATGACGCCTTGGGGAGGACCGGCTACTCGTGCGATTGTTGCCCTTCATCTCGATGCATCAGATTTCTTTATTCCACTTCTTCCCACGTTAATTGGCGGAGCTTTGTGGGTGATTTTTACGGGCTATATTCTTGGAAAAAAAGAGCGCAGACGACTTGGTGCTATTGACATCGAGCAGTTTGAATTAAAAAGCTCGCTTGCTTTTGCTGAAGACGCGTCTTTGACTTCTCAAGAAGATATTACACAGCCTAAAAAAATCTGGATTAACTTAGCTTTAACCATTGCACTTATGGTCGTATTAGTTTCTGGTATTTGGTCCGTTTCTGTTTTATTTATGATTGGTTTTGCGCTTGCTCTTATGATTAACTATCCAAAACTTGAGGATCAAAAAGAACGTTTAATGGCTCATGCAGGCAACGCACTAACCGTTGCAGCCCTTGTTTTTGCAGCCGGTATTTTTACAGGAATACTATCCGGCACTAAAATGGTTGACGAAATGGCAAGCCTGTTAATTCATTTAGTTCCTGATTCACTCGGTTCGTTTTTACCGACAATCGTTGCTTTAACAAGCATGCCGTTTACATTTGTGATGAGTAACGACGCTTATTACTTCGGTGTTTTACCAATATTCGCTGAAACAGCGGCTTCTTACGGAATTGATCCGATGGAAATCGCGCGAGCTTCAGTACTCGGACAACCTGTTCATCTGTTAAGTCCACTCGTTGCGTCTACTTTCTTACTTGTAGGTATGGTAGGTGTTGATCTTGGTGAACATCAGCGCTTTGCATTTAAATGGGCCGTTTTAACGTCTCTTGTTCTGATTGTCCTTGCTATTGTCACAGGCGCACTTACACTATTTTAATAGGAATAAAAGCCGTTATGGCTTTTTATTAATAAATTGATAAATGATGGGTGGAGGTACTTCTAAAATGTATGTAATTACGTGTTATGTCAGAAAAGGTGAGATGAGAATGTACGAGTTTGATAGCAAAGAAGAAGCCCTTTCTCAGCTCAAAAACCTGAAAGGCTGCACCATTCTTTCAGAAGTTGTTTACTTTAATGATTCATCGGTTATTCCGGTAGCCATTTAATTATGCACCACTCAACCCTATAGGTACAAACTTGATAAGCTTCCTTTCGCTCAAAAGGAAGCTTCTTTTTTATGTTCTTCTCAAGCTCCGGCCCACTTTTCTCTCATCAACGTTTTGTTACGTCTGGTTCGTTTTGTTTCCTTGCTTCAATCATATCAATAATTTGATTTGTATGTGGAGTTAGCACTGAGCATTTTTGATAGAAGGCTCCGTCTACAACAAGCAGCTCTTCATCCATCCCGCAAAACTTGCAGCGGAGCTCTTGTGGTCCTGCGTAGGATGTGTGATAGACACTATCGTTAAAGATGGTGTAAAAAGTATCTCTTTGCTGGGTATCGTAAAAGCTATATTGCTGGTTAGCGTCATCCCGGTAGTTAACTCCATAGTTCCGGTCGAATTCTTCTTGAGTAAATCTATCCTGTAAAAGTTCATTTTGTACTAGTTCTCTTAAACAGCACTCTATTTCTTCATAGTTAAATGAACAATTGTGTACGTAAACATTTAGTTCTTCAGTGCTGTTCTCTTTTACCATCACTTCACTGCCGCAAATCTTACAGGGGTGTTTGGGACGCTGTTGATCAAAGTAAGAGAGCGTTTGTACTTTTTCCACTTCTATTTCATCGTTCGTCTTTTTGAATTTGATTTTTACATTTTCCGTTTGACTGACGCTTTCGTTATACAACAGCACTTCGTATTCATCTATATTCTTTCCATTTTCTTTTCGACTCAAATGCTCCATTACTTCATACGAAGAAATAGTAAAAAACTCTTTAAAATTCACCACTAACATGCATCCTTCCAAAAAATTTACGTTCTCTATGTACCTGCTCTATACTACCATTTTTTCAAAGGCTCGCACCACTAAACGAACTTGTTTTAGATTCGTGCATGTATAGCAGTTCATTATAACTCCCAAATATCCGATCGCTATTTTACATTCACATCAAATAAATAAGTTGCCTTTCCATGAGGCCATTTCCCAGATACTTCATAAAGATAGTAACCACTCTTTGAAGACACTTCAATATAATTATTTTTTATCGTAATTTTTTCTTTTTGATTGTTTTGATTTAGTTGATAGACGGTAAGTTTTGGATTGTTTTTTAGTAGAATTTTAACTTTGGTATCTTTCTCTAGCGTAAGGTCATCAAATTCTTTAGCAACCTCTTTTGGTGAGTAAGAATCCGTTTTGGTTATGTGCGCACCATCGTCACCGTTCCATTCATATTCTCCTACTCGCATTTCATACTCTTTGTCATTAACCACAATGCTTCCTGACACTGGAACTTGTTCATCATTAGGTGTGGATACATTTACCTTTTCTTGGTTGCAACCAACTAGTAAGAAAAATAATAGCGCCGTACCAGCTACTTTATTCATACTTCCCCTCCTCTTGTTTTTCATCATAAATACACAATACCAAAAATAACCATAAGAGAAAATATTAAAAAATCTTCACAATTATGATTTACACTACCCCTTTTACAAGGAGGATTTCATGAATACGTATATAATCATCAGCATTGGCGTTGTTGCCAGCGCATTTTTATTTCGGAAATATCGAAAGCAAGTCGTTGAAATATATACAATCAGTGAATTTATTCACGCTAAAAACGGCGCGGTCGCTACAAGCTCCACGTGGCTTGAAAAGTTTTTTAAAGAACCTTACGCTACCGGACCAAACTATGAAAAAACAGAGGATGACGTTAGCGAGGATGGAGATGGGGATGGGGATGGCGGAGAATAACTAAAACAAAAAAGAGATTGTGATATAACTACATCAACCCCATCTAAAGATCAACAGATTGGATACATGAGGTGGACTGCTTATTATACCGCTGTTGATTTCCGTGCAAGGCTTCGCTTTCCGCGGGCGGCCGCTGAGCCTCCTCGTCGCTTCCGCTCCTGCGGGGTCTCACCTATTCCGCTTCTCCCGCAGGAGTCTCCGCCTTGCCCTCCAATCAACAGCTAGAAGCATCTAAATGGATGACACCTACGCTCATCTTACCAATAAAAAATCCGAACGAAGTTGATTCTCCATCAAGAATCTTCACCGTTCGGATCACCCTTCAGTTAGAACACTTTTGTCCCAGCCTATTTCTTATTAATCATCGCTGCCTAAAATACCAAAAAAGCGAAGCAAGTTGATGAATAGATTAATAAAGTCTAAATAAAGAGATAGTGCCAGCAGTGGAACAAGCTCTTCTGTAATTTCACCGTGCTTCATTTTATTGAAATCATACAGCACGTAAAGTGAGAAAACGATGGTACCAATCACTGAGAATGCCATGAGTCCAGGCGTTGTTAAGGGACTAAACAGCGAGAAAATGCTGATACAGACTAGTGCTAACAGCGCCACTAATAGGAAGCTGCCTAAAAACCCTAGATCTTTTTTTGTTTTTGCGCCAATTACACCCATCACCGTAAAAATAACAAACGTGCTTCCAAACGCATAAAGAACGACTTGCGCCCCCGCTACTGATGCATAGTAGCTGACAATCGGAAACAGCGTGATGCCTGATATAAATGAAAAAGCATATGTAAAGCCATATCCTACGCTTTTTTTCTTTCGTAACATAAATGCGGCAACCAGCATCACAATTTCAGCAATCGCTAACGGAAGGAAATAAGCCGGCGGCACATATTGACCTACATATAAGCCAACTGTTGAAATAAATAACGAAAAAATAAATGTTACTAATACTTTTTGAAACAGAGACCGCTGCTCTACTCCAATCACTTCTTGCATGTGTAAAACCTTCTTTCTAAAATCTGTTATATTTTATATAATACCTACCTTTTAAAGAAAAATAAAGATAATACTAAGGTCTTTTTTCTTATTTTTATAGACAAAAAAGCATAGACGCTGCAGCCTATGCTTCTTTGTCACCACTTTATTTTGGCAAGAGAATACCGTCAATAATTCCATACTCCTTTGCTTCTTCAGCACTCATAAAATAATCTCGTTCCGTATCGTTTGCCACTTTTTCAACCGGCTGTCCCGTTCGTGTTGATATGATTTCATTAATATGCTGCTTCAATTTTAAAATCCGCCGAGCGCTAATTTCAATTTCAGTCGCCTGCCCTCTAGCCCCTCCTAGCGGCTGATGAATCATAACTTCACTGTTCGGAAGTGCGTAGCGCTTTCCTTTTGCTCCTGCTAGGAGAAGCAGTGCGCCAAAAGAAGCGGCCATGCCCGTGCAAATCGTTTGAACATCCGGCTCGATGTACTGCATGGTATCATAAATCGCAAACCCTGCTGAAGTGGAACCTCCGGGGCTGTTAATATAAAGTGAAATATCTTTTTTAGGATCATCTGCCGCAAGAAACAGCAGCTGCGCGACCACGCTGTTGGCAATATGATCATTGATTTCATCACCAATTAAAATAATTCGATCTTTTAACAGCCTCGAATAAATATCATACGAACGTTCACCGCGGTTACTTTGTTCAATTACATATGGAATCGTACTCATATATATCCTCCTTATCACACGTAATACGGCTATGCAGCCATGCAGAGAGTGCACGTCGGAGTATACGTTGGTTTTTGAATGACGCTTTTTAAGGAAGGCAAAGCCCGAATCAAAAGTGCTGGGTCCTGCGCTTCTAACGTTTTATAAAACAGTTCTGACAGCTCTTTACGCTCTTTTTCATCCCAAAAAGAATCTGTAGAAAACGGCTCACCGCCTTTTTCTAACCGCTGCTTAGCACGATGTAAATTGCTTTTCACCGCTGTTTCTGACGTTTGTAAAATCAACGCTATTTCTTTTAGCTGATAGTGAAAGCCTTCTTTTAAGAAAAAGATAACCGCTTGCTTTGGCGTAAACTGACTAAGGAGCAGCTCGACCGAGTATCCTTTCATATCAAACGCCTGCTTGCCGTCTTGTTGGTCCAAAACTTCTTCTGCGGCTATTACTTCACGCTTTCGTTTTCTCAGCAGATCAATCCAGTGGTGATACGCAATTTTATTTAACAGCGCGGAAGATAGCTTGTGCTCTTCACCTTTATATCGCTGAGCTTTTAAAAACGTTTCTTGGGCAATATCGTCTCCGTCCCACGCATTTTGCGTTAAAAAACGGCAGTACTGCTGCAATTTTGGGTAATGCTCGTTCCAGCAGGCATCGTTAAAGCTTTCTGTTTGTGTTTCAATTTTTTTTGAATGTGACATGATTTTCACTCCTTTTGCACTCTCTATTTACTAAACGATTAAAGGAAGTTCAAAAGATACGGGGAATCAAACTTTTTTACACATTATACGCTTAAGCAGCCGTTTTTTTGTATTATAATGAAGATACTTTTATCTGAGGAGTCTAAAATTATATGCGAAGAAGACGATTATATGGCAAGAAGAAAACGAAAAAACTTCACTATAAAGACTTAACCTGTGAACACCCTCAGCCCGCTTTGCCTATGAGCTATACAAGTGAAGCTCCTTTTTACTATTATGACGCGTCAGACGATGAAAGACAAAACGACTTTGAACTATATTCAGAGATTTGTATCATGAATCAAGAACATTTTTTCGTAAGAGGCTGTGTTGAAATTCCTGTTCTTAATGAAGAAGAATTTTTCACTTGGAACATATGGGTTTCTTTAAGCGAAGAAAATTTTCATCGAATGATCGATTTATGGGAAAGTGACAAAAGAGAAAATGAACCGCCTTATTTCGGATGGTTTTCAGTTTCAATTCCAGGCTATCCCGAAACGTTAAATTTGAAAACAAATGTGCATACAAGACCTGTTGGAACAAGACCGCTCATCGAGTTAGAGCCAACCGATCATCCTTTAGCCGTCGAGCAGCGGGAAGGGATAACGCTAGAGCGAATCAAAGACATACAAAAACAATTGGCTACCTATTAAAAAACCAAGACAGCCCCAGACTGTCTTGGTTTTTTACCTTTATGGCATGCGCTTTGCTCCGTAGTATTTAGGCGCCCAGTAGCTGTCTACTTTATAGTTTGTAATTTTCACACCCTCAGATGTGGATACGTGAACGACATAGTCATTTCCAATATAGATAGATGGAATAAGTGAACTTCCTTCAAAAAAGACGAGATCTCCTGGCTTCAAGTCAGATTGTGAAATGGTTTCTCCTGCTTCCCACTGCTGACTCGCATAGCGCGGAATGTCTTTTCCAGCTGCTTCTTTATAAATGTATCGAACAAAACCAGCCGTATCAAAGCCTGTAGAAGGACTTGTCCCACCTTGTGCGTAAGGTACTTCTCCTACATATTTAAGAGATTCCGTCACAAATGGATTGTCTTTTGACAGCGATAAGTCATCGTAGCGCCTTGCTCCTGCGTACTTAGACGTCCAGTAGCTGCTTGTCAGGTAATCCACCGTCACATTTTCGCTGCGCTTGGCATGAATAAACTGATTGCCGCCTGCATAAATGCCGACGTGTGAAATCCCTTCACGATACGTATCTTTAAAAAAGATAACGTCTCCTGGCTTTAAATCTGTGCGAGCAACTTTTTCTCCAACTTGCCACTGCTGATCGGTTGATCTCGGAAGGTAGACGTCCGATGCGTGCTGAAATACATACGCCACAAATGCAGAGCAGTCAAAACCGTCCGTTGGAGAATCGCCTCCAAATACATATGGCGTGCCGAGATGTTTTAGCGCTTCTGCAATCACTTCATTATCTTTTGCAATTTCCGGTGCTCCTGTAATGCGCTTTGCTTTGGCAAAATGTGATGACCAATAGGCACTGCTTGAAATGTTTTTCACCACGACTTTTCCGTCTGAAGAAGATGCATAAATCATCTCATCGTCTCCGATATAAATAGCGGCTACGTTCACTTCACCGTTTTCATCCGTGTCAAAAAACAATACATCGCCTGCCTGCAGCTCGTTTTTATCGACGTCTGTTCCAAGCTCTGACTGTTCTTTCACGGAACGAGGCAGCGTTGTGTCAAGCGCTTGCTTAAACACATATTGAACGAAGCCAGAGCTGTCAAACCCTTCGCTTAGCGTCTCTCCTCCAGGTGTATAATCGGCTCCTTCATACGTTTTTGCTTTGTCAGCAATCACGTTTTCATCTGTGGCAGCCTGTACTTGCACAGCTTTTTCTGCAGGAAAAGCGCCTTCATAAAAAGTGGCAAGACTAAGCCCTAACGCTGTGACCATAAGAGGTTTCATTACTTTCATCTTTGTTCTCCTTTGTTTTTTATTTCATCCAAGAAGTTTTATATGTAAATGGTTCCTCTGTTAAAGTATGGTGCAGATGGATAAGAATTGGCTAGTACCTTTTGACTTAAATATGCTTCCCTTCCAAAGTCCTGTAAAAAATCCATAAAAAAACTCGGCGCATATTACGCCGAGCTTTTTTATTTCATGCCCACTTGGATATTTGCTGCTTTTTGTTTTTGACGTAAATTTGCAATCCACTTGTAGTAAAGTGTAATCAAGAGAACAAAAATACCAAGCGCAAAGTATAGTTTTGAATACCCTAAAGCACCTGCTGCAATTCCTAATACAAATGAACCAACCGCAATACCGCTATCATAAAACGTAAAGAACGTGGCAGTTGCATATGCGCTTCGGTGAGCAGGCGCCGCTTGAATTGCAAGCGTTTGGAAGCTAGGAAGCAGCGTTCCGTAGCCCAGCCCTACTAACGCACCTGAAAACAGCAGCATCCAAGAAGAATGTGTAAAGCTTAAGCTAAATAGACCAATCGCAAAGACAATACACGATGGAATAATCACAATGTTTGGTCCAGATTTATCAAATAATCTTCCTGTAAACGGTCGTGAAATCAGCATCGCAGCTGCGAATACGACAAAGAAAAAGCTTGCTGTTTTAATCAATCCAAGCGACTGTGCGTACACAGAAATAAAAGAAATAATACTTGCATACGAAAAAGAAACGAGAATACCTACAGATGAAATCGGCATGGATTTCTTTTCAAACAAATCGCTCAGTGAAAATGATTTCTTTACTGACGGAGCAGCGTTTTCTTGAAGATTTTTGACCATCATTCCGCACAGCCAGCCAACGAGCATAATCACGCCAAATACAAGGAAAATAATGTTGTATGCCATGTATTGATGAAGCGTTAATGCTAAAAACGGCCCTGCAACAACGGCTAAGTTCATTGACATTCCGAAGTAGCCAAGCCCTTCTCCTCGTCGTTTAGCGGGAACTAAATCCGCTGCAATCGCTCCGGTGACGGTTGTTGCTAAGCTGAATGAAATTCCTTGAAAGAAGCGCAGTAATAAAAGCACGTTAAAATGGTGGATGAACATATATAAGAAGGAAGAAAGCGCAAAAATGAGGGTACTAAATACAAGCGTTTTTTTCTTTCCAATGTTTTCAATGACTTTCCCTGAAAATGGTCTAACAATAATCGCAGATAATAAAAAGATGGTAACAACAAGCCCTGCCTGCGTACTCGTGCCTTCTAAGGCGTCTAATACATAAATCGGCAGCAGCGTTAGCGATGCATAAAACACGACAAAAATAAAAAAGTTGGTAATTGCAATGCTGATAAAGCTTTTAGTCCAGATTGGCTCCTGCTGGTTCTTCATTCATTTCACCCTTTTCTGTAGATTTACAAATTTTCTTTAATAACGAAATAAGCTGATCTTGTTCGCTGTCGGATAAAGCAATCAGCAAATTTTCTTCTAAACGCTCAATTTCTTGCTGAATTTCCGGAAGCTTTTTCTTCGCTTGAGGAGATAAATAAACGATGCGCTCTCGTTTATCACTGCCTGCTTTTCGAACGATCCATCCGCTTTTTTCAAGCCTTGTTAACGTGCGGGTCACCGTTGGCGCTTCGACATTTAAATACTGCCAAATCTCCGTTTGCGTCATTGAGCCGAATCGCTTTAAACAAAATAAAATTGAATACTGTGAGCTGTATAGCCCGTACGCTTTTAACACTTCATTTACTTCTTTAATAGACAATCTCGACTTTTGATGAAGCTCATGAAACACCAAGTTATTCACTTTTCCCACCTCACCTTTTCATTTTATTTACCTAGGTAACTAATTGTTCTTTTATTAGTATATGTGCTGCTGCTTGATGTGTAAAGGCGGCTAAAAAGAGCGAAAACCAGCTTTTTTCTCTCTTTTTCTACTAATGATTTACGCTTTCACTTCTGTTTTCTTATTCTTTTGCATCACGAAACTTTTTGTATATATTTACATGCACCTGCAAACTCTGTTAAAGAAGACGAAACAATATGCGGGAGGCTGGTATATGTTTTCACTGCGCGGCGATGCTCATAAAGTCTACCTTAAATTGAAAAAAGCGGCTCATCAAAACCAAAACGCAGAAGAAATTGATGAATTAGCGGAAATGGAAGAAATCCGGCAGCTTTACCTTACGCTCGACAGCGCTACTTTGCGAAAGGTGTATTACCGAATGACCAAAGAAAAAAACGGCTCCGGCGTCATCCCTATCCTTGTTTCTGCCTTGCCTTGGCTCTTTTTTTTATTTTCGCAGCGGCTGCAGCAATTTTTATTTAAAGACGGCAGCTGGCTTTGGATTATTTTTGTCGTGCTGTATGTTTTTATTCTCATTCCAAGCGTGTTTCTTCATTTCCGTGAACAATCGTGGGCTTCTGTTCATATTGAAATTATTCAAGACATTTTAAAAGACCGTGAAAAAGAGCCGAAACCCCTTTGAGGTCCGGCTGTTTTTTGCCTATTATGAAATAGCTTGTCTGCTTTCTACGTCTCGACCTAACTTTCTTTTGATACGCTGCAGCGCGTTGTCAATTGACTTGACGTGCGTATTTAATTCTTTCGAAATTTCAGCGTATGAATGGCCATCCATATACAGCGTCAATGCTTTTCTTTCCAATTCACTAAGTGTTTCCGCAATTTTTAACTCGCGGTCTTCCACTTTTTCTTGATGAATCAGCACCGCTTCCGGATTAGCAATTTGATCGCCAGGAATCATATCCATCAGCGTATAGTTTGATTCTTCATCATACAGAGGCTTGTCCAATGAAATGTACGAATTTAACGGACCGTGCTTTTGACGAGTAGCCGTTTTAATCGCCGTAATAATTTGTCTTGTGATACATAACTCCGCAAAACCTTTAAAAGATGTTAGCTTGTCTTCATTAAAGTCGCGAATTGCTTTGTACAGTCCAATCATTCCTTCTTGGACGATATCTTCTTTTTCAGCACCAATCAAAAAGTATTTTCTTGCTTTACCCCTCACAAGATTTTGATACTTGTTGATTAAATACTCCAATGATTTTTCGTCTCCGCTGTGAACCATTTCAACCAAAACATGATCTTCTAACATAGCATAATTTTGAACTTTTTCAATTACGATGCCTACGCTCACTCATATCCCCCCGTTACACTTAGTTGAGTTTTGATGTGTTCTAAACTGATGCATGATCTACTTGTTACGACGCTACTGCAATACGGTCCAGAAACGTAAAAAGCGTACAGAGTAAACTGTCGCTTTCCTCTCTCACTTTATGCTCCCCTGCATCTTTCTATAATCTATTATAAAGAAGTATAACCGATAAAAATCAAAAAGGTTGTCGAAATATGAAAGTGTTTGCAAAAAAAATCAATTTTTATAGAAAATTCACACAAATCACTTTATTATTTCATATAGTGACAGCAATCTGTCAAAAAAGCAATAAAAAAATAATTCCATATTAAATAAACTTACTCAAGCAGAGTAAGTCGAAGTTGCAGATGATACTGCGCATATAGGATTAGTTGCCTTCCGGCTTATCAGCATTTTTTGTTCCCTTGCTTTTATAAGGCTTCGCATTTTTCTTCTTTTTTGCACTCGCCTGCCAGCGGTTCCACCCTTTTTTGCCGGTGCCTCGCCCCGTGCCGCCTTTACCTTTTGCTTTACTCATACGTATTCCTCCGTTACCTGCGTGTTTGCTACAATAAAAAAAGACCCCGTCCAAAGTCGGAGTCTTTTTTGGATTGCATAAAATTATGCTTTTACAACGTTAGCAGCTTGTGCACCGCGTTGACCTTGCTCGATGTCGAAAGTCACTTTTTGACCTTCGTCTAAAGATTTGAATCCGTCGCCTTGAATTGCGCTGAAATGTACGAATACATCTTCTCCGCCTTCAATTTCGATGAAACCGAAACCTTTTTCTGCATTAAACCATTTTACTGTACCTTCAGTCATACTATTTCCTCCAGTGGTGGAATTATTCCACGCATATATTACTACCCTTGCTCAATCGTACTATTTCCAGATAAAAATTTCTATTGAAGAATATTTCTCTTCTTTCAATTTCATACCGAACAAAAATAATTAACCTTAGTGTAACATATCAATTTAGAAATAGCAAGTTTCTGTTCTAAGACAGACTATATCCTAATTATGTATCTGCTAAAAGCCTACGGGGCAGCTTTGAGGTTACCAACATTTCTGAATTATGATGCGGCAGAAGGTTTTTATATTGAGCTAAACTTATCGTCTGCACAAATGCACAAAAAATCTTTTATTTCATCAATTTGTTTTCTGCTCGTTCCAAAGCCTTGTAATGGAAACGTTCTTCTTTTGGAGATCAATTTGATATACATCGGGATTTGTTAAACGCGACCATTCACTAAACCCAAACTTCGGATCAAAATATCTGAGGATTAACGTCATCAAATTGCCGTGCGTAACAAACAGAGTCGTTTTCTCTTTTTCATTCATTACTTCTTCAAGCAGCTCCAAGACGCGGGCCGTGGCTTCTTTCGTCGATTCTCCTCCGTCTACCTTAAAGTCTATGTCATCAAAAGTTTTTTTCAATACTTCTATCCAGTTGAAAAGAGGCTGTCCGCTTAAACGCCTTTCTTCTAGCCTTATATTTATATGAAGAGGCAGACCGGTATCTTTTGCATAAGGTTCAATTGTTTGAACGGCTCGTTTGTACGGACTTGAAATAATTTTATCAATGGGATAACTCAGCTTGTTCAAATAACCTATTAACTGCTGGGCCTGCTGTATGCCTTGTTCCGTCAATGATGCTTTTGCTTCTTGCCCTTCTGCTTCACAATGCCTAACTAATAACAAAGTTTTTATTCATCTTCCCTCCACGCACAGAAAAATAACCATTAATTACAAAATAAGATAATAATAGTATATAATGATACGTGATTTATAGCTAAGGAGGAACCACATGATTCGTGAACGATCACTTTTAATAAAAGGACTCACCTTTTTACTAGCTGTTTTTATTTTAAACATCCCTTTTCCTAACTCAACGCCGCTCAGTCATTCTGTCTTTTCTTTTTTAGGTCTTCCCCTCTATGGAAATGAAGATACAATGACGGGAATTCAATATGCTAGCAATGCGTGGGGAATTATACTTTTACTTGGTCTTTTTGCCCTTTACAAAAGTTTAAATCGGCATCGTTTAAAACTTACAATTTTAGCTGCGTTTATTGTCATATCGGGTCCTGGTCATATGGTTGAAGCGATGCAAAAGACCGTATTACCAGGTATGTATGCCGTTTCTTACGATGCGGAAAACAGCATTTGTACATTTGAGAGAAATAAAAAAGAAACCGTATTAACGGGCACCTGTGACCTTTCATTTGAAAATCACAGCTCAAAGCCTATTACATTTGAAGTAGCACTAGATGAACGCTCCTATTTTAAAGAAGATACCCCTTTTTTAGTGATGATGAATAAGCCTAAGCTTCATACTGTTAGGTTGGAACCAAAAACGTATCAAACTGTCGAAATCACTTCATCTGTCAAAGCAGCAGACTTTCCTTCTAAAATCTTTATGAGTGAAGTAAACGTCTTTCACATCAACATTTATCAAAACGGAAAAAAACGTTATTTATAAGCATAGAAAAAGCCCTTATAGGGCTTTTGAAATGAGTGAATTACCAGCCCAAGCCTCCGCCGTAGCAGCTGCAGCCGATGATCACTAATAAAATAAATAATACAACTAATAAAGCAAAACCAGATCCATGACCATATCCAGCGTTTCCAGACATAAGAACACTTCCTTTTCTTTATTTACTCTTTCCTCAAGAAAAATGCAGCTTGCATTTCGCTTGAGTTGGATTATCTTATGCCTGAACACGCCGATTTGACTCTGGTTTTTTCTTTTTTCTTTTTCCTTCTTGCCATGCACCTCATCAATAAAAGAAGAAAACACCCTAAGAAAAGCGCTGACTTCGCTTCTTCTCCTCTGTCCAAAAGAGATTAAGACATAATTAAATCAACCCAATCTAAAGACGAACAAATAAGATACATGAGCTGAAACTTACGTTCACCATACCAATAAAAAAATCCGAACGCGTTACATTCATCGTTCGGATCTTCTCCTTAAACTAAAACGCTTTTCAGCCTTTCTTACAAAATCATTTATTTCACTAGCTTACGCCTTTCAGAAGACCGTACTTCCGTACGTTTACCGATACCTAGTACATAGTAGCTCAGCACAACAATAGCTAAAAAGATAATGCCGACAATCAGCGATATGCGCGTTTCATCATTAAACCACATGCCTACAAGCACCATAAGTAAAAATGCGATGGTTACGTAGTTCGTCACAGGAGCAAAAGGCATTTTAAATGGATGTTGGTCCATCGCCGCTCCTTTTGCTTTTCGAAAACGAATTTGACTGATAAGAATCACAAACCACGGAATCATACCTGGAAGCACGCTCGCACTGTACACGTACACAAAAACGTTTGGCGGTGCAATATAGTTTAAGACAACGCCCGCAGCTAAGCCAATCATTACCGCAACAGTACTATAAATAGGCACACCGTTTCGAGAAACCTTTGTAAAAAAAGCCGGAGCCTGACCGTTTACACCTAGCGTGTAAAGCATACGTCCCGCACTAAAAATTCCGCTGTTGCACCCAGACATTGCCGCTGTGATGACAACAAAGTTGATAATGCCCGCCGCTGCTGTAATTCCTACTTTAGCAAATGTAGAGACAAAAGGACTGCCAAGCGAATCCAGCTCGTTCCACGGATACACCGTTACAATCACAAAGATGGCGCCGATATAAAAAATTAAAATACGCCAAATTAAACTTTGAATTGCACTTGTTAACGTTTTTTTAGGGTCTTTTGCTTCTCCTGCTGTAATTCCAATAAGCTCTACTCCTTGATAGGCAGCAATAACAAGCGACAGGGCAAAGAAAAAGCCTGACCATCCGCCTGTAAAGAAACCGCCGTTTGCCCACAAATTCGACAGACCAAGCGCTTCGCCGCCGTTTCCAAGACCAAAGAAAATAAGGCCAAGACCGGCAATAATCATGAGAACAATCGTAACAATTTTAATCATTGCAAACCAAAACTCAAACTCTCCAAACGATTTCACCGAAATTAAATTGGCCCCACCCAGAATGACCATGGCGACAATTCCCGGAACCCACGCCGGTAAATGCGGGAACCAGTACTGCATATAAGCTCCGACTGCAATAATCTCTGCCATGCCGACAATTACCCATTGAAACCAGTTGCTCCAAGCCGTGATGTAACCAGCTAACGGATGAATATATTTATGACCAAATGTCGCAAACGAACCCGTACTTGGCTCTAAGTAAAGCATTTCCCCCATTGCACGCATAATAAAGAAAATAAAAACGCCGCAAATAGCATACGCAAGCAGGACGGATGGCCCCGTCCATTTAATGGTGCTTGCTGAACCCATGAATAACCCTACCCCAATCGTTCCTCCAAGAGCAATCATTTGGATATGACGAGATTCAAGCCCTCTTTTTAACTCTTTGTTTGCCAATTTACTTCCCCCTAGCCCCTCGTGATGATTTTCTATTCTATTAAGAAATTCTTTTATTCCCCTGTCCTGATAGAGAACTATCATCTTTTTTCTTTTTCATAAAGAAGTACGAACATACCACAAATACAGCAATCAGCAGCGTGAGATAAAACTGAGTGCGAAGTGAATCAATAAATGCCATCGCAATAAAGATACTTGTGATTGCCGCAATCGTTCCATACGTTAAATAAGGAAACAGCCACATTCTGATTTTTAAGGCTTCCGGCTTTTCTTTTTCGTATTTCTTTCTCATGCGAAGCTGTGAAAAAGCAATAACAAGGTACACAAGAAGCGCTACGCCTCCCGATGCGTTTACTAAAAATAAAAAGATTTTATCGGGTGAAAGATAGTTAAAACCAACGCTGATGTAAGAAATCACGGTACATCCTACAATGGCATTGAACGGAATGCCTTTTTTATTCACTTTCAAAAACATGCGCGGCGCGTCTCCTTTTTGCGCCATTGAGTAAAGCATACGAGAACTCGTGTATAGACCTGAATTTAAGCAAGACAAAACGGCAGTCAGTACGATAAAGTTCATAATTTGAGCCGCTGCCGGAACGTTTACCAACTCTAATATCGAAACGAACGGACTTTTCATCAAGCTTGAAGAATCCCACGGAAGGATCGTTACTAAGATTAAAATCGACCCAAGATAAAAAATTAAAATACGATAAATAACGGTATTTGTTGCGATAGTGATCGCTCGCTCAGGCTGAGCCGATTCTCCAGCGGCTGTTGCGACAATTTCTGTTCCCATAAAAGAAAACATCACAATCGCCACTCCTAAAAAGACGGAGCTGATTCCATTTGGAAGAAATCCGCCTCTGTGAAGAAGGTTCGATGCTCCCGGAGACTCTACTCCCGGTATTAAACCGAGGATGATCGCTCCTCCTAAAAGTAAAAACAGCACTAAACTAACTACTTTAATAAGCGAAAACCAGTATTCAAATTCACCAAATGATTTAACAGAGTATAAGTTCGTTAGTGTTAATAAAAACGTCAGGATGAGACTCACGCCCCAAGACGGTAGAGATGGAAACCAATATTGAATAATTGTTGAGCCGGCAATCGCTTCAACAGCAATAACAATTACCCAGAAAAACCAGTACAGCCAGCCGATTGTGTAGCCAGCCCACGGCCCAAGAGCTTCTCTCGCATAGGTCGCGAACGATCCACTTGAAGGATTAGCCGTAGACATTTCCCCCAGCATTCGCATAACTAAAATCACCAGCAAACCGGCAAACGCGTACGAAAAAATGGAACCAGGACCTGCTGCGTTAATGAGTGATCCGCTTCCAATGAACAAACCGGCACCAATGATTCCTCCTAAAGAAATCATGGTTATGTGTCGAATTTTTAATTCTTTTTTTAACTCAGGCGGTTGATGACTCATGTTAAAATCCTCCTCATAAAAACCGTCATTTAAAGAATTACACGTTCTTCGCATCGCGCGTTAAATATGTAAGCCCTTACAATATTGTGGACAAATAACTGCCGTTTTCCTACCCTCCCTCTATCTGTACATTCAAATGAAGCCTTCACTTAACGCAAAAGATAGCTTCATTCGACAAAATTACTTTTCGAATTATATGATAATTTATTTTGAACAACTTTGTCTATTGTTTTTTTGAAAGGAAGATCATTTTCATTTACTAACGATAAACTCTTTCTTCTATCGTAAATCTTTACTTCAAAACATCTTTTATTATACTTTACCAACACTCCTTTCTTTCGTTTTGTTCAAAATCACTATAAAAACCATAGATTCATTGGATCTTTAAACAAAAGTGTTTATTTTTTAAAATTTTTGAACATTTTTGTTAAAAAACTATGTACAAAACGAGAATAAGGTGATTATAATACAGGTATAGGGTGTTGGAATATTAATTATGTTGAAAATTTTCTAAAAAAGGGGTAATGAAAATGAACACAATGAATATTAACGAAATCAAACAATACAAACACGAACCTTTCACAGACTTTACGATTGCAGAAAACAAAGATGCGTTTGAATCAGCACTAGAACTTGTACAATCAGAGCTTGGAAAGGACTATCCTCTTGTAATTGGCGAAGAATTAATTACAACAGAAGAGCAAATCCAGTCAATTAATCCAGCTAATAAAGCAGAAGTTATTGGCCGCGTGTCAAAAGCAGATCAAGACTTGGCTGAAAAAGCAATGCAAGCAGCACTTTCTACCTTTAATACGTGGAAAAAAGAAGCGCCAGAAGCTCGCGCTGACATTCTTTTCCGTGCAGCGGACATCATTCGCCGCCGCAAGCATGAATTTTCAGCTTATCTTGTAAAAGAGGCAGGAAAACCGTGGAAAGAAGCAGATGCTGATACAGCAGAAGCAATTGACTTCCTTGAATACTACGCTCGCCAAATGGTGCAGCTAAAGGACGGCGCGCCTGTTGAGAGCCGCGAAGGTGAAGAAAATAAATTTAACTACATTCCGCTTGGTGTCGGCGTTATTATTTCACCGTTTAACTTCCCGCTAGCGATCATGGCAGGAACAGCAGCAGCAGCAATCGTAGCAGGAAATACGGTTCTATTAAAACCGGCTAACAACACACCGGTTATCGCAGCAAAGTTTGTAGAAGTAATGAAAGAAGCTGGCCTTCCAGACGGCGTACTGAACTACGTACCGGGAAGCGGAAGCGAAATTGGCGACTATTTAGTAGATCATCCAAAAACACGCTTTGTTTCATTTACGGGCTCTCGTGAAGTAGGCTGCCGCATCTATGAACGCGCAGCAAAAGTACAGCCTGGTCAAATCTGGCTAAAACGCGTTATTGCTGAAATGGGCGGAAAAGACACGGTCGTTGTAGATAAAGATGCTGATTTAGATTTAGCTGCTTCTTCTATTGTATATTCAGCATTTGGCTTCTCTGGACAAAAGTGTTCAGCGGGCTCTCGTGCAGTTGTTCACCAAGACGTGTACGATATCGTTCTTGAAAAAGCAGTTGCGCTGACAAAAACATTAACAATGGGCAGCCCTGAAGATGTGAACACGTATATGGGACCTGTGATTGACCAAGCTTCTTTCAACAAAATTACAAAGTACATTGAAATCGGTAAAGAAGAAGGCCGTTTAATGACGGGCGGAGAAGCAGATGATTCAAAAGGCTACTTCATTCAGCCTACGATCATTGCAGATGTAGATGAAAAAGCACGTTTAATGCAAGAAGAAATCTTCGGCCCAGTCGTAGCATTCTGCAAAGCGCGCGACTTCGATCATATGATGGAAATTGCGAACAACACAGACTACGGTTTAACAGGTGCCCTTCTTTCAAATACGCCTGAGCACATCGAGCGAGCAAAAGAAGAGTTCCACGTCGGAAACCTTTACTTCAATCGCGGTTGTACAGGTGCCATCGTTGGGTACCAGCCGTTTGGCGGATTTAATATGTCAGGAACAGATTCAAAAGCTGGCGGTCCTGATTACTTGATTCTGCACTTACAAGCAAAAACAACAAGCACAACGCTTTAATACTCAGTAGAGCAGCCTTAGGCTGCTCTATCTTAAAACAACAAGGGATTTTTTCTATAGGGGGAGATATTTATGTTAGCAGAGGTATCTAAAAATGTGTTTCTTCACGCTTCCCAAAATAAAGCGCTAAACAAAGCGGCGAAAAAATGGGGTCTTCGCTTTGGTGCAGCTCAAGTGGTAGCTGGCGACACAATTGAACATGCGATCAAAAAAGTACGGGAACTGAATGAAAAAGGACTTGTTTGTACGCTTGATCATTTAGGGGAATTTGTTTCAAGCAGAGAAGAAGCCATTGAAGCGACTCAATATAATGTCAGAACGCTAGAAGCTATGGGCCAAGCCGGTGTAACGTGCAACTTATCTGTCAAAATGACGCAGCTTGGTTTAGATATTGACCGCAATTTTTGCGTTGAGAACATGCGCCGTATTGTTGAAACAGCGAAAAAATACGATAACTTTGTTCGAATTGACATGGAAGACTATGCCCACTGTCAAATGACGCTAGATATTTTACGAGAGCTTCGCGAGACGTTTGATAATGTCGGAACGGTTATTCAAGCTTATCTTTTCCGCGCTGAACAAGATGTAAAAGAGTTAAAAGGCATTCCTCTTCGATTGGTAAAAGGCGCGTATCAAGAATCACCAACCGTGGCGTTTCAAGACAAAGCCCAAATTGACGAGAACTATATGCGAATTATTGAAGAGCATTTGCTGAGCGGAACATACACGGCCATCGCATCTCACGACCACAATATTATTGCAAAAGTAAAAGAGTTCGCTCACAAAAACAACATCCCGCGCACGCAGTTTGAATTTCAAATGCTATACGGATTCCGAACGGATATGCAGCTTAGCCTTGCAAAAGAAGGCTATACAATGCGCGTATACGTTCCATTTGGCAACGACTGGTTTGGCTACTTTATGCGCCGCTTAGCAGAAAGACCGCAAAACGTCGCATTTGCTTTAAAAGGTTTCTTTTCTAAATAAGCATTCATTTAGTAAGTTTCGTAATGAAAACGCTATCATTTCTTTGTGCCCTTTGTAGATGCTTCTGCAAAGGGATTTTTTTATACGATTTCTCTTCCCTTTCAGTATGTAGTAAGGTAAAATAAAGATACGAACAAACGTTCTTTTTATTCCAACCAAAAAGGAGAGTACATATGAATCCTCTGTCAAAATTAGCACTGCCTCCTAAGCTAGAACCTTACCGAAAAGAAATCGAAAAAACATGTAAGCCTTACATCCACATCAATACGGTCATGAACAGTCCAAAATTATATGAAAGCAAGTTTGGCGGCAACCCTTACCTTCCCCTAGAAGCAAATCATCCTCTTGATTCTCAGGGCAAGCCGATGCTCCTGATGGCACAAATCAATTTTTCTGAAGTTCCTTCCTATGAAAATATGCCCATTCAAGGCATGCTTCAATTTTTCATTTGCGGGGCTGATAACAAAAGCAGCGGTGATGTGTACGGTCTTGATTTCGACCATCCTACGGCTCAAAAAGACTTTCGCGTCGTTTTTTATGAAGACGTAACAACCGACGAAAACAAGTTAACAACCGATTTTACGTACCTAGAGGACGTTGACCGAGATATGTTCCCTATTCCTCAAGAAGTAGGTTTACAGTTTGAAATAAGAATCGAACCCGTTTCCCCTACTGACTATCGATATAATGATATAGAATCAGGTTTATTTGACGATGAAGAAACGGAAGAAATCTACTGGGATGAGCTTACGGGTGAGTATCATAAAATGGGCGGATACGCTTTTTTCACTCAAAGCGATCCTCGAGACTACGATGAAGCACTGCGAGCATACAACGTTTTGCTTCTTCAATTCGCCATGGACGACGAAGCGGATATTATGTTTGGTGATGCGGGAGTGGCCAACTTCTTCATTAAAGAAGAAGACCTTCGCAACCGTAACTTTAGAGATGTTTTGTACAACTGGGACTGCTGTTAAAAAGACGCCCTCTTAGAAAAGTATCTAGGAGGGCTTTTTTTCACATTATTATTTCTATTCAGCCTGTTTTTTCGGCTCTTGCAGCATTCAGCGTTTCTTTAAACTGCTTTAGCGCTTTTACATCTGCAAATGCGCTTGTAGGAATAACGTATCCGCTCATTGCATTAACAAGGATAAAGATATGTTCATCGGTTTCTCTAATTTGAGTGATGCTTGACCAAGGAGTCTTCACTTCTCCTTTTGAGCTTTTCTCTACCAAGCCATCTTCCGTAACCATTATAGTATGCTCACCCGTCAGACTGCTGTTACCTTCTTCATTCATCACCTTTATAATGTTCTTTTTAATACTGCCGTAAAAATACTTCGGATAAAATAAAAACCACAGCACCGTAAGCAGCGCAAACGCTGCGAACATGCCAACTAAAAACTCTCCTTCAATCCACGAAACAAGCAAAGGAATAAGAAGAAAAATAAGCGACATCCATCGCTGAACTCTCAGCACTTTTTGTACTCTTTCCGAATGTTGAGCGTGATGCATGTTAAAAGCTACGTAATCATCTTTGGTTAACGTATAGTGATATTCCATATTAATCTCCAATTCTCTTAAATAACAACAAAATAAAATATACCTCATTTGGTGTTATATGTATATAAAATAATAAGTTTTTCTTATGAAACACATCAACTTTTTATCATTTATTTACAGCTATACATCACGTAAACTTAACTAGTACTCTACCATTTAGGGAGGAATGTTTATGACTTTTACACTGACGCATATTGATCATATTCAGCTAGCTGCACCACCGAATTCAGAAAGCGAAGCACGACACTTTTTCGGAACTGTTCTTGGATTAACAGAAGTCGAAAAGCCGGAAAGACTAAAAAAGCGCGGCGGCGTGTGGTTTGAATTTGGTTCTTATCAGCTGCATATTGGTGTTGAACCTGCCTTTTCACCTGCAAAAAAAGCGCATCCAGGCTTTCACGTTAAAAATCTACCTGCGTTCAAAGATCATCTGACTAGCTTCGGTATTTCTTTTATAGAAGACCAAAACATTCCCGGCGTCGAAAGAATTTACGTGGCGGATCCTTTTGACAACCGAATGGAGTTCTTAGAGAAAGTAAATCTCCCTTTTTCTAACTGAATGTTTGACAAAACAAGAGCTCTTATTTAAGAGCTCTTGTTTTCTTTTGGTCCTTCTTTTTGCTTTTCTTTCCACAGCATGTACAGCAATAGCCCCAGCAAACAAAATGCCACGCCAAACATCGTTAAAGGAAATAAAAATGTATTAATAAAATGATGATAGATCCATGAATCATTCATCTAACCAGCTCCAATACGCACCGTTTTTTTATAGTATGCCCTACTATAACCTTTTTTATATTGTGTTAAATATTATGGTTTCTATCATATTTCTATTTCTT
This sequence comes from Priestia sp. P5, assembly GCF_029522155.1. Taxonomy (NCBI): domain Bacteria; kingdom Bacillati; phylum Bacillota; class Bacilli; order Caryophanales; family Bacillaceae; genus Priestia; species Priestia sp. P5. The sequence goes on along the minus strand of NZ_JAKWFJ010000001.1, from coordinate 1,053,771 downwards.
TTTAATAGAGTAAATAGTAGATACATAACATTCTCCTCTTAGAGTTCTCATCCGCTGATTTCAAAATTTTATTAGAGGAGGCTTACTCTATGAAAAACAAGTTCACTGAAAAGCCTAAAAAGCTTTTTTGGATTCTTTCTTATAAATCATTAATTATCGCTATACTATTTGTTCTCTTAACATCTGCCGCTATTTTTACCGTCACGTATTCAACTCTTCAGCATACGCTGCGCTCGAACGTTGTCTATCAAGCACTATCAAATTATAAAGCCCAAAGCTTGTTCTACTTCATGCATACGGAAAATCATCATTTCTCTCATGCCTTTGAAGAAGATTTCTCTCCGCCTCCTCTCTCTTCTGTCGCTCTGCAGCTGGCGACGAACATTCGTGTGGCAGATACAAGAAGTCTATTTGGATCAGAACTGCCCGGCTTTTCTATTTTTGATTCCCACATTCTGTTAGCCGGTGAAGGAACGGATTATACCACAATTCCCCATGAATCGGCTCCTCCGCTCGAAAGCATTTCAGGAGAGCGTGATTTGGATCCTGCTGAAAGCAAAACGTACGAAGAAAGCAAAAAACAGTCTCAAACACAGGCCAAGCAAAGCACGGGAGACAGAAAAGTTGTGTACATCTACCACACGCACAGCTGGGAATCTTATTTCCCTTTGCTTGGTATGCAAGGTGAAGCAAACGAAAATAAAGCAGTTGATAACAAAACCAACATCACGCTCGTTGGTCAAATGCTAGGAATGGAATTAAAAGCAGACGGAATCGGTTCGGAAGTAGATACAACTAATATGACACAAAAGCTGAATGAAAAAGGCTGGGGTACAGGACGAGCCTATATGATGTCTCGCAGCGTGGTGGAAACGGCTCTTCAGCAAAACAAAGACGTCGATTATTTAATTGATATTCATCGAGATTCACTGCGCCAAGAAAAAACAACGGCTGCTATTAACGGCAAATCATACGCTAAAATGATGATTGTATTAGGTGAAGCGAACCCGAAATTTGATGAAAACGTGAAAATGGCCAAAGCGATTCATGAAAAGTTAGAGGAAAAATATCCAGGCCTTAGCCGCGGAGTATTAAGCAAGAAGAAAACAAGCGGCAATAATGGGTTATATAATCAAGACTTATCCGACCGCTCCATTTTAATTGAAGTCGGCGGCGTCGATAACAATATGGAAGAACTCACAAACACTGTCAAAGCCTTTTCTGATGTGTTCAGCGAGTATTATTGGCAAGCTGAAAAAGTGAATGCGCAGTAAATAAAAAGAGGCTGGGACAAAAGTATTTTAGTTAAATTGAAATATGAAATATTGATCGCGATTATTTATTAATAGTTCGTATTTTTGTTGTTATGGTAAACATAGGTTTCATGTATGTAGGTACTTCTAGCGGTTGATTGGAGGGCAAGGCGAAGACTCCTGCGGGAAAAGCGGAACAGATGAGACCCCGCAGGAGCGCAAGCGACGAGGAGGCTCATCGGCCGCCCGCGGAAAGCGAAGCCTTGCACGGAAATCAACAGCGGTGGAACAAATGATCCATACGAGCTACTTTATCCCATTTGTTCTTCTTTAGATGGGATTGATGTAGTTATGTCTCAACCTCTTTCGTTTTTATGAGTGTCACGCTTCTCTTTTTCACATGCAAAGCACACAAGCTTCCCTTCAACAACCACACCGTTTAAAAATCCCTCTAAACAGTACACGTTCTTTTGACATACGGTGCAGATTCCAACGTACTCTTTCACGACTTTCTCACTCCTTCCATACGATTAAAAACCATAAAAAAAGCTCTATTAAAGAGCTTCTTTCCGTACATAGGATTTTCCTTCATTTCAACAAACGGCTCATTTCTTCAGGAGAAAGCGGCTTATCAAATATATAGCCTTGACCGATATGACAGCCTTGTTCCGTCACAAACTGCAATTGTTCTTCGTTTTCTATTCCTTCTGCAGTGAGATCAAAGTTAAGTTTTTTTCCCATTTGAATAATCGTTTCCACCAGCACTTTTCCAACTTCGTCTAAGTCGTCAATAAATGATTTATCAATTTTTAACGTATTAATCGGCAAGTGTTTCAAATAGCTAAGGGATGAATAGCACGTTCCGAAATCATCCATCGCCACTTTTATCCCTAGACTCCGCAGGCGGTTTAGCACTTTTTTCGATTCTTGACTGTTTTGAATGATGCTTTCGGTGATTTCAAGTTCCAGAAAGTGCGGCTCAAGGCCCGTTTTTTGCAAGATTTGTTCAATCTCCGCTACGAATCGTGAGGACTTCAGCTGAATAGGTGATACGTTCACTCCTATTTTGCTCGCTTTTGAATTCAGCTCCGTCCATGCTTTCATTTGCTTGCACGCTTCTTCTAACACCCACTTGCCAACGGGCACAATTAGACCCACTTCTTCTAAAATAGGCAAAAATTCATTTGGATAGACGGTACCAAATTTTGCGCTATTCCAGCGGATAAGCGCTTCTGCCCCTATGACATCAGACGTTTTCAAATCGATTAACGGCTGATAAACGAGCTGAAACTCATGTCTTTCGAGCGCATACTTTAACTCATTCTCCATGCTGATTGTTTTAATTATTCGTTCATTAGATGAAGACGAACTCATTTCATATGTGTTTCGTCCATTCCGTTTTGCTACATACATCGCAATATCTGCTTGCTTGATCAGCCTGTCGATTAGTTCATCTGCGTCTTTGGGACTAATATGCTGCTGACATTCCTTTGAAAATAGGCTGATGCCAACGCTTGTAGAGGTTAGCACTTTATCTCCGTCTATATAAAAAGGAAGCGACATTTCTTTTACAATCTGCTCGGTCATTTCTTCAATTTCCTCAACATTTTTTAGTGAATGCAGCACTAAAATGAACTCATCTCCCCCGTGTCGCGAGATAAAATCAGAGGAAGGAATACATTTTTTTAACCTTTCTGCTACGCGCCTCAGCAGCACATCGCCGTGATGATGGCCAAGCGTATCATTTATTGATTTAAAGCGGTCTAAATCTAAAAATAAAATGGCCAGCAGTTCAGGAGATTCTCGATTTAAAAGCAGTTTTTTCAGCTGCTTGTTTAACCAGTAGCGATTAGGCAAATTGGTTAAAGGATCATAATAAGCCATTTGCTTAATTTTTTCTTCATATGCTTTTCGTTTTGTAATATCATTGCGAATCGATACGTACTGATACGGCTTGCCCCGCTCATCTAAAAAAGGAACAATGGTTGTATCCACCCAGTAGTACGAACCGTCTTTTGCCTTGTTTTTTATTTCTCCGTGCCATACCTTGCCGGACCTGATCGTGTTCCACAACTCTTTAAAAAACAAGTTTGAATGATGTTTAGAGTTAATAATACGATGATCTTGACCGAGAAGCTCATGTCTTTCGTACTTAGAAATTTCACAGAATTTATCGTTCACGTGATTGATGAATCCGCGGCTATCCGTAATCGCTACGATCGATGATTCATTTAACGCAAGTTCAATATCATTTAGTTTTTTCAGCGCTTCTTTAAATTTATATTCAAAATGCCTGTTTTCCATAGCCTATACACCTTTATCAAAATTTTAACGATAAAACAAAACCCATGACGAAATGATAGAGAGGAATCGTGAATAATGAATACAATTTAACCAGCAACGGACAGCGAATTGGTTTGTCCGATTGCCTTACATTATTAAAATAGCAAGCGTAGGATCGCTGTTTTCCTCTTTTCACCTTCACAAACTTCTTACACGCAGTTTGTAAAAGGATTGATAGATAGTTTCGTTTATCCATATCTTTTATCACAACTTTTCTATGGTACCATTAAAATGATTTTTATAGAAATGAAAGTGTACTTTCTTCACGTAATTGACATACCTTTTGATGGTGAACAAAAAAAGCCTCTGCTTTAGACAGAGGCTTTTTTCACTTTGTTCTTACGAGCTTGTACGCGTCAGCCAAGGAAGAATAAGGTCTTGAAAGGTTTTATTGTATACAACAATTCGATTAAGATAATAAGGATCGTTGTCTTTTGTAATAAGGTGCGGCGCTAGGATAGCTGCTTGGTGAAAACCAGCATTTTTCACAATCTTAGCTACGTCATCATTTGTATTGCCGTATGGATATGCAAAGTAAACCGGGTCTATTCCTAAATGGCTCTTAATCGTTTCTTTGCTTTTTCGTAAATCTTCAGCAAACGCGCTGTATTTAGAAGGCGTCAGAAATAAAGGCTTGTCTTCTTCCAAACGGTGCATGTCATATGTATGCGAACCGATTGTCGCAAGGCCGCTGTCTTTCATTTCTTTTAGCTGACTCCACGAAGCCATATTTAAATTTTGGAAATCCGTTGCCCCCACTTGTCCTGCGATTACATATAGCGTAAACGGAATGTTTTCCTTTTTTAAAATGGGAAACGCGTTTTGATACACGGTACGGTCAATATCATCAAATGAAATCCAAACGCAGCGTTTTGGAAACGTGCCTTTTTGCTGATACGTTTCAATATCTTTTGGCGTAACAAACGTAGCGTCAAGTTCCTTAAGCTTTTTTAACTGATGTTCAAAATCATTGCTGTAGACGCTGTACTCCGTCAGTTCATCAGACTTTGTAACTGAGCTGACAATTCGATTAAACCAATTATGCTTGCGCACGCGATGATAGTTTAAGCCTAAGCATCCGTTCGTCTCAAGCGCTGGCTCCACGGTCGTTGTTGCTTTCGCCTTGTCTTCCCAGTTCACTACTTTAAAGAAAATAAAGCCAACTACCGCTGCCGCAATCAAAAGAAAGAATACATATTTCTTCATGCGCGCTTCCTCTCTTCAGTATGTTTTAACGGATTAACATCAAACTCGATGTACTGTGCACGCTGAAGTTCTTGAATTTGCTCCTTGGATAAAAGCTCAAGACGCTCTAAATCTTTAATACTCGTATACGCCGGCTCTTTTCGTCGGTTTAAGCTTCCAAATCTCTTTTTATTGTAGGATCTCCATAAAAACAGAGCCAGGAAAAAGAAGCAAAAAATAGCGAGTCCAATTACTAAAAACGTTCGAATTTCGCCGTTTGTCGTTTTGAACGCAATTTTTAATATCCCGCTGTAACGGTCATTTACGCCGATAACAGCTGAAAGGAAAAACCAAAGAACAATGGCACAATAGAGCCAAAAAACAGATGAAACAATGATGCTTATCACTAATCGAGCAAGAGGCTGTTTGGCTTGAATCATGATTTGCTCTTCGTTAAGCCGCGGTCTGGACTGCTCCATGTAGCATAGCCTCCTTTCACTCTAGATCTGATAGCACGAGGAAATGCGCCCACTACCACAATCGTATTCACAATCCAGTAAAGCGCTGGGTACCATGCAGCCCATACGTAATACCGCTTCACGTTGTCGTATTTCGAATCAATTTTCAGCGCAATAAACAGCTGAATTAAGCTCATAAACACAAGGGAAAATGACGTGAACGTAAACCAAAACAGCATGTCTTGAGGACTGCTCGCGGTAACAAGCAGCATTAGAGTCACAAACAGCCATGCGAACGACCAAAAGGTACTGATCCACTGCTCTAGGTATACAATCCAAATTCTGCGCTGCTTCCATTTCAATAACACTTTCCAGTGGCGAAGCATTACCTCTTGCCCGCCTTGAGCCCAGCGTACTCGCTGCTTCCAAATTCCTTTTAAGGTTTCAGGCACAAGCATCCAGCACAGTGCCCGCGGTTCGTAGCGGATATCCCAAAAGCGCTGCTGCAGCTTCCAGCTCACGGCGATATCTTCCGTAATCATATCGCGATCCCACAGCCCGACGTCCACAAGTGCTTTTTTTCGAAAAGCTACTACTACGCCTGAGACCGTCATTACTTTTCCTAAAATTCGCTGTGTTCGTTTAATAGAACCGATAATAGAAGAATACTCAACTAGCTGAATGCGACTCAGCAGTGTATTACGGTTTCGAATGCGCGGATTTCCGGTAACGGCTCCCAGCCGTTCCCCTTTATGAAGAAAATGATGGATTAGATAATACGGAGCGTCTTGATCTAAAATAGCGTCGGAATCTAAGCAGATTAAAAACTCAGCTTTAGATGCGTGCGCACCTAAATGTAACGCGTTGGCTTTTCCTTTATTTTCATAAAGCTGAATCACACGAACTTCAGGGTGATTTCTGCTGATTTCCTTTAAAATATCAGCTGTTCCATCCGTGCTTCCATCGTTAATAAGGATGATTTCTTTAGACGGATAATCTAACGCCAAAAGGTGCTTAAGCGTTTCTTCAATCGTCTCTTCTTCGTTATAGCAAGGCACTAAAAAGCTCACTAACGGCCAATCAATTGTTGAAAAATCAACTTTAGGATCTCGGTCACGATAGCGTATGTAAATAAACGTGCCTGCAATCCAAAATAAAGACATAATAAATGGATACCAGAATACAAAGCTCGCAAGCTTTTCAAATCCAGGTATTAATACGTGTTGCATATTCATTTTTCTGACTCCTTCACACCAATTAAAATTGCACAGAGTGACAATTTTATCACTAAATTGGTTAAATAGAACATAGTAATTTTAACCATCTAAAAAAAGATACTTTTAAACTACTTTTATTCCTATATTATACAACCCTTATATGTAAGTAAGAAGCACTAATAAAGGATGGGCAAGTTACCTACTTAAAGAAGTGACATATAGTATCACTGTAGATTTCTTTCACCGTAAAAAACGTGATGGTTGCAGGTAGTATACGAAAGAAACCCTTTCCCTGAGGAGGAATAACAAATATGAACGAACAAATTCAAAAACTGCTCAATAACTTAATTCAACTTGAACACGTCTCTTCGACTTTGTACCTAGCTATGTCTAACTATATGAATCGATTAAACTATAAAGGAATGGGCAGCTGGCTGCGTCTGCAGTCTGAAGAAGAACGCACTCATATGCTAAAGCTTATTGACTATTTAGTTGACCGCGGCGGAACAGTTGAATTAAGTTCTTTACCTGCTCAGCCAAGTGAGTTTGGGACACCGTTAGAAACGTTTCAAAAAGTACTGGAGCATGAGAAGTTCGTCACGAATTCTTATCGCCAAGCGTTTCAGTTTATCAGCCAAGCGAATGACCCTCAAACGTTAGTCATCGTGCAGGACTTTTTACGAGAACAAGTCGACGAAGAAGCTCAAGCTCAAACGATTGTAGACCGCTTAAAAATCGCCCAAAATAACCCTGCAGCTATTTTTATACTCGATCAAGAACTAGGACAGCGAAAAGCTGCGCCGGCGGGCGGAGCACCAGCGGGTGGAGCAGCTGCGCAAGGTTAAAAGCGCAGAAGAGTGTAGAACAATGTGCAGAACCAATAACACAACGCCCGTTTCCTTGTTTCGAGTTGGTATTCATCACGGCTATTATGGCTATCCGCCTAATGTGTATAACGCTATTCAAAGGCTTATGAATCAATATATGCATCAGCTTCACTATCATCGACCTCAATATGTTCACGTCTACTACGTGCACCCTTCTCTTATTCACTACTACCTTCACTAAGTTGAGGAGAATAAAAATTTTGCTTCTTGAAGAAATTCACCGTTTCTCTACCCTAATTCAGGAATCTCAATCAAAAATATGGATATTTATGCTAATATAGATTTTGTTAATCAAATAAAGAAACAATTATTAGCGGGGTGTCATATGGATAATCAATACGTTGTAGGTTGGGGAACGGTGGCTTTAATTAATGCCGGATTAGCGCAAGGTAAAAATCGAACGGGTCTGAACTGGTTCTTATTATCTCTTGCTTTAGGACCGCTTGCTACCTTCATCTTACTGCTGATTGAAAAACGATAAAAATTGGTTCAAAGCTCATTGCTTTGAGCTTTTTTCTTTATTCTTCAACTATAACCGCTCTTCAAAACAAGTAAAAAAGCTCCGCTTGAAATTTTTTTCTAGACTTAATATGCATAAATCTATTCATCATTCAGCGTAAATCCGGCTGCATTTTGTTAATAAAAAACCTATTCTTTAGAAAAGGAAGGAAGCTTCTTTTTAAATCTTTGTTTCTGACAATAAAATCAAAAGAAAGAAAAACGCTTTTATTCTATGCTTTTCTAATTAACAGATTAACTGTTTTCTACAGATGATGACCATTTACACGGGACAGCTGTGCATCTACTGAATGAGGTCAAACTTCCTGTATTTCTCAATCTGTAGAATGAATAAATACTCATTTGCTTCATTTGACAAAGAAATAAATGCTGTGTAATTTAAGTAACATACCCCATCTAAAATGTTTTTAGAAAGGATTAAGTAGCAAGATGCGTACAAAAAAAGAAGAGCGTATAATTGACGAAATGGGAAGAGTATCCCTTCCTTCTTTGTTTATGCAACTAACAAAACTCGAGACGAACGACAAAGTTTTTTTACGGAGCTGTGATGATTGGATTATTATCGATCATCATGATGAAAATATCCCGGTTCCTTCTCATATCTTCATTCGAACAATTGACCATATGGGTAGAATAGTCATTCCAAGATCCCTGCGAGATGACTATGAACTTAAGCCCTTTGATTATGTAGAACTATACGTGGTAGAACAGCAAATTGTTATGAAAAAAAGAGACGAAAAATCGATAGCGCTTTCACAAAAACCTACGGCGTCTCCTCCTTATTATGCAACATTAGCCGGCCGGCAGATTCAGCTCACTTCTGAACTTTTAACGTCCGTCGAATTAGATGCAAACATGGAGGTTCAATTTTTTATTAACAAAGAAAATAACATTGTGATTCAGAAATATGAAATGAATTTTGGTAAGAAAACGAATTTAACATTTACAGCTCAATCTCGAAAAATTGATGACCGCTTTCGACTTACTATTCCTAAAAAGCTGCGAGATGATTTCTCCATCCACTCAGGTACGATGTTAAAAATCAAGACAGGTAATAAGCAGCTCATTTTAGAAAAAGTGGAGAATGAAAAAGAGATTAGCAGCGTATTATCTCAGCAAATAGACGCAGCAATTGTTGAAAAATTACGGAAATAAGAACGACGCCAAAAACAAATGGTTTCCTACGATTTCAAAGCAAAAGCTAAGAGTTACGCATAGACTGACCCTTTCTATACTCAACTCTTAGCTTTTAGACTTATCTTTTTATTTCTTTATAGATTGTCTCTACTGGATAATCGCTAAAGCGGCTCATCCACTCTTTTACTGTGAGTGTGATACGATCTCGATATGCGGGATTATTCGTGTAGAATTTCACTTTGTCACTGTCAACAATTAACGCTACGTAATAATAGCCTTGCTTATCATATTCAATGATCCCTTCCATAAGCGTGTACAAACCGGTTACTCCACCTGATAGCGCTGTTGCTCCTAAGCCGTCTAAATCTTTTTCTTCATGGACGATTTGAAAGTTATCAACAAGCGCTTCGTAGTCATTTCCTACAAGTTTTTTCACATTTTCATCCTGTTCACTTGGAAGGATATCGAGTTCTGATAAAGTCTTCGTATGTTCTGTGATCTTTCCTTTTTTATACGTGCCGTCAAAAGAAACATTTAACCCGCCGTAATAGGAACAGCCGGCAGTAGCATCAACTTTGATTTCTTTTTGACTTAACGTGAAGTTTAGTACGCATTCAGTAGCTTCTTCCGTGTCTTTATAAATAGCTTTATTTCCTTCCACCTCTGCTTTCCCTTCTATTCCTCCTGCATGCGCACCGTATGCTGCACCTATTGTAAAATCAAAAGAGCCGCTTGTTGAATTAGTGATGGTTAACCCTGCTTCTTGATGATGAATGTCTCTTGACCATTCTCCGTCATAGCTTCCGCTACTTTGCTTCGATTGTGCCGATGCTTTGATTGAATCAGTGTTCTCTGCCTTAGAAATATCCTTTAAGCGTAATTGATCACCCGACCATACCGCTGAATATACCCAATCATACTCCTTTATCGTTTCCGGACCATTAGGCTGAACAATCATAATCACTTCATGGGTTTGGATATCATAAGCAGAGTCTGCTTTTTTAAAGTCAACCACTTCATAATCTACTAATCTTTCTTGAATTCCTTTGCCATGTAAATGACTAATTAAAGACTGCTGATCTCTATAAAGAGAACTTCCTTGCACCAGATAGCTGTTTACTTCTTTGAAAGAACCGTTGTTGATTCCTTTTATTAAACCTTGCAAATATGACTTGATTAATACATTAGCCGTTTGTTTTGTAGGGGTAGATACGTTGATTTCATCTTTAACAGAAGCTGTAGTACTTGTTGAAGGAGTGCTTGACTTTTGATGGTTGCCCTTTTCCTGATCATCATTTTGCTCCGATGCGTGAATAGCACTTTCTTTTTGTTCAAGATGTTGAGCACTTGAAGTAATGCTTTCTTTTTCGTCGCGGGAAGATACCTCATTTTGCTGACAGCCGCTTATAAGTAAACTAACCGACAGCAAAATACTAACCACACTGATGCTTATAGTGGAACGTTTCATGACTTCTCCTCTTTTCTTCTCTAGTTACACAGAACGATTCATTAACACTACAATTATACTAAAATAAAACATAATTTCCATATATATTCAAATTGTTGTAAATAATTTGAATATATGATTATAATGAGGTACTTTGCATAGAGGAGGCTGATTTAGTTGAAGATCTCAACAGGAGCTGAATTTTACGATAATGACGAGACGTTTTTGGCCTATACACAACGCCGGCAGCAAAAAGAAAATGCCAACGATACGATTGAAAAACCGGCCATTTTACAGCTTCTAGATGATGTTACAGATGCAGACGTTTTAGACTTAGGGTGCGGAAACGCTGGATTTGGCGCGGAGCTTCTTGAACAGGGATGTTTCTCTTATACCGGAGTAGACGGCTCGATTAATATGATAAACGCGGCTCAGCAACAGCTTTTAAACTATCCAAATGCAAGAGTGCTCCATGAATCGATGGAGCATTATACTCCACCACGCACCGAATACGATTTGGTTACTGCAAGACTGTCTCTCCACTACATGGAAGACTTAGCCTCCATTTTCACTAAAGTGAATCAAGCACTCAAACCTGAAGGAAGATTTATTTTTTCCGTTGAACACCCAGTCATTACTTCCACTTTGCAGCCTTCCGCTCTGCGCACAAACTGGACGGTGGATAACTACTTCTCAATGGGATTCCGTCAGCAGCACTGGATGGGCGGATACGTTCAAAAGTATCATCGCACGCTTGAGGAGTACTTTTCTTTGATGCAGCAAAGCGGCTTTACGGTCACAAACTTAAAGGAAGCGTGCCCTCAAAAAGAACACTTTGACAATGTTGAAACTTACGAGCGTCGAATGCGTATTCCTTTGTTTTTACTAATGAGCGGCGTGAAAAATAGATAAACTAAAAATGCTAAGAAAGATCTTAACTAGTCTTTCTATAGGTAGAATCCATGTGTAGTCATTTTCAATTATTTGACCAAAAAAAGCACCAGACCCTTTGTTAAGGAAACAAAGGGTCTGATGCTTTTTTAAAGAAAAGTTTACTTAGCGTTTGTACTAATATAGCGTTTAATTACTTCATAAACATAGTCTTGACAAGCTGCTGCTGTGTTTGGATTATATTTTCCACCGTTTACTTTGTTGTTAGATAGCACTCTGATACCTAAGAATGGAACGTCATAGCTTCCTGCGATTTGTGCTGCCGCCGCGCCTTCCATTTCTTCTACAGACGTCCCGTACTTAGTATGGAACCACTTAATTCGATCCACTTCGTTATTCCACGTGTCTGCTGATCCTATCGTTCCTTCAACTACTTTTCCTTTTTTATATGTATCTTTTACTGCATTTGCAGCCGCCAGTAACTTCTTATCGCCTTCATAATAGCGAGCTTTTTCAGCATCAGGATCTTCGCCAGCACTTCCTTCAGAAGCCATTAAATCCATGGGCTTCCAAGCAGCAGGATCTATTCCTTCGCCTTCTTTTTTATCTTCGGTTTTTAAAGAGCCTATATTCGTTGCTCGCTTTCCTAACACAATATCAAACACGTTCAGGTTTTCATCATGTCCGCCTGATGTTCCTTGATTGATAATTGCTCTAGGATGGTATTTTTCTATAGCTATCGCTGTAGCAGCTGCCGTGTTTTCCATTCCTTTTCCCGTTTTAACTACGATGACTGGATAATTATCGACAGTTCCTTTGTAAAAAACAAAATTCCCTGACTTCTCTTCTTTTACATTTTCTAATTTTTTAGCGAATTTCTGCGCTTCTATCGGCATCGGCCCTTGAACAATAATAGGCTTCTGCTTCTGTTTATCTTCAGCTTCCTTTTTTAAAGCTGTGTTACACCCGGCAAGTACAGATAATAATAAAACCATACCAATGGTAAATAAAGCCCCTGTTTTTAACATCTTGTTTTTCATAGATTGATACTTTCACTCCATTTCATTTTGCTGTTTCATACACTCGATGATCGGACAAAAGCAAAAAACATAGAACATTTTTGATCGTCTACGTTTTTTAGAGTCAAAGTATAAAAAATTAAGCATGGAATAAAGCTTGTGTCTGGATAAACCGAACATTTTTATACTTTAACTCGTAGTCCAGTTCTTTGAATGGGAACCAGGTAGAGACACTCAGACCATATTTCTAAGCATATACGAGCAATATTTTTCACTTTTTAAATGTATCAAATACAAAATGGTTATTCAATATAAAAAGCGAATATTTTAATATTATTTATATAAATTGTTCGTCTTTAACACATTCTCACTAAATATATTACAAATCCCTATCTCAAAACAAAAAAAGAGGCTGAGACATAACGAGATGAATCCAATCTAAAGACGCACAAATGGCATACATGAGCTGAACCGCTTGTGACACCGCAGTTGATTTCCGTGCAAGACTTCGCTTTCCGCGGGCGGCCGGTGAGCCTCCTCGTCGCTTGCGCTCCTGCGGGGTCTCACCTGTTCCGCTTTCCCCGCAGGAGTCTTCGTCTTGCCCTCCAATCACCTGCTAGAAGGATCTAAACAGGTGAAACCTACGTTCGCCCTAACAAAAAAAACGAACCACTAATCAAAAATTTTGATCAATGGTTCGTTTTTCACTTCGTCTAAAATACTTTTGTTCCAGCCTCTTTTTCTACTTACTATTTACCGTTCTACCTTCATTTAACGTTTATTGGCAGCGGTGCATGAGCCGCTACAAGCTTCTGTTCACGCATTTCTTCCCAGAAGGCTGCCGGAATGACGGTGTTTAATGCAGCTTTATCTTCAGCAATACGCTCTGGACGACTAGCGCCAGGAATAACAGCAGCAACCGCTGGATTAGCGAGTGAAAATTGGACAGCAGCAGCTTTAATGCTAATCTGATGACGATCTGCAATCGCTTTGATTTTTTCTACTTTTTCCATAATGTCTGGAGATGCTTTTTGATATTCAAAATGTGTACCTCCAGCAAGAACGCCTGAGCTGTACGGTCCACCGACAACAATGTCCATATTATGCTTTACAGCTTCGGGCATCACTCGCTGCAGCGCACGTTCATGATCTAATAACGTGTAACGGCCAGCCAGCAGCGAGACATTCGGCTTTGCTTCTTCCAGCTCCAGCATGATTTCAATTGGTTCTACTCGGTTTACTCCAAGCCCCCATCCTTTAATAACTCCTTCTTCACGCAAGCGTGTAAGCACACGAAATGCGCCCGTTCTAGCAGACTCAAATTGTCCTACCCACTCATCTCCATAAAAATCTTGCGCGACATCATGAATATACACAAAGTCCAAGCGATCTGTTTTCAAACGGTTTAAACTTTGCTCGATCGAACGAAGAGTTGCATCTGCGCTGTAGTCATTGATAATTTTATTTTTACGGCCAAATTCAAAAAGTCCGCCTTTTTCTCCCATATCACGTGAAGATGTGTCTTCTAGTTCATCTGAAATGACGCGACCTACTTTCGTACTTAGCACATACTCATCGCGATTTCTTTTTGATAGTGCTTCACCAAGGCGCATCTCCGCTAAACCAGCTCCGTAAAGAGGGGCTGCGTCAAAGTAGCGAATCCCGCTTTCCCAAGCAGCATCGACCGTTGCAATGGCCTCTTCTTCTGGAATATTACGATACATATTGCCCAGTGGTGCTGTTCCAAAGCCTAATTTTCCTTGCAGTATCTCTCTCATATTCATAAAACCTCCTGATATTTTTGTAACTCTATTTTAGAAATTTATCAGTATGAGGGTAAACTCAACCACTGATCTATTCATTAAATGTCATATTATCCCCTGACAAAATTTATTATGAAGCATATACACAATAAAAAAAAGTACGCACTTCAAAGTAATATGGGAACTAAAAAGTAACCTACTAAGGAGCAAATGAGTTTTTCAGACTCTCCTTTTATTTATGTACTTTCTACTTCTTACTCATGCAAACAAACATTGTGCATACAATAAGCAGAAAGCTACTTTATAAATGAGGTGAGTATTTTGAGAGATGAATACTTCAAAAAAATTGAAGATAAGCTCGATAAGCTTGATGAAATGGACGATTCCACAATGAAAGAAGAACAAAAAGATGAGTATTTTCAAAGTCTGCTAAATGATATGGATGATTTGTTAAAAGACATGCGCCAGAGAGAAAAAGACTCCGACCATCTTGTCAGTGAACATATGAAAACGGTTAATGACATATTTGATAACGCAATCAAAAACTTAAAAAAAGACCGAAATTAGCGTTACAATGCTTCTACTTCTTTTTAATATACTGATTTTTCTGTTTTTTAAATATAAAAACATAGAATTTCATATGTAAAAATGGTATTTTCAGTATACGCAAACTGTAGGAGTGAAAAGAGGAATGAAAAACGGTCACTTTAAAGAACGAGTAAAAACGAAGGAAGAGCTTCGCCGTATAGTCGGCGCGCCTAACAAATTAGCACATCAAAAAATAATTTCTTATTTAGATCGACACTGCCGGGAATTTATTAAACATTCCCCTTTTGTCATCATCGCTACAGCTGATCATAAAGGAATTTGCGACAGCTCTCCGCGAGGTGATTATGCTGGTTTTGTACAAGTAGTGAATGAGAAAAGGCTGTTGATTCCAGAGAGGCGCGGCAATCAAAAAGTAGATTCACTGGAAAATATTTTATCTAACCCTCAAATAGGGATGCTTTTTTTGATTCCAGGCGTAGAAGAAACGCTGAGGGTGAACGGCAGAGCTTGCATTGTAAAAGACAAAACGCTGCTTGAAACAATGACGGTTCACAACGAAACTCCGCTGCTCGCTATCGGCGTTGAAGTACAGGAATGCTTTCTCCACTGCAGCAAAGCGTTCAAGCGATCAAAACTGTGGAATCCAGAATCTCGGGAAAGAGTCGAAACGCTTCCTTCCGCAGCTAAAATAGTCGCAGAACATGCAGGCTTTTCCACTCTAGAAAGCCGTACCAATCCCGAAGAAAACAAAACTCAGCACCTCTATGAAAAAAAGCCGCTATAATGCGGCTTTTGTCATTTTACCATCAGAAACAGTATACCTCCGGCAATGATTAAAACTGGTAACAAAGCAAGAAGCACGCCTTTTTTGAACTTCCTATGTATTCATGATCACCATAAGCGCGGCCTGATCTAAAATCTACTTTCACCTGAGATTCTTCTTTTTTATATTCTTTTTTCATCCTCTTTGCCTCCTAGCGGCAGTTGAGCGTCAATTTGCTTATTTAAACTGCACCATAGGGCAACTATTTCTTCCATGGGCGTAGCTTGATAGTGCTGCAGTTCTACCCATTCATTTAACTGAACAATCGTCGTTTCCATGTTCATTTCTCCTTTAAGCACGTTTTTTCAAAAACCTTCCCCATATAATATTCATCGACTGATTTTTCATCTACAACGAGTGAACATACTTTTTTCCCTTCTATTTCAAAACCCATCTTTTTATACAGCGAAATGGCCGGTTCATTGTGGGTCATAACCGTTAGCTCCACTCGTTTAATGCCGCTCTGCGCTGCCCATTTCTCCATTTCCTTAAACAACGAAGTGCCGATGCCCCGGTTTCCGTAAGATTGAAGTACGCCAACAGCTAAGTATGCGCTGTGTTTTTTTCGGTTAACGCTTCCGCCAATCACAGATAAATGTCCGACAAGCTGTCCGTCTTGTTCCGCCACTAAAATGGTCGAGTTCGGCATCTTTAAAAAAGCTGTAATCATTTTTTTCTGCTGTTCAAGCGTAGTCGCACGCTCATTTTCTTCGTACAGCATATATGCTGTTTCTTTATCAAGCTCTTTATTTAACGCTAAAAAAGCGGCTGCATCGGAAGCTAAAATTTCTCGAATCACGTTTACCCCTGCTTTCGTCAATAGTAGTTAACTAGAAAAGAACGTTAATAAACGGATGATATCCTTACACACGTGCTGAACGTTTTCCAAGAAAAGCAGTGAAGATAAAACATATACTAAAAGCGACGGCTGAAACGAAAAAGCCAAGCATCCACCCTAAAGCTCGCATAAACGTATCTTCATTGGGATACAGAGGCTTAACGCTTAGCCACTGGATCACCATAATCAATGCCACTATCAAGTAAAAGCTGCTTCCTGTTAAAGCCATTTTAAGACGATTTTTAAATGACCCTGTCCATGCTGCACTAAAGGCGCTCCACGTAAAAATACTTACAATCGTCGCTAAAAACATAAGAACAATATGTAGATAAGGGATATCTGTAAACATGAGAAGATAGAGTAAAAATATTGTAGTACCAAAATATAAAGCATTAATGCCAAACAAATAGCCTCCGCTCAGCCAGTGATTTTGATTTTGAAACCACTTTTTCTTGCTGAGACGTTCTACCACTCCGCTCGGCATCCACAGCGTACGCGAAAAAATAATCATCGCCAGCACAAGTACCATGCCAGCTAAAAAGAATATTGACACCTTTTTACCAGCCTTTCTATTCAAAATAAATATGGTTAATTATACTATTAATAACAAAATTAAACTATGGTTTTCTTTACTAATAAAGAGGCTTAGACATAACAAAATTACTCCAACCTAAAGACGAACAAATGGGATAAATAAGCTGGACTGGTTGTTACACCGCTGTTGATTTCCGTGCAAGGCTTCGCTTTCTGCGGGAGTCTTCGCCTTGCCTTCCAATCAACAGCTAGAAACTATTATATACATGACACCTACGTTCACCATACTAATAAAAAAACCGAACGAAGTTGATTCTGTATTAAGAATCTCGATTCATCATTCGGATCTTCTTTCAACGAAAATACTTTTGTCACAGCTTTTTTTCTACGCCTATTTACATTCTTCCTCCGGTAAACGGATTGATTTCCCCTGTTAAATCACGTCCTGCTTTCTTTTCTTCGTGTGCGATGCGCTTGCCAATCGCAATTTTATTCCAAATTAGTGGCACCCAAATACACGCTCCGAACAAAATCATCCAAAAAAGTTCTCCCATTTCTTCCACCCTTTCATATTCTGCTTTTATTTTGAAGACAATAAGAAACGCGTATACACTTTTTATTCTTGATTTGAATCACTCATACCGTATGAAAAGAAATACACTAGGATTGATAAAGCCATTCCGTAAACGGTCCAAGCCGCTAGTAAAATGGCGTACTGATGATTGATAAAAAACACTCCGCTTGAAATCAGCAGCAGGATAAAACTAATCCATTTTACTTTTTTCATTACTCTATCCCCTTTACTTAACCTTTTACAGTAAGTTTCTTATTGTCTACTTGTTATTACGGACAAACTGTATAAAAGTTCCATATTTTTAAAATAAACGGAAAATAATTTGATAAAACGTTCAACTATCGATTATCATATACCTTAAAGTAAGCTTTACGATTCATAAGTAGGAGTGAACAACCTTGTCTTATAGCATGAAAGAAATGAATGAAAAAACCGGGCTTTCCGCACCGACTTTACGCTACTATGAAAAAGAAGGAATCCTTCCTTTTATAGAGCGTGATGAAAATGGAAAGCGCCTCTATAATGATACGAATATTGAATGGATCCGTTTTATTTTGGCTCTGCGCTCAACGGGCATGCCGCTTGCAGAAATTAAGCGCTACGTAGAGCTCTATAAACAAGGCGAAAGCACGATTAAAGAACGAAAAAACATGATGCTTCAGCATAAAGAAGCGGTGGAAGAAGAAATGGCTAAAACCTTTAAATATCTTGAACAAATTAACTATAAGCTCTCTTTGTACGACTCGCTAGAAGCAAGATTAACGCAAAAAGAAATTAAAATTTAAACACAAAAGTCCGCAGGTGTACCTGCGGACTTTTTATTAATACAGTGAATTTACGGTATTCAACAGCTCTTCTGACCATGTCCAATCGCTGATTTCAACCGCATCTGTTACGTGGTGCAATTTACTAGCTCCGATAATGCTTGACGTTACAGCAGGCTGATTCAATACCCATGAAAGAGCAAACTGAGACAAACTTACTTCATTTTGTTCTGCTAACTTGCGATACTGCTCCACCAGCTGAAAGTTTTGGTCTGTAAAGTAGTTTCGCAGCAGCTTTTCACCATGCGCAGCGCGGCTTTCTGGCGGCACGTCATTTGGTGTTTTATATTTTCCTGAAAGCATGCCGCGCGCTAACGGACTGTATACCATGACGCCTACACCTTCAGACTGACTAAACGGCAGCAGCTCTTGTTCAATTTCACGAGAGAGAAGATTGTACTGAGGCTGAACGGAAATAAATTTTTCAAGATTCATTTTGTCACTAATATGATGAGACTTTGCGATTTGCCACGCGGCATAATTTGAGCAGCCAATATAACGAACTTTGCCTTGACGAACTAAATCATCTAGCGTGCGAAGCGTTTCTTCCATAGGTGTATGGTGATCAAAAAGATGAACTTGATAAAGATCAATGTAGTCCGTCTGCAGTCGTCGCAGCTGATTATCCACTTCTCTCATAATATGTGTACGTGAAAGACCTTTATCATTTTTGCCTTTTCCTACGGCAATGCCGACTTTTGTTGCAAGCACAACATCATCTCGTTTTCCTTTTAACGCACGTCCAATAATTTCTTCAGATTCCCCTGTGCCATATCTAAACTCTTCATCCTGCCCTTTTCCGTAATAGTTGGCTGTGTCAATGAAGTTAATTCCGTTGTCAATGGCGCTATGTAAAATAGCTGCCGACGCTTTTTCGTCAATCCATCGTCCAAACGCCATAGTACCTAGACATAAATTTGATACTTCCAGACCTGTTTCTCCAAGCTTTCGATATTGCATCGATACCCTCTCCTTTTTATAGCTGTCTTTACTCTCTCTTATCATACACCTTAACGTCCACTTTAAGACAAGCCTTAAGCGTGCGTGCATATACAAAAAACTGCTAGGAACAGGCAGTGCTTCTAGCAGTTTTTTGTTTCATTTTCCGCTTATTTTTTTGTAATTCGCTTCTTCAGTATACATAATATGGTAAGATAAATCATAGCTTACTCGTTATCAAAACTACATTAAGCTGCCGCTGTTAAAATAACGGCGATTCCATTAAAACAAGCGTGAATGATCATACTCGGAAGCAACGACTTTGTTTTTTCGTACACCCATGCAAACACGAGACCTGATAAAAAGTTAACGGGCAAGGTATTGTACGTTGGAATATGCACTAGCATAAAGATAAACGAACTTCCCACTAATCCAAACACAATTCCTCCTTTACGTTTCAGCCATGTATAAAAAAATCCTCGGTAAATAATCTCTTCATAAAAAGGTGAGATTACAGCAGCTGAAACAAAAGCAAGTATAAATGAAAACAGCGACAGGTCCTGCTGTAAACTGGCTGTTTTTTTATTTTCATACGTCATACCAAACCATTCCATTAGCACAACAATTGCCACGCTTCCTAAGATCAGCACAAAAAGCCAAAAAAGAATGCGCGGCCAGTGCCGTTTTGAAAACGATTGAAAACCAATTTTTCTATCACCAGCCTGAACCATCAGCCCATACAGAGCTGATAAAAACACAGCTGCCATAACAAACCCAGTAGCTGTTCCAGCATAAAGATCATTTTTAAACAAGGAATGTAAAGCATCCTGCAATATACCTTCAATTAAGATAGGCACACCAACAAACGTGACGACCAGCATAATTACAAATGATTTTATTGTCCATAATCCTTGATTTTTTTGTTTCAATTTACTTCGCCTCCCTTTTACATATATTCAGTGTAAAAGGTGACGTGACGTTACCTGCAAGCATTTTTTTTGGAGGGGTTAAAAATGATTTATTTTTCTACTGGGCAAGCCGCTAAAAAATTAGGCCTCACGGTGCGTACGCTCCGTTACTACGATCAAATTGGCTTGCTTCATCCATCGTCAAAATCAGAAAATGGAAAACGCTCCTACTCAGAAACGGATTTAGTCACACTAGAGAAAATTACTTTGTTAAAAAACTTAGCTGTTCCTTTGCGAGATATTGAACTTATTCTTCACAAAGTGAGTATCGATGAACTTCTAGCCATTCATCAGCAAAAACTTCAGCAAAAAGCGATGGAAATTCAACAAGCTTTAAAACATACTCACACGCTTCGCAACAGTATAAAAATAGAAGGTGAATTAAACTGGAAGCAGCTCCTTCCTTTAGTTGACAATGAAACTAATATCAAGAGCAGCTGGACGGATCTGCTTTCGCTTTCTTTAGAAGAAAGCGAGATTCTGCAGCATGATCTGCCTAAAATGGAGCATGCGAGTGCGGATAAATGGATTAACATCATAAAACGAGTTCAGCTTTGCTTAAAGCATCAGCGTGCACCTCAATCTGAAGACGGACAGCTGATTGCAGCTGATATACTGCTTTTATCGAGTGAGCTATTTGGCCCTCATACGGCTTTAGAAAAAGCCTTTTGGGATGTTCGCAAATCTCCTGAGGCATCAAGTTCACTTAATCTCTACCCTATTGACAGCGAAGTCCTTCAATTTATTGAAGGTGCGATTATTTTTTACGAACAACACACAAAGGAATGAAGGTATTGAAAAAAGAAAAGCTGTTTGCTAATTCTTCTTATAAAAAATTATTTATTTCAAGCACTGCGGCAAGCTTTGGAGATTTATTTGATATGTTCGCGGTGATGACGCTTTTTACATACGTGTGGCACGCAAATTCTCTCTGGATTACGCTTATTCCTGTCGCGTACGCTTTGCCTAGCATCCTGCTAAGTCAAGCAGCAGGAAATTTAGCGGACCGCTGCGATAAAGTACAGCTGATGTTTCTGTCTGAACTAGTCCGTCTTCTGTTCACGTGTCTGTTATTTTTCACAAATGAACCGCTTTTGGCACTTGGGGTGCTGACGCTGCGCTCGATGAGTTCTGTTATGAAAGTGCCCGCACAGCTCGCTTACGTTCGAGAAGTGGTCAAACAAGAGCAGCTGCTGCAGGCTTCTACTTTACAAAACATTATGTTTCAAATTGCCAAAGTTGTGGGGCCGTTTCTCGGAGCCGCCGCGCTGACGATTACAACGCCAAAAGCATGCATTTTAGTTAATGCCGCAGCTTGTATGATTTCTATTTGGGTGCTGTTTTCACTTAAAAAAGCAGGTAAAAATATTCAAGGGCAAGCTGCTCGTTCTTCCCATCCACCGAAAAAAACGTACTCAAACGGCTGGAAAATCGTTTTTCAGCACTCAATCCTTTTACGCGCCGTTATTTTGTTTCACCTTTCGTATTTTGTCGTGATGCTTGTTGACGCTCAAATTAGCATCTTCCTACGAGATGTGCTGCCTCACCATCCGGAAATGCTCGGCTGGCTGCTTTCTGGAATCGGACTGGGAGCGCTAGCAACAGGAGTGTATCTTAATAGAAAAAAACAGGTTCACCATCCATTTAGACTTTTATCACTCGGCCTGCTTCTATTTGGAGGGGCTTTATTTTTCATTAGCTGCTTTAATCCAGCCGTTATGTCACGCTATTTCATTTTGATTGCTGCACCTATTGGAGGGGCCGGAGTTGGGCTTAATTTACTGCTGTTTAACTATATCGTTCAAACATACAGCGACAAGAAACACCTCGGAAAAGTGTACGGATTCATTAACACCTTAACGAGTGCCGTTTTACTTACTGCTCCTCTTCTTGGAGGCATGGTCGTAAAGCTTGCAGGTGCTCAGACGACTTTTTTAACGGCGGCAATCATCATCGTAAGCGTTGGATTTATAAGTATGCTGATGCCGCTGCGTGATAAACGGGAAAGGAACGTTCAGATTGACGCATAAAAAACAGCTTGAGGTTATACCTCAAGCTGTTTTTATAGACTTCTGTTCATCAACCAGCGGCTACATAAATCAAAGCAGCTAATACGTTCGGTACTGCAATAGCTCCAAATCCTTTTGCATCTTCAACTCGGCTCACCTTGCGCGTCTTTTTGGCTGAAAAGAATGTGCCTGTACTTCCTAGCACGATACTGTCAATAAGGTATGCCAAAGCTAAAACCAGCGATACTGCCCCCATTGTGCCTGACACAAAATAGAGATAGCTCCACTTCCCTGTAAAAGCAGCAAGAGCAAGAACAATCCCGACCATCACGATTCCTGCTATAAATCCTTTTTTAATCATTGCATTCCTCTTCCCTTCCTACTCCTCAAATTTTACCATATACTTCTTTTTTTGTATGACACCTTACATTTCATTCTACTACACTCACATTTTATGGTAAAATTAGTAAGAGAGGTGGTACATATGAAAAAACGTCAAGGAATCACGCTGCTTTTATTTATACTCGGAGCAGCCTCTATTTCTTTTGGGATGGCTTTAAAAAATATCTTTCCTTATTCCCCTGCAGCCGGCTGGATTCTAGGGACGCTGCTTTTGCTAGGAAACTCATTTTATACGAGAAGATACTTACATAAAAGGTCAATTAAGAAGTAAATATCCGCCCCGAGCCGTATATACAAACCTTCATTCGGTTATGGTAAAATAGATAAGCAAAAACTGGATGTAAGGAGATTTTGAGTTTGAAAACAGGATTAATATCTGGCATTATATCTTTAATTATTGTGATTATCATTTCTATTACAGCAGGCAACTGGCAGTATATTTACTATATTTCAGGCCCTCTTGGCATATTACTTACGGCAATTGCACTCGTAACCTTACTGGATACATTTCGATTTGAAACGAGAGGACCTTACTTTACCCCGGTCCGGCAGCGAGAGGATACAGAATGGATGAAACGTTTTATTATTGCAGCTGTTCCTCATTTAGTTGCTTCATGTATTTGTATTTTATTTTTATAGAGCTCAAAAAAAGGTTAAAACATAACGAAATGACTCTAACCTAAAGACGAACAAATGAGATACATGAGCTGAACCGCTTGTTACACCGCAGTTGATTTCCGTGCAAGGCTTCGCTTTCCGCGGGCGGCTGCTGAGCCTCCTCGTCGCTTGGCTCCTGCGGGGTCTCACCTCTTCCTCTTGTCCCGCAGGAGTCTTCGCCTTGCCCTCCAATCAACTGCTAGAAGGAACGAAACAGATAAAACTATATTCACCATCATAAAAAAAACGAACCACTAATCAAACATGTTAATTAGTGGTTCGTTTTTCACTTGGGCTAAAATACTTTTGTCCCAGATTCTTTTCTCATTTACGAAATGCCGCGGGACATGCCGTAATAATCAATGCGGTAGTCCACAGATCCTTCTGCAAATACATTTACAGCTGATTTGGAATCTTTTTTCGGGAATACCCTGGAAGTGAAGACAATTTTGCCGCCGTTTATATAAATTTCGACGATGCTTTTGTCGACAAATACGCGAACATCGACTTCGTTTGACGCTGTCCATTTTTCAGAGCGAACCACACCATATTCCGTTGCATATTGATGGTGGAATGAGGAGCGGTCGAGTCGCACTTCTTGCTTTTCTGTATCAAACACGAGGCGAAGCTCTTCTTCTTTACTATTAAACAGCTCTAAACCAAACTGTTTGGCCCCTATCTCCCGGAACGTCATATTGATTTCATATGCATTGTTTGTTGCTTCATCAATAATCACTTCTTCATTTTTTAGCGTTCCTCTAAAATGAACCGCTTGATCTCGAAGCTTATTTAGCTCTTCTACAGGCTTTTGAACAAGTTCATTTCCTTCAAGCGAAAGCTCACGAGGAAGCGTTAAGGCATGAGCCCATCCATATTCGTCTGACGGATAGTCAACGTCTGGGTTTCCAATCCACGCAAACAGCAAGCGACGTCCGCTTTCATCTTGGAACGTTTGCGGTGCATAAAAGTCAAACCCTTTATCAATTTCACGGTAATACTCCATTTCAAACGTTAAACTTTCCACATCAAATGTTCCAACCGCGTAAATCACATTATAAATATTATGAAAATCGTGGCCATCCGCTTTGATTCCTTGCGGTGAAAAGACAAACACATCTTTTCCGTCCAGTTTAAAGTAATCCGGGCACTCCCACATATAGCCAAAGTCAGGAAGCGATGTTTTAACTTCGCCTTTAAATGACCACTGAAGCGCATCGCTTGATTCATACACAATTAATGCGCCCGTCTCGTTTTCACGCTGAGCGCCTAGCAGCATATAATATGTATCATTTTCTTTCCATACTTTCGGATCACGCACATGTCCTGTATACCCATCAGGAACGCCTCGTACCGCTGGATTATGCGTGTATTTTTCTACACTTCCATCCCTGTTTAGCATCGCGATACACTGATTAGCTGAACGTGAGCCGTCTTCGTATTTTACATTCCCTGTATAAAACAGCAGCCCTTGACCATCTTTTTCGATCGCGCCGCCTGAATATGCGCCGTGCGATTCATATTCTTCCGTTGGCGTTAGGGCAACCGGAAGGCGTTCCCACGTTACTAAATCCGTAGATTTCACATGAGCCCAGTGCTTCATTCCATGCATCGCACCGTACGGATACCACTGATAAAACACGTGATATTCACCGTTTAATTGAACCAATCCGTTTGGATCATTCATCAGCCCGTACTGTGGATGAATATGATAAATCGGCTGCCAGGTGTCTTTGATTGCTTTGTCTTTTAATGCTTCTAACTCTCCAGATTTCGCTTCTAAAATCGTTCTGTACTTCGATTCAGCCATTTCTTCAATCCCTCCAGCATTTAAAAAAAGAGAACGTATTCTCCTTGCACTCTATGATATAAAATTTCAAGTGAAAATGCTACCAAAGAACGAATGTTGTCGTTTTCTTGTGTCGGATTTTATAGATAAGTTTTTTTCTGTTTTTACAGCAGAAAAGAAGGTTTTTCTGTCAGGTGGTTGAATACTATATACAATCAAATTTCACCAGCCTGTACGAGCGTCCGACGGCACTTGCAGATTTTTTTAGCGAATCATTTGCGTTTTGCAGGAAGTATTCAACAAAATGGTAAACCCTTCATATTACATATTATAAAAGGAGGAAATGTCATGACAAAAGAAAACGTAAAAGAAACAGTGGGTAAAGAAACAAAAGGTGGAAGCAAAGAGTTATTAGTCGGCACGTTAGTAGGTAGCGTAGTGGGTGTAACAACAGCTTTACTAGTAGCGCCAAAGTCAGGAAAAGAGCTGCGTGCTTCTATTCAAGACGGAGCGAATCAAGCACTTGCTAAAACAGGTCAAGTGAAAGAAACGGTATATGCAAAAGGCCAAGATCTCAAACAGCGCACGGCTCGCCTTTCACAAAAAGTCTCCGAACAGTCTTCGCAAGTTGTCAACAAAGTGAAATCTCTGCGCACTGTTAAAGAACAGCCGCTTGCAGAAACGGCTGCAGCAGAAGAGCTTGAAACGACAGAAATCGTTCAAGATCCTGTTCTTGAAGCTGAAGCGGTGCAAGAAGAATTAAATACAATTACGCAAGAAGTAAGTGACTTAGAACAATCTGTCGATGAAACAAGACGTTAATAACAAGCTGTAGAGATATCTCTACAGCTTTTATGTATATTCGCTACCCTTCCTTCCATCCTTCAAAAAAATAGCCCCCGTACGGACAAGGCTCTGATTCCGGCAGTTCTTCATAACGCTGTCCGCTGTAATACTTCGCCAGCACAATCTTAGGCTTAAAAGCCGCTACCACTTCACTGTCTTCTTTCTCCGCTCCGCTTTCTCTCATCAAACAAAAAATATCCATTCCGGCAAACTCTCCGTACCCTTGATAGCACGACTCATAATAAACTTTACCAGGTGTCACCAAATAACACTCCCGCTGCCACGACGGCTGCTTACTGTAGACACTCGCAATACTTATTCCACTCACTGCACACTTCCAGCTGCAAATTCCAACCATACAACGCCTCCAACGACTTGATAGTCTATTCATCTACAACTTTTGATGAAATCAAACATTCTTTAAAATGTACAGAATTCTCTTTTCCACTTAAAAAACTGCATTTCCAGATATCCATCCGCCGTAATTTCACCACCAATGGTTTGCCTACGTGAATTTGCTTATCACCAAGAAACTGCACTTCACACCCCAAACAAACTCCCTATTCTCTCTTCAGCCTAAAAACCACACTACCTGATACCCTGCCCCCTTGATTTCTCCCAAAAAGGTCCACCTATGCGGAAGTTGGCAGCCCGCAAGGGAGGACAACTTCCGCATAGGTCTAGCACTTTATACTTGGCTGCACTTTAGCCAAGTATAAAGTGCTACATCGATAAAAATATAAAAAAGGTCTGATAAATCGACCATTTCTGGTGATTATCAGACCTCAAGTTTTTCTGCATTTGAGCGGCTTATTTGCTGTTCAAGCGATTTAGCCAACAGTACGATTTCATGATCTACATATTTTGTTTTGATTTCTTCGATTTCCATTAATGTTTTAGAAAAGCTTTCTGCGTTATTTCCCTGTCTGTGCTGCACATCTTTAAAGAAATCAAGCAGTGCCTCGTTAGACTGCGTTGGACGGCTAAAATCAATCGTGTACATTTTGTACCCCAGTGTTAAATTTGTTGTAGTTGTCATAATTATTTCCCCCATTCTTCCTATAGTGATATATCTTCTACTCTTTACCCTTTAATTCCTTCTTTTTAACCTAAATTAATTATTTTTTTCAAAAAAACTTCCCATTATAAGAAAAAACACCCTTATAACAAGGATGTTAGAGTATTCTTCCCTTCGGTACAATTCCAGATGCAAAGTCATCTTTGAACTTAAAGCTAGCAGAATTGTTTTCCGTTAGAAAATGTATTTCCCATTTAAAGACCGGATATTCGGGCTTGTACATTTCGACTTTTTGATCGGGATTTTCTTCTAATCTTGCAATTACTCGTTTGAATCCTTCATATGCAATCCACCAATCGCTTCCGGTTTCATCGGTAATAAAACAAATAGAACCGTCAATTAAATGAAGGTTTTGCTTAATATCATCAGCATTTGTAAAATACGCATTTCCAAACGTTTGAAGACAGTGATTGCAATAACCTGCTTTGCCTCCGTCTTTATAAATCCAGTGCGCAATTGGCTCACTGCAGTCTTTACACGTATTCGTCACTTCTTGAAGAAATGTTTTTCCGCTCCACTGTTCCTTTTCATCTTCGAAAACGGTCCATACTAAATAACTTTCCGTTTGTTCTGAAATAAAAAGGCGAAACGGCTCGTCTCGATGCCAAAAGTGAATATTTTGTTCGTCTGATTCTTCAAAGTCAATGACAAAATTATCTCGTTCTAATATATGTCGAATAACATTGGTTAAAAAGGTAACATCCATACAAGGACCTCCCGTACTAAGCATAGCTTCTAGTAATATAGCGTTTATGAGTTAAAACATATCACGCGCGCTGAAATAACGTCAATGATTACCTCTTGCTTTCTCCGAAAACTGGAAAAGAAATGGTCAAACGCGTTATAATGGTAGTCATGTTGAAACGGAAAGGAGATTTTATGAAGTTTACCGTTCAATCAACTGCACTTTTTCTTCTCTTTTTTATTTGTTTAAGCGGCTGTTCTGATAACGCCGAGCAGTCAAAAAAGCCGGCCGGCTATTTAGTTCAAGGGCGCATTTTAGAAGTGAAACAGGATGAAATTCTTATTGCAAACGTCATTCCGCGAGATACTGCGCTTGACTATACAACAAAAGAAATACTTGGTTCTAGCGATGTACAGCCTATTTATGTAAAAGTTTCAGATGATCAGACATACAAAAAAGGACAGCTCGTTAAAGCATGGCTCAAAAAAGACAAAAGCGTTCAGTATTCCGTTCCGGCAAAAGGCGAAGCTGTTGAAGTCAACATTTTAAAACAGCCGTAGAAAAGCTCCTGTTACGGGAGCTTTCTTCGTGTCAGCTGACGTCCGGTCCGATTCATTTTATGCTGTTCAAAATCCCACTTTTCTAAAAAACGCTTTGCGGATATATAACCAGATTCATATAAAAATTCGATTTCTTCTTCCTTTAAGGCAAAATCCGTTGCCGTAATCACACCGGTTGGAATTTGCACCGTTCGTTCTTTTGTCTCCGCGTTCAAATACCGCAAATCGTGAGCTTGCAGCATCGTCGTAAACATACTTTTAAATAAATGGACCGGGGTCGGAATAATAGCGGCTGTATCAATTTCTTCTTTTACAAATCGAAAACCAAATGTCGGGAAACGCGGATGCTCCGTATCAAACAGCCAAATCGGAAAATTGCTTAAAAGCGCTCCATCGACAATGTATGACCTCTTGAACCCTTTGGACTTCCAGATGACGGGACGAAAGAAAAAAGGAATGGACGCACTCATCATCACGGCTTGTGAAATCTTCATATCGCTTCGCTGCATTCCGTAGCGAGGCAAGTCGTCAGGCAGCACAAGCATCTGTCCGTTCGAAATGTCTGAGGCAATAATTTTCAGCTTATCTGCCGGCAAATCCGCAAACGTTTCGATTCCTTTTTCACGCAGCAGACCATGCACCCATTTTTCCAAATAATCATTTTTATAGAAACCTAAATGAACCATTAGTTCAATCAAGTTTCCAATCAAAGGAATTCGGTTAATGATCGTTTTCCCGCGAAACTTAGCATAGTCCATGTTTTGAAGCTCCCTGCGAATTTCACTGCTTTTATAGCCACTCGCTAAAAGTGCCGCAATTAACGCTCCGGCTGACGTACCTGCTAAACGCTGCCATTCTACATTGCTTTCTTCCATCGCTTCAATCGCACCCGTGAATGCAATTCCTCGAACGCCTCCCCCTTCAAATACAGCATCTGCTTTCACATTTCCCCCTCCAATACCACTCTCTACTTTTTATATACCCTTTTTTTATATTCAGGGTTTCATTACTCCATACCTTTTATTTTCCCAACAAAGAAAAGACTGTTTCTTTAATCGAAACAGTCTTTTCTTTACAGTCGCTTTATTACCATTCGGTAGTAATTCATTGTCAGCCAGTAGAAAAAGAAATAAATAATCCCGTATACTGCATCCGCTATTAAAACAGGGACTATCAGACTTTCACCGGTTAGGTTCGTAATGACCTTTAGCGCAAATAGACTGTGCAAGATGCCAATCACTAAAGGCAAACCAAACGTAAACAGCTGCTGCTTTCGAACGGCGCTCATCATTTGAGATACTGAAAACCCAAGCTTACGCAGAACTTCAAATCTTTTGCGCTCTTGTTCCGCTTCGGAGATTTGCTTAAAATAAATAATACTGCCCGTTGCCATCAAAAAGACGAGCCCCAAAAACCCTCCAATAAAAATAAACAATCCTTTACTCATTAAGCCTGCCTGAAACACATCATAGTATGAAGTACGTCTTTCGCCAGCTTCTTTTGCGATTTGATGATAGTTCTTAGCAAGTTCATTTTGTTTGTTTCCATCACCTGTATTAAATACGTAGACCGCTTGCTTTTGTCCAGCTTTTAAAAGCTTGTTAAATGTATCGTGGTTGACTACAAACTGATAGCCGGCACTGTCAGAATCAAGAATGAGCAAAGGCTCGGATTTAACGACTTTTAAAGCAAGCTCTTCTGATTTGTTCAGCTGCACAGCTGCGGTTTTACCTGTACTAGGCTTAAACACTTTTCCTTTTGCCATTGAATCAAAAATAACGGTTTCGTTTGCACTTAGCGCAGGAACCGAAACGCCATTTTTCCGCACTTCTTCTTCATCTAAAAAGCTGATTTGTTCCCTATCTTTATAGTAGCCCGATGTAATAAATCGAAAATCCGATAAATCAGCGGAGTGCTTCACGATATGATAGACATACCGATTTGATTGGATATCTAGCTCATCCAGTACATCCATAAATTCTTGCGCTGCTTTTTTGCTGTGCAGCGTATAGTCATAAGGCTGCATGCTTCTGGCGTCGGCTTTTGTGTTATAGTACGAGGAATACGTCACACCAACTGCTACAAGTGTAGTAGCCGACAAGATCGTAATTAGGGTTAACACTCGTGCGTTTGCTTTAATTCGATACATCATAGTAGAAACGCTTAGCATATTTGCAAACGAATAATATCGGCTTGCATGCTCTCGGTAAAGTCCCATCAGCCACTCAATTGTGGCTTTAAAAAGTAAAAATGTACCGAAAATGACCGAGAACAGTACAACGGCTACAATTAGAAAAAACTTAGGCGTCACAATGTTTCCCGATGAAAGGTAGTACCCATAGCCAACGAGTAAGATACCCAGTCCTCCCACTACAATTGAGCGTTTCGAATTCATTTTATTTATGCGCTCACTTTTGCTTTCTGCTTGAAACAGATCTAATAGCGTATAGCGGTACATAATAAAATAGCCTTGAAACGATATAAAAATGGTAACAATCAAAAACACTACGGCTGTTTTTAAAACCGCTTGAAGAGAAAATGTGAGCGTAATAGAAAGCGACAGTCCCATAAGCTTTAGTAAAAACAGCACAAACAGCCTTGAAAACACGGTACCTAGTAAAATACCGACCACCAAAGAAAAAATCCCCAGCAGCATATTCTCATAGAAAATCATTTTCCCAATCGTACGCTTTTCAATACCAACTAAATGATACAGCCCGAGCTCTCTCTTACGCTGTCTGATAAAAAATGAGTTTGTGTACCAAATAAAGACAACAATAAAGGTAAGGAGAACGTAGTTTGAAGCATTAAAAATGCCCTGCAGCCTCAGCTCTTCTCCAATCACCTTTGAAATCGATTGGTCGTACTGAAGCGTAGCAAACACATAGTACACAATAATACTAAAAATCATTGAAAAGAAATAAAGGCTGTACCGGCTAATATTTTTGCGCATATTCTTTTTAACAAGATCAAATACGGTCATAGCCTTCACCGCCTAATGCGCCTTGAATGTTCATAATTCGTTTGAAAAATGCTTGTCTCGTTTGTTCGCCTTTAAACAGCTCCGTGTAAATTTGTCCGTCTTTAATAAACAGCACGCGGCTGCAGTAGCTTGAAGCCAGCGGATCGTGCGTCACCATAATAATCGTGGCACGGTCTTCTTGATTTAATTGCGACAGCTTTTCAAGCAGGCTTGAAGCAGCTTTTGAATCAAGAGCTCCGGTAGGCTCATCGGCGAAAATAACAGCTGGATTCGTAATCATTGCTCTCGCTGCTGCAACGCGCTGTTTTTGTCCGCCAGAAATCTCATACGGATACTTATCCGCTAGCTCATAGATGCCTAGTCGCGCTGCGGTGTCTTTCAGCTTCGCTTCCATCTCTTTCTTAGACATTTTTGTAACCGTAAGCGGCAGAAGAATATTTTCTTTTACCGTTAACGTATCCAATAAATTATAATCTTGAAAAATAAACCCTAAATGATTGCGTCTGAAAGCAGACAGCTTCTTATCTTTCATGAGCGCCACGTTTTCTCCTTGAATCCATATCTCGCCATCTGTGGGACGGTCAATCGTTGAAAGAATGTTCATCAGCGTCGTTTTTCCCGCTCCGGATGGTCCCATAATACCGACAAACTCTCCTTCTTCGACTGTAAAATCAATTCCTTTTAGCGCTTCGTATACATTTCCTCTTGATCCAAACGTTTTGGTTACATTTTTCCCTTCAAGAACAATGCTCACTTTTCCTCCTCCTTTCGTTCTTTTGTAGGCCACACGCTTTTCACCCGCTGCGGCAGCTCATTTTTTGTTATAATGTCATATTTCCGAACTTCATTGCCTCGAACGAAAAGGTCAATAACCGTTCCTTCTTTTAACTGTTTAATCGTTGTAAACGTTTGAAACGTTGTTTGTCCTTTTTCGTTTATCACTGAAATTGTATATTGAACTCGTCCATACTCATCCACTTTTTTTGCTTCTTTTGGGATAATCCCGTATTGATGCTCCGTTGCGGCTTTTTGATAAATCTTTACTCCTCCTATACCTGCTCCTACAACCAAAAGCAGAGCTAAGAGGCTAATCCACTTTCGCTTCATGTACGTTCCCTCCTTGTGTATAACTCTATCTTACTTTGAAACAAGGAAAGATTCGTTTGAAGCAGATGACAATCTCATCGTGCAATCTTACATTTTTGAAAGGTTATCAAAAGAATTCGGTTTGTAGAAGGTCAGAATCACCGTGGTTCCTTCGTGTAAAAGTGAATTCACTTCTATTCGATGGCCAAGAGCATCTGTAATTTTTTTTAAAAAATACAGCCCTAGCCCCGTAGCTCCCTTCGTTTTTCTTCCAGCATTTCCTGTGAATCCTTTTTCAAAAATCCGGGGAAGATCTTGAGTTGGAATCCCTTTCCCTTGGTCAGCGATAAATAACTTTACGTACTTTGGCGTTTCTTCACTAAAAAAAGAAAGCTTTCCTTCCAGAGGGCTATATTTAATGGCGTTAGACAGCACTTGCCTCACAACAAACTGCATCCACTTTGGATCAGTGTGCACCAGTATGTCTAGATTTTTTTCATCAATATGCAGTTTCTTTTCAATACACCATTTTGAGAAGTACGCAACGTTTGGAAAAACAAGTTCACTTAGCGACACTGCCTGCACCTGATAATCTTTTTCTAAGTACTGCAGGCGTGCAGAATATAAATTCTGATCTACTAATCCGTCAATTTTCATCCACTCATCTTCAATATCCTTTAGCCAAGGCCATTTATAAAGCTCTGTACGATGAGCATTAATAAGCAGCTTCATTGCAGTAAGGGGCGTCTTGATCTCATGAACCCAAGTCGTTACATATTCCTGTTGCTCTCGCTGCTGTACGTGAAGAGCATGAGTTTGTCTGCGATACACACGATCTATATGCTGCAGCAAACTCAGCATGTCTTCATCTGCTTTTGTTCGAACATATGGCTGCATTTCTTGTAAATCGTACGCATCATTCCGCAGCATTAAGCTTAATTTTTTTAAGAATCTTCTTTCTTTTACTCCTCTCCATAAAAGAAACAGAATCAGCAGACACAGCGTTAAAAGATTCAAATACCAAAACGAAGTGGACGACACCTTAATATCATACTCAAGCAGCAGCAGAGCATCGATTACACTCAGCCATAGAAGAACAAATAAAATCCAGCTTAGTCTTTCTCTTAAAAAACTTTTCCACATCTTAATTCACCAAATATCCTTGGCCTTTTTTGGTCACAATTTTATCATTCAGCCCGATTTCTTCCAGCTTGGTGCGAATGCGTGTGATGTTGACAGAAAGCGTATTGTCACTTACAAATTTCTCATCTTCCCATAATCTTCGCATAAGCTCTTCTCGCGATACAATCTTGCCTCGTTCTTCCAAAAGAAGCCGTAAAATAAAAAATTCATTTTTCGTTAAATGAATTTCTTGATCGTTGTAATGCAAACTTCCTTTTTTTAAGTCTAGCACCGCGCCGTTCCACTCGATAACGTCTGAAATCGTGTCTCCATATGAATACGTTCTGCGCAGAAGCGCCTGCACTTTAGCAACAAGAACATCTAAGTTAAACGGCTTTTGAATATAGTCATCTGCCCCAACATTCATTGCCATAACAATATCCATTGGATGTTCACGAGAGGAAAGAAAGACGATAGGAGTTTTTGAAACTGTACGTATTTGCTGACACCAGTAAAACCCGTCATATACAGGCAAATTCACGTCTAAAATAACAAGCTCTGGGCTTTCTGCAATAAATACTTCCATTACCTTTTGAAAGTCTTCTACTCCAGCCACTTCAAATGACCACTGTTCAAATTTCTCTTTTACTAATTCATATATTTTATCATCGTCTTCTACAATTAAAATTTTCATACATTCACCTCTGTATTGTCCTATATATTATGTATAACCCACTGTTGAATACTCTCTTAAAAGCTCACCTAATTCATTAGCATGACAGCAATTTTCTTAAAAATAAACCATTTATTTCTTTAAAACGAAGAATGAACGAGTATTATCGTAGTGTAAACTTGTATATGTTACAAGTTTCTCTGTTCAAATACTACAAAATAATGACAATATCGTTAATAAGTAATCTTTAAACTCCATTAAATGCTCATTTTTTGTTACTATAGTATATAAGATGAAAACTTAAACTAATTTGACATGTGGATATGTAAAAAGGAGCTAGTTATCAATGAGTGTACCCAACAAATTACGCGACAACGCAATGGTGATGTTAAAAGAGACAAGCCGAACATTTTTTATTCCAATTAGCCACTTGCCGGCAGAATTGCAGGATGCAGTAGGATCTGCTTACTTATGTATGAGGGCAATTGATGAAATTGAAGATCACCCTGAGCTAGAAGCCGGTGTAAAAAGCCGCTTGCTTTACGCCATTAGTGACCTGTTAAAAAAGTCTTTTAACGAAGACGAGTACATGGCATTAGTAGGCCCTTATCAAGCTGATTTACCTGACGTAACGCTTCAGCTCGGCAACTGGATTGCGCTTTGTCCGACTGGAGTTGCAGATCAAGTATTAGATGCAACTTCTATTATGGCCAAAGGAATGGCCGATTGGGTAGAAAAAGACTGGCATATTCAAAATGAAGCGGATTTAGATGACTATACGTTCTACGTAGCTGGTCTAGTAGGTGTGATGCTTAATGACATTTGGAAATGGTATGACGGCACGGAAACAGACAAAGACTTAGCTATTGCGTTTGGACGCGGCTTGCAGTCTGTTAATATCCTGCGTAATACCTCGGAAGATTCAGAGCGCGGAGTCAGCTTCTTTCCTAACAATTGGAGCAGAGAAGATATGTTTGCCTACGCTCGCCGCAATCTTTCACTAGGAAAGAAATATTTAGAAGATGTTAAATCGCTTCCGATCCTTCATTTCTGTAAAATTCCGTTAGCGCTTGCTGATGGAACATTAAACGCCTTGATGAAAGGAAAAGAAAAAATGACGCGTGACGATGTAAATAAAACGGTAAATGAAGTTGTGGATATGTAAAAACGAAAGCACGGAGCCCCTGGACTCCGTGCTTTTTATATCTCTACCTGCAGACTTTCATATAAAGCGACTATTTCTCCTTGTATAATAGGGTAGTGTTTCAGGGTCGGAACACTTGAAAGCTTTGGCGCTCGTTTTTGCTCAGCTGCTGCAGCTAGCTGAGCAAATGTTTCCTGAAGCTCTCGTTTCTCCGTTTCTGACAGCTCATACCCTTCAAACGACGCAAGAAGCATATAACCTAACTGCTGTGTAGCGACAACGGCAGGCCACAATCCTTCCAGTTTGACGGCCGTTTTAGAATATTCTCCAATCACATTATCGTACAGCGCCCGAAGATTAACGAGTTCGCCTTGAAGCTTATTTCTTTCTCGTTTAATTCTTTCTTCATCTTGTTCGGTGCTTAGCATTTCTAAAAACTGTCCTTCTTTTCGTATCACATCTCCGAGCAAATACGGCAAACGAAGTGAAGAAGCTCGTTTGAAAATTAATACCGTGCCGACCACTCCAATAACAGAACCAATGACAATATCAATCACTCGAGCAGACGTAAAATAGCTAATCGCTTTATCCGGATGACCGCTTTCAGCAATTAAAAGAGCATTGGGTGTGATAAAGAGCGTGCCGAGCGCGTAGTTTTTAACAATTACAATTTCAATCGTCGACTGAAGCACAAAGACAATGAGCGCAATGACGATTCCCGTTGGTTCAAGCATCAGAATCCCGGTTCCAATTAAAATACCTAAAATGGTTCCGACAGAGCGCTGAATACCTCGCTGAACCGTTGCACGAACGGTTGCTCCAAGCATCACTCCCGCGCACGTAAGCGGAATCCAGTAAGACCTCGGAATATTTGTCGTGTAGGCAACGGCTGCGGCGATGATCATAATAATTCCGTAGCGCAAAGCATTTTTAAGTACATACGAACGTTTGTGAAAAGCAGCTTTTAACCGTGTTTTTACGCTGCCTTGTGAAAATTGAATATACTCCGTTTCTTTTAATTCTTTCATTTGAAGAACGTCATTTACATCCAATAGCAATGTGCGCAGCTCTTCTTTGATGGACAGCTTTTCAATTTCTTCACGCACGTCTCGAATTTTTTTATGTTTTTTTAACGTGGCCATTTCAGATGCGAACGTTTCAATCACCGCTTGTGCTTTTTTAGAAACAGCTGGATTAAAATCGTTCGCAGCGGCCATCACAAAGATAAACAGCCCTTCGGCTTTTTGATTTAATAAAAACAGACGATGCGCAAATGATGATTTTTTTCGATTAATTTTCGCTTGTTTCATCGCTGTTTCCGCTGCTCGAAGCTCGACAACCGTTTTATGCTGCTCGGCGTGAAACGATTCCGTACCAAGAGACCCGACAAATGAAGCTAGCTGCCTGTACGCTTTCGCCACAGCGGCAGTTTCAGGTCCGCGCGGGTTAATAAGCCAGCCGCTCATGCTAATACACCAAGATAGTGTCCCTCCTAAAAAAACAAGTCCTGCGTGCAAAAAAACAGCCTGCAAATTCGGCGCTGGAATGCTCGTGCTCACCGCAAATGAAAGGACAAAAAACATGGCAGAAGGTCCTGGAATTTTTAACGCTCCGAAAACATAAACCGATACAGCTCCAATCACACCAAATAAAATAGTTTTCATCCAAGCTACGTCAGCAAATAATGAGCCGAGTGTAAAGCAGAGCGTAACGCCAAGCAAAGCTAAAAATAACTTAACGGCACGCTGCGCATAAGGCTCATCTTTTGTATATAAATATGTAAAGCCTCCAATGCTTGCAATGAGTCCGTACTGCAAATGATCAAACAAAATTCCTATTAAAATCGGCAAACTTGAAGACAAGCCTGAGCTGATCCCTCTTACCCACGGAGAAGAAGCGTGGTTAAAGCGAAAAGCAGCTTTGATTCCCGGCGCTTTTGGAGAAGCCTCAATTTTATGATGAATTTCCGTATGATTATATGTTGGTGACTTTTTGTCATCACTCACCTTGACCTCCTCCTTTCTCTCCATATATCTTTCCTGTTCTTAAAACGAGATAAACCTAAAAAACCGCTGTTCCTATCCGTATTGTGTTTAGGAACAGCGGTTTTTATCCTTATGAGCAGCGTACAGTGAAAACAAAAAGCAGATGAAACGAATGTCTCATCTGCTTTTTACTAACAGCTCTACTGCTTCTTTTACTAAGTTTTCCGTGTTCTCGCCTTTTTCAATGCTTTCTCTTACGCATTGTTCAAGATTGGTGCTGACAATAACACCCATCGTGCGATCAATTGCGCTTCTGGCTGCTGAGAGCTGTGTCACAATGTCACGGCAGTCTTTTCCTTGTTCCATCATATTTAAGACACCTTTTAACTGACCTTCAATACGTTTCAAACGATTTTTAACTTGCTTATCATATTCCATCATACTACTACCTCCGCTCATGCATGATTGCGTTTCTTGCTTTTAAGCTGTACGCAAGAAGTAAATGTATACACAACTTTATACCTATTAGGGTATGATGTCAAGTAAAGGAAGTATACTCTTTTTTGCACTGCTGAGATTTCTTTTCGTTACCTACCTCTTCACACTCCATTTAACCTGACTGGTAAGCAGGTTCACAATAAAAAGTATAATTCCCGGAATATTACGCAGCCTTTTTACTCCTTACAGATAAGACAAAAAGATCATTTTTACATAAATGTTAATACTTGTTTACACCGTATTTATTGTCCTGTAATCTAAACTTAGCAATCTGAGAGTATAGTTAAGCTGTAAAAACGACTTACACTGGAGGTTTGAGATGGCTACATACGGGAAAAAATTAATGGCAAGTCTATTCATTATCATGGCATGTATTTTAGGATTTATGGGACATGCGGCTTTTTTAGCTCCTGAAAAAACGGAAGCTGAAGTAAACTATGATGCGACGCTTTATTTTCCGTTAGACCGATATCCTGAAACGGGTGATCATATTCGTGACGCAATTGCCGCTGGGCACTCTTCCGTTTGCACGATTGATCGCGACGGTGCTGAAGCGAACCGAGAAGAATCCCTGAAAGGATATCCGACAAAAACAGGTTATGACCGTGATGAATGGCCAATGGCTATGTGCGAAGAAGGCGGAGCAGGAGCTGACATTCGCTATATTTCACCTTCTGATAACCGCGGAGCCGGCTCATGGGTTGGAAATCAGTTAGAACAGTATCCAGATGGTACACGCGTACAATTTATCGTGCAATAATAGCAGAACAAGCTTTATTTTGAAGAGGTGAAATCATGAAAACAAAATGGAAAGAACAAGAGCTAACCATGTCTTATCATCAGTTTACGCTATTTCAAAAAGGACAGCCAAAGCCCCATCACGACTGGAGTGATGAAGATATTCAAAAAGGATATGTCGCAGACGACAAAGCTATTTCATTTGAAGCCGTATCGAACACAAAAGCCATTATTGAAGTGTGGGTAAACGAAACTCCAGACGCATCACGGGCTGAAAAGACCACTCGCCTTCCTTTTCACGTCGAAAGCGATGGGATTGAAATCAAAAGTGTCCTATCTGAAACCTTAAGCTATGATATTCCAAACGGGTATTATTACGTCACATGCCTGACCATTCCTCTTCAAGAAAAAACAAACTCAGGCCTTTATTTAGTGAAGTATTTGCTGCATTTTGAAGGTCAGTAATAAAAAGAAGGCAGCCTACTGGCTGCCTTCTTTTTATTGACCTTGATAGTCATAGGTTTCTTTATTTGATATAAACGGGCTGATTTCACCAAGTGAGAACAAGTGCAGCTCATGCATCGCTCTTGTACATGCTGTATAAAATAAATTACGCTCGTATTCATCTTGGTAACATTCACTCGATGCATTGTAAATGATGACGGCATCGAATTCAATTCCTTTTGCTAAGTAAGCTGGCAGAACAAGCATGCCTTTTTCAAATGAACTTGTTTCTTTTGTCAGCAGCCTTGCAGACATCGCTTCAGGCAGTGCTTGGAATGCCTGAAGACTTTCCTCAGCTGTTTTGGCAATAACAGCAATTGTTTTATAGTTTTGCTGCTTCAATTCATTAATTTTGTGTATAATTGCCTCATGCAACTCTTTGACGTCGCCTGTAGCCGCCACGGTCGGTTTCGCTCCATCTCGATTAAACGGCTCGATTAAATGACCGTTTGCCACCATATCCCTTGAAAACTCCACAATTTGACGTGTTGATCGGTAGCTTCTCGTAAGAGTCAGCGTTTCTGCTTCTTTCTCTTCGTACAGTTCGCTTGAAAGAATGGTCGGTGCGTTCAAGGCGTGCGCATAGATCGCTTGATTCAAGTCTCCAAGCAGCGTCATTCTGGCATGCGGAAACAGCTCTTTTAAAAACGCCAGCTGAAAAGGTGAATAGTCCTGTGCTTCATCAATAAACAAATAGCGAATGACAGGATTGGCTTTGCGCCCTTCAATTTGATCTTTTATATATAAGTAAGGCGTTACGTCTTCATAAGACAGCTTCATGTTCATGACTCTGTGCACCGTGTTTTTAGCAGTGTCTTCCCATCCCTCTACGTGGGAAAAAAGGTGATTTCTTTCAAACAGCTGCATATAGATACGGCGAATGTCGATAAATTTAAGCTGCTTGATGGCTTGCTTAATAAATTTCATTTTTTTAGCTACAACCGCTTTGGCTAAATATGCTTGTTCCCGGTCGAAATCATCAAATGAGCTTTCCGTATAGCCTTCCTTTTTCTGCAGGTGCTGATAGGCCTCCACATAATCTTCTTTTTCCAAAAGCTGAATTTCTTCTTGAACCCAATCTTTTTTGCGCTCAAGTTTTTCAAGCTGATTAATGAGTTTAAGCGCCCATTCCGCTACGAGCTGCATCCTGTTAGGTATGGAAATTTCCGTATCAAGCGAATAGAAATAAGACAGCAAACGCCGAGCAGATAACACGATTTCGCCGCGAAACTTAATGTTTTTAAAAATGATGTCTTTAGTAGACAGTTCTTCAATATAGGCATCTGCCTGCTTTTTAAATTCACGGCTTGCTTTGTAGCGAATTTCCTGCATTTTTTGCTTTTTTGCCGCAGCATCTTTTTCCGTTAGCAAATATTCGATTTGAACGAACAAGTCCTCCACTTCAAACTCGTTTCCTAACCGGCCATCGGCATATTGCTGAAACGTTGTTTGTTTCATATTGTCTTCTCCAAGCTCCGGAAGAACGGTTGAGACGTAGCTGTTAAAAAGCGGATTTGGTGAAAACAGCATCATGTTTTCTGCAGTCAGCTGCTTTCGGTGATGATAGAGAAGATAAGCCACGCGCTGAAGAGCTGCAGAGGTTTTACCGCTCCCTGCTACCCCTTGAACGATCAGCACTTTATTTTTTTCATTTCGAATAATTTGGTTTTGTTCTTTTTGAATGGTCGCTACAATACTTTTCATTTGACTGCTTGCATTGTGTCCGAGCACTTCTTGAAGCAGCTCGTCTCGAATGGTAATCCCTGTATCAAACATGCTTTTAATTACGCTATTTTCGATAATAAACTGACGCTTTAGCTTCATCTCGCCTTTAATCGCTTCACCTGGCGTTTCATACTGTGCTTTTCCAGGCGAATAATCATAATAAAGACTCGAAATAGGCGCACGCCAATCATAAATTAAAAACTCTTCATCTTTTTGATCCATTAAAGAGCCCACGCCCACATAAATAGCTTCCGCTTCTTTTTCACCATTTTCTATAAAATCAAAACGCCCAAAATAAGGGGATTGCGTTAGTTTTTTTAATGTTTTTAATTGATCATACGCTTGTCTATGGGTAATTTCACGTTCAGCTAAAAGTTCTGCCTGCTGCTTAATGCTCGTAAATGTCTCAATCACGTCATCTGGCTCATCCATATTAACCGTAACATCGTCCCAAAACGTGCTTCGCAAATCGACAATTTCACCTTTTACGTTTCCTACGCTTTTGCCTATCTTTTCAGCTTTTTGGCTGATTTCTTCTACTACCCAATCAACTCGCTGCTGTTCTTCTGTTAAATTTTTATCTTTCACTTATCCACACCCCTTACACACGTTACCCGATAACAAAACTTGTTACCGGGTAAAAGCGATCATTGTTTATTTTTTCAGAGTCTACATACTTCCCTACTAAGTTCGTAAATCCCTGCTATGTAACCATATTATGTCTTAATTTCCACCGTTAGTATACTGAAAAATCATGAGCTCCACAACAAAAAGGGCTGAGAAACTCTCAAGCCCCTTATCTTTATAAGTTGTTCCTCTACTTATTAGCTATTACTGTTTCCAAAAAGTTAGCATATGAATGATGGCTGTCACCACTTCTACTCCTTGAAACGCCAGTAAACCTGCTGCTGCCGCTGTAAACAATCCGACTACCGCTTCTTTAAAAATGAATGGCATTGATACCAGCTCCTTTGCTTATTTAAAATAAGTAGATTTGTTATCATTCTACTCCTTTTTTCAGAATTTTCAATACCATTTTGTCAATGAAATAAAATAAAAGCGCTTTCACTTTATAGGAAATAAAGTGAAAGCGCTTTTTAAGCTTCCTTTTCTAATGCATTGAGCGCAAGTGAATATTCTAATCCTTTCCCTTTTTGCACAACGTGCTGCACTTTTCCCATGTTGCATGCTTCTTGCGCACTAACAGTCATACCGTTTGTTAACTTGAGCTGCACAGGTTCTTCCGCAATTCGTACGTCGCATGCTAAAGCTAACTCATACCCTCCGCCAAACGTAAAGTTTGTAAGAAGCGCAATCGTTTGTTTGGCACTGCATGAAATACGCTGAAAAATCGCTCGAGCTGCTACTGCATGAATCGGCTGATAAAGCCTTCCTGTTTCTTCTCGTAGGAAAGAGGTTGTTCTATGATCTCCGTTCATTTTATAGTACTCTCCCATGAATACAATAGATCCAACCGACGAATCGTGCTGCAGCTCATTCATCGTTTCTTGCAGCTCATACATAACTTCGCTGTTCAAACGATTAAGCATCGACTGATTCATTCGTATAACCGCCACATGATTTATTTTTTCTACTTTGATAAATCTTTTCATCGTTCCTCCGCCCTTTCCCCTGTCGTCCTTTATAAATAAAGCGCTTTCAAAATATTTCGCTTTTTAATAGAAAAGTTATTTTCATAGTTTCATCATACAACAAACTCATAATTATTTCCATTACTTTTTTAATTTTCCGTCAATAATCCCATGAATCATTTCCATGTTTTTATCAAATAAGACGTGCTATAGTATAAACAGCACAAATGCAGCTGAACTCACTGATAAAAGGAGTAATCACTATGAAATACGACTTAACAAAATGGGAGCCTCACGGCTATTCTTGCCCTGTGGAAGCAGCCGTTGATGTAGTCGGAGGCAAATGGAAAAGCGTCATTTTATATCAATTATCTAAGGAACGCCGGCGCTTTAATGAACTGCGCAGACTCATTCCTGGCGTAACGCAGCGAATGCTCACGCTGCAGCTTCGCGAACTCGAGCGCGACGGAATT
Organism: Priestia sp. P5; assembly: GCF_029522155.1. Classification (NCBI taxonomy): domain Bacteria; kingdom Bacillati; phylum Bacillota; class Bacilli; order Caryophanales; family Bacillaceae; genus Priestia; species Priestia sp. P5. Next base: position 1,011,057 of record NZ_JAKWFJ010000001.1, on the reverse strand, counting down.
ATCCACCGCGAAGTCTATAAACAAGTTCCGCCTAAAGTAGAATATTATTTAACGCCTTTTGGAGAAACTCTCATCCCTATTATCGAGCTGATGTTTCAATGGGGATATAATCATACCGATAAAATTGCTGAAGCGAGAATTCAGGCAGAAAAAGAGTAAAAAGCACGCAAAGCGTGCTTTTTTTATACATGTTTTCGAATCAATAATTCTTTTAACCCATACACAAATGTGCTTTCAATCGGCTTTAACTCAAATGACGGGCTCCAGTCCATATGCGGATAGCGGTCAATCAGTTCAGCCAGCATAACTTTTGCTTCTATTCGAGCAAGCGGTGCTCCTAAGCAAAAATGAATCCCTCTTCCAAATGCCATATGGATATTTGGCTTTCGATCGATTTGAAATACATCCGGGTCTTCAAAGTACTGGGCATCTCGGTGCGCGGATCCCATCCATGGAACGACGTGTTCGCCCGCTTTTAGGTTCTTGCCTGCAAGAGTCACATCTTCTTTTACGATTCGGTGAAGAGCCTGAACGGGTGAACGATAGCGAAGAACTTCTTCAATCGCAGAAGGTAAAAGTTCTTTTTCTCGTTTGAGTCGTTCAAAAGAAGCTTTATCTTCCATTAAACAATAAATCGTATTTGAAATTAAGTTCGTGGTTGTTTCGTTGCCTGCAATCAGCAGCAAAATGGAAAACCCGACGATTTCTTCATCCGTTAGCTGCTTCCCTTCTTCTTTTGCCTGAAGAAGCACGGAGATAATATCATCCCCTGGATGCGTGCGTTTTTCTTCAATGATTTTATAAAAATAAGTTTCGAGCTCATCATTTGCTTTCATTTTATCTTGCTGCAATTTTTCGAGCGTTTCGCGTTCATTATTCGACGGACCCGCTACGATAATATCCGACCAATCTTTAAACTGACGCTGATCTTCTATCGGCACGCCTAAAATATCGGCAATTACCATAACCGGAAGCGGATAGGAAAGATGCTCGACTATATCAATATCTTCAAGATGCTCAACTTCTTGTAATAATTCGTGTGTAATACGCGCAATTTTAGGCTCCCATGCTTTCATTGCTTTAGGCGTAAAAGCCTTATTAACAAGCGCTCTCATTTCAGCATGCTTAGGCGGATCAATATTAATTAGGCTCGTTCCTAGAGCAGTTTGTCTTTGGTTTTGTGGAGGTCTTCGATCAGAAGAAAAAATATTCTTTTGTTCTAGCACTTCTTTGACCCCGTCATAGTGAAAAACATCCCATACCTGCCTTTCTTCATCCCATTGCACAGGCGCGCTGTTTCTCATCTCTTCATACCATGAAAAAGGATTAAAGCGCTCTTCTTTTGATTGAATTGTATTCACTTGACGGACAATTCCGTTTTCTCTTTCGGTTTTCATGTTAAAACCTCCCCGTATCGTTCAAATAGAATGACTATGTAGTCATCTATGACCAAATAGTACCATATATACGAATTTTCTTAAAAATGATAGCTGTATATTTTAGTAAAAATGAATCGATAGAAGGATATTTTTTACCAAAAAGGGTAGGCGCATAGCGCCTACCTTTTTAAGAATAATGTTTTTCTGGTTTTTGTAATCGGTTGTCTAACGCGTACGCGCCGCTTCCTGCTAGAATCATATGAAGCGAAACGACAAAAAGGGCAACCTCAAGCTCATAGCCGCCTGTAAAACCAGCACCGCTTTTCGCTGTAAAAATAGCGCCAATCATCACAATCGCAAACAAGACACCGATTAAACGCGTTTGAAATCCAAGAATCATAGCGGCTCCCCCTACGAATTCAATAACCGCAACCGCATAAGCGAAAAACGCAGGAATGCCCATGCTGTGGAAAAAACCGACCGTATTATCAATACCGCTTTGGAATTTGCCAAGGCCATGAATAAAAAACGTTAGCCCTAACATAAGACGAAGTAAAAACGTTCCAAGCTGATAGCTTTTCATTTCTTTTCCTCCTTTTTTACTTTTGTCTGCACATGTAACAATTTTAGTTACAACTGTGAACAAATTCAAGGGGTTAGAACAGAAAAACAAGATATCAGCAAATTTCTTTATCTCATTTTAAACGTTTCTTTTGGAAGTAAGGCAATACTCCCTGCTCAGTCGCGCTGAAGATACGATAGAAATGCAAAAATATGATCCTGAATAATGAGTTCTGCCGTAGGAGAATGGCTCTTTAATGATAGGTGTTCAGAATATCGAAATCGGTTAAATTTATTTACATCAACATGGTGAACGGCCTGCACATGAAAATCTTCTATTATCGCTTTTACTTGGGCAAGAGGCGGTATTACAAGAGACTGGAGTCCAATTTTTTGCAGGCACTCTCTGCTTATAGCATGAGGAACAGCTGTCATCGAGCTCATTAATAAATCTTTTCTTCCTACCGTCTCATTTAACACGTACTTCCACCCCTGCACAACATGCGTGAGCTTCGCTTCATCTTCACATACGTTTAAAGCTACATCAACGCCGCTCGCTACCGCTGAAGCAAACGGATACAACTCTTGAGCTGAAAGAACAAAATCCCCGTCTATAAAGAGAAGTATATCTCCCGTTGCTGCAAGGGCCCCCGCAGCTCTTCCGCAATCATGCCCTAAGCGCTTATCATAGACGAGGGTTTTGACACCCATTTCTTTGGCATACGCCTCCGACTGATCAGTGGAACCGTTAATCACGACAATGATTTCTAACGGCTCAAGTTTTCTTGCTTCTGCAATCACTTGTTTGATTGTTTGTTCTTCGTTGCAAACCGGAACAATAACAGACAGCTGTTTGCCTCCATAAAAAGAAGATAATTTCCCCCAGCCGTGCTCCACAACTGGAATGGGATGCGCAAGCATATCCACTCGCTTTTTAAGATTTGACTCCAGCGTATAGTATGTTTGAAGAAGCTGCTGATAGGATTGAATTCGCTCTTTGCTGCGCAGCGGGCGATCAAACGGACGAAAGCTTCCTTTCCCCTGTGTTTCAATCGACATAGACATGCTTACTCGGTGCTGTGTTAAAAATGTCACAAATAAAGAAAGAGGAGGCAGCTCCCAGTAGTTTTTCAACACGCTTAACTGTACCCCGTAAGGCGCTTTTAAATAAGCGTTGGCACGATGAGGCTTCCCAATCGCATGATGTAAAACCGTACTCCACGTCAGCTCGCTCCGGTTAAAAGCATTCATTTTCGTTTTTCCCCACTTGTTTAGTACCACATCGCTATATTCAAATAACAGCGGCTGAACAAAACGCTCAAGCTCGGAAGCCGAAAGAACAATATCTCCGTCTACAAATAAGACGGCATCTCCTTTGGCAGTCTTTGCTCCTTCCATTCTCGCTTCATGTGGAGACATACGCTTTTCTATTACTTTTACCGTGCACCCCTCTTCTTTCGCTATCTTCACTGAAGCATCCGTACAGCCATTTGCGACCACAATAATCTCAAGCACGTTCACTTTTTTAATTTGCTTAAGCACGTTTTTTAACATTTCTTCCTCATTGTAAACGGGCAGAACGACAGAAAGAGTTTTCATTGATATCCCCCTAAAAAAAGAACCACTGAACAATTCAGCGGCTTCATTCATTTAAAATACCTCTTGTATCCACAACTTTTTTTGCGTATTTTACAATCGACCAATCGATTTGACTGTGATCGGTTAACACAAGTACAACATCGCTTTTTTCAACTTCTTCTTTTGTCAGCGGGACAGATAAATACGTTTGTTTATTTAATATAGCGGAGTCAATGTAAGGGTCATGATACGTCAGCTCATATCCTTTTACTAAAAGACCTTCACATACCGTCAGCGCCGGTGATTCACGCATATCATTTACGTCTTTTTTATACGCCATGCCTACAACAAACACGTGTTTCTCATTTGCTGCCAGCTGCTTTTCAACACGTCTAATTACTTTATTTGGCATTTCTTCATTAATATGATGAGCAGCTTCAATAAGTTCGCTCGTTAACCCATTTTGCTTTAGTTTCCATAAAAAATAAAGCGGATCAACGGGTATGCAGTGTCCTCCAATTCCGGGACCTGGATAATACGGTGTGAACCCAAACGGCTTAGTAGATGCCGCCTGTAAGACCTCATGAAAATCAATCCCTAATTCTTCGCACAGTTCATTTGTTTCATTCACCAACGAAATATTGACAAGGCGCTGAATGTTTTCAAACAGCTTGCACATTTCCGCTACTTTTGGAGAAGAAACAGGTACGACTTGCTGAAAAATACTTTCATAAAACGTCTGCACGTGATAAAGGCAGTCTTTGCTGTAGCCGCTAATCACTTTTGGAATATACTCAATGTCGTACGACTTGTTTGCTGGATCGACTCGCTCTGGAGAGTAAGCTAAATAAAAATCAACTCCCGCTTGCAAATCAGACTCCTTTAAAATAGGTAAAACGACTTCTTCAAGCGTGCCTGGATAGGTAGAGCTTTCATAAATAACGGTTTGTCCTTTTACCATATGTTCTTTCAAAAATGTAGATGCGCTAATAACGGGTCCTAGGTCTGGGTTATGATTCTCTGTAATAGGAGTTGGCACGGTCACCACTACATAATCGCATGCTTGAAATGCGGAAATACCTTTTTTCAGTTCATATGCTTGAAAGTTTTTCTCACTTTGAATCACATCATTACGTACATCTGGAATATAGCTTTTCCCTTGTTTTAGCGCTTCAATTTTCCGGACGTCAATATCAAGTCCAATCACGGTGTAGTTTTTCTTAGCAAACAAAAGAGCAAGCGGCAGTCCCACATACCCTAGACCAATAACGGCAACTCTTTTATTCATTCTTCAACACCTCAAACAAAAGATCATGTCTTCGTATGTCAGGAAGAAATTCGCCTCTTTCACTAGTTTGGCCAATATAATATGCAAGGGCCTCAACATAATCTCCTAAAATGCGCTGCGTTGATGCCGCCAAACCTTTGACTTTCATGTGCTCCTTTCGAATCCGATTTGTCCGCGCCACATCTACAAAATGAACAGGCTGAACCGTAAAGCCGTACATGATACTTTTTAATTGAAATAAAGGCGGAATAATAAGAGATTCGTAGCCCACTTTCTCCATTACATCCCGTTTAATTGCATGCGGAATCGCCGTCGTTGTATTAATCGTTAAATCAGGACGTTTGCAAACAAGATTAAGGAAATATTTCGCCGCACTTACCGAGTGAATAGGATGCACTTCGTCAAGCAGACACTCTAAATTATTAAGCACTACATCAATTCCTTGATCAGCAGCTTCTAAATACGGACGTAAATTTTCCGCAGAAATAACAATATCTCCGTCTATGAACAAGCAAACTTCACCGCTGCTGTACATCGCACCGATTGCTCGAGGTACATTATGCCCAAGCCGCTGCTTGTAATGAAGAACAGTAGCTCCGGCTTCATTAGCTCGCTTAACCGTTACTTCATCGGCTCCGTTGGCAACCACTATGACCTCTTCCACTCCGGCTTTTTTTACTTCTTTAATCACGCTTGAAATCGTTTCTTTTTCTTCCCCTACCGGGATAACAGCGCTGTACTTAACGCCTGCTTTCCGTTTTACATTTGGTGTATAAGCTGAAACAACTTCTCGATTTCGATCGCCGTCTGTTAGTCCGCCTCTTATTCCTTTTTCTTCGATAAGATGAGCTAACGCTTTAATGTGATCTCCAATAATATAAGTAGTGGAAATAGGAAAAGGGGAATGGGTGGGAATGGTTTTATGAGTGTTTCGAATTTTGTTTGTATAAATAACGTCTGAAGAATACGGTGCAACAATTGACATTCCTTTTAAAAGAGCAATCGTTTGAGCGAGGGGGGGATGAGCTAAATTCTCATATCCAATTTCAGCAGCCGATGTTTTTTTTATGGCATGAGGAATGGCTGTTAATGCTTGAACGGATAAATCTTCACGCTGCAAGCATAAGTTCAGCATGTATTTTGCAATAGAAACAGAATGAGGACGCACCTTGCGTTTCATAATCCACGTAAGGTCGTTTAATGCTATATCATGACCGATTTCTATAGCTTGCGTATATTTTATTAGCTCTTGATGAGGAACCGCGATATCTCCGTCCAAAAAAAGCAAAATTTCTCCTTTTGCTTTTTTAGCCCCAATGGCTCTTCCAATATTAATGCCAAGAGCTTCCTCATAATAAATGACGCGGCAGCCTGCATCCTCGGCAATTGCCTTAGTTCCATCACTAGCTCCATTTACGACGGCAATAATCTCAAACGGCTTTATTTTTTGAACTTCTTTAATTACAGGTAATAATGAATCTGCTTCGTTACAGGCTGGAATAATCACTGATATTTTCAAACTTACTCAACTCCGCTGAAAATTCGAACATAGGTGATGGCTACCTGTGGAATGGTTACGTCCGTTGGCTCACCATATGAGCTTGATGTACGCACAACAGCCGCTGCGTCCGTAACAGCAAGCAGTGTTCCATTAATAATGTCAATAGCTGTGATAATTTGCACAAATGAGCCGACATTTTCTCGTAATGCATGTTGAAACATACTTTTCTCTCCTTTCGTTTAAGCGCTTTGAATAGTAACAATGCTTGTAAATGGAAGTAATACCATTGATGTTGAAGACTCTAATAATTCTAAATAATCACCTCCTACAAACGTCACAACACCTTCGAGTGAACCAGCCGTTGTTTCAATCACAACTTCTTGTCCGATATACTGCTCGGCAATTTCTCTAAAAGGTGATTCTTGAGATTCTTTAATAATACTTATTACATATTCTTTAAACGTGTCAGAATAAACGACTTCTTCTACTGCTTTTTTTATGTTTTCCTGAATAAATTCAGCAAATTGATTTGAAAACAACAGGTGTTTTATCTTTTCTATATAGCGACGGTAACAACAAAAAAACATAAAGTTTGTTCCTCCTTTTTATACTGCTATCCCTTCAAATTACCTATAACCATTGACGTAACTTAAGAGATCACTTTACCAATATATACAAGCTGTATCATAAAGGTGACAGAACTTTTATCATATTTTTATACAACTACGCACATGACCAGCCCGTTTTGCATAAGATTATTTCCTACTTCCTTCTCCCTAATGAAACCCAAACTCAAAAAAAAGACAAAGCTCTTAAGCTTTGCCTTTTTTATCTATTAAATGATAAATCAGTTGGCTGCAATACGCTTTGCTCCTATATAGCGCTCTTTCCAATAGCTTGAATTTTTATCGCTAATTGTAACGCCTTTAGAAGACGATGCGTTAATAAATTTTCCGTCTCCAAGATAAATGCCTGCATGAGAAGGGCCTTCTTTGTACGTTTCAAAGAACACAAGATCTCCTACCTGCGGTTCACTTACATTTTCACCTGCTTTATAGATATCTTCAACCGTTCTGGGAATATCAACGCCTACACTTTCTTTATATACATACTGAAGATATCCGCTGCAGTCAAATCCTGAAGGTGTAGTGCCGCCCCATTTGTACGGCGTGCCCATTAAAGATTTTGCTTTGCTGATTACTTTATCCGTATTCACTTCTGATTCGCCTTCTACAACGCCGCCTTTACCTAATGCATTGTATGTATTCTCTCCAACAACTCCATCTGCTTCTAGGTTGTGTTTCTCTTGAAAAGCCATAACCGCTTTTTTTGTTTCATAATTAAAATAACGCGATACTTCGCCTTTTAAAAATCCTTTATCTTTTAACACCGTTTTAACTTGTTCAACATCATCATTTGTCATCCCTTGTTTTAAAACCGTGTCGCCAAACGCAGCGTGTCCCATTGCCGGACTTGCAAATAAAGCTCCTCCTACAAGAAGCGCCGATAGCATTTTTTTCATTTCGTTTCCTCCCCGAATCATGTTTTAAGCACCGTACAACCATACCATCTGCGGATAACAATTCAATTAATAGAAGATAACAATTTGATAACAATCTTCTTAAACAGCCTCAACTCTTGGATGTAAAACGCCGAAATATAAGAAGAAGAGAAAACAACTATTCTAGCAAATAAAGGTGATAAACATGAATTGGTTTAAACGAAACAAAGCGCACGCCGAAGCAGCGGCTGTCGAATCCATCACTGTAAAGCTTCATGTATCGGACCCGATGATAAAAAAGCAGATTAACATGATTTCCTTAACAGCAGAGGATCTCGAACGGATTGCCAGATTTCAAGTTCACGCGCTGAATGCCATCGAAGAGATCGTGAACGATTTTTACAAAGCTATTGGCGAACAGGCCCATTTGGTTGCGATTATCGAAAAGCACAGCAGCGTCCATGCATTAAAACAAACGTTAAAACGGCATATTTTAGAAATGTTTGATGGACAAATAGACGATGCTTTTGTGGCAAAACGTCAAAAAATTTCCAAGATGCACGTTAAAATTGGACTTGAGCCAAACTGGTATTTGTGCGCATTTCAAAATTTATTTACTTCGCTTCTTTCAGTGTGTGAACGTGCGATGGAATCAAAAGAAGAATGTCTGGCTTTTATTGCAAGTATGAGAAAGCTTATTAGTCTAGAACAGCAAATTGTATTAAAAGCCTATGAGCTTGAATATGACGAGCAGCGCGCTGGACTTCAGACTCAAAAAGAGAAAATTCAGCTAGAAATCTCGCGTACATCATCTATCCTTTCTTCGTTATCTGAAGAAACGAAGACGTTTATGAATCAAATGCACAGTCAGTCTTCTGACGTCGTTTCTTATGCAAACAAAAGCTCTGAACTAGCAGAAGTCATTGAGAAAGAATCTGTTACAAGTCAAGCAAAATTAAAAGAAGAACAAAACATGCTTGGAAGCATACAAAAAAATACGTCGCTCATTCAAAACAAAATGAAAACGCTCGAACATACATCACAGCAAATTCATCAAATTGTTTCGATTGTTACTTCTATTGCTGAGCAAACGAATTTACTAGCATTAAACGCTTCAATTGAGTCTGCTCGAGCGGGCGAGCATGGAAAAGGATTTGCAGTGGTGGCACAGGAAGTACGGAAGCTTGCAGAAGAAACGAAGAAATCTATTGCCAATATTTCCACTTTTATCGGAGACATTCAAAAACAAATCGAAAGCGTCTCGGCATTAGGCGAAGAAGTCGCTACATTAACAAAAGATACGGCTGACAATATGAACAACATTACTTCTTTTTTCACGAACGTTCTTAGCATAACAACCGAGAACAAACAGCAAACCGTTCTAACAAAAAAAGAGCTTGAAAAAATAGCTGACGTAATGAAGCAGCTGTCTCTGCGAATTGAGAAGATGGCCCATTCCTCGGAAGAACTTGAACGGTTAACTGAAAAAAATTGATATGCAAAAAAGCCTTCTCAGCTTGCACAAGAAGGCTTTTTTATTTTTTTAAGCTAGCGGGCTCTTGAGAAGAACGTTCGATAAACTGGACAAAATCCTCTCCGTATATGCTTCGAATCAGAGCCGTCAGTTCCACAAAGTCAGGCAGCTCTCCGTAAACATCTCGCAGCGGCATCGCTCCTTGAAACAAAGGATTTTCAAGAGGGTTATAATCCTCAAGCGTTTTTAAAAACATCTTTTTGCCTTCTTCTGTGAGCTGTACGTATGTATTCCGCTTATCTTTCTCATTTTTAGAAAGGGTAAGATAGCCTCGCAAGTGCAATTTTTTTGCAAAGTTAAAAGCTGTGGATAAATGCATGACGCCTAGCTTTGAAATGTCGGTCATCGACGCAATTTCCAGCTGATAAGCAATCCCCAAAATGTGATGCTCATTAATGCTCAGATCGTACGGCTTAACCCACTGCTCCCAATCCTTTTCAGTAGACTTCCAAAGAGCTTTGCTTACTTGCATCACAAGCTGATTAAACAGCATGGCATCTTTAATTGTATCTTGATTTAACGTGCGTTTCACCTCTTCACTTCCTCTCTAGAAATGCAACCGATCACATCATTTTCTCCTAAGACTTTATAAACAAAAAGAATGAAAATATATACAAAATATTATACATGATTGCTTATATATTTCAACTTATTTTGCATAAAAATAAATTTTAACGTTTCTTTATGTAAAAAACAGGCGTGAACATTCAGCGTCCACGCCTGTTTTTTAATGAATATACCGTTTACCAACCAGAAGGTTTGAAATAACGTCCGTTGGAATTTCAAACTCAACGTTTCCCATATATCCTGGGGCGACTTTGTATTTATCAAATACAATTCTAAGCTTATGATCTTTTGTAATGTAGAAGGTTTGATTTTCAGCAATCTCTTTAAAAGGATCCATATCTTCTTCAGTCAGCCAGTAGATTTTGCCTTCTTCATGTTTCATTTGATCTTTCATTTGCTGTTTAATATTTTCACTAATGACCTCTATATAGCTTTTATCTTTGAACAAACTTGGAAGCGTAACGAGCACTTCGTGTTTTTTATCAATCGTGTCGTACTGATTGACGCTCGACGTTGAAGCTCTCGATTGTTCCACATATCGATGAACCACAAGCAAATCATCGGTATCCGTCATAATATCATAGCCGCTGCTGACAGCCACGTTTCCTTTCTCTCCTTTTTGTAATGTTTTCATTTCTTTTTTAAACTGTTCATACAGCTGCTCGTTTTCTTTTATATACTTTTCATTCAAGCTTGTTTGAAGACCTTTGTTTTCCAAGCCTGAAATCGATGGTGTTTTCACGTCAATACGAGAATGCTTTTCTTCTTGCTTTAGTTCATCAAATGTGATCACTTCTACTACTTTTCCAAGCACAGGAATTTTTGCCATTGCATTTGCCGCGTCTGGACTCACATTCACCGTTGTGATAAAAATCATCGCTGCTGCCGCAATTGCGCTCGGCCAAATATAGGATTTCTTTTTACGAGGATGTGAAGAAAGTGCCTTTGCAACAACATCATCTAATTCCTCTGGAATAGGAATGTCATGATACTGCTTCTTTAACTTTTCTATTTTTTCATTCATTGTTCTAAGTCCTCCTCCGTCATAGTAATCCGCAACAGGTTCAACGCTCTGTATAGCCTTGTCTTGACCGTATTTACATTTTCCTCAATGATTTCCGCAATTTCGTCCATTTTTAAATCTTCGAAAAAACGCAGAATAATAATGGTTTTATATTTAAGCGGCAGCTGATCCATTGCTTGCTTTAAATCGATATCTTCATACTGATCTTCACGTCCGCTGCTCAAGTACTCAAGCGCTTCATCTTCCATAAGCGTTAAACGTTTATGCTTGCGCAGGAAATCGATTGCTGTTCGTACAACAATTTTATAAAGCCAGCTTTTAATCGATTGAATATCCTTGATACTGTCCATTGAAATGAGTGCTTTTTTAATCGATTCTTGCACAATATCAAGCGCATCTTCTTGATTTTTTACATAGCTGAAAGCAAGCCGGTAAAAATCCGCTTTATGCTCGGTTACGCACGCTACGAGCACCTGATGTGCATCATGTTTTTTCATCGTCTTTCATACCCTTCTATTTTCTCTTGCTGAAGTACATCTATAAGGTAGACGGAATGAGTAGAAAAATAGTTTGGTTTTTTTTAAAAAAAGTAAAACTAAATGATGGTCTCATGCGTCTATTAGGTAGATATATACAAAAAGGGGAATATTACTACATGAAAACCATGGGCTACAAACGTATTTTGACACTGCTTGGATGCTGTATTTTGTTTCTTGGTACAGCAGGGTATATCGTCAAAGCAAACAGTACAGAGAAAAAAACGGCAAATATTCAAACAGATCAAACCTATCCAAACGTTGAAATTCAAACACTAGTTAAAGACCTTACCGACGGAGGCTATGCCATTAGCTACCCTTCCTTTGGTAAAAAAGAAATCGATCAATCCATTCAAGCTTACGTAACAGATCAAGTGGCACACTATGAAAAAAAGCTGAAGAAGCAGTCAAAAAAGAAAAAATCTGAATTAACGATTACATACAAAATCGTCCATTACAGCAAGCAAACGCTAAGCGTTGTCTTTGATGAATATGAATCTGTAAATGGAGAGAAAGGAACTTCTTCTCTCAAAACCTTTACCTTCGACCTGCCTGCTCAAAAACAAATGACATTAAAGGATTTATTTAAAGAAGATGCAAACTATTTAGATCGCCTGTCGGCTATTTCATATGCTGAATTAAAAAAACAAATGAAAACAGCTGATTTTGACCCGGACCTTCAAAAAGGAACTCAGGCAGCTAATCAAAATTTCAGTCAGTTTGCGCTGCTTGAAAACAGTATTGTGATTTATTTTAAGCCTTATCAGCTAGGTACTGAACAAACGAAAACCAAAACAATCGCTATCCAAAAAGATTTATTTAAAGACATGCTGAGCGATGCTTACAAAGACGAAGCAGCAAATAAAAATAAAGTCAAAGAAACGCCTCCAAAACATATCGTTAACGAAATGCCGCAGCAAGGAGCGCCTATTGATCCAACTAAAAAAGTCGTTGCGATGACCTTTGATGATGGACCTAACCCTTCATCTACCAATGTGATTTTAGATGGATTAAAAGAAGTGAACGGGCACGCTACCTTTTTTGTGTTAGGGAGCCGCGTTCAATATTATCCTGAAACAATCGAACGTATGGTCAAGGAAGGCAACGAAGTGGGAAATCACTCTTGGGATCATCCTCAGCTCACACGTTTGAACGAAGCTCAGGTCAAACACCAAATAGGCGATACCCAAGCGCTCATTAAACAAGTGAGCGGCTATGAACCACTGCATGTACGCCCTCCTTATGGAGCCGTGAACGCAAATGTAAGACGTTATATCGGAAATGTTGGCGTGACTCTATGGGATATCGACCCCGAAGACTGGAAATATCGAAACGTTCCTCACTCCGTTCAAGCAGTTATGAGCCAAGTCGGAGACGGAAAAGTTATTTTAATGCATGATATTTATCAAACAAGTGCCGAAGCAGCGGTTGAAATTATGAAGCAGCTTCACACACAAGGGTATCAGCTTGTTACGATTTCACAGCTAGAACAAGTAAAAAAAGAGCGGGAGCACCTGCATTTGCAGTAGCAGACGAACGCGCTGCAGCCATTAGGATGGCTGCAGCGCGTTTGTTTTTTTCATGCGATGTTTAATAAATGCTATACAGAGCAGCGTAAACGGAATCACTACGTGAAAAGGGATAAAAAGCAACACCGGCATAATCGTTAGCCCTTCTTTTAAATGCTCTTGAAAATTACTTGCAATCGTCAAAGAAAAAAATAAAATCACCGTGCCCACAGGATATGTCAGCGCAGAAGGTCGTTTCACCTTAAACAGTGTGGAAAGTCCAACAATCACGGCGTAAAAAAAGACGCTGATTTTAACAAATCCTCCGATGACTAATGCAATCATAAAAAACACGTCCAGCCGTTCTAAAAAATCAGCTACCCTAATGCTCTCTACCGTACTTAAAAGCGGAAAGACTGACCTGTTAGTCAATCCTATCCCTAATACACTAACATTAATCGCCATTGTAATTGCTAAATTAATGCCGCTTAACACAATGCCGCAAAGGCCTACAAGCTTTACTTTTTTAGGATCTTTTACATATGGAAAAATCATCGTAAACACAACAGCTTCTCCGTACGGAATATACAGAGTCTGAGTAGCCACCGTTTTCAAAACCGGCCAAATCCCATCTCCAAGTATCGGTTTTAAAGAGGTAAAATCAATTAAGCCTGAAACAAAAATAAGCACAAATCCTGCTACAGCCAAGATATACATCAAAATAAACATTAGCTCTCCTGCCCGAGCCACTACTTCAAGTCCTTTGTGCACGGTATAAATAATCAACAGCATCAGCATCGCGTTCACCACAAACAAAGGGCTGTCGGGATAGCCAAATGTCAGCAGCATTTCTCCAAAATCACGAAGTACGCGAGCGGCAGCATATGAGAAATGGAGCAAATATAAAAAGGCCAGTACGGACCCCAAGACTTTCCCTAACAGTTTTTGCATATATTCCGTAGGTAACATAGTAGGGTAGTATCTATACAGGCCGTAGTAAATAAGGTAAAGCAACAAGCTCCCAAACATACCGAGTAAAATAGCAAGCCAGGCGTCTTGTTTTGCATCCATTGCAAGCGGAATGAGCAATGCGCTTCCATGTTCAAAAAGGACGATTAAAATAAAAAACTGCACAGAGCTAATTTTCACTTTTTCCACTCATTGCTCCCTCCTGTTTACTGTCGTTGTTTTACCGCATCAGACATAAACGACTTGTTTCGCAAGCCTGCTCGTCTTACATACGCTTCTACTTTCACATCCATCTCCACTTCAGGAAAATACACATCGCTCCACTCGTGCTGAAGCCTTTTCCACTGCCTCGGATAATTTTCGTGCACGACTTCTCCAAATCCCACAACATCCGTCTGTTTTTTTTGAGCAAAAGCAAACGCTTCTTTTATTTCGTTTTCAATCGCTGCTTCTATTTTTTTTTCAATATTAAGAATCACAAATGGATTTTTAATATCTACAGGTACTTCCATTTCACCAATATCTCCTTCTACCCTAGTTCTTACAATCATCTTTGGTTTGCCATTCACCATATTTGCACTCACGTTTGTTCGCTGACGGACGACTTGATAAGCAATAGCTTTCTTTTTATCTTTCCATGAAATATTCACATCTGTTCCCTGCACTTTATCCCGCAGCCACATCACGCCTCGCGCTTTTTTTCCATATAAAAATGTAATCAGCCTGCCATCTTTAAACATGCCGAGTCCTTCTGCACGAAGAGTCGATTCAGGAGCAGTTTGCTGAAGATTTTGCAGCGTTTGGGCTTTTTGAGCGCTACCTCTTATTCCAAACCCTGACATCAGCGCTTGACTTCCAGGAGATTCGAGGTTTTTCATAACTTCTTGAGCCGATACTTTCATATGTTCTCCCCACTTTTGTTCGGTGAGCTCCAGCGTTTTAAGGACTTTATTAGCTGGAATTTTATCAATTGGCGTAAGAGATTTTACAAAGCTGGAGGCTTTTACGCCGTTTGCAATGACCATATCAGATGTAATTCGAAATTCCGGATCTCGGTCAATGGCATCAATAATGACATCAATGCCTTCCGTTCTCGCTAGACTTTCTCCGATAACAATTAAGTTTGTATGAGCGTAGTACAGTCTTCTTGATACCGTGCTCGATGCTCTTCTGCTTGCTTCCACTAAGTTTGCTCCTTTTGCTCCGTATACAGAAACAGACGGACTTTGTGTACCTCCGCCGCCTCCTTGAAGACCGCCGGCTACGTTGCCTGGATTAATAATTTGCAGCGTGATTTGATACTGACCATCTTTTGTTTTATCAATTCCCATCGCTGCGACAATCGCTAAATCGGTTAATTCCTTACTGCTCCAGCAGCTTGAAAGAAAGCAAATCGTAAACGCCATTACTGTACATAAGAGCCCTTTACGCATCATTTTGATCGCCTTCTTTCACAGTAGTGTTTGCCATTCCTCGGCTTTTAGGAGGCATCGGCCGCTGATCGTCTCCTTCTCTCACCATATTTCCACTGCTAATAAGCCTTGGTCTTTGTCTAAGCATCCACCACGGCATGCGAACAATGGTATCACCTGAGTTGCTCGGAATAAACGGAGCAAGAGGCGTCATATATGGAACGCCAAATGAACGCAGACTGCAGAGATGAACAATCATCATTAAAAAGCACAGAATAATGCCATAAAACCCAAAAGTAGCTGCTGCAATCATAAAAACAAAACGAATGAGCCGTGCGGAAATCGCAATGGCAAAAGAAGGTGTAGCAAAGCTTGCAATCGCCGTCATCGCCACAACAATAACCATTGCTGGAGATACAATCCCCGCTTGAACCGATGCTTGCCCAATCACGAGCGCTCCTACAATTGAAACTGCAGAACCGATCGCCCTTGGAAGTCGAATACCGGCTTCTCGCAAAATTTCAAATGTGACTTCCATAATAAGCGCTTCAACCAAGGAAGGAAATGGAACATCTTCCCGCTGTGCAGCAATGGCAATGAGCAGCTTCGTCGGAACCATTTCCTGATGAAAAGTTGTGATCGCTACATACGTAGCCGGTGCAATTAGTGAAATAAAAAAAATAAGAATGCGTAAAAAACGAATCGACGTTGCAATATCAAAGCGCGAATAATAATCTTCAGGAGACTGAAAAAACTGAATGAAGACAGCCGGTGCAATCAGCACAAATGGCGTTCCGTCTACAAAAATCGCAATACGCCCTTCTAACAAATTTCCTGCAACGATATCGGGACGCTCCGTGTGATACATCGTAGGAAAAGTAGTGTACGTTTGGTCTTCAATAAGCTGCTCCACATAGCCTGATTCTAAGATGCTATCGATATTAATTTGGTTAAGACGCTGCTTTACTTCTTTTACGATTTTGTCATTGGCAATTCCATTAATGTACATCATTGAAACGTCTGTCTGCGTTACTTTCCCAATTTTCATCGTTTCTACCCATAAGTCGGGCGATTTGATAATTCGCCTAACCATGGGCATGTTTTTAGCAATCGATTCCGTGAACCCTTCCTTCGAACCCCGAACGACAAGCTGTGTAGTAGGCTCTTGAATCGAACGCCACTCTCCGCCTTTCGTACCTGCACTCATTGCATGGTTGTTTCCATCTATCAAAATAAGCGTGTCTCCTGACATCAAGGCTGGAAAAACTTCACTCCACGTATGTAAAATCGCAACGTCTCCAATTCCTACTACATCTTCTTTTAATAACGTAAAGGCGTTTTGAGGCGTTATTGGTTCAGAAAACACGTCATCTTTCATCATGGTGTCTACTAAAAGCTCTTGAATAGACTGATTGTCTACAATCCCGTCTATATAGATAACAGCTGCTTGAATGGCTGCCCGTTCCCCGATTTTTATATAGCGGATCACCATATCCGAGCTGTTCCCCGTTCGCTTTTTTATGTTGGCTATATTACCTTCAAGCGACTGCATCAGCAGTTCTTGTTCCTCCGGTAGCGAACTTTCTGTTTCCTTTTTATTGTCTTTGCTTTTTTTATTTTTAAATAAAGAAGGCACGATTAAAAACACCTTTCTTTTCTTTTTTTTAGCTTTTTCCAAATAAATGCTTTGTATGCAATTTTTAATAGAGCAATCAAAGCGTAAGACAAAAAAAATAACAAAAACTATCGGTAGAATGTTTTTAAGAAAAAAAACAAAAACGGAGAGTGAGACGTATGAAAATCGTTTGGATATCAGCTTTGCTATTAGGATGCTTAATGGGATTTTCTATCGGAGTGGATATGATGCAAGGATTTAGTTTTTCCATGGCCTTACAAAATGCCTACAGTCCGTTTCGTGTTATGGAGTTCGCCGAATTATTTGTTCTTTTTTTCCTTTTATTCTGTTTTGTAGCTGAAATATTTTACCGATCATACAGAGTAAAAAAGGCAAAACAGCGCCAGAGATAAAACTCTGCGAAAAACACATATTTCTCCTTTTTACCACCTATTCTCCTTCTCATTTAAATGTTATAATTTTCATAATTGGAAAAACTTTTACACGCCTTTCTACATAGAAAGCTGTACGTTTAAACTACAAAATAAACATTGACTTTGAACTAAAAGGTGAAGAAATGATGAAAAAAAAATTAGCCGTTATTAGTACAGCTTGCTTACTTATTCTTGCAAGTGATCCCATCCCTTCTTATGCTACTCCCGATTCCCCGGATTCCTCTTCCGATGTTTTGGACCAGTCAACAGACGTGGATACAACTGAAGATGTAAAAGCTATTTTTGACTCTCTCTATCAAGAAGGCTATTCGCTTGGAGAAGAAGATGGGTACGCACAGAAAAAATTCGAACAGTTTGATCAAACAACAGGGCTGGACAAATCTTCAGAAGAATTCACGTGGTTTATGATGGGGTATACGGTAGGATATAAAAAAGGTCAGCAGCAAAAAGAGGAAGAACTTAAGACTGAACAAGAAAATGAAATGGCTGCCGGCGAAGAGGAAGGCTATCAGCAAGGCGTCCTTGATTACAAACATGCTACTATTCAATCAGAAATCGACCCTTTCCCTTCTAAGTCATCCGACTGGAATAAAGGTTATGTTCAAGGCTACAAAAAAGCTATTTCTTTAATGGACTTATCTGTTAAAGCAAAAAAAGAAGGCTATGACCAAGGTCTTGAAAATGATTCAATGAGTGTTCCGAGCATGTATGATGATGAGGATGTCACACGTCAGGCTTTTACAGAAGGCTTTGAAACCGCTCAAGCCGAAGTGCTGAAGCAGCAAAAAAAGCAGTTTGAAAAGCAGGGCTACGTACAAGGTTATCACGACCTTCCACTCGAAGTACCTGCAGAAGCAGAAGGCGAATTGCAAACAGCCTTTGAGCAAGGATATGAAAAAGGACAGAAACAAAAACAAAAAGACGTAAAAGCAGACGGATACGACTCAGCTTTCACTTATCAGACCTATAGAGCGCCTAAAAGTCTTCAGGACAAGCCTCAACTAGAAAAATGGTACAAAGCAGGTTTTTATTCGAATAAAGATGTGAAATCTTTACAGCAAAAAGCTTATAAAGACGGCTGGAAACTCGGAAAAGAAATGAGCGTTCCGAAAAAATACAAGCAAAATAAAGCTGCGGTGGCAATGTACAAGAAATATTTTGAACAAGGCCAAAAAAAGCAGGATAAAACAGTAAGTCATATCCTGCTCGGCAGCGGTATTGTTCTTACACTGGTTGCCCTTATCACGCTATGGAGACTTCGCCGCCGTAAAAATGAAGAAACAACACTAGATAGCTAAAGACAAGTACATAAAAAACCCGGAAAATCGTGATTTTCCGGGTTTTTATGTTAAATAATCATTCGTTTATTTTCCGCAAGCTGAACTTCTTGCTCTTGTTTTGACTGATTTTGTTTTCGAATTTTCAAATAATAATAAACATAGCAACCTATAAAGAAAATACCTCCGCAGTATAACGCCATTCGCTGCTCGGGATCAAACGCAAGACTGATCATAACGATACAGTTCGTAATAAGCGCTACGATAGGAAGAACCGGATAAAGAGGTGTTCTAAATTTCAGATCTTCTACTTTTCCACCTTTAGCCACGTAAGCACGACGAAACGCAAGCAGTGAAGCTGTAATCGCAATCCAGCCAATTTGAGCGCCAAGTCCAGCGAGTGAAATCAACCATACAAAAACGGTTTTAGCTGCCACTACGCTTGAAAGCAGCGAAAAACATGAAATCACAAGCGTAATTAATAGTGCATTAAACGGAACTCCTCTTTTGTTAACTTTTCCAAGCGCAGGACTTGCCATTCCTTCTCTTGAAAGAGAATAAAGCATACGTGTAGCCGCGTAAAATCCAGAGTTTGCGACTGAAAGAAGAGCTGTTAAAATGATAAAGTTCATAATATCCGCCGCGTAAGGTACACCTACACTGTCTAACACAACAACAAACGGACTTTCTACGACCCCTGCTTTTTCACGAGGAATCATGCTTGCTAGGACAAACACGGATAAGACGAAAAAGAAAAGCGTACGCCAAACCGTTTGCTTGATCGCTTTTGGAATTGTTTTTTCCGGATTTTCACTTTCTCCTGCCGCAATTCCAATCAATTCTGTTCCTTGAAACGAAAAGTTCACCGTAATCATTGTAATCAGCAAAGCCGTTACGCCATTTGGAAACAGCCCTTCGGCAAAGAAGTTTGATAGAAGCGGTGCTTCCTGTCCGCTTTTCATATCAATGAGTCCAAACATTGCCGCTCCACCTACAACAATAAACATAATGATGGCGAAAATTTTAACGCTTGAAAACCAAAATTCTGTTTCACCAAATGCTTTAGCTGAAAGTGCATTTAGTGAAAAAATTAACGCTCCAAAAATGGCGCACCATAACCAAACGGGCGAGTCTGGGAACCATCTTTGCATTAATTGCCCAGCAGCTAAGAACTCAAGTGCCACCGTTACTGCCCATCCTAGCCAGTACAGCCATCCAATCGCAAAACCGGTTGCAGGGCCGATAAATTTAGTGGAGTACGTTTGAAACGATCCTGCAACTGGCATAGCAACGGATAATTCTCCAAGACACAGCATCGTTAGATACATAATGATTCCTCCTACTAAGTAGGAAATCATTGCTCCCATCGGACCTGCTTCATTGATGGTATAACCTGAACCAAGGAAAAAACCGGTACCGATACATCCTCCTAGTGATATCATAAAAAGATGCCTTGTTTTCATCGTTCTTTTTAATTCTCCTGGCTGCCCCTGTGGAATATTCATCCCATTTCCTCCCTTTGCTGCATAAAAATGAAATCGCTTTCATTTTTTTAGGTTTATTTTGTTTTTATAGCCGCTTATTAGGTAGCTCTTCATGACTGAAGTCCATTGATTCCGGATGATTTTCAAATGGCGCCACCCCCGTAGCGAGGATGGCAGCCGCTTAGCCCTGCATGACCGTTTCTTGGATCATAACAGATTTTCTCCACACGATACCTATAAGTAGCTTTTTCTTATAAAAGCTTATCGCCAAACAATGAACTCATTAACGCAACTGCTACTTCTGCAGTTTTGTTATGCTGATCTAAAATGGGGTTCACTTCTACAAATTCAGCGGATGTCACCATGTCTGCTTCCGCTAGCATTTCCATTGCTAAATGACTTTCTCGGTAGCTGATGCCGCCTTTTACAGGTGTACCTACGCCTGGTGCATCATCCGGATCTAAGCCGTCTAAGTCCAGCGACAGGTGCACGCCGTCTGTACCGCTTAAATAATCAATCGTTTCTTTCATCACTTGCGTCATACCTAAACGATCAATTTCGTGCATGGTATACACTTTAATTCCTTTTTCTTTAATTAACTCTTTTTCACCATCATCTAGTGAGCGTGCACCGATAATAACTAGATTTTCAGGTTTAATTTTTGGGGTATACCCTCCAATATTTAAAAGTACAGGATGTCCAATACCCAAGCTCACCGCTAACGGCATGCCGTGAATATTGCCTGATGGAGATGTTTCAGCTGTGTTTAAATCACCATGAGCATCATACCAAATAACGCCTAAATTTTCTGAACCTTTCGCGACTCCTGCAAGCGTTCCAATTGCAATGCTGTGGTCTCCGCCTAATATTAACGGAAAGCGGTCTTGCTCTCTCACTTCTTCAACTCTTGCAGCAAGCTGTTCATTTCCGCTGGCTACAGCCGCTAAGTTTTTTAGATTCGTATTTTTATCTACATCTGCACGCTCTTTAATTTCTACTTTAATATCGCCTTCATCGTGTACGGTATAGCCAAGAGCTTCTAAGCGTGTATTCATGCCTGCATAGCGAATCGCGCTCGGCCCCATGTCTACACCCCTTCTTGTTTGTCCGTAATCCATGGGTACACCGATAATTGAAATGTCTTTTTTCATTTTCTATACCTCCGTTGCATTTTATTCTGTGTGAAGTAAACATAGGTGGTTATTTAACTATGTATTTTTTTCATTGATACAGCCCCTCATCTATTTCTTATGCAAAAATGATGCCAACTTTGTTTGTAGCATTCTATCAGTCTTTTTATCACGGGTTTTCTTACACATGCCAAAAAAACTGTCGATTTCTACAACTTTTTGGCAAACCGCGCAAATTTTTTTGTCGTTTGGTTTAAAATCGCCAATTTTATTTGCTTTCATAAAAAATGAGGTGGCGACATAACAAAATCCATTCAATTTAAAGATGAACAAATGGGATAAAGGAGCTAGTATGAATCGCTCGTTACACCGCTGTTGATCTCCGTGCAACAGCTAGAAGTAACTACACACAGAAGACCTACGTTTGCCATACCAATAAAAAAATCCGAACGAGTAGGATTCTCCATCAAGAATCTCAATTCCTCGTTCGGATCTTCATTCAACTAAACTACTTTTTTCCCAGCCTATTTTTTAATTTGTAATAACGTCTCCGTCTTCATCATCGCCGGCATCGTCTTCACCAGGATCTTTTTCTAATGAGACCACTTTCTTTTCGTCATCCCATTTCACTTTGTAGCCAAGTGATTTGGCTACTTTGATAACTGATAAATAAGAGTGATGATTTGGTTTATACAGCTTTAAGTCACTCGAATCAATGACACCTAAGCCTAACAGCAGGCGATCGGACTGAACGTAAGGCTTTCCATCAATCAGCTTCACTTGCTTATCAGTAAATGGATAAACGGCACGGTTGACTTCAACTGTAAACTCTCCTTTTTTCTCTTCTTTAATTGGTTTTGGCTGTTTAGATACATATTTAATTGCGTCTACTCCTAATACCGTGCCTTGGCGCGTATTATCAGCGCCTCCGTACATTTTCCCTGTTTCATAGTCATAGATAACCGCTTGAACGTTTCCAATATGCTCAGGCTTTTCTTCAAACGCATGTCCTTTAGCCATCATTTCAAGAATTGTATCTTGGCTAAAGCCAGGTTCCCATCTTACGGTTGGATAGCCGCCTGAATAAATACGAGGTGTTAAAATCGCTTTTTGAATTGGCATCTTGTGGTCAATAACATTCATAATCGTTTCTGCTACAGACGCAATAATGGTGGGTCCTCCCGGTGAACCAATTGCCATGAACGGCTTTCCGTCTTTTAACAGCATCGTTGGAGACATACTGCTTCGAGGACGTTTTTTAGGCTCAACCTGGTTCACGCCTCCCGGAGTGGCATCAAAATCCGTCATTTCATTGTTAAGCATAAATCCGTAGTCAGGAACCATAATTCCTGAACCAAAAACTTGTTCAATGGTAGTCGTGTAAGAAACCATGTTTCCCCATTTGTCTACAACAGAGAAATGAGTCGTTTGGCCGATTGGATTTTCTTCCTTTACTGTTGCTTTATTTGGATTTTCTTTTCCTTCATATTTCCAAGGATCTCCTTCTTTGACATTAGGCGTTGCTTTGTTTGGATTAATTAATTTACGACGTTCTTTAATATAATCTTCATCTAACAGTCCTTTTTTCGGTACTTCGTAAAAGTCTTCATCTGCCATATACGCCGCGCGGTCCGCGAAAGCTAAGTGCATCGCTTCCGTTAAATGCTGCAAATACTGAGGCGTATTGGAACCCATTTTTTCTACATCATAACCTTCCATTAGCTTTAAAATCTGCTGCACGGTTAATCCGCCGGAGCTAGGAGGAGCCGCACTGACCACATCGTAGCCTCGGTAAGTTGTTTTGACCGGCTCACGTTCTTTTACAACGTAATTTTTCAAATCATCCATGGTCATGCTTCCATCGCGTTTTTGAACTTCTTTAACAAGCGCTTTTCCAATTTCTCCTTTATAAAGAGCGTCTGCTCCTTCTTTTTGAATAAGCTTTAATGTTTTAGCAAGATCCGGCTGAACAAGCTTATCTCCTTCTTTTAACGGCTTGCCATTCGGCACGAATACATTACCGGCCGTTTGGTATCTTTCAAGCTTGTCCACATTTTCATCAATGTACTGAGCCATCGACCAATTTACTTTGATTCCTTGCTCTGCTTGAGTAATAGCTGGTTTAATAACATCTGATAAGTCCATTGTTCCATAATCTTTAAGGGCTGTTTCTACTCCTTTTAGCGTACCAGGAACTCCAACTGCTTTTCCTGTTATATGACGCTTACTGAAAGGGATAACTTTTCCTTTTGAATCTAAAAACAGCTTAGGCGTGACATCAGCTGGTGCCATTTCACGGCTGTCTAACATCGTAATTTTATCTTTCTTTTTTTCATAAATCATCATAAAGCCGCCGCCGCCGATACCTGACATCATCGGTTCCACAACGTTTAGAGATAACTGAATGGCAGCTGCCGCATCCACAGCGTTTCCGCCTTCAGCTAAAACTTTCCTTCCCGCTTCAGCAGCCAGCGGGTGAGATGCCGCTACAATTCCTTGTGTAGCACCTCGTTTCATTGAATGGTCGACACCCGGAACTTCAGCAGCAGCTGGTGTGACAACTAAACTTAAACTAAATAATGCAATAACCAACATCTTCATAATCTTCATCTGGGTCTCCTCCTTCAAATAAATTATTTCACATCGTCTAAAACGATGGATTTCACAAAGAATAAATTGGTTTATTATGATATTTTTTACATGTATGTATAAATAAAAAGCAAAGTAAATCAGACCTTTGCTTTTTTAGTTAGTCGCATGTTTAACTTTTCTCTCTATCCTTTTACAATTATCTATATTTTCTAACAATTTATCCATAGGCTGATAGTTTCTTACTATTTTTGGAATTATGTAGACTGAATGCTCTAATAATGTAGAAAATCTAGCAGTTAAGAAGTCGTTGGACTTACATGCACTTCTTAAAATTTTTATAAATATTCTTATTGTTATATAAAAAGCAATTCTTTATGAAAATCAGCATATATTTCCTCAAGACCAAAAATAAAACAGGACTTTTGATTCACCGTCCTGTTTGCAGCATGTTTTCGACTTTTTTAATATCTCCGTGAGTAGGATTGATTTCCCGGGCATAGGCGATTTGTTCTTTCGCTTTTTCCATTTCTTTTAATTGAATATAGGTTTTGGCGAGTTCGAGCGGCAGCATAATCCCTTCAAAACCAAGATCTTGCGCCCGATGCAAATAAGACAGCGATTTTTCGTAATTCCCTCCAAACATAAGCGGAGTTTCCCGGTATTTTATTCCTCGAACGAAGTGCGCCAAGCTTGAAGATGGATTTAATGTTAATGCCTGATGAAGAGCTCGGTCCATTTCTAAATTTAATACCATTTTTTCAAAGATAATTGATTCTTCGATTTGCTTTGCTAAACAAACCGCTAAGTAACAGTACAAATCAGATGCTTGAGGTTTTTTCTTCATTTCTTGTTGAATTTCGCGTTTGATCTCTTTCCACTTTCCCTCTTCTAGCTGATTCATGACGTATTGTGCATGTATTCCCACCTGTTTGCCCTCCTTTTCTTCTTATCATAAAGGATTTTTACGAAAATGAAAAAAGTAAGTGTTCTTCATTCTTCTCAAAAGATCGTTACCGTTAAAAAATAGGCAAATTTCTCAATCACTTAACCCAATTAGTACATAGGATATAGAGACTTTTATTAAAGGAGGTTACACATATGGGCGCAAAAGGCGGTTTTGGTTTTTCATTTATCGTTGTTTTATTTATTCTATTAGTAATCGTAGGGTGTTCTTGCTACTATTAATTTCTAAAGAGGATGAACATCATTCATCCTCTTACGACAAAAAAAACCATGCTTTCGCATGGCTACATACCGATTAGATGAATGAGTAGAGGAACTCATTGTTCGGCAATATTGAAGAAATTTTTGGTTTTTACTTCCGCCTAGTATGCCCTTTTTGACGGGGGCCATGCGTAAATAAAGTTAACGTTTAAAAGCGAAAGCCAGACGCACCTACAATAACAAGTAAAACAAATAACACAACGATTAACGCAAAATTTTGTTTTCCCACGTACCATCCCTCACTTCCTGTTATCTACTTTTAGTGTATGCAACAGCTTGGCAAAATGTTTAGGACAGGGGTGCGGATTTTTCCAACGAGAAAAACCTTCAAATTTCGCCAAAAAAAGTGAATCATATTTTTGTTTCTTTCGTTATATATAGTAAGAGATTTTTTACTATAAAAAAGGGGGACCTTTAATGCGCCGACATTCCAAATTGCCCATTGTTCTTGTCTTTGCCTTCTTTTTATTCATCGCAACTGTTTTGTGCGTAACCTCTTATATGTCTTGAACGTATAAATAATATAAAAAAATCGCCTCATCGAAGGCGATTTTTCTACCCTAGCATTATATCTTCGTTTGGATAACGAACGGCTTCACGCTTTTGCTTAGATAATGAAAACGCAAGCGTTAATGGCCCCACTTTTCCTAAAAACATGATAAAAACAATAATCACGCGGCCAAAGTATGAAAGTTCAGGAGTCGCTCCCATCGATAAGCCTACTGTTCCAAACGCAGAAACAACTTCAAACATAATTTTTACAAACGGCAGATTTTCCGAAATATTTAACAGAAAAATGGCCCCAAACACAAACATAATCGAAATCATCGTGATGGCTAGTGCCTTAAACACGTGAAGAGGAAGAAGTCGTCTCTTTAACAGCACAATATCTTCCCGGCTTCGTAAAAATGCCCATACAGAAAAAACAATCACCACAAACGTTGTTAGTTTAATACCGCCTCCTGTTGACGCACTTCCTGCACCAATAAACATTAATAAGACCATTAAAAAAACCGTTGCGTCATGCAGGTGAGCTAAATCAATTGTATTAAATCCAGCGGTTCTTGTCGTTACCGCTTGAAAATAAGAAGCCCATACTTTGTCTCCTAATGATAAATTTCCGAGCGTATGCGAATTGCTGTACTCTAAGAAAAAAATAAAAAGCATGGCAATCACATTAATCGCAAACGTGCTGATAATCATAATTTTTGAATGCAGCGTTAGTTTTTTATACGATTTTTTCACCCACATATCAGCAAGAACGGTAAACCCTAACCCGCCAATGATGAACAAAAAAGAAATCGTTATGTTAATAATAGGATCTCCAACATACTGCACTAAGTTATCAGACAGTAGTCCAAACCCTGCGTTATTAAAAGCTGAAATTGAATGAAACAAGCTAAAGAACAGCCCCTTAGACCATCCGAATTCCGGAACCCAGCGTATCGCTAAAAAAATAAGTGCAATAAACTCAATTAAAAATGAAAAGATAAACAGCCTTTTAACTAGCAGGACAACTCCGCCGACGCTCGTTTGATTTAATGCCTGCTGAACGAGCATACGCTCTTTAAATCCAATTTTTTTACCTAGCATCATAAAAATCAACACGGCAAATGACATAATGCCAAGACCGCCTATTTGAATTAACAGCATAATGATTGTTTGACCGATGACGGTAAAACGCGTACCTGTATCTACGACGGCTAAGCCGGTCACTGTCATAGCGGAAGTAGATGTAAAAAGGGCGTCTACCCACCGGATTGGCTCAGTAGTAGAAACAGGCATCATCAATAGAAGAGCACCAATAATAATTCCTCCGCCAAAAATGGAGACAAGCAGCTGCGGAGGGGTGAGTTTAATGATTTGTTTTTTCATCAGTTAAACTCCTTCTTCTTCAAAACGGTTCAAATCGCGATTATGTCCGATAACAATCAGCATATCTCCTTGTTCAATTATTTCATGCGCGGTAGGCGAAATCACCATTTCCCCGTCTTTTCGCTGAAAGCCGATAATGTTGCAGCCGTACTTGGCACGAATGTTTAAATCAAACAGCGTTTTATTATGAAGTTTCTTAGAAGCGACAATTTCGACAATACTATAATCCTTTGACAATTCAATGTAATCGATGATTTTTTCTGACACCACGTGATGAGCAATACGCTTAGCAATATCGCGCTCTGGATGAATAACTTTGTCCGCTCCTATTTTTTCGAGCACTTTTTGATGATACATATTCACTGCTTTTACCCATACTTGCTTAACGCCCATATCTTTTAAAAGCATCGTTGCGAGCACACTTGCTTCGATATCATCTCCAAACGAAATAAGCGCATGATCAACATTGCGGATACCTAGCCCCTTTAAGCTAGCTTCATCAATCGCGTTTGCTTGGACAACATATGTAGCTGAGTTGCTAAATTTATTTACTACCTCCTGATTGCGGTCAATAGCGAGCACATCCACATCCAGATTAGCAAACTCTTCAACCAAACTGCCTCCAAAACGACCTAATCCCAATACAGCAAACTGTTTTTTCATAGTGTATTTATTCCTTTCTTCAACTGCTGTGTGTTCTCTTAGCTTATACTTTTTCTAAAAAATTACATCTTTTTCTTAAAAAAAGCGCAAAAAAACACAGGAAGGCTCCTGTGTTTTTCCACACTCTTCCCCCTCAAAACGCTTGCGAAGTTAGCTGTCGGGTTCGGGTTTTAAGAGTAACCCTACCTTTTTAAGGATTCACCCCGGAGCACAATATGTGCGTAAATAATGGGTCCTCCGCTCCGTAATGGATTAAGCGATTTTTATTCAAATGTCTATGATCTATTTTTTAGAATAATCGATTCGATTCATGATACGTTTCACTTCACGAAAGCTATCTTACTCCTGTGAATTTTGTCTGTCAAGATATTTTTAGCGAAGACCTCACTTGCGCTGCAAGCTGCAAAAATCATATAAATCTAAACTGACAATCATTTTGTGAAATTGATCAAATAAATTAATAACAGCCAAAAGCTCTAACAGCTGCGTATCACTGTAAAATTTCTTTAATTGATCCATATCAGCATCGGTCAACTCCCTTGGACGCACCCGGTATACATCAATAAATCGAAACAGCAGCCGATCTTTTTCTTCCAGCTCTTTTTCTCTTAACACTTTTTGATTAAGCGTCTCATCCCCTACATATGACATGCTCATACACGTCTCACAGCCGTTAACACCTGCTAGATAAAGCCTAATTTTTTCCTTAGTCTCTTTTCCTACTATATCGCTGTTCCAAAGCGTGTCGTAAAGCTCATCATACAATCTTTTTACATGCGGAATTAAATTCAGTGCTTTTTCAAAATTTGTTCCCTCTTCGTTTGCTAACAAAACTCTTGCCATTTTTTACTCACTCCTTTTTAATTATTATAGTAAGAAAAACGGAAATTTTAGATTACATATAAAACATCTTAGCTACTATTACTAATCAAATGAAACGTTAATGAGAAAGAAGGTTTTCAATTGAAAATTGATGAAATTGATTTATCGATTTTACAGGCGCTGCAGCAAAACAGCCGCCTTTCCTTACGAGAGCTAGGAAAACAAATTAACCTGTCTCCCCCTTCGGTGGCAGAGCGAGTAAGGCAGCTAGAAAGCTTTGGCGTTATAAAAGGATATACGATTGATATTGATTATGAAAAGATGCACCTGCCTGTATCGTGTTTTATTGAAGTAACTATGAAAAACGGCGAGCACGAGCGTTTTAAACGATTTATTTCTCAGTATCCCTACGCTTTATTCTGTGAACGCATCGCCGGGCAAGCCTGCTTTATTACAAAGCTTCAGCTTCCCCACCTGCACGTACTCGAACAATTTATTAACGAAATTACACCTTATGCTAAAACGATTTCACACATCGCCCTTTCTCACGTGGAGATGTCTCCTGGATTACTGAGCCATTTAAAAGATGAAAAGTGATTGAAACGTAACGAAAGCAATCCAATCGAAAAGCGAACAATGGGATCAATGGAATCAATAAGCTCGTATGAATCACTTTTGACACCGCTGTTGATTTCCGTGTCAGTCTTCGCCTTGCCCTCCAATCAACAGCCAGAAACAAATAAATAGATTAAACATACGTTCACCATACTAACGAAAAGATCCGAACGATTCATCGTTCGGATCTTCTTTCCACTAAACTACTTTTGTCCCAAGCTCTTTTATTCGTCCAACAGCATAAAAAATAACCCTCCAAAGCTGGAGGGTATAAATTTTCCGAATAATGAAAGTTTTACAACTTCATTTTATCAGGTGACGACATTTCTGTCTACTTAAAAATGTAAAAGAGCTCTCTATTAATAGAAAGCTCTTTTACCTGCTTGCTTTTTGAAAACAATCAATCTATATAAAAGGGAACTACCTAAGGTTGAAAGTCACGTGGAACCTTGGCAGTTCATCCTGGATATACCGGTTGATATGATTCAAAACAAGTTCTTTCATCATTTCTTCTTTGACTTCTGATTCCGTTTTTTTATCTTTTTGTTTTAAAATAAGAATATAATAGACTTTACCCATTTTAATGGGCTCACTACTCTCTCCGATGTGCTGTTTTTTTAAAACATCTATAAAAGAGGGAGATAGACTTGAAAGCTTTAGATTATCAGCATTCTCTATTTTGCTGATTGTCTGGACATCAGCATATTTTTTTTGAACGTCTTCAAGAGATGTTCCTTTTTGCAGTTCAGCCGCAGCGGCGTCGGCATCATGTAAAGTGGAAAAATCCAGCTGTGTAAAAGATACGCGCGTTAGATCGTTTTCAATACGTTTATAGTAAGCAGTTAGTTCATCAGACGTAATTTGTTTACGGAAATATTCTTCTAATTTAAACTGATTTGTTAGCTGGTTGGTTACATCACTAGAACGAATATTTAACACTTCATAACCTTGTTTTCTTGTATCCTCGTCATATGAGCGTTTAATTTGCTTCCACATATCCTCAACTTGTTTTTGTACTTTATCGCTTGTCTTTAGATGCGAAATTAAGATTTTTTGCATAACAAGCTGCCGCAATAACTCTTTGCGGTAGCTTGTATCATTTAGCGGAGCATCTGGATTTAAGAACCCTTCAACGGCTAAAAAACGGTTGAATTCAGCTCCTGTCACCTTGCCTCCCTCATACGCTGCCAGTTCTTTGGTAGAAGATAGCTGACTAATTTCTACAGAAGGAAACATCGTGTTTGAATGCTTCCCTCCGCAGCCGGTTAAAAATCCGAACGCTGTTAATACTGCTAGCAGCAGCTTTAACGGTGTTGAATTCATCCATTGTTATCCTGCTGTTCTGAAAGCTTCAGAGAAATGGTTTGTTTTTTTCCATTTCGATATACGTCTAATTTTACCGTGTCTCCTACTTTACGTTTTGTGTATAGATATTGACGTAAATCACTGGATGTTTTGACTTCATTTCCATCGATGGCAACAATCACGTCTTTTGATTGTAAACCTGCATCAGAAGCAGAAGAGAATGGTTCAACCGTCGTTACGACAACTCCTTCAGACGTATCGCTTGTTAGGCCTAGCTGGTTTTGTTTTGTTGCAGCTGAAAGCTGACCTACATCCTGAAGACCTACCCCCATATATGGACGCGTTATTTTTCCATTTTTCATCAGCTGTTCAATCGTCGGCTGCACTTCATCACTTGGAAGAGCAAAGCCGATGCCTTCTACATTGTCTTCTGAAATTTTCATACTGTTGATACCGACTACTTCACCGGAAGAATTGATCAAGGCACCGCCGCTGTTTCCTGGATTAATTGCCGCATCCGTTTGAATTGCATCTACGTTCCAATTTTCTGAAATAGGGACAGAGCGTTTTGCTGCGCTCACGATACCTTGTGTGACCGTACGAGAAAATTGTTCACCAAGAGGATTTCCGATTGCAAGCACCGTTTCACCCGCTACTAAATCCGATGATTTCCCGAACTTCGCCACTTGTTCAACATTTTTGTCAGACATCTCAAGCACCGCTAAATCCGTTAGCGCGTCAGCTCCGACAATTTTAGCTTTTTCTTTTTGTCCGTTTGAAAGTGACACTTCTACTTCGCTTGCGCCGTCAATAACGTGGTTATTGGTCACAACGTAAGCTTTTCCATTTTCTTTTTTGAAAATAACACCGGAACCCGTTCCTGCTTCTTGCGTTTGGGTATCTCCAGAAAATGGATTTGTTTGTTGTTGAATATTGTTCACGCCTACAACAGCAGCTGATACTTTATTTACAACTGAAACAAGATCTGACTGATTCACGGTTGTGCTTACTGTTCGAGGCGTTGTGCTCGTTGTTGTTGCGGTTTGAGTCTGCGTTGTTTGATTCGCTGTTTGCGTATCAGCTGAATCCATTAACCCCAGCTGCGGAGCACCGTATAGCACAATTCCTCCCCCTAGCACTGCTCCGGCGATAGAAGATGCAATCACTGGAAATAAGCGTCTTCTTGGAGGCTGTGATGATGACGCAGGCTGATACTGATCGTAGCGCTGCTGGCGATTTTCATATTCTTCTTTTCGTTCTTGCTCTCTTTCATAATCACGTGGATCCATGAAAAACACTCCTTTTAACGTAGCAAATTTTATGTTATCTATACTATAAAATAAAAGTTTGGGATAAGTATCAAAACAATGTGTGAAATTGTGAAAAATTTCTTTATAACAGCAAACACGTAGTATAATAGCGGGTACATAGACCTTTAAAGAAACGCGCATAGATGGCGTAATATTCTTTATTTACCTTAATTTTCATATATTCAGAGGGAGGTGTCAAATTTGAGCTTTACACTATATTTAGTAGAGGATGAACAAAATTTAAATGAAGTTTTAACCCTTTACCTTCAAAAAGAAGGCTGGGACGTTCGCTCATTTTTTAACGGCACGGACGCCAAAGAAATGATTGCAACTCCTCCGCATCTGTGGATTTTAGATATTATGCTGCCTGACATTGACGGGTATCAGCTCATTCGCGAAATCAAGCAGCAAACGCCACAAGTGCCTGTTATTTTTATCTCAGCCCGCGATGCCGATATTGACCGGGTTCTTGGGCTTGAGATGGGCAGCGACGACTATTTATCAAAGCCTTTTTTGCCTCGTGAACTAGTTATTCGAGCAAACAAACTGCTAAACCGCGTATATGGTTCCAATCAAAAGAAAACCGATACCATTACGCTGACTCCTTATGAAATCGATTTACATACCCGTACAGTCAGTGAAGATGGAAAGCCGATTGATTTAACGTCTAAAGAATTTGATTTTCTTGTCACTATCTCAAAAGACCTTGGACAGGCTTTTTCACGGGAGCAGCTGCTGAATCTCATTTGGGGAGAAGATTATTTTGGCACAGACCGAGTGGTGGATGATTTAGTAAGGCGCGTGCGTAAAAAAATGCCGCAAGCACGAATTGAAACGATTTATGGATATGGATACCGGATGATGAAAGCATGAAAAACAAGTCGCTTGCATTTCAAATTTGGCTCGTCATCTCCGGTATTTTACTGCTTATTTCAATTTTGCTCGCTATTTTATTTCCAACGACGCTCAGGCAGTTCTTCACGAATGAAATTTATACCACTATTGAAAATGAACAGCATATTTTAAAAGAATACGGCCTGCCAAGCCGCTCAGGTGAATACTACTTTAGCAATGAAGACAGTGAACCAACACTTGGCAATCGAACCGTGGATCATATTTTATTGCCTGAACATGCGGATATCTCTTATTTTTCATCACGGGTTTTGCCTCAAGACTTTTTGAGAAAAGCACAGGAAGATGCAATCAATCAGCGAAAAATCGTCGCTCGCTATGAAAAAGATCTTGGCAACCGGACACTTTTTTATGTAATTCGAAAAGTAAGTGTAAACGGACAGCCTGCTTTTTTGCTTTCATTTTCGTGGGATACGTATCGCAACGCGCTCACTTCTACTCTGTTTAAACAGCTGCTTCTTGTAATTTCAATTGTATTTCTATTCAGCTGGCTTCCATCTATTTGGCTATCAAGATATTTAAGCAAGCCGCTTGTATCGCTTGAAAAAGATGTGAAAAAAATTGCCGAACAAAATTGGCATGAGCCCGTTACAGTGAACCGTTCCGATGAAATTGGCAAGCTAGGCGCGTCCATCGAGCAAATGCGCAAAAGGCTCGTATCTAAAGATGAAGCACAGCAAACGCTGCTTCAAAATATTTCACATGATTTAAAAACACCGGTTATGGTTATTCAAAGCTACGCTCAGTCGATTCAAGACGGCATTTATCCAAAAGGTGATTTATCTCAAACGGTAAAAGTTATTGAAGATGAATCCAAAAATCTTGAGAAAAAAATCCGCGATTTGCTTTACTTAACCAAGCTTGACTATATGTCCACTCATCAGCTTGCACAAGATGACTTTGATTTTACTGCACTTCTTCATGAAGTAGTGGATCGCTTGCGGTGGAGGCGCCCTGAAATACAGTGGGAATTTGACGACGCAAACGCAACAATTAAAGGAGACAAAGAGCTATGGACAAAAGTTCTTGAAAATGTACTCGACAATCAGCTGCGCTATGCCGAGACGAAGGTTTCACTTTCACTTGCTAAACACCAAACGAACGTTCAATGTACAATCAGCAACGATGGTCCGCCGATTGATCAAAGCGTGCTTCAACACTTGTTTGAACCGTTTAAAAAAGGAGCAAACGGTGAATTCGGTATCGGCTTAAGTATCGTAAAGCGTATTATTACGATGCACGACGGAGCAATTACGGCTGAAAATACAGACACCGGAGTAACGTTTTCACTTACTATTCCTATATAAACTAAAAAAGCAAGGGAGCCGAATCCCTTGCTTTTTTATGAAAAAATTGATGTATAGGCATAAAGAGCCGGTGAACCGCCTGAGTGGACGAACACCACATTTTCATCCTTATTAAAGTAACCTTTTCGAATTAAATCAATTAGACCAGCCATCGCTTTTCCCGTATACACAGGATCCAATAAAATCCCTTCCGTACTGGCCACAAGTTTGACTGCTTCCACCATCTCTTCAGTCGGAACAGCATACCCTGGACCTACGTATTCATCCATACACACAATCTCTTCTTCTTTAAAAGGCGTTTTACTATGTAAATGATCATAAAGTTCACTCGTCAGCTTAGCAACTTTTGCTTCTTGCTCTTCTTTAGCACGACTAACGTTCATTCCAATAACAGATACGTCACTTTGAAGACCTTGAAAGCCTGCCACTAACCCCGCGTGCATGCCTCCGCTGCCGCTTGTGCAAACCACGTGGCTAAGCTTTATTTGCTGCTCATAGCTTTGCATAAGCAGCTCTTGTGCACAGGCAGCGTATCCGGTTGCACCGATAACATTCGAACCTCCTACTGGAATTAAATACGGTTTATGACCTTTTTCAATTAGCTCTCGCTCTACTTTTTTCATTTCCGCTGTCAAATCAGAACCTTCAGCTACAAACCGCATGTCATGAGCGCCTAATAAATGATAAAGAAAATAGTTTCCTGTCGGCTGATCGCTTGCTTTATTTTCCCCTTCTTCTAATACGAGCACGCATTTCATTTGCTCTTTTACAGCCGCAGCGAGCGTCAAACGACAGTGATTGGATTGTATCGCACCGCACGTTACAAGTACGTCTGCTCCTTGCGCCTTTGCATCAGCTACTAAATATTCAAGCTTGCGCGTCTTATTTCCGCCTCCTGTCAGTCCAAGCATATCATCGCGCTTCATATAAATTGAAGGTCCATTTAACTGCTGAGATAAAACCGATAGCTTTTCTAAAGGTGTAGGGGAATCCGTATATTTTCTTCTAGAAAATTGAGTTAAGTTCATGCTCTCATCCTCTCTTTCATATTTGTTCTATTTTACCATATAGAAGCTTTTGAAGAGCTTTTTACGAAAAGGCTTTCTATAACTTGTATACATAAGAACAAGTAGTCAACATACATTAAACCATATAAACAGTTTGAAGGAGTGTTTTCAATGAGTGAAAAAGCAGTACTTTGCAGCGTCTCACGAGTAGTCAAATCACAGCACATTTTTCCAAATGACCTAAACAATCACCACACCCTTTTTGGGGGAAAAATTGTCGCTGACATGGACATGACGGCTTCTCTTTCAGCAGCTAAACATTCCCGAAAGTCGTGTGTTACGGCTTCCATTGATCACGTTGACTTTATCGAACCCGTCACCGAAGAAGATTTTATTTCATATGAAGCATTCGTTGTTGTTACAGGAAAAAGCTCCATGATTATTTTTGTTAAAGTGATTGCAGAAAATTTGTTAACGGGCATTAAGCGTATTGCAGCTACTTCTTTTCTCACCTTTGTTGCATTAGAAAACGGGAAACCTGCCCCCGTTCCTCAAGTTATTGCTCAAACTGAAGAAGAAAAAAGTCTTCAAAAAGTAGCTCTTGAACGAAAAGAGTCCAAAAAAACGCAGGTTGAGCACAGCAAAGCGATTGCGAGCATTTTATCTAAATCTTTGCGCAGCAGTAATTAAGCTCTTCATCTAAAAAGCAGCTGTCTGCTTTTTAGACGAAGTTTTTTTAGTTTGCACATTGTTATTTAATGTAATATGCGATATATTGGTTTTATGAAAAATAACATTCAACCTCTCAAACGACTTTCTTTAAGGGAAGAAGTCTATCAAACACTTAAACACAATATTGTCATGCTTGAATTTCAGCCGGAACAAAAGCTTCAGGATAAAGAACTGGCTGAGCAATTTGGAGTTAGCCGCACTCCTGTTCGAGAAGCATTAAAAAGACTTGAAGATGAAGGCCTTGTCCAAACGACACCCGGCTCTTCTACAAAAGTGGCTCCATTAAACCTTGAGGAGGCAAAACAATCTTTTATTGTCGTCGCAGCTCTTCATGCACTTGCTGCTAAGCTGGCTTGTACTTCGTTACAAGAAGAAGATATGGGCGAACTAATCAAGCACAATCAATCTCTAGAACATGCAATCAAAACAAGAAATGTCCTTAAAGCGATCGAAGCGGATGAAGCATTTCATTCCGTCTTTTTAAAACGGGCGAACAATATAGAGCTAGAACGTGTTGTAAAACAAACAAGCTCCAAAATTCAACGTCTGGAAATCGCTCGTTTTTCGTCTCTTGCTAGCCTTGCTTCCGTTGATCAGCACAAAGAAATCATAAACGCTTGCGGTCAAAAAGATGCCGCACTGACATCGCAGCTTGTCGAAACGAACTGGCTGACGCTAGGTGAAGCGCTGACAAGTGAGGAGGAATCCAAGTGAAGCCTCTTTCATTAGGCATTGCTGCTTCATTCTTTTTTGCTTTTACATTCGTTTTAAATAGAGCGATGGATTTATCCGGAGGCAGCTGGGCGTGGAGCGCGTCGCTGCGCTATTTTTTTATGGTACCTCTTTTGCTTGTACTCGTTTATTTTTGGGGTGGTATTAAACCTGTGGTGGCAGAAATAAAAGCCCAGCCGCAAAAATGGCTGCTTTGGAGCACGGTTGGATTTGGGTTATTTTACGCTCCTCTTTGTTTTGCTTCAGCCTACGGTCCCGGCTGGCTTATTGCAGGAACTTGGCAAATCACAATTTTATCGGGGTCTCTCCTAGCTCCTTTGTTTTACAAGGAAAGAAAGAAGCTAGGAGGCATTCCTTTCAAGCAGCTAGGTTTTTCGTTTATTATTTTAATAGGAGTTGTGCTCATGCAGCTTGAGCATGCGACTGAACTGTCGGCCGCTACTGCCTTGCTTTGTACCGTTCCCATTTTGATTGCCTCTTTTGCGTACCCGCTTGGCAACCGTAAAATGATGGAAGTGTCGTCACTTAATACGTTTCAGCGCGTGCTTGGAATGACGCTTTCAAGCCTGCCGTTTTGGATTATTCTTTCTGTCTATGCCTACGTGACCGATGGACTACCAAAAACAACTCAGATTTATCAAAGCAGTTTAGTTGCTTTACTTTCAGGAGTATGTGCAACGGTCTTATTTTTTGCAGCAACCGACCTTGTTAAAAAAGATTCTCAAAAGTTAGGTGCAGTTGAAGCTACACAATCGATGGAAGTTTTATTTGCCCTGCTAGGAGAGGTCTTCCTTCTATCAAGCCCTTTGCCATCGATTCTTTCTTGGGTTGGAATGGGAGTTATCATAGCAGGCATGGTGCTTCACAGCTACCAAACGAGTCATAAAAAAGCTATACCGCAAAAAGAATTGACCTACTAATCAATAACAAAAAAGAGCGTCTCAGTCGGCGCTCTTTTTGTTTATACAACAGATCTTCTTTCTAAATTGAAAACATTCACCTGCTCAGCATCAAAGCGGCTTAGCAACGAATCTACCCCGTACTCAAGTGCAAAAGCACGTTCATTTTCTGAAATCGGAACGGCCTGCAGGAACGTTACTTTTTTATCAGATAGTTCAATCGTTGAAAAATTATCCCATAAAAACGGCGGAATCAGCAAAATATGCTGCATATGAAAGCTGTCATCAAGGACTGCGATAACGTCTTTATAAATAGCTCCTGGGAAGATGGACACATGAGATTTCATCATATGGAAAATACAGTTTGCTAAAATAGCAGAATAAATACCGAATTCCTCATGACAAGCCCCAACGATTTCAATTCGAAGCGGGATCCCTCCAACTGTGTAGCCTGTCGGACATTGATGACCACCGAGCGTTGCATACGCGGTTACATCTTGACGCGGATGATTTTCACACGCCACAACGTGAATACCATGCTTTTTTCTTTCATCTGAATAATCTTCAATTCGATCCTTTTGACCAAATACATCTATTGCTTTATGTATAATTAATTCTTCATCTTTTGTAAAATTACTCATAAAAAACCTCCTTGCTTGCGACCTTAAAAAGCTCCCTACTGTACAGCATATACTACTGCACTCGCTTACGATATAGTTTTTAGAAAATGTGATAGAAATGTTATCGTTTCGTAACATACTATGAAATTGTATCAAGAAGCAAACAAGAAACCTTAACCAATTTTTTCTTTTCCCATAAAAAAATAGAGCCTGCACCACGGCAGCCTCTATTTTTTATGACATTATTATGAAATAATTTGTAATTCTTTTGGGTACTTCGTTAACGTTTCGTATCCATCTTTTGTAATGATTACATCATCTTCGATACGCACGCCTCCAAGTCCTGGAATATAGATACCCGGTTCAATTGTATATACCATGCCTTCTTGAAGCACATCATCATTGTTGCGGCTCATTGAAGGAAACTCATGCACGCTAATACCAAGACCATGACCAAGACGATGCAAGAAATACTCTCCATATCCTGCTTCTGTAATAATATTGCGTGCTACCATGTCCAAGTCGCCAATGCGAGTGCCGGGCTTGGAAGCTTCAAGTGCTGCCTGCTCAGCGCGCTGTACCGTTTCATAGATTTCTTTTTGCTTATCATTAATAGACTTGTAAGCGACTGTACGCGTAATATCTGAACAGTATCCGTCTAGCACTACACCTAAATCGAACAGAACCATATCTCCTGGCTTTAACGTGCGGAGACCTGGGTTCCCGTGCGCTTCTCCCGTTTTTTCACCAAATAAAACCATCGTTGAAAACGACATCTCGCGAATTCCTTTTCGCTTTAACTCGTATTCAATTTTAGCCAGAACATCCATTTCCGTAACGCCTTCTTTTAAAGCAGCTACGCCTACTTCTACACCAAAATCAGCTAAGGCAGCTGCCTTTTGCAGAATCTCAACTTCACGCTCATCTTTAATTAAACGCAGCTGATTTAATTTCTCTTCTGCTCCGACTAGCTCAGCATTTGGATATAAGCTAAGCAGTTCTTCGGCTCTCGCATACAGCAGCTGCTCTTTCTCTACAGCAACCTTTTTCACATCTATTACGTTTCGTTTATGTAAAGCTTCTTTAATAAGTTCCCAAGGATTTTGATGGTCTTCATATCCAATTACATCAAACTTCCAGCCGGCTTCTTTTGCTTGTCCCACTTCCATTGATGGACAAACAAGCATCGGCTCTGCTTCGTTAAACACAAATAAGCCAAGTAAACGCTCATGCGGATCCGTATGAAATCCAGTTAAATAAAATACGTTTTCGGTTGACGAAATAAAGGCTGCTTCTACGTTCTTTTCTTCCAGCCACGATACGACTTTTTGTAAACGTGCTTCCATTAAAAAAACCCCTTTCATTGTGCAATATTACTATTATAACATAGTTATTTAGCAATATTGTACAATGAATAGAGGTTAAGACAAAGCCGCGTGAAGAGTAGTAAGCTGCTCTTTAATCGCTTTTCGCTGAATACTTACTTTCATCAGCCAGCCATTTTCTCCGTATCTATAAATAAATTCATACGTACCTTTAGGAAAATATTCTTTTACCAGCATGTCTCGGTTTTCAACAAATCCCGGATCGCCAATGAAATAGGTACCTTCTTCAAGCGGAAGCTCATGAACTTTTTTTTCTAGCTGCTTCTCTTCGTCTTCGTCATCATCTATAACAATGTGCAGACCGCAGTCATCACGCACAACATCAAATTCACCGTTTTGTTCAAGCTCGAGCACCGGCACCACTTGCCCATTTACCGTTAGCAGCTGCTTCGTTCCTTCAAGGACCTGGGACCAGTGATCATCGTACAAAGTAGAAGAATAAAAAATATAGCCCTGAGATTTATATAATAAAAGCAGCTGTTCAAAATGATTTTTCGCTTGTTCTTTATCAAACAGAATAACAAAATGCTTTCGATAGAAAAAACTTGTAAAAGGCAGAATAGACGATTGATTAAGCTCTTTAATTATTTCAGCACTATCTTTACCTGAAATAATAGCTCCGGTCAATTCCCCCGCGCCATAAGGTTTCCAATGACTTAACGCCGCTTCTGGAATCAGCACAAGGTTCGAAGATGACACATATATACTCATTCGCTTCACTCCTTTTTTCTGCATTTAGACCTATATTTGATTCTCCGCAAACAGAGACTTTCCTCTTATTCCATTCTTAAAAGGCAGAACTTTTTCCCTAACTATGATAGATTATAACAAATATCCTCGAAAAAAATAACCTTTATTTCCTCTTTCTTCTATTTGTACACTTCTCTTATTTTAGCTGTCTTCGCAGATTTACTAGTGAACGTACTTGCTAATCTAATTCCTTAGTGTTAATTTTATTATGTCGTTTTATAATTTTTTGCATAGTTGGTTTCAAACAAAAAAGTATTAATATTTTTGAATGCGATGGTGAGACATTTGGAAGAACGTACAGAACGTAAACAACATAAAAGAAAAAAGCAAAGAAAAAAGAAACGCTTTAGAAAGCTACTTCTTTTCTTTCTCATTCTTGTAATCGCCGCTGGTGCGTATGTGTATTATCAATACCAACAAGGGTTAGCAGAAGCAGACGGAGCTTTTGGGAAAGATGGACAATTTGATTTTAATGGTGCAAGTGCCAATTTAGATAGCATGAATGTGCTGCTTCTTGGAATTGACTCTCGAGGTGAAGAACATTCGCGTGCCGATACAATCATGATTGCTCATTATGACAAAGACAGCAATCAGCCTAAAATTGTTTCTTTGATGCGTGATTCATATGTGGATATTCCCGGACATGGCAAAAACAAATTAAATTCAGCCTATGCATTTGGCGGGCCCGAATTAATGCGTAAGACAATTAAAGAAAATTTCGGCGTAGATGTAAACTATTATGCCGTTGTTGATTTTAAAGGTTTTTCTAAAGTTGCCGATACGATTGCCCCTGAGGGAATTACGGTTACCGTGCCGCACGAAATGTCATCAGGAATTGGCATGACGCTA
The DNA here is from genome assembly GCF_029522155.1 of Priestia sp. P5. Taxonomy (NCBI): domain Bacteria; kingdom Bacillati; phylum Bacillota; class Bacilli; order Caryophanales; family Bacillaceae; genus Priestia; species Priestia sp. P5. The sequence continues at coordinate 970,139 of NZ_JAKWFJ010000001.1, read as the reverse complement.
AAACCTGGAAAACAAACTCTTCACGGAGATAAATTACTAGGATACGTGCGATTCCGACATGATAGCCAAAGTGATTTCGGGCGCGTAAAGCGTCAACAAGAAGTGATCGGTAAATTAATGGATGAAGCTCTTCAAGTAAGGACGCTGGCGAAAGCTCCTAAGCTATGGGGCGTCATTGATCCATATGTGGATACAAATATTCCGCCAAAAACATTTATCGTGATAGGAAAAGATTTTTTAGTTGGAAATCAGCCAGATTTAAAATCTCTTCGTTTACCGGTTGAAGGTTCCTATTCAAATGAACGAATATCCGGTATTGGTGCTGTTTTAAGCATCGACCTTGAAGAAAACAAACAAGCGTTACAGTCATTTTTAAATTAGGAAAAGGTGTCCATTAGCGGACACCTTTTTTATACTATTCAAAAAAACTTCTGTTTTTCCTCCCTATCCTTCAAAAAATTTTCAGCTTCGACAAAAAATGAAGCCATTTTCCTAGAAACAGCCGTTTCTTTGGAGTTCTATTTTTGCTGTTACATGCGTATATGAAAGGAGAAGGACTTCTTTTTATATTTTTTAGCCAAGGAGATGAAATGATGAAATTATATGGTTTTCAAGCTGAAGAAGAGCGTTCCTTTCTTCATTCTACCTATAAAGTAAACCCGTTACTTTCTCATACTGGAGATGTCAAAATCAGCTTTTTATCTTTTCAAGAAAATGATTATACCCCTCGTCAAGAAGCTACGATTCCACAGCTTCTTTTAGTCGTTCACGGGGAAGGCTGGGTAGCTGGCGATAACGGACTGAAAATTTATATCAAACAAGGTGAATCAGCATTTTGGAGAGCCGGGGAATCTTTTGAAGTCGGGAGTCTAACGGCTATGACAGGACTACTCATTGAAGGATTAGATATTGCTCCTCAAAAGCTGCTTACTTCTTTCTCACGAACAAACGCAAATTAAAAAGCCGCTGTGACACGGCTTTTTTTATTATCTTAGCAATCGAGCGTAGCTTTCCGCACTATCTTGAATAACTTTGTCACTCAGATCACCGCCTGCTCCTTGAAATAAAAATGGCGTTCGGAACTTCATACCTGTTAAATTTGCCATAGCTTGAAAAGGAAGAAGCAGATGATTCATTGGGTAACGGTTGTATCCCCCTTCTTGATAAGCTTCTGCAGGGCCCCCTGTCGAAGTAGCTACGACAAACTCTTTTCCCTGAAGTTTAGTACCTTTGCTTCCATAAGCCCATCCGTATGTTAAGACAACATCTTGCCACTCTTTTAAGAGTGCCGGTGAGCTGTACCAGTAAAATGGAAATTGAAAAACAATACGATCGAATTGAACAGCTAACTCCTGCTCTTTTTCTACATCAATTTTGAAATCGGGATAGTTTGCATATAAATCATGAACGTACACATCCTTCTCTTTTTTTACTCGCTCTGCCCACGCTTTATTAATACGAGAAGATGCTAAGTTTGGATGCGCTAAAATAACCAGTGTTTTCATTTTGATACTCTCCTTCTGATGTCTGTGCTTACTTTTTTCTTTTCTATTTTTTACGCTTGCCTCTCACGGCTTGTTCAGTCATTCTTTCCTTTTCCTTCAGAAAATCCGAGTTAGTTTACACTTATAAACTACCAGTATTATCATTCTGCTTCAATAAAATTGACTTTGCTTTTATCATTTTCAATTTTTTTATGTACCCAAAACGGCAGATAAAGGACAAGAAAGCTAAAAATCATGATTCCTTCAATCCATACTAAATACCAAGGATGAGGTCCAAGAACATCCAGCAAGGAAGCGTGCTCTGGCTTTTTCATCATGTATAAATAATTCGCCCCGAGTAAACGATTCATGACATAGATAAAACCTCCGTACAGATTAACAAATACTACGCTTACCCACAAAGAACGAAACGTCGGCTCATATCTGCAGACAGCAATTAGCATACAGCAAGCAAGTACCACACCGCCATGCGATACATAAAACTGCACATAGCGAAACTGGGCATACGCATAGCCGCCAAGGTCTGGGGTAATCATCGCTTGAACAGAGCTGCTGATTCCTGCGAAGTACACAAAATAAAAAAGAAACCTGCTTTTGGTTATCAGCATAACAGCAGCCAGCAGCACGACTATGTCACTGAGCTGAAGAGGCAAGGAAGTTTCAGCAGACCACTGATGACATACGATTTCCCAAGCCTGGTAGGCCGTTTCTGAAGTAATTAGAACGAGTGAAATCAAAACGAACACAAACCTCTTTTTTCGCAGCTGCTTTCGACACAAAAAAATAAATGCTCCTATGATCACGATAATAGCTAAAGTTACAAGATGTTCAACTGAAAAAAGCTGAAAGGAATGTTGTGCAGGATGACACGTAAAAAATGAATTCATAAAAGCGCCTCCCTTCCATCAGAAAACAAATTCGGTACCTTTAGCTTGTTCATAAGGCCTCATTTTCATTAATGCTTCTCTCGCATAAAAAAGAGATTGAGACCTAACAAAATCACGCCAATCTAAAGACGGACGAATGGAGTAAATAATCGAGTATGAATCAACTGCTAGAACCAACTAAAATAAAAAGATCCGAACGATTCATCATTCGGATCTTTTTTCAACTAACATACTGTTGTCCTAGCTTTTTTCTTCGTTTTTACTCTTTAATTAATCCTTTTTTCACTAAGAATTGATGAGCAACTTCTTCAGCTGTTTTTCCTTTTGCATTTACTTGATAGTTCATTTCACGCATTTCGTCATCACTGATTTTACCGCCCAGTTGATTTAAGATTTTTTTCAGTTCAGGATGCTCTTTTAGCGTATCTTCACGAAGCACAGGCGCTCCTTGATACGGAGGGAAGAACTGCTGATCGTCTTTTAAGACTTTCAAACCAAACTGTTTGATTTCAGGATCTGTTGCGTAAGCATCCAGCATATTAATATCGCCTTTTTCTACAGCGCGATAGCGAAGCTTCGGCTCCATCGTTTTAATATTCGGGAAGGTAAGACCATATTCTTTTTGAATGCCTACATAGCCGTCTTCACGATCTTTAAACTCCAGCGTAAACCCTGCTTTTACTTTATCTGTTGCATTTGCCAAATCTGAAACGGTAGTTAGATTATTTTCTTTTGCAAATTCTTTTGTTACGGTCAATGTGTACGTGTTGTTAAACTTCATTGGATCTAAATAGACAATGCCGAATTTCTTTTGAAATCCTTCTTTTGCCTGCTTGTACACCTCTGTTTCATCTTTGCTGTCCGGCTGTTCCTTTAGATGCGTCACAATGGCTGTACCCGTATATTCAGGGTACAAATCAATTTCCTTGTTACGCAGAGCCTCAAATACAAATACTGTTTTTCCAAGCGACGATCGAAGATTTACTTTCATATCGGTTTGATCTTCAATTAATTCTTTGTACATATTAATTAAAATATCTTGTTCTGCACCAATTTTACCTCCGATAACAAGGTCTGGTTTTGTTGCGCTCATAGCTGCAAACGGAGAAACAAGAATGAGTATTAATACGATGATCATAATAAACGAGCGTTTTTTGGACCCTTTTTTAGCTGAGTGTTCAATCGTTCGCAAAATTCCATCAAAAATAAGCGCTAATAATGCTGCTGGAATGGCTCCTAATAAAATCAAACTATTATCGCTTCGGTCAATACCAAGCAAAATTAAGCTTCCGAGTCCGCCCGCTCCGATAAGAGCCACGATTGTCGCTGTACCAATAATGAGTACCATCGCTGTGCGAATCCCGGCCATAATGACAGGAAGCGCTAGAGGAAGTTCTACTTTAATTAATCGTCTCCACGAGTTCATCCCCATGGCTTTGGATGCTTCAATTAAAGATGGGTCCACTTCTTTAATTCCGGTATATGTATTTCGTACAATAGGAAGAAGCGAATATAAAAACAGTGCAATAACCGCGGGAAAGGTTCCAATTCCGACAAGAGGAATCAGTAATCCTAATAAAGCGAGTGAAGGAATGGTTTGCAGTACGGCTGTTACGCCAATGATCGGTTCAGCAATGCGGTCATGTCTCGTTAAGTACAGTCCGAGCGGCACTGAAATTAATACGGCGATAACAAGGGCCAGTACTGAAATTTGAATGTGTTCAAGAAGAGCTTGAAACAGTGCGTCTCCTCGTTGATCTAGTAATGTGCTTAGTGCATTCATTACAGCGTTCCTCCTTCTTTCGTCTTATCAGAAAGAAACGCTAATAGAGTTTTGCGCGTTACAACGCCAATGCGTTTGCTCCCTTTTTTCACGGCTATTGCTTCATGGTCGTAAAGGGCGTCCATTGCCTGCTGAACAGTAGCGGTTGAAGCTAGCTCTTCAGTAGGTTCTACGTCTGGCTGTTCACTTTCTTTGAGAAACATATCCAATGTCTCAAATAAAGCATTTCCTTGATTTCCAATAAACGTTTTTACAAATTCATTCTTAGGCTTTTGAATGAATTCCTCCGGGGTTCCAACTTGAACAATTTCCCCGTCTTTCATTAGGCAGATACGATCTCCAAGCGTCATCGCTTCGCTCATATCGTGCGTAACAAACACAAATGTTTTTTTGATTTTTTCTTTTAAGCTAATAACATCTTGCTGAAGCTGTTCGCGGCTTAACGGATCGAGGGCACTAAAGGGTTCGTCCATTAAAATAACGGGGGGATCAGCTGCGAGGGCACGTGCTACACCTACACGTTGCTGCTGGCCACCTGAGAGCTCAGACGGCTTTCGATTTCGATACTGCTTTGGGTCTAGTCCTACCAAGGTAAGCAGTTCATCAATGCGCGTTTTGATTTTGTTTTTCTTCCAATGCTTCATCTCGGGTACAATAGCTATATTTTCAGCGATGGTCATATGAGGAAAAAGAGCAATCTGCTGCAAGACATAACCAATGTTCCAGCGTAGCTCATGTATGTTGTGGTCCGATACGAGCTTATCTTTTATGTATAGTTCTCCTTCGGTAATATCATGAAGACGGTTAATCATTTTTAAGGTGGTTGTTTTCCCACACCCACTCGGACCAATTAAAACGAAAAACTCTCCTTCGTTAATTTCTAGATTAATATTTTTCACGGCGGTCGTACCGTCTGGATATTGCTTTGACACATTCTTAAACGTAATCAAATTACCGTTCACACTCCCTGTTGAAATTTAACCCCCCCAGTTTCGTGTACCCAATACTTAGAGGCAATAAACATTCTTTTAAGATTATTTCTGAATATGATTCATAAGACATAGTGAAAAAGATACACATGTTTTCTCACAGCGTCCTAATAAGGCTATCAAACTGTTAAAATTTTCACAAGGCGGGGAAGAATAATTCGGAGAAGAATTTTAAAGCCAACACAGATAAAAAAACCTTCTTTCAACAAGAAAGAAGGTTTTTTAGTATGCTAGCGACAGGGATCGAACCTGCGACCTCTTGCTTACCATGCAAGTGCTCTACCTACTGAGCTACACCAGCGTCTTGGAAAATTATATCACGTTTAAATTCATTTAGGAAGCGCTTTTTTAAATTTTTTTATTAGTATATTCTCTAATTTGCGTCTTCTGAAATTCGCACTTTCTACAAAGTTCCATATTTTATGTTAGAACTCCTTACATAAATTGTGTGAATTTTCTTTTTTTATATTACCCTTAGTAAAAGAGCTTACAAAAGAAGGGAAGAAAATAGATGGAACAACAACCAACCATGACCAAATCAAAAACGGCAACTCCCTACCCAAGAGACTGCACGTTCAGCCTGGAAGATTGGACGACGCTCGCTAAGTATTGGTACCCCGTCGCACGCTGCAGTGATGTAACAGAGAAACCAACGTCCGTAAAACTGCTAGATGTAAATCTAGTTCTATACCGTACCACACACAAAGTAGTAGCGGCTCGTGATTTATGCGTTCACCGAGGCACCCCCCTTAGCATGGGCTGGGTGGAAGATGATGAAATTGTCTGTCCTTACCACGGCTTCCGCTATGCAACGGACGGCGCATGCACATCGATTCCAGCTCACCCTGATGCCAACATTTCTCCCCGCCTGTGTATGGCCGTCTATCCAGTTATTGAACGATTTGGATTAGTGTGGACTTCCCTGACAGGAGAACAAGATAACCTGCCTTACTTCGATGCGTGGGAGGACCCTGATTTTCAGCAAATTGTTTGTCCGAGCTTTGATATCATGGGTTCGGCCGGTCGTCAAATGGAAGGCTTTTTAGACGTAGCTCATTTTGCTTGGGTTCACACGGACACATTTGGTGATCGAAACAACGCCTTTGTGCCTAAATATAAAGTAAGCGATACAGAGTATGGGCTTCATGTAGAATATACGAGCACCATGAGCAATTATTCCAAAGAACAGCAGCATTTAAATCCACCTGATTTTAAATGGCTTCGCGTCTTTGATGTTTATCCGCCGTTTGCAGCTACGCTAAAAGTATACTTCCCAGAAGGCGCAGAGCTGTGGATTATGAATGCAGTCTCTCCTATTTCAGCCCGCGAAACACGTTTATTCGCACCAATTGCTCGAAACTTTGACAAAGATTCTCCCGTTGAAGGTGTGTATGACTTTAACCTTCGCGTCTTTGACGAAGACCGTGAAATGGTTGAAAACCAAAAACCTGAAGACTTGCCTTTAGACCTGCAGATGGAAGCGCATATTATGGCTGATCAAACGTCCATCGGCTACCGGAAATTATTAAAGAAAATGGGCTTAAGCTTTAGATATACAAGCTAAAAAAATCCCCGCTGTCTCAGCGGGGATTTTTTTTCATTTAGCAAATTGCTCGCGTCCTGCTTTTTCCTTTATCACTTCATCTTCACTTGCCGGCGTTGCGCGTTTCATAAACAATGAAAGAATTAAGGCAACTACCACTAGTACTACTGAGACAGCAAACGCATCGTTAATCCCTTGTACCATTGCCTGCATCCCAATCTGTTCTTTCATTTGAGCTGCTCCGGCTGCGGTTGCATTCGCTGCTCCTGCTCCGCTCATTGCATCTTGAGCGAGCTCTTTTGCATGCGTAGCTGTACGGTTTGACATCACCGTTACTAATAGAGCCGAACCAATAGCTCCTGATACTTGTTGAAGCGTATTGTTCATGGCAGTACCATGCGGATTAAAGCGCTGCGGCAGCTGATTTAATCCGTTTGTCATAACCGGCATCATCACCATGGACATTCCGAACATGCGAAGCGTGTAAAGCGTAATGAGCGTTGTATACGTCGTATCAAGCTCTAAGTTACTGAAGAAATACGTCGTAACGGCTGTAATCGTCAGACCCGTTACAGCCAGTGCACGCGCTCCGAATTTATCAAATAATTTTCCGGTAATCGGTGACATCACACCCATTAATAGCGCACCTGGAAGCATTAGTAATCCTGAATGAAGCGGAGAAATGCCTCGTACCGTTTGAACATAAATTGGCATTAGCAGCATGGCTGAGAATAATGCCATTGTGATCACCATTGAAATCGTTGATGATAAAGCAAACATTGGATATTTAAAAATGCGAAATTCAAGCATAGGTGTTTTCAGCTTGAACTGACGCGTAATAAATAAAATCAGAGACACAGCTCCTACGATAATGGTGCCGTATACTTCCACAGAATCCCAGCCTTTATCCCCTGCTGAGCTAAATCCGTATAGAAGTCCTCCAAATCCAATTGTAGATAACACAAGTGATAGGAAATCCAAATTGATTTCCACTTTTTCTTTTTTGTCTTTTAATAGGAAGAAAGCGCCTATTAACACAATTGCTGCAATTGGCGTAACAAGGTGGAACAGCATTCTCCACTCATAGTGTTCAATTAGCCACCCTGATAAGGTAGGACCAATTGCCGGAGCAAAAATCATAACTAAACCGAAAATCCCCATCGCAGCTCCGCGTTTTTCTAATGGAAAACTTGTGAGCAATACGTTCATTAAAAGCGGCATCATAATGGCTGCGCCTGATGCTTGAATAATACGAGCGGTTAACAAGACCGAAAAGACGGACGAAGCACCGGCAAGTATTGTTCCTGCTGTAAATAAAGTCATCGCCGTTAAAAATAAGCCTCTCACAGAATAGCGCTGAATTAAAAAAGCGGTAGTTGGAATCATAATACCATTCACTAACATATAACCAGTAGAAAGCCACTGGACGGTTGACGTTGTCACATCTAAGTCTTTCATAATAGACGGAAGCGCAACATTTAATAACGTTTCATTCAACAATGAGATAAAAGCGCCTATTAACAAAATAGCAATTATGCCATAAGGCGGCTTTTCCATTTGATTTATCGATTGACTCATTATTGTACCCCCTTATACTTTAAGTTCATTTTTTTAGACATATGTTCTACATAGAGTATATTATACTGTGAGTTCAATTTATGCAAGTGAAAAATCCTGCGTTAATTTTCTTTATTTACTGAGCTTTTTTTAACGGTACAGTCCTTTTATATCAATACATATACGCAATATCATAATTCGCTTCAAAAAGAACATTTGTGTAAACGCTTTAAATCATGTATCATAAAGTTGGACCATGAGTCTAATTTTATATTTAGGTGATAATAATGAATAACCGAAAACAGCAAGTTGTAAAAAATGCACACCATCTCTTCGTTGAAAAAGGATTTCAAGCTACTTCTATTCAAGACATCATTGATTATAGCGGCATTTCAAAAGGAACATTCTACAACTATTTTTCTTCAAAAAATGAATTATTAATCGCTGTTTTCACATGGCTTCATACGACCATTGAACAAGAGCGGAATCAGCTGCTGGTTGGTAAAAGTCTGAACGATGTAGATATATTTGTTAAACAAATTGATGCACAGATGAAAAACCATCACAAACATAAATTTTTTACATTACTTGAAGAAGTATTTGTTTCCAATGACCCTGATTTAAAAGCATACATAAAAAAAACCCAGTTTATTGAAGTAAACTGGTTCTACAAACGGTTCATTGATTTATTTGGAGAAGAAAAAAAACCGTACCTGCTAGATTGCGCAATTATGTTTCTTGGCATGCTTCATCGCAACTTTCACTATAATTTTATGGTTAACGGCACAAGTACCGATCCGCATGAAATTATAAGCTACAGTGTCAAGCGCCTGCTTCCTCTTGTAGACGAAGTAGCAAATTCAGGAGACATTTTGCTCAATCCGCAAACGATTAAAGAATGGCTTCCATCTTGCCCGAATACTAAAAATCAAATAGAACAGGACATTTCTGCAGCACTTATCGATTTAAAAAAACAAGTTCACAAACAATTTACGGATGAATTTGAACGTCAAAAATGCACAGAGCTTATTAGTTTTATTGAAGAAGAGCTGTTTAAACAATCAAATCCCCGCAAATTTGTTGTTGATAGTGCTCTTCATTCGTTACAGCAGATGTCTGTCAACAAAAGTAAGACAAGGCTAGAGGATTTACAGACGATGATTGATCAGTATGTGAGTGAACTTCATTAAAAACATATGAAATTCACGTTCATCATAATAACCAAAAACGAACGATTAATTAAATTAATCGTTCGTTTATAATTCTAACTAAAATATTTTTATCCCAGCCTCTTTTTTATTTTCCTCCAGTAAACGAGATTCCTTTAATAAAATATTTATTAAAAAACGCATAAATGAGTAAAATGGGAAGTGTAAAAACCATGGAAGCTGCCATAATATAGTTCCAATAACTGATATACTGACCTTTGAATGTGTTGAGACCTAAAGTTAATGTAAACATATTTTCATCAGACATCACAATTAAAGGCTTCATAAAATCATTCCAAAATCCCATAAATACAAAAATCGTTTGTGCTGCTAGGGCAGGTTTTGCAAGTGGAAGGACTATTTTAAAGAATGTTCCAAACTTTGATAACCCATCCAACTCCGCTGCTTCTTCAAGCTCTTTTGGGAAATTAATAAAAAATTGACGCATCATAAATATAAATGTCGCATTCACCATTCCGGGTACAATCATTCCCTGATAGGTATTTAACCAGCCTAACTCTTTCAAAATTAAAAAATTAGGGATCATGGTTACTTGTCCAGGAATCATAAGAACAGCTAAAATAATAATAAACAAACTTTTCTTTCCCGGGAAACTGAGGCGTGCAAGGGCATAACCAGCCATTGAGTTAAATAGCAAATTCAGAGCTGTTCCTACAACAGCAATAAATAAGCTATTAAACATCCAGCGAGGGAACAACTTTTGTTCCACAAAAATTTGTTTATAGTTGTCTAGCGTAAAGTGTTTCGGAATAAAGTTCACCGTACCTGACACAATTTCTTCAAGCGTTTTGAAAGAAGCTGACAGCGCCCAAATAAATGGGATCAGCGTAATCAGCGCATATATGCTTAAAATCGTATATAAAATGAGGACTCCCGTTTTCTTCTTCACTTTTTTCTTCCCCCCTTAGTACATACTTTCTTCTTTTGAAAACTTTCGCTGAATAACCGTTGCCACCAAAATCACGAGCGCCAGCATAAAGGCTAGTGCTGCAGCATACCCCATGGTACCTAAATTTTTAAATGCATATTGATAAATAAGAAGAACAACAGTCAGAGTGGAGTTATTAGGACCTCCTGAGCCTCCTGAGAAAATAAATGATTGATCAAATAACTGAAACGTACCAATTAGTCCCATGATCACTACGAACGATGTAACCGGCCTCAGATTTGGAACTGTAATATGCCAAAATCGTTGAAACACATTAGCACCATCTAACTGAGCTGCTTCATACAGCGAATCGGGTACGTCCTGCAAAGCTGCCAAATAAATAACCATAAAAAATGGCGCTGTTGCCCAGATGTTCATAATCATAATGGCAATTAAAGCAACTTGCGGATCTCCAAGCCAATTGTAAGTTGGAAGACCAACAAACTTTAGAAACTCGTTCACAATCCCATTCTGATTGTACATCCACATAAAAATAAGCGTTAATACAGCCGATGATGTAAGCGTAGGTAAAAAATAAATAATACGAAAAACTTTTTCTGCTTTTAGCCCTGCATTTAATGTGGCAGCCAGTATAAGTGCCAATGCGGTTTGTACCGGTACAACAATTACTACATACTTCACCGTATTCCAAAGAGCAATTTTAGCTTTGTCATCTTCAAGGACCTTCATGTAGTTCTCAAGCCCTCGAAAATGGAACTCAGTCCCCCCCAACAACTGAACTTTATGTAAGGATAAAAATATGGCGTAAAAAATAGGTGCAATAACAAATAACAAAAGCACAAACAGTGTAGGTGACATAAAAGCATATCCTTGCCCAACATCACGAGGTTTGTACGTTCGTATTTTTCTGTTTTTCATTTCCTCCACTCCCCCGCCTAGTCTTATTGATAAATACTAATCTCTTGGTTTGCCTGCTTTTGTGCTTTTTTCAAAGCTGTTTCTAAATCACTTTGTCCTAAAAAGGCGCTTAAAAACTGGTTATTAAAGTTATTCATGATAATAGGTAAATACGGGCCGTCTTGCCAGACAGTAGCATAAGCAGCTCCTTTTACTAATGGACCTCGTTTTTGGTCTTCAGCAAAACCAAGTTTATCCGCTACGGATTTTCTTGTTGGTAATGCGTAGCCCTTGCTTGTCCAAGTTTCCATTCCTTCTTTTCCTGTTAAGTACTGAATGAGCTCCCAAGATGCTTTTTTCTTTTTTGAATCAGCATTCATTACATACGCGACCGTAAATGCCATTGTATTTTTATGACCGTTTATTGTCGGAACTTCCGCTGTACCGTAATCAAGTTTTGGGAAGGACTCTTGTAAAAACGGAATCATCCAATTCCCTTCAATTACCATAGCTACTTTTTGTTGTGCAAACATGTCCGTACCTGAACTTGCACCTACATCAGAGGGTTGTACAGACGTTTTATCTTTTAAATGCTGGTCGATGAGCGGCTGAAGAGCGTCCACCACTTCTTTCGTAGCAAAGTTTGCCTTATTGTTCTTTACCACGTCTCCTCCGTTTGCCTGCGCCATATAAAAGACACGCGCTAATTCCGGCGTGACCCCAAATGCTTGAATCCCTTTCTTTTTGAATACCTTTGAAACTGCTTCAAACTCATCCCATGTTTTTGGTACTTCTACTCCTGCTTCTTTAAACAGCTTTTTGTTGTAAAATAAGCCTAACGTGGAGTAATCTTTCGGAAAACCATACGTTTCTCCATCTTTTTGAAACGCTTTCAATAATGGTTTCTCAAAATCTTGAACATCAAAATCGGACTTTACATAAGAATTCAAAGGTTCTAAAACCCCTGTATTGATAAGGCCAGGCGCTTCAAGTGCATCAAGGTAAAAAACATCTGGACCGTTTCCCCCGATTAAACGTGTTTTTAAAATATCCATGTATTGATCAGTGATTACTTCATGCTTCACATGAATGGAAGGATGAAGATTTTCAAAGTCTTGAATAGTTTGATTAAGCAGCTTCGTTTCTGTTGGGTTGCCTCCCCAGCCGGCCAACACAATTTCGACTCGATCATTTTCCCCAGAAACTTCTTGTACGTTTGAACATCCAGTTAAAACTGCTCCGGTCACTGCCAGCAGCAGACATAAAGCAAGTATCCACTTCTTCATCGGTTGTCTCCTTTCATTTCATTGACCTGCGGCTTATTAAGTGACGCTTAATAAGCCGCCGTCGAATTAACCTACATGAGCTCTTACTTTACATTGAGATAGAAGCTCGTATTTTGTCGTATTTTCCTTCACGTAAATAATAGTTTCGCTTCCTTCTTTTTTAACCGTTAATGACAGTTTTCCACTGCCAATCACAAGGTTTTCTACAGAAAGTTCATTCATATCGTCTATGAGCAAAGGATTTATCTGTACAGTACCTGCTGTACTATCTGGAAACAGTCGCAGTATTGCCTGTACGAAAGCTAAAGGCGTACCGGCTGCCCAAGCCTGAGGTGAGCAGGCAACGGGATATTTAACAGGCTTGCCAGACTTATTTGAATAGCCGCAGAATAATTCTGGAAGGCGGTCGTATTCAAAATGCCCAGCTGCATCAACCAGCCCTTTTATAATTTTATTGGCTTCTGTTTGCTTGTTCGCTTTACTCAAACCAAGAACAATTAAACTATTATCGTGCGGCCAAATGCTCCCATCATGATAACTCATTGGATTATAGCCTGCTTCTCCTTCTGCCATTGTGCGGATGCCGTATCCCGAAAACATAGATTCTGATACTAGCCTTTCTGCTACTTTGTTCAGCTTCTCCTCATCCATCATCTCAGCTAAAAGTACATGACCTGGATTTGACGTAACTGTTCCTACTTGATGTTTATGTTCATCGAGTGCAATTGCGTAGAATGATACGTCATCCATCCAAAAGGCTTCATTAAATTTTTTACGCAGCTGCTTTGCTTCTTCACGTAAATTATTAGCTTCATTTGTTTTGTTTAACTTATCATATAAAGAAGCAATACCCATTTTTGCTTGATATACATAGCCTTGTACTTCCACTAAAGCAATGGGAGTTTTTGCATATTCACCGCTGCGATGGACAACGGAATCTCCTGAGTCTTTCCAGCCTTGGTTAGCAATTCCTTTACTTGACTCTTGATGATATTCAAGAAATAAATCGCCGTCTCTATCCCCATATTCGTTGATCCATGTCAAAGCTCCATCAATAGTCATTTGCATTTCTTGTACAAACTCCAAGTCTCCCGTCCACTTTACATATTCCGTTAATAAAATTAAAAACAATGGCGTTGCGTCAATTGTTCCATAGTACGGCGTAAAAGGGATTTGATTGGTGTTGGCGAGTTCTCCGTAACGTATTTCATGCATAATTTTACCCGGCTGTTCATCACGCCATGGATCATTTGCCGTTCCTTGATACGCTGCCATCGTACGCAGCGTTCCTTTTGCTACTTCGGGATTAAAAGCCAGCATTTGAAGCGCTGCGATTAGACTATCCCTTCCAAACGGCACGCCAAACCAAGGCAACCCTGCTACTGGAAAAACACCGAATCCTACGTCCGTTAGCAGGACGCGCAGGTCGTTAAGTCCTCTTGTAATAAGACGCTGCATTGTCGGATGATCAGTTGTTACTTTTGTAGAAAATTTTTCCCATTCTTTATATGATTGGCTTAGTAAACTAAATGCTTCACCGGCTGATAAAACATCTTCGTTGGTGTCTTCGCCCATTTGCGGCTGAACCATTAATGTAATTTCTTCTTCTTCTTGATGATTGAGTTCAAAAGAAAATGTAACTTCTCCTTGCTCATCCACATATGAAGCTTTTTTATCCCAGAGAATCCGTGTCGCCCGCTTAATATTATCTGCTCCTTTGTATGTATATGTTAGGCTGCTTTCTCCTTTTATTTGCCCCGTTCGTTTTCCGACATTTCCAGTTTGAAAACCTCTTACGATGAACATATCGTTAAAATCGACATCTGCTTGGACACTTAATGTAAAAGCAATTTTTTTAGGAAAATAGCTTTTTAACTTTATTTTTTCATAGAAAACTCCTCCATATATAAAGCGTTTTCTCTCTATTTCTATAGACTCTCGCCATAGGACGAGATCTCCTTCTTTTTCCATATGCGGATTAGTAAGAAGAATTGTAGCTAATAGGTTCTCCTCTGCACTTGAGGACAATAACACAGGATCTGCATCATTAATCTTCAAACGAAATTTGCTCAAAAAACGCGTATCTTTCATATATAATCCTAAACCATACTGATGGTTTTCATTAATATTTCCTGCTGGATCAGTCAGTAAAAATAAGTCATTTTCTTTAATAACACGGTAATCCATTTCCATCCCCCTAAGTTTTACCGAAACGTTTTGGAAAAAGCGCACAACACCCGAAACGTTTCGGTTTTACATTATATAAAAACCACTATTTGTGGTTTTTAGCTGTTGATTCTCGAATAATCAGCTTTGTATCAAGATATCGCTTCATATTTGTTTCTTTTCCTTCTAGCATTTCAATTAGTAAATCTGCAGCTTCATAGCCAATCTGATATACTTCCTGTCCTACTGTCGTCAGATTTGGAGAAGAGTAAGAGGCAAGGACAATATTATCGTATCCGACAATCGACATCTCTTTCGGTACATGAAGGCCAAGTTCTTTGCATGCTTTTAGTGCTCCAAGTGCCATTAAATCACTTGCACAAAAAATAGCCGTAACCTCTTTATGCCGATTTATAAGCTCCTGAGCAGCTTTCTCTGCTTTTTTTTCTTCAAAATTCCCGCTTACAACCCACTCAGGACGAAACGACAAACCGCATTCTTTAAGCGCTTCTGTGTATCCGTTGAGACGTTCTTGACTGACAAATGCGTCTTCATGTCCGTTAATCATCCCAATATGCTTATGGCCAAGACTCGCTAAGTGTTCAACTGCTTTTTTAGCTCCCAAGGCATTATCAGTGGTGACATAGCCCACTGAATTAGAATGAACGGGAATATCAACTAAAACACAGGGAATATCACTTTCTACTACTTCTTTTAAATAGGGATCTTCTTTCTTAATACCTTGAATAATTGCCCCGTCCACCCTTCGCTCTCGACAAAGCTGGGTATACGTTTTTTCTCGTTGCATCATCGTGTTTGTATTGAATAAAATCAAATCATACCCTAAAGTAGATGCTCGCTCATTTACACCGCACAGCACTTCAAATGTAAAATTATCTTTTACGCTCTCTCTGCTGATTCCTGAAACTAGTAGTCCAATAGTCTTCGACTTTTGCATAACCAGTCCTCGAGCTAACGTATTAGGGCTGTAGTTCAGCTCTCTTGCTACGGCTGCAATCTTTTGCCGTGTTTTTTCATTTACATCTGAATAACCATTTAAAGCCCGAGACACCGTCGTTACAGACACGCCAGCAACTCGCGCTATATCTTTAATCGTTGTCACTCAAAATTCCTCCAAAACGTTTCGGATAACTTTAAATAGATTGTAACGCTTTCATTTATTAAAATCAATACTTTTTTTAATAATCGGTTTACTCTTATCTACCTCTAAAACTTTTGCGTATAAAAAAAGCAGCCCTAAGGCTGCTCTTTATTCACAAAGTGGAAATTCAAGTGAAAAACACGTTTCTTTTCCTTTTACGCTAGACACACTCACTTTTCCCTTCATATAATGAATAATGCTGAAAGATACCATCGTTCCAAGCCCGGTACCTTTTTCTTTTGTTGTAAAATACGGTTCGCCTAGCCGGTTGATTTGTTCTTGCGTCATGCCGCAGCCCGTATCAATAATATCCACAATAACAGCTCCGCCTTCTTTTCCTACTTTAATAGTTAACGTGCCTCCGTTTTGCATCGCCTCAATACTATTTTTAAATAAATTGATTAAACACTGCTGAAGCTTTCTTCTTTCTCCCATTACGAAGCACTTCACCTCTTCATCAAATGTAAAATCAATCGCGACTCCATTCATATTGGCAAGAGGCGTCATAATATGGGTGACGTGATGAATCTCTTCTGAAATATTCATTTTTTCATTTCGTTCTGGTGCAGAATTGGCAAACAGCAAGTAATCATCAATGATTTCTTTTGCGCGGTCTAGTTCATTAATCGCAATTGAAATGTAGCGTTTTTTAGCAGGTTCTTTTTCATCTTCTTGCAGCATTTGCATAAATCCTCTGCTTGCCGTTAGAGGATTTCGCACCTCATGAGAGATGCTGGCAGCTAAATGACTGACAATTTCTAGTTTCTCTGCTTTCATCAGGCGCTGAAGCACTAGTAAATTTGCCCGTATCGCTTCCCACAGTATGGTAATTACAAACATGCCTGCTACATCTAAAATCGCGAATTGAACCCACACGCTAATAGGAATGCTTGTTACATGCAAGACAAAAATAGATACAAGCATAGCTAATAAAGAACCGATTATACTAAGACAGGTGCTCACGATAATTCTATTTTTTAATGAGAAATGTAAAAAGTATTTCGTTATGAAAAATAAAGGAATGGATAAAATCGGAAGAGCAATTAATGTTGATAAAAACCCTACATCATACCCGCCAATTAGCAAGCGCAGCAGTAAAATAAAGACAAAAAGCAAGCTTCCTAGCGGCCAGCCTCCATATAACGTTCCTAAAATATAAGGAATTCTTCGTAAATCCATTCGATAATCATCCGGGACATAAGCTCCGTTAACCGGAAACAAAAGGCAAAAGGTAATAGCTAAAATCGGAAATACCGCGATATAACGATCTTTCCACCAATGAATTTGTTTAGCATACTTGATTAAATAAAACATCTGCACTAAAAACAGCGCCAATAAAATAAATAAAAAATTAATTAACAAATCTTTCGTGACAAAACTCATGCATTCACCGGTCTTTCAAATGAGATAAAAATAAACTCTTTTATTGCATTTACATTTGTAACACAAATTAGAGCGTAATCATAGATAAATAAACGTATTCTATTCACTTTTTTATAACTTCCTATGACTTTATCGTCCGTTCCCTAAAATAGTGAAGGCTAAGAAAACCTTTTCAACTCCACTAAAAATATTCAGAATTTTATTTACATATGAGTTATAATGATCTATAATCAGATCAATGTACTTGGTTTTGAGAGTAGGAGGACGAAACATGGAATTATCAATTACCTTAATGGGATTATTCGTTGGAACCCTTGTAGGCTTAACCGGGGTTGGAGGCGCCGCTTTATTAACACCTTTACTGATTGTACTCGGCATTAACCCTTCCATTGCCGTAGGAACAGATCTTGTCTACAATTCTATCACAAAATTATTCGGAGTCGCTCAGCACTACAAACAGCGAACCATTAACTTTAAATTAGCAAAATATTTAGCCTTCGGAAGTATTCCGAGCGCTGTGCTGGCTATTGTCACACTTCATGCGTTTCCATCTTTTCACGAGCATCAAGAGACGATTATTAAGCACGCTCTTGGATATGTTATGACGCTGGTTGCCATTTCAATTATCTTTCGCGTCTTTTTTGATAAATTAATTCGCCCAAATCGGTTTCAGGAAATGGACTTAAATCAGAAAAAAGGATTAACAATCGGAATTGGCGTAGTCTTTGGATTCATTGTCGGACTAACATCGATTGGTTCGGGCTCATTATTTGCGATTGCGATGCTGTACTTATTTAAGCTCAAAACATCTGAGCTGGTTGGAACTGATATTGCACATGCATTTCTTCTCGTTACAGTGGCTGGTATTTTAAATGCAAGCTTTGGAAGCGTAGATTACATGTTGACTGCTAACCTATTAACTGGATCTATTCCAGGTGTGTTACTCGGAAGCCGTTTATCAACGAAAGTGCCTTCAAGACCGCTTCAAGCCATTATGGCGACCATCATTTTAATTAGCGGAATTAAACTAATTTAATAAATAAAAAGCACATGCCTTTGCATGTGCTTTTTATTAGTTTTTTTAAAGAGATGCATTAAAAATAATAATGTTTTAAACCACTCCCTTCCCTTCTTATACACTTCAACTAATATTTTTATTGAATTTTAGTCAAAGAGACCAATGACACCTTAAACAACCTTACGTTAAAATGTAAAAAAACATAACATCTATATGTAATATCCAAAAAATTGTACGACGAAGGGAGAACACATGACACAAACAGCGGCAAAAAGTAAGCAAAAACCTTTTTACAAAGGTCTTTTCTTTCAAATTATGAT
The DNA here is from genome assembly GCF_029522155.1 of Priestia sp. P5. Classification (NCBI taxonomy): domain Bacteria; kingdom Bacillati; phylum Bacillota; class Bacilli; order Caryophanales; family Bacillaceae; genus Priestia; species Priestia sp. P5. Next base: position 951,525 of record NZ_JAKWFJ010000001.1, on the reverse strand, counting down.
GGCAATTGTACTTGGCATAGCCGTAGGATATCTGTGGCCAAGCTTTGGAAATGCTGTGAAACCGATTGGAGACGGTTTTATTAAGCTTATCAAAATGCTGATTGCTCCTCTTATTTTTGGAGTAGTCGTTGTTGGAATTGCGAAGGTTGGAAACATTAAAACAGTTGGGCGTATCGGCGGAAAAACCATTCTTTATTTCGAAATTGTCACAACATTCGCTCTATTGATTGGTCTATTAGTAGCAAACGTAATGAATCCCGGCATCGGTATGAATGTTGACCCTTCAAGCTTAAGCACAAGCGAAGTGGACGCGAAGACTAACGGCTCCGAGCTTCCGAGTGAAGGTGATTTTTTTCTTAATATGATTCCAGACAGTGCAGTTGGGGCTTTTTCAAGCAACTCCATGCTTCAAGTGCTTTTAATTTCTTGTTTGTTTGGCATCGCGCTTGTCCATATAGGCGGAAAAACAGCAGAGACCCTTTTAAATGTATTGGAAAAAGTAAATGATGTATTGTTTAAAATTATGGGATACATTATGAAATTAACAGCTCTTGCCACGTTTAGTGCCATGGCATTTGCAGTTAGTCAGTACGGTCTTGGAACACTTGCTGCATTCGGAAAGCTATTTATCGCTATGACAATTGCTTGTCTAGCATTTGTTCTTGTTTTAGCTGTTATTTTACGAATCTATTTAAAATTAAGTTTGTGGAAAGTCATTCTATATATACGAGAAGAAATTATGCTGGCATTTGCTACGGGTTCCACTGAAGCCGTTATGCCGCAGCTCATGGATAAATTCGAACAAGCAGGATGCAACAAAGCAGTCGTTGGCCTTGTTGTACCTACGGGCTATTCATTTAATCTAGACGGTGCTTCCATTTACTTGTCTCTTGCCCTCGTCTTTTTAGCACAAGCAACGGGCGTGGATTTGAGCCTCACTGATCAGCTTTTAATGCTTGGTGTCCTTCTTCTTACGTCTAAAGGAATGGCTGGTATTCCAGGATCAGCTTTTGTTGCTCTCTCTGCTACCGCAGCAGCAACCGGATCCATTCCGGTAGCTGCCGTTGCTCTGATGCTCGCTCCTGATCGCTTTATGGGTAATTACCGGACCACAGTTAATATTATTGGTTATGCGGTAGCTGCTTTTATTATCGCACGATGGGAAAATTTATTAGATCTACAAAAAGCAAATGATGTGCTGGACGGAAAAATTGCATATCAGCCCAAAAATGCTGAAATTTCTCTCCCAGAGAGTATTCCAGTAGCCAATGAAAAAGCATTTTAATAAAAAAATTTCCTGGCCGAGACAAGTCTATTTTGCTTGTTTTTCGGGCAGGAATTTAATTGTTACATGAAAGGCCTTTTGCTGAAACTTATTTTCTTCGAGTATTTTATATACCATTTGTTTAATCGTTTCTTGTGTTTTGGCATCAGCTGAAACGGAAGGCTCCATATACACATCCAGCTCTACTCTGTCTTTTGAGTAAAGGGAAGAATTCACGCCCCTTGATTCATAGCCCGATTCAGTTAAACCGCTGCTGATTTTATGCCAAATATCCAGTTTGTCCATTTGTTTAATAACAGGCTTTGCTTCTTCGTACACTTGTGCTTGCTGAGTCTTGAAAACTTCTTCTTTTTTAGTAAAAACTGCATACCCCGAACCTACTACTAAAAACGTCATAATAGCAAATGCTCGCATCCTTTTCATTCTCTCACCTCATTTAGAGATATAGATTATAAATATGCGAATAATTGCTGCGGTATGACGGCTTGTATCTCTACTTCTTTTCTACGATACTCAGCAGTCGTTTAGAACCGGCTTCTACTTCTTCTATCATACTGTCAAAAAGCTCTTGCACCGTTGGAATACTATCAATCAGTCCAACGACTTGACCTGCCCATCCATAGCCTTCATCGATTTTATTTTCATAAATATACCGGCAGTTTGCCCCTCCGCTAATGACGTCTTTTAACTCTTCGTACCTCTCTCCTTGGTGCTCACGTTCAATAATGTCAAGGGTGTAGTGTGACTTCAACACGCGTCCAGGTGCTCCGAACGAACGTTTAATAACCACAGTATCGGTTTCTTTTGCTTCTACAATAGCTTGTTTATACGCATCGTGAGCATCTACACATTCTTTTGTCGCGATAAAGCGTGTTCCCATTTCAATTCCTTCAGCGCCTAATGATAACGCTGCCAATAATCCTTGTCCGTTTCCAATCCCTCCGCTTGCAAGGACCGGAATTGACACAGCCGCAGCTACTCGAGGAATCAACACCATTGTGCCGAGATCCTCACGTCCGATATGTCCTCCTGCTTCTTGCCCCACTGCCATGACGGCATCTGCTCCCAGCTGCTCAGCTTTTTGAGCTTGACGCACGTTGGCTACCAGTACGAGTGTTTTAATTCCCGTTCCTTTTAATCTCTCAAAAATAGGTGCGGGATTTGCTCCTGTTATGGAAACAACCGGAACGCTTTCTTCTACTGCTACGTCGAGAAGTTCTTTATAAGAACCTTCTGTTTGACCTCCAACAGCAAAATTAACGCCAAAAGGACGCTCAGTTAAAGAACGTACTTTCTTAATTTCAGCTCGAAGTTTCTCAGGTGTTCGGAGCGTCATAGCTGTAATTTGTCCAAGCCCGCCTGCATTTGAGACAGCAGCGGCAAGTTCTGCGTACGCTAAATACGCAAGACCTCCTTGTACAATTGGATATTGAATTTCTAATAAATCTGTTACCCGTGTTTTCATCTATGTATCCCCTCTCCTTTTATTTTTGTATTTATGAATACTTATTCATAATCATAACAAGAAAATAACGGATTTCCTACGAAAAAATTCCAACATTTCTGTTTGCTTCAACTTTTGATAGGGTACACATTTTGTAATGATTATTAACTGAAGATCAAGGAGGAAGACATGTATGACAAAAAAGCACCCTGTAAATGAAAAAAGCAAGCAAGAACAGCTCGAGCAGTTTAAAACAGATGATCGAAACCAAGCGCTCACAACTAATCAAGGGTTAAAGCTTTCCGAAGATGAATTTTCTTTAAAAGCGGGTGAACGTGGTCCAACCCTTATGGAAGACTTTCATTTCCGTGAAAAAATGACGCATTTTGACCACGAGCGCATTCCTGAACGCATCGTTCATGCACGAGGCTTCGCTGCTCACGGAGAATTTGAACTGTATGACTCTCTCAGTGAATATACAAAAGCTAAATTTTTACAGAATCCGTCTGTAAAAACACCTGTATTTGTCCGTTTTTCTACTGTAGCAGGTTCTAAAGGTTCAGCTGAAACGGTGCGCGACGCCCGTGGTTTTGCAACAAAATTTTATACAGAAGAAGGAAACTATGACTTAGTTGGAAATAACATTCCCGTGTTCTTTATCCAAGATGCGATTAAATTCCCAGATTTAATTCACGCTGTTAAGCCTGAGCCACACAACGAAATGCCGCAGGCGGCTTCAGCACATGATACGTTTTGGGATTTTGTCGCCAATAATCAAGAGTCTGCTCACATGGTCATGTGGTCAATGTCAGACCGTGCAATTCCACGCAGTTTGCGTATGATGGAGGGCTTCGGCGTACATACTTTTCGCTTAGTTAATGCAGAAGGAAAAGCTCATTTTGTCAAATTCCACTGGAAGCCTGTGCTCGGAACCCATTCCCTTGTTTGGGACGAGGCTCAAACCATTTCTGGGAAAGACCCGGATTTTCATCGCCGCGATTTATGGGAATCGATTGAAAACGGAGACTATCCTGAATATGAGCTAGGCATTCAAATCATAAATGAGGAAGATGAATTTAAATTCGACTTTGACATTCTCGATCCAACTAAGCTTTGGCCTGAAGAAGACATTCCCGTCAAACTAGTTGGAAAAATGACCTTAAATCGAAATGTGGACAACGTATTTGCCGAAACGGAACAAGTCGCATTCCATCCAGGGCATGTGGTACCGGGAATTGATTTTTCCAATGACCCTCTCTTACAAGGAAGGTTGTTTTCATACACAGATACCCAGCTTATTCGTCTTGGCGGTCCTAATTTTCATGAACTTCCAATCAATCGTCCAGTATGCCCGTTTCATAACAATCAACGAGACGGTTACGGACGTCAAACAATTAACAAAGGGCCTGTCAGCTATCACAGAAACTCTCTTGCAGCCAATACGCCGGCTCCTGTCCCAGAGTCAGAGGGCGGTTATGCTCACTATCAAGAAAAAGTGGAAGGAAGAAAAGTTCGAAGTCGAAGCGAAAGTTTTAAAGACCACTTTTCACAGGCAACGCTATTTTGGAATAGCATGAGCGACCCTGAAAAAGAGCATATTATCAATGCTTTCAGCTTTGAGCTTGGAAAAGTGAAAAGCAAGTCTGTTCAGCAGCAGGTCGTTGATATGTTTGCCAACGTCAGTACAGTGCTAGCTAAACAAGTAGCACAAGCGATTGGTGCCACGCCTCCATCAGGAGAAGACGCGCCAGTGACCAAGTCATCTCCGGCTCTTAGTCAGGAACAGACGATTAAAAAGCCGAATACGCGTAAAGTAGCTGTCATTGTAGCTGATGACTTTAGCAGTGACCTACCACAGGTGTTAAACAGTTTAAAACAACAGGGCATTCAGCCTGAAATTGTAAGCACAACCCTCCAAAACGTAAAAGGAACAGACGGGTCAGAGCTTGAAGTACAGCACACCTTCTTAACAAGTGATTCTGTTTTATTCGATGCGGTTTATGTTGTCGGAAGTTCGTCAGCTGATGAAAAGTTCCGTAAAGAAGCACTGACGTTTGCTCAAGAAGCATTCGAGCATTTTAAACCGATTGGCACGACAGATGAAGGTGTTAAGTGGCTAAAAGCTGCTGGCTTAGACAGCAGTCCCGGTGTCGTAACTGGAGAAACTACACGCTTTACAGATGAATTTATTGAAGCTATTTCAGCTCACCGCCACTGGAATCGTCACGTTATATAAATACAAAGCCTTTGAAATCATTGATTTCAAAGGCTTTTTTTATTAAACTGATTTTCTAAATGCCATAACGTGCAAATCTTTTACCGGATAAAAATCGTTATCAGGAAAGCGGACGTAACCTCTTTTAGTGTACAGTTTAATGGCATGTTCCATTGAATGATCTGTATGTAAACCTAAATAAGAACACCCTAGCTCCCGAGATTTTTTTTCACACGCTTCAAGGAGCGCATTAGCAACTCCTTTTCGGCGATGCGACGGAGCAACTGCCAGCAGACGAATTTCAGCCCATGGAAATGGCTTTAACAATCCTCCGTATACATCCGTATTCGGCGGATAAAACAAAACGCTCCCTGCCATTTCTCCATCGATTTCAGCTACAATGCACTCAAATTTCTTTTCTTCACTCAGGGTATGTAAAATTCCCTTTCGATATCTTTTCCAGTGTGCTTCTGATTTTACAGCTGCATATTGCTCATAAGCAGCAAGCGTCACTGCTTCAATAGATGGTCTTTCTTCTTCTCTAGCTTTTCGAACGATCAATTTCTTCTCCTCCATTTACCTTCTTCGTTTGTTCTTATTGTCTATGGTGAAGCACGTTTATGCAACACATTTGCATCTCAAAACAGCTTCCTTTGCATATATTTAATCCGTTCATTATGGTTTCTGAAGCAGTCTTTGTGCTGAAACTCTGCTTGTCTTCATATACATGTAAAGAGATTCATAGACAAGGATGAGACAGCATGTACAAAAAATTGATTGCCATAGGAATTGGCAGTGTATTTATTAGTATTGGAATTAATGTTTTTATTCTTCCGCTTCAGCTTGTAACAGGAGGCATTACGGGAATTAGCTTAATCCTTAATTATTTACTTGGCTATAAAGTAGGCGTTATGATTTTTTGCTTAAACTTTCCCATTTACCTTCTGGCACTAGGTTTTAACCGCTCTTATTTTCTAAATGCTATCTATGGCATGGTTCTCTCAGCCGTGATGATTGATTTGCTGTTTCCGCTTCACGGGATTTTTCACCTTCCCATTATCTTAAGCGCTTGCCTTGGAGGTGTTTTTAACGGAATCGGAACCGGCATCATGCTCCGGCAGCACGCAAGTCAAGGCGGGGTCGACTTATTTTCTCTGATACTTGCGAAATGGTTATCTTTAAACCCCGGCATCATTATTTTAGTGATTGACGCATCTATTATTATTTCAGGTATTTTACTGCTTCAAAACGATACAGCTATTTATTCATTATTCATTGTTGTATGCTCCGGTATAGTGACCAGTTTAATTACTTCATTCAAACGCATCATCGTCTATGTATAAGGAAAAAGCCTCAAGACATGCGTCTCGAGGCTTTTCTTTATTTGTCATTTAAGAATTCTTGCAGCGCTTCTTTATTTTTATCTAAATCAATATCAAGCACCATACCAACACCGCTATACGTTTTGTTTTCAAACGATCCGTCTAACGGCAGTCGCAGGCTTTGAACATCTTTCATGTTTCCTGTTATCACATCTTTAGCCAGAAGCATCATGCTTTTTGTATCTAAATTTGTATCGATGTAAGGATCCATTACGCCGAGAAGCTTCGGTATTTTAAACACGCTGTTTAGGCTTGCTACTTCATCTTTAAGCTTCAAAACGACTTCTTGCTGGCGCTGAACGCGTCCAAAATCACTCATGTTATCATGGCGAAAACGCACGTAGCCAAGCAGTTGTTCACCGTGTAAAACTTGAGTACCTTTGTGAAGCGTCATACCAATTCCAGAAGACATGTCGTGAGGCACGGTTACTTCAATGCCATCAGGTGCAATCGTATCTACAATTTTTGAAAATCCTTCGAAGTCCACAACTGCATAATAGTTAATATCGATATCAAAATTTTGTTTGATCGTTTTACGCAGCAGCTCAGGACCTCCGAACGCGTAAGCAGCATTCAGCTTTTGCTTGCCGTGTCCTGGAATATCCACGTACATATCCCTCATAAGCGAAACAATTTTCGGGTGTTTGCTTTTAGAATCGTAGTGAGCAATTAAAATAGAGTCTGTACGAGAATGCTTTTCCCCGCGCGAGTCACTTCCTAACAGCAGCATATTTACTTCTCCGTTATTTGGGAGACTGCCTTGAAACTGTTCAAATGTCGTGCCGTCATCCGCAAATTTACCATCGCTTGCCATCGATAGCCCTTGCTTATATTGGAAATAGCTGTATATGCCTCCAACGATAATAAAAAGAAACAACAAAGCAAAGAACACTCTGCCCCATCGAACTCTTCTTCTTCTTTTGCGTCTTGTTCGCTCCACGTTTCTGTCACCAGCTTTCTTTTTCAATGAAGTTCTCATAAAACAAGCAAGTAGCTAAGCTTTTAAAAAGCTCCTCTACTTGCTTGTTTGGATTGTATGGTGTGAAAGCTTACATTACTTTTCTGTTTCCTGGTCTTTTCCATACATGTATTTTGATGGATCGACCGGTTTAAAGTCATCTAATTTATTAAATCGTAATAAATCACCGTATAACACTTTATCAGAAAGTTCTAGCTCTCTTCCAACTTTCTTTTTATAAGCTTTCGCTTCGTCTGTTGCTGTGATTCTTTCTCCCGTGTTTGTATCGTAATACTTGCCGTCAATTGACGTGTATTTCGGAGAAACATAATCACCGTTTCTAAATGCTACTACCTGATCATGGTCTTTTGATAATAAATCTGTACCGAACTGAACATACTCTTTACTATCAATTCCCACTAAGTGGAGAAGCGTAGGTACTACGTCAATTTCACCGCCGTACGTATGGTTCACTCCACCTTTTACACCTGGTACGTGAAGGAAGAACGGTACGCGTTGAAGCTGAGCATTTTTATATGGCGTAATTTTCTCGCCAAGAACTTTTTCCATTGCTTTGTTATGATTTTCAGAAATACCGTAGTGGTCACCGTAAATCATAATAACTGAGTTGTCATATAAGCCTGAAGCTTTTAGCTCCGTAAAGAATTCTTGCAGTGATTCATCCAAATAACGAGCCGTTTGGAAATAACGGTCTACCGTTCCATCTCCTGTGTTTGCCGGCTCAATGCTAGCATCGCCTTTATCAAGGACAAATGGGAAATGGTTTGTTAATGTAATCATATGTGCATAGAACGGCTGCTTCAATGACTGTAGCATTGGCATAGATTCTTTGAAGAATGGCTTATCTTTTAATCCATAGTTTACTTTGTTATCACCAGTCATATTGTAATAACTTGCGTCAAAGAATTTATCCACACCGAACTGTTTATAAATTTCATTACGGTTCCAGAACGTTTTATAGTCTCCGTGTAAAACGGCACTTGTATAGCCGCCCTCTTGATCTAAGATCGCTGGTGCTGCTTGGTACGTGTTGCGGCCTTTTAAGCTAAATGCTGATCCTTGAGGCAAGCCGTATAATGACGTATCCATCATAAGCTCTGCATCAGCTGTTTTACCTTGTCCTGTTTGATGGAAGAAGTTATCAAAATACATAAATTCATTTCCATTTGCTAATGAATTTAAAAACGGCGTTACTTCTTGCCCGTTTAACTTATAGTTAATTAGGAATGACTGAAATGATTCTAGATGAATTTTAATAATGTTTTTCCCTTTTGCTTTACCGGCATACTCAATATTTGGAGCTGCATAGTGACTTGTACTGAAGTTTTTCACTGTTGTTAAGTCATCACTGCTTGCGAATGCTCGCTGCTTTGAGTTTTTAAACGTTTGAACTGCATCATACACCGTGTAGTTGTATGCTCCTAAATATTTCACTAGGTAGTTGCGATCAAATGTTCTTGTTAATAATTCAGGGCGATCTTTTTCAGCATAGTGCAAGTTAATTGCAAAAGCGATAGCTCCTGCCGCTAGTACCATGAACGTATAGCGGAATTTAAGACGTGCTTTTGGCCATTCGATTTTTCTAACAAACAATAGCGCAATCAGTAAAATGATATCTACAAAGTAAAAAATATCGTGAGTTTTTACTAAATCAGCGATACTGCCTCCTAAATGACCCACATTGCTTGTTTGCGTTAAAGTAGGCAATGTCACAAAGTCATTGAAGAATCGATAATATAAAATATTGCTGTACAAAATGACCGTCATGATTGTACTAAGGATAAGCGTCCAAACGATGGCTCTTTTTCCCTTTGCAAACAATGCTAACCCTAAAAAGATCAAAGTTGAACTAATTGGATTAATAAACAATAACGTTTTTTGCATTGAGTCACTTATATCTAAGTTGAACTCCACTTTGTAAGACATGTAAGACTTGATCCACATGAATAAAACCGCTATAAAAAAGTAAAACAACGGCTTTGAAAATAGTTTTTTCATTTTCAAATTCCTTTCACTAAAAAGTAGAGATTTCATGTTCAGCTAACCTCAGGAAAATCCCCTACATTAAATCGTAACGGTTACGTCCTGCAAAAGATTACCTGAAAATGATTCAATTTGTCAAACAATATCATCTTCATCTCTTTTTTTAGTCATCTACAAAATTTACATTTTAACTTGTAATCTCTTATTTTTTTATCGTGATGTTAATATTACACAATTGTTAATTTGTAAATTTTGTTCTCCCTATATTGCATACATATTAATTTACCACATTTCTGCTCTGCAATAAAAGTATTTTTATATTTATTACGCATAATATTTCACTTACTTAATGAAAAGGTACTATTGTACTGGAAGGTATTCTTCGCTTACTGTTAGGACTAGTAAAAATAGACTTATCTATGCTTAGTCTTCCTCTTCACAAACAGCTACGCGGTCTCCTTGTGCAAAGGGCTGTGAAATAACAAGAAACTCAATCTCTTCGCTCGAACGATTCATCATTTGATGAGGAATGGACGGAAGCACTTCTATTCCTTGATGTGCTTTTACATCATAAATAATTCCGTCTACTTCTAGAGCAGCTGTTCCTTTTAATACAAAGAAAAATTGCTGTGCTCTCGTGTGATAATGCCTTACCTCTTTCGTATGAGGGGGCATGCGCTCATGAATAATACTTACGCCTTTATTTTTCACTAGGTGCCACCCATCGCATTTTCCTCCCCACACGTAGTGTTCTGCGTTTTGCTTACTGACTTTCATGACTAGCTCCCCTTTTTCTAATAAATGAGCACCTGCAGATGAAATAGAAATTCTATGTGATCTTTTTAATCTTGCTATTGGAAATATTTTTTTTAGATGAAGGTTTTGGCTTCAAAGTAAAAAGCATTCCTAAAAAGATCAAAACAATGCCTGCCAGCTGAAAAAGCGTCGGGCGAAATCCCGTGAATGCTGTATCTAGTAAAATAGCAACGGCTGGATCTAAAAACACTAAAACCGAAATCACCTGAGTTTTTAAATAGCGCAGGCTGTCGAAAAACAAATAATACACTAAACCAGTATGTACAAAGCCCGTTACTAAAATAGCTGTCCAATTGGCCGTTGTTAAGAAATAAAAATCACTAAAATGAACAAATGGCAATAATAGAAAAATTCCTACAAAAGTCTGAAGAAATGTAACAGCGTAAGCACTCGTATGAATAATTCCTTTGCCAAGCAGCGTTGTGCATGCATAAAACAAAGCGGCTAAAAGCGCCCACAGTATTCCTGACGACATAAAGCCATCAATCGTAAGTTCCTTCACCCCAATAACCAGAAGTGTTCCCACAAAACAAATGAAAATAGACATAACGCCCAGAACCGTTAATTTCTCCTTAAAGATAAAGCTCCCCAGAAGCAATACTAAAACGGGCGCAAGATGATAAATAGAAATAGCTACCGTAACGGACATCATTTCAAATGCTTTAAATAGAAATACCCAGTTAAACACAAGAAATATTCCGCACAGTAAAATCTGCTTTATTTCTTTGGCATTCCATTTCTCCCTTTTATATTCACCCGTTACAAACCAGCACATTCCGAGAAAAAGCGTTGCACAAATACAGCGAACAAACACTAAATCAAAAGAAGGCAGTCCAGTTTGTGTGGAGAAAAAGCCAATTGAACCAAAAATGCTCATTGAAACCATCATTTTCACCATTGGGCCTGCTTTCATTTTTCCACCTCACTTTCAGAAAACTATTATTATTCAAACACAAAGAAGTCTATTTGTAAATTAATGGTTCATAAGCGCTGTTCCATGAAAAAGCAAAAAGCGCAAAGACACGGGGTCAGTCCCATCGTCTTTGCGCTTTTCTGTCTTTCTTTTAATCTTCAACCGGGAACCAGCCTGGTGTGTTAATAACGGCTTGCCACAGCGGGTCAGGAATCACAAGCTTTTCCTGATCTTTTTTGCTTAATGTTGTCACAATTTCATTTTCGCGGCCTTCTTTGACTTTTTGAACCCAGTCTGGATCCATAATTAATTCACGGCCAATCGCGAGCAGTGGAATACCCGTTTCAAGAGCTGCTGCTGCTTCGTCTGCTGTATGAATAGAACCTACGCCCATCACAGGCACGCGACTTCCTACTCGCTCTTGAATAATTTCAATACGTGAACGAGTATCTTCTACGCCTCGGCGCGGTTTTGACCAGAATTCCATTAGGGATACGTGAAGGTAATCAAGGTCTGTTTCTGCTAGTGCATCAACTAACTTCAACGTATCAGCCATTGTAATTCCTGGCGTTTCAGGCTCTTCTGGCGAGAAGCGATAGCCTACTAAAAATGGCTCTTTTGCATGTTTGGAAACGGCTTGCTTTACTTCGTCTACGATTGCCAGCGGGAATGTTAAACGTTTTTCTACGCTGCCACCCCATTTATCTTCGCGGCGATTAGAATGCGGAGAAAAGAACTGCTGAATTAAATAGTTATTTGCTCCGTGGATTTCAACTCCGTCAAATCCTGCTTCAATAGCACGGCGCGTCATCTCACCAAAATCATGAATAATGCCTTCGATTTCTTCATTTGTTAACTCTCGAGGCACCGGTGCTCCTTCTTGTTCTGCAGCAACAGCACTTGCGCTAACAACCTCTCCATTTGGAACAAGCTCAGGCGGACACATGCGGCCTCCGTGGAAAATTTGAAGAACTGCTTTTGCTCCTTGATCTTTAATTGCTGTTGCTAAGCGGCGCAGGCTAGGAATCATTTCATCGCTGTCTGCAGCAAACTCTCCGTGAAATCCTTTGCCGTTCGGCGTTCCGTATGTACATGCTGTAATGACCATGCTAACACCTTTTGAACGTCGTACATAGTAGTCTACTTCTGCATTTGATACTGTTCCATCTTCATTTGATGAAAAATTTGTCATAGGCGCAAGAATAACGCGGTTATCTAATTTGATGCCATTTGAAAAAGTAAATGGCTGTAAAAGCGGCTCATACTTTTTATTTGTCATTTTATTTCCCTCCAAAAATGATACGGTCAAAAATAGTGGCACATTATAGGTAGCAACTATTTCCCTTCCTATAACATGTGTCATTTAAAACTGTAACTTTAAAATATACTGTGATTTTAATCTGTACAGTTTTGCCTGTCAAAGAATAAGACTTTCTCATATAAAAAAGCACTCATATACTGAGTGCTTTTTTATCATTGCGAAAGAGGTTCCTGATTATACATGAATGCTTTCACTTTAACATATTGAGCTTCTAACTCTTGAAGTGTCAGTTCGTATAGATGCCGATTTCCTTTTTTATAAATACCAAAATTCAATAGCGCATTAATAAACCAATTTTTCTTATGTTCCGTTTCAGGCTGTGTGTGTTGTTTCACGATTTCCACCACCTAAGTTTATCTCATATTAATTTTGCAAAGCATTCGCTTTTACATAAATGATTTTACTTCTGTACGATGAAAAAACAGTGAAATAGATAGCTTTTTTATTTAAATTTCCGCAGCCGGACCCGACATTTTTTTGCGTCTTTTTACTCCTGTTAATATTTTTTCAATATAATAAATAACGATAATAAAAACCGACATAATAGCAAAATAAGTACCGATTACAACAAAAGGATTTGGACTTTCAAAACCGCCTTCTTTTCCTTTCATCCCTCTTTCCAAACCTTCGCCATCGTGATCAAAGTTCGGACGTTCGTGACCAGCAGATGCCGTCGCAGGAGATTTGTTCTCGCTAAATGAATGGCGATCAAAATCCGGCTTCCCACCGTCTTTTTGCGGCATATCTGAGGAACTTAAATTCAACACTCTCGCTACTCCTCCAAGTTTTCCAAGAAAGTCTGTCTCATTTATTTCGTATATGCCAACGACTAACAGTGCAACGGTTGCGAGCTTAGCTGCTATGCCTAAGCTTTTCTTTGACTTTTTGAATTTCGTCATATTTTTACATACATTTATAACCCATTGCCAATGAAGACCTATGTGAGCGGCTACTAAAATTAACACTAAGAATGATACCGAAATATGCGAAACCTTAAACCACTGTTCGTTCCCAACATTAATATTTGGAAATACTACTCTTGAAATAAAAATACCGCTAATCATAATAAATGACATCGTAATCAACAGCATGATATTTAAAAAATAACCGAACTTTGTTCTGCGCGGAAGCTTGCGGTCAAATAATTTAACCGTAACTTTCTTTACCCACTGCCAGTTTAGCAGCACGTGGGTAAAAAACGCGACGGCAATCGCTAGCCCCGCAATTTCATGAAACGTTAACCCTCCCAATACTTGTTTGTTAAAAAATAAAACAAACGTAACGGCCATTAAAAGATCCAGTCCAAACCGGACGTACATCATCTTTTTCACTCTATTCATTCTCCTCAGCTATGTATTTGTCAAAACAACCTCTTTTTCATATTTCTTAATGTAATCAGAGTTGGTGAAAATTAGGTGAAACGACTGATTTTTTTACCAAAATAACCAGTCCTGAGTTCTATAAAAAACAAAGTTCCATCATTTTATTTTTTAGAAAATAGCTGTTGACAAAAAAAAAAGAAGCACGTATAGTAATGGTTATTCATCAAGAGTTTTCAGATTTTAATCAAAAACACAGCGATTGGGAGTAGTAGAAGCTTATTATTCGGTCAAGAGAGCTACGGGTTGGTGTAACGTAGTCCAATAATACTTTGAACTCGCCCAGGAGTGGTAATTCAGAAAGAATGCAGAAGTATTCTCTAAGTTTTAACGTCTAACCTTCGTTATCAGGTTTTAAGCAGGGTTCTTTAAGAGCCAACAAGAGTGGTACCGCGGTTAGCTAAAGCTTATCGTCTCTTCTCTCATTTGATAATGAGGTAGGAGACGATAAGCTTTTTTTATTTTATAAAAAAGTGGAGGGAAAAGTCATGAAGAAGGACAACCAAGGTTTGCAGCGAACAATGACTTCACGTCACATTATGATGATGGCGCTAGGTGGAGCAATTGGCGCTGGTTTATTTAAAGGAAGCAGCTCAGCTATTGATATGGCAGGACCATCAGTTATCATTGCTTATTTAATTGGCGGAATTATTTTACTATTCATTATGCAAGGTCTTGCTGAAATGGCGGTTCGAAACAGTGACGCACGAACGTTTCGTGATTTAGTTCAGTCGATTTTAGGAAGCTACCCCGCTTATTTTTTAGACTGGATTTACTGGAAAATGTGGGTGTTAAACATTGCAGCTGAAGCCGTTGTAGCAGCTATTTTTATTCAGTACTGGCTTCCTGATTATCCAATTTGGATGCTTGCTTTAGGCGTATCCGTTATTGTCACAGTTATTAACTTGCTTTCGGTTAAAGCATTTGCTGAAACAGAATACTGGTTAGCATTAATTAAAATTACGGTCATTGTGATCTTTATCATTGCTGGACTTCTGTTACTATTTGTATCATTTGGTCACCATACCGCAGCGGGTTTTTCAAACTTGAGCGATCACGGCGGTTTCTTCCCTAAAGGACCAACTGGGTTAATTACGGCGATGTTAGTGGTCATCTACTCTTACGGTGGAACTGAAATCATCGGAGTGACGCTAGCTGAAACAAAAAATCCTGAGAAAGTAGTACCAAAAGCCGTGCGCAGCACATTAACGCGCATCATTGCTTTTTATCTGTTCCCGTTTTTTATCATCGTGAGCTTAATTCCTTGGAATGAAGTAAACGGCGTTTCTCAAAGCCCTTTTGTGATAGTATTTAAAATGATTGGAATTCCCGGAGCAGATCATATTATGAATGCCGTTATCTTGTTAGCCGTTATTTCTTCAATGAACTCAGGACTTTACGGCTCATCACGTATTTTATATACGCAAGCAGTAGACGGTCGAGTGCCAAAGATATTTTCGAAACTTTCTGTTAACAAAGTTCCTGTCTATGCAATCTTAATGTGTACATCATCCCTTTATATGGGCGTGTTGATTTCCTTATTTGCAGGAAGTAAAACATTTGATTATTTGATGGGATCCTTAGGATATACCGTGTTGTTTATTTGGTTGATTATTGCGATCGCACACTTAAAGTCCCGCAAAGTTCAGCCAGAAGCATCGAGCAGCTACTCTGTTAAATGGTTTCCTTATACGACGTGGGCTGCCCTAATTGCACTAAGCGCTATTTTAATTGGTGTTATCTGCACAACCTCCGTTGTTATTACGACTATTACACTAGCTATCTATTTATTTATTACAGCTACGTATATCTTTAAAGGCCGCTTTTATCGATCATCAGCGGTCAAGCACGCTAAATAAAAAAACGCCTCCTTTGAGTCATCAGAGGAGGCGTTTTTTTATTTAAAATGTTAAGTACCAATAGCCAAGTGCAAAACCGATATAGTTACCAATAATATAGCCAAGCGTTCCTACTACCAAGATAGGACCAACCAAACTTCCCCATCCTTTAGCAATCGCCATTGCACTTGCTGTCGTAGGTCCCCCTACCGTTGCATTGCTCGCCAGTAAAATATGTTCTAAATCAATTTTAAATACTTTTCCTAAAAGCAGCCCCATTATTAAATTACTTAGTCCCACAATGAGCACAAACAGAATCAAAAGAGGTGCTTTTTCAACAATTAACGGAATGGACGCCGGCACTCCAATGACAACAAAGAAAATATAAATGAAGTACGTGCCGATTTCTTGGCTTCCGCTAATGTTTTTAAAATAAGAAGGAAACAGATAAATGACAAGAAACGTAAGTGTGGAAAGCAATAAGTATTTTTCGCTCAAAATAGTATGTAATAATGTTTGAACTACCGAAACATTTGGACCGGTTGGAATGATTGTTCCAAACCATTCGGCTAATTTAAACGATGCAACCACTAGAAAAAATGATGTACCAATTGAAGCCGCCACGTCTTTTAACGAAATTTCTTTTTTTGCCCAATATTTTTCTGCAAGCGTATGACGATCATTTTCTCCATATTGCCCAGCCTCTACTTCTTGAATATGAGGCGTCTTAAAATGTTTTCTAAAAAACTTCATAGAAGGAACAAACATATACACGGCAAACAGCAAAGCCATGACCATATTATCAGCAACCACCGTCGCGGAAACCATTTGACTTGATGGTTCAAATTTAGCCGTAACGGTAGCAAAGTTAACCCCTCCGCCTACATAAGAAGCGCCGATAGCAGCTGCAATTTTTGCTAGTTCAGGAATATAATCTTTTAATAACAAGAAGCCTGCCGTGCTCCCTATAACCGTTCCTACTGCACAGATTAAGAAAATAAAAAGCAGCTTCCGGCTTTCTTGAAATAATTCTTTCATATTGACTTGAAATAACAATAATGGAATGGCAAGCGGTACTAGATACGCCCAAACCGCATCATAAACCGGAGACTCTGTTGGAATGATTTTTAAATTTGATAGGATAAGCGCTCCTGCTAGCGCAATAATAGCTCCTGACAGAAAAGAAGCCCACTTATACTTTTGTTCGAGAAAAATACTAACAGAAGCCCAAATCGCTAGAATTCCCCATAGTGCCCACGTATCATCAGCTTGAATAATAGTAAAAATCACAAGCTACTCCTTTCTTTCTCTTTTTAAGAAATAGAATTTTCAGAAAATATACTTTAAATTTTATCAATATATGCCAAATTCAGTCAATCTATAAAAAAGAGTCGGGGACAAAGTAGTCTAGTTAAAGTGAAACACGAACTATCTATCACAAAGGATGAATAGTTCGTGTTTTTTTATGATTATGGTGAACGTAGGTTTTATGTAGGTAGCTACTTCTAGCTGTTGATTGGAGGACAAGGCGAAGACTCCTGCGGGAAAAACGGCACAGATGAGATGCCGCAAGAGCACAAGCGACGAGGAGGCTCAGCGGCCTCCCGCGGAAAGCGAAGCCTTGCACGGAAATCAACAGCAGTGTCACAAGCAGTCCAGCTCATGTATCCCGATTGTTAGTCTTTAGATTAGATTCATTTTGTGATGTCCCAGCCTCACTTTTTATTTACGAACAAGAACTGGAATCTGCTGCTGAATCTGCTGCAAAGGAGCGCTTGTTTTCTCTGTTAACGAACGCAAGATTCCTCCTTCGATCATACAGTTAATCACAACTGCAAGCTCTCCTGCCTGCTTCTCTTGAAATCCGCTCTCTATCATTTTTTCTCTAAAAAGTTTTTCCCAATCTTGAAACGCTGCGTAGCAGACTTCGCGCAGCGGTTCATTAATAAGGGCCGTTTCTCCAGCCAGCAGTCCAACAGGCATACCAGCAATACTTTCTTCGTGTTCAAACTGCTTGGACAATTCTTCAATAAAATACTGAATAGCCTGCGCTGCGTCAGAAGATTTATTTAGACTTTCTTTAATTTGAACTTGTACGTATTTATTCGTATATTGAACAGCGTGAATCGCCAGTTCTTCTTTCCCTTTTGGAAAATAATAATAAAGAGACCCTTTTGGCGACCCACTCTCTTTAATAATTTGATTTAATCCTGTTGCATGATAGCCTTGCAGCTGAAAAAGCCGCGATGCTGTTTCTAAAATCTTATCGCGTGCATTTGCTTTCTTCACAAAACGATGCCTCCCCTATATAATAAGTGGTTTCTATAACACTACTTATCATATAAGGAAATGAAATTTTTGTCAAAATAAAGTGAATATTTTACCATTTATTTTTTCTTTTTTTCATTTCTTATGACCTAATAATTGTTTTTCTTACTTCTTCCGCTAACGGTTGAAGAGGCGTAATAATACGGTCGCTTACCTCCGCCGCCGCTTCTACCATTGAGAGCTGCGCCACTGAAACAACAGTGTTATGCTCTTTTATTAGCTCATGTAAGACATGTTTTACCTTCTGTTTATACTTCTTTAGGTTTCCAGTCATTACTAGTTCAAAAGCACCTTCTATTACAACAGGACGAACCTTTATCTTTACATTTTGATAAAATGCAAATTTGTCTAGGCGCTTCATTGTTCCTTCTACGGTCTCCGGATTTGTAAACACGATAAGCTGCGGTTCTTCTATTTCACATATTCGGCGAAAATAAGGCTCATCGATTTTAATAATTGGAATATCGCTTGTAAATGCTTCTGGTAAAAGAGCAATGTAATTCGTACACGTAAGTAAAATGGCATCCGCTGAACATTCTTCCATCCACTTTAACTGCTTTTCTACTTTTGCAGCTGCTGCCTCCGCTGCAAACTTAGGGTCGGTTGTTACCCGATGTACAAGGCCGGGGTCTACGAAATGCATACAGTTCGCAAACGGCAGCGCTTTTTCTATATAAGAGATGTTCGAATGATGAGCGTGCAGGCAAGCAATTTTCTTCATCGTTTTCCTCCTGTATGATGGTCTTTAAAATACTGAATTAAAAATTCCTGGAACTTTTTCGCAACAGGAGTTAAATATTTATCCTTGTTCCACGCAATCCCAATTACCCTTGAAGCTGTGTCTTCTTTGAGTTTTATTTTTTTTATACCTCGCAAGTCTACTCCCTTTATTTCAGGAAGCAAGGCGACCCCTAAATGTGCTGCTACAAAGCCAATCACCGTTAAAAATTCTTCTCCTTCAAACGTAATATTTGGGACCATTTCGGCTTCTTCAAACAGCTGATCAAAAATTGTTCGGCTTCCATATCCTTTTTTTAACGCGATAAACGATTCATGAGCCAACTCTGAAATCGAAAGCACTTGCCTTGAGGCAAAAGAATGCGTATCAGGGACATACGCGTACAGCTCGTCCTTCCATAAATATTCCCACTGAATTCCTGCCCTAGATTCCGTTACGGAAGACATACAAAAATCAATTTCCCCCGTTTGAAGCTGATCGAGCATGATGTTCGTGGCGTTCTCAAAAATTTGAAATTGAACGTTCGGATACTCTTGTAAAAAAGCATGAACTAGTTTTGGGACCGACGAAGCGCCTAATGATTTTAAAAAAGCAAACGAAATACTGCCGCGATGAGGGTGGATTAAATCTGAAAGCTCACGTTTAGCTTCTTCCATTTCGTTTAATACTTTAGCCGTTCGTTCGTAAAAAAGCCGTCCGTATCGATTTAAAATAACTTGCCTTCCTTTTCGTTCAAATAGCGGCACGCCAAGCTCTGATTCTAATTTAGAAATTGAGCGGCTGAGCGTAGGCTGTGCGATTGATAATTTTTCTGCGGCCTTTGTGAAATGTTCCGTTTGAGCTACAACATTAAAATATTCGAGCTGCTGCCATTCCATTTTTTCACATCCTTTACTTATTACATAATACTATTAATTTCATATAAATTATACATTGGACGTCATAAAAAATTCATGTTTAAATGAAGAACGTAGCACTTGCTAAAAATGTTATGTGTCTGCATAGAATAAGTGTTGAAAGAAGGAATTAGTTTATGGATGTTTCAATTGTTTTAACAATGTTAGCCGTCGGACTGATCTTAGGATTTGTCGGAGCAGGCGGATCAGGTTTTATTATTTCAATTTTAACGCTGCTGTACGGCGTATCTGTACACGTTGCACTCGCAACAGCTCTTACCGCAATGATTTTCTCTTCTTTATCTGGCGCAGTCAGTCATTACCGCGAAGGTAACGTATCTTTAAAATCCGGTATCTCTGTTGGTATCCTCGGCGCATTAGGCGCTTGGATTGGGTCTAACCTTTCATCCTTTATCCCAGAAGGCGAGCTAAAATGGCTAACAGCCGGTATGCTTTTATTATCTGGTGTTCTACTTTGGCTGCGAATGTTTTTATTTTCCCGTCAGCAAAAAGAACGTACGATTCCAACAGGAGCTAAATTTGTCGTCTACTCTTTACTAATTGGCTTAATTACCGGCGCTCTGTCCGGAATGTTTGGAATTGGATCAACTCCATTTATCCAGCTTGGCCTTATGATGGTGTTAGGCTTGTCTATTCGTCAGTCGGCCGGAACGACAATGCTCGTTATTATTCCGATTGCCATCGGCGGAGGAATGGGCTATTATCAGCAGGGCTTTTTAGATATTCCACTGTTGATCCAAGTAGTAGTCGGCACAATGGTCGGTTCATATATTGGAGCAAAATTTACAAATCGTGTACCTGCTCCCGTATTAAAAACGTCCCTTGTAGCGCTGCCTATTTTCTCTAGCTTCCTACTTGTTATATAAGAAAAAAGCTTGAACTCTTGTTCAAGCTTTTTTTATGTCCATCTGATAAACAAACTGCTTTCCTTGGCTTCCAACAATATGCCGGTTTGTATCCACAAAGCCGCTTCGTTTATACAGGTGCTGCGCCGCCGTGTTTTTATGGTTCACCCCTAGCACCACTTCATTTTTAGTCGGAAAGTGCTTTTTGATAAAAGAAGGAAGAAGCTTTAATGACTTTTTCCCAATCCCATTTCCTTGATAATCAGGATGAATGGAATACGATCGTATTAAAAGTGCGCCGGATCTTTTAATATATTCTTTAACGGCTTCCCCTGCGTCGAGCACGAAAAAGCCGGCTAGTTTGTTTTCTGCCAAAATCAAAACAGGCGTTCTGTCTCTTTCCTGCTCACACTTAGCTAAGGCTTCAGCGGGAAGTGCCGTATAAATGAGCTGTTCTTCAGGCAGCGTATAGCTATGTATAGATGACTCGTAGGCTTCACTATAAAATGTTAGTGCTACGTTTATTGTATTATCCATTCTATACCTTACTCCTTTTTCCATAGTATAACATGCACAAAAAAAGCCGCATAAAGCGACTTTTCCTTTATCTAGCGTCGGATACAACGGTAAAGCGTTCGTTTACATGCTCTCCTCGCTCAATCTCATCAATAACAGCAATGGCATAATCAGCATAGCTGACATGGCTGTTTCCTTCTGAGTTTAAAATAACATGATCTTTCCCAGTTTTATAAGCATCCGTTCGTTTTCCTGAAGGATTAAAAAATGCTGCTGGGCTAATAAACGTCCAATTAATATCGCTTGTACTTTCTAAATCTTTTAAATTTTGAGCTTGATTGTCAGCTGTCGCTTTGTACTCTTTTGGAAAATCAGGCGTATCCGCTAGACGCGTCGTTTTCTCCTCATCAACAAACAAACTGCCTGCTCCTCCTACAACAAGAAGACGAACGTCCGGAGCTTGTTTAAATACATGAATTAACGACTGCCCCGCTTCTACATGCAGATGTTCTTTTCCTTCAGGAGCTCCAAACGCATTCACTACTGCATCCAAGCCTTCGATATCTTTTGCCGTGATATCAAAAATGTCTTTTTCCAGTGTACGAACATCTCGTTCATCTACTTTGCTCGCATCACGTACGATTGCCGTTACATCATGCCCGCGATTTAAAGCTTCTTTCACGATAAAACTTCCTGCTTTTCCTGTAGCACCTACGACTCCAATTTTCATTTTAAAACCTCCAGTAAAATTCTCTATATTTAGGTAATAGCCTTTTTTTGCTGTGATAAAACACTGCGAAACGGTTTAAGCAAGATAGAGAGAACAAATTGGATAAATAAGTTAGTATGGATTACTTTTAACACCGCGGTTGATTTCCGTGCAAGGCTTCGCTTTCCGCGGGCGGCCGCTGAGCCTCCTCGTCGCTTACGCTCCTGCGGGGTCTCACCTGTTCCGCTTTTCCCGCAGGAGTCTTCGCCTTACCCTCCAATCAACCGCTAGAAGCACCTACATACACGAAATCTACGTCCTCCATTCATCGTTCGGCCCTGCTCTTCCTTCAACTAAAATACGTTTCTTCCAGTTTCTTTTGAAAAAATAAATAAGTGCTTATTCAATTTCAATAAATAACACGTGAGCCATAGAGTGAATCGATTTAATCAATTCTACTTTATTCCCTTTCTTTTTTGCTTTTCCTTTTATTTCAACAAAATAAAGCAGTTCACCTTGATGATGATCCTGGTGAATTTCATAGGATGAAATCATAATACTTTCCCTTTCAATCTTATCAAGGAGCTCATAAATATCCTCTTGATTCGCTGCACGAAACTTAATTAAAATGGAATGAGTAGAAAGAGATGTAAACATTACGTTCAATATTTCTAAGCCAATCAGCACCAATATAGTTGCGCTAATGCCGACTGTATACATACCCGCCCCAATGGTTAAACCAATTCCCGACGTTGCCCATACGCCTGCGGCTGTTGTGAGCCCTCTAATATGCTGCTTTTGAATAATAATCATACCTGCTCCTAAAAAACCAATACCGCTTACTACTTGTGCGGCAACCCGGCTCGGATCAAGAGCCATATGATCTTGATGAAGCACATCTGAAAAGCCATATTTCGAAATTAACATAATCAGCGTGCTACCGACAGCAACTAAAAAATGAGTGCGAAAGCCCGCTTCTTTTGCTCTAAATTCTCTTTCTAATCCAACCAAAGCTCCTAGCAGACCTGATAGCGCGAGACGACTAATAAAAGCTGCAGTCACTTTTTTTCCTCCTTTCTCTTCAATTTTTCATAAATACACCTATTAACTATTTCTATTTTTGTTATAATTTACTATAACTTTTTTTGAATAGGAGGCTCTTTAAAATGGATAAAGTCATCGATTATTACAGCAGATTTGATGAATGGGGACGGTTAGAACGAGAACCTATTGAGTTTCAAGTAAACTGGCATTTTATAAAAAAACACCTTCCTCCTAGCGGTCATATTTTAGATAACGGTGCCGGACCGGGAAGATATGCCTTGAAACTAGCAGAAAACGGCTATGAAGTAACTTTGACTGATTTGACGCCCCAGTTAGTTGAAAAAGCCAAAGAAAAAGCTTTAGAACAGCAAGTATTTAATGTATTTCGTAATTTTTATGTGGCAGATGCACGAAACCTTCGCTATTGTTCAGATGAACAATTTCATGCGGCATTAATGCTTGGACCAATGTATCATTTACAGAAGAAGCAAGATCGTATTCAAGCCGTTCGAGAGCTGTATCGGGTAACAAAGCCAGGCGGAACTGTTTTTATTTCATTTATGCCGCGTGTTCAGCACGTGATTTCTTCTTTAACATCACCGGAACGTTTAAAACCAAACAACACGGCAAAAGCGCTTCATGATTTTTATGAATCAGGCTGCTTTGATCATGCAGAAGAAGGCCGATTTACTCACGCTTATTACACTAAAATTGAGGATATTATTCCTTTTTTAGCGAACCATGGATTCCAATGTGTTGAGCTAATTGCCTCTAACGTTGCTTCGTCAGTTAATTCAAAGGAATGGAAGTACTGGCAGGAAACTTCTTCTGAAGAAATGAATAGCATCGTTCAGCTCCTTATTCAACAAGCATCGAACCCTTATCACCTTGGCCTGTCTTCTCACTTACTTTACATCGGGCGAAAAAATTAATAATCACCTCTATTTATCATAGAATAAATAGAGGTGATTATTAATGAACCGTTTATTCAAATGGAGTACGAGCACTTTGCTATGTTTGATGTACTGCTTTTTAATTCCCCTTCCTTCTTATGCAAGCGGTGACTATTATTCCTCTTATGCAGAACTGCAGCAGCACGAGATTCTCCATCAAGACTACGATATTCGCTACGAACAGCGCTCTAGCTACCTATCCATTATGGCCATTCACGGCGGAGGAATTGAACCGGGCACATCAGAAGTCGCCAAAGAACTCGCCGATCGCTTTTCCGCTTCTTATTATTTATTCGAAGGCATCAAGTCCAATAACAACGGAGTTCTGCACATAACCTCAGAAAACTTTGACGAACCGATTGCTAGAGGAATGGCTCAGCAAAGTATGTCCGTCATGACGATTCACGGCTATAGCGGGAGTCAGCCTATCGTATATGTAGGCGGAAAAAATCAGCTTTATAAAGAGCTGGTAAAGCAAGCGCTGCGCAAACACGGCTTTACAGTCCGTGACGCTCCTTCTGACATTGCCGGAACAAGCGAACAAAATATTGTGAATGATAATTTGCTAAAAGCCGGAGTACAGCTTGAACTGACGGCCGAACTAAGAAAATCATTTTTCGCAAACTATGACTGGTCGAGAAACAACCGCATGAATGTAACGCCGCTTTTCCATACATTTATCACTTCCTTACAAGAAGCATCTTCTTCCTATCAAACTTTCCTTTACTTTCAAGTTCACTAACTTATCAACTCTTGCCTGTTCCTTGATTTCCAGACAAAAAACCGGCGCAGTCTGTGTAATCAAACGCGCTGGTTCTTATCTATTTCTCTCGCTGAAATAGACCGTTTAAAGTCTTTTTGTTTAAAGAACTCTTTAATTTCACTTCTTATTGGACGAACCAAGCTTTAAACAGCGAATCTATGCCCGTTTTTATTTCTTCATCAGACAGTCCTGCAAATCCAAGCAATACATAAGGCGTGTTGTTGTCATCGGCACTATGATAATAAATAGACGCTGGATAAATCGTTACCCCTTGCTTGGCAGCTGCTTCAATTAGTTTTTGTTCACTCATTCCGTTTTTTACCTTAAGAAGAATATGCAATCCAGAATGTTCTCCAATAACATCTACACGTTCTCCCATAATAGCAGTCAAGCAATCTAGCAGCAGCGCTTGTTTCTTGCGGTATGCTGTTCTCATTTTATTCAAGTGACGTTCCCAGTGCCCTTCTTTCATAAACAGAAAAAGCGTATGCTGATGAAGCCTTGAAACAGGCTGTTTAAAAAGTCCACAGTGCTTTACATAGCTTGGAAGAAGCCGGTGTGGCAGCACGGCATAGCTTATTCGAAGAGAAGGCATCAAAGACTTTGAAAACGTTCCCGTATAAATAACGCGATCGTCTTGATCTAATCCTTGAAGTGCGGGAATCGGTTTTCCTTTATAGCGAAATTCCCCGTCATAGTCATCTTCTATAATATAGCCATTCGTTTCTTCCGCCCACTCTAGTAGTTCAAGTCTTCTTGCTATCGGCATGACCATACCAATGGGAAATTGATGAGACGGCGTAATGTATACCGCATCCGCTCCGCTTTCTTTCAGTTCCTTGACTTTCAAGCCAGAATCATCAAGAGAAACAGGGAGCACTGACATACCTTGCCTTTGAAAAACGTTCCTCGTTCGGTGAAAACCTGGATTTTCGAATCCAATTATTTTTTCTTTCCCCAATGTAACAGAAAGCAGCCACATAAGATACTGCGTACCTGCACCTATCACAATTTGCTCCGCTGTGCAGCGCACTCCTCTTGAGTGGTAAAGGTAGGCTGCAATTTCTTGGCGAAGAAGCAGTTCGCCCTGCGGATGTCCGCTGTAAAAAAGCTGGCTTTCATCATGATAAATAGTTTGCACCGTTAGCTTTTTCCACGTATTATACGGAAATTTTTCCACATCTATCTTTCCGTGGCTAAAATCAATAGCAGTCGATTTCCGTTCTTCTTGCGGTAAAGAGACATAGGTGGGAGACAGTTCTTGAAGCACGACTTCATTTTTTATCTCTTTTACAAATGCTCCTTTCCTGGCTAGTATCTCAATATAGCCCTCTGCTTCTAACTGTATATAAGCTGCTTCAACCGTATTTTGGCTAATGCTTAAATGAAGAGCTAGCTTTCGTTTAGAAGGCAGTTTTTCATAAGGTGGAATGGTACCTTTTTGAATTTGTTTCTTTATGTAAGTATAAAGCTGCATGTATATGGGATCTGCTTTTCTTTTATTGAGCAAGGGCATTAACTCTAACATGGTATTCTTTCCTTTCTAACTGATACTATTAAATTCGCTGTTTCTGACACTTACTCTCAGTTCAGGTTCTTCATATACTGGACTATATCTTATAAATCAAGGAGATGACGCAATGACTATCACGTATAAAACCAACGTTTCAATCCGTGCGGAACAAGTCGCTAAAGTGTTTGTACATTCAGGTATTAAACGTCCTGCACAAGATCTTGATCGGATTCAAAGAATGCTTGATCACGCTTCTCTTACTGTTACCGCTTGGAGCGACAGCGAACTCATTGGCATAGCCAGAGCGTTAACAGATTTTAGCTACTGCTGCTATTTATCGGATTTAGCTGTCGTAAAAGATTATCAAAATCAAGGAATCGGCACACAGCTCCTCAAACACGTTCAATCAGAAATCGGTGAAGAAACCGCGCTGATATTACTTTCCGCTCCTTCTGCTATGAACTACTATCCAAAAGTCGGTTTTCATCAAATTGATAATGGGTTTAAGATTGAAAGAATTCGATAGGTAAAAAAGATAAAAAAGTCCCTTTCTTACTAAACTATTATTATTTTACATCTTTTCAATATGATGGTACAATATTCAAAGATTAAGGCTATGATACTTCTTCCTTCTCATCCAACTCTTAGAATTTAGAGGTATCCCTTTCCTTAATCCATTAACTTAACTATACATATATTCAAAGTCAGGAAGCACAGCGCCTGGCTTTTTCTGTGCAAATCATACATGGTGGTGTTTGAATGAAAAACGATATTTTTTTAAGAAGACAGTCTAAAGTAATTGTAAAACAAGGATCAGATATATTAGCCCCAGCTTATGTAGCTTCCATGTTAAAAAACATTGAGGCATTAGGATTTACAGCTTCAGCTTCTTTAATTGATCGGTTACTCACTCTTTCGTTCTACGAATTTATGTCTTTTTATGAGCAGCTTCTCTTATCTTTAAAAAGACTTTTTGGCGCTCATGTCAAATATAAACCGATGTATCCTAACTTTCCAAACGAAGTCATGCAAGCTTCCGAAGCAGAACTATACATAAATGCCGTGGTTCACTATCTGACTGGGGTTTTACCAAACAGTGAAAAACAAGATGTTTTTCCACTGTTAGATACTACAGATTTACGGATTATTGACCTCGGAACGGATGAAGAATTCGGCCTTATGATGCGCCAATTAATTTGCGCCAATACCTCATTATCGCAAATGGATCGATCAGACATTGAATGGTCTCTTGTCAATTTACATGTATTAGACCTACTTCCAGCAGTCATTCCTCAAAAAGAAAATGCTGCATTTGTTAGCTCTGTTTTAATTAAAACAAAAAAATTACCTATTGATGTCTTGTCTTCTTATTTAAAAACAGCAACAGATGTTTTACGTTTGGCAACTGCTTTATCTGATGGCGATATTAGCCTTTCATCACCCACTTTATTTAAGAAGTTTAGTCGTTTTGAACGCCGAAGCTTGTTGCAGCTGCTAGAAAGAACTTCAAACGTAGAAGAAGATATGTTTCGTTATAAAGTAAAGTGGATTCGTTTAGGTGAAATTTTACATCCTGGAGAATACAAACATCGATTTCCTAACGCTGCTAAAGGATTCGATGCTGTTCGAAACCATAAAAAACCATTGACCTTCTATAGTAAAGTAGAGAAAGCACTCGAGCAAAAAGACGTCTCAAAAGCAGTTTCACTTTTAGAAAAACGTCCAGGTGACTTTGCTAGACGAATTGACCATTTACTGCGCTTATCTACTGGGGAACAAGAAGCAGCTTCTATTATTACAGCATTTGCAACGGTCACTCATCATGTCTCTACGCCAGTACTTCTTCAGCTCTATTCACATATGAAGCATCGACATCATAGACAAGATATGCGCGTAGTGTTTCCAAAAGGGAATGTGTCCAAAGTAATGGCGCTTGATAATCCCTTACCTTCTCTTCGTAAAAATTTTTGTGATGATGTAATAAATGCATGCAAAGATGCTTTACATGAACGTTTTGCTAAGTTGCCACCTCTTGGAAATGTATGGATTGATGAACGTTTGCGTGAACAAACTATACCATTTTCACAGCGTTCAAGCAGCAAAACGTTAAAAACGATTAGTAGGGGCAGTAAATTAACAATTCCTGAAGGCGATACACTTCGTTTTTTCATTTGGTGGAAAGAAGGCTTTGTAAATGGTGAACACACCGGTAATGTAGATATTGATTTATCTGCCGGAATTTACGATGAAAACTGGCAGTATAAAGAGCATATTTCTTATACAAACTTATCTTCAAAAAGCTTCAAAGCTTTTCACAGCGGAGATATTACATCTGCTCCTAACGGGGCATGTGAATTTATTGACTTGCATATCCCTACGATTCTAAAAAAAGGCGGCCGTTATATATTGATGAGCGTTTATTCATTTTCTATCCACCCTTTTGTTATGCTTCCCGAATGTTTTGGAGGATGGATGGTGAGACAGCACGTAGAGTCCGGCGAGATATTCGAACCTTCTACCGTACAAAATAAAGTAGATCTTGCTAGTGATTCCACGATTTCCATCCCCTTAATTTTTGATTTACAAGAGCGAAAATTAATTTGGACGGATATTTCGCTACATCATCATGTTGAATTTGAAAATAATCTCGAACAAAACAATGGATCTGTCTCTCTTATGGGAAAAGCCATGACAAAGCTGTTGAAGCCAACGCTTTATGACCTTTTTTCATTTCACGCACAAGCTAGAGGAACACTTATCCACGATAAACAAAAAGCTGACACTATTTATTCTCTTGATGAAGGTGTTACCCCTTATGATATTGAAACAATTATTGAAACCTACCTAAACTAATTAATTTACAGGAAATTAAGAATAAATAAACGAAAAGACCTCTTTCCAAGAAAGAGGTCTTTTCGTTTATTTCACTAGCTTTTGCTCAGTCCCAGCTGAACTCTGACTTCGTTTGTGGAATCCTTTTGCATAGTACGCGATAATAAGACCGATAAACCATAATGGTCCGATGACAACTGCAATTCTTGTATCTGGATTATATGCCATAAGAACAACAACAAGCGCTAGGAACGCAAGTGACACATAAGATGTTAACGGAAATAAAGGCATTTTATATTTCAGCTTTGCCTCTTCACCTGTTTTTAACGTTTTGCGATACTTAATTTGAGAAAGCAAAATAATTCCCCATGTCCAAATCGCACCGAATGTTGCAATGCTTGTTACCCACGTAAATACTTTGGCAGGCACAATGTAGTTTAACGCTACTCCCACTAATAAAGCACCCGCTGATGCTAAAACTGCTTTTCCCGGCACGCCGCCTTTTGTAAGCTGGCCGTATCCTTTTGGCGCTTCTCCGTGCTCTGCTAAGTTAAACAGCATACGGCCTGTACTAAAAATACCGCTGTTACAAGAAGAAAGAGCTGCTGTTAACACGACAAAGTTAATAATGCCAGCAGCCGCTGGAATGCCGATTTTTTCAAATGTTAATACAAACGGACTTCCCTGTGAACCAATTTCTTGCCAAGGATAAATCGACATAATAACAAATAATGCACCGACGTAGAAAATAAGAATACGCCAAAAGACAGAATCAATCGCTCTTGCTAAAGATTTTTCCGGATTTTTCACTTCTCCTGCGGTAACGCCGATCATTTCAATTCCTAAATACGCAAACATAACCATTTGCAGCGACAGCAAAATACCTTTGAATCCGTTCGGGAACAGTCCGCCGTTGTCCCACAAGTTTTTGATACCAGTCGCAACGCCGCCGTTGCCTATTCCAAACACAATCATTAATAATCCAACGGCAATCATTAACACAATCGCTAAAATTTTAATAAGTGCAAACCAAAATTCCAGTTCACCATATGCCTTAACAGCTAAGAAGTTAACCGTTGTCATGATGACAAGCGCGGATAACGCCCAAATCCAGTTTGGTACATCCGGATACCAATACCCCATATAAATACCAACGGCTGTAATTTCAGCCATACATGTTACAACCCATAAAAACCAGTAGTTCCAACCTGTTAAATAACCAGCAAGCGGCCCTAAATAGTCGCGTGCGTACTTGCTGAATGAACCTGCAACAGGTTTTTGAATAGCCATTTCTCCAAGTGCTCTCATAATAAAAAACATAATCATTCCGCTAAATCCGTACGCCAATAATATTCCTGGTCCTGCTAATTTAATAGCAGATGCAGATCCAAGAAACAGCCCTACCCCTATGGCTGCTCCTAAGGACATCAGCGTCACATGTCTTTCTTCTAACCCGCGTTTCAATTCTTTCCCCTGAGTTTTCCCCTGCATAAACGTCTCCCCTTTTTCCAATCTGTCAAAACGAGATGAATACAGCCTTTTGTTAGCGCTTTCATATAAGTTTGTGCTAAAAGTCAGCTAGGCTATATATTTGTATTCTATCACCTTTCTCTCACTTTTCTTTTGTCGAAAAACGAAAAAATTATCTTATCATTTTGTTTAAACGCACAATTAGATGCAGACACTGCTTTTTTACTATGTATTTATTATTGCACCTAAGTAATAGTATTTTTTAAAAATAGAAAAACGCCGACTCAACTCCGTCAGCGCATCGTTCATTTTATGCTTTTTTATAAAAACTAGCATTTATCTCGCGGGTTCAAAAGTTTTACAGCCAGGTTCTTCCGTTTCAGAAACATGGTGACTACTTTCAGGACTCACAACGTAAATGGACTCTGCACTGCATTTATTTCCGGATTTCCAATACATGCACTCATTCACTTCACATAATACACCTTGGGCCACTGTTATCCCTCCTTTGCTTGTCTTATCTATTTACTACCCGAAATATAACGATTCTAACATTTTCACGCAAAAAAACCGCTTGTTTATCAAGCGGATCTTTTTATTGCGTGTGTTCAACATACTGTTTTTTAGCTAAATATAACTCACGGCTCAGCGTGATCCGCCGTTCTCTCAAGTGCCTTAATTTAGTCTGAAATTGTTCGTTAGTTGGCTCTTTTTGAATCAAGCGATACGTAAAAGAAATATCTTCATTTAACTGTTTAAAATCTTCCCATATCTCTTGAACTAGGGCGGATTGTTTTTCTTCAAATGAACGATTTTGCTGCGTTTTTAGCGCGGCTAAAGTTTCCTGCTGCCACGTTTCGTCTTTTATTTCTTTGGCTAATAAGTATAGATCTAAATAATCATCAGTGCTTAACGCTGTTTGTCTACTGTTCAATGTCCTCACCTTTTCTATACGAAATGTTTCTTCCTAAGAAGAGGATTTCATCATAGAAAAAGATTCCTCTTCTTATCTGTCAGAGCTAGGCTATGCTGGAATTAGCACCATTCAATAATTGTGGTTGCTGAGGCTTCAAAGGGCCAGTCCCTCCACCTCTCTAGATAAGAATATTTCGTTTTTAAATTATTTCTGACTATTCTAATATGTTTTATAGGTTACGTCAATAGCTTTTCAATAAAAAGAAAAAATAAGTAAAATATGGTATGATTTCATAAAGGATGGTGAGCACATGAAACGATATATGTTATCTGCTTTTTTGGGAAGCTTGCTGCTGCTTCTTACTATTGCTTTTTCATCTACTTTCCATATTGCAATTGTCAAAACAACGGGAAGCATCGGAGGAATTATTTTAGCTGCGGCAGCTTTAGTTATGAACGCGCTTGAAGATCCCCCTTCCTCAGATAATACAGGTGGAGGAGCCGTTGAAGTACTAGATAAAGGAGCCGTTTGGGCTACTTATTTACTTTTACTTTCACTGCCAAACCTCATCGCGTGTATAACATCTTATGTTTTATGGACTCGCTGATATTCACCAACGTTACGGACGTTTTACCATCTGTAAGGTCATTGATATTTGTTTATCTACAAATCCAAGGTCACGATACACATGCTGTGCAAAATTCCCAGCATGAACGCTGAGTCTGATTTCAGGATATCCTTTGATAGACAATTCATTGATTGCTTTTTGCATTAACGGCTTGGCTAGACCTTGCCCGCGGTATTCCGGTACAACATATAATTCATAGATAAAGCCAATTTCTTCTTTTGAAAAGAAGTCGGCAGACGGGCCGATAAGAACCCAGCCTGCGAGTTTATTTTCTTGTCTCGAAACTAAATAATAACAGCCTTTTTTAAGGGCACTACCAACTAGTTCATTTACGCGTTCAGCTGACGGATGAAACTGCTTCATTGTTCCTTCAAACAGCGCATCAGCAGATTTTGTCCGAATTTCCTGTATTTATTCTTCAGTAGCTTTTGCAATCATTACGATCTCTCCTTTCGTGTTCGTTTTCCACATGCGAGGATAAATTCCTGCAAAAAAAGTCTTCGCCTAAGCGAAGACTTTTATTTAAATTCAAAATGTTCTTGATGATTGCCTTGTTCGTCCGTCCAGTTAATCATAATGTCTAAACCTGCCGCTTTTCCAGGAACAGCAAAATTCGCATAGCGAAAACGCTGACCGCTTTTGCTTAAGTTAGACCTTTCAATGGGAGAAAACAAGCTGTATTTTGCCTTGTTTTTTCCTTCATGCCGAAAAGCTTGGACCTGTACGCGCTCTACATCTTTTCCAATGTTTTCAACGGTTAATCCATATGTATGATAGACGTTATTTTTCCACTTTAACTGATTATCTCCGGTCATGCTCGCTTTTGTCAGCTCAACGGCCCATTGTTCAGACGATTTCTTCATTGGAAGCTTTTCAATGGAAAGAGCACTGACGTGAATAGTTGCACAAGCAAGCCAAACAAAACAAAAAGTGCTGACTGTATAAAATAGTCTTTTCATAGATTTTAATCTCCTTAGAAATTTTAGTAGTAGCATCTCCCGTTACGCTAAAAATTATGATAAACGCTTTAACAAAAAAAGCCTCTCCATTTAGGAGAAGCTTCTTATTAATGCATAAGCAAATCTTTTTGTTTGTCTAATGAGTGTTTTGTATATAAATCTCTTTCAACCGCATATTTGGGACGCTGTTTCACTTCGTTAAAAATTTTGCCGATATATTCTCCGACAAGACCCATTCCCATTAGCTGCAAGCCGCCTACAAGCCAAATCGATAAAATAAGAGACGTCCAGCCAATTTGCGTATGATCTAAATATTTTTGAATCAGCGCATAAATACCAAACGCAATACTAAAGAGAAAAGAAGCTCCTCCAAGCAGCGTTAATAAGCGTATTGGCGCTACGCTAAAAGATGTAATCCCGTCGAATGCAAAAGCGAGCATTTTCTTTAGCGGATATTTTGATTCGCCCGCTGTCCGTTCTTTGCGGTCATATGTGACTTCCGTGGAGCGAAATCCTACTAATGGTACAAGACCTCGCAAAAAGACGTTTCCTTCTTTATATTTCATAAGTTCACCAAGAGCACGTTTGCTCATGAGACGAAAATCAGCGTGATTTTGAACGAGCTGAATTCCTAGCTTATTCATAAAACGGTAAAACCCTACTGCCGTGGTTCGTTTAAAAAATGTATCGGTTTCTCTGCTGTCTCGAACACCATATACGACTTCATACCCGAGCCAATATTTCTCTACAAAAGTACGAATGACGCTGATATCATCTTGCAAATCTGCGTCAATCGAAATGACACAGTCAGATTGCTTATGGGCTGCTTCTAGTCCTGCGAGCAAAGCATTTTGATGTCCTACATTTCGCGCTAGCTTCAACCCTTTTACAAATAAATTACTGCAGCTTTCTTTTTCAATAAGCGACCACGTGCTGTCTTTGCTTCCATCGTCTACAAATAAAATGGTACTTTCACTTGATACAAGACGTTCATTTATCAGTTCTTTTACTACAGTAGTTAATTGAAAAGATGTCTCTGTGAATACTTCTTCTTCGTTGTAACATGGAACAACAATCGTTAAAATAGGTCTGTTCATGTTATTGCCCCCTTACTTTGCTTCATATACATACACTTTCCAAGCAGACTGTTTATCGTTAAATGCTTTTAAAAAGTGCAAACCATCACTTTCAGCATTTTCGATTGGAACGGCTGAAAAGATATAGCGACCGCCCATTTTCTTAAATTGGCTGATATTAAGCTGCAAATGACGGATTTTTTTCGTTGAGTCTTTTCGGTAATCATATTTTTTCCCTAGCTCGCTAACAAACACATAGCAGCGGTTCCCCCAGTGATCATAGTAGCTTTCTAACTTTTTATTTTTATCAAGCTCTTTGGCAATGATTTTGCGAAACTCACGTTTATATGTTAACGGATAGAAGTTATTATACGTATCTAGCGTATAAAAGCCGTTATACTGAGCAATAGATGGATGAAGCCCTATGCTTGCTACGCGATAAGATGATTTAGGTTTTCCAATATACCTGCTGATTTCATCAAATTGATGAACAGCATAAAATTCTTTGACTGACGGCTCATGATTGTAGCGATAGTAAAGTTCAGGATTCGCTATAAACAACACAAGCAGCTGTAAAATCAAACACACCCACACAAACTTTTTCCACGCCTTGCCCCTTTTCCACAAAACATAGCTGCCAACGGCAAACATCATATAAATAATGAGCGGGCGTAAAAAATGAAATCTAGCAAAGTTAAACGTATTTAAAAGCTGAAACTTTTCTTTTAGCGGCTCCCATCCTTTATAAAACCAAAACGCATACCAAATCGACAGTAGTAGATTAAGAATAAATAACTGCAAAAACGTTTTTTCAAGCTTTCCCTTCTGATTCCGAGCAACAATCCAAAGTACAATAAAAGAAAGCGGTAAAATGACAAAGGTATGAAGCGTCATTACATGTGTATGCCCAAGCGTATAGTTCTTAAAAGCAAGGCGAATGGAATGTGCAAAGCCTAGAGTAGAGCTTAAAAATTC
The DNA here is from genome assembly GCF_029522155.1 of Priestia sp. P5. Classification (NCBI taxonomy): domain Bacteria; kingdom Bacillati; phylum Bacillota; class Bacilli; order Caryophanales; family Bacillaceae; genus Priestia; species Priestia sp. P5. Next base: position 916,787 of record NZ_JAKWFJ010000001.1, on the reverse strand, counting down.
ATTTCGACTCGTCGGGGCCTCAGGAAATAAAAGCGAATCAACAAGCCGGTATTCAATGAGCAGAAAGACAGCGGTCATCGCTGCAATACTGCTTAAAAAAGGAATGTTCCACGCTCGTTTTTTAACTGCATCTCTTAGCCACAGCATTCCCATCGCCGTTAAAAAGAAGAAAAATCCTAACACAAAGCTCGCATACAACGGAAGCAATAAAAGAGTAAGCCATTCCTTCCACGTTCCTTCGCGGTTTCGAATGGTTAAAAACGCCCACAGCGCCAGCGGCTGTCCTAATGTACTCAGCATCCCCGAAGGCCAAAAAGGAGTAAGTGCAAAAGCAAGTGATACAAGCACTCGAATCGCATAAGCATCCTTGCTTTTAATAAAATGCTTTTTTAATAATAAATACATTCCAATTAAAGCAAATACACGCGTAATCGTTTGGCTGAGGCTGTACGCAAGCATGGTGGGAAACAAACCATACAGCCACTGAATACCGCTAAATTCTGTTCCAAACGTATTCCTCGGCAATCCGTTAATAATTTGAGGTAATACGGCATGACTGGAGCCAAACAGCTCTCCGCTTCGATGCAGAACTTTATACCACGTAATATTTGAGTCTAAATTATCATGCACGCGTATATGCGAATTTTCCCCGAGCAAAAACATAGGGGATACATACGCAAGCAGCAAAAGGAAAGCGATAATAAGCAATGTTTTTTCTTTATTCATAGCTGTTTCTTTCTTCATCTGTTAACACCTATTTCCATTTCATAATTGCTAAAAGCTAATCGTGTACGACGACTGCTTCTTTTTTTGCATTAAATACAAAGTATTTTTGACCCGTATAATTTAAAAGCGTATACAGACCTGTTCCAATTAATATACCGACGTCTTTTTTGAACGGATGCACAGCAGCAGGAAGTTGGTGCAATAACCAGCTGGAGAACTGCAGTCCAATATAGTAAGACAAGCCGTAGCAAACGCCAATAACCAAAATAAAACGCAGTATGCTTTTGGATAAATGAACTCCGCTTTTAAACGTAAATATTCGATTTAACACGTAGCTGACGACTGCTCCTGCTGCGTTTCCGATAAACGTTGCTGCCCAGTAGTGATGAAAAATATGAAGCAGCACATACATAATGGAAAGACCTACTGCCGTATTGACCAGCCCTACTACTAAAAAACGTACAAAAGATCCTTTCATACAAACTCCTTTTAATTTTGATACTTTCATAAAAATTACATATTATGACTTTAAATACAGTTTCAGTGTAGCAACTCCACTTAAAAATCTAATGAAAATAACATTAAAAACAGATGAAAAAAAGCTAAAAGAATCAATAAAATCAAGATTCTTTTAGCTATTTAGTAGAGCCTTCTATAATTAATTTTTGATCGCTTTGGTTATCAAACGCATCCACTGCCGCTACTTCTATTTGATACGCAGTATGAGGCTGCAAACCTGATAACGGAAGACTTAAAACATCCGGAACAGGATCGCTGTAATATTGAGAAAATGCATTATATGTTTTGACCACTTCTCCAGTTTCTTTATTTTTGACGGTAATGCGATAAGAGTGAACCATCAAATTATCCACAGCCTGCGTAAACTGAATATAAAGCTGATTTGCTGAAGCTTTTTCTTGTATAACAGAAATAGTAGAGCTTGGAAGAAAAATCGGTTTTACTAAATCTCGTTCATTCGTGTAGTGAAACTTTTTTGCATCTGCAGGTATGTCAATTTCCCACGCTTCTCCCGTCCACTTATTTGCGTGAAAATCCCGCCTTTTAACGACTACTTTTCGATTATAAACCTCTACGAGAAGACCTTGACTCACATCTCGGTAGCCAGGAGGAAGTTCACCTTGTAAATATCCCGCACCAGGCCATATATACCGAACAGAAGACGTTGCAAGAGATGTAAAATCTCTCTGAAAAATAGTACGAGGATCGTCCAACGGATGGTGGGTATGGCCAGAAAATGTAATGACTTGCGGATAAGGTTTTAACGTATTGTAAAGAAGCTGTTCATTCACTTCTATCCCCCATCTGTTTTTCCCGTACAGTGTATTGTTAATAGGCTGATGAATAAAGACAAAAATCGGTCTTTTAGGATCATCTCGCTTTGCTATTTTCAGCTGTTCAGCAAGCCAGTTAATTTGTTTGATTGAATAATCACCGGCGGTCAGACGGCTTTCTGTTCCAAGCATGATAAAATGATATCCTTTTATCACTTGGTGAAAATAAAGAGCTTTCATTTTAGCTTTAGATAAAAAACGCTGCTGCGCTTGCTGATTAGTTACGCTGTCCCGGTATTCATGATTACCAATCGTAAAAAGAGATACGGCCTGCGGCTGTTTATTTTGATTATAAATAGAAAAAAAGCGGTCGTATTCTTTTAACGCGCCGGTATCAGCCAAATCTCCTACCACTACAAAGGCATCTTGTTTCGGTGCCTGTTCATTTAATTGCGTTAATGCATGTTGAAAAGTACGCAAATCAAGCGTTCCTGCTTCCTTAATATGAACATCACTGATCACAGGAAAAACTAGCTTTGGTTCGATGTATCCGCTTCGTCCGCTCTTCTCTTCAGCTCGTACGTTTAAGGTAATACCGCATATAAGAACACTTATTAATACTAAAGCGAGCCAGTCTTTTTTCAGCGTTTCCATAAAACCGCCGAGCATGATGCTTCCTCCTTTCTTCACTGCTGCGTCTCAGTCATTTTCTCTACGTGTATGAGCTTTTATTTTATGTAATTTCAAAATATCTAATCGTATAGTTTCAATATTTCTTTTCGTGTTTGCACACACTATGTTCACAATCAATTCATTACACTTTTCCTAGTCATAGTGGTATGATTTTCGTATATTACAGACTAATTGTTGAAAATGTAGGAGTGAATATTTTGAAAACGGTCGCTGTTATTGGAGGAGGAATTACGGGCTTAACCACTCTGTACTATTTGCAGAAACTAAAACGAGAACGTAATCTCCCACTTAAATTATTATTACTAGAGAAACATGCCCATTTAGGAGGGAAAATCAATACGCGTGAAGCTGGGGAATTTATTATGGAAACAGGGGCAGATTCTATCGTAGCTCGAAAAGAAAACGTGATGCCCCTGCTAGAAGAGCTGTACTTAACAAACGATTTAGTCTATAACGAAACGGGCAAATCGTTTATTTACTCTGCTAATGAGCTGCTTCCAATTCCTGAAGATACCATGTTCGGTATTCCAACAAGCGTGGAATCTCTTTTTAAAAGCGAGCTGATTTCTTCAAAAGCTAAAATTACAGCTTTAAAAGACTTAATTACTAAAAATACAACGTTTACGAAAGACAGCTCAATTGGACTCTTTTTAAAACATTTTTTAGGAGAAGAGCTAGTAGAAAAGCAAATTGCACCTATTTTATCGGGCGTCTACTCTGGCGATTTAGATAAACTTACGATTTCTTCGACTCTCCCGTATCTGCTCGACTATAAAAACACGTACGGCAGCATCATCAAGGGAATGGGAGCCAATGAAAAAAAATTTAAAACGGCAGGAAATAAAAAATTCATTTCGTTTAAACAAGGTTTATCAACGATTATTCACCGCTTAGAAGAAGAGCTTTCTGATGTAACGATTTTAAAAGATACGCCAACCACCAGCATAAAACGGAACGGTGAACGTTACCAAATCAGTACGCCGGGGCAAGCCCTTTCAGCGGATTACGTGGTGTTAGCTACACCGCATACGGCTGCTCAGCACCTGTTGAACGATCCCGAATTAAACGAAGACTTTGAGCAGTTAAAAGATTCTTCTCTGATTAGCGTGTACATCGGCTATGACGTTCCAGACGAATACCTTCCCGCTGAAGGCACCGGGTTTATTGCTTCTCAATCAAGCAACTTAATCGCCAATGCCTGCACGTGGACGAGCAAAAAATGGGCTCACACCTCTAAGCGAGGGAATTTGTTAGTTCGCTTATTTTATAAAAGCACGAGTCACCACTTTGACAGCCTACGGACGATGTCAAAAGCAGAGCTGCTAGCAGTGGCACAAAAGGACATTGAAAACAGCTTAGGAATTAAAGAGCAGCCCATTGAAAGCGACGTAACCAATTGGGATAAATTGATGCCTACCTATCACCTTAAACACGGTGAACTTGTACACAGCTTGACCCAAAAATTGCATGACAAGCACCCCGCTATTACATTAGCCGGCTGTTCTTACTATGGAGTAGGCATTGCAGCGTGTATAACAAACGGCAAACAAACGGCTGAAGCTATCTCTCAACAGTTGACTTAACAAAGGTTTGAAAACAATAAAAGGCCTGAAAATAAATATATTTATTTTCAGGCCTTTTATTACCTTTTCGTTAGCATATAAAGCTACTTTCCTTACTATTAACAACTCTTTTATCGCTTTTCTTTTTGCAAAGCAGCAGTAGCAAACAATACAAGATAGCGCTCGTCTGAAGTTAATCTAAGCCAATGTTTCACTTTATATCTCACAGGTTTCCGCTCCCTTCCTTCAAGGTTTTATATGAAAAGACTTTATATAAAGATTCAATAACGATAAGAAATGATGCTTGATATGTATTTTATTCCCACGCCCGCTTATTTACAAACTTTTTTAAACGTAAGACTCTTCGTTTATTTCCCTGAAAATAACACCCTTTTCGCCATTATCATCTTACCATTTGAGAAAAAAGTGTACATTTCTTTCCTATTTTGACGAACATTGCGATAAATAAAAGCTGCCAATTGCGGCAGCTTTTATTTTAAAGGACTAATCTAATTATATTGCCTGATGGATCTTTTGTGATGAAATCTTGGTTTTCTTTGGACACAGCTGCTCCGATTTCACGAAGCTTATTTATTACCTGTTCCCTTGCTTCTTCAGCTGGAAAAACAAGTGTAAATGACTCTAAACCAACGCTGCTTTCAAGAGGACTAGGCGCTCCAATTCCATTCCAAACGTTTAGTCCGATGTGATGATGATAGCGCCCAGTTGAAATAAACAGTGCTTGATTATGGTAATTGCTCACAACCTCAAAACCTAATCCATTTCGATAAAAGTTTTCCGTTTGCCCTAATTCAGAAACGTGAAGATGAATATGTCCCATTAAGGTAGATGAAGGTAATCCTGTCCACGGTTTACCGTTTCCTTCAGCTAATATCGCTTCTGCATCTAAAGGTTTTGTAGCCATTACTACTTCACTGTCATTCCATTCCCATGTACTTGACGGACGATCTCGATAAATCTCTATGCCGTTTCCATCTGGATCTGCCAAGTACAGCGCTTCGCTCACTAGATGATCAGACGCCCCTTGAAGCGGATAACCGCTATTTAACAAATGCTGCAGAATACTTCCCAAATCAGAACGAGTCGGCAACAATAGAGCAAAATGATATAAGCCTGTTGTACGAGGTTGTTTTGCTGTAACGTTTTCCGGCTGTTCAATCGATAACAGCGCCGTGCGTCCATCAGCTGTTAACAAGGCTTTATTCTCTGTTCTACCTAAAAGTTGAAACCCGATTATTTGCTGGTAAAAAGCAAGTGAACGCTCTACATTTTCTACTTTTAAATTTACTTTCCCAACAAATACATGAGGGGCACGGTGAAAGTTCATGATTATTTCTCCTTTTGAATATATCATTTTTTAATTAACTTACTTTATGTAACTTATTATATTTTTATAACTTAATTTCGTCAAGTTATTTATTTTACTATCATAACTTAAAGCTTATATCACTGCACAACCAATTGAATAAGCCCGCCTGCTCATAACATAGTATGAACAAGGCGGGCTTATTTATCATTATGCATAAACTATCAAAACAGTTCTCTGCTTTTGCGTTTGACGTTTCCATTAACAAAATACTGTATTCTCTCTTTTTGCTCATTTGTTGGCTTCTTATACGTTTCACATTCAAACTGAAAACATGCTTTTTCTAAATCGACTTCATTTCCTACAATTTCTCCAATCGCACTCAATTGGTTTAAATCTCGCCAAAGTTCCTCAGAAGTTTCAGGGTCAAAATGAGATGAGAGATAATAATACGCATCATATTTTTTAAGTTCTCTTTGAATCCGCTCAAAGTCTTCTTTATCATAGCTCCAGTCACCGCTATAAAGATCTGGGCATAGACAATCACCTAAAAACAGGACTTTTTCTTGGGGTATGTAGACAACGGACGAGTCCTGCGCGTGTACTCCTCCAATATGCTGAATGCAACAAGTTATTCCACCTAGGTTAACTTCCATATGATGATGAAACGTTACGTCCGGCTCCTGTAAAATTAGCGTCTCTCGACTCGGCATTTCTTTCTTTATCATGTCCCGGCAAAATTCAATTTCTTCACCTTCCCGAACACGTTTATCCAAGGCATCATCATCCCAGCGCAGTGTCTTTAAATAAGCCAGCTTTTTCTTCGTTAGATGATGGCTGATTGTATACTTGTTCATGGCATGAATGCCAAATGTATGATCCCAGTGCCAATGCGTAATAGCTACTCCTTTGATTGGAGGGACGCCCATTTTTTCAACTTCTTCTAAAAATAATGATGCATGCGCAGGAGAATTCCCGGCATCTACGATGAAACTATACTTCTCCCCGCATATAAGCCCGAGCACCGGCCGATCCGTTTCTTCAGAATGAGGAAAGTAATAAACATGGTCCGTTAGTTTTTTCAGCATATTTACACCCGCTTTATGTAGTTTAATAAAAGCCTCTTTACCAAATGGTAAATAATGATAAATAAACTGTATCATACTCGGTGCTGCTTGCCTATCCGATTAGCTGATATTGGACTTTTCTTGAAGAGACATGACTTTTTCCGGCTCTGCTGCTTTGTACTTTAAGAAGATCATCACACTAATCATCACAATCATTCCTCCCACTAGCTGAGAAACAGTTGTCATTTCTCCAAGCAAGAAATAAGCGAGAATGATGGCACCAATCGGCTCTCCTAAAATAGCCATTGAAATCGTTGTAGCATCTACGTACTTTAACAGCCAGTTAAATAAGGCATGACCAAAAATATTAGGAATAAGTGCTAAAAGTAAAAAGATCCACCAGTCTTTTGAGTCATACTGAGTGAGCGATACATGTGTCCAAACATTGTAGAAAAATAGCACCAGTCCACCGATTAAAAAAACGGCGAAGCTATAGATGACAGGAGGCATTTTCCGGCACAGATCTTGCCCTGCCAGCATATGAACAGAAACGGCCACTGTACCTAAAACAGAAAGTAAGTCTCCGTAAAGAGCCGTTTTAGATACTCCGATATCTCCCGATGCGATAATTACCGAGCCGCTAACAGCAATTAGAATGCTGATGATTCCCACTTTGCTTGTTTTTTCTTTAAATAAAAAATAAGCTCCTATCACTACGAAAACCGGCTCAAGCGCAGTCAAAATCATAGCGCTAGCAACTGTTGTATGTGAAAAAGACTCCATCCAAAACAGAAAGTGAAGCCCTAAAAACACGCCTGATACAGCTAGCATTAGCCATTCTTTTACCGTGCTGTGTTTAAAAAGAATTTTCATTTTCCTCCATGGTAAAAACGGTAAAAATAAAAGGACCGTAAACAGCAGTCTATACATTCCTAAAATAGAAGCAGGTGCGTCCGACCATTTAATTAAAATAGAAGAAAAAGAAACGGCTAATACACCGATTAAAAGAAAGACAGAAGGCGGTAAAGGAAGAGTTGATTTATTCATGCCATTACTCCTTTTAGAATCTCTTTTTTCATATTTACTACAGGAATATCCACTCCGTCTCTATGTACGATTTCTTTTTCCTCTATGTAAAAGCCGATTGATTCATACAAAGCTATATTACGAGAAACGCTCATTCTCACCTTGCATGATAAACTTTCCTTACCACACTCTTTGGCGTACGTTTCTAACCATTGAATAAGCCGTTTAGCTAGTCCTTTTCCTTGAAAAGCAGGAATAACAGACAGACGGTAAAAATATAAGCTCGTTTCTTCTAGCGTAAAACGCGCCATCGCTACTGGCTTATTTTCGACGTATAAAATGACAGCTTCTTTTTCGTGCTTTAACGATTGCATAATAGATTCTATTGTTTCATCAAGAGCACTGGATGGTGGGACAGAATCGCGATAGACGGAGAAGGCTTGCTGCATAAGATCGTGAACTGTAACAGCGTCCTCCGGCTGTGCTAAACAGTACTTCATAAATTTTTACCCTCTTTCTATAAAAATTAAGTATATCGAATTATTATACAACACCACCTATTTTTTTCCTACACCTTTTATTGATTTTTATTAAGGAGAATAACCTCTTTTTACGCTTTTACACCTTCTTAACTTTACTCCATTAATCTATTAATTCATTAGCACACACTCTTGAGAACTTTTTGTCGAAATGGTTAAAATTCTGTTGGGAGGGAATCATCATGACATTTTCTTGGCTTATACCTTACATAGCCGTGTCACTTATCATTGTCTTAATACCAGGACAAGACATGATTTTCGTAATGACACAAAGTATTGCTTCAGGCGTCAAAGCAGGCATCAAAACCGTATTAGGATCTATTACGGGAACATTTGTACATACTCTTTTAGCCGCAGTGGGGCTATCTATTATCTTTCAAAAATCAATTATTGCCTTTACGATTCTAAAGGTTGTAGGTGTTCTGTACCTGCTGTTTTTAGCATACCAATCATTTCGCGAGAAAAGCGGTCCGTTGGAACTAACAGAAAACGTTCAGCAGCACCATCACTTTAGAAAAGGATTTGTTAGCAACTTAACCAATCCAAAAGTAGCTATTTTCTTCATTACGTTCTTACCGCAGTTTGTTAATTCGTCTCTTGGACATGTAAGTTTGCAGATGATTTTGTTTGGTATCATCTTTATCGCCGAAACGCTCATCATCTTTTCACTTATTGCGCTATTTGCTTCAGGCCTTGGGAAAAAAGTCAAAAAAAGCCGTATCTTTCAGCACACATTAAAATATGTAAAAGGAACGGTTTTTGGCGTACTTGGCCTAAAACTTTTATTTTCTAGCAACAATTAAGTAAGACAAAATGAAATTTCTTTCATCCCTGCTGTTATCGCCTTTTCATACCCACTTTATTTGTCATATCACCCTATTTTTCCATGTGAGGTTAGTTGACAAAAGACCAAAATTATTATTTTATATATATATAAGGTTCTGATTTAGCAACAAGATTTGACAAGGATAATGAAGAAAAACAGCGGGGAAATAGGGAGATCTATCTAAATAGAGGGAAAATTCTATAAATTCACGTTTTTTATTATTATTCTACTATAATTTATGAAGAGGTGAAACTATGCAAGAAGTAGTTCAAGGTTTTGTTAGTTCAATCAACGAATTTCTTTGGTCCTACTTACTGATTGCGATGCTGATTGCATTTGGTTTGTTTTTTACATTCAGGTCAAAGTTTTTACAAATTCGGTTATTAAGAGAAATGATTCGTGTATTAAAAGAAGGTGCGGATAGTTCTTCTAAAGACGGAATTTCGCCATTCCAAGCGTTTTGCATCAGTATGGCAGCCCGCGTTGGTACGGGGAACATTACAGGTATTGCGATTGCGATCGCTTTAGGGGGACCTGGTGCTGTATTTTGGATGTGGGTGCTTGCCGTTATCGGTTCAGCTTCAGCATTTATCGAAAGTACATTAGCACAAATATACAAAGTAAAAGACAAAGACGGCGGCTTCCGAGGCGGACCGGCTTACTATATGGAAAAAGGTTTAAAAAAGCGCTGGATGGGCGGACTGTTTGCTGTCTTAATCACTTTATCATTCGGCTTAATTTTTAATGCTGTACAATCGAACACGATTACCCTTGCGTTTGAAAATGCGTTCGGAACAAATCGTTTAGTGTTAGGAATTATTATGACAGTGGCTTTCGCTGCCATTATTTTTGGCGGAGTTAAGCGTATTGCAAAAATGTCAGAATATATTGTGGTAGTACTGGCTGTTGCCTACATTGGCGTAGCACTCTTTATTATTATTATGAACATTCAAGAGATGCCTTCTCTTATTGCGTTAATCGTAAAAAATGCATTTGGTTTCGAGCAAATTGCCGGCGGTTCTCTTGGAGCAGCTCTTATGCAAGGAATTAAACGCGGATTATTCTCAAACGAAGCTGGTATGGGTAGTGCTCCAAATGCAGCAGCCGCTGCAACAACAAGCCACCCGGTAAAACAAGGATTAATTCAAGCATTTGGTGTATTAACAGATACTCTTATCATTTGTAGTAGTACTGCCTTTATCATTTTACTTTCAGGTGCTTACACAAATAAAAATTTAAGCGGTATTGAATTAACACAAGCTGCTTTAAGCACTCATATTGGTTCTTGGGCAGCAGGCGCTCTTGCGATTATGATTTTCCTATTTGCGTTTAGTACATTAATTGGTAACTACTACTACGGAGAAACAAATATTGAGTTCTTGAACACAAATAAAGCTTGGCTGATGACTTATCGTATTGCTGTGCTTGCAATGATCGTGTTCGGTTCTATTTCTCAAATTCAGCTTGTATGGGACTTAGCAGACCTGTTTATGGGCTTTATGGTAGTAGTCAACTTAATCGCCATTCTCTTGCTCTCGAAAGTAGCCTTTGCCGCACTCAAAGATTATCTTGCCCAAAAGAAAGCTGGAAAAGACCCTGTCTTCTATCAAGACAGCATTTCTGGACTTGATAATATTGATGCATGGGATCATTCAAAAGATAAATCTAGCTCGAAAGAAGCGATCTAATAAAAAAAGCCGTGAATATTCACGGCTTTTTTTATTGTGCAAATTTACTTCTTTTTTTCTTCTAGTGAAGCAGTCTAAGGCTAACCAAATACCTATAGTATAAATAAATTACGCTGTACGGAATCCAGTAGGAAAAAAATGTCCAGCCGAGATTCCATCCGTTTCCGTATATAACTCTTTCCATATACATATACGTTCCTTCTAAAAATGTTGTAAACAGCGCAATAAGAAAAATAAAAAAATGAGGCTTTCCGATTCGCTGGATTAAAAAAATCATATAGCTGGCCAATACAGGATAAACACCTAAATTAAAAGGCAGCGCTTCTAATGCTTCATTTTCTAAAGAAGTCCGGAGTTTCCAAAAGCCATAATAGCTCCCTAATTCATTGATAACGATTGCTAAAATGCAAAAAGCAGTTCCTACTAAAGGCAGTAAACGACGATTTTTAGGATGTAAATAGAGGGTGCCGAAAACCCAAGGTAAAACAAACGCCAGCGCTATATTGATAAGCAAGAATATCCGACCTTTTTCTTTCTAGTATGCCACACCGTACCTATTTCTAATCATCTCGTTACCTTGAACACAGCAAGCGTACAAGCCCCTTATCTCTCCTTATTAAAACAGAGTGCTTACTTTATGATTACTATGGTTCGTCCCTTACTTTTTCCATTTATTTCAATGAAGCAAATTCAGCGTCTTTTTTCTGGTAATAGTTTTGAACTAAACGCCCTGATAAAGCAGCTAATACCTGTTGAAATAACATCCCCAGCACAACCGGTACAGCAACGGGAGCAGGAAAATAAGATACGGCTAACACGGCTCCGGCGCTAATATTTCTCATGCCTCCGCAAAACGTAAGCGTCACAACTTTTGCTCGGTCCCACCTTAGCCATTTGCCAATCATCCAGCTGAAGAAATAACCAGCTGAACTCATTAAAAAGACGATCACGATAATAAACAGCAGTTTTTTATCAATATGTTTTAAATAAGGTGCAATCACTCCCCCATTTACCATAACCATCACACTTAACCCTATTTTCGAAACAGGCGCCAGCTTTGGTCCTAACGTCTGCTTAATTGTTCCTTTTGTATATTGATTTAAGCACATGCCTAACAAAGATGGAAGGACAATCATAAAACATAAATCTTTGACTAACTTTAGCGCTTCCAAATGCACGGTGTCTCCAACCACCAATAAAAGCGTATAAGGAACGATAAGCGGCGCCAAAAGAGTATCAATTAAAATAATGGATAGCGCAAGAGGAATGCTTCCTTTGTAAATCGAGACCCATATAAAACTAGTCACTCCTGTTGGAATAATCGCTGCTAGCAAAAGACCCGTGCTTGTAAATACATCATGTGGAAAAATCACTTGGCCAACGCTCCAAGCCCACGCTGGCATAAAAATATGTAAAACAAACAGGGCCATAATGATTGGAAATGGACGATGTATCGTGGCATTTAACTGGTGAAAGTTTGAATTCAAACTTCCGGCAAACGTCATTAATGCAAAAAGCCATGGAATTAAGAAGGTATACTGACTTAATGACGAACCGATAAGAACTCCTATGAGCAAGCTGACAGGCGTAATAAACGGCATCAATTTTTCTAGCATTCTATTTAATTGACTTAACAAAGCTTCTCCCTCCAACGCACGTTTTAAATAAATAATAAGATAAATTAACGTTTATAATATCACCTATTTATTATACAACTTATTTTCAGACTATTGTCTGTCTCTTTTACTAAAAAGAGATATATTCATAATTATCACTTAAATAGATTTACAGGTATTTTTGTGCTATTTTAATAGGGAAGAAGCTTTTAAAAAGCATGAATTTAGGGTAAAGAACACTCTACATAGAAATGCTTTCAATTGACGGATATAAATGGACTGTAGCACAGTTTTGGTAACTAGGAGGATTGTATGGATTTTTTGAAGTCTCTGTCATCGTTAGATGATTGGAAAAAAATCGTGATTGCGATTGGGATCTTTTTGATCTTTTTAATTCTTCGCAAGCTTTTCACGACTTATTTGTTTAAGTTTATTATTGGTTTTGTCAAAAATAAAAAAATCAATTTAATTACGAGCGTTTTAGAAGCTTTTGAAAAGCCGCTGCGCTGGATTTTTGTGATTATTGGTTTCAAGCTTGCTCTTCCCTATCTTCCCTTTGATGTTTTAACAGCTGACACAGAAAGACATTTAGTTCGTTCAGCTTCTGTTGGCCTTGCAGGATGGGGCTTGTATAATTTAGCTGCTTCTACCAATTTATTTTTTGCAACGTTTGCCAAAAATTTTGATATCCAAGTGGATCGAATCATTATTCCTTTTATTGAAAAGTTCATCCGCATCGTTGTTGTTATGCTTTCTATCTCCATCATCGCAGAAGAATGGGGTTTTAACGTAAACGGCTTTGTAGCGGGTCTTGGCTTAGGCGGTCTTGCTTTTGCCCTAGCCGCAAAAGACACCGTTAGTAATTTATTCGGCGGAATTGTAATTATTACCGAAAAGCCTTTTACCATTGGAGATTGGATTAAAACACCTAGTGTTGAAGGCGTTGTAGAAGATATTACGTTTCGAAGCACCAAAGTTCGAACGTTCGCTCAAGCAGTCGTAACGGTTCCAAATGCTACTCTTTCTAATGAACCTATTATTAACTGGGCTAAAATGGGGAAACGTCAAATTGCCTTTCATTTAAACTTGAATTATAATACACCAAAAGAAAAGTTAGAAACCGTAGTGGCAAGAATTAAAAAGATGCTGACTGAGCACGAAGAAATTCACAATGAAACGATTCTTGTAAATTTTGACGGCTTCTATGAATCTAGTTTAAATATCTATCTGTATTTCTTTACAAATACAACCGTTTTTGCTGATTATTTAGATGTAAAAGAAAATATAAACTTCGAAATTATGGATATTCTTGAAGAAGAAGGCGTAGAATTTGCTTTCCCTACGCGCACACTCATCGTTGAGCAGGATGGAAAGCTTTCTGGCAATCCAAAAGAATTTCTAGAAAGTGCTCGAAGCTAAAAAAAAGCTGACTTAGTAGTCAGCTTTTTTTCCTTTCTTTTTTAGTTTGAAATGAACATTTGAGTCCAGTAATGGCCGTAGCTTCCGCCTTTAGCGTAACCTACTCCGATTTCGGTAAATTGACTCGATAGTATGTTTTTACGGTGACCTTCGCTATTCATCCATGCGTTAACCACTTCTTTTGGAGTTGCTTGTCCAGCAGCGATATTTTCACCTGCTGTACTGTATGTAATGCCAAAGTTTTTCATCATGTCGAACGGACTTCCATATGTAGGCGATGTATGACTGAAATAATTTTTATCAATCATATCCTGCGATTTATAGCGAGCAACGCGAGCTACTTCCCAATTAGACTTTAAAGGCTTAAGTCCTACTTTAGCACGTTCTTGATTCACTAGCTGAACCACTTGCTCTTCGTATGAACTTCCTGCTTTATCGGTTGGAATAGTAATTTTCTGTCCCGGATAGATCGAATTAGGATTTTTAATAGCAGAATTCGCTTCAATCAGCTCGGAAACGCCAACCTGATATTTTACTGCTATTTTCCACATCGTATCTCCCGATTGAACGGTATGTACGGTTGCTGCTTGCGCAGTGTTATTAAGACCAAAAGCTAGAGTGACAGACAACAATGTTACTAATAAAAGTTTTGATAGAGTTTTCATACCTTTATTAAAGCAAATTGATTTTAAGATTCATAGCGGTAATATTATCCCTTAGTTCCATCATATGACTTTGTCATCTTCCCCGCACACTTTTCTATAACAAAAAGACGCACTGCTCTTTCGCAATGCGCCTTCTTATTATGAAGATAAAGCCTGTGACTGGTTCATGTCCGACACATTAACCGCTTCATCTGTGCTTTGATGCACCTGACGTTTTTTGATCACATCAATATATTGAATGTGATGGCCTTCCATTTTCGTAACGGTAAAGTCATACTGTTCAAAGCTAAGGCTTTCTCCTTGCTTGACGTCATATTTCTCCGTCAAGACCCAGCCTCCAATTGTATCAACATCCGTATCATCAATTGTTGTGCCAAGCAGCTCATTAAGCTCACTTACCAATAATTTTCCATCTACAATATAATGATCGGGTTTGACTTTCTGAATTAATGGAAGTTCATCCGCATCAAATTCATCACGAATTTCACCAACAATTTCCTCTAAAATATCCTCTACTGTTACAATCCCTGCTGTTCCACCGTATTCATCAATTAAAATAGCCATATGGATGCGTTCACGCTGCATCTTAAGCAATAAATCATGAATAGGAATCGATTCAATTACTTCAATAACAGGACGGATATACTGTTTTAAATCTATTTTTTCCTTGCTGTTGTTCATGACAATCTCGGTTAAAATCTCTTTCATATTGACCATTCCAATAATATGGTCTTTATCTCCATCAATGACCGGATAGCGGGTAAACCGCTCTTCTTGGACCATCTCAAGGATGTATTCGACCGTATCTTCTTGGTCAATCGAAACGACTTCCGTACGCGGCACCATAATCTCCTTGGCAACGCGATCATCAAAGTCAAAAATTTTACTTACATATTTAAACTCCGATTGATTGATTTCACCGCTTTTATAGCTTTCTGATAACAAGATGCGAAGCTCTTCTTCACTGTGTGCAAGCTCATTTTCTGAAGCAGGCTTTAGACCAAATAACCCTGTTATTAAACGAGAAGAACTGTTTAATAGCCAAATGAAAGGATAGGTTACTTTATAAAAGAGTATAAGCGGACGAACAAATAATAAAGTGACTTTCTCTGCTTTTTGAATTGCAAATGTTTTCGGAGCAAGCTCTCCGACCACAACATTTATAAATGTAACAACCGCAAAAGAAATCGCAACAGATAGTACTTTTGTTAAAGCTCCGCTTATCCCTAGTTGATCAAGTAATGGTGAGAGGAGATGCGACAGTGTAGGCTCTCCTAACCAACCAATTCCCAGCGCAGTAATCGTAATACCAAGCTGACACGCAGATAAGTATTCATCTAAATTTGAAATAACTTGCTTCGCAGCTTTTGCATTGCTGCTCCCTTCTGCTATAAGCTGATCCACTTTGGAACTCCTCACGCGAATAATCGCAAACTCGGTAGCAACGAAAAAAGCAGTTAATGCAATCAGTACCGCTAGTAAAATCAAGTTAAATATGTCCAATCAAGTTCCTTAGCTCGTTTAAAAACGAGTAAGGACTCACCTCCTAAAAAATAAAAAATTTGGATAAAGAACTCTATCCCTGTACTGATCACTTGGAAAAGTGTATATAAGGAGGAATTATATGATAAATGTATAAACATTTTTATATGGAGCAAAACTGCCAGTCTTTCTTCCTTATCTCACGTTTCACTCGTTAATGTAGCAGGTCATTCTTTATTCAGCTGTTCTAGATGTGAAGCAATGGCTCACATCGCTTCATTTCATGATGTTGCTTCAGCGCTGATTCTCTCTTCCATTCATTTATAAAAAATTTAGTAGTTTCCAATCTTTATAAAGTTAAAGTCTGTTAACGTCTTAAAAGAGCGATTATGTGATAAAGAGCGATATGCGTGAAGCAAATGTTGGTTTGTATAATACTGTATTGTACGCTTTGACACTGGTGCATATAATGCTACTTTGCCAACGTGGTACACTGCCCCATCCAATCACCTCTATTTCCGTATATCTAAAAAGATTAAGGAATAATTATCCTATTTCTTTTTAAACTTATTGACTTTATTTTAAATGTTAAAAACTTTGCAGTCAAACGTTTTAGTTAGTCTCCTGCCCTTGCTATTTACTGGTGCGGCGATTTTTAGCAGGTAAATAAAAGCTTGCTGCTACACAAAAAAAACCAAGGACAAAACAGATAATGGGGAGTTTCATACCTATCGCTTCAGCATAATAAGTGAGACTCCTTCCGTGAATAGGGACAAGATTCATTTCAAAAATCAAAGTCAAAACAGCTGTCACTTTGAGTGCAATACCAACAATGAAGAGACAAACTCTCAAGCCTCCACTCATATGCGAAAACATCCCTTCTATCCATTAGCGAATGGATGATGTACTACACCATATGATACATCCCTATACTTTATCACTAAATGCTAAAAAAGCGCTATGTCCATACATAGACGCTTATAAATTTGCGACCACTTGTCCAATGGAATCATAGATAACCAAATCAAACAAGTAATCGTAATGCGTAGGTTCTTTATTAATCATCACCATATTTGTACGATTGTACCGGCTCACAAGCAGCGGAATCTGATTAATCGGTGCTACTTCAAGCGATGAACCAAGCACGATAAATAAATCAGATGACAGCGCTGCTGTAACTGCTTCATCGAACTGATGAATGGCATCTCCAAAGAGAACAACATTTGGCTTTAAAAGGCGCTCACACGCTGTACATTGTGGGAGAGCTGACTGATTTAAATACGCTAAGTCATACTCTTTTTTACAGCTCGGACAATGAGCTCTCTTAATGGACCCATGAATTTCAAAAACGTTCGTGCTTCCTGCATCTTGGTGCAAGCCATCAATATTTTGCGTAATCACATGCACGGTTTTGGCTTGTTCTAGTTCAGCAATAAAGCGATGGCCCGTATTTGCTTTATACTGATGCAGCATTTTAACATGAAAAATTTCTTTAAACAGCGGCCAAAATTCATGAGGATACTGTTCATAGAAGTCAGCAGCTACTACGTCCACAAAGCTTTTGTTTTGGCGATATAAGCCATTTTGAGAGCGAAAGTCAGGTATACCCGACTCTGTGCTCATTCCTGCTCCCGTAAAAAAACAAATGTGTTTAGCATCATCAATAAGCTGTTTTAACTCTTTGTACTGTTTTAACATTGCATTTCTCTCCTATTTAACAATTAGCACAGGAATCGTTACTTGCTGTGCAATCTTAGAACTAACGCTTCCAAGCAGCATGCCTTTTACAGGGTTTAACCCCCTGCTTCCTATTACTACAAGGTCAAATGAATTTTGATTAGCAAATTGAATCACTGTTTTAGCCGCGTCTCCGTGCATAAACGTAATCTCATACTCCACGTTTCCTTGCTTTAAAATTTCATCTGTTGTATGTATCCGACTTTCCCGTTCCTCGTCGCGGCTAAGTGATTTTAATCTTGAATCACCCTCTACTGCATAAATAACTTGAATAAAACTGTTTTCCGTCAGCTGAGCCAGCTGAACGGCTTTTTCTGTTGCTTTAGCTGCATGCTCTGAGCCATCTGAGGCAAGTAAAATTCGTTTAAACATCACGCTTCCTCTCCTCTTTTGTAAAATGGTCTTCTCTCTTTACTATATCACTCGCTGTTCAAATGTAATCATTTTTTTGATTATTACTATAATTTTTTAAATTATTTGTCTACTTTTATGATAAACTGAAAGAAAACTTGTACAGAGGGGATGGAACGATGTTTGGTTTTGAATTAATTTGCACTTTTTGCAAAGGACTCGGAAAGCTAGCCGTTATTCCTGGTATCGGTTACATGAAAACATGCAAACACTGCGAAGGAACAGGGATGCAATCAAAAAAAGACGAAACTCCTTCCATATAAGAAGTTTCGCCTCAGCAACACTGTGATTAGATTGAAAGTTCTTTGGATAAACGGTACATATCAGCATTGATATGGTGAGGTTCACCTAAAATTTCCATAATATCATAATCTACAATTTCATTTTTACGGATACCGATTGCACGGCCGCCTTTACCTTCTAGCAGAAGCTCGACTGCACGACCGCCGAAACGGCTTCCTAGCACGCGATCTTGAGCAGTTGGGGAACCACCGCGCTGAATGTGTCCTAATACTGTTACACGCGTTTCAATACCTGCAGCTTCATGAAGCTGCTTCGCTACTTCATTACCATTTGCTACACCTTCAGCTACTACGATAATGCTGTGCTTTTTACCGCGCTCTTGTCCTTTTCTCAAACGATCAACCATTTCTTGGAACTCATCTTTTGCTTCTGGGATAAGGATTGTTTCCGCACCGCCAGCAAGACCTGACCAAAGAGCAATGTCTCCCGCATTACGACCCATAACTTCAATAATAAACGTACGTTCATGAGAAGTCGCCGTGTCACGGATTTTATCAATTGCATCGATAACCGTATGAAGAGCCGTATCAAATCCTAATGTAAAATCTGTTCCTGGAATGTCGTTATCAATTGTTCCTGGGATACCGATACAAGGGAAACCAAGCTCTGTTAGTTTTACAGCTCCCATATATGATCCGTCTCCACCAATAACTACTAAGCCTTCAATACCGTGCTTCTTAAGGTTTTCAATACCTTTTAAACGCCCTTCTTCTGTTTTGAATTCTGGACATCTTGCAGAATAAAGCATAGTTCCACCGCGTTGAATGATGTCACCAACATCTCCAACTTCTAGCTTTTTAATATTTCCTTCTATTAACCCTTGATATCCTTGATAGATACCGTAAACTTCCATACCTTCATGAATTGCTTTACGCACAACAGCACGAACCGCAGGATTCATACCTGGAGAATCTCCGCCGCTTGTTAATACACCTATTCTTTTCATTACTTTCACCTCATCAAAGTCACATACATGACTACTATATTATAGTTCTACATTTTACCCGAGTTCGAACTTTTTGTGTAGTAATTCACAACATATTTCTTTGTTAAATTTTAAATGTACATACTTTTTCATATCTTTTAGTTATTTACCGTCAAATATTCAAAGTTTTTCTAGCGATATTGCACATCTAAAGAACCCTTTTAGTTACAGCTTTTATAAGACTATATTCACCTTTATATTTCATTTTTTTCATATATGTAATGAAATTGTAACGTAGAACACTGTCGAAAGATGATATGATGAATTTACTCAAATCAGGAAAAATTTTCAGGGGGTACTAGTTTTATGAAAAAAGTAATAGCAGCTCTTACGCTTGCTGGCGTTATTGTTTCTACTAGCCCGATTGTCAGCCAAGCGGCTCTAGGCGACCAAACGCTTCGCCAAGGCATGAATCACCAAGATGTTAAACAACTACAACAAACGTTGAAAAATAAAGGTTATTTTAAAGGGAATACGACTACATACTTTGGAACTGTCACAACTTCTGCTGTAAAATCATTTCAGCGCAAAAATGGACTAGCAGCGGATGGTATTGTCGGAAAAGGAACGTATGCTAAACTAGGCGTTTCAGCAAAGGGCAAATCGCCTTCTAGCTCAGCGCGCTATAACCCTAACGCAGTTATTAACAAAGGAAAACAGTATATGGGCGTTCGATATCGCTGGGGCGGAACAACGCCAAGCGGCTTTGACTGCAGCGGTTTTATTGGCTATGCATTCAAATATGGCGGCGGGGTTCAGCTTCCTCGAACAGTAGCTCAAATTTATCAAAAAGGAACGCGCGTCTCAAGTCCAAAAGCTGGAGATATTGTGTTCTTCCAAACCTATACAAAAGGGCCTTCTCATGCAGGAATTTATTTAGGAAATAACCAGTTTCTTCACTGCTCTTCATCTAAAGGCGTGAGCATCTCTTCTCTGAAAGAGAGCTATTGGAGCAAACGCTATTTAGGTGCTAAAAGAATGTAGTTTTGATAAAAAGGGCAAGCTGTGCGAGTTTGATGCGGCTTGCTCTTTTTCTGCATGCAAAAGATTTGGTATAGTAGAAGCAGCGCATTGCAAAACCAAGCGTGTAGATGAATACTGTAAAGGAAGTTGAATAAATGCACACCCTTTTAATTGACATGGATTCTGTCATTTGTGATCTTATGACGGATTGGCATAACCAATATAACAAAGATTATTGCGACAGCTTATCGGTTGAAAAGTTAAAATGCTGGGAATCAGAAAAGTATGTAAAGCCGGAATGCGGCACAAAAATTTATGACTACCTCGATCAGCCAGGGCTTTTTTTACATTTACAACCTCTGCCTCATGCTGTTGAGGTTCTTCAACGACTTTATGAAAGGTTTTCCATTTTAATTGTCACAAGCAGCCGTACCTATGCTTATACAGAAAAAGAGCAGTGGGTTGAGAAACACCTTCCGTTTATCGGAAAATACAATATCGTGTTTACACACCAAAAAGATAAAATATACGGAGACTTGCTATTCGATGATGCACCGCATAATTTGAAAGCTTTTCAAGCTACAGGTCGCCATGCTGTTGCCATGAGCTACCCGTATAACGAAGAAGTAAATGTCCCTCGCGTGGAGGGTTGGCTTCAGTTTGAACAGTACGTAAATACTTATTTTAACGAATGTTAAGCTAAAAAACACGTGGACTTTGTCATCAGAGAATGAATGCAGTGCGTTTGTGAGCACAGCTATAAGCATAAAAAAACCGCCTTTTGGGCGGTTTTTGACGAATAGCTCCCTAAGGGTTATCCGCTTTTTATTTAAAAAAGATATAGTTTTTAGTACTTATCAGCTGATGAGAAAAAGTCCATAATGGCATGGATAATTTCAACGGACTGAAAAGAAAACAATGATATGGCTGTTAATGAAAAGAAACCAATCATGGCCATACGTACAAGTAACATAGACTAATCGCCTCCCTGTTTTGAACTAAATGAACGCACCCAAAACAATTCGCTATCTGTCTTTGTTTGTACGACGTTTTCGCCAAGCAAAGGCAGCTCATTCACTGCGTGTAACAATGACAATGAATCTTCATCTTTCTCTTAAAGACTAAGCGTATAGTTAGTATATCAAATGAAACTTTTTCTTCAAGGCTATACTAGCGGTAAAAAAGGAAATAGTATGAAACGATGCGTTTTATCTTTATTTCATACAATTCAGTACCCTAATATTTATTATATTAAACCTTTTAGAAAAATTGCTACTATTATATCTTTTTTATAAAAAAAGATATTAAGACATAACTAAATCAATCCAACTTAAAGACGAACAAGTGAGATAAATGATCTCGACTGCTTGTTGCATCGCTGTTGATTCCCGTGTAAGACTTCGTTTTCTGCGGCCGGCCGATGAGCCTCCTCGTCTACATACATGAAACCTACGTCCACCCTACCAATAAAAAAATCCGAACGCGTTAAATTCTCAAGCAAGAATCAAACTCATTCGGATCTTCTTTCAATTAAAATAATTTTATCTCTTCACTTTATCGACACGTACTGTAATACTCGTTGACAATGTCTAAAATAGTTGGGTATTCTTCCACCCATGTAAAATTTGTTTTTTCGTTTTCTTTTTTTACTGTTTCTTGTTCTGCACCGATCTTTTCCATTGTTCAATCTCTCCCTTTAACTGTTATATAACATTTATATTAACTAAACTTTGTTTTATAACAACTTTAAAAAGAAAGTTGGACAATGAGTATGAAAAAAAGTTATTGCAGGGATAAAATTTTCACATAATACGTACGAGTCCTTGGTCCATCAAACTCGCAAAAATAAATTCCTTGCCACGTTCCTAGCAGCAGCTGCCCATCGTGAATGATTATATGCTGAGAGGAGCCGACCGTGCTCGCTTTGAGATGCGCCGCCGTATTTCCTTCCATATGAAGATCTAACTTATGTTCCCAAGGATATACTTCATCGAAGCGTCGGATCATATCCGTTTTTACATCAGGATCCGCATTTTCATTAATTGTTATACCAGCGGTTGTATGAGGACAGTAAACAACTACAGCCCCTTCTTTTAACCCTTCTGTTCTTAGTACTGCCTGCACCTGACTCGTAACGTCAATCATTTCGTCACGCTTATTCGTTTTTAACGTAAATGAATGTAGCATACCATCACCTCTTTTCTTTACCATAACATATCTTTTCTATTCTTCCACATTTTTCGCATAACTCGTTTTTACATCGTAAACACTAAGCTCATTAACACAACAGGCGGTGAGTTTATTTATGCTCGATTCAAAATTTCAGCCCAATGCAGACTACACCGTTCAAACGTTTCTAGATTTGGTGGGTCAAAATACAGATGTTGGTTCCAAAAAATTATGGCTGTCTCCCACAAAATATATATGCATTATTTATCTCCAAGGATTAGTCGACGGAGAAAAACTTGATAATCTTACTCAGCATGTTGTTGAGACAAAAGCAAAAAGTGAAACGCAAACACTTGATGACATCGATTCGTTTATTTCTGTCATTAAAGACAAAGAAGTTTATACATACAAGCAAGCGATCTCGTGTTTTTTTAAAGGTCAGCCCTTGCTGTTTATTAGCGAAAGCACCACGGCATACTCGCTGAATATGTCTATGACCAAACAGCGCTCTTTAAGTGAACCTACAACAGAAAAAGTAGTGCGTGGCCCTAAAATTGCCCTTATCGAAAACTTAGATGAAAACCTTGGTCTTTTAAGGCAGCGTTCTACCGAAGAAGAAATGGTTATTGAAGACATTTATATTGGAAATACAAAGGAACATCGAACAAGTATCGTTTTTCATAATAAACACTGTCAAACTCACATCGTGAATCAAGTCCGAGAGAAATTATTAGACATTCCTTTAGATAACATTCAAGACTCAGGAATGATTGAAGAATTTTTAGAAGAAGCACCTTACTCACCGTTCCCTCAAGTACAAAATACAGAAAGACCGGATCGTGTTCTCGCTGCGGTGAATGAAGGGCGAGTAGCCATTTTAGTAGATGGCTCTCCTTTTGCTCTTTTAGTGCCTACAACTTTCGATATGATTATGAAATCACCCGATGATTATTACGAAAGATGGATAGCTGGTTCATTGCTAAGATTACTAAGGTACTTGTCTATTTTTATTACCCTATTCTTTTCAGCTATTTATATTTCACTCGTTTCGTTTAACCAAGGTCTGCTTCCAACGGAGCTAGCTATTACGATTGCGGCCACACGAGAAAACGTGCCTTTTTCTCCTTTTATCGAAGCAGTGGTCATGGAAGTGACGCTTGAATTATTGCGCGAAGCCGGGCTGCGTCTCCCTACTCCTGTCGGACAAACAGTTGGACTTGTAGGCGGGGTTGTGATTGGTCAAGCAGCGGTGGAAGCCCATATCGTTAGCTCCGTTATGATTATTGTTGTATCCGTATCGGCAATTGCGTCCTTTACCGTTCCTCAGTACGGAATTGGCCTTTCGTTTCGAATTTTGCGTTTCGTATCTATGATGATTGCAGCAATCTTTGGATTATACGGAGTTACCATGTTTTTTCTTGTTCTCGTCATTCATCTAACCAAGCTCGAAAGTTTTGGTATGGCTTACTTCAAACCGTTTTTTGCGTTAAATAAAAAAGCGTGGAAAGACTCTTATATTCGTCTGCCAAACAAAAGTCTAAAACAGTCTAAAAATAAAGCCAAATAAAACTGACAAAAGGAGGACCATATGGAACAATCACAGTCACAATCAAGCAAGCTTCTTTCAGACTTTTATGCCATTTCAATTATCTCTTCAACCATGCTTGGTGTCGGTTTATTAACACTGCCAAGCAGCATTACAAATCAGACAAATAATGCAGACGGATGGATTGTACTGATTATGGACGGCCTTTTGTTTATTGGAATTGTTCTTTTTTTAGTCTGGATGGTTAAATATTTTACGATTAGCTGTATGTTTGACTTCACGCAAGAAGTAACCGGCAAGCTGATTGGGAATATCTTCAACTTCGCCATAGTCGTTTATTTCACATCTGTAGCAAGTTTCGAAGTAAGAGCTATGGCAGAAATGATTCATTTTTATTTACTGGAAACGATGCCCATTGAATTAATTATCCTTTCGTTTATTTTGACAGGCGTCTATTTAATCACTGGCGGTATTAATTCTATTGGAAAAGTAATGGCCCTATGTTTTCCTGTAACGGTCATCATTCTTCTTATTTTATATCTTCTTAGTATCGGAATGGTGGATTTAAAAAACTTACAGCCCGTTTTAGCCGATGGATTCAGCCCGCTTCTTTCTGCTTTTACAACCGTCTCTGTTTCTTTTTTAGGAATTGAAACGATTGTATTTCTTCCAAAGCATATGAAAAACAAAAATCATTTACGAAAAGTTTCTATCATCGGATTTTCCATCCCTTTGTTTTTATATATTATCACTTACGTATTAGTTGTCGGCGCGTTATCCGTTCCGGAGGTAAAAACGACCGTCTGGCCTACAATTGAATTTGTTCAGACGCATGAAGTAAAAGGAATTTTCTTTGAGAGGCTTGAATTATTTTTACTTATTGTCTGGCTTCTTCAGTTTTTTTTAACCTTTGTAATGTATTTCTTTTTAGCTGTTTCAGGATTTAAAAAAATTTTCAAAAACCGATCAACTACTAATATTATCTTTCTTGTGCCCGTTCTATTTATGAGCGCTTTAGCGCCCAAAACAGCAAGCGACGTGTCAAATTTTTCAACGGTACTAGGCTGGGCATTTTTAGTGACATTTTTAGTTATCCCTCTTTTTTTCAGCATGTTAATGAAAATAAAAAAGGTTGTGTTCAAATGACGAAAAAATGTCTTCCTGTCATGATGACCATTTTTTTATTATGCGGCTGTATGAGCCATCGAAATATTGAACAACTTGCTCTTGTTATAGGAGTGGCAATGGATATCACACCTAAAATCGAACCAAAAACAGGAAAAAATCAGCTTATGCTGACTCATCAAACGTTAACCGAGACGGAATCCGGAAATATGTCTTCTTCCATTCCATACAAGAACATTACAACAGCTGGTCCTACTATTCATGAAATCACGCGAAATATTTCGCTGAAATCTGATCCTATATACAGTCAGCACCAGCGAGCACTTTTAATAGGAGAAAAAGCGAGCAAGACCATCCCTTTGGATGCGCTTATCAATCAGTTTGTCCGTGATAATGAAATACGGCGCAGCAGCCTTGCGTTTGTTACAAAAGGCGATGCTAAAAACGTTTTAACGATTCAAGGAATGTCTGTACCCCCTGTAAACTTAATTTACGAGCTTGTTTACAATAAATTCAAAACGAATAAAATTTTAAATCCCCTAACAATGGGAGAGCTATCGGCCAAGTTAAAAACCGATCAAAGCTTTTTAATACAGCGGCTTTCTAAAATTAAAAATAGCGTTGAACTAGACGGTGCGGCAATCATAAAAAATAAAAAAGCAAAATTCACCTTAACTCAGCACCAAGTGGAGGCTTTAACGTGGTTAACGGGGAATATTAAAGGCGGAATTATTTACGGCAAACACGGGCCATACCCCTTTTCCTATGAAATTGGAGATGTTCAGCAAGATGTGAAGGCCCGGATTGATTCAAATCACTCCGTTCATTTTGACATCAACGTTCAAACGAGCGGCAGGCTATCAGAAGATTGGGAGACTTCAAAACAGGCTCTTGCCGCCTCTAATGTAAAGAACACCGAAAAAAAAATAGAAAAAATCATTCGAAAAGACGCAGAAAAAACACTTCGCTTATTACAAAATAATTACAAAGCTGATGTGATTGACCTGCATGATTACGTACGGATTCATTATCCTCATTTTTGGAAAAAACATCAGCATGAATGGGATGAAATATTTAGCCAGTCGACCATCGACTATCATGTTCATGTTCAAATTAAAGATTTTGGGACACAGGGCAGGGATTAGCTCTTATTACTCAACGCCAGCTTCAGTCAGCTCTTTTTTCTTTAGTTCCATAATCGTGAACTTATCGGTATAGTTTTTGCTCACAAACAGCTGGCGTTCATTGTCGTTATTAAAATAAAATTTTTTATCATCTTGATATTGAAAATTCACTTTTTTCTTTTTCATTTGTTTAATAAACGTTAAGTAGTCATCTGAATGAATGAGATACCTTTTAGGCTTATCCGATATTTGCACAACGTCTTCGCCTGAAGACTTTAATTTTACAATACTCCATGCAATGGGAAGAGGATTACCTTCTTGAAAGATCGTTTTGTGAAAAATGAGCACAAAGAAAGCAGCTGTAATAATTGAAATAAGAACAAGCTGTTTTTTCACCTTATATCATCCTTTCTTCACGTCGTTACTACGTTAAGTAATACGACAGGCGTATGAAAAAACCTGTTCATCCGCAAAGGTTGTGTAAAGAAATAATGCAAAATCAACAAAATATAACAGTTTGGTTACCTTTTGATTAAATAACATTACTTCTTTACAAATTTAGCTAATCACGTGATAGACTAAACTCAACATATTAAGTCAGGACTAAACTAAATGAGGTGTTGCGTATGACTACAATGCGGCTTCAATCATACTTAACAACAATGTTTCCAAATGTTCAAATGAAAAGACCTCTTTTTTATAACGCGCCCGCAGGTATCCGCTTTACGCTTACCAATCAAAAAGGCGTATGGGAACGAGAATACATGAAAAATGTGTACGCACGCGCTTATGAAATTTTTGAAACACTCCATGAAAAAAATGATGAGCTGTTACTTGTTTTCAAAGCGAATGCTGCACAGGATGATTTACTTTTAAAAAAGAAAAAAGAAACAGCTATTAAAAAATTCATTCGCTCTCGCCTGAAGAAACAAGAAGTTCAATCCGTAGCATTATTAAATAACGCTGAGTATATTATTGCCTGTAAAACAAATGATGTGAAAGAAAAGCTTCTTCTGCAATCAATTGCCAACCGTGATCTTCATATTCATCCGGCTATTGAAGAAGAGTGTTACATTGTGAATTTGAATAAAGAAACCATCTTCCACCTATACGACGAGCGCGGACTGGACATTGTATCGAACAATCAGTCTTCTCTTCAACTTCTTCAGCAAAAGTTTCACGACTGGATTCTAGATATTGATGCAGCTTGTTCAAAAAAAGTACAGTAAAAAAGCAATCATTCAGCAAAGGAATGATTGCTTTTTTATTAGGCTTGATGAGCAGGCGACGCTTTTTTTAAAAACAGCC
The DNA here is from genome assembly GCF_029522155.1 of Priestia sp. P5. Classification (NCBI taxonomy): domain Bacteria; kingdom Bacillati; phylum Bacillota; class Bacilli; order Caryophanales; family Bacillaceae; genus Priestia; species Priestia sp. P5. Next base: position 889,188 of record NZ_JAKWFJ010000001.1, on the reverse strand, counting down.
AGTTGATAAGAAAGAGTAGAAAACTTACGATAACCATTGTTCCGAATGTAAGTAACAGCGACCCGTTCGAAAAGCTTTTTATAAAATGAATAACCGGTTCTTTTGTCACTGGAATGGTAAATAGTAAAATTAAAACAGCACCGGTGATCATCCCTCCTGTTTGCCCGAATTTGTAAACGATGCTGCCGAGCAAACATGCTGCTGCTGTAATAAAAAAGATAAATACAGCGTCCGTTAAAAAGTGAATAGCGACAGTAGGGTCATGAAAGATAAAATCACTTGCATAATAAAGCTGAACATTCATTAAATTCAAACTATTAATCACCTTTATTGAAATGCTCATGATGACAACATTGATAAGGGACATTACAATTGCAAATAAAGCAAAAACACAGGTCATCGTTAAAAGATATGCTTTACGAGTAGCTCCTAACTTTAAGCAAAAGGAGAAGCTTTTTCGAATGATAATAAAACTTACAATACCTGAAAAGATGTACTGCGGCATACTTGTTACTAATAGAAGATGCTCGTTCACCTGGCTGAACACTAAAATATCTACTACAACAAAAGCTAACAGTATGGTCCAAAAGCGAATCATTAAATACTTCAGTTCAACGTAAAGCGAATAACTAATGGCGGCAAACTGTCCGTTCATTACGCTACACCTCCACGATTTGATGTAAGATAAATCATAATATCCTGGATATGAACAGCTTCTACATGAAATGAACGGTCGACAAGTTCTTCAGCATAAATATCTTCATTAAAGAGCACTATTTTTTTCTCTCCTCCGAATACTTGTTCATGGATTACTTGCTTTCCTTTTTCATATTCTTCAATTTGACTTTTAGGTCCTTTTACACTTACACAGCGCTGCTGCAAATTTTCTGCCGTATCCTGAAGAATCAGCTTTCCTTTTTGCATGATCAGAACTTCTTCAAATAAATTACTCACTTCATCAATTAAGTGCGTTGAAATAATAATGGTGCGTGGATAATCTTCATATTCATCTAATAAAAGCTCATAAAAACGCGCTCGCGTCGCAGCATCAAGTCCAATATAAGGTTCATCAAAAATTGTGATGCTCGTGCGAGAAGATAGCCCCACAATAATCCCTAGTCCTGATTCCATTCCTTTAGATAATGCCTTAACTTTCGTATTGGAATCTAAATCGAACTCTCCCATAAGCCTTTCAGCCGTTTCTTGGCTCCAATGAGGATAAAAAAGTGACGCGATTTTTAGTACGTCTTTGACTTTTAATGTTTTTTTGAAATTTCCGCTTTCGTTAATTAAGCAGATGTTTTGCAAAACAGAGCGGTTTTCAAACGGAGATTGATGTCCCACCTTTACCTCTCCTGTCGTAGCTGGAGTATGTCCGGCTACAATTTGCATAAGAGTCGTTTTCCCCGCTCCGTTTCTCCCTAGCAATCCGTATATTTTATTTTTTTCTAGCGTAAGTGAAATGTCCTTTAGCACTTGTTTAGATCCGTAGCATTTATTTAATAGCTGCGCTTCTATATTCATTTTATTTCCCCCTTGTCTAACAGTTCTTTTAACTCGTTTACCGTAATCCCCAAATGTTGTGCTTCTTTTTTCAGGGGAACGATAAAACGGTTATAAAATTCTTCTTTTCTTTGTGTAAGCAATACTTCTTTGGCGCCCGCACATACAAACATCCCTATCCCTCTCTTTTTATACAATATTCCGTGGTCAACTAGCTGATTAATTCCTTTAGCTGCCGTTGCAGGGTTAATGCGATACATTTTGGCAAATTCATTCGTAGACGGTACTCTTTCTTCTTCTGGAAAAGCATCATTCAAAATATTCTCTTCAATGGTTTCTTTGATTTGTTGAAAAATTGGTCGCTGATGATCTAATGATTGTTTCATTTTGACTACCTCACTTAAGTGGTTCATTACTCATGTAACTAACTATATAACTAACTGGTTATTTTTTCAAGCGTTATTTCCAAAAAAAGAAAAAAAGTCCGTCAGTTAGTTACTGACGGACTTTTTCATTTGACTGTTTAACCACTTGACCGTTTTTTTTACTAGCTCATCCTGCTGCTCTTTAGGGGAAATACTGGCTTTGTTATCGCCTTTTTGTTTCCCATACATTCCAAACTGTGCGTGATTAGCTCCTTTTACTTGGACCAGCTCCGTATTTTTTGAAAGTAAATGCTTGGTTTCTTTAATTTTTTCAGGCGTCGACAAACCATCTTTCTCACCGCTTAAAGACAAAATAGGATAAGTGGAAGTTGAAAAATTATTTTTATTCATCGGATACGATGCTAAAAGAACTAAGCCCTTTATTAAATTTGGATGATCATACGCATAAGAGGCTGCACTCACTCCTCCAAGGGAATGCCCTCCGATAAACCATGCGGAAATCTTCGGATAGCTCTTCACAATATCCGTCGCTTTGTTTTGACTAAAAAAACTCATATTAAACGGGGAATCTACCACAGCAACAAGATATCCTTCATTTGCAATTTGCTGGGCATAATAGCCATATGCTAACGGCTCTACTTTAGCACCTTGATAAATAATATAGCCGGCTTTTATCTCTTTGTTCGTTTGAGGCTTGAATACGTAATAATCGTCTTTCTTCACTACCTTTTTCTCATCTACTAGTGAATGAAGCTGCTTTGAAGGTTCATAATCAAAACCTGACCATATGATAAAAAAAGCCACGGTTACTGCAACAAGAACTACTACACCGACTCCTAGTATTTTTAACGTTTTTTTCATGTCACTCCCTCTTTCTGTTTTTTTACTATGTACTCTTTTTATACCTTTTAGACATTTTACATGTTTGTTTTAAAGATATACAAGAAAAAAGAAGGGTTCGATATGCCCAAAGCAGCGCGCAGCAGAAGTGACATAAACTATTCCATATACTCGAAACAAAGAGAGAAAATTAAAAAGGCTGCTGCAAGTAATAACGGGACAGCCTCATTAGCAGACAACCTTCACTAATGAATATCTCGTTTCTTAAACCTCCCTCCTCTAACTTCAGCAATAGCTGCTACAGCAAAAAAAGCAGATGGATCTATCTCATCGATAATCGCTTTTAGCTTTGCTTCTTCAAGCCTGGTAATCACACAAAAAATGACTTTTTTATCATCTCCCGTATACGCCCCTTCCCCATTTAAATACGTGACGCCTCTCCCTAAACGAGCAAGAATTGCTTCGCCAATTTGTTCATATTGTTCGCTGATAATCCAAGCTGACTTAGACTCATCTAACCCTTGAATTACAATATCAATCGTTTTAAAAGCAATGAAGTAAGCCATTAAAGAATACATAGCGCGATCCCAGCCAAATACAAAACCGGCACTTCCCAAAATAAATAAATTAAAAAACATAATCGTCTCACCTACGGAGAAAGGCGTACGCTTATTAAATAAAATAGCTAATATCTCGGTGCCGTCTAGCGAACCTCCGTACCGAATAACAATTCCTACTCCCACACCGAGAACAATTCCGCCAAACACAGTGGCTAAAAGAGGGTCACCTGTTAAGACCGGCAAGTCGTGAAAAATAGAGGTAGCAATGGATAGAATGATAACACCTAAAAGCGTAGATAGCGCAAATGTTTTTCCAATTTGCTTGTAGCCAATAAAAAAGAATGGAAGATTTAATACGAAGATATAAAAGCCGATTTGAACATCCGTTAAGTGGGATAAAATAATAGATATACCTACAATTCCACCGTCAATAACCTCATTAGGGACAAGAAAAAATTCTAGCCCGACGGCCATTAAAAGGGCTCCCACTAAAATAAACAGCATGCGCTTTACAATCATTTTAGCTGATAGCGAACGATGAACAACCTTTTTTATTTCATGATTCGTTTGCAGCACATAACTTCCCCTCCTTTTGTAATAGAGACATCAACTACTAACCAAACCCTTATTTTAATATTATCACAAAATTCAAACTATTTACCTGAACTTTTACAAAAATTTCATTCAATGAAATAAATTATGCATATATTGGATAAAATTGTAGATGATAACAAGTGAATAAATGCCCGAGTACGTTCAAAAGTGAATGAATGCCCACCACTTTTCATACGGGACTAACAGGACAAACTTAGATTAAAAGGAGAGTAAAACGTTATGAACCGTGTAAAGATTATTGCTGCTTCTTTACTCGCAGTTTTATTGCTAGCTTTTTCAGATAATTTCACTTCTGCAGCTGTGCAGGAGGCGATGATACGAGTTGTGCATGCGTCACCTGATGCGCCTGAAGTAGATATATATGTGGACAATCAAAGCATCGTAGTCGGCGCATCATTTAAAGATGTGACAGATTACCTTAAAGTACCTGCGGGGTCTCATAAAGTAGAGGTATATGCCATAGGTACAAAAGGAAAAGAAAAACCTGTCATTTCCACTAATATAACCGTCGAAGCAAACAAGGCCTATACTCTTGCTGCTATTAACCAAGTTGCACACTTAGAATTAAAAGTAGCTCAAGATGATATGAACGTAGCTAAAGGAAAGAGTAAAATTCGAATTGCTCACTTTTCTCCAGATGCTCCCGCTGTTAATGTAGGTATTAATCACGGCCCTACTTTGTTTAAAGACACTGCTTTTAAACAAATGACAAATTATTCGGAAGTAGATGCCGGAACCTATGATTTAACCATCGCAACTAGTCAAGACAATAAAAAAGTACTGGATATTCCAAACCTTAATTTAGAAGCCAACACGGTCTACACAGTGCTCGCTATTAACAAAGCCGACAGCCTTGAAACGCTGTTATTAAAAGATAATACCGCTATGCCTTCCGAAATGCCAAAAACCGGTATGGGCGGTGCTTCAGAGGATAATTATAATTCAATTGTGCCGGTTCTTACTTTATTAGGAATTGGGGCGGTCGCTATATTTGTTGTTCGTCGTCACAGAGGATACGAAAGCGAATGAAGTGGATAGGAGGGGTTTTCACCTTTTCTTTTATACTATTCATGAGCAGCTGGTTTGCCCAATCAGCAATTGCAAACGGCTCGACGGATTTTGTTGTGAAGATGGCTGAAACAAAATCGGCTCAATCCTTGAAATCTTCAGGAACTGCTTCTACACCTCTTCCATCTCAGCTTATTATTCCGAAGCTTCATATTAAGGCTTTTATAAAAGGAATGGGCCTTACTAACCAAGGTGAAATGAGCGTTCCTGATAATGGTCATGATGTAGCTTGGTTTAAGCTTGGAGCAAGACCCGGAGAGGAAGGAAATGCGGTCATTGCAGGACATGTTGATGATCAAAAAGGACCCGCTATCTTCTATCATCTCGACAAGCTCACAAAAGGAGACGAAATTTTTGTAACCGATCAGCAAGGGGATCAGCTGACCTTCGTTGTTACCAATAAAGCTTCTTATCCCCGAGATTCTGCTCCTATCAGAGAGATTTTCGGTCCAACTTTTCAACACCAGCTTAATTTAATCACCTGTACAGGAACGTTTGATCATAAACAGAAAACTCATGAGCGCAGGCTCGTTATTTATACAAGCCTCCGCCCGGAAAAAACAGCCGATGTTTCTCACTAAACATCGGCGTTTATTACTTTTAATTACATACTGGGTCGTTTTATTTAAATATTTACACAGCCTTAATATGAACACAACATCTCACTAGTAAACTAATGCACGACCCCTCAATAAAAAGGAGTTTTGATATGAGACGAAAATGGTGGTTTGTAAGCTCACTCACTCTTTGTTTATGCGGCATTTTTATGTTTATACATACGCAGGCAGCTTCTACTCAAGCAGAAAACGTAGCCATTATTGCTCATCGAGGCGCATCAGGGTACGAGCCAGAGCATACGATGCAATCTTATCTCGCGGCCGTCCAGCAAAAAGCGGATTACATTGAACTTGATCTTCACATGTCTAAAGATCAGCAGCTTGTAGCAATTCATGACTACAAAGTTGACCGAACGACAAATGGAACAGGATATGTAAAACAGTATACAGTGAAGCAGCTTCAGCGTTTAAACGCAGGAAAAGGTAATAAAAAAGCCGTCATTCCAACTTTAGAAGAAATATTCCGTACGTTTGGCAATCGAACAAACTATTATATTGAAACCAAATCTCCTCATGAATATCCCGGTATGGAAAAGGAATTATTAACGTTGATGGCTAAGTACAACATTCATACCGATCACGTCATCGTACAATCATTTAGTCCTGAAAGCTTAAAAACCGTCCATCGATACCGACCTACTATGAAACTAATTCAACTGATTCGTTCTAAGCAAACCAATATGTTAACAGATCAGCAGTTCAGACAAATCAAAAAGTACGCAAACGGCATTGGTCCTAATGCAAACACGCTGACAAAGTCATATGTACAAAAAGCTCGCTCATATGATTTAGACGTTCATCCTTATACAGTAAATGATGAAAAACAAATGAGAACGCTTATCGAGTGGGGCGTAACCGGCATGTTTACTAATTACCCGGATCGTCTTTATAACGTGCTTCATAATAAATAAACACTTGCCGCGGCAAGTGTTTATTCTTTATACATCTCTTCTATTCGCTCTCCATAAGTACAGGCTAATTAATGCTATGGCATAAAGCAAAGCCCAGCCAAACACCAAAAATTTGTTTAATCCTTCGTTAATAAATTGAATGATTGCAGATACGGGCGGCAATACATACAGCAGCATTCCCCCTCCTTGATACGGAAATGAAACGCCTGCCGCTGCAAGCGTAACGATTAAAATAAATAGAGGTCCAAACCACGATAAGCTGCCTTCTCTTACAACATCTCTTGTGAAAACAAGGCCTATGCTCATACCAAGCAAACTAAACGTCCAGTGAATAATAAACCCAAACACCATTTGCTTAGTGGATATATCCACTTCAAACATATCAAGCAGCACGGGATAAGCAATGGAAACCGCTGATAAAAACGTAAACAGCAGCATACAGCTAATAAGCTTGCTTATAAAGTACTTGTTCTTTTTCCCTACATGAAGTTTTGTAATAACTTCTTGACTAGAATCTTCCGCGTGAAACAGCGACATCGTAAACCAAGTGGTTAGAAAAAAGAGGAAAAGTGCCGTATTAAAAAAGCTATCAAGCACCGGGTTCGGTCTATATGTATAGTTCATACACAGCGAAATAATATAAAGTGCAAGCGGCGGAATATATCGATACGATTTAATGTATGTAATAAAATGATAGCGAATCAATGCACCCATCTTAAATTTCTTCCCTTTCCATATGATATAGCTTTACAACTTCACCTTGAACAGCAAGTAATTCTGCAAGAAACTCGTTTACATATTTTTTATCTATATAAAAAATCCAGTAGTTTCCGTGCTGTTCAATTTTCGTGCACTTTTCTTTTAATAAACGAAGTGGCTTATTAAGAATGACATTTGCCTCAATAACCGTTAAATGCTCAATGAGTTGAACGCGCTCATTTTTTAAAATGCGCTGTGAGCCAATGGTGATAACACGATCCGCTACAGCATGTATGAGCCTTTCTTCATGACACGTAAATACAATGGTCATCCCTCGTTCTTTTAGCTTTGTAAAAATCCGTTCTACTTCTAGCTGAGCACGAGCATCTAATCCTGATAGAGGTTCATCAAGCAATAGCAGCTTAGAAGAACTCAGCAGCGCTTGCATCATGTTGACTTTTTGCTTCATTCCTTTTGAAAAAGAAATGATTTCTTCATGTCTAAACTCTACCATTTCGAAAGTTTCGAGCAGCTCTTCAATTCTAGAGGTGCGCTTTTTCTTAGACAATCCTTGAATTCGTCCCATGTGCTGCAAATAACCGGCTAGCGTAAAACGGAGCTCCTGAGGAAATTGTTCCACCACAAATCCAGGCGTACCCGTTTCTTTATGAAGGTGAATTGTCCCTTTAGTCGGTTTCGATAATCCGCCAATTAGCTTTAAAAACGTACTTTTTCCCGCACCGTTTTTTCCAACAATCGCGACAGTCTCTCCTTTATAAAGGGTCGTATGAATGTTTTCTAATACGGTGTGTTTTTTGTATAATTTTGCAACATTTTTTAATTCAATCAGTTTTTCCATCTGCTGCCTCGCCTCTCCATAATCCTATATGTTAAATCATAGCATATTTATGGGGAATGTGCTTCCATCTCTATACGTTTCAGCTAAATTTTTCCCGTACAAAAAAGCCTTTGATCTAATCAAAGGCTTTTTATAGACAATACCATATGCTCTTCATCGATAAATTCACCATCTACTTGAAGAGCTCTTTTTTCATACGCATAAGAAGTAAAACCGAGGCTTTTGTATAGGGCTTTTGCTCCTTTATTTTCAGCAGCAACGGCCAGGTAGATTTGCAATACCTCTGTTTGGAAAAAAGCTTGTTCAACAGCGGTTTTTAACAGCTTCTTTCCAAGACCTTTCCCCCTTGCTTCAGGGGCTACGTACATCCCCCAAATATCTCCTTTATGCTGAACTTTTAAAGGCTTTTGCTGCTGAAACCCCACGATCCCCACAAGCTGTTTTTCCATAAAAGCTCCTACTACAAATTCTGATTGGCTGCTTGGAAAATAATTTCGGATATCAGCAATTTCTTTTTCATATTCTTCTTCATAACTTAAAATAAAACTTTCGGGATGATCTTTTAAAGCACGAAGACGGAGTTCAAAGTACACGTCAGCGTCTTCTTTTACCAACAATCGTATATTCATTTTTTCACCTTAGTTTCTTATGTTTTAATTAGCTATTAAGGGCTGTACACGCTAAATACTTCATTCCACCGATACAGCTCATAATAATTTCCCGGCAGGTCTAAGCTTGAAATAAGTACTTTATCATTTTTCGTATCTTTTACGCGTGTTAAAAGATTTGCTTGTTTTCGATTTGTACGAATCCACATCGTTTGATTCGTTGCTTTATGATAAAAAGGCGCGTAATCGCCTAAGCCTTTTTGCGGAAATGTGAACTGACTTTGCTTATTGGTCTTTACGTTCATGCTATACAAAAAAGGCAGTGGCCTCTTTTTTTCATCATTCGACCATCCTGCTTCGGGCACACGTGAAATGATGATGTTATCTTTTTCTGCCCAAGTAAAATCCCAATCTGCGAAGCCTTTTGGCGTAAACACATGCTCTTTAAAAACCGGCATCTCTTTTAAAGTGAACTTTTTATTTTCAGTGGCAAACCTTCCTTCTCCATTAATGAATGCCAGCACTTGCTCTTCATTACTCCACTTAAACCAATTAGGTACATTAAGCATATCTCCCACTACTTGAAAAGCTTTCCCTTCTTTCGTAATGATGCACAGCTTGTTTGCATCTGCAGACATCGAAGCCGTTGGAATAGCGATAAAACTAATCCATTGACCGTTAGGAGACCATTTAAAGCTGCTTGTTGTATACGCAAAAAACGAATCATTTTCCGCTGGGAGCGTCGTAAAAGCCTCCACTTTTTTTACATCTAACCCTGCATATTTGCTCACTGTATATAGCTTTACCGGTCCCCATCCCGTGGGCGCTAGCGCAGCAGCTGACGTAATTAAAAATCGATCTCCTTTTGGAAACCATGAAAACTGATCAACTCCTACGGCTACACGCTTCTTTTCATGCGTTTTAACGTTGTAATATACTAAGATTCCATTCGAAATATACGCAAGTTCCTCAGCAACCGGTGACCATTGATAATGAGTCACATCATGTTCAACAAGTAGCGGTTTTCCTTTTAACGGTGCAATCATTAAAGAATCATTTTCTGCATAAGCAACTATATCTCCATGTGATGACCATTGAGGCATAGAGGCATGACGTGCATAGGATAACTGCCTTTCGGTACCGTTATCATATACCCATAGGTTTCCATGCCGTATAAAACTGACCTTCACTGTATTGGCAGCATTTATTTGCATAGGGAACAACATAAGAAAAAGCAGACATAACGCTATTTTTTTCACCATGTTCACTCCTGTCTTTTTTTATAGCGTTACACAAATCTCCTCATCTCATCACATTTTTGAAAAAATAAAAAAGCGCAGCGAATAGCTGCGCTTTTTGTATATTATGATTTTGACTTAGATTTTGGTGATGGCTTTGTTTTAGCTTGTGCTGTATTATTAGCCGCATCTTTTTCTTTTAATAAACTCATACGTTTTTTCAAGTAGTAACCTTGTCCAATTCCGAATAAGTTACCGATTACCCAGTATAATGCAAGAGCAGATGGAAGTGAAATCCCTGCTACTAAAATGAAGATTGGCATAATGTTCATCATCATTTTCATTGGAGGTTGAATTTCATCCGTCATACTTACACGAATTTGTAAGAATGTCGTAATCGCTGCAACTACCGGTAAAATGAAGTAAGGATCGGGTTTTCCTAAACTTACCCATAAGAATGAATGCTGAGCAATTTCATGCGTTCGTGCAATGGCATTATAAAATGCGATAATAATAGGCATTTGAATAAAGATTGGCAAACATCCACCAACCGGATTAATTTTATGCGTTTGGTAAAGCTGCATCATTTCTTTTTGCTGCTTTTGCTGTGTTTCTGGATCTTTTTTACCAGCATATTTCTTTTGAATCTTTTCCATTTCTGGACGAAGTGCTTGCATAGCCATCGTGCTCTTTTGCTGTTTTAAAATAAGCGGCAATAGAACTAAACGAATGATAACCGTCGCAATGATAATAGAAAGACCATAGCTTCCGCCTGCCCATTCAGCAATTTTCGTTAATGCCATAGATAAAGGGTAAACAAAATAATGATCCCAGAATCCGCCGCTTGTAGCCGTAACCGGTGTTTTTGTACTGCTACAGCCGGCTAGAGCTAAAAGAAGCGCTCCCATTAAACCAAGCAATAATAATTTTTTATTTCTTTTCATATTCTTTCCTCCTAATAATGACTAAATGTATGAAGTGTTTTTCAGAAGGAAAGGATCTTCTTCATCATTATTCTTCTCTTTAACTGGTGTTTTTCTATAAACGTGTATAAATACATTTCGTCTTTTCCATATTGTTAATACTGAAGGATCAATCCCTGCATTCACATGGTCGGTGACAGGTTCCGCATGAAAAGCCGTAAACCTAGCTTCACGAAGCATATAATAACAAAGGATGTATAAAACGAAAGCAGATAAATACGGCGCATATAGAAAAAGATCGTGATAAAATTCCATGTGCCAGCTCTCTTTCTGACTATAATAGTACAATCCAATATATGTAGTGTAGCATTTACGTTCCTGTTACACAACATCAACTTATCTCTTTGACTGTTCTACGTATTACTTTTTAAAAAGTTTCATATTTACGACACAAAATTTGCTCACCATAAAATATGATGAGCAAATCTAATACCATTCTCTATTCTCATATGCTTGCCGCTAGTTCTCAGTCTTCTTTTAGTTTCATGAACCACGTAACGCCGAATGCAACACCTACAGAAATAATCATACCGATGATATAGTGAATTAAATTGCTCATACCAAGCGGTGCAGCAATGGCCATCATTGGAATGCCTGTGAGTCCGTATGCGTTGGCTACTACGTGCATAAGTACCACGTAGCCGCCTCCGGCTGCTCCGCCTATAGCCGCAGCAATAAATGGCTTGCGAAGTCTTAAGTTGACGCCGAAAATAATCGGTTCTGTAATTCCCAAAAAGGAAGAAATAGCCGCTGGAATCGCAATTTTTTTCGTTTTGGCATTTTTCGTCTTAAAGTAAACAGCCAGCCCTGCTCCTCCTTGCGCCACGTTCGCGCAGGCCCAAATAGGAAGTAAGAAGTTAACGCCAATCTTCGGATTAGCAAGCAGTCCGGCTTCAATAGCATGAAAACTATGCTGCAAGCCTGTTAATACAATGGTCGAATATAAGCCACCAAACAAAATTCCTGCAAACACTCCGGCTACATCGTATAGAGACTGAAGGCTGATCGAAATTAAATCTCCAATATAGCGACCGAAAGGACCAATAAACACAAGTGACACAAAGCCTGTGATAATAACAGTTAAAAAAGGCGTAACAAGTAAATCAACCGAATTCGGCACAATTTTCCGGAGTCCCTTTTCAATTTTGCTCATAACGTAGATAGCCAATAAAATCGGAACGACCGTACCTTGATAGCCAATCAGCGGAATACTTAAGCCAAACAAATCCATATATTCTGGCTTAGCATCTGCTAATGTCCATGGATTTAATAACATCGGATGCGTTAAGATCCCTCCGATAACCGCTCCCAGATAAGGATTTGAACCAAATTCTTTTGCAGCTGAAAACCCGATTAAAATTGGTAAAATGATAAATGCTGCGCCTGAGAACATATCCAACAACACAAACAACGCGCTATCTTCTGAGACCCAGTGGAACGCTTTCATCATCCCGAGCAGCCCCATTAGTAAACCACTGGCTACAATGGCTGGAATAATCGGAACAAAAATGTTGGAAAGCATGCGGGCAAAACGCGCAAGTGGGTTCATTTTCTTTTTCATTTCTTCTTGATGATCCGCTGGGGCAGCAGCCTCTTCAGCGCCTAGTTCTTTCATAAAAGCAGCGTGGATTTTATTAACGAGACCGGTTCCAAAAATGATTTGAAACTGTCCTGAATTTGAAAAAGCCCCTTTTACATCTTCTATTTCATCTAAACCTTTTTGATCGATTTTGCTTTCATCTCGAATAACGAGGCGCAAACGCGTAGCACAGTGCTGCGCACTAGCAATATTTTCTTTTCCTCCTAAAAGCGGAACAAGCTTTTTAGCAATTTCTTTTACATCCATCTTACTTCCTCCTTATTGTATGTCATAAAAAAAGCAAGACCTAAAATACGCTTATAAAAGACATAGTTGTCCTTCATGCGCATTCTAGGTCTTGCCTGCTTTACCAGTCACAATCCCGATCATTCAATTAATACGCTTTCATTGTACTCAAAGCAACAATATTCGTCAATGTTTTTTTCTATATTCTTTGCTCTATTCGGCAAATGTGAAGCGTAATATACCCTAACTCCGCTTCTGGAAAATTAATTTCGTACTCATCTTTGACAAATTGCTTTATTGTTTCAGCACACTGATACGATTTTTTATATTTGACTTTTAATACGTCGAGCATCTCTTCATCCATCTCATGAAAGGGTTCATTTTGCGCTAAACGATTTAACGCAAAGCGCAAGTGAGTCAGCAGACGCTGATAGGACATGCTGTTTTCATCAATCTCCGTATTCAGCTCTTTTTTTATAATCGTAACCATTTCATTAATAATCGTTGTATGCATCATTAGCTGCTGCATGCCCGGTGAATTCAGTTTCGCCGTATGAATATGAAGCGCAATATATCCCGCTTCGTCAATCGGCATCGTGATATCTAGTCTCTTTTTGATATGCTGAAGAGCCCATACTCCTATTGCATACTCAGGCTGATAGAGAGATTTAATTTCGTTAAGTAATTTATTTTGGATGGAAATACCGCGAGCTATCCTTTCAACAGCAAAAGACAAATGATCGCTCAAAGCAATATGAACATGATGACTCAGCGTAGCAGAAAGCTGCTGCTCAGCATAAGAAATGATTTCTTCCGCCACTTGAATATGCTCTTCAGGAAGGTTTTTTAATAGTTCCTGAAACTTTTCCTGCTCTTCTTTCATGACAAAGACTTTCTCCACTTTCGCAGCATTAATAAGATCATTTTTACCTTTTTGAAAAGCGATACCGGGACCCATCGCAATTTTTTCAACTCCGCCTTCTTTAAAGACAACAGCATTGTTATTTAATACTTTTAAAATCTTCAAATGCGCTCTCCTTTCTTAAAGGAAAAGGCCTTGCTTATTACTTCATCGTTACTTTTGCACAAGCCGTTTCGCCTTTTTGAACCGTCCCTTGAGCCAAAATTTCGAAACTTTCACTTGCATCACTGTTTGTAATAACGATTGGTGTGATAATGCTTTTCGCTTTTTCTTGAATAAGCGCTAAATCAAATGTGATAAGAGGTGTTCCTACACTTACTTTGTCACCTTGTGCCACGTGAGCTTCGAACCCTTCGCCTTCCATTGCCACTGTTTCAAGGCCGATATGTATTAATACTTCCGTACCGGCTTCTGTTTTTAAGCCTACTGCGTGTTTTGTATGGAAAAGCTGAACGACTTCCCCAGCAACAGGTGAAACAACTTGTCCCTCTGAAGGTTCAATTGCAAAACCGTCTCCCATCATCTTCTGTGCAAACACCGGATCTGGCACTTCGCTGATTGGCAGAATATTCCCTGAAAGCGGAGCTAGAACGGTTGTTTCTTTTGATTTTGTCTTACTACCAAATAATTTTTTAAACATCTCAATCACCCTTTTTTAGATTGTACTTGTAGCATACCCCAATGATTCTGCAGAAAAACTTCCCCTATCCCGTGTTACGTTAACATGGTCATTATTTAACCATGCTTTTTTTGTCTTGTAAATAAAAATGTATGCGCGTTTTCATAAGAAGTGCGTTCTCTATGCCGCACTTCATGTAACCCTTTATACATCTTCTGAAGGGTGGATATTGAATTTCAACCCTAAAAAAGAGGTTGAGACATAAAAAAAATGAATCCAATCTAAAGACGAACAACTAGGATACATGAGCTGAAACGCTTTTGACACCGCAGTTGATTTCCGTGCAAGACTTCGCTTTCCGCGGGCGGCCGCTGAGCCTCCTCGTCGCATACGCTCCTGTGGGGTCTCACCTATTCCGCTTTTCCCGCAGGAGTCTTCGGCTTGTCCTCCAATCAACTGCTAGAAAGACTTACAAACATGAAACCTACGTTTACCGTAACAAAAAAAAAAAAAAAACGAACCACTAATCAAACATCTTGATCAGTGGTTCGTTTTTCACTTCGTCTAAAATCTTTTTGTCCAAGCCTCTTGAAATTAGAACGTTGACGCAACTTCTTTTGCTTTTTCAGATGCTTTTGCTAGAATATTGTCTGCTTCTGCTGGTGTGTAAGCCATGCCTTCTGCAACAACCAGTTGGAAATCTTGAACACCAATGAAGCCCATCACTGTACGTAAATAGCTTTGAGTAAATTCTAGCTCTGCTGCAGGGCCTTCTGAATACACGCCTCCACGAGCTTCTAGCAATACTACTTTTTTATCTGAAGCTAATCCTACTGGACCATTTTCAGTATATTTAAACGTTTTTCCTGCAATTAAAATGTTATCAATATATGCTTTCATTAGTGGAGGAAAGCTTAAGTTCCACATTGGAGCTGAGAAAATAACTTTGTCCGCTTGTAAAAACTGCTCTACTAATTCACCCATACGCGTTACTTTTTCTAATTCAACAGCTGATAATTCTTCACCAGCTCCAGCTTTTCCCCATGCTGCTAAAACATCTCCATCAATGAACGGAACTGTTTCTTTATACAGATCAAGCGTTGTCACTGTATCAGTCGGATTTGCTGTTTTATACTCATCTAAGAAAACCTGTGCTAAACGAGTTGAAAATGATGCTTCATCAACCTGCGGATTTACTTTTACATATAATACATTTGCCATAAATGTCATCTCCTAAAAAGTGTCTATTATCATCAATTCGAGATATTACTAAACAAATTATCTTTAATTCGAGATTTATTATATAACGTCATTTTTTATGCGTCAACCTTTTCGCACAAAAAAACTCCGTAAGCGGAGTTTTATACACATTGAAATTCTCGAATTTGATTTACATCTACCCCAGCGTACACCCAGAAAGATCCTGTCCAGCGATATCCTGCAACTGAGCGTCTGCCTACAAAGATTGGGTAAAACCAGTAAGGTCGACCATTTCTCGGCCATATATAGGTATATCGGTATAAGCATCCTGAAATAGCGCCTGGATCAACAGCATAAAGTGATGGACCTCCTGAACCTAGCTTTGGTGCAGGTGTAAAAGCTGGCGGTGGACTTGAAGGCGGCTGCGCTCCTCCCTGCGGGGGAAACCCTTGGCCCCCTCCTCCAGGTGGTGGCGGTGGAAACCCTTGCCCTCCTCCTCCAGGTGGCGGTGGCGGAAATCCTTGCCCTCCTCCAGGTGGAAACGATGGAAACCCTTGCCCTCCTCCAGGTGGAAACAAATTTTGAAAACGTGGATCGTATTGATATGGATACATACGCACTCCCCCTTTATAATGCTTGCTGCGTTACAATATGCATCATAATGAAGATAGGTGAATGTCTATTTTTACCTTCTATAGACTAATGGAACGATGTCAAACTTGGTGAGCTTAAAGGAGAGGCTTATTGGAGGAAATAATAAATCCAACACGGAAACTACTTGCGTGTTGGATCTGCTTGAGGAAAATATTTTTCAATAAAATTATACAGCCAAAATACGGTAATCAAAATAGGAGCTATTAGAAAAGGATGTTGAACCCACATTTTTACCAGTACCTTTTCAAATGACGGAATCGATTTTAACACTTGAAACAGCGAGCTTCCGCTAAAAATAACGCTCGTTCCTATCAATAAAAAAGATAGCCAGTTAAATTGATCCATCCACATGCTCATAGAGATATAAAAACTAACACCTGTTCCTATGCCCCCCATTATTCCGCTAAAAATACTTTTTATCGAAAAAGGAATTCCTACAAACCATCCGGCTCCTAGTCCTGCACATCCAGCTAAAATGCTAGAAAAAAGCAGCGGCTGCTCAAGCCAGAGACATGCATTCACTCCAACCACTAAGGTGACATGTATTCCTACGTGAAGGGAAATTCTTTTGCCAACAGGCTCTGAAACATAATGATAGTAGCGCCCGCTATAAAAAATTGTCCACCATAATAATAAAAATGCTGTCACACTTGCCCCTATAATCATAAACACACCTCTCTACGTTATGATTCTATTAATCTCTATCTATTATTTTCCTAATATCCTTTGTCTCTTATCCGGTAATCCATCCATATACCTTCCATACGTTCGTTCATCAGCAAGAAAGTAGAATATAACTATATTCTTGTCTCAACTGTTTACTTGGGAGAGTGCTAAGAAGTTGAATGTCTGCATGTAGAGAAAGATAGTGTAGAACACTTTCTCTTATCTTTACTATTATTCATATGTATAGCTTGCTAGATTTAGTCCTCGCAGTTTAGAATTTTTCAGTCGTTCATATGAAACTATTTGCCTTTTCTTTCGTTATATATATACACGTTTCTTTATCTTTTCACGTGCAAAAAAAGATAAATTCCTATAATATGTTTTCATATTAACCTTTAAGGAGATAAAGAAGATGAATTGAATAAATCCCTGCAAATAGAGTTTTTAGAAAAAAGAAATTGTTATCATTTCTCCTATTTATGTTATAGAATAATTCATGTATAATAAAAGGCTGTATGGTAACGCAGCTTGCGACATATCTTTTCTTACTTTTAGCAAGTCTATATTCAAAGCAAAAACTGCAAAGTGGGGTTAGTGCGACTCTTCATTAATCGACTTTGCATTAAAAACCAGCATTTTTCTTTTATCATAAAGAAAGAATGAGATTTAATAGTGACAGGTGAATAATATGGGTGAAAATCAAAGAAATGTTAGTAGATTTGACTGGAACTTGGCTTTCCTAATCTTCCTATTGTTTTGCGTAAGCGTTGTGGCAATCCATAGTGCTGAAAAAATTGGGCAGTATGATAAGAACTTCGTAGCGCAACAAGTTGTTTTTTATATAATCGGAATGGTGATTATAGGGTTTGTCATGCGTTTTGACTCCGATCAGCTTCAAAAGCTAACGTGGGTTTTTTATGGATTTGGGAACTTTTTATTACTTCTTTTACTAGTGGCTCCGTCAAGCATTGCCAGAGAAATTAACGGGGCAAAAAGTTGGTTCACACTTCCCGGCTTTTCGTTACAGCCATCAGAGTTTATGAAAGTGTTTTTGATTATCACACTGAGTACGGTCATTGTGAAGCACAATGAAAAATATCGTATCCGAACAGTAAGAGAAGACTTTTTACTGCTTGGTAAACTGGGTGCTGTACTTGCTTTACCTTTATTATTAATCATGCAGCAGCCTGACTTAGGTACCGCACTTGTATTCTTAGCAATCACGGTTGGACTTGTATTTGTTTCAGGCGTAAGCTGGAAAATCATCGCGCCTGCATTTTTAGGTATTACAGCGGTTGGTTCTGTCATTTTGGGACTTGTTGTTTATGCACCTAGCCTATTAGAAAAGTATCTAGGGGTTAAGCAATACCAATTTGGACGTATTTATTCTTGGCTTGATCCTGAGTCATATAGTTCGGGAGAGGGCTATCATTTAAAGAAATCGTTAGATGCAATTGGATCAGGAATGGTAAACGGTAAAGGAATCGGTAATGGAGTTGTCTATTTGCCAGAGGGACAGACCGACTTTATTTTTGCGGTTATTGGAGAAGAGTTTGGCTTTATAGGCGCCAGCATTGTTATTAGTCTTTTCTTCGTACTCGTTTATTACTTGATCAAGCTAGGCCTTGAAACAAAAAATGAATTCAATTCTTACTTATGTGTAGGCGTTATTTCAATGCTTACGTTCCACGTATTTCAAAATATCGGTATGACCATTCAAGTCTTGCCTATTACCGGAATTCCACTTCCTTTTATTTCATATGGAGGTAGTTCACTGATGGGGAACATGTTTGCAATGGGTCTGATGTTTGGAATCTCATGGCACCACAAACGCTATATGTTTGGAAATGATTAAAGAGAGACGATGGTCTCTCTTTTTTTCTTTTATCTCCCTATTAAGCATGCTACAATAAAGAAAACGCTTCCAAATACTGTTTTAAAAGGAGTAGATATGCATGCTTGATTACCAATATCGGCGTAAAGCCTATGCTATTTTGTTAAAACAGACATCCGTACCTTCATCTACAGCTTCTTTTTCCACCTGGCTCATACAGCTACTAAAACGAAACAAGTAAAAAAGGTGTGCTACTGCACACCTTTTATTTGTTCGACAGCGACGTTATACCAATTTGCCTTACGATTTTTTTACTGTCTTCATTTAATCCTTTTACAATAACCTTTTTATTCAATCGCTCATACTTATCGATAATTTTTGAGATGCCGATCACGGCCGATTGATCCCATATATGAGAAGAACTAAAATCAATAATGATGGTATCCGGGTCTTTTTCATACTGAAATTCATCCATGAAGAAGCTGATGGTGGCAAAAAATAATTGCCCTGAAACCCTATATTGCTTCATATTACCTTCTGTTTGTGAAGTTGTTTTGATTTTAGCCATCTTCCAGCCAAATACAATCGTACTTAAAACAATACCTATCATTACTCCTAGTGCTAAGTTATGTGTAAACAATACGATAACCACCGTAACAACCATTACAATGGCATCCGATAGTGGATATTTCGTTAAGTCTTTAAGGGACTGCCAATCAAATGTACCGGCAGCTACCATAAACATAACGCCTACAAGAGCAGCCATTGGAATTTGTTTAACAACATCGCCAAGCACCATAATTAAGAACAACAAAAAGACTCCGGCGACTAAGGTAGATAACCTTCCACGTCCCCCTGATTTTACATTAATCATAGATTGTCCAATCATGGCACAGCCAGCCATTCCTCCGAAGAAACCTGTTACAATATTAGCGATGCCTTGACCGCGCGCTTCTTTATTTTTATTCGAAGACGTATCTGTAATTTCGTCCAGCACCGTTGCCGTTAGCATAGATTCAAGTAGGCCTACAATCGCTAAAGGAAGCGAATAAGGTAAAATGATAAGCAGTGTCTCCACTGATAAATCAACCTTTGGAAAGTGAAGAACCGGCAGCGAACGCGTAATATTCCCCATATCTCCTACCGTTTTTAAATCTAAATGAAAGACAATCGCTACAATCGTCATCAAGACAATGGCAACAAGCGGAGATGGTATTGCTTTGGTCATGAGCGGAAACAAATAGACGATGAGCAGCGTTCCGGCTACCATTGCGTACATCATCCAATTTGCTCCTTGAAAATGGGGAAGCTGTGCTGTAAAAATTAAAATACCTAGCGCATTTACAAAGCCAATCATAACTGTTTGAGGAAGAAATGATAAAAACCTCCCTACTTTCAAAACACCAAGTAAAATTTGAATAATTCCGGTTAAAACAGTAGCTGCAAATAAATACTCAATGCCGTGATCTTTGACTAAGTTAATCATCAATAAAGACATTGCTCCTGTTGCAGCTGAAATCATAGCTGGTCTTCCGCCTGTAAAAGCAATCACAATTGCCATACAAAAAGAGGCATACAGGCCAACCATGGGATCAACACCGGCGATAATGGAAAAAGCAAGGGCTTCTGGAATAAGCGCAAGAGCAACTGTCATCCCAGACAAAATATCTGCTCGAACGTTTGAAAACCACTGCTGTTTAATACTTGCCATCATGATGGTTTATCACCTCTTATGAATTTTTTATACGATTTTCGACTTTCACGAAAATCAAAGCCGTTTTTAACGTATCAAATCGTACCATACAATTTCCCGTTTGGAAACAATTAATTTCACAAATAAAAAGACGAGAAGCTTGATTGCTTCTCGTCTTTTTATTTGTTACGCCGCAGCTTTTCGCTGCCATTCAGCAAATAAACGAAATGAAATTATGTTCATTCATTAATTGCTGCTTCAAGCGCAACAACAATCATATCGTTAAACGTCGTTTGACGCTCTTCTGACGTTGTTTCTTCACCAGTGAAAATGTGATCACTTACTGTTAAAACCGATAAAGCATTACGGCCGTATTTAGCGGCTAGCGTATACAAAGCCGTTGTTTCCATTTCAACTGCCAATACGCCGTGAGCTGCCAATTTTTCTAGCTGGCCGTCTTCATTGTAAAATTGATCAGATGTAAATACACTTCCTACTTTTAACTGAAGGCCTTTTTCAACACCTGCATCGTAAGCGCGCTTTAATAAATCAAAGTTAGCGGTCGGTGCATAGTCAATAGGACCAAATTTAACGCGGTTCATTTGTGAATCACTTGACGAAGACATGGCTAAAATAACGTCACGTACTTTTACATCTTTTTGAATTGCTCCGCATGTACCAACGCGAATTAGGTTTTGAACACCATATTCATTCATTAGTTCATTTACATAAATAGCAATTGATGGTACACCCATTCCTGTTCCTTGAACAGAAACGCGCTTTCCTTTATATGTTCCTGTGAATCCAAGCATACCGCGCACTTCGTTATAGCAAGTTACATCTTCTAAAAACGTTTCTGCAATGTATTTTGCACGAAGTGGATCACCTGGAAGTAAAATCGTTTCTGCAATATCACCTTGTTTTGCCCCAATATGTACGCTCATTTCGTACCTCCTATATGTAAAAAATCTTACGCTTTCACTATACCATATTGTATCCCTTGCTTGTCTATTTACTTCTAACATTATGCGTCAAAAATAAAAAGACATACGGCCCAAAAAATGGCGTAGTATGTCTTTTTATATAAGGGTACGCTAATAGCGCAAGGGATTTACTAACGTTAGCTGAGGTGATATGTATGGGGAAAAAACATCGCAATCGAATTAATTCGCCTAAAAAGAATAATCATATTCCAAAAGAAGCAATTATAGCAGAACATGAAGCCCATGGAGATGAATATTCAGCAACAAACCGAAAAAGTGGCCCTGGCCATCATACTCGTGATTACTAAGGGTCAACATATAAATAAAAAGCGGCCAGATAGGTCGCTTTTACCTTATGTTTAACGTACGTGCAGGCGGTTCACTTTTTGCCAGCCGTCTGTCCATAGCTTGTAGTAATACTTTCCTCGAGTACCTTCATCAATTAATAAAATATCGCCTGTGCTGATAAACCTCGCATCACAATCTTTTGGCAAATTATCAGCAATATTAAACATCTGAAATACTTGTGTTGCTGCGTCTTGATGATCGAATGCTGTAATCGTTAGACGATGGACAGGCTTATATCCGCGCTTTTCGCCTTTTTCTTCTGTTTGCATAATGGTTACATCATATTCTGTGCTAATATTAAATTGTTTTTTTATTGTGGTCCACACACTCAACATTCTTCCCTCCACCCAAAAGCAAGTATTTACTCTTTTACGTCATGTATTCTTATATAATTAGTGATAAAATCCGAAAATCCTTTATCGAATCAAAACGTTTTTTGTCGAAATTACTAGTTTTTCCTTATTAAACATGTACATAAAATATTTGTTTCCCATTTTATCATTAGTTGTTTTTGAATGGATGAATCAATAGGCCTACTTAAACAAAATGAAATATTAACGAAAAAAATGTAACCATTGCTCCTATTTTTGGTTATATAGGCGTTTAGAAAGGAGATAGACTCCTAAGGACCAAGCAAGTCCTAAACAATATCCTGCTAGTATATCCGTTAAAAAGTGTACGCCTAAATACAAACGGCTAAATCCAATTAATAAAATAACAATAGCTATTACGCTTGCAGCTGCCGTTTTAACGGCTCTGCTTCTTGTATACATCCATATTAACAAAAGTACACCACTGTAAAAAGCCATTGAGTTCATGGCATGTCCGCTCGGAAAACTATAGTGAGAGGCGGGAACGACTTGACTCCAATCAGGTCTTGGTCTTGCAAAAATCTCCTTCAATCCCCAATTTAAAGCGCGAACTCCCCAAAAAACGAGCGTGATATATAAAGCGAGCAATCCTTTTCGTTTATAAAGAAGAAATACTATAATTGCAAACCATATTGGCGCAGTGACATACCAAGATCCTACGGTTGTTATAAATATGATGATGGGTGTTAACGTGTCCGTCCTCCATCCTTCAATGGTATGAAGTACATTAAAGTCAAGCTGTTTCACCCAAGGTGTATTAAACGTAAATAAAATGAGTAAAAAGAAAGCTAAAAGCGATACAATAAATAGAGAATATTTTGTAGTGCGATTTACCATTTTTTATTTCCTCCAACCTATTAAAAGAAAAAGCATGTAGCGTTCTACATGCTTTACTTATTCACACGTTTTGGCTGAATATAGTCTTCTGGCTTAGGAGCTTGATGAACGACAAATTCAGCCGAAAATTCCTCTTTTGCATTTATTTTTTTCGTTTGCTTTGATTGCGGCATATACCTCTCTCCTTTCTTTTTACTGTCTTTAATATACGAAAAATAAAGGAGAGCTATGCACGTTAGCTATAGCGTGAAATAATATTGGTTAATATATTTTTTAACTGAGGAATTTCTTTTTCAGAAACATGAACATGAACGAGCGACTCATCTGCATCCAGCATTTCAGATAGAAAGCCGCCAAACCCTCTGGCACGTCGATCTACTTCTATAAATAAATCGTAGTCATGTAAGCCGCTCGGCTGCACGATGATTTCAATTTCATCTACTTTCCCAGCGTACACTCCACCGCTTGGAACAAATTCAAATTCTTGAACAAAAGGAAGTCTTTTTCTCATCCGGCGAGGGGCTTCTTCGCACTCAACTTGGCGCAAGCGAAAGCCAAGCTGTTCCATAGCTTCAATTGCGCTTGTTACCATAAGGTTAGGAAGCACTTTTACATGATCAATATCTGACGGATCAACGGCATCTTTAATATCGAGGCTCGTCGCCACCCAAACCCTGGTTCTCCCTAATGTAACAGGCGTATCATCAGGCAGCTGAAAGGTAAAAGGAATAGATTTCGTTTCAGATGGTTGAATCGTGAACGGGTCGTTAATCTTAAACGTATTGAGCTCAATATCCTGCTTGTATTTTTTATCATCCCTTTCTTTTACATACGTTGTGAATAGACGCAGATAGATGCTGTCAATTTTCTGCTCAACATTGCCTCCGTACACTTCAACAATCCCTTCAATCTTTTCACCAGCACGAAATTCATCATTGACAAGCTTAGCGTCCACTCGCGCTGCACCAATTCCAATGCGGGCTAACGCTTTATTAAATAGCGCCATACTTTCCCCTCCCTGAGTTCTTACTATTTATATAGTCATAAATATCTTTTTGTAAACTTTTAATGCTTTCATACGATTCATCTGCCCTCAGCATTTTTTGAATGATGGTCTTAATAGGTGTCGACAAACTTAGCTCTTGTTCCCAGCTTCTTTCTTGTTTTTCCGTCGGCTCATAACCAGAGTATAATAAAAATAAAAGAAAATGACCAAGTGCATAGATATCGCTTGCAGCGGATGTTTGTCTCATAAACTGCTGTTCTTCTATAAGGGTGCTTGTTTCTTCATGGCCCCCTAAAAATCTAGCAAGACCAAAGTCAATAACATAGATGGTTCCGGTAACATCAATAATATTTGGAATACGAAGATCACGGTGAACGATTCCTTGCTCATGAATGGCAGAAACTACTTTTAGAATATCAAGTAAAATGTCAAGCGCTTGTTCTTCCGTATACACGCACTTCTCTTCAAAAATTAAATCTTCAAACGTTTTCCCTTGAATCAACTCCATCACTAAGAAACAGCCTTCATCTGTTTCGATAGCTTCATACAGTGAAGGAATTTGAGGGTGATTTAATTGAGACAGCAATTTTGCTTCATAATGATAAGACTTCAGCCCTTGGGACGTGCGCTGCTTCGTTTTACGGAGCTGCTTTACGACTACCTTTTTTTGTTGCACAATGTCGTTAGTCACATATGTTATACCATAGCTTCCCATTCCCAGTACATCTATGATTTCATAGCGCCCGCAAATGACTTTTCCTTTTTTAAAAGGACGGTCAACTAGCCAGCGATGAAGGTGTTTGAACATTCGATTTTTCACCATAAATCAACTTGAGAAAAAGCTTGAGAAGAAACTTCCGCTTTTACGTTTGCGCTTATAGTGGTGGTGTCCATATTTTGAATGACTGTGGCTGTCATAATATTTGCTTCGCTTATAATCGCTACTGCTGCTATGATGACGAGGACGTCTGTAATGATGATCACTGCTGCTGTAGTGACGAGAACGTCGATAGTGTCGATCGCTGCTGCTGTAGCGTCGATGTTTAGATCCAGTTAATGATTCAAAAATTTTTCTGAACATAAAGAAAACCTCTTTTCTTAACATTTGTTACCCTTTATACGTACGAAATGTTATAAAGGTTTCAAAAAGTCCCTTACCCTTTTTTTATATAGTTAAACGTTTCAAAGGAGGCTTAACATGACTTCTACTGACACAAATCCCCTCATTAGATTGGAGGATGTTCTTCGCCTGCAGCAGATGATGCAGCTCAAACCTCCTGCTACCCTCCCGCTGTCTTTTATCGGAGAAGACGTAAAATTGATTAAAGAGATTCGAAAAAAAGTAAAAAAAGCTAATCAAAACAATGTTACACGTACCCAAGCTTATTTAGATTATTATCAAAAACATCCCGAAATTCAATGGGCTTTTTTAGCACACTTAGTTTCACGGAACGGCGGCTATTACATGACAGATCTCTCCACTACCTTAATAAAATCCCTGCTTTCTCCAGAAAAACAGCACGCGTACTTCTTGTTTTTAGAACATTCCAATTCCGCCATTTTTCATGATGCTTACGCTCAGCTGTTACTCTATGAAAAAAGCAAAGAGCAAAACAGCAATCTGTTTCATTTGCTCTCCGCTTTTCACATATCTTTTTTTATGAAAACTGTTTGGAATGACTTTTGGCAGCATAGAAACAAAACGCTCTTGTCAATAGCCCTGATTGTGAACGAACAGTATCATATCGAAAAAAATGTTCTGTTTAAAAAAGAGTTTCAGCGGGATGTTCTTCACTCTTGGCAGTTTCACACTCAAAACTTTCTCGGTATGACTCAAATCGTCTTTCCTTATTATTCAGGTAATAACATTGATCTATGTGGAACAAAAGTGTATCATTTCGACTCTGTCTTAAAACGGATTGAAGTGGGAAAAACTTTATACGTTCTTCTTTTTTATTCAAACTTGCATGATTCTATCTATACATTTAGCCTTAAACACCCCCACACAGGGTCTCGAAGCGATTATAATTCAGATATATTTACAAATGACAGAACTCATTCCAAAAAGCTGTATAGCCCGACTTTAAATATGAGCTGGGGAGACCGCGTACACCTTTTTTTAAGAAAAGATGAGTGGTTTGAAGACGAAAGCATATTTTCTCTCCTTGAGTCTATTCCCGCTTCTTCAGTTAAAAAAATTCCCATTCAGCATCATATAAAAGTACAATCTGCTATTAAAGCTGCTAACCCTTTTTCATAGCCGCTGTCTGTCTCATAAACAAAACGACGAGTTTCCCCGTCGTTACAGATGTATCTATCTTTTTATTCTTCATCTTGCTCATCAATAATACATTTATCAATGAGATAATCAAAAGTTATATCCGCTAATTCGCCTAGCTCTTCTTCAGCGGGAACATAGCCTCGCTTGACTAGTTCATTGTAAAAGAACTCCGCAATTTCTTCCGTATCAATGACCACTTCGATTTCTTTCACAATATCACTCCTTATCCCGTTTGAACGGATTAGCGTACCTTATTTTTCTTAAAAATAGGTTCACTCCATCTTCTTCTTGAAGTTTTACCTTATACACATTTATGAACAATTCGGCAATAGTATGTCTAAAATTTCAGCAGTTTAAATAGAAAGGTAATTATACCCATTCTTTTTTCATTATCATCGCCGTATACACAATAAAAGATAGCTAAGAGAGATGTGATGATCTATCTCGGCTATCTTTTATTTATTAGGCATCTACCTGCTATTTTCCTTGTTCGGATTTTGCTATCTTTTTTAAATGTTTCAGCACTAAGTTCATGACTTCAGCGTATTCTTCATCTTCAAAAAGCTCATACAAAAATTTATAATCATTGTACACATCTAAAAGACCGTTTATAATCTCATGCTTTTCTTTAGTTAACCTCACTTCTTCTTTTTCAGAACCGTTTTGTTTTTTCATCTTTGGTAGCAACTCCGTCTTTTTAATTTCTTTACCTAAATACAACATATCAACACTTTGAGCGTAATTTTCTGTTTCCTCATGAGGAGTTACGAGAATGAGTTCTTCTTCACTAGCCTCAAGCCATTCTCCATCTGTTACACGTGACAATTCATAGACAATATCTTCCCATGAATCCTCTTTATAACGCCATATTTCTGTTCGAATACCAATGATTTTAAATAACTCTTTTCCATAATTAAAAACCTGGACGATATCGCCGAAGAAAAATTTATATTCAAGCTCTACTCTTTCCTGTACTAATATTTGACCTTCATATTCTTCTAGAAGCTCAATTGTATCTTCTAAAAAAAGACCTTCACTATGGTTGATTTCGTATACAAAAATCCCATCCATCACTTTTATATCGGTAATAGTGCCAACGGTCCCGTATATTGTTACAACGACTGTTTCACCAATTCCGTATTTAGGTTTTTTCTTCCCTGCCATCGTCGCACCTCCTTAGTAAACATACACCTACTGAAAAGTTACAATATTATATGCAGTAACTAAAAAAGGGGAAGTATAACATCTTTAGAACCAAGCCTTTATTATCTATTGCCTTCTATCATTTTTCCTCCTGCTTAGTGCATGAGCTAAAGAAAATAAAAAAGCAGGCTGATGGATATCCATCAGCCTGCTTTTTTATTTCTCACGCATTATTTTGATAAAGCTCCCATGCTTCATCAAATACGGTCATACTTGATAAATAATGTCCGTTAAGCTCTAAATAAGAACTCAGTTCGTCATAATCTGTTGAAGATTTCGGGAAGCTGTGATCATCATAAGCACTTCGCGCAAACTCTCCCATTCGATCATGTTTTTTATTTGATCGGAATTTCATTATATAGTGATAAAAGGATTTCATCGTACTCCCCCTCCAGCGGTATGTGTATCTTTTCTATCATTTTTTTAAGAAATCTACAACTTTCCTCTGTGATATGTAGATGTCGAACACTGCAATATAAGTGTTTTACCCGACAAAAAATATTAAATTCATGTTACAGTTGCAAAACAAATTTCACTATTAGCGTAACGAATAAATATTGTTATATCAATATTTTTCTTTTTCCCAAAAGACATTTGTAACAAAAACACATCGTTTTTATAACAAAAGCATTGATTCGACAGGTTTCTCAATCCTTTATGTAATTGCAAAAAAGAAGAATTCATGTTTTAATTCCGTAGTGAAAGGTTATTCTAACAATAATCGCCATTTAAATAAATCTTGTTGGTGGGAGGTTTACATCAGCATATGTTGAGGAAAAATAATACTATGAATACTCGAAATGCTTACTTTGATAATGCTAAATTCGTATTAATTTTTTTAGTTGTATTTGGACACATGATTTCTCCGTACCGAACAGATAGCAGCGGAATGCTGTCCATTTATCACTTTATCTTTATTTTCCATATGCCTGTCTTTATTTTACTAGCAGGTTATTTCTCAAAAAATTTTCATAAAAAAGGCTATTACAAAAAAATATTTACAAAGGTGGCTCTTCCTTATTTAGCTTTCCAAACTATCTATACCCTTTATTATAGTGTGCTTTATACAGATGAAACGTACACGCTTCAATATTTGGTTCCTAGATGGGCAATGTGGTTTCTACTGAGCTTAATTTTTTGGAAATTAATGCTTCCTTTCTTTGCGAAGTTCCCGATGTGGATTAGCTTAACTGTCTCTATTTCGCTTGGACTTGCAATGGGCTTCATTGATATTGACGGATTTGATAAAATTCTAAGCATTAGCCGAATGTTTGTCTTTTTCCCGTTTTTCCTTTTAGGCTACTATTTGTCACAGCGACAAGAGCCTTTTACAAATCTTTTGACAGCGCGAAATCGAATCATTGCATCCATCGTATTACTAGTTACATTAATTGGAAGCTATTCTTTCTTAGACGACACGGCTTACACAGATATGCTGTATGGAACGAATACGTACGACAATGTGGCCGAATTTTTAATGCGCGTTTCTCACTATGGAATTGCTTTTCTTGTATCTTTTGCCTTTATGGCTTTAATTCCAACGCGCGGTTTTGCTTTAACAAGCATTGGACAGCGATCGCTATACGTGTATTTATTGCACGGCTTCATTTTAAAATGGTTCTTTACAACTGACTTCTCAAAAAGTCTAGAGCCAACGTCATGGGGTATCATCGTCTTAATCGCCCTGTCCATTTTAGTAACGATGCTTCTCGGCAGCCGTATTGTCGATTGGTTCATCACCGGTACCAAGCTCATCGTTCAGTTTGTTACACCTAAAAAAGCCATTCAGAAATTTTCATTAGCATTCAAACGTACGTTTTCATAAAAGTCATACTCCTAAAGGAGTATGACTTTTTTCATTTTCTTCGAAGAAACCAAGTAAATAATTTCATTTTGCTGAATTTTATGTTAACGTTTTAATATCTAAAGGAAGGGAGTTTTTCAAGATGGAATTAGCATATTATGCTGGAGAGTTTAGAGATATTAATGAGGCTGTTATTCCAATTGATGAACGCGGTCACCAGTTCGGAGACGGTGTTTATGAATTTATTCGCGTATACAGAGGGATTCCGTTTTCAATTGAACGTCACTTAGACCGCTTAGAAAGAAGTGCAAAGGCAATCTTTATCGAACTGCCGGTTTCAAGACAAGAGCTAAAGGACATCATTCATCAAGCAATGGAAAAATCAACGTTAAAAGACGCCGATATTTATATTCAAGTTACGCGCGGGATTGCTCCTCGAAATCATTTATTTCCCGATGTACCTGCACAATTAGCACTCACAATACGCCATCCTCGCCAAACACCTGAAGAAGCCTATGAAAAAGGCATTTCCACGCTTCTTTTGGAAGACGAACGATGGGCTAATTGCTATATCAAATCATTGAACCTACTTCCTAACCTTCTGGCCAAACAAGCTGCGGCTTCTAAAGGATGTAAAGAAGCTATTTTAGTAAAAGACGGATACATAACCGAAGGGTCGAGCAGCAATGTATTTGCGATAAAAGACAACGTCTTGTTCACCACTCCTGCCACAAGAAAAATTCTATCCGGTATTACGCGCGCTAACGTACTGGAATGTGCGCAGGAACAAGCCATTCAAATCCGAGAACAAAACATGACTCCTTCCTTTTTAAAAGACGCTGATGAAGTTTTTATTACGAGCACATCTGTTGGTCTCTTGCCCGTTTCGAAAATAGACGAAGTCGAACTTCCAACTTTCCGTCCTGTTACAGTAGCTTTAAAACATGCCTATAGCCTGCGCACTGCTGGAACAAAGGCTTATCAATAAGCAAAGCCGCCCCTTACAAAATAAGGGGCGGCTTTTTAGAATTTAAAGTAGTTGCGCTTTAATAATCTTGGCACTTTTAATAGCTCATCATACCGAATGGATTCATCAAGTTTTTTTGTATCGACAAGAAGCAGCTGTGTTTCCACTTCTTCTATGATCTCTTCTTCTTGATATGACATCCCGCAACCTGAACAGCTGATACATGGCATATGAGTAATTTCAATACTTCTCGTTCCGTCTGGCAATTCCCAGTATGCGGTATTGGTTGTTTCTACCGCTTTTTCTTCTTCGCACCATGCGCATTGAACAGTCATATTACAGGACCTCCTTAAGATGATGGAGCATCGTCGCTTTTACCGTCTTTTTTCAATTGAGCTTTAAACTTTTTATCTTTTAATTCATCTCTTTTTTCACGTTTGTCTTTTAGGCTTTCGTGAGCACTGTCACTTTCATATGTTTTACGTCTTTTTACTCTCCCTAACCCTTCCGGTACAAGGTTGAATTGAGTATCATTCATAAGACCCGAGATGCCGATGGAAGAATCTTTAGCATCCGATGCTGGATAAACAGCTCGAAAATAATCATCCGCTCGCCCAGGCACATAGCTTTCTGGCTCCGGATATGTCGTAATCACTCCTTCAAAGTTTCGCAGAACAACTTTACTTGCGCTTTGACTAATAATATAGTTTGGCTGAACCGCAATCTTTCCTCCTCCTCCTGGCGCATCAATAACAAACGTTGGAACAGCATAGCCAGACGTATGACCTCGCAGCCCTTCCATGATTTCAAGCCCTTTGGAAACAGGTGCTCGGAAATGCCCAATTCCTTCTGATAAATCACATTGATAAATATAGTAAGGACGAACGCGTATTTTCACTAAATCGTGCATAAGCTTTTTCATGATAGCTACGCTGTCATTAATTCCAGCTAAAATAACCGCTTGATTGCCAACTGGAACGCCTGCATCAACAAGCATTTCACATGCTTTTTTTGTCTCTTCCGTAATTTCAATCGATGTATTAAAGTGAGTATTTAACCACACTGGATGATATTTTCTTAAAATGGCACATAAATTTTCCGTTATTCGCTGCGGAAACACAACGGGTGCTCTTGTGCCAATTCGAATAATTTCCACATGGGGAATAGCTCTTAAATTCTTCAAAATATATTCTAAAATATTGTCATTAATCAGCAAACCATCACCGCCTGAAATGAGTACATCTCTTACTTCAGGTGTTTTGGCGATATAAGCAATCGCAGCATCTAACTGCTTTTTTGGAACGCCCATTCCGATTTGTCCTGAAAACCTTCTTCGAGTACAGTATCTGCAGTACATCGAGCATTGATTGGTAACTAAGAACAAAACGCGATCAGGATAGCGATGAGTCAACCCTGGCACTGGAGAATCTTCGTCTTCATCTAGGGGATCTTCTAGATCGTATTTTGTTTTATGAAGTTCTTTGCCAACCGGGACAGACTGCATACGGACGGGGCAGCGAGGATCATCTGGATTCATTAAAGATGCATAGTAAGGCGTAATATTGAGCGGAATTGTTTTGGTTGAAATGCGCACTCCTTCTTCTTCTTCAGGAGTCAAGTTAATGACCTTTTTTAAATCATCTAACGTTCGAATTGTGTTTGTTAATTGCCAAATCCAGTCATTCCATTTTTCTTCAGGAACATCTTTCCATAACTCAATGTCTTTCCAACGTCGGGACGGCTTATATAAATCATATAACATACAATCGCTCCTTTATGAAGATTTACTATTGTTATATGTTACAGCCCATAAATTGGTTAATTATTTCTCACCCTTTACTTTTTGATAAATCCTTCACCCATACGTTCATATCTTCTAACGATTTATAAATGTAACAATTATTCGTTAATCGTCCCGTATAGATATACCCAAGCTGATGAAAAGCTGCATTCATTCCAAATGAAAGCGCTCTCGCTATTGTGTATGCACAAAAAATATGTCGCTGTTTTAGCTCCTCCTCTAGTGCGCTTAATAAATGCTTCATGAATCCATACTTTCGGTAAGCAGGGAGAGTCGCACAATCCGTTAGTTCAGCATTGTGATAGACATAGTCAATTTCAGCAGAAGCAGCGCTAACGATATCGTTCTTGTCAACTATGATATAAAACAAACTATCTTCTTGAAGCAAACTAGAGAGATACTCTTCTTCGTAGAGGGGAGTAGGATACACTGTGAAGATTTGACGGTAGAGCTGAGAAAGTTGTTTAGCGTCAGATGAAATGGCTCGGCGCATGATCAGTTGATTCGATAAAGGAGAATAATCAGATGTCGGCAACTTCAAAACATCTTGAAGCAGCTCTGTTTCTTTTAACGTCTCCCCGCTGTCTCGGCGGGATTGAGACGTATAATAGCATAAAAGATACGCGTCGCTTCCGTTAAAATAGTAGGGAACAGTTGCTTCTAAAGAAAATCCCAAGCTCATCCAGTCCAACAGATGTTCAGCACGTGCTTTTATAATCCACTTCTCGTACATTGCCTTATCAATTTCTTTATATATATAGCTGTAAATATCGTTCACATTTCCCCGGTAATCATCTATTCTCAGACGCTTGTTGCATTCATCTAAAAAAAGAGTCATAGCAAAGGTTGGTTGACAAATTTTTTCTTGTTTCGCCATTTGTTTGTATCCTCTCCCTTTTTAGCTTAGTCCGCAATACTGCACCAGTCTGCTACCGTGAGAGCAATAATTTCGGCTGCGTCAAGCATCGTTTGAATACAAATATACTCATTCGGAAAGTGGGCCACTTCTGTTACTCCCGGTCCAAACACAACTGTTGGAATATCCCCTACTTGTGACAGTATCCCTCCGTCGGTTCCCCAAGGAGATGCTTCAATGATCGGCTGATTCTGTTTCACTTGATAAAAAGAGGACGAAAGAGAGGTCATAAGCGGATGCTCTAATTCAATTTCACCGGGAAGCCAGTGGGCCCCAAACCATTCCAAGTCGACAGGATGCTCAGCAAACCACTCATCAGACTGAGGCAGAAGTTCAAGCCAGGATTTCATTTCTGCTCTGACATTTTTCATTTTTTCATGCGGAGCAACTCCTATCCTGCCTTCTAATATTACTTGATCAGCGACTGAAGAAGGCCACGTTCCTCCTTGTATATTTCCGATATTAATCGGCACGGGAATGGGAATTTTATTATAGAGCGGATCGGTAATTCGGCTGTTTCTCTCTTTTTCAAGACCCTCAATATGTTTAAGCACAACAGCGGCTTTTTCAATCGCACTCACACCTTCATACCGAGTCCCTCCATGTGCTGCTACTCCATGCACGGTCACTCGAAACCACATGGAGCCTTGCTGTTTAGGGAAGATCTTCATGTTGGTTGGTTCTGGAATAATGGCACCATCTGCTTTGTACCCTCTAAGTACGCAGGAAAGTGTTCCTGCACCTCCGCTTTCCTCTTCTACTACGCTTTGAAAAATAACATCTCCTTTTAGTGAAATATCTAGCTCTTTCAACGCTTGAATAGCTAAAAGTAACGACACATTCCCTCCTTTCATATCCGTTGCTCCGCGCCCATATAAGTTTCCATCTTTTACAACAGCCGTATAAGGGTCTTCCGTCCACTGTGAAAGATCTCCGGGTGGCACTACATCAATGTGCCCATTCAAAATGATGGATTTGCCTCCGCCTTTCCCTTTTAACACGCCTACCACATTCGGACTGTCTCGAAAAGTAGAACGGTTGGAGGCAAAAGCTTCATGGCTACGAAGTATTTTTTCGTCCGGTTCCCATATATCAATATCTAACTGCAGCTGTCGAAGGCGTTCAATGACAATTGCCTGCGCATGCTTTTCAGAACCTTGTACGCTTGCTTCTTCTACGAAACGCTTGAGTAAACGCACTGCACTTTGACGATGCTCTGTCATCCAGTTATGAATAGATTGCTGTAGGTTCATGTAATGGTCCTCCTTATGGTATCGTAATCAATTGATCACTCAGGCGAACTGTCGCTTCTGTTGAACTCAAAATATCCTCTACGGTATAAGGAGACATTAACTCTGTTAGAAGAAGCGCATCTTTTTCTACTTTAAAAACCGCCCGATCTGTAATAACTAATCCCACGCAGCCCGAGGCAGTCAAAGGTAAAGAGCACGTCTTAACCAGCTTCGGTTCTCCTGTCTTGCTCGTATGATTCATTAGCACAATGACTTTTTTCGCTTTTTGAGCTAATTCCATCGCTCCTCCCATACCAGGAACTCGCTTACCTGGCACAATCCAATTAGCTAAATCCCCTTTTTCACTCACTTCTAACGCACCAAGAATGGTCATATCGACGTATCCTTTTCGAATCATCGCGAAGGCTGTAGCACTATCACAGTATGAAGCCCCTTGAACGGTAGTTGTTGGATAGCCTGCTGCATTGCAGACATTCTCATCTTCTTCACCTAAAGGAGGCGAAGATCCTAAACCTAAAATTCCGTTTTCAGCATGAAACATCACATGAACAGCGCTTGGTACATAATTAGGAATAAGAGAAGGAATGCCAATCCCTAAATTAACAATCATGCCGTTTTTGATTTCAGCCGCAGCACGTTTTGCAATACGATGACGAATATCTATTCCCAAACCCATTTCCAATTCACTCCTTTTGAAGGGACAATATAATCCACAAATACACCTGACGTCATCACGTTCTCTGGGTCAATGTCGCCAAGAGGAACGATTTCATCCACTTCAACAATAGTGATACGACCTGCCATAGCCATTAATGGATTAGTGTTTCGAGCGCTTTTATCATAAAGCAAGTTGCCGAATGGATCTGCTTTTTTTGCATATACAAAAGCCACATCGGCTGTGAGTGGTTTTTCAACTAAAAATGTCTTGCCGTCTACTTCCACTTTTTCTTTTCCAAATTGAATAATGTCATTTTCAATTCCTACATCAATCAGTACTCCTCCGAGTCCAACTCCTCCCGCTCGAATCCGTTCAGCAAGCGTTCCTTGAGGAGAAAACTCAACTTTCAGCTTCTCTTCTGTCATCAGCGTTCCAGCTACTGGGTTCGATCCAATGTGAGAAGCGATCAGTTTTTGAATTCTTCCTTGGCTTACCAATTTTCCCGCACCAATATGGGGAAAGCCTGAATCATTACAAATCAATGTAAAATTTGATTTTCCGCTTTCGATAAGGCCGTCAATAAGAGAAGGCGGACTGCCTACTCCTCCAAACCCTCCTATCATCAGCGTAGCAGCATGATCCACGTATTCAATCGCTTGTTCCACAGTTGTAATCTTTTGAAATGAGTTTTCGACCTTTGTCACTTATTTCACCTCATTTCCCTGTTTTTCATTTTGCACTTCATGTAATGTTTTCGAAAGCAGATCGACCGCTTCATCAAGTTGACGATGAGTAATCGTAAACGGTGGCGCAATAATAATACCGTCTCCTTCGACTCCGTCTGTTCCTGCTTGCGAAGGATAAAGGAGAAGACCATTTTTTTGGGCTTTACTTATTACGCGTGCCGTCATATTTTCCGATGATGAAAAAGGCTCCTTCGTTTTTGGATTTTGCACAAGCTCAAGACCAACTAATAAGCCTTTGCCACGTATATCACCAATGATAGGGTAAAGAAGTTGAAGCTTCTTCAATTTCCCTACTAAGTAGTCTCCTTTCACCGCTGCTTCTTGAACAAGATCATGCTTTTCAATATAGGTTAAAACAGCTATCCCTACAGCTGATGACAACGGATTAGCGCTTAGCGTATGTCCGCTCATAATTAATTTGGATCCGTTCATAATAGGTTCAATCGTTTTGCTGCTAGCCAACGTAACGGCTATTGGTGTATATCCTGCTCCCACTCCTTTTCCAAGCGTCATGATGTCTGGTTTAACTCCCCAGTGCTCATACGCAAACATCACGCCTGTACGCCCAACTCCCGTCATGACTTCATCCGCAATCCATAAAACATCATATTTATCGCAAATTTCTCTTATCACTTCATAATAGCCGGGAGGAGGTGTAAGGGCTGCTCCGGCTGCTCCTACAATGGGCTCTGTAATAAAAGCAGCAATATGTTCAGGGCCGGTTCGTTTGATAACTGTTTCCAATTCGTGTGCACAAGCAAGATTACAGGATGGATAGGTTTGCTGAAACGGACATCGATAGCAATAAGGAGGTGAAACCGAAGGATAATCTTCAAGCAAAGACGAGAAGCGTTTTCGTCTTCCAACGTGCCCTGACATAGACAGAGCTCCTATGGTAATACCGTGATAGCTCATCCAGCGTGACAAAACCTTCGTTTTGGTTGGCTTTCCTTGCTCTTGAAAATGCTGAATTGCCGTTTTCATAGCCGTTTCAGTCGCTTCTGTCCCGCTGTTAACAAAAAAACTCCACTGGAAATGATTGCTGCTTAATTCACATAGTTTCTTAGCTAAGGCTTCTGTTGGATCACTTGTAAACTGCGACCGATATACAAACGCAACTTTCTGTGCCTGATCGGTCATCGCATCAATAATTTCTTTTACGCCGTGTCCGATACTTGCTGTAACTGCCCCTGACGAAGCATCTATGTACCTTTTTCCATCTTGGTCGTACAAATAAATTCCTTTTCCATATGAAATAACTGGGTAGTCATCGTCGAGCAGCGGCTTTATCACATGGGTCTTATTCATTTCCGCACTCTCCTTTCAAACACATACTCTTATTAAACTGTATGCTGAAAAGAAGAGTTTCTTGCCAATAAAAAAAGCCCTAGCATATAGCTAGAGCTTTTGCGCTTATTAAGCCGATTGCGTTACAGATTTATCCATACGCTTTGCTTCTGACTCAGCCACAATAACGGCACACGCAGCGTCTCCCGTAATATTTACAGATGTACGAAGCATATCAAGCAAGCGATCAATTCCGATAATCAATCCGATACCTGCTACAGGCAGGCCAACCGAACTCAGTACCATTGCTAGCATAATGAGACCAACTCCCGGCACACCTGCTGTACCAATACTAGCAAGCACCGCTGTCAATACAACCGTCACAAGAGCCCCCAGCGATAGGTCAACGCCGTATACTTGTGCAATAAAAATAGTCGCTACACCTTGCATAATTGCCGTTCCATCCATGTTAATGGTAGCACCTAACGGCTGAACAAAACTGCTGATGGACTCCGGGACACGAAGATTTTTCTGTGCCACATTCATTGAAATCGGAAGCGTTGCATTACTGCTTGATGTACTGAAGCCAACTGTCATCGCAGGAGCAAAACCTTTAAAAAATTCAATTGGGTTGCGTCTGGCCATAAGAGCGACAGTTCCACCATACGTTACGATTGAATGGATGAACAGCGCGAGCACGACTACAATCATGTATAGACCCATCGCTTTAATTGCCTCCCAGCCTTGACTTCCAACCGCTGTTGCAAGAAGACCAAATGTTCCGTAAGGAGCAAACTTCATCACTAGATTTACAAGGTACATCATTAATTCATTGCCTTGCTCTAGTAAATTGTAAAGCCCTTTTGTTTTACTTCCAAGCATCGTAATACCAAAACCGATAAAGATAGAGAAAACGATAAGTTGAAGCATATTCCCTTCAGCCATCGCTTGAATTGGATTGACTGGAATCATATTTAAGAATGTCTCTCCAACCGGCGGTGCTTTTTCGGCTTCAAAAGAAGCGTTTTTTGTATCAAAAGATCCAAACGTACCCGGTTTAATTGCATAAGCTAAAATTAAACCGATAATAATCGCAACGGTTGTTGTAACTAGGAAGTAGGAAACTGTTTTAGCCCCGATTCTTCCTAGTTTTTTAGGATCTCCTAAACCTGCTACACCTAAAGTGATCGAGAAAAACACAATTGGTACAACAAGCATTTTAATTAAGCTTAAGAAAATTTGGCCAAGCGGTGTAAACAAGTACTTGTCCAGCGGAGCAAAAGCACTTGGAGCAAAAGCATTAATCAACACTCCTACAACAGCACCAGCAATTAGCGCGATAATAATTTTTGTCGATAGCTTCATAGATTTACCTCCCGTAAATAAATTATATTAGAATGATTCTAACTACCATACTTATTTTACCATGCATTGAGAACGATAACACTCAAAATATACAATATATTAAAAATTTTCAGATTAATAGTTTAGGAATATTTTAGCTATACAAAAAACCATGAGAATATCATGGTTTCATAGACCTGTTATTCCCTCACTGAATGCTTACGGAGTTAGCTGTCGGATTCGGGTACGTGAGTTACCCCACTTGATTCATTCAAGATTCACCCCAAGTACATTACGCACAAATATGGGTCCCCCGTTCTCTTATAAAACAAAAGAGATTAAGCAAATAATTTTTTTAAATGTTTTTTCATGATAATAATTGTTACTTTAATTAAAATTCATTTTATATGATCCTGTCAACTTTTTATTCAAAAATAATGCAGTATTTTATCATAAAAAGTTGAGAATTGTTGTATTTTAAAATATTCACATCATATTCTAATAAAACACAAACACTTATTTAACAAGACTTACAATCTAATAGATAAAAAATTAACTCAAAAAATAGTTTGTGAAGTGAACTTTCTTCTCATTAAATTCCATTCATAAATTTGCATAATTATTCTAACGTACGCGTACTTTGCTGCTTCCATAAATATTTTACTCATCAAAAAAACAACTCTTTCCAACTGTTGATTTTATCCTTATTGTACTGCTTGATATAAACTCCCTAAAATTTCACTGACTTTATTGATAGAAAGAAATGGACATTATCAATTCGCCTTATTCTATTTAATTCTGCTCACGATAGACGTACGGATTCCGTAATTTTTTTAAAAAAAGAGCGGGTAATTATCATATAAAACTATCGGAGTTTGAGCGGTACAAGTTCTTTGCTTTTTACTTATTCGCTCTCATTATTTAACACATATAAAAAAAGAGGCCGTGACGGCCTCTTTTTCTTATACAGTAACAGGTTCAGAACTTGCTTTGCGATTCTTTAATTTTTCAACAATGTCACGCGCTACCCACACACCGCACGCACTTGCCTGCGCGAGTCCTCGCGTAATACCAGCTCCGTCTCCTCCCACGTATAAACCAGAGATTTCAGTTTCAAACTTATCGTTTAGCTTTGGACGAGCTGAATAAAATTTCGCTTCTACACCGTAAAACAGCGTATGTTCAGAAGCTAAACCAGGCGTTACATGATCCAGTGCTTCTGTCATTTCAATTAAGCTTTTCATCGTATTGTAAGGAAGCACTAAGCCCAAGTCACCCGGTACAGCTTCTTTTAACGTTGGTTCTAAAAAGCCTTCTTTAATTCGATTCGCTGTTGAACGACGGCCCTTTAGAATATCTCCATACTTTTGAACAACTAAGCCCCCGTTTGACAGCATATTAGCTAACCTTGATACTTCGTGCGCATATTCGTTTGGTTGATCAAATGGATCCGAAAATTTATGAGAAACAAGCAGCGCAAAGTTCGTATTTTGACTTCCAAGCTTCGGATCTTTGTATGCGTGTCCATTTGCTAACATAATACCTGAATGATTCTCTACTACCACATGTCCTGAAGGATTGCTGCAGAACGTTCTGACTCTTGTACCTACAGACGTATTGTAAATGAATTTCCCTTCGTACAAGTGCTTGTTGATTTCTTCCATAACAACGTTGGATGTTTCTACTCGAACGCCGATGTCCACTTGATTGTTAATCATTTTTAAACGGCGTTTTTTTAGTAAGTCGCTCATCCACTTCGAGCCGTCTCGACCTGGTGAAACAACCACTTTATCAGCCGTAATTCTTTCACCGTTTTTCAATTCAATACCGCGCACGATATGCTGACCGTCTTCTTTTTCTGTTATTAAATCGGCTACTTCCGTTTTATACTGCATATCAATTTTTTCTTTTAAGTATTCATAAATGCTTTTTAAAATTTCTAAATTTTGCTCTGTTCCTAAATGACGCACCTGGGCACGCAATAGCTTTAAACCTGCTGCGTATCCGCGTTTTTCAATTTCACGAACTTTATCAGTTAACGGATCCGTAATCGTATCGGTTGCTCCGTGTTTTAAATTAATTTCATCCACATATTTAATTAAATCTACCACCTGTGATTCAGACAGATAATCCGTCATCCAGCCTCCAAATTCACTTGTGATATTAAATTTCCCGTCTGAATATGCGCCGGCTCCACCAAAACCATTTGTGATAGAACAAGCAGGCAAACAGCCAGCAAACTCTTTTTTGCCAACCGCAGGCGGACATTTTTCAATTTTTTTCTGAAGAATCGGACAATTACGTCGATAGATATCGTGTCCTTTATCGATTAATAAAATAGTTGCTTCCGGTAATTTTAACGTTAACTCATAGCAAGTAAAAATCCCAGCGGGTCCTGCCCCTACCACAATAACATCATAATTTGAGTTCATTGTACATTCTCCCATCATCTTTTTTCTTTGGGTAAAAGATAAAAGTCATTGACCGAATTTTCTTTTTTTATTATCATTCGGTTATTTTCTAGCCATTTGATAATATATCAAAAACAAATCCTTTAGTCAACAATATATACGAACATTAAAATAAAAATATAAAAAAACATTCGTTTTTATTCCAGTCAAATAAAAACCAGTGAACGAATAGCAAGCGCTATGAAATGTTCACTGGTTCTTTAATATACGGAAGAGCAATTTCTACTTTTGTTCCTACTCCTACTTTACTCGCAAATGAAATATGCCCTTGATGCTGTTCGATTATTCGGTAGCTAATCATTAAGCCTAGCCCCGTTCCTGTTTGTTTAGTAGAATAAAACGGTTCACCTAGCCGGGCTAAAGATTGCTCATCAATTCCACAGCCTTCATCCTCGATAATGACCATGCCGTATTCATTTCTTTTCTCAACGGTGACTTTAACTGTACCTTTGCTCATTGACTCAAGCGCATTTTGAATTAAATTAATAAAAACTTGTTTAAGCGCATTTTCTTCACAAAAGATTGTAATCTCATCACTAATTTCATTAATAATACGACAGTTTTTATAATTGGCGTGTGTATCTAATAATAATGTCACGTGACGGATGATTTGATTGAGACTTTTTGGGTGGTATGAATTTTCAATTTTAGGCTTGGCCAGCGTTAAAAATTCTTGAATAATGGATTCGACGCGATTCAATTCTTCAAGCATAATATCATTGTATTCTTCGTTATACTGTTTTGATGCTTTTAACAGCTGAATAAACCCTTTAATCGCCGTCATTGGATTACGAATTTCATGTGCTACTCCTGCCGCTAACTTGCTCACCATTGTAAGCTTTTCAGATTTGCTTGCCATTTCATCATATTTTTTCCGATCCGTTACGTCGCGAATAATATACTGAATGGCATCCTGTCCTTCAAACTTAATTTTGGTTGCCGAAGATTCAATAATGACGACTCCTTTTTTAGTCAATAGTTTCACATCAACACGTGGCCTCACGGACATTCCATTCATCAGCTGAACCATTCGTTCTTTTACGATTTCTAAATGTTCGGGATGAATAAAATGAAGCCAAGGACGCCCGATATACTCTTCTTTTTTCTCGCCGCCAAGAAGTTTAACACCAGCGGGATTCAAATATTGAATTCTGCCTTCTCTTGTTACAATAAATGCATCTTGGCTTTGCTGGACAAACTGCTTATATTGCTTCATTTTCCGAATGACTTCCTCTTGCTTTTGAATACTTGAGGAAAACTCTTTCCACTGAACAACTAAGAGCGGAATATCCCCTTCCGTGCGCTGAATATGGATGTGCATCGGAAACTGCTGATCTACTTTTTTCTTAAGTAAAACAACTTCTTCCTCTTGCTTTCTTAACGCTTCCACTTCATGCTTTTCAATAAAAAAGCGATTTGGCTCTTCAAATACATTACAGGAAAGAAGTCGTTCCTCCGTCGTTTTAAAAAGGTGGCAGCACGCTTCATTTAAAATTTGGATATCTCCATCCATATTCATTACGAGCATTGGTGTAAATGACATTGAAAATAGCTGTTGAAATACTTTTTCCTTTTCCATATATTCACCTTCGCTTATTGAGTTACTAGCTATAGTATAATATGGTAAATGTTGATTTGGCAAAATTTTTTTATTATTTAAACAATTTATATGTAAGTTTGTCCTTTTCCATCTGTTATAAAAAGCTCGCACATGCGAGCAAATGAGGGCTAATCAGCAAAAACAAGTACAGCCAATGATGATTAATAAAATAAATAGCACAACAATTAATGCAAATGACTGGCCCGTTCCACAATGATGATAACCGCCAATTGGATAGCTAATTGGATAGTGGCAAGTATCATATAGGTGGTGATAGCCTCCGTGATGGCATGGGTCGTAACAATCGTAGTTATACATAGCAATCTCTCCTCTTGTTTTTTTCATTTCGTACACTGTACTTTATATGCGTTAGTTGATTGTCCTGTATGTGCATTCGCCCATTTTTTACTTTCTCTTACGCCATATTCGCCTTTTGGGCTGCAACGTATACGAAAACAATAAAAGTAAAATACTTCCCATCACCAGTAACGTAGTAAAATCTTTCATAAACTCAATAATGAACCCTATATACGGGAGATGGTATGCGTAGCTTCCAATTACTTTAGAAGAAGCAGGCAAAGAATCTCTTTGAGCTGTAACTAGTACATCAAGCTCTTGATTATGGGCCAGTACAAGTTCATTCTTTGAAGAAGATGATTCGTCTCCAAAGACAACTATATCTCCGCGATGCAGGTGGTGATAATCCGTTTCTTGAACGGTCACAGTGAAACCAAATAGGCTTGGAACTGTACTAACAAATAAAAATGTAAAGCAAATTGCATAAAGAACAAGTACATATCGAAACGCAGAAAACATACATTTATTGATCATAGGTAATCAGCTCAATTCGCTCGGTTACTTTATTTAGCGCGGGGGTAATGTGAATAAATGAAGTAGAGCGCTCTGTAAATTGAATTAAAAGTAGCAGCAGTAAAAAACTTAACATAATTAACCGTAGCATCCGAGCATAAAAATCGCGCATGCTCTCACTCCTTTTTTCTATACTAAATTCGGTCGTACAATAAGCCTTCAGTCAATAATTTAATTCAGTATATGCACATAGAGGGCATTTGGCTCATTGTTTCTCCTTGGAGGTCTCGGGAGTGATCAGTGATCGGCATAAATTATGAGTTTTAGCATATGTTTGGTTACGTATGGAAATGTTTTTATACTCCGACAATAAGGGAGCTGAACATATGGCTAATTATTCCTTTGATCAATATATTAAAAAAGCAATAAAATACGATTTTCTAGCTAACTACTATAAGTATAGTGATCCATCTAAGCATATTCATTATTATCAAAAGCATTTGTACTATATCCAGCAGGCCATCTTAACTTCTTCTGAAAATACGAATTTACGCGTAAATCCGCCGCAAATTCGTATACTTCATGCTTCTCCAGATTCTCCATCTGTAGATATTTATATTAACAACAAACGAGTGATTCGCAACTTAACTTATAAACAAGAAACAGATTATATTGAACTACAAGAACCTGGAAGATATACAATTTCTATTTATCCCGCTGGAGAAACGGGAAGACCTGTTTTAACGGAATCATTTACATTTGAAGGAAACCAAAATTACACGGTAGCGGCGGTAGATGAGCTAAACAAGCTTGATTTATTATTTATCTATGACAATACGGATGTACCAAGTGGAGAAACAAAACTTCGGTTTGTGCACCTTTCTCCTGATGCTCCTGCTGTGGATATTGCCGCTAGAGGCGGAGACGTCATTTTTTCTGGAGTGCAGTTTAAAGAAGTCACAAAATATTTGCCTTTGTCCCCCATGCATGTTCAACTTAGCGTACGCATAGCAGGAACCAAAAATGTAGTACTCGAAATCCCGGCACTGAACCTTCGTCCGAATCGAACATATACGGTATATGCCGTCGGATTTGCTAAGAACCGTCCTGCATTAGAAGCGCTGATTTCCCAAGATCGTTAACAAAAAAACCTTCCAAATTGGAAGGTTTTTTTATTCACTGCGCGAAATTAAACGTACGCGAATATCATCATTTTTCAAATCAAACTTTTGTACTTTTACAGCAAAATCACTCTCTAACTTCATCTGCTGTAACGCTACGTATACTGATTCATTCTTTGGATCGATCGTTACCCATTCTGGTAGCGCAAAGTTATTATTTACGTATCGAAGCACTGTGCGGACAGGAAGCTGCAGCTTTCCAACAGAAAGCGACTGCTGTTCAAGCACAATATCTCCATTTTTTTGTACGATTGGATCAAATGTCATTCGAATATTAATATCATCGCCGAATACTTGAATCGTACCGTCTACTCTTACTACATCGGTAAGAGTAATTTTGTAGTTAAGCGGCTGATTCTTAAATTCTTTTTTTAAATATTTATCAATCAGTACATTTAAGTCCGCTTTTTTAGCCAAAATAGTTAATTCTGCGTCTCCTTCTACTTTTTCAGAGGGAGTTGGATTGGCCTTGTCAACCGGTTGAAAAATAAACGCAATAATAAGGATAGCCCCTAGAACATTAATCCCTAATAACGCGATAAATAGGGTTTTCCACTTCTTCATATAACAATCTCCTTACTCGTTCCCACTCTCTTTCGTGTTTTTCTCTTTTTCATCAGATGTAACTTTTTCTGCTGTTTCCTTTTTCTGGTCTCCAACGAGAGGATCTTCTTCCTCCATTGATTTACTAATGCGCTCAGCCATTAGTTTGTACCCTTTTTTATTAGGGTGAAACTCGTCTTTCCCTAATAAATTT
Source organism: Priestia sp. P5 (assembly GCF_029522155.1). Taxonomy (NCBI): domain Bacteria; kingdom Bacillati; phylum Bacillota; class Bacilli; order Caryophanales; family Bacillaceae; genus Priestia; species Priestia sp. P5. The sequence continues at coordinate 844,264 of NZ_JAKWFJ010000001.1, read as the reverse complement.
ACGTCAGAATCATAAAAAATATCATCAATTTTTACATAACTTACATTATCATATTGAGAAGCAATTTTCTCGCTTGCCGCATTCCATTCATTAATAACAACATTAATTTCTTTCACATCACTTAACGATTTAAAGAATGGATTATAAAAACCAATTAAATAAATATGAGCATTAGGATTAAGCTTACGTATACGTGAAAACACGTCATTTAGACGTTTTTCATATTTTGACTGCTGTGATTCAAACGTCTTAATTGAGATATTGTAAAAGTAATCTCTTACCACTTTCATCACGTCATTGCCGCCAATCGTCAAGAAAACGATGTCTGCTCTTGATACTTCAGCTGCTACTCCCGGCTGATTTAACCTCGCTAATAGCTGATCCGTCCGGTTTCCTCTTTTACCTAAATTCTCTGTTCGTACATTTTGCACTTCATTTTGTTTAGAAAGGTATTTAGTTAAGTATGGTACATAACCGCCTTTTTTAGACTCATCTCCTACTCCTTCTGTTAATGAGTCGCCAATGGCTACAATATCTAAATCTACAGGAAAAAAGCCTTTCGGAATATGCTTTTTAGGTGTTAAATCCACTTCTTTCTGAACGGCTTCTTCTTTATTGTCCGTTGGCAAAAAAGTCGTCGTCGAACAGCTCGCTAACACCACCGCACTCATACTGCTTATCACTATACTTTTCCATTTTCTCATCATAACACCTACTAACTATGCTGTATTCTCGCTGTCACAAGCAATACTGCTTACCGCTCTGAATAACTATATCTTTATATCTTATCATACTATGTCAAGTTGATATTTTACTACGTTTCTTATATATAGTATATGTAAAAAAAAGGATAAGCATGTTTCTTTCATAAAAATATCCGCTAACACATCCCTGTAAAGATAGCTGTGTTTGGCGGATAGATTTGACGGATTTATAGCTCTTACTGAAGGGTTTTGATATCTTTTAACATATCTTCATAAGGAGGATCAGTCACTCCCTGATAAGATTTTTGAACGACTCCATCTTTGTCAATTAGAAAAAAATCCGTACCGTGAATAACCTGCGGATTTTCTTGCGGCTTTTTCACAATCGTTTTAAATTGGTCTAGCGCAAACTTTTCAATTTCCGCTTGTTTATAACCCGTTAAGAAATCCCAATTCGAAAAATCAGCGCCAAATTTAGTCGCATAGCCCTTCATTTTCTGCGGAGTATCCACTTCAGGGTCTACGCTAAATGACACAAAGCGAACGTCCAGCCCTTCATCCTTGGCCATTTTTTGTAATTTAGCCATATGAGCCGTCATTGGGGGACATACGGTTTCGCAGCTTGTGAAGATAAAGTTAGCTACCCAAACGTTCCCTTTCAGCTGACTTAGCCCTACTTTCTTTTGATCTTGGTTAACATAAGAAAAAGAGTCCATCTTCCAATTAAGCGGATTTTCTATTTTGGAACCACAGGCTGTTAACATCATACAACTAATGAGCAGTAAAAAAAACAATTTATAAGACCAGCTTTTCATATGTTCCTCCTGCACGGTTAAAGTTTAGTCATAGCTAGGGAAAATCAAGGTAAACGTTGAACCTTTTCCTGGTATGCTTTCCACTTCAATTCTTCCATTCATTTGTTCGACCAGTTGATAAGACACCATCAGACCAATCCCTGTTCCTTTTTCTTTTAAAGAATAAAACGCTGTTCCCAGCCGGTTCACTTGTTCACTGGTCATGCCTATACCAGTATCTTCAATTTGAATATGTACATGCCCTTCTCGCTTGTAAAGCCCTACTCGAAGCGTTCCACCATTTCTCATGGCTTCAATTCCATTTTTCATAATATTAAGCAGAACTTGATTCAATTCGTTTCGGCTGCCGCGAACATACATCTCTTCTTTTGCGTCTAATTCTATGAGTATATTGTTTGTTAACAAAGCATAAGAAGATAATAAGTCTACCAAGCTTGTAATACACTCCAAGCAGTTAATAAAACGATGCTGATGAACATCCGGCTTGGCTAAAGATAAATAATCATGAATAATCGCTTCCGCTCTGTCCATTTCGTTAATCATAAGATGAATGTAACTTAATTCAGTGTTTGAAAGCTTTGTATTATCTTGAAACAGCTGCAAAAACCCTTTTACCACCGTCATAGGATTTCGAATTTCATGCGCTACAGAAGCAGCTAATTGACCAATTGCATTCATTTTCTCTGCTCGCTGCAATTCCTTTTGCATCCTCGTTTTTTCCATAATAACTTCTAATTCATCAATCGCTTTAGCAATTCCATCTTTTGAATGACTGAAATTCGTTTCTACGTTCAGCTGTTCTTTTGTTGCTGACACTTGTTGAAAAAGCTGCTGAAGCCGCTCGGTCATTTCATTAAATCTTGTGTGTACATTCCCTAACTCAGAATCATCTTCGTGTGTCAGCTTCACATCAAATTTCCCTTGACTCACCGCTTGAATTCCTTCTATTAATTCCCCAAGGGGCGACATTAATCGCCTTAGTCCCCAATCTTGAATCACAATAATGAAGGTAAACAGAAGCGTAAACGCAACGACCAAAGACACAATTAAACGTTTTTGATAGATATAGATAGCGCTTGCATCTATATCTACACCAAGAATAGCCACAACTTTTCCAGAGCTGTTTGTAATAGGCGATAAAACGGTGATCCACGTCCCGAATTCGTCTTTGTATGTAGATGTTACGATATTCTTCTTTTCTTGTTCTGCTTCCTTAAATGATTTGTAAAATTCTTCTCCCCCATAATAAATCATGGACGGCTCTAGCGATTGCTTAATTTTCTTATTCGCTGTTACGATAATCTTATTTCCATGCGACTTGAATTTTTCGGTCGTCATAATATATCCCTGCAAGTACGACGGATGCAATTCATAAATCTTTCTGAACTGCTTTTCTAGATCGTCTTTTTCAGGAATCGGCCCGTTCCTTGAATCCACTGCTGCTATTACGTCTTGTTTAGATAAAGACTCCCTCCATAAATCGGCCATAATTAACACATGCTGCGTTAACGTCTCTTTTGCCATTTTTTTTTGAACTTGATAGCTAATGGCTAAAGAAATGACTCCAAGGGCAACTACAATTAAAGTAGAAAATAAAACCGTTTTGTTAAACACACTCAAATTTCGAATATATTTTTTCATCGGTATACTCCGGATTCAAAAGAATAGTAACCAGCACAGCATTCGCTGGTAGAAAGTTGATTCTATTATATCACACGTTCGTCCACTTCTCTTTCTCCTTTTTCCAAAAAAGAGAAAGCCAAAAAAGTGACTTGCAAAAAGCAACTCACTTTATTCAGCAAAATACATAAAACCAATTGCACCAATACCCGTATGCGTCGAGATAATAGGCGTCGTATCTTCAATCGAAAATTGCGTATAGCCTCTTGCCTTCACGATTGATTCTTTTAACTTAGAAGCGAGCCCAAGTCCATCTGCATGTACAAGCCCTACTCCTTTAATACTTTTTCCTTCTGTATGCTCTTCGAACTGCTTCGTTAAAAACTTAACAATTTGAGAATGGCTGCGCACTTTAGCAACAGGAGTATATACTCCGTCAGCTAGGGAAGCAATCGGCTTAATATTTAAAAGAGAACCGATTAACCCTTTTCCACGTCCAATACGTCCACCTTTAACCAAATTTTCAAGCGTATCGACCACAACAAAAAGGTTTGTATTTTGTCGCACCTCTTCCAAACGCGCTACAATTTCTTCTACAGTATGCCCCTTTTCAATCATTTTCACCGCTTCAAAGACTTGAAACGAAAGAGCTTTTGTAATATACATAGAATCTACAACGGTAATGTTCCCTTCTACCATTTGAGCCGCGCTTTCAGCTGCTCGAACAGTTCCGCTCATTCCCCCAGTCATATGAATCGAAATGACGTCATACCCTTCACTAACTAATCGTTCATATACTTCAACAAAAGAACCAATAGCCGGCTGAGAGCTTTTTGGTAATTCTTTTGAATTTTTCATTTTTTCAATAAAATCTGTCGGCGTTAATTCCACGCGATCTAAATACGTTTCATTATCAATGTTAATACATAAAGGTATCATCTCAATACCGTACTTTTCAGCTTCTTCCAACGTTAAATCAATTGTTGAATCCGTTACCACTTTAATTTTCGCCATGTGTTCACCCCTATAAGATGCATTGCAGACTAGTATAACATGAACACTTACAACAATATAGTTATAATAGAATGCAAGTTTTGCTAATTCGTAAAACGCATGTTCAACCTTTTATATAAACAAAAAAAGTTGACTCTGCTGAAATATTCAGAAAAGTCAACTTTTACGTTTATGCATTATGTTTTAATACATGAGACTTAAAGAGCTGTTCGTAATCTTTCCATTTCAACACGCGTTTTAAATATTCTTTAAACGAGTAGGTTTGCTTCGGAACTGATTCGTTCGTGATTTGTTTAATAAATAAATCAAGTTTTGCAGATAACATGAACCGAAACGTGCTATTTTCCTCTAAAACTGGAATTTCAGTAATTTTTACTTTTTGACCACTGACATGTTTAAATTCAAGGCTTTTTAATAGCAAGGCGATCAACCCTCTTTTTACCCGTTTATTTTATTATAATGCTTGAGGCACTTTCTGTCTTGATAAAATAAAAAGAAAACACAAATTTTTTAAAAAATAAAAATGCTTCATCAACTTATTCGACAGTTGATGAAGCATTCCTTTTTAAAATGACCTTCTATTTAAATAAATAAGTGAAACAAGTTGCTTTCTTTATTAATTTCTGTGTAAGGGAATCCTTTTTTATCCATACGATTAATCAGTGGATAGTAATCTTCTTTATGCTTAAGCTCGATTCCCACAAGTGCTGGTCCGCTGTCTTTGTTATTCTTTTTCGTATACTCAAAGCGCGAAATATCGTCCGTCGGTCCAAGCACTTCGTCTAGAAATTCACGAAGAGCTCCTGCGCGCTGAGGAAAATTAACGATAAAATAATGCTGTAATCCTTCATAAATCATCGAACGTTCTTTGATTTCTTGCATACGTCCAATGTCATTGTTTCCTCCGCTGATGACGCAAACAACCGTTTTCCCTTTAATTTGCTCACGGTATGAGTCAAGAGCAGCAATCGAAAGAGCTCCTGCTGGTTCTGCTACAATCGCATTTTCATTGTATAAAGATAAAATGGTTGTACAAACCTTGCCTTCAGGAACAACTACAATATCGTCCACAAGCTCTTTACTGATGTCATACGGAAGCGTTCCAACTGTTTTAACAGCTGCTCCGTCTACAAATGGATCGATTGCCGGTAGCGTCACTACATTTCCATTTGCTAAAGATGTCTGCATGCCAGGCGCGCCTGCTGGTTCTACCCCAATCACAGCTGTTTGAGGCGAGATGCTTTTTACGTATGTGCCGACACCGGAAATTAATCCGCCCCCGCCGATACCCGCAAATACGTAGTCAATTTCATCTTCACAGTCATTGAACATTTCAACGGCTACTGTACCCTGTCCTGCAATAACGTCTACATCATTAAATGGGTGAATAAATGTTCGATGTTCCTCTTCACTGCATGCAATAGCTTGTTCATAAGAATCATCAAACGTATCTCCGATTAGTACGACCTTTACGTTATCTTTGCCTAAAAATTTCACTTGATTAATTTTTTGGCGCGGTGTTGTGCTCGGCATAAAGATTTTACCATCGATATTTAAATGACGGCACGCATATGCTACACCTTGTGCGTGGTTTCCTGCACTTGCACAGGCAATTCCATTTTCTAATTCTTCTGGGGATAATTTTTTGATTCGATTGTACGCACCGCGAATTTTAAATGAGCGCACCACCTGTAAATCCTCCCGTTTTAAATAGATATTACATTCATATCGTTCAGACAAAACGTCATTACGCTGTAGTGGTGTATGCACAACAACATCTTTAATCAATTGATTTGCAATCATGATGTCCTCTAAATGTACGTGTTTTGTTCGATTATCTACTTGTTGTTTCATAACCAACTTCCTTCCTCTTCTACCATTATTAATTTGTACATTATATCACAAAAAATTTAGAAAAATCATTATTTTTCATTAATAATAACTAAAAAAACTTTTCCAACTATTTTACTGTCCACATACTTTACATATGTTTAGCAAACGCTAAATAGACTTACAAAATTGCCCATACTTTCTGCATGCAGCTGATGCGATAACAGGTATAAACTAAGAAAGGTTGTGGAGTAAATGGAGTTTTCGCTTCAAAGTCACGAAAGTGCCGTTCCATGCGAAATAGTTGCAGATGAAGAAAACGGTAGATACATGCTTCGCAAAGCAGATACGAGCGGAGAAGTTTTTAATACACCAAGCGAGCTGATTGAATGGATTGAAGCTAACTGGAGCCCTGAACAGTTTGTGAGCCCAGCGGCTTTTCACGAAATGATGAAGCAATTAAAATTAATATAAAACACCCTGCCTTTTTGTAGGGCAGGGTGCGTTTTTTATTAACAAGAAAAATTAGCTTCGTTCGTATACGGTAAAATAATACGTGTAGGGATTTTTTTCATCTTTAATTCCTTGCTGCTTCGAAATAACTTTCCATTCGCTCAAATCAATTGCAGGAAAATGTGTATCTCCTTCAAACGATTCTTCAATATGCGTAATATAAAGTCGGTTTGCAACGTCTAATGTTTGCTCATACAGAGTAGCTCCGCCAATCACGAAGAGCTCGTCTTCTTTTTCAGCATCTAATGCTTCTAGTTCCTCAACTGAATGAATAACGGTTGCTCCTTCTTGTTGATAATCTTTTTGACGTGTAAGAACCACATTTTCGCGATTAGGAAGCGGTCGTCCAATTGATTCAAATGTTTTTCTTCCCATTACAATCGTATGACTCGTTGTGATGCGCTTGAAATACTTTAAATCTTCCGGAAGGCGCCATGGCAAATCATTCTCTTTACCGATCAGCCTGTTTTGATCCATTGCGACAATGAGGGAAATCATACGCTCACAGCTCCTTTGATGTGAGGATGCGCATTATAGTCTACTAACTCAAAGTCTTCAAATTTAAAGTCAAAAATTGATTTTACGTCTGGATTGATTTTCATTTTTGGCAAAGCATGAGGCTCACGCGTTAACTGCAGGTTTACTTGTTCAATGTGATTGCTGTAAATATGCGCATCGCCAAACGTATGAACAAAATCACCTGGCTCTAAATCACACACTTGTGCCACCATCATTGTAAGCAGCGCATATGAAGCAATATTAAACGGTACGCCTAGGAAAATATCAGCTGAGCGCTGATACAATTGACAAGACAATTTGCCGTCCGCTACATAAAACTGAAATAAGCAGTGACACGGAGGTAAAGCCATATTGTCTACATCAGACACATTCCAGGCGCTTACCATTAAGCGGCGAGAATCAGGGTTGTTTTTAATTTGATTGATAACATTGGTAATTTGATCAATTTTTTCTCCGTCCGGCGTTGGCCATGAACGCCACTGATGCCCATACACAGGGCCAAGCTCGCCGTTTTCATCCGCCCATTCATTCCAAATGCGCACGCCGTTATCTTGTAAATACTTAACGTTTGTATCTCCTTGTAAAAACCAAAGCAGTTCATGAATAATTGATTTTAAATGAAGTTTTTTTGTCGTTAATACCGGGAAACCTTCTTGTAAATTAAAACGCATTTGATAGCCAAATGTGCTAATTGTACCTGTTCCTGTCCGATCTTCTTTTTTTGTTCCATTTGCTAACACATGCTCGCAAAGTTCAAGATATTGTTTCACTTCCGACACTTCCTTTATTAAAAAGTCCTTTTCTATTGTATAAGTGTTCACGAGCTAAGTAAACAACTAAATCTCAGCTCATGTAGAAAAGTTTTTTATCATTTAGATACGCGATTCCCCCGGAAAAAACGAGAATGAGACCTAACAAAATCAATTAAATAATCGAGTATGAATCGCTTATGACACCGCGGTTGACCTCCGTGCAAGGCTTGGCAGATGAGCCTCCTCGTCGCTTACACTTGAGGGGTCTCATCTGTTCCGCTTTTCCCGCAGGAGTCTTCGCCTTTCCCTCCAATCAACCGCTAGAAGCAACTAAACAGATGAAATCTACGCTTACTATCACCATTAAAAAAATCCGAACGAATTTCATTCTCTCTCAAGAATCTCGATTCATCGTTCGGATCTTCCTTCGGCTAAACTACTTTTTAATAGCTTAGTCTTTGTTAATTAAATACAATTGTGCGGTTTTCATGCACTAAAATGCGGTCTTCTAAATGCCATTTTACAGCACGTGCGAGCACCGTACGTTCAATTAAGCGGCCTTTTTTCTTTAAGTCATCCGCATCATCACGGTGGTTCACGCGTTCAATATCTTGTTCAATAATTGGTCCTTCATCCAAGTCGTCCGTTACATAGTGAGACGTAGCACCAATTAACTTTACACCTCGTTGATATGCGCGTTCATATGGACGTGCTCCAATGAATGCCGGTAAGAATGAATGGTGAATATTAATGATACGATACGGATTTTCAGCCACAAAAGTCGGCGTTAAAATTTGCATATAACGCGCCAAGATAATCACGTCAATATTATAATCTTTTAATACCTGCAGCTGTTTGGCTTCTGCTTCTTGGCGAATGTCTTTTGTCGCCGGTATATGCTTAAACGGTATACCGAATGATTCAACCACTTCGCGCGCATCTTCGTGATTGCTCACAACGATAGCGATGTCTGTCATCAAATCTCCGCTTTCCCATGCCCACAGCAGCTCTAGTAGACAATGAGGCTCTTTTGACACAAAAATAGCTGTTTTTTTCAAATTATGAGCATATGTAAACTGCCAGTTCATTGAAAATGTATTGGCAATTTTTTTGAAGCTTTCTTCTAGTTTTGCTTCTTTAGCTAATAAATCCTCACATTCAAATTCGAAACGGATAAAAAACATACCCCCTTCGTGGTTCGTTGAATGTTGACTTGATTCTACAATATTTGCACCGTGCTCATGTAAAAACGTAGACACAGCGGCTACAATACCCGGTTTGTCCGGACAGCTAATTAGCAGCCGACCGCGATTTTTATATTTCTCTTTATATGAAGTTAAATGTTTTTGAATATGCGATTTCATGTAATTCCCTCTCTTTTTTTAAATATACAGACAATTGTACCATTATCCTTGTAGCGATGCGACATTGAAATAGTGCTTTCATAAAAGAAAACCGAGACGTTTGCTTAGGCTTGTTTATTTGTTGTTCTAGCATATCTATTACATCAAATCGTTCATTCACTCACCTTTACATTCTACACATACATAAAATGAGTGTTTCCTAAAGTGCTGCAGCTCATCCCCTTCGCTTCCTGCTTTTGAATTAACCATAAAAAAGCCGCTAGCACAACACCAGCGGCTTTTCCTTATTATTGCACAGCTTTTTCACTCACTTCATGCAAAGCATTTCGTACCTTGCCATATTCGCTTGCGTGAGGACGATCTCCGTCATCTTCGTATCCGTAATCAAACATTCGATTTCGATTTAACGTTAATTTCGTAATGGTTGGACGTAATAAATCAAACAGTTCAAATCGTTTTTTCAAATGTGGAAATGATGCTTGATAATGTAAAATTTCTGCTCGTACACTTTTCCAAAAGTCCGCTTCTTCTACGCCTTCATGCTCTTCTAAAATAGTTGCTAAATAGCGGAAGTGACAAACAAATAACCCTGTTAAAATAAACTGCGTCAGTCCTTCCGGCTCTTCGCTGCGCAGCACTTCTTTTAATTCAAAAGATAGCTGCTGCAGTTCTTCAAACGGCTGATCGCTAATATTCACGTCGTCTACAAAATCCTTCATAATAATTCGAACAGGCTTGTTATGTTTGAGCACTAATACCGTATTTTGACCGTGCGGGGAAAATACAGTACCGTATTGATATAAGTAATGAAGAAGCGGCGGCAACACAGCGCTGGTTAACGCATCAATCCACTGGTTAGGAGTTAAACCTGACTTTTCTATATACGACGAAACTAAAGCTTTCCCTTTACTGTCAACATGTAAAAGCGCAGCCAGCGTAATCGCATGCTCTCCTTCTTCTAACTCTTGATAAATGCTTTCACGCCAAACGACTCCCAGCATTTCTAAATACTGATAAGGCGCGTTTTGAATAGAAGCAAACGTCGGCTGAGTTACGTTTAACGTAGCCACTTCACCTAAAAGTCCTACTTTGCACGTATCTTTTAAAAACGCATCGCGATCTCGTATGCCTTTTATGTGCTGAGTTACTTGAGGAGCAATTACCGTCCGCTCACTTGGAAGGCCTCTGTACACAAGCGTATTTAATATACTCATGGGAAGCTTTACATGATATTTATCTCGATTTGTTGTATTCACAAATGTACGAACCGACTGCTGAGGCAAGTATTGATCTTCACCTTCTCCTAACGGAACAATTAAATCATTTGCAATGTATTCAGCGAATAAAGGAACAATCACGTTCATCCACTGCCATTCGTGAACGGGAATATAATAATAGTCCGCTGCTAAAAGGTCTTGGCTTGTTAATTCTTTTTCAAATTCAGCTAGCCTCTCACCGTTTAGCTCCTGTTTCATAACATCATCAAAGCCGAGGGTATCTAATGAATGAAAAGAAGCAATTTGCTTCGCTACAGCAATCCATGAAAGCTGAATTTTTTGTTTTTGCTCAGGTGCAAACCGCAGATAATCATCATAGCCAAATCCGATGCGGCCTTTGTTGTATGTAATCCAAGGATGTCCCGTCATTTCACCTTCTAGCTCCGCATAATCCATATCTGCTAATTCATCAGCTGATTTTCGATTTTGCAAATGCACGTCTGCTATTAACGTATGAAAATATTCTTTTGCTAAGTGACCTGCGGTTGAGCTAGACATTCCTTTGTCTTCAGATAGGCTAATTAACAGCTGCAAGGCCTCAGAAAATGTAGGGATTGACGTTTTAGATGTCAGCTTAATACTTTCTGGCAGTACAGAAAAACTATCAAACATTCGCTGTTTCGCTTGATATGTATACGTAACGCCCCGGTGGTCTTCCCACTGGTAGGTGGAAATCTCACCCTGCTTTTGCAGTTCCTTCGGTGTAATAATATGTTCATACATAAATTCCTGCAGCATTTTAGCTAAAAGCTGTCGATTTGCTTTTTCCCATGATTGCTTATTAAATACGGAAAGATTCGTTTCTTTGATTTTCATCCTTCATTCTCCTTTACTTGTCTTAGGATAGGGATTGTTTTATTACGCAACGGCATTACAGCGCTAGCAGCTAGCAAAGCAGCGGCACCAGCTGCTAAAGGAAGCGCTAAATTTACTTTGCTGATTTCTAGTGCTAAAAGCGGTGCAATCAGCAGGGCAAGATTTTGAACAGCAATAAGCCAGCTGTAATAGTAAGCAGCTCCTTTTTTGCTTTTTTGAAATAAATAGATATCAAGTATAACCATGCTGAGATAAAACCCAGCTCCATATAAAATTCGACTTATAATAAACATGCTGAGATGATCGGCATATGCTTGCAAACATAGCAGTAAAGCACTAGCACCCGTTACGCCATAAAAAAGCGGTATAACTTTGCCATTAAATAGCTTTGTAGGTACCGTAAGCTTTAAGATGATCGCCATAATGCTCGGCATCACATATAACAAAGCGCTGCCTTGACTGCTCATGCCATATGTGTCACTTGTAAACAATGTAAAATAAGGGCGAATGACATTGTGTCCAAGGTGAAAAAAGAAAATAACCAGCAAATAGAAAAAAATAGGCTCGTTTATACTTTGAATGTATGATGGTGTTTTTTCTTTTTTTAAAGATGAAGCTTTTCTTGTTATGAGCCATACGGCCAGTACCATATCAGCTAAAGCAAAGTACTGATATACTTTAAGCGGCATTTCCCATGCAATAATCGTACTTCCGAACAAGCTAGCGACAATAATAGCCGTATGAACAATAAATACATAGGTTGTTGCAGCACTTGCCTTTTTCTGTCCATTTTTCATGCCGCCTACTAAATATGGGTACAAAAGATATAAACTACTTTGAAACACAAGTAATACTAACGAAGTGACTAAAAATCCATAAAAAGTAGAAACTTCGCTCAGAATGACTTTAATTAAGGCTGTCATTAGAAGGGACGCTGCGATTATATGTTGTACTTTCCACTTCTTAAGCAGCATTCCCCATAAAGGAGTCATAACAATGACCACAATCCGGCAGCAAATAATAAAAAAAGACGTCATTGCGACTCCATCTACATGGAAAGCATTTGTAAAATACTGTGGATAAAATGGTGATAACAATACCTCTGACGTCATGGTCATAAACAAACAGATAAAAACAAAGCGCGGAGAAATCATTTCTTAAAATCCAAACTTTTGGAAGACAGTATTTTCATATATTTTGTACACGTTTTTACCTGCAATTTGATTAATCAAAACAGCATTTCGATAAGCGCCTAAACCTAAGTCTGGGGCTCCAACCCCGTGTGTATGAAGCTCTCCGTTTTGAACAAATAGCGGAGCGCCTTTTTTCTTCATCTCAACTTGATAAAGTTCGCTAATTTTCAGCTGTCCTTTTTCATCAAACAGCAAATGTTCTTTTAAACCTTCCATAAAAGCAGGCTCTTTTGCATGATAGCCCGTAGCCATAATGACAATTTCACTTTCTTCTTTTTCAAACGAGTCCTCCTCGTATTGGTGAAGAGTAAGAAGATGTGTATCGTTTGTCTTTTCAACGCCTGCAAGTTCCGTAAGCGCCCGCATCGTTAGCGGCACTTCTTTTCCGCCAATCGTTCGCTCATAAGTTAAATCATAAATATCACCGATCGTTTCAAAGCTTATTCCTTTGTATAAAAGAGCTTGATTTCGTAAAACGCTCTCTTTTTTCTCTTGGGGCAATCTGTAAAAATAGCGGGTATAATCCGGTGAAAAATGTTCAAGACCAAGCTTTGAATACTCCATCGGATAAAACCCTTTTGAGCGCGTATACCAATTCAGCTTATAGTCAAATTCAGGCTGCTGTTGAAGTAAATCATAGACAATTTCAGCTGCGCTTTGACCAGAGCCAATTACGGTTATACTTTTAGCCTTCAGCGTTTGCTCACGATTCATTTTATAATGAGCGGAGTGATAAAATGTATCGCTTGCCACTGTTTGAAAGTCTCTTGGCATCACGGGCTGCGTACCTACTCCGGTTACAAGATGATAGCTGTAATAGGTATGAAGCTTTCCTTCTTTTTCAACCGTTACTTCATAAAAAGGTTTAGCGTCTTCATGCATTTTCACTTCTATTACTCTGCTGTTAAATTCAAGCCCGCTCAGCTGGCTTGCTACCCAGCGGCAATAATGATTGTATTCGTTTCTTGGGATATGAAACTTCTCAAAGAAATAAAACTGATACAAGCGCTCATGCTCATGCAAATAATTTAAGAACGTGTATGGACTTTTCGGATCCACCATCGTGACCACATCTGCCATAAACGGAACTTGAAGAGTGGTCCCTTCTAAAAGCATTCCTGGATGCCAATTAAACTCATTTTTTTGTTCAAAACATTTATATGTACAATCTGTTTTATTAATTAAAGCTGCTAATCCTAAGTTAAATGGACCAACTCCTACTCCAATTACGTCTAAAATGTCCCGTTGTTCCATTCGCTCCACCTTCTTTCAAATACTTTTCTTTCACATTTCAACAATACACCTGTTTTATCAGGCAGCGACACTTCTTTCATAAATTGAAAGCCGCATTTTTTAAATACTGCAATCATCTTTTCATTTCGTATATCTGGTTCCGCTATTACTTTGGCAGTATCTGCTACCTCGAACTTGTGCTTTAGTAAACTAAGAAGGAGCGGATAAATATAGCCTTTTCCTAAAAAATCAGGTGCTCCAATTAATAAATGAATCCCTTGATCTCCTTTTTCATAAGGGTAATAGTTACTGATAATATCGCCGTCAACCGTATAAGATTCCCAATAGCTCATAGGTACACCGTCAATTTCTCCAATTAGCAGTTTTTGATGGGAATCAGCGAGAAATGTTTTTAAATGCTGCTCATATGCCTGTTTTGAAATATTTAAATTCCAATACGGAATAACATGCGGTTCATGCATCCACTTGTACAGCCGTTCATAATCTTTTGCAAAAGAAACAGAGCGAAAGGTGATGCTCTGCTCCTTTTGCTGAATCATAAATGGATACTGCGTTTGTAATGCCGACTTCATACCCGTACACCTGCCAATTCGTACAGAGGATTTTCAACATTTACATAAACAGACTGCGTTTCAAGAGAGCCTACCAGCTCATCCATATCATGAACGCGCGTTAAGAAATTGGCTTTGCAAGGAAGCACTTTCTCTTCTAACATCGATGAAACAAGCCCCGTATGATCTTTTTCTGTGTACATCTCTATTTCTTGTCGTAGAATCAATAGCAGATCTGACTCTTGAACGAGGCCAGCTGCACCAAAAGCATTAACTAATCCTAAAATATGATTAAAAAATACGTAATAACGAAATCTTTCTTCTGCTACAGCGTCATCACATACCGTATCGCTTTCTCCATTTAAGGAAGGAAGCAGCTTGCGAAGCTCTTGTTCCTTTGATTTCATAAAGTAATAGCCTTGGTTGTCACGGTAGTAAAACACCGATGGATATCCGTTTTCATCAAGTTTAATAACGGAATTTTGCTGATGAGCTTCCAGCGCAATTCCTTTTTGAGTGTAAAGCCACATCATAGGATGAAAAGAAACATCTAAATAGCGTTTAAACCAGCGCTTGCTTATGTCTTCATTCGTGCTATTTTCACTTGCAGCAATATAACTAATAATATTTTCAATTTGAGAAGCTTTCCCAAACACATGATCTTGACACAAACTTGCTAGGAGTGTTGTACGATCTCCTTGGTTACCTTGAAAAGGGTTGCTTCGAATCATGACTTCAAACCCAAGCTCCTTCTTTCCAAGCGTGATGTAAGCAGGGTCTTCGATTACTTGAAAAGCCGGATGATTTTCTTGAAGCTCCGCCTGTAATCCCTTTTGCAATAAACGACTCACTTCTACACCTCTGTTTAATTCTTTACGTTTATTCACTCTCAGTGAATTAGTAATCTTCACCGGAATAGAAAATTTGTACATTACATCT
Source organism: Priestia sp. P5 (assembly GCF_029522155.1). Classification (NCBI taxonomy): domain Bacteria; kingdom Bacillati; phylum Bacillota; class Bacilli; order Caryophanales; family Bacillaceae; genus Priestia; species Priestia sp. P5. The sequence continues at coordinate 829,103 of NZ_JAKWFJ010000001.1, read as the reverse complement.
GCATCTTCACTGTATACAGTTCTAACAGACGAAGTCGGATAAAACGGCTGACCGTGTGGCCCTAGATAAGCAAGCCTGCCTTTTTGAATCCATTCACACACTTCTTCTTTTCCTAAAAGATAACGAGCTTGCAGCGGATGCATAGGTATAAGTGAATAGTCGTCCGCTTGGCAATACGACTGTATGAATTCTTCAGAAACCTTCTTATCTTTTTTCAACTGCTCTTTAATAAGCTGTGAAGCGGTTTGACTCCCGGCGGACTGTTCTTCAACAAGCGATTTATGTGCTTTAAAATAATGAAGCTGAAATTTGCCGTTCACTTCAGGCCCAAATACCTCTTCTTCTTCAGGTAATATCCCTTGACGGCTTTTAGGTGTTGGATGAAGCTGGTGGCCAATAAGCAATGACTGCTCAGATTCTAAGAAGGTTTTGTCCCATTTGTAACACGTTTCTAACTCTTTCTGTCTTTTTTCAATGAACAATTTCATATTTTCATAGCTTAGTAGCACACGTACAATTAACTCATTCACCTGCAGTAAATGATCTGTTACTTCTTTTAAAAGAAAGGCTAAAAGAGTGACGACATCTAACTCCTTGAGCTCATCTTTCTGAATGCGATAATAAAAGACCGGAAAGAACAAGTGACGTCCGGTAGCTGAGCGGTACTTTACTGGAAAGTAAAGAGTTACCGGCTGTTTTTCTAGCCTAAGAACGAGCGTTTCCTCGCTTTTCATTTCTGAAACGGACTGCCATACTCCCTTACCTGTTTCTCGAATATAGCAATTAATAATATTTTGCATTGTAATAAAATTAGCCGATAACTGAGCGTTCACGTAATCGCTCCTCCTTTTTCTCCAACTCTTTTCCTAAAGCCACGACTTCCTCTAACTGAGTGGCAACAGAAGCAACTGTAATCATAGGATTTAACATCGTTAGCTTTAAATATGCCTGCTCTTTATGCTTTGTTTTTGCCATGATAAACGTGCCTTTTTCGTATAAGTGCCGCTGAATACGCTGATTCAACTCATTTTCATAATGCTGCTGTTTTTGACAATCACCATATAAAGTATCTGGCACATAGCGAAATACAACCGCGTTCAGATAAGGATCATTTAACACCGCAATATTCCTTTGCTTTCGTAAATGTTCAGCTGTTTGCTTAGCCGTTTCAATCGTATGATCAACCATTTTTCCATACTCATTTGTACCTACTGCACGGAAAGTCAGCCATAGCTTCAAGGCGTCAAATCGTTTGGTCGTTTGAATACTGCGATCTACCAAATGTACATGCTCATCTTCTTCAGGATTTAGATAATCTGCATGAAGCTGAATGTGTTTGAACATAGCTGAATTCTTCAGTAAAAATGCCCCGCAGCTTACCGGCTGATAAAACCACTTATGAAAATCCATCGTAATAGAATCTGCTCGTTCAAGAGCTTTTAAGCGTTCACGATATTTATGTGAAAACAGCAGCGCTCCTCCATAAGCGGCGTCAGCATGAAGCCAAAGCCCTTCTTTTTTAGCCAGCTCACTTATTTCAAAAAGAGGATCCACGCTTCCAAAATCCGTCGTGCCTGCCGTTGCTACAACAGCAAAAGGAAGGTTTCCCTGGGCTTTGACTTCCCGTATTGCTTCTTCTAAATTTTCTATATCCATCTCGTGCCTTTCATTGCACTTTACACTCACCACAGCATTCATGCCCAGTCCAAGCTGAGCTGCAGATTGCTGTACCGTAAAGTGGGCTTTTTCAGAGCAGAAAATTCGCAGTTTTTTAGCTTCAAACGGTAAGCCTTCTTCACTAACATCAATGGAAAATGCAGCATGACAATACTCATTACGAGCAAGCAGAAGTCCCATATAATTCGACTGAGTCCCTCCGCTTGTAAAAACGCCGGAAGAAGAGCTTGGATAACCAATTTGTTGTGTTAACTCATCAATCACTTGATCTTCTATATACGTAGCTGCCGGACTTTGATCCCACGAGTCCATAGATTGATTTAAAGCAGAAATCATCACTTCTGCAGCAAGGGCCGGTATAATCGGAGGACAATGCAAGTGCGCCATTGCCCCGGGATGCGAAATATGAAGCGAATGATCCATCACTACGGCTTGTACGTCATCAAACAGATCTTCTAGCGGCTGTTCATGCTCGTTAAAATAGACCGAGCGATTGACTAAGTTCGATAGTTCGTGAATGTCTATGTGAGTATAAGGGGCTTTTAGTGTATGGTAGTGACGTTTAATCATCTCAGTCATTCCGCCTATCATCGCTTCATAATTCTCGAGGCTTTCTTTGGATGATGATAAAAACCACTTTTCAAACGGCGCCATTTTATTTATTCACCCACTTCTCTTCTGCTGCTTTTATCGCTTCTTCAAATCTTGTTAACACTTCATCGGTTTGTTGTTTCGTTAAAATTAATGGAGGAAGCAGACGAATAACAGCACCATGTCTTCCACCCACTTCTAAAATGACGCCTCTGTCGAAACATTCTTTTTGAATCAGCTTAGCTAACTCACCGTTTGCAGGATGACTGCCGATTTTATTAGCCGGCTTTGTTGCGTCTATGATTTCAACGCCCAGCATCAAACCTCTTCCGCGTACATCGCCAATCGACAATACTTGCTTTTGGATATGTTTTAGCTGGTTTTGAATATAGGTTCCCAACTCGTGAGCATGTGCAGGTAAGTTTTCTTGTTTTATAAATTGCAGAGTAGCTCGTCCTGTAGACATCGCAAGCTGATTTCCTCTAAATGTGCCGATATGTGCACCTGCTTCCCATTGATCAAGCTTTTTATCATATAGAACAACGGATAAAGGCAGGCTTCCTCCAATTGCTTTAGATAATACTAATACATCCGGTTCGATATCAGCGTGCTCGAATGCATAAAGCTTCCCTGTTCGCCCGATTCCAGTCTGAACTTCATCGACAATAAGCGGAATGTTTCGTTCTTTTGTGATTCTGCGAAGCTCTTTTAACCATGGAATCGGCGCGGGAACAGAGCCTCCTTCTCCTTGTACAATTTCTACTACAACACCCGCCGGAGTAACAATTCCGCTTTCAGGATCATCCAGCATATTTTCAATGTATGTACTAATGTAAGTGTGACCTTCAGCACCTACGCCAAACGGGCAGCGGTATTCATATGGATAAGGTAGAAAATGTGTATCGGGCACTAGCGCATGAATGTGCTTTTTGGGACTCGTTGTACCGCTGATGCTTAACGTTCCATGAGTGGAGCCGTGATATCCCCCTTGAAAAGATAAAATCGTTCGGTTACCGGTTGCTGTTTTTACAAGCTTCAAAGCCGCTTCAATCGCGTCTCCTCCAGTTGGACCACAAAATTGGATTTTCGCTTTATTTGCAAAGTTTTCTGGTAAACTAGCGAATACTTCATCAACAAAAGCTTCTTTCACAGGCGTTGTTAAATCTAATGTATGTAAAGGAATAGATTTTGCTAAAACGTCTTGAATTGCTTCATGAACTACGGGATGGTTATGACCTAGAGCAAGCGTGCCGGCTCCGGCTAAACAATCAATATACTCTTTTCCATCCATATCCGTGATCACGGCGCCCTTTGCTTGCTTAATCGCAATAGGAAGGCGTCTCGGATAAGACCTTGCATTGGATTCTCGTTCATTTTGCATAGCAAGCAGCATTTCATTTGATGTAAGTTGTTTCGTTGACGTTGACATATCATATCCTCCTGTTTATTCAATTGATAATGATTTTCATTAACAATTACAACAATAAATGATAATGATTATCACTGTCAATGATTATTCTGAAAATATGAAATTATTCCTATTCCACTCTAGGCGCTTAAAAATATAGCATTCTCATACGTATCAAGGGTTTGATAGGGTTTGTGATGTTTTCCAATTAGGGAAAACTATGTCATAAGTCCTTTTTTATTTGCAAATAAAAAAGTGCTACAATTTCTTGTAGCACTTCTGTTACTTTTGTTTATTCATCGTCTCTTTTGCAGCTTTTACACTCCTTGGGTCAAGCGGTTTCGTATATTGACAATTCACTCGAACTCCTGAACCAATACGAATTTCTTTCACGGGAGTAACGGATAAGAACGCTTGAAGATTTTCAGGTTTCAGCCCTTTTGTCCCGATTAAAATAATATCTTTATCTTTCATTCTTCTTAACAGTTTTTTAATATGAGGAATACCGTTTAGTGCACTTTTATCCGCTCCTGAAGTCATGACACGCTGAATTTGCTTATAGCTTAAAAGCGTTTCAAGCGCCTTTTCTTGATCACTGATTTCATCAAATGCTAAGTGGAACGTTACATTCATTTCTCCTGCCGCATCCAGCAGTCGCTTTAAAGCTTGCTCATCAATAATTTTGTCTTCTGTTAAACAGCCGATTTCAATTCCATCAATGCCAATTTCTCTTGCATAGTGAATATCTTCAATCATTGTTTGCAAATCATCTTCATCATATTGAAAAGATTGATTATGTGGACGAATCATCACAAATATTGGGATATGTATCGTTTCTTTCACTTTTTTCATCAAACCGTAGCTTGGGGTTAAGCCGCCTTCACCGATTCCAGTTACAAGGCTTATACGATCGGCACCATGTTCCTGGGCAACTTTAGCATCATGTAAGGTTGCAGCTGTGACTTCTAATATCATTCTAAAAACACCCTTTCCCCTTTAATATAGAGCTTTTGCCTTCTTTTCCCTGTATTTATACTTAAAAAACTCTACCAAACTCTCTTATGTAAGAAAACACCCAAAAGATGTGATTAATATTTTCAAAAAATTGAATGTCATGGAAAAAGAGTAAGAACTATTCTTTTTCTCATGACGTTTCAATTAATAAAATTCTATATTTATACTAAAGATTCAAAAATACATCCCTTTTATCTAGGGTAAAGGGTTTATTAAAAAGAACGTGGATGTGTTTGTTGCATGAACATCCAATCATTTAAAGAATGAGGCTGCTGATGACCAACTGGTGCTGAGAAATCGCGGCATCCGCAATCATGCATCGGCATTTGACCCATTCCTCCTTGCATTGGCGGCATTCCTCCTTGCATCGGCATCTGACCCATTCCTCCGTACATTGGCGGTGTTCCTCCTTGCATCGGCATCTGACCCATTCCCCCGTGCATTGGCGGCATTCCTCCTTGCATCGGCATCTGACCCATTCCTCCGTACATTGGCGGCATTCCTCCTTGCATCGGCATCTGACCCATTCCTCCGTACATTGGCGGCATTCCTCCTTGCATCGGCATCTGACCCATTCCTCCGTACATTGGCGGCATTCCTCCTTGCATCGGCATTTGGCCCATTCCTCCGTGCATTGGCGGCATTCCTCCTTGCATCGGCATCTGGTCCATTCCTCCGTGCATTTGAGGTAGCTCTCCGTACATTGGCATTTGCTGCATGTCTTTTTGCATAGTTGGCATTTGACTCATTCCCCCATGCATCGATGGCATTCCATCTTTCATAGGGGGCATTTCTCCGTACATTGGCATTTGATTTGCGCCTTCTTGCACCGGCATTGCCTGCATTTCTTTTGCAGAAGGCATAGGTGGCATTTTAGCAGGTTTGGGTGCTGCTTGCATATATGGATTGGATATCGGTTGTCCGGTTTGTTTCATTCCATACGAATTTCTCATTTTTAAGGGCTCCTTCCCATTCTCTTACTCTGTTTACGTTATTCTTTTTACCATCAATCTGAAATTCGTCCATAAGAAAATAGGCCTTCTACACATTCAAAATTGTAGAACGTATAAGAAAAAAGCTATAATCGAGGCAAATTGCAGATAGAAAGGTGGCACATGATGAATAAAACCATTATCGTATGGATTCGAAAAGATTTTCGGCTGGTTGATAACCCAGCTCTATTTCACGCAGCCAAAGAAGGAATGGTTGTACCTGTTTATATCCATGACGACTACGAAGAAAGCTCAATGGGAAGTGCAAGTAAATGGTGGCTTCACCATGCGCTGAATGACTTTAAAACCTCGATCGAAAAAATAGAAGGAACGCTGATTATACGAAAAGGAAACCCTAAAGATGTGTTGCAAAAATTACTCCATGAAACGAATGCACAAGATATTTATTGGAATAGACGCTATGAACCACATGCGCTAAAAAGAGATAAAGAGCTTCAAGCTTTTTTTTCAGAGCAACAAATAAATATTCGCACATTTGAGGGATTTCTCCTTCATGAACCTTGGAAAATCACAAAAGAAAATGGAGACCCTTATAAAGTATTTACAGCTTATTATAAAGCTTCTCAAAAACATTCCGTATCTTCTGCTGTAAAAAAAGTTACTTCCATACAGGCTTCCTCTAAACCGGTTGAATCTCTTTTAGTCTCCGATCTCGATTTGCTTCCAAGCATACCGTGGGATGAAACGATTAGGTCAACGTGGGAAGCTACGGAAAAAGGCGCTATTGATGTCTTCAAAACGTTTTTAAAGAATAAGCTGCTTCATTATGAAAAAGGACGGGATTTTCCTGCTGAAGCATTAAATTCGTTTCTATCTCCTTATTTTGCTACAGGACAGCTCTCAGCTCGAGTCCTTTATCATTATTTAAGAACTAAAGCTGAAAAAGTACGTTCTGATGCTTTTGAACAGCAAGCTGGAATGTTTATTCGTCAACTTATATGGAGAGATTTTGCTTATCAGCTGCTTTATCATTTCCCGCACACTACAAGTGAACCGCTTAATGAAAAATTCAAGCAATTTCAGTGGGCTGAAGGCAATGAAGAGCTTGAAGCTTGGAAAAATGGAAAAACCGGCTATCCCCTTGTCGATGCCGGAATGCGGGAGCTGTGGGAAACAGGGTTTATGCACAATCGAGTCCGAATGGTAGCTGCTTCCTTTTTAGTAAAGCACCTTTTAATTCATTGGAAACACGGAGCAAATTGGTTTTTTGATACCTTAGTAGACGCAGATTTAGCTAATAACACAATGGGCTGGCAGTGGGTTGCAGGCTCGGGAGCAGACGCCGCGCCATATTTTCGTATTTTTAATCCAATTACTCAATCAGAAAAATTTGATAAGGAAGGAGAATATATTAAAAAGTGGCTTCCAGAGCTTAAGGATATTCCTTCTTCTTATATTCATAAACCTTGGGAGGCCCCAGCAGACGTATTAGAAAAAGCAAGCGTTACACTTAATAAAACATACCCGACTCCAATTGTCGATCATAAAGCAGCTAGAGAGCGAGCGCTAGAACATTATCAGCATATCAAATAAGAGGTAAATCACGCCTCTTATTTGATATGCTGAATTTTTTTAATGTGTAAAAAATTCCCTTTCTCATCTATTTGCAACTAAAAACATGTATTTGAAATCTTTTTATAGGGTTTTCAAGCCCTATTCCCCTCCCTATAGCACATTTGATTTTTCATATTTTTTCCTATAATTTGAATATATAATAATGATTATATATGCTTGAGAACTCTCTCATTGCATAGATCTGATTGGAGTGATTCGATGCCCGTTTGTCCTTCTTGTAACTATAAGGAAGATTATAATTTTTGCAGAATGTGCGGCACTCAAGTTCGGCACACCTTCACGAACCAAGAAGATCAGCTTTTTTATCCATTAAAAGATCGAATCATTACGGATGAAAATGAACCAAAGCATCAAGCTATTTTATCTCATACCCATGATTTAGTATGTGCTATTACTGAAGATGGCATTTATGAATACGCTTCTCCTTCTTACGCTAAAACGTTAGGCGTTTATCCTGATGAGCTTATTGGACAACATGTGCTTATCAATGCGTATCCCGAAGATAAACACATAATCTCGACTATTTTAGCTAACATGAGCAAAACAAAAGATGCTTCCACATTTGAATATCGAAAGTTTCACGTGAACGGCACCATCGTTTTATTAGAATGTAAAGGCGCTCCAATTATTACATCCACCGGAGAAATCGAAGGGTTTGTATTTGTCTCACGAGACGTAACAGAAAAAAGACAAGCAGAGAAAAAGATCCAGAATTCAGAAAAACTTTCTGTCATTGGTCACCTTGCTGCAAGTATCGCACACGAGGTTAGAAATCCTTTAACAACCATTAAAGGGTTTATACAACTGTTCAGTGAGACACAGCAGCCGAAAAAAACAATGATTTATCGAGATCTCATTCAGCATGAACTTTCACAAATTGAACATATCATCACAGAGTTTATGAGTTTAGCTAAACAAGAGTACGTATATACAGACAACCTTGTTATTACCGACTTGTTAGATGAGGTATTAAAGCAATTTGAACCGGCTACTGGAATCAAAGACATCCACATCATTCGCCATTATCCACAAGAATATCCCCTGCTCGTTAGTGGACAAAAAACACAGCTAACCCAAGTATTTATTCATGTTATACAAAATGCCATTGATTCGATGGAAAGCGGCGGTAAGCTGGCAATATCGATTGAAAAATCAGCTAGAGAAACGCTGTGCATTGTGATAAAAGACAATGGATGTGGAATTGATTCAAAGCGTATCCCTCATATAGGAGAGCCTTTTTATACAACAAAAGAACGAGGAATAGGCCTAGGACTAACAATTTGCAACAAAATTATTAACGAACATAATGGTTTTTTTCATGTAGCCAGTGAAAAAAATGACGGCACAAGTATTACTATTACCCTTCCTATGAAAACGACTGAACTTTACGTAGTGGAAGCCTAAAAGAGAGATTGAGACATAACTAAATCACTTCCATTTAAAGACGAACAAATGAGATCGCACGAATCGCTCGCTTATGACACTGCTGTTGATATCCGTACAAGGCTTCGCTTTCCGCGGGCGGCCGATGAGCCTTCTCGTCGCTAGGCTCCTGCGGGGTCGCATCTAGTCTGCTTTTCCCGCAGGAGTCTTCGCCTTGCCCTCCAGTCAACCGCTAGAAGCAACTAAACAGATAACACCTACGTTCACCATTCCAATAAAAAACGAACCACCGATCAAATATTTTGATCAATGGTTCGTCATTCACCTCAGCTAACATACTGTTGTCCCAGCCTCTTCTTCCTTTAAAACAGCTGGGTGTACAGCTGATACTTATAAAGCATATAGAAACTTCCTATTACTGCCAAGTAAAAGATGAGCGTCTCTGCTCCGCTACCTGTTTCATATGTTAAAGGAGGCTTAAACTTCTTCTTGCTAAGAGGTGAGAAAAAAGGTACCCCCCGTTTAGAAAAGAAATCTCCAAGAATATGAAAAGCGTATCCATAGGCTATTCCTAATGTAAAGTCGTTGTCATACATCGTATGTAAATAAAAAATAAGTCCGCTTGCAAGAATAGAATGCGTAATACCTCGGTGTCCAAAAATAGATTTAATTATTTTTGCGAGACCAAGAGATCTTCTACCAATATATGAATTTGGTTCATCAATATCTGGAAGCAGTGCTCCAATCGCGATGCCTACAACATAAGGAAATGTAAACGAAGCGTCTCCTGTTATAGCCACGCCGGCACCGGCAGCAATCGATGTTGCAATATGTGTGTGATATCTCAAATATGCCACCTTCTTTCTTTTTCAACTTAAGGCAAGCACTGTGAACAAAATCACACATACGTTCGCCCAACGTTAACTATAAGTGAAGGTAGTAAAAATGTCAAAATAATCTATGATTACGTAAGCTGCAGACCGACTAACCCGATAAGCATCACAAGAAAACTAATAAGAGTACCCTTTCCATTTTTCTTGACTCTTCCATCTTTTTTGACAATAGAATAAATCCACGTACTCGAATACACAGCGAATCCAAGAAAACCAAATAACGTGATATATGTAAACATACCGAAACTCCTTTGCTTGTCATTACTATTAACTATACGAGATTTTATAAAAAAAACAAAGTAGTATGACGACTTGTTTAATATCTCTTTCTTTTTCTTATACTAAGAAGAGGAGGGATGGCTATGCACCAAAAGCAGTTGGAAGATATATTCGACTTTTATGGACTGAGCGAGGTTTATCGAGGCAAATTTGAGGATGTTGAACACCACTGGTTATTTAAAGACGCCGAGCCAACTATACTTGAAGATTTTTTTAACTCTCACGATTGCGAAGATCTTGAATGCTGTACTCCAGAGGAGTTTTGTTTTTTATTCATGAATTTTCAATCAATCCATGCACAAATTCCCCACGTGTACTATTACTAAAAAAGTGATTTCGCAGGAAAGCGAAATCACTTTTTATTAAAAGCCTAAAGAAATATATTTTACTTCTAAATATTCTTCAATTCCGTAATGTCCGCCTTCACGTCCAAGTCCACTTTCTTTAAAGCCGCCAAACGGCGCTTGTGGTGTAGAAGGTAGTCCATCATTTAGTCCTACAATACCATATTCTAAAGCTTCAGCAATACGAATAGCTTCTGAAATATTTTCAGTGAACACATAGGCTGCTAATCCGTAAGGCGAGTTATTTGCACGGCGAATAACTTCTTCTTCTGTTTGATACGTCGCAATTGGAGCAATTGGTCCGAATGTTTCCTCGTACATACAAAGCATATCGTCCGTTGCACCATCTACAACCGTAGGTTCAACAAACAGTCCGCTTCCCTCTTCGCATACAGCCCCTCCAGTTAAGACGTTTCCGCCTTTTGCTACAACATCATCTAAGTGGCGCTTTACTTTTTCTAACGCTTTTTCATCGATCAGAGGTCCGATATCCGTACCTTCTTCTAAGCCGTTTCCGACTTTCAGCTGACTAACAGCCGCTGCAAACTGCTCTGCGAACGGTTTAGCAATAGACTCGTGCACGTAGATGCGGTTTGTACATACGCATGTTTGACCAGCGTTACGGAATTTAGAAGCAATTGCATTTGTTACTGCTTTATCTAAATCAGCATTTGCTGTTACGATAAACGGAGCGTGTCCGCCTAATTCTAAAGACACTTTTTTAACCGTATCAGCTGCTCCGCGCATTAGCAGCTTACCTACTTCTGTAGAGCCCGTAAACGATAGTTTACGTACGCGTCCATCTTGAAGCCACGCTTCTCCAATTGCTTTTGCATCTCCCGTAACTACATTAATTACGCCTTTTGGAATACCCGCTTCCTGTGCCAGCTCTGCTAGTCGAAGAGCCGTTAGCGGCGTTTGTTCTGCCGGTTTAATAACCGCTGTACATCCAGCTGCTAAAGCTGGCGCTACTTTACGTGTAATCATAGCTGCCGGGAAGTTCCAAGGTGTAATAGCTGCCATGACTCCCACAGGCTGCTTATGAGCAAATAATCGTTTATTAGGAGAAGAAGCTGGAATTGTTTCTCCGTAAATGCGTTTTCCTTCTTCTGCGTACCATGAAACGAATCCGTTGGCATAGCCAATTTCACCTTTTGCTTCTTTAAGAGGCTTGCCTTGTTCGACTGTCATTATTTCAGCAAGTTCATCGGTATGTTCTTCAATCAGCTGATGCCATTTAAATAATAATTTACCGCGCTCTTCTGCTGTTTTTTTAGACCATGTTTGAAACGCCTCATAAGCAGCGTCTGCTGCTAGCTTCGCTTCTTTTTCTCCACCTTTTGCAACAGTAGCCACTACTTCATTTGTTGCTGGATTTACCACTTCGTATGTATCATTTGCTGAAACAAATTCTCCGTTAATATATAAGTTTGCTTGCTTCATATTTCTTCACTCCCTGCTTAAATTTATCTACTCAATGTTCTGTGCTGTCCGAAACGTACTTTCGAATTTTACGACTCGCTTGTGATTGGCTAATACCAAGCTGTTCTGCTACTTTATAAGACGACCTATGCTGTTCAAACGCCTTTATGACCATCTCTTTTTCCACATGTTCAATCATTTCAGGAAGCGTATGGACAGGTGGATCGATAGCAAACTCTTTTGCAAAAGGCAAATCTTTAAGCGTAATCATTTCTTCCCCTGTAACAACCAGACGCTCAATGATATTTTCTACTTCACGAACGTTTCCTTTCCATTCTTGTCCTAAAAACGCATCTAACGCCTTTGGTGATAAACGTACATTACGTTCGTATACTGTATTAAAATGGTGAAGAAACTGATAGACAAGCGGCAGAATATCTTCTTTTCGTTCTCGTAAAGGAGGAATGGTAATCGGCACTACGTTTAGCCGATAGTACAAATCACGTCTAAACTTTCCTTCTTCCACCATTTGTTCTAGATTTTGATTCGTAGCAGCAATAATTCGTACGTCTATTGATACTGCTCTTGTTGAGCCCACTGGACGAATGGTACGGTCTTGCAGTACGTGGAGCAACTTACTTTGTGCTGAAAGAGAAAGTTCACCAATCTCATCTAGAAAAAGCGTGCCTTCGTTCGAAAGCTCAATGATCCCTTTTTTCCCTTCTCGAAATGCTCCAGTGAACGTACCGCCTTCATAGCCAAATAGCTCTGATTCAATAAGCTGTTCAGGTAGCGCTGCACAGTTAAGTTCATGATACGGCTGCTGTTTTCTTGTACTAAGCTGGTGAAGCAGTTTTGCTACTCTGCTTTTTCCTACTCCTGTTTCTCCAAGTAAAAGAACGGTTGTATTTACAGAAGCAACTCGTTGAATGGTTGAAAAAACTTTTTTCATCGCTTCGCTTTTTGTCACGATGCCTTCTAAATCGACGGCTTCGTTTAACTCTTTTTTATAGTTTTCAAGCTGTTCTTCCATCTCTTCTACTTTTCGTTTTAATTCCATCAAGTCTGTTAGATCTCGTGAATAGCTAATAACGCTTTTTAAATGACCGTCGTTTGTAAATACCGGCCTTGTCCGCACATGAAGATACCGGCCTGAGTTTGTTTTTTGAACCAATTCAATCGCTTGATTGGATTCAATCACTTTTAACGTGGCGGAAGGATAAAAAATACCCATTTCCTGCAGTTCTTTTACGTGCTTTCCAATAAAATCTTCCACTTTCAAAGCATAGTTTTTTTCACACTCTGAATTTACAACTAACACATATCCATTCGCATCAGTTACAAAGATTTCATCAAATGATGACTCAAATATATCGTAAAGTTCGTCGTTAATTTGCTGAATATGCTTTTTATGAATGGTCATTTGAATCACCTTTTCGTCAAAAAATAATTATTATTTTATTTTATCAGAAAATGAAAAATCTATAAATAGAGTGTCCAAACATACCCATTCTTTGTGATTCATGAAGAATGAGTGAAGAGTTCTCTCTTCACTCATGCCTCAATCTCTCTTATACTTCAACCGTTTGCTGCACGCTTGCTTCTAGTGCTGCTTCAAAAATAGCTAAGCCTTCTTCTAGCTGCTCATCCGTAATAACAATTGGCATTAAGATACGAAGAACGTTTCCAAATACTCCTGCGCTAAGCAATAATAATCCACGTTTGTTTGCTTCTTTTACGATACGCTGTGTAAGCTCCTTGTCCGCTTCTTTTGTTTCACGATCTTTTACAAGCTCGATAGCAGACATAGCACCTAATCCGCGAATATCACCGATACAGTCATATTTCTCTGCTAGTTTTTCAAATCGTGATGTTACCACTTTTCCAAGGTACTCACCGCGTTCGTTTAGCTTTTCTTCTTCAATGATATCAAGTACAGCTAAAGCTGCTTCACATCCAAGAGGACTTCCACAGTACGTTCCGCCAAGCTCACCAGGATTAGATTCATCCATAATTTCAGCACGGCCAATGACACCGCTGATCGGTACGCCAGCTCCTAGTGATTTTGATACCGTAATTAAATCAGGCTCAACGTCAAAATGTTCAATACCGAAGTAGCGGCCCGTACGTGCAAATCCTGCTTGAATTTCATCTGATACAAATAAAATTCCATGCTCTTTACATAATTGATACACTTCTTGCACAAAACGTTTACCTGGTACGATGAAGCCACCTTCACCTTGAATCGGCTCCATTACAACAGCTGCAATCGTTTCTGGTGCTACTTCTGTATTTAAGAAGTTTTTGAATTCTGTAATCATGAAATCTTCGTATGCTTCAACTGATAAACCTTGTGGACGGCGATACTCGTAAGGATATGGAGCTTTGTATACTTCAGGAGCAAACGGTCCAAATTCATATTTATATGGTTTTACTTTACTTGTCATTGTCATTGTCATTAATGTACGGCCGTGGAAACCGCGGTTAAAGGAAATAATTCCTTGACGCTTTGTATATTTACGAGCAATTTTCACTGCGTTTTCTACAGCTTCTGCTCCGCTATTTAAAAGTAATACTTTCTTGTCAAATTCACCAGGTGCAATTGCTGCCAATCTTTCTGCAAGCTCTACATATGACTCATACATCATTACGTTAAATCCTGTGTGAATAAAACGGTCTACTTGTTTGTGAAGCGCTTCTTTTACTTTTGGATGACTGTGTCCTACATTGATTGTGCCAATTGCGCCTACGAAATCAATAAACGTATTGCCATCGACATCTTTAACGATCGCCCCTTCAGCCGTATCAGCAAATGTCGGAATGCCATAACTTACACCTTTCGGAATGGCACGGTGTCTTCTATCTAATAATTGCTTTGCATTTTCTCCCGGTAAATTTGTTGCTACTTTGCTAAAAGTTTGACTCATTTTTTATCTTCCTCTCATATTAAATAATTCTTCAATTAATTTATATGCAAAAAACGTGCCAACTTTTAGAAAGCTGAAAAATAAGCATTTTTAGATAATTCTAACGATAATTCACTTATCAATGAGTCTATATAAACTTACTTGCGAGTCAAAAAGGACTCACCCCTCGCACAAAGTACAGGAATTTTATATTGCCATAAAAGGAACAAGGCTTTTATAATAAATGTATAAATATAGTAATGTTATGATTGACCTCTTTATAAAGGAGTGAAAAATATGCTAGAGGGCTGGTTTTTATGGGTTATTTTATTTTGGGTGGTCTTTTTAATGAGCATGTTTGCTATCGGCGGATTTTTTATGTTCAGGAAATTTTTAAAGCGCTTACCAAAAGAAGACGGCATGTCTGAGCTTGATTGGCAAGATCACTATCTTTCCAAAACCGTCCACCTTTGGTCAGCGGATCAAAAGCAGCTATTAAACGTTCTTGTTGAACCAGTACCTGAACTATTTCGCGATGTAGCCAAACAAAAAATCGCGGGAAAAATTGGGGAACTTGCAATTGAGGAACAAGCAGCCTCTATAACGGAAGACTTAATCGTACGTGGATACATTTTAGCTACGCCTAAACGTGATCATAAATTTTTATTAAAAACTTTAAAAAAGCAAAAAATAGATGCCGTCCCCTATCAGCATTTATTTTAAATCAAAAAAGGTGGCTGCGTAGCCACCTTTTTTAGTTTAATATCGTTGTATTAGCAAGACGATCATTATGCAGCTTTCGTTCGAGCTTTTTGTACGATGTGTACATCGCAATGCGCCAAGGTACAATCATACCAAATGCTAAAATCCAGAACATACCGCCAAGCTGGCCAACATCAATTGAAGAACTTAAATATATTTTCATTGCAATTCGAATAATAAGTAAACCAATAATAATGAATGCAAAAGCTTTTGAACGCTTCAAGTAAATATGATCGTCACGAATTTCAAATTTAGACGTTTTAATTAACAGGATTGAGAAAATCATGCCTGCTATTAACGCCTCAAGCAGTTCTGCACCCGTTACTCGAAACATTGGAAAAATAAACATTAACGCTCCCGTACTCATAAAAAAAGGCGGAAGTATAATTTTTTTTGCATTCGTTGGTTTATCAGCAGCTTTCATTCGAACAACTAATATGAAAGAAGCCATAAAAATTGCGACAAGTGTTGAAGCAATAACCAATGAAATCCTTCCTTTACTATAGTTTAGTGTTTACTTATATTATAATCCAAAAAACATCAGAAGTAAAAGTGCAACAAAAAAACAGAAGAGGATCTCTTCTGTTTTTATTTAGTAGAGGTGATATCTGCTTTTGCTTTTTGCTTTTGTTTTTGCTTTTTCATTGCTTTTAGTAAGAACCCGCCTTTAAATTTACGCGGCTCGTATGAAATAATGAAAGCACGAGGCTCATATTCTTCAATGAATGCTAATAGCTCTTCTTCTCTACTTCTTTTTGTTAAAATGTCTAATCTATAGCGTGCACTGTCTCTTCCTTCTCCTTGGTAAACAGTAACACCAAAACCTTCCTGTCGAAGGCGGTTAATCAACTCTTCATTTTTGGTCATAAGGTTAACTAAGAATGTTGTATATCCGATAGCAAGCCTAGATTCGATATAACTTCCAAGGATAATTCCCACTCCAAACCCAACTGCATATACAACCATAGCAAGCGTGCTTTGATCTCCTGAAAATACAAGGGATAAGCCGAATACATAAATTAACGCTTCAACAAATCCAAAAACCGAGGCATACATACTCATACCTTTGACTAAAAAAATTGTGCGCAGCGTCAAGATCGGTACATAGATCAGTTGCAAAAGCAAGATTAACAAAATATCTTTCAATTTATACACCTCTTTTTAACAATTAAAAATATGACGATTTCATTGTATCACTCCGTATTTATAGAAGATATAGTAAAATAAATTTTTTCTATATATTTTTTCACACCATATTCTTGTATGTTTCCTAAGAGCGAAAGTAACTATTTTGTCTTTTGAAAAATAAAAAGAATCTGCCAATTCTCAGATTCTTTTTTGTATCATCTTCCCTTTTTAAAAGCCCGTAAACCCTCCAAATACGCTCGTTGTATAAATAATAATTTTTGTCATCCAGTCAAAATACAAAATAAATCCCATGCCAATCATTGCATATCCGCCAACTTTCATCATGGAATTCATATGTTTTTTTAACCAGTTCATTTTCCCAATAAAAAACGTCATAATAAAAAATGGAATAGAAAATCCAAGTGAATAAGCTATCATATACAAAAGGCCAGAGCCTGGGTTTGTCGCTGCAAGCGCCATAACCGACACTAAAATAGGGCCCGTGCAAGGAGTCCAGCCCGCAGCAAAAGCCATGCCTATGAAAGAAGAACCTAAGAGACCAGCAGGCTTATTTGCGAATCTAAGCTTATGCTCTTGCATAAGAATTCGAGGCTTAAAAATCCCTAGTACAACTAGACCAAAGAAAATAATAAGAATAGCGCCAATCTGCCGAATTAAATCCTTATAGTTAAAAAACCACTGACCAATAAAGGACGTCGCAAAACCAATCATAATAAAAATGACAGAAAACCCAAGCAAAAAGAAAGCTGTGTGAATAAAAGCTTTTCGCTGATGTGACTTAGCGCCTTCCTTTAGCTCGCTAACTGATACTCCCGTTATGTACGATAAAAAAGCTGGGTACAAGGGCAAACAGCAAGGTGAAATAAACGATAAAAAACCTGCACCAAATGCCAAAAACAAATTTAAATCTCCCACATTTCCCACTTCCCTTTTTTGTTCTTTTTGTTCTTTTTCGTTACCATTTTGTAACCAAATTGTCTTATCTCACTTCTTTCAAATAGTACCATTATCTTGTATAATTAGGTAAACGACTTGTTAGAAGGGATACATAGCATTGGCCAAAAAAGATATTCTATTAGCGATTGAAAAGAAACGAGAAGAACTCATCCGCATAGTCCGAGTAAGTGGATTAAATTCTCCACCTGCTATTAAACATAGTCAAGAATTAGATCATTTATTAAACGTTTACAATGAATTCCCTGCTCAAACGACAGAAACAACCTCTCCATGAAGGTTGTTTCTTTTTTTGCCTTCACTCTATCAATTCTGTATAAGTCTCTTTTACTCCTGTTTCTTTGCTGAAATTCTCCTCTTTTTCACTGTGCTGAAGCTGATACATATTATAGTACAAACCGCCTTTGTTTAGCAGTTCAGTATGTGTGCCTTTTTCGACGATTTTTCCTTTATGCAGTACTAAAATACAGTCGGCGTGTTGAATAGTGGATAAACGATGGGCAATCGCAATTGTTGTACGGCCTTTTCCCATATCTCTTAACACTTCTTGAATCGCTTCTTCTGTTTCTGTATCAATATGTGCTGTTGCTTCATCAAGAATAAGGATTTTAGGATTCCGGATGACCGTTCTTGCAAATGCTAAGAGCTGACGCTGGCCGCTTGATAAAGTGGAACCTCTTTCGACTAGCACTTCATTATACTTATTAGGAAGAGCTTCGATAAATGCGTGAGCTTGAACAAATTCCGCAGCTGCTTTTACTTGTTCATCAGAAAAATGGTCTTCGTGCAGCGTAATATTTCGTTTTACGGTATCTGCAAATAAAAAGGCATCTTGAAGCACCAGCCCTACCTCATCTCGAAGCTGTTTATTTGAAAAAGACGATAGCGGTTTATTATCGATCAAAATGTCTCCTTTTTGCTGCTCATAAAAACGCATTAATAAATTAATGATGGAGCTTTTCCCGCTTCCCGTATGGCCTACTAAAGCCACTGTTTCTCCTTCGTTTACCGTAAACGATATATCAGAAAGTACATCTCGAACACCATCATAGGAAAACGTTACATTTCTGAATTCTACCGTTCCTTTTTGTACCCCCTGCTTTTGTTCTCCTGTCATGACTGGATTTTTTTCTTTTTCATCCATCAAGTCAAATACCCGAGAGGCTGATACCATCGCTTGCTGATACATAGAAAGACGCTGCATCATTTCATTAACAGGTTCAAAAAAACGATCCAAATAGTTGATAAACGCGTAAAGAACACCAATTTTAACAGGACTGTCAGCTACGGAAATACCAAAATAACTGAGCACAAGAATAACGGCTAAAATGTAAAGAATTTCGACTGCCGGTCTTAGTAGCAAACCATCCAACTTAATATTGCGCATCCCCGCTTTGTAATGTTCATCATTGATTTCTTCAAATTCCGAGCGCAGCCGCTTTTCTTGACGAAATAACTGAATAATAGACATGCCTTGCAAAGACTCATGAAGCTTGGCATTTAACTGGCTTAGCTTTTCTCGAAGCTGCCCGTAGTAAATAGCGCTGTAATGCTGATAAAGCTTCATAAGTCCCCAAATGAACGGGAGAAGAACTAAACAATAAAAAGCCAGCTTCACATCTAGCATAAACATGGCTATAAAAATACCGACCAAAAATACCCCATTTTGAATAAAAACCGCGATGACTTCCACAAACATTTCTTTCATGGCTTCCGTGTCATTTGTAATTCGAGATACCAGGCTTCCTGTTGGCGTGTTGTCAAAAAAGCGAAGAGCCAGGCGATGAACATGAGAAAAAACGTCAATTCGAATCTGCTGAATAATTTGAAGCGCAATTTTTTGGAACTGCAGAAGCTGAAAGTATTGAACGACAATTTTTAAAAGCTGTAAAAGCAAATAACTGCTTGCAAGCCACACCAGAGGCTGAAGAGGCAAATACTTAGGAGTTAAATAATCGTCAATGAAAATTTTAATCAAAATGGGTCCTAATAAATCAGCAGCCGTAGCAATTAATAATAGTGTGAACGCTAAAAAAAATGATTTTTTATGCGGAATTGTATAGCGAAACAGACGTTTATGTACCGAAGAATGCTCAATTTTCATTTTTCGTCTCTCCTTCTTCTACCGCACGTTCAAGCTGCTGTCTATCGTACATATCCTGATACCAGCCGCTCACGCTAAGCAGTTCCTCATGAGTTCCTCGCTGAATAATTTTCCCTTTATCAAGGACAAGAATCAGGTCTGCATGAGTAACCGAGCTCAGCCGATGCGCTGTAATAATCGTTGTTCGATTTTGACGTTTTTGCTTCAACGCTTGTAAAATACCCGCTTCCGTTTTTCCATCTACCGCTGATAGCGAGTCGTCTAAAATTAAAAGCTCAGGATCTAATAGAAGAGCTCTTGCAATCGAGATACGCTGTTTTTGTCCACCAGATAAAGAAACGCCTTTTTCACCTACTATTGTTTGATAGCCATCTGTAAAATCAAGGATGTCTCTATGTACATTTGCCACTTTAGCTGCTTCTTGGATTTCTTGATTGCTTGCGTCTTCTTTTCCGAACGCGATATTAGCAGCGACTGTTGTTGAAAACAAAAAGTGATCTTGAGGAACATATCCAATGCTTTTGTACAGTGAATCAAAAGCATAGTCTTTAATGTCTTTTCCTCCCCATAAAACAGCTCCGTCTCTTACATCAAATTCACGAAGCAGCAGCTTTAAAAGCGTGGTTTTCCCAGCACCCGTCTTTCCGACAATCCCTAACGTTTGACCGCGAGAAAGTGTAAAGTAAATTTCGTTTAACGTATATTCATCTGCTTTACCATACGAAAACCTATGAATAACAGCTTCAATATTTCCTGTTGGCATTTTAACACTAGGGTGCGCTGCTTCTTCAATCGAATTTTCTTCTTTTAATAAAGAAAATACCCTGTCATATGATGCTCTTCCTCGTTCTACAATGTTAAATAACCAGCCAAACGCGAGCATCGGCCAAATAAGAAGGCCCAAATAAGTTGTAAAGGTAACAAGCTGTCCCAGTGTTAACTCTTCATTAATCACCATCTTGCTGCCAAAAATAAGAGCAAGTAAAAAAGAAAGTGCTACAATAATCGAAATGGTCGGATCAAACAATGCATCTACTCGTGCTACTTTCATGTTCTTTTGAACAACATCTGCAGACTTAATACGAAATTCTTCGACATCAGCTGCTTCTTCCCCAAACGTCTTAATGACTTTAATTCCGCTAATGCTTTCTTGAACCTTATCATTTAAAGTAGAAAATGCTGCTTGTGCGTGATGAAACCGCGCATGAAGCAATGTACCATAGTAACTTGTTAAAACGGCCATAAGCGGCATAGGAATAAGGCAAATAAGCGTTAATTTCCAGCTGATTGTGAGGGCCATTGTGCATAGAACAAGCCCTCCTGTGACAATCGAATCCACGAGCGTCAAAACGCCCGAACCTGCAGTTTGTTGAATAGCTTGAATATCATTCGTTGCATGGGCCATCAAATCCCCAATTCGCCGCCGCTGATAAAAGGCCTGATTCATCTTGGTAAAATGAGTGTAGAGGGTATTTCTCAGCTGCTTGGCTAGTTTAACAGATGAACCAAATATCATAATACGCCATATGTATCTTGTGAAATAGGCCACAACAGCAGCTCCTAGCAAAATGCCAACCATCTGCATTAAGCGCTTTCCATTCAGCGTCCCTTCTTTAATGCCATCTACCGTTAAACCAATAATTTTAGGCGGGAGAAGTTCTAATGCTGCCACAACAATGAGCAGCGCTACCCCCGTTATGTAAGACTTTTTTTCCTGTTTGAAAAACCACCATAACTCTCGAAAAATTTTCATCGTATCCCCCTAGCCCCACAACCATTTTCTTATCTCTATCATAAAACAAAAGACACCCTTCTGAATAGAGAGTGTCTGTCCAATTAACCATTATTTAATTTGGCCGTTCATTGCTTTCATCATTTGATTAATTTTTTTCTGCGATGGTTTCATGCCCATTTGCATCATCATCATTTTTAACATTTGTTCATTAATTGGTGGATTTTTCTTCAGATAGCTCATCATATACTTACGAGCAATGAAAAATCCTAGCGCTATCCCAACAATTAATGCTAGAACACCAACTAGAATATACATTCCCATGGTATTACTTCCTCCTTCGTGTTGTCTAACTTACAGTGTACTAGACCATACGCTATTATACAATATTTCCGTTCCAATTTCCTTAAATAATTACACAAATTTTCTTGTTTTCACAGGCCTCAGCCAGCCGTATTCATCCGTTCCATAATTCACTGCTAAAAAACAAGGATCTAGCTTGCGTAATACTTCAAAAAAAGCTGTCTCAGCATCAACATTGCCATCTCCTTCAATTGTTATACAGCGATTCGTTAATTTTATAGATGCTCGACTTTTTTTATGAGGATATTCCAGCACAAACGTCTCTTGATGAGTAAAAAAATGAGGATAATGAGAAAACGCCTGAAGCAATTCTCGTTGAATAAATGGAATGGGCAGTTGGCGAGTAATGTAATGAACTTGTTTTTGTAAGTGCGTTTCCTGCAAGTGACGTTTCATTCTATATTCAATCAGCAGCTGATAAATGAGCTTTTCTCTTCGAAAATAGGATGATGCAACTTCTTCCTCCATTAAATATACTTCATACGTTCTCACGATTCATCCTCCCTTTCGGCTCGTTCTTTTTTGTACCATTATACCGAATGGTGTACGCAATGCTTGTCTATCGATGAAAAAATTCCTTTGTTTTTTTGTCGAAAAAAAGAGCAGACCACAGGAGTCTGCTCTTTCTTATGAAAAAGAATTATGCATTAAGCAAGCTTTTCACTTTTGCTACTACATTTTCAACTGTAAAACCAAATTCTTTCATGATTGTTTCACCAGGAGCAGATGCACCAAAGTGATTAATACCAAGAACTTGTCCTTCGTCTCCAACATAGCGTTCCCAGCCAAGTGTAGAAGCCATTTCAATACCTAAACGTTTTTTCACTGATTTAGGGATAACACTTTCTTTGTACTCAGCAGATTGCTCTTCGAAACGATCCCATGCAGGCATGCTTACTACAGATACATCAATGCCTTCTGCAGCTAATGCTTTTTGTGCTTCTACTGCTAGGCTTACTTCAGAGCCTGTTGCAAGTATTAATGCATCCGCTTGGTCTTTACCAGCTTTAGATACAACGTACGCGCCTTTAGACACGCCTTCGTATGCATTTTCTTTTGTACCTTCAAGTGTTGGCAAGTTTTGACGAGTCAATACAAGCGCCGTTGGGCGGTCAGTTGACTCTAATGCTAAGCGCCATGCAGCAGCTGTTTCATTTGCATCTGCAGGACGAACCACTGAAAGACCTGGCATTGCACGAAGTGATGGCAATTGTTCAATTGGCTCATGTGTTGGGCCGTCTTCTCCAACTGCGATACTGTCATGTGTGAATACATATGTTACAGGAAGCTTCATTAAAGCTGCTAAGCGAATTGCTGGGCGAAGATAATCAGAGAATACAAAGAATGTTCCTCCGAATACTTTTACACCGCCGTGTAGAGCCATACCGTTTAATGCAGCTCCCATTGCAAATTCACGTACACCGAACCAGATATTACGTCCGCTGTAATCAGCTGCAGTGAAGTCTTCTGAACCTTTAATCATTGTTTTATTTGAGCCAGCTAAGTCAGCTGAACCGCCGAAGAATTGAGGTACAGCTTGTGCTACTGCGTTTAATACTTCTCCAGAAGAAGCACGGCTAGCTAAGCTTGAACCCGTTTCGTATGCTGGAAGCGTTTCTTCCCAGCCTTCCGGTAACTTTCCTTCTACTGCTAGTTCAAATTGACGACCTAGTTCAGGATATTTTTCTTTATACTGTGCAAATACATCGTTCCATTCGTTTTCTTTCTTTTGGCCATCTTCAGCAATTGTAGCTTTGAAGTGAGCATACACTTCTTCCGGCACATAGAAATCTTCTTCAAATGTCCATGCATAAGCTTCTTTTGTTAATTTTGTTTCATCGGAACCTAATGGAGAACCGTGCACGCCAGAAGTACCCGCGTGGTTTGGAGAACCAAATCCGATTGTTGTTTTTACTTCAATTAGCGTTGGGCGTGTTAAATCGCCTTTTGCTTCTTCAATTGCGTTTGCAATCGCTGTCAAGTCATTGCCGTCTTCAACGCGGATTACTTGCCATCCGTAAGCTTTGAAACGATCTTCTACGTTCTCAGAGAACGAGCGATCTAAATCTCCGTCTAAAGAAATATCATTTGAATCGTATAAAACAACTAAACGTCCTAATTTTAAGTGTGCCGCTAATGAAGCTGCTTCAGCAGATACACCTTCCATTAAGTCTCCGTCACCACAAATACCATACGTAAAGTGGTCTACAATTTCTAAACCTTCTTTGTTGTATGTTTCAGCTAAATGACGTTCTGCCATTGCTTTACCAACAGCCATTGCAATACCTTGTCCTAGTGGACCAGTTGTTGCATCAACACCTGCTGTATGACCGAACTCTGGATGACCTGGTGTTTTACTTCCCCATTGACGGAAGTTTTTAAGGTCTTCAATTGATAAGTCATATCCAGCTAAATGAAGCAAGCTGTATAATAGTGCCGATCCGTGTCCTGCTGATAATACAAAGCGGTCACGGTTGAACCAGTTTGGATTCTTTGGATTGATGTTCATGAATTTTGTCCACAATGTATATGCCATTGGAGCAGCTCCCATTGGCATACCTGGGTGACCTGAATTTGCTTTTTCAATCGCATCGATTGATAAAGTACGAATTGTTGCAATCGAAAGATCTTCAATACGTTGTGTCATACTCTTCATTCCTTTCAAAACTATGTACATATGTTATCATACTAATGATTTGCTTATTTGTACAATACTTGAACCAAAAAAATTTCCACTTTTACAGTTTTTGTGCCCCTTATTAAAAATATACAAAAAACTAGAGGGAACACTCCCTCTAGTTTTACTAGAACATCTTAGTGAAGACGCTTCTTTTTACTCTCTTTTAACTTCTTAGGCGTAACATCTTTACCTTCTTCGTCCACAACTTTAATCGTGTGAAGGTGATTTGTCATAGATTGTCGGAAAACTTTTAAATATTCCTGACGTAGCTCTTGCTGTTCTTTCGCTTCAGATTCTGTCAGCCCTTCAGCCTTTGCCTTTTTTGAAAGAGCATTAATACGAGCAAGTTTATCTTTTGATAGCATATAAAACCTATCTCCTTATAATCAATAATTAAAATTACCGAACCGCTCCGGCAACATGTAGTCATCTTACTAAATCTCTTTCGTTTTATCAAGAGATTGAGCACTCTCTTGGTACTCTTGATAGCGGCGATGTACCGTCGCTTTTGAAATATTATGACCAAAACCTTTTAGCGTAACTGAAATTTCAGCAAAGGTTAAGCCGTTATGACGAAGGCGGACAATTTCTTCAATCGGCGCTTCTTTTTTTTCCCTTCCCGAGTTAACTCCTTGATTTTTTAAATTTTTCTGCGGACGATAACCGTTTTCTACGGCTCTTTTCATTCCTCTTTTAATTTTAGCATTATGTAATTTCCGCTGATGCTCTTCCACTAAGCTAATAATATCTAACACCATTGAATCAGATTCTGAAAGCTGAAGCTGACCTTGATGACTAATCGTATAGATGGTAGCATTTTCTTTATGAAAAGCATGAAGCAGCGCAATTCGGGCATTTCCTCTGCCTAATCGTGTTTCGTCTTGAATGAGCAGCACGGATATTTTCTCTTCTTTCATTGTATGAAGAACATCCAAAATACCCTCTCTGTCTACATCATATCCGCTTGCTTTTTCCATCACGACTTTTTTCACCTCTAGATGGTGAAGATCAGCAAGCTTTTTTAATTCTTCTTGCTGGCGCTGTAAAGATGTTTCTTGGGTTTTTTTATCCGTACTGACACGGCAATAAATAATGGCGTCCACTTTTATCACGACCTTTTCGGCTTCTAACAATATTCAGGAACGG
This sequence comes from Priestia sp. P5, assembly GCF_029522155.1. Lineage (NCBI taxonomy): Bacteria > Bacillati > Bacillota > Bacilli > Caryophanales > Bacillaceae > Priestia > Priestia sp. P5. Next base: position 803,708 of record NZ_JAKWFJ010000001.1, on the reverse strand, counting down.
CCGTTACACACTACTGTTCAATTGCCACTTGATTATGTAACTCTTTTTTTAAAACAGGAATATATAATTTATCTCCAGGTGATAAAGACTGGGCAGTATCTGAGTTTAAATCATTGACGTCTTCAACCCATTTGACAAATTCATTGGTGGTCAAATGATGGTGATTATGATACTTGTTGGACAAGTCCCAAAGCGTATCTCCTTTTGTAATAGTAACCGTTGAATATTTGTCTAAATCTACTTTATCCGCTCCTAAAACCAGCGTCAATACATATGTAAGTGCAGCGATAACTGCAAAAAAAATAGCGTAATGTTTCATAGAATGTAAGAATTGTTGCATATTATGATCCCCCTATCAGAATATATGTTCTTATTTTATTGAGAACATTTGTTTCTGTCAATGGAATTCTTCGAACTTATGTTTGTATATTGACACATCACGTGGTATAATTCACCTAAAGAATAGCTAAAATCGAGGTGAAAAATATGAAGCTATCAAAACGTCAACAAGACATACTAGATTTTATTAAGCACGAAGTAAAATTAAAAGGTTATCCGCCTTCTGTTCGCGAGATTGGGGAAGCGGTAGGATTAGCCTCTAGCTCCACTGTACACGGGCATTTAGCTCGTTTAGAAAGCAAAGGGTTAATTCGCAGAGATCCAACAAAACCAAGAGCAATCGAAGTTCTTCAACTAGATGAAGTAAACATCCCTAAAAGCAATGTCATTAATGTTCCTGTTATCGGTAAAGTAACAGCGGGTCTTCCTATAACAGCCGTTGAAAATGTGGAAGAATATTTCCCTCTTCCAGATAAATTCGTTTCTCCAGATGATCATGTATTTATGCTTGAAATTATGGGAGAAAGTATGATTGAAGCAGGTATTCTAGATGGCGATATGGTAATCGTACGTCAGCAGCAAACGGCTAATAATGGAGATATTGTGGTCGCTATGACCGAGGATAACGAAGCAACGGTAAAACGTTTCTTCAAAGAAGAAAATTTCGTTCGTTTACAGCCTGAAAATTCAACGATGGCGCCTATTATTCTTCGCCACGTAACGATTTTAGGAAAAGTAACTGGTGTATATCGCACGATTCACTAATCAGACACTGTATGTAAAGCCAACTAATCATGATGTTAGTTGGTTTTTTTACGTTTGTTTTCTAAAAAAATTGGCATATTATAAATGATACGTTGAATCATCGCAAGCAGGTAGAACGGTTTTTGTAAAGCTTGTTTCACTTTTTACTTTCTATCTGCATTTCCGCGACTCTTACAAGGAAATACAACCGACCATAAGAAGGATGTAGTTTATGACCAATACACCAAGGAAAACAGAATCATTTCAAACCATTGTACCTACCAAAGCAATGAACATGTTTCTTTTTCCTTTTTCCTTTGATCGAAAAAATAAAGAGCAGCTTGTTCATGCACTGAAAGAAAATTTGTTCGAGTTTTTTTCCATTCAAAACAAACATTTAGAAAAAGAATACTACGGAGAACAGTATTACGTATCTCATGATAGCCTGGATCAATATTTTCTTCCTTACATTGAATGTATTCTATTCCCTGACTCGTGCGAAAAAGAAGGGTTGCTTCGATTTTCCAAAAAAATAGACCATACCATTACGTTACACACTTCCTCCACCACCGTGTCTAGCAACGTGCTGTCTGTGGATGTTTTTTTATGTCCTTTTGAAATTGGCGTCATGACCATTCGCACTGAGATGAGCCATGATCATTATACCTATGATGATATTTTAGAATTCATGAATCATTTTCGTGTATTAGAACCGAAGCTTGCTGAAGAGCATGGATCCACCATTACCTATGAACATCATCGCTATAGCAAAGTACAAGATTATATTTTTTCACAGCTTGCGCCATTTTTGAACGAACACATCAAGAAAGAAGCCACGCGTGAACAGCACGTTGGGAGCCTTCCTTATTTTATCGATGAACGGATGTTTGTGTTAAGTTATGTAACGGTAAATAAAGAGCAAGAGATTAATTCCACAACTTTATTTCGTACTGGGCAGCTAAATAGCTATACGCCTGACGGGAAAGCGTTTATTTCTGCACACAATCATGAGTATATTAAAACGTATAATACTAAACATGTGTATGAAAGGTGGGCTCCTGAAACTTATTACGTCATAACAGACCATGTGTTTTCATGTATTTCTAAATCGGCAGACTCTAAAACGGATCAGCTTTTGATGAATCATCTATTTGGCCAGCATTACTATAATTTATTTTTACATTTTTTCTATAAAATCGTGTTGCTAAAACTATCTTATGAGTATTCTCAGCTCACGTTTCATAAAAATTCAGAGGGCATTGAACGACTAATCCGCTCTATTACCGTATTTTCAGGTAAATATTTATTTTTAGAAATTAGCTCTCGCACAGAAGGTCAAGAGTTTTCTGAGCTCTTTAAAAAAATCTTCCACATCAATTCTCTTTATCAAGAAGTCAAAGAAACCCTTGGTACTTTGTACCAAAATCAAGAGAAAATCGCAGCCAAACGTCACAATTACTTATTATTGATTTTAACGATTTATACGGTTCTTTCCGGTATTTACGGAATGAATTTAGTTATTAGCAAACTAAAGGGAAACATCAATTGGGATAGTATGAAGCAGTTTTCTATCTTTGAATATATCGCTTTAATAGTAGCTCTATCAGGAATTCTGATCAGCATTAGTCTCGGAGTGAGTTCCCTATGGAATTTATTAAAAGATCGATTTAAAACATAAAAGCTGTTCGCATCAGAAAACACATGATAAAAAAGAAGAGATTGAGACATAACTAAATCAAGCGAGTCTAAAGGAGAACAAATGGAATAAATAAGCTAGCAGGGATTGCTTGTGACACCGCGGTTGATTTCCGTGCAAGACTTCGCTTTCCGCGGGCGGCCGGTGAGCCTCCTCGTCGCTTACGCTCCTGCGGGGTCTCACCTGTTCCGCTTTTCCCGCAGGAGTCTTCGTCTTGCCCTCCAATCAACTGCTGGAAAGAACTAAACAAATAAAACCTACGTTTACCATAAAAAAACGAACCACTAATCAAACATGTTGATCAATGGTTCGTTTTTCACTTCGACTAAAATTCTTTTTTCCCAACCTCTTTTATCTATTACTAAATCACTGCCTACTCCGCTGAACCTTTTATCAAACGTTGTGCCGCTGTTGTAATATCAGAACAATCTAACATTATACTCTATAAGAAAAATATATACAAAATAATAAAATATGGTATCATAGGGTAGGAATTTTGTACCTTATCTTTGAAATAATTTGCAGGAGGTAATATGCTTAACTCATTTTTATCCAAAAGCCTGATTCTTTTATGTGTCATTATTCTCACATGGTCTCTATGGGGCAGTTACAGTGCGATGACAAATTCATTGGAATTAAAAGGCTTGGCTTTAAGTAATTCATTTATCATTGAAGGAATATTTATCACTTTCCTTGTCATTTTTCTAATAGCTATTGCAAGTAGATACATGAACAAAACTGTTTTTTTTATTTCACTGATCGTTTTGACCTTAGGTATTCGACTAGCATGGATGCTTTCTGTTCAAACGCCTGTAAAATCTGACTTTCTTGTCATGCTAGATGCCGCGCGTAATATCGCAAAAGGAAATTATGAATTTAACCAAAGCGTTTATTTCACTACATGGGTATATCAGCTAGGCTTTTCATTCTATGAATCTGTTATTATTCGCTGTTTTGGAGATAATATTTTTATATTAAAATTGTTAAATATTTTTTATTCCACTGGAACCGTTATTTTTATTTATTTAATTGGCGCGAAAGTATTTAACGAACTTGCTGGGAGAATGGCAGCTTTTCTATACGCGTTCTACATTCCGAACATTCTCTATAGCTCAGTGTTAACTAACCAGCATTTGGCTACTTTTTTATTTTATGCAGCTTTTTACCTTATTATAAAAAGATTTGCTCATAGCAAGTTTAGCTGGCTTTATATTGGCCTTCTATTGTCGTTAGGAAATTTAATGCGCCCTCTAGGACCCATTATTATCGTTGCTGTTTTCATTTATTTCATCTTGCAAATTCTTCAACCTTACATTAAAACGAAGGATGCTGCTGAGTTAAAAGTTCGCCGAAAACAAATAGGAAAAAACCTCGTAGGCATACTGGCTACTTTTTTTATTGCAAATGCGCTGATCAACTATTCTTTTGTTGCTAGCGGTATTTCTAAATATCCTTTAAGTAACAGAGATCCTTTATGGAAATTCGTCATTGGCTTTAATTACGAAACAAGCGGTTCTTATTCTTCAGAGGATGCTAGTCGTTTTATGGGTATGCCAATTGGAGAAAAACGAGCTGAAGCAGAAAAAAAGGTAATTAAAGAGCGGGTAGCAGATAAAGAGCAGCTTTTAGATCTCTTTCACATTAAATTCCTAAATATGTGGGGAGGAACGGATGCATCTACATTTTGGAGCATTTCATTAACTCCTCAAGAAGATGTACCTTTTAATAAAGAAAAATTAATTAGTGCTGCTCAAAGTTATGAAAGAATTATTTATGTTTCAACTACTATTCTTTCCATTATTGGACTTATATGTTTATTCCTGAAGAAGCAGGATAAATATCCGTATACACTGTTTTTATTACTAATCATAGGATACGTTCTTATTCACTTGCTTATTGAAATTCAAACTCGCTATCGATTCTTTATTTTTCCAAGTTTTATGCTGCTCGAAGGGTTTGGTATTTCAGTGATTCTATCCTATTTAATAGCACGATTTACTAAAAATAAGCCCCAGACAAAATATGAAGAGATAAATTAAATGGAAGGGATTATGCAACCGTGATAAAATTCCTGAAATTCGGATTTGTAGGTATAATGAATACCCTGCTCACTATTATCAGTTACTTAGCACTCATTCATTTTGATATGAATTATATATTGGCTAACGTACTATCTTATTTTATTGGCGTCATAAACAGCTACTATTGGAACAAATCGTGGGTGTTTCAAGCAACTGTACATAAATGGATGCTAGCTCAATTTTTCATCGTAAACCTTATTACTTTAGCAATTAATACAAGCTGCTTATTCCTTCTTGTACACTATACACCTGCTAATCCAATAATTGGACAACTGTTGTCTACTTGTATAGGAATGTTTATCAATTTTTTCCTTAATAAAATATGGACGTTTAAGCACACAAACCATCACTCGATAGGAGGTAAAGCATGAGAGAACTAATTTCAATTGTGGTACCTATGTATTTTGAAGAAGAAGTAGCCAATGAATGCTACAATCGCTTGCTTTCCGTCATGCATAAAAACCACATTAACTATGAATTCATTTTCGTCAATGACGGCAGCACCGACCGAACAATTGAAATCTTGAAAGACGTAGCGGCTATGGATTCTAATGTGAAAGTTATTGATTTTGCTCGTAATTTTGGGCACCAAACTGCCGTAACAGCAGGCATTGATTATGCTCAAGGTGATGCTATCGTTATTATTGATGCGGACTTACAAGATCCGCCTGAAATGATTCCCGAATTAATTGCTAAATGGCAGCAAGGCTATGAAATTGTATATGCAAAGCGCAAGAAACGAAGCGGAGAGACCTTTTTTAAATTAGCCACGGCTAAGTATTTTTATCGCTTTTTAAATTATATGTCCGATATCGAAATCCCTAAAGACACGGGAGATTTTCGTATTATCGACCGAAAAGTAGCGGATGTATTCAAAAAAATGACTGAACGTAATCGTTTTGTACGAGGAATGATGTCTTGGATTGGCTTCAGGCAAACATATGTAGAATATGAGCGCGATGAACGCTTTGCTGGTGAAACAAAATATCCTTTAAAAAAGATGATCAAGTTTGCTTCAGATGGAATTATTGGGTTTTCAACGAAGCCTTTGCGTTTAGTAATGGTTATTGGCTTAATATCGGTTTTTGTATCACTTTTAGTTTTAAGTTATTCGATTGTTGTTTGGCTGATAGGTAAAAACATTCAGCCTGGCTGGACTTCCATTATGGTAGCTATCACCTTCTTTAGCGGCATTCAGCTACTTGGTTTAGGTCTAGTCGGACAATACATCGCAAGAATTTACGACGAAAGTAAAAATAGACCTATTTACGTTGTACGTGAAACCATTAACTTCTCAAAAGCTTCAACAGATTCTCCAAACGTCCGTGAAAAAGTATATAGCTAAAAAAACAAGGAAGAAAACAACTGTTTTCTTCCTTGTTTTTATTCTTTTTGAAGCTGTAAATCACTTGGCGCCCAGTCCGGAATTCCATCATCTTCATCAAATTCAATAATGACATCCGTTACTCCTTTTTCCTGTAAAATACGATTTTCCAGACGATCTTTAATATCATCAGCTTCGGCCACTGTTAAAGAAGGATCAATTTCTACTTTTAATTCAACGTGAAGCTCTTCTCCTTCTTTCATCACCATTAATGTTTGAATATCACGCACTTGCACATCTTGCATGACAATCGCGCCAATTTTTATTTCCATTTCTTTATCTGCTTCACCAAGGGCTCCCGCAGCGTTGTCTAAAAATACTCGTCCTACTACAAAAAACATCATAAGCCCAATTAAAATAGAAGCAATTCCTTCAGCTTGGTGAAAAGGTGTAAACCGTGAAATGAAAACAGCGATTAATGCCAATACGCCTCCTCCAGTAGCTACCAGATCTTCCATAAAGACCAGCTTGGTTGCTGGCTTTGCTTTCTTTAAATGAACAAAGCTTTGGGTAAAAACATTGACCTGTGCGGTATTCATTCCGACATCGTGCAAAATTTCTTTCATTGCCTTAAATAAGACAAACATCTCAAGCAATACCGAGATGCCAAGTACTGCAATATTTAAAATAAAGCCTGAAGACTTCGTCGGATGAAGAATGTGGTGATATCCTTCTTTAATCGTTTCAAACGCCATAATCCCTACTACAAGAACCGCTCCTAATAGAACAAGATTAACCAATCGGCCGAAACCGTTTGGAAATCGTTTGGTCGGGGCTTTTTTACTTAATGCCGAACCTATAAAAACAAAAAACTGATTAGCTGCATCTCCTAAGCTGTGCATCGTTTCAGCAAACATCGCTACATTCCCTGTTAAAGCGAAAGCAATTCCTTTAATAATGGAAATAATGGTATTCACTATAGCGGCCATCATGGCCGATTTATTTCCTTTTCGCAACAATTTAATTAATTCACTCATGTAATCCCTCCGTTTGCACCTTTGATGAGATTCGATTACGGTTAGTGTATGTGAATTTAAAAATTAAAAACCTCCAACATACAAGTTGGAGGTTTTTAGTCATGTTTCATTATTTTTTAAAACGGTACGGTACAGTTGTAACAATTACATTTTTGCGGTAAAGCAAATGTGCTTTTAACAGCAGACTGGACTGATTGTGAAGAATATTTTGCCAACTTTTTTTCGTAATGAATTGCGGAATAACGACCGTAATGGCCATGTTATTTTCTCGCGCTTTTTCCTCAGCCATATCGATGAATCGAAACAGCGGCCGCACTAAGCTGCGGTATTGAGAATGAAACGTAACAATACGAATATCAGGCTGCCACTTCTCCCACTTCTCTTCCATTTTCTTTTCGCTTTCTCGATCAAAGGCCACATGCACTGCAATAACGGTATCACCAATCGTTCGTGCATAATTTAATGAATTTTCTACTACCTTTGTCATTCCTGCTACAGGAACAATGACTACACTTCCTTCAAGCTTTCCAATCTTTTCTCCTTGCTTAATGCGAAGCTGCTCTCCTACCGCTTCATAATGCGTATGAATGCGATGAAAAATATAGACAATAACCGGTAAGAAAATGAGCACGGACCATACTTGTGAAAACTTCGTTGTAAATAAAATAATTAGCACCGTTAAGGTAATGAGGGCCCCAATTAAGTTAATGGCTAGCTTCCCTTGCCAGCCGGCCGGCTTTTCTCTAAGCCATTTGACAATCATGCCTGTTTGAGAAAGCGTAAATGGAATAAACACCCCGACTGCATAAAGAGGAATTAATTGTTCAGTCGCTCCTTTAAAAGCTACAATTAAGACAATAGAAGCAATTCCAAGGGTCACAATTCCATTTGAATAGCCTAATCGATCACCACGAATTTGAAACATTCTTGGCATGTATTTATCAGAAGATAAGTTGACAGCCAGCAAAGGGAAAGCAGAAAAGCCCGTATTCGCCGCTAGCACTAGAATTAGAGCTGTTGTGCCTTGAATAAAATAATAAAATCCATTTCGTCCAAACACACTCGATGCAATTTGTGATACAACCGTTTCATCTGCTTTTGGAGAAATGCCAAGCCAATAAGCTAAAAACGTGATGCCAGAAAATAAAACGGCTAAAATACCGCCCATCAGCATTAATGTATGAACAGCATTTTTTGCACCTGGCTCTTTAAAGTTAGGCACTGCATTTGAAATGGCTTCTACACCTGTCAATGCCGAACACCCTGATGAAAAAGCTTTTAATAATAAAAACAAACTAATACCTGGCACTACTGTACCGAGAGAGGGATGAAGCTCAGGTGAAACTTGACCTGTCGCTATTTTAAACAAGCCTACCGCTATTAACAAAATAAGAGCAATAACAAATAAATAAACCGGATAAGCTAATACAGAAGCGGATTCTGTTACACCACGTAAATTTAAGACGGTAATAAAAATCACCAGCAAACACGCAATTACTACATTGTAATGATGCAGCGTTGGAAAAGCCGAAGTTAAAGCATCGGTTCCTGCTGAAACACTCACAGCAACTGTTAAAATATAATCTACCAACAGTGATCCCCCAGCGATAAGCCCGGGATTTTCTCCTAAATTGGTTTTGGAAACAATATAAGCTCCTCCGCCTTGCGGATACGCATAAATAATTTGACGGTATGAAAGAATTAAAGCCGTCAGCAGCACCAATACCCCAATCGCAATTGGAATTGAATACCAATAGGCAAGGACGCCTACTGTTGCAAGTACAATCAAAATTTGTTCTGTTCCATAAGCCACTGAAGATAAGGCATCTGATGATAAAATAGCCAGTGCTTTAAGCTTACTAAGCTTTTGATCGCCTAACTCTTTTGTTTTAAGCGGCTTTCCAATCAATAATCTTTTGAGAACTGAATAGTTCACGTAATTTCCCTCCGATGATTGCCTAGCTACTATTTACTGTTCATTGCTAAGCTCCGTTACAAGTTCACGAATAAGTGATATTATTCCTAAAAAATACTTTTTTATGTTAAAAAAGCGCACAAAAAAAACACTAAGGGTTCTCAGCGTTTTTACACAGCTTAAACCTCCTCTCCAAAACGCTTATGGGGTTAGCTGTCGGATTCGGGCTATGAGAGTAGCCCTACCTTTAAAAAAGGATTCACCCCAAGTGACAATGCACAAATTTGGGTCCCCCACTCCTGACGAATTAAGCGATAACAGGTCAATATAATTTTCGGTTAAAGAGTATGATTGATAACATGTTTCGTTCATAACTATCCTTTGTTCTTAGATAATATACTCCCGTACAAATGGTTTGTAAAGCATTATTTTACGTAAATTATAAAATAGTGCTTAAGACGCTTTTAATGGGAAAACAAAAGGCCTTCTGCCTGCTTACAGAAGACCTTCTTGCTTTAACTTTTTGCTTTTAAAACAGCTGCTAGCTTGTTTTTCGTTTGAGGACCATAAATGCCATCTACATCATAAGGAAGATACACAAGCTGAAAACGTCTGACTGCATCTTTCGTTTGAACTCCATATATTCCGTCTACTGACCCTACTTTAAAATTAACCGCGTTTAATGCTCTTTGAAGCTGTTTCACAGCTTCTCCAGAATCGCCTTGTTTTAAAATTCCATTGGGAAGTGGATATTGTTCAGAAGGCGGTGCTGGTGTTGGTGTTGGTGTTGATGAAGTTCCTGAAGGAATAACAATTGTTTTTCCAACCTGTAGTGTTAAAGGATCAGAAAGCCCTGTATTCGCTTCTTGAAGCGCCTGTACTGTTATGTTGTACTTCTGTGCAATACTGTAAAGCGTATCTCCTTGCTTGATCGTATACGTTTTTGTACCCGGTTCAGAAGGTGAAGGATTTGGTGTTGGAGATGGGGATGGATTTGGAACTGCACGACGAGGTAAATTTAAATATACGGCAATTCCTTTTGCATACGATTCACCCATGCTTTTTAAAAAAGCTTCATTTTGAAGAAGTGCTGCATCTGTACTGTTATCAATAAAAGCTATTTCAGTGAGTACTGCGGGCATATTTGTTAAGCGAAGCACCGCATAATTGGCTGATTTTCGACCGCGATTCGGATGATTATACGACAGCAGCGCTGGCTGTACTTGGCCGTGTACAATCGATTGAAACGTTTTACTGGCATTGCTAGCGCTTCTATAAACATAATCTTCGTACCCTGTTCCTCCACCGGCATTTACGTGAATAGACATAAATGCGTCTGCGCCCCACGAATTAGCTTGAGAAGCGCGCTGAGATAACGATAAAAAAACATCTGTGGTACGAGTGGTTTTAATCGTAAAATCACTGTACGTGCTATTTAAATAGCTTATTAAATATTGTTGAATTTTCAAAACTAGGTTTTTTTCATACAATCCATTCGCTCCAACTGCTCCTACGTCTGCCCCACCATGTCCTGCATCGAGATAAATTTTTTTCATATTACTTGTCCCTCCTTATTGCTAACATATGCATGAGGGAAAAAAGTGCTACAGTTACTAGCCTACTTAGTGAAAAATTACTAAAAAAGGAGATTGTGCCATAACGAAACCACTCCAATCTAAAAACGAACAAATGGGACAAGTGCTCTAGTAGGGATTGCTTGTGACACCGCTGTTGATTTCCGTGCAAGACTTCGCTTTCCGCGGGCGGCTGGTGAGCCTCCTCGTCGCTTACGCTCCTGCGGGGTCTCACCTATTCCGCTTTTCCCGCAGGAGTCTTCGCCTGCCCTCCAATCAACAGCTAGAAGCAACTAAATAGATGAAATCTACGTTCACGTTACCAATAAAAAAATCCGCACGATTCATCGTGCGGATCTTCTTCGACCTAACACTTTTGATCTTTATAACGTTAGGACCTATTTAAAAAGCAGAACGCCTATAACAATGAGAATAATCCAAATTGGAATGCTTATTAATATGCCTATTACTAAACCTTTGAAAAAATTTCCTTCTTGCATTTTCATTCCATTCCTCTCCAACAGTATTTTCTAATAACACTACGCCTGGCTGAAAATTCTCTGAAGTTATACTGAAGTGCAGAGTGAACGCATAAACAATCTCTCTATCTGTTATACACTACTTTTACATATAGATTCAATGAGACAAAAAGCTTATCCTTTTTAATTTATATAACCAAATTCTTTCCTGTATCTAACAAAACAATAAAAAGCCTCCCGTAAATTGTACGACAGGCAGCTATACTTGTTTTATGAACAGCTTAGTTCGATATTTAATATACGCATGCAGAATGTTATTCATTTTGAAAAACAAAAAAGTCCGAGAGAACGTATAAACGATCTCTCGGACTTTTAGGAATTAATATTGGCTCATGTATTGGTCACGTTCCCAAGGATGAACTTGTGTACGGAACATATCCCACTCGATTTCTTTCGCTTCAACGAAGTGCTCTGCTAAGTGTTCACCTAATGCAGAAACCATAACTTCGTTTGATTGGAAGCTATCTAAAGCTTGAGCTAATGTTGCAGGTAAATCTACGATACCTTCTTCAACACGCTCTTCTTTTGTCATTACATAGATATTACGATCGATAGGTTTTGGAGCTTCAAGATTGTTCTTGATTCCATCTAAACCAGCTTTTAATAGAACAGCCATTGCTAAATATGGGTTAGCAGCTGGGTCTACGCTACGCACCTCAACACGAGTTCCTACGCCGCGAGAAGCTGGGATACGGATCAATGGGCTACGGTTGCGAGCAGACCATGCAACATAACAAGGAGCCTCATATCCAGGCACTAGACGCTTGTAAGAGTTTACAGTAGGATTTGTTACTGCTGTAAAGCTGTGTGCGTGCTTGATGATACCTGCGATAAATTGACGAGCAGTATCACTTAGCTCTAGATTACCGTTTTCATCATAAAATGCGTTTTGACCATCTTTAAATAATGAAACGTTACAGTGCATACCTGAACCATTCACACCAAATAATGGTTTTGGCATAAATGTAGCATGTAAGCCATGTTTACGTGCAATTGTTTTTACAACAAGTTTGAACGTTTGGATATCATCACAAGCTTTTAATGCAGCAGCATATTTGAAGTCAATCTCGTGTTGTCCAGGAGCTACCTCATGGTGAGATGCTTCAATTTCAAAGCCCATTTCTTCAAGCTCTAATACGATGTCACGACGGCAGTTTTCACCAAGGTCAGTTGGCGCTAAGTCGAAGTAGCCACCTTTGTCATTTAATTCTAATGTAGGTTCGCCTTTTTCGTCTAATTTGAATAAGAAGAACTCTGGCTCAGGTCCAAGGTTAAAATCAGTAAATCCTAACTCTTCCATCTCTTTTAACACACGTTTTAAGTTATTACGTGGATCGCCATCAAACGGAGTTCTATCTGCATTGTAGATGTCACAAATAAAACGTGCTACTTTACCTTTTTCAGATGTCCAAGGGAAAATAACAAATGTATCAATATCCGGGAATAGATACATATCTGATTCTTCAATACGTACAAACCCTTCAATAGAAGAACCGTCAAACATCATTTTGTTGTCTAACGCTTTTTCTAATTGACTTACTGGAATTTCAACGTTTTTAATTGTTCCTAAAATGTCAGTGAACTGAAGACGAATATATTTTACATTCTCTTCTTGAACTTTGCGGAAAATATCTTCTTTTGTGTACTTTGCCATCGTGTGATCCTCCCCTAAATCTCTATATAATATTTATAATCTATACCCCTCATATACGAACGGCATAAATATTGATAACTTTATTAATGAAAGAACCTGGACATATCTCCTTGATTTAAAGTTGCTCGATTAAAACGGCCTGCTTGCATAAGTTCTGCACGAAGCATTTTTCGCAATTCATCGTCCGTTAATTCTGGCTTTGCTGTTGCTGCCACAACTTTTTCTTCTTGCTTATGCCCTTTTTGCTCCTTTTGAAGATGAAACAGCTGTTTTACACCTGCTAAGTTTACACCTTGTTCAATAAGATCACGGATTTCAAGCAGCTTATCAACATCGTTAAATGAGAATAATCGTCGATTTCCCTCTGTTCTTACTGGTGCAACTAATTCATGTTCTTCATAGTAGCGAATTTGGCGAGCCGACAACTCAGTTAACTGCATCACAATTCCAATTGGGAAAAGTGGCGTATTTCTTCGAATGTTGTCACTCATTTCAGTTCCTCCTTTGGATTAACTATTTACATTGTATGCTATGTTAGTTCACCTGTCAACCGAATGTTAGTAATTCTAACATAAATTTTTCTGAACATTTCTTCTATACAAATAAATAGCACTTCGTTTATTTTTATAAGCCTATCTTTTCTTTCTTAGCGGGGAGAAAAATAGTCTTTCTATCTTATATTTTATAAAAGTTCTTTCGTCAGCATTTGATCTACTGCCATACATATTGCTACTTTTACGTGAGCATACGTTAACCCGCCCTGCACGTAAGCGACATATGGAGGCCTGATAGGCCCATCTGCCGTCAGCTCGAGGCTTGCTCCTTGTATAAACGTTCCAGCTGCCATAATTACATCATCTTCGTACCCTGGCATATAAGCAGGATAGGCCGTTACGTGTGAATTAATTGGTGAAGCGAATTGAATAGCCTGACAAAAAGAAATCATTTTATCGCGGTCATCGAACTGCACGGATTGAATTAAATCCGTTCGTTCACTGTTCCACTTCGGTTCACTTTGCATCCCTAGCTCTTCGAACATAGCGGATGAGAAAACCGCTCCTTTTAAGGCTTGACCGACTACGTGCGGCGCCAAGAAAAACCCTTGATACATTTCTTGCAAGCTATACAGCGTCGCTCCAGCTTCTGCACCGATTCCAGGAGTTGTCATTCGGTATGAACAAGCTTCCACTAGATCTTTTCGTCCTGCAATATAGCCGCCGATTTTAGCAAGACCTCCACCAGGGTTCTTAATAAGCGACCCCGCCATCAAATCTGCTCCTACATGCGTTGGCTCGATTGTTTCTACAAATTCACCGTAGCAGTTATCGACAAATACTATAACGTCAGGCTTGATACTCTTTACAAACGAAATCATTTCTTTTATTTGCGCGACTGTAAAAGAAGGACGAATGCCGTAACCTTTTGAGCGCTGAATGCCTATCATCTTTGTATGCTCATGAATAGACGCTTTCACTTCTTCAAAATCCACTTGAACTTGCGCTGTTAAATCTACTGATTTATAGCTAATATTATATTCTTTTAAAGAGCCTACGCCGCTTCCTCGTATACCAACAATTTCTTCAAGGGTGTCATAAGGCTTTCCAGTTATATATAATAGTTCATCTCCAGGACGCAGTACACCAAACAGCGATATGCCAATTGCGTGCGTACCTGAAATAATTTGCGGACGGACCAGGCAAGCTTCTGTTCCAAAAACATCCGCGTATACTTTCTCCAAAGTATCGCGGCCTAGATCGTCATATCCATACCCCGTTGTCGGATTAAAATGTGAATCACTCACTCGATTTTGCTGAAAGCTTTGCAGCACCCGAAATTGATTTGCTTCAATGCGCTCGTCAATTTTCTCATGCACAGGCTTAATTTGTTTTTCTACTTTTACAGCAAGTTCCCGAATGCGTGCCCCGTTTTTTAACTGATCAAACATCATTTCTTTGTTCCTCAACTTTCTTCAAGCATTTGTAGCTTTTTGTAAAGGGGATGCTCTTTTGCAATATACCCTTTGCACTGATACTTCTCAGTTTCTTCATTGAATTTTAACGACTCAACAATAGAGACCGTTTTGAGTTCAGCGAGCATTTTCCCTTCATAAGCCGGCAGCAGCACATGAAAGAACGCCATTTCTTTTTTCATTTCTTCTTGAATTCTTTCCCCAAGCTTCACTAAATCAGCGGATTTAAAAGCGCTCATTGATAACGATGTCGAAGCGGATGGGACAAATAGTTCATGCTGCATATCTTCTTTATTGTAAACTGTCAGCATCGGAATGTCCGTTACGTTCAGCTCTTCTAGTAAGCGATGCACTGTTTTTTCGTGGTTGTTGTAATCTGGATTAGATGAATCTACCACGTGCAGAACAAGGTCAGCTTCGGTTACTTCTTCAAGTGTTGAACGGAACGCGGCTACTAACGTTGTTGGAAGATCTTGAATAAATCCAACCGTATCCGTTAACAGAGCCGTTAATCCTGACGGAAGCGTATACTGTCTTGTCGTTGGATCAAGAGTTGCAAACAGCTGATTTTCTTCAAAAATACCAGCTTCTGTTAAGCGGTTAAAGATCGTCGATTTACCAGCGTTCGTATAGCCCACAATTGCAATTTGATAGACATGATTACGCTTACGTCTTTCTCGATAACGTTCGCGGTGACTTACCACTGTCTTTAGCTGACGCTTAATTTCATCAATTTTACGGCGAATATGTCTGCGGTCACTTTCAAGTTTCGTTTCACCAGGACCTCTTGTTCCAATTCCGCCTCCAAGACGCGACAAAGCGGTACCTTGTCCTACTAACCTAGGTAGCAGATAATTTAATTGAGCAAGTTCCACCTGCATTTTTCCTTCTCGCGTTTGAGCACGCTGTGCGAAGATATCCAAAATCAGCTGCGTGCGATCAATAACACGCGCAGATAACCCTGCTGACAAATTGCGGATTTGACTCGGTGACAATTCATCATTAAATACAATTAAATCAGGCTCTAACTCTTCTTCAAGAGCCACAAGTTCTTCTACTTTCCCTTTTCCAATATAAGTAGCTGGATGAATGCGATCGCGCTTTTGCGTTAACCTTATCAGCACTTCGCCTTTTGCAGTCTCAGTTAAAGATGCTAGCTCATCCATTGAATATTCAAAACGTTCGTCATCGTCATGAAGCTGACATCCGACTAAAATTACGCGTTCAAGTTCAGTATTCATTTCTGCTGTCAAAGATTTTTCCTTCCCTTACTATTAAATTGACAAATCATTCATATCATATCAAAAAAATGTCCATTTCTCCATCTTTGCAAAAGAGACAGAATACATTGTCTTTTACTAGTTTAACACCCTTTTTAAAATCTATAAAACGATGATTAAAAAAACATTGAAATATCACGAAATTCTGTATACAATTTGAGTTGGTTTACTTATCGAAATTTGAATCAGGCTGCCTGATTTTAAAATAATAGTCGCTACTGGGTGAAAACAGAATAAAGGGGATAGCATCATGACTTGGGACGTACTTAGCATTATTGGAACGATTGCCTTTGCAATCAGCGGAGCTTTCATTGCCATGGAAGAGGAGTATGATATTTTAGGCGTTTACATACTGGGAATCGTAACGGCTTTTGGCGGAGGAGCCATTCGAAACCTGCTTATCGGTGTACCGGTGTCTGCCCTTTGGGAACAAGGACTCTTTTTTCAGATTGCTTTATTATCTATCACTGCCACTTTTTTATTTCCAAACAATATCTTAAAACATTGGAAGCGATGGGGAAACTTTTCGGACGCCATTGGCCTTGCAGCATTCGCGATTCAAGGAGCGCTTTATGCCACTCATATGAACCATCCGCTTAGCGCGGTTATTGTAGCTGCGGTCTTAACAGGAAGCGGCGGGGGGATTATTCGAGATTTATTAGCACGCCGAAAGCCTACTGTTCTTAAAGATGAAATTTATGCGGTATGGGCGATTATCGCAGGATTTAGCGTAGGGCTGCATATTACAAACACGCCTGTAGAACTTTATACGTTATTTATCTTACTTGTAGGTCTTCGGATGTGTTCATATATTTACAAATGGCGCCTGCCAATCAAAACGATTCGACAGCCAAATATGTAGAAAAAAAAGCCTTTCATAACGAAAGGCTTTTTTTCACAGCTGAATATCGCTTGACGTTAAAGTTAAAAGCTCGTTGCGCTCAAAGCTTTCTTCTTCTAAAAGCCTCATGGATTGAGTGCGTATGGAACGTTCGATAATGTTTCGCACATATCGACCGTTACTAAAATCCCTGGGCGTCTGATTGTACTTCACGTCCATGAAATGATCTTTTAGCTTTTTATAGGCTTCTGTACTAAACTGATACTGCCTGTCATTCATCATGTGACCCGCAATGTCCATCAGTTCATTTACATCATAATCCGGAAAATCAAAAATAAACGGGAACCTAGAGCGCAGCCCTGGATTAAGACTTAAGAAATTTTCCATTTCTCTTGGATAACCAGCTAAAATCAATACAAACTTATCATTTGAATCTTCCATATGTTTAACCAATGTATCAATCGCTTCTTTTCCAAAATCTTTTTCTCCCCCTCTTGCAAGAGAATAAGCCTCATCGATAAATAAAATACCTCCAAGCGCTTTTTTTACCAGATCTCTCGTTTTCTGAGCTGTATGACCAATGTATTCTCCAACTAAATCTGCCCGCTCTGCTTCAATTAAATGCCCTTTAGACAAGATGTTCATATTCAAAAATAATTTACCTAGCAGGCGGGCTACCGTCGTTTTCCCTGTTCCTGGATTTCCTTTAAACATCATATGCAGCGCCTGCTTTCCCGCTTTTAAGCCCTGTTCCTCTCTTTTTTTGTTAATATATAGCCACGCATATATTTCTTTTATCATTTTTTTCAATTCTTCCATTCCAACCAGTCCGCTCATTTCTCGTTCAATTTCCCGAAGCGGCTCATGATTTATGACAGCTTTTTTGGCAGGACGCGGAATTGATGTCGTATACGATTTTTCCTTTTTTGTTTCATTATTTAAAATGATATTAATTTGCCCATTATTTTTAAGAGTTATCGGCTGTTCCACCATGTTCACCTCTCGTTTCATCCCACTTCTCTGTATCGCATAGCTGCATGCGATGAACGATACGAAGACAATGATCTCTTATTACCGAAGAAATAATCGTCTATTATAAGGTTTATGTTCAATGAGTAAAAACAATGTTAAGAAACTTTTCTAAGCCTTTATTTGCATAAAAAAAGCATCCGAATATGCGGATGCTTCTCTTTAATCTCTATTCAAGTTCTACTGTAATATTTTTATTTGGTACAAATGTCGAAATAGCATGTTTATAAATCAGCTGCTGTTTTCCTTCAGATTCAATTAACACAGTAAAGTTATCAAATCCTTTAATTAGTCCTCTTAATTGAAAACCATTTAAAAGAAATACCGTCACATAGATATTTTCTTTACGTAATTGATTTAAAAATTGGTCTTGAATATTAACTGATTGTTTCATTATTCGGCCTCCTCGTTTCTCTATCTGTTTACTTAATTCGCTTCTTTTTTCAGCTTTCCTGCAATATATGTAAAAATTTCAGCAAACTTTTCGGGAAATTTGTCAACTTCCATCTCTATCCATTTTACAGGCATTTTATTTCGAAACCACGTTAACTGACGCTTTGCATATCTGCGTGAATTTTGTTTCAACTGTTCAACGGCTTCTTCGAGCGTACAGCGTCCTTCAAAATAAGCATACAGCTCTTTATAGCCGATAGCTTGAATTGATTGTACATCATGCAGACCACTTTCGTACAATGATTTGACTTCATCAAGCAGTCCAGCCTGCATCATCATATCGACTCGGTGATTAATTCTCTCATATAATACGTCTCTATCCATTGTAAGTCCAATAATGCTTACGTCATATAATAACTCTTGCGACTGTTCTTTTGTATAGTCACTGAATTTTTTGCCGGTTACTTCATAAACTTCAAGCGCTCGAATTACACGGCGATGGTTATTTTTATGAATAGCAGCCGCACTGTCTGGGTCAATTTCTTTGAGCTTTTCATACAGGGTATCAATGCCATGAGCTTCAATAAATACTTCCATTCGTTCACGAACTTTTTCATCACTAGGAGTTTCTGTGAACTGATAATCATAAATAACGGATTGAATATAAAGACCCGTCCCTCCAACAATCATCGGCATTTTTCCTCTAGCGTGAATATCATCGATTTGTTTTCTTACAATCTCTTGAAATTCTGCCACAGAAAACGACTCATCCGGCTCCTTAATATCGATTAGGTAATGGGGAATACCCTGCATCTCTTCTTCTGACACCTTTGCTGTTCCGATATCCATCCCTTTATAAATTTGCATGGAATCACCTGAAATAATTTCTCCATCTAACTGTTTGGCAAGTTCAATACTCAATTTTGTTTTACCAACCGCAGTTGGTCCAATAATGACAATAAGTTTTGGTTTCTCTCCCGTCATAACAACACTACTTTCATCTATAGGCATTCACATCATTCCATTTTATCCAAATGGCCATGATTTATTCAACAAAACGGCTAGCTGCAGCTAGCCGCATTGCCTACATCACTCGCTTAAACATCTTTTCCATTTCATACGTCGAATGATGAATAATAATTGGTCGTCCGTGCGGACACGTAAATGGATCCGTTGTTTTTCTCAACGTTTCAAGTAAAGCAAAAATCTCATCGTTTCGCAAATGATGATTCGCTTTAATCGATCCTTTACAGCTCATCATAATAGCCGCTTCTTCTCGTAACTTTTCGATATTGACACGTTTCATCGTAAAAATTTGCTGAATCATTTCTTCAATAGTTTCCTGTTCCTCTCCTTTTGGAAACCACTGCGGATGCGAACGAACTATATAGGAGTTTTGTCCAAACGGTTCTAAAAAGACTCCTACTTCAGCAAGCATGTCTTTGTATTCTTCTAAAATCAAGGCTTCATTTCCCGAGAACTCTAGCGTAAGCGGCATAAGCAGTTCTTGAACTTCTGAATCTACTTCTCCAAGCTTTCGCTTAAAATATTCGTACTTAATTCTCTCCTGTGCCGCGTGCTGATCAATAATAAATAATCCTTTTTCATTTTGTGCCAAAATATACGTTCCGTGCATTTGGCCAATTGGATACATCGCAGGAACACGCGGTTCTGGCTGCTCTTTGGCTGAATGGTTTGGTTCTGGAACAGGGGCGTTTCCTTCCACCGATTCTTCATATTGTTCTATTTCTCGAAACGTTGGTTCAAGTTCTTCCTCTTGGCGTATGGCCTCTGTTTTAACAGGAGGCATGATCTCGTCTACACGAGCAGGAGCCTCCTTAAAGCTAGGCTCACGAACCGTATTAGACGGCTGATAGCCAGACGGTTTAGACTGATGATCAAATGTAAAGGTCTGCTGCTCAGTTGGCTGCACAGTTGCTTTTGACTTAGTTGGCACTACAGCATCTGGAATTAACTGCTGCTTTTTAAAAGCAGCTTTCACTCCTTGTTCAATAAGCTCAAACAGCTCCGCTTCTTTACTTAAGCGTACTTCTAGTTTCGCTGGATGAACATTCACGTCCACTAATAAAGGGTCCATTGTAATGGTTAAAAACACAATCGGAAAACGACCGATAGGTAAAAGGGTATGATAGCCCTGCTGCACTGCTTTTAACAACCCGTAGTTTTTAACAAACCGACCGTTAATAATGGTGGACATATAGTTGCGAGAAGCCCTTGTGATTTCAGGAAGAGCGACGTAACCATTCACTTCATAATCAAGTGACTGAACATTAATCGGAATCATTTTTTTGGCTACTGCCATTCCATAAATAGCGGCAAGCACTTGGCGCACATCTCCGCTCCCATTCGTATACAGAAGCTGTCTTCCTTGATGCATCAGCCTAATTGAAACTTCAGGATGAGACATCGCAAGACGATTGACGACATCCGTTACGTTACCAAGCTCCGTATTTACCGTCTTCATATATTTTAAACGTGCAGGTGTGTTAAAAAATAAGTTTTCAATAACAAGTTCGGTACCTTTTCGACTTGACGTTAATTCGTGATGAACGATTTCTCCGCCTCTAAGTTTAAGATGAGTGCCGGCTTCTTCTCCCGTACTCGTTTTGAGTTCAAGCATTGAAACCGAAGCAATACTTGGCAAAGCTTCACCGCGAAATCCTAACGTTCGAATTCGAAATAAATCTTGCTCTGTTTTGATTTTACTTGTCGCATGTCTTTTAAAAGCGGTCAAGCAGTCTTCAGAAGCAATGCCGTCTCCATTATCCAATATACGAATTTTTGAAAGCCCAGCTTCTTCTAGCTCAATTTCAATAACTGTACTGTTTGCATCAATAGCATTTTCGACTAGTTCTTTCACCACCGAAGCAGGTCGTTCAACAACCTCTCCGGCAGCAATTTTATTTGAAAGTTCGTCTGAAAGCTGCACAATTTTACCCACAGACTCACTCCTCTCACTCTATTTCTTCTTTAATGATTTTTGCAGTTCATACATCGCATTCATTGCGTCTAAAGGCGTCATTTCTAAAATATCCAGCTCTTTTAAACGATCTATAATTGCTTTTTCCCGTTTCGAAAGCGCAGGCTTTTCTTTTTTCTCTTCTATTTCAAAGAACGAAAGCTGATTGGCTTCATCTGCTTTTTTATTATCTGCACGTTCTTCTTGAACAAAAGAAGCACCTTCTTGTGGAACTTGTTGTGTCATCTCTTCTCTTTTTGGAGCCTGATGTACAGGTTCACGCTCAGAAGATTGTTCTAAATCGTGTAAGATGACGCGAGCTCGCTCTAGAAGCGGATCTGGAAGTTCCGCTAGTTCCGCTACGTGAATACCATAACTTTTATCTGCGGCACCATCTTTGATTTTGTGTAAAAAGACGACTTTCCCATTTTTTTCAACCGCGCTTACATGAACATTTTTAAGCGCAGGAAGCGACTCATCGAGTACGGTTAATTCATGATAATGAGTAGAAAATAGGGTCTTACAGCCAATATGTTCATGAACGTATTCAATAATTGCTTGAGCAAGAGCCATTCCGTCATACGTAGACGTACCGCGTCCAATTTCATCTAACAGAATTAGACTCGACTGAGTGGCATTTGTCACTGCATTTTTCGTTTCTAGCATCTCGACCATAAACGTACTTTGACCTGAAATTAAGTCATCGGCTGCTCCGATACGTGTAAACACTTGATCAAAAATCGGCAGAACGGCTTCGTCTGCTGGCACAAAACAGCCAATTTGAGCTAATATCGCCGTTAAAGCGACCTGACGCATGTACGTACTTTTACCAGACATATTCGGTCCTGTAATCAGTAAAATTGAACTATCATCCGTCATTTGACAGTCGTTTGGCACATATTCCTGTGAATTCATTACTTTTTCTACTACTGGATGACGTCCATTTTGAATCGAAATATCTTCACTTGAAAAAATAGGCTTCGTGTAATGACGTTCTTCACTGATTTTTGCAAAGCACTGCAGTACGTCAAGCTCACTTACTTTTTTAGCGAGTTCTTGCAGCCTTGGAATATATGCTTTTACTTCTTCACGAATTTGTAAAAACAATTCATATTCCAGCTCTACAATTTTCTCTTCCGCTTCTAAAATCAGCGCTTCTTTTTCTTTCAGCTCAGGCGTAATAAAACGTTCTGCATTGGTTAACGTCTGTTTTCG
This sequence comes from Priestia sp. P5, assembly GCF_029522155.1. Lineage (NCBI taxonomy): Bacteria > Bacillati > Bacillota > Bacilli > Caryophanales > Bacillaceae > Priestia > Priestia sp. P5. The sequence continues at coordinate 781,098 of NZ_JAKWFJ010000001.1, read as the reverse complement.
TTCATACATTCCTTCAGGCAAAAGATGCAGATTTGCCCGCGTTACTTCTATATAATAGCCGAACACGCGATTATAACCAATTTTCAGTGAGCGAATCCCGGTTTTCTCACGCTCTTGCTGTTCAAGTGACGCAATCCACGTTTTTCCGTTTCGGCTTGCATCTCGGTATTGATCAAGCTGTTCATGATAGCCGTCATTAATAATGTCTCCTTCTTTAATTGACAAAGGAGGGTGCTCTTTTAATCCTCTTTCAAGAAGATTAGCTAATCGCTCACAAGGATCAATGTCTTCAACAAGCTTTGTGGCATAAGGATGATTCAAACGATTCACAACCTCTTGAATATGAGGCACATTTTGTAATGATTTTTTTAATTGAATTAAATCACGAGCATTTACATTACCAAAAGCTACTCGACCAGCTAAGCGTTCTAAATCATATACGTCTTTTAACAACTCACGCAGTTCTTCTCGTTCAAAAAACTGTTTCATTAAGACATCTACCATATTCAAACGATTATCAATATCCGCTTGTTTTAAAAGTGGACGGTCAATCCAATTTTTTAATAAACGGCCGCCCATTGCCGTAACGGTCTGATCTAATAACCATAGAAGCGAGCCTTTCTTTCCTTTTGAACGAATTGTTTCGGTTAACTCTAAGTTTCGCTTAGAGAACAAATCAATTTTCATATATTCATTGATTTGATAAAACTGCACGGGCTGTAAATGTTCAAGCGAACGCTTCTGCGTGCGAGTTAAATACTGAAGAATACGCGCAAACGTTGTAATAAGCTTTTGCTGCTGAAGCGACTCTACTAAATAATCTAGCCCTTCTACTTGCTCTGTACTATTCTCATAAGAAATTGTAATCGTCATGCGCTCTTTTAGTGTTTGTAATAAGTCAGCAGGAAACTCAGAGCTTACAACGACTTCTTTTGCTTCTTTTGCATAAATCTCTGAGACGATATCGTGAAACGAACTAACAAGCGTTACGCTGTTTTCTCCTGTAGACAAATCAGAAAGAGCAAGACCAAACGTTTGATCCTCGAACGCAGTAACAGAACAAATATAGTTATTTTCCTTTTCATGCAGTCCGCGTTCGTTCATCAGTGTTCCGGGTGAAATCACCTGCACCACTTCTCGCTTTACAACCCCTTTTGCATGCTTAGGGTCTTCTACTTGCTCACAAATAGCTACTTTAAATCCCTTTTCAATTAAACGCTCGATATACGTAGGAGCAGAGTGATACGGAACCCCACACATCGGAATTCTCTCTTGTCCTCCTCCGTCTCGACTTGTTAATGTTATTTCAAGTTCTTGAGAAGCTGTCGTAGCATCTTCAAAGAACATTTCATAAAAATCACCTAATCTAAAAAATAAAAAGGCATCTTGATACTCTGCCTTAATTCTCAAATATTGCTGTATCATTGGCGTATACGCTGCCATACTATTCCTCCATACCACATCTAGTTGTGCGTTTTTGCTACACGTATTATAACATAAGTCTTTCTTAAACTTAATTTATTCAAATAGAACAATCTTCAATTTCTTTTTATAAAACAAATAAAAAAGCTTCGGACGAAGGAAGAAGCTTGTCCGAAGCTTTTCATTATTTACTGCTGTTCAAATGACTATGCTTACGTCCGTATAAGAAGTAAACCACTAGCCCTAGTACAAGCCAAATTACGAAACTAATCCATGTTAATTTTGGAAGCTGAAGTGCTAAGTATAAACAGAACACAAAAGCTAAAATTGGAATAACCGGCACGAACGGTACGCGGAAACCAGTCGATTCTGAAGTTTGTTTTGATTTACGTAAATATAAAATTCCAATTGATACGGTCATGAAAGCAAAAAGAGTACCGATGTTTGTTAACTCTGCTAATCTTCCTAATGGTACTAAACCAGAGAAGATGGATACTAGTAAACATGTAATCCACGTATTTACTACTGGCGTTTGTTTTTTCTCACTGATTTTTGAAAAAGGCTTCGGCAATAGACCATCTCGACTAATCGCATAAAATAAACGAGTTTGTCCATACATCATAACGAGTAATACCGTTGTAATACCAACAATTGCGCCTAATGAAATAAAACCTGCTACCCAATCTTGATTAATGTAGCTTAAAGCAAATGCTACAGGGTTTTTAACATTTAATTCTGTATAAGGTACGATTCCTGTTAAGATAAGCGATACGACGATATAAAGGACTGTACAAATCGCAAGTGATGCGATGATTCCGATTGGCATATCCCGCTGAGGCTTACGTACTTCCTCGGCCGCTGTTGCTACAGCATCAAACCCAATGTAGGCGAAGAATACAGTTGCTGCTCCTGTCGCTACTCCCGAGAAACCAAACGGCATAAAAGGCGTCCAGTTTTCTGGTTTAACATAGCTAACTCCTACCCCGATAAACAGAAGTACAACAGCCAGTTTAATAATAACCATGATAGCATTAAAACGTGAAGATTTTTTTACTCCTTGCGTTAAAAGTAATGTGATTAAAAACACGATCATAATTGCTGGAATATCAATATACGTGCCGTTTGCAGGATTATATGCACTTGTTAAAGCTTTTGGAAAATGTATGCCAAACCCTGCTAACAATCCTTGGAAATATCCCGACCATCCGCTGGCTACAGCAGAAGAAGCAAGACCGTATTCCAAGATAAGATCCCATCCTAAAATCCAAGCGATTAATTCACCAAATGTTGCATAACTGTAAGTGTATGCACTTCCTGAAACGGGAACTGTTGAGGCAAATTCTGCATAACAAAGAGCTGCAAATACACACGCAAGTCCTGACATAATGAAAGATATAACTAAAGCTGGACCGGCATGTTCAGCGGCGGCTACGCCCGTCAATACAAAAATTCCGGTTCCGATAATGGCACCAATTCCTAACATCGTTAAATCGAAAGCGCCTAAATCCTTTTTTAATTTAACACCTTTAGAGTTGGTTTCACTAATTAACGTTTGAATTGATTTTTTACGAAATAAGCTCATAGTAAACCCCCAAAATACTTATCTGATATAACTAAATTTTCTGAAAATTAATGCATTAATTTCTTTAGATTTACTATACACTGCGCATTCGACAAAAAGCAATATATTTTTTTAATTTTATAAGAATTTTCTTAAAATAATAAAAATAAAAAAACTAGGAAGAACTTCTTCCTAGTTACTCATCGTCTCCTAATATAAAATCAGGATCCAAATCTTCAAATTCATCGTCATCTACGTCTAAATCAAACTCGTCTTCATCATCGCAGCCTTTCGGATTTACGGCAACACAAACCTTGGTTTCGCCAATCACTTCCGCCAACAATTCTCTCTCTACTTGAACAATCGTTTTATTGCCATTTGGTGAAATTGTGCACTCTAGGCAATTTGGCTGCTGCAGCACGCGAACAATTACTTCGTAATCGTCTCCAATCGAATCTTCGTCTTTATAGCGCAGCTTAATATTATCTTTGTATGATACGGTTTCCGTCCAAACTTCGGTTTTTGTATTATTATTGTACGAATACCAGATGTTAATATCATATCTGCCGTCAACTTCTACATTGCTGCCGCTTTTCTTTGCTTTGTACTCATGGTTAATCACCCAGCACCCTAAGATGCTTGTTGGTCGATTTTTCGGTGCAAGCGTATGAGACGATTGTGTAAACTTGCGACCTTTACCTACGACTGCTTTTGTAATAATTTCTCTATAGTGTTGTGACATGTGAGCATACCCTCCTCAAACTATCTTCATTTCATCCTATGCAGGCTCATTCACTTGTTTGCACATTATTTTTAAGAAACTAGGTTTAAGGCATAAAAAACCTATGTTCCATTGTATGCAAGGATATAGAAAAACGTGACAATTATTAGAGAGAAAATCTGCCCAATTTTCATGCCATGAGATGCACAAAAAAATGCCTCAGCAAATTGCTGAGGCATTTTTTCTTTATGAGCAGCTAGATCCAGGGCTGTTTCGCACCTGTGAACCTGTTTCACCGCGTAGTAAATCACCATCTGTTGACACAATAATTTCATCGGTTACTGTGGTTGAAATAGTGTTAGCAACAAGTTGAAGCAAATCATTCACGTTTATTTGAGACTCTTGAAACTGCTGAATAATCGGCAGTTCATCCAGCTCTTCCTGTAAACGATCGATTTTTGCCTCCACTTGTTTTAACGCTTCTGTCTTACCATAATGTTGGAAATTAACAGCTTGTTTTTGCAAACTTTTAATGCTCGCAATAGTTTCACGCACTTTTTGATTTTCGTTAAGCTGAGCTTCGGCACGCTTGAAGAAATCTACTTCTTCCGTTTCAGCAATCATTTTTGCCAGCTCTTGAGCACGTTTAATTACGTCACTCTTGTTATACTGCGCCATATTACTTCACCTCTGCTGTTTCTTCTACCATTTCCCCGTTTAATGTCCATGTTTTGGCTTTTGTAACTTTTACTTTTACAAGTTGCCCAATCACTGACTTAGGTGCTTTGAAGTTTACAAGCTTACTTTTTTCCGTGTAGCCTGCTAATACTTCCGGATTATTTTTACTTTCACCTTCTACTAATACTTCGACAACTTTACCTTCATATTCCTTCAATTTCTTTGCAGAAATTTCATTTACAAGAGCATTTAATCGCTGAAGACGCTCTTTTTTCACTTCCATTGGTACGTTGTCTTGCATCTTAGCAGCCGGAGTACCTTCACGAGGTGAGTAAATAAACGTGTACGCACTATCAAATTCAACCTCACGATATAGTGACATTGTTTCTTCAAACTGCTCATCCGTTTCATTTGGGAAACCAACAATAATATCAGTTGTTAATGATGCCGTTGGAATGGCTTCTTTAATTTTACGAACAAGCTCTAAATAATGTTCACGAGAATATTTTCGTGCCATAATTTTTAAGATGTCGCTGCTTCCTGATTGCACAGGTAAGTGAATGTGGTCGACAAGATTTCCGCCTTTAGCTAGAACTTCAATTAAACGGTCATCAAAGTCGCGAGGATGACTTGTTGTAAAACGGATACGGGCAACGTCGATTTTACGGATTTCGTCCATTAAGTCGCCTAGGCCGTACGTGATGTCTTCAAAATCTTTTCCGTATGCATTAACATTTTGACCTAAAAGCGTAATTTCTTTGTAGCCTTGAGCAGCTAAATGACGTACTTCTTGGATAATGTCTTCTGGACGGCGGCTTCGTTCTTTTCCTCGCGTATACGGAACGATACAGTACGTACAGAACTTGTCACAGCCGTACATGATGTTAACCCATGCTTTGACGCTGCCTTTACGTGCTCTTGGAAGGTTTTCAATAACATCCCCTTCTTTAGACCATACTTCAATTACCATTTCTTTTGCTAAGTATGCTTCATTTAGAATGTGAGGCAAACGGTGAATGTTATGTGTACCAAAAATCATATCCACGTGCTGATGTTTTTGTAAAATTTTATTTACAACTGACTCTTCTTGAGACATACATCCGCAGACGCCGATTAATAATTCAGGGCGCTCGCGCTTCAAGGCCTTCAAGTGTCCTAATTCACCAAACACTTTATTTTCCGCATTTTCACGGATTGCACACGTATTCAATAAAATAACATGAGCATCTTCAACAGAGTCAGTTGGCTCGTAGCCAAGGCCTAGAAAAATACCAGCCATTACTTCTGTATCGTGCTCATTCATTTGACAGCCGTACGTACGGATATAAAACTTGCGTCCCTGTCCCATTCCGTGAAACTGTTCATCGATTGCAAAATCATTGTGATAGGAAACTTCTTCTTTTCCTCGTTTTTTCGCATCTTTTAAAGAAGGTGGCATGTATACTGTTTGAAAATATTTGCTGTAATCCTTTTCGGATTTTTTGTCCGCTGGATTAACTTGGTTGCTTTCTAAACGTTGTTTTTCATTCATAAAAAAATCTCCTTTCGCCATGACAATTGTCACGTTGCACCTGTAAATCGCAAAAAAATGTGACAACTTTATGCTTATGCATAAAACTCATCACATTAACATAGTATATAACTTTCAAGTAGCGAACACAATCATATACCTATTTTCTATACCTATCACTATGAAAAAATCCGAACGAGCTGGATTCTCCATTAAGAATCTCAGTTCACCGTTCGGATTTTCCCTCTACTAAACTGCTTTTATTGCAGCCTCTTTTACATAAATTCAGCTACTAGCTCATCAAACTTTTCCTCAGTCATACCTAAGTCTGCTTTTGACAGCGGCTCTTCACTATAACCGTGAACAAGCTGCTGATACGACGGCTGATGCGCATTTTGATAAATAAGCCCTGTTACTAAGCCGTTATGCTCCATTAACGTCTGCATAGCTTGCATACGATTGTTTGCATCATAACCTTCAATTGTGCTAAGACTAGTTAGATTTTCTTTAAACCAATCATACGTGTTCACTTTATTATACGTTACGCACGGGCTAAATACGTTAATTAAAGAAAAACCTTTATGCTGAATGCCTTGTTCAATTAAGCTTGTTAACTCTTTTAAATTCGTTGAAAAGCTTTGTGCCACAAACGTTGCTCCAGAAGTTAACGCCAGCTCCATGACAGATAAAGACGACTCGATTGATCCTTCAGGCGTACTTTTTGTCTTGAATCCTACTTCACTGCGAGGAGATGTTTGTCCTTTTGTTAAACCATAGATTTGGTTATCCATTACGATATACGTTACATCGATGTTTCGGCGAATCGCATGTACCGTGTGTCCCATACCGATAGCAAACCCATCTCCATCGCCCCCAGATGCGATAACGGTTAAGTCACGATTAGCCATTTTTACACCTTGAGCGATTGGAAGCGCACGTCCGTGAATACCGTGAAAACCATATGAATTAATATAACCAGAGATACGTCCAGAACATCCAATACCTGAAATAACAGCAAGCTCATGAGGTTCTAAACCTACGTTAGCAGATGCGCGTTGAATGGCTGCTTGTACGGAGAAATCTCCACACCCCGGACACCAGTTAGGTTTTACACTGTTACGAAAATCTTTAAACGTTGCCATTTAACACAAACATCTCCTTACTTTTTGCGTATACTTCTTGCGGAAGAAATGGATTTCCATCATACTTCAATACGCTTTGAATTTTATCATGACTTGCAATATTCATTTTTAAAATATTAGCAAGCTGTCCAGTAGCATTGTTTTCAACGACGACTACTTTTTTAGCTCCTTGCACGTAAGGAAGCAGTTCGTCAGCTGGGAAAGGATGAATTAAACGAATATGAGCGTGATTTACTTTTATACCGTCCTGTTCCAAACGTTCCATTGCCTCTTCAATAACTCCACGCGTCGAATTAAATCCAACAAATAAAATATCAGACTCTTTTTCATGAGAGTGAACATGAATTGGCGTATTAAAACGAATTCCTTTTGTTTTACGAAGACGCTTATTCATTTGATCATCGCGGTTCACCGGAGATTCAGATGGCTTTCCTGTCTCATCATGTTCTACTCCCGTCACGTGATGAATGCCATGCTTCATTCCAGGAATGACGCGTGGTGATACGCCGTCTTCTGTTACGCGGTAGCGCTTGTAGTACTGTTTTTCTTCCAGCTCTTCTAGCTCTCCTTGCTGAAGCTTACCGCGGCGGATTTCAACGCGGTTATAGTCAAGCGGTTCTACTGATTGCTTCCCAAGTGAAAGCTGTAAATCCGTTAGCATAATAACTGGACACTGATATTCTTCTGCTAAGTTAAACGCTTCAATCGTATCGTAGAATGCTTCTTCAACCGTACTTGGCGCCATGACGATCTTCGGAATTTCACCATGAGTACCGTAAATCATGGCCATTAAATCAGACTGTTCTTGCTTAGTTGGAAGCCCTGTACTTGGACCGCCGCGCTGCGTATCGATAATCACAACAGGTTGCTCAGTGATTCCCGCTAATCCAATCGACTCCATCATTAATGATAGACCAGGTCCAGCTGATGCTGTCAGCGCACGTACGCCTGCATAGTTAGCTCCGATAGCCATCGTACATGCTGCGATTTCATCTTCTGTTTGAATAACGGTTCCACCAAATTGAGGAAGCTTTTTAATTAAGTATTCCATGATTTCTGAAGCAGGGGTAATTGGATATGCTGGCATAAAACGAGCCCCACCGGCTAAAGCACCTAGCGCAATCGCATCGTTTCCAATCATAAACATACGTTTTTTACCATCCGCTGGATCTAGTTTCATTGTTTCTAATTGTTCGCCTAGCTGTTCACGAATGTAATCTGCACCTTTTTTAATAGCTTCCATGTTTTTTTGTACAACTTTTTGGCCCTTTTTACCGAAGATTTCAAGCACTACTTCTTCAAATACTTCTGTGTCAATATGAAGCACAGCACTTGAAGCGCCAACAGCAACCATGTTCTTCATTAGCGACGTTCCTAATTCCGTTGCAATTTCCGTAAACGGAACAGCATATAGCGTAGCAGTTGTACATGTTTCGGGCAGACTTGGGTTGAATTTCGCATCTGCAATTACAACGCCTCCTACGCGCAGCTCATGGACGTTTACATCGATTGTTTCCTGATCGAACGCAACTAAAATATCCAAATCATCTGACACAGATCGAACCTGAGTTGTACTCACTCGAATCTTATTATTTGTATGTCCACCTTTGATACGAGAAGAAAAATGACGATAGCCGTATAAGTAATAACCTAATCGATTTAAAGCGGTTGAAAAGATTTCTCCCGTACTTTCGATTCCCTCACCCTGCTGTCCGCCAACTTTCCATGAAAGTTGCTGTACCATAAATCAACGCCACTCCTTTAATTGCTCTTAATATAGAAATCTATTTTATTGATAAAAACTGAAAAAGGTAAATTAGCAAACGATTTCATTTGCTTCTGCATTTCACGAACCAAAATCATTCGCAAAACTCCCACAGCACCTTGTCGCTGTGCAGGATACGTTTCTGCTTGAGCAGCTCCATAATCCGTTTTCAATTTTATTCCGATTGCCAGAAAAATGCAACCCTTTCCATTGAATTCTCAATCGTTTTAATTATATTTATATTTAATGAATAAGATGAAGTTTTTTAATGATCTTTTCTGCTTTCACATGAGGCATTAGTATATAAATAACTTGTATAAAAAAGAGCTTTTCCAAGAAGAAAAAGCTCTTTTTTTATTAGCTGCATACACGATCAGCAAAGTTTTGAAACAGAAAACGTTTTACCTGCTCCTCAGTGTAATGCTTAAGGAGTTCTTCGATTAAATTCGTATACTGTTCATATCTTCCGAGACGATGAACCGTTTTGTCAATGCCGTCAAAGTCAGAGCCAAAACCAACGGAGTATTCGCCTCCTCTTTCACACATGTAATCAAGATGACGAATCACATCCGCTATTTGTGCTTTGGCAGAACTCGTTAAAAATTCAGGGACAAACGTAATGCCAATCACGCCGTTTCGCTTTATTAAAGCATGAATTTGATCGTCTCTTAAATTCCGGGGATGAGAACACAATACGTGTGAATTGGAATGAGTAGCCACTACATATTGCGCTAGCTCAATCACATCCCAAAAACCTCTTACCGATAAATGAGAGACATCCGTCCACACTTTATGTTCATTATTCAATTCAACAACTTCTCTTCCAAAAGAAGATAACCCCGCGCCTCGAGATTCTAAAATACCGTCACACACAGCATTGCTGTAATTCCATGTCAAACCTACTGAACGTACACCCAGTGAAAAAAGCGTCTTTAAGCGAACTAAACTTGTATCAATGGCATCGCACCCTTCAAGCGTCAGCATTGCTCCTATTTCACCTTTTTTCAAGCTATCTATATCGCGCTTTGAACGAACCCATTTTACACCGGGAAGCGATAAAATATGACTCTGAAACAGCTGGATCATTTCTAACGCAACATCAAAGCGCTGAGCTGCCGGAACCGCTTCTGGAATATAAATAGCAAATAGCTGAACTTTCCCTTTTGCTTTCTTTATTCCTTCTAACGTAACATGCAGCGCTGAATCATATGTAAAAGATAAACGTTTATTTAACCAGAGCTTCATCAATACATCACAATGAGCATCAAATATCACAACCCACACCCCTTTAACTCTATACAAAAAGGACCTGTTTGGCTTCTATGCTTTACAGGTCCGTGGTTTTTATAATTATCGCGGCTCTACAATTAATTTAATGGCTGTTCGCTCTTCTCCATCAATTTGAATATCTGTAAAAGCTGGGATGCAGATTAAATCAACCCCACTTGGTGCAACGAACCCTCTTGCGATTGCTACAGCTTTTACTGCTTGGTTAAGCGCCCCGGCCCCAATGGCTTGAATTTCTGCTGCGCCGCGTTCGCGCAGCACGCCTGCTAAGGCACCAGCAACTGAATTTGGATTAGACTTTGCTGAAACTTTTAATATTTCCATATCTAGCTCCTCCTTATTCTTTACAATGTATGATGAGAGATCATTAGACCAATGACTTAATTGATTTCAATGTTACTATATTCACGATATGTCAAACGTATTCCTGCTTGTTTTTCCTAAATATTCAAAAACTTATATTTCTACACCTTTCTTTTTTCTTTTTACGTTTTTGACAAAATAAAAAAGCCAATGTATCGTCTTTCGACACATTGACTTTTTCCCTTTATTCAAAAAACGGATGGTCTTCGTTAATTAAAATCCGCTCTGTTTTTGTTGTTTTCCCCGTCTTTTGATCAATATCAATAACGATTCCACTAAGCTGCGTTCTTCCTTCTTTTGGCACTTCAAATCGAACAGGAAGAGACGTTAAAAAACGCTTAATAACAGCTTCTCGCTCCATCCCTAAAATGCCGTCATACGGTCCCGTCATTCCTACGTCAGAGATGTAAGCTGTTCCTTTTGGCAATATACGATTGTCAGCTGTTTGAACGTGCGTATGAGTGCCGACAACAGCGCTGACACGGCCGTCCACATACCAGCTAATCGCTTGCTTTTCACTTGTTGTTTCAGCATGAAAATCAATAAAAATAAGCGGAGTGCGCTGACGTGCTTCTTCAATCAGTTCATCTGCTTTTTGAAATGGACAATCAAGCGGAGCCATAAACGTGCGCCCTTGTAAATTAATCACGGCTACCTCAAGCTGATTATACGTAAAATACGTAATTCCCTTGCCCGGTGTACCTTCAGGAAAATTAGCCGGACGAACAAGATTTTTTGCATCGTCAATAAAATCAAAAATTTCACGCTTGTCCCACGCGTGGTTACCAAGGGTAATAATGTTAGCCCCTGCTTGTAAGAACTGACGATAAATCTTTTCAGTAATGCCTTTGCCCGAAGCTGCATTTTCTCCATTCACAATTGTAAGTCCCGGAGAGTATTTTCTTTTTAATCTTGGTAAATATTCTTCAACCATTTCACGGCCTGGAGAACCAACTACGTCTCCAATAAATAAAATTCTCATGTAAAAGCTCCTATACTTTATTCTTAATCTGCATCTTCATCTCTACGAAAAAAAATAAAGTGGCGAAACGCCACTTCATTTTTATTTTGCATACTCTACTGCTCTTGTTTCACGAATAACGGTTACTTTGATGTGGCCAGGATAATCCAGCTCATCTTCAATTCGTTTTCGGATATCTCGAGCAAGTCGATGCGCTTCTAGATCACCAATCGTATCTGGTTTCACCATAATACGAACTTCACGCCCTGCTTGAATTGCAAATGATTTTTCAACGCCTTCATAAGACTCTGAAATTTCTTCTAACTTTTCAAGACGACGAATGTAGTTTTCTAACGTCTCACTGCGAGCACCTGGTCTTGCAGCAGATAATGCATCCGCTGCTGCGACTAGTACAGCAATGATTGATGTTGGTTCTGTATCTCCATGGTGAGAAGCAATCGCGTTAATAACAACCGGATGTTCTTTATACTTGGTAGCTAATTCAACACCGATTTCTACGTGACTTCCTTCTACCTCATGATCAATTGCTTTACCAATATCATGTAACAATCCTGCTCGTTTGGCTAACGTTTCATCTTCACCTAATTCAGCAGCCATAAGTCCTGATAAATGAGCTACTTCCATTGAATGTTTCAACACATTTTGACCATAGCTTGTTCTGAATTTTAAGCGACCAAGAATTTTCATCAAGTCTGGGTGCAACCCGTGAACACCGACTTCAAACGTCGTTTGTTCACCAACTTCACGAATATATTCGTCCACTTCACGGCGAGATTTTTCAACCATTTCTTCAATACGTGCGGGATGGATACGACCATCTTGAACGAGTTTATCAAGTGCAATTCTTGCTGTCTCACGACGAATTGGGTCAAATCCTGATAAAATAACTGCTTCTGGCGTATCATCAATAATAAGATCAATTCCTGTCAAAGTTTCAAGCGTACGGATGTTTCGACCTTCTCGACCGATAATTCGGCCTTTCATTTCGTCATTTGGCAAGTTAACAACTGAGACAGTCGTTTCAGCAACATGATCTGCTGCGCAACGCTGAATAGCAAGTGAAAGAATTTCTTTCGCCTTTTTATCGGCGTCTTCTTTTGCACGGTTTTCTGTTTCTTTTACCATTATTGCAATGTCGTGGGAAAGTTCATTTTCAACACGATCTAAAATAATCGCTCTTGCATCTTCTCTTGTTAAGCTTGAAATGCGCTCTAGCTCTGTTTGCTGTGCACGTACTACTTCTTCAACTTTGCTTTCCATCTCTTCAATATGCTGTTGTTTAACAGTAAGAGAATCATCTTTCTTTTCAAGTAACGCTTCACGTTTATCAAGTGATTCGTCTTTACGATCAAGATTTTCCTCTTTTTGCATTAATCGATTTTCTTGTTTTTGAAGTTCTGCTCGACGATCACGAATATCTTGTTCTGCCTCTGTACGAAGCTGATGGATTTCATCCTTCGCTTCTAGTAAAGCTTCTTTTTTCAAAGCTTCCGCCTCGCGGGTTCCTTCATCAATAATTTGTTCTGCACTAGACTTTGCTCCCGCAATTTTAGCTTCAGCAATCGATTTACAAACAAAAAAGCCAACAACTGCACCGACGATTAGGCCAAGCAAAGCGAAGATGATTGTATTAGTATCCATCATTTCACCTCCCCTTGCTATAAACTTGTAAGTTTTAAATTTCATGTCGGCATGTACATCGTATTCACCTTTCAATATACACACAAAGGCTTTTAAACGCTAAAATGTTTTAAAAAGGGAAAATATACATCTTAATTGTAAATCTGTGCATTTTTATTGTCAAGCCTGCCTCTACAGTATATATTGAAATTTCGTATGTTACTTTTCTAGCATTAACAATTTTTACAAAAAAAAGACCCCTTCTTTGAAATAGAGGAGTCTTTTTTTATCTCGCAGCAAATTAAATATTTAAATCGCCTTGATCGTCATCCTCAGGAGCTGGCTCTCCATCTTGGTCTAAACCATGATGTTCACGCACTTGTCCCGCAATTTCCTGACGAATATCAGTATTTTCTTTTAAGAATTGTTTTGCATTTTCGCGACCTTGACCTAGACGCTCGTCATTATATGAATACCAAGATCCACTTTTTTGAACAATATCTAGTTCAGAAGCGATATCCAAAATTTCACCCTCTTTTGAAATACCTTCTCCGTACATAATATCTACTTCAGCAGCACGGAAAGGCGGAGCTACTTTGTTTTTCACAACTTTAATTCTTGTTTTGTTACCTACAATATCGTTTCCTTGCTTTAACTGCTCTGCACGACGCACTTCTAGACGCACTGAAGAATAGAATTTAAGCGCACGTCCACCAGGAGTTGTTTCAGGGTTACCAAACATAACGCCGACTTTTTCACGAATTTGGTTAATAAAGATAGCGATTGTTTTAGACTTGTTGATAGCTCCAGATAGTTTACGCAACGCTTGAGACATTAAACGAGCTTGTAGACCCACGTGAGAGTCTCCCATTTCCCCTTCAATTTCCGCTTTTGGCACTAATGCTGCTACTGAGTCAACAACGATAATATCTACTGCACCGCTTCGAACTAAAGCTTCAGCGATTTCTAAAGCTTGTTCTCCCGTATCAGGCTGAGATAATAATAGCTCATCAATATTCACACCTAATTTTTGAGCATATACAGGATCTAACGCGTGCTCCGCATCGATAAATGCAGCCTGTCCGCCCTGCTGTTGAACTTCTGCAATCGCATGAAGAGCGACTGTTGTTTTACCTGAGCTTTCGGGACCATATACTTCAACTACACGTCCACGTGGATATCCACCTACACCTAAAGCTATATCTAACGCTAATGAACCACTTGGAATTGTAGAAATTCTTTTTTCCGTTTGTTCACCTAATTTCATAATTGAACCTTTACCAAATTGCTTTTCAATTTGTTTTAAAGCCATATCAAGAGCTGCTTGACGATCGTTCACTCAATTTCCTCCTCTATCTCTTTGAAATCATCTATAAACTGCAAACTTACTACGATGTAGTAGCAATGTCGAATTAACAACTTTCTATAACTTACTATACTAGTTTTTGAGTCGTTTGACAAGCAAAAAGCGAATAAATGTTCGTTTATTATTTTATAAAAAAAAGGCTGTTTTGGAAAAACTAAACAGCCTTTTTTTCTTTATTTTTTTATCATCTTTAATACGTAATGACAGCCATAATTAACCGTTCGTGAACGAATCCCCTGGCGGCTTCCAGATAGCTGCAGGCTGTAAACTTGAGGAGCTTGATCTTTATAGGCTACTCCTATATATACTGTTCCTACAGGATGTCCTTCTTGTTTGGAGGGTCCAGCTACACCTGTAAACCCGATGCCAATATCTGTTTTACATAACTGTTGAATACGCTGAGCCATTTCAGCCGCGCACTGCTCGCTAACGGCTCCGTACTGATTCAGCGTGTGTTCGCTCACTCCGAGAATATTTTGCTTGATTTCATAATGATAGGCGACCAGGCTGCCTTTTACAGCTTCTCCAGCACCTGAAACAGTTGTTAAACGTTCGCTGAATAAACCGCCGGTTAAACTCTCGGCTGAAGCAATCGTTAATCCTTGTGCCGTTAATTCTTTTACCAATTCATTATGTAAAGAAGTTGTTTCATACCCATATAAATAATCGCCTACGCGCTCTGAAATGGTTTTTTCCACTTCGTCTAACATGCGCTGTGCTTCAGCAGTATCAGCGTGCTTAGCAGTTAAGCGAAGCGTCACTTCTCCATCTCCTGCTAGCGGCGCAATCGTCGGGTTGGTTTGCGCATCAAGCAAATCTTCAATTTCCGTCTCAAGCTGTGATTCTCCTATTCCGAAAAAGCGAAGAACGCGTGATTCAATACTTTCTTTTAATTCAAGCTTTTGAGCTAAAAATTCTTGACCATACGATTCATACATTGGATAAAGCTCTTTTGGTGGCCCTGGAAATAGCATATAGTGTTTTCCCTCTACCGTAAGCCCCATACCTGGAGCCATTCCGTAATCGTTAGGGAGCACTGCTGAACCTTCTAGCACAATTGCCTGTTTTTTATTGTTAGGTGTCATGACACGATTTGACTGTTTGAAATAGGCTTCAATGCTTTCAAGTGCTTCTGCATTTGTTGTCAGCTCTACTCCTAGCACACTCGCAATTGTTTCTTTTGTTAAGTCATCTTTTGTAGGACCAAGCCCGCCTGTGAAAATAATTAACTCTGCACGCGTTTGAGCTGTAGCAATCACTTCTTTTAAGCGCTGTGCATTATCTCCTACTACCGTATGATAGTAAACATTAATTCCAAGTTCGGCTAATTTTTTCGATAAATACTGAGCGTTTGTATTGGCAATTTGTCCAAGCAGCAGCTCAGAGCCGACTCCAATAATTTCAGCGTTCATCATATCATCTCCATCTTGCTTATTTTGAGTTAACAAAAGCCTGTTTGTTTTTAGCAAAGTAGTCCCAGCCTGAAATAACCGTAAAAATCACTGAGATCCAAAGCATTACGCTAGCAAATGGAATGGAAACCCATTCAAAAGGCAAGTTATACAACAGAATAGCTGAAATAGCTAAAATTTGAGTCCATGTTTTAATTTTACCTAACATATTTGCTGCTACAACTTCCCCTTCCCCTGCTAGTACAAGTCTTAAACCAGTGATAGCAAATTCACGGCTAATAATGATGATAGCAGCCCATCCTGCACCTGCAATTAAATCTAAGTCAACAATAGCTACAAGCGCAGCTGAAACCAATAGCTTGTCTGCTAGTGGATCTAAAAATTTACCCAAGTTCGTGACTAAATCGTACTTTCGAGCATAGTATCCGTCTATCCAGTCTGTTGTAGATGCAATAATAAATAATGCTGCCCCTAATAGGTGAGCGATTGGAATCTCTTTTCCTGCCGCCTCCACTGTGCCAAATGGTAGCGGCACCATCATAAAAATGAGGAATACGGGAATTAGAAAAATCCGCGAAATGGTAATCTTGTTTGGTAAATTCACTTCTTCTGCCTCCAATTACTGTTACAAACTGAAAGCGTGCAAACGAAGTTGTTTGCACGGCTTTGGTTTTATTATAGCGTGAATGAATGATTAATTCACATATTATCTTTATTTACACCCTGATCACTTTTTAAAACAGGGTGTTTACTGTGCTTCTGCCGGCTGATATTGAATCGTTACAACTTGTCGAACTTGCTTGGATGAATCAAACGGCAAGTCAACCGCTTTTCCATTTACTTTTAACTCTACTCCAGGTGAATAACCGATGTTGACACGAGCTTCAGTTTCTTTCGTCAAATCAAATTGTTTTGTTTCACCTTTTTTTAGAATGGAGCTAAAGAAGGCATTTCCTTTTCCATTTTTCACATCTAACCAAGTATCTGCTTGAGTGGATGTTACTTCTAGATTAAATGCATCTGTACCGGAAAGAGCATACGTAGCACTTCTGCCTGTTTTTTGAACTTCCTTGTATTCTTGTTTACCGCTGTCTTTCTTTTCTTTTTCAGCTTTTTCTTTCTCAGCTTTTTCTTTTGCGGCTTTTTCTTTTTCAGCTTTTTCTTTTTCAGCTTTTTCTTTTTCTTGTTCTTTCTTATCAGCAGCACTTTGTTCATCTTCTGACTTGCTATTGTCATTTTTTGCAGTAGTTTCATTCGTTTCTTCCTGCGTGTTAGACTGCTGAACTTCGCTGTTTGGAGCTTCTTGGTTAGCCTGCTCCTTGTTTTTATCCGAGACGATATTTTGAGCGATTACCCAAATAATAATCCCAACAACTACAACTCCCGCCACCACTAGAACAGTTGGAAGGTAGTCATATGCTTTTGAAACTCCTTTTGTATGCTGAGGAATTTCTTTGCGGCTGCGAACGCGCGAAAGCTGCTGCGGCATGTCTTCTGTTTGAGTTGAAGGAATGTCTGATTTGTATTCTTCAAAAATAGCATCTGTGTCCAACCCAATTGCTTCGCAGTATTGCTTAATAAACGCTCGTACGTAAAATTTCCCCGGCATAACCTCATAATTGCCTTCTTCAATGCCAAGTAAATAGCGTTTTTGAATTTTCGTTAGTTTTTGTAAATCCTCTAACGACAATCCTTTGCTTTCTCGTTCTTGTCTTAACCTTTGTCCTAACTCTGTCAATGCTAACACCTACCAATTATGCTAAAAATCAAACATCGATAATCCACCGTCTTGAAACATTTGAGGACCTTCCATTATTTCATATGTAATTTTCTCATTGGGGTCGTTTCTTATTTCAATAATGTAGGCAAAATCATCTAACGAATACTCGGTATTTTGTACAAATACATCCGGATGCTCCACAATTTTTGTCGCGGGTACATTCATTACTTCTCGAACAAGCTGCCAGTGCTTTTCATTCGCTCGTTTTGTCGATACAATCCCGTCAATAATAAAAATATTATCAGCGTTGTATTCGTCAGCAATAAGCTGACTGCGAATCGTTTGTTTTAAGAGTGTAGAAGACACAAAAAGCCACCTTTTGTTCGCACACACGCTAGCTGCTACAATGGATTCGGTTTTGCCTACGCGCGGCATCCCCCGAATGCCGATAAGCTTATGACCGTCTTGTTTAAACAGTTCCGCCATAAAATCTACGAGCAAACCTAATTCATCTCTTACGAAACGGAACGTCTTTTTATCATCTGCGTCCCGCTGAATATAGCGACCGTGACGCACTGCTAACTTATCACGCAATTTAGGCGGTCTCATTTTTGTCACAATGATATTATCCATTGTTTTCAAAATAGATTCAAGCCTGTCTATTTGCTCATGTGAATCACAGCGCAGCAATAATCCACGGCGAATATCATCCACTCCATTGATTGTGACAATATTAATTGACAACATTCCAAGAAGCGATGAAATATCACCTAAAAGACCCGGACGATTTTTTTGTATTTGATATTCTAAATACCACTCAATTTTCTCCATCAAACCCCTCCCATTTCTTGGCTGGCCTTCGAGAGGTGCCCCCTTTTTTTCACCTAGTTTAACTATAAATGATTTCCATTATATTATAAACCCTAAAGACAAGTAGTTCTACATTTGTTATGTATGTAAGCGCTTATTTATTTGTACTATTTAATTCTAAGAAAAAAGGAGCTTTCACACGCGGTGAATTAGCTCCTTTTTAGAAACGATAAATTATTTTACTGATCCGTTATTTTGAACTAATTTCACCATGCTGCTCGCAATCGCATGCTGCTCTTCTTTAGAAGCAACGCTCCAAAGGTCTGCTAAAATTCGCTCTTGATCATTTTTTGCATCAACTTGGTTTGCTAAATATCCACCAATTTGATAAGCAAGATCATGAATAACTTCTTCTTGCATTCCTTCGTTTTGCGCATGATGTAAACGGTCGCCTAAAAAATCTTTCCAGCTATCCCAGTTTTCTAATACTGACATGAGTAGCCCTCCTTAAGGTTTATTCATATCATAGTTTGTACCGTGTTTTTGATTTTATGCACACTTTATATGTACCAACCACCATTAACCGATAATATTTGTCCCGTTATGTAGGAAGCTCGTGAAGATATTAAATATGAAACAGCATCTGCCACTTCTTTTGGATATCCTATTCTTCCTAAAGGGATCTCTTCAGCCAGCTCCTTGACCTCTTCTTTTGAATAGCTGGCCATCATATCCGTTTCAATCGCTCCAGGCGCAACTCCATTTACTCGAATCCCACTTAGTGCAACCTCTTTTGCCAAAGCTTTTACAAACGTATTTTGTGCACCTTTTACCATGGAATAAAGGACTTCAAACGAAGCTCCTGTAAGTCCCCAAATGGAAGAAATCATGATGATTTGTCCGCTTTTAGCACTAATCATTTTAGGTAATAAAGCTTTGGTAATAACAAAGGGAGCCGTGATGTGAAGATAGATCATTTCTTCGGTTTCTCTTGCCTGAGTATCTGTCATTAACCCGCTAACACTTCGTCCGCTGTTATGAATAATCACTTCTACGGGAACAATAATTTCCTCTAAAAACTTCTCCACTCCCTCTTTACATGATAAATCCGCTTGTACCGTAAACACGGTTTTTACCTTTTCAGCAAGCTCATGTGCAAGCTCCTCTAGTCTGTCTCTTCGTTGGTGGTAATGCAAAATAAGCGAATATCCTTCCTCAGCCAATTGCTTAGCAATTGCTGTGCCAATTCCTCCGCTTGCACCTGTCACAAGGGCAAATTTCTCCATAACCTTCTCTCCTTTACATGCAAAAAAGCTGATGAACATCAGCTTTTTTGGCAACAATCATCTTCATTTAGGTACTACTTCACAAACCGTAAAGTTCTTTTCATCAATAATCTCGTTTAGCACATCTTTTATTTCGTTCACCTTCAATTTTTCCAGCGTTTCAACAATATCAAATAAATTCATATCATTAAATGCATAGCGTGTAAACTGATTAGCGATAAACTCAGGTGAGTTTAATGAACGTAAAAATCCGCCGATTTTCTTTTTACGGATACGCTCAAGTTCTTCTTCAGTTAGTGATTTTGTTTTCATTTCAAGTAAAATTTGTTTAACTCGATCATACAGCTGCTCCGGTTGGTCCGTATCTCCTCCAATAAGAGCAAAACCAAATCCTCTTTCCTCCGTATAATCATAAGCAAATGTTTCATCAATAAGCCCGTCTGCATATAACTCCTCATAGTACGAAGAGCTTTTGCCAAATGCGTAATCTAAGATAATATTCATTGCTAACTCATATTTAAGCATTTCTCCACCTGAACGCTGCGGATTTTTCGCTTTTAGACCCACCATACATTTAGAAGACTGCACCGGCATTTTTAGTACTTGTTTTTCTTGATCCACCGTTTCAGGCTCTTCGTCAAAATGACGCTGTATGTCAGATATTTCTTTATAATCTTTTTTCTGCTGATTTTCTCGAACTTGCTTCATTACCTTTTCTGCATCAACAGGACCTACAATGAACAACAGCATGTTGCTTGGATGGTAGAACGTTTCATAGCATGTATACAGCAAATCTTTATTGATATGTGAAATCGATTCGATCGTGCCTGCAATATCAATTTTAACAGGGTGGTTTTTGTACATATTTTGAATGGTACCAAAATACAAACGCCAGTCCGGATTGTCGTCATACATTGTAATTTCTTGACCGATAATGCCTTTTTCTTTTTCGACCGTTTTTTCTGAGAAGTACGGCTCTTGTACAAAATCCACTAATGTTTCAAGGTTTTCTTCAAAATTTGACGTACAGCTGAATAAGTAAGCTGTGCGGGTAAAAGAAGTAAACGCATTGGCCGAAGCGCCTTGTTTACTAAACTGCTGAAAAACATCCCCGTCTTCTTTTTCAAATAATTTATGCTCTAAAAAGTGTGCGATTCCGTCCGGAACTTTTGTCATTTCATTTTCATTTAGTGGTACAAATTGATTGTCAATCGATCCATAGTTCGTTGTAAAGGTAGCAAACGTTTTGTTAAACTCCGGCTTTGGCAAAATATATACTTGCAGCCCGTTATCCATTTTTTCATGATACAGCTGTTCCTGAAGCTGCGAAAATTCAATTTTCTCCATTTTCTTCACCGCCCGTTCCTGTTAAGAAATAAATTGTATCCATCTCAATTTTCTCAGCCACTTTAATAATTTCCTGCTTAGATACCGCATCAATATGCTTTAAGTATTCGTCAATTGAAATATCTTTACCTGTTAATTCATTATGATACATAACCTCTACTAGTCCTCGTGGAGTATCCACCGTTTCAAGCAGCTGATTGTGAATGACGGCTTTTGTTTGAGCGATTTCGCCGTCTGTAAACGACCCTTGCTTCATCTCCTGCATTTGTTCTTTAATAATGGTAACGGCTTGGTCGTAATTTTTAGCATCAATACCCGACATAACCATCAGTAATCCCTTATGACTTTCTACCCTTGAAGCGGCATAATAGGCTAAGCTTGCTTTTTCACGCACATTGATAAATAGCTTAGAATGTGAGAAACCTCCGAATATACCGTTAAATACTTGCAGAGCAAAATACTGTCTATCTCCATATACAACATTTGTGCGGTAGCCAATATTTAATTTCCCTTGTTTTACTTCTTGTTTTTCCACTACTTCATTTACTTTTGAGATATCTTTAGACGTAATAGAATCTTCAATATCTTTTTGCTCGCGCTTTGGTAACGTAAATGTTTCTTTTACTGTTTGTAAAACCTCTTCGACTTGCAAATCTCCAATAGCATAAAGGTGAATGGCATCTTCTTTTAACACCTTCTGATAATAGGCGTACAAACTTTCACCTGTAATTTCTTCCACGTCGTCAATTTGACCGTTTACATGTAAAGAGTAAGGTTCTTCTTTACACATTTCTTCAACTAGTCTTAAATTAGCATAGCGCATTTTATCATCAAATACGGCTTGAATTCTCTGACGAAGCGAACGCTTTTCTTTTGTCATAATATCCTTTAAAAAAGAGTCCCCTTCAACTGCTGGCTTTAATAAAATATCGCCAAGAAGCGCTAACGCTTTTTGCAAAAGCGGAGTTGAATCTTTCAAATATTTTTCATTTGCTATATCAATGCGAATCGTAATATCGTGGTTATCACCTTTTTTTGTTAAGTCTACTTGTAAAGTAGCACCATAAAGCTCATCTAAATATGTACGAAGCTTTGTCGTAGACGGCAGCGACTCGGTAGCGCTTTGAAGCACATAAGGTAAAAGGGCACGCATTGTCACCGTTTTCTTATCTAAAGGGGCATTTAGTTTTAAAATGAACGTGTTTGTTTTGTACTTAGCTGTTTGAATGGTATGAACAGTCAATCCTTCTAGTTCATGTTTTTGTTCAGTCAATAATTTCATATATAAACCTCCTTTTAAATTTTGATGTATTAACTAGACAATACTTCTATTTTGAATCTTTAACGCTAATTTTAGTCTTATAACCACTATATCGAATTCAAGGAAACATTTTCAAGTAACTTGCCGCGCGCTTCCTCATTTCTTTTCATATTCTTTCTCTCAATGAAAAAAAGGCGGAGAAAAGAATATGATTTCTTTGTCTCCACCTTCTATATTTATCCAACTTTAGTCATTGTTAGACCTTATATAGCGGATTTATTAGCGGCGGCCTTTTTCATAAGGAACGCCCAGCGCTTTAGGAGCCTCAGCACGTCCTACAAAACCAGTAAGTGCTAAGATTGTTAATACGTACGGTGCAATGGTTAAAAGGACGGATGGGATATCTTGAATAACCGGAATCTGAGCTCCCGTGATACTCAAAGACTGTGCTAATCCGAAAAACATGGCTGCACCTAAAGCACCAATAGGATGCCATTTTCCAAAAATCATAGCTGCAATAGCAAGGAACCCTTGTCCAGCAATCGTTCCCGCTGCAAAGTTTGTAGCGATAGACGTAGCATACACCGCTCCGCCGATTCCAGCGAACATGCCGGAAATCATAACGCCAACATAACGCATTCTCACAACTTTGATCCCCATCGTGTCTGCTGCCATTGGGTGTTCACCAACTGAACGAAGACGAAGACCAAATGGTGTTTTATAAATGATGTACCATACAGCAAAAGCTAGCGCAATTGCAATATAAGACGTAATAGGAACATTCGAAAACAGAATTTTACCGATTACTGGAATATCTGATAGACCTGGAATACTTACTTTATCGATACGGAATTGGATAAAATCTGTTTGTCCTTTCCCAAAAATCTTTTTGATTAAAAAGATTGAAAGACCCGCAGCTAGAAAATTCAGCGCTACACCACTTACCGTTTGATCTGCTTTTAATGTAATACTTGCAACAGCATGAATCAGCGAGAACACAGCGCAAACAACAGCCGCAATTACTATCGCTACCCACGGGGCCCAAGCACCTAATGAATCCTGAAGTAAAAGGGTTGAGACAATACCTGTGAACGCGCCAAACATCATCAGCCCTTCTAATCCGATGTTCACGACCCCGGAACGTTCACTAAATATCCCTCCGAGCGCGGTAAAGATAAGCGGTGCAGCTGAATAAAGCGCCGCTGGAATAATAATGGCTAACACCTCTAAGAAGTTCATTTTGCTCCCCCCTTGCCTGCACGGCCAAGCACCCAGCGAATTAAATAACTAGATGCAACAAAAAAGATAATAAGCGCAATGACAATTTGAATTAATTCAGACGGTACCCCTGTCATAAAGTTCATTTGAGGAGCCGCCGTTTGCAATCCTCCGAAAAAGAATGAAGCTAATAAAATTCCAATTGCGCTGTTAGCTCCTAAAAGGGCTACGGCGATACCGTCAAACCCCGTACCTGTAAACGCAGTGAATGTGCCCATATACTGAAATGTTCCAAGCCCTTCCATTGCCCCGGCAAGCCCGGCAAAAGCGCCTGAAATCGCCATGGATAACACAATGTTTCGGCCTACATTCATTCCTGCATACTGTGAAGCATGCTGATTAAAACCAACAGCTCTTAGCTCGAAGCCCTTAGCTGTTTTATTCAAAATAAACCACATTACAACGGCTGCAGCGATGGTAATAAGAATGCCGTAATGAAGGCGAGAGTTATTGGTTAACTGTGCTAAAAAGCTTGATGCTAAAGATGCCGATTCTTTAATATCATACGATTTTTCATTACCCGCATATAAATACGTACGGATTAAGCTGCTCGTTGTATAAAGGGCAATATAGTTCATCATTATGGAAACAATTACTTCATGAACATGAAATTTTGCTTTTAAAAATCCTGGAATAAACGCCCAAACTGCTCCAGCTGCAGCTGCTGCTAATACAGCTAAAGGAATATGAATGACTGCTGGTAAATCAAACGCATATCCAACCCATACTGAAGCCAACCAGCCAACTAAAAGCTGTCCTTCTACTCCAATGTTAAAGAGACCGGTTTTATAAGCAAACGCAACCGCGATACCAGCCAGAGCAAGAGGAGTCATGGCACGAATCGTTTCTCCAATGGCTTTTGGCGTTCCAAACATCCCGTCAAAAAGAGATTGATAGCCAAGCATTGGATCATAGCCGCCTAGTAACATAATAACCGCTCCGGCAATGAGTCCTAATATGGCCGATACAACAGGGATCAAAATCGTCATTACACGTTCATTTTTCACAAGTTTATTCATGCTGTTCCACCCGCTTTCTCACGCGTACCGCCTGCCATTAATAAGCCTAACTCTTGTTCATTCGTTTCTTTTGGATCTACAATGTCGACTATTTTCCCTTCGTAAATAACCGCAATGCGATCGCTTAAATTTATTACTTCATCTAGTTCTAGCGAAACGAGCAGCACTGCTCGTCCTTTATCTCGTTCTTCAATCAGCTTTTTATGAATAAATTCAATGGCTCCTACGTCCAGCCCCCTCGTTGGCTGAGCTGCAATTAATAGTTCCGGACTGCGGTCTACTTCACGGGCAATAATAGCTTTTTGCTGATTTCCGCCCGATAGCGATCGCGCTTGTGTATATTCACTAGGCGTTCGCACATCATATTCTGCAATTAACTCTTTTGCTTTTTTATACAGCTCTTTATAATTCAAAATACCTGATTTAGACATCGGCTTTTGATAATACGTTTGAAGACCGATATTTTCACCAATTGTATAATCTAATACCAGTCCGTGCTTATGGCGATCCTGCGGAATATGTCCTACTCCTGACTCCGTAATTTTACGAGTCGATAACGTAGACAGTTCTTGATTTTTTAATGTGATCGAACCCGACTTTATTTTTCTCAGACCCGTAATTGCCTCAATCAGCTCTGTTTGACCATTTCCATCTACACCCGCGATGCCTACAATTTCGCCTGCTCGAACGCTTAGATTAAGTGAACTTACAGCCTCTACTCCTCGGCTGTCTTCTACTACTAATTCTTTTATTGTTAACACAGCTTCTTTTGGAGTCGCTGTTTTCTTTTCAGTTTTAAAATGAACTTCTCTTCCTACCATTAAAGCAGCAAGTTCATCAGGGTTCGTCTCTTGCACATTTACCGTGCCAACTCCCACACCTTTTCGAATAATTGTACAGCGGTCGCACACTGACATAATTTCTTTTAATTTATGCGTAATTAAAATAATTGACTTTCCTTCTTGAATTAACTTTTTCATAATTTGAATTAATTCCGTAATTTCCTGAGGTGTTAAGGCGGCAGTAGGTTCATCAAAAATAAGAATATCGGCTCCTCTGTAAAGCGTTTTTAAAATTTCCACTCGCTGCTGCATGCCAACTGAGATATCTTGAATCTTCGCATATGGATCTACCGATAATCCATATTGATTTGAAAGCTCTTGAATATCTTGAGCTGCTTTTTTAATGTTGATTTTCCCCGTTCGCGTCGGTTCGTTTCCAAGAATAATATTTTCTGTTACTGTAAAGTTTTGAACAAGCATAAAGTGCTGATGAACCATCCCAATCCCTAAGTCGTTCGCTACGTTAGGGTCCGTGATTTTGACTTCTTGACCGTTTACACGAATCTGCCCTTTTTCAGGCTGATAAAGTCCAAATAAAACGTTCATCAGCGTTGACTTACCGGCACCATTTTCTCCTAACAAAGCATGAATTTCTCCCTTTTTCACTTGGAGTGTAATATTGTCATTAGCGACAATACCGGGAAATTCTTTGCGAATATCTAGCATTTCAATAACATATTCCACTGCTTTCACTCCCTATTCCTGCCTGCTACAGGATTCTGTCTTCGGTTTTTTGGCTATGAAAAAGGCTAGTTTTCACTAGCCTTTTATACTCATATAATCATTGCTTAACAGACGTCAGCTTATTTTTTTAGCGTTTTTTCAAACTCTTTAAATTCTTTATCCGTTTGAGGCACTGTAATGTCACCGTCTAGAATTTTTTGCTTATACTCATCAACTGCTTTTAACGCATCTTTACTTACATTATCTTGTGATGGAGCAATTCCTACTCCGTCTTCTTTTAAGCCAAACACAACTTCTTTACCACCAGGAAATTTGTCGTCCATTGCTTTTTTGGCAACATCTTCTACAGCCAAGTCAACGCGTTTAACCATCGACGTTAACGTTACGTTTTCAGGCATACCTTCTTCATGCTGATCGCGGTCAACTCCAATTACCCAAACCTTTTTTTCTTTCCCGCCTTTTGAACGGTTTTTAGCTTCTGTAAATACGCCGTTTCCAGTACCGCCAGCCGCTTGATAAATAATATCAGCGCCTTTGCTGTAAATCGTAGAAGCAATAGCCGAACCTTTTTCTGGAGAGTTAAAACTTTCTGCGTATTGAGAGATAACTTCAGCATCTGGGTTTACAGATTTAACACCTGCTTTAAATCCGTTTTCAAACTTCTTGATTAATGGAGATTCAACGCCTCCGATAAAGCCGATTTTGTTCGTTTTTGTTTGTTTAGCCGCCACTACCCCTACTAAGAAGGAGCCTTGCTCTTCTTTAAATAGAATGCTTGCCACGTTATCTAAGTTCTCTGACTTTAGCGTATCGTCTACTAATGCAAAGTTAGCATCAGGATACTGCTTTGCTGCTTTTTTAATATCTTCTTTTAATAAAAAGCCAATTCCATACGTCAAGTTGTAGCCACTCTCAGCAAATTTAGAAAGATTGCTCTCGTATTCAGATGCTTTTGTAGACTGCAAATACTTATATCCAGTCCCTTCATCAAGTCCGTTATCTTTCCCGAACTTTGTCAGACCTTCCCAAGCAGATTGGTTAAACGATTTATCATCTACCCCGCCCGTATCTGTTACCATTCCCACTTTAAAATCCGCCGCTTTTTTATCTCCGCCGCTCTTACCTGCGTCGTCTGAGCCACACGCGCTTAAAAGTGTTCCTGCCGCTAATACTAATGATAATGCAAGTCCCGTTTTACGTTTTAACATGTTTTAACCCCCTGAATAGTTTTAAAAGTATAAAGCCAATTTTCTATTTCGTCCTTGTGACCTACATTTGACACCTCCTTAAAAGGACAATGTTAAACAGTTGTAAATTTTCTGACATTTAAACACAAAAAAACTAGACGCGCTTACGCAGTACTTGGAAACTGAATTGATCAGCCTTAAAATAATTGATGGAATATAAAATAGGTTCATCATACTGGTCATAATGCATTTGTTTCAGTACAAGCAAAGCGGTTTCTGGTTCGCATTGTAAAATAGGAGAAACTTTTTCATGATAGCCTAGAGGCTCAATGTTTGCCACGGCGTATGAAATGTGCTTTCCTGCTTGTTTTTCAAGGATTTCTAGCAAAGACTCTTGTTTATATTCAAAATTTTCAGGCAATATTTTTTGAGGAACCTTGTCCATGCAATATACCACCGGCTCTCCGTTTGCCGTTCTCACCCGTTCAACAAATAAAATCTGTTCATCTTCCCCGCAAGCAAAACGTGTTAAATCATTTTCAGACAACTCTTGTATTTGAGAAGATAAGAAGATTGTTCCAGCCTTCATACCGGCTTGTTCAATCATATGTGTTATACTATTTAATTGCTCAATTCCTGACAAAAAAGTAGGCTTCGTGTTGACAAATGTTCCCACGCCGTGTCTGCGAACAATAATATTCTCTTCTTCTAATATGCGAAGTGCCTCACGTAGCGTTGCGCGGCTAACCCCTAGCTGCTTTGATAAATCAAACTCTGAAGGGAGTCTTTCCTTTTCTTTAAAAATTCCTTTTTCTATATTTTGTTTAATTTTATCAATCACTTGTAAATACAAGTGCCGATTATCCGCACGTATAGACATCACTCTTCCTCCATATTAAAAAGTCATCAGACCTCTGATGTTCGACTACTTAATCGAAAATAATATATCATTTTTCGACAGATAAATAAATAGGTTATATTAATTTTTTATTAAAATTTTTAATATTTTTTTAAAAAAATGAATTTTTGTTATTTTTTAATGTCAGCATACCTAACAACCTGCTTTTCTTCTAATATTAGATAAAAACCAAACATTTTAGTCATTAAATTTTTTAATATTCGTTTTTATTTCATTTATTTAGCATGACATATTTTTGTATGATACTATTCTTACCGTCTCTTATTCCATAAAAATGAGGTTGAGACATAACGAAATGAATCAATCTAAAGATGAACAAATGGAATACATGAGCTGAACATCTTGTGACACCGCAGTTAATTTCCGTGCAAGCCTCCGGTTTCGACGGGCGATGAGCCTCCTCGTCGCTTGCGCTTTTCCCGCAGGATCTTCGCCTTGACCTTCAATCAACTGCTAGAAGGAACGAGACAGATGAAACCTATGTTCACCATAACAAAAAAAACGAACCGCTAATCAAACATGTTGATTAATGGTTCGTTTTTCACTTGAGCTAAAATACTTTTGTCCCAGCCTCATCTTTTCTAGTAACATTATTAAGATCCAACATCCTCATTTTGCTGAGAAATCAGCACGGAACGCGGCTTACTTCCTTCATAGGGTCCTACCACTCCACGCTCTTCCATCGCATCGATTAAGCGCGCAGCCCGGTTATAGCCAATTCGAAAGCGTCGCTGCAGCATAGAAACAGAAGCTGTTTGCATTTCTGCTACAAGCTGTACCGCTTCGTCATATAGCTCATCTGCAAAATCATCAACTTGTTCAGGAGCATCGGTTGGAATCATTTCTTCTTGATACTGCGCTTTTTGCTGTGCAATTACAAAATCAACAATCTCTTCTACTTCTTCATCTGATAAAAAGGCACCTTGCACACGCACAGGTTTTGAAGCTCCAACAGGCATGAACAGCATATCTCCTCTTCCTAGAAGCTTCTCAGCTCCTCCCATATCTAAGATTGTACGAGAGTCAGTTTGTGAAGACACACTAAAAGCAATTCGGGAAGGAATATTTGCTTTAATAACTCCCGTAATAACATCTACTGATGGTCGCTGCGTAGCAATAATCAAATGAATGCCGGCAGCACGAGCCATTTGAGCAAGACGCGTGATCGAATCTTCGACGTCAGATGAAGCAACCATCATCAAGTCAGCCAACTCATCGACAATCACCACAATATAAGGAAGAGTCGGCTGTTTTGCATCGGCGTCTCCATCATCATTCATACGTTTTACTAAATCGTTATATCCTTCAATGTTTCTCGTTCCGCTGTGTGAAAACAGCTCATAACGTCGCTCCATTTCATTTACAACTTTCTTTAAGGCTTGAGAAGCTTTTTTCGGATCCGTTACAACAGGAGCCAATAAATGTGGAATACCATTGTACATATTGAGCTCAACCATTTTAGGGTCAATCATCATTAATTTTACTTCATGAGGCTTTGTCCTCATTAAAATACTAATAATAATACCATTGATACACACACTTTTTCCGCTTCCTGTTGCCCCTGCTACAAGCATATGAGGCATTTTATTAAGCTCTGCTAGCACAGCTTCGCCTGAAATATCTCTTCCTAAACCAACTAATAGCTTTTTATCCGGTCGGTTATTTTCAGTTGCTTCAAGTACTTCTCTAAGTGAAACCATCGCTACTTCTTCGTTCGGCACTTCAATTCCTACCGCTGATTTCCCGGGAATTGGAGCTTCAATCCGAATATCTTTGGCAGCTAATGCAAGTGCTAGATCATCACTTAAATTGACAATCTTACTTACTTTTACTCCTACATCAGGATATACTTCATATTTTGTAACAGCTGGTCCAAGGTGAACTTTTGCCACTTTTGCTTTTACGCCGAAACTTTGAAACGTTTTTTCAAGTTTTTCGGCATTTTTATAAATGTTTTTATGCTCTTTTGCCTGGTTGCTTTTCTTTGGCATCGTTAATAGCTTGATAGGAGGAAGCTCATACTCTTTATTTTCCGTTTCAGTAAATGTAATCATAGGAGCTTTTTCTTCTTCCTGTTCCTTTTGCGGCCTTGGCTGTTGCGGTGCAGCAGCTACAGGCTTCGATTCCATAACCGGCGGCACCGGAGCTATAGGAGCAGCAGGAGGTTGACTAGACTCTTCCTCTCCGTAGTCAAAGTGTTCAATAATTGGAGGCGAAGGTGCTTCTACTTCTATTTCCATACTTTCTTCAGGTTCTTGAACAGCTTTTTCTTGGCGTCTCTTTTTTGTTGTTTTAGGGGCTTTTTTCTTTTTATGTTTCCACGTCTGAATATCTTGCCAGCCTTCTTTTAACTCCGTTGTTAAAAAATTCACTAGAGGTGACAGAAGTTTTAATACCGTTTCGTGAAGCGAACGTCCGGTAATAAGCAGTACACCAATCACAATAAGCAAGGCAGCGATAAGTTCTGTTCCTAAGCTATCAAATAGATAGTAGAACATGGCAAACATAATAGCTCCCATCATCCCTCCGCCTAAATCGCTGTGATTTGATTGGCCCGTTGCTTCGAGCATATACAAATCCCACGTGTTCATAATGACAGACGGATCTGTAAACGTTCCGTTTTTTGATAAATTTTCAAATAACGTAACATGACTAAACAGTAAAATAGATAAAATAATGAGATATGTACCGATAAGCTGCCGCGTCACTAAAGGAGGCATTTCCCTTTTCCAAATAATATAAACAGATAGAATAGCCATTCCGATTAAACACAGCATATACCATTCGCCAATAAATAAGCGGACCACTAGTACAAGGGCCTGTCCTACAGCACCAAGTCCTGCCATGGCAATTAACGTTAATGCTAATAAAAATAAGCCAATAAGCTCAAAGCGCAATATGCGTTTCCATTCATCCTTTTTTATTTGACCTCTTCGTTTTTTCTTTGCCATTTTTCCACTCCAATCAACGTCCAACACTCTATGTTGATTTTGTTTCTTTTATCAGTTGAATAAAAAAGCAGCCAATACAGCGGCTGCCTTCTTCGTCATATTCATTATACCATATTCACCATAATTATACTGAAATCCTTACGACAAAATTTGACCAGGATAATAATTTTCATTCAAATAATCTTGAGGATTCGTGCTTAAAATCCTCACAATTTGCTGTTGCTTTTGTTCATTTTCTTCAACAATAACCGGGATTCCATTATGGTTAATAAGCTTTGGCTGAGATTGTTCTTGATGATAAGACTGCTCAAAGATCAGTTCTTGCGGCATCATTGTATACAAAATCATTGCAGCAGCTGCTCCTCATTCTGACGTCCTTGTTCAATCAGTTCATTCAATTTTTTGATCGCTTGAGCAACTCCGCCTACTTCGTTAATTAACCCGTATGAAACAGCATCTCCGCCAACTACATTTGTCCCGATATCACGCGTTAAGTTCCCTTTTGAAAACATAAGTTCTTTAAACTTTTCTTCTGAAATATGAGAATGTTCTCTCACAAAGTTAATCACGCGCTCTTGCATTTTATCCAAGTATTCAAATGTTTGCGGTACACCAATAACAAGACCTGTTAAGCGAATAGGATGAATGGTCATGGTCGCTGTACCGGCAATATACGAATAATCAGTTGAAACCGCAATTGGAACACCGATTGAATGTCCGCCTCCTAACACAATGGACACAGAAGGCTTGGATAACGAAGCAATCATTTCAGCAATTGCAAGACCCGCTTCTACATCTCCACCTACTGTATTCAAGATGATAAGCAATCCTTCAATTTTTGGATTTTGTTCAATCGCCACAATTTGCGGGATGACATGCTCATATTTTGTCGTTTTGTTTTGAGGAGGCAGCTGCATGTGCCCTTCGATTTGTCCTACAATCGTTAAACAGTGAATATTAGAATCCTGAGGAGGCTGAGCCACGTTGGTCTGTCCTAATTGTTGAATTTTATCTAATATTCCGCCCTTGCTTTCTTCATTTTTATTAGGCTGCTGGGGCGCTTCATCAGAATGTAATCTTTCGTTATTTTCAAACATATTCTAGCTCCTTTCACTTATTGATAGTAGTAGTATGAACTTCTCATAGTTATTACATCCGCATCAGCTGCAAATAAAAAGCCTTCCCAGCGGGAAGGCTTCACATTAGATTTCCATGATAATCGGTAAAATCATCGGTTTACGACGGGTTTTTTCATATAAAAATTGATTTAAACTTTCTCTCATTTTTAATTTTAATGAGGACCACTCGATCACTTTGTCTTCCATACACTTTTCTAAAATTTGCTGAACAATCTTAGTTGCTTCTTCTAAAAGCTTTTCTGATTCTCTTACATAGACGAATCCGCGCGAGATGATTTCTGGCCCCGCTACTACCGTTTTTTGGCGTTTATTAATCGTAACTACTACCGTTAAGATTCCGTCCTGTGAAAGCAGCCTGCGGTCTCTCAGAACGATATTTCCAATATCACCGACGCCTAGTCCATCAATGAGCGTATTTCCTGCTTGAATAGAACCGCTAGGGTACATGCAAGCATCTTTAAACTCAACTCGCTCACCTTTTTCAAGCAAACAAATATGATCTTCTGATATTCCTAATTGACCGGCCAGCTTTGCATAAGCTTTTTGTTTTCGATACTCTCCATTCACAGGCATGACATATTTCGGCTTTGTTAAGTTAATCATAAATTTTAATTCTTCTTGACTGCCGTGTCCGGAAGCCTGCACTTTCTTCTGAGCAAACACTACGCTTGCTCCTAAACGAAAGATGACGTCAATTGTTTTTGAAAAGGTCGTTTCGTGCCCCGCCACAGGTGTAGCAGCCAGCAGGACCGTATCATCTTGTTTGATTTGAATAAATTTATGGGACTGTTTAGCCATTCGAGTAAGACCTAAAATCGGCTCTCCGTGATGACCTGTTGTTAAAATAACCGTTTCATGTTCTGGAAGATCTTTTAGCTTTTGCGCAGGAACAATTAAATCCTCAGGCAGCTGCAAATGTCCAAGTTTTGCTGCAATATCAATGATTTTCAGCATACTTTTTTCCATAACGATCAGGTTACGGCCGTGCTGATATGCGGCATGAATGATTTGCTGAATACGGTGGAGATTGGAACTGTATGCAGCAACAATGATTCGACCTTTGCTTTTATAAAAAGCGTCGGTAATATTTTGTCCGATAACCGCTTCGGAAACTGTATAGCCCGGCTTATCCGCATTTGTACTGTCTGAAAGCAAACACAGCACGCCTTTTTCCCCAATGGCAGCCATTTTTCCAATATCAGCGCTTTGAATGCTGACTGAATTTTGATCAAATTTAAAATCACCTGTATATACAATCGCACCTTGATTTGTTTGTAAACAAATGCCGACTGAATCTTGTATGCTGTGCTGCGTTCTGAAAAATGAAATATCCACTCCTTCAAACGATAAAACCGTTGACGAAGTGATAGGATGTAAAGCTTCATATTTTTTAATTCCATACTCTTTTAACTTTTCTTTGATGAGTGCTAGCGTTAATTCTGTACCATATACAGGCACATCCAATTTTTGAAGTATAAAGGGAATAGCGCCAATTTGCTCTTCGTGTCCATGAGTAACAAATATGCCTTTTACGTTCTGCTGATTTTCTACTAAATATGTAATGTCCGGAATGACAATATCAATTCCCAACATTTCTCCTCCCGGAAACTTTGACCCTGCATCTAACACATATATGTTTTCATTGATTTCCACCACATACATGTTTTTTCCAAGCTCTCCGACTCCACCCAAGGCTGAAATTTTAATATTTTCTGTCTTTTCTAGTACCATAAGCTCCTCCTACTTACTTTCACCCGTACAATTTCATTTGCTTACATTATAACTGAAGTAAGAATTGGAATACAAGAGATTTCATTCGTCTATTTCCGTCATCTGCTCTTCTATTATCTTATAAGAAAAAAACGTCTCTTCATCGACTCGTATATACGGTCAATGAAGAGACGTTTAAAAAACATACTTATAGAGCTTATATCGTATTTAATGTGCTGACTAACGTTTGGCGTTCTTCTTCCGTTAACGGAACTAAAGGTAATCGTACCGATCCTACGTCTAACCCTTTTAGCTGTAAAGCCGTTTTAACAGGCGTTGGACTTGGAGCCGCAAAAAGAGATTTCATAACGGGTACAATACGCTGATGAATTTTTGCTGCTTCTTTCGGATTTCCTGACTCATACAGCTTAACCATCTCTTGCATTTCATTTCCAATAACGTGAGAGGCAACAGAAATAATGCCAGTTCCTCCAATTGCTAATACCGGTAGTGTTAAGCCATCATCACCGCTGTATAAAGCAAAATCATCGCTTGTTTGTGCGATAATAGCTGTCATTGCGTCAAGGTCTCCGCTTGCATCTTTTAACGCTACAACATTTGGCAGTTCAGCTAGGCGTACAATTGTATCAATAGACATATTGATCACAGATCGCCCTGGAATATTGTATAACATGACAGGCAGCTCTGTACTTTCAGCAATTGTTTTAAAGTGCTGATATAAGCCTTCCTGATTCGGCTTGTTGTAATAAGGTGCTACAATCATAATCGCATCTACGCCGATTTCTTCTGCCTTTTTTGTTAATTCAATTGATGCATACGTATTGTTGCTTCCCGTACCAGCAACAACAGGTACACGGCCGTCTACTACCTTTACTGAGTGGCGGAACAGCGCCAGCTTTTCTTCCGTTGAAAGCGTAGGAGATTCACCCGTTGTTCCTGCAATAACCAACGCGTCCGAACCGTTGCTGATTAAATAGTTAATAAGCTGCGTTGTTTTTTCAAAATCAATATTTCCTTTATGATCAAAAGGCGTTACCATCGCTGTTGCGACTTTCCCAAAATCAATCATGTTTTCACTCCTTGAAATTGCATT
Source organism: Priestia sp. P5 (assembly GCF_029522155.1). NCBI lineage: Bacteria > Bacillati > Bacillota > Bacilli > Caryophanales > Bacillaceae > Priestia > Priestia sp. P5. The sequence goes on along the minus strand of NZ_JAKWFJ010000001.1, from coordinate 746,002 downwards.
ATCCCTATTCATGTAATGAACCGTTAGCTTATAGCTAACGGAACATGTAGTTTATCTCTTTTGCGGTGCTTTTGACAAGTCAAAGGCACCATGAAGAGCATTAACGGCTTTCTTTAAATCCTCTTCTTTTACAAGCACCCAAATCGTCGTATGGCTGTCAGCAGATTGTAAAATCTGAATACCTTCGCCAGAAAGGGCTGTAACAATTTTAGATGTAACACCAGGCACCCCTGCAATTCCTGCTCCAACCGTTGACACTTTGGCACAGTTGCGAATAACAGCCGGCTCATACCCCAGCCCATGAAGCACATCAATCGCTTTGTCAGTTGCTTCATCTGTTACCGTATATACAACACCCTTCGGTGAAATATTGATAAAATCTACGCTGATTTTTTCTTGTGCCATTGCTTTGAATACTTCTGCTTGCGTATCATAATGGCCTTCTTTACTAAAAACTTTAATTTGAGTGACGTTGGATACGTGCGCGATGCCTGTTACAAGGCGTTCTTGCACATCGCTTCCACGCTGCTGTGCTTCACCTTGAGATGTAACGAGCGTACCTGCTGAATCAGCATACGTGGAACGGACGCGCATCGGCACTTTTGCTTGCATGGCGATCTCTACGGCACGTGGGTGAACCACTTTTGCACCTTGATAAGCCATGTTGCATATTTCGTTATATGTGACAACGGATAGCGGTCTTGCATCTTCTACAATACGCGGGTCCGCTGTCATCACACCTTCTACATCTGTGAAAATGTCAATATAATCAGCCATAAGGGCTGCACCTAAAGCTGAAGCAGATGTATCGCTGCCTCCGCGTCCAAGCGTTGTTGTATCACCTTCAGTAGTTGCCCCTTGAAAGCCTGTTACAACAACGACATCATATTCTTCTAATTCTTTTAACAAACGGTCGCATTTCATCTCTAGTATCTTGGCATTGGTAAAATCATCATTCGTCACAAACCCGGCCTGTGCGCCGTTTAACGCTGTAGCTTTAATACCATTTTCGTTTAATAAATTCGTAAACACAACCGATGAAATCAATTCTCCACATGCCATAAGCATATCAAGCTCACGTTTATTAAGAGACGCTTTATTTCCATCAACAAGTGAAAGCAATGTATCCGTTGCATACGGCTCACCTTTTCGTCCCATTGCCGATACAACAACGACTACTTTGTAACCCTCACTTAACGCATTATTTAAATGATAGATTGCTCTCGCTCTTCCTTCTTCGTTACGAACGGAAGTTCCTCCAAATTTTTGGACGATTATTTTCATACTTACACCTCATCATGTTCCGAGACACTCTGGTTGCGCTTATTTTACTAAGCTAAGCTTAATAAGTGATTCTGCAATTTGTACAGAATTCCAAGCTGCACCTTTTAACAAGTTATCAGAAACGATCCACATATGGAAACCGTTATCGCGATCTAAGTCTTTACGAATACGGCCGACAAACACATCTCGTTTACCTACACAATCTGCTGGCATTGGATATACTTGATTTTCTGGATCATCTTGCAATACGATACCAGGTGCATCAGCCAATAAATTTTTCACATCAGCTACCGTTACACCGTCTTTTTCAATTTCAATGTACACTGACTCTGAATGACCTGTTACAACCGGTAGACGAACACAAGTAGCAGCTACTGGCAATTCAGGCATGCTCATAATTTTCTTCGTTTCATTAATCATTTTCATTTCTTCAAATGTAAAACCGTTATCTTGAAATTTATCAATTTGCGGAATAGCATTAAAAGCAATTTGATAATGTTTTTTATCTCCACCAACCGGTAAAATTTCCGGTGTAAACTCTTTTTCTTCTAAAATAGCTTTGGCTTGTTCTTTTAATTCATTAATTGCAGCAGCGCCTGCTCCAGAAACGGCTTGATACGTTGATACTAGCACTTTAGATAAGCCGTATGTTTCGCGCAACGGCTGTAATGCTGCAACCATTTGAATTGTAGAGCAGTTTGGATTAGCAATGATTCCGTTATGTGCGTGTAATGCGTCTTCATTCACTTCCGGCACAACTAACGGGACATTTTCATCCATTCGATAAGCGCTTGTGTTGTCTACAACGATTGCTCCGCGTTTTACTGCCTCTGGTGCAAGTGCTTTTGAAATGCTCCCGCCTGCACTGAATAAAGCAATGTCTACGCCTTCAAAGCTATCAGGAGTTGCTTCTTGCACAAAAACTTCTTCTCCGTTAAACAACACTTTTTTACCAGCTGAACGAGCTGAAGATAATAACGTTAATTTACCAACTGGAAAATTACGCTCCTGTAGGGTTTTAATCATTTGTTGTCCTACTGCACCTGTTGCTCCTACTACTGCTACATGTAATTCTCTTGTCATTTTAATACCGCCTCCAACAATTTTCAACTACTCAACATTTATCTGCATATACTGACTATTTTAACATATTATTATGCTTCATTGCGTCAAAGAAGAGAAGATTTTTAAAATCTTCTCTTCTTTGAGATTGAGAGTTCTCTTACAGCCGCAGTATTGAATAGATTCATGCAACAGCAAGAGGCATATATGTCCTATGACTCTTGACCGTCGCGGAACCTTTCGACAATAACAGGCTGAATCTGTTTATCTTCAAGCGCTGCGTACACCGTGTCTGATAACATCGTCATACGCGCTACCATTGAATTCGGCTTAAGCACCGGGTCATCTTGACCAAATGGAATAAAATAAATATTTTTAGTCGCCATTAGCCTCATTAAGTTTACACCATTTAGCCCTAGTGCGTCATTAGTCGAAATTCCCAGTACCACCGGCTTATTATTACGAAGCGTTGCTTTAGCTGCCATGAGTACCGGAGATTCAGTCATTGCATTTGCAAACTTACTCATCGTATTCCCAGTAATTGGGGCAACCACCATACAATCAAGCGGAATTTTTGGTCCTAAAGGCTCTGCTTTTACAATTGTATTGATGACGGCGTGACCTGTTAATTCCTCAATTTTCTTCACCCAGTCTTCTCCATCTCCAAAACGAGTATTTGTGGATTGTACAGTGTAAGAAACAACCGGTAACACTTCTGCTCCCAAATTAACAAGCTTTTCAATTTCTGGCATAACCGCATCATACGTACAGTGAGATCCTGTCAAGCCGAATCCTATTCTTTTACCTTTTAATGACATTATTTTTTCTCCTCTCTCGCATCCGCAGCGTCTTTTAATAAATTCACTAATACATTAGCGACAATCTGACCTGCTGTTTTTGGAGCCACAATTCCTGGAAGACCAGGTGCTAAAATAGCTTTAATTCCTCGTTTTTCTGCATAGCGGAAATCGGTTCCTCCAGGCTTTGAAGCTAAATCAATAATGAGCGCATGGGTCGGGACATTAGATAATGTCTTAGCCGTTAGAATGGGGTATGGAATGGTGTTAATACATATATCACTATCAGCAATTTCTTTATCGAGTTCAGAAAGATAAAAAGGTTGCAAACCCATTTCAGCAATACGTGCTAAATGTTCAGATTTTCTAGCTCCTACTTTTACATTGGCACCGAGTGCAGCAAAGGACCTCGCCACACTCATTCCTACTCTCCCTAAACCTAGGACAGAAATATTTGAACCGTGAATAGTAAAATCCGTATGTTGAATAACAAGCATGATGGTACCTTCAACAGTAGGAATAGAGTTATAAATTGCTACATCATCACGCTCAAATAGCTGAACGAGTTTACGGTTTGTCGTTTTGACTAATTCGTTTAAATACCCATTGCTAATACCCGAATAAATAATGCAGTGCTCAGGCGTTTTTTTAAGTATTTCTTCAGTCAGCACTACTTTTTCATTTGAAAAAATAGTATCTACTTGCCCTTCGTGATTTGTTCCAGGCACTGGAAGGATGATGGCGTCAACATCTGAAAAATCCAGCTCCTCTATCTGATATTTCGTCGCACCTGTAAAACCATGATCTAGCTGATCAAAACCAATAAGAGAGGTTTTTGCATCTAATTGAATTAATTTTCGAATGACTTCAAGCTGCCTAGCATCACCGCCAATTACAGCTATGTGCAAATCCGTTAACATGTTTCATTTTCACCTTCTTTAACATTAAATAGATGTATCTTTCGCTTAAACCATCGAGATGTAAAGTGCTATCATTACGCCCTAGAATGCCTATTGCTTTTCTCCAACATACTATGTAAACACACAGGAATCGGTGAATCTTTATCCCGGAAAATAAAAGAAACGAGATGCAGGAAGCATCTCGTTTCTTATTTTGTTGACTGATTGTTTATGTCTTCTAGCTGCTGGACATTTACAATCACCATATCTGTACCAATTTTTTCGATATTCCCCCACGGCACTCGCACTTCATCTCCTTGCTTTCGAAACCCAAACCACTTCACAGATGGAATAATAAGCGCATTAATTTGTCCCGTATGTTCATTGATTTCAAGATCTGTTTGCCCTAAAATACCCAAACGTTCTGCTCGCTTAACATCTACAATTTCTTTTCCACTCAGTTCGCTTAATCTCATAGTATCCCTCCTTTCATCTAATTTATTGAACAACCATACAAAAAATGACAAAAAAATAAGGCTGGCTCAATTATTTTAGCCAACCTTACTGTTACTGTTTACTTTCCTTTAAAACCTTTAGGTAAATCTCCACTTGGGCTTATTAATGAAAGAGCAAATTCATCTTTGAAAATATCTCGCGCAAGACCATTTACACTATCTTTAGTCACGGCATTAACAAGGTCTAAAATCTCATCTAATGAACGGTGATAGCCTAGCATTAACTCATTTTTTCCGTTTCTGCTCATACGGCTATTTGTACTTTCAAGACTCAGCATTAAGTTTCCTTTCAGCTGCTCTTTGCTGTTAGCAAGTTCTTTATCCGTAATACCTTTGTCTTTCAGGTCATAAAGCGTTTCTTGAACCGTATCATATAATACGTCGAGCTGATGGCTTCCCGTCCCCCCATAAATCGTTACAAGACCGCTGTCTCGATAAGAAGAATGATAAGAGAAAACAGAATAAGCCAAGCCGCGCTGTTCGCGGACTTCTTGGAACAAACGACTGCTCATGCTTCCGCCAAGCACGTTATTTAATACAATTAAGCTGTATACATCTTCTCCGCCGATTGGCAAACCTTTAAAGCCAAGGCAAAGATGAGCTTGTTCTGTTTCCTTTTTGCGCGCAATATGATTTGTATGGAACTCTGGCTGAACATATTGATGAGCGGAATGACTTGACGTATATGTACCAAAATAGTTTTCCACCTGTTGAATAAAACTTTCATCAATGTTTCCAGCTACTGAAATAACGATGTTTTCGGGAATATACATTTGCTCCATATACTGACGAAGCGAATCACCGTTAAATGTTTTTAACGTCTCTTCCGTTCCTAAAATTGGATAGCCTAATGGATGGTTTCCATATACGGCTTTTCCTAATAAATCGTGTACGATGTCATCAGGTGTATCTTCATACATTTTAATTTCTTCATATACCACATTTTTTTCACGAGCTAATTCCTCTTCATCAAATGAAGAATTAAAGAACATATCCGCCAGCACATCTAGCGCTTGATCTGCGTGTTCGTCTAATACTTTTGCATAGTAGCACGTGTATTCTTTAGAAGTGAATGCATTTACTTGTCCGCCAATGCGGTCGAAGCTTTCTGCAATTTCACGAGCAGATCTTGTTTTTGTTCCTTTAAAAAACATATGTTCAAGAAAATGTGATACACCATTAATTTCAGGGTGTTCACTTCGAGAACCCGTTCCGATCCAAACCCCAATGGCCACAGATCGAACAGTTGGGATATTTTCCAATACAATTCTTACACCATTTTTGCACGTATATCGTTTTATCAAGCTAGTGCCTCCCTTTTGCTTATCTCACTTACTTCTTAGTAGAAGAAGGTATTTTCATCATTCGTTCTTCATCTAGCATTGTTGACACATCGCTAACTTTCAGGCCTTTGCGTTCAATATCGGTTAACAATTGGTCAAGCGATTCGGCCGTTGATTCAGTCGGGTGCATCAGTACAATAGCCCCTGGGTGAATCTTTTTCATTACTCGATTAATTAACACTTCTGAACTTGGCTTTTGCCAATCGATTGTATCAACTGTCCACATGATGGTACTCATTTTTAACTGAGAAGCAAGCGTTACTACTTCGGGGCGAAAACTGCCGCTCGGCGGAGCAAACCATTTTACTTTTTGTCCCGTAGTAGATGTAATAATATCATTCGTTTTTTTAAGCTGCTGATTGATTTGACTAGCCGATAAAGTGGCCATATCAGGATGAGAATAAGAGTGGTTTCCTACTTCATGCCCTGCGTCTACAATCATTTTTGCCATATCTGGATTATTTTTAACCCATTTTCCTTCTAAAAAGAAGGTTGCTTTAGCATGGTGCTTTTTTAGCACTTCTAACATTTTAGGCAAATACTCGTTCCCCCATGCTACGTTCACTGTAAACGATACCATAGGCTTTTCATCGTGTCCACGGTAGATAGGTTCCTGTGGTAAATCACTCAAGTGAACCTTTGGTCTAACCTGTTTGTACACTAGTTTTTTTTCATCAAATTTACCCGCAGGTTTCATATTTTTATAAGAAGCAGCAAGATCAACTTTTATGCCGTTATAGCCAGGAACCCGTTTCCAAACGGGATCGATTCGTGCATTCGCTGCTGGCTTTTCATAATCTTTTGCTTTTTCTTCAATCTTTTGATATAACGCATCATGCTGAGCAGATACAAGTTGTACATCGGATTTAAGTGCTTCTATATATGCTTCAGCAAAAGGATTATAAATAGATTTATATGTAATTGCCAGTAAAAATAGAAATGCTGTAAATTGCACAATGGTTCTCTTCACTTATCCTTCCCCCTTTACCATTTAAAATATGTATAAAGAGGACAAGGTAGAACAAACATCTACAAACGATAAAATCGCCCTACACATGGATTTTCTTCATGTATGGACGATTTCACAATATCTATATAGTAGTAAAAGAAGATTATTTTGTTTCTTTTGCTTTTTCTTCTTTTTCTTTTTGTTCTTTTAAAATTGCTTTACGAGATAAGTTAACGCGGCCTTGTTTATCAATTTCCATAACCTTAACTAAAATCTCGTCGCCAATCGATACAACGTCTTCTACTTTTCCAATACGCTCTTCTGCAAGCTCTGAAATGTGAACAAGCCCATCTTTTCCGCTGAAGATTTCTACAAATGCACCGAATTTTTCAATTCGTTTTACTTTTCCTAAGTACATTTGGCCGACTTCAACTTCGCGTACAAGATCTTCAATAATTTTCTTCGCTTTTTCATTCATTGGCTGATCAATAGAAGAAATGAAGATTGTACCATCTTGTTCGATATCAATTTTAACGCCTGTTTCTTCGATGATTTTATTGATTTGCTTACCGCTTGGTCCAATAACATCACGAATTTTATCAGGGTTAATCGCCATTGTAAGGATCTTAGGCGCATATTGAGAAAGCTCTTGACGAGGCGTAGCAATCGTTGACATCATATGATTTAAGATCTGCATACGGCCTTTTTTTGCTTGTTGAAGGGCTTCGTCTAAAATTTCACGAGATAACCCGTCAATTTTAATATCCATTTGAAGCGCAGTTACGCCATTTTCTGTACCTGCTACTTTAAAGTCCATATCTCCTAGGTGATCTTCCATTCCTTGAATGTCCGTTAGAATCGAGTAGTGTTCACCTGATTTGATCAGACCCATGGCAATCCCTGCTACAGGTGCTTTAATTGGAACCCCAGCATCCATCATTGCAAGCGTACTTGCACAAATACTTGCTTGTGAAGTAGAACCGTTTGACTCTAATACTTCAGATACAAGACGAATTGTATAAGGGAAATCTTTTTCATTTGGAATAACCGGCTCAAGTGCACGTTCACCTAGCGCACCATGTCCAATTTCACGACGACCTGGTCCGCGCATCGGTCTAGTTTCACCAACACTAAATGAAGGGAAGTTATAGTGATGCATGAAGCGTTTAGATTCTTCTACACTTAAACCATCTAAAATTTGTACATCGCCAAGTGCACCTAATGTACAGATGCTAAGCGCTTGAGTTTGTCCACGCGTAAATAATCCAGATCCGTGTGTACGAGGAAGCAAGTTTGTTTCAGAAGAAAGTGGACGAATTTCGTCAATACTACGGCCATCAGGACGCACTTTTTCTTCTGTGATCAAGCGACGCACTTCACTTTTAACAAGCTTCGATAAAATTTCATTCACTTGATTTAGTACTTCTTCTTCTACAGCTTGCTCTTCAAATTTTGCAGCTACTGCGCTTTTCACTTCTTTAATCGCATTTTCGCGCGCATGCTTTTCTTGAACTTGAACGGCACGGTTCATGTCACCTTCTGCAATTTCGCGAACTTGACGCTCAAGGTCAGCATCAACAGTGTAAAGCTCAACTTCTACTTTTTCTTTGCCTACTGCTGCTACAATTTCTTCTTGGAACGCAATTAATTTTTTAATTTGCTCGTGTCCAAACATAATTGCTTCTAGCATTACTTCTTCCGGTACTTCATCCGCGCCTGCTTCAACCATGTTGATCGCGTCTTTTGTACCAGCAACCGTCAGATGAATATCGCTTTTTTCAAGCTCATCTACCGTTGGGTTTACAACAAATTCGTTGTCTACACGGCCTACGATTACGCCTGCAATAGGACCTTCAAATGGAATATCAGATACTGATAATGCTAATGAAGAGCCGAACATTGCCGCGATTTCTGAAGAACAGTTTTGATCTACGCTCATTACAACGCTGACAACTTGAACTTCGTTTCGGAAACCATCTGCGAATAAAGGACGAATCGGACGGTCGATTAAACGGCTAGCCAAGATTGCTTTTTCACTTGGTCTGCCTTCACGCTTAATGAATCCACCTGGGATTTTACCGACTGCATATAAACGCTCTTCATAGTTTACTGTTAACGGGAAGAAATCTACATTTTTAGGCTCTTTTGAAGCCGTTGCTGTACTTAATACAACTGTGTCTCCATAGCGGATTAATGCTGCGCCATTTGCTTGTTTTGCCAACTGGCCAACTTCAACTTCTAGCTTTCGTCCAGCTAGATCTACGGAGAACACTCGTTTTTCTTGTTCCATATCGACGAGTACCCCTCTCTACATATAAAATATGTATGTAATCAAATGTGATAGTTTTATTATAAACGAAATATCCAAAAACAATAGCTTTTTTCACATTATGTAGCATCTTTAATGTTTCTTAAATGTACATACTAAAAAAGCGGGAATGCTCCCGCTTTCTTCTTATTATCGACGTAAACCAAGTTTGTTGATTAACTCACGATAACGAGTAACGTCTTTGTTACGTAGGTAGTTAAGTAAGTTACGACGTCGACCTACCATTTTTAAAAGACCACGACGTGAATGGTGATCCTTTTTATGAGTACGTAAGTGACCGTTTAGATTGTTAATTTGCTCTGTTAGGACAGCGATTTGAACTTCTGGAGAACCAGTGTCGTTCGCATGAGTTTTGTACTCACTAATGATTTCATTTTTACGCTCTTGTGTGATAGCCATCCTATTCACCTCCTTATTATTAAACCCCAGTTACCGAGCAAAACGTTGGTGAATCGTAATGCCAAGCAATGGTTGTTTTACATACAAGTGTTATGTTACTACTTATTGAAGCAAAAAGCAAGTCGTAGCAGCTATTTATATATATTTTTTTATTTCTTATGCTTTTGAATTCCTTCAAAATAAGCAAGGGCTTCTTCCTTGTCCTTTGAGATCTGACCGACAAGCTCTTCGATGCCGTTGAACTTTTTTTCTGACCGAATCATTCGGTGCCATTTCACCGTTACGTGCTGATCGTAGATTTGTTCGTCAAATGATAATAAGTGGACTTCGATTGTTGGCTTTTCTAAATTATCGTGAAAAGTCGGCTTATAGCCCACGTTGCATACTCCTGCATACCACTTGCCGTGGAGCTGAAGCTCAACAGCATACACGCCGATGCGCGGAAGTAAATACTCATCGTCTAAGGCGATATTAGCAGTTGGAAAACCTATTTGCCTGCCTCGCTTTTCTCCATGAGTTACTGTGCCTGACACTTCATAATAGCGCCCAAGCAGCTCTTTTACTCGATGCATGTCTCCATTTGCTAAATTTTCGCGAATAAGCGTTGAACTAATTTTTTCTTCGCCATTTGTTAACTTATCAATTGTTGTTTGAGTGAATTTTGATCGAGAATGAAATGGTAGTATTTCCATTGTTCCTTTACCTAACTTTCCATACGTATAGTCAAATCCAGCTACCACATGCTGCACATTCAAGCCAATAATATACTGATCAACAAACTCTTGAGGCAATAGTGCTGCAAACTGTTTATCAAAATGAACGATATATAAAAAGTCAATTCCCATTTCCTCAATGAGTTTCTTTTTTTCTTGAAGTGGTGTGATCATATCAATGTGCTGCACGTTGCGCCCGAGCACCACAGAAGGGTGAGGAGTAAACGTCATCACAGCACTAGCTATGCCTTTTTCATCGGCTAACTGTTTTGCTGAATTTATCACTTGCTGATGCCCTAAATGCACACCATCAAAATAACCAAGCGCTAACACTGATTGTTGAACAGCTTCTCGTTGAAAGTGGTGTGGATGTCGAATTTCAATCGTTTCCAAAACACAGTTCACCTTTTCCCTAACCGGTCTAGTCGATTGCCAACACTTTAACCGGCTTCATTAAATGTTTTTTCGTTGGGTGCTGAGCATAAATTGCTAAGCACTTGCCTGCAGAATTTATCATTAAAAAGAATGGTTCCTTTTTTAACTCTTCATCTTCTGTGCACGGCAATACCGCGCCATTTTTCACTTTCTCTGCTAATGTATCACTAATTTGAAGTTTCGGCAAATGATTAAGAGCTTCTTCGATCGAATGCAGTTTCTCATTAATCGTTTCTTCTTCTACCGCCCGTTCAATATCTTCAAATGTCACACAATCTTCTAGTGAAAACTGCCCTGAACCCGTTCGCTGCAAATAAGACATATGAGACGGATAGCCAAGAGCTTCTCCAATCATCACAGCAAGCGTTCGCACATATGTACCTTTGCTGCACGTTACGCGGAATTTGAAGGAAATTTGTTCTCCCTCAAATGTAGCGCGATCATCCAGCAGTTCAAAGCTATAAATATGAATATTTCTAACAGGGCGCTCTACTTCAATTCCTTGCCTTGCATATTCATACAGCTTTTTACCTTTGACTTTTACCGCGGAGTACATTGGAGGCACTTGCTGAAGTTCTCCTGTCATCGAAGACAGCACTTCTTCGATTTGAGCACGTGAAAAAGAATCCACTACTTTCTTTTCTTCTACAATCTCTCCGGAAGAATCTTCTGTTGTTGTAGAAAATCCGAGTGTCACTTCTCCCTCATAGGTTTTAGTAGCTCCTGTTAGATACTCTACAATTTTGGTAGCTCTACCAATACAAATAGGCAATACCCCTGTAACGTCTGGGTCTAATGTGCCTGTATGCCCTACTTTTTTAGTGCGAAGCAGCTTTCGGACTTTAAACACACAGTCGTGCGAAGTCAGGCCAGCTGGTTTATGTAAAACTAAAACACCGTCCACTCATTCTTCATCTCCTTTTCATTTAAAAAAGGGTGTCTCAGAAGCAAAAACCACTTTTGAGACACCCTTTTTTGTTTCTACATTCACTGATCTTATTCGTTCTCTTGATGGTCATCGCTTTCTTTTTTAATTTCATGAAGCAATGATTCAATTCGATTACCATAATCAATTGATTCATCAAACTCAAACGTAATTTCAGGTGTTTTACGTAAACGAATGCGCTGACCGATTTCTGAGCGGATAAATCCTTTTGCTTTCGCAAGGCCTTTTAACGTATTCTCACGCTGTTCAGCATCTCCTAAAACAGAGATATAAACTTTCGCTTGCTGTAAATCCCCTGATACTTGAACATCTGTTACAGTCACAAAACCAATGCGCGGATCCTTGATTTTACGATTTAAAATCTCGCCCATCTCTTTTTTCATTTGTTCTCCGACTCTAGTTGCTCTTATGTTCATCTGTGTCACCCCTTTTATAACCAATCAAAAGTTGTAATGGTACGTTCAATCTCTGGAAAAGAATCAATCAAGCTTAGCGCTTTTTGCAGTTCTTGTTCCGTTGTGACACGGCTAGATGAGACTGCGACAATGCTAATTTTTGTTCGTTGCCACACATCTTGAAAATCAGTTTCTGAAACTGATACGTTAAACCGCTGCTTCAAGCGCATCAAGATGCGCTGAAGCACGGCACGTTTTTCTTTAAGAGAAGCAGCGTCGTAAATTAAGCATTCACACTCCACTAGTCCAATCATTTAGGATCAATTTGCTCCATTACATATGCTTCAATAATATCTCCTTCTTTAATATCATTGAAGTTTTTAATTGTAATACCACACTCATATCCTTGAGCGACTTCTTTTGCATCGTCTTTAAAGCGTTTTAGCACATCTACTTCACCTTCAAAGATAACAATTCCGTCACGGATTAAACGAATTCCACTGTTACGCGTAATTTTACCGTCTGTTACGTAACTTCCTGCGATTGTACCAACTTTTGATACTTTGAATGTTTGACGTACTTCCACCTGACCGATGATTTTTTCAGCAAATTCAGGATCAAGCATTCCTTTCATCGCAGATTCAATTTCTTCAATTACTTTATAAATAATGCGGTGAAGACGAATATCTACGTTTTCTACGTCAGCTGTACGTTTTGCTCCAGCATCCGGACGCACGTTAAAGCCGATAACGATTGCGTTAGAAGCAGTTGCAAGAATGATATCAGATTCTGTAATCGCACCTACACCCGTATGGATAATACGAACATTTACACCCTCTACATCAATCTTTTGAAGAGCAGCAGCCAATGCTTCTACAGAACCTTGTACGTCTGCTTTTACGATAAGGTTTAAGTCTTTCATTTCACCTTGTTTAATTTTTTCAAATAAATCATCTAAGCTTACGCGAGATTTTTCACCGCGCTGTTGTTCAAGCTGCTTTTGAGCACGTGCTTCTCCAATTTGACGAGCTGTTTTCTCATCTTCAAACACTAAGAAACGATCTCCAGCTAACGGAACTTCGTTTAAGCCAGTAATCTCAACCGGAGTAGATGGTCCTACTTCCTTCACACGGCGGCCGATATCATTTACCATTGCGCGAACGCGGCCAAACGTATTTCCGACTACGATTGGATCACCTACGCGTAGTGTACCAGTTTGAACAAGAAGCGTTGCTACAGACCCACGGCCTTTATCTAACTGTGCTTCTACAACTGTACCTGCTGCACGACGGTTAGGATTTGCTTTTAACTCTTCTACTTCACTTACAAGTAAAATCATTTCAAGCAATTGATCGATCCCTTCACCTGAAATGGCTGAAAGCTTACAGAAGATTGTTTCTCCGCCCCACTCTTCAGCTACAAGGCCGTGCTCCATTAGTTCTTGCATCACGCGATCTGGATTTGCTGCTTCTTTATCCATTTTGTTAACCGCAACAATAATTGGCACTTCTGCTGCTTTTGCATGGTTAATCGCTTCAATTGTTTGAGGCATTACACCATCGTCTGCTGCAACAACAAGGATTGTAATATCCGTTACTTGCGCACCGCGAGCACGCATCGTTGTAAATGCAGCATGCCCTGGTGTATCAAGGAATGTAATTTTCTTTTCGTCAACCACAACTTGATAAGCACCGATATGCTGCGTGATACCGCCTGCTTCTGCAGCCGTTACTTTTGTGTTACGGATAGAATCAAGAAGCGTCGTTTTACCGTGGTCAACGTGACCCATGATTGTAACAACTGGAGGACGCACTTGAAGGTCTTTTTCGTCATCAATGATTTCTAATGATTCAAAAGCAGTGTCATCTACTACTACTTCTTCTTCAACTTCTACACCGTATTCTCCGGCAATTAGTTCGATAGAATCTTTATCTAACTCTTGGTTAATTGTTGCCATTACACCAAGCATAAATAGTTTTTTAATAATTTCAGAAGGCTCTTTGCCTAATTCTTTTGCTAACTCAGAAACCGTTAAGCTTCCGACAAACGTTACTTTTTCCGGTAACTCTTTTGCAGCTGCTGGAGCTGGTCTACCTTTTGGTGCCTGTGACTTTTGTGCCTGTGGCTTTTTGTTACCTTTATTGTTTCCTTTGTTAGCTGTTGATTTTGTATTTTTATTCAATACTTTCACCCCCATAAAATTAACCGAGCATCGTTGCTAGCTTTTTAGCAAATCCCTCGTCCATAACGGCCACCACAACTCGAGCATCCTTACCAATCGCTTGACCTAGCGTGTAGCGATCGGGAACGATTTTAACCGAAACATTGTAGTAAGAACATTTATCCGTTACTTTTTTCTTTGTGTTTTCAGACGCATCGCTTGCTAAAAGTACTAACTTTGCTTTTTGTTTCCGAACTTCTCTAACCACAAGTTCTTCTCCAGAAATCAATTTGCGTGCACGGTTTGCAAGCCCTAAAAAGGAGATCCATTGTTCATTCATTAGCGTGACTGTTTCTCCTTTTCTACAAGCGCTAGCAACTCTTCATAAACCGCTTCATCTATTGACGCGCCTAAATGTGTCGAAAGCACATTTTTCTTTTTTGCCAATAAAATTGCTTCTTTATCCTTGCTTACATAAGCTCCGCGCCCGGACTTTTTACCCGTTACATCAACTGAAACGTCGCCTTCTTTTGAGCGTACAACGCGTACTAGCTCTTTTTTAGGCTTCATTTCTCCAGTGGCCACACATTTTCGCATCGGGACTTTTTTACGATTGTTCACCTTGGCTCACCTCTTATTCCATATCTTCATCTGAATCAAATGCATGTTGACTTACTAGCATATCATCGCTGTTTTTTACAACCATACCTTCTTGTTCAGCTTCTGATTGACTTTTAATATCAATTTTCCAGCCTGTCAGCTTAGCAGCTAGACGTGCATTTTGTCCACGTTTACCAATTGCAAGTGACAGCTGATAGTCAGGAACGATAACAGTTGTTGCTTTTTCATTTTCATCTACAATCACATCTACTACCTTAGATGGACTTAGGGCATTGGCAACAAATTCAACTGGGTCATTTGACCAGCGAACGATGTCAATTTTTTCACCTTTTAGTTCATTTACAACAGCCTGTACGCGCTGACCTTTTGGCCCAACACAAGAACCGACCGGATCTACTTCAGCATACTCAGAATGAACAGAGATTTTTGAACGGTCTCCAGCTTCGCGAGCTACTGATTTTAATTCAACTGTACCGTCATAGATTTCCGGTACTTCTTTTTCGAAAAGACGTTTTAAAAGACCTGGATGCGTACGTGAAACATAGATTTGTGGGCCTTTTGTTGTTTTTTCTACTTTCGTAATATACACTTTAATACGATCATGAGGTTTATACTGCTCATTTGGCATTTGCTCGCTTTGAGGAAGCAATGCTTCAATTTTGCCAAGGCTCACATAGATGAAGCGAGAATCTTGACGCTGAACAATACCTGTCATAATATCTTCTTCGCGATCGCTGAACTCTGAATAGATAACGCCTCGTTCCGCCTCACGAACACGCTGTGTAACAACTTGTTTTGCTGTTTGAGCCGCGATGCGTCCAAAGTCTTTTGGCGTTACTTCGATTTCTACAACATCGTCTAGCTGAAAGTTAGGGTTGATTGTTTGTGCTTCTTCAACCGAAATTTCCAGGCGTGGATCATATACTTCATCAACCACATCTTTGCGAGCAAACACGCGCATTGAACCTCTTTCTAAATTTAAATCAACGCGTACGTTTTGCGCTTGGTTAAAGTTGCGTTTGTAAGCAGAAATTAGCGCTGCTTCAATTGCTTCAATAATTACATCTTTGCTAATGCCTTTCTCTTTTTCAAGAATGACTAAGGCATCAAATAACTCACTGCTCATCGTTGGATAATCCCCCTTTAATATTGGCCCCTACACATTAAAATACAATCGCTAATCGAGCAAAAGCGACTTTGTCATATGGTAAAACCACCGTTTTTGTGCGTGTTTTGATACGAATAGATAATGTGACAGTTTCTCCGTCAAATGATTGTAATTCGCCTTCAAATTCTTTTGCACCTTCAATTGGTTCATATGTTTTTATGTATACATGCTTACCAATTGCACGTTCAAAATCTTTATCTTTTTTTAATGGGCGTTCCGCACCAGGCGATGACACTTCTAAGAAATAGTTATGAGGGATTGGATCTACTGCATCCATTTTCTCACTCAATTTTTCACTTACTGCTCCGCAGTCTTCGATATCCACGCCGGTATCAGAGTCGATAAACACACGTAAAAACCAATCTTTTCCTTCTTTTACGTATTCAATTTCAACAAGCTCTAAATTCATTTCCTCCAAGATAGGGGAAACCATTTCTTCCACTGTTTGTTTTACATTTTTACTCATTCTAATCCTCCCTTCGAGACATTGCATGGTATGTTTAGGTTACGCGTTTTTTATGTCTCTTATATCAAAAAAGAGTGGTTTATTTGCTATTTTTATTTTGCACTCTATAAGAGGTCTAACCTACTAGAGTGGAAATGTTGTCATTTGTGTTGCAGGATTTTAAACGTCACATAATAAATCAATCATGGTGATTGAAAATCTACAGAAAAAACGAATCATGCTAGAAGCCGATTCGTTCTCCATACTACTTACTATGTCAGTAAGTTCATATCAATAAGAAAGAGCGGGTTTCCCCACTCTTTCTCGTCCGTATCCTTAGCATTTCCACAATTACTATATCATAACCGCTTATTTTATGCAAATGTTAGAAAAGAGAAAGCTGGTTCTGATCAGGTAATGATTCAAGGCATCCATGGTTGTCTAGATACTCTAAAATCGTCTTTGATACTTTGCCTCGCTGCTGCAAGTCTTCTTTCGATAAAAACTCTCCCGTTTCACGAGCTTTTACAATGTTCAGCGCTGCATTTGTGCCAAGACCGGGAATAGCATTAAACGGTGGAACTAAAGACGTTCCGTCAATTAAAAATTCGTCCGCGCTCGATTCATATAAATCTACTTTTTTAAATGAATAGCCTCGTTCGCACATTTCTAAAGAAAGCTCAAGCACCGTTAATAAGTTTTTCTCTTTAGGAGATGCATCTAAACCTTTGGCATTGATTTCTTCCATCTTCGCTCGAATGGCAGTTGAGCCTTTGATCATCGTATCAATATCAAAGTCATCTGCACGAACCGTAAAGTATGCTGCGTAATAAAGAAGCGCGTGGTGCACTTTGAAATAAGCAATACGCACGGCCATCAATACATAAGCAGCCGCATGGGCTTTAGGGAACATATACTTAATCTTTTTACAAGAATCAATATACCAGTCCGGAACACCATTTTTGATCATTTCTTCTTCAAATTCAGGTGTTAGCCCTTTTCCTTTACGCACAGATTCCATAATTTTAAAGGCAAGTGAAGGTTCTAGACCTTGATAAATTAGATAAACCATGATGTCATCACGACAGCCAATTACTTCACTTAAGTTGCAAATATCATTGCGAATTAGCTCCTGCGCATTACCAAGCCATACGTCCGTCCCGTGCGACAGTCCCGAGATTTGAACAAGCTCTGAAAACGTCGTTGGTTTCGTATCTTCTAACATTTGACGCACAAAGCGCGTTCCAAATTCAGGTATGCCAAGCGTTCCTGTTTTACACATAATTTGCTCTTCTGTTACGCCAAGTGATTCCGTTCCGCTAAAAATTTTCATCACTTCAGGATCATCCGTCGGAATCGTTTTTGGATCAATTCCACTTAAATCTTGAAGCATGCGAATCACGGTCGGATCATCGTGTCCGAGTATATCAAGTTTTAATAAATTATCATGAATCGAATGGAAGTCAAAATGAGTTGTTCTCCATTCGGAATTACGGTCGTCAGCTGGAAACTGGATCGGTGAAAAATCGAAGATATCCATATAGTCCGGCACAACGATAATCCCCCCTGGATGCTGACCAGTTGTACGTTTTACGCCCGTACATCCTGCTACTAAACGATCCACTTCTGCGTTTCGTAAATGTAAATCACGGTCACCAGCATAGCCTTTTACATAGCCATAAGCTGTTTTTTCGGCTACTGTACCGATTGTTCCCGCGCGGTATACATTATCTTCTCCAAACAATACTTTTGTATAGTTATGAGCTCGCGGCTGATACTCTCCGGAGAAGTTCAAATCGATATCGGGAACTTTGTCACCTTTGAATCCTAAGAACGTTTCAAACGGAATATCGTGTCCATCTTTAATAAATGGTACGCCACAATCGTCGCAGCTTTTGTCCGGCAAGTCGAATCCGGAACCAACGGAACCGTCATTAAAAAACTCGGATTTCTTACATTTTGGACAAACATAATGCGGCGGCAGTGGGTTTACTTCTGTAATTTCCGTCATCGTCGCAACGAATGAAGACCCTACGGAACCACGTGAGCCAACTAAGTAACCATCATTCAAGGATTTTTTAACGAGTTTATGCGAGATCAAGTAAATAACGGCAAACCCGTGGCCAATGATACTTTTCAACTCTTTCTCTAGACGAGCTTCTACTACTTCAGGCAGCTCTTCACCGTAAATGCTGCGTGCCATCGCATAACTCATTTCACGCATTTCTTCGTCCGCACCTTCAATTTTCGGCGTATATAAATCATCTTTAATTGGTTTAATATCATCGATCATATCGGCTATTTTTTGCGTATTATGAACAACAATTTCTTTCGCTTTGTCCCCATCTAAAAATGAAAAACAATTCAGCATCTCATCCGTTGATCTAAAGTGAACATCCGGCAGCTGATGACGGTTTAACGGATTAGCCCCGCCTTGTGAACCAATTAAAATTTTTCGGTAAATTTTGTCTTCCGGATTGAGATAGTGAACATTTCCTGTTGCTACAACCGGCTTTCCAAGCTTTTCACCAAGCTTCACAATATTACTGATAATATCTTTTAAAGCTTTCTCATCTCGCACTAAATCTAGTTCAATTAAGTGCTTGTAGTTGTCAGGAGGCTGCACTTCGATGTAATCATAAAATTCAGCTGCTCCTTCTACTTCATCGATTCCTTTTTGCATCATGCCTTCGAATACTTCGCCCCGGTCACATGCGGTTCCAATCAAGATGCCTTCTCGATATTTGTCGAGCTGAGATCTTGGAATTCGCGGAACTCGATAAAAGTAATTTAAATGAGAAATCGAAACGAGTTTAAATAGATTTTTTAAACCTACGTCGTTTTGTGCTAAAAGCGTCGCATGATAAGGACGGGCCCGCTGATATGCATTCCCTTCTCCCATATAATCATTTAAGCGATCGTGCATCGTAATTTCGCGTTCAAATGCATCTTTCAGCATTTTATTTAACAAATAGCCTGTTGTTTCCGCATCATAAATCGCGCGGTGATGCTGCACAAGTTCAATATCAAACTTTTTAGCAAGAGTATTTAAACGATGGTTTTTCATATGCGGATACAAAAATCTTCCGAGTTCAAGCGTATCAATAACGCCGTTGGCTGCTTTTTCTAATCCGATTTTTTGCAGTCCCATATTTAAAAATCCCATATCAAAGCTTGCATTATGAGCGACTAAAATACTGTCGCCCATCCACTCGTGAAAATCCCGAAGTACTTCTGAGATTTCAGGCGCATTTTGGACCATATCATCTGTAATACCCGTCAGCTCAATTGTTGTTGCAGACAGAGGATGATGAGGATTTGCAAACCGTTCAAATCGATCGATGATTTCGCCTTCTTTCATCTTCACGGCAGCAAGTTCAATAATCGTATCGTATACGGCTGACAAACCGGTTGTTTCCACGTCAAATACTACGTAAGTTGCTTCTGTCAAATCCACATGCTGCGGATTATAGGCAATCGGAACGCCGTCGTCTACTAAATTGACTTCCACTCCGTACAGTATTTTAATACCGTTCTTTTTCCCGGCTCCATACGCTTCAGGAAACGACTGTGCAACCGCGTGATCAGTTATCGCTACAGCCGGATGTCCCCATTTTTTGGCTTGTCCGACTAAAGCTCCAACAGATGAAACGGCATCCATTTGACTCATTGGCGTATGCAAGTGAAGTTCCACACGCTTTTCATCTTCAGGCGCTGTATCCTGTCTAGCGGGACCGGTAATCTCGTTGACATCATTTCCAATCATAACTAGATCACGGACAAATGTATCGTTTTGTACACTTCCGCGAACCTTTACCCACATTCCTTTTTTAATTGCTTGAAGTAAAGGAATATCTTCTTTGTCACGTGAAAACATTTTAACCATAATAGAGTTTGTATAATCTGTCACTTTAAAAATAAGAAGCGTACGTCCACTTCGTAATTCTCTAGTTTCTGCATCAAATACGTATCCTTCAACGGCAATTCGCTTTTCTTCATCCACAATGGAGTCCAGGCGAACCGTCTCGTCTTTAATCGTATATCCAATTGTAAGCGGACCTTTTGGTAGGTCTGGTCCATCACTTTTTTCATTTTCTTTATTTTGCATTTCTGTGATGGCTTGTAATACTTTTTCTGTATCTTCTTGTTTTCGTTGCTCTACAAACTGCTGAAATGCTTCTTCTGAATGTACAACTTCCGTCATTAGCTGAAGGTTCGGAAACCCATAGGACGCATACTGATCAGCAATTAACTGACTATACTTTTTACGTAAAGCCGTTCCTTCTGCATCATGTCGTGCGTTCACAATCAATTTGGCACCGTTCAATCTCGGCATTTGATCTTGTAAAAGCGACTGTAAAAGGGGAGATATGCCCTGCATTTCTCCAATACAATGCTTCCAATATGACTGTACATGCTCTTCCGTACATTCTTTATTAACGGTTTGAATAGAAAAAGAAACACTCGCAATATGAGAAAAAGCTGAAGACATGCGAGCATGGAATAACTCATAAATCTCAAAAGGTAATAACCCTTCTAAAGAAAAATGGAAATGCCATTTTTTTTGTTCTTTCTGAATGACGAGCTTTTCAATCGCTGCGTTTTCAAAGTAAGGAACAATTTGATCACTCGTCAGCTCTAACTGCTGCAGCAGCAACTTAAAACGCTCTTTTTTTCCTAGCGTTTGTGCTTCCAAGTTTTCTGCCTCCTTTTATAAATGAGTGCAATCTATTTTAACATAAATGACTTCTATTCTGTCATATGTTCTGTTTATAAACATAAAAACAGCAGGGATACAAATCCCCGCTGCTTCATTACTTCGCTAGCAGTTCTTTCACAGTTGAAACAAGATTGTCAACTGACACTTCTAATGACTCTCCAGTTTTGCGTACTTTTACTTCTACAATTCCTTCAGATGCACGTTTACCAACTGTTACTCGAACAGGAAGACCAATTAAATCTGCATCTGCAAATTTTACTCCTGCACGCTCTTGGCGATCATCTAACAGCACTTCAAAGCGATTATCTAATAACTCATTATATAATTTCTCACCTAGTTCACGCTGTTCATCATTTTTCACGTTAACTGGAATAACGTGCACTTGATAAGGCGTAACAGCTTCTGGCCATAGAAGGCCGTTTTCATCATTAAATTGTTCCGCAATCGCAGCTACTGTACGAGAAACACCGATACCATAGCAGCCCATAATCATTGGCTGGCTGCGTCCGTTCTCATCTAGGTACGTTGCTCCCATCGCTTCACTGTAGCGAGTTCCTAGTTTAAAGACGTGGCCCACTTCAATACCTTTAGCGAACTTGATAACGCCTTGTCCATCCGGTGACTGATCCCCTTCTTGAATGAAGCGGAAATCTTCGTAAGTTGCATTAAAGTTACGTTCATTCACATTTGTGTAGTGATAATCTTCTTCATTTGCTCCGCATACACCGTTAACAATTGCTTTTACCGCATGATCAGCTACCACTTCTACTGAATCACTTACACCAATCGGTCCTACTGAACCAACTGCGCATTTTAATACTTCTTTTGTTTCTTCTGGAGTTGCCAGTTCAACAACGGAAGCTTCAAAATAGTTTTTCACTTTAATATCGTTTACTTCGTGATCCCCGCGAACAAGTACAAGCACAAAACGATCATCTACTTTAAATAAAAGGGACTTGATACAAGAAGTCGCTTCAACATTTAAGAAAGCAGCTACGTCTTCAATGCTATGCTGATTTGGTGTTTCCACTTTTGTTAATTCTTTTTCAGCTTCATCTGATTTTTCATACGTATTTACAACCGGTGCCATTTCAACATTTGCTGCATAAGAAGATGTATCTGAATAAGCGATTGTATCTTCCCCGATTTCAGAAAGAACCATAAATTCATGCGTATCTTTTCCGCCCATTGCACCTGAATCAGCGATAACCGCACGGAAATTTAATCCGCAGCGCTCAAAGATGCGGCTGTAGGCAGCAAACATTTTATCATATACTTCATCTAAACTTTCTTGAGAAGCATGAAACGAATATGCATCTTTCATAATAAATTCACGACCGCGTAATAAGCCAAAGCGTGGACGTTTTTCATCGCGGAACTTCGTTTGAATTTGATATAAATTTAGCGGTAAACGTTTGTATGACTTCACTTCGTCACGAAGCAAGCTTGTGATAACTTCTTCGTGTGTTGCTCCCAAAGCAAATTCACGGCCGTGACGATCTTTCATACGCATTAACTCAGGTCCGTATGAATACCAGCGGCCAGACTCTTGCCACAATTCAGCTTGTTGTAAAGCAGGCATTAATAATTCGACAGAACCTGCACGGTCCATCTCTTCACGAACAATTTGTTCAACTTTTTGCAATACGCGCTTACCAAGCGGTAAAAAGCTGTACACGCCGCTTGCATTTTGGCGCATATAACCTGCGCGCAATAGAAGCTGATGGCTTTTTATATCCGCATCAGCTGGCACTTCTCTTAATGTAGGAATCAATGTAGAACTTTGTCTCATAACCTCGCACCTCTTTGCTTACTTCTCTATCTTATTTTTTTAAGGCGGACCATGCCGCAATTTTCATATAATCAGCGAGGGAATATCCCTCGCTGAGCGTATGTCTTATAAAAAGAACTTTTGAATATCGTTCCACGTTACAACAAGCATCAGCAGCATTAATAAAGCAAAACCGATAAAATGAACAATGCCTTCTTTTTGACGATCAATTGGCTTACCGCGAATTCCTTCTACAGCGAAGAACAATAGTCGTCCTCCATCTAAAGCAGGAAGTGGAAGCAAATTGACAATCCCTAAGTTAATACTTAAAACGGCTGCCCATTTCATTAGATAATAAATGCCTGACTGTGCTACTTGATCGGTTGCTGCGTAAATACCTACAGGACCAGAAAGCATATCCAGTTTGAACTGTCCTGTCACAAGCTTCCCTAGACCCGTTAAGATTTCTTTCATCCACGTATATGTCTCAGTAGCTCCGTGCGTGATCGAACCAATGAATGACTTTTCAACCGGTGCATATACGCCAATTAATCCAATTGTCTGTTCCCCAACTTTGCGACTTTCAGGTGTAATCGGAATATCTAGCGTTTTGCCGCCGCGCTGAACCGTGAATGTAATTTGCTGTTCAGGATGTTTTTGAATTACTTTTACGACATCATCCCACGTTGAAACACTTTGTCCATCAATTGCTTGAACTGTATCTCCTTGTTTGAGTCCCGCATCAACGGCTACTCCATCTGATGTTAATTTGCCCATCACGGGTTTGTCAACAACATATCCTTGAGAAATCCCAAGAACGATAAAAATAACAAAGGCTAATATAAAGTTCATTAGCGGACCAGCGAAAATGGCTAGCGCACGCTGACCAAGAGTTTTAGAAGCAAACTGACGGCTGTAAGGTGCAATTTGAATTTCTTCTCCGTCCATAACGAAGTAAGATTCTTCTGCTACCTCGAATTTTTGCAGACGTTCATCCTCACCTTCTTCATAACCTGAAATAAATAGATTATGCTCTAAGTCTGCTTGCTCTACCTCAATAACTTTTGCATTTGGATGCTGTTCCTTGTTATTAATAATGACTTTATTTACTTTGCCTTCCTTATCAAACATGAGGCCCACCATTTGACCAGGCTTTACTTCGATCATTTCTGGGTCTTCTCCAGCCATTCGAACAAATCCACCTAGAGGCAGCAAGCGAATGGTATAAACTGTTTCATCTCGTTTAAATGAAAAGATTTTGGGACCAAACCCAATGGCAAACTCACGGCATAAGATGCCTGCACGCTTTGCAAAAACTAAATGACCAAGCTCATGAAAGAATACAAGAGCTCCAAAAATGACGACAAACGCAATGACTGTGTTCAATGGGTATTACCCCCTTCATGTAATAGAGTCAAATCTCCACCCACCAGAAATAAGTGAGTGGCTTCTCTCGCACGCGCATTATCGAGAGATGGCGGATCTAACAAACTCTCTTGCTTCTAAATCTACTTCTTTAATAGTAGATAAACAAGGTTTCTGTATTACAGTATGTTCATTCATTGCTTTTTCAATCACATCTTCAATTTGTAAAAATGTAATGTGACCATCTAAAAAGGCTTGAACAGCTTCTTCGTTAGCTGCATTTAAAACAGTCGGAAGTGTTCCACCCGCTTTGCCAGCCTCAAATGCAAAAGCTAAACAGCGAAAACGCTCTTCATCCATTTTAGCGAAGTGAAGCTGGCCAATATCCGCCAAACTTAAACGCTTGGTGTTAGGCAAAGACATGCGTTTTGGATACGTTAACGCGTATTGAATTGGCACGCGCATATCAGGCGTTCCAAGCTGAGCAATAACGCTTGTATCCGAATACTCTACCATAGAATGAATGATGCTTTCCTTATGTAACAATACATCAATTTTCTCATAGGGAAGATCAAAAAGCCAATGTGCTTCAATCACTTCTAATCCCTTATTCATCATCGTTGCCGAATCAATTGTAATTTTAGCTCCCATCGACCAGTTTGGATGATTTAATGCATCTTCAACCGTTACTCCTTGTAGTTCTGCTCTCGTTTTATCTCGAAAGCTTCCTCCAGAAGCCGTTAAAATTAAACGGTCTATTGCTTTTTGATCTTGCCCTTGCAAACTTTGAAAAATAGCTGAGTGCTCACTGTCTACCGGTAAAATATCAGCGCCATATTCCTTGGCTGCTTCCATAACAAGGTGACCAGCGGTAACAAGTGTCTCCTTATTTGCAATAGCAATCGTTTTTCTCATTTTGATTGCTTCTAGCGTAGGAGTCAACCCTACACTTCCAAGAACAGCATTTACTAAAACTTCTGTGGATGGATGAGTTGCCACTTCCACAAGTCCTTCTTCTCCATAAACAAATCGAATAGAAGGGAATTCTGCTTGCAGTGACAGACAATCTTCTTTCTTCATCACAGAAACAAGGGCTGGCTTACACTGCTGAATAATCTTTCTTGCTTCATTAATATTTCGACCTACAGAGATTGCTGAGAGCTCAAAATGCTCAGGATGCGCTCGAACAATATCAACGGTTTGAGTACCGATTGAGCCTGTAGCTCCTAACAAGGAAATTTTCTTCAAGTATATTCACTCCTATTAAAACAAAGACATCTTTTTTATAGAGATAATAAAAAAGCTAAAATTGGCATGATGAACATCAAACTGTCAAAACGGTCTAAAATCCCACCATGCCCCGGTAAAATCTTCCCTGAATCTTTTACGCCATAGTGACGTTTGAACGCTGATTGTACAAGATCACCCATCTGTCCAAATAACGATACGATAATACCAATTACAAGCAGTTCAATCATAGTTTGATCAATATTTGCTAACAGCTTAAATACAATGGCTACTACAATGGCGCATACGACGCCACCAACAAAACCTTCAATTGTTTTATTGGGACTGATTTCCGGCCATAGCTTTCGTTTCCCCATTGCTCGTCCAATAAAATAAGCTCCGGAATCCGTCGCCCAAATAATAAGAAAAGCAAAGAACAAATAAGCTAACCCGAACTCTTGACGAACCTCGATAAAATAATGAAAGCCAAAGCCAACATATACTGTCGTCAATAAAATAAACCCAACGTCATCGAAGGTAAATTTATTTTTAACTACAACCGTGTACATTAATAAAAGAAGGACAGCAGCAAGCGCTACTTCTATCTTATGTTCACTTAAGAATTGAAATGCAACATCTCTTCCATTTGGTAGTAAAAACACCCAGGTTAGCAATAAACTAATGATACTTGGAAAAGACATTGCTTTCAAATGTTTCATTTTTAAAAGCTCAATTACACCAACTGTTCCGATTACATACATGATAAGGGTAAAAGGTAACCCTCCAATTAAAACAATCGGCACAAATACCGCAAGTGCTACAATCGCGGTGATAATGCGCTGTTTCATCTTGTTTTCCACACCTTCTTATACACCACCAAAGCGGCGACCGCGCTTTTGAAACGCCTCGACTGCTTCGATTAAATGATTTTCTTTAAAATCTGGCCATAATACTTCTGTAAACCAAAACTCTGTGTAAGCTAGCTGCCAAAGCATAAAATTACTTAAGCGAAGCTCACCGCTTGTACGAATAAGCAAATCCGGATCTGGAAGGCTTTTGCTCATTAAATAGGAAGAAAATAAATTTTCTGAAATAGAAGAGGAAGCTACTTTTCCCTGTTCTACATCTTCTACCAATGACTGAATAGCGCCCATGATTTCGTGACGGCTACCGTAATTGAGCGCGAAGTTTAAAATCAGCCCTGTGTTATGCTTTGTTTTTTCAATTGCGTTATCCACGGCTCGAATCGTATGGGCAGGGAGCTCACTTTTATCCCCCATAATACGAACTTGCACATTTTTTTCAATTAGCTCAGGCAGAAAGGTTGTTAAAAATTCCTCTGGCAGTTTCATTAAAAACTCGACTTCAGTTTTGGGGCGCTTCCAATTTTCAGTGGAAAATGCATATAAAGTTAATACTTTAACACCTAATTCATTGGCCAATCTGGTCACATGACGCACTACCTTCATTCCTTCATGATGGCCCATCATGCGAGGAAGAGCTCGTTTTTGCGCCCAACGACCGTTCCCATCCATAATAATTGCAATATGTTCAGGAACAGGGTGCTGTTTCACTTGATCTTTTCGTTCTGACAAAGACAGTGTATTTAAATCTTGACTTTTCTTCCATGCTTGAAATTTTCTTAACATGCAAAGGTCCCCCGTTGTACGCTCTCACATAAACGTGTGGCTTATGTGAGTTTTTTCTTACTACACATTATTAACAAAAAAACCCCCTGTAAACAATAGAGGGTCTTTTACAATATATTTTACCTTGAAATGACTTAAACTGCCATAATTTCTTCTTCTTTATCTTTTGCCACTTTATCCACTTTTACGATATGGTCATCTGTTAGTTTTTGAATGTCATCACTGTAGCCGCGTAAATCGTCTTCAGTAATTTCACCTTTTTTCTCTAACTTTTTGAAATCATCGTTTGCATCACGGCGTACGTTACGAACCGCAACTTTTGCTTCTTCAGCATATTTTTTCACCATTTTCACTAACTCACGACGACGCTCTTCCGTTAAAGCAGGAATCGATAAACGGATAATAGTTCCATCGCTTGTAGGTGTTAACCCTAAGTCAGATTTTAAAATAGCTTTTTCAACTTCACCAATTTGTGATTTGTCATAAGGCTGAATAACAAGCATACGAGCTTCAGGCACGCTTACTTGCGCCAATTGGTTAATTGGTGTTGGTGCACCGTAGTATTCTACCGTTACGCGGTCAAGAAGTGACGCGCTTGCACGTCCAGCACGAATTGATGCTAGTTCGCGGCTAAATGATTGAATTGCTTTTTCCATTCTTTCTTTTGCGTTTTGCAACACTTGTTTTGGCATGTTTATTTCCCCTTTACAATTGTTCCAATGTTTTCGCCTGTAACGGCACGTTTAATATTGCCTTCTTCCGTAATTGAAAAAACAATTAGCGGAATATCGTTGTCCATACATAATGAAGAAGCTGTAGAATCCATAACAGCTAGTCCATCTTTTAAAACATCAATATACGTTAATGTTTCGTATTTTACAGCATCAGGTACAAGCTTAGGATCTGCATTATAAACGCCATCTACGTTGTTTTTAGCCATTAAGATAACGTCAGCTTCGATTTCAGCTGCACGCAAAGCTGCTGTTGTATCTGTAGAGAAATAAGGGTTTCCTGTACCCGCCGCGAAAATAACAACGCGTTTTTTCTCAAGATGACGAACAGCTTTTCTTCTAATATAAGGCTCTGCTACTTGTCTCATCTCGATAGAAGTCTGAACTCGTGTTTGCACACCAATGTTCTCTAAGCTATCTTGAAGAGCCAAAGAGTTCATTACTGTTGCTAGCATTCCCATATAATCAGCAGCGGCACGATCCATACCCATTTCACTGCCAATTTTACCACGCCAAATGTTTCCGCCACCAACGACTACAGCAATTTCCACACCTAATTCATAAACGGCTTTTACTTGTTCAGCAACAGATTTGATGATGGATGGGTTAATACCAAAACCCTCTTCACCAGCTAATGCTTCTCCACTTAACTTTAATACGATACGATTATATTTTGCTTGACTCATGCTTACCTCCATCGTTAACGGTGAGATCTCTTTTGTAAAAAAGGGAACACACAGTGTTCCCTATACGGTCAAACCCTTACTTTTTAACTTGGTTCATTACTTCTTCAGCGAAGTTGTCTTGACGTTTCTCAATACCTTCTCCTACTTCAAAACGAACGAAGCTTTCAACAGTAGCGCCTTTGCTCTCAACGAACTGACGTACTTTTTGATCAGGATTTTTAACAAATGTTTGATCTAGTAAGCAAATATCTTCGAAGAATTTGCCAAGGCGACCTTCAACCATTTTTGCAACGATTTTTTCTGGTTTGCCTTCGTTTAATGCTTGTTGAGTTAATACTTCGCGCTCACGCTCAGTTTCTTCAGCAGAAACTTGATCACGAGAGATGTATTTAGGGTTGATTGCAGCAATGTGCATAGCAACGTCTTTTGCAACAGCTTCTTCAGTTGTACCAGATAATACTGTTAACACACCGATACGTCCGCCAGCATGTAGGTAAGCACCGAATGCATCAGCATCAGTTTTTGTTGCTACAGCGAAACGACGTAGAGATAATTTTTCTCCGATTGTAGCGATTGCAGAGTTGATGTGTTCTTCAACAGTTGCACCGTTTTCCATTTTTTGAGTAGCAGCTTCAGCAGCGTCAGCTGGTTTGTTAGCTAAGATGTGAGCAGCTAATTCTTTTGTTAATTTTTGGAAACCTTCGTTTTTCGCAACGAAATCAGTTTCAGAGTTAACTTCTAAGATAACAGCTTCGTTACCTTGAGTTTCGATGTAAGTTAGACCTTCAGCAGCAATACGGTCTGATTTTTTAGCAGCTTTTGCAATACCTTTTTCACGTAAGAAATCGATTGCTTGCTCCATATCACCGTTAGTTTCAGTTAACGCTTTTTTACAATCCATCATACCAGCGCCAGTTTTTTCACGTAGTTCTTTTACCATTTGAGCAGTAATTGCCATAATGTGTAGCCTCCTTGTTTGGGTATGTAATTAATGTATATAAATGGGTTAAATCTTTTCAAAAAAAGGTGATAAAAGGCTATTCCCTCTTATCACCTTTCACGGAATTAAGCAGTAGTTGTTTCAGTTTCAACTGCTGTTTCTTCACCTTGTTTAGCTTCTAGAATAGCATCAGCAACTTTAGAAGTTAAAAGTTTAACAGCACGAATTGCATCATCGTTTGCAGGGATTACATAATCAATTTCGTCTGGATCACAGTTAGTGTCTACGATACCAACGATTGGAATGTGTAATTTTTTAGCTTCCGCTACTGCAATACGCTCTTTACGAGGGTCAATGATGAATAATGCATCTGGAAGTTGTTTCATATCTTTAATGCCGCCTAAGAATTTTTCAAGACGCTCTAACTCTTTTTTAAGTTGAACTACTTCTTTCTTAGGTAGTACTTCAAAAGTACCGTCTTCTTGCATTTTTTCGATATCTTTTAAACGTTTGATACGTTTTTGGATAGTTGAGAAGTTAGTTAATGTACCACCTAACCAACGTTGGTTAACAAAGTACATACCAGCGCGAGCTGCTTCTTCTTTAACAGAATCTTGAGCTTGTTTTTTCGTACCTACGAATAAAACAGTACCGCCGTCTGCAGCTAATTCTTTAACGAATTTGTACGCTTCTTCTACTTTCTTAACTGTTTTTTGAAGATCGATAATGTAGATGCCGTTACGCTCAGTGAAGATGTATTTCTTCATCTTTGGGTTCCAACGGCGAGTTTGGTGACCGAAATGTACACCAGCTTCTAGTAATTGTTTCATTGAAATTACTGACATGTGTTTTTCCTCCTAATGGTTTTAAGTCTCCTCCGCTTATTTCATCTTCAGCCGAAACTACAAAAAGTAGCACCATCAACCGAATCAACAAGCGTGTGTAATAACACCAAAAACAAATATAGCACACTCCTTTTTCACAAGCAAGCGTTTCATTAAGTTTATTGATGAAATTTCAATAATAATTCGATTTCAGTTTTCCCTCTGTGTAAATGTTTTGCAATTTCTTCAATTGTTAAACCTTTTCTTTTTAAATAAACGGAAAATTCTTTTATCTCTTCACCTGACAAATCTTGAATTTGGTCTGTAGTTAATTCGTCAAAAGATGTGCGTATATGTTTCTGATTTTCTTCTATAGAAAGAAGTTCATGCAGCGACTGGGAAGGCTCACTTTTTAGATCTACCCTTTGAACAAGCATGTCTTCTTCATCTACCAAAGGTGATTTTACGCTGCTTTTTTCTACTTCCGAAGAAAGCGAAGTGGAACGCTCTCGAAGCTGACTTAAAAACTGCTCGTTTTGTTCCTGAAATTCAGCGAGATAGGAGCTCATCGCAGCTTCCATTTTATTGATATTTTGCTGGTGCAAGCGTTCAATTCTTTTCACTTTGGTCACTTGCATATATAAAAGAATAATGCAAAACAGTGATAGACCATGAATTAAAAAACTAACTGTGAGTAAAAACCCCATTCTTTTACCTCTTTGCTAAATTATTTTACTTAAACTCGTACGCATTTTAAACAGCGCTTTCGAATGAATTTGAGAAATACGTGAAGTAGATAGCCCTAACAGCTGTGCGATCTCTGTGAAAGTCAGCTCTTCTTTATAGAATAATGAAACAACGAGCTGTTCTTTCTCATTTAGCTGCTCGATAACTTCAGCAAGCTCTTGATATCGTTCGTCGTTAATTAGCTCCTCTTCAGGAGAGAGCATTTTTTCATCTTTAATCGTATATTTTTGTTCTCCATCTTCATACTCTTTTGGCTGTTCTTCCATTGACAAAACGTTAGCTAAGAAGCCTTCATTCATCGTATGAACGACATCTGCTTCTGCCATGCCTACTTCTTTTGCAACTTCACTTGGTGCAACTCTACGCAAGTATCTTTGTTCAAGTGCTTCCGTTGCTTGCTCAATTCTTTTCGTCTTTTCCCTTGCGCTTCTTGATAGCCAATCTTCTTTACGAAGTCCATCTATTATCGCCCCTCGAATTCGAAAAGACGCATATGTATCAAACTTCAAGTCTCTACCGTAATCAAACTTTTCCAACGCATCGTAAAGGCCGACTAACCCTAAACTACGAAGCTCTTCTTTATGAATATTTTTAGGCAGCCCTACACTAATCCGCTGAACATGATAGTTAACAAGCGGCATATACTTTTTCACAAGCATGTTTCCCGCATGTGAGTCTCTCGTCTCTATCCATTCCTGCCAAATTTTATGTTCTTCAACTTCTTGTATACTTTTCAAGGGTCTTTCAACTCCTTTTTATAGCGCTATTAAACGGTAACGGTCAGGGCACGCTTTATATCGTTTTTATCCCTTCGTTAATCGTGCGAACCTTTAAAATAGCCGTTTGAGGATCAAATTCAATTGTGCGTCCGTTGTGTCCTCCTATAGCTTTTGCTGCAATTTCTACACTGTTTCTATGCAGCTCTTTCTCTACTGCTTGAACATTTCGAAGGCCAATTCGCATGACATCATTTCTTGGTTCAAATTGAAACATCTGCGCGCCTCCTGCTATTTTTGCTTTCAACAATTTTCTATGTGCGCCTTGTTTAATCAACATATTTATCAAATCAAAAATGGCTGTATCTGCATATTTAGCTCTATTAAAAGGACATTTGGACCCGCTTGAATCCGGAAGCATTACATGAGCGAGCCCAGCTACCGAGTGAACAGAGTCATAAACGACAACTCCTACACATGATCCTAATCCCGCTGTTCGAAGCACTGCGGGTGCATGTGTAACATTCATCTCGGCAATTCCTACCTTAATCACTTGTTTATCATCTCTCACAATTCTTCAACTCCTAGAAACTTCAGCGTGATATCCATTATTCGCTTGGCTCACTGGA
Source organism: Priestia sp. P5 (assembly GCF_029522155.1). Classification (NCBI taxonomy): domain Bacteria; kingdom Bacillati; phylum Bacillota; class Bacilli; order Caryophanales; family Bacillaceae; genus Priestia; species Priestia sp. P5. The sequence goes on along the minus strand of NZ_JAKWFJ010000001.1, from coordinate 713,536 downwards.
GGTGGTCTTCTAAAGAGAGAACTTTAGGTAAATTTAGAAGAACAATTAAACGGCTATCTACTTTAACAACTCCGTTCAAGTATTCTACAGCTGTTCCTTCAACTGTTTCAGGCACTGAAGCAATCGTTTTTTCATCAATGTCTACTACATCATTTGCCGCATCCACAATCAAACCTGCTTCTACATCATTAAGACGAACCATAATAATACGTGTCAGCTCATGGTTAAGCTGTTCTTGCAAGTTAAAACGAGTGCGCAAATCAATAATCGGTGTAATAACACCGCGAAGATTAATAACACCTTTTACATATTCTTTTACTCCAGGAACGCGTGTTATGTGCTGAATCTTTTCAATCGATTGCACTTCTTCTACTGAAATTCCGTACTCCTCGTCCCCCAATTGAAACACAATAATTTTCATGCCTTTCTCCCTTTCTTTTTACAGCATTTGTTATTTGATCAAAGCGTTGCAATCAATGATAAGTGCTGCTTGTCCATCGCCTAAAATCGTGGCTCCTGAAATAGCAAATACACCCGGCAGATAATGACCTAAAGATTTTAAAACGATTTCCTGCTGACCGATAAAAGAATCAACAATTAGCCCGGCGGTCTTTTCTCCTTTTTTCACAATAACGACGGAATAATGATCTCTTTGTACCGAGTTAGGCACAGTAAATAGTTCTTTTAAATCAATAAGAGGAATAATGGCTCCTCGAAAGTCAATAACCTTTTGACCGTGTACATGCATGACCTCTTTCGGCTGAACAATAGCTGTTTCAATAATCGAAGAAAGCGGTAAGGCATAGCGCTCTTCACTCATTTGCACGAGTAAAGCAGAAATGATAGACAGAGTGAGCGGCAGTTGAATAGAAAAACGCGAACCGTATCCTTCGTTAGAATCGATCGTTACAGAACCCCCTAGCGATTCAATCGTGTTTTTCACGACATCTAGACCTACTCCTCGTCCGGAAACATCTGAAATTTGTTCAGCCGTCGAAAAGCCCGAAGCGAAAATGAGCTCGTACACTTGTTTATCCGTCAGCGTTTCAGCTGTTTTCTCATCAATAATTCCTCGATCTAACGCTTTTTGCAGTACCTTTTCACGATTGATGCCCGCCCCGTCATCTTCTAAATCAATAAAGACATGATTTCCGCTATGATAAGCTTTAAGGCGAATCGTTCCCTTTTCATTCTTTCCGCTCTCTAAGCGTGCTTGAGGCATTTCAATTCCGTGGTCAACGGCATTTCTTAATAAGTGAACAAGCGGATCTCCAATTTCATCAATGACAGTCCGGTCCAGCTCTGTATCAGCTCCGACAATTTGAAGTTCAATTTGTTTCCCTAAATCTTTTGAAAGCTGTCTCACCATACGGGGAAAACGATTAAAAACGGTTTCTACAGGCACCATACGCATATTTAAAATAATCGTTTGCAAATCTCCAGAAATACGAGACATCCGCTCTACCGTTTCGTCTAATTCGCTATTATTCAATTCTTTTGATATTTGTTCTAACCTGCCTCTATCAATAACTAGTTCTTCAAACAAGTTCATGAGGCTGTCCAAACGGTCAATATTAACTCGAATCGTCTTGTTATTTGAGGGCTGTCTTTTCTCTTCAACAGGCGATTTAGAAGGTGCTGATACAGTAACTTCCTGTATGGCTGCTGCTACTTCTGGTGAAACAAACTCCTCCATTTTTGTCTCCTTTTTTACGGGGACCGCAGCAATGTTCACGCTTTCTACTTCAGAGACTTCCATAATGCTTGTTTGCAGCTTTTCTTGCGATTCGTTTGTTACTAATACAACGATAAAAGATGATTCAAATTTTTCTTGTTCGATATCTTGAACAGTTGGCGCTGACTTAATGACGTCTCCTGCTTGCTCTAACACATCAAATATCATATACGCACGCGCAGCTTTTAACAGACAGGTGCGTTCAAGCTGTACGGTTATTTCAAACGCGTTAAACCCTTGGTCTGCGGTTTGACTCAGCAATGTTTGTTCAAACTCATCATATTCAATAGAAAAAGTCGCAGGCTGTTCTACGGGTTCCTCTGCTACAATACGCTGCAGCTTTTGAACAAGTAATTTGACATCAAGCCGACCATCACCGCCTTGTGAAATGGATTGAACCATTATTTCTAGCGCATCGACTGATTCAAACAAAGCATCAAGAACTTCCGTATGAACGTCGAGTTGGTGATTTCGAACAGCATCTAACACGTTTTCCATTTTGTGAGTTAATTGTGCTAAATCATCAAATCCCATTGTTGCAGACATACCTTTTAACGTATGAGCAGACCGAAAAATTTCATTTACATAGCCAAGATCATCGGTATTTTTTTCAAAACGCATTAGCTGGTCATTAACGTTTTGAAGATGTTCTTTGCTTTCTTCAATAAACACTTCTAGATATTGATTCATATCCATCGTAACTTCCCCTCCTATTTCTGTGCGTAGCGAGAAATAAAGCTTCCAACGTTTCGCAGCGGTTCAATATAATCAACAAGTTTTGTAGAAACGGCTGATTTGGGCATCCCATAAATGACAGCTGTTTCTTCAGATTCAGCTAATATAAGCGCGTCTTTATTTTTCTTTAAATCAATAACGCCTTCCGTTCCATCCGCTCCCATTCCCGTCAACACAATGGCAAGTTTTTGATAACCTGAAATTTTACTAATCGACTGAAACAAACGATCCACTGAGGGGCGATGTCCTTTTACAGGTGAAGAAGTGTCTAAACAAATGCTGAGCTGCCCCTTGTTCTCTACAACCGTCATATGAAAACCCCCAGGCGCAATATACGCACATCCTGAGCGAACGATTTCATTGTCTTTTGCTTCTTTCACTTCAATATCAGACAGCTGATTTAATCTAGCTGCTAATGATTTTGTAAAATTTGGCGGCATATGCTGCACAATAAAAATAGGTGCGTTTATGTCTTTTGAAACAGTTGATAATACTTCTTGCAGTGCACGCGGTCCTCCAGTAGAAGTGCCAATACAAATCATTTTGTTCACTTTCGCTTGTGTCGGGAGGTTATATACACTGCTGTTTTGCGCGTGCTGATGACTGCTTGAAGATATGTTGGCTTTACTAGCAAGCAATAGTTTAGAGATAAGCTCATCTTTCACTTTATGTAAGTCCAGCGAAATAGCTCCCGAAGGTTTAGCAACAAAATCAACTGCGCCGTACTGCATAGCGGTCAGCGTATTTTCAGCGCCTTCTATTGTTGTACTCGATAACATGACAACAGGAAGAGGCTTCACGCGCATGAGCTGTTTTAACATATCTAAGCCATTCATTTTGGGCATTTCAATATCAAGTGTCACAATGTCCGGGGATAGCTCGATTGCTTTTTTTAATCCTTCTTCACCGTTGCGTGCTGTACCCACAACGTGAAACCGATTGTCGCCTGCTAAAAAATCGCCAATCAGCTTTCGCATAAATGCAGAATCATCTACAATAAGCACCTTTATTTCATTCACTCTACTTTCCTACCTTTCAAGAAAAAATCGTTTGAGGCGCCGAATAAACATTCCTTGTGTGTTAGTGGCTGTCCTATCGTCTTGTGGAACAAGAATATTTACCATATCCACCAGTGATGTACTAGCTTTAGATTTTGGGTCTTGAAGAAAAAAAGGGATTTGACGATTAACTGCCTTTTGGACAGCTTGATCATCTGGGACAATACCTAATAGAGAAATAGATACGTTCAAAAACTGCTGAACAGCTCGATTAAATCGTTCATACGTCTCATTTCCTTCTTTGTCAGAAAGCGTTTTGTTAATAATAAGACGAATCGGTGCGGATACAGAGTAGGAAGCTGCTAGTTTAATAGCAGCGTAGGCATCTGTTATAGCTGTAGGTTCTGGTGTTGTGACCACGATCATTTCATCTACAGCTTTTAAAAACTTAAGCACACTCTCTGACATGCCCGCTCCCATATCAAAAATCATATAATCATATTGATTTGTTAACGAATTCAATTCTTTTATTAAATGAGCAAGGTCTGATGGAGACCATTCAAATACAGAGGAAATTCCTGTTCCACCAGCCACATAAGCTAAATTTTGAGGACCTTTTTTAATAATTTGCTGGATGGAAAGCTTTTTTTCCATCAAATCAACCATCGTATATGAAGCAGTTTGACCAATCAGAATATCAATATTTCCCATCCCTATATCCATGTCAAAAAGAAGAACTCTTTGCTTTTGCTTCGTTAGCGCAAGAGATAAGTTTAATGATAGATTCGACTTTCCAACTCCTCCTTTTCCGCTTAACACGGCTATCGTTTTACAATTCCTTAAAGAGTTTTGATGTTTCTTTAACACTTTTTCTCTTAAAACTGCTGCTTGATCATTCATCTTTCCAATCTCCAAACACATCGTCGATAAACTCTTCTATTTTAAATGACGAAACATCTTCTGGTACATCCTGCCCGTTTGTTGTAAAAGCAGCTCGTTGGCCGTAACGATACAACATATTTAAAAGCGAGCCTTTGTGAGTTGTTTCATCTCGCTTCGTAAAAATCAGTTGATCAACAGGGAGACTAGCAAAACGTTCATATATAACTTTCATATCTGATGCTTTTGACGTTAGTGCTAGAACAAGAAACGTTTGCAAATCTTCTTGAAACGTAATAATTTTCTTTAAATCATGTACATATTGCGGTTCTAAAAAGTTACGGCCTGCCGTGTCAATAAAAATCACATCGTACGCTTCTGTTTCTAGCAAAGCTTTTTTAAAATCTGCTCCGTTATAACAAATCGTTAAAGGAGCATTCAAGATCGAAGCGTACGTCTTGAGCTGCTCAATCGCTGAAATTCTATACGTGTCAGTTGTAATAAATGCTATTTTTTGATTGTGTTCCAGGACACACTTTGCGGCCAATTTAGCAAGAGTTGTTGTTTTACCGACACCTGTTGGTCCTACTACACTTACATATTTTTTGAAAGGACCGCTCCATTCACTTGCTTTAAACTGATTGACAAACCAGCTCTTCGTCCACTCCATCAGTTGGTTTGAGTTAGAGCGATGTAAGTAGTAGTACTCTAGCATAGGAGCCTCTACGCTTTTTAAAATAGCTTCGTCTATTTCTTGCAACCGCAAATAGGCAAGCACATCCTCCACTGCTTTTGGATATGAACCTGAGGAAACCTTTGGCATTTGATTCATTTGTGAGACAAGAGTATTTAACTCACTGAGCTGCTGCTTCATAAAAGATTGATTATCTTCCATACTGGATTCTGGCGGAAATGAGTTCTTCTTTACGCCCAGCTTTTCTACGGAATCGACAGCTGCCAATACTTCTATTTTTGCCTTAGTAAATAAGCCAAGAAACCCTCCTGTTCGAATTTGTTTTGAATGTAAAATAACCGCTTCCTCACCTAAATCTGAACGAATGGCTTTCATAGCTTGCGGCATAGATGCTACTACGTATTTTTTTACTTTCATCAGATATCCACCACTCCAACACTTTGAACTTCAACATTTGCTTCTAGCTCGTTATATGATAAAACCGCCATATGGGGAAAATACCGCTCAGTGATTTGGCGCACGTACATCCTCACCGCAGGAGAACATAACACAATTGGAGACTGTTCTTGAAAAGAAAGTGTTTCTGTTTGCTTGGCTATACTTTCTACGATAGCTTGTGAAACGTTAGGGTCTAGTGATAAATAATTCCCATGCTCCGTTTGTTGAACAGATTCCGCCATCGTTTTTTCAACTTTTCCTGAAAGGGTAAGAACTCGAAGCAGACCTTCTTGGACCTTATATTGACTGGTAATTTGTCTTGCGAGCCCTTGCCGGACATATTCAGTTAACAAATCGGTGTCTGACGTCATTTTTCCGTAGTCGGCCAGCACCTCAAAAATAATGGGTAAATTTCGAATTGAGACGCTTTCTTTTAAAAGCTTTGCCAGTACCCTTTGAATGTCTCCAACGGAAAGAGGATTAGGCGTTACTTCCTCAATTAAAATAGGATACGTTTCTTTTGTGTGATCGATTAGTTGTTTTGTCTCCTGCCTTCCAATCAGCTCATGCGCATACGATTTTATAACTTCTGTTATATGCGTAGACACAACCGACGGTGGGTCAACAACGGTATACCCGAACATCTCAGCCTGCTCCTTCACCGACTCACTAATCCATTTTGCAGGCATCTTAAAAGCTGGCTCTAACGTATCAATTCCTTCAATCAAATCATCATCCATTCCCGGACTGATTGCTAAGTAATGATCGAGCAGAATCTCCCCTTTTGCCACTTCATTGCCCTTTATTTTAAGACAGTATTCGTTGGGCTGAAGCTGGATGTTATCCCTGATGCGAACAACTGGAATGACTAATCCTAGCTCAAGTGCCAGCTGACGTCTAATCATAACAATCCGATCGAGCAAATCGCCTCCTTGATTCGTATCAGCAAGCGGAATTAATGCATAACCAAATTCAAATTCAATCGGATCAACGCTTAATAAATTGACAACACTCTCCGGACTTTTCATTTCATTGTCTTCCATCTCTTCTTCAGTAGGTGCCATTTCTTCACGAACCGCCTGATGCTTAGCCCGAGACAAATAATAGCCTCCCACTCCTAACAAAATAGCAATAGGCATTGTAATAACATCATTAATTGGCGTAATTAAACCTAGAGCCGCAATCGTTCCTCCAGTGACATAAAGCATAACTGGAAAAGCAAACAGCTGCTGTGTAATATCTTCGCTCAAATTGCCTGTTGAAGCAGCTCTAGTGACGATAATACCTGTCGCTGTTGAAATCATAAGGGCTGGAATTTGACTCACTAACCCATCGCCTACTGTTAACAAAGTAAAGGTTTGGGATGCTTCAGTGATGGACATTCCCATTTGCAGCATGCCGATAACAATCCCAAACAAGATATTAATAAGGGTGATGACAATCCCTGCAATGGCGTCACCTTTGACGAATTTACTAGCTCCATCCATTGCTCCGTAAAAATCTGCTTCGCGCTGAATTTTTTCACGGCGGTCAATTGCTTGCTTTTCTGAAATCATACCTGCATTTAAATCTGCATCAATACTCATTTGTTTACCCGGCATCGCATCCAAGGTAAAGCGGGCAGCTACTTCAGAAACACGCTCCGCTCCTTTTGTAATAACGAGAAACTGAATGATAATTAAAATAATGAAGACAACAAAGCCGACTAACGGGTTTCCTCCAATAACGAAGTGGCCAAATGTTTCCACCACTCCGCCTGCTTCTCCTGTTCCTAAGATTGAACGTGTTGTCGATACATTCAAACCTAATCGAAATAGCGTAAGAACCAGCAGCAAAGACGGAAATACCGATAGCTCTAAAGGTTCTTTCATATTCATGGAAACGAGCAGTACAAGCAGCGCAAGAGAAATGTTAATCATGATTAAAATACTTAATAACCATGAAGGCAACGGAATAACAAGCATAACGATAATGAGTACAACACCTATAACAACTGGCAGTTCTCTTGCAGACATTAATTTTTCTCTCCTTACAATAGCGTAACGTTACATTTTATTTTGAATGCGGTATACGTAAGCTAATATTTCAGCCACCGCTTTAAAAAACTCTTCGGGTACTGCATCCCCTACTTTGGTTTGGTCAAAAAGTGCTCTTGCCAGCGGGCGGTTCTCTACCATGATGATTTCATGGCTTTTGGCAATTCCTTTAATCTTTTGAGCAATAAAGTCTACGCCGCTGGCTACAACATAGGGAGCATCCATTTTTTCTTCATCATATTTTAAAGCAATGGCATAATGAGTAGGGTTTGTAATGATGACATCTGCTTTTGGAACTTCTTGCATCATGCGAGACATTGCCATTTCCCGCTGCTTTCGCTTTATTTTTGACTTGATTAGAGGATCCCCTTCAATGTTTTTATGCTCATCTTTGATATCTTGCTTTGACATTCGAATATTTTTCTCGAAATCAAACTTTTGGTGCAAATAATCAAGCAGCGATAAAAATAAAAGCATAAGCGAGGCTGCAAGTCCCATTTGAAAAACAAGCTTAGATAGAACAACCAGCGAGTCCCCTATACTTTTTTGAGATAAATTTAATACATCTTCTATGCGAATCCATAAGATAAAAAACGTGACGGCTCCGATACATATAATTTTCAGCGTTGACTTGATTAGTTCTACCAGCGCTCTCATGGCAAAAATCCGTTTGGCTCCGCTAATAGGGTTAATCTTTTCTAACTTAGGCTGAAGAGCCTCCGTGGAAAAAAGAATACCAACCTGCATATAATTCGCTCCGAGCGCAGCAATAAAAGCTGCGAGCATAACAGGACCTGCTGCAAGGGCTACTGAAGGAAGAAGGTGCTTAAACATCGCAAATACGCGCTCTGCCGTCACTTCCTCAAGCATATACGTTTGAAAAGCTTCTCTTAACAACTTCATCATTTGCTGTAAAAACTGTTTGGCTCCAAACAAAAAATAAAGAAAAACCATTAAAAGGATGAGCGCTGTTGTAACATCTTGACTTTTAGCTACCTGTCCTTTTTTTCTAGAGTCTTGCTTTTTTTTAGGTGTAGCTTTTTCCGTTTTTTCTCCCGCAAAAAATTGCAAATCAACTTTTACTAAAAACAAAGCTACACCCCTCCTAATATGCGGATCATCGCGCGCATCGCTTCTATCATTTGTTCAAATATGATTTGCATCATATAAAACATGCTCCCCATCACGACAATCAGCAAAATAAAGGCAACAATAATTTTTACCGGAAACCCCACTACGAAAATATTTAACTGCGGAACGGTTCTTGCGACAATTCCAAGCGCGATATCGACTAAAAATAATGAACCTACCAAAGGCAAAGACATTTGAACAGCTACTAAAAACATCGATGAGAAAACGGTTATGATGTGTGTAGCAAATGCTTGGCTTCCCACAGGGAAAGCTACTTTGTCTAACGGAATAATTAAATAACTATTATAGATGCCGTCTATTAATAAATGATGTCCATTGGTCGATAATAAAAATAGAAGAGCAAATACATATAAATATTGACCTAGTATCGGGCTTTGCGCACCTGTCTGCGGATCTATTACGTTGGCAATCGCAAATCCAATTTGAAAATCGATAAGACCTCCGGCAATTTGAATAGCCATAATAAATACATAAGCGGTCAAACCAATAAACAAGCCAACAGCGCATTCTTTTACTACTAAAAGTACAAACTGTGCGTCTAACGAAACGACAGGTAAATCAATCGTTGTCGCAATAATGACGGATAGCGAGGCAGACAAACCTACCTTATGAACTGCGGGAATCGTTTTGTATGAAAATAGCGGAACCGTGATAAAAAAAGACGTTACCCGCACTAGCACTAGTAAAAACGCGGGATAGGATAAGATCAACTGACTCATAGCTACCCTACGTACCGATACAGATTTGAAAAAATTTCATATGTAAATGAAATCATTTTTGATAACATCCACGGACCAAAAAATACAATCCCTACTAAGACCGCTACAATCTTAGGAACAAAAGCAAGAGTTTGCTCTTGAATTTGGGTAGTTGCTTGAAAAATACTAATAATGAGCCCAACTACAAGGGCCAGCAGCAATAAAGGGCCAGATACAATTAGGATTGTATACACGCCTTTTTCTGCTAACGAAATGACAAATTCTCCATTCATTGTCTATCACCTATTGAAAACTTATTAATAATGATTTAACAACTAAATTCCAGCCGTCAACCAGTACAAATAGTAAAATTTTAAACGGGAGCGAAATCATAACGGGAGGAAGCATCATCATTCCCATAGACATCAGCACGCTTGCTATAATCATATCGATAATGAGAAAAGGAATAAAAATCATAAATCCAATTTGAAATGCTGTCTTTAGCTCACTGATTGCATAAGCCGGAACGAGCGCAGTTAAGGGAATATCTTGAACAGAGGATGGTTTATCTATATCCGCATATTCTAAAAAAAGAGCTAAATCTTTTTGTCTTGTATGAGCACTCATAAATTCTTTCATTGGTTCAGCTGCTTTTTCATAGGCTTGATTCAGCGTGATTTTTTCTTTTAAAAGCGGCTGAAGCGCCTGTTCATTTACCTGAGAAAAAGTGGGTGCCATAATAAAAAACGTTAAAAACAGCGATAATCCAACTAATACTTGGTTAGGAGGCATTTGCTGTGTCCCGAGCGATGTACGTACAAACGAAAGCACAATGACAATACGTGTAAAGCAGGTCATCATAATTAAAATTCCAGGAGCTACCGAAAACACCGTCAGCAGCAACAAAAGCTGGACAGACGTTGAAACATTTGTAGGACTGCTCGAGTTAAAGAGATTCATCACTTCATTCATCGTTCTTTTTGTTCCTTTCTAACTCTTTCAGTACGTTTTGCCTTTTTGTTTTCATTTCATTCATTTCTCGCTGAAAAAGCTGTTGAAAAGAATGACTAGATTTCTCTTCTTTTTTAGAAGTTAATTTTTCTAAAAAGGACGGTGGTACCACTTTGTATTCGCCTTCGTTTCTTTGTTGTTCCTCATACTGCGTGAGCAGCTGCTGTTTCTCCTGCCCCGTAATTTCTGAAAGAAGCTGCACGTTTTCGCCGACTCCAATGACAAAAAGCTGTTCTCCAACTTTTACCACTTGCACCGACTTGCTGCTTCCCACATTTGTACCGCCTAAGTTTTGTACTACTTTATTCTTTTGAAGCATTTTTCCTTTTTTATTTACAAATTTTAAGAGCGCAAAAAGCAGCCCAATTACAAGTAAAAACGCGAATATCATCTTCATAATATCTCCAGCTGAGAGCGTAGGCGTCCCCTGGAGTGCAGTTTTTTCTTTTGAATCAGCACTCTCATTCTCTGAACACTTCTCCGTTTTTTCCAAACATTCTTTTACCGATGCAGATCCACTTTCTGCATAGACGATTTGATTTGATCCTGCTAATACGCTTATTAACAGCGCAGCAATTACGAACTTTCGCAGCAATGCCTGCCACCTCTTACTTCAACATAGTGTAAGATTAGCGGGAAAGCCCCGCCAATCTGCTGTTTATCCAATTGCTTTTGAAATTGCCTCTAATACACGATCTGCTTGAAAAGGCTTAACGATAAAATCTTTTGCCCCTGCTTGAATCGCATCAATCACCATTGCCTGCTGGCCCATGGCTGAACACATAATCACCTTAGCATCACTTTTTATGCTTTTAATTTCTTTTAAGGCCGTAATTCCATCCATTTCAGGCATCGTAATATCCATTGTGACAAGATCTGGTGCATGCTCTTTAAATAACTCCACAGCCTGCTGACCGTCTGCCGCTTCCGCTACTACTTCATATCCATTTTTCGTTAAAATATCTTTGATCATCATGCGCATGAATGCAGCATCATCTACAATTAAAATTCGGTTTCCCATCTCTACTCCTCCTAAAAATCATTACTTTAGTTTGTTAATACGGTCTCTTTGACTAATAATATCGGTTACGCGAACGCCAAAATTCTCGTCAATGACGACCACTTCACCTTTTGCTATTAATTTGCTATTAATCAAGATATCTACTGGTTCGCCTGCTAGTTTATCAAGTTCAATGATTGCACCAGAAGATAATGCTAAAATCTCTTGAACCGTTCGCTTAGTTCTTCCAAGCTCCACGGTAACTTGAAGCGGGATATCAAGCAGCATGTCTAAATTTCGTGAATCCCCTTGAGGAGAAGACACGTGCTCGAACTCTGAAAACGATGCGGGCTGAATATCAACTGGTACATGAACAGATTCTACCTGCTGTGTTTCTTCATGCTGTACGTATTCAGCTGACGGCGGTTCTGTTTGCTTTTCGTTAAAATCTGATTCTTTTTCAATAGAAGCTGCCGTATCTTCTGCGCTTGGAACTAAAAGCTCTTCCACCAAGCTTTTGGCAAAAGATATCGATAAAAGCTGCATAATATTCGAATCGATTAATGTGCCTACCTTCAAATTAAAAGAGACTTTTACAAAGACGTCATCTTGGGGAATAAGCTCTGTGCCTTCCCCTTTTTGAATATTTAAAATATCTAAGCTCGGCGGAGAGATATCAATTTTCTTTTGAAATACCGTGGACATAGACGTCGCTGCAGAACCCATCATTTGATTCATCGCTTCCTGCACTGCACTCAGCTTAATTTCATCCATGATTTCCGTCGGATTCTCACCCGTTCCACCAAGCATCAAATCTGAAATAACAGCTGCATCTTCATGTTTAATAACTAACAAATTCGTACCAGAAAAGCCTTCTGTATACTGAACTTGCACAGCGACATGAGGATTTGGAAATTCATCCGTCAGCTCTTCTTTATATACGAGCGATACAAACGGTGTGGTAATATCGACTTTTTGATTCAATAAAGCCGATAGCGCTGTTGCTGAACTGCCAAACGAAATATTTCCAATTTCGCCAAGCGCGTCTTTTTCCATTTCCGTAAAGTAATCATCTACTTGACTTGACTTATTCGGCTCTGAAAACTCGTCAAGTGAAGAAGTTCCTTTTAACAACGCATCAATTTCATCTTGCGAAAGCATGTCATCGTTCATTCCTTTCGTTCCTCCTCTTAACATCATCTAGAATTTGCACAGCGACTTTCCGACTGACTTTTCCAGGCTGTGCAATAAATTTAGGTTGTTCTCCGACGTAAATAGTTAACGGATTATGAACGCTTGTTTGCAGTCGAATAACATCTCCCGCATCTAATGCTAGGAAATCTTCAATTGAAATATCCGCTTTTCCTAGCTCGGCTACAACCTGCAATTCCGCATCATTGATTTGTTCCTTTAGCTGCTCAACCTCTTGTACGTTAGGTTCTTTTTTCGAAGATTGCATCCAGTAATGAACGGACAGTTTGGACACAATCGGCTCAAGCGTCACGTGCGGAATACATAGATTGATCATGCCCGTTTCATCTCCAATTTGTACGTTTAATGAAATGACGATGACAATTTCATTTGGTGAAATTACCTGCAAAAACTGAGGATTCACTTCAAACTCTGATGTTTCAGGTTCAATTTCCGCAATAGAACTCCAAGCTTCTCTCATACTGTCTAACGTTTTCTCTAACAAGTTTCGAACCAAGCTCGTTTCAATCTCCGTTAAGTTACTAATTTTCCCACCGCTCTCGCCTTGTCCCCCGAGCAAGCGGTCAAGCATCGCATAGGCAATGTTCGGATTGACTTCCATAATGATATGCCCTTCTAAAGGAGGGACGGCTATCACGTTTAAGATGGTTACTTTCGGAACAGAGCGAATGAACTCCTCATACGGAATTTGATCCACTGATACAACAGACACTTGTACAACGTTACGAAGCTGCGCCGAAAAGACGTTGATTAACATGCGCGCATAATTTTCATGAATTCGCGTCAAACTGCGAATCTGATCTTTTGAAAAACGCAGGGCGCGTTTAAAATCATATGTACGAATACGCTGTTTTTTATTTTCCTTTTTTAGCTCATCCGCATCCATCTCTCCGGTTGATAACGCGGATAATAGGGCGTCAATTTCATTTTGTGATAATACATCCCCTGCCACTAGCTTCCCTCCCTTTTTCTTTACTGCAACACTTTAGACGTTGTATAAATTTTAACAACATGTCCGTTTTCCATTAATTGATCAATTTGCTTTGCAATATCTGTTTCTAACGTGCTGAGTCCTTGCGTTCCTTCAAAATCTTGAGCACTCATATCTGAGAGCCTTTTGATAATAATGTCTCTTACTTGAAAGTCTCTTTTTTGAAGCTCTCCCGCTGCTTTTTTGCTATCCATTTGAATTTTAAAAGAGATGCTGATGTAATTATTGCTTTTTAAATTGGTTTTGATATCCGTTACATCTACAGAAGCTTTAATCACATCGTCGATAGATGGACCTTTTTCAGTACCTGCCTGCTCCGTGTACTTTAACGTCACAATAACCGCAATGCTTCCTATTAAAGTAAGAGAAAGCAGGATAATAATCATCTTACTAATTAGCTTATTTTTGAACACACTTTATTCCTCCGTCGTTTGCTGCAGCCCTAATACGTTAATTCGCTGATAATAACGCGTTACTTTCTCATTCACTTCTTCAACCGAATCCTTTACCACCAGCTTTTTATTATTCGTTAGCGTAATCGTCGTATCAGGAAATGCCTCAACCTGCTCGATGTAAAGAGCATTTAACGTAAATGTTTTGCCGTTTAGCCTTGTTAAAGTGATCATAATCAACCGGAGTAATACCTACTCCTTCCTCCCGCCTATCGTTTTAGATTCACTAATTCTTGCAGTATTTCATCGGATGTTGTAATAATCCTTGTGTTCGCTTGAAATCCGCGCTGTGCAACAATCATGTCCGTGAATTCTTCCGATAAATCAACGTTGGACATTTCAAGGGCGCTTGAAATTAAAGTTCCCGTACCGCTGTTTCCAGGAGTAATGTTTGCAGGAGTTGTAACCAGACCAGCATTTGGAGTATTAGCGAACAAATTTCCTCCTGCTTTTTGAAGCCCTTCATTATTAGCGAATTTTGCAAGCTTGATAGTCTGAGGATTCGGAAGCATAGTTCCGTTTAGACCAACAATATTAACAGTTCCATTTGCTCCAATGCTGTAGCTTTTAGCTGTAGTTGGATCAATCCTAATTTTCCCATTAGTAGCCTGTACAAATAATCCATCACCTGTCACTAGATAACCATCTTTATCTAAATAGAAGTTCCCCGCTCTTGTGTAATAGTCTGATGTTCCATCATTTACAACAAAATAGCCGTCTCCAGAAATAGCTAAATCTAGAGGGCGTCCTGTTGACTGAATGCTTCCTGCCGTTTGAACTGTATCAATTGTGCCAATTTGCGAACCTAACCCCACTTGTTTAGCGTTAACACCTCCACGGTTCCCAGCCGGCCCTGTTGCTCCTGCTACTTGCTGACTTACTAAATCTTGAAACGTTGTACGTCCTTTTTTATAGCCGTACGTATTAACATTGGCAATGTTATTTCCTAGGACATCTAATTTAGTTTGAAAATTTTTCATGCCGCTGATTCCTGAATACATCGAACGTAACATAAAATCACTCCTTAAATTTGGTTGGTTAACTGCTTACTTCTAAGATATCGTTTAGCGAAAGTACCGTATGATTTTCATCGTTGATCCTAAACGATACCTCATTGTTTTTGACGGACGCTGTCGAAATGACTCCTTGCTTTTTATTTCCTTCTTCATCTAACCATGTAGCAGTTTTACCAATTAATTCGCTCCCTTTTAAAATAGGAGAAGCCTGAGACTGCGTTAAAAACGTATTGAGCGATGTGCTCATATTTGTCATTTGTTCAAGGGATGAAAACTGAGCCATTTGAGCAATAAAGTCTTTGTCTTCCATTGGATTCATTGGATCTTGATTTTGAAGCTGAGCAATCAAAAGCTTCAAAAAGTCATCTTTGCCAAGCGAGCTATTTCCCGTTTGCTTCACTGGTGTGTCTCTATTGCTTAAATACAAGTCAGACGTAATTTCATTTGTCATTGTTATCACCTATACGTTGTAGTTAATAAGCGCTGTTTCAAAAGAAGATAGAAAGGAAGCCGATTCTTCCAATTGTTGTGAATCTTGACCTTCTTCTTCCTTTTTAAACGCTTCTTTTTCCTGTCTTTCTTTTTGCTGGTCGTTTTCATTGTTGTACGACACCGCTTGTTCCGACAGTAGCACATCGATTTTATCAATTGACACATGCTGAGACGCGAGACCGTGCCGCAAAGTTGAAAGGTTGGCGTCCAATAACTCTTTTGTTTTTGCTGACGATACGACAATTCGCGCAACCGTTTCACTGTCTTTCTGAAGCATTTCAATTGAAATCGCACCTAGCTGTTTTGGAAATAACTTAATGAAAAGCTTGGATGTTCCCTCTTCAGTACTGAACGAAGCTTTACTCCATATTTTTTCAAGCTCGTTTACCAAATTGCTAGACTGTTGATAGTCAGATTTTGCTTGCCCTAGATAAATAGAGAACTGCTGAAGCTTAGGCATTTCCCCACTTCCAAAGGATGATGGCTGATTCTCTACTGTCGCTCCGGTTGTGTTTGTATCTGCAGAACTTTCGCGATTTTTTAAAGAGCTATTTGTATCAATATTTTCACTGTGTAATACCAAATCTTTTTTCCATGGAAGTTGATTGAAAAAAGGTACTTTTTCCTCTTTACGAAAAGCGTTCATATTTCGCACAGAACTTTCTGAAGCTGTATGAACAGCGTCCACACCGACTTGCTCAACGGATACATACTGAGACGTGAGAGCTTGTCGTAATCTAAAAAGGTTGGCGTCTAACAGCTCTTTTGTTTTCGCTGACGATACAACCACTTGCGCATTCGTTTTATGATCTTGTTGACGCACTTCAATTGAAATCGTACCTAGCTGCTTTGGAACCAACTTAATGAAAAGCTTGGATCCTCCCTCTTCAATACTGATCGAAGCTTTATTCCATATTTTTTCAAGCTCGTTTACTAGATCACTGGACTGTTGGTGGTCTAATTTCACTTTTCCTAAATCAATAGAAAACTGCAGCACTTTTTCTTCTTTAGCAAAAGCGTTCATATCTTTTACAGAACTTTCTAGAGCTGCTTGAACAGCAGCCACATCGACTTCATCAACCGATACATGCTGAGACGTGAGAGCTTGTCGTAATCTAAAAAGGTTGGCGTCTAACAGCTCTTTTGTTTTCGCTGACGATACAACTACTTGCGCAGTCGTTTTATGATCTTGTTGAAGCACTTCAATTGAAATTGTACCTAGCTGTTTTGGAAATAACGTAATGAAAAGCTTGGATCCTCCCTCTTCAGCACTGAGCGAAGCTTTACTCCATATTTTTTCAAGCTCGTTTACTAGATCACTGGACTGTTGATAGCTTGATTTTAATTGCCCTAAATCAATAGAAAACTGCGGCACTTTTTCTTCTTTAGCAAGAGTGTTCATATCTTTTATAGAACTTTCTAGAGCTACTTGAACAGCGGCCACATCGACTTCATCAACGGATACATGCTGAGAAGTCAGAACTTGCCGTAAAATCGAAAGATTGGCGTCTAATAGCTCTTTTGTTTTCGCCGACGATACAACCACTTGCGTAATCGGTTCATTTTTTTGCTGAAGCACTTCAATTGAAATCGTACCTAGCTGTTTTGGAAATAACGTAATGAAAAGCTTGGATTCTCCCTCTTCAGCACTGAGCGAAGCTTTACTCCATATTTTTTGCATCTCATTTAACAGATTGTCAGACGGTTGATGATCAGATTTTACTTGCCCTAGATCAATAGAAAATTCTTGGACCTTAGGTACTTCTTTAGATTTAAAAGATGATGGATTATTTTCTAACGTCCCCCCGGCCGTGTTAGCAGTGACAGAAATTTCACTATCCTTTTTTAAACTATCCCTTTCCATACTTTCGCTACGTAAAATCACATCTTTTTTCCATGGAAGCTGATTCAAAAGCGGCACTTTTTCCTCTTTATGAACAGCGTCCATATCTCTTACAGAACTTTTTGGAGCCGCATGAACAACGGCGAAGAAACCAGCAGAGCGCTTTTCATGTAAGGTATCGGTTAATACACGTGGTTGTTTATGAATTTTCTCTATTTTTTCAGCAGCTGTTTTCTGCAAACCCTCAAGCTGCGAATTCGAAAGGGTCACTGACTGCAGCTGCGGTTTTTGTAGTTCTTCCATCAGCTGAGCGAACTCTGTTTGGAACGCAGATGATGTACTTTTACAAATGGTCAACAAGGTAGAAATAGAAGACAAATATTGTTCTTGACTGTCTGTTTCAGATGAAACAGGTGCCCGCTGCATGTCTGTTAACACGTGCTGCAGCTTTAGAAGCGGCTGTTCCAAATCTAGACTACTTGGAATACTACTGAGCATCTCGGCTAGATGTTCGTACAAGACAGACGGTTCAATTTCTTCATCTTCTGTTTCGCCTAACTGAATCGCCATTAACCCGACCGCCTTGAAGACGTCTTGATCTACCGCTTGTTCATCACATGATTTCTCCCCGCGCGTTAAAGGCTGCACATCTAACTGCTTAAGCTGCTGAACTATTTCTTCAAAAAAACCCTGAGTCTGACTAGCAGCTGCTTTTTCATCGCAGTTTACCTTTGATGCAGCTGCTGGACGTAGTGAAATTTCCACTGTTTTCACCTCTGCTTTTATTCCTCAATCTGATCTGTTAACAATGTCGTATAGCGTGCAGCTACTTTTGGATCCATTTTTTCTAAGATTGCCGTTCTTGTACTCGCTTTGAACTGCTTAAGCATCGCGACCGCTTTGTCTTCTTTTAATTCGGCAAAGATAAGTGCTGCATTTTTAGGAGACATGTTTTCATAGGTAGCAATGACATCTTTTTTTGCCAGCTGATTGTTCTTTTGTTTTTTCGCTTCATCATCGGCTTTTTCTTCCATATCGCGCATTTCAATTTTTAGTTCATCCATTTGACGGTCTTTTGTACTGATCGTTTTCTCGTAAGCTGCGATTTGCTTTTCTTTTGTGCTCAGCTTCTTTTGAAGACTTTCAACCTGCTTTTGTATTTCTTCATTGCTTTCTTGAATATTTTCATTTTTTTGTGACTGCTCACTTGATACAAACGGAATGGCGTGTGTAATAGCTGAAACTTTATCATTTACATTAACGCCTAAAAGCGTCAGAACAATATAAGCCGCCAAGATAAGGAACACTGCTGGAATAAAGATTAAAAATAAAAACACTTGGCTTTTACTGTAAGACTTTTCTTCTTCGTACTCTTCTCTTAACTCTTTTTGATTAGCCATGTTTTCCACCTAATTCCTATGCAGCATATACTGCTGTAGCGACAGCTCATCCATTTGCTTCGCTTCTAACTGTTTTTCCGCGGTTATATAAGAATCGTAGTCTCTCTTTTTTAACTTTTCATACTTCTTTACTTCTATGTTCTTTTCTTCTAGCTTCAGTTTCTTTAAGTTCATTTGCTGCCTTGCAAACATGACCTCTTGTTGCAGCCTTTCAATCACTCGTTCGGCACTCGTTAAAAACTGCTGAAACGATGTAATTTCTAAAATAGAGAGCCCCTGCTTCATTTTGTCCGTATGCTGTTCAATCAGCGTTTCTTTTTCTTTCAACTTTTTATAAAGCTTTTCACCCGCTGTTTCAAACTGCTGCAAGGATTGATTATATTGAGATAACAGTTCATCTTTTTCATTTGACTTGATTGCCATTATTTTAGATAACCTAAATTCATATGCCATATTTACTCACCTTTCACAAACAGTTCACAGAGCTTTGTTACACTTGTTTCAAATGATGGATGTTCGTTCGTTTTTTGCTTTAAAAATTCATCAATGACAGGATGATAGTGGATGGCCTCATCAATGTAAGCAGAAGATCCTCTTTTGTATGCACCTATGTTAATTAAGTCTTCAGAATTAGCATAGGTAGCCATTAATGAACGCAGTTTTTCAGCTGCTTCTTTATGCCGTTCACTTACGATATGGTTCATCACGCGACTAACGCTTTTTAAGACATTGATGGCCGGATATTGACCTTTATTGGCCAGCTCCCGGTCTAGTACAATATGTCCGTCTATAATGCCTCGCACCGTATCCGAAATAGGTTCGTTCATATCATCACCGTCTACTAATACAGTGTAAAAAGCAGTAATAGATCCATGTTGATTAGTTCCTGTACGTTCAAGCAGCCTTGGCAAGCTAGCAAAAACAGATGGTGTATAACCTTTGGTAGTCGGAGGTTCGCCTACGGCTAATCCAATTTCTCTTTGAGCCATTGCTACACGGGTAACAGAATCCATCATCATCATGACGCTCAGCCCCTCATCTCGAAAGAATTCAGCAATAGAAGTAGCTGTATATGCTGCTTTCATCCGAAGCAGAGCAGGCTGATCCGAGGTAGCAACTACTACAACGGAGCGCTTTAACCCTTCCTCTCCAAGATCTCGTTCAATAAACTCTCTAACTTCTCTTCCTCTCTCACCTACAAGGGCAATGACATTGATATCTGCTTTTGTATTGCGTGCAATCATCCCGAGCAGCGTACTTTTCCCAACACCGCTTCCCGCAAAAATACCTATGCGCTGCCCTTGACCTACTGTTAGCAAACTATCAATCGTTCGTACCCCTACTTCAATCGGCTGTTCAATAGGCGGACGCTCTAAGGGATTAGGGGGGTCTTGATCGGTTAAAACAAAAGGCAAATAATGAGAAAGTTCAGACCCATCTAAAGGGTTCCCTAACGAATCAAGCACTTGACCTATTAACTCTTTTCCCACGCTTACCTGCAGAGGTTTTTCTGTCGTTTCCACTAGGCAGCCAGGTCCGATATATCGAACAGACGTATAAGGCATTAAAACGACGTTCTCACCGTTAAAACCAACAACTTCTGCACGAATTTTATCTCCTCGCTCACTAAGATGAATAAAGCAAACATCTCCTATTGACGTTCTAGGTCCTTTAGATTCAATCATCATTCCTACTACTCGGCTGACTTTCCCGTACCGTTTAAAAGAAGATGTGCGCGGGATTTCATGAATGAGTTGTGCGACTTTCATGTTTACTCTCCTCTAACAAACGTTCTTTTAATTTTTTCTTCAATTCTGTTAACTGACTATCAAAAGAAGCAACAAGGCGTCCATAAGAGGAGTCAATGACACAATCCATTTCCTGAAGGTTTTCATCTGCATAAATAAATAACCCGGTTTCTCCATTCAATAAATCGAACAGTTCTCGTTTATGTTCACATACATATGCATATTTTTTCGGAGAAACAAAAAGCTGGATTTCTTTATGTTCTCTAACTTCTTTTAAAGACCTTGCAACAAGTGATAAAAATGATTCATCTCTTTGAAGCTGCTCATTTAAAATCGTTTCAGCTAGGGTGAAACCTAATTCAAAGATGACTTCTTCAGATTGATTTATATATTCGTAATACTGATTCTTTGTTTCGTCAACAATGTTTCGCGACATGGCTAATACATGCTCATACTGTTGTTTTCCTTGAAGCAGCCCCTCTTCGTATCCTTCTTCATAGCCTCGCTTTTGTTCTTGTTGAAACAGCAGCACCTTCTCTTCTTCCCACTGCTTTTTCAAACGTTCAACTTCGTTTTGAGCTTGTTTGCGGTAAGCGTCTGCCTGGGCCTTTATTATTGCAGCTTCACTTTGCGCTTGTTCAATAACGTGCTGTGCATTTTCTTGCTGAAGATGTTCTTCTGTGGCCTCATCTTGTATCGGAAAACCAAATGGAATGACTTGAATGTGCTTAGCATTTTCGTCTGAAAGTTTGTTCGTATAAGTTGATTTAATGATATTAGACAATAATATCGTCTCCTCCACCTCGAGCTAGTACAATTTCACCAGCATCTTCTAAACGTCTAATTGCAGCAACGATACGTGACTGAGCTTCCTCTACATCTTTCAAACGCACAGGACCCATAAATTCCATTTCTTCTTTAAACGTTTCCACCATACGGCTAGACATATTTTTAAAAATAATAGATTTCACTTCTTCACTTGCTACTTTTAAGCTCAACAATAAATCATCATTTTCTACATCTCGTATCACACGCTGAATAGAACGGTTATCGAGCGTTACGATATCCTCAAATACAAACATTCGCTGTTTGATTTCTTCTGCTAATGCCGGATCTTGAATTTCAAGCGTATCAATAATAATTTTTTCAGTTGCTCGGTCTACTCCATTTAATACTTCAACTACTGCTTCTAAACCACCTGTTTGGGTATAGTCTTGGGTAACAGTAGCAGAAAGCTTTCTCTCTAAAATTTGCTCTACTTCATTAATGACTTCCGGAGACGTACTTCCCATCGTTGCAATCCGTCTTGCAATATCCGCTTGCCTTTCCTGAGGCAGTGATGATAAGATTTGTCCTGCCTGCGGCGGCTCTAAGTAAGATAAAATAAGTGCAATCGTCTGAGGATGCTCATGCTGAATAAAATTTAACAGCTGCATAGGATCAGCTTTTCTGGCAAAGTCAAACGGACGAACCTGCAAAGAAGAAGTTAATCGATTGATAATCATCATAGCCTGCTCTGGTCCAAGTGCTTTTTCTAACACCTGTTTCGCATAGCTTACTCCTCCTTTTTCAAGGTAGTTTTGAGCAAGCGTTATTTGTTCAAACTCATGAAGCACAGCTTCTTTTAGAGACGGCTCTATTTTTCTCACTGAAGAAATTTCAAGCGTTAGTTGCTCAATTTCATCTTCACTGAGATGTTTATAGATAGAAGCTGATACATCCGGACCAAGAGAAATCAACAAAATCGCTGCTTTTTGCTTTCCAGTTAACTCATTTTTTTGCATAGCCTTTACCATTAGCTTTCCTCCTAATCCTCACTAATCCATGTTCGCAGCAGCTTTGCAAACTCTTCCGGGTCTTGCTTCGCTAACGTTTCAAGATTGCTTCTTGTTTGCTGTTCAGCACTTAAAACAGGGGCTTTTTGTGCCGCTTCATATGCTTCAAAAGTTTCATCATACTCTTCATCATATTCCTCTTCATCTAAGTCTTGACGTCTTTTCCTAACCAACAGCACAATAAGAACAACAATAATAAGCAGCAGTGCACCTCCGATTATATACATCCACAATGGAATTGAACTTGCTGTGTTGTCAGCTGTTTCTTGTCCATTAAACGGCTGAACGGAAACGGTAATCTTATCGCTGACCGCGTTATCCGAGAGAGCTTTTGTATTTGCATCTTTTGAAATAGAAGTACGGACAATTGTACCTAACATTTTTTGAACGTCTGACTCCAGCGTATCGGAAACTTGTGATTTCCCTTTTGCATTGGACGGATCTATCATTACTTGAATGCCAAGGTCTTGAATTTTGTATGGACTTTCGACGATTTCTTTATGAATTCGGTTCACTTCATAATTAATTCGTTCTTCGTTTTTTTCGTAGTCTCCGTCTCCACTTGTTGTACTGGATGAGTAATTTGTTGTATCTTCTTCTCCTGTTCCAGCAACGCCTCCATCTTGAGCGTTTTTTCCAGAAAATGTTTCATTAATTTTTTCAGCGCTAACGGCAATTCCTTGCATATTATCTTTATCAACAGGCTCTACTAGCTTTTCTTCGCGATTTTCCTGTGTAAAATCAAGATCTGCTGTAACAGAGACCATTACTTTGTCTTGACCGACCAGTCTTCCTAGCATTTGCTGTACTTGACGCTGAATATCTCGCTCAACTTCTTTTTTCGCTTCGTTCTGCGAAGCAAATGAGCTAGAAGCTGAATTCGTTTCGTTACCTTTTAAATCAAAGTACTCAAAATATTGGTTCATGATGACGATATTATCTGTAGGAAGGTTTGGCACACTTTTGGATACTAAATGATAAAGAGATTTAATTTGCTGATCATCAAATTTATAACCAGCCTTTGTATTAAGCACAATCGATGCTGATGCTTCTTCCTGCTTTTCATTCGCCCATACGCTTTCATTGGGAAGGGTAATCATCACTTTTGCATCGTTGACTCCTTGAATGTTTTTCATTAAGTTAGCCAATTCAGTTTGCATCGCATCGAGTTTTAACACATCAAATTCATTATCTGTCATACCAAAGCTCGCATTTTTCCCAAAAAACGAATAGTCGATACTTCCGCTATCAGGAATTCCTTGTGCAGCTAAATCAACTTTTAGCGAGTCAACGCTTTGTTCAGGCACCGAAATGGTTGTTCCGTTATCAGAGATTTCTGAAGGAACGCTTCTAGCATCAAGCTCTGCTTTGATTTGTCCTGTTTCTTGAGCCGATAGATTGCTATAAAGAGGGACAAATTTATCCTTGTTTAAAAAAACAGATGCTAAACTAATGACTAGAATAGCCGCAAGAGGAGTAGCGATAAGGGCTATTTTCTGCCCTTTTTTGCGGTTATTCCAAAAGACTTTCATCTTATCTCGATAAAGAGCTATTCTTTCATTCATGGTATTCCTCCGGTTATTACTATTTTCATTTTCTTTAATAACCGCTCAATTACATTTGCATTCTCATCATTTCCTGATAGGCTTCAACAGCTTTATTGCGTATTTCAAGAGCCGTTTGCATCGTAATACTTGCTTTTTGAGCAGTAATCATTACATCTTGGAGTTCGACGTTTTCTCCTTTAGCAAGCTTTTCAGTCGCTATATCCGAAGCGCGTTGAGTATTGTTTAACTCATTGATTGAGTCTTTTAAAAACGTTGAAAACTGTTGAGTTGTTTGTCCAGTGCTAGTAGAAGCTGCTGTTTTTGCTATGGCTATTTGATTGCTGATACCATTAATCATTTTATCGCTCCTTTATTTCCCAATTTCTAAAGCCTTTGTTAATATACTTTTGTTTGTATTAAAGACCGTCACATTTGCTTCATAGGATCGAGTAGCACTAATTAAATCCGTCATTTCCTTTAAAGGATCTACGTTCGGCATCTGCACGTACCCTTGGTCATTCGCATCTGGATGCGTCGGATTATATACTAAATTAAAAGGAGTATTATCTTCTGCGATATCTGTGACTTTTACACCATTGTTTTGACTTTCATTTATTTCGGAGTGTAAGAGGGACGAAAAAGAAGGCGAACGATCAGACTGCATGACAACCATTTTTCTTCTGTAAGGCTGCCACTCACCATTAACGTACGTCCCTCTTGTCGTTTCAGCATTCGCCATATTAGATGAAACAACGTCCATCCTTAAACGATTGGCAGTTAAAGCTGAAGATGTAATATTCATATTTTGAAAAATAGTCAAACTTATTTACCTCCTCTAATGACTGTTTGAAGAGAATTAAATTTTCCATTTAAACGATCTACTAGCGCCTCATAGTAAATTTGATTTTCAGCCATATCCGCCATCTCTTTATCCATATCCACATTGTTTCCGTTTGCTTGATAGGAAGTGTTTCCTTGCTGGGTAATCACTCGCTGGGATGAACCGGAAAATGGGATATGTTTTGAATCAGTCTGATATGCTTCTAACTCGTTATGTAATAAATCTCGAAATTCACTCGTACGCGATACTGTTTTCCATTTATAATTTGGAGTATCAACGTTTGCGATATTTTGTGCAATCGTCTGCTGCTTTTGTGACGCGTAGCTAATTCCATTTTCAATTGTTTGAAAAGTAGTTGAAAACAAACTCAATTCTTACACCTGCTTACCTATTCTATTTTTCTCAAAAATGAGACAAATTTCGACTTTAGTACCATAGAACTTATTGTAAGAAAAACTTCATGCAATGTCTATCCTTTTTTAAGAACTTTTGGACTATAAACCAAAATTTCCATTCGATTTCCAAGCATATTTTAACATCAATGCTGTACTTTAGCTCTATTTTTTTAATTTAAAATCAAAATACATACCATAAGTCCTGAACAATATGTAATAAAAGTAACGATTTGTAATCAACTAGTATCTTTTTACTATTTAAAGATTCTATAATATAATTTTTAGATTTTTATATGAAGTTTGTTAAGGATTTATAAAAATATTGAACGAATCGTCTTAATCTTTTTGTACTGAGAGCATACAAAAAAAGCACACGGGCTCTGCCCGTGTGCTTTTTGGTTCATAAACTTAGTTAGATTTTAATTTTTCAAGCTCTACTAAGAATTTGTTGTTAAGAACTTTAATGTAAGTTCCTTTCATTCCTAGAGAACGTGATTCGATAACGCCAGCACTTTCTAATTTACGCAGCGCATTTACGATTACTGAACGTGTAATTCCAACGCGGTCAGCAATTTTACTTGCTACTAATAGTCCTTCATTTCCATTTAACTCTTCAAAGATGTGCTCAATAGCTTCTAACTCACTGTATGATAGTGAGCTAATTGCCATTTGTACAACAGCTTTGCTACGTGCTTCTTCTTCAATCTCTTCTGCTTTTTCACGAAGAATTTCCATACCTACTACCGTTGCACCGTATTCAGCAAGGATTAAATCATCGTCTTCGAACTGACGGTCCAAACGAGATAGTACAAGCGTACCTAGACGCTCTCCGCCTCCGATAATTGGAACGATTGTTGTTAGTCCTGCATCAAATAAGTCTTTATTTTCAACTGGGAAAGCTGTATATTGACTTTCAATGTTTAAGTTAGAAGATGTTTCTTGAATGTTAAATAGGCTTTGAGTATATTCTTCTGGGAACTGGCGTGCTTCTAACATATCTTTCATACGCGCATTCTCAATTTGCTGTTTAACAGCGATTCCTAATAATTTACCGCGACGGCTTACTACGAATACGTTTGATTCGATCACTTCGCAAAGTGTTTCAGCCATTTCTTTAAAGTTTACTGGTTTACCAGCTGCTTTTTGTAGCATTGCATTAATCTTTCTAGTTTTCCCTAATAAATCCATTAGTACTCTTCCTCCTGCGATTTCAGTTCTATAAAATAAATTGACTCAAATCTTTGTTTTTAGCGATTTTTTCTAATTTTTCTTCCACGTACTGCGGAGTAATCACAATTTTCTCTAATGTTACTTCTGGCGCTTCAAACGATAAATCCTCTAGCAAACGTTCTAAAATCGTATGAAGCCTTCTTGCACCAATATTATCTGTATCTTGATTTACCTGATATGCAATTTCTGCAATCTTACGTATAGCATCGTCAGAAAATTCAATTTGTATACCTTCAGTTTCCAATAATGCCGCATATTGCTTTAATAACGCATTATCTGGCTCTACTAAAATGTTTATAAAATCTTCAACGGTTAGCTTCGTTAATTCCACGCGAATCGGGAATCGTCCTTGCAATTCTGGAATCAAATCCGACGGTTTTGATACATGGAAAGCACCGGCTGCTACAAATAAAACATGATCAGTTTTGACTGCGCCATATTTTGTAACAATCGTTGACCCTTCTACAATTGGTAAAATATCTCGCTGCACGCCTTCACGTGAAACGTCAGCGGAAGATGAATTACCACTTTTCTGAGCAATTTTATCAATTTCGTCAATGAAAATAATTCCGTATTGTTCTGCACGATTCACAGCTTCTTGCGTCACTTCATCCATATCAATCAATTTTTGCGCTTCTTCATTTGTTAATACTTTTCGTGCATCTTTAACAGTAAGTTTGCGCTTTTTTTGTTTTTTAGGCATAAAATTACTTAAGGCATCCTGCATGTTCATGCCCATTTGTTCCATACCCGAACCTTGTAACATATCAAACATAGAAGGCTGTTGCTCTTCTACTTCAATTGTGACATAATGATTTTCAAGCTCTCCTAAAGCAAGCTGATGAGCAATCTGCTTGCGCTTCGTTGCAATATTCGTTTCCTCATCTTGATCAGGATCCGCATCGCTTGACTGTGTACCGTTTGAAAAAATCATTTCAAACGGATTTTTAAACGATTGCTGCTTCTTTTTGCTTGGAACAAGAAGCTCTACTATCCGCTTGTTTGCATTTTCTTCTGCGCGATCACGCACGCCGTTCATTTTTTCTTCTTTCACAAGTCGAACTGACGTTTCCACTAAATCACGAACCATTGATTCTACATCGCGTCCTACATATCCAACTTCCGTAAATTTTGTTGCCTCAACCTTAATAAAAGGTGCACCGACAAGCTTAGCTAAGCGGCGTGCAATCTCGGTTTTACCCACACCTGTAGGACCAATCATTAAAATGTTTTTCGGCACAACTTCATCACGTAAAGATTCGTCTAGCAGACCGCGTCGATAGCGATTTCGCAGCGCAACAGCGACCGCTTTCTTTGCCTTCGTTTGACCAATAATATACTGATCGAGCTTTTCTACAATTTGTCGAGGTGTTAAATGAGAATTCATAAAAAAATCCCCTTTCCTACAGTTCTTCTACAATAATATGATCATTTGTATAAACACATATCTCACTTGCTACATCTAAAGCTGCTTTTGCAATTTCTTTAGCTGTTAAATGTTCGCCTGCATGTTGTTTTAATGCACGTCCCGCTGATAAAGCATAATTTCCGCCTGATCCAATTGCTAAAATGCCGTCGTCCGGTTCAATAACTTCACCTGTTCCTGATACTAACAGCAAGTTATCTTTGTTCATAACAATAAGCATTGCTTCTAACTTTCGCAATACTTTGTCACTTCTCCATTGTTTAGCAAGCTCAACGGCTGCACGCTGAAGATTTCCGTTATACTCTTCAAGCTTCGTTTCAAATAATTCAAAAAGAGTGAATGCATCAGCTACTGAACCTGCAAAGCCGGCAAGAACTTGCCCTTGAAATAGACGTCTTACTTTTCGAGCAGTATGTTTCATCACAACAGCATTACCGAACGTTACTTGTCCGTCTCCAGACATGGCACATTGACCGTTATGCTGAACCGCAAAAATCGTAGTAGCATGGAAAGTAGACAAATTAACTCCTCCTTTTATGCGCGAGGATGGTGATTCATATAAACTGCCTTTAAACGATCCTTCGTCACATGTGTGTATATTTGAGTGGTTGATAAATGTTCATGACCTAGCATTTCTTGAACTGTACGTAAATCTGCCCCTTCATTTAACATATGAGTCGCAAAAGTATGCCGCAAAACGTGTGGACTAATATGTATATTCTCAGCGGTCTTCTTTACTAACTGATCAATGACTAAGCGTATGCCTCGGTCTGTCAACGGTGTCCCCTTATAATTTAAAAAGAGCGAATGAGTATCAGAAGGAGCCTTTTTTAAAAGAAGCTTTCTTCCATTATCTATATATACTCTAAGAGCGTCCTTGGCATAACAGCCAAATGGCACGTACCGTTGTTTTTTCCCTTTGCCATATACGAGCAAAGTTTGAAGTGAAAAATCTATATCGCTAAGCTTAATAGATGCACATTCACTCACTCGTATTCCGGTGGCATACAGCAATTCTAATAGAGACTGATTACGCTGCCCTAACGGAGTTGTTAAGTCATTCATTTGAAATAATTTCACAATCTCCTCTTCATACAGGAAGCGAGGATTTCGCTCCTCCTTTTTAGGAAGGGTAACGAGCGCAAATGGATTATCTTCTACTAATTCTTCTCTATTTAAGTAACGATAAAACGTTCTCAAACAAGAAATTTTGCGTGACATCGATCTTTTTGAATACTGCTTTTCATATAGGCGTGTTAAAAACAGCCTTGCATCAGCATATGTAACACTTTGTAGGTTTTGTATTTGCTCTTCCTGCATAAAAGACATAAAGATAACGATGTCTTTTTCATAGCAGTCAACTGTATATTTTGAATAATTTTTCTCAATTTGTAAATATTCTAGAAAGGAATTTAATACATCTTTAACAAATTCCAATGTTATCACCTCACAAGGGCTACTAAATATTATCACAATTAAGTAGCCCTTGCAAACAATTTTGATTATTTTGTTGTAAAATTCTGAATAGTTTCCAATGCTCGTTTAGCAAGCGTTTCATTTCGTTCTTGTTTGTTTTTAATTCGCACTTCCAATTCTTTGAATAAGCCAAAGTTGGCATTCATTGGCTGGAAATTTTTAGCGTTTGTATGTGTGATATAGTGAGCCATACTGCCAATTGCTGTTTCCTGCGGCAATACAACCAATTCTTCACCAAGTACAAGTCGAGCCGCGTTCATTCCTGCCATTAGTCCGCTCGCCGCTGATTCTACATATCCTTCTACTCCCGTCATTTGTCCAGCAAAGAATAAGTCATCACGCTCACGATATTGATACGTAGGCTTTAGCAATTTAGGAGAATTAATAAACGTATTTCTATGCATAACTCCGTAGCGTACTACTTCTGCATTTTCTAAACCTGGGATTAAGCTTAATACTTCTTTTTGTGCTCCCCATTTTAAATGTGTTTGGAAACCTACGATATTATATAGTGTACCTGCTGCATCATCTTGACGAAGCTGAACAACTGCATAAGGTCGCTTTCCTGTTTTCGGATCTTCTAACCCAACTGGTTTCATTGGTCCAAAGAGCATTGTTTTTTCTCCGCGTGAAGCCATTACTTCAATTGGCATACATCCTTCAAAATAAATTTCTTTCTCAAATTCTTTTAAAGGAACCGTCTCTGCATTGATTAATGCTTCATGAAAACGCTGGAATTCTTCTTTTGTCATCGGACAGTTTAAATAGGCAGCTTCCCCTTTGTCATAGCGAGATTTAAGATATACTTTATCCATATCAATGCTGTCTTTTTCAATAATAGGTGCAGCCGCATCGTAAAAATATAAATAATCTTCACTTGTTAACGCGCGCAGCTGTTCCGATAAATCTTTTGACGTTAACGGACCTGTTGCAATAACAGTTGGTCCTTGTGGAATTTCCGTAATCTCTTCGTTAACAACAGTTACGTTCGGATGGTTTTTAACACTTTCCGTCACACGAGCGGCAAATTCGTGACGATCAACAGCCAGTGCTCCACCTGCTGGAACCGCACACTCGTCTGCTGAACGAATAATTACAGAGTCTAATAATCGCATTTCTTCTTTTAACACACCCACTGCATTTGTTAATGTATTCGCACGCAGTGAATTACTACATACTAATTCAGCAAATTTGTCCGTATGATGAGCGGGTGTTTGCTTCACTGGTCTCATCTCATAAAGACGGACTTTCAAACCGCGCTTTGCGATCTGCCAAGCTGCTTCACTTCCAGCAAGACCTGCTCCGATAACATTAATTACTTGTTCATTCATTGTAAATCCTCCAACTTCATTTCTATCTTTTCTATCATTTTCCTTATTCATTCACTTGTCTGTTCCTTTTTTAACGGGACAAAGAAAATGCGACATTACTCAATGTCGCTAATAACGTTTCCATTTTAGCACATGAAGCAATGTCGCCGCATCTTATATAACTGCTATTTTTAAATTTAAAGTGTGGGAATTCATCCCATTCTCTTTTACTGCTGAGCTTCCTCTTTATAATCACAACTTGTACAGACGACTTGAGTTCCTTTTTTCTGTTTCTTCTCCACAAGCAGATTTTCACATTTCGGACATTTTCTTGCAATCGGCTTATCCCAAGATACGAAGTCACAGCCCGGGAATCGATCACAGCCATAAAATGTACGCTTTTTCTTCGATTTTCGCTCAACGATATTTCCTTCTTCACATTTCGGACACTTTACGCCAATCTCTTTTACAATTGGCTTTGTGTTGCGGCAGTCAGGGAAATTAGAGCATGCCATAAATTTTCCGTAGCGTCCCATTTTGTATACCATAGGTGAACCGCATTCTTCGCAATCTTCTCCGGCAGGTTCATCTTTAATCTCCACTTCGCGCATTTCTTTTTCAGCATGTTCTAAGCGTTTTTCAAAATCACTGTAAAATTCGTCAATAACACGCACCCATTGAACATTACCATCTTCCACTTCATCCAAATCGTTTTCCATTTTAGCTGTAAACTCTACATCTAAAATTTCCGGGAAAAACTCCAATACAAGCTCTAGTACAATTTCTCCAAGTTCTGTTGGAACAAAACGCTTGTTATCGAGCGCTACGTACCCGCGCTTTTGAATCGTGTCAAGTGTTGGAGCATATGTAGACGGTCGGCCAATGCCTAGCTCTTCTAATGTCTTGACTAAACGAGCTTCAGTATATCTTGGCGGTGGCTGTGTGAAGTGCTGCTTTTCATCGATGTCTTTAGAATAAGCTACTTCTCCTTCTTCTAAGTCTGGAAGAAGATTTTCTTTTTCCTCCACTTGATCATCATTGCCTTCAACATACACTTTCATAAAGCCTGGAAATTTAACTTTGGAGCCGTTTGCTCTAAATGTTACGTCTCCATTTTTCAAATCTACAGCCATTGTATCCATAATTGCAGGTGCCATTTGACTAGCAACGAAGCGCTCCCATACTAGCTTATACAGTCGATACTGATCACGCGATAAGAACTCTTTTACCTCTCCTGGTTTACGAAGAGCTGAAGTTGGACGAATCGCTTCGTGGGCATCTTGCGCGTTCGAATTTTTCTTTTCTTTACGCTTTTCCGTTGCCACAAACTGATTTCCGTATGCGTTCGTAATGTAATCTCTAGCTTCCGTTTGAGCTGTTTCTGAAATACGAGTAGAATCGGTACGCATATACGTGATAAGACCTACTGTACCTTCTTTTCCTAAATCAATTCCTTCATATAATTGCTGCGCAATCATCATTGTTTTTTTCGCTCGGAAGTTCAGTTTCCGCGCTGCCTCTTGCTGTAATGAAGACGTGGTAAAAGAAGGAGCCGCATTACGCTTTCGCTCACGTTTTGTTACTTTAGAAATTGAAAATTCATTTCCATCTAATTGTTTAACAATGTTGGTTACATCATTTTCATTCGATAGCTCTACTTTTTTCCCTTGATATTCGATCAACTGGCCTTCAAATTGGTCGTTTCCTTTTTGAAAAGTTGCTTTTACCGTCCAGTATTCTTCTGGAATAAACTTTGCAATTTCTTTTTCACGATCAATAATTAACCGCACTGCAATGGATTGAACCCTTCCGGCACTTAATCCTTTTTTCACTTTTTTCCACAGCAATGGACTGATGTTGTAGCCAACCAGCCTGTCAAGAATACGGCGTGCTTGTTGAGCATCTACTAAATCCATATTAATTGCTCGTGGATGTTTAAAAGATTCTTTAATCGCTTCTTTTGTAATCTCATTAAATACTACGCGACAGTCCGATGCAATGTCTACATCCAAACTGTGCGCCAAGTGCCATGCAATCGCTTCTCCTTCACGGTCTGGATCGGCTGCTAGGTAAATCTTTTTTGCTTTTTTAGCCGCTGTTTTTAGTTCTTTTAAAACCGGGCCTTTCCCGCGAATTGTAATATATTTCGGATTGTAATCCTGGTCAATATCAATTCCCATTTGACTTTTAGGTAAATCGCGAACATGTCCCATCGATGCTTTTACTTTATATTTCTTTCCTAAATAACGTTCAATTGTTTTAGCCTTTGCAGGCGATTCTACAATTACTAGGTAGTCAGACATCTATTTGTTCCTCCTCAAGAGGTAGAATAAAATCTTCATTATTATTAAATATTTGGTTCTTGTTTGTCAAATGTCAAAAAGATAAGTCATACGATTTTACTACGTATCTCACTAGTATTTCATACTATGCAAGAATATGACTACTTTGAAACATTCATCTTATATACATCATTTCATCTGTAATATCAGCAGCGCTTTGCACAAGTTTTGCCCCTAATTGGATTAACTTATTCGTTCCACATGATGTTTCTTCAAAAATAGAACCCGGTATGGCAAATACTTCTCTTCCTTGCTGAAGCGCCTGGTCGGCGGTAATAAAAGATCCACTTCTTTCTTTTGCTTGCACCACCAACGTGCCTCCTGTTAATCCGCTAATGATTCTGTTTCTGCGAGGGAAAAACCATTTCGTCGGCTTCATAAACGGGGCATATTCAGAAAGCAGCAAATGATGCTGCGCAATTTCTCTTGCTAAATTTTGGTTTCCTCTTGGGTAAATATTATAAAACCCGCCGCCTAAAACTGCAATCGTTTTAGCTTTTTCAGCGATAGCCAGTTCATGAGCAGCTTGGTCAATCCCTAAGGCTAGTCCACTTACAACGACAAATTCTTCATGCAGCATCGGCTTAACAATATGAGTCAGAGCTGCAGTTCCATATGAAGTGGGATTCCTTGTTCCTACAACGCTTAAGCTTGCCGGAGCGTGTAGAAGAGAAACCTTTCCTCTTGCAAATAATACCCAAGGCGGATCATAAATATGGCGCAAAAGTTCAGGATATTCATCATCTAGGATGGTGACACATTGAATATTCTCAGCGTCATATTTATCTAGAATATCTCGTATTGGAATAGTTTGCAAATCTTTTTTTATTTGATTAGCACGTTCAATCGAGAGAGTCAATAGTTTTTGAAGCTGTGATGGAGAGTACTCGTAGAGATTTTGTAATGAAGAATTCTGTTGAA
Organism: Priestia sp. P5; assembly: GCF_029522155.1. Taxonomy (NCBI): domain Bacteria; kingdom Bacillati; phylum Bacillota; class Bacilli; order Caryophanales; family Bacillaceae; genus Priestia; species Priestia sp. P5. The sequence continues at coordinate 679,683 of NZ_JAKWFJ010000001.1, read as the reverse complement.
GTAGCGTAAAAATTTGTTTCCAATTAACAGATGGACAATGTGCTAAATGAATTAATTTTTCCCGTAAATCAGACATTCTACAATCTCCTTTTTAAATGGACAAAATAGCCCCCGGTCAAAGGAGGCTATATGTCTTCTATTAATGAGTCTTACACTGCTCGTAAATGCCTTGTTCTTTTAGCACTTTAATAAGTGTTTCTCCCATAACAGATGGTGTTTCAGCTACTTGGATACCGCACTCATTCATTGTTTTAATTTTTTCAGACGCTGTCCCTTTACCACCTGAAATGATAGCACCAGCATGGCCCATACGTTTTCCTGGAGGTGCTGTTTGACCGCCAATGAAGCCGACCACAGGTTTTGTCATGTTTGCTTTTACCCATTCTGCCGCTTCTTCTTCTGCCGTACCGCCGATTTCACCAATCATAATCACTGCATACGTATCTTCATCTTCATTAAACGCTTTTAATACATCGATAAAGTTCGTGCCGTTCACTGGGTCACCACCGATACCAACAGCTGTTGATTGGCCAATGCCAGCTTCAGAAAGTTGATGAACAGCTTCATATGTTAATGTACCAGAACGTGAAACTACACCTACATGACCTTTTTTGTGAATGTACCCTGGCATAATTCCAATTTTACATTCTTCTGGTGTAATAACACCTGGGCAGTTAGGTCCCACAAGGCGCGTACGTTTTCCTTCCATATAACGCTTTACTTTTACCATATCTAATACTGGAATACCTTCCGTAATACAAATAACTAAATCTAAATCTGCGTCAACTGCTTCAATAATGGAGTCAGCTGCGAATGCTGGCGGAACATATACAACAGAAGCCGTTGCGCCCGTTTTTTCTTTTGCCTCGGCAACCGTATTAAATACCGGAACACCTTCTACTTCTAAGCCGCCTTTACCTGGTGTTACACCACCAACAATTTTTGTTCCATATTCTAACATTTGTTGTGTATGAAAAAGGCCAACTCCGCCTGTAATTCCTTGTACAATTACTTTTGTATCTTGATTAATAAATACGCTCATTCCTATCCCCCAGCCTTTCTATTTCACTAGTGAAACGATTTTTTGTGCGCCGTCTGCCATAGATTCAGCAGCTGTGATATTTAAGCCTGATTTTTGTAAAATTTCTTTTCCAAGTTCAACGTTTGTTCCTTCTAAGCGAACAACTAATGGAAGGCTTAATCCAACTTGTTTCGTTGCTTCAACAACACCTGTTGCAATAACATCACATTTCATAATCCCGCCGAAAATATTAACGAAAATACCTTTTACATTTTGGTCAGATAAAATAATTTTGAATGCTTCTGTTACTTTTTCAGCAGTTGCGCCGCCCCCAACATCCAGGAAGTTAGCAGGGTCGCCTCCGTAATGTTTAATAATATCCATCGTTGCCATTGCTAAACCTGCACCGTTTACCATACAACCGATATTGCCATCTAGTGAAATGTAGCTTAAGTCGTATTTAGATGCTTCAATTTCTTTAGCATCTTCCTCTTCAAGGTCACGATATTCAAGAATATCTTTTTGACGATACAGCGCATTTGAATCAAAGTTTAACTTCGCATCCAATGCCATAACGTCTCCGTCACCTGTTACAACTAGAGGATTAATCTCTGCAATTGAGCAGTCTTTTTCAACAAATACTGTATATAAACCCGTCATGAACTTAACTGCTTTTCCAACTAATTCTTTTGGAATATTAATATTAAATGCAAGTCTGCGAGCTTGGAATGCTTGTAAACCAATCGCAGGATCTACATATTCTTTAAAGATTTTTTCAGGCGTTTTTTCCGCCACTTCTTCAATTTCAGTTCCACCTTCTTCAGAACCCATCAATACAACTTGAGACGTTGCACGATCAAGAACTAAACCGATGTAGTATTCTTTCTTAATATCGCATCCCTCTTCAACTAACAAGCGCTTAACTTCTTTTCCTTCAGGGCCTGTTTGGTGTGTTACGAGGGTCTTTCCTAAAATATCTTGTGCATATGTACGAACTTCATCTAAGTTTTTTGCTACTTTGACACCGCCCGCTTTACCGCGTCCACCAGCATGGATTTGTGCTTTCACCACTGATACTTGTGAACCTAATTCCTTTGCTGCTTCAACTGCTTCTTCAACAGTAAAAGCTACTCGACCGTTTGGTACTGCAACCCCATATTTTCTGAGTAGTTCTTTTCCTTGATACTCATGGATATTCATTTCCCATCCTCCTAACATAATCAACCACAAAACTATACTGCACAAAATAGACTGCGCTTTCATTGTATAAAAATAATTGTCTAATTGTCTACTATTCTAGTGAAAAATATTGAAATAATAAGAAAATTGATATTTTTATGGAGATAGTACTTAACCATACCTTATGAAGTCGATGAGGCTCTGCGGACGTTAAACGTGTGGTTAATCATGTAAATTAACCTTCATAACTAAAGCAGACTGAGAGGAAAATAATTTACGAACTCCACCCGTAGCAATATCTCCACTTAAATAGGCTATATCCTTTTTGAGCCTAAAATCCCGCATGTAAAACATGCGCTAAAAAGCAGAGATATGTTCGGGTATCATGTTCTAGTTTACTTGGTTTTTTATCGGTGCAAAAGATCGGCGGTGTTCTGGCAAAATTCCATATTGTTCGATTGCTTCTAAATGTTGTTTTGTTCCATATCCCATATGTTTTTCGAATCCGTATGCAGGATAGCGTTCACCAAGTTCTTTCATCATTCGATCTCGCGTCACTTTTGCAATAACAGAACTTGCAGCAATGGAAATGCTTGTAGCATCGCCTTTGATGATTGACTGCTGCGAAATAGGCACCGGCAGCTTCATCGCATCAATAAGCAGTTCATCAGGCTGAACAGCTAGAAGTTCAATTGCTTCAGTCATTGCCTTTTTTGTTGCTTCATAAATATTAATAGAATCAATGACCTCTGCGTCTATAATCCCTATACCGATAGCGACAGCGCTTTTACAAATTTCTTCATAAAATTCTTCTCGCTTTGCCTCTGATAACTTCTTTGAATCCGTCAAACCAGGGAGAAAAAAATCCGGAGGCAAAATAACAGCAGCAGCTACTACCGGTCCTGCTAACGGTCCTCTTCCTACTTCATCTACTCCGGCAATATAGGTTGCTCCTTGATTGTATAATTCGTTTTCATATGCCATCATTCCATCAAACTGTTGCTTCAAGCGCTCAGCGGCTTCAAATTGCCTTTGTTTTTGAATAATAACCTGCTGCACACCTTTACGCTCATCTTGCGCATATGCCTTAAATAAAGCATCTTCCGGGCTTCTCACTTGCTTTAGTTCTTCTTTTATTTCCTTAATACTTTTTTTCATTAGCTCCACCTTCTTTATATCAACATTTTCACACGGCACCTTTACATAAAAAACGCCTCATGCTAAAAAGGCAGAGGCGTTTTTTGTTTCAGTTCGCAATGTATTGCTTACAGCTGCTGTTCAGCTTCACTTGGATCATCAAATGTAAAGGTGCCAATTTTATCCGTTCGAATTTCTCGAAGAACAAGTTCAGCCGTTTTATCGTAATCCACCATGCCGCCACCCATTAAACAGCCGCGGCGCGACCCAATTGCATCAAAAAGCTCTACAATGTCTTCAGGGATTTCATTTAAATCATAACGCTGCTTTAATTGTTCTGGGTAATGGCTAGTTAAGAAGCGCAGCGCATAAACAGCGACATCTTGCATATTTAAAATGGTATCTTTGATAGCACCCGTTGTCGCAAGCTTATATCCAACTGTTTCATCTTCAAACTTAGGCCACAAAATACCTGGCGTATCAAGTAGCTCCAGTTCATTTCCTACCTTAATCCACTGCTGTGCTTGCGTCACACCTGGACGGTCTCCGGTCTTGGCGATTTTTTTGCTGGCAAGGCGATTAATCAGCGTTGATTTACCGACGTTAGGAATCCCTACAATCATCGCTCGGATAGCGCGGGGTTTTTTAACTCCTTTTGCGCGCATGCGGTCAAACTTCTCTTGAAGAAGTTCTTTGGAAGACGAAACAATTTGTTTCATTCCTTTACCTGCTTGTGCGTCAATAGCTAAGGCATAAATACCTTGTTCTTTGTAATAATCTAGCCACTGCTGAGTAACGCGCGGATCAGCTTTGTCCACTTTATTCAGCAATACGATTCTCGGCTTGTTCACGATAATCTCATCAATCATTGGATTTCGCGATGATTGCGGAATGCGTGCATCAACCAGTTCGTATACAATATCAATCAATTTTAGCTTTTCAGTTACTTGTCTTCTGGCCTTGGCCATATGGCCAGGAAACCATTGAATTGTCATATTTTACTCACCTTTTATATTTTACTTTGCAAAACGCGCTTCTTTAATCGGCCAGTATACGGCACTCGTTTTACCAAGCACCTTGTCCATGCTCACAAAGCCAATCTGACGGCTGTCTTTACTATAGCGTCGATTGTCTCCCATTACGAACAAATAGCCTTCTGGCACGGTCTTTTTACCCGTTACGTCTTCTAGTTTAAAATCTTCGGTTAAATTACCGTCAATCACTTCTTTTTTATACTGATCTAAATAGGGCTCTTTATAAGCTTTTCCATTTACATATAGCGTATCATTTCGATACTCAATATGATCACCCGGCAGTCCGATAATACGTTTTATGTAATCTTTTTCCGCTGTAGCATGAAAAACAATAATATCAAAGCGATCAGGATCACCAATCTTATAGGAGAACTTATTTACAATCATTCGATTTTGGTCATGCAGCGTAGGCATCATAGAAAGTCCATCTACTACAATCGGTGCAAACAAAAAATAGCGAATTACAACAGCTAACAGTACGGCAATGGCGATTGCTTTTATCCATTCCCACAGTTCATTTTTCTTTCGAGCCATCTTCAGTCCTCCAACTCTTATGTCATACCTTTATTTTAAACGATAATGTTTGAAACGCCTAATAAATAAATAGAATCAAAAAATGATGACTTGTACGTCTATTTTTTACTGTCAGAGAACGAATCGTTCTAAAAAAACATTTGAAAAAAGGAGCTTGTATAAACAAGCTCCCCTTTACTATTATCGAATTTCTTTAATACGCGCAGCTTTACCACGTAATTCACGTAGGTAATAAAGTTTCGCACGGCGTACTTTACCGCGGCGCATTACTTCGATTTTTGCAATTTTTGGCGTATGAAGTGGGAATGTACGCTCTACACCTACACCGTAAGAAATCTTACGTACTGTAAATGTTTCGCTGATACCACCGCCACGACGCTTAATAACAACACCTTCAAATACCTGAACACGTTCACGAGTACCCTCAACGATATTTACGTGTACACGTACAGTATCACCAGGACGGAACGTAGGAAGATCTGTTTTTAATTGTTCTTTTGTAATCTCTTCGATTAATTTTTGCATCGCGTGTTTCAACTCCTTCCAACAGACGCTCATACCAATGCTTTTCAATCATTGCAGCGGAACATCGTTATAGGTGACCAGACATCTGCCCAAGCCACAAAATCTATCTTAGCACACTCTTATACCGTATGCAACAGAGTTTATGCATAAATTTTATGGATTTATGAAAGGCCGTTTTCCTCTTTTAATTGAGCTACTAGTTTCTTTTGCTCTTCCGTTAGCTCCATCTTTTCAAGCATATCCGGTCTTCGAAGCAACGTGCGCTTTAAAGACTCTTTTTGGCGCCACTGTTCAATTTTTTTATGATTTCCTGACATAAGTACTTCAGGAACTGTTAAGCCTCTAAAATCAGCAGGACGCGTATAGTGGGGGTGCTCTAGTAAACCTGTACTGTGTGAGTCTTGTACAGCTGAATGATTATTGCCAAGCACATCGGGAAGCAGGCGAACAACGCTATCAATCACAACCATTGCACCAAGCTCGCCTCCAGTTAATACATAGTCACCAATTGAAATTTCATCAGTTACCAGCTGCTCACGAATTCGTTCATCATATCCTTCGTAATGACCGCAAATAAAAATTAAATGCTCTTCTGCTGCTAGCTCTTCTGCTTTTGCCTGTGTATAGCGTTCGCCCTGCGGACAAAGCAAAACTACCCGGGGCTTCTTAGCTGTTTCAGTCAGCTTTTCTACGGCGTCAAAAATAGGCTGAGGTGTCAATACCATTCCAGCACCTCCGCCGTAAGGATAATCGTCCACATTTTGATGTTTGTTCGTAGAATATTCTCGGAAATTAACTACATTCAGTTCAACCGCATTTTTTTCCTGTGCTTTTTTCAAAATTGATTCACCAAAAACACCGTCAAACATAGAAGGAAATAGCGATAGTACATCAATTTTCATTAGTCCAATAACCCTTCCATTACTGTAATAACAATCTCTTTTTCCTCTATATCAATAGATTGTACAACGTCGTCGATGTAAGGAATAAGAACTTCTTTTCCGCCTTTTTTAACGACCCACACATCATTAGCTCCCGGCGTTAAAATTTCTTTGACCGTTCCTACCTCTACTCCGTCTTCTGTTTTTACTGTACAGCCAATAATTTCGTGGAAATAGAATTCACCGTCTTCTAAATCCGTTAGCTGCTCCTCAGGAATTTTCACTTCGCAGTTTTTGTACTGCTCGACATCATTTACGTTGTGATAGCCTTCGAATGTAAGCAGATCAAAATTTTTATGCCTGCGATGGCTTGCTACCGTTATTTCTACCGGCTCGCTTTGCTTCTCTTTGAAGATATAAAGTTTATTTCCTTTTTCATAGCGCTCATCAGCAAAATCCGTAGTTGATACAATACGAACTTCTCCTTTTACACCATGGGTATTCACAATTTTTCCAACCTTAAACCATTCCATGCTTCTTCACCTCTATCTAATCTCAACAACTTTGCTATCTTTTATAATAATTGTTTTACTTTCTTTTATCTTTTCCCAATCATCGCCGATTTTTACCTCTACTAAGGCATCGAGTTCCGTTTCAACGAGTTCGCTACCTAAAGGAAGCTTTTCTAATTGCGTCAGCTGAAAGTTCAACACTTCAATTTTTTCAAGGCGAGCGGATTTTTCTTTTTCAAATTGACTATGTAATAAAGAAGAACCTTTATTGGCTTTTTCCATGTGCTTTAACTGAAATTTCAGCTGTTCCATTTCTTTTTCAAGCGCCTGCTTGCGGTTTACAAAACGATTTTCAAGATCTTGTTTGCTTGCTTCAGTTAACACTTGTTTCACAACCACTTTTTGAATAATGTTCAAAACGTTCCCTCCGCCCTCAAGATAGTGTCCTTGTGCTTTTGGCATGCATATTGAAATAGCTGCTTCTTGCTCGCAAAAGACTTACTGTGATCAAAACGTTCATCTTATCATAACATAAAAAAAAGGGCGAGGTTATCCCTCTCCCTTTTTGATTACTCTTGAATTTTCACATACACTTTTTTACCTTGCTGTGATGCTGCTGCATTCACAACAGTTCGAATCGCTTTTGCAACGCGGCCTTGTTTGCCGATTACTTTGCCGACATCTTCTTGGTGAACAGTAAGGATGTACGTCACTTGACGTTCATCTTCTTGTTCCTCCACTTTAACATCAGCTGGATAATCAACAAGCGGCTTTACAATTGTTTCGATTAGTGATGTCATCTCGAGTGAAATTATTTTCCTAATTTAGCATTATGGAATTTTTCCATGATGCCTTCGTTAGAGAAAAGGTTACGAACTGTATCAGATGGTTTAGCACCATTTTGTAACCATTTAAGAGCTAGCTCTTCATCGATTTTAACTTCAGCTGGTTGAACTACAGGATTGTAAGTTCCAACTACTTCGATGTAACGTCCATCACGTGGTGAACGAGAGTCTGCTGCTACGATACGATAGAAAGGAGATTTTTTAGCTCCCATACGTTTTAAACGAATTTTTACTGCCATTTTATAAAGCACCTCCGAATATGTTTCAACAAGATAATATAATATCAAATAGGTAAAATGTTTGTAAAGGTTTTTTTCTTAACACTAGAAAAATATTTTATTTTCTTTGGTTTTTCAGTCCAAATTAAGCGTTTTATCATGAAAAGAATGGAAGTTTCATACCCTTTTTCTTGCCTTTTGACATATTTGTCATTTGTTTCATCATTTTTTTCATGTCTTCAAATTGTTTAAGCAAACGGTTGACTTCTTGTACAGAACGTCCACTTCCTTTTGCAATACGTTTTCTTCGACTTGCATTAATGATTTCAGGGTTTGTTTTTTCCGCTTTCGTCATAGAACGAATGATTGCTTCTACATGATTAATTTGCTTTTCATCAACCTGCAGGTTTTTGAGCCCCTTTACTTTATTGGCGCCCGGAAGCATACCAATTAGCTCATCAAGCGGTCCCATTTGACGCACCTGAGCAAGTTGATCTAAAAAGTCATCAAATGTAAATGACTGCGTGCGCAGCTTAGCTTCAAGCTCTTTTGCTTTTTCAGCATCTACATTTGCCTGAGCCTTTTCGATAAGCGTCAGCACATCACCCATACCTAAGATACGGGAAGCCATACGCTCTGGATGGAATGCTTCAATAGCATCCATTTTTTCTCCAAGACCGACAAACTTAATTGGTGTATCGGTTACTGCACGAATAGAAAGCGCTGCACCACCGCGCGTATCGCCGTCTAGTTTCGTTAATACAACTCCAGTTAATCCTAATTGCTTATTAAAGCTATCCGCAACGTTTACTGCATCTTGACCCGTCATCGCATCGACAACAAGGAAAATTTCGTCTGGGTTAGAAAGCTCTTTGATCTGTTCTAACTCCTCCATTAGATTTTCATCAACATGCAAACGTCCCGCTGTATCAATTAATACATAATCGTGATGCTCTTCTTTCGCATGAGCAATAGCTTGTTTCGCAATCTCCACAGGACTTACTTGATCACCTAATGAAAAAACAGACATGCTAAGCTGTTTTCCTAGTGTTTCAAGCTGTTTAATAGCTGCCGGACGATAAATATCTGCTGCTACAAGCAATGGATTACGGTTATATTTTTTACGTAATAAATTGGCAAGTTTACCGGTTGTTGTTGTTTTACCTGCACCTTGAAGTCCAACCATCATAATTACAGTTGGAGCTTTTGGAGCTACTGCAATCTTGCTTTGCTCTCCGCCCATAAGTGTAGTTAATTCTTCTTGTACAACCTTAATAACTTGTTGTCCAGGCGTTAAGCTCTTAAGAACGTCTTGACCTACAGCACGTTCGCTTACGCGCTTAACAAAGTCTTTTACTACTTTAAAGTTTACATCGGCTTCTAAAAGGGCAAGTCTAACTTCACGCATCATTTCTTTAACATCAGCTTCGTTAACTTTTCCTTTTCCTTTTAACTTTTGCAGTGTGCTTTGCAAACGGTCGGCTAATCCTTCAAATGCCATATACGCCGCCCCCTAATCTAATTTCTCGAGCGAATCAAGAAGAGAAGAAAGCTTACTATTCTTGTATAAGTCGGCTGCAAGTTCGTCTTTCAGTTGTTGAACAATTGATTGACGCTCTTGAAACCGTTGAAATAACAATAGCTTTTCCTCATATTGTTCAAGCATTTGCTCTGTACGTTTTATATTATCATAAACTGCTTGACGACTCACATCAAATTCTTCCGCTATTTCACCGAGGGAATAATCATCCAAGTAATAAAGTGACATATAACTTCTTTGTTTGGGCGTCAACAGCGCCTGATAGAAGTCAAATAAGTAATTCATTCTTGTTGTTTTTTCGAGCATATGCACGCTCTTTTCAACCATCTGACCGCCCCCTTGTTAAGTGAAAAGCCTTTACATGTTATTAGTTTAACTAGGCGAGGTTTGAATGTCAAGTTTTTTCCTTAACACCTGACATTTTCCCATTTAAAAGAGATCGAGACATAACTAAATTATTTCAATTTAAAGACGAACAAATGGGATAAAGGAGCTCGTATGAATCACTTGTTACACCGCTGTTGATTTCCGTGCAAGACTTCGCTTTCCGCGGGCGGCCGCTGAGCCTCCTCGTCGTTTCCGCTCCTGCGGGGTCTCACCTGTTCCGCTTTTCCCGCAGGAGTCTTCGTCTTGCCCTCCAATCAACAGCTAGAAGCTTCTGCATACATGAAACCTACATTCACCATCACCATGAAAAAATCCGAACGAGTTTGATTCATCGTTCGGATCTTCCTTCAACTAAACTACTTTTGTGGCAGCCTCTTTTGAGATTATGCCTCTTTTTCTGTTTCTTCTTCTACAGCATTGGCAAATAACCCATAGATATATTGTTCCGTGTCAAACGGCTGAAGGTCGTCTACTTTTTCTCCAAGTCCAACGAATTTAACAGGAAGCTTCAGTTCGTTTCGAATGGCAAGAACAATTCCGCCTTTAGCCGTACCATCTAGTTTTGTTAACACAATTCCCGTCACGTTCGTTGCTTCTGAGAATGTTTTAGCCTGACTTAAAGCATTTTGCCCCGTCGTCGCATCAAGTACAAGAAGTACCTCATGAGGAGCACCAGGAATTTCTCGCTCAATAACACGCTTTACTTTCTCTAATTCTTTCATTAAATTCACTTTGTTTTGAAGGCGCCCTGCTGTATCACATAATAAAACATCTGCTTTTCGAGCCTTAGCTGACTGAACAGCGTCATACATGACAGCTGCAGGGTCAGAGCCTGCAGATTGCTTAATAACATCAACACCAACGCGTTCTCCCCATACTTCTAACTGCTCAATCGCACCGGCACGGAACGTATCTCCTGCTGCCATTACGACTTTTTTGCCTTCTTGTTTGAATTTATGAGCAATTTTCCCAATTGTTGTTGTTTTTCCAACGCCGTTTACCCCTACAAACAAAATCACCGTTAAATCATTTTGCTGCATATTCAGTTCACCAATCTGCTCTTCACCAGATTCATAAATATCAATTAATTTCTCAGAGATGACAGCCTGTACATCTTGAGGGTCCTTAATATTACGGCGTTTCACTTCCGCTTTTAAGTCATCAATTAAATCTAACACGGTAGCCACACCGACATCAGCACTAATTAAAATTTCTTCTAATTCCTCAAAAAACTCTTCGTCTACTTGACGATAGCGAGACACTAGATCATTCACGCGTTCTGAAAAAGAATTGCGCGTTTTTGATAGTCCATCTTTAAATTTTTGTGTAACAGAATCGGTTTGCATTGTAATTTTTTCTTTTAGTTTCTTAAAAAAACTCATTCGTACCACCCTTTCATTCTATGAGTTAAACATATTGCTTTGATTCCTCTAAACGAACAGAGACTAATTTCGATACGCCAGATTCTTGCATTGTCACACCGTACAGTACATCAGCTTCTTCCATTGTACCTTTTCGGTGAGTAATAACAATGAACTGTGTTTGATTACTAAATTTGCGTAAATACGTAGCGAAGCGATGAACGTTTGCTTCATCAAGCGCCGCTTCCACCTCATCTAGCACACAAAACGGTACCGGACGTACTTTCAAAATAGAAAACAGGAGGGCAATGGCTGTTAACGAACGCTCGCCGCCTGACAGCAACCCTAGATTCTGCAGTTTTTTCCCAGGAGGCTGGGCAACAATTTCTACACCTGTATTTAATAAATCTTTCGGATCTGTTAATTTCAAATCCGCTTTTCCTCCTCCGAATAGGGAAGAGAACACTGTACCAAATTCATTGCGGATACGAGTGAACGTATCAGAAAAACGTTTCTTCATTTCCTCGTCCATTTCTTCAATCACTTGATACAGGGTATTTTTCGCTTCGTCAAGGTCCGCTCGCTGCGTATTTAAAAATTCATAGCGCTCTGAAACGCGTTCGTATTGTTCAATAGAACCTAAGTTTACGGTTCCTAATTCATCAATTGCCAGCTTAATGAGCTTGATTTTTTTCCTCGCTTCTTGAATATCTAATGTTAAAGGATATTTTTCTTTTGCTGCTTCAAAGCTAATTTCGTACTCTTCTGTCAGCTGCTGCAGACGGCTGTCTAGCTCTACGTCAATTCGATTGATTTTGACTTCTTCATCTTTTAAAGCATCCGTAATTTGTTTGTACTGACGCTGCAGCTCTTTTACAACTCTCTCTTCGTCTTCAAGTTTATTCTGGGCTTTCAACCGCTCTGATCTGCAGTCATCCATTAATTGTAACGTTTCTGTCTTTTCTTTTATTCGCTCATGCGCCGCTTCTTCGAGCTGAAGTTCACCCGAGTCATTGCTCGTGATTTCACTCGTTAAAAGAGAAAGATCATCTGTAGCTTCAGACAAACGCTGAATGGTTTGATCAAGCTCAAAGCACACTCTTTCATATTTTTCTTGCTGATTTGTGAGGAACTGTTCTTTTTTCGCAAGAAGCACTTTTACTTCTGTAAGCTCATGTTGAACCGTTTCTTTAGACGTTTGCTGTGTATGCTTGCGTGCAGCTAACTCTTCAATGTTTTTCTCTAATACATTTGCCTGCTGCTGATTTCCCTGCAAACTCGTATGCAGCTCATCAATTCGAGCGGACAAGCTTGTTTGATCTTGTCTAAAGCTAGCAATATCATGATCGTACATGGTTAAGCGGTCATTCACTGCTTTTTCTTCGATGTCAATCTGCTTTACTTCTCGGTCAGATTCCTGCTCTTTGTCTTTCAAGCGTTCCACAAATGCCTGCTGTTTATTAATTTCCTGTTGAAGCTCTTCAATCTGTGACTTTTTATCTTTCACATCTTGCTCGAGCACAATCGTCTTTTGTTCCATCTCTTCTATTTTTGCCGTAATGACTTCCACTTCACGCTGACGGCCTAACAAAGAGTTGGACTTTTGCTTCATGGAACCGCCTGTCATCGAACCACCGGGGTTGACGACATCTCCTTTAACGGTCACAAAACGATAGCGATGCTGCACAAGACGGGCAAGTTCATTTGCACCTTTTAAATCATTGACAACAATAACGGTTCCAAGCAAATTTTTAATAACTCGGTCGTAGGTAGCTTCGTATTTAACAAGAGATGAAGCGATCCCTACATACGCTTCATGACTCTCTAGCATAGAAATAGTTTGAGCCGGAACATAACGGTCTTTTACAGCCGTCAGTGGTAAAAATGTAGCTCTCCCGTAACCGTTTTGTTTCAAAAAGCCAATTGCCTGACGTGCACTTTGTTCGTCTTGAACGACAATATGCTGAGCTGCTCCTCCAAGCGCAATTTCAAGCGCTGTTTCATACTCTTTTGGAACATTGATTAGCTCAGCAATGGCGCCTTTGATACCTGCAAGCTTCTCATCACGCGCTTTTAATACTTCTTTTACACCGTGAAAATAACCTTCATAGTCTTCTTGCATCTCTTCAAGCATTTCTTTTCGTGATTTTGTCTGCTGCACGTACTGATAAGCTTGATAAAGCGTAGACTCTTGTTTACGATAGGCTTGCCTTAATGACTCAAGCTTCTCTCCTTGCTGCTTATACACTTGTACAGCCTGCTGAAGCTCTTGACGAAACTGAGCAAGTCTTTTGATCGCCGCTTCTTTTCGCTGCGCTAATTCACGGCGCTGTTCTACGTATTGCTCGTTGGATTTTGTTAAACGCTGCTCTTTTTCAAACGTTTGCATTTTTTGCTGCTCTAAAAATGAAATTTCATTTCGAGCGGATGTTTGAGCGTTCGCTAATTCAAAATACTCGCTTTTCATCTGTTCAAGCTTTTCTTCTAGATTCTCGCTGTACTGCCTGAACAGCTGTTCCTGCTCAGTAAGCTTCAGGCGTATCTCTTGTACTTCTTTTTGAGATTGCTCAAGATCTTTTCCTTCGCTGTCTTTTGCTTTATTTAGCTCTTGATGTTTATGAGTATACTCTTTTACTAAACGTTCCAGCTGCTCTTTATTTTGAAAGGCATTTTTCTTACGCTCTTTTAATACTTCTTTTTTGCCTTCTAGCTTTTCTACTTCTTCACTTACATATAGTAGTTTTTTATGTAAAGAGTCTAGTTGTTCATCTATTTGCTGAATGTGCAAACGAAGGGTCTGGATTTCTCCTTCACGCGTGCGAATATTCGTCGCGAGAGATTCTTCGAGCTGCTCGTGCTGAGCCATTTCAGCTTTTAATTTTTCCCATTTCTGATGAAGATCTTCAACTTCAAATACCGTAACAGCCACATCAATGTGCTCTAATTCTTCTTTTTTCTGCAAATAATCTTTGGCAATGGACGATTGAATCTGTAAAGGCTCTAACTGACCTTCAATTTCATGAAGAATATCTACCACTCGATTTAAATTTTCTTGTGTTTCGAGAAGCCGAAGCTCCGCTTTTCGTTTACGCGTTTTGTATTTTAATACACCTGCTGCTTCTTCAAAAATTTTACGGCGCTCGTCAGATTTACTGCTTAGTACTTCTTCTACTTTTCCTTGACTGATAATCGAAAAAGCTTCTCTTCCAAGTCCTGAATCCATAAATAAATCGACAATATCTTTCAAGCGGCACGACTGGTTGTTAATAAAAAATTCACTGTCTCCTGAGCGGTACACGCGCCTTGTAATACTAACTTCATGATAGTCAAGCGGGAGAAACTGGTCATCATTTTCTAACGTAAGCGTTACGTCAGCAACATTTACCGCACGGCGCGATTCGCTTCCTGCAAAAATAATGTCCTCCATTTTCCCTCCACGAAGCGATTTGGCTGACTGTTCTCCAAGCACCCAGCGTATGGCATCCGTAATGTTGCTTTTTCCGCTTCCATTCGGTCCTACTACCGCCGTTACACCTGGCACAAAATCTATCGATACTTTTTCTGCAAACGATTTGAACCCTGCAATATCTAATCGTTTGAGGAACATAGAAATCCCCCCTCACACATGTAATCTTTTCATAGCAAATCCCCCTTTATAACGAATACGTTAAGAGGGGGATCATTTTATTTCGTTTGACTTGCTCTAATTTTCGTAATAGCTACTTGAGCTGCTTTTTGCTCTGCTTCTTTTTTCGAACGCCCTACACCAACGCCGAGCTCTTCACCATTTAACGATACGCGAGATAAGAATTCGCGATTATGCGCTGGACCTTTTTCTTGCAAAACTTTGTATTCTAATTGTCCAACTCCATCACGTTGAATCACTTCTTGAAGCTGGCTTTTGAAATCCATCACATGAGAAAAAGCACCTTCATTAATTTTTGGAAAGACAACTTTTTTTAGAATCGTTACTACCGTATCAAGCCCTTGGTCTAAATAAAGAGCTCCGATAAATGCTTCAAATACATCGGCCAGTAAAGCCGGTCTAGATCGGCCGCCTGTCATCTCTTCACCTTTTCCAAGTAACACTAGTTTACCAAAATCCATTTCATTTGCAAAAGTAACAAGCGACGGTTCGCACACAACTGCTGCACGAAGCTTCGTTAACTCACCTTCACTCATCGTTGGATATTTTTTAAATAAAAATTGCGATACGGTTAGTTCTAATACGGCATCTCCTAAAAACTCAAGACGCTCGTTGTCTTCATACGGTCTTCTGCGATGCTCATTCACATAGGATGAATGTGTAAATGCTTGAAAAAGAAGCGCTTCATTTGTAAACTGAATACCAATTTCCTTTTGAAACTCTGCAAAATTTTGCTTGAATTTCACGTTTATCTTTCGATCTCGATTTGAATATTGTTTAGGCATAAAATACCTCCGCTTACCTGCTTCAATTGTTTCGTAGTTTTTTCCCTAACATCTCTCATTATAAAACGAGGTATCCTAAAAGATACACTACCTTTTCAAAAAAAAGAGGTCTTTTTTTGAAATTCTTAAAAAGAAGAGAAAGCCCCGCTGTTTAACGGGGCTTTTCATACATATACTACAGATTAAATTTGGCTCTGTATGTAATTAACTGCATCTCCTACAGTTGAAATTTTTTCAGCTTCTTCGTCAGAAATTTCGATATCGAATTCCTCTTCAAGCTCCATTACAAATTCAACTACGTCTAGAGAGTCAGCACCTAAGTCTTCTTTGAAACTAGATTCTAGTTTCACTTCACTTTTGTCTACACCAAGACGATCAACAATGATTGTTGTTACGCGTTCTAGTACCTCTGCCATTGTTCTTCACCTCCCCTCAAGTCATTATAGATGATTTCCATCTAAAATACTATGGTTGAATAATAAAGTTTATCGGTCGCCTAGTAAACGTCCCTTTGTACTTTATCACCAAATTACACTTTTCGTAAAGTGCCTTTTTTACATCACCATTCCGCCGTCAACGTGAATCGTTTGACCCGTAATATAACGGCTTGCATCTGATGCTAAAAACGCAACTGCGTTCGCAACATCCTCAGGCTGGCCGAAGCTTGCAAGAGGAATTTGCTTTAACATTTCCGCCTGCACTTCTTCATTCAATTTATCCGTCATGTCTGTTGCAATGAAACCAGGAGCAACTGCATTCACTGTAATATTGCGGCTTGCTAATTCTTTGGCAGTTGTTTTTGTTAAACCAATCACGCCTGATTTTGCTGCTACATAATTTGCTTGTCCAGCATTACCGCTGACGCCGACAATTGATGAAATATTAATGATGCGTCCTGCGCGCTGCTTCATCATTTGACGAGTAACCGCTTTTGTACACAAAAATACGCCTTTTAAGTTTGTATTAATAACATCATCCCATTCGTCTTCTTTCATACGCATAAGAAGATTATCACGTGTGATGCCCGCGTTGTTTACTAAAATATCTACTGAACCAAATGTAGAAATCGCTTCTTTTATCATTGCTTGTACAGAATCACTTTCTGCCACATTTGCTTGTACAGCAATTGCATCCGTTCCTAATCCTTTAATTTCATCCACAACTTCAAGAGCTTTCGCTTCGCTTCCAGAATAGTTTACAACTACTTTAGCACCAAGCTTTCCCAGCTCAATTGCAACGGCACGACCAATTCCGCGAGAAGCGCCTGTTACAACCGCAACTTTCCCTTGTAACATGTTATTCTCCCCCTTTTAGTGCGTCAATCGTTGATTTTAATGATGTAAGATCATTAACAGCATACACAGTCGCACGGCGATTTACTTTTTTCACAAGACCTGATAATACTTTTCCTGGTCCAATTTCAACAAATGTATCTACACCTTCTGCAAGAAGTGTCTCAACTGTTTCTTCCCATCTCACCGGAGAATACAGTTGTTCCACTAGCTTGTTTTGAATATCTTGACTGTCAGTAACCGGCTTTGCTGTTACGTTTGCTATGACTGGAACTTTCGCATCGCTAAAGCCCACTGTTTCTAGCGTATCACGTAGTTTTTCAGCAGCTGGCTTCATTAAACTAGAGTGGAACGGACCGCTTACCACTAGAGGAATCACGCGTTTTGCACCTTTTTCTTTGGCAAGAGCTCCAGCTTTTTCTACACCATTTACCGTACCTGAAATAACAATTTGACCCGGACAGTTAATATTTGCAAGCTGAACAGCATCGCCTTCGCTTGTAATTTGAGCGGTAACAGCTTCTAGATCTTCCGCTGACATGCCAAGCACTGCTGCCATTGTACCTTGACCTGCTGGTACAGCTTCGTCCATATAGCGGCCTCTTTTGTGAACAGCAACAACGGCATCTTTAAACGATAAAACCTCAGCAGCCACAAGCGCACTGTACTCTCCTAGACTGTGACCCGCAACAAAATCGGGTGTAATTCCGCTCGTTTTAAATGCTTCAAGCAGCATTGTACTCGTTGTTAAAAGAGCAGGTTGAGCGTGATAAGTTAAAGTCAATTCTTCTTGAGGCCCTTCAAAAATAATGTTTGAAAGACTGAACCCTAAAGCTTCGTCAGCTGTATGAATCAGCTTTTTCGCTTCCTCTGTTCCATCATATAAATCTTTTCCCATACCAACAGTTTGTGACCCTTGGCCTGGAAAGATAAAAGCAATTTTCCCCATTTCTTATCTCTCCTTTTCTTCATTAGCAGTTTGTTCGATTGCTTTTTGAATAGTGGAAGACACATTGTTTTCCACCATATTCACAGCTTGCTTAATCGCGCTAAATACTGCATTCGCATCCGACGAACCGTGCGCTTTGATAACAGGCGCATGCAATCCAAACAGCCCTGCGCCTCCATATTCACTGTAATCCATTTTCGCTTTTAACCCCTGCAGCTGAGGCTTCAGCACCGCTGCAGCTAACTTGCTTTTTAACGTGCTCATTAATTCTTGTTTAATCATAGAAAACAAGGAAAGCGCCGTTCCTTCAATGCTCTTAAGAGTCATATTCCCTGTAAAACCATCTGTTACAACCACATCCGCTACGCCGTTTAGCAAATCACGGGATTCCACGTTGCCTACAAAATTAAGATCAGCATTTTTTAGTAGCTGAAAGGCTTGCTTTGTTAGATCATTTCCTTTTTTATCCTCAGTTCCAATGTTCAGCAGTCCCACTCTAGGAGCTTGAATGCCGCGTACTTTTTCGGCATACACAGACCCCATCACAGCGTACTGGAGCAAATGTTCAGGCTTGGCATCAACGTTTGCTCCAACGTCTAGCATTAAAAAGCCTTTTCCATCTAGTGTCGGAAGCGTCGGAGCAAGTGCTGGACGTTCAATGCCTTTGATGCGACCTACAATAAAAAGTCCCGCTGTCATTAACGCACCTGTGTTTCCTGCTGAAATACAAGCATCCGCACGACCTTCGGCTACTTCATTTGCCATTAATACCATAGATGCTTGTTTTTTACGGCGCACAGCTCGCACTGGCTCATCAGTTGCATCAATGGTTTCTTCTGTATGAATAATCGAAATACGGTCTGAATTTATTAAATACTTTTTTATTTCTGATTCGTTTCCAATTAACGTAATATGTAATTCTTTAAATTGAGCAGTAGCTTTTTCTACACCTTTAATAATGGCTTTCGGTGCATGATCTCCGCCCATTGCATCAATAGCTAGTTTCATGTTGCGTCTCATCCTTTTTATTATTTATCCTTTGTAGAACGATACATTTTAAAAGTGCCAGAGAACACTTGCTCTTGCCCTACATAGCTGTTTACCTCAACGGTGGTTCGCACTTCACTAGTTGACAAAACTTTCGCTTTTGCTATCACTCGTTCATGAAGCTTAACAGGGCGGTGATAACGGATCGACGCATCTGCTGTGAGCGCTAGTTCGTTGTTAATAACAGCGACAGCTAACGAATTAGCCTGCGCAAAAAGGTGGTGACCACGAGCAATTTGATTACGCTGAAACACATGCTCTGTTTTCACATCAAAAATAGATATCGCTGATTGATCTAGTTCAATGTCGATAACTTCTCCAATTACTTCTTCAATCGGAAGCGAACGCACTTCCTCGTCTAGTTGTTTTGAAGCTACATGCTTAATACGTTCTCGCAGTTCAGGAATCGACAACTCTAGGCGGTCTAATCGAATTGTTTGAACGCTCACTGAAAAACGGTCTGCTAGTTCTTCATCCGTAATAAATGGGTTTTCTTCAATTGTCGTTTTTAATAGCTGCTGTCTTTCTTTTTTACTGCGCTTCATTGTCCACCATCCGAACTTTTAATACTAGGTACTAATAGCAGTATATAATCATTGCCTTCTAATTGCAACATTTTTCACATGCTGTATTCTTTGCATCGCACTATGGATATCCATAACTATTAACAGTCGCTAAAAACATCTACATACATGAAACCTGCGTTCACCCTACCAATGAAAAAATCCGAACGAGTTGGATTCTCCATCAAGAATCTCGATTCATCGTTCGGATTTCCCTTCAACTAAACTACTTTCAGCTTCTTTTACTAATCAAATTTTTCTCCAGTTAATACGCCCGTTGCTTCTAATTGTATTCTCAGCAGTGCAAACTGATCTTCTGTCCAAAAGCTGTCGGAATTTACAAGCTTAGCAGCATCTTCTCGAGCTACTTCAAGCGCACGGTAATCGTGCACCATATCGGCTACTTTAAACTCAGGCATCCCGCTTTGTTTTCTACCAAAGAAATCACCAGGCCCACGAAGCTCTAAGTCTCTTTCTGATAATACAAATCCATCGTTTGTTTCCGTCATAATGGTCATTCGTTCTTTTCCAACTTCTGATTTCGGATCTGCGAGCAGAATACAATACGACTGTGCATCTCCGCGTCCTACGCGTCCTCTTAGCTGATGAAGCTGAGATAACCCAAAGCGCTCTGCATCATAAATGACCATTATGGTTGCATTCGGAACGTTCACTCCTACTTCTACAACCGTTGTTGATACTAAAATCTGCACGTCATTTACGCTAAACTGTTTCATCACTTCTTCTTTTTCATCAGGTGACAATCTTCCGTGCATGAGACCAACGCTTGCTTTTCCATTAAAATAGTGAGTGAGTGTTGCATGCACATCAATTGCATTTTGAACATCCAGCTTGTCCGATTCTTCAATCAACGGACAAATAACGTACGCTTGTCTGCCGTCATGTATTTCTTTTTCAACGAAATGTAAAATACGTTCAAGCATATCATGTTTTACCCAATATGTTTCAATTGCCTTACGTCCTGCTGGCATTTCATCGATAATGGACACATCCATTTCTCCAAACACCGTAATAGCAAGGGTTCGTGGAATAGGAGTCGCCGTCATAAACAGTACATCCGGACTTTCTCCTTTTTCACGTAAAACCCGGCGCTGTCCAACTCCAAAGCGGTGCTGTTCATCCGTAATGACGAGCCCTAAACTATTATATATAACTTCGTCTTGAATTAAGGCATGTGTACCTACTAATACATGAACATCTCCGTCTTTCACTCGCTGAAGCAGCTCTCTTCTTGCTTTTCCTTTAACAGACCCTGTTAGCAAGCCTACGCTGATTCCTACCTTTTCAAGCATCGCAGTCAATGACTCAGCATGCTGTTCAGCTAAAATTTCAGTCGGTACCATTAAAGCACCTTGATGCCCTGCTAAAACAGTGGCGTATAAAGCAACCGCTGCTACGACTGTTTTACCGGACCCTACATCACCTTGCAGCAAGCGATTCATGCGATAAGGCGATTTCATATCGTGCGTAATTTCGTTTACTACACGTTTTTGAGCGTTTGTTAGCGGAAACGGCAGCAAGTTCGTGAAGTTTACCAGCTCAGTTGAATCAAATGCTTGCTTCATTCCAGGCGTTTCTTCTCTTTCGCGCTTTCTAAGCGCCTGCATTTTTAATTGAAAAAGTAGAAATTCTTCATAAACAAATCGACGTCTTGCTTGTTTTAAATCTTCATGATCACGAGGTAAGTGAATACTTCTAACCGCTTCTTCACGCGTTACTAGTTTGTATCTAGAACGAATAGAGGCCGGGAGCATATCCTGAATGCTGCTGCCATAATTCTTCAACGCAAGAGAGACGAACTTCCGCATTCCTTTGACCGTTAAGCTGCCTTTAACTGAGTAAACAGGCTCAATCGTTTGATTTTTAACAAACGGAGAAAATTGAAGCTCCTGCAAGTTAATCGTTTGCCGATGCTGATCCCATTTCCCCGTAACCGTAACAGTTTGATCGATTTCTAACTTTGATTTATAGTAAGGGCGATTAAAACAAGTAACCGTAATTAAATAGCGGTTTACTAGCAGCCGAAACGTAAGGCGCGAACGTTTTTTTCCGTAATACGTAAGCGAGGGGACGCTGTGAACCTTTCCTTCTACGGTGACCTTTTCGTCGTGCTTTGCTTCAGCCAAATCTTTTAGCTCATAATCTTCATAGCGGTATGGGAAATGTTCTAACAAGTCATGCACACTGTGAATATGCATATCCTCTAATGCTTGTGCTGTTTCATCTCCAATACCTTTAATGGTTTTAATTGAAATAGTTGTTAGTTCATTCACTTTTATTTAATGCAATACCAAAGATCTTCGCTTCAAGCTCGCGACCTGTTGGTGTTGCCGCTAAGCCTCCTTGTGCAGTTTCTCGTAATGCAACCGGCATTGTTTGACCAATTTTATACATAGCATCAATGACTTCATCACATGGAATACGACTTGTAATGCCTGCTAAGGCCATATCTGCTGCAATCATTGCATTCGCCGCTCCCATTGCGTTTCGTTTCACACATGGAACTTCTACTAGCCCCGCTACTGGGTCACATACTAATCCTAGCATATTTTTGAGAGTAATTGCCATTGCTTCAGCTGCCTGACTCGGTGTACCTCCTGCCATTTCAACAATCGCTGCAGCTGCCATACCTGAAGCTGAACCAACTTCTGCTTGACATCCGCCTGCTGCTCCTGAAATAGACGCATTATTGGCTACAACAAATCCAAAAGCACCTGATGTAAATAAAAATTCAATCATTTCTTTACGAGTTGGGTTTAGCTTATGTTGCACTGCAAACAGCGTTCCTGGTACTACCCCCGCAGATCCAGCAGTAGGCGTTGCACAGATTGTCCCCATTGCCGCATTTACTTCGTTTGTCGCTACAGCTTTGCTGACTGCATCTAAAATTAAATTTCCAGATAAAGATTTTCCACTTTGAATATAGTTTTGAAGCAGCACTGCATCTCCGCCTGTTAAACCTGTAACAGACTGTACCCCTTTTAAACCGCGTTCAACCGCTTCTTCCATAACCGTTAAGTTCCGGTCCATTTTTTCCATGATTTCTTCACGAGTAACTCCCGTGATATCTATTTCCTGTTGAATCATAATCTCTGCAATTTTCACATTTTGACTTTCTGCTAATTCTACTAGTTCTGCTACGTTTCGAAACATAGTAACCTCCGCTATTATTCTGTCTTATTTTCACTTTAGAATCATCTATAACCACTCGGCTCGAGTTATTCTCTCAAGCCGTTCCTATTCGCTCTATCCTACTCAACCATTCTTGTTACTTGAATAATGTGAGGCAATGTTTTTAACTCTTCAATTACATCATCTTCAATATTTGTATCCATTTCAATTGCCATGAGCGCTACTTCTCCGCGCTCTTTGCGAGATACTTCCATATGTCCGATATTAATTGAATGTTTCATCAAAATATTTGTAACGGTCGCAATGGCACCAAATCGATCATTATGCACAACGAGAATAGCTGGATTCATGCCTGATAAATTTAATTCAAATCCGTTCAGCTCCGTAATTTGAATTTTTCCTCCGCCAATTGAAATTCCAACAACTTCAATTTCCTTTAATCCGTCGCTCATTTTAATGCGAGCAGTATTAGGATGATCTGTGATTGCCGCTTCCTCAACAAATGTGACGTCAATTCCTTCTTTTTTAGCTAAGTCCAAAGATTGCGGAATACGCTGATCGAATGTATCAAAATCTAGAATACCGCCAATCAACGCTACGTCTGTTCCATGCCCTTTATATGTTTGAGCAAAAGAACCGTACAGTGAAACCACAACTTTTGTGGGCTGCTTGCCAAAAAGCGTCCGTGCAACGCGTCCAATACGCGCTGCACCAGCTGTATGTGAGCTAGATGGTCCAATCATTACCGGACCAATAATATCAAAGACAGATTTATATTTCATAAGGATTTTCCCCCTGCTATTTAGACATTGTTATTACTTATATGTTACTTGAGCTTTTGACTTTTTGGAAGCTTTGTTTCACGCTCTTAAAAAATTTAAAAATTCTCATTTTTATTAGGGACTCACGCACAAAAAAAGCGGTGTATTTATCCATAAAAATAAGATAAGCACACCGCTTTTTTTGCTATATTATGCAGGAAAAGATGAATTACTTAAGCTGCTTCTTGCTCGGAAGCTACATCGTCTACTGTTTTAATTTTAAAGTTTTTAAAAACAACTGAACCTATAAACCCAGCTAATGCTCCCGCTAGTGCGCAAAGCACTGCACAAATTGTGACCTTCATAGGGTCATTAAACCCAAACATCACTGCAAGCCCTGCGATTGGCGTTGCCGTGCCTGCAGCATCATTTACCAATCCGAACAGAGCCACAACCACACCGGCTAGTGCACCTCCAACAAAGTTTGTAATGTAGATAGGAATCGGATTTGCTGAAATAATATTCGCTTGTGTTAAAGGTTCAACTGCAACTGAAATGGTTGTACGACGATCCCCAATTTTTAATCGATCAAACAGCACATAGTTCATGAAAGAAGAACCAAACACAGCAAGAGCTCCAATCGCCATAGGCAATCCCGTTAACCCTAGCATAGCCGTTAAAGCCATTGAGCTAAGCGGAGCCGTTGCTACTACTGTAATAACTCCCCCTAAAATAATTCCCATCAAAATAGGGCTAGCACTTGTTGTATCTTTGATAATTCCTCCAATATTTAAAAGCGTCGCATCTACAATAGGTGAGAATGCATTACCAATTAATCTTGTTAAAGGTGCCGCAATTAAAATATTCCCTAATAAGTCGAGACCAGCAGGTGCCTTTTTCTCAATAAATTTCACTACAAATGCCATGAGGTATCCCGCAAAAAATCCAGGGAGCAAGCCTAGCCCTGAACATACCACCCCCATCATAAGAGCATATACAGGAGATACTCCTAAAGCCAAAGCAACTAGTGCTGCCGCCGCAACTCCTCCCATTCCTCCTGCAGCCTTTCCTACTTCACCTAGGAATGAAATACCTAGTAAATCTCCTCCTACATATGACTGAAAGGCCTCTACGAGAAACGCAGCTACCGCTCCGCTTGCCAGAGCCCCCATTGCTTTCATGCCATAAGGTGCCTTGTTGCTAAACAACCAAAATAAAAATAAAACTAACAATAATAAACCTGTTCCTTTTAAAATATCCACTGTTGTCTCTCCTCTCATGCTGTTTTCTTTCACATTTGACTTAATCAGTTTTCAAAATTACCATACAAACGGGTTCTTTTCAACTAATATACCTAATATAACGAACGATTACAACACGAAAAAATAAAATAGTTCGTATTTAACCCGAAAAAACACAAAAAAGAAGCGCCCCTCGGGAGGGATGCTTCTTTTTTTATTATTCAATTGCAAAAATGTAAGAATATAAAGGTTGATCTCCTTTATGAAGCTCTACCTCAACGTCTTCAAACGTTTCTTCTACAAACGATGTTAGCGCTTCAGCTTCATCGTCTGAGACATCCTCTCCTTGAAGAATCGTAAGGATTTCCGCTTCGTCATCAATCATATAAGTCAAAAGCTTTTTCGCTGCTTCTAATTTCTCTGAATCTTTTACAACGATTTTCTTTTCGGCAATACCCATAAAATCGCCTTTAGCTAATTCAAGACCATCAATATTTGTATCGCGAACTGCATACGTTACTTGTCCTGTTTTCACGTGCTGTAGAGCTTCTGTCATTCCTTCCTCATTTTCTTTTAAGCTTTGCTGAGGATTAAATGATAGCAGCGCTGTCATTCCTTGAGGAACCGTTTTAGACGGGACCACCGAAACGTGACTGCCGGCAACAGCAGCCGCTTGGTTAGCAGCCATCACAATATTTCCGTTATTAGGTAAAATCAGTACCTGTTCAGCATTTGTTTCTTCAATCGCTTTGACAATATCCTCCGTACTTGGATTCATTGTTTGTCCGCCTTCAATGACAACCGTTGCCCCAAGGCTCTTGAACAATTCAGCAATTCCTTTTCCCATTGACACAGTAACAATGCCAAACGGCTGTTTTTCAGCCTTTTTCACTGCGGGCTTTTCTTCATCTGAAACAATGCTGCTATGCTGTTCTCTCATGTTTTCAATCTTCATTTTAATTAAACTTCCATATTGCTGCCCGTAGTTTAACACTTCTCCAGGATGCTCGGCGTGAATATGAACTTTCACGATTTCATCATCAGATACTACAAGCAATGAGTCGCCCCATTTACTTAAGTCTTGACGAAACGTTTCTTCAGAAAATGTTTTAGCTGCAGGCTTATCCTCTTCCAGCCTTACCATAAATTCTGTACAATAGCCAAATTCAATATCTTCTGTATTCATATGGCTTTGCGCATGCTTATGATGCTCAGCATTTACGAGTTCATTCATCGAAGGAGCTGACATGGGTACACCCGGAAGTTTTTCACCTTTTAATTCAGCTAAAAACCCTTCATAAATTAAAACAAGCCCTTGACCTCCGCTATCCACTACGCCTACTTCTTTTAACACGGGTAAAAGATCTGGCGTGCGATTTAACGAAGCATTAGCTTCCTTAAGTACTTCTTCCATGAACAGAATCATATCAGATTGCTTTTTAGCAGCAGCAGCTGCTTTTTTAGCAGTATCCTTAGCTACTGTTAAAATGGTTCCTTCGATTGGTTTCATAACAGCTTTATAAGCAGTTTCTACACCAAGCTCAAGAGCTTCAGCAAACTCAACTGTTGTAATCGCTGACTTTTGCTCAACCGATTTCGCAAAACCGCGGAATAATTGAGATAAAATAACTCCTGAATTACCGCGCGCGCCCATCAATAAGCCCTTAGACAGAGCTTGACTCACTTGGCCGATGTGATCAGATAGTTTATTTTTTACTTCTTTAGCACCAGACGTAATTGATAAGTTCATATTTGTTCCAGTATCACCATCTGGCACAGGAAAAACGTTCAGTGCATCTACATAGTCTGCATTGTTAGATAGATGCTGGGCTCCTTGAAGCACCATTTCTCTAAACCGCTTTCCGTCCAACGTTGTCATTGACACGAATCTTCCTCCTTAATTAAACGTTCGTTACACGAACACCCTGCACATAAATATTTACTGAATCAACCGTTAAACCAACCGTTTGTTCCAGCGTGTATTTTACTTTTGTTTGCACATTATGAGCAATTTCAGAAATTTTTGTTCCATAGCTTACGATAATGTACATGTCGATATGTACGTCATCCTCTTCTTGTCTTACTACAATACCTCGTGTAAAGTTTTCTTTGCGAAGAATTTCTGTAAGACCATCTTTAAGCTGATTTTTTGAAGCCATTCCGACAATCCCGTAACAATCAACAGCTGCTCCTCCAGCAATTGTTGCAATTACATCTGTAGAGATATCAATTTGACCATACTTCGTTTTCATTTCGATGGACATACTCGTTCCCCTTTCTACTTTCATAGGTTATAAATATTCTACTATAATCAATCTCGTTTTAAAAGAGGCGTCCAGCTTGTCCCTTTTAAAGATGACAGTATTAGGTATCAACTTGTCTTAAAATAAGTAATAGCCCAAGTTATACCTATTTCTACTCTCTATATTATTGAACATAGATTCATTTTATATGTCAAGGAAAATTTCTTGAAAGCTTTTCTCCAGAACTATTGCATTCTCTGTAAGGCTGTGATAAATTAATATAGTATTTCTCAAAACAGAATTGAGTAGTTTTTTTGGTGTTAGGAGGGAAAATCATGGCACGCAAATGTGTAGTAACTGGTAGAAAAGCTCGTTCAGGTAACGCACGTTCTCACGCAATGAACGCTACTAAGCGTAAATGGGGTGCTAACGTTCAAAAAGTACGTATCTTAGTGAACGGTAAACCAAAACGTGTGTACGTTTCAGCTAGAGCCCTTAAGTCTGGTAAAGTTCAACGCGTTTAATCTTTATAATGAAAAAGCACCATATTTTATGGTGCTTCTTTTATTATTCCGGCATTGTTAATCTTTTTTGAACGAATTAAGCATGACCTTTACGATCCCACCTAAAAACTTTGGAAGTTTGATTGTATAGAATTTCATACTGTCCCTCCTAACCGTCTCCACACTTTATCTCCTTTTAAAGAAAGCCCTATGTTCTGCTCTCATTTTCCATACTTCATCACAAGCAACGTTTATCATTGCTTCTTACCATCATTAATATGCCTTTTGTAAATGAAAAAGTACCTCTTTGTTGAATAAGTTCATTGCTAATACATAAAGTTGAGCCGAGTTCTACTTCATGCTTATTGAGCGGATATTTGAAACCTTCTAGCGTAAGCTCTTTTACACTGCCTGCAAAAGGAACGAATGAAATATAGTGAAACTCCTTTAAACGATCTACATGATAAGTGCCTGCTTCAAACAATTGAATGATATTTTGATTGTCAATCATTTGTACATTCGCTTTCTTTTTTAACCCTTTGTACAGGAGCTGAATGCTTCCAAACATGTGGTCAAGCCTTCCACCTGTTGCTCCAAAGATAGAAATACTGTCCGGTTTTTGCTCTATTGCCCACTCAAAAGCAAGTTCCAAATCCGTTGCATCTTTTTCCGCAGGATACAGTTCAACATCTTGTAATGCTTCTCTCACTAGCTTAAGCTGCGCATTTGTAATGGAATCAAAATCTCCGAATGCTTTCACGGGCAAAATGTCTTGTTGAAGAAGAAGGAATACGCCCCGGTCTACTCCTACCCACTTTACATCATTGGATTGGTGCAAAGGCGGCATATGTTCATCCGGTCCCCCTGCTAGAATATGAATTTTCATTATGTATATGCTCCTTTTCTATTAAAAAATGAACGAAATAAATATGTTTTCTTTATCCTAAAAGAAAAAGCTGCTGTGTACAAGTTCTACTCGTTGTACACAGCAGCTTTTATTACTTACGCTTGAACAGTTGTGCGAATTTGACTAATTGCGCCAGCTCGATCTTCTTGATTATAAATAGCTGAGCCAGCCACTAAGACATTTGCCCCTGCTTCCACACATTTTCTTGCTGTTTCTTCATTAATTCCTCCATCGACCTCTACTTCAATAGAAAGCTGACGAATTTCAATAAGCTGAGAAATTTGCTCAATTTTCGGCAGTACACTTGGAATGAAGTTCTGTCCTCCAAAGCCTGGGTTCACCGTCATTAATAAAATAAGATCGATATCTTCTAAGATATGCTTAACCACGTCAATTGGCGTTGCAGGATTTAAAGCAACGCCTGCTTTCATACCGTGCTCTTTAATTAATTGAATGGTGCGGTGCAAATGAGTACATGCTTCAGCATGTACCGTTAAAATATCGGCACCTGCCTTTGCAAACATTGGAACATATTGATCTGGATTTTCAATCATCAAATGCACATCTAATGGCAGTGCTGTGACAGGGCGTACAGCCTCAACGATAAGCGGTCCAATTGTAATATTAGGAACAAAATGGCCATCCATAACGTCTATATGGATATAGTCTGCGCCACCTGCTTCAACTTCACGAATTTCTTCAGCAAGCTTTGAAAAATTGGCAGATAAAATGGAAGGTGCGATTTTTGTCATTTTTAATACCTCGGCTTTCTTTGCTTAATTTCTTCAATAAAGTGCAAGTAATGTTCGTAGCGATAACTCGGAATTTCTTTTTGTTCGTATGCTTCTTTCACCGCACATTTTGGTTCTTTCACATGCAAACAACCTCGAAATTTACACTGTTCACTCAAACGCGACATTTCAGGGAAACAATCAGTTAATTCTTCTACTTCTAACGTTAAAAATTCCAGTGAGCTAAAGCCTGGCGTATCGGCTACTAAACCCTCGCCAAAGGAAATAAGTTCAACATGACGTGTTGTATGCTTTCCTCTTCCAAGTGACATTGAGATATCATTTGTTTTTAACTCAAGCTCTGGTTTAAGTGTATTTAACAGTGAAGATTTACCTACACCTGATTGTCCAGCAATAACCGTTACGCGATCTTCAAATAACGGCTGAATTTGTTCCATGCCTTTTTCTGTTACTGTCGACGTTAAAATGACCTCATATCCTATTTTACGATATTCTTCGGCATATTGCTCGATTTCTTGCTTTTGCTGCTGTGATAAAAGATCTACTTTTGAAATACAAATAATAGGTTCAATATGATTAGACTCCACTAACACTAGAAATCGGTCAAGAAGCATTGTACTAAAATCAGGTTCAATCGCTGAAAAAACAAGCAGCGCCTGATCAACATTTGAAATAGGGGGACGAACTAATTCATTTTTACGTTCTTTAATTTCAAGTATATATCCTTCAAGCTTATTTTCCGCCTGAAATACTACATTGTCACCGACTAAAGGCGTTACCTTCTTTTTACGAAACACACCTCGTCCTCGACATTGCGTTACTTGTCCGTCATGAAGAACATAATAAAATCCGCTAAGGGATTTAATAATTCTTCCTTCTGGCATAACCTCACTCCTATCACTCTGGATATTCAACGTCTTTTTCTTCAATAACTTCCCCGTCTCGGACAATTTTATAAGACGCTTTTTCATTTTCATTAACTAAAACATCAAACGATTCTTTTGTCGTTTCGGTAATCGTGAGTTCTTTAGCAGGAACGGACATATCGTTATCTGCATCCTCAATATAGATCTGTACTTTTTGTGGTTTTGGCTTTTCCTCTTCTGCTTCAGTAGTATCGCCTGTTTCCGTTGTGTCGCCTTGTTCCGTGCTTGCTTCGGTGTCAGTCTCTTCCTTATACGGGATAGTCACATCCACTGCTACCGTTTGAGGAGCCTTTGGCTCTTTGCCCATCGAGACTGTAATTGTAAGCTTATCACCTTGCTCGATACTCTGCTCCGCTGCCGGCTTTTGAGACATCACAAGACCTTTTTCAACAGTATCGGAATACGCTGTTTTTACATCCACTTCAATATCTTCATCTGATGCATAATCTTTTACGCTTTTTTCCGTCCACCCGGAGAAATCCTTTAATGTAATCTTCGGCGGACCTTTACTTACCCAAAGCGTAACTGTTGTGTCTTCTGGCACGACTTGTTCTGTTTCTTTAGGCGTCTGATCTGTAATATTGCCTTTTGGTTCAGTGCTTTCGACTTCGATAGATTGGATGTCTTTATAATTCTGCTTTTCTAACAGACTTTTTACTTCTGTAAAGCTTCTTCCAATGTACCTGTTAAATGCTTCTTTTTTCTTTCCTGTACTTCGATAAATAATGACATTAGATCCTTCTTTGATCACGTCTCCTGCTTCTGGCATCGTTTTAACCACGTCGCCTTCTTCCACCTCGTTATCGGATATATCTTTAGGATTCTTCACTTTAAAGCCTAAAGAAACTAAATCGGTTACTGCTGATTCATAATCTTGATTATGTAAATCAGGAACCTTTACGTCTTTTGGCAGTAATAAAGCCGGAATAAATGTAACGGCGGCTACGCTAGCAGCTGCCAGCAGCAAAAAAATTAAAACAAGCGTTACGATAAGCTTGCTTTTTCCTTTTTTCTTTTTCTTCTTTTTTTTCTTCGGCTTTACTTCTTCTTCTTGTTCTTCGCGCTCTAAGTGAGGTGGTTTTCTCACAGGTACGTGCGTTTCTTCGGATTCAACAAAATCCTCCTTAATAACGGGAATGGCTTTTGTCACTTCTTCATCATCAGGCACCGTAAATCTTTGTTCATTATAACGATTTGGATGAACAGCAGACTGTAAATCCGCTTCGAGTTCTTCGACGGAACTGTATCGGTAAAATGGATCTTTAGTTGTTGCTTTTAATACAACATTCTCCACGCTTTGAGGGATAGATGGATTCCACCTTTTTGGAGAAGGTGTTTCTGTCTGTAAATGTTTTAATGCAATTGACACAGCCGATTCCCCAGAAAAAGGGACTCGACCCGTTAGCAATTCGAATAGGACGATGCCAAGCGAATAAATATCAGAACGCTTATTCGCAAGCCCTCCCCTTGCCTGTTCAGGAGATAAATAATGAACAGAGCCCAAAACAGAATTAGTATGCGTAATGGTTGTAGAACTTAGTGCTACGGCAATGCCGAAGTCAGTAACTTTAATGGTATCATCATGATCAATTAAAATATTTTGAGGCTTAATATCCCGGTGAATAATTCCGTACTGATGAGCATGGGCAATAGCTGATGTAATCTGCGTCATAATATGTATGGCTTTATCAAGAGATAGTGGTGATTCTTGCAGAATGTATTGCTTTAATGTCATACCCGGTACATATTCCATGATGATATAGTAAATATCTTCTTCTTCTCCAACATCATAAATGCTGACAATATTAGGATGAGCAATACTCGTAGCAGATTGTGCTTCTCGATGGAAACGCTTTATAAACGCGTCGTCACTTGCAAAGTCTAAACGAAGCACTTTAATTGCCACATCACGATCCAAAATCATGTCGCGACCTAAATAGACGTTTGCCATTCCGCCTCCACCAATTACTTGCAATACCTTATAACGGTCGTTTAGCCGTCTACCTATTAGCAACACTCTCACCCACTTTCAGATGTAAAGTCCACAATTGCAAGTGTAATATTGTCTTCTCCACCAAGCTCATTTGCTAATTGAATCAGGCTCGTACCCTTTTCGTGAAGTGATGAACTTGTTGATAACGTTTCGCTCAGCTTTTGTTCCGTTACCTTATTTGTCAGTCCATCTGAACATAATAATAATCGATCTTCTTTTTCCACTTCAATTGTTTTTACATCTAAACTAACATTTTCTTCGGTACCTAGTGCTCGCAATAAGATATTTTTTCGTGGATGATGCTCGGCATCTTCTTTTGTGATTTGACCATTTTTTACGAGTTCATTTACAAGAGAATGATCTTCTGTTACTTGTTGAAATCCATATTCATTTGAAATATAGCATCTGCTGTCTCCTATATTACCAATCGCACAAAACGTATCAGCGCATAAAGCAAGTACAACTGTTGTACCCATCCCTTTACACTCTTCATGCTCCTGAGCATACTGATAAATATCTTGATTAATTTGCGAAACATGCGTACGAATCCACTGCGTCGCCTCATCAGGAGACGTTACTTTGTCCGCTTCTTCCCACGCTGTTTGCAATTTTTGAACCGCCATCTCACTGGCGACGTCGCCAGCTCGATGACCTCCCATACCATCAGCCACAATTGCAAGCAGCTGATTGTATTGGTTCAAAAATACCCCTCCGTTATCTTCATTGTGTTGTCTAACTCTCCCTCGGTCTGTCATGAAGACAGTTGCCATACAATCACCTCGTCTCTTCTTTACGCTCCTTCGCACGTAATTGGCCACAAGCTGCATCGATGTCATGACCTTGCTCACGTCGGATAGTCACGTTAACGCCACGCTTTTTAAGCGTACGTTCAAATGCAAAAATCTGTTCACGCGGTGTACGAACATAATCACGCTCAGGCACATAGTTTACCGGAATCAAGTTCACGTGACATTTAACGTCTTTAATCAAATCCGCTAATTCCTCAGCATGCTCTACTTGATCGTTTACGCCTCCGAATAGACCATACTCAAAGCTAATACGTCTTCCCGTTTTATCCGTATAATATTTAATGGCTTCCATCAAATCAGGAAGTTTGTACGCACGGTTAATCGGCATTAAGCGTGAGCGGATGTCATTGTTTGGAGCGTGAAGTGAAATCGCAAAATTGATTTGCATTTTTTCATCAGCAAACTTATAGATTTTCGGAATGATCCCACTTGTCGATACTGTGATATGACGTGCACCAATATTTAATCCATCATCACTATTAATTGTTTTTAAGAAGCGCATCATTTCATCATAGTTATCAAATGGCTCCCCAATACCCATAATTACGACAGAGCTCACGCGTTCTCCTTGTTCATCTAGCGCTTTTTGTACTTTTACTACTTGTGCTACAATTTCTCCAGCTTCTAAGTTACGCTTTAAACCTCCAAGAGTAGACGCACAGAATGTACAGCCGATGCGACAGCCAACTTGAGTTGTGACACAGACAGAATTTCCGTATTCATGACGCATAAGCACCGTTTCAATTGTATAACCGTCATGGAGTTCGAATAAAAACTTCATCGTGCCGTCCCCAGACGTTTGCTGAACAACTGTTTTTAATGTCGTTAATGCAAATTTGTCTTTTAACTGTTCACGTAATCCTTTAGATAAGTTTGACATATCGTCAAAGTCCGTTACGCGTTTAACATATAACCAGTCAAAAATTTGTTTAGCACGGAACTTCTTATCCCCGTGTTCCACTAACCAATTTTCTAGGTCGTGCATTTCTAATGAATAAATAGATGGTTTTTGCGCTTTTTCTTCTGCTTTTGCTTTTCTTTTAGCTACTTCTTCCATTTTTACACCTTCTTCTGTAAACATGCAATATAAAATCCATCGCTTTGTGCATCTGGCAGCAATTGAATTTCACCATGTTTTACGTTTTGTTTAAGCTTTTGCGGCATGCGTGCAGCAAGTGTTTCATCTTTTTGAAAATCAGCATGATCTGCTAAAAATGCTGCTACAACACCCCCATTTTCATCCCGGTCAATTGTACATGTACTATATACAAGGGTCCCACCTTTTTTTAATAAAGGCGCAACCGCATTTAAAATATCTTGTTGAATACGCGCCAGCTGCTTTACATCTTGCTCAGTTTTTGTATATTTCAAATCAGGTTTACGTCTCATTACACCAAAACCTGAGCACGGAGCATCTACTAAGATGCGGTCAAACATTTCTTTATCAAACTGTTCGCCTGCTTTGCGGCTGTCTTGAACCGTCGGCTCAATATTGGTAAGATGCAGACGCTCTGCCTGCTGGGCAATCAGCTTTACTTTATGGTCATGAATGTCCAAGGAAATAACTTTACCACTGTTTTTAAGCTGCTCTGCAATATGAGTTGATTTTCCTCCCGGTGCAGCACAGCTATCTAAAATTAGCTCTTCTGCCTCCGCACCGAGCGCATGAGCCACTAACATAGAGCTTTCATCTTGAACGGTAAACATTCCTTCACGAAATGCTTGTGTATGAGCTGCATTTCCTTTTTGAACTTCTAGCGCTTCTTCTACAAAATGGCCTGGTTCTACAACAATACCTTCTTTTTCAAGCGCTTCTTTTACTTCATTTTGCGTAAAGCGTGCACTGTTTACTCGGATTGTTTGTTTAGGGGCCATTAAATTAGCTAAACAGATTCCGCGTGTTTTGTCCAATCCATATTGTTCCACCCAGCGTTTTACAAGCCACAATGGATGACTCGTTTCAATCGCCAACCGCTCCACAGGATTTTGTATTTCTTCTAAAGAAGGCGTGCCACTGCGCTGAATATTTCGTAAAACGCCGTTTACCATTGAGGCAATTCCTTTGTGGCCGCGTTTTTTAGCAATTTCTACTGCTTCATGAAGGATTGCCCGGTCAGGCACTCGGTCTAAATATACCATTTGGTAAAGAGATAAACGAAGCAGCACTCGCACCCAAGGCTGTAGTTTTTTTGGATTTTTCAAGAAAGGCGCTAACCCATAATCTAACGTATCACGTCTTTGAATCGTTCCATACACAATTTCCGTTAATAGCCCTGCATCTTTTCCTTGAATGCCGCGTTTTTGTATACTGTTATTTAACAATAGATTGCTGAATGCCTGATTTTTTTCAATAGCTAGTAAAATATCTAAAGCTATGTCTCGAACGTTGTACTTACTCATTGACATCCCCTAATACTGTTCCGACTTCAACGGATGTACCTCGTAAATACTGCGCTGCATCCATACGTTTTTTTCCAGCCGGCTGAAGTTCCGTCACTTTAATAGCTGTTTCATTTCCAGTTGCTACTATAAATCCATCCTCTTCAAGTGATAAAACGGTACCTGGTTTGCCTGATGCAGATACTTTCTCACCCCACCAAATTTTCATGACCTGACCGTCTGCTGTTGTATAAGCAACCGGCCAAGGGTGAAGTCCGCGGATATGATTATAAATTTCTTCTCCTGTACGAGCCCAATCAATTTTCTCTTGTTCCCGCTTAATGTTTGAAGCAAATGTCGCTTCGTCATCGTTTTGTTGAACCGGCGTAATTTCACCTTTTACAAGAGAAGGAATGGTTTCTGAAAGCAGTTTTGCACCAGCAGCGCTGAGTTTATCATGAAGCGTGCCAACGTGATCACGTTCTTCAATCGGAACTTCTACCTGTGTTAAGATATCACCTGCATCTAATTTTTCTACCATATACATAATTGTAACACCAGTTTTCGGCTTACCTTGTAGAATTGAATAATGAATCGGCGCGCCTCCGCGCAGTTCAGGTAACAGAGAAGCATGCACGTTAATACAGCCGTATTTAGGCGCTTCTAAAATAGGGGTTGGTAAAATTTGACCAAAAGCCGCTGTTACAATTAGGTCAGGCTCATACGCTAATACTTTCTGATATTCTTCTTCTAAACGAATCTTTTCTGGCTGCAGTACAGGTATTTCATGCTTTAACGCCTCAACTTTTACTGGAGGAGGTGTTAATACGCGCTTGCGTCCTTTTGGTCGGTCCGGCTGTGTAACCACTGCGACCACTTCATATCCATCTTTAAGTAATGTTTGTAAAACCGGCACTGAAAAATCCGGTGTTCCCATAAATACGACTTTCATCGTGTAAAACCTACCCTTCTAGTTCATCCTCTTCGTAATACTTTGTTACTTTTTCCGTGAACAATACACCGTGTAAATGATCAATTTCATGTTGAATTGCTCGTGCTAAAAAACCTTTTGCTTCTATAAAATAAGGTTTTCCTTTACGATTTTGCGCACGTACTTTCACATAATCAGCTCGAGCCACGTCACCAAAAAGGCCCGGAAAACTTAGGCAGCCTTCTGGACCGATTTGTTCGCCTCGTTGCTCAATAATTACCGGATTAATTAACTCAATTTTACCGTGTCGGTCATCCACGTCTACCACTGCCACTTGCTGCAGAACTCCTACTTGAGGAGCAGCTAGACCCACACCGTCTGCTTCAAGCATTAAATCATACATGCCGTTTAGTAATTTCGCTAATTTATTATCAAAGTTTTTAACGACTTCACACTCTTGTTCAAGTACTTTATTAGGATGGTAAACAAGCTTAAGCTTAGCCAAATAGGCACCTCCTTTATTCTTTCTATTTATATCCAAAAACCTTCTTCTTTAACGCAATCAAGACGACTAGTTACATCATCGAGTATGGATTCAAATCAATAGTGATCGTTAAATTCTCCTTCTGCATTTCCGCTTGATAACGTTCTAATATATATTTCAACAGCGGAATCAGGCTTGGTTCCAGCTTGTATTTTAACATGCATTGATAGCGATATCTATCTTTTATCTTAGCAATCGGAGATGCGACTGGCCCTAAGATCGTTGTTTGCGGCGAAAGTTTCTGACGCAGATACTGCGAAATTTTGTCTGTAACAGACACCACTTTTGCAATATTTTCATGAGATACGGTGACAAGCGCCAAGTAAAAGAACGGCGGATATTTATGCATTTTACGAATTTCCATCTCCTGCTTATAAAACGCATCATAATCATGCTGGCTCGCAAGTTGAATGCTGTAGTGTTCAGGCGTGTACGTTTGAATCACTACTTCCCCTGGAAGTTTGTGGCGTCCTGCTCTTCCGCTTACTTGTGTTAAAAGCTGAAACGTTTTTTCAGATGCACGAAAGTCAGGTAAATTCAGCATTGTATCTGCTGTTAGAACGCCTACAAGCGTGACGTTTGGAAAGTCCAGTCCCTTCGCAATCATCTGGGTCCCTAGTAAAATTTGCGCTTCTTCACTTGCAAACTTGTTCAGGAGCTTTTCATGCGCGCCTTTTCTGCTTGTCGTATCAACATCCATTCGAACGACTCTAGCCTCAGGCAGCACTTTTGTTAATTCTTCTTCCACTTTTTGTGTACCAGATCCAAAAAAGCGGATATGTTCGCTGTGGCATTCTGGGCACTCAGTATGCACTTGTTCTTCATGTCCGCAATAATGGCATTTTAATTTATTTTGATAGCGGTGATACGTTAGTGAAATTTCACAGTGCTCACATGTCGGAACGTAACCGCAGTCTCTGCACATAACAAAAGAAGAATGACCTCTTTTATTTAAAAATAAAACGATTTGCTCCCCTTTTTCCAAACGGTCTTTCATCTTTTCAAACAGCAGAGTTGAAAACATAGAGCGATTGCCGCTGCGAAGCTCTTCTCTCATATCAACGATATCCACCGACGGCATTGATGACTTATTCATTCTTTGCTTTAACGTCAGCAGCTTATACACACCTTTTTGCGCTCTTGCAAAGGACTCAAGCGTTGGTGTTGCACTTCCTAAAATGACTGGACACTGATGATGCTGCCCTCGGTAAATAGCTACATCTCTGGCATGATAACGGGGGTTTTCTTCTTGTTTATAACTCGTCTCATGTTCTTCATCGATAATAAGAAGACCCAAATTTTCAAATGGAGCAAATACAGCAGAGCGGGCCCCTACTACAACGGATACTTCTTTTCGCTGAATTTTTCGCCATTCATCGTATTTCTCTCCAGTAGACAAGCCGCTATGAAGCACAGCAACTTTTGAGCCGAACCGCTCTTTAAACCGCTTGACCATCTGAGGGGTAAGTGAAATCTCCGGAACAAGCATAATCGCTTCTTTTCTTTTTTTCAGCACTTGATCAATTGATTGAAGATACACTTCTGTTTTTCCGCTTCCGGTTACTCCGTACATTAAAAACACATCGTGAAGATTTTCTTCGATGTCCCGCAGAATCGGTGTAATTGCCTCAGCTTGTTCATCGGTCAATTGAAATGGCTTTGATGGTGTAAAGTATCGATCTTGATAAGGATCACGGTATATTTCAATTTCTGTTTCCGCTAAGAGTCCTTTATTAATCAGCGTTTTTATAGGAGCGGAGGTAATCTGCAAATCTTCGGCTATTTCTTTTATGGCTACTTCTTCACTTCGCTCGAGCATAAAAGACAGCACTTGTTTTTGCTTTTCTGCCTGCTTATTTAACTCGCTCATAAACTGCTGAATTTCTTCAAGGCTTTGATTCAGTTTTACGCCTTTTGCCGTTTTTTTGTTTCCTTTGTTTTTCACGACGTAGACGACTTCAATTAAACCTTTTTGAATATCCCGGTAAAAAACAGAAGCAGCGGCTGTTTTTTCTACTTCACTCCACTTCAGCGAGGATCTTGACTGAAAAAACGGCTTTACTTGCTCATGAAGCTGTTCGTATGCCTCTTTTGAAAGGAGTGACAGTTCTTTATCATATTTTGCTTTCATCGCCGCAGGCAGCATGACTTGAAAAGCCGATATCATAAAACAAAGCGTTTTTTCGGTTAGCCAGTGCCCAATCTCTAACAGTTCGGGAGTCAGAACCGGCGTTAAATCAAGCAGGTCAGCGATTGGTTTAACACGCTTAACTTCGGCCTCTTCTTTAAGAGCCACCACAAACCCTTGAACTTTTCTAGGACCAAACGGAACGACAACCCGCATACCCGGAACAATAATTCCTTTCCATTTGTCAGGAACAGCGTAGTCAAAAGCTCGATCTGTTTGCTTAGCAGCCACGTCCACAATTACACTAGCTACACTCATTTTTTCAGCCCTTCTAACATTTCCTTCACTTCTTTTAACACCTCGGTAGCTACATCGTGTTTTGAAAGAATGGGAAGTTTCCTAGACTCTCCGCTTCGCTTATAGAGCGTTACAATATTTGTGTCCGTCCCAAAACCTGCTCCCTCTGTCGTTACGTTATTGGCTACAATCATATCCAAGTTTTTAGATGAAAGTTTCTTTTGTGCATATTCATCCACTTGTTCTGTTTCTGCTGCAAAGCCGACTAAAAGCTGGTGTTCTTTTTGCTCTCCAAGCGTGCGTAAAATATCTGTTGTTCTCTCTAGCTCTAATACTGCTGCACCAGGCTGCTTTTTCATCTTTTGATCAAACACATGCTTTGGCCGGTAATCTGCCACTGCGGCTGATTTGATAACAACATCTGCTTCATGATAGCGCTGCATAACAGCTTCAAGCATCTGCTGCGCACTTTCAATTTGAACAACCTGCACTCCTTTTGGATACTCTAAATTCGTCGGTCCCGTTACAAGTGTTACCGATGCGCCTAACTTAGCAGCTTGTTCTGCAAGGGCATAGCCCATTTTCCCGGTAGAACGATTGGTGAAAAATCGGACGGGATCAATGCGTTCTACCGTAGGTCCTGCTGTAACCAATACATTCACACCTTCAAGGATCTTTTGTGTATCTGATGCTTGTGAGAAATAAGATCCGATTAGTGAAACAATTGTTTCTGGCTCTTCAAGACGGCCTTTTCCTACATAACCGCATGCCAAATACCCTTCTCCAGGTTCTACAAAAGAGTAACCAAATGATGAAAGAGTGCTCATATTTTTTTTAACAGCTGGATGATCGTACATATGAACATTCATTGCAGGTGCAATCCACACAGGTGCAGTAGCAGCCAGCAGCGTTGTGGAAATCATATCATCTGCAAGACCATTTGCTATTTTCCCTATCATATTTGCCGTAGCAGGAGCTACTAAAATTAAATCAGGCCAATCTGCTAAATCAATATGTGCAATCACAGATGGATCTTTTTCATCAAACGTATCTGTATAAACTGGGTTTCGAGACAGAGCTTGAAACGTAAGCGGCGTTACGAACTCGCATGCCGAAGCAGTCATCATTACTTTAACTTCCGCTCCCGCTTGTACTAATTTACTTGTTAAAGCTGCGGCTTTATATACGGCGATCCCGCCGCTAACACATAATAAAATTCGTTTTCCCTTCATCATTATGCCCCCATCTATTTATCCCGCTCAACCAGCATCCGCTTGTTTACTCGGGTAACTATCTAAAGCTTTTCAATTTAATTATTATACCATTTTTGTAATGAGACATTCACTATCCTGCTTGAATACAAACAAAAGCATCAAAAAAATAACAACCTATAAAGTAGGTTGTTATTTTTTCACTTACTGATGTTTAGAATCTTCTTCTGCTACACCTTGCTTATAGCTTAATTGTTCAGCATTAATTTCTTCTAAAGCACAGCCTACAAATTTATAAGAAACCGGCTTTTCAATCGGTGTATCATTGTGAAGCTGTAATTGACGTGCACGTTTTGCAGCTACTGTCACAAGCGTGTACTTAGAATCTAATTTTTCCATTAGGGAATCAATTGATGGATAAAGCATGTTTATTCTACCTCCAGCATTCTTTTATAGCGCGCAGAAATACGATCACGACGGCAGTGTTCAGCCGTTACGATAGCACGGATGCGAGCACAAGCATTTTCTACTTTGTCATTTTCTACAACATAATCGTAGGCGTCCATAAGTTCAATTTCTTCTTTTGCCACGCGCATACGGTTATTGATTAAATCTTCTGTTTCAGTACCGCGGTTTACGATACGACTTTTAAGCTCTGACAAACTCGGCGGTGCCAAGAAGATGAACAAACCTTCTGGAAACGCTTCTTTCACTTGAAGAGCACCTTGCACTTCAATTTCTAGAAATACGTCTTTGCCTTCAGATAACGTTTGTTCTACATAATCAACCGGGGTACCGTAGTAGTTGCCTACGTATTCAGCCCACTCTAATAATTTCTTGTTTTCAATCATGCGCTCAAACTCTTCGCGTGGTTTGAAGAAATAGTCAACACCGTCTACTTCACCTTCGCGGGGCTTTCTTGTTGTTGCAGAGATAGAATACTGCAATTTAATGTCTTCTTGCTCAAACAATGCTTTTCGTACCGTTCCTTTTCCAACACCTGATGGTCCGGAAAGAACAATTAATAAACCTCTTTCAATCATCGGTTCAAGTGACCTACCCTTCTAATAATTCTTCTTTGTTTATAAGTCGCTGTGACACAGTTTCTGGCTGTACAGGAGCTAAAATAACATGATCGCTATCCATAACAATAACAGATCGTGTTTTACGTCCTTGCGTTGCATCTATTAAAGAGCCTCGATCTTTTGCATCTTGAATAATGCGTTTGATTGGAGCTGATTCAGGATGAACGACAGAGATTATACGATTAGAAGAAATAAAATTTCCAAATCCAACGTTCACTAATTTACCGCTCATAAGAAGCCTCCTGCTATAACAATATAATCTTTATCTTACACGAAGGCTATTCAATATTTTGAACCTGCTCTTTTATGCGTTCTAATTGTGCTTTCATACTAATAACATACTGAGCAATAGTACCATTATTTGCCTTCGCACCGATTGTATTCATTTCACGATTCAGCTCTTGAACAAGAAAATCCAGCTTGCGTCCTACTGAATCAGGTGTATTTAATGCTTGAATAAATTGTGAAACATGACTTTGAATTCGCGTAAGTTCTTCGCTAATATCTGCTTTTTCAGCAAAAATAGCTACTTCAGTCAGCACTCGCTGCTCATCGAAAGTACCTTCTAAATAATCGCTCAGCTTTCTTTTAATACGCTCGCGATATTGTTCAGCAACTTCAGGAGCAAGCTGTGTAATTTTTTCGCGAATGTCTTGAATATCCTGTAAGTACCCCATCAAATCGTGATACAGCTCTGATCCCTCTCGTTTCCGCATATCCACTAACTGATGCACAGCAGCGTCAACGGCTTCAAAGATTGCACCATGAATACTCGTCTGATCAGCTTCTTCTTCATAAGTTGTCATCACTTCAGGCATGTGTAAAATGTCTTGAATTTGAACAGATTGTGACAGCCCATGCTTTTCTTGTACTTGCTGCAACGCATTCATGTATTCCTCAAGCAGCTGCCAATCCGTCTGCAGTTTCTTTTTTGCCATTTCTTCACCTGAAATAGTAACAAATACTTCTACTCTACCACGTTTTATGTATGTTTGAACGATTTTTTTTATTTTATCTTCAATTTCAATTAATTGTCTTGGCATACGAATAACAATTTCACAAAAACGATGATTAACAGACTTCATTTCCACTGTTACTGATCGATTTTCCACTTCCGCTTTTCCGCGGCCAAAACCCGTCATACTTTTTATCATTATCATCACATCCACTATGTACATCTTACATAAAAAGTATCATAAAAGAAAGTGTTAGCAAAAAAAAGAAATCTCTCTTCTTTATTCAACCTGTAAAGGCTGCCTTCATGAGTTTTCTCATTTAGGACAGCCTGTATTAAAGTATAGCACAATTTATGAAGGTTTTCTTGTTAAAAGTGAACCGGCAAGTAAAAAAGTTGGAAGGCTTGCAAGTCCTAGAATAACGAGCCATTCCCGCGGTGCAATGGCCATTGTATGGAAAATAGGCTGCAGGGGCGGATAGTAGATGGCCACCAGCATAAGGATAATAGATGAAATAACGGCTCCTACAAGATATAAGTTCTGAAATGGATTGCGATCAAAGATTGATTTTTCACTCCGGCAGTCAAATACGTGAATAAGCTGTGCCATGACAAGTGTGGCAAATGCAATCGTCTGTGCATACTGCAGCCGATCTGGGTCATTGTCGTAAACAATCATGAATGCAGCAAGTGTAGCAGCTCCAATTAAAAATCCGCGGCTGACTACTTTCCACCCTAATCCTCTTGCAAAGATACCTTCACGCGGATGCCTTGGATGGCGCTTCATCACGTTGTCCTCTGGCTGGTCTAAGCCAAGAGCCATCGCAGGCAAACCGTCTGTTACTAAGTTTACCCATAGTATTTGAATGGGTACTAGCGGTAGCGGAAGTGCTAAAATCATCGCAAAGAGCATAACTAAGATTTCTCCTACATTTGATGCAAGCAAGTAACGGATAAACTTTCGAATATTTTCATAGATGTTTCGTCCTTCTTTGATCGCTGATTTAATAGTAGCAAAATTATCATCAAGCAAAACGAGTGAAGACGCTTCTTTTGCTACGTCTGTCCCCGTGATGCCCATCGCGATGCCTATGTCTGCTGCTTTAATAGCCGGTGCATCATTTACGCCGTCGCCCGTCATGGCTACAATGTGATCTTTTGCTTGAAGAGCCTTAACAATTTTAAGCTTATGCTCAGGTGATACCCTGGCATATACGTAAACATC
Source organism: Priestia sp. P5 (assembly GCF_029522155.1). Lineage (NCBI taxonomy): Bacteria > Bacillati > Bacillota > Bacilli > Caryophanales > Bacillaceae > Priestia > Priestia sp. P5. The sequence goes on along the minus strand of NZ_JAKWFJ010000001.1, from coordinate 636,184 downwards.
ATCCACTACTTCTTCTAGCTCTTCCTGCGTCATTTTGGATAAATCCGTTCCTTCCAAGACTTGACCGTTTTTCGGTAGAATGCCTAGCTGTTTTGCAATCGCCTGTGCTGTAATGACGTGATCACCTGTAATCATAACGGTTTTAATTCCTGCGTCTCGGCATTCTTTGACCGCTTGATTGACTTCTGGTCTTGGCGGATCAATCATTCCTTGAAGCCCGAGGAAAGTCAGGTCTTTTTCCGCTTCGTTCTCTGTATGAACGCTCTCATGGTCTCCTAACGGCCGATAAGCAATAGCAATTGTTCGAAGCGCTTGGCTAGCTAACTGATCAATCGCTCCTTTTACTTCATTATGAACTGTTACCGACAGCGTTTGTTGTCTGCTTTCCCACAAAATATTTTTGCTGTTTACAAGCAGCACATCCGGAGCACCTTTTGTTATCACATAGCGTTTATGAGATGCGTCTTCAATGACTACACTCATCATTTTACGCGTTGAATCAAATGGAAACTCTTCAATAATCGTAAACTGCTTTTGAATATTTTCTTTTGTCAGCCCTGCTTTCATCGCGGCAACAAGCAAAGCCGCTTCAGTAGGATCACCGTCGATGACATATTCTTTATCTTTTCTCGAAATGGACGTTTGATTGCAAAGCAGACCAAACACCAAAAGCTGCTGAAGTGGTTTTTCACTCCGTGTATCAACTTCTCTTTCCTCTCGCGAAAATACGCCCGTAGGTTCATACCCTGTCCCTGATACCCTCCACGTCATTCCTCCTGACCAGAGGTGAGTAACCGTCATTTTATTTTGCGTTAATGTGCCCGTTTTGTCCGAGCAAATGACTGACGCGCATCCTAGTGTCTCAACAGCAGGAAGTTTGCGAACAATGGATCTTTGCTTAATCATGCGCTGTACACCCAGAGATAGCGCCACGGTTACGATGGCAGGAAGACCTTCGGGTATGGCAGCAACAGCTAAGGAAACTCCCGCTAAGAACATACTGTATAAATCATGCCCTTGCAGCACACCAATCCCAACAACTAATACAGTAAGTGCAAGAGCTACAACGATTAAAATTTTACCTAATTGCTCTAACTTCCGTTGAAGAGGAGTAATCATGGCTTCAGCATTTTGAAGCAAATCAGCAATTTGTCCCATCGCTGTTTTCATTCCAATCCCTACAACGATACCTGTTCCGCTTCCTCGCGTCACAAGCGTACCCATAAACGCCATATTGTCCTGATCTCCAAGCGGCACTTCATCTCCTGGCAAAGCTTTTATTTGCTTGGCAACAGGCAAAGACTCTCCCGTAAGCGCTGATTCTTCAATTTCTAGACTTTTGGCTTCCATAATTCGAAGGTCAGCCCCGATACGGTCTCCGCTCGAAAACTTTACAACGTCTCCTACTACCAGCTCTTTAGATGGTAACTTAACCCATTTCCCTTCACGCATAGCTGCTACTTGAGGAGCAGAAAGCTCTTTTAATGCATGAAGAGACTTCTCGGCTTTTCTTTCTTGAAAAAAACCTAGAAATCCATTAATTACTACAATGGCAATAATAGCAACCGCATCGATGTATTCGCCTAAAAGCCCTGAAATAAGCGTGGCAGCTAGTAAAACCAGTACCATAAAATCTTTAAACTGCTCTAGAAACACAAGAATGGCCGGTTTTTTCTCACCTTCAGTCAATTCATTAAATCCTTGCTGCTGCTGACGTGCTTTTACTTCTTTGTGTGTAAGGCCATGCTGTCTGTCTGTTTTTGTTACTTCTACTATTGCTTTTTCACCTAATTCATACCATTTCATTGCATCTTTTCACACCCTTTTATTTGTAAATGCACCTATTAGATTGTTACAATCTTATATCGTATGCTTATTCAGACTCGTCCTAAAAAATGCTATACTTTTCTATAGGACAATTTTCAATTACTTAAGGATGTGAGCACTATGTCATTTGATGGTATTTTTACATATGGCATTTTACAAGAATTATCTGAGACCTTGGTTTCAGGACGAATTTCAAAAATATATCAGCCGTTTCCAAACGAGTTGATTTTACAAGTACGCGCTAAAGGTGAAAACCGCAAACTTTTAATCTCAGCTCACCCTAACTATTCACGCGTTCATTTTACAAATGAGCCCTATGAAAATCCATCTGAGCCTCCTATGTTTTGTATGCTTCTTCGCAAACATTTAGAAGGAAGCATTATTGAACAAGTGTATCAGCTTGGATTAGACCGCATTTTAGTCATTGAAACAAAAGGACGAAATGAAATTGGCGACGTAACGTACAAGCAGCTTATTATTGAAATCATGGGAAGACATAGTAATGTTGTGCTTGTAGATAAAGAAAAACAAACGATTATCGACAGCATTAAACACGTTCCAATGGCCTTGAACAGGCACCGTACGCTTCTACCCGGAGCACCTTACGTACTGCCTCCTAGCCAAGATAAGCTTCATCCATTTGAAGCCGACGAGGAAACCGTGGTTAAAAAAATTGATTTTAATAGCGGAAAGTTAGCGACTCAGCTAGTGCAAACCTTCTCGGGGCTTTCTCCTTTAATTGCAAATGAAGTGGTGTTTCGCTCTGGCTTAGCGAATCGTTCTACCCTTCCAAAATCATTCGTCGAAACGATGACGCTGATCAAAGAAGGTCAGTTTACACCGACTCTGACAACCGTTAATCAAAAAGACTACTTTTATTTACTGGAATTAACGCATTTAGAGGGTACGAAAAAAACGTATGCAACCATCAGTGAGCTTCTTGACCGCTATTACTACGGGAAAGCAGAGCGAGATCGTGTAAAGCAGCAAGCGCATGATTTAGTACAGTTTATCTCTACCGAAAAAAAGAAAAATGAGAAAAAAATAAAAAAACTTGAGCAAACGCTGCAAAATGCAGAAAAAGCATCTGATTATCAGCTAGCCGGTGAACTTCTTACCGCAAATTTACACCTTGTCAAAAAAGGAGATGCGAAAGTGGATGTTATTAATTATTATGATGAAAATAGCGGTACACTTACGATTTCATTAGATCCGCAAAAATCACCGTCTCAAAATGCTCAAAGCTTTTTCACAAAGTATCAAAAAGCGAAAAATTCCGTTTCGATTGTAATCGAACAAATTGAAAAAGCAAACGAAGAAGTACAGTATTTTGAATCACTTATTCAGCAAATGGATACTGCTACTCACAAAGACATTGCAGAGATTCGTGAAGAGCTTGTGGAAGAAGGATATTTGCGCAACCGTCAGCAAAAACAAGCAAAAAAACAAAAAAACACCACGCCTACACTTGAACAATACGTTTCAAGCGACGGCACGACGATTTTAGTTGGAAAAAACAATAAGCAAAATGAGTATTTAACAAATCGCCTTGCTGCTCGTGATGACATTTGGTTTCATACAAAAGATATACCGGGTTCTCACGTTGTTATCCGCAGCCAAGAGCCTTCAGAAGAAACAATTTTAGAAGCGGCTCACCTTGCTGCTTACTTTAGTAAAGCTAAAAATTCAAGTTCAGTACCTGTGGACTATACAAAAATTCGCCACGTCAAGAAACCAAGCGGTGCTAAACCTGGTTTTGTGACGTACGATAATCAGCAAACAGTGTACGTAACGCCTAGCGAAGAACTTGTACTGAAACTGCGTCAGTCATAATAAAACCCCCTTTCTATATAGAAAGGGGGTTTTATTATATAGATCTAGTTTAGTTCATCCATGAAGGGTCTGAAGGATTTTCACGCCATTTAAATAGCTTGTCCATCGCTTCTTCTTCAATGTATCCCGCTTCGTTTGCCGCTTCTACTAGCGTAGAGTAGTCTGTTAGCGAATAAACCTGAAGTTCTTTTTCTTTAAACAGCTGACGCGCTTTTTCCAGCTCATATGTAAAGATAGACACAACTCCCAGTACTTCACACCCCTGCGCTTTTAATGCATCGACTGCGGTAAACACACTTCCGCCAGTTGAAATCAAATCTTCAATCACAACAACTTTTTGGCCTTTTGTTACTTTTCCTTCGATTTGATTTCCTTGGCCATGTTCTTTTGCTTTGCTTCGCACATAACACATTGGAAGCTCTAACGCTTCACTTACCCATGCTGCATGAGGAATACCAGCTGTAGCTGTACCAGCAATCACTTCTGCATTAGCAAAATACGTTTTAATTAAATGCTGCAGACCTTTTGCAATTTCTTTTCGCACTTTTGGGTAGCTAAGCGTTAGACGGTTGTCACAATAAATAGGCGACTTAATTCCAGAGGCCCACGTAAACGGATCGTTCGGTTGAAGGCTTACTGCCTCAATATCAATTAATTGTTTTGCAATTTCTTTTCGTAGTTTTGTCATCGCGTAATACGCTCCCCTTTCCACTGCTGTAACATCTCATAATATGCGTTAAGCGGGTCTTTTGCTTTAGTAATAGAACGTCCAACGACAATGGCGCTTGAGCCATATTCTCTCGCTAGCTGAGGCGTCGCTACGCGGACTTGGTCATCTACCGAATCTGTGCCCATACGAATACCAGGCGTTACGGTCAAGAAGTCCTCTCCTGCTGCTTTTCGAATCGAAGGCACTTCATGAGTAGAACATACAACGCCGTCTAGTCCGCTTTTTTTAGCAAGCGCTGCATAATGCGTAACCACTTCTTGCATCGAGTGCGTAATAAGCTGCTGCTCTTTTAACATTTCATCAGACGTACTCGTTAGCTGAGTAACCGCAATACAATCCGGGCGCTTTTTGCCGGCAGCTGTTCCTAAGTCAAGTCCTTCAACGGCTGCTTGCATCATGTTCGTTCCGCCGGCAGCGTGAACGTTAACCAAATCTACTTCAAGAGAAGCTAAAGACTTCATCCCTTGCTTTACCGTATTGGGAATATCATGAAGCTTTAAGTCTAAAAAGATTTGATGGTTTTGTTCTTTTAATGCAGAAATAATAGATAGCCCTTCTTTATAAAACAGTTCCATGCCTACTTTCACAAATAATGACTCTTGTTGAAAAGGCATTAAAAACTGCTGTACATCGTTAATTGATGAAAAGTCAAGAGCAATGATTAACGGTTGCTTCACGCTTTTTCCAGCTCCTTCCGATACATTCTGAAACATGCTCGTATCCTAATGATGTTAATAGCCTTGGCAGTTCGTCAATGATGGTTGGACACACATACGGATCAACAAAGTTTGCTGTACCAACCGCTACTGCACTTGCACCTGCATATAGGAACTCGAGTGCATCTTCAGCAGTCGTTACTCCGCCCATACCGATAATCGGAATGTTCACTTTTTGGCTCACTTCATATACCATTCGAATCGCTACCGGTTTAATGGATGGGCCTGACAGTCCACCTGTGCCGTTCGCTAAAACCGGCTGAGCTGTTTTCAAATCCAGACGCATCCCGAGAAGCGTATTGATCATCGTTAAGCCATCCGCGCCAGCTTCTTCAACAGCCATCGCCATGTCTACAATATTGGATACGTTTGGTGATAGTTTAACATAAACTGGAACATTTGAAACATCTTTTACTGCTTTCGTTAAACGAGCAGCAATGACAGGATCTACGCCAAACGCAATTCCGCCTTCTTTTACGTTAGGGCATGAAATATTTAATTCAAGTGCTTTTACATTTGATACGGTTGAAATTTCTTTTGCCACGTGCACATATTCTTCAATTGAAGCACCGGCTACGTTCGCGATAATCGGCACATCATATTGCTGAAGCCAAACAAGCTCTTCGTTCATTACTTTTTCTAACCCTGGATTTTGCAATCCGATCGCATTTAACATTCCTGCAGATGTTTCCGCTACGCGGGGAGTTGGATTGCCAAAACGAGTTTCAGCAGTAGTCGCTTTGATCATAATGGCTCCAAGTGCATCAAGTGAATAAAATTGAGCATACTCACGCCCAAATCCAAAACAGCCGGATGCTGGCATAATTGGATTTTTCAAATCTAAGCCTGGCAATGTCGTTTTTAGCATACTCATAAAAGCACCTCCCCTGCTTGAAAGACGGGACCGTCGCTGCAGATTTTTTTATACGCCGTAGAATCTTCACTTTGCTTGCATACACATGCAAAGCAAGCTCCGATTCCACAGCCCATTCTTTCTTCTAAAGAAATATAAAGCGGCTTGTTTGTATAATTATTTTCTAGTGCTTTTAACATCGGAGTTGGACCGCATGAAAACATAACGTCATATGAAAGCTGATGCTCATCAATCACCGTTGTGACAAAACCTTTTGTTCCGTAAGAGCCATCTACCGTTGCAATATATGTTTCTCCTAAAGCTAAAAACTCTCGTTCATAAAATACGTCTGCTTTTGATTGAAAGCCTAGGACATGAATAACTTGCACGCCTTTTTCACGAAGTCTTTTTGAAAGCTCATAGAGCGGAGGCACTCCAATGCCTCCCCCTACTAATAAAGCCGTTTGACCTGACTCTATCGCCTCTAATGGAAAACCATGCCCAAGCGGACCTAACACGTCAATCGACTGTCCGGCTTGTTTTTCAGCCAGAAGCGATGTTCCCGCTCCTTCTGCACGGTAAATCATCGTAAATTGTTCGTGGGTTTGGTCAATTTCTGCAATACTGATTGGTCTGCGAAGCAGTGGCAAATAATCGTTATTAACGCGGATATGCACAAACTGCCCCGGCTCATTCATGAAACGAACAAGCTCGCCTTGAAGGGTTAATTCATATACATTGTGTGTTAACGGTCGCTGACTGACGACTTGCATCATTTCATGTTTGATCATACGGTTGTCACCTCTTTAGTTGGACGAACTTTTTTCATTGGCGTTGTATGGAAGCTGATCGTTTCAAGCACTCGTAAAATCGCTTCTGCTGTATCAAGTGATGTTAAGCAAGGTACACCATTTTCAACTGCTTCACGGCGAATTTTAAATCCGTCACGCGCAGGCTGTTTTCCTTTTGTTAGCGTGTTGATGACAAGCTGCGCTTCACCTTTTCGTATCACATCTAAAAGATTGTGATCTTCATGATGAATTTTATTTACTACTTTTACGCGAATGTCTTCTTTTGTAAACGTTGAAGCTGTTCCTTCTGTTGCAATCACCTGGTAGCCAATGTTAGCAAAACGCTTCGCTAGCGCTGTTGCCTCTTCTTTATCTTTATCCGCTACTGTCATAAGTACTGAACCGTACGGCTTAATGGACATACCTGACGCAATTAGTCCTTTATATAATGCTTTTTCGTACGTTGAATCTTGCCCCATTACTTCTCCAGTAGATTTCATTTCAGGTCCAAGCGTAATATCTACGCGGCGCAGCTTTGCAAATGAGAAGACCGGCACTTTTACGTAGACACCTTCTTCTTCAGGGTGCATGCCTGATTCATAGCCAAGCTCTCGCAAACTTGTTCCTAAAATAACTTTTGTTGCCACATTCGCCATCGGAATACGCGTAATTTTACTTAAGAACGGCACCGTACGGCTTGAACGAGGATTTACTTCAAGAACAAACACTTCTCCTTTTGATAAGACGAACTGAATGTTGAGCAGTCCAATAATGTTTAAGCCTTTTGCAATACGTGTTGTGTAATCAATGATTGTATCTTTTACATCCTGTGACAGAGTTTGCGGTGGATATACAGCAATGGAGTCACCTGAGTGTACACCCGCGCGCTCTACATGTTCCATAATCCCTGGAATAACCACTGTTTCACCGTCTGAAATGGCATCGACTTCAATTTCTTTTCCCGTTAAGTAGCGGTCGATTAATACAGGGTGATCAGCGTGTACTTTTACCGCGTGTTTCATATAGTGAAGCAGTTCTTCTTCTTTATACACAATTTCCATTGCGCGTCCGCCTAGTACATATGAAGGACGTACAAGCACCGGATAACCAATTTGTTTTGCCACAACCACTGCTTCTTCTACGGACGTAACCGTCTTTCCAAGCGGCTGAGGTACTTCTAAACGTGCTAGCGTCGCTTCGAATTTTTTACGGTCTTCCGCTGCATCTAAGCTTTCAAGCGACGTTCCTAAAATCTTGACCCCTCTTGCTTCTAGCTCATCCGCTAAGTTGATTGCTGTTTGACCACCGAACTGTACAACCACACCTTCTGGTTTTTCTAAATCGATGATATGCATCACATCTTCAATCGTCAGCGGCTCGAAGTATAATTTATCTGAAATACTGAAGTCAGTTGATACTGTTTCTGGATTGTTATTGACAATAATCGCTTCGTAGCCAGCTTCTTTAATTGCCCACACCGAGTGAACCGTTGCATAGTCAAACTCAATTCCTTGCCCGATGCGGATCGGACCTGACCCTAACACTACAACGCTTTTACGATCTGTAACAATCGATTCATTTTCATCTTCAAACGTGCCGTAGAAATATGGTGTTGTAGATTCAAATTCTGCTGCACATGTATCTACCGTTTTGTATACTGGCATCACGCCATTTTGTTTGCGGAAGTCATATACTTCACGCTCTGTTTGATTCCATAGCTTAGCAATCGTGCAGTCTGCAAATCCCATTTCTTTTGCTTCCTGTAAAACTTCTACGTTATGAATCTCTTCTTTTAACACATTTTCAAAAGCAATCACTTTTTCAAGTTTTACTAAGAAGAAAAGATCGATTTTGCTCCACTCGTGAATTTGCTGAATCGTTACGCCGCGGCGAATTGCTTCTGCGACGTAGAATAATCGCTCATCGCCAGCCTTGCGAATACGTTTTTCAATAATGGCATCATCAAATTCATGGGCATCTTTCAGCTCTAAGTGATGAACGTTTGACTCAAGTGAGCGTACGGCTTTTAAAATTGACTCTTCGAACGTGCGGCCAATTGCCATTACTTCACCTGTTGCTTTCATCTGTGTACCTAGTTTACGGTTAGCTGATTCAAATTTATCAAACGGCCAGCGTGGAATTTTAGATACGATGTAATCTAGTGCCGGTTCGAAACATGCGTATGTCTTCCCAGTTACCGGGTTCATCATTTCATCTAATGTTAAGCCTACCGCAATTTTTGCTGCTAATTTTGCAATTGGATACCCTGTTGCTTTTGATGCTAAAGCCGATGAGCGGCTTACACGAGGATTTACTTCAATTACGTAATACTGGAAGCTTTCTGGGTCTAGTGCTAGCTGAACGTTACATCCGCCTTCGATTTTAAGCGCTCGGATAATTGTTAGTGACGCATTTCTAAGCAGCTGATACTCACGGTCGCTTAGCGTTTGGCTTGGTGCTACAACAATTGAATCTCCTGTATGAATACCGACCGGATCAAAGTTTTCCATATTACATACTACGATCGCATTATCGTTTGCATCGCGCATTACTTCATATTCAATTTCTTTAAAGCCTGCAATGCTTTTCTCAAGTAAGCATTGTGTTACAGGACTGTGTTTTAATCCACTTGTTACAATTTCAATCAACTCTTGCTCGTTGTTACAAATTCCGCCGCCCGTACCGCCAAGTGTATAAGCAGGACGCACGATTACCGGATAGTTTACTTGTTCAACAAACGCATATGCTTCGTCTAGTGAATGAATGATTTCACTTGCTGGGACAGGCTGATTTAGTTCATTCATTAGTGAACGGAACTGCTCACGGTCTTCAGCTTGTTCAATCGCCGATAATTTTGTCCCGAGAATTTCTACATTAAATTCTTCTAAAATGCCCGTTTCGTGTAATTCTACCGCTAGGTTCAGTCCCGTTTGACCGCCAAGCGTTGGAAGCAGTGCATCCGGGCGTTCTTTACGAATAATTGAGCTTACAAATTCAACCGTTAGAGGTTCAATATATACTTTATCTGCCATTTCTGAGTCTGTCATGATTGTTGCAGGATTGGAGTTCACAAGAATAACTCTGTATCCTTCTTCTTTTAACGCAATACACGCTTGCGCTCCTGCATAGTCAAACTCTGCCGCCTGTCCGATGACGATTGGTCCTGATCCGATTACGAGAATTGTGTTAATATCTTGACGTTTTGGCATTAGCAATTACCTACTTTCTGATTGTTTTTCATAAGATTCATAAATTCGTTGAACAATCCGTTTGCATCTTCAGGTCCCGGTGATGCTTCAGGGTGATATTGAACCGTAAATGCCGGATATTCTTTATGCTTTACTCCTTCAACCGTTCCATCGTTAAGCGCAACGTGCGTCACTTCTAATGGCGTGTTGACAAGAGATGGCTCACATACTGTATAGCCGTGGTTTTGAGATGTAAGAGCTACTTTATTGGTTTTTAGATCCTTTACAGGATGGTTGGATCCACGATGACCAAATTTCATTTTTTCTGTATCTGCTCCGCATGCTAGCGCAAACAGCTGATGTCCTAAACAAATTCCGAAAAGAGGAACCTTTCCTAAAACCCCTTGAATCATCTCGATTGCTTCAGGTACGTCTTTTGGGTCTCCAGGTCCGTTGCTCAACATGATGCCATCTGGATTTAATTGAAGAATTTCTTGCGCAGTTACGTTATAAGGAACCACAATCACGTCGCATTGACGAGCCGTTAATTCGCGTAAAATTCCGTGTTTCATTCCAAAGTCAACGAGTACCACTTTTTTACCTCTGCCTGGGCTTGGGTAAGGCTTCACTGTTGATACTTTTTTAACGGAATCAGTGGGAAGTTCATGATTTTGAAGCTGTGATACTACTTCTTCTACATTGACTTCCATGTTGCATACGCGTCCGCGAAGCGCACCGTGCTGACGAATTTTTCGCGTTAATTTTCTCGTGTCGATTCCAGCTAATCCTGGAATATCTTTTTGTTTTAAAAATTCATCTACTGATAGTTCGCTTCTGAAGTTTGAAGGAGCATCACAAATTTCTTTTACAATCAAACCGTGTACAGCTGGTTCAATCGACTCAAAGTCATCGCGGTTAATACCGTAGTTTCCGATTAAAGGATATGTTAATGTCACAATTTGTGCACAGTATGATGGATCAGATAGAATTTCTTGATATCCTGTCATTCCCGTGTTGAAAACAACTTCTCCTGTCATTTCTTTGTCGCTGCCGAATCCTTTTCCGATAAATACTGTTCCATCTTCTAAAATTAGTTGACGTTGCATGCTTTAACATCCTCCCATACTCGTTTACCTTCTACTAATGTCATTACCGGCCAACCTTTGCATACCCAGTTAGCAAACGGCGTGTTTTTACCTTTTGATAAAAATTCTTCTGGATTAATTGCTTTTTCTGTTTCAAGATCAATGATAGTTAAATCTGCTGGTTTCCCTACTTCGATGGTGCCATAAGGAAGATTGAACGTGTCAGCAGGCTTGTTTGTTAAATATGATACTAGCTGCTCTAGCGTCATTACTTCTTTTAATACCAAGTTTGTATAAAGAAGCGGGAAAGCTGTTTCAAGTCCCACAATCCCAAACGGCGCAAGCTCCATGCCTTCTGCTTTTTCTTCCGCTGTGTGCGGTGCATGATCAGTGGCGATAAAATCAAGCGTTCCGTCTAATAAAGCTTCAATTAATGCCTGTTGATCATCTTTTCCTCGAAGCGGCGGATTCATTTTAAAATTCGAATCAAGTCCCGGGATATCTTCTTCATTTAGTAACAGATGATGTGGCGTTACTTCTGCGGTTACGCGAATGCCTGCTTTTTTCGCATCACGAATGGCGCGAATGGATTCTTTTGTACTTACGTGACACACATGGTAGTGACAGTTTGCTGCTTCAGCAAGCAGTACATCTCGTGCAATTTGAACGGCTTCGCAGATAGAAGGGATACCGTTTAGTCCATGTTCTTTTGCAAATTTTCCGTCGTGTACGCAGCCTTTGTTGATTAAATCATTATCTTCACAGTGTGCAACGATTGCTTTGTTTAATGAAGCGGCTTTTTTCATCGCTTCCAGCATCATTCCTGTTGACTGAACGCCTACTCCATCATCTGTAAAAGCAAATGCGCCCGCTTCTTTTAAGCCTTCAAAGTCCGTTAATTCTTTTCCTAATTGACGAGTGGTAATCGATGCGTATGGTAATACGCGAACATGTGCTGTTTCTTCAATACGCTTGTTTACCCACTCCATTTGTTCAACAGTATCCGGAACTGGACGCGTGTTTGGCATTGCAGCAATTGCTGTAAAACCGCCCTTTGCCGCTGCTAGAGTACCCGTTTCAATCGTTTCTTTCTTTTCTCCCCCTGGCTCGCGCAAGTGAACGTGGACATCGATTAAACCCGGTGATAAGAAGTTCCCGCCTGCATCAATGACTTCTTCATTCTGTACGTCGATGTGTGAAGCTATTTCAGCAATTACACCATTTTCAATTTTCAGTTCGACTTTTTCAATTTTCCCTTCATTTAACCATGTAGCATTTTTGATAATTGTTGTCATTATTAAGTCCCCTTTCAATTGGTTGTAGCGCTCTTGCTAATACTGCCATGCGAATGTACACGCCATTTTGCATTTGTTTAAAAATTCTTGATCGTTCACATTCAACGAGCTCATCCGCAATTTCGACTCCTCTGTTTACAGGAGCTGGATGAAGGATAATGCTATGTGATTTCATTTTCCGCTCTCGTTCAACGGTTAATCCAAAGCGGCTGTGGTAGTTCTGTGCAAGTTCTGAAGTGTTCTCTTCATGCCTTTCAAATTGAATACGCAGCAGCATCACAACATCGACCGTTTCGATTGCTTCATCGATATCAAGATATGTACCGTGTCTGTTCTCTTCATCTTTCCATTCTTCAGGTCCCGCAAAATATACGGTCGCCCCTAGTTTTGTCAGCATTTCAGCATTCGATCTCGCTACGCGGCTATGTCGCAAATCTCCGACTATTGCGACTTTTAATCCTTTAAACGAGCCGAACTCTTGGCGAATTGTCAGTAGATCAAGCAGACACTGAGTTGGATGCTGACCGCATCCGTCTCCTGCATTAATGATGGGAATCGATACTTTTTCCTGCAGTGCTTCATAATAACGATCTTGCGGGTGGCGAATAACAACTGACTGAACGCCGATTGAAGCTAATGTTTCAATCGTGTCATAAAGCGTTTCTCCTTTTTGGACGCTTGAAGTTGTTACTTCAAACGGAATTGTTGTTAATCCTAGCTGCTGTTCTGCCATTTCAAAGCTACATCGAGTACGCGTGCTCGCTTCAAAAAATAAGTTGGCAACAAACATTTTCTCTTCCGGTTTCCATCCTTGTTTATTCGTTCGATAGTTTTCAGCGCTGTCTAAAATCTCTAGAATTTCATTTGTTTCTAGTGTTGAGACTGTCACTAAATGTTTCATATCGATTCCCTCCATTTTTGCTTTCCTCGCATTTCTTTATAAAAAACACCCTTTCTAACTTAGAAAGGGTGTAAGAAAACAAGCTTCGTCTATAACGCGCTTTTCACACACCCTTAGAAACCTCTCTGGATTTCAATTAAAAGGCGTTCTATGAAATTTTTCGTGCTGACGTTTGTTGAACGTTTTCTACTTCTTTTATCTTCTCTTTCGGCAGAACTAGATTCAGCAGAACTCCCATGATAGCAGACAGTGCCATGCTATCAATCTTTACATGTTCTGAGATATCTAAGTGTGCTCCTCCGATTCCTAACACTAAGATAATCGAAGCAATCATTAAGTTTCGTTTTGATCCAAGGTCTACCTTTGCATCCACCATCATGCGCAAGCCTGATGAAGCAATGATTCCGAATAAGAGAATTGAAATCCCGCCCATGACCGGCGTTGGTATACTTGAAATAAGAGCGTTGATTTTGCCGACAAACCCGAACAAAATCGCGAAGACTGCTGCTCCTGCTATCACAAATACGCTAAGCACCTTTGTGATGGCTAACACTCCGATGTTCTCACCGTATGTTGTATTTGGCGGTCCGCCGATCAGCGCAGCAAGCATAGTTGCTACTCCGTCTCCTAAAATCGATCTGTGCAGCCCGGGCTTTTCAATATAGTTTCGATCCACAATCTTATTTAAGACAAGAATGTGTCCGATATGTTCTGAAAGTGTGACGACTGCTACAGGTACCATGATAAGCACAATCCCCAGTGAAATGGACGGCGTGTATGTGACAAACGGCACGTAGAAGTGAGGTACTTCAATCCACTCTGCTTTCACTACCTTTGAAAAGTCTACTAATCCTTGTGTATAAGCGAAGATGTATCCCCCGATAATTCCCATCAGTACCGGAATCAGGCTGATAATGTTTTTAAAGAAGATTGAGCAAGCAACTGTTATCGCTAGTGTCACAAGCGCAACCATCAGGTAAGTTAAGCTGTAATTTCCTTTTGCATCGTTCATAGCCATGCCTACTGCTGTATTAGCTAGTCCTAAGCCTATAACCATAATAACTGGTCCTACTACAACCGGAGGAAGCAGCTTCATAATCCAATTGATTCCTGTTCCTTTTATAATCAAAGCAACGATTCCATAAACAAGTCCGGCTAAGAAACAGCCAACCATCGTTTCTTCAGGTCCAAACGAAGCTTTTGCAAAAATGATTGGCGTGATGAACGCGAACGATGAACCAAGATAAGAAGGAATTTGACCTCTTGTAATGAGCAGGAAAGCAAGCGTTCCTACCCCGCTTGAAATCAAAGCAATTGCCGGGCTGAACCCGACTAGGAACGGCACTAACACCGTCGACCCAAACATTGCAAACAAATGCTGCAGACTCAATGTTAACCAATTTACTGCTTTTGGTTTATCATGTATATCAAGTACAAAATCTCGTTGTTGACTCATATGCTTTTCCTCCTATCACTATTAAAAAACCTCTTTACGCAGAGGCAAAGAGGTTTTCAGCATACAGGGAAGACGCTATACCGCAGTATAGTTTTCCTTGTATAGTGACCCCCCTTTTGCAGCCTCACGGGACTACCATTTAAAAGGGTATATAATTTATTTTTCGTAAATAGACACGTGGTCTTTTTCATCTACTTCCATTAAATGCACCGCAATTTTTTCACTTTTAGCTGTCGGTACGTTTTTGCCAACATAGTCTGCTCGAATCGGCAGCTCGCGGTGCCCTCTATCCACTAAAACAGCCAGCTGAATGAGTTCAGGTCGGCCGATATCAATTAGTGCATCAAGTGCTGCTCGAACCGTACGGCCCGTATATAACACATCATCTACTAAGATGACGTTCTTATTTGCAATATCTGTCGGAATATCTGATCCTTTTACGAGAGGCTCATCATTGCTTGTCACTTTTGATAAATCATCTCGGTAAAGCGTGATGTCGAGTTCTCCGACTGGCAGTGTATTTCCTTCAATTTGTGCAATTCGTTCTGCTAAACGTTTTGCGATATAAATACCTCGCGTTTTAATCCCCACTAGCACACAATTTTCGATTCCTTTATTCTTTTCAATAATCTCATGTGCAATTCGAGTTAAAGCGCGGCGAATAGCCTGCTCGTCAAGTACGGTAGCTTTTACGTTCACTGTTTTTCACCTCAAGTTGTTGACATAAAAAAATCCTCTTGCCTTGAGGCAAGAGGATTTGGTTTTAGACATATTTCTTCAAAAAGGCTATAAGTATGCCTTTTCTGCACCGTTTCCTTCTCAGCCTCTCTGGACTGTTCTTAAAGGTTCTTATTAAGTTAATACAAGTATGCCATCACTTATGGCAGTTGTCAACTTCTTTTTTCAATAAGCTCTAGCATCTCATTAAACTCTTTTGGAGCCGGCGCTTCAAATTCCATATATTCATTTGTACGAGGGTGAATAAAACCTAATACACCAGCATGAAGCGCTTGTCCGTCAATCGGAAGCGTTTTTTTCGGTCCGTACTTCGGATCCCCGGCAAGCGGAAAGCCAATATACTTCATATGAACGCGAATTTGGTGTGTTCGCCCCGTTTCTAGCTTACATTCGACCAGTGAAAAATCTTTAAAACGCTGCAATACAGTAAAGTGCGTCACTGCATCACGGCTGTTTTCATCAGTGACCGTCATGCTTTGACGGTCTTGCTTATCTCGGCCGATTGGCGCATCAATTGTACCGTGATCGTGCGCAATTACTCCGTGAACGATAGCTTTATAGCGACGCGTCACTGTTTTAGCTACAAGCTGACTAACTAGTGATTCATGAGCTAAATCATTTTTTGCAACCATAAGTAAACCAGATGTATCTTTATCAATTCGATGAACGATACCAGGGCGCATAACGCCGTTAATACCGGATAAATCTTTACAGTGAGCCATTAGGCCGTTTACAAGCGTGCCGCTATGATGACCAGGAGCTGGATGTACAACCATGCCGCGAGGTTTATTTACAACAAGCACATCTTGATCTTCATAATAAATATCTAAATCCATTTCTTCCGCTACCACATCTAGCTCTTCTAGTTCCGGCACTTCAATAATAACAGCGTCTCCTGTTTTACATTTATAGTTTCCTTTAACGGTTTTATCGTTCACTTTTGCGTGACCTTCTTTAATCCACTGCTGCACTTGTGAACGTGACCATTCTGCATTTACAGTCGAAAGTACTTTATCAATACGTTCTCCCGCTTGTTCTTCATTTATAACTGTTTCAATTACATTCATTCTTTGTGCTCCTTCTTCATTTTCCCTTCAAACAGCGTCATAATAAACATGATGATTACTCCGACGACAAGTGCCGAATCAGCTACGTTAAAAATCGGAAAATCATACGTAAAGATGTATGTATTTACGAAATCAACTACTTCTTTACGGACCACTCGATCAATAAAGTTTCCAATGGCGCCGCCTAACATTAATGCTAGCGCAAAACCGAACCATTTATCTTGTTTTTTGAGCTTTTGAATATAAATTATTAAACCGACTACCACAACCACCGTAATGAGATAAAAGAACCACATCTGTCCTTGTAAAATCCCCCACGCGGCTCCTCTGTTACGATGAGAGGTAATGTAAAGAAAGTTTTCAATCACGGTGATGCTTTGTCCATAATACATTTCTTTTACAATCATCCATTTTGTTACTTGATCAATAAGTATAACAGCTAAAGCGATAAGATAATAAAACACAAACGTTTTCCTCCCGCAATAAAATCAAACGAATCCATACTAAAGCATTTTAGCACATAATTCATTTTTTTTCTCGCTTCTCACCATAAAACAAATAAATCTTCGTTTGTGCGGGCCGTCGGCATTACTTTTAATTTATGAATAGACATCACTTCGCCAGTTAGTTCATCAATTCCGAACGCACCAACGTCAAGCTTTGCTAACGCGTGTTCTACATCTTTTAAATCGGCTTTAATCATTTCTATTACGTAACGTTCCTTTTCATCTATATAACCAGATTGTTCTGTAGCATATCTCACTAGGCGATCTTGTAATTCTTCTTTAATAAGAGCTAATTCCTGTCCAATGGAAAGATAATTTTCATACATGCAAACGCCTCCTGTGCTGATAAGATGAAGTATTAATGATGTTAGGTTTACCGAGTTTTCCATCGAATCTACAACACAAGTTTTTCCTAAGGCTTTAAATGCTTTATACCATTGTATTTGGGAATTTCGTACAGCAAAAAACACGCCCAAAAAGGACGTGTTTTTGTTCATTACTGCTGAACGTAGTGATTTTTCACAACATCCGCACAGCGTGTACATAAAGTCGGGTGATCTTGATCTTCGCCAACTGTTGGTGATACAACCCAGCAGCGCTCACACTTCTCACCTTCTGCTTTACTTACAACAATTGAAGCATAGCTGAATTTTTGTGCTTCAGCAGGTGCTTCACCTTCTGCTACTTCAAGATCTGAAACGATGAAGAGTTGACCTACATTTTCAGAAATAGATGCTAACAGCTCTTTTGTATCTGCTGTTGGATACAGCGTTAATTTCGCTTCTAAAGACTTACCGATTACTTTTTCATTACGAGCCTGTTCTAGCGCTTTTAATACTTCATCACGAAGCTCCATGAACGCATCCCATTTCTCTACTAATTGATCTGCTCCTTCAATTTCTTGAACCTCTGGCATATCAACTAGCTGCACGCTTTCTTCCTTTACATTTGGAATGTGAACCCATACTTCGTCTGCTGTATGAGAAAGAATTGGAGACACTAATTTCGTTAACGATAATAACGTTTCATAAAGGACCGTTTGAATGCTGCGACGCTCTACATTATTTTCTGCTTCGATGTACAATACATCTTTTGCGAAGTCTAAGTAGAATGAACTCATATCAATTGTACAGAAATTATGCACTGCGTGATAAATGCTTGAGAATTCATATGAATCATAAGATTTTTGCACTTTATCAATTAATTTGTTCAGCTTCACAAGCATGTAGCGGTCTACTTCACGAAGGTCTTCAACGGCTACAGCGTCAGTTGTTGGATTAAAGTCCGCTAAGTTTCCTAGTAAGAAACGGAACGTGTTGCGGATTTTACGATATACTTCTGCTACTTGTTTTAAAATGTTATCAGATACACGAACATCAGCTTGGTAATCTACAGAAGCTACCCATAAACGTAAAATATCTGCACCTAGTTGTTTCATTACTTTTTCTGGAATTACAACGTTTCCTAATGACTTACTCATTTTGCGACCTTCACCGTCTAAAGCAAATCCGTGGCTAAGTACCCCTTTATAAGGTGCTTCACCCGTTACAGCTACACTTGTAGAAAGACTTGAATTAAACCAGCCTCGGTATTGGTCAGAACCTTCTAAATACAAATCAGCCGGACGCTGTAAGTCTTCACGCTCTTCAAGAACAGCTTGATGTGAAGAACCAGAGTCAAACCATACGTCCATGATGTCTGTTTCTTTTGTGAAGCGGCCATTTGGGCTTCCTTCATGAGTAAAGCCTTCTGGAAGCAAGTCTTTTGCTTCACGCTCAAACCATACGTTTGATCCATGTTCTCTAAATAGATTTGATACGTGTTCAATTGTTTCGTCCGTAATGATTGGCTCATCATTTTCAGCATAAAATACCGGAATCGGCACGCCCCATGCACGTTGGCGAGAAATACACCAGTCTCCGCGGTCACGCACCATGTTATAAAGTCGCGTTTCACCCCAAGTAGGCACCCATTTTGTTTTTTCTACTGCTTTTAATAAATCTTCACGGAAATCTTTAATAGACGCAAACCACTGTGCCGTTGCACGGAAAATTGTTGGTTTCTTTGTACGCCAGTCATGTGGGTATGAGTGGGTAATGAAACTTAATTTTAACAGCGCGCCTTCTTCTTCTAGTTTGTCTGTAATCGGCTTATTCGCTTTATCATAGAATAACCCTTCAAATCCTGGTGCTTCATTCGTCATATGACCCTTACTGTCGACTGGGCAAAGAACTTCCAAACCGTATTTTTGACCAACGATAAAGTCGTCTTCCCCGTGTCCCGGTGCTGTATGAACACATCCAGTACCAGCATCCGTTGTTACGTGATCGCCAAGAACAACTAAAGAATCGCGCTTGTAGATTGGATGTTCAGCTACCACGCGTTCAAGTTCTGAACCTTTTACTGTACGAAGTGTCTTATATTCAGCCCATTCAATTTCTTTAGCAACTGTTTCAATCAGTTCAGTTGCCACTACATATTTTGCTCCGTCTGCTTCAACTACGCTGTACTGAAGCTCAGGATTGACAGCAATCCCTTGGTTAGCTGGCATTGTCCATGGTGTTGTCGTCCAAATGATGAATTTTTCATCTTGTTCAAGCACACCTTTACCATCTTTCACATTAAACGCTACGTAAATAGAAGCTGAACGCTTGTCATAGTATTCAATTTCCGCTTCTGCTAAAGCAGATTCACTTGAAGGGGACCAGTACACAGGTTTTAACCCTTTGTAGATGTAGCCTTTTTTCGCCATGTCACCAAACACTTTGATTTGCTGCGCTTCGTACTGCGGCTGAAGCGTTACATATGGATTATCCCAATCTCCGCGTACGCCTAAACGCTTGAACTGCTCACGCTGGCCGTTTACTTGTTCCCAAGCATACTGTTCGCAAAGCTTACGGAACTCAGCTACCGTCATTTCTTTGCGGTTTACTTTTTTATTTTTTGTTAAAGCTGTTTCAATTGGCAAGCCGTGTGTATCCCAGCCTGGTACATAAGGTGCGCAGAAGCCTGACATCGACTTATAGCGAACAATAAAATCTTTTAAAATTTTATTTAAGGCATGTCCCATGTGAATATCGCCATTGGCATATGGAGGTCCATCATGCAGGACGAATAGCGGACGGCCTTCCGTACGTTTTTGTACTTTTTCATAAATGTTCATTTCAGCCCACTGTTCTTGCATTTTAGGCTCGCGGTTCGGTAAATTTCCACGCATCGGAAATTCAGTTTTTGGCATCAATAATGTATCTTTATATTCCATGTTTTACCCTCCAAAAAAAAACGTAAATTTCATATCTTTTTGTACCATAACAAAAAGACCTCCTCATCCCAAAAAGGGACGAGAAGGTCTCCCGCGGTACCACCCTAGTAGATTTGCTGCACGCAAATCCTCTTTGCATTCGTAACGTGAATAAACCGCCACTGCTTACTATCATCATTTCAGCAATGGTACTCTAGGGTGATTTTCACTTTTTTGTTTGTTATCGAGCTCACACCATCCTCGATTCGCTTTGACAAACTAAAAAAGCTACTCTCCCTGTCTCCGTACTGTTTGATATGAAATTTCATCTGTTACCAAATTATATGACAACAAAACGTGAGAAGTCAAGATGATGTCTTGACTAGTCAATTTTTTCTTCTAGCGCTGGCATCTCATAATCCATCAACTGATCCCAGTCATCGCTGTTTAACATTTCAAGCTGTGCTTCGATTAACATTTTGAAACGAGTTCTAAATACTTTAGACTGCTTTTTCGTCTCCTCAATGTCCATCGCAATTTTACGAGACTTAGACAGTGCTTCATTAATAATACGGTCCGCATTTTTTTCTGCTTCTTTTATAATGAGCTTCGCTTCTTTTTCAGCGTTTCGCTTCACATCTTCCGCTGCTTCTTGAGCAATTAAAATTGATTTATTTAACGTTTCTTCGATGTTAGTAAAATGTCCAAGACGATCTGTTAATTCAGATACTCTTCCTTCTAACTCCTTTTTATCACGCATTACCAGCTCATAGTCTTTAATTACTTGGTCAAGAAACTCATTTACTTCATCTTCATCATATCCGCGAAACCCGCGATTAAACTCTTTGTTATGAATATCCAAAGGGGTTAAAGGCATCTAGGCCACCTCCGTGTTGTCTCATTACATCATTAGTAATGGTTTATTCGACATATTTTTAAAATTTCCTGCTAGTAGATTTCTTTATTTCTGCTTTCCTACAACAATTCGCCATTTTTCTTTTTTGGTTTTGCCTTCAAGTGAAACGATACGACTTCTGCCGTGGCCACGAAGCGACAAAATATCACCTTCATGACATTCAAAAGACGGCTGTTCAATGACTTTAAAATTTACTTTTACCGCTCCATTTGCAATAAACGGCTGGACTTTTTGTCTTGATAAATTGTGAATAGTCGACAGCAAAACATCAAGCCTCATTGAAGAAACTGTATAAACGTGTTCAATCAGCTCTTCTTTTACCACATGCAGCTGCTCTCTTTGAATAGAAGAAAGTGAAACTTTGGCTTTTCCAATTGATGTTAAATTCATCTCAATATAGGAAGAAATTTCCTCTGCAGCTACAAGCTGAATATCGTCTCCCGCGACCAAAATATCTCCAAATTTTGAACGGCGCAGTCCTAAAGACATCGCCGAACCAAGAACTTGAGGATGTTCAATTGTCACAAACTTTTTAGGATAATTGAGCTCGTACATACACAACTGAAAATCTTCGCTTTGAGGTACATAGTAATCCGGATATAGCAGCGCACGCTTGCGTTCAGCAAACGGTTGTCCACCATCAAATGAAACTTGAACCTCTCCTTCAGTCCCGACAATAGCCGTCACAATCTGCTGTTCTCTTGGATCTAAAAAGTCCGTTAATTTTGGGCTGTATTGATGTAGGACATCTTCTTTCCACTGAAGAACCTGGTCAATAAATCCATGTTCTTCTTGCCTAAAATGTTCATAAATAGACATATTATTACTCCTACTATTGGTATGTAAAAAAGGAATCCAGCGATTCCTTTTTAAATAAATCCAACCATACTGTGAAGTGAACGTACCCCTGCTTGCGCAAATCGTAGTAAAAAGATTGCAACAAGAGGTGAAATATCAATCATGCCAATCGGCGGAATGATTTTACGAAAAGGCTCTAAGTAAGGCTCACAAATACTGCCAAGCAGCTGACCAAACTTAGATGCCCTTACATCGGGTACCCAAGACATCAAAATGTAAATAATTAGTGCCCATGAGTAAAGACCAATCAATTGCCCAAGAATCCCAAAAACGATGTCCAAAAACTACCACCTCTTTACGTTTGTTGTATCGTGTTCTCCCATCATATCTGAAATGCTTCCGCTTACGTCTACATTATCAGGTGTACATAAAAAGATGTCGGTTCCAATTTTTTGAATGTCCCCGCCTAAAGCATAAACTGTACCACTTAAAAAGTCGACAATTCTCACTGCTTGATCTCGTTGAATGCGCTGTAAATTAACAACTACGACTTTACGATTTTTTAAATGATCCGTAATTTCTTGTGCTTCGGCATAGACGCGCGGTTCGCAAAGCATCATTTTTGATGATTTTTGAACGCTTTGCAAGCTAATCACATTTTGCTGCTGATTCGGCTGCTGACTAGCTTTCACTGCTGGTCTCGACTGCTGTACAGGCTCTTCTACCGACTCTTCTTGTTCGTAATGTTCTTCTACATATTCAGTATCGTCATCAAGAGCAAAGAAACTTCTAAAGCGATTTTTCATACTCATCTTGAATTACACCTCCTTAACGTTCATTCCCAACTAACGTGGTTCCTAGTCGAATGAATGTTGCTCCTTCTTCAATTGCAATTGCATAATCGTTTGACATTCCCATTGATAGCTCCGTACAAGGTGCATACGGGAGGTTTAGTTCTTGTATACGATCCTGCAATTTCTTTAGACCTTGAAAACAGCTGCGAAGCAAGGACTCGTCATCTGTGTGAGGAGCCATGGTCATTAATCCAACTACTTGGATATTTGTAAATGTTTCAAGAGATTGAATAAATGGAATTACCTCTTCTACAGCAAGGCCATGCTTCGATTGTTCTTCGGCAACATTAACTTGTACAAAACATTTTATACGATGTCCTGCACGTTTATCAATTTCTTTTGCTAAAGATAATCGGTCTAGTGAATGAATATAGTCAACTTTATCAATCACATTTTTTACTTTTCTTGTTTGTAAGCTTCCGATAAAATGCCAGGTCGCTTTCTCACCGATTGATTCATACTTTTCTAGAAGACCTTCATCCCTGTTTTCTCCGAGATGTAAAATGCCTGCATCCACTGCTTCTGCTGCTCGTTTTGTGGAAACGTATTTTGTTACAGCAATCAGCTCTACATCTTCTCGATTTCGATTAACTTTTTTACATGCTTCAGCAATTGTTTGTTGAACTGCTTCTAGATTTTCACTTACGCTAGCTGTCACTATGTAATTACTCCTCCTTAAAGCCTATGAAGTTAAACATGCGTCCTGTTTTCCCTTGGTCGCGGCGATGTGAGAAGAACAGGTCATCTTCACAGCTTGTACAATACGACGATGTTAAAATTCGTTCCGGCAATACGCCTGCGTTTTGAATCAGCAGCTTATTGACTTTTTTTAAATTAAGCGCGTATTGTCCAGGGCTTACTTCTTGATATCCATTTTGGCCAACTACTTCGTTTACTTGTGTAATGACGCGGTTATCGACAACATAACAGCAATCTTCAATCGAAGGGCCAATCGCCACGTAAATATCTTCAACCGGAACATTTTCTTGCTCTACCCACCGCCGAATCATATTTCCTGCAATATCTTTTACTGTTCCCTTCCACCCAGCATGAGCAAGACCAACTAAATGGTGATCAGGCGCATAGAAGTACAGCGGAACACAATCTGCATAACATAAAGCTAACAAAATATCAGATTCATTTGTATAAATGCCATCCGCTGCTTTTATGCCCTCTTCATACTTGTAGAGTCCTTTTGTACAGTCGGCTTTTGTTACTTTTTGAACAGTTGCTTCATGTACTTGTTCAGCACATACAAAGCTTTCAAAAGACATGTCTAGTTCGGCTGCTAAAATTTTTCTATTTGTAATAACATCTTCTACGTTATCGTTTACGTGAAGCCCTAGGTTAAAAGAAGCAAATGGAGGTTTACTCACGCCACCATTTTTTGTGGTGAAACCAACAACAAGCATATCATTCTTTTCTACCCAAGGGCTCAGCCACATAAACGACTCGTGATGGCTTTTTTTTAATGGCTCAGGATTCATGTATGTGACACATCCCTTGTTTCATTTGTTCTCACATATTGTACCACAGATTGCTAGGTGCTGTTGACAAAAAACTAATTCTCTTCAGGCTGAAATGCGTCTTTATAACGTACTAAAATGACATCAGAACCAATTTTCACAATATTTTTCCACGGAATCACAATTTCATCATCTTTTCCAAAGAAGCCCAATACACGAGAGCCTCCGATAATGACGGCCTGTATTTTTCCCGTTGTTAAGTCAATATCAATATCCCCTACATTTCCAAGTTTTTTGCCATCAGCTACATTCACTACGTCTTTCAGCTGAAACTCTGAAATCTTTAACATGCTCTCTCCTCCTATAGCCAACTTTATTCCTTAGCCTATATATATTTTCAAATTTTCATTTCATGAAGGAAAAGCTTATTTTTTCTCTGCCATTCTCTTTCTATAAGCATTTTGTTCACTAATTACACAGTTTTTCATCAAGAGACATTCTCAACAAGCAGCGAGAAGTCCTTATAGCAATAGGAAATCTAACATGAATATCTTTTGGTCATGTATTCATTGATACATACAAAATAAGCACCGCGTCTGTTTTTATAGACACGATGCTTATTAAGTTGAACATCAAATAAAGTGAATGGTATTAATTATATGAACGCGAGCAGCTGCCAGTTTAGATAGCTTTTGTTAACTTTGAATATTTTTATTCATCTGTTTAATAGCAGCTTTTTCTAAACGAGAAACCTGCGCTTGAGAAATACCAATTTCTTCAGCCACTTCCATCTGTGTTTTACCTTGAAAGAAGCGCTTTCGTAAAATTAGTTTTTCTCGCTCGTTCAATCTTCTCATACCTTCTTGCAAAGCAATTTCTTCAATCCAAGTTGAATCACGGTTGCGTTCATCGCTTAGCTGATCCATGACATAGATTGGGTCTCCACCATCATTGTAAATAGGTTCAAATAGAGAAACCGGATCTTGGATAGCATCTAAAGCAAACACAATTTCTTCATGCGGCACTTCTAGGACTTTTGAAATTTCCTCAGCTGTAGGTTCCTTGGATGTTTCACTCATAAGCCTTTCACGAACTTGAAGAGCTTTATAAGCAATATCACGAAGGGAACGAGAAACACGGATTGGATTATTGTCACGTAAATAGCGGCGAATTTCCCCTATAATCATTGGGACAGCATATGTAGAAAACTTCACGTTTTGACTTAAATCAAAATTGTCAATGGATTTCATTAATCCAATACACCCAACCTGAAATAAGTCATCAACAAATTCTCCACGATTGTTAAAACGTTGAATCACGCTGAGTACGAGACGTAAATTTCCGCTTACTAGCTTTTCTCTTGCTGTTCCATCTCCAGCCTGCATTTGTTTAAACAACTTTCGCATTTCTTCATTTTTTAATACGGGAAGTTTCGAAGTATCTACTCCACAAATTTCTACTTTATTTCTTGTCAACTCTTTCCCTCCTAACAGGAGATGATGTTCTGAATTCAGTATCTCCTCAGAAGGAAAAAATATGCACTTTTACAATTCTGACAATTCCACGCTAAAAAAGCTGATTGTATAAGATGCTTCTCAGCCCTTATACAATCAGCTTTTTTACTTAAACCATTTTATTAAATTCTTTTCGCAGCCGTTTAATAATTCGTTTTTCGAGCCTTGAAATATAAGACTGAGAAATGCCTAGCATATCAGCTACATCTTTTTGCGTTTTTTCTTCTCCGCCGGCTAGCCCAAAGCGCAGCTCCATAATTTGCTTTTCCCGATCATTTAATTGGTGCAGTGCTTTCAGCAAAAGTTTTCGATCTACATTCGCTTCTAGGTCTTTTGTGATGATATCTTCTTCGGTTCCCATCACGTCAGATAATAACAGTTCGTTTCCATCCCAATCAATATTTAACGGCTCATCAAATGAAACTTCAGATCGAATTTTATTGTTGCGGCGCAAATACATTAAAATTTCATTTTCAATACAGCGAGAGGCGTACGTCGCTAGCTTAATTTTCTTTTCAGGATTAAACGTGTTTACTGCTTTAATTAAACCGATGGTACCAATGCTAATTAAATCCTCAATATTGATTCCCGTATTTTCAAACTTGCGGGCAATATAAACAACAAGTCGCAAATTACGCTCAATCAACAGTGAACGTGCTGCTTCATCTCCTGATGGAAGTTTTTTCAAGAGCACTTCTTCTTCATCTTTTGTTAAAGGTGGTGGAAGAGCTTCACTTCCTCCTATATAGTACACTTCATCTGTTTTTAGCTTAAGTTTAATTAATAATTTGTACCACCATAATTGAAATCGAATTCGATATGTAGCCATTCTGTATCCTCCTTTATTTGTTCACACCTTTTACGATGCGGAACTTACTTCTCCAATAACGATAAGCTTCGGATGAACAATACATTCATATTGCTTCTCCACTGAAAGCGTTGTATGACTAATACCTACTAATACTTTAGTGACTTCAATCGTGTTGGACTGATGTACCAGCCTTACCATATCTGGCTTTAGAGCAAGCAGCAGCTGATTGGCTTGGCCTACGCTTCGATAAGGGACAAAGCGGACTTTTGAATACCACTCTTGATCAATATCTTCGCTGTGTGAAAAGGATTGAACATTTTTGCTTAATTCCATTAAGCCTTCAGGCAATATTTCTTTTAAAGAATCTGCTGTAACAATCATAACCGGGGTTTTCGTCAGCGGATCTACAAGCTGATTCCCACTATCAATAAGTCCTTTCATCAACAGCGTCTGTTCGTTTAAAATAACTTCTACATCTACCAGCTGATCAAATGTAATATTTTTCATTCGCAAATCATCAACTCGTGCTTTTGAAAAATAAGATAATAGCGGAAAACCAATAAGAACAAATATCCAGCTAATAGGATCACCAAACTGTGGAGATTTCGTATCAACCATTTGATTAAGAACAAGGAACTGATCTTGAAATAAAAAGTGAACGCCCATTAACCCTCCACCAACAACAAAGGTTGCAAAATAAAACGTTAATAAATTCTCAAAGAAAAAGCGCAGTCGTTTATAACCAAACGCCATCAATACCATAAAAAACGAGAATAAAATTTTAATAGCAGGATGAACCATAAGATGAGAAAAAGGTGTAAACATAAGAAGGACAATCAATGAACCGATAAAGCCGCCAAGCAAAAGCCGCCACCACTTGTAATTCCGTTTAAGTACAACAGCACATAACATTAGTAAGATCGTATCTAACCCAAAATTCAGCATCCATATTAAATCTAAATAGATTGGCAATGTTTATAACCTCTCCATTCTTTCTGAATTTTTCTGTTAAAAATTAGTATATAGTACATCCTATTAGAAAGTCTGTCAGTTCATGCCGAGAAACAAGCAGTATTTTTGAGGAAATCATTCGATATTTGTCACACCATTTTTAGAAAGAAAACACAAACCCTTTGAAGGCGTCATATTGACCATGTCGAATGTTTTTTATACTCTTTTTGAGTTTTCTAGATTCATTGCATAAAAAAAGACCTCTGTATAAAACAGAGGTCTTGGCTTTTTATTTTCTTAGCGTCTACGATTACGGTTTCGTAAGAATGTTGGAATATCTAGCGCATCTTCAGACTGTGGCTGAGATGGACGCGTATATTCTTGCTGTACAGGTTCTTCACGCTTTACTTCACGCTTTGGCTGTGGAGCCGGTTGCTGTGTCGATTGCTGCATGCGATTCGCCGATAACGAAGGGCGACCTGGTTTTGGCTGTGATAAATCTTGGTCACTAAAGCCAGTTGCAATAACTGTAACAACAATCTCGTCTTTTAGGTTTTCGTTAATAACAGATCCAAAGATCATGTTCACTTCTTGGTCAGAAGCCGAAGCAACGATATCTGCAGCTTCTTGTACTTCGTAAAGACTTAGGTTTGTACCGCCTGTGATATTCATTAACACACCTTGAGCTCCATCGATAGATGTTTCAAGAAGTGGACTTGAAATAGCTTTTTTAGCTGCTTCAGCAGCGCGGTTTTCACCAGTCGCAATACCGATACCCATAAGTGCAGATCCTTTATTAGACATAATTGTTTTCACGTCAGCGAAGTCTAAGTTAATTAATCCAGGAACTGCGATTAAATCTGAAATACCTTGCACACCTTGTCGTAATACGTTATCCGCTTCACGGAACGCTTCTAGCATTGGCGTGTTTTTATCAACGATTTCTAATAAGCGATCATTTGGAATAACAATCAGCGTATCCACTGCTTCTTTCATTGACGCAATACCGCCTGCTGCTTGAGTAGAACGCTTACGGCCTTCAAACGTAAACGGACGAGTAACAACACCTACCGTTAGTGCTCCTAGCTCACGAGCAATTTGGGCAATGACTGGAGCTGCACCAGTTCCAGTTCCTCCACCCATACCAGCTGTTACGAAAACCATGTCTGCACCTTTTAGTGCTTCTTGGATTTGTTCCTTACTTTCTTCAGCTGCTTTTTTACCAACTTCTGGATTAGCACCTGCACCTAATCCTCTTGTTAATTTAGCGCCGATTTGCATTTTTGTTTCAGCTTTTGATAAATTTAATGCTTGTGCATCTGTATTAACTGCAATAAATTCTACACCTTGGACGCCATGTTCAATCATTCGGTTAACCGCGTTGTTACCGCCGCCTCCGACACCGATTACTTTAATCGTCGCTAATTGGTCTACACTTGTATCAAACTCCAACATGATAGTTCCTCCTAATTCTTCGAAATTACCAATCCGTAACGTTAATCAAAGAAGTATCCAAAAAACTTCTTCATTAAATTTTGGTCATTTTTCTTTTTCGGCTGCTCAGCTGATTGTTGCGGCTGCTGTGGTTTCGGGCTAGGTTTGATCATTTCTTGCTCAATCGGCTCTTCTTCCACAACTGGCGCTCCAATTTCTCGGCCTTGTATTTTAGCATTTTTGTATGCAAATTTTATTAATCCTACGCCTGTTGTATAATGCGGCTCACGTACTCCAATATAATCAGGCACTGCTATGCGCACGTTATTCTTTAAAATCACTTGAGCTAGCTCAAGGATACCAGGCATCGCTACTACTCCGCCTGTTAAAACAAACCCTCCTGGAATATCTTTGTATCCTAGGCGATTTACCTCTTGCGTAATCATATCTAAAATCTCTTCTAGTCTAGCTTCAATAATATCAGAGATTTCAAGCTGATTAAACTGCTGATGCTGATCGCTTCCAATGATCGGTACACTAAATACTTCTTCTTCAGAAGCATGATCGTAGAAAGCATGTCCATGCTTTATCTTAATGTTTTCCGCATCTTCAGTCGATGTGCGAAGGCCAATCGATAAATCCTTGGTAATGTGCTCTCCGCCAACAGCTAGTACATTTGTTACTTTCAAATGTCCTTGGTCAAAGATCGCAACCGTTGTTGAACCTCCACCGATATCTACCAGTGCGACACCTAAGTTTTTTTCATCACGAGATAATGCAATTGAACCAGCGGCTAGAGGCTGTAAACAAATATCACTGATTTCTAAACCAGCTCTTTCTACACAGCGTAATAAGTTATGTAAAACCGTTCTAGATCCCGTTATGATTGTGCCTTCCATTTCTAAACGTACCCCAATCATACCTCTAGGATCATTAATACCTTCTAAGCCATCTACAATAAATTGCTTTGGAATAACATCAATGATTTCACGATCTGGCGGGATAGACATGACTTGAGCAGCATCAATTACTCGATGAATATCTTCGTTTGTAATTTCACGATTTTCGCTTGACACGGCTACTACTCCGTGACAATCCTGTAAAAATACATGATTTCCGCTTATGCCCACTACAACCTTTTTAATTGTAATGCCTACCATTCGTTCAGCTTGTTCTACTGCTTTTCTAATAGATTGAACTGTTGCATCTATATCAACGATAGAACCTTTTTTTAGTCCGTGTGATTTAACATTCCCTACACCAATGATATTCAATGAATCGTTACTCATCTCTCCGATGATTACTTTCACACTGGATGTACCGATGTCTAAACTAACGTATATTTCATTGCTGTTCATTCTTTGGCACCTCCTTTTTCTTTCTGCACATGTCATCTTAATAAATTAAGAAGAACAACAATATTAATTTTTTATTATATGAAAATATTCAACAAATACATCTGTTTCCCTTTTGTAAAATCAATTTTTTTCAAGTTTTTCACAGACTTTATCTCTTTCAAAGAACAAAACGTTCTGGTTTTGACTTTTTTTTAGATTTAAGCCTAAAATTCACTGAAAAAAGCTATTTAACTACAAGTCTACACTAAGATGTACACTGAGAAAAGCGAAACTTACCTAGAACAAATATTACATTTCCATTTCACAGCAACGGAGAAGAAAATCATATGTATGCAGAATACTTGCATGTGATTATACAATGTACGAGGGCTAGTTTGCCAGTCTCAACTCATCTATTTCCTTTAATTAACACTTATAAAAAATAATTACTGCTTGCTCTTTTTATAAGGTTTAAATGCATATCCTTCTTCTAAATCAATAATACCTTTTTGATCATCACTCAATTTACTTGCAATAGCTGGGTAATGAACAATTTTATCAGAGAAGTTGCTAATTTTCCCGCTTACTTCACGCGTATCATTCATAAACACCTCGATGTGAAGAGGTTCTGATTTTGTCGGCGCATAGTAAATCTCAGAAATAGCCCCTTTTATGCTCTTAGGCGTTTTAGCTAATTCTTGAACCATGCTTTGTATAGCGTCTCCGTCTTTCCAGTCAATTAGCAGCGGAGCGTCGGATGACACTTTCTTAGCACTTACTTCTTTTAAAACTTTTCCATTTTCATTCACAGGGAAATATTTATTCCCCGAGGTTACATATGCAATTCTTGCGTACTCTTTTACGTCGATTACGACCTTATTAGGAAATGTTTTGTGAATGACAGCTTCCTTTACCTCAGGGTTTTTTTCGACTTTTTCTTGAATTTGATCAGCATCAGCTTTCCAGTAGCTGGTTTTTTTGGACAGACCACTCGCTTTGACAATATCCTTATCACTTACATGTTTATTCCCTTGTACTTCAATGTTAGAAACATTACTCAGAGAAGATTGAGAATATACAATAAATAAAATAAGGATGAAAAAGAGTGATAAATACAAAATCAGCCGTCTATTTGCTTTTTGCTTTCGCTGTTCTTGCAGCTTCGGTACCCGATCTTCTAAAACAATTAACTTACCTTTTTCCATTTTTTTCACCCTTATCCATTTGAGAAAATAAACGAAGAATTACCATCTATTTATTTCCAATCTTTGCTTCATGAGAATATCCCCATTATAGCATAGAATAAACACATAAAAGCTACCTTTTCACGCATAACCATACAGCGACAGGCTGAGTAATTAGCGGCCGATAATCTCAACTTCTGTATGAATATCAATATCAAATTTCTCTTTAATTGTTTTCTTAACATGAGCAATTAAATTCAGCACGTCTGAAGCCGTTGCATCTCCTGTATTGACAATGAAGTTCGCATGCTGCTCACTAATTTGCGCACCGCCTACTGAGAAACCTTTTAAGTTGGACTTTTCGATTAAGTCTCCTGCATAATTTGGAAGCGGATTTCTAAAAATACTTCCCGCACAAGGGAAATTCCAAGGCTGTGTTTCGCGGCGATAGTCTTTATTTTTCTGCATGACCGCCACAATATCATCTTTCGTTCCCTTTTTCAAACGCAGCACGGCTTCTACACATACTCCTGGACGGTCTTTTTGTAGAATTGAATGACGATACGAAAATTGAAGCTCTTCATTTGTCAGCCACTCAAGAGTGCCATCTTCAAATAAAATCAGCGCTTTTTCGACTACATGAGACATATCAGAACCATGGGCACCTGCATTCATATAAACAGCGCCTCCCACAGATCCAGGAATTCCACTTGAAAACTCCAGTCCAGACAGACCTTGTTTTGTAATAACTGTTGCAAGCTTGATGCTAGGGTATCCCCCACCTACAGTAACCGTCTCTCCATCTACTGTTAAATCATCTAATCCGGCTCCGAGCTTAATGACCACACCTTCAATTCCCTTATCAGAGACAAGCAGATTAGATCCTCGACCAATCGCTCTCCATTTCACGCCGTGTTTTTTAATAATATCCATTGTAACTTTTAAGTGATCAACAGAATCAGGTTCTACAAGCACATCTGCTGGACCACCAATTTTCATTGTTGTATGTTTTGCTAGCGGTTCATTTTCACGAACCTTTCCAATATTCGCTTCGACTAACTCTTTTACTAACGCTTCCATAAGAACCTCCTAAAACCCTCTTTGCTGTTATAAAACTTTCATGTCAATGCGCCCTTACTTCTAATGCATAAGAATAATAAGAACAGATTCATAACTAAGCAGCAGCACCTTGTAAGATACATTTTTTCTACAAAGGCACTCTATTCTGTTGTCAATTTCATCATTTTTATTTATCGTATGACATTCACCCATAGAATGTACGTTCATCTGCTATATAAAGTAATTTTGATTGTTTTTTTATCGTTTTTCATTTAGAAGTTAAACACATGCTGACAGTCATAAAAAAACGCTACGCTCATAAGTGCACATACGTTCACCTACTCACTAAGATAAAACATTTAACCTTACACATCATACCATAGTTGGACTCAAAATTGGTTATCACAACATTACATTTTAAAAACATTTCATACAAAAATATCATCTACCTGTAAAAAATCGAAAATAAACCGCCAACAAAATCCGGCTTGCACTTGGATTTAAGATGACGGTTTACTTCAGTAGACCATTGCCTACTTGACATTATACATTTTTTTTCAATTAATAGCGAGAATATCTACTAACATTTAACAAAACTCCAACTGCTGCCAGCATGAGCGTCAGCGATGATCCGCCGTAACTTAAAAATGGAAGCGTAATTCCCGTAACAGGCATAAGACCTGTTACCACGCCTATATTAATCATGACTTGAATCGCAACCATTGAAATAATTCCTAAGGCTAAAAACGTTCCGTAAAGATCAGGTGCTCCGAGCGCTACTTTAATTCCTCTCCAAAGCAATAAGCTAAACAAAAGCAGCACGAGTGTTCCACCGATGAAACCGAGCTCTTCTGCCAGAATAGCAAAAATAAAATCAGTTTGAGGCTCCGGCAAATAAAAGAACTTTTGTCTACTTTGCCCTAACCCTAATCCAAGCAATCCCCCCGGCCCAATTGCATAAAGAGATTGAATGATTTGAAACCCGCTCCCAAGTGGATCTTCCCAAGGATTTAAAAATGAGGTGATGCGTTTAATCCGATAAGGAGCCGATAAAACAAGCCCTACAAAACCGGCAACGCCAAGCAACCCAAGACCTGCAAAGTGACTTACTTTTGCTCCTGAAACAAAAATCATGACTAAACAAGTTCCAACAAGCACCGTTCCCGTTCCTAAATCCGGCTGCATCATAATAATGCCAAACGGCAAGAAAACCAGTAATAATGCCGGTAACATTCCTTTTCTAAAGGATGTAATTTTCTTCTGGTTTTCTGATAAATATTTCGCTAAAAATATAATCATAGCAAACTTCATAAATTCTGAAGGCTGAATCGAAAACGCTCCAACTCCTATCCAACTTTGCGACCCATTCCGTACTAGCCCTACTCCCGGAATCAATACAAGTACCAGCATAACAAAGCAAATGATTACAATTGGCTTCGCCCACGTACGCCACATCCAATAATCAATATTCATGATGACAAACATCGCGCATACTCCAAGCCCTGCAAATAAGAGCTGGCGTTTAGCAAAGAAAAAAGAATCATTAAACTTGTATGTAGCCCATACCGCACTTGCGCTGTATACCATGATAAGGCCGATGGTTAGCAAGGAAAGCGTAACGATTATGAGAAAAAAATCTGGGGTAGACCTTTTTGTCGACACTGTCACACACCTCTAAAAATAGATTAGGGCTAGTGTATTTTCTAGGTGTTTAGACAAGCCCTTATTTCAGTTTATGCACAGATTCAATAAAGATGTCACCACGTTCTTCAAAAGTTTTAAATTGATCCCAGCTTGCACAAGCAGGAGATAATAAAATAACATCTTCTTCATCTGAACAAGCATATGCTTCTGAAACTGCTTGTTTAACATTATCGACACGTTTTACAATTTGTATTCCCGCCTCTTTTGCTACGCGTTCAATTTTAGGAGCTGTTTCACCAAACGTAATCACAGCTTTCACATTTTTAAACTCTTCTTTTAAATCATCAAACTCATTGCCGCGATCGAGTCCACCTGCAAGTAGAATCGTCGGCTGCGAAAAAGCGGAAAGAGCTACTTTTGTAGCAAGCATATTCGTAGCTTTAGAATCATTATAAAACTTACGTTTGTTGATTGTCGTGACATATTGAACGCGGTGTTTAACACCAGCAAACGTTGTGAGCACGCGGTAGATAGCTTCATTTGAACAGCCGTACAGCTTCACAACGGATACAGCTGCTAAAATGTTTTCTTGATTATGTTTGCCTGGCAGCACCACATCTTTTAAGGACATCACTTCTTCATCTTTAAAGAAAATGGTTTCGTTTTTAATATACGCTCCTTCTGTCGTTTGAGCTGTAACAGAAAAAGGTACTTTTGCCGCTTTAACATCTGCACTAGCTTTCATCACTAGCTCATCATCCGCATTAATAACGGCAAAGTCTTCACTTGTTTGATTGTTAAAGAGATTTGCTTTCGCTTTGATATATTCCTCTTTTGTGCCATGATAGTCTAAGTGAGCATCAAACAAATTCAATAATAAAGAGATTTTCGGACGGAATTTTTCAATTCCCATCAGCTGAAAAGAAGAAAGCTCCGTTACAATTACATTGTCCTTTGTTGCTTTTTGCGCCACTTCACAAGCTACTGTTCCAATATTTCCAGCAATCAACGGCTGCTTTTGATCTTCTTCTAACATTTTATAAATTAGCGTTGTTGTGGTTGTTTTCCCATTGCTTCCCGTAATTCCGATAAAAGGCGCTTCGCTAATTTCATAAGCCAATTCTACCTCTGTTAAAATCGGAATATTTCGCTTTAATGCTTCTTGCAATAGAACATTTGAATACGGAATCCCAGGGTTTTTTACAATAACATCCGCTTTGTCTAAAAGCTCAAGCGGATGATGTCCACACACCACTTCAATGCCCGTTTTTTCTAATTCCTGTGCTGCTACGTTCTCTTCGTACGGTTTTTGATCATTAACGACTACTTTAGCACCAAGCTGTTTAACTAGCTGAGCGGCTGCTAAACCGCTCTTGGCTAATCCTAAAATAAGTACTTGTTTACCTTGATACGTATTAACTGATTTCATTTAAATCCACACCTCGATATAAATTCCAAGCATTGCAAATAATAGTCCTACAGCCCAAAAAGTCATAACTACGCGCCATTCCGACCAGCCGCTTAGCTCGTAATGGTGATGAAGCGGGCTCATTTTAAACACACGTTTTCCTGTTGTTTTGAAAGATGCGACTTGAATAATAACAGATAGTGTTTCAATAACAAACACACCACCGATAATAACAAGCAAGAATTCCATTTTCATTAAGACAGCCACCGTAGCGATAGCTCCTCCTAGCGCTAAAGAACCCGTATCTCCCATAAATACTTTTGCAGGATGGGCATTAAAAACTAAAAATCCTAACACAGCTCCTACTACAGCAACTGAGAAAATAGATAGTTCAAACTGCTCTGCATTCCAGGCAAGAACTGCAAATGCACCAAAAGCAATCGCACTTGTACCAGATACAAGTCCGTCTAATCCATCCGTTAAGTTAACCGCATTTGAAAAACCAACAAGCCAGATGATAAGGAAAACAACATAAAACCAACCTAAATCGATTGGGTCTTTAATTCCTGGAATCGTCACTTCAGTTGAAAACTCAAACTGTCTTGCAATAAAGTAAAAAATAATTGAAATGACAACCTGACCTAAAAACTTTTGTTTAGATGTTAATCCAAGGTTACGCTTTAACACTACTTTTATAAAATCATCTAAAAATCCTAATAAACCAAATCCGATTGTGACAAATAATAATAGAAACGTCTTATATGTAAGTTCTGCATACTGATTGACCATAATAAGAGTTGCCACAATAATAGATAATAAAATCATGATACCGCCCATTGTAGGTGTACCTGATTTTTTCTGGTGAGATTTCGGGCCTTCATCACGAATACTTTGACCAAACTTTAATCTTCTTAAGAAGGGAATAAAAATCGGCGACAATACAACCGTAATCAAAAAGGCTACGCCGATTGTCAATAAAATTGATTGTTCTAGCACGATGTTCCCTCCTTAACTTCCAACTCATTCCGACTCATTTTGTTCTCTACCCATTTCATTACTACTTTCGCTCCTCAATCATTTTGCGTGCTACTTCTCGATCGTCAAAATCAAATACTTTTTTACCAATAATTTGATAGGTCTCGTGCCCTTTTCCAGCAATGACAATAACATCATCTGCATGCGCTGCTTCCACTGCATAGCGAATAGCTTCTGCACGATCAGCAATCGTCACATAGTTATCTGTATCCAAACCCTCTTCCATATCTTTTAAAATAGCCAATGGATCTTCACTTCGTGGATTATCAGATGTCAAAATAGCTTGTGTACTGTATTCAGCTGCAATTCGAGCCATGATTGGTCGTTTTGTACGATCTCGATCTCCGCCACAACCAACAATAACATATATATTGCGTTTTGCGAATTCTTTTACAGTTTTTAACACGTTCTCTAAGCTGTCCGGCGTATGGGCATAATCAACGATAACCGTAAAATCTTGCTCCGCATCAACCACTTCAAAACGCCCAGACACGCCTTCTAACACTTTTATTTCCTCGACAATAACTGACAGAGGAATACCTGACACTAAACATGAAGCCGTAGCCGCTAATACGTTGTAGACGCTGAATTTCCCAATAAGCTTCATTTCTACACGAACCGTTTCTGTCGGTGTTGTCAAGTCAAACGTTGTGCCGCTGTTTGTAATTTGAATATTTGTTGCACGAATATCACTGTCACGGTCAATGCCATAGGTAATCACTGTAGCAGCCGTGTTTTTAATATATTCCTCGGTTGCCGCATCATCAGCATTAAGAACAGCAAACTTAGGACGATTATGGTTATAAGCGTTTCCTAACTGTGCAAATAGCAACCCTTTCGCACGACGATAATCTTCCATTGTATGATGATAATCCAGATGATCTTGCGTTAAGTTACTAAATACCGCCACGTCAAAGTCGCACCCGTGTACGCGTCCTAAGTCAAGCGCGTGAGATGATACTTCCATCATCGCTACTTCTACATTCTCCTCCACCATTTGGTGAAATGTTTTTTGGAGCGTCAGCGATTCAGGCGTTGTGTTTTTCACATCATAAGACGTATCACCAATACGAATTTCGATCGTTCCAATTAGACCCGTCTTTTTATGTTGTGATTTAAAGATATGCTCAATTAAATGTGTAATCGTTGTTTTTCCATTTGTGCCTGTTACACCAATTAAATGCATTTTTTGTGTGGGCTGATTGTAGAAAGCATCCGCTAGCACCGCCATTGCTCGTTTTGTACTCTTCACGCGTACAACAGGCACTTCTACATCCACAGGCTTTTCTGCTAAGATTGCTACTGCTCCTTTTTCCACAGCCAGCTGTGCAAAGCTATGACCATCAACTGTATAGCCGTCTATACAAATGAACAATGCTCCGGGCTTAACTTCTCTTGAATCCATTTCAATTGACGTAATATCAATATTCTGTTCAGGAAGCTGAACAAAATCATGTAAATGTGTTAGTAGTTCTCGTAAATCCATTCCTACCATGTCCTCTCTATTTGTAAAGTGAAACGTTTGTTATAAGACGCTATGGCAACTATTCTTCTTTTTCTAGCACCTAACCTATTACATTTTACAGAAAAAGAAGCCCGGAGGGAACACCCCCAAGGCTTATTTGTTGATTTCATGTTCACACGCAGAGTAACCTGCTGATTATCATGCAAGGAAGAATAGTGGTTTATAGAGATTTTTATTTTCCCATATAAATTCTAACCGTTTCGCCTTCTTTAACTTTCGTTCCGGCTGCAGGAGACTGCTTGACCACTTTATCTCCTTCGCCACTCACATCTAATTTTAAATTAAGTAGCTGTTCTTGTAACTCTTTTTTTGACATTCCTACAACATTTGGTACTTTTATCATTGGTGTGTCCAGCCACGTTAACTCTTTTTCAATTTGTCCTTTACGCGGTTTAACGTCCATCACACGCAAACTGTCTTCAATCATTTTACCTACAATCGGAGCTGCTACAACTCCACCAAACTGAATGGTGCCTTTTGGGTTATCAACTGCAACATACACGACAATTTCAGGGTTATCTGCTGGTGCAACACCGATAAAAGAAACGATGTGATTATTTTTTAAATACTTTCCATTTTGAGCTTTCTGCGCAGTACCCGTCTTTCCTCCAACGCGGTACCCTTCCACAAAAGCTCCTTTTCCGCTTCCTTGTGCTACTACACTTTCAAGAGCAAAACGCACTTGCTTAGACGTTTCCTCGGAAATAACTTTTCGCTTAGCAACCGGCTTATGACTGCTTACAACTTTTCCGGTAGTTGGATCTACCCACTCTTTGGCAATATAAGGTTCATAAAGCGTTCCACCGTTTACGGCTGCTGAAACAGCAGCTACTTGTTGAATAGGCGTAACAGCAACCCCTTGCCCAAAAGCTGTTGTAGCTTGTTCAACCGGCCCTACGCGCTCAAGCGGGAACAAAATTCCTTTTGCTTCCCCTTGTAAATCAATACCTGTTTTTTGACCAAAGCCAAATTCTTTAATGTATTTGAACAATTTCTCTTTTCCTAAGCGTTCCCCAAGCTCCACAAAACCAGGGTTACATGAGTTCTGTACAACTTCTAAAAAAGACTGCTGTCCATGTCCGCCTTTTTTCCAGCAGCGAAGTCTCGCTCCGCCAACTTCCGCGGCTCCATCATCGTAAAATTGATCTTTTAGTAAATCCACTTTCTTTTCTTCAAGAGCAGCTGCCAGTGTAATAATCTTAAACGTTGATCCGGGCTCATATACGCTCCAGATTGGAAGATTGCGATTATACACCTCAGGCTTCACATTTTTAAAATCCGTAGGATCAAAGCCCGGACGACTTGACATACCTAAAATTTCACCGTTTTTAGGATTCATGGCAATGGCAATCATACCATCTGGATTATAAGCTGTCTGAGCATTATCCAACTCACGCTCCATGATCGTTTGCACACGTGAATCAATGGTCAATCTCAAATCCAGCCCGTCCACAGGTGCTGTGTAGTCATCGGCTATATTGGGCATCTTTTTACCTTTAGCATCAGAATACAATTTAACTGAACCTTTTTGTCCTTTTAGCTCTTTATCATAATATAATTCAAGGCCTGTTAACCCTTGATTATCTACTCCCGCAAAGCCTAATACATGCGACAAATAACTTCCAAACGGATAGTACCGCTTCGAATCCTCAGCTATATATACGCCTTTTAAATTTAAATTTCGCACTTCATTTGCTTTCGCATGTGAAATTTTTCTTCCTTCAGGACGCAAATATACGCTAGAAGAAGCTTTTGTTATTTGTTCATATACTTTTTCTTTTGATGCTCCCAGCACTTTTGCTAACTTTTCAGCCGTAACAGCTGGATTTTCAACTTGTCTTGGCATAACTAAAACGGTCGGTGCACTTTTATTTGTAGCAAGTGCCACATCATTGCGATCTAGTATCTTTCCTCTTTCAGGTTCAAAAGGAATATTCCGACTCCATAAGTCTTTGGCTTTTTCAGTTAGCGTATCCCCAGTCAGCAACTGTACATATCCAAGCCTTGTATCAATAATCAAAAATACAATAAAACCGACAAACAAAACAATGGCTAGCCTTTTACGAACTGTGACTCCTGATACCCGCATATATTAGAACCTCCTCTGAATCGGCTCGTTCCAATATATGCTTGTACAGGATTCACTAGAACTTAATTTCTAGTCAAGTTGCTTATCGTCTTTTTTACTATCAGATTCACTTTTTTCCGTTTCTTTTAACTTATTTAACGTGCTTGAAAATTCTTTAGGCGTTTCAAGTTCCACTTTCAGATACGTTCCTGCTTTTAGCGGATCGCCTGCTTTAATACTTTGACTTACAACATAACCATTTTCAAGTGCGCTAGGTCGAACGTTGACAAATTCACTAAAGCGAATAACATCACGATGTGAAAAACCTGTTAAATCAGGCATTGTGGCTTTTCCATTTGTCTTAATAAACACGCGTTGACCAGTGACAATGGTATCAGAAGTAGGTGACTGGCTTTCTACCGTATCTCCTTTACCTATTACAACAGGAACAAGTCCTTTTTGTTTTAAGTCTTTCACAGCACTGTCAACTGATTCGTTAACGTAAGATTTAAGCGTAATTTCTGAATCTACCTTTTTCTCTTCTGTTTTCTTTCCGTCTTCGTCTGTTTTTTCAGGCTCTACCCCTAAGTACTGCAGGCTGTTTTTCATCACCGGATTAAATACGGCTGTAAGCGGTGCAGTACCCGTCTCTTGAGGCGTGAGAGTTGGATTTTTAACAGCTACATAGACAAGCAGCTTTGGATCTTTAGCAGGTGCAAAGCCCATAAAGGAAATGAAATTTTTCCCGTGTCCATGCAAGTAGCCTCCGTTAGGACCAGGAATTTGAGCTGTTCCCGTCTTTCCAGCGACATCGTATCCTTCAATCGCGTAAGGTTTCCCTGTTCCGTCATCAGAAGAAACAACGGTTTCTAAAATATCTAGCGTTTCGTTCGCTGCTTTTTTAGAAATAGGTTGTCCTACTACGGTAGGTTTTGTTTTCTTAATCGTTTTCTTATTTGTTTCATCGACTACTTGTTTAATCACGTAAGGCTTCATCATTTTCCCGTCATTTGCAATCGCAGTAGCCGCTTGAATTTCTTGAATAGGCGTAAAAGCAGACGCCTGTCCAAACGCAGTGGTTACGCGGTCTCTCGGGTACTTCGTCACTAACTTGCTAGAAGCTTCGTTTGGCAAGTCAATTCCCGTCTTATCCATAAAGCCAAACTTGTCCAAGTATTTATACAAACGGTCGGTACCTAATTTTTCGTTGGCTAAAATGGCAACCGCTACATTTGAAGACCTTTGAATTCCTTCATTAAATGTAATAGCTCCCCAGCCGACTCCGCCGTTGTGATCGTTAATCGGAACGCTGTTTTTCGTTACTTTATAAGATCCCGACTGATAGCGGTCTTCGCCGTTATAGACGCCTGCATCAATCGCGGCTGCTAGCGTAAAGATTTTCATTGTTGAACCAAGTTCATAGCTGTTTTCAACAAACGGATTACGATAAGAAGTGATATCACGAATATTTGGGTCAAATGAAGGGCGGTTTGACATCGCCAAAATTTCACCGGTTTTCGGATTCACTACCGTTGCCATTAGCTCTTCTGGTTTATATTCTTTAGCAGCAGCTGTCATCGCATCCTCTAAAAACGTTTGAATTTTTTCATCAATCGTAAGCGTGACGCTGTCTCCATTTTTCGGAGCTACAATTGACTCTTTTGGATCCGGAAGCTTAATTCCATTTTTAGCAGCTTCGTATTTTACATATCCATCTTCTTCAGAAAGCTGCTTATCAAATACTTTTTCAATTCCCATTTTCCCTACAATTTTACCCGTATCATCTTTTTGTGCGTATCCTAAAATACTTGAGGCGAATACACCGTTTGGATAGAAGCGCTTCGAATCGCGTAAAAACGTGATGCCTGGGAGATTTAGTTTTTCAATTTTTTGTTTTAGCACGTTATCGATGTCACGTCCGCCTGGGCCAAGTTCGACTTGGAAGACGTCTTTAGACATCATTTTTTCAAGTTTAGACTCATCCATCTTCAACAATGGGGCTAATTTTTCAGCCGTCTTTTCAGGGTCTACTACGTGCTGCGGGTGATCTTTGTCTTTTGTTTGTTTTTTATCTAAAATCGCCACAACCGTATAAGCACCCGTGTCTTGGGCGATTGCTTCTCCGTTTCGATCGTAAATCGTACCGCGCTGTCCTTCAATTTTAGACGTTCGCGTATGCTGTTTTTGTGCAATTTCGGCTAAAGCTTCTCCGTCTGCTTTGCCCGTCGCTTGGATGTAAAAGAACCTGATGGCTAATACAAAAAAGAGCAATGCAAATATTAAAATTAATATTGCTGCTCCTGTACTAATATTGCTATTTTTTCTTGGCGTAGTCATCGCAATTAATCGTTAACGACTTTTACGTTATTTTCATTCAATTTTAGTCCAAGTTCTTTTGCTTTTGTCCAAATACGATCGTATGCACTTAACTCTGTTACCTGTAATTTTAACTCATTGTTTTTTGCTTCTTGCTTGTCAATCTTTCCATCGAGTGATTGCACTTCTTCACTGATGCTATAAAGCGAAGATTGATTTGAAATGATTTGCACAGACCCAAACAGCATGAGTGCGACAAATCCAGAATACACAATTTTTTCACCAACCGTGATTTTTCTTTTTGTCTTCCGAACAACTTGACGTACCGTCTTTTGCTGCTTCTGCTGCTGATCTTGCTCTCTTACTTTGTATGCTACATTGTTCATTCTCGTCCCCTCCTCTTTGATTAAACCCTTTAATTACACTAATTTCTCAACAATTCGAAGCTTTGCCGAGCGCGCGCGCTTATTTTCTTCTATCTCTTCTTCTGAAGGTAAAATAGGTTTTCTTGTAATAACTTTCATTTTAGGTTTAAATTCTTCTGGAATAATCGGCAGTCCATGCGGAAGCTGCGGAACCGTACTTGCATTTTTAAACGCAACTTTACAAATTCGGTCTTCAAGTGAGTGGAAGGTAATAACACTTACACGTCCACCTTTTTTGATTACATCCATAGCCTGTTCAATTGCATCTTCAAATACTTGAAGCTCGTCATTTACAGCAATTCGAATAGCCTGGAAAATTCGTTTTGCCGGATGTCCACCCGTTCGTCTAGCTGGCGCTGGAATACCATCTTTAATAAGATCAACCAGCTCTAGCGTTGTTTCAATTGGTTTAGACTCTCGATATGCTTCAATTTTGCGGGCAATTTGTTTCGAAAACTTTTCTTCTCCGTATTGGAAAAAGATTTTCACAAGTTTTTCATAAGGCCATTCATTTACTACGTTGTACGCAGAAAACATTGAGTTTTGATCCATGCGCATATCAAGCGGGGCATCATGATGAAAGCTGAACCCCCGCTCTGGTGTATCCAACTGAGGAGACGAGACTCCGAGGTCAAACAATACTCCATCTACTTCTTCAATTCCATGTTTCATTAGCTGCTCTTTTAAATAGCGAAAATTACTTTTGATTAGAATAACTCTGTCTAGATACGGGGCCAATTTCTCTTTTGCATTTGCCAGAGCGACATCGTCTTGATCAAACGCAATTAATTTCCCTTTTTCTGATAGCTGTTTTACGATATATTCACTATGACCTGCTCCGCCAAGCGTGCAGTCGACATATACTCCATCCGGCTTAATATTTAAGCCTTCCGCTGCTTCTTTAAGCAAAACAGTTGTGTGATTAAACATTATGACACCTACTTCTTTCTAAACTACTTAGTTATGTATACAAAAAGCAAAAAACGGTGTTTTTCTTTGATATATATACACGTTTATATTATATATCAAAGTTCAACATTATTTCAGCTATTTATATAAGAATTAAGTAGAATTTTGTCTTTTTGTCACAAATAGTGTCATTTTGTTAAAAGTAGGACATATTCGTAGAATAAAATGTAAGGAATATAAGGTTTTTTTGCACAATTAGAAATAAATACCTTATGAGGATTCAATTGGTTGCCATTCACCTTGTAGACTTTTTCTCTTTTCCAAAATAAAAATCCTGCTTTTCAGCAGGATTTTATTAGACATAACAGACTTTTAACTGGTGATT
Organism: Priestia sp. P5; assembly: GCF_029522155.1. Classification (NCBI taxonomy): domain Bacteria; kingdom Bacillati; phylum Bacillota; class Bacilli; order Caryophanales; family Bacillaceae; genus Priestia; species Priestia sp. P5. The sequence continues at coordinate 591,918 of NZ_JAKWFJ010000001.1, read as the reverse complement.
TAATTCGACTTCAGCACTTAGTAAATCTGACACAAATTGCATACCATAACCATTTAAATAATACATAATATTCCACATACGTTCTTGTGGAGCGTTGTAGGGACGAAGAGCAAGTTCAACTTGAGCATATTTTGAATGCTTCACATCGTGCTTAATTAGCTGTTTGGATTCGACAATCTTTTGAATGGTTTCAAACTGCTTTTGAATAATCCCTCGATTTTTAAGCATGACTTCATCAAATGTTTTGTCTTCTTTTTGAATATTTTCACGAAGAGTTTTATGAATTTTTTCAAAATCTTCTTTCGCTTTTTCAAAATACATTTCGTATGGGTTGTGAACTTCTGTCTTAAGCCAGTGCTCCCTCTCTGCATCTACGCCTTCGTTCACTACGTTCGAAAGGTCTAACTGAAGTTCATCCATATACTTCTCGATATGTCTTTCTACGATTGCATAGGATAACCTAGGGACCACGGGAGGCATTTTAAAGCTAAATAAAGAAAATGCTTTTTCAAGCTCTGCCCAATACGCTACTTCCCCCGGACCTGCAATAAACGCAAGGGTAGGAAGTAAGTACTCCTGCATAAGGGGTCGAGTCACAACGTTGTTACTAAGAAGCTCAGGCGTTTGTTTAGCAATTTGAACCAGCTCTTCTTTAGACAGCACGAGTTCATTTTGCTTTCCAACAAACTGCTTTTGTTCTGCATCTCTTTCTAAAAGTACTCTATTTTCGTTGTGTGAATAAAAGAGATGAGCCGTTTCTTCTCCCACTTCAATCATTCGTCCGTATTGTTTTTGAATCTCTGTTTGCTGTTCCATAACGGCTGACGATAATTTGTCATTTTGTTCAATTAACGTCACAAAGAAAGAAGATTCAATGCTGCGTACTTCTTTAGAAGCTGCATCCATTAAAATAAGACCTGACTCTGCGAACATTGTGGTAACCAAATGAGCAAAGAAATCGACATAGGTACGTGATTTATCTAACGCCTCTAAAACAAAGTGTAATACCTGGTTTGTATGCGCCGTTTCGTTAAACGTTTGAAATACATCACGAACCCAGCTTCTACAGGCTTCATGGTCTAGTTCGATTTGAGAAACCATTTGCTTTTTCTTTAAAGAATGCTTTAACGTTTTCTTTAAAAGCTGGTTTTTATGCTCTGTGTATACATGGTTGATCTCAGCAAAATCATGATCTTCTCCAGCAATCCAAAATACCGGAAGCACGGGCACGTTTAAAGCTTCCTCTTGTTGTTTAGCTAGGAGCACAATTGAAATCACTTTATGAATGGTGTACAAAGGACCCGTAAGCAGCCCCGCTTGCTGACCTCCAACGACCACTACGCTGTTAGGATCTTTTAGCTTTTCAATATTTTCAATCGTCTTAGAAGATGCTCCGTAGCGCTTATTAAAATCAAGCAGATACTCAGCAAGCTGTTCTCTTGGATAAGACTGCTTTTGAACATCCGCTAAACGTTTTTCATATACGTCTTTTTCGTGTATATTATAATGAAAAAAGGAAAGGGCTTGCTTTTCACCTTTTATGTAATCGTTCGTTAGTTTGTTTCCCGCCTTTAAAGAGACGTCTGTAATCTCCATGAAAGAACTTCCTTTCTTTTCCTAATACTTATATTCTCTACATATAGCTTCATTATCCATAATGTAACTGCTCACGTCTAGTAACATGCTTTACAGAGAGGAAATACGAAAAGCGATTCCACCTATATTTAATACAATATGTGCAATAAAAAACAAAACAAAATTCATCCGAAAGAACCCTTTCGCAACAAGCTTCATTTCTAAGTCATGTTTGACTTTCCAATGTACAAACATCATAATCATTGCTACAACTAAAAGGACTAACGCAATCAACCACAAAAAAGAGTGCCCGAAAATTTCGACAGCTGCATAATGCACGGACAAAATAAGAAAAACCGTAGTAATGTACGTTGCTATGTGGACAGATTTCCTTTTATTTTTCGTCAGTTTGCGTAAAAGCATGTATAGAATAAAAAAACCAACGAGCGGCAGAGTAACAAACGTCGCAAAAACCCCAGCAATAAAACTTCCCATGTTAATCACCCTTTTCTTCTTCGATTCCTTTTATTGACCCATATAAAAAGTCAACAATAGGCGTCGACGTTCTTTTTTCAGCAGCTTGTGTTTGAATATAGCCTAAAATAGCATCAATTTCTGTTTGCCGCCCCTCTTGTATATCTTTTAGCATAGAAGATTGATTTGTACTCGTGCGCGAACAAACCCCCAGCGCATTTTCCCAATAATTAAAAGCTGAATCCAGTTTTAACACAGCGGCAATTTCTTCAAACAATAGACGCATCGTTTTATAAAAGTAGCTGTTATGAATCAGCTGCCCATTTTTTACCCGATACAGCGCCGTAAGAGGATTAATGAGCGCATTTACAACTAATTTCTTCACCAGCATCGCATACCAATCTGCTTCAATCACCCAAGGAAAATTCACAATTGGAAAGATAGACTCTATTTCTCCCCTGTACGAAGCAATACGGGTTGTTCCTATTCCTGTATGATGGACGCTATCCATATTTGTACGCATTGCCCCGTGTTCAACTGTACCCAAATAGAGAGTGCGCTGCGGGAGATTTTTGAGAATTTCAATATGGCTCATACCGTTTTGGATAAACAAAAGGGGAGTATGTATAGTAAGGGTTTTAATAAAAGGAATAATCTCTTTTAAATGATACTGTTTTACAGTAATAATGATTAAATCTGCTTCTTTTATGTTTTTTTCCAGAGGGATAGCACTGACTTTTTTAGTGTAATGTTCCCCTTGTCTATGTAAGGTAATTCCATTTTCGTTAATACACTTTGCTTGAGTTTTTGTTTTCGTGTACAAGGTTACATCATAACAATCTGATAAATACGCGCTAAACAACAGACCTAATGATCCGCCTCCAATAATACCTATAGTTTTCATCGTATTTTTTGTTCCTCTTTCTATTATTGAGTTTCATTTTAGCAAAAAAATGCTTTGAATTAAATGCATTCTTAAAATTTTACCTATTCATATAGCCCGTGTGATTAAAAATCACCGGGCTTGTTGTAAATTATTTAGAGTGATCCCGTTTTTTTCTATTATACGGGATACACCGGATGTTTACGACGGCTAAAGGTCACATTCTTTGTTTCATATAATCGAAAGCGGTCAATTAAAGTTCGACGCAGTTCGTTGGCAGGAACGATGTCGTCAATAATAAGTTCAGAAGCCAGCGTATAGATATCGATGTGTTCTTTATACTCCTGCTGTTTCTGTTTAACAAACATAAACCGCTCTTTCGGATCTTCAATTTCATTAATTTTATTAGAATAGACGGCATTTACTGCCGCTTCAGGACCCATTACGGCAATTTGAGCAGTAGGCAATGCAAGGCAGCAATCCGGTTCAAAAGCTGGACCAGCCATAGCGTAAAGCCCTGCGCCATAAGCTTTGCGCATGACTACGGAAATTTTAGGAACTGTAGCTGAACTCATCGCTGCAATCAATTTTGCACCATGTCTAATGATGCCTGCTCTTTCTACTTTGGTTCCAATCATAAATCCAGGTACATCCGCTAAAAATAGCAAAGGGATATGGAAGGCATCGCACAGTTGAATAAATTTTGCGCCTTTATCTGCTGAATCTACAAACAGCACTCCTCCTTTGACCTTCGGCTGATTGGCAATAATCCCTACTACTTTTCCATCTATTCGTGCAAGCCCTGTTACCAATTCGGCGGCAAACAGTTTTTTCACTTCAAAGAAGCTCCCTTCGTCAATAAGGGTATCAATTGCTTCATAGATATCAAATGGAACATTTTGATTCTCCGGAATTAGTTCTACTAAATCCTTTGTCTGCTTAGGCTCTTTAGCTTTTTGTACTTTAGGCTTCTCTTGATAGTTTTGTGGAAAGTAGGTTAAATAAGATTTGGCATATGAAATAGCCTCTTCTTCAGAATAAGCTAACACATCTCCACATCCGCTAACGCTGCAGTGCATATGTGCTCCTCCCATTTCCTCTAGCGTAACCTTTTCTCCAATAACAGCTTCGGCCATACGCGGCGAACCTAAGTACATAGAAGCGTTTCCATCTACCATCACAACAATATCACAAAATGCAGGGATATAAGCCCCTCCAGCTGCTGACGGACCGAAGAGCAAACAAATTTGAGGAATGACGCCGGAAAGTTTTACTTGATTGTGAAAGATCCGTCCAGCTCCTCGGCGGTTTGGAAACATATCTAATTGATCCGTAATACGCGCTCCTGCAGAATCCACTAGGTACAGCAAAGGCACATGCAGTTTTTCTGCTACTTCTTGAATCCGAATAATTTTCTCTACTGTTCTGGCCCCCCAAGACCCTGCTTTTACAGTAGAGTCATTAGCCATTACACAAACCGTTTCACCGTTTACTTTTCCAATTGCAGTTACAACACCGTCTGCCGGCAACCCTTCGGCTTTATTATTTGCAAACATGCCGTCTTCTTCATATTTCCCATCATCAAATAAAAGGGCTAAACGATCTCTTACAAAAAGCTTCTGTTGTTTTGCAAGTTTCTCTTTGTACTTCTCCGCGTTGCCACGCTCTACTTTTTGACGATTTTCATCATATTTTTTCTGAGATTCACCTGTATGTATCATGATATCTCTCCTTTATGAGTTATGAAATAGTCACCAAAACGTCGCCTTCGTTCACAAAATCCCCCACGGCTATATGGACGGTCTCTGCAATACCAGCTTGATCGCTTTCAATAGGAATTTCCATTTTCATAGATTCTAATACAACAACAACTTCCCCTTTAGCTACACTTGCACCTTGCTGAACAAACACATTAAATACCATGCCTGCCATTGTCGCTTTAATTTCACTCATTTTGGTGCTCCTCCTTTATTTAATACTGTTGATAATAACGATGTGTTATAGGTGCCTTTTTCATATAACTCTTCATTTAGCAGCTGCTTAAATAGAGGAATATTCGTTTTGATTCCCTCTATGACAGCTTCTGTAAAATATGATTTAGCTAGTTCAATTGCATTTGAACGCGTACGACCAGTAATGATAACTTTTGCAATCATTGGATCATAAAAAGGTGTAACCGCATTCATATCACTGTAGCCGCTGTCTACGCGCGCATAGGTTCGCTCCGGCAAGTGATAACCCGTAATTTTTCCCGGAGCCGGTAAAAAAGTAAACGGATCTTCTGCATAAATTCGAAATTCAATGGCATAGTTATTTGCTGCTATTTCCTCTTGCACACGTGGAAGCTTTTCTCCGCGCGCAGCTAAGATCTGCCACTTAACTAAATCGACCCCTGCAATTTGCTCGGTGATCGGATGCTCAACTTGCAGCCGCGTGTTCATTTCAAGAAAATAAAAATTTTCGTCTTCATCCACAATAAACTCCACCGTACCTGCATTATAATATCCGATTGCTTTAGCCGCTTGAACGGCTTGGTTTTGCATGGCTTGTCGCGTACTTTCTTTTAAAGAAAGCGCAGGGGCTTCTTCAATCACTTTCTGATTTCTTCTTTGTACAGAACAATCGCGTTCAAAAAGATGAACGACATTACCATGCTGATCTCCAAACACCTGTACTTCGATATGTTTTGCGTTTGTGATAAGCTTTTCAATAAACATTCCTTCTTGACCAAAATATGCTTTGGCTCTTGCTTTTGTTGAGGCATACACTTGTTTTACTGCTTCTTCGTTATCGCAGCGCACCATCCCAATTCCTCCGCCGCCTCCGCTTGCTTTTAACATAACGGGATATCCAATTAGACTCGCTACTTTACAAGCCTCTTCAACTGACGTCACATCGCCTTCACTGCCGGGGACAACAGGTACACCCGCTTCTTTCATCGCGGCACGAGCAGCAATTTTGTCGCCCATCATTGAAATGATTTCGGGAGAAGGACCGATAAAACAAAAACCTTCATCAATCGCTCTTTTAGCAAATGCACTATTTTCCGATAAAAATCCATATCCAGGATGAATGGCATCTACTTTTTCTTCATGACTAATTCGCAGCAATTCTTCTACATTCAAATATGACTTTTGCACAGGAGGCTCTCCAATTCGACGTGCTTTTGTAGCTGCTTGAACATAAGGAAGCTCTGCATCTGCATCGGAATAGACAGCCACCGTTTCAATGCCCATTTGTTTGCATGTATGAATAATACGAAGAGCAATTTCTCCTCGATTTGCAATCAGTATTTTTTTCACCTTTCTCTCCCCTTTCCTCAAATTTCTACTTTCCCCCATATAATTCTACAATAATTTTAAAACTCCTCTACAATTTTTGAAAACGCTTTCTATTCCAATCTCACTTTCCTTTTGCTTCCTTTCTAAAAAGCGATGCTTATAGTAATGTATTCTTCGTATTTAACTGAAAGAATTCATTTTTCCTTATGCGCATTGAATATTCGTTCACCAATCATGAAAACAGAATATTTTGTATTTTTGTTATATAATATTAGATGAACGAACCAAGCCAGTTCGTTCGTCTAGCAAGGAGACATAACAAGGGGGATATGGGATGAATTACGAAGTGAAGCATTTAAAAATTAATTTTAAAACGCTAGAAGAGTTCAAGAAATTCAAAGAATATGGCATTCAAGAACTTTCAATGCTAGAAGAATTACATGCGAAGATTTCCGATAATGAAATAAATTCTCCGTTTTACGGTATTTATTTTGGAAATAGCTTAGTGGCTCGGATGAGTCTCTATAAGCGAAACAAGCAGTACGATCAATATTTCGAGCCGCCTCAAACGTATATTGAAGTGTGGAAGCTCGAAGTGCTCAGCGATTTTCAGCGCAAAGGATTGGGTCAAACGCTCGTTGAATACGCCAAATCCTTTCAATTACCTATCAAAACAAGCCCACGAGTAAAATCGAGTGATTTTTGGTCAAAAATGGGGTTCGTACCTGTAACATATGATATCGATCGTGATTTGGGAGAAAACCCTCTTATTTGGCTACCAAACGGTGTAAGCGAACAAAAATAAACAGCTGATTTCCAGCTGTTTATTTTATATCTATGTGGTATATATGATCAACATGAAGTAGGGAGCATTCAACTGTCGTTTTACTTTTGAACTTTTTCTAAATTTAGATTTTTATCCACTTGAAATTTCACTTTTCTACTTTTTTCATCCTCTTTTAAGACAACCATTTTACGAGCCCTCTCCATAATTTCAATAAGAGCTTTATAGTCATCTTCCACAATTAACAAGTTGTTTTGCAAAGCTTTTTTTTCTTTTTCCAAAATCGTTACTTTCTCTTGTAAACGTTCAATCTTTTGCTGCAGTTCTTCATTAGCTTCGAGAAGCTCTGACGAGTGTCTTTGCCCTTGATCTACATTTTCTAAATACTTAATTACCTCATTAAGCGAAATATGTTTCTCTGCTTCCATATATGATAAGCGTGCAGGCTGCTCGTCATCTTTTGAAACAGTTCTTGCTTTTAATTCTTTTCTCTGTTTTTTCGCAAGATCAATACCAGTCTTGTATTGTTTGCGCACAAAAGAATTCCAGCGGAAGCCACAAGCTGCTGATGTTCGTGTAAGTTTCTTCCCCACTTCTTCAAATGCAGCTAGCTGAGTGCCACCTTCACGTATATGACGCAGTACAATTTCTGCGAGTAATAAATCTTCATCATGAGTCCATGCATCTTGACGAGAAGAAGTCATTTTTCTATCCCTCCTTATCCGTACTTATTAAATGAATATGCACCTACTAGATAAGATAGACTATTGTTCCTCTTCTCAATCAAGAAAATCTTTCATATACTTTGAAGCAAAATGGGGAACCCGTGATTCTTTCATCTTTCGCTTATTAACTATATTGCTATGGAAATGCAGTTCATAACTATGTTTTTTTAACGATGACCTTTTGAACCGCTTCTTCATGCTCAGGTGACTCCCACAATATCGAGCAGCGATGAATTTCTTGTTCCATCCGATTCCAAACCCGGCTTTGCTCCCATTTCTCAATAGCGATTTCTTTGTAAGCTTGCAATACCTGGGTCGGTTTATGAGTGATAGGGGCTAACCACTCTTCACACCTCATAGTTAGCTCTTTAAACGATGTGACATAGGAAAGAAATCCAATTTGCTTTGCTCGTTCTACTCCATACAGCTGAGCACTGTAGATCATTTCCATCGCTTCTTGATAACGCAGCTTTTCAAGAAGAATGGTTCCTCCTCCCCAGCCTGTTGTAATCCCTAAATTCCCTTGAATAAAGCCCATTTGGCTATGGGTTGCACTTATACGGAAGTCACATGCAATCGCAAGCTCACATCCTCCTCCAACCGATGTTCCATTCAAAAGGGCAACTGTGGGTTTTGGGAGCGTTAAAATCTCATAAAGAATTTTCCCCATTTTCGTTAACATTTGAGACGCCTCTTTCGAAGTCTTTAGCTCATGAAATACGCTTAAATCTCCTCCACTGCAAAATGCATCTGAACCAGCACCTGTAATTACGAAAGCTTTTACTAACTGATCATGTTTCACATAATCTACAGCTTGCTGCAGTTCATTCATAACATCATAATCAATAGCATTACGCTTTTCAGGACGATTAATCACAAATGTAGCAATGCCTTGGCTTGTAGTAAACAACTCGCTTTTTTTCATGCTTTTTCCTCCTTATAGACAAGGTATGAATCCTTTTACAACAGTAATTGTTTATTTAAAAAGAGTTCTTGTTCTATAAGAAAAATCCTTCTCTTCCAAAGGGCAGAGAAGGAAAAAAGGCAAAAAAAATAAAAGACCCTTTAAGAGGGTCTTTTATTTAAATAAGCAATTATTTGCTTACTACGTCATTTCCTTTGTAAGTACCACAAGCTTTACATACGCGGTGTGATAGTTTCATTTCACCACAATTTGGGCACTCTACCATACCAGGAACTTGTAATTTAAAGTGCGTACGACGCGTTCTTTTCTTCATTTTAGATGTTCTTCTAAAAGGTACAGCCATTATTCCCACCTCCTTAAAAGAATTTTAAAATCATATGAAGGCCCGAAAGCCGGATCTTCGCATTTTTATTTCTTTTTGTCTTTAAAGAAATTTTCGAGTACGGCTAAGCGGGGATCTACTTTTTCCTGCTGTTCTTCTTCGGTAACAACTTCCCAGTCTTTTCCTGACTGTGGAGCTGCTCCTGCCGCTTGCTGATTTTCACTAAATACCTGCAGAGGAATTTCAACAATAATTAGCTCTTGAATCAAAGGTTGTAAATCAACCGTTTCTCCCTCTACAATGCGTACTTCAGCATCTTCTTCATAATCAGCATTCACATTCAATAAAAACGTTTCAGTTGCGTTAATTTCAAACGGATACGGAACGTCAACTAATGTACGAGCACAAGGCAACGTCATTTCTCCTGAGATTTTAAGGTGAAACGTTACTTTCGAAGAGCTAATGTCGGCTCTTCCTTTCACATTTACATCTGACATTCTACGAATTTGAGGATCAGCATTCATAAACTCTTTGCCGTCAATCACTTCGTCAAATGTTAGACCTTTATTTTGCAACTGATACAATTGATGTATTGTCCATTTCATTGTTAATCACCTCAAGGCAACAAAGGTTATTATAGCTTTCACAAGATTATTTGTCAATATTTTTTCTTTACACTATAATGTACTTAAATATGCTTTTTTGTAAAAATTTCTTACTTTCATAAAAAAATGTTTTTAAAACAAAGAGCTAGACTAAAAATAATAAATTAAAAGGAGACATTATGCAAGCAGTTGGAATAATTGTCGAATATAATCCTTTTCATAACGGACACGCTTATCATTTGCAGCAAGCGAAACAACAAACCGGAGCAGATTGTGTGATTGCTGTGATGAGCGGACACTTTTTGCAGCGCGGAGAGCCTGCTCTTGTATCGAAATGGTCCCGCACAAGAATGGCTTTAGCCGCTGGTGCAGACTTAGTCGTTGAATTACCCTATGCTTTTTCTACTCAAAAAGCTGATACATTCGCAAGCGGCGCTATTTCTATTTTAGAATCCCTTCACGCTGACTTTGTATGCTTTGGCAGCGAAAATGGCAATATTGACTCATTTACCCGCACCGCTGATTTGCTCGAAGCTCATGAATCAGAGCTATCCGCTTTAATTCAAAAAGAGATGAAAAAAGGGAACAGTTATCCAAAAGCAGCTTCCAATGCTTTCTTACAGCTTTTCACGGAGGCTCCTATTGATCTATCTCAGCCAAATAATGTGCTTGGAATGAGCTATGTAGCTGCCATTAAAAAACAGCATGCATCTATTAAACCATATACAATCACTCGAATTCAATCACATTATCACGATGATTCCCTGTCTTCCTCTTTTATTTCAAGCGCTACAAGCATACGTAAAGCTATTTTTGACAGCAGCAGCCATGGGGATCTGAGCAAGCACATGCCAGTTAGTACAGCAAATGAATTAGCAGCTTACAAGCAAGCACACGGGCAGTTTCAAAAATGGGAACATTATTTCCCATTTTTGAAATACAAATTACTAACTACTCCACTTTATGACTTACAGCGTATTTATGAAATAGAAGAAGGCATTGAACATCGGCTGCTATCTTATATTTCTTCAGCTACTTCATTTGAAGATTTTTTAACAAAGGTTAAAACGAAGCGATATACGAGAACCCGTTTACAGCGCATGTGCGTTCACCTTTTAACCAACACAACAAAAAGCGAGATGCAACAAGCTGACCCTTATATTCGCTTATTAGGGATGTCAAAAACGGGACAAGGCTATTTAAAAACAATTAAGAAAAAGCTTTCCCTTCCTATTGTATCCACTGTATCGCAATGTAAACTAAAAGAAATTGATACCGATATTAAAGCGACACATGTTTATAGTATGCCATTTGTGGAACCTCTGCGCTCTCAGTTTATGAAACAAGAATATACGCAGCCCCCTATCATTTGGCCATAAAAAAATCGTCTGCAAGAGACGATTTTTTTATGGTTTCAGCTTTTCTAAATACGTTACGGCATCTGAAAATGAATCCACGGGTACAATTTTCATATCACTGTTTATTTTTTTAGCTGTCTTCACTGCTTCTCGGTAGTTAGAGCCCGCAGCCCCTTTTTCATTTGGTGCAAAGAAAATCTCTGCTCCTTCTTTATCTGCCGCTACAATTTTTTGCGAAATACCTCCAATTGGTCCTACCTCTCCTTTATCATTGATAGTCCCTGTACCTGCAACTCGGTGGCCTTTTGTCATGTCCTCTTTAACAAGCTGATTATAAATTTCAAGCGAGAACATCAGCCCTGCTGAAGGCCCTCCTATTTTTTCAGTATCAATATGTATATCGGGCTTAACTTTTAATTCTTGGTTTGTTTCTAAGGCAATTCCTAGGCCTACTCGTTTCGGCTCGTCAGGAAATGCTTTAACTTTTAGAGTATGTTTGCTTTCTTTGCCAGCTCTTTTTACATAAATTGATACTGAATCTCCTGCTTTTTTAGTCGATACGTAGTTGATTAAGTCCTCAGCAGTTTGAATTTTTTTCTCATCTACTTTTGTCACTACATCTCCAACATGAAGTTTTCCATGTGCAGGCATATTTTCTACAACATATGTAACATATACGCCTTTATTGTGATAGGAAACGCTCTTTCCAGCTGCTTCATATGCTACTGAAATAGCGGCATTTTTTGACGTATCCATCATATGTAATTGCCTTGTCGAGTAATCTTCATCGCTTTCACCTTGCTGCAAAATTTGCTTGGTAGGGAAAATTTCATGAAAGTCCTGTATTTTCGCAAGACCATATGAAAGAGGAGTTGCTCTGCCCATTCTTACAGTTGTAAGCATAAACGTCCCTTTTTCATGGTATCCATCTTCTACCTTAATAATAGGCGCAAGTTCTTCTGCCATTCCAGGCTTTGTAATGTAGTACGGCAAAGGATAAAAACAAAGCATTGCCACCACTGCAATAACAGCCAAATATACCAAAATTCTAATTCTAGATTTCACTTTTTTTGTTCTCCTTCCAGTGATCAATTGCTTGTAGAATAGAAGGCAACTGCTCATGTGCTGCTTGTTCACCAATTGAAATCATTTCTTGAATGTTTGTAAACGCTCTGGAACTAAAAGTATCGAGATTAGGACGAATCATAACGTCTGAAGCAATAGTTCGGTGAGCTACTAGCTCATCTTGCAAAATATCTAAACTTTGCATAATGACATCAAAAATGGAGCTGATTTCTGCATTCACTTTCGCTTTTGATACATCGACTCCAATGACAATATCAGATCCCATTTCTTTTACAACCGATACAGGAATACGGTCCACTACCCCGCCGTCTACAAGCAATCGTCCATCAATTACTTCGGGAGCAAAGATTCCTGGAATTGAAATACTTGCTCTCACCGCTTCAGCGATAGGTCCTTGTTTAAACACCACTTTCTCTCCTGTTTTCAAATCTGTCGCTACAATGGCAAACGGTATAGATAGCTGTTCAATGGTTCTATTTTGCGTAAAGGTGCGAACCAGCGATTTTACTCTGTTACCTGTAATAAATCCCATTTTAGGCACGGTAAAATCCAAATAATACTTTCGTTTGAACGTTAGCGCCATTTTATAAAGAGTTTCCAGTTCAATACCTGACGCATATAGTGCACCAACTAAAGCTCCCATGCTGCTGCCAGCTAGAAAATCAATAGGAATGTTATTTTCTGTTAGCGTTTTGATTACTCCTAAATGGGCAAAACCTCTAGCTCCACCTGAGCCTAAAGCAACTCCTATTTTTGGGCTTTCCACTTTACCTGCCCCCTCGTTTTACCTTATAGACTTCTAAAAATGTAAAAACATTTGATGAGCTTCTCTATCATTGTTGCCCTGTCTTCGGTAGGACTATTCTTCATTTTCTATTTGTTCATTTAGTATGAAGCTAAAGATATGTTTTGCTCAATACACCGTGGTTATTAAGCATTATACTATACTGAAGGTTGTTTTAAGAAATTCTTACTCTTCGCTAGCTGCGTCTACGTTTTTTTACTTCTTGACCATCCTAAAAGTGCATTGATTTATGTATATGAATTGTATTTCCAAATGTGACAAGACGCCTTTTTATTCATCATGAATTTATTTTCTCCTTACTCATAGGCATAAAGTCGATGCCTAGCTTCGTATATTGATATATAGAAGAACTTGTACATTTGCCTAAAACTCCTCATTTCATTCATATCAAAATGACGTGAGCTTAGAAAAGGAGATGAATCGTTCGTTGAATAAATCGATGGTGAAAACACTTCTGCTCGGGACGAGCGTAACGCTTCTCGCTATTGCGCTTATTGTATATCCAAAAGAAGCGCTAGAAGGTTCAGTAAGAGGTCTCAACACATGGTGGAAGGTCGTCTTTCCTTCTCTGCTGCCCTTTTTTATTGTTTCAGAAATGCTTATTGGGTTTGGCGTAGTGAAGTTCATTGGGATCTTATTAGAGCCGTTTATGAGGCCTTTATTCCGAGTACCTGGAGTAGGGGGTTTTGCTTTAGCAATGGGCATGGCTTCTGGTTTTCCTTCAGGTGCAAAAATCACTTCCCGGCTGCGTCAAGAAAAGCAGCTAACAGCTATCGAAGCTGAAAGACTCGTATCATTTACTAACTCATCTAACCCTATTTTTATTTTTGGAGCTGTGGCAGTTGGCTTTTTTCACAATCCAGCTGTCGGTATCATATTGGCTCTCTCTCATTACATAGGGAATATTTGTGTAGGACTGGTGATGCGTTTTTATGGATCAGCAAAACCGAAAGGACAAGTAACTCAAAAACCTTCTTTATCGTTAGCTTTTCATGAAATGCATAAAACGCGTTTAAAAGATAAGCGTCCTATCGGGAAGCTTCTAGGAGATGCAGTTACTTCTGCTGTTCAATCTCTCTTAATGATTGGCGGTTTTATCATTTTATTTTCTGTATTAAACAAACTTTTATATGTTACTCATATCACGGCCGTTTTAAGCAGCGGTCTAGCTTATTTGTTTTCCCTGTGTCATATAGGAACTGAACTGAGCCTTCCCTTTATTTCAGGGATTTTTGAAATCACGCTAGGAAGCCGTCTAGCAAGTGAAGCACCAGACACGCTGCTGTTTCATCAAATTATCATCGTTAGCTTTGTATTAGGCTTCAGCGGTTTCTCCGTTCAAGCACAAGTAGCTAGTATACTCGCCGAAACAGATATTCGATTTTTCCCGTTTTTTATTGCACGGATTTTTCACGGCTGTTTTGCGGTAGTATTCACTATCTTTCTATGGGGTCCTCTTCGAGAATCCATTACTACTTTTCAAGCATCTGAAGGAGCACTGCCGGTTTTTTCTCACTTGGAGTCCGTTACGATTCTATCGCAGTGGCTAAACGTGTACGGACCGCTCTTAACGATTTTTACGCTGTGCTGCTATATTTATCTTTATTCAAAAAGAACATTTCTTCATCGTTCCTAGTAAAAAAAGAACGTGACGTTTTCTTATCGGCAAAGAAAACGTCACGTTCTTTTTTATCTTATTTTTGAGACAGCTGTTCAAATTTTTCTGCAAGCGCTTCTCTAACAGGGGGAGGAACTAATTCAGAAATATTCCCGCCGTATTTAGCTACCTCTTTTACAATACTAGAACTTAAAAACGAGTATTGATTATTTGTCATCATAAATAACGTTTCGATTTCTTTATCTAATACGCGATTTACAGATGTGATTTGCATTTCGTACTCAAAATCCGATACTGCACGCAAACCTCTTAAAATGGTCTTTGCCTGCTTTTCTTTTGCATACTCCATTAATAATCCGCTGTACGACTCTACTACCACATTAGGAAGTGATTTTGTTACTTCTTTCAGCAAAGCTACTCGCTCTTCCCCTGTAAATAGAGGACTTTTTGAGGAGTTATTTAAAACAACCACATAAATCGTATCAAATACATTTGCGCCTCGTTTAATAATATCAAAATGTCCATTTGTAACTGGATCAAAGCTTCCTGGACAAACAGCTATACTGCCCATACGTATCCCCTTTCTACATCTAACAGCTCATTGATTTATTCAACTGATTCTTCTTTTTTGTATGTATAAATAGAAACACCAATGATACCGTACGTTTCGCTTTTTATTTTTTCAAATAAACCAATCTCATTATCTAAATGTACATCATGAGAATGCTCCGCTACAATAATTCCTGTTTTTGCTAGAAGATTTTCTTCACTTACCGTTTCGATAAGCGCTTTCAACTTTTGTGCTTTATACGGTGGATCAAGCAAAAGTAAATCGACAGTCAGCTCCCTTTTCTTTATCGCTTTCAGTGCACGCTCTGCATCATTTCGATACACTTCAGCGCGGTCTTCTAACCGGCAGGATGCTAAGTTTGCTTTAATCGTCTGAATCGCTTTGCCATCCCGATCCACAAAAATGACTTTATCTATTCCTCGACTTAGAGCTTCAATTCCCAAGCCACCGCTTCCACCGAACAAATCAAGAGCTGTTCCACCTTCAAAAAACGGTCCAATCATATTAAAAATAGCTTCTTTCACCTTATCTGTTGTAGGGCGGGTTGAGTATCCTGGAACCGCCTTTAACGCATGGCCTTTATATAAACCTGCTACTACTCTCATCCTTATCACTACCTTACTTTTACTTCCTTATTCTTCATTATCCTAACATATTTTGAATTACAAAGACTAGCAAAAATCCTCAATTTATTCAATGCTGTATGCATTCTGTGCAATAACCGAGCAGCTTGCTTTTATGATGGACTTTTACGACTGTGTCCTTAGATACACTGATTCTTTTCTAGAAGATACACCTATGAAGATCATTCGGCATTTCGTTCATAGAAGGTTTCCTTTACTTTAATATGTCATAATAAACGTAAATTTACCCTTTTTCTCTGTCATGTTATCAATCTTTTATGTATTAAAAAGTGAATTTCACAAGACAGGTATATGAACGTTTAAAACGGACATACTGACTAGTAACAACATCATCTAACCGATGTTGTTGCCAACCGCGGAGAAGACTTACGTTTCCCCATAAGTTCTTCCTCCGGTTTCTCCTCTCCCTTTGCCTTCATCAAGGTGCTTGTAATCGCAGAGGTGATTACACCCCTTTATTGAAGGGCCCTACAATGAGTAGTTGTAGGGATTTTTTTATTTACTCTTAAAATATTCAATGATACATTAAACTACGTGAGTTTGCTTTTTTAATACATAAAGGGGGAAATACATATGATTCAGCGTTTTATTGAGCTCGGAGAAGGGTATTCAGATATTTATGAGCTGTTAGAGATTGTTAAAACCAACAAACATCGTCTTGCTCATCTTATTATGCTGCGAACAGTAAAAGAAGATCGACAAGTAGCTTCTTTTGTCGCTGTCTTGCACCCAACAGCTGAAGGGAATTTCCAACCGCTTTACGTTTGCAGAGAAGGAATTGTTTTAAAACAAAACGACAGCAAGCGCGTTGAGTTATTTAAACAAGCTGCTGAGGAAGCGGGAAAAGAAATTGTGGCACTCGATGTCAAACCATCTACTACATTTCCAGAAACAGCACTATACTATCAGCACCTTATTGGCATTTTGCGAATGAACCGCTTTATTCCGCCAATGCAATAATCTCATCCTTGCCTATTCGTTTGCTAAAGGCAAGTAAAATAAAAAAAGGAATGTACATCACATTCCTTTTTTGTTTAAATTCCTATCTTATAGTCATATTCCTTCGCCTTATCCGGCTTTGAATTTTCGAATTCTGTTTTTAAAAACGGCCGATAAGAAGGATCTACTTTCTTCA
Organism: Priestia sp. P5; assembly: GCF_029522155.1. NCBI lineage: Bacteria > Bacillati > Bacillota > Bacilli > Caryophanales > Bacillaceae > Priestia > Priestia sp. P5. Next base: position 575,127 of record NZ_JAKWFJ010000001.1, on the reverse strand, counting down.
CAAAAGGTAGAGACTGAAGTTTATGGATTGTTTTTTCAATGCCATCTTGGTTGCAATATAAGACAACATACTTTAATTCTTTAGATACGTAATGTACATTTCCGTACTTTCGCAATGCTTTTGCTTGCTTAACAGAATGCACATACGCCACAATTCCTTGACGTTCAACAAACATATTTAGTTCCCCTTTTGCATACGTTATATTGGTTTTCTTTATCATAAATTCTTTTATATGAAGTAGGTGCTTTATGTATGAATTTAGATGATATCTGGATGCTCTTTCTTAATCATTTTAACGAGCACAGAACTATTGAACAAGTCATTTTCAAAAAAATCACAAATATACCCTTTTTGTATATAAACACATCAATTAAGCGTAGAAAAATAGATGAGCTTCTAGAAGCTTCATCTATTTTTGCTACATCCAATACAAATGCTACGTGGCGCTCGACTTTTGTCAGAAGTCAGCATCTTACTTATGTCTATCAGCACAGGTTTTACGTTCCACAGCGTAAAATGGCCTGCTGTGGAAATTCCTGTGCTGATTGCGTTCGGTTTATACAGTAAACGGCTTATGCGCTGCACCCACAGCTTCCACCAGATCCGCAGCCACCGCCGCAGCTGCTTCCCGTATCAAAAAACGGATTTCCCGTCGGTACTTTAACGTGCTCTGAAACAGCTTGACCAAGGATAACGCTAATTTCATCAAGCAGCTTTTGTAATTCATTTTCTGCTTTTTTGAACGCAGCGATTGTCGCGTGTAAATCAACTTGACGCTTTACATCACGTACTTGTCTCGTAATGGTTTTATAATCAGGATGATATTTTCCAAATCGTTGAACATCCTCATACTGTTCCTTTATTTTCACAAATTCAGCAATTAATGCCTGTGCATGTGAATCTTTATTTAATCTATATAAACATTGACGATAGTTCTCGGCTACGTCTGATTGTAACACCATGTTCGCTACGTGATCAGACTCATCGAGTAATTCAACAGTTCTCATTGTTGTCAGCATGGCTGTGCACCTCCGTTTTTATCTTATCACGTTTTGGATCTAAAGAAAAAGAACTTGCTAAAACAGCTTACACTGATTTACTACAAGTTCTACTTTTTAACTATATAATTTCAACCGTAAAGGTATTCCTCACTTGATAACTTTCTTCTTTAGATTTCATCAGTTCAATCGTAACAGTATGAGATCCTTTTGGAAGATCACTTAAAACAAAGGCTGCTTGCTTCATTTCTTTAAATGGTTTTCCATCTACTTTGATTTGAAGGAATCCACTCTCTGTTGAAAATGAAAACCCGCTTAGAATACATTCGACGTATACGTTTTGTCCTTTCACATGCTGGTGTACCATCAGTGAAGGTTTTGTATTCATTGCACCAAACGTTTCAGCTGCCCGCGGTTGAGAGGAAATTTCAGTTTCAGGTTTTGGTTTATCATGGTTGCATCCTAGCAGAGAAACTACACATAAGGCCGTCGTTAATAGTAAGCGCATAATACCATTCCTTTATCATTCGTTTCTCCATAGTGTTTACAAACTCTTTGTTTTTACTCATGACGTGCAAAAATCTCTGCATCGCTATGTATGCAGAGATCATTGATTTTTCATGGACTGAAACATATGAAACATCATGTTTGCCATTTGAATCGAATTCGAAAACTTTTCGACTTTATGAGGAATCGTTTGTTTGTAGTAGTGCTTGGATTCTAATTCAAATTTCTCCAGTTCTTCAGGATTTCTAGATAAACGCCGGTACCACATTGGCTGTTCACGAACGAAGTCGTTGAGCTTAGGGCGAGACTGCATATACTCGTATATATCTTTTCTCATTGCGTTTAATCTTTCCTAAAGCCAAATGGATTCCCTGGCCCGGAAGCTGCTCCTCCACCGGATGGCTTAGATGGCTGAAATTGCTGCAGTACTTGTTGAATATTCGAAATAGCTGAATTTACATTTGTGATATGATTTTGCATTTGATTCAAGTCCATGTTTTTCAGCGAGGATACAATTGTACCCATAATATCTTTTTTCTCCTCTGTTGCAGCAGCTGGTTCAGTCTTTGCACTTTCTTCTGAACGATATGCCTCCCACATTGGATCTTCTGCACCGAATAAATACCAATCTTCATAAAGCTCTTTCCACGTTTTTTGCTGCTTTCGAACCTGTTCTACTAATTTGGGATGTGATTTTACAAATTGTTTAAATTCCACAACGGACGGATGAAGCTCTCGTTTGGTTTCCTTCACAGTCACTCACCTCATACTTAAATATAGCCTACTATATCTTAGAAAAAGAGAGCTCGTTTCGTGCGCCTATTTCAAAAATTTTTTATAGCTGTTTTTTTGAAGAAGCACGAACTGTGAACCAGTATGTAATGAAAATAGATAAAATGCTTAGCCAAAATGTAAAATAACCAATTTCAGACATATACGCATTGAGCATGCTGTATCTTGGCATCATAGAAAAAACGTAATCAATGATATCATTATGTACAGCCCATACAGCGGCAACAGCTATATGCCATAATTTAATCCGGTAAAACGGTACGTATAAAAGCCCTTGAAAAGCCATTGCTGCATGAGAAGCCATTAACATAAGCATCATCCAATCAATGTATCCTGTTAACACATAGACCAATACATTCATTACGACGGCCCAAATCCCGTATTTAAACAGCGTGATCATTGCTAAAGCTTCAAACAGTGAAAAATGCTTTCCAAGTAAAAAACCGATAAGTACAATAACAAAAAACAAGCTTGCCGTTGGACTATCAGGCACAAATAATAAAAACTTCTTAGGCGTTTCCGCTAATTGACTTCCATACCAAATATATCCGTAGATTGTTCCTAGTATATTCACAATCAGCAAAAGCGTTAAAAAACGCTTATCTTTTAAGGTATACCATAACCAAGCCATTTAGAAAGTCTCCTTTACATTTAATCTCTTCTTTATTATGTACAGTTTTTGAACAATAGCAAGCACCTATCTCATTGATGTAAAACACAGCATTAAATAAATTCAAAAAAAAACCAGCCCTTTGGCTGATTTTCACTATTCTTTCCCTAAGTTGCCGACAAATTCCGAGAGCGTTTTCAATTCTTTATCTGAACCTTTGAAAACACCTTTTGGCATATTGCCTTTACCATTTTTTGCGATATTGGCGATTTCTTCAGGAGATAAATCAATTCCTGTTAAAGCCGGAGCCGCAGGGCCTCCCTGTAAGTTATCACCATGACAGGTCAAGCACGTTTGTTCTTGCATAATTTTGTAGCCTTCTGAATTCTTGTCAATCGCTACTTCTTCTCTAATTTTCCCTTGCTCTTCACGCGCTTTCCAATCCACCTGCGTCGCTGACTGCCACGTTAGGAAAAAGACTGCTGCTATAGCCAAAAGCATGAATCCTGTTGCAAACGGCCTCTTAGCGGGTCTTCTTTCTGGTCCTCGATCAATGAACGGAGCAAGCATTAATGCGCCAAATGCAATCCCTGGAATAATAAATGCACCTATAATATTATATGGACCAGAAGCAAATGAATATTTAAGCAATTGATATAGGAACAAAAAATACCAGTCAGGAAGAGGCAAGTACCCCGTATCAGTTGGATCGGCAATACGTTCAAGAGGAGATGGATGAGCGATGGTTAAACATAGATAACCGATTAAAAAAACTGCCCCTACCATCCATTCTTTTAGTAAAAAGTTTGGCCAGAATGCTTCTGTTTTCCCTGGAAATTCAGAGTAATCTTTTGGAATATTGGGTTTTCGTTCTGCAGGAACACGTGAATCTCCAACAAACTTCATCCCTTTACCACGATGCATGTTCTCCCTCCTTTTTCTCACTGTTCTAGTGAAAGTACTAACAACGGAGTATGTGCTTGATGCATATGATGACTAGTGTGATTGAATACTTGAATAAAGCGTATAAAATTTTATAGTGGTCCTGAAATTCCTTGTTTACGAATCATTAAGAAGTGGGCACCCATTAAGCCAAGTAGGGCTCCGGGTAAAAAGAATACGTGAATGGCGAAAAAGCGAGTTAGTGTTTGAGCACCAACGATGTCTGGATGTCCTGAGAGTAATGTCTTCACTTGCTGGCCTATAATTGGTGTGGATTCAGCAATTTGCAAACCTACTTTCGTTGCAAAGAGCGCTTTCATATCCCACGGCAACAAATAACCTGTAAAACCTAAACCTAACATAACAAAGAAAATTAACACACCCACAATCCAGTTTAACTCGCGGGGTTTTTTGTATGCTCCTTGGAAGAAAACACGAAGTGTATGTAAAAACATCATGACGATAACCAAACTTGCTCCCCAGTGATGCATACCTCGAACAATTTGTCCGAAAGCGACTTCATTTTGCAAATAATAAACGGATTCCCATGCATTTTTTATATCTGGTACATAATACATGGTTAAAAACATACCTGATAAAATTTGAATAACGGTAACAAAAAACGTTAATCCACCAAAACAATACACAAATGCTGAAAAGTGATGTGCAGGATTTACGTGCTCTGGCACTTCATGATCGGCCACATCTCGCCATAAAGGAGTAATATCCAGCCGTTCATCCACCCAGTCATAGATTTTATTCAACATTTTCTATGCCCCTCCTTGTGGTTTGGCTTTTCCTAGATATAACGTACCGCCTTTTACCTTTTGAACGTATACATCTAACGGTCCCATCGGTGGTGTCCCCGGTACATTTTTACCGCTTTTTTCATACATTCCCCCATGACAAGGGCAGTAGAAACGATGTGGATAGTTTTTGTCACCAGCCCAGTTAACCGTACAGCCTAAATGCTTACAAATTGGTGACAGCGCGACGATTTCACCTTTATCAGTTTTGTACACCCAAGCCGATCTTGGTTCTTCTGATTTATGCCACGCATCCACTTGCTTGATTTTAAAATCGACACGTTTCGGCTCTTTTGTAATGTCTTTAACCTGCGCTACAGCTACTAAATCCTGACCCGCTTCTTTTTCCAAAATTGGGTCTACTGCAAAGCGCACCATTGGCATTAACATTCCAGCAGCCATAAATCCTCCTACACCAGTGAGCGTATAGTTTAAAAACTGTCGTCTTGATACCCGATCACCCATGCTTTTCCCCCCTTTAAAAAAGTTCAGTCCAGAGAATTTTGGACACATGATGGACCATTCTATTAAACTAGGACATAATCATGATATATTAATATTTCTGGAAGGTCAATACAATAAAAACCTAAAACATGGAAATAATCTTTATTTTTCTAAATTTTTTGTCATTATTTTGTTTGCGCTTCCATTGCTTATTCTACAGTCTTTTTAAACACTCCATTTCTCTACAAAAATCGGTAAGAGCTGTTGAACTTGTTCATGTATGAGCGTATACTTATGCGACTCATCTATATGCTCAAGCGGTAAAGCAGGTATCCAAATGCAGTACGCCCCTATTTCTTTTTCAAACTGCAGCCAGTCTCGGTCGCTAGTAAGCACAAAAAGATGTTTGACTTCATTGTCATTTATATGCTCATTCCAACGAAGTAATGTTTCATAAACAGCAGCTACTCCATCTTTTTTTAAGTATGTAAAACTAGGTGTTAAAATCACTCTTCCTTTAAATTGTCTCTCTAACTCTTCAGTAAGAGCAGTCGTATATTCACTCATAGATGCAGTAAGCTTTAAATCTTCTCCGAAATCAATTGGAATGAGTGGAACTAATACGGTATCAACATAACTTTTGGATTGTAGATACACATCCATTTCCTTGGCCTGAAGCTTCAACTTCCTTCTCCTCTCAGCAAGCTCGCTAAAGCTTGTCTTATTTATTTTTCAAAATGAATAAGAAGATAAAAAAAGAGATTGACCTTTTTCTAAGAAGCTAGCCAATCCCTCATTTATCTACTGTACATAATGGTTATTTAAATATTCGCTTAAGCGCTGAAATTCCTCTTTATCGTTTTCATCTAACGCTTTATCAATTAGTTCCATGATTTTTGATCGTTGAAACTTCTGAATAGATTCTTCCAATATTTGCTCAGCTAATACTCTGTCTTTTTCATTTGTTTGATTAGCTTTTGGCATATACGGATTGTCTTCCAGTACAGCCACATATTGAGGCGATGAATACAACGATCGGAAGTTTAATTGAATATAAATGTCTTCTTCTCGATTCAAACGAATATCATGAAATGATTTTTCTGCATCGGTTGTCATGATATTTTCTTTATAAAAACGAAATGGAGGGTCTTCCACACAGTGCGTAGACATCACCATCCCGCGAGGACAAAACTGTGCTTGCTCAACGAAGTGAACTCGTTTCATCAATTGATCATGGCTCATCAAATAATTTAAAATCCATACACATTCTCTGCGCTTCAGCTGATAATTCGTTAAAAACCAGCGAACAAATTCTTTTTTCTCGTTGACAGTAACAGGGGTCGTCATATTCTCACTTCCCTCCTCTGTGTTTAAACTCTCAGTTAAAACACCTTTTACAGTTATTTATTCCACACGGCAGCAATAAAATCCTCTGAACTATTATTTATTCTTCTAATTGAAATAATATGTCTTGAATTTCATCTACTGTTGGATCCATTGCTAATAAAGCTTGGAAAATCCCCTTCGCTTTCGAACGCTGTCCTTCTTCTAATAAGAAGTAACCATACTCTTCTAAAAACGCATACTCTTCTTTAAAAACAGTGTATGCAGATTCGTAGTATTTTAGCGCTTCTTCATAATTTTCTAATTCCTGATGAGCTTTTGCTAAATCCCATTCAAAATGAGGGTCATGCTCATTATATTCTTTGGCGTGCTCGATATTCTCTACTACATCTTCATATCTCTCTTGACTCATATAAAGTTTAGAGAGAGTTAAAATGGCTTCAATATATCCTGGATCTAGTGCAATCGCTTGTTGAAATGCCGATTCAGCCTCTTCTTCTAGACCGCTCTTTAATGCTATTTTACCTTTAAAAAAGTAAAGTTCTTTTTGAAATTCATCCTGCGCAATACCTTCGTTGACAGCCACCGCAGCCTCTTCTAGCATCTCTTCATGTTCATATGATTTTGCTAAATATAAATAAAGAGAATGGTACTCACGGTCTAACTCTTTTAGTTCTGTGAACTTTTCAATAGCGGTCTGATAATGACCTGCTTGATACGCTGAAATCGCATATTCAAATAGTGTGTTAATCTCAAGCTTATCTTTTAGCGCTTGATCAAAGTAAGGAAGCGCTTCTTCGAACTGGCCGATGCCTGCTAAACTTTCAGCTAATCGCTGACGAAGATCCGTGCCGTTAAATTCTTTTTCTGTTTTTAGCAGCGTTTGATAAAAAGGAATCGCCTTTTGATAAATTCCTTGACTGCTGTAAAATTCACCGAGCCCAAAATCGATAACGGGTTCATTTGGAAGCATTTTTTTCGCTTCCATTAACTTTTGCTCACTTACTTCACTAAGGCCTTGCATTTGATATAAATCAGCTACAAGAAGCAGAGCTGGTACGTAGTTATCATCTTCGCTGCTAATTTGATTTAAAATATGAATTGCTTCTTCTTCTTCTTCTAAATCAATAAGCATTTCAGCTTTTAATAAATACAGCTCGCCTTCTTCTGGGTATTTAGCGATGAGGTCATCTATTAAAGGCAGCGCATCATTCACTAGTCCCCACTCCTGAAGCTGTTCAGCCATTAAAAATTTTTCTTCGTCTGTAGCTTTATCTTTCAATTCATGAATAAGGGCAAGACCTTTTTCAATTTCATTGGATTCTACGTAACCTATCGCGCGGTCTAATTCTTTCACACACAATTCTCCTTTATTATTACATTCACTTTTTATATACAAATAAAACGAATTAATTTTCTATTTTTCCAAACCGAAGCAAGAACACATGCTTCTATACACCATGATAAAATAGTTTGAGCGTTTGTTCAACAAATCAATTTGAATACGCTTACATTTTTCGAATAAAAATCCGAACGAGTTTGATTCTCTATCAAGAATATCAATTCATCGTTCGGATTTTTCTTCAACCACAATGCGTTTGTTCCAGTCTTTTTCTTATTCGCTTAGTTTATCAAGATCTTCAAAGAAAGTAGGATACGAGACGTGAATAGCTTCACTTCTCATTAGCGTTACCTCTCCCGTTGCAATGGTTGCTGCGACCGCAAGCATCATTCCAATTCGATGATCTCCATAGCTGTCTACTTCACCGCTTTGCAGGGCCGTCTTGCCTTCAATAATGAGGCCATCAGCTGTTGGAGTAACAGAGGCACCGAGCTTGCTTAACTCCGTTGCAACCGTATCGATACGGTTCGTTTCTTTTACTTTTAATTCTTCGGCATCTTTAATAACTGTTTTCCCATTCGCCTGAGTCGCCAAAAGAGCGATCACTGGAATTTCATCAATTAAACGAGGAATTAAATCCTCCCCAATTTCAATCCCTTTCAACTGAGACGTTTCAATTGTCAAATCGCCAATAGGCTCTCCATTTTGAATACGTTCATTAGAAATTGTAAGGCGTGCACCCATTTGCTGAAGCACATCAATAATACCTGTTCTTGTAGGATTGAGTCCGACGTTTCTCAAAACGATTCGGCTGTTTGGAACAATGGCTCCTGCAACAAGAAAGAACGCGGCTGAAGAAATGTCACCAGGTACGTATACATCCGTTCCGCGCAGAGATTGTCCTCCTTTAATGCTTACAGTCGTTCCATCTACCTCTACGTCTACTCCAAAAGCGCGAAGCATACGCTCTGTATGGTCACGTGATGTAAAAGGCTCGGTTACTTTTGTTGTGCCTTCCGCATGAAGTCCCGCTAGTAAAATCGCTGATTTTACTTGTGCACTTGCTACAGGAGAATGGTAATGAATTGCTTTTAAAGCTCCTCCCCGAGTGGATAAAGGCGTATATTGGCCGTGCTCACGCCCATCAATCTTTGCACCCATAGAGCGCAGGGGCACCGTAACGCGGCTCATAGGACGCTTGGCAATCGACTCATCTCCAATTAGAGACGTATGAAACGGCACACCTGCAAGAATCCCAAGCATTAAACGAGTAGTCGTTCCTGAATTTCCTACATCTAGGATGGAAGTGGGTTCACTTAACCCTTCGATACCTTTACCTTCCACTTCGACATACTCGCCTTCTCTTTTAATCGATACGCCCATCTTTTCAAAACACGAAATCGTACTTAAGCAATCTTCCCCTGCTAAAAAATGATTAATCGTTGTTTTACCTTCTGCCATCGCTCCAAACATCACAGCTCTGTGAGAAATCGATTTATCTCCAGGAATAGAAATTTCTCCTTGGAGAGATGAAAGATTCGTTTTTAATTGTTTTCCACTCATTTCATTCACACCTTTCGTACATTAAGAAATAAACGTCTGATATTGATGCTGATGGAGACACGCTCTTGCCCGCTTTCTATCTTCCTCTGTTTGAAAGCTTAAACGTAATACTCCGTATATGTCTTCTCGTGTTTCTAAAATTCGAATGTTTGTAATACTGATTTCATCTTCTGCTAAATAACCCGTTACTTCTGAAATAATCCCCGGATAGTCAGGAACATCCACATAGAGATCATAAAAGGATGGAATCGCTCCTTTGGTTCGTACAGGAAGCTGATCTCTAAACTGTTTTGCTTGTGAAAAATATGTATAGATATCGTTCGCGTCTTTTCGTTCGATCATATTTCGCACGTCGTTCATTTCTTCAAGCCAGTGGTCAAACATTGAAAGAAGCGCATCCTGGTTATGAAGCAAAATATCTCTCCACATCGCTGGACTGCTTGAAGCAATACGTGTAATATCACGAAACCCTCCAGCTGCAAGCTGCGAAACTAGCTGGTTGTCTTGTTGGTAATATTCTGCTTGATGAACAAGGCTTGCAGCAATAATATGAGGAAAATGGCTGATGACACCCGCTAATTTATCATGTTCTTTTGGTGACATCACAATAATTTTAGCTTTTGTACCACTTAGCAATTCCTTTAAGCTGTTTAAAGCCTCCGAAGAAGTAGAAGATGAAGGTGTTAATACATACATTGCATTTTCAAATAAATGAGCTTTAGAAGCAGCTACTCCGCTTTTATGAGACCCCGCCATTGGATGACCGCCGATAAACTCAATGCCTTTAGAAATAAGAACCTCGGCTGTCTTCACTACCTCTTCTTTTGTACTTCCTACGTCTGTTACGATGACAGACTGTTTGAGCGTAAAATGTTCTAACTGTTTTAGCACTTCCGCTGCTTGAGTGACCGGAATGGCAATAACAATATAATCCGCTTGCTCCGCGCCTTGTTGTAAAGAAGAAGCCGCTTGGTCAATTACACCTAGGGTTTTGGCTAGCTCCAGCTGCTCTTGATTAATGTCAAATCCTATTACATCAAGATGATGATGCGTCTTTTTTATATTAAGCGCCAGCGATCCTCCAATTAACCCCAGGCCTATAACAAAAACATTTTCTGTCACTTTCCTTCACCTCATTGTACATATGAAGATGAGAGTGTGAAATCACACTCTCATCTTTTACTATATTGGGTATTAAGCTTTCGCCGCTTCTTGACTAACAAACTGCTGAAGCAATTCAATGATTTGTTCATTTTGTTCTTTTGTTCCCACCGTAATACGAACGGAAGTTGGGAAGCCTAATGCATTCCCTGAACGGACGATAAATCCGCGCTGCAATAAAAATTGAAACACTTCATCGCCTTGACGGCCAAAATCAATTAGAACAAAGTTAGTGAAAGAAGGATAATAGTTTAAGCCGTTCTTATCACAGAAAGCATAATATTGCTGCAAGCCTTCTTCATTTTTCTTTTTACACTCTTCAATGAACGCTTGGTCTTCAAGAGCAACGATTGCTGCTTTTTGAGCCATGCGGCTTGTATTAAAAGGTTCACGAGCCGGCTCAATTTTTTGTAGCAATGATTCGTTTGCAATACCGTAACCAATGCGCAAAGAAGCTAAGCCGTATGCTTTTGAAAATGTACGAAGTACAATTAAGTTTTCATATTCATTCAAAAACTCTACCGTATTCGGGTAGTCGGCTTGGTCGGCTGCATACTCAAAATAGGCTTCATCCATTACGATTAACGTATGCTTAGGAACTTGTTTCATAAAAGAAATTAACTCATCGCCCTTCACGTACGTTCCCGTTGGATTATTCGGACTGCATACCCACACAATTGTCGTATTTTCATCAATTGCACGAAGCATAGCATCTAAATCATGATCTCCCCCGCGCAGCGGTACTTCGCGAATTTCTGCACCTTCAATTACGGCATTGTGCTTATATTGAGGAAATGACGGCGTCGGCATGACAGTATTTGTATCAGCCGATAGCAAAGCTCGGCAAATAATTTGAATGACTTCATCAGACCCGTTTCCAAAAATCAGCTGATCTTGCTCTACGCCTACGTGCTTTGCTACTGCTGCACGCAGTTCAGCTGCATAGCCGTCTGGATAAAGCGCCATATTTTCGATTTCTGCAGCAATCGCTTCTTTTACTAAAGCAGAACTGCCGTAAGGATTTTCATTAGACGCTAATTTTACAACGCGGTCTAAATTAAATTCACGCTTTACTTCTTCAATTGGCTTACCTGGTTTATATGGAGATAAAGTTAGTAATTGTTCTTTTACCTTCAACGTGTTACACCTCGCATTTTTGTATAGGCGAAACGATGGATGCAACATACTCCTCAATTTGATTTAATCCGTCTCGGCGTGTATCCTTATTTAAAAGAACTTGTTCAAGCTGGCCAATTTTATTAACAATTGCACTTCCAATTACAATGCCGTCGCTATGTTCTTTTAACACCTCTACTTGTTCACTTGTTGAAATCCCAAAACCGACGGCAACCGGTATAGAAGCTGCTGCTTTCACATCTTCTAAAAAGGTTCCAATATCAGCTGGCAACGTAGAGCGAACCCCTGTAACGCCTAAAGACGACACGCAGTATAAGAAGCCCGTTGCATCTGCAGCGATTTTTTGAATACGCTCTTTAGATGTAGGAGCAACCATTGAAATGTACGCAACTTCATTTTCAGCGGCAAGCTCTCGGATACGGCCACTCTCTTCGTACGGTAAATCCGGAATTAGCACTCCATCTATTTCATTTTCTCGCATTAACGCGAAAAAGGATTCTAAACCTAATTGTAACACAGGATTAAAATAGGTAAAGAGAATTACCGGTATTTTCACACCTTTTTTTCTCATCACCGATACAAGCTTAATGGCTTTTGAAATAGACATACCGCCAGATAAAGCTCTTTTGGACGCCTCTTGAATAATTGGACCATCTGCTAAAGGGTCGGAATATGGTACGCCCAGCTCTAAAATAGAAGCACCTTGCTTTTGCAAAGACAAAGCAATATCCACCGTTGCATCTTCATGAGGATCTCCTGCTGTAATAAATGGAATAAACAATGTTTCGTGTTTAGGTAGTCTCGCTTCAAACGTATTCATGTTCTTCTTCCTTCCCTTCTAGCAAGTTTACTAATGTATGAACGTCCTTATCTCCTCGACCTGACAAGCAAATTAAAATTGTTTCTTCTTTCGTCATGCTTTTAGCCAGTTCAAATGCTTTTGCCAGCGCATGGGCGGACTCAATAGCCGGGATGATTCCCTCTGTTTTCGCCAGCAGCTGAAGAGCTTCGATTGACTCATCATCCGTTACACTTTCATATTCTACTCGTCCAATAGATGAAAGGTGAGAATGCTCTGGACCGATACCTGGATAATCCAAACCTGCTGAAATAGAATAAGGCTCTGTAATTTGACCATTTTCATCTTGAAGTAAATACGTGAGCGTTCCGTGAATAACACCTTTTGTACCTTTAGCCATTTTAGCAGCATGAAGGGCTGTATTTAGTCCTTTCCCTCCTGCTTCTACGCCGATCAAGCGTACATTTTCTTCTTTAATAAAATGATAAAACATGCCGATTGCATTACTGCCGCCTCCGACGCATGCCACCACAGCATTCGGAAGTTTGCCTTCTACCGCTGTAAACTGTTCTTTTGCTTCTTCTCCAATAATTTTTTGGAAATCTCGAACCATTTTAGGATAAGGATGCGGTCCAATGGCCGAACCAATTAAGTAAAAATGATCTTCACAATGTTGAACCCAGTAGCGAATTGCTTCATTTGTTGCATCTTTTAGCGTTTTTGTTCCAGAAGTTGCAGGAATGACTTCCGCTCCTAGAAGTTTCATGCGAAAAACGTTCAACGCCTGGCGTTCAATATCTTCTTCTCCCATGAATACTTTGCATTCCATTCCGAACTTTGCAGCTACTGTAGCTGTGGCTACCCCGTGCTGACCTGCTCCTGTTTCAGCAATAATTTTTGTTTTGCCCATACGTTTAGCAAGTAAAATCTGTCCAATGGCATTATTGATTTTGTGAGCACCCGTATGATTTAAGTCTTCACGTTTTAAATAAATTTTTGCCCCGCCGAGTGTTTCGGTAATATTATCAGCATATGTTAAAGCTGTTGGTCGCCCTGAGTAATTGACGAGTAAGGATAGATACTCATCTTTAAATGCCGGATCTTTCATTGCTTGATTCAAAGCTGCTTCTACTTCTTCAAGCGGTTTCATTAATGTTTCAGGTACGTATTTTCCGCCAAATTCACCAAAGCGGCCAAATTCATCAGGATGATTGTATGTCATAGTATGATCTTCCTTTCAATCTCTATAATTTTTGTATAGTCCTTCGTTCCATTTGTTTCAATACCGCCAGAAATATCAATCGCCCCAGGCTTGTAGGGTAACAAGTTCTCAATGTTAAAAGCATTGATTCCTCCAGCAATAAAGCATTTTTTACCTAACTTTCGTGCAGCTGATTCATACTGAGGAACGAAGCTCCAATCAAAAGCGACGCCCGTTCCTCCGAATTGTTCTTTAACCTTGCTGTCAATTACATAACCGTCAGCTTCTTCATATACATGCATTTGCTGCAGCGTATCTTTATTGTGCGGGAGCGCTTTCCATACTTCATATCCACGCTGCTTTAACTCACGTACTTCAGCAGCTGTTTCTTGCCCGTGGCACTGAATCACATCTAAATTTGTCACGGAGGCAATTTTAAGTATGTGATCCACCGGTGTATTAACAAATACCCCTACTAGCGAGACTTGTTTTTTTATTTCATCCGTTACAAACTCATTTACTCGTTCAGGCTTTACATATCGTTTACTTTTAGGGTAGAAAATAAAGCCAATGTGAGTAGCAGCCGACTTTTCGATTAAAGCTATATCTTGTTTTGATCGAATCCCGCAGTACTTAATAAGCATATTCACTTTCCCCAAACAGCTTTTCAATCGCTTTGGTTTGATTATCCTGTCTCATAAGCGATTCTCCTACTAAAATAGCTTTTGCTCCGGCTTCTTTTACGTAGGAAACATCATCGTATAAGTAAATGCCGCTTTCACTTACTAAAAGCTGATCTTTCGGCACGTGCTTAGCGATTTCTTTTGTCTGCTGCACGCTGGTTTCAAACGTGTGAAGATTTCGATTATTAATTCCGATAATCTTCGGTGTAAATACAGCTAACAGCTGTTCAAGCGTTTCTAAAGAATGCACTTCTACTAAACAATCTAACTCTTTTTCAGCAGCTTGAAGATAAAGCTCTTGCAATTTTAATGGTTCAAGTGCTTCTCCAATGAGTAAAATAGCATCGGCACCGATTCTTGCACTTTCTTCCACTTGAATGGAATCAATGATGAAATCCTTGCGAAGCACAGGAATAGAGACATGCTGTTTAATATCACTTAAAAACGTTTGATGTCCTTGAAAATAGTGCTGATCCGTTAACACAGACAAAGCATCTGCTTTTCCTTCCTCGTAGGCTTTAGCAATTTCCACAGGCTGAAAATTCTCTTTTATTAATCCTTTGGAAGGAGAGGCTTTTTTTACTTCTGCAATAAGAGCCAGCTCTCGATTCGGATTTGATAAAGCTTCTAAAAATGATCGTTTTGTAACATTTTGCTGTTCGGGTAACTGTAGGTTTTGAATTTCTTCTTTTTTTGTTTCAATAATTTTATTGAGCATGTTCAACCACCTTTTTCGATTTCAATCGTTGTAATTGCGTGTATGCAGCACCTGATTCAATTGTTTCTAAAGCTACAGCTACTCCTTCTTCAAAAGTAGAAACGTTTCCGCTAACGTAAATAGCTGCAGCAGAGTTCAACACGACTGCATTTTTAGCAGTTACATTACTTTTATTTAAAAATAGCGATTCAATGAGCTCTGCACTCGATTTCGCGTCTTCTACCACCAAGTCTCCAAGCTTCCCTCTCTGTAAGTGTACATCCTCTGGTGCAAGCGTATATTCTGTAATAACATTGTCTTGCACTTCTACAATATCCGTTACATCCGTGGCACTAATTTCATCTAAACCATCTCTGCCCGCAACAAGCAGGACGTGGTTAGCTCCCAGTACAACAAGCGCTTCTGCTAATTTCCGTGCAAGCTCAATAGAATAAACGCCAATTACTTGCTTTGTGCAGTTAGTAGGGTTTGCTAACGGACCTAATGCATTAAAAACGGTTCTAAACCCTAATTCCTTTCGAGTAGCAGCAACGTGCTTCATAGCAGGGTGATAAAGCGGCGCAAATAAAAAGGACATGTTGAGGTCAGACACCGCATTTTTCACTTCTTTTTCATTTCCTTGAATCCATATATCTAGATGTTCTAACACGTCTGCACTTCCGCTTTTAGAAGACACCGCGCGATTCCCATGTTTCGCAACCTTTACTCCAGCAGCAGATGCCACAATCGCACTAGCCGTCGAAATATTAAACGTAGAGGCGCCGTCTCCTCCCGTACCGCACGTATCTACTACGTTTAATTCTTCTAGAGAAATAGCATTCATATTGTTTTTCATACCCCGGACAAAACCAACAATTTCATCGACGGTTTCTCCTCGGTACGTTAAAATGGTTAGCACGCTAGCAATTTGAGCTGCCGGGACTTTACCGTTCATAATATCATTCATAATTTTTTCTGCTTCTTCCGCTGAAAGTGACTCGCCGCGCAAACACTTTTTTAACAATTCTTTAAACATATACATCCTCCTTTTTATCGTAGATGTCTTGAGCTAATTGAATTGTTTTAATTAAAGCGCTAGCTTTATTGCGGGTTTCTTTCCACTCAAGCTCCGGTTTTGAGTCAGCAACCACTCCTGCTCCAGCCTGTATATAAGCGGTTTGGTCTTTCAAAAGAATGGTACGAATCGCAATGCACGAATCAATGTTTCCATCAAATCCGAGATATGCTACGGTTCCTGCATATACATTTCGCGCAACTGGTTCAATTTCATTTAAGATTTGCATCGCTCGCACTTTTGGAGCGCCAGATACGGTACCCGCTGGAAATGCAGAAAGCAGCGCATCAATGGGATGTACTTGTTCATCAAGGCGTCCTGTCACTTTAGAAATCAAGTGCATGACGTGCGAAAAGTTAACCTGCTGCATTAATACTGGTGTTTGGACACTTCCATACTGTGCAACTCGGCCGATGTCATTTCTTGCTAAGTCCACGAGCATATAGTGTTCTGCCCGCTCTTTTTCATCGTTAATTAAGTCTTCGTATAAGCGCGCATCTTCTTCTGCATCCTTGCCGCGTCTTCTCGTTCCTGCAATCGGATGAATTTCTAAATGGCCGTTTTCAATTTGAATCAATCGCTCAGGGGAACTTCCGATCAACTCCACTCCCTTTACTTTCACGTAAAATAAATAAGGAGATGGATTAACTAATCGCAATACTCTGTAAATATCAAATCCAGCTACGGTCGTATCAATTTGAAATCTCTGCGACAATACAGCTTGAAAAACATCTCCGCTTTTAATATATTCCTTAATTTTTTCCACATCTTGCACAAATTTATCTTTTTGGTAGGACGATGTCACGCCTTCAAAGCTAACTTCGCGCTGCTCACTTTCAAACATCATTGGCTTTTCTTTCACCGTCTGCGCTATTCTTTCAACATATCTATTGATCTCTGCTAGAGCTTCATCATGTTTTTCTTTTTTTTGCTGTTCTTTATCTTGCTCATCAAGCTGAATGTAATGAATCACCATAAGCTCTTTTGTTTGATGATTATAAGCAAGCATCGTTTGACAATAGATAAAGTGAAAAGTAGGCATGTTCAAATCGTTTTGGGCATGTACGTTTACTTTTTCAATTTGCGATACTGCGTCGTAGCTGATAAACCCTACTGCTCCTCCTTTAAAAGGAAGTGCAAGGTCTGGTACTTTCACTTTCAGCTCTTGCTGAATTTTACAAAACACCTCTTTAAAGCTGTCTCCTTGCAGCACAGGCTGAAGCTGCTTGTTTTTTGCTAGATAGGTTCCGTTTTCTTCCTCAACATACAAAAATGGGTTTAAGCCAATAAAAGAATAATTGGACCATGGTGATGATTCATCATTACTTTCAAGCAAATATACGGCTTCATCTTTTACTTGTTGAAAAAGATCAACAGGTGTCATGCTATCGATAAATATTTTTTTTATGATTGGAATGGTTAAATACTTTGTAGAGTCTTCTAAAAAAGAAGTATACGTGTTCGTCATATCTTTCAATCCTCCATTTCATGGAGAATGAGAATAGATGAGGTTATATAAAAGAGGATATAATAAATAAACCCAAAGACACATCAAAAATGGGCCTTTGGGTATACGAATGGTAAAATTCACTCAACTAAACTCTGCTCAACTGTCTCATTCTCGTCTACCCTAATCTCAACTAAACTGTCTATTGTTTTCTCATAACTAAAATCTCTAAACTAACTTGTTACCAATTGTAGTACGTTTCAAATTCATTTGTCAACTACTATCTACTTGGCTTTAGACGAAACTAAGCTTGAAGCTCTTCATTCAGCAGTTTAAGAATCACTTCATCTTCTACTTGTTGAACAAAAGGCCTGCCTATGCCTTCAAGCAGTACCATGTGAACATTGCTTGATTTAGACTTCTTGTCCGCTTTCATTCTTACGAGCAGTTTTTCAGCTGAAAGATGGTTTGGGACAGAAGTCTTGTAGCCAAATTTTTCAAACCATTTTGCAATGTCGTCCACAGGGAACTGACTTTTCCCAAGAACATTGCTGACTTTCATAGCAAACAGCATACCAATCGCAACGCCTTCTCCGTGGCTGATTTGTCCATAGCCGCACTCTGCTTCGATCGCATGACCTAGCGTATGTCCAAAGTTCAGATGGGCGCGAACGCCAGCTTCTGTCTCATCTTCTTTTACAACAGATGCTTTGACTAAAATACCGCTTTGAATAGCATAAATTAATTTTTCATCTTGTAAATCAGTCAGCGATTGTATATTTTGCTGAAGCCATTCGTAAAAAGCTTCGTCGTGAATAAAAGCGTGTTTAATCACTTCTGCAAAACCGGAACGCCATTCTCTTTCAGGAAGCGTTTTAAGAAGATCAATATCATAAACAACCGCTTCAGGCTGATAAAAAGCGCCAATCATATTTTTTCCAAGCTCATGATTAATGGCTACTTTACCGCCTACAGCACTGTCGTGAGCAAGAAGCGTCGTTGGCACTTGAATAAAAGAAACACCTCTCATGTATGTAGCGGCTACAAATCCAGCTAAATCGCCAACTACCCCTCCGCCGAAAGCAATAACGAGCGCATTGCGGTCAAGCTGCTGCTCGAGTGCAAATGTCTGACAATCGTAGTAATGTTGAAATGACTTTGCATGTTCACCGCTTGGCACTACGTATTTAGCCACTTTAAACTGCGTCTCAATCGCTTTTACAACCGCTTCTCCATAATATGAATCTACGGCTGAATCGGTGATGATTAACACGGAAGACAGATTAGGTTTTACACTCTCGACAATAGAAGGCAGCTTTTCAATTAATCCATTTCCTAAATAAAGAGGATATGTTTTGGATAAAGTTTGAATATCAATTTGCAACATTAAAACTCCCTCGCATGCGCACGCATTTTCTCAATATTTTCAGCAATTAAATCAATTCGGTCTTGTCCAAACTGTTCGATTAGCGCATTAGCCAATTCCCAAGCTACAACGGCTTCTGCGACAACGCTTGCCGCCGGCACAGCGCAGCTGTCTGAACGTTCGATGCTTGCCTCGAAGGCTTCTTTTGTTTCAATATCAACACTTTTTAACGGCTTGTAAAGCGTTGGAATAGGTTTCATTACACCGCGTACTACAATTGGCATACCTGTTGTCATGCCGCCTTCAAAGCCGCCTAAGTTGTTTGTTTTACGGGTATATCCATTCTTTTCATCCCATAGAATTTCGTCATGAACTTCGCTTCCTGGTCTGCGAGCCGCTTCAAATCCAATCCCAAACTCAACGCCTTTAAATGCATTGATACTCATAACAGCTGCAGCAATCTTCGCATCTAATTTACGATCGTAATGAACATAGCTGCCTACTCCTGCTGGCACGCCTTCAATAATAACTTCTACTACGCCTCCGATAGAATCGCCGTTTTTCTTAGCATCATCGATTGCTTGCATCATGTCTTTCTCAACAGCTGAGTCAAAACATCTTACTGGAGAAGCTTCAGTGACTTCTTGAAGTTCCTCTAAGCTTTTGTATTGAGGCGGATTTGCCTGTACCCCGCCAATTTCTAATACATGTCCAGCTACAGAAATCCCGAACTGAGCAAGGATTTGACGAGCCACAGCACCTGCTGCTACCCTTACAGTTGTTTCACGAGCTGAAGAACGTTCTAATACATTTCTCATATCGCGATGGCCATATTTGATAGCGCCGTTTAAATCGGCATGCCCTGGTCTTGGTCTTGAGATTTTACGCTTTACTTCTTCTGATTCTTCTTCAGAAATTGGCTCGATGCCCATAATTTTTGTCCAGTGTTTCCAGTCGTTATTTTCTACCGCTAACGTAATAGGAGACCCTAACGTATAGCCGTGGCGGACACCGCTTAAAATTTCCGCTTGATCTTTTTCAATTTGCATACGTCTTCCGCGACCATGACCTTTTTGTCTTCGCGCTAAATCTGTATTGATGTCTTCGGCTGTTAAAGGAAGCCCTGCCGGCACACCCTCTAAAATAGTAGTCAACTGTGGACCATGTGATTCTCCTGCTGTTAAATATCGCATAATCGTACCTCCGCTTAATATGTATTATTCGTCAGAATTTTTCCATTTTTAAATATGACTATACCATACTATAACATAAGAATGTACAAAAAGTTTCACCCTACCTTTTAAGAAACCGCTTTAGGTTGTCTCGATTAAATGGTCTTTACTTTTCTGTAAAAAAACGTATCAGCCGTTTCAAATCCATACTTTTGCGGAGTAAAAACCTGTTCTGTGCTACCTACAAATAAGATGCCGCCAGGTGCTAAAGCTCTGCTGAATTTTTCATATAAAGCATGCTTAGCTTCATCTGTAAAATAAATAAGAACATTGCGACAAACAATCAAGTCAACGTTTTTTGGAAAAGAGTCTGACAGTAAGTTATGTTTTTGAAAAACAACTGTTTTTTTGATTTTTTCATCTAATAAGTACCCGGTTCCTCTTTGTTGAAAGTACTTATTTTTCATCAAAACAGGCATTTCCTGAAGTGAACGTTCATCATAAAAGCCTGTTTTTGCTTTTTCTATCACTTTTTCATCCAAATCGGTCGCCAATATAGAAATACGCGAAAGCGGAAAAAATGTTGATAAAACCATCGCTAGTGTATATGGCTCTTCCCCTGTTGAACAGGCAGCGCTCCACACTTTCAGGTCTGTTTTTCCTTTTACAAGAGTCGGTAGAATTTTCTTCTCCAATATATCCCACCGCTGATAGTTGCGATAAAACTCTGACACGTTAATCGTCATCCGATCTAAAAACTCCTCAAGCAGTTCGTTGTTACTGTTCATTGCTTGATAATATTCAAAAAAACTAGAAAAACCTTTTTTTTCATATAGGGAGGTAAGGCGGCGTTGCATTTGAGACTGCTTATATAGTGATAAATCAATGCCTGTTTTTGTTTTTATTTTCTCCACAAACGCGTCGTATTCATCTATCATTTTTGACTCTCCTTTCTTATTTCTATACGTTGATGCTAGACGTATAAAGAAATAAAACCTTTATATACGCTTATCTTCTTATTAATATATCGGAATACATTATGAAAATGTTTATGTAGGGAAATCTTTGCACTTAATAGCCTAGAAGCCTATTTATAAACACAATAAAAAAGACGAATGAAAATTCATTCGTCTCTTTGCGCTATCTAAATTAGTAAATCCAAGCGTCTGCGTCTTTTTTATAGAAAGTCAGCTCTTCACTTTCAAAGAATAAGCTGATTTCACGCTCCGCACTCTCTGGTGAATCTGAGCCGTGAATAATATTCTTATCGACAATCAGTCCATAATCACCTCGAATAGTTCCAGGAAGCGCTTCTTGAGGGTTAGTTTTTCCCACCATTTGACGTGATACTGAAATCACGTTTTCACCTTCCCATACCATAGCAAAAACTGGACCTGATGTGATAAATTTCACTAACTCACCGAAGAAAGGTTTCTCTTTATGTTCACCGTAGTGTGTTTCAGCTAATTCCTGCGAAATATGCATAAGCTTAGCTCCAACTAATTGAAAACCTTTTTTCTCAAAGCGAGAAATAACCTCACCAATAATGCTTCTTTGTACCCCGTCTGGTTTGACCATTAAAAACGTTTTTTGTATCATTTTACTCTCCACCCCTGAAGTTCATGATATGTAAACAAGTTTTGAAAGCGCAATCACACCTCATGAAGATATTAACATTGTTTCGAGCAGTTTACAACTTATGAAAGTAAATAAATCAAAATTTCCGTTTTCCAATGTACTTCGCAATTTGATGCAGCGTTTTTTTCGCCTTGTTTGGCGGCAGTTCTTCTAAAATGCTCATCGCTTTTTGCAGATAACGATCGCTCATCTCAAATGAACGTTCAATGGCGTTAGAAGATTTAATATCAGAAATAATTTCATTGATCAGCTCTTGCTCATATTCCCTCTCGAAAAGCTGTTCTACTTTATCTCGAAACTCAGCATTTTCAATGGCATACAAAACTGGCAGCGTAATATTTCCTTGCAGTAAGTCGCTGCCAACTGGTTTCCCAAGCTGTTCTTCTGATGAAATAAAATCTAAAATGTCATCGGTAATTTGAAATGACATTCCCACGTAATATCCAAACCAAAATAAACGTTTATGTATATCTTCAGGAGCTCCCGCTGCAATTGCACCTAACTGACAGCTTGCAGCAATTAGCAGTGCCGTTTTACGTTTAATTCTACGCAGATACACGCGTAAGTTTTGGTTTAGGTTGTATTTGTCCTTAATCTGTTCAATTTCACCCAGTGTTAATTCCACCATCGTATTAGATAAAATTTTATGTGCTTCCACATCTTTAACCTCACTCATAACTTCAAGCGCACGAGCAAAGATGTAATCCCCTGTATACATAGCAATACGATTGTCCCATTTTGCCTTAATTGTTGGTTTTCCGCGTCGCTTATCAGCGTCATCAATAACATCATCATGGACAAGAGACGCCATATGAATCAGCTCAAGCGCTACTGCCACATGTTTGATTCGGTCGATGTTGTAATGCCCAAATTTAGCTGCCAACAAAACAAATACAGGGCGAATTCGTTTCCCCCCTGCTTGTAAAAGGTGAAGAGAAGCATCTGTGATAAGTGTTTCATCGGTATGAACAGTTTGTTCAAGTTCTTTTTCAATAAGGGTAATATCCGTATTCAAAAAAGCGTACATCATTTTTAGTTTCATTGGACTCACCTTGCATTATATATTCATTCTTTACTCCTTATCCTACAGGCTGTTGCACCTGTAGGACAAGCTTTTTCTCTTTTATCGTTTGTACCCTAGATGCATCGCTGCTACTCCACCTGTGTAAGATTTCACTTCAACATCTGTCAAACCGGCTTCACGGAACATATCAGCCAATTGCTTTTGACCTGGAAAGTCCCTAGCTGACTCTTGAAGCCATGAATATTCGTCATAGCTTTTAGCGACCATCTTTCCAAGCGCAGGCATAATATACTTAAAATAAAGCAAGTACATTTGTCGGTAGCCAATCATCGTGGGCTGAGAAGTTTCAAGGCAAACCACTTTTCCGCCAGGTTTCACGACGCGCTGCATTTCCTTTAACACTTGAAGGTAATCGGGCACGTTGCGCAGTCCGAATCCAATCGTTACATAGTCAAATGAATTATCTTCAAAAGGAAGCTCCATTGCATTGCCATGTAGTAAGGTAATGTTTGAAAAAGGTGAGTTTTTTACTTTCTCTTCACCAATCTTTAGCATATTCTGACTGAAATCCAGGCCAACTGCCTCTCCTGTTTCTCCAACTGCTTCAGCCATAGCTAGCGTCCAATCCGCAGTTCCGCAACAAACATCTAAAGCTTTTGTTCCTTTTTGAACATTCATTCGCTTCATCGTATCTTTGCGCCATGCCTTATGACGCTGAAAACTAATAACAGAATTCATTTGATCATAATTTTTGTATATTTTTTCAAATACGCCATGGACACGCTGTTCTTTTGATTGCTGCATATCTCTATCCTTCTCCTACGACATTTTTCAGCACTTCTAAGCTAGATGTAAGTTCATCTAAGTGCTCTCTTAAAAACTCATTCATCACAAATTCACTTCGTAAGTATCCTCTAACAATATTTACAGACTGTTGAGTATACGAATAAAGGTATTCTTTTATTTGTTCTTGATTCATGCCAATTTGTTTGCAATAGTTTAGCAAGAGAGTAGGCTCTTTATGCTGTAATGACTTTAATTGCTTTAATATCCCGTTCAAATACGCTGCATGTTTTAAAAGTTCTTTCCACTCTTCACGTTCAAAATAGTCACATAAGCATCTTACAAACGATGATTCTGCTGTTAAAAAACTATTCATAACGTCGTGTGGATTAGTAGAGCGATTGTTATAAATGTGTATCTTAGCGATATTAATTTCTTTAATAGCAGATGCTATAACTTTCATTAAATTCAGCTGGTTGCTTTGAGCTAAATAGTAATAGTACAGGCCGCTGTAATAATCTCCGGCCAAAACTACCAGCTGCCGCTCATGCAGCTTTCCTTCGTTTCCGCTAACATTTTGAGTGGAGACTAGATCGTGGGTATCAAGTGCGGTTTGAACGAGCATCACAGATAGCACAGAGCTGTTCTTTTTTTCTTCTTCCATTGAAAGAGTATCTAAGAACGAACACATGTACAGTAATCTATTTTCATCAATACGCGGATGATGAATATATTTTTTTACATATGGATGACTTAATTCAACATGAAGCTGTTCTTTCATGTTGGCCACAATATCATAGATGGTTTTTACGCTCATCATCCTTGTCTCCCTTTCCATCACTATTTGTTTAAAGTTCTTTTAACTCCAAATCGATAGTGTCAATTATAACATAATTACATTATAAAATATCCTTTAAATTCTTTTGAAGCTTTTTCACGGTTTAAATCATTTAGCTGCTCATCCGCTTGAACACCGTTCGTCTACATGCCATCTGGATTTATTAGACAGTAATTTAAGATATTGCTTTTAGTTTCACCATGTTTTTCCTGTTCTTATTCATTTATTTTAAATATAAATAAAAGCAGGAAAATCCCTGCTTATTTTTTCGTATCGGATTCAATTTCTCCGTGAACAGTCTGAATGACGGCTTTGCCACGAATTTTAATTGCGGATGTATGCTCAGTAAACTGCGCAATCATTACTTCGCCTTTATCTAGTTTTTCTGAATGATGAAATCGCGTATCTGCTCCTCGCGTTAATCCAATTACGTTAACTCCATCTTCGACAGCTTTAATGACAATATACTCCGGCGTTCCTTTTTGTGTCATATTCTCTTCTCCTTCATCGTCCACATTATGATTTAATCAGTGATAAAACTTCAGCTCTAGAACTTGCATCGTGTTCTAACACTCCACGTACAGCAGAAGTGATTGTCATAGCTCCAGGCTTTTTAATGCCTCGCATGGTCATACACATGTGCTCTGCTTCCACTACTACCATTACCCCGTGCGGCTCTAATGTTTCTACAATAGAATCCGCCACTGTAGATGTAATTCTCTCCTGAAGCTGAGGACGTTTCGCAACAGCTTCTACCGCTCTTGCTAGCTTACTTAAACCGGTCACTCGTCCGCCTTTTGGAATATACGCAACATGAGCTTTTCCGTAAAAAGGCACTAAGTGGTGTTCACACATAGAGTAAAAAGGAATATCTTTTACAAGCACTAGCTCTTCATGATCTTCTCCAAAAACTGTTTTAAAATGCTCTTTTGGATCTTCATTTAACCCGGAAAAGACTTCCTCATACATTTTAGCTACTCGCTTTGGTGTATCTAATAATCCTTCACGGTTTGGATCTTCACCAATTGCTTCTAAAATTAGTCTCACAGCTTGTTCGATCTGTGGTTTATTTACAGATGACATGTTGTTGCCCTCCAATTCGTTGCATTACGACTTTATGAAAAAAATTCTAGCATATGTATATACCAAAGGCAAAAAAGAAAGGTCGCAAATGTGCGACCTTTCAAAGCTCTTCATCAACGGCTGTAAATAAAGCCATTTTATGTAGATATTATTTTACAGCATCTTTAAGAGCTTTACCTGGTTTGAATGCAGGAACTTTGCTAGCAGGAATTTCGATTTCTTCGCCAGTTTGTGGATTGCGTCCTTTACGAGCAGCACGTTCACGTACTTCGAAGTTACCAAAACCGATAAGTTGAACTTTGTCCTCAGCTTTTAAAGCTTCTAAAATTGTATCGAAAACAGCATCAACTGCTTTTGTAGCATCCTTTTTTGAAAGCTCACTTGCTTCTGCAACAGCATTAATTAATTCTGTCTTGTTCATGCCATTCACCTCCTCCCAAAATCGGATCATATAATAACTAAAAACCTTGTTAGAAAAGGAATCTAGTAATTCGTTATATCTCATTCTTTAACAAAACAAATGGATATTATACATAACCTATGTATCGACAAGCCTAATCATAAACGATTGAACTAAATAATTCAATGTTTTTCATTCGTCTGCCGTATGTATGTAGTGAAAACAGTATGATCGATCGATTTCTGTTAAAAGATTAACATATTGAACAAGGCATAGCAAGCAGAAAATAACGCAGGAATAGGATAACCATGCGATCCATCACAATATATGTAAAGTTTTGTATGATCTATCCAAAAAGAAGAGGCTCCTTTATGAGGAGCCTAACGTTATATTCTTATAAAATAATCGCGATTAAACCTCCAGATCCTTCGTTAATAATCCGTTCTAGCGTTTCTTTTAACTTATATCGCGCATTTTCAGGCATCAGCGACAGCTTTCCTTGAATCCCTTCTCTTACGATTGAACTTAGAGAGCGGCCAAATATATCTGAATTCCAAATTGAAAGCGGATCATCTTCAAAGTCTTGCATCAAATAACGAACTAATTCTTCGCTTTGCTTCTCCGTTCCGATAATCGGCGCAAATTCTGATTCTACATCCACTTTAATCATGTGTATAGAAGGTGCCACTGCTTTTAAACGAACTCCAAAACGCGATCCTTGGCGAATAATTTCAGGTTCATCAAGGCTCATATCTGAAAGCGAAGGTGCAGCTACACCATAACCCGTTTGCTTAACCATGCGAAGTGCATCAGAGACTTGATCATACTCGGTTTTTGCATGCACAAAGTCTTGCATTAACTGCAGCAAATGATCTCTTCCGCGAATTTCTACTCCCACGATTTCTTTCAAAATCTGATCATATAAGTCATCTGGAGCGTATAAGTCAATTTCGGCAATCCCCTGCCCCATCTCAATTCCGGCTAATCGAGCCTGATCGATAAACTCAAACTGGCTAAATTGCTCTACTACCCGTTCAACGTCTCTCAGCCTCTTAATATCTTTTACCGTTTCTTTAACGGCTTCTTGATAGCTTTCACGCAGCCAATGTTTATCTTTTAAAACCATTACCCAGCTTGGTAGATTAACGTTGACTTCTAATACAGGAAACTCGTAGAGTGCTTCTCTTAATACGTTCATCACATCAGTATCGCGCATGCTTTCCACACTCATCGCTAATACTGGAATATCATATTTTTCATTAAGCTTTGCACGAAGCTTTTCTGTATCAGGATGATATGGCTGTACGGTATTAATAACCATGATAAATGGTTTGCCTACTTCTTTTAGCTCATTAATGACGCGCTCTTCTGCTTCGACGTAATCTTGACGAGGTATATCTCCAATTGAGCCATCTGTTGTAATGACGACACCAATCGTTGAGTGTTCTTGAATTACCTTTCTCGTTCCAATTTCAGCCGCTTCGTGAAATGGAATTGGTTCTTCATACCAAGGTGTATTGATCATTCGAGGTCCGTTTTCATCTTCGTACCCTTTAGCACCAGGCACCGTATATCCTACACAATCTACTAACCGTATGTTAACTTCTAGCCCGTCATCTACCAAAACATTAACTGCTTGATTCGGTACGAATTTCGGCTCAGTTGTCATAATCGTTTTTCCAGCTGCACTTTGTGGTAGTTCATCTTGTGTGCGAGCTCTTTCTGCCTCGTTCTCGATGTGAGGCAGGACCACCAGCTCCATAAATTTTTTAATAAATGTAGATTTTCCTGTTCGAACTGCTCCCACCACACCTAAATATATATCGCCTCCTGTACGTTCAGCGATATCTTTAAATACATCCACCTTTTCCAAAAGATCCCCTCCGATCTATGAGTTCATGGAATATGACATCCATTGCGAGAGTAAATTAGGACACTATATAGTTATGACGTTGTCCTATTAAAATATGACTTTTGATAGAAAAATTTATGATTTTTTTCATGCACATGCTGACTTAGTCATTCTGATTATCATTATTGGTGTACAAGAAAGAGAAAACCCCTTCTCTCTGAATATTATTCAAGGAGAAGGGGTTCATGACTTATTTTTTAAAAAATATTGGTTCATTCTTATCGTTGACTGTATAAGGAAGAGAGTAAGCAGGTACAAAATCACTGTTTTCCACAAGGAGCTTTCGTATATCTTCACCAGGTTTATAGGAGCTTTTATGCTTTTGAATGGCGTCATACAAATCAGGACGATAATCTACAAATACATCTCCCTGTCCATTAACAATTAAAGAAAGACTATTCCCTGTATATGGGCTAGTAACGACAGGAGGCTCTTTCATATTCAATTTTTTATAATTAATAGAGAATACGCCGGGAGCGATGACGTCTTTAAACGGTACGTACCCTTTATGGTTTTGACGGTATATATTCAAATGTACGTTAACATCTTGAATCGTATCCGCCATCCGTAAGTCTAATAATTTAACCGTGGGCTTTGTTTCTGCATCCACAATTACGTACGCAAATATCCCTCCGCTTTCATACGAATTCCCAGGTGCGTCTTGCATGTATCTAGGAACAATTTTCGTAAAGTCAATCGGATATTTTTGATAAATTGGCGTGTCCATATCTTTCGTTTTTATTGGCAATAAGCCTCCGCTTTCTTGTTTAAATTGATCAACCGCCGTTTGCACGGAAGCAACTTGATCTTTATAAGGAACTTGATTTTGAGACATTCTTTCCGCCGGGTACAAACAACCGGATAATACAAAAATGGTTAACCCAACAATAGACGTTAGCATGAATTTTTTCATTTCCCTCACCCTACCATATGTACATTAAGCATCTGTCGGCCCGCTGAATACAACAATTACCATAATAAGACCTGCTACAATCATAAGCGAATAGGCAATGAAAGCGAGTACAATTTTACCAATGCGGTTCGTAATTTTATAACGACTAAAGTAAATAGAAAATACCGAAATAAACATAAATACAATGGAACCCAATGAAATCCACATCTTTAACAAACCTGGCGACAAATTGCATCCACTCCTTTTTTCACCGTTATTATAACATAAGGACTTATAGTTAAGATGGATATTGATAGAACTTTCTAAATTCACTATTTATTTACCTTCCAGTAATTCAAGCTCTATAGTAATTACTTTCCTATTAAATTGACAAATTCCTGCTTTTTCACATAAAAAAATCGAAGCGAAGGGGGCTCTTCGCTTCGATCATAACTAAATATTCCCATACTAACAGTTCTACTCATCTTTATTTACACGTTATTTTATGCAAGTAAATGATTTTGGGTATCACCAATTGCCTATTTTTTCATATTTCTTTGCACTTAATTTAGTTTTTCTCCTAAAACATTCGCTAAATCTTCCATTTCATGTGTTTTAGTACGAGACATAAGCGCGTCTACTGCATCTTTTGCCTTCACATCATTAAACAGTACATTATATAAAGCATCAGCAATCGGCATTTTTACGTCATATTTTTGAGATAGCTGGTAAGCTGCTTTCGTCGTGCGTACACCTTCTACAACCATTCCCATATTTTCTAATACTTCGTCTAAATTTTTGCCTTTTCCAAGAAGATTACCAGCGCGCCAATTTCGAGAATGAACGCTTGTACACGTTACAATCAAGTCTCCAATCCCGGTTAAACCTGAGAACGTCAGAGGATTGGCACCAAGCACAGTACCTAAACGAGCGATTTCAGCTAAGCCACGAGTCATAAGAGCGGCCTTCGCATTGTCACCATATCCAAGTCCATCCGTGATACCAGCAGCAAGAGCAATAATATTTTTTAACGCTCCCCCAATTTCCACACCAATCACATCAGGATTCGTATAAACACGGAAGTACTGTTGATTATTAAATAAATCCTGCACTTTTTCTGCTGCTTGTATATTTGTTGAAGCTGATGTCACGGTTGTCGGCTGCCTTCTACTTACTTCTTCAGCATGACTCGGACCTGATAAGACAACGATGTCTTTTGTATCAATTTCTTCTTGAATCATTTGAGATATACGTAAAAGAGAATCTGGTTCAATCCCTTTACTTACATGAACAATTGTAAACAGTTCATCGGTAAGGGATTTTAGCTGCTGCAACACTTCACGAATGGCCTTCGTTGGAACAGCTAAAATAAGGGTTTCAACACCCTCTATTGCCTTTTCTAATGACGTAAAACCTTTAATCTGATGAGGAAGCTCTACACCAGGCAAATATTTTTCATTCTGATGCGTCTCGTTAATTTGATCAATGACTTGTTGTCTATGTCCCCAAATGCGAACATCGTGTCCATTTTCCGCCAATACGAAAGCTAATGCAGTTCCCCAGCTCCCTGCTCCTAGTACAGCTATTCTTTCCACGCCGATCACATCCTCTGTTATTTTCTTGGTCTTGCAATAATTTTAATTGGAGTTCCTTCGAATCCAAAAGCTTCACGAAGCTTATTTTCTAAGAAACGCTTATATGAAAAATGCATTAGCTCAGGATCATTTACAAACACAACAAAAGTTGGCGGCTTGATCGCTACTTGAGTTGTGTAATAGATTTTTAAGCGGTTGCCGTTGTGAGTAGGCGTAGGGTTCATTGCTACTGCATCCATAATCACATCATTTAAGATGCTTGTTTCTACACGCACCGCATGGCTTTCGCTTGCAAGATCAATCATTGGCAATAGCGTGTGCGTACGTTTTTTCGTTTTAGCTGAAAGGAATACAATTGGAGCATATGTTAAGAACTGAAAATGCTCACGTATATTTTCTTCAAATTTTTTCATTGTTTTTTCATCTTTTTCTACTGTATCCCATTTGTTCACAACGATGACAACAGCTTTTCCAGCTTCTTGTGCATAACCAGCAATTTTCTTATCTTGTTCAATAATACCTTCTTCAGCATTTAATACAATTAAGACAACATCTGAGCGTTCAATTGCCTTTAATGCGCGCAGTACGCTGTATTTTTCAGTACTCTCGTACACTTTTCCACGTTTTCTCATTCCAGCTGTATCAATAACAACATATTCTTGATCTTCTTTTGTAAACTTTGTATCAATGGCATCGCGTGTCGTGCCGGCAAGATCACTGACAATAACACGGTCTTCACCTAGAAGAGCATTAACTAATGAAGATTTTCCTACGTTAGGACGACCAATCAATGAAAATTTAATGACTTCTTCTCCGTAATCTTCGTCTTTTTCTTTTGGAAAGTGCTTAGCTGCCTCGTCTAGCAGGTCACCTAAACCTAAACCATGCGTTCCTGAGATTGGGAACGGTTCTCCATATCCTAGTGCGTAGAAATCATAGATTAATTCTCTCATTTCAGGATTATCTACTTTATTAACAGCTAGGACAACGGGCTTTTTGGATTTGTATAAAATTTTCGCCACTTCTTCATCAGCTGCAGTAATTCCATCGCGTCCATTCACTAGAAAAATGATTACGTCCGCTTCATCAATTGCAATTTCTGCCTGCTGTTTGATCTGTTCTAAAAATGGCTCATCTCCAATATCAATACCGCCAGTATCAATAATGTTAAAATCCAAATTCAGCCACTCACCTGAACTATAGATACGATCACGAGTTACACCCGGAATATCTTCTACAATAGATACTCGCTCTCCTACAATTCGGTTGAAAATTGTTGATTTTCCTACGTTGGGACGACCAACAATCGCAATAATTGGTTTTGGCATACGATTCTTCCCTTTCCTTGATCTTTTTTATGTATCGGCAACCAGTCTTTAATCGACTAAAGGTATTTATCTACATGTACAAATAAATAAGATCATTCGTTTTTCAAAAATTGAGGCCATGCAGCGTGGCATGACCTCTACTAATCGATCATAAGCGATAAAGCAGGCTTTTTATCAGCTCTATTTTACACCAAGCTGATTAACTGCCTATCCGCTGAATAAGCATTACTCTTTCAATCAAACAATTTTATCAAAAATCACCGGTAACAACAATATAATTTTACGAAATCTCTTCTTCTATTTGTAAGTACTTTGCTTTTGCCTGTGAGACTTCAGCACGTACAAATCTAAATAAGCAGAGAAATAAACCAGCATCTCCCAAATAAAAATAGCTCCTACTGCTGTTGCTAAAACGTCGAGTGTCCGAAGAGACCCTACTTCATAAGATGCAATATCTCGAATGACAACTGCGTATAAAAAATCTCCTCCAACTACACCTAAAATGATCGCTGCGAATCTTTTTTCAGCATCTTTAATCACCATAAAGCAAATATATAAGATAAGTCCAGTCAAAATCCACTTACGATCAATAAAAATCCACACAGGATCATAGAGCTCAAGTAAACAAAAACCAGCATAGGCAATTATTATAATGCCGCATACAATAACATAATATAACTGCTGAAACCTGCTGTAGCCTGAAGCATAAATACACGCTACCCCCACTAAAAACAAAGCGGTGTAGCTACATGAAAACTGAGCCATATGCATGTTCATTCCGCTTAAGAGTATACTGATTAATATAATGGCTGCTACCTTCCAACGCCTAGGTGTTTTGGGCATAAGAAAAGTCGCAACAATCCATCCCATCCACGAAAGCCAATAAAAGAAAATTCCGTCCACTGAATATGGCACCTCCTCTACCTGTCATCAGTATGTATCAATTTTGGAAAACTTAATCGGAGTTTTAGAATAGAACTCCTTATTTTGGACAACCTATCAGAAAAAAGGAGGGAATATAAAATGGGAAAAGATCGTCAAGAGAAAAAATTAAAGGAATCAAAACGAGTTGAATCTGACCGTGATCAAGGACTTCACTATCCGGGAGCGACCAGCTTGCAAAGTCCTGAAGAAGCGCGCGAGTTAAATGATCATAAATAAAAAAATGCGCTGACTAAGTCAGCGCATTTTTTATTTTAAAACTGGATGTGAAACAGGATAGGAACGTTCTTTCTTTCCTGTAAACAAAAAGAGAACTCCTCCCACTAACAATAGTGCTCCTGACAAATAAAATCCAAATTCCATACTTCCAAGTTTATCTGCAAAATATCCCGTAATGTAAGGTGCAAAGATCGATGACAGCATGCCGCTGAAGTTGAAAAAACCGTACACTTTAGAGTACATGGACGATGGAGTAAT
This sequence comes from Priestia sp. P5, assembly GCF_029522155.1. Lineage (NCBI taxonomy): Bacteria > Bacillati > Bacillota > Bacilli > Caryophanales > Bacillaceae > Priestia > Priestia sp. P5. Next base: position 542,129 of record NZ_JAKWFJ010000001.1, on the reverse strand, counting down.
ATCCGCCATATACGAAATCAAAATCGGATCTAATGCTAATTTCCCTATCAGACCGTACACAATTAAGCCGATTAATAGCCAAGAATAACTCTCTGTATAGGGAATAAAAAATTGACATAAAGCGCCCGCTACTGACAAACTCACAATTAATGCTTTTTTATTTGCAATTCGATCAGATATATATCCAAAGAAGATTGCTCCTGGAATAGACGCCCACGGTACTAAAGATGCTATGATGCCTGTTTGAGACCCTTCTAAGCCGCGCGAGTGCTGCAAATAATAAGGAAGCCACGTCAGCATCCCAAAAAATCCGTAAAGAGAGCAGAAGATTAAAATGTATACGAAAATATGATTTTTTGTAAATAATACTTTTAGCGACTGCTTGGTTTCTTTATTTGGCGAATTTTTTTCTTGATCTCTTTGCTTATCTTTTACAAAGAAAGCTATTAAAATAGCTATTACTATAGTCGGAATAGCAAATAAGTAAAAAGTAAACTGCCAGTTTTTTTCTAACGTATATGTAATGTATGTAGAACCGATAAAACCAAGCGATATACCAAAAGCCATTCCACTATTGATGAGCGCAGACACTAGACCTCGGTATCGTTCGGACGTGATGCTTGAAGAAATTCCGTATTGTGAACCATAATACGTTCCTTCTCCAAGTCCTGTCAGCGCCCGCATGAGTAAGAACATACCGAAAGTAGTTGTAAGTCCTGTAAAAAATGTGGCAACTCCAAACAAGATGTATCCAGCCACTAAGATTTTAACGCGACCAAATCGATCTGCCAAAAAACCCGTTGGAATTTGCATAGCTGCATACGCTGCAAAAAATACGGTAGACATTAGCCCAAGTTCAGCTTTATTAAGGTCCCACTGCGCACCGATATCTCCCATAACTGGAGATAAAATATTACGATCTGCATACATGAAAACCCACCCTAAAAAGAAAAGAAAAATTGTAAATATAGGATGTCCTTTTTTCATTACGCCACCTCTTTTTTCTGATTTTTCTGTTTATTTAACTTATTATAAGTGGCTAACGTTTGGGATTTCATGCTTTTTGTCACTTCTTCTGCCAACATTTTTTGTTTTTTTAAATAAAAACGCGAGCATTCATCTTCTAAAGAAATAAAAAAGCATGCAGTTAACTGCATGCTTTTTTATGATCTGTTATTAAATGTTTCTATAGATACATTTCGCTGAGTCAGCCAGCTATGGGTATCCCCTGTAATAACTAGAGGCATTTGCTGAAGCTTAGCAATAGAAGTTGCTCCTAACGCAGCCATGATAAACGTTAACTCCTCATGCAGCTCGGCTATCTCTTCTACAACTGCTTCTAAACCAGACTTCATTAAAATGGATAAAAAATATCCTGCCATTCCCGTTGCAGAAGCTCCTAACGCAATAGACTTAGCAATATCCATAGAGGTTTGAATACCTCCTGAACCAATAATGGACATACCTTCTACGTGCTGAGATACTTCCGCTAAAGAAGCTGCTGTGGAAATTCCCCAATCATTAAAGAAGTGAAAATGTTTTGCTCGTCTTTCATTTTCGATTTTCGAAAAATTGGTACCGCCGTACCCACCAATATCAACGATTTTAACACCAACATCTTTAAGTTTTTGCACTGCTTGAGCGCTCATCCCAAAACCTACTTCTTTGACAATTACAGGAACGGTTACTTCCCGGACAATGCGTTCAATACGACGTAATGCATCGGTAAAATCACGGTCTCCCTCTGGCATGACCAGTTCTTGTATAACATTTAAATGAATTTGAAGTCCATTTGCTTCAAGCATATCAACCGCTTTTTTAGCTTGTTCCACTGTAGCTTCACTGCCTAAGTTGGCAAAAATAATTCCGTTAGGGTTTTCTTGACGCACTACTCTGTATGATTGTTCTTCCTCTTCATCTTTAATCGCAGCCATCTGCGATCCAACGGCCATTGCTAATTGACCATGATGAGCAATTTGCGCAAACGAACGGTTAATCCGTTCCGTTTCTTGTCCGCCTCCACCCGTCATAGCATTTATAAAAATTGGCGAACTTAACAAAAGTTCGCCAATTTTTGTATCAATATGAACATCGTGCACGCCTGTATTTGGTAAGCTATTATGAACGAAGCGAATATCATCTAGCCCGTGCAGCCGGTGCTGTCCCGTTTGAATCGCATGATGAATGTGATCAATTTTACGTTTTGCTCTGCTCACAAATCATCACCATTACTTATCTTAATTTTTTTAATTGATCCCCAATCATATCACCTAATTGGAAACCTTTTGACTCTTCTTGTAATTCATAGTCACCATAATCTTCTTGTTCTTCTTCCTCAAGATCACGAATGCTTAACGAAACGCGTCGTTCTTGTTCATTCACATCAAGTACTTTTACCGTCACTTTTTCACCTTCAGAAAGTACTTCATGCGGTGTCCCGATATGCTTATGTGAAATTTGAGAAATGTGTACAAGTCCTTCTACTCCAGGTAGAACTTCCACAAAAGCTCCAAAAGATACAAGTCTTTTAACAGTTCCATCTACTACATCACCTTGGCGAAGCTTCGTAGAAATGTTGGACCATGGACCTTCTAACGTATCTTTAATAGATAATGAAACACGACCCGTTGATTTGTCAACAGATAATACTTTGACTTTCACAGTATCTCCCTCAGCTACTACGTCTGAAGGCTTTTCTACACGCGTATGTGAAAGCTGAGAGATATGCACTAGCCCATCTACTCCGCCTACATCTACAAACGCACCAAAGTCTGTTAAGCGCTGAACGGTTCCTTCTAAAACCTGACCTTCTTTTAATGACTCAAGAACATTTTCTTTTTGTTGTACAAGCTCTTCTTCTACAACTGCACGATGCGAAAGGATCACGCGATTTTTTTCTTTATCTAATTCCACTACTTTGACTGTAAGAGTTTGATCTTGATATTCTGCGAAATCATCAACGAAATGAGTTTCAACAAGAGAAGCTGGAATGAACCCTCTTACACCAATATCTACTACTAATCCGCCTTTGACAATTTCTTTGACTACCGCTTCAAACACTTCACCTGAAGAAAGTTTTGCTTCTAAACCGTCCCATGCTTTTTCAGCATCTACAGCCCGTTTAGATAACACAAGCACATCGTCTTCCACTTTAATTACTTTCGCTTCGACTTCGGCACCTTCTTGGATTACATCGCCTGCTTTTTCAATATGTAAGCTCGCTAATTCACTAATCGGAATAATACCGTCTAGTTTGCTGTTAGGCACATCTACATACACTTGCTTTTCTTCTACTTTTGTAATAGTACCTTTTACTGTTTCCCCTACTTCTAATGACGTTACCTCTACTTGATTCATATCTTCTGTCATCGTCTTTTCCTCCTCCAATATCCATCTACAATATGTATTCCCTTGTAAGAGTTCTTCACTCTTTTAGCTCATCATTATTGTATATAGCTCTGTATAGAAAAAACTCTCTTTGTTACTAACTTCTAATAAATAGAATCTTTTGTCAAGTCATAAGGTTACAAACTATTGATATTTTTCAATTAATTCACCAATGCTTTTCATAATAACTTCGGTTACTTCCTCGGCTGATGCCTTTCGTTCACGAAGTTCATCCATCTGAATTGGCGGTCCGTACACTACTTTTAACCTTGCAAAACGCTTATATGGACCAATAACAGCGCAAGGCACAACAGCTGCTTTTGAACGCAAAGCAAAAAAGCCTACTCCAGCCATCCCTTTTCCTAATTTCCCATCTTTACTTCTTGTTCCTTCGGGAAATAATCCAAGCACTTTTCCTTCTTTTAAAATCTTTAACCCTTGGCGCAAAGCTTCACGATCTGCCATCCCGCGCTTTACAGGGAATGTTTCTAACTTTGGCAGAACCGTCTTTAGAAAAGGTGCTTTAAACAGCTCTGCTTTTGCCATAAACGAAATAGGCCTTGGACATGTCACACCTACAGTAGGCGGATCTAAGTTGTCAATATGATTTGAACAAAGCAAAACTCCGCCTTCTGAAGGGATATTTTCTGCACCGATTACCTCATAACGATAAACTGGTGTTAAAATGCCTTTTACAATGGCACGTGCAAACATATAAAAGCTCAAAATCATCCAATCCTTTCTTTTGTAATAGAAAGTATTTTTTCTACAACTCCTTCAATCGATAAGGAAGTTGTATCGATTTCAATTGCATCTTCAGCTTGTTTAAGAGGTGCTACTTCGCGCTCAGAATCCAGCTTGTCTCTGCGGGCAATTTCTTCTTTTAAACGCTCTAAATTTGATTCAAAACCTTTTTTTATGTTTTCATCATGGCGTCGCTGTGCTCTTTCATCCACAGACGCTAATAAAAAGATTTTAACTTCTGCCTGAGGAAGCACGTGTGTACCGATATCACGTCCATCCATTACAACGCCTCCATCTTTAGCAAGGCCCTGCTGTCTCGCTACCATCTCTTCGCGAACTGCACGATGTTTCGCGACGATGGATACAGAGTTAGTTACTTCTGCGGAACGAATTTCACTTGTAACATTCTGTCCATTTAAGATGACTACCTGCCCAGATTCAGACGGTTTTAAATCGATTACTGTTTCATTAAGCAAATGCAATAGCTCTTCTTCATTTTGCAAATCCACCTGGTTTTTCTGCGCTTGATACGTTAGAGCACGATACATCGCTCCTGTATCAACATAAATATATGATAAGGTTTCTGCTATAATCTTTGCCACTGTACTTTTCCCAGCAGCTGCAGGACCGTCAATCGCGATTGAAATTTGTTTTTCCATAAGTGCCTCCCTTAATTTCAAAACAGGAACAAACCACTTTCATCTTTTATACAATGAGCCATTTTATATGAAACGTTTATAAACGAAAAAAAGAGCAGGGGGTCTTCTCCTGCCTGGTGTTCACTGCATGTTTCTTTCCTAGTTATTCTACCATACGTCCGACTACTGGTCGAATGTTTCAATAATTTTATTAAAATTATTTTTGCTAACTCCCTCATACTGAATGACCTTTGAGAAATATGTACTGTGACTGCTAGATAGTAAAATACATTGGGCAATTATTAAAAACACAAATTGAATAACCACTAATTTAATTAAAATTCGTTCTATTCGATTCATCTTTTTCTCCTTTTGTAAGAAGTAATACCTTTGCTTACAGTTTAGGAAAGAGAAGTTTTTTTTATACGCTAAAGAAGACCTTTTCTCCTTAGGTCGAGCTGACGCTTTAAGGTATAACGAATCATCATTTCTTTCGTTTGTTTTTCCATGTCCATAAATTTAATAGATAGCTGACCTACTTTACAGGAAGTCGGGGCGGTAATTCGTACAACTTCCCCTTTTAATTCAAGATGCTGCAAAGTTCCCTCACGATTAGGAAGACCTAATCGTACAACAACGGAATCTTTCTCATTAAAAAGCAGCGAATGATGGAAGGAGCCGGCTACTCCACCTGCACTGATGTTTTTAGTCATGATTTCCATTACGGCCTGCTGTTCTTGTTCACTTTCTATCACCGCTTTCACTGTAAGCGGCACACGGAAAAAATTTCTTCTTTGGATGGATTTTAACTTTTTATCGCCCGGGTAAAAGAGTTTTACAACAGGCATGCCTTTTATTTCGCGTCCTGTTACTTCAGTTGGAAAGGTATATACATTTTGATTATATCCAATAAACGTAGCCAGCAATTTTGTACCTTTTAGTAAAAAAGCACTTCGCTGCGTTTCTTCATTTAGCGGATAGCTAATATAAATCACGTCTTCCGTAAACTCAACTACCTTACATCGATACGTTTGTTGTAAGGTAGACTCTCTGTGCCCGCTCTCTAACGTCAACCTCATTCCCGCTTTTATCATCTTCTCTCTCCTTCAGTTCCACTATGTACACTTTTTCCCTTTATTTAAACATAGTCAAATATATTTATTTTGTAAATAAAAATTAGTCATTTAGACTCAAAAAAACTTATACAATACAAAAAAACCGGTGTCTATAGACACCGGTTTCTCAGCTTTATACTTCATTATATAAAGGTTCTGAGTTTTGCAGTTTTTCGACTTTCTCTTCAAAACCCGTATCGGCATTGATAAAAATACGATACGTATCATTTTTAATTGTCCCTAAAAACTCATAGCATAGCACTTCTTCGTTTAAATCATTTGTAATAATTGCCAAGCGGTCTTCCATCACTTTTACATTCGAGTTTAGCTTGGTTTTTGCCTGTTCTTTCGAAATTTTAGGTTTTGGAATATCTCTTGTACGATGTTTTAATAAGAAGTCTTTAGCTGAGAAGCCAATCACAGATCCATCTTCTAAAGACATTTTCATTTTAACTGAATCCGGATAAATCCGAACTCCACTTTCCGTTTGCTCTACGAATGTAAAGACTCCCATGTTATCGTATTGAGCGCTTTCAGCCATCACTAGGCTTTCAAAACGATGATCTTTTAAAAACTTAGTCGCTTTGTTCATAGCATCGTTTAAACTAATATTTTGTTTTTTAATATCTCGATCTTCGAGCACCCAAAGCGGGTATCCACCTTTTTGGGTAATATCCATATACGTCTCTTGTTTAGTCTTTGGATCTGTAATGGTTAAGCTGTACACCTCATAATCGGCATCTTTTCCGCTCTTTACAATATGAATTTGTTCATTTCCTTTTAAATTCAAAAACGAACGCGCCACTTGTTTGGCAACATCTTCACTAACTTCTCTACCTTTTAATTGATGAAAAGCGTTTTTTTCCTGTTCATTCGTTGCATTCATAACGCCTAAATCTGTTTCGGCAAAAGAATCCATACTTTTTTCAACGGTTTTTAATCCGTCGATAATCGTATTGTCCCCTTGCTTTTCTTTTGTCGCTAAGGCTAACTCAACATCCATCCAGCGCAAGTTATTATCAATGACTAGATGCTGTACTTGGCGCATTTCATTTTGAATTTCTCCTGACTGATCATAAAGCGAATTTAACGTTTTATACTCTTTATCTGTTAAGGGGGATTTGCTTAAATCCCTTACCGCCACTTTGTACGTAAAGTCCCCAACATCTGAAAGAAACTCTTCTGTTTTATTGAACGGTAAAAGCGATAAAGGTAGCTGTCCTACATTGTTATGAGCTTCAGAAGTTAAACGCCATACTTCTGCAAGCGCGGGCGAAAGCTGATCTCTCGAGCTCATAGCGAGCGTGCCACCGATTTTATCATTTAATAAATCTAGCTGATATGACAAATCATGAAATGCTCGTTGATACGTATTCTCCGCTTGAAGCAGCACAGCATCTTTTTCTTGATGTTCGCTGTACCCCCAATATCCTACACCTACAACACCAATAGCTAATAATACAATTAAAATTGTTCGAATCATGTTTCCTTCACCTCTCTTTATCGACAGAAAATGTGTTTCCCAATTTGCTTAATTTGAGGACGTGACCAAATCCATGCGCTTGTTGCTGTATCCGGATTAAAGTAATAAATAGCATTCCCAGTAGGATCCCATCCGTTAATCGCATCCATAACCGCTTTTTTAGATGTTGGATTGGGTTCAAGCCAAATTTGCCCATCTGCTACGGCAGTAAATGCACGCGGTTCAAAAATAACTCCAGCGACTGTATTTGGAAATGACGGACTGTTGACTCGGTTCAAAATAACGGCCGCTACGGCTACTTGACCATTATATGGTTCACCCCGTGCTTCACCATGCACGGCATTTGCCATGAGCTGAATATCATTTTGTGAAAAACCGCTCGGTACATTCACCGCTGTTGGCTTTTGTGCTTTTTCTTTCTGTTGTTCAGAATTTCCTTTAGGCGTATTACGCTGCGGCTGACTGGCAGGTTTTTTTGCTTGAGAAGATCCGCTTTGTGCTTTTTGCTGGCCATTGTTCCCGCTGCTTTTTCCACTGCTGCTTCTTCCTTTAGACTGCTGATCAAGAGGCTGACCGCCATAGTGCGTAAACTTATTTCCTTTTCTAATTTGATTTTTCACATAGTTTTCGTGATATTTTGTTGCGTTGGCTAACTTAATCTTGGTTTGCCAGCCTGCTAAACCGTCAATCTTTTTAATGCCAAATTCATATTGAAAATTGCGCAGTGCCCAGTATGTGCTCCATCCAAATACACCGTCAATTTTCCCGTTATAATAACCTAAATACTGAAGTCTCGACTGCAGCTCAATAACGTCGTCTCCAACTGCTCCGTGTTGAATGACTTGATTTGAAAACGCGTGAGCGGCCTTTGGACTCACCACGGACGCTGCAATAAATGAACATATGCATATGAGACATGCATACTTTTTAAAACATCGAAATGATAACATGACAAAACCTCCTACATCGTATGTAACTGATAAGATGATAGGAGTATTTTTTGTAAAGGTTGTTTTTTTATACAAGATGCGTAAAATTTACCGAAATGAAAAAAACTCAGCTCGTAAATCTCTCAAAAAAGATTTACAAGCTGAGCCTAGACAATCGATGGCTGTTTGGCCTTTTTTACTTTTCTTAATGCCAGCCACCATAAATAAATCATAAATGGAATAATAATAAATACCCAATGATCCATTGTTTTTAAAATATAATCATATGTTCCATGTAAAATGAGCGGCGCAAATACGGAGTACAGCGTCCACTTCGTTTTTTCCTTTCCTTCAGAAAACTTTGCTTTCCCTAAATAATACCCCATAATGACGCCGAATAAAGCATGACTAGATACGGGTAAAAAGGCTCTTCCTAGCGCTGATTCTAAACCATTTGCAAATAAATATAAAATATTTTCAACGGTAGCAAAACCTAATGAAACAGCTGCTCCGTAAACAATTCCATCATAATGCTCATCAAATTCCACATGCTGATAAATCGTGAAATATAAAATGAACCATTTGAAAAATTCTTCTAAAAAGCTTGTCGTAAAAAATGCTTCAAGAAAAGGTGATTGAAAAACGTGTTCTTCACCAAATACATATTGAATAAACATAATTGGCAAAACAAGCATTGCTCCAAAAATAAATGTTTTTAATACCATTGAAATAGGCTCAGTTTCATATTCATCTTTCAAATAAAAAAAACTTAACAATGCCAATCCTGGCGCAATGCCTGCAGATACAATCGCCAACATAAATAGCGCCTCATCTCCTCTATTTTTTTAATAGTAACATGTTATCTTTAGGATGAAAATCTCCATATATAATGTCCTTATCTTTATATGTAAATGCTCACATAACTTGCTGTCGATTTACAAAGCCTAACAAAGACCTTAAACAAGTATACCAAAAAATGTATCATACTTATATGAAAAATTGAAAGGAGCTCTCTATGAAAACTGTTTATATTCTTCACACCGGCGGCACAATCTCTATGAAAGAAGACATGGCAACTGGATCAGTAACACCAGATATTCAAAACCCGCTTCACCGCTCAACATCATCTGTTTCAGGTATGGCCAATGTAATCGTAGAAGAAGCATTTCATCTGCCTTCTCCTCACATTACTCCTAAGGAAATGCTTATACTTTCAAAAAAAATACGCGATAAAATTAATGAAGGCAAAATTGATGCAGTCGTGTTAACTCACGGTACGGACACGCTGGAAGAAACCGCTTATTTTTTAGATTTAACAGTGCATACAGATATTCCAATTGTCTTAACTGGAGCCATGAGATCAAGCAATGAAATTGGTTCAGACGGTCCTTATAATTTTATATCTGCGGTTCGGGTGGCTATTAGTGACGGGGCAAAAGGAAAAGGTGTCTTAGTTGTGATGAACGATGAAATTCATACCGCTGAAAATGTGACCAAGACCCACACGAGCAACGTGGCGACATTTCAAAGTCCTCAGTACGGGCCAATAGGATTAATCACAAAACGCGGCGTATCTTTTCACCACATGCCTACAGAACATGAATTTTATCCTGTTAATCAGATAGATAAACAAATCACTTTATTAAAAGCTTATGCAGGAATGGACGACCATTTATTTCAAGCAGTGGCTTCAATGAATGTTGATGGACTTGTAATTGAAGCCCTCGGTCAAGGAAATCTACCTCCTCTCACAATTCCAGGAATTCAATTGCTTTTGAAGCGAAAGATACCCATCGTGCTCGTTTCTCGCTGTTTTAATGGAATTGCTCAAGATGTATATGGATATGAAGGTGGTGGCAAGCAGTTGAAAGAGATGGGCGTTATTTTTTCAAATGGCTTAAATGGTCCTAAAGCACGCATTAAACTGTTAGTTGCTCTCCAAGTAACAACGAATCATGATGAGCTGCAGCAGCTATTTAATCATTAGTAAAACAACGCATAGAAGCCTATGCGTTGTTTTTGTTGATAATATGAGAAGCAATAGATTTTCCATGAAAACGTCCATTTTCGATAAAAATCTCATTAGCATTGTTTCCTGCAGCAATCACACCAGCGATATAAATTCCTTCCACGTTTGTTTCCATCGTCTCTTCGTTAAAAGAAGGGCGGCCTGTTTCAGTATCTAATTCCACACCCATTTTTGTTAAGAACGAATGATCAGGATGATAGCCAGTCATCGCAAAAACGAAATCGTTACTAATCGTAGATTCTTTCCCTTCCTGCTCATACGTTACCGTTTCATCCGTTATTTTCGTTACATGAGCATTAAAATGCATCCCAATTGTTCCATTTCGAACCAGCGCCTCAAATTCAGGCAATATCCAAGGTTTTACGCTAGGGGAGTAATCTGAGCCACGATAAATAACCGTCACCCTTGCATCACACTTCACCAATTCCAGAGCTGCATCGACGCTAGAGTTTTTTCCGCCTATAACGACTACATCTTTATCAAAGTACGGATGCGCTTCTTTGAAATAATGAAATACCTTTGATAAATCTTCACCAGGAACATTCATATAATTAGGATGATCGTAATAGCCCGTAGCTATAATGACATTCTCCGCTTCATACGTCTCTTTAGATGTTGTGACAATAAATTGGTTTTCCGCTTGTTTGTCTACTTGCAAGACACGTTCAAACGGCTGAATTCGAACTTGCTTGCGCTTCACCACTTCTCGGTAGTAAGCAAGAGCTTGGTTGCGCACAGGCTTACGATTTTCCGTAATAAAAGGGACATCCCCGATTTCCAGTTTTTCACTCGAACTAAAAAACGTTTGGTGGGTCGGATAGTTATAAATTGCATTCACGATATTTCCTTTTTCAATTACAAGGGCATCAATACCTGTATGTTGAAGCTCAATAGCTGCTGAAAGGCCGCATGGTCCTCCGCCAACAATAATTACTTTTTCTTTCTTCATGCCTGTCACTCCTTCAGTTGTAAACGCACCTTTTTTTTATTTTAACGCAGTGTAAAACAAAAAAATCTCCTCATTAATGATAGGAGATTTTTTCTATTTACGCAATTGTTCTGCTGTTCTGTTTTTAAATCCAGCCTCTGAAACGAGAGCCTTCCGCCATTTTTCTTACGCCTATCATATAAGCAGCTAGACGCATGTCGACTTTTCGAGTTGTAGAGGTTTCGTAGATGTTATTAAATGATTTAACCATTACTTTTTCAAGCTTTTCTTCTACTTCTTCTTCCGTCCAATAATAACCTTGGTTATTTTGCACCCATTCAAAATAAGAGACTGTTACACCGCCGGCACTTGCCAAAACGTCTGGAACTAATAAAATTCCTCTCTCTGACAAGATGCGCGTTGCTTCAAGAGTTGTTGGTCCATTTGCTGCTTCTACTACAATACTCGCTTGAATGTTATGGGCATTTTCTTCTGTAATTTGATTTTCAATCGCAGCTGGAACTAGGATGTCGCAGTCAAGTTCAAGCAGCTCTTTATTGCTGATTGTATTATTGAATAATTTCGTTACTGTACCAAAGCTATCGCGTCGATCTAATAAATAATCAATGTCTAAACCGTTAGGATCATGCAGCGCTCCGTACGCATCGGATATCCCTACAATTTTAGCGCCAGCGTCGTGCATGAACTTAGCTAAAAAGCTTCCTGCATTTCCAAACCCTTGTACTACTACCCGTGCACCTTGTAATTCAATGCCTCGTTTTTTCGCTGCTTCACGAATACAAATAGTTACTCCTTTTGCAGTCGCTGTTTCACGGCCGTGTGAACCACCTAAGACAAGGGGCTTTCCAGTAATAAAGCCCGGTGAGTTAAATTCATCAATCCGGCTGTATTCATCCATCATCCAAGCCATAATTTGTGAATTTGTAAACACATCCGGCGCTGGAATATCCTTTGTTGGTCCAACAATTTGGCTAATCGCACGAACATATCCGCGGCTTAAACGCTCTAATTCTCCAAAAGACATATTTCGAGGATCACAAACAATTCCACCTTTTCCTCCACCGTAAGGAAGGTCAACGATTCCACATTTTAAACTCATCCATATAGATAGAGCTTTTACTTCTTTTTCAGTTACGTTTGGGTGAAAACGAATTCCGCCTTTCGTAGGACCAACTGCATCGTTATGCTGCGCTCGGTGACCTGTAAAAATCTTAACTGATCCGTCATCCATACGAACAGGAATTTTTACTGTCATCATTCGTAATGGCTCTTTTAATAGTTCATACACTTCATCAGGATAGCCTAGTTTTTCTAACGCTTTATGTATCACTGTTTGTGTAGATTTTAAAACATCATGCTTCTCTTCTTGACTATTTTTACTGTCTTGCATCTTGTCGGCTACCATCTGTAAACCTCCTAAAATGTATCGAAAATTATTCGTTTTTAATTGAATGGTGCTTCTTTCATGACATAGTATACACCCTTAGTTTTACATTGCAAAGGAAAATATCGAACTTTTAGTATTTTTTGTGTTCTTCTAAGAAAACGCTTCCAATAACTTTACAAGGTATGCTACAATGTTTTAAGTCTGCCTCTTTTCTAGTATGCTTTAATCGTCTAAAAAAAATAAAAAACACCCGGTGATAAAGAGCACTTTCAACAACTTTGTACAAGCTGAAAGTGCAGCCACTCTTATTTTAATAAAAGTGCTTTATCCTTCACGGGTGTAATTATTTCAATTAAACAGTTAAGAAAAGACAGAGTTGATATACTCCAAAGCTCTCTTTTCTACTAACATTTTTCCATATTCATTTACGCGGTGCTTTGTAATTGTAGAGGGATTTCCATACTCCGCCAAAACCGCAATCATATTCCCAACTTCAGCCGGTGACAGCATGTGATAATCCAACAGCACGTAAAAACGTTTTTCAAATGAAAAGAGCACGCTATCCGTATCGTAAAAGTTTGACATGCGTTTGGTCAGCTGAATGACATCTTCAAATGAATCAAACTCAAAAAACATGTCTTCGCTTTCATCTAGCATGACCTGCATTTCAATGAAGTCCTCGAACTCGTCTTCATCGAACTCACCGTAGCTGGTTTCTTCTTCATACTGCTTCGTCACAAATACAACCATTCCCTGTGCTTGAAGTGAAAAAACTTCTACCGAAAGAGAATTTGTAGGTTCAAAGTTCAGTTCTTGAGAAGCTTGCTCTATCATCTCACGAAAAAGCTGTTTTACTTTGAATGTATCTGTCCATAGATCGTCTTTTGTTAACCCTCTTTCTTTTAAATCATCGTAGGTCAAAAAAACTTTTAGCTTATTATAGTTTAATCGTTCAAGCCTCATTAGCGTCCCTCCCCGCTTGCACTCATAACCACATGGTTCGATAATGCAGTATATGTATTTTTTGGAAAACGGTTCGTGATGTTTACTTACGAGTTTACAGGTTTATGATAGGAAAGACAAGCTATTCTCAATCAATTTCTGCTAATTTTTTTGTTAGCCAGCTGTTCCACTCTTCTTTTGTATTTCCTAAAATAAACGGCTGAGCCTCGCCTTTTCTTTTGCTATCTAAACCATCAAACACATAACCGCCTAATCCTACTTTGAGATGCGGGAACTTCTTTATCATTTGGTTCGTCAAATTTAGTGTTTTCTCGGCATTTTCCATCATTGTGCATGACATAAATAAAAACGTTGGGTCTACTTCTTTAATAATTAACTCAACATCTTTATCTTCAATGCTGCTTCCTAAATAAATAACCTCAAACCCTTTACGGCGTAAAAATAGCGTAAAGACTAGGAGTCCCACTTCATGTGTCTCATTAGGCCCGCACACAGCAATCGCTTTAGGCAATAAGCCATTTGAAGGCAGCGAATAAAAAATCATGCTGATACGCGTTTTTAATACTTGAGTCGTATAATGCTCATGAGCACTTGTAATTTGCCCTTTTTCCCACATATCTCCAACCGTCACGAGTAGAGAACCCAAAATATCAATAACCACTTTTTCTACCGAATACAGGCTAAAAGCATGATTAATTAAATCCTGTGCTTTTCCTTCTTCAAAAGATAAAAGCATCGTTAACAGCTCATCCCTAATTTTTTGAGGGGAATCTACTTCTCCTTCTTCTTCAAACGTTCCTACTGTACTGCTTTCCGTTTCTAATAATGAAACCGCTTGACTTATAGTAAAACCTCCGCTCACTTTTTCCGTGAGCCATTTTAATTTCCGCAAGTCTTCCTCTGTATATAACCGATGCCCGGATTCATTACGGACAGGATTTAAAATTTGATAGCGTCGTTCCCATGCACGCAAAGTTCCCGGCTGGATTCCGACCATATTTGAGATGGCTTTAATATTATACTTCCCTTCGTGAGCCATACGTAACCTCCAACTACTCTTCGTGAACTGTATCTATTAATTGAATTATAGGATAAGTTATCCTGTGTGTAAAATTTGTATATGCTATGTAAAGAGTTTGTTCAAGGCTATTCTTTCCTTTTTAAAGTGATATAATGCGTTTGAGCTCTAGCTTGTAAACGGAGAGGCAAAGAGGTTGTACCATATCCGTTACTGACAAAAAGAGGAATTTTTCTTTTTTCTTTCAGCCCTCCTAATTCATACATACCAAAATTAAATAAGCGTATCTGTCCTCCGTGTGTATGTCCACTCAAAATTAAATCTACTTTTGATTCTTCATCTACATAATAGATAACATCAGGATTGTGGCTTAGAAGAATAGTAAGCTGTTCAGGTTCAATGGAAGAAACAGCTCTCTTTAGATTCATCTGACCTTCTGATAAATCATCTACCCCCGCAAAATGGCATGTAGTACCATCTTTAGAAACGGCAAAGACATGCTCGTTTTTAAGGGCAATAACTCCTTCATCTTTAAGCATCTGCTTCAATTGCATTTGACTTATTTCGTAATCATTATTTCCCCACACAAAATAGACAGGTCCTAGCGTTTTAAGTTTTTGAATATTTTGACGAGCCCGCAATAAAGGGACTCCTCCTTCTAGTAAATCACCGCCTATGATCACAAAATCTACTTCGCCCGGTATTTTTTCCAACAGCTTCGACGAAACTGTTCGCTTATGTATATCCGATATAAAAAACAGGCGCAAAGGCTGCTGATTTTCAGGAAATGCTGATAAATGAATCGTTCTTTCTTCGACATATGTACGATGGGCTTCTGAAAACATAAAAATCAGCAAGCCTATGCCTAACGCTAAAATCATTAAAAGAATAATCATATATTCTCCTTCTTTTCATTTTATACCCGATGTGTTTCCGTTAAAGAAGAAAGGGCATAAATTATCGCAATTGTTAACAAACCTACTACTTGATAAAGCGCAACTGCACTTAACGATAAAATTCCTATCACACATAGACATGAAACAAGGTATTCATGCCATTTTACCTTATAGCCTTTTAGAAACAACCGACTTTGCAGAAACACTTTACGAACTGCTGCCGACAGACAAAAAAGAGCGGTGAAAAATAAGATTATAACACTAAACACATCTAACGGATGTAAAATCATTTGAATAAGTAAATATGTTAACGAAGCTTTTGAACCTACAGCCGTTAAACTGCTGATATAATAACTGCACAACCACGCAGTGAGCAAGTTAAACCAATCCCTCACAAAAAAACCCCCTTCACTAAACTTCTATGTAAAAAGAGGCTTTTTCATGCGATTCTATTTGTTTTCATGATATAAATTAATTCCATAGGTTGACTGCATCCAACGGAACGTTTCTTTTCGGTGCTCCCATGTTTCAGGCGTCGCCCATAGCTCTTTGCTTCTTTTAATAATCTCACAGCGCAAATCTTGAAAAGTCTTTTCTGCTTTCTCACTTTTTTTCTGCAGCTGTACAGTATAAAAATAAAGCGAGACGGTAAGCAATAGAAACATCAAATGCCCCATGTTGCCTAACAAAAATGAAAAAAATTCGCTAAACGTCGTAAAAAAACCGCTTTGAAATATGAAAAAAAAGTAGCTAATAACAGCCGTTACACTGGCTAAAAACAAAAGCTTCCATTTTTTCTCTTTAGCTTTCAGCTTATTAACTGTCTCTTTTCTTTTAATAACGCTCGCTAATATATATTGAAGTGTTTCATCGCTTTCAAAGTCTGTCACCTTGTTTTCCATCATTCCACCCCCTCGTATGCTAGTACAACATATGAGGGAATATAAAAGATTATGTGGGTAGCACTGAAAATAATGGCTGTCTCCTTAACCTTTACTGCATTAGTTCTTCTCGCTGTGCAGATTTCCCTTTTGATTTTCTTATCTGCAGACCTAATAAAAAATCAATGAGAAAATGAGTAAAAATCGTGACGTACAAATTTTCAGTCCACCAAAAAAGTAACCCTATTAAAAAGCTTAAAAACACAACCGAAATAAAAAGAAACCACTTTTTTAAATATCGAATGTGAACGAGTGCAAATACGATACTCGCCCAAAACAGGCCAAACTGAACTTGTATAACCCCTCGAAATAATATTTCTTCTGAACATGCAACAATTAGGCAAATAAGGGCTAGATGAGGAACAGAACGATTAGCAAATAAACGTTCATTAATCCCTCCGTCATCGTATAAATGCTCAGGTACGCATTTCATTAGAAGTATATCTCCTCCTACTACCAAGAGAGCTGTGCCTCCCCCGTACAATACAATAGAAGACCCATCCATCTGAAAAAACTGCAAAAAGGAATTCCATGAATCGAATGTAAAAAAACCGATGCCTAAAGCAATGAAGCAGATAAGCAGCTGTGTTACATATAAATTTTTAACTAGCTCTGCATCTGTCATGGATGAAATAAGCTCTTGCTGTGATTTTGCCATTATATCTCTCCTTGACGAAGCAAACGGGCTAATTCTAATTCCCAGCCTTGAAAGGTCCATTGCTCTTGCTCACCATTTGTTTTTTTATAGTTTTCTAAATTCAAGCCGCAGCAATCGCAACAATTCTCAAGCTCTGATTTTCCCCGCTCATTGAAATAGCCAAGCAGCACGTGACGACGGCATTCTTTTGTCTCAATAAACCCCTTCATTGCACGATACTTGTCATGTTTGTTTCGAAGACGTTTATTTACAGCTGCAACAATCGTTTCATGCAGCGATTCAGGAATTCCCCTGGGTTCAACATGTTCATTTTTCACTACATTTTCTCTGTACAAATAATAACGAATAAATCGCCAATGTGTTTCTTGAATACCCACTGTATAAAGAAAGTGAGACTCTACTTGTTTTAAAGGAATGGCCTGATCATGGTTTCGTAAATACGACAAGCAGTATAAGATGATATCTGAAGAAGGAAGCTCAATTTCAAGTAAAGAATGAGCAAAATCATCGTCTCCTTCAGCATAAAGCAAGATCGCAATACTGTTTCGCTGATCGCGTCCACTTCTTCCAATTTCCTGTACATATGCTTCTAGCTGCGTAGGTGTATGAAAATGAATAACAAAGCGAACATTCGATTTGTTAACCCCCATTCCAAATGCACTCGTGCAGCAAATGATATCAAGCTGATTTTCTAAAAATTGCTGTTGAACAAGCATTCTTTCATTCGGTTCCATTCCCCCGTGGTAATACTGCACTCGCTGTATCCCATTTTCCTTTAGAAGCTGTGTTAATGCTTCTGTCCAAGATCGGCTGGAACAATAGATAATCCCTGGACTTTGCAGTTCACTAACGTACATCAGTAACTTCTCTTTTTTCTCTTCAATACTTGCAACAAAATCAACTTTCATCGCAATATTACTTCGATTCATGGAATAGATGTGCTCGTTGACAGCAGGCAGCGATAAGTAGCGCTTAATATCTTCCACTACTTCCCTAGTCGCAGTTCCCGTTAGTGCCAGACATATCGGACTGCCAAGTTCCTTCCATATATCCCCTAGCTGTAGATAATCCAAACGAAAATCATGTCCCCACTGAGAAATACAGTGCGCCTCGTCCACAACGAAAAGGCCTACCTTTGCCTGCTTTAATGCTTCTACTACAACAGCATTTTGCAAAATTTCAGGAGATGCATAAATAAAACGATAAAAAGCTAAATCTTTTAGCGCCCGTCGTTTTTCTTCTTGTTGTAGGAAACTGTTTAAAGCAATAACCCGTTTTTCTCCACTTGCCTTTAGTTGTTGAACTTGATCTTCCATCAGTGAAATTAAAGGAGATACAATCAGCACCGGTCGGTTCAACAAATAAGCTGGGAGCTGATAACACAATGATTTTCCTGTTCCTGTAGGAAGAACCGCTAACACATTATGACCTGTTAAAATATCTTGAATAATCTCTTTTTGTCCTAGGCGAAATTGGCTATAGCCAAATTGTTTCTGTAGGAGTTGTTCTATTTTCACATCAAACACCACTTTTTTTAGTATCAGGTAAAATGTTTTGCTAATACGAGACGAATCTGAAAATAGGTAACGTCGTCTTTTACTTCTTCTTTTATCACCTTTAATTTATTTGTACGCAAACCTTCAAAAGCTGAGATAATTTCTTCCTGCTGCTTAGGCGATACGTATGCATCGATTGAAAAAGATGGAACAAACAGAGCTAATTCTGCAATATGATCTTCAATTGTACTTTCTTTTAAACGCCTTATATAAGCAATCTCTTCAAGCGTCTTGCCTTTTTGAAGCCAGCTATACGTTTTTACCGTCGAGCTCGTCAAAGGCAATTCTAAATATAGATCACGTAAAAAAGAAGAAAGTACATGAAAGCTTTCATTATTTTTACTCACTTTTTCAATGATATGGTGAATAACCCCTAAAAGTTGAATATGAACATAATGCTCATCGAGTTCATATTGATATGCTAACTGATTTTTTGTAAAGCCTACTCTTTGGTATCCAGTCAGTTGCAAAACAAAAAGAGACGCGTCCCGTTCCGTACAATCTTTCAAGCACGTTCGGAGCTCTTTGAATAGCTCGGCGGCTAACTCTTGACGCGTTTGCTTTTGAGACATAATATACGTTTTGACCCATTGAATAACCTCAGGATTTTTGGAAATGGGTAAAAACCCTTTTTGAAAATACTGTAGGTTTGATAAGGTCTGAATGAACAAAGTGATTCTTGCTAAAAATAATTGAGTACTGCTTGCGAATTTCCATCCGTCTAAAGCTGGATGAAAGGGCCGAGCCGTCAGTTCATCTTCAAGGCTTGCTTGTCCCTTATCTGTCATCACATACTTTTGATTTTCAGTTTCTTCAATATACTGCTGTTCTTTTAAATATGCAACGCAGGCTTCAAAAGAACGTTTATCTAAGTAAACAAATGACTGAAAAAGAAACGAAATTCCGAAAATTTTTCCGTCTTGAATCGTTTGAGCTGACTTTTTACCTGTTAATAAATGATAAATACCATAGGCGGTTCGCTCACCTTTTAACTGTTTTATACAAAATAAAATGCTAACTTGAATATAATTCAAAGGTGTCAACTTCCTTTCTCATTCATTGTACCAAAAGTGACCAATAGCATGTGAGATAAAGGCTTTTTAGCTCTTTACTTTATGTATCAAAACGTTTGGGTAAGTGAAGAAACCTTGATTTGATAAGCATTCTCAGTGACTTTTCTATTGAAAAGTTTTATAAATCATTTTACAATGAATAAGGAGAAATTTCACTCTTGATTCGCGAAGAGATTATATAATGAGAAATTTTCGAACACTTTACAGGAGGTCTTGTTATGCCAAAATATACAATTGTTGATAAAGATACTTGCATCGCATGCGGCGCTTGCGGAGCAGCAGCACCAGACATTTATGATTATGATGATGAAGGTATTGCATTCGTAACATTAGATGATAACCAAGGTGTAGTAGAAATTCCAGAAGATCTAGAAGATGATATGATGGATGCAATGGAAGGCTGCCCTACGGATTCAATTCGCGTAGCGGATGAAAAATTCGAAGGCGATGCTAATAAATTCGAATAAGTATTGAGCAAACCTGTAGTGTACATGCTGCAGGTTTTTTTATATATAAAAATCGCTCTCCCCGGGAGAGCGATTGAATTAAACAGCAATGCGACGCGTGATCCATTGCTTCATTTTTGAAAACAATAAGACAAAGATAACTCCTGTTGCTGCTCCTTTTATTAAGTTAAACGGCAAAATACCTGCAACGATATATTGACGTGCTTGTTCACTAGACATTTCTGGCGATTGTAAGAAGATTGTATACGCTGGTAAGAAGACATAATAATTTAAGACAGCCATGAGTACCGTCATTACCACCGTACCCGTAACCAAACCTATCGTTACGCCTTTAGCTGTTTTAAATCGGTTGAACATGTATGATACAGGAAGAACGAACAGTAAACCAGCCACAAAGTTCGCCACTTGACCAACTGGAACCCCTGTAGCACTTCCTTGAATTAAATAATTCAATAAATTCTTTATTCCTTCTACTATAACAGCAGCCATCGGTCCAAATACAAGTGCTGCTACGAGTGCAGGAATTTCGCTAAAATCAATTGTTAAAAACGGAGGTAATCCAGGAATCGGAAAATTAATCATCATTAAAATATAAGCAATACTACTTAACATTCCTAGTACAACCAGCTTTTGAGTTTTCTTACTTTGTTGCATCTTGCCTCTCTCCTTCTTTGTGATCCACTCTTCAAAGAAGAAAGGTTCAACTTTATATCCCCACGCAAAAACCTCCCAACAAATGATTCGTTGAGAGGAGACATGGCAGGCATATTTAATAAACGTTCATCACATTAGGTTTTGAACGCTGAACCTCCACCTTCTCCCATCCAGACTGTACTGTCGGCTTTGGAATTTCACCAAATCTGCTCGTATGTATTACATATAAGCTCGCGGGCTCAAAACAATTTGTTTTTTACCGCCGGTCGGGAATTTCACCCTGCCCCGAAGATAGACCAATATTTAATTATGAATTTATTATATGTTATCTCGAATTAAAAGTAAATAAAGAAGTTTTTTAATTCCTATTAAATTGATGTATTTTATAAACTTCATTACTGTTTTATATGTAAAATAAGGAAATAAGTGCATAACCAACAGCATTATGACATATTTATAGTTTCAATTTTACATTTATAATTGTGTATTTGATAACTAATCGTAAAGTTTAAAAAATGTAATTGACAGAATTTTTTTAACATGGTAAATTATCAAATATTTGATGATAGTAAAATCCAAGGGAGATGTTCACGTCATGTATAATGTATTAGTAGCTGATTCAATTAGCAATGAAGGTCTTGCTCCACTACTTGAAGCTCCTCATGTGAATCTTACGCGAAAAAAAGTTGAAGAAGTTGAGAATGATTTGCATACGTACGATGCGCTTTTAGTACGGAGTGCTACGACGGTTACAGAGGATTTGCTGGCAAAAATGCCGAATTTAAAAATTGTTGCCCGCGCTGGAGTAGGTGTCGATAATATTGATATTGAAGCCTCAACCAAACGAGGGGTTGTCGTTATTAACGCGCCGAACGGAAATACCATTTCAACAGCCGAACATACATTCGCTATGATGGCTAGCTTGTTTCGGCATATCCCCCAAGGAAATGCTTCAGTTAAAGCGCGCGAATGGAACCGCTCAGCATTTGTTGGAACAGAGCTTAATCGCAAACACCTGGGCATTATCGGATTTGGACGAATTGGCTCAGAGCTTGCCAAACGCGCAAAAGCCTTCAATATGAGCGTTCACGTTTACGATCCTTTTTTAACATCTTCCCGAGCTGAAAAGCTAGGCGTAGAACTATTATCCCTGGATGAATTACTAGCAGCAGCGGATGTTATTACCGTGCACACTCCGCTTACGAAAGAAACAAAGGGGTTGCTTAATCATGACACGTTAGCCAAAACAAAGAAGGGCGTGTTTTTATTAAACTGCGCACGCGGCGGGATCATTGACGAAAAAGCCTTAGTTCATTATTTAGAAATTGGCCATGTTCAAGGTGCAGCTATTGACGTATTTGAAGTTGAGCCGCCGATTGATAACCCTTTGTTACATTTTGATCAAGTTATCACAACTCCCCATTTAGGAGCTTCTACAAAAGAAGCTCAGCTTAACGTTGCTGAAGACGTGGCACATGACGTTTTGCGTTTTCTAGAAGGTAATCCTGTAAGCTCATCCATTAATTTACCGACGCTTTCTAAAGAAGTTTTTGAAAAAATTCAGCCGTTTACTAGCCTTACTAAACAAATGGGAGCTATTTTATCTCAATGCATGCGAGAACCTGTTCAGCATATCTCTATCTCCTACGGAGGTACAGTGACGGATTTGGAAACCACTTATATTACACGGAGCTTATTATCAGGCTTTTTAACTCATCGTATCGACTCACCTGTTAACGAAGTCAATGCTTCTATGATTGCCAAAGAACGAGGAATTACATTTGGTGAAAAAACATCGGAAGATACGCAAGGATATTCCAATATGATTGACGTTACAGTAACAGGCGAACAGCGTACATTTGCCATTACGGGCACCTATATAGCAGGCTATGGACCTCGAATTGTTAATATTGATTCGTTTGATATTGATTTTTATCCGGAAGGACATCTTCTTTATATCCGTCACAGCGATCAGCCCGGAGTTATTGGAAATGTGGGGAAAGTACTTGGAGATTTACGTATTAACATTGCTACCATGCAAGTGGGCCGTAAGCAAAAAGGCGGAGAAGCCATTATGATGCTTACTTTTGATAAGCTTTTAGATGATTCTGTCATCTCCTCGTTAAAACAAACAAGCGAAATTGTGACCATACAGCGTATTGAATTGTGACATTGAAAAAAGAGCCTTAGCGGCTCTTTTTTTATGGACTTATTTTTAACATTTGTCCTGCATTTAACATCGTATTTTCTAAATGATTCCACTTTCTTAGCTGATCCATACCTACTTCATATTTGACTGCGAGCTCAGATAATGTATCTCCTTGATGGATAAGAATACAGTTATCAGAAGTCTGATGTAACTGCTGAAAAACCGTGGCAGCTAAATCGCTTTTTACGTATGCCGATAGTTTTTGCTTGTCCAATTTGGCAAGTGGGTTTACTGCATTGGTTTTATCCGGATTCCAACTTCCTTGATGAACTTCAAAATGCAAATGTGCACCTGAAGATCGCCCTGTATTGCCAACTCGTCCAATTTTTTGACCTGCGGCTACAGAATTTCCTTCTGCAACAAAACGTTCCTCTAGATGAGCATAGACCGTTTCGTATCCATTCGTTTGTTTGATAAAAACAACCTGTCCGTATGTATTTGAATAGTAAGAGCGGCTCACCACTCCTTTTGCAACAGCATACACCTGTGTACCTACAGGTGCTGCTATGTCAATTCCAAAGTGTTTGGCGTGACGAGAACCAAATATATCAGTTAAGACTCCTTGAACCGGCCACTCCCACTGCCTCTCTTCTGCTTTTACCATTTGCCCGCCAAAAAATAAAAGACCTATACACAATCCCATTACTAATACAACCAATATTCTCCTTAACACGTCAATCATGAAGAAAGAACCTCCTATGTAGATCATTGCACACAAAACATACTATATGCCAATTCCTTCTCTTTTAGACTTGTTTATAGAAAAAATAAAGAGATGTGATTCTCCAATGAATCACATCTCTTTGCCATTCTTATTATTTCAGCCGAAGAAAAACTGTTAGTTGGCATGTGTTTACTTTGGCAGTTTGATAAAGAAAGTTGTTCCTTCATTTAATTCACTTTCAACCGCAATGATCCCTTGATGTGCCTCCACGATATTTTTGGCGATTGCAAGCCCAAGACCAGTTCCTGACTTCCCTCTCGTTCTGGCTTTATCCGCTTTATAAAATCGTTCAAATACAAATGGAAGATCTTCTTTCGGAATGCCTGCTCCTGTATCTTGAACAGAAAGATGGATTTCGGATTGACTTTTATCAAGATGCAGCTTTACTTCTCCGTAGTCATCCGTATGACGGATGGCATTATCAATTAAGTTTGTCAGCACTTGTTCCATACGGTCTGAATCAATCATCGCTTCAAATTCATCTTCTATTTTTCCATTAAGAGACAGTTTAATATGTTTTTCTTTAGCTAACCCTTGAAACTTACGCAAAACACGTTCTGTAAATTCAACCATTGCTACAGATTCTAAGTGAAGCTGCACATGTCCCGCTTCCATTCGCGCCAAATCTAAAAGTTCATTTACAAGCCGGCCCATACGGAGTGATTCATCATAAATCACCTGTGCAATTTCTTTCTTTTCTTCATCCGTACTTGCAATATCGTCAATAATAGCTTCACTATAACCTTGAAGCATAGAAATAGGTGTACGTAATTCATGAGACACGTTTGCAATAAAATCTTTTCTCGATTTATCAAGTTTACGCTCTTCAGACATATCCCGTAGTACAGCTACAGCACCGCGGATTTTCGTTTGATTATAGAGCGGTGACATTAAAATGACCCACGTTTTCCCTTGAATTTTCAATTCTGCACTTCGCTCTGTTTCAGTCTCTACTACCGTTTGAAACAAATGGACGACGTTTGCTGGAAGTTCAGGTACCTGCTGATTGTTGACATCCTGTTCGTAATACCAAGTCTGAAGAAAATGCTCCGCTGGGGGGTTGGTAATTAAAATCGATCCGTCTCTACTAAACGTAATAACACCATCTGCCATACTGCTTAAAATACTTGAAAGCTGCTCTTTTTCCTGATTGAGCGCATTGAGGTTAAACTTTAACTGCCTGCCCATTTGATTAAAAGCAATCGCTAACTCTCCAATTTCATCGTGAGTTAAAATAGGTACTTTTGTATCAAAGTTGCCTTTTGTTACTTCAAATGCCGCCTGCCTCATTTTTCTAAGAGGCGCTGTAATTCGAGTGGATAAGAAAAAAGCAAAGATAGTAGTTAAAATAATAGCAATGCCTGCAGCCAATAAAATGAACTTAGTCGTATATTGAGCGGGTTCTTCAATTTCAGAAAGAGATTGATACAAATAAACGCCGCCTGTTGGTTTGTTATCTTTCATTAAAGGTACACCGACAACAAACATTAAAGGCTCATCACTCGTATCTTTCTTTGTAGTCATGTACATTTTTTCCCGTATTACTTTACCTTTTTCAACCACTTGATTTAGCTGATCATTTTGTTTAACAATGGCCGAAATAGCTTTCTTATTTTCTTTATCAGGATGTGTGGAATGCCAATAAAAATCTTTGTCTTGAACAATAACTACACTTGCTTGGTCTGCAAGTTCACGAGCAATCGATAGTCCTAGTTTTTCATCGTCCGTTTCCTGCACAATGGTAGAGATTTTAGCAGCCGTTTTAGTTAAACGGTTTTCTGCATCTACAACATGATAATTTTCAAAAAACTGAAGCAGTAAAATGGTCAAAATAAATAAAACAAGCGTGACGAGCAATAGGATAGTAAACCATAGTTTACCAACTACACTTCTCCAAAACATCAGTTATTTTCAACCTCAAATTTATACCCTACTCCCCAAACGGTTACAATCATTTTCGCCGCTTGTGACGATACACGATTTAACTTTTCACGCAAACGCTTGACGTGCGTATCTACCGTACGAAGATCTCCAAAGAAATCATAATGCCATACTTCACGTAGCAGCTGCTCTCTGTCATATACTTTATCTGGCGTTTTTGCAAGGTAGCATAATAATTCATATTCTTTTGGAGTTAAGTTAACTTCTTTTCCGTCTGCTGTAACGCGATGTGCATCATTATCAATCGTTAAGTGATCAAAGACAATAAGATTTTTCACGCTCGTTTCTGGTTGAATAAACGTTGCTTGAGAAGAACGTCGAAGCAGTGCTTTTACGCGAAGAACCACTTCTCTTGGGCTAAACGGCTTAACGATATAATCATCTGTACCTACTTCAAACCCTTGGACTCTGTTTACTTCTTCCCCTTTAGCTGTAAGCATGATAATAGGAGTTGCTTTTTTCTCCCGAATTTGTTTACAAACCTCAATACCGTCTATGCCAGGCATCATTAAATCCAATACAATCAAATCATAATCTATGTGTAACGCTTTTTCGATTGCTTCATGCCCATCGGCTGCTTCTTCAATGATGTATCCTTCTTTTTCTAAGTACATTTTTAACAATCGTCTAATGCGATCTTCATCGTCTACTAGCAGTAATCTTTGTTCGTTTTGCATGTATTTTCAACCTCCTAGTCTTAGTGTACAAAAAAAAACCGGCGAGTTCTACTTATGATACCCAAACAATGTGACAATTCGTGAACACCTTTACGAAAAACAGCTTTTTTTACCAAAAAGAGGCTGAGACGCAACGAAATCCATTCAATCTAAAGACGAACAAATAAAATACAGGAGCTAGAAGCACCTACATATATGAAGCCTCCGTTCACCATACCAATGAAAAAATCCGAACGAATGAGATTCTCCATCAAGAATCTCATTCGTTCGGATCTTCCTTCAACTAAAATATCTTTGTTTCAGCCTCTATTCTATTTTTAAAGGTTACGCATATGAATGTAAACCTGCAATAATTAGGTTCACAGCCACTAAGTTGAACATAATGATGGCAAACCCGCCAACTGCCAGCCAAGCTGATTTTTCACCGTGCCATCCTTTAGACAGCCGAAGATGAAGAAAAGCGGCGTAAAATAAAAAGGTGATCAGCGCCCACACCTCTTTAGGGTCCCACCCCCAAAAGCGCGTCCAGGCCATCTGAGCCCAAATCATAGCGAAAATAAGTGCTCCTAGTGTGAAAATAGGAAATCCAATCGCCACTGCTCTGTAGCTTACTTCATCAAGCAAGTCGCTGTTTACCTGCTTCACAAGAGGCTGCAGCGCAGCTCCAATTCGCTTCCGTAAAATAAGGCGAATCAGCCAATATAATACAAAGCCACCGCCTAACGACCAAATAACCGTATTTAATTTTTTAGCATTGATAATAGCTGGCATATCAACAAGCGGCTGTATGTCGTTCCCGTCTGTCCACTCACTTTGATGAGGCCCCACTAGCGGAACCATATGATATACGACTTGCTCTTGTTCTCCACTTTTATTAACCCAATTAAATGATGACTCGTAGTGAGCCGCATTAAAAGCCAGCGTCACCGCTACAAACCCAAGCGTACTAATAAGCGTATACAGGATGAATTCCAGCCAAAATGCTTTTTTATTTCGCTTGGATTGGTCAATCGTTTTGATTAAATAAATCAATCCTGCAACAAAGCTAATGGAAAGCACGGCTTCACCCGTAGCAGCAGTTGTAACGTGAATATGCAGCCAATTCGTTTGGAGAGCCGGTATCAGCGGCGTAATTTCAGTTGGAAACATGCTTGCATAAGCAATGATCAAAAGAGCCACCGGCAATGCAAACAGTCCAAGCATGCTAAGACGATAAATAAAGTAAATAACAATAAATGCGCCAACAAGCATCATGCCAAAAAACGTCGTAAATTCAAATAAATTACTAACAGGAGCGTGACCTGATGCAATCCACCTTGTAATGAAGTAGCCAATCTGTGCAATAAAGCCGATGATGGTAACCGCAATTCCAAACGTTGCCCACTTTGTTTTCTTTTGAGCTGCTCGCTTATCTCGAATAGCTCCTCCGAAAAAAAAGGTTGCAACTAAATAAGCAATAAACGCCACATACAGTAAATTACTACTTATACTCGCGTAATCCATGCTTTTTCCTCCTATTTTGTTTCTTTATCATTTTGGTCCTTCAGCTGTGTAAGAGATGTTGATTCTAATAAACCATTTAGTTCTTTTTTAAGCCCATACCAGTTTTTATTTGTATGTGCGGCCAACCATATCTCATTATTGACTTTTTGAACCCACATGCGGCGATGATTCCAATACATCCCTTGAATTACACCAATCATAAAGATGGCTCCGCCAACTCCTAAAAACCAAAGCGTATAGTCTCTGCGAACGGTTAATCCCGTTACATTTTTCGTTTCCACACCAGCAAAGGTCATTTTATAATCGTTATTTCCTAGCGGCTCCAAGTTCTCTCTAATTCCAACAAAAGCAACTTCACCTTTTTTATGCTGAGGCGTAATCATTTTAAATACAAAAGCCGGATTGTTAGGCACTCTGGTCTTTGTGTTTGGATTTCCTTCATCATCAAAGAAAAAGTCTGGAAAGTAACTCATGAGCTTGACTTTATATCCGTTTTTTAAATCATATGTTTCTTTTGGATTATGTAAATCTACTGTAAGTGAACCAACGTTTCTATTTGCATTTTTATCTGTTAAATGGAAAGACATAGAGCTAAATTCATTTAACTTGAAATCCACTTGGTACATGGCATATCCTTCAAACTTAAGCGGCTGATTCACACGAATCTCTGAATCTTTTATTTTCTTTAACTTTGGATCTGCTCCCGGTATAAGCTTTCCTTCGCGCTTATACAGACTAACATCCGCTTCATATTTTTTGGCTACTTTATTATTCCCTGCACGATCAATTGCTTCTTGAAACACAGCGTTTTCGCTATCTTTATCATACATTTCAACAGTAAAACGATGGTTTTTCAAAAAATACTCTCCGTTCGTCCCAGGAATAACTTTTGTTTCACCTTCGCGGATCCAAAGAACTTCATCTATATACATACCTGGTACAAATCTAAGCATAGCACCTAGTAAAAAGATAATGAGACCGATATGATTAACGTATGGACCCCATCTTGAGAAGCGTCCTTTTTCAGCCAGCAGATTTCCGTTTTCTTCACGAATAGAGTATCTTCTTTTTTTAAGCATGCTTTTTACATGTTCATATTCTTGATCGGTCCACGATGATGAAATGCTGTATAAACGCTGTCTTTTTAAGAAGTTTGGATGTTTTGTTACACTCTGCTTTTTTAGAGCTCGGTACAAAGGCACTACTCGATCTAAACTGCAAATGACTAACGACATTCCTAAAGCAGCAATTAAAAGCAAGTACCACCACGATTCGTAGAGATGATGAAAACCTAACTTATAATAAAGCTCTCCTGTCCATCCATATTCCTTTTGGTAATACTCGTCTGCTGTCACATTAGGAGGTATGTAAGCTTCTTGAGGATAAATGGTTCCGACTGCAGACGCAACAAGCGTTACAATAATGATCCAAATACCTACTTTTACAGAAGAGAAAAAATTCCATATTTTATCGATAACTGTTTTATTGTACGTTTGCGATCGCCTTGCGCTTCCTTCATAACGCATATCCACTAATTTATCAGTTGTTTCTTCTGCAATCGGCTTACCACAGGCTTCACACAAAATCGTACCATGCGGGTTAACGTGTCCACATTCACATTTTACGTGTTTCATTGTCAACACTCCCTATGGTTTAATTTCTTCCATATATTCTTTTATTTTAGACTCTTCCAATCCCCCAATAAAACTGTCTACAATCTTTCCGTTTTTATCAATTAAAAATGTAGTCGGCAGAGGATCTATTCCGTATGCACCCAAAACTTGTGAATCTTTATCCATCAAAATTGGAAAAGATAGCCCATACTGTTTAGCAAACTGCTCTACTGCTATATTCGTTTCCGCAACGTTAACAGCTAGAATTTCAACACCTTGCTTTTTATATGAGGCATACTGCTTTTCCATCGCCGGCATCTCTTGTTTACAGGGCTTGCACCACGTTCCCCAAAAATTCAAAAAAACTCCTTTGCCTTTGTAATCTGATAGCTGATGAGTTTCTCCATTAACATCTCTTAATATAAAGTCAGGTGCCTTATCTCCTACTGATACCTTTTGTTTATCAGCAAAAAATTGAGCATAAAGGGTATATCCAACCGCGCACAGCAAAACTGCCAATATAACTGTTCGAATAATCAAGCGCTTTTTTTTCATGGCACGAACTCCTTTTAACCGCTTTCAATACGCTTTTTTCTACCATTATATCATTTTTGTGGTAGTGGCTTTCCAATAATATTTCGACGTTTCTGTGAAGTCTTCCTCTCATTCTACAAGTTCGACATTTTTTCAAAAAACCTTGCTTGTTTTTCTAATTCACGACATTTTTCATAAAAAAAAAAAAAAAACAGGTAAGTGAAAATTACTTACCTGTTTGAGACATTGAATATAATTGTTTGACTTCATGCGCTGTAAGCTCACGAGCTTCTCCTGCATTTAATCCGCGTAAATCTAAAGGTCCGTAGCGCTCACGTTTTAATTTTAATACAGAATGTCCGATTGCATCGAACATACGACGTACTTGACGATTTTTCCCTTCGTGAATCGTCAATTCCACAATTGCCGTCTGCTTGCTTTTATCAATAGAAAGAACTTTTGCACGAGCTGGTGCTGTTTTTCCGTCCTCAAGCATCACACCGCGCTGCAGCTGTCTGATTTTTTCACGACTTGGAATTCCTTTAATTTTAGCCACATACACTTTGTCCA
The DNA here is from genome assembly GCF_029522155.1 of Priestia sp. P5. Lineage (NCBI taxonomy): Bacteria > Bacillati > Bacillota > Bacilli > Caryophanales > Bacillaceae > Priestia > Priestia sp. P5. The sequence goes on along the minus strand of NZ_JAKWFJ010000001.1, from coordinate 511,471 downwards.
CTTCAAATTTAGGGTGCATTAGCTGATTAGCAAATTCACCGTCGTTTGTTAAAAGAAGTAAACCCGACGTATCATAGTCCAGACGTCCAATGGGATAAATTCTTTCTTCTACATGTGGAAAGAAGTCAACGACTGTTTTTCTTCCCTTATCGTCGTTAGCAGCTGAAATGACGCCTCTTGGTTTGTATAACATAAAATAAACGGGCGCTTCGCTTTCTACCGGCACTTCGTCTACTTCAATTTTATCGTTAGGACCTACTTTCGTGCCCAATTCTCTTACAACTTTTCCATTTACTTTCACTCGGCCTTGGCCGATTAATTCTTCAGCTTTACGTCTTGATGCTACACCTGCGTGAGCAATTACTTTTTGTAATCGTTCCATTAACACTTCACCTCTTGTAACATCTTACTTGTTTACGAAGTAATACACAAGTGTATTTGCCACTCAGAGGTAGAATTTTCGATTTCTTACCGGCCAAACACAAGGATTACAATGACAACTGAGGCAATAATTCCTACCAAATCTGCCAGTAAACCAACCTTCAGCGCATCTCCCATTTTTTTAATGCCAACCGCTCCAAAATAAACCGTTAAAATATAAAATGTGGTATCTGTACTTCCCTGCATGGTCGATGCCAAACGACCGATAAAAGAATCAGGTCCGTATGTAGAAATTAGATCCGTCGTGATACCAAGAGCAGCCGTTCCAGATATCGGTTTGATAAGAGCTAAAGGTACAATTTCAGCCGGAACGCCGACTGCTTGCAGCATAGGTTTTAAAACAGATAAGAAAAAATCAAGGGCTCCTGAAGCTCGAAAAATAGAGATGCTCACTAACATGCCGACTAAGTAAGGAATGATGGAAAAAGCAATTTGTAACCCGTCTTTCCCTCCCTCTACAAACTTTTCATACGTAGGAATTTTTTTATAGGTCCCATAAAGTAAAATACATCCTACAATAAGAGGAATAAACATCAATGATACTTGATTAAGCATAGTCATTTTCGTTTTCCCCCTTTTCGTGTACGTCTATAATAAAAGAAGCGATCAATGATGATAGCTCCTATCGTAGCTACAACAGTTGCTAAAAGCGTAGTACCCACAATTTCAGTAGGATTAGCCGAGTTATACGTAATTCGAATTGCAATAACTGTGGTTGGTATAAGTGTTAAACTGGTTGTGTTAAGTGCTAAAAGTGTAATCATAGAACGGCTTGCTTCGTCTCTATCGCCGTTTAGCTTTTTAAGCTGCTCCATCGCTTTAATGCCGAGAGGAGTTGCCGCATTCCCGAGTCCAAACATATTCGCCATCATATTGGACAATATGTACCCCAAGGCCGGATGATCTTTTGGAACATCAGGGAAAAGTCTTGTAATAATGGGTCGAAACAATTTCGCTAACTTGTCGAGAAGCCCTGCACTTTGAGCAATATTCATCATCCCTAACCAAAAGACCAGCACGCTGATCAACCCTATGCTGATGGTCACTGCTTCGCCTGCTCCTTGAAAAATTGCTTTGTTTACATCACCAATTTTCCCATTTATAATCGCAAAAACAATTCCAATAATGGTCAGGAGCATCCAAATAATATTAACCATCTGTTTTGGCTCCAGACTGAATAAACATTAATCGCTTCACTCTATCAAAGAAACCTTTTTGCTGCTCGGCCTGCTTTTCGAAATAAATAGGAACACTGTCAATCGTTTCTCCACTTCTATAAATATCGAGCTTCCCTACAACATTGGGAACTTTCCCTGTTTCTTTCCACTGCTTTTTAGGCTGAATTAACGTTGTTTTCACTTCTACAGAGCTCTGTTCTTTCTTTGTAAGAGGATAGACGACATTTCGTTTAATATACAACTGATCTTTATAGAAAGAATCTTTTATATCTGCCAATTCGCCTTTTGCAGCTAAACTGGTCATATCATATTTATCAAATGCATTTTCATACATGGAAATGTGATCGTTCCAATCATCTGGCGCATTAATCGTTACGGCGATTAAATCCATTCCATCTTTTGTAGCAGTTGTCACAAGCGTTCGTTTTGCTAATTTCGTATATCCTGTTTTTCCGCCAGTACAATATGCATATAGTGTTGTCAGCAGTTTATTTTTGTTTTTCCACACTCGATCCCATTTCTCTTCAGGGTGCTTCATTCGATAGACTTTTGTTCCTGAAATCTCTTTGAAAATTTTATTATTCATTGCATAGCGCATAAGCAGAGCCATATCGTGCGCTGTTGAGCGATGATTTTCATGATCGTCTAATCCATGCGGATTTTGAAATGTTGTATTTGTCATGCCAATTTCTTCTGCTTTTTTATTCATCAAATAAACAAATCCATCTTCGCTTCCTCCAACGGCTTCTGCGATAGCTACAGCAGCATCATTACCTGAACGAAGCATCAAGCCATACACTAAGTCTTTTAATTTTATTTTTTCACCTTCAACTAAATACACAGAAGAACCTTCAACGCCAACTGCGTTGTGGCTAACGGTAACTTTTTTATTTATTTTGCCAGATTCAATCGCCAGTATTGCTGTCATAATTTTTGTGATGCTAGCAATTCGGCTAACTTGATCTGCATTTTTAGCATATAAAACTCTTCCTGACTTCTGTTCCATCAAAATAGCACTATGAGCACTTACACTCCCTGCTGCAGATGATACGGAAGGCCAACCGCTGAGACATAGCAATACAATAAATAGATAGATGATACTTTTTTTGCTTCTTTTCATGTCATCCCCGTCCCTCTACCTGTTTGTACAAGTTTATGCTCGTCTTTTTTGGTTATGAATGAAAAGATTTGTCCATACAAAAAAGAACATAGAAAAAACTCTATGTTCTTTTACATTTTCACTTCATTTCTTGAAACGATTGGAAAAACAAATCTGCTTCTTGATCGGTTCCTTCTTGTAATAAATCTTCTGGAAGCGGCGGCAGCTCTTCGATACTTTTAAGACCAAAATAGCCTAAAAATTCTTTTGTCGTTCCGTATAAGATGGCCCGGCCTGCGCCTTCCGCTCGTCCCACTTCTTTTAATAAAACCTTTCCAATTAAAGTTTGAAGAGGTCTTTCCGTTTTCACTCCGCGAATCTCTTCGATTTCAGCTCTTGTAATTGGCTGCTTATACGCTACAATAGCTAACGTTTCAAGCGCTGCTTGTGATAGTGATTGATTAGCGGGAGCTTCTACGAGCTTCTCAATATATGGCGCATACTCTTTTTTTGTGACAAGCTGATAGGCCCCTCCTATTTCAACAAGTGTAACTCCTCTTAACTTACACTCTTGCTCTAAGCTCTCCAAAGCACCTTGAATGTCTTCATGAGGCTTTTCTATAATCTCAGCTAACCGGCTAATGGATAGACCTTCATCACCAGAAACAAAAAGTAGGCTCTCAATAATAGCCTGTAGATTATTTGTTGTCATTCCTCTTCATTCCTTTCTCGATACGATACATAAAGCTCGTCTAGATTGTGCTGCTGTTCCACAACGATTTCATTTTCTTTCATTAATTCCAGCACAGCTAAAAACGTTACAACAATATGATCACGCTCTTGATAAGGAAACAGCTGATAAAAACTTTTTTTCCCTTTAAAGGCTTTTAATTCGTTCACAATTTCACTCATGCGCTTGTCAATTGGAATGTCTTGCCTTGCTATCTTCGTCTGCATAGGCTTTTTGTTTTGCTTCCGTTTCATCAACTTTTGAAAAGCACTTAGCATATCATACAGTGATATATCCAACCCTTCGTCCTGAGGCAGCGTACGTTCTTCTGCATTTATCTGCACATTACTTGGAGGTTTTGTATACACATGACTTTGGTCTTCTTCCAGTTTTTGAAGCTCTACCGCCGCTTCTTTAAACTTTCGATATTCAATTAAGCGCTGCATCAATTCTTCACGCGGATCTTCTTCATCGACCATTTCAATTTCATCCATATCTTCTTCATACGTAGGCAGAAGCATTTTACTTTTAATTTGAAGCAAAGTTGCTGCCATGACTAGATACTCACTGGCAACGTCTAGCTGAAGCTCATTCATTGTATGTATAAACATCATATATTGCTCAGTAATTGTCGCTACTGGGATATCGTAAATATCAATTTCAAATCGGTTAATCAAATGCAGAAGAAGATCTAGAGGTCCTTCAAACGCATCTACTTTTACACTATACTCCACTTTTATCTCACCAACACTTTTCAATTGCTTATCATTTCTGCTGCTTTATATAACGTTACTATCATTAGTATAGAGGATTATAGACACATGTCCAATACAAATTAACGTAAAAATAGGTCATTTGCCCATACAAAAAGTTTAAATATACATATGATGTCAAGGTAATAAGATTTTGAAATGGCTGAAGGAGGAACTCGCATGGGTGAAAAATCTTGTGGATACGGTAGCGGTTTCGCTTTAATTGTTGTACTGTTTATTTTATTAATTATTGTTGGTTGTTCTTGCTTACGCTTCTAACCACACATATTGAATAAAAACAAACGTGTTCGCCATACCTTGAGCACGTTTGTCTCTTTAAAGGCACCGCGCTGATGAATAGCTAATTTTTGTGATACACTACATATAGAGTCTTACCAGGAGGGAACAAGATTGTATTCACAAGCCTATATTGATTATTTAGTTCATTTTCATGGCGACCGGGATTACTTTGAATGTCATGAACTGCTAGAAGAACACTGGAAAAAAGACGAAAGAGGACACCGCAATATTATTTGGGTTGGCCTTATTCAAATTGCTGTTTCACTCTATCATCATCGACGCCAAAATTTCGCCGGAGCCAAAAGAACGATGCAAAAGGCGCTGGCAATTTTAACGAAGGAAGAAGAAAATATTGCACAGCTTGGACTTAATTATCCTTCACTGCTTAAACTTCTTCGCAAACAATTAGCTTTAATCGATACCTATCAGCCATATAAAAGTATTAACTTGCCCATTGAAGATCCAGCATTATTACGAGCTTGCAAACAAAGAAGCACTGATAAACAGCTTGTCTGGTTATCAGCTTCTAATCTGCAAAATGATGCGATTATTCATCGTCACACCACGCGAGATCGGTCAGATGTGATTGCGGAAAGACAAGCGAACTTATTGGCAAAACAAAACAACAGGTAGCTTCTAGCTACCTGTTGTTTTATGATGACTAAGATGTGAAAGAAGCTTTCGCACCTCACCTAATCATGCTTTTCTTTATTCATCCGCCTGACACTTTTCATAAAACGGAGCGATGATTTCACTCGGCTTAATTTGTGCAGTCGTATACATTTCTTTAAGAGCTTTAATCATTTTTTTGCCAATGCCCTGTTGGCGGTGTGAAGGGTTTACACTGACGTGTTGAACCTCAATCAAACTTTTATCGAGCATGGAAATGCCAACAATCCCAATAATATCTTCTTCTTGCTTCCAAAGATACAGCTGCCAATGTTCGTTTTGCTCATATTCTTTCATCGTTTGTTGAAGTTTTTTTAAATCTTTTTCCGTAGGTACAAACGATAGAAGACCCATGGCAATTTTTTCATAGTTTCGTTTATAGCGAATAAGCATACGATTCTCCCTCGTCCTCAAACTTTCCTACAAATTAATGCGCTGCGTTTTTTACTGCTTTTATCATACAAAATTTATAAGTAAATAGCAATATTACACAAAAGCCTGTCATATGTCATGCGTGTATGAGAAACCTAATCTATTACGCTTTTTGAGCTGTTGCGCGAAGAAAAAACGCCGTAACCCCCTTTTAAAGGTTGTTATGACGTTTTATTAGCTGATATCCATTTATAGCAGTATGCTCTTATTCTTCCCAGACTTTTACTTCTTTCATTACGTCGCCATTTTTCATTTTTAACACTGTATCAAGTCCTTCTGTTACTTTTCCAAATACAGTGTGAACACCGTTCAAATGAGGCTGTGGCTCATGAACAAGAAAGAACTGACTGCCGCCTGTGTCTTTACCAGCATGTGCCATTGATAGAGAACCCGCTTCGTGTTTGTGAGGGTTTCCTTCTGTTTCACATTTAATTGAATAGCCAGGGCCGCCAGCACCTGTACCAGTTGGGTCTCCTCCTTGAGAAACAAATCCAGGGATAACGCGGTGGAACGTTACGCCGTTGTAGAATCCTTCATTTGCTAACTTTTCAAAGTTTTCTACTGTTCCTGGTGCTTCGTTCGGAAATAAATCGATTAGAATTTTTTCGCCATTTTCCATTAAAATACTTGCCTTTTTCATATAAATGACCTCCAATATATGTATTAGTACCGCTATAGGCTCTATTTTCCCCGTCAAAGCGGCAACATGTAAAAGTTGTAAATGCCACCTAGAGGTAGAACCTTTACAACTATAAACTCACTCTATTCTACTACAAACAAGCCCATGAATTCAACGAATGCACTTATCCACTTTCTTTTCATGTAGCTCTAAATAAAAAATAGTGGTTGTGAGATGAAACTTTTTATAGTATTATCCGTCTAATACAGTGGTAGAGATACATAGAGTTCTTTTCATTTAGAAATCTACGTCTCTAGACTGATTTATGGGAAAATGATGAATTGACTCTGTTACTTCAGACCTGCCCGTATTATAATAGGGCAAGTATGGGATTAAAGGAGGAAAAAGGTTTGAAATTAACGATAAAAGCAATGATGGTGACATTAGGTCTTCTTCTATTCCTAACCGCACCCTTAAAAAGTTTTGCAGATGCTGCTCCGGGCGATGTTATTATTACATTAGGTGAGGACTTAACCAGCTCTCAGAAGCAACAGGTATTAAATGACCTTGATGCGCCAAGCAATGCTCAAACAGTAACCGTGACAAACCAAGAAGAGCATGAATATTTAGGTGACTTTATTCCAAAGGCTACTATTGGATCTCGTGCTATTTCATCTTCTAGTATTACCCTTGGTTCAAAAGATTCAGGTTTAAGCGTATCAACTCAAAATATTAATGGTATTACAGACGACATGTATATTAATGCTTTGATGACCGCCGGCGTTAAAGATGCAAAAATCCAGATTACCGCTCCATTTGAAGTATCTGGTACAGCTGCTTTAACAGGTATTATGAAAGCATATGAAGTTCAAACAGATCAAAAAATCCCAGAAGAAGTAAAAAAAGCAGCCAATGAAGAGATGGTCCAGACATCTGAGCTTGGTGAAAAAATCGGTAAAGAAAAAGCAGCTCAGTTTATGGCAACGATTAAAGAAGAAATCGCCAAAGAAAATCCTCAAACAAAGGACGATTTACGCACGTTAATTCAGCGAGTGGCTGATGATTTAGGTATTAAATTAACAGATTCAGAGCTTAATACACTTGTTGACTTTTTCAATCGTTTAAAAGATATGAATATCGATTGGAATCAAGTAAAAGACCAGCTTTCCGCGACAAAGGAAAAAGTAACAACATTTCTTCAGTCAGAAGAAGGCCAATCATTTCTTGATAAATTAAAGCAATTCTTTGTTGATATTATTAATGCTATTAAATCGTTATTCTCATAAAAAAAAGAGCCTCTTGAACAAGAGGTTCTTTTTTTACGTTAATCACTCGTTACTTTTTTACCGTCACTTTGTATTTCACGTCATTTTTTACAATGTCTTCATACGTTTCGCGTTTTACGACTAGCTGTGCTTCTCCATCTTCTACGAACACGACAGCTGGCTTTGGCAAACGGTTATAGTGACTTGCCATAGAATAACCGTATGCGCCTGTACAAAACATTGCTAATAAATCATCTGGGTTTGCTTTTGGAAGGTGTACATCCCACATCAGCATATCCCCCGATTCGCAGCACTTACCAGCAATAGATACAAGCTCATCACTTTCATCATTCATTCGATTGGCAATGACCGCTTCATATTTCGCTTGATACAGCGCAGGACGGATATTGTCGTTCATTCCTCCATCAATCGCTACATATTCACGTACATTAGGTACATGCTTACGAGAACCAATTGAATACAGGGTCGTTCCAGCATCTCCTACAAGAGAGCGGCCGGGCTCAATCCAAATTTCAGGGATTTCTACCTCTAACTGTTTGGACTGCTTTTTGACCTCTTCTATAATAACTTCCACATACTGCGAAACAGGAATAGGCTGATCTTCTTCCGTATAACGAATGCCAAAGCCGCCGCCTAAATTTAATACTTGCGGAACAAATTCCATACGTTGCTTCCACTCTTTCATTTTTGCAAAAAGCTTTTGAGTCGCCATAATAAATCCGGTTGTTTCAAAAATTTGAGATCCTATATGACAGTGAATACCTAAAAGTTCTAGCCCCTTGCTATTTTGTACAAGACGCACAGCTTCGTCTGCTTGACCGTTTTGAAGATCAAACCCAAACTTCGAGTCTTCCTGCCCTGTCAAGATATAATCATGTGTATGAGCTTCAATTCCGGGTGTTAATCTGAGTAGAACAGGCATCTTTTTTTGATACTGTTCCGTTATTTCCTGAAGCAATGCAATTTCATAAAAATTATCAACTACAATGCATCCTACATCTTCTTTGATGGCCATTTCTAGTTCTGCTCGACTTTTATTGTTTCCATGAAAATGAATCCGTTCTTTCGGAAAGTCAGCTGCTAAAGCCGTATACAGTTCCCCTCCCGAAACGACGTCTAACGAAAGACCTTCTTCGTGAACAACTTGAACCATTGCGATTGTAGAAAAAGCTTTGCTTGCATAAGCGACCTGTGCTTTTACCCCATGATTTTCAAATGTTTCTTTAAATTCTCTAGCACGCTGCCGAATTAAAGCCACGTCATATACGTAAAGGGGTGTCCCAAAATTTGATGCTAATTTAACCGTATCAACTCCACCAATTTCAAGATGACCCTGCTTATTTATGCGACTTGTTCCGTGTAAAAACATGTTTAGACCCCGTTCCTGTGTATAGTGTAAAAAAGACAGTTAACGGCAATTCGCTGCTAACTGTCTAAATATTTATTATTTTCCATATTTAAAACAAATCTATCACATCTTCATACAGGTTTCAACTACATATTTTGTTTAAGGTTTTGCAGGCTGGCGGTCTTTGTCCTGCGGATGTACAATACTAGGACGCGGATTTGCTCCAGGAACCGGTGTGCGAATGATAATCTGCCATAAAGCCTGGGGGTTGAATGGAAGAAACGGCCACAAATAAGGCGTATTCAACGATTTTAATCGCGCCATATAGAGAATGATACACGTTGTTGCAATAAGAAATCCTGGAGTATGAAAGGCCGCTACAAAAATTAACAGAAACAATCGCAGCATTTTATTTGCTACTGCTAACTCATAGCTTGGCGTTGCGAATGAACCAATTGCTGCAATAGCCACATACAAAATAACCTCGGGAACAAAGAGACCTACATCAATAGCAATTTGCCCAATAAGCGCGGCGGCAATCAAGCCCATCGCCGTGGCAAGCGGCGTCGGCGTATGAATCGCCGCCATCCTCAGAAACTCAATCCCAAAATCAGCTAGGAAAATTTGAACAACAGTTGGAATATTTGTTTCTTCGTTTGGTCCAATAAACTGCAATTTTGCCGGCAGCAGGTCTGGCTCAAGTACAAATAACAGCCATAGCGGTAATAAGAAAAGAGAGGCAAGAATTCCTAAAAACCGTATCCAGCGGATAAACGTACCGACAGAAGGAGACTGCCTGTATTCTTCTGCATGCTGCACGTGATGAAACAGCGTAGTTGGCGTAATAATGACGCTTGGAGACGTATCGGTAATAATGATCACATGCCCTTCTAGTACATGAGCTGCTGCTGTGTCCGGACGTTCTGTATAGCGTACCATTGGAAAAGGATTAATTCCTTGTTTGACTAAAAACTCTTCAATTGATTTGTCAGCCATCGGCAAACCATCTATATCAATTGCTTCTAGTTCATCTTTTATCAGTTTAACCAGCCCTGGATCAGCTACTCCATTTATGTACCCAATCGCTACGTCCAGTTTTGATCGTTCGCCTACCTTCATAATTTCAAAACGAAATCTTCCGTCACGAATTCTTCTTCTTGTTAACGCTGTATTGATAATGATGTTTTCAGTGTATCCATCTCTTGCTCCGCGAATCACTTTCTCTGTATCCGCTTCTTCAGGGGATCTGCCAGGATATGTACGCACATCGACTTCAAAGCCAACTTCTTCACCGTCAATTAAAACGAATAGCAGTCCTGATAAAACCGACACCATTCCATCATCCAGCGTCTTTAAAGGCTTGACTTGCTGATGAATAAGACGGTTTTCAACAATATCCTTTAGCTTTGCTCGTTCAACTTCATTATCATTAATTTGAATGAGTACTTTTGCAATTTCAATAATAAATGAACTATCACACAGCCCCGTTACATAGTAAATATGAACTTCTCGATCCAAAATAAGCAGTTTACGCACGCCCACATCAAAGCTTGTGTTCATACTAGCGTTTTCCTTGAACCACTGATCGTTTTTTTGCACTTTTGAAAAAATGGCTGTTTTCTTCTCTGCTAGCTTACCCAAACGAACCGCTCCTTTCTAAAATAAGTCTTGCTGCTTTTTCAGTAATAGGACATCCCAGTTTAACATCATCCATCCTAGCCATTTTGCCGATATCCCCTATTCCTACAACTAAGGGAATATCGAGCTGATCCAAGCAGTAAACTGTATCTCCATTAATTCGTCCGACTTCTAACTCTTGAATTCCGCTTTTATCCACGCCGTAATGCGATATTTCCCCAAAACGATCAATGGTCACATCCACTCTTGTCCATTCGCTTTGATGAGTACGTGATGCAACGGCAATCACTCCAAGAACTTCTACTTGAGGATGCTTTGCTACATGGAGCAAAGCAATTTCCCCAGGCCCTTCCTCTAAGAAACCGCTATCGTCAAACATCACAAAGACGGGATCATATGGTGCTTGAAGAATTAAATCTACCGTTTGACTACCTGTTAACGTAGTAGGGTTTCCATATGACCTCGAAATGCATCTGCCACCAACCGATTTAGCTACATGCTCAATTGCTTTGCGTGCATATTCGTCCCCATCGGTTACAATAATGACCCTTCTTTTTTTCATAATCTTTTATCCTTTCGGTTTAAAGATTAACGCGATAATAAAAGCAAATAAAATAGCTGCTGAAATTCCAGCCGAGGTAAGTTCAAAAATTCCAATACCAATCCCGATAAATCCATGGTCATCCGCTTGCTTCATCGCTCCGTGCAGCAAAGAATGACCAAAGCTTGTAATTGGAACCGTCGCTCCGGCGCCAGCAAATTCAATTAACTTATCATAAAGACCAAATCCATCTAAAATCGCTCCTGCAACTACAAACGAACTCATAACATGCGCTGGAGTAAGCTTAGCAAAATCAAGCAGCAGCTGCCCAATAACGCAAATGATTCCTCCTACAGCAAAAGCTATTACATACTCCATTGATCATCCCCCTCCCCAATATGTTCTAAGACGACGCCATGAGCAATTGTTGGAATTGACTCTTTTTGCTGAATCATCGTTGGACTTAAAAGAGCTCCTGTTGCCACCATAAACACTTTTTTTAAGTTTCCTGATTTTAATTCATTTAAAATATGCCCATACGTGACAATAGCCGAGCAGCCGCAGCCGCTTCCTCCTGCAAATACATTTTGATCAGGGCGGTATACCATTAATCCGCAATCATTATGATTGGTTGATATATCGTAGCCTTCGTCCTTGAGCAGCTGTTTTAAGATTGGACTTCCTACACCAGATAAATCTCCTGTTAAAATAAGATCATACTCGCTTGGAGCAACGTTTAAGTCTTCCAAATGCCTTTGAATGGTATCTGCAGCAGCTGGTGCCATAGCAGAACCCATGTCGTTTGCATTTTTAATCCCGTAATCCATTACCCGACCAATGGTTGCAGACGTCAGACGCACAATACCTTTTTCTTTCGAGACCAGAGCTGCCCCTGCCCCCGTAATGGTTGCCGTTGCTGTATCTGGTTTTTGTCCTCCGTACTCGGTAGGATTTCGAAATTGGCGCTCAGCCGTTGCGTTATGACTGCTCGCTGATGCAATAACACGATTAGCAAACCCTGCATCTACAAGAGCTGCTCCTGTTGCAAGTGTTTCCATCGATGTGGAGCAAGCGCCAAACATGCATAGAAATGGAATTTGGTTATGCCTGGCCACAAAATTAGCCGTTACGTTTTGATTTAATAAATCTCCAGCCAAAAACAAATCAACGTCTTCATAGGATAAATTTATTTTTTGCAAGCAGGAATCAATAGACTCCGTCATAAGCCTTCTTTCAGCCAACTCCCAGTTGTCTTCTTCACAGTGCAAATCTTTATGTGTAATATCAAATGTTTCTCCTAACGGTCCATCTGCTTCTTTTGGTCCTACAGCTGTTCCTGTGGCATTAATATAAATAGGATTTTCATAAACCCACGTTTGCTTTCCAGTTTTTCTCATAATCCCCCTCTTTTCATAGCAAATAAGTTTTAAAAAGGTAGCGAATGATTCCTACAACGTAAGCCGAAACCGTTCCAAATACAATGACGTTTCCGGCCAGTTTGAACATGTTCGTCGCAATTCCAAGAACAATCCCTTCACTTCGATGTTCAAGCGCTGCACTCGTCATGGAATTGGCAAAACCCGTAACAGGAACAGCTGAACCTGCACCTGCGAATTGACCAATACGATCGTATATCCCAAACCCCGTTAAAAGCGCAGATATTAAAATAAGGGTTGCAACGGTAGGATTACCTGCATTTTTTTCATTAAAGTCAAAAAATGCAATATAGAAATTTTGAATTGCCTGTCCTAATGTACAAATGATTCCCCCTACCAAAAAGGCTTTGATGCAATTTGCCACATATGAAGGTTTAGGCTGAAATGGTTTAATGCTTTCTTGATAGTTATCTTTTAATTTTTGATTATTTGCCATGTTACATACATCCTTTTCTTATTGATTAACAAAATAAATCCAATGAAATAATGATCCGCATACTTTGCCTAGTACAATGGCCATTAACAATAAAATAAGTTTGCCTTCCATCCCTATTCGTTTCGTTAACGTCGGCAATACATTAAGCACTTCTGTTAACGCTGCTGCCAGCATTCCAATAAAAATACCGCTCGTTAGACCTATGATCATAATAAGCACCGCAGGAAACTGCCATGTGTATTGATGAAGACTGCACCACCCGCCTGTAACAGCACCACCCACCACTCCCCATTCATACGCTTGAATATATTTCATGGTTTTGGTCAGCTGCATCAAACGCGGAATAATGCCCAGCACCGTTAAAAATGCTACAAACCCAGCACCTGCAGCCAGTCCTCCCGCAAGTCCAATTACAATGGTCATCACAATGTTAATGATCATCAATTTTTTTCATACTTTCTTTATTCTCGTGCATAATGACGTATTGATCTAAGTCTTGCTGGTAATTAAACATTTCGACTTCGAGAGGACTAGGCTCTTCATTAATTCGTTTTCTAAAGACATGATTAAAAAACAGAATCATTCCCAGGCCTAAACCGATAGAGTAAGGCACTTGAATCAGCAAAGGCTGCTTATCTCTTAGACCGGTCAGCATGTAGAACAATTTTTGATGTACTTGTCTCATACTCACATCTTCGTGAAAGTTCATAATTGCTAAAGCAGCTCCGATGAAAAGAAGAAACCAAACAGCTAGAAAAAACAAAAAGGAATATTGTTTCTTTTTATACACGACCTCTACAATCGTTTGAGCGGGTCCAATCGTCTGAATGTCCAAATGCGGATACCGAGAGGCAACTTTTTCAATTACCTTCATTAAATCAACAATGATAATATTTCGATCACTCATACTTACTTGATATACAACTAGCTTTTCAATTTGCTTTTGAACAGAATCTCCTGCTATAACCATTGCTAATTGTCCAATATTTACAGCCTCATCAGGTTTTACTTGAATACGATGTCTCATTTTAAGATAAAGAACGTTTTCCACTCATATCACACCTTACGATTCATTATCTCCCTGTACGTGTAGTATGGATTTTCTTAAATTTTCTAATTCACGTTTCTGAACAGACCATTAATTACCAAATAAAAAAAGCAATCCGTTTCACTATTCTTCTTTGAATAGCAAAACGGATTGCTTATTAAGTATTACGTATCATTCATATGCAGCTTCATTTGTTTTAAGATTTTCTTCTCAAGCCTCGATACCTGAACCTGAGAAATTCCCAGCCTTGCGGCCACTTCGGACTGAGTTTGATCTTTGTAATACCTCAAATAGACAATGAGCTTTTCACGCTCATCAAGTTCTTCAATCGCTTCTTTTAAGGCAATTTTATCAAACCACTTCGCTTCTGTATGATCAGCAATTTGGTCAAGAAGGGTAATTGGATCTCCATCATTTTCATAGACGGTCTCGTGAATAGACGAAGGAGCACGATTAGCTTCTTGAGCTAGCACTACTTCTTCAGGAGTGAGATCCAAATGTTCTGCAACCTCAGCGACTGTAGGAACGCGTCCAAGTAATTTGGAAAGCTCGTCTTTTGCTTTACGTATTTTATTGCTCATTTCTTTCAGAGAACGGCTAACCTTTACCGTTCCGTCATCACGAATAAATCGCTGAATTTCACCAATAATCATTGGAACAGCATATGTTGAAAATTTAACATCATACGATAAGTCAAATTTATCAACGGACTTTAATAGCCCTATACATCCAATTTGAAATAAATCATCTGGCTCATAACCACGGTTAATAAAACGTTGAACAACCGACCAAACGAGCCGCATATTTTTTTGGACGATTGTATCTCGTGCAATTTGATCACCTTGCTGACTGCGCTTGATGAGGTCTTTAACTTCATGATCCTTTAAATACGGTTCGTTTTTATTTTTTTTGACCTCCACATCCATTGGCAAGTCTCCTTAATTACATAGCGCTTTACTATTTGTTAAGTGCTTTTTTAAATATAAGGTCGTACCTTCTAATACAGTTGACTCCACTCGAATTTCGTCCATAAAGTTTTCCATTATGGTGAAACCCATTCCAGAACGTTCTAGATCTGGTTTCGTTGTGTATAAAGGCTGTTTGGCTTCATCCACGTTATCGATACCAATTCCTTCATCACGAATCATCAGCTCGACTACACCATCTTCATGAAGCGTCACAGAAATGTATACCACACCATCCGGATTGCTCTCGTAGCCGTGAATAATAGCATTTGTTACTGCTTCAGATACGACTGTTTTAATTTCTGTTAACTCATCCATTGTTGGATCTAACTGCGTAATAAATGATGCTACCGTGACGCGGGCAAACGATTCGTTTTGACTAAGCGCGGAAAATTGGAGGTTCATTTGATTTTTCATTATGCCACCCCCAATTTTTGAAGCGCGTTTTCTTCATTAGGTTCAAAACGAATAATTTTAAATAAACCTGACATATTAAACAAACGTTCTACGGCAGGAGAAATAGCGCATACAACCATTTCCCCGCCGTTATTATGAACCTGTTTGTATCTCCCTAAAATAACCCCTAAGCCAGAGCTGTCCATAAAGGTTAAATGCTGTAAATTTAAAATCAAATGGCTGATAGATTCCTTCTCTATCGCTTCGGTGATTTTGCTTCTTAGCTCTTCTGCCGTATGATGATCTAATTCTCCTGTTAATCGAACCAACAAGACATCTTGTTTGAATTCCAATTCAATCGAAAGACTCACTATACAAACCTCCTCGGAAATCTTATAGTCAGTCTTTCGCTGCCGACAGAATAGAATCCTTCTCACCGACAAAACTAGTTCTATTTCGTCACATTTAGCTGTTTAAGATGTTTGAGAGAAAATAGAGAATGTACGTTTGAATATCTTCCACCAAGAAGCAGCATCGATATCTTCTTTTGCAAGAAGCGGTGAAGAACTAACTACTTTGTTATCCTTCTTAATGGTCAACATTCCAATTTTGTCTCCTTTTTGAATAGGCGCATTTAGCTTCTCGTTCATTTTCACTTCTGTTTTAACGTCTTTGGCTGCATTTCCTTTTTTCAATAAAACAGAAATAGGCTCGGACGTAACAGCTGTTACTTGATCTTCGCTACCCTTGTTTACATCTATCTTGGTAATAACGTCTCCTTTTTTGTATAAAGGCTTCGTTGTATATTGACTGAATGCGTAGTCTAACATTTTGGTTACTTGATTATTGCGATCTTTTGGCGTGCTTGCACCGAATACAACGGCTAACACACGCATATTTCCCTTTTTAGCGGTAGCTGTTAGGCAATACTTAGCTTGACCTGTAAATCCCGTTTTGAGTCCATCAACACCGGGATAAAACTTCACTAAGCGATTTGTATTTACTAACCAAAACTTCTTATCTGTATCCGTGCGCAAATAAGCTTCGTATTTACTTGTATAGTTAATAATTTTTTCATACTTTAGCAGCTCTCTGCCCATCATGGCCATATCATGAGCTGTACTATAGTGATTTTCTACGGGCAGGCCTGTCGGATTTTGAAATTTTGTATGAGTCAAACCAAGCTCTTTCGCTTTTTGGTTCATCTTTGCTACAAATTTTTCTTCTGATCCAGCTAAATATTCAGCCATTGCCATAGAAGCATCGTTACCAGAACCTATCGCAATCCCTTTTAGCAAATCATTTACCGTCATTTCTTCTCCGGGCTCTAAAAAGATTTGTGAGCCTCCCATTGAAGCGGCATATTCACTTGCTCGCACTTTATCTTTTAAGGTAATTTTCCCTTTATCCAAAGCCTCCATAATTAAAATCATTGTCATAATTTTAGTCATACTGGCAGGGGGAAGTTCTTGATTACTATTTTTTTCGTATAGAATTTTTCCTGTATCCCGTTCAATTAAAATAGCTGACCTAGCACTGTCAGCAAGCTCGGAATTCTTTTTTTCTGCGGCTAAAACAGGTTGCGTCATAAGTGGAAATAAAAATATGACAACGAGTAACTTTACAATAGTTCGCTTCATCTCCACAAACCTCCATTCTTTATACAACCTATTTTTTCCAAGGTATAATCGATTTATACTAAGGGAAATAAAAAAAGCATCGAGAAATTCTCGATGCTTGAAGTCATATTTTCTTCTTATTTTTGATAAGCTGGAAGCTGCTTTACTACTTCTTTTACAAGCGATAAAAACTGCTGTTTTACTTTTTCAGTCGTTTCAATTACTTCTTCATGATTTAACGGCTGATCTAAAATACCAGCTGCCATATTAGAAATACAAGAAATACCTAGCACTTTCATACCTGCATGGCGTGCCACAATAACTTCTGGCACTGTAGACATACCGACCGCGTCTCCCCCGATAATGCGAAGCATGCGCACTTCAGCAGGCGTTTCATATGTTGGACCTGTATTTCCTACATATACACCTTCTTGTAAGGCGATATTTAAATCAGCTCCTACTTTCTTCGCTAATTGACGAAGATCCTTGCAGTAAGCAGTTGACATATCCGGGAACCTTACTCCGAAATCAGAGTCATTAGGTCCAATCAAAGGATTGGTTCCAAAATTATTAATATGATCAGAAATAATCATTAAGTCTCCTGGATTAAAGGATTCGTTTACTCCGCCCGCTGCATTCGTTACAATCAACGTTTCTACACCGATTTCTTTCATTACGCGCACTGGAAATGTTACTTTATCAAGAGCGTACCCTTCATAAAAGTGAAAACGTCCTTGCATAGCTACAACGGGTACGTCATGAATGGTACCTATTACTAATTGACCTGCGTGACCTTCAACTGTTGAAACCGGGAACTCAGGAATGTCGTTATACGGAATTTTTACCGGGCCTTCAATTTCGTCAGCTAATACCCCTAGTCCAGAACCTAAAATAAGCCCAATTGTTGGTGTAACAGCTGATTGATTTTTAATATATGCTGCTGCTTTTTCAATATACTCTTTTTTCATACTCCATTCCCCCTGCTTAATTCAACTCTTTTAAAAAACTTTTTCCATGCTTAGGCATTGCTACGCCAAAATTTTCTGCTACCGTTGCGCCAATATCTGCAAACGTTTGACGAATAGAAAGTTCTTTTCCTTCTTGCATGCCTTTATTGTACACAAGAAGCGGCACGTATTCACGCGTATGGTCTGTCCCATGATGAACAGGGTCATTTCCATGATCCGCTGTAATAATCAATAAATCATCTTCTTTTAATAAATCAAATACTTCTTCTAAGCGTGCATCATATTCTTCAAGTGCTTGCCCATATCCTTGTGGATCGCGGCGATGACCATAGAGAGCATCAAAATCAACTAAATTTAAGAAGCTTAAGCCTGTGAAGTCCATGTTTAATGTATCAACTAGCTTATCCATGCCGTCCATATTCGATTTGGTACGAAGAGATTTTGTTACCCCTTCTCCGTCGTAAATATCAGAAATTTTACCGATAGCAATAACATCGATGTCATTGTCTTTTAATTCATTCATTACTGTACGTCCAAAAGGCTTTAATGCATAGTCATGACGATTGGATGTACGTGTAAAGTTACCTGGTTCACCTAAAAACGGGCGAGCGATAACACGTCCAATCATATATGGATCATCAAGCGTTAATTCACGAGCAATCTCACAAATTTTGTACAATTCATCAATTGGAACAATTTCTTCATGAGCAGCAATTTGCAAAACAGAATCCGCTGATGTATAGACGATTAAGTCACCTGTTTCCATATGCTGTTTTCCTAGCTCATCCAAAATTTCTGTACCAGACGCTGGTTTGTTCCCAATGATTTTTCGACCTGTTTTTTCTTCTAGTTGTGAAATCAGCTCTTCTGGAAATCCATCTGGAAATACATTAAAAGGCGTATCAATATTAAGACCCATAATTTCCCAATGACCTGTCATTGTATCTTTTCCTGCCGAAGCTTCCTGCATTTTTGTATAGTAAGCCAACGGTTTTTCGGCTTTATCGATTCCTTTAATTTCACGGATATTGCTTAGGCCAAGCTTAGCCATATTGGGCATATGAAGACCGTTACAGTGTTCTGCAATATGACCAAACGTATCAGCACCTTTATCATTGTATTTTTCAGCATCCGGTGATTCACCGATACCCACTGAATCCATGACAATTAAAAATACGCGTTTATATGTATGCGCCATTTTATTCCCTCCAAATATCAATTTATTTATTCTCTATAAAATTCCCGTTTGGAAATAATTTAACCATCTTCTCTTATTGGTCAGAAGTCTGACCTCTCTATTAGTATAGACGCTTTTTATTTTTTTGTACACATGAATGAAAGTGTTTTCAATCAAAAAAACCAATGTCTATGAACTCATTGGACATTGGAATCTTCCTACGCTCGCGGATGAAACTGATTGTATACATCTTTTAAACGTGCTTTTGTGACATGTGTATAAATTTGAGTGGTCGAAATATCCGCATGCCCGAGCATTTCTTGAACGGCTCTCAAGTCCGCGCCGTTCTCTAACAAATGAGTAGCAAACGAATGTCGTAACGTATGCGGAGTTAATTCTTTTTCAATTTTTGCTTCAGAAGCTAACTTTTTTAATATTTTCCAAAACCCCTGCCTTGTTAAACGCCTTCCGTGATGATTAACAAAGAGTGCTTTATCCTGTTCCTTTTGCTTTGTTAAAACACTCCGGCTACGCTGTAGATACTCTTCAATCGCCTCCGTTGCCAACCTTCCGATAGGGACAATTCTTTCTTTATTCCCTTTTCCGATACAACGAATAAATCCCATCGTCAAATGTGCATCATCAATATTTAAGTTAACGAGTTCAGATACACGAATTCCAGTAGCATAAAGCAACTCAAGCATCGCTTTGTCCCGTATGCCAAAAGGCGTCGAAGTATCAAACACATTTAACAGCGCCTCTACTTCCTCTGCATTTAGCACTTTTGGCAGCTTGCGCTCAAGCTGCGGAGTATCAATATGAACGGATGGATCTGTATCCGCTGCTTTTTCTCTTAATAAGAATTGATGAAAAGATCTAGTTGAAGCCACATGTCTCGCAATCGTTTTAGATGACTTTTGCTGATCACTTAAATATTTCAGAAAATTAACGATGTGGAGTCTTGTTACTTCATTAAATGATTTCAGCTGCTCTACATGCTCTAAATATTGAGCATACTTTTTTAAATCTCGTTCATATGAATCAATCGTATTTTTCGCCAGTCCCCGCTCTACTACTAAATAATGAATAAAATCTTGAATTTGATCATTCAATAGCCTCTACTCCCCGTTTTGATAAAACATAAATAAACGCTCCAGCCACGTCTGGTCTTTGTTCACACTTGCTTGCATGACCTTAACTGCTGAACCCGACGGCTCATCATAACGTTTATAATTTTGATACTCTTGAGATACCCAGATCATTCCAAAATAAAACAAAAGAGTAAACCCGGTAAATAAGATAAATACTTTACATGTATTATATACCATTTCAGCCCATGATTTCATGAAACAATTCCTCCAATTTTTGATTCTATTAGAAGATATGCCAATTGGGACAGGTTTTATACATGTTTCTTGCCTTTATACGCTGAGTTCTCTCCTGGTCATTTCCTTTCTTTCTATAAAACCATGTAGCTTGTAACCTCGTTATTTTTTTATGTATGTACGACAAAAAACCTTCTCCATTAGGGAAAAGGCTTTTACTGCTTGTCTTCTTTATCCTGACAGCGATGGCAAATGCCATGAAATGTCAAGCGGTGATCTTTAATTTTAAAATTCCATTGCTTTTCCACAATTTCTTCAACGTCTTCAAGCAAATCTTCTTGAATTTCGTCCACAGATCCACATTCCATACACACAAGGTGATGATGAAAGTGTGCGGCTCCTTCTTGTCTTAAATCGTAGCGAGAAACGCCATCGCCAAAGTTTATTTTATCAACAATTTTAAGTTCAGTTAACAATTCTAACGTACGATAAACAGTTGCCAATCCAATTTCCGGAGACTTTTCCTTGACGAGGAGATATACATCTTCGGCACTTAAATGATCCTCTTCATGTTCAAGAAGTACTCTTACAGTCGCCTCACGTTGAGGTGTCAATTTATAGCTAGCTGAGTGCAACTGCTGCTTAATTCGCTCAATTCGACTTTCCATAATTATTCCCTCCCTCGCCATTCACTAATCCATTATATCAGATGTGTCGAGGGTGTCAAAATAAAGTTATTATTAATAAGAAAAAAGAATTCTTTTTACTTAATACTTATTCTTACTTATTTAATAGAGCCATTACACTTTTCATTAAAGTAGGTGATACGTAGGCTTCAACTGTAGCCGCACAGGCAACCAAACATATCATTGCAATCATCGTGCCGCTATAGCGTAAAAAGGATGCGGAAATTGGCTCCGCTGCTTTTTTAAAGAATTGCTGCCGCACAAGCTTCAAAGAAAAGGCAACTGAAGCTGCAGACAAGATTAGAAATGCCGGTATGAGAAAGATATTTTGCGGCATAACCGATACAAAAGATAGCGCAAAACCAGAGAGTCCCATTTGATTGACTAAAAAGCCTACGGTAAAACCAATCACCATTCCTTTTAAAAACAGCAGAATTAACACTACAGGCAAACCAATAATGGCAATTCCTAATATCCAAATGAGCCCTAAGTATTTAACATTATGAAAAAAACTTTGCTGAAACATTTCAACGCTGCTTGCTACTTCTCCGCTCTTTACCTGTCCAAAAAACCGGTTTAAATAGAAGTACAGGTCTTCTTTTTGATCAAGCGTCAAACTATTTACAACAATAGCCCCAAAAATGATTCCCATTAAAAACAGCACGGTCACAAACAAATAAATAGAACTGTTTTCTTGAAAATGTCTTGCATACGATAATGGCAATTGTTTTTTTCTCATCGTCTTCCTCCTATTAATCGCTTAATAGAGTGTATGATAGAGTACAAAAACTATGCCAAGAATCTTTTGAATCTATCAAATAAAAAAAGAGAATGAGACATAATGAAATCTACATTCACCATCACCTAAAAAAAATCCGAACGAATTTGATTCTCCATCAAGAATCTCTATTCATCGTTCGGATGTTCCTTCAACTAAAATATGGTTGTCACACATTTTTTAAGCTAGAGATACACGCATGCCTGTTTTTTCTCACATCAAATGACGTTTCAATGTAAACCTCTAAATTGCTAGATTGCCGTTCGTATGTAAAAGAAAAAACTCTCTTACTCTCCTAAGCCGCTTTTTAACTGTAAGTACTGCACAGCATAGGCTGTTTTTGCATCATAAATTTCCTTGTTTTGAATAAGAGTAAGCGCCTCATCTACCGTAACTTCCATCACTTCAACAAATTCATCTTCGTCTAATTCCGCTTTGGTGGTCATCACTTTTAAATCTTCCGCTAAATAAAGGTGCACCAACTCATCCGCAAAACCTGGTGATGTATAAAAAGAAATAATATGGCTAAGCGAATCTGTCGTATAGCCCGTTTCTTCTTCTAACTCACGTTTTGCCGTCACAATCGGCTCTTCTCCTTTTTCTAGCTTGCCGGCTGGAATTTCGACTAAAATACGATCCATCGGCCTGCGATACTGTTTGACCATAACCATTTTATGATCACTTGTTAATGCAATGACAGCTACGGCTCCAGGGTGCTTAACTACTTCTCTTGTACTCGTTTTTCCGTTTGGAAGCTCTACTTCTTCTAAGTACAAATCAATCACTCTGCCTCCAAACAGCTTTTCAGAAGACAGCATTTTTTCTGTTAAATGATCCATTTTCTACACCTCGTTCTATTTTTTTGACTCTTACATATATTCTATCATACGAATCTTGGGAGGTAGAAAAAATGAAAGTTTATGTTCACGAGAAGCAAATCATTTTGGTCGGTAAAGCATGGGAAATCAAGCAAAAGTTAAAAGAATACGGTGAACAATTTCAGTATGTTGATGAGTGGACGAACGCTATCTCTCAAAATTTCAATTCTTACAAACAAGCAGACTGCAGACACTAATTGTGCTGCAGTTTTTTAATCTTCTTATTTGAGTTTCCCTCTATCATAGCGCTACAATAGATAGAAACAGGGAAAAAATAAGGAGTGACATATATGGAAAAAAGACGCTTAGGTACTTCAGACTTGCTTGTCAGTACATTAGGTTTAGGGTGCATGTCTCTTGGAACGGAACAAAAACACGCTGTCAATATGATTGATGAAGCTCTCGAATATGGCATTAACTATTTCGATACAGCAGATTTATATGATTTTGGCTTAAACGAGGAGTTTGTGGGACAAGCCCTAAAAAAACGCAGAAATGATATTATTTTAGCCACAAAAGTGGGGAATCGCTGGAATGATGCAAAAGACAGCTGGACATGGGATCCGTCTAAAGCTTACATAAAAGACGAAGTAAAAGAAAGCCTGCGCCGTCTTCAAACAGATTACATCGATTTATATCAACTGCACGGAGGAACCGTTGAAGATAATATTGAGGAAACGATTGAAGCATTTGAAGAATTAAAACAAGAAGGCGTCATTCGCTACTATGGTATTTCATCTATCCGCCCAAATGTGATTCGAGAGTATGTGCAAAATTCTTCTATTGTCAGCGTCATGATGCAATACAGCTTGTTAGACAGACGTCCTGAAGAAAGTGCACTTCCTCTTTTATATGACAACGGCATTAGCGTTGTAGCGAGAGGTCCGGTAGCCAAAGGGCTTCTAACCGACAAAGGAGAGCAAAAGCTTGCTGCATTTGAGCGCAAGGGCTACTTAGATTACAGCGGTACGGAATTAGCAAAAACGATAGAAGAATTTCGTCACGTACGACCAACTCACTCTCTAAACTCAACGGCACTTCAATACTGTTTAGCTAATCCTACGGTAGCCTCGGTTGTAGCAGGAGCAAGCTCTTCTTCACAGCTTCGTGAAAACGTCAAAGCTGTCGAGACCTCCCCGCTTCAGCCCACTGAAATTAGCAAGCTGCAATCGATCTTTAAAGCAAATCAATACGAAGCTCACCGTTAAAAAATAAAAGCGCCTTTATCGGCGCTTTTATTTTTTAAATTCGGACCAGTTCATATCACTTTCATTTAACAGTTCTTCAAACGATTTATTTTTTTCTTTTTCTTTTCGAATTCGAGCAGCTTCTTTACGTTCTGTTTCTTTCTGCTCTTCTTCTATTAAAGAAAGCGCCTGTTTTTTAGCCTGAAGCTGTTTTAATAAGCTATCATTTAGCTGATCTTTGATACTGAGCTGATCATTTTGTTTTTGTGCTGATTGTTTTTGCTTTTTTTTAGCCATCACAATTCCCCCGCTACTTTAATTGAGAGATATTGTATCATATTCTTGCTTTTGTTACCAAAAATCAAAATGCATCTAGTTTTACATGTTCATCAATGATTAAAATTGGCTCTGTAGACTGTTGAATATCTTCTACCGTATAGCCTTTCGCTACTTCAACAAGCTTTAGGCCTTCTGCCGTAATGTCAATGACCGCTCGATCTGTAATAATACGATCTACTACCCCTTTTCCTGTCAGAGGGAGGGTGCACTCATTTAAGATTTTAGGTTGGTCTTTTCTCGTCACATGTTCCATAATAACAATGATGCGCTGCGCTCCATGAACTAAATCCATTGCACCGCCCATTCCTTTAATCATTTTTCCAGGAATCATCCAGTTAGCTAAGTCACCAGTTTTTGAGACTTCCATGCCTCCTAAAATCGCAATATTAATATGCCCTCCGCGAATCATGCCAAACGATTCAGCACTGTCGAAGTAAGAAGCCCCTTTTGTCGCCGTTACGGTTTCTTTGCCTGCATTAATTAAATCAGGATCTACTTCTCCTTCTTTCGGATATGGTCCAATGCCTAACAGACCGTTTTCGGACTGAAGCACCACCGTTTTATTATCTGAGATATGATTAGCCACAAGCGTTGGAATACCAATTCCAAGGTTTACATAAAATCCGTCCAAAATTTCTTTTTCAGCACGTTTTGCAATTCGCTCTCTCACGTTCACGCCGTTTTCAATCATGAAAAATCTCTCCCCTTTTGTTATTTTTGAACGGTTAAACGCTCAATACGTTTTTCTTGTTCACCAATAATTAACGATTGAACATATACACTAGGTGTGTGGATAATATTTGGATCAAGTGAACCTGTTGGATGAAGTTCCTCTACTTCTGCTATCGTCACTTTTCCTGCTGCTGCAATCATTGGGCTAAAATTGCGCGCTGTCTTGTTATACACTAAGTTCCCCATATGATCGGCTTTCCAAGCTCTAACCAAACTAAAATCAGCTTTTAACGCCTCTTCTAGTAAATATTCTTTTCCTTCAAACACGCGAACTTCTTTTCCTTCAGCAATGGGTGTTCCCACTCCCGCTGGTGTATAAAATGCAGGTATGCCCGCTCCGCCGGCGCGAATCTTTTCAGCTAGCGTGCCTTGAGGTAGCAATTCTACTTCAATTTCTCCTGACAATACTTGTCTTTCAAACTCTTTATTTTCTCCCACGTAAGAACCAACCATCTTTTTAATTTGTTTGTTTTTCAGAAGCAGTCCAAGTCCCCAGTCGTCTACGCCGCAGTTATTTGAAATTACGGTTAAATCTTTTACCCCTGTTTCAACTAACGCTAAAATCAAATTCTCCGGAATTCCACATAAACCAAAACCACCGACCATAATCGTAGCACCGTCGTGAATATCTTTCACCGCTTCTTTAAACGACGTATGTACTTGTTTCATACATAACCACCCCTTCGTTATTTTTGAAAACGCTTTCTAATCCATTATAAAAGATTTTTATTTCTTTTTAAATATATATATAACTGAAAATTATAATTTAATCATTTTTTTGTCAAAAAAGTTATATTACTAGACAAATTAAAGGAAAAACAAAAACGCCACGAGTTCCAAAGCTGTATGTTTGGAATCTGTGGCGTTGTGATATAGCTTTAATGTTTGTTAAAACTATATCAAATTAAGGACGTTCAACGATTGTTGCAACGCCTTGGCCTCCGCCAATACATAACGTTGCTAACCCAAGTTTTGCGTCGCGTTTTTGCATTTCATGAATAAGTGAAACTAGGACACGTGTACCACTTGCACCAATAGGATGTCCAAGCGCAATTGCTCCACCGTTTACATTTAAAATATCATGATTAAATTGAAGTTCACGATCCACAGCGATTGACTGTGCAGCGAATGCTTCGTTTGCTTCTACTAATTGAACATCTTCTAATGAAACAGCAGCTTTTTCCAGCGCCTTTTTCACTGCGCTTACAGGACCGATTCCCATAATGCTTGGGTCTACTCCGGCAGTTGCATTAGCTTTAATAGACACTAATGGTGTTAGGCCTAACTCGTCTGCTTTTTTACGGCTCATTACCACTACCGCCGCTGCACCGTCATTGATACCAGATGCATTACCAGCTGTTACAGAACCGTCTTTTTTGAAGGCTGGACGTAGTTTCCCTAAGCTTTCAGCCGTTGTGCCTGCACGTGGGAACTCATCTTGTTCAAAAATAGTTACTTGACCTTTTCTTCCAGGCACTTCTACTGGCACGATTTCATCTTTGAAACGACCAGATTGAATAGCTGCTTCTGCTTTTTGCTGACTTGAAGCTGCAAACGCATCTTGTTCGTCACGAGTAATTTCATATTTATCACACAGATTTTCAGCTGTAACGCCCATATGGTAGTCGTTAAATGCACACCATAATCCATCTTGAATCATGCTGTCAACTACTTTTTGGTCGCCCATTTTAAACCCGTTGCGTGCATTTTTTAATAAGTATGGTGCTTGGCTCATGTTTTCCATTCCACCAGCAACAATCACATCAGCATCCCCAGCAAGAATCGCTTGTGTAGCGAGATGTACTGCTTTTAGTCCTGATCCGCATACTTTATTGATGGTTAATGCTGAAACAGTTTCAGGTAAACCTGCTGCTAAAGTTGCTTGTCGTGCTGGATTTTGTCCTAAACCTGCTTGTAGGACATTTCCCATGATAACTTCATCTACTTCGTTTGCTGATACCCCTACTTTGTTTAAAGCTTCTTTAATTACAGTACCACCTAAAGTTGTTGCGGATACATTTTGTAAGCTTCCCCCAAAGCTGCCGATTGCTGTACGTACAGCGCTTACAATGACTACTTCTGTTTGACCCATGTCGAAAACCTCTCCTTACTGTTTGATTACTGTGATTAACTGTCACCTGTATTAATTTCGACATCGCTTGCGAAATTCCTCTTTTTTTGTAAAAATTTATAATTTTTATTGAATTTTAATTTTTTAGAATTAAAATGAATATTAGTAAGCGTTTACAATATAGGAGGAGAGCGGTTTATGGGATTTCCTGAAAAAGTAACAATTATAGAAGTTGGTCCACGAGATGGACTTCAAAATGAAAAAAATTTTGTTCCAACTGAAAAAAAAATTAATTTTATCAAAAAATTAAAAGAAGCTGGACTATCCGAAATCGAAATTACATCCTTTGTTTCTCCAAAATGGGTTCCTCAAATGAAAGATGCTTCTACTGTTGCAAATACATTTCAGTCTGATACATGCCGAAACATTGTACTTGTGCCAAACCAAAAAGGCTTGGAAAAAGCACTGCAGGCTAATTGCCGCTCCGTTGCGCTGTTTATTGGCGTAAGCGATACTTTTAATCAAAAAAATATTAACAAAAACACCAAAGAAGCTGTACAAACGCTGCTTCCTCTCATTCAGCAGCTCAAGCAGCAAGAATATTTTATTCGAACTTGCATTTCCACCGCCTTTTATTGCCCGTATGAAGGAAAAATACATGAACGCGACGTGCTGGCCCTTTGCGAAAGCTTTGTGGAGGCTGGAGTGAATGAGCTAAGCGTTGCTGATACAATTGGCATGGCAAACCCTAAAGATGTATTTTCACTTTTCTCGAAATTAAAACAAAACTTTCCCCACACGCTACTTGCTGCGCACTTTCACGATACGAGAGGATTAGCCATTGCAAATATCTATGCAGCTCTGCAAGCCGGTATTAACAGGTTCGATTCATCCGCTGGGGGGTTAGGTGGATGTCCATTCGCTAAGGGAGCAACGGGAAACGTAGCTACAGAAGATCTCGTCTTTATGCTTCATGAAATGGGTATTTCCACTTCTATTAATGAAGAAAAGCTGCTCGAAGCAGTCGCTTTTATCGCTCCTCACATTTCAAGACCGATTGAAAGCAAGCAATACTCTTTATTTGCACAGCGTTAAAAATTAGGTTTTTATGAGAGCGATGCTATAATAAATAATAGCTATATTAACAAAAGGAGCCGCTAATCATGAAAAAATGGCTATTATTAATAGGAAGTGTTTTCGGAGCATTTGCCGCTCTTGGCATCTTTTTTACAAATCAAATGATGTACATCCGTAAAAAGACCGACAAAGTTATTATTGACCGCGATACAGAAGATGGCTTTTATGATGAGAAAGTCTATAGCACTCTTCCTAAAGAAGCATTTGTGCTTCCTTCTTCTCTAGGCTATAACATAGCTGGGACCGTTATTAAACAACACGAAAACAACCGATTTATGATTCTTTCGCACGGAGTTACAGTTCATTCACTGAACTCTATGAAATATGCTCGGCTTTTTCTAAAGCTTGGATGGAACGTCGTTCTTTATGATCATCGCCGCCACGGCAAGTCTGAAGGGAAAACAACGAGCTACGGCTATTATGAAAAACTGGACCTTCAATCCGTTGTTCACTGGGTAAAAGAACAATTCGGTTCAACTATTTCCCTTGGAATTCACGGGGAGTCTATGGGAGCTGCGACCACTCTTTTGTATGCTGGAATGGAAGACGGAGCTGATTTTTATATTGTCGACTGCCCTTTTTCTGATTTGGAAGAACTTCTTGCCTATCGCTTAAAACAAGATTTCCACCTACCTAAACAGCTCGTGATGCCAGCAGCTAATATGATTTTAAAATGGCGAGAAGGCTACTCATTTAAAGACGTATCACCCATTTCAGTCGTAGATCAAATCAAACATCCTGTTCTGTTTATCCATAGTAAAGAAGATGACTATATTCTTCCTAAAATGACGGAGCAGCTGCATGCTAAAAAAATGGGAGCAAAACGGATGTATTTAGCACCTGTAGGCACTCACGCCCGCTCGTATGCTGATAATCCAGTGGAATATGAACATGTTATTGAAGAATTCTTAGAAAAAACACAAAAAGAAGCGCTTTAAAGCGCTTCTTTTGTTTTATCGATAAATGACATGCGCGGATTTAAAATTTGAGAAGGACATTTTAGCATAAACGCATATGCACTTTCATTATAGTCAATCGTCATATTATCATCTAAAAATACTTGCTTTGTTTTTTCGACAAGAACAGGAACAAAATTCGTCTCAATGGTTACATCATCGCTCTCTTTTTCATCAACAATCCATAGCGTCGTTACACCGCTCACAACACAGCCGCATCCATCCGTATCGTATTTTAATTTTAAATATAGTGAAGAATCTTTACCGTACTTTTCTTGTACTTTTGCTATCGCTTTATCAGTAAAGGTAATATTCATTTTCCTTTAACTCCTTTTAAACTAATTGTATAAACAAACGAAAATTGCTTATATAATGAGTATAATACACATCTCGCTTTCATTAAACTCTGGCGCTTCATATAGATGTGTACAAAAAGGAGGTTTTTTTATGTCAAAAGTACAAATTAAAGTAATGGATAACGGCTCTTTCCGTGTCACTGGAGACGTTGAATTAATTGATGCAGACGGCAACAAATTTGAAACAAAGCCGACATTTTCACTATGCCGATGTGGCCAGTCGCAAAAGATGCCCTTTTGCGACGGAAATCATAAAGGAAAATTCGACTCTTGTGTGCGCGCTGCAAAAATTTTAGACGAGCAGTAGATTCATAAAATTACAGCCTTACTGAACGAAACCGTTAACAAAAAACATTGGTAACCTGTGTTTAAAGCACAGGTTATTTTCTATTAAACGCATCCCCTGCCAATTTTTCTACGAGCCCGGGGGCAAGCTGATACATCTTCGAACCTATATTCATCCACTTAGGCAAGTTGACTTCTCGTTTTGGTTTACCAATTATACTAACCGTTTTTTCAGCCACGTATTGAGGGGTTAACATAAACTTTTCTACGCTTTTTTCATAGTTTCCTGATTGATCTGCTATTGAAAAGAAGTTGGTTTGAATAGGACCTGGATTCACTGCCGTTACATAGATATCTGTTTTCGCTAATTCCATTCGCAGGCTGTTGGTAAACCCTAGCACGGCATGTTTAGAAGCTGAATAGCCACTGGATTTAGGCGTTGCAAGTTTGCCTGCTTGAGAAGCAATGTTAATAATATGTCCTTTGTTTTCGTTTAGCATATAAGCTAAAATTTCTTGTGTACATGCAATCAGCCCAATAACATTGACTTGAAACATTGAAGCAATTGTCGAAATAGAGGCTTCTTTCACTTCTTCAAATACGCCAAAGCCCGCATTATTAATCAGCACATCAACACGCTTAATTTCACTCATCATTTTCTGAATAACTCTTTTGACTTCCTCCACGTTCGCTACGTCAGCTTTGTATATGTAAGAGGTAATCCCATACTTTTGACTAATTTGCTCGGCTACTCGCTGCAGCTTTTCTTCTGTACGTGCAAGTAAAACGGGCACGCCCCCTCTTTTGGCCACTTCATAAGCTAAATGTTCTCCAAGGCCTCCTGAAGCGCCTGTAATCACAACATATTGGTTCTTTAACGAGGATTTCAAATCTAACACACCTTTTTTATAAGTTAAGAGCACACAGAATAAATAAGCGTATTTCCTTTTTCATGTGTACTGATTTTATTTGCATCTTCTAGAAAATCGAGCTGACCGATTGTTTCAGAAAGTGTTAGCCCTAGTTCTTTTTCATAAATAGTAGGAAATAGCTGTTTGCAAATATCAAAAGCTGTTTGAGGACGTTCTTTGATCATGCTAAGCACTTTATCCGCTCGGTCGCTCTGCTTTTGTAACCTCTCTTGTACAAGTTCGCGAACATGTAACACTTCATCTCCATGACCTGTATAGATACAGTTTATCTCTAAGTCAAGCAGACGTCTTAATGAATGATTATATTGAAGAAGCGTTTTAGGTCGCTCGCCGCTTGGTTTCATAGGAGGTTCAATAAGCGGATTAGATGAAATATGCTTTAACAGTAAATCTCCTCCAATCATAACCGCTGTTCTTTCATTGTATAATGCAATATGGCTTTGAGCATGACCGGGTACTTCAAGTACTTTCCAACTCTCTAGGCCCGGAATGTAATCTCCTTCCTGCACAGAAGTTGTAAGAGAACGGTGACATGAATACTTCATTGATGCTTTTAAACGTTTTAAATAAGGGCGGAACCTTTCATCTACGCCGGCTTTCATAAAGTGATCTTCAAAAAACGCATCGTACCACTCAAAAAAATCTGGATTTTGGGAGATCCAAGGCTGATTTTTCGCATGACCGACTATGGCGATATCTTTATCAAAAAAATCAAGCATTCCTACGTGATCAGGATGGTGATGAGTTAGGACAACTTGCTTAATATCATCTGGTTTTAATCCTATTTCATTAAGCTTTTCTTTAAATACAGACCACGCTGCCTCCGTTTTAATACCAGCATCGATTAGCGTAACGGTCTGACCTTTTATAACAAAAACATTCACATCTCCTACCGCAAAAGGAGTAGGCAGCACAATTTTATATAATTGCTCATTCATCTGTATTTTTGCTCCTTTACCATCGCATTTTCTTTTAAGTTTACACGATTTTTCCTGTTATTTATACAATTGCATTCGTTTTCTGAAAATTACATTGACATCCTTCTCTTTTTCATTGCATAATGACAGAAATATAGTGAAGTTTTATTCATATCTTTAGATAACTATGCATTTTATAAAGAAGAGATACACAAACACAAACCTTTAACAGATACTGAAATCTCAGTATCTGTTTTCATTGGATAGCAAATGACTGGAGGAACTTTTAATGAAAACGGATCTAAACATCGCCTTTATTGGAGCTGGATCAATGGCTGAAGCCATGATCTCAGGGCTGCTGTCAGATAAAAAGCTTCGCCCCAATCAAATCACCGTAACAAACCATAGCAACGATAAAAGACTTCACGAACTTCGAAACGCCTATGAAATTAACATTACGCGTAATCATGCCTTGTTAATCGAAAAAAGCGATATCGTCGTGCTTGCTATTAAACCAAAAGACGTAGCGGAAAGCATCGATACGATTAAGTCCTATATTCGTCCGCACCACCTCGTTCTCTCTGTTTTAGCAGGTGTATCGACTGGCACAATTGTAAACTTGTTTGACCAAGACGTAGCGGTTGTAAGAGCTATGCCAAATACATCTGCTTCTATTGGATTATCGGCTACAGCCATTGCACCCGGCAAGTTTGCTACAGCAGAGCATATGAGCGTTACTACTGCTTTATTTGAAACGATTGGTACAGTTACAACTGTAGAGGAAGAGCAGCTTCACGCTGTAACAGGACTATCTGGAAGCGGCCCAGCATATGTCTACTATTTAGTAGAAGCAATGGAAAAAGCAGCTGAAAAACAAGGCTTGGATACG
The DNA here is from genome assembly GCF_029522155.1 of Priestia sp. P5. Taxonomy (NCBI): domain Bacteria; kingdom Bacillati; phylum Bacillota; class Bacilli; order Caryophanales; family Bacillaceae; genus Priestia; species Priestia sp. P5. The sequence goes on along the minus strand of NZ_JAKWFJ010000001.1, from coordinate 478,925 downwards.
TCAGTGTCAAATGAACTAATTCTTCAAACTCTTATCGGTGCTGCAGAAATGCTAAAACAGTCACCTAAAACGCCAGCCGTACTTCGAAAAGAAGTGATGAGTCCCGGCGGCACAACAGAAGCAGGAATTGAACAGCTTATTTCTCATAACTTCCAAGAAGCCATGATGCAGTGTATTGAACAAGCTACAATTCGCTCCAAATATTTAGGAGATACGATTGACGAAAAAATCTCGAGTAAACGTTCGTAGAGGTTCACCTCTTTCTAAAAAAAGAAAGAGGTTTTTTTATGATTAAAAATGGATAAGCAGATTATGTGAAAGAAAATTCAAGGCGGTGATATAATAACTTTTGTTTAGAGTATCGAAATAATTGGAGGTTAAACCGAATGACAACAAAACTATTTTCACCTTATACAGTGAAAGATGTAACATTAAAAAACCGAATTGTAATGTCACCAATGTGCATGTATTCATGCGAAAAGGAAGACGGCGTAATAACCGACTTTCATATGGTTCACTACACAACTCGTGCGGTTGGACAAGTAGGTCTCATTATGGTTGAAGCCTCAGCTGTCGTGCCACAAGGTCGTATTTCAGCTCAAGACTTGGGAATTTGGAATGATGAACAAAGAGATGGATTAAAGAAACTTGTGACACAGCTAAAAGAAAACGGTGCAAAAACAGCTATTCAACTTGCACACGCAGGACGTAAAGCAACTGTTGAAGGCGATATTTATGCTCCTTCCGCTATTGCTTTTGATGATAAAAGTAAAAAACCTGTGGAAATGACCACAGAACAAATTCATGAAACGATTTCTGCTTTTAAAGAAAGCGCTCGACGTTCAAAAGAAGCTGGGTTTGATATTATTGAGCTTCATGCGGCACACGGTTATTTAGTACATCAATTTCTATCGCCGCTAAGCAATAAGCGAAGCGACGAATATGGCGGCAGCGCTGAAAACCGCTATCGTTTCTTAAAGGAAATTATTGAAGCTGTGAAAACAGAGTGGGACGGCCCTTTATTTGTCCGTGTTTCTGCTTCTGACTATACAGAAGGCGGATTAACAGTCGATAATCACGTTGTATTTGCAAAATGGATGAAAGAACAAGGCGTCGACTTAATTGATGTTAGTTCTGGTGCTCTGGTACATGCTCCAATCAACGTATACCCTGGCTATCAAGTGCCGTTTGCAGACAAAATCAAGCAGCAAGCTAATATTGATACAGGCGCTGTTGGGTTAATTACAACTGGACGACAAGCAGAAGAGATTCTGCAAAGCGAACGCGCTGATTTAATTTTTGTTGCGCGCGAACTTCTGCGCGATCCGTACTTCCCGCGCACGGCGGCAAAAGAACTAAATGAAACAATTTCAGCACCCGTTCAGTACGAACGCGGATGGTAAAAAAAGACGAGGATATCCTCGTCTTTTTTTATGAAATCGTAAACCGCTTCAAGTCTTCTGCTATGTCGGTATTCGGAAAAATTTCTTTTGCTCCTTCTGCTAGCCGGCTGACTGCGTCTCCTTGGTAACGCGAACTAATATGAGATAAAATAAGACGCTCGGCCGATGCTGTTTTAGCAATTTCAGCGGCTTCTTTTGCAGTAGAATGAAAATAGTTGTAAGCAAGCTCCTCGTCTCCCGCTGAAAAAGTAGCTTCATGGACTAACACATTCGCATGCATAGCAAGCTGAACACTTTGCATGCACTTTCTTGTATCTCCTAAAACCGTGATAACCTTCCCTTTTTTAGGCTCTCCTACAAACTCTTGTCCATTAATAAGACGCCCATCTTTTAATACTACTTCTTTCCCTTCTTTTAACTGCTGATAGTGAGGCCCTGGGGGAATATTCATCTCTTTTAAACGCTGAACGTCCAGTGATCCTGGCAAATCTTTTTCGACAACTCGGTATCCATAAGATAAAATGCCATGTTCAAGCTTGCCAAATTCCACTGAAAAAGTTTCATCTTCAAAAATCGTTCCACTTTCACTTTCCTCTTCTATTTCAACAATCTCTAGAGGATATTGCAGATGAGTTTGACTTACAGCCAGCGTGACTTTAATAAATTCTTTAATTCCTTTTGGCCCGTATACAGTAAGCAGCGATTCTCCGCCTTGAAACGAACGGCTTCCCAGGAGTCCAGGCAATCCGTAAATATGATCACCGTGAAGGTGCGTAATAAAAATTTTCTCAATTCGCCTCGGTTTAACGGTTGTATGTAAAATTTGATGCTGCGTTGCTTCTCCGCAATCAAAAAGCCACACCGCCCCTCTTTCTTGCAAAAGTTCGAGCGCAAGAGATGAAACATTCCGCTGTTTCGCCGGTACTCCTGCACCCGTTCCTAAAAATAACAATTCCATTTTCTACTTCCTCCTTCACACGCACAAAAAGCCTGTAAGTATATTATACAGGCTTTTTGTAAACTTACCTATTTGATGCTGTCAAGCGCATACGTAATAGTAGCTAATAACAGCTCAATATCACTTTCCTCAATGTTGAGCGGCGGCGAGAGCGTGAGAACATTATTATAGCCGGCCACCGTTGCTCCATTTTTCCCAATAATGACTCCTTTGGTTTTGCATTTAGCAATCACTTCATTTACAAGATTAACGTCTAACGGTTCCTTCGTTTGTTTATCAGCTACAAGTTCAATTCCAATTAAAAGCCCTTTACCTCTTACGTCTCCAACGTATGGGTGGCTATCGATAAGCGGCTTTAGCTCACTTAATACGTAAGCTCCGAGCTGTTTAGAACGGCCAAAAAGATTTTCTCTCTCCATAATTTCTAAATTCTTTAATGCTAGTGCACACGCAGCTGGACTTCCTCCAAATGTATTAACATGGCGAAAATACTCATACTGATCGCTATCTTTGAACGCTTCATAAATTTCTTTTTTAACAGCAGTTGCAGAGAGCGGAAGATATGCGCTTGTAATTCCTTTTGCCATGGTAATGATATCTGGTTTTACATCGTAATTCATAAAACCAAAGGCTTCTCCTGTACGTCCAAAGCCGCAAATAACTTCATCTGCAATTAAAAGTGCACCGTGTTTTTCACACGTTTCTTTTACGCCTTTCATATAATTTTGAGGCGGTAAAAGAATTCCTCCTCCTGTAATAATTGGCTCCATAATAACAGCGGCAATCGTTTCACTTAGCTCCCACGTCATAACATTGTCAATATCTTTTACAGATTGAAGCTTCTCTTTCGGTGCATCGTAGTCATCTTGCCCTCGGTACGAATCAGGCGGGGCAACGTGAATAAAGCCAGGGGCAAGCGGTTCATATTTATATTTACGCTGAGCTTGGCCCGTTGCTGCTAGTGCGCCCATTGAATTTCCGTGATACCCTCGATAACGCGAAATAAATTTGTAGCGAGAATGCTCTCCTTTTTGCTGATGGTACTGACGCACAATTTTAAAAGCCGTTTCATTTGCTTCAGATCCGCTATTTGAAAAGAAGATAACATAGTCATCACCTAGCATTTCATTTAGCTTCTCTGCCAGTTTGATAGCAGGTACGTGAGATTGAGTGAGTGGAAAATAAGCCAGTTCTTTTAGCTGCTCATAGGCTGCGAGCGCTAACTCATCCCGTCCATACCCGGTATTTACACACCAAAGCCCTGCCATTGCATCTAAATAGCGATTTCCTTGTTCATCTGTAATCCAAGCACCTTTTGCTTTTGTAGCTACCATCGTTGCATCCGGACTGTACGGTTTCATTCCATGCCATACATACTGCTCATCTTTTGCACGCAGATCTTTTTCATTTTGACTGACCTGTACCATCTTATCCACTCCCAAATCGCTAGCGCGGTATTTTTTTCTGTATGAAAAGACTTCGACAAAATGCCGAAGCCACTTGCTATATTCATCTATATGTTAAAAGTCAAAGCGTGATGTAACCATCTTTTTACGTGTAAAGAAGTTCAAACCGTCTTTGCCGTTAACATGCAAATCTCCGTAAAAAGAGTCTTTCCAACCGGAGAATGGGAAGAAAGCCATTGTAGCAGGTACTCCTACGTTAATACCGAGCATACCGGCATCTGCTTCTTCTCTAAATTGACGCACCGCTTTTGCATCTTTTGTATAAATCGTTGCTCCATTTCCAAAACGGGATTTTTCCATATAGCGAAGTGCTTCATCTAATGTGTCAGCACGAAGCAAGCTTAGTACAGGTGCAAAAATCTCTTCTTTAGCAATGGTCATATCAGGAGTTACGCGGTCAAAAATTGTTGCCCCTAAGAAGTTGCCTTCCGTATGCTCATCCATTTCTTTACGTCCGTCACGAATGAGTTCCGCTCCTTCTTTCATGCCAAGTTCAATATAATCCAGCACCTTATCACGGTGCTCTTTTCGAATTACAGGCGTTAGAAGCACTTCATCATCAAATCCGCTTCCCATAATTAATTCATCTGCTTTTTGCTTTAATTTCCCGACGAATTCATCGCCTTTTTCACCAACCACGACCACGGCGCTGCACGCCATGCAGCGCTGGCCGGCACTTCCATAAGCCGAGCTGATAATATGTGATACCGCTTTATCCATATCGCAGTCTGGCATCACAACATGATGATTTTTAGCTCCAGATAAAGCCTGAACTCGTTTCCCTTGAGCAGCAGCTTGTTCATAAACATATTTTGCTACCGGCTGCGATCCGACGAATGAAATCGCTTTAACTTTTTCATGCTCTATTAATCCGTTCACGACATCGTGTGCCCCGTGCACAATATTTAATAATCCATCCGGTGCTCCTGCTTCTGTAAAAAGTTCAGCAAGTCGCGTTGCTAAAAGCGGCGTTCGCTCAGACGGTTTTAATACAAACGCATTTCCACATACAATCGCAAGAGGGAACATCCAAAGCGGTACCATCATCGGAAAGTTAAAAGGTGTGATGCCGCCAACGACACCCAGTGGAAAACGGAACATCTCAGAATCAATTTCTTCCGCTATGTTATTTAATGATTCTCCCATTAATAAAGTAGGAGCACCCGCGGCAAACTCCACGCATTCAATACCGCGCTGTACTTCACCGTAAGCTTCTTTGAAAGCCTTGCCGTTTTCTTGTACAACTAATTTAGCTAACTCTTCATGATGCTTAACTAGTAAATGCTGAAACGCAAACATTAATCTTGCTCGTTTTGGAGCAGGAACGTTACGCCATGTTTCAAATGTTTTTTGAGCTGTTTCCACCGCATTGGCTACGTCTTCTTTTGTAGAAAGCGGTACTTTTGCAATTACTTCGCCCGTCGATGGATTAATTACCTCTCCAAATTTTTCCCCTGCCGTATCAACCCATTTTCCGCCCACGTAATTTTTTAAAACTTGCGTATCATTATTCACAACTGACATATCGCTTGGCCTCCTCAAAAAATAAGAAATGACAAATCTACCTTTATTATTGAATAAATAAATGGTGGTTGCATTAGACAAAATGTGAAACAACTCTAGATTCTCGTTTCACATTTTGCGCAGTGAACTAGGAGAAAGCATGAACTAAAATGAACATATAGTAAAATCATCCTCAACATAAAAAAACAGCTGTTTCCAGCTGCTTACTTATCCGTTTATAAATTCCGCGCGCGACTTTTTCATCATAAACAAATATTCATATGCCATAATCATAAACTCAATTGCCAGTCGTTTTTCCGGCTCCATAAAGTCTTCACCCAGCAGCTTTTCTAGTTTTTCAATACGGTGATACAGCGTTTGCCGAACAATGTATAAACGCTTAGCCGTCTCTTGTTTAGATCCATTGCATGCTAAATAAATTTTTAATGTTTCCATGAGTTTTGCATTATACGTTTCATCATATGTAATAACGGGCTGCAGATATTCAAACACCACTTCCTGTAAGTCTTCATGCTGATGTAAAAGCGAAATAATCCGGTACATATGCAAATCATCATAAAAATGAATAATGGTTTGTTTCTGCAGCATTTCTTGAATCGAAATTGTTTCTTTAGCCGTTTCATAGCTTTTATGCATGCAGTCAAGCTGTTCACAGTATTGGCCAATTCCGATAAAGCTAATGGCGTTCCTCTTTGAATTTTCATCCGATTCATATTGATTCATCCAGCGATGAAGGCTGTTTTCTAGTCTCTCTCTCCACGTGCTAACCATTCGTTTGTTCAAAAGAATAAATAATACTTCGCGATTTCGCTCGGAGACTAATAAGTGAAAGCCTTCTTGTTCAAAAATGCTTCGCAAGATCAGCTTAAAATACGTTCGATCAAACTTCTCCCGCCTTTGCCACTTACAGCAAACAACGACACCTCCGCGAATAGGCGAATCTGAACACACTTCGTGCATAGAGTCTTTTATTTGTTCAAGAGTTAACTCTCCGTTCATCCATTTCGTCATCCATTCGGTTTCATCTACTCTTTTTTTCTCTTCGACATACAGGTCCTTCAAAAAATGCTGAGCAAGTGCAGTCGCCGTTCGGTCAACGGTGAGCACTTCAAGTTCTGTTAAGGCTTCATTTATAGAAGCAACATACAGCTGAGCATAATCTTGTCCTAATAAATGAATAGGCTGCTCAGTAAAATGCGGACTTTCATTTTCCCTGCTTATATAATGAAGTAGAAGCTGCTGTTTGAGCAAGTCCATCTCCGGAGCAAAGGTAAGCAATTCATTTGAAACTTTAAGGCCGACAAGAAGCCCCGTAGATTCATATAAACACTGTAAGATGACGGCTGGGTCATTAACTGTTAACAGCAGCTGATTTAGCCTATGAGAATACTGTTCTAAATCGGAAATCATTTGATAGTGCTGATTAATTAAAAGCGAGTGAACATCTTGTGTAATTTCAACGAACGGAACTTCCTCGTGAAATAAAATAATCGGAAAATCACATTCGTTCGCTTTATCAATGACAATTTGCGGAATCTTAGAAGTATAAGTGCCAAGTTCAATACACAGTCCTGATGCCTTACAAGAAATTAATTGCTGAAGAAATGATAAACAAGATTGAGAATCTTCTCCCCAGCCTACCCCTGTTGATAAAATGAGCTCGTTTCCTTTTAGCAGCTCATTAATGCGCGTCACTTCCATCACGTGCACCCACTTCACAGAATTAGTAAGCCCTTTCTCTCCAGCTATTACTTCACAGTTTACAAAATGTTTCCTTGTTAAAATCTCTGTTACTGTTAAATATGATTTCAAGTCAACACCGCCCCTAGCGAATTTCACATCATGTCTCCTGGATCATTAACGCGTATTTCGCATATGTGTAGAACAAAAGCTATATCTTCTTACATTATATTAAATATTTAGAAGAAATAAAATATTTAATGAAAGAAACGAAAAAAGCTGTAACGATAATGGATCGTTACAGCTTCTGAGCTGTTTGCTGTAATTTATTAAAAAAACCGTGGCGTTTAACCGCTTGTTCTTTAATTCGGTGAATTTCTTTTTTATAAAAACGCAAATCTTGTAGTGACACTGCATTTAACATTTCCATTTTTAATTTATCAATAATTTTTGTTTCTTCCTGTGTCATACACTGCATAGCTTGATCCATCCGTGTCACACCCTTTTCGTATTTAATAGATTTAGTTTGAAAACGTTCTACTATAATATTTACTACAATTTACTAGATAACTAAACCTTTTCTCTTTCGATGTAAACGAAATGTAACAACTGTAATACAGTGAATGGATAATATCTAGTTATTTTGCTTCACATCCAAAACGAAAAAAACACAAAAACGGATCACTTTTGTCAGCCAATATAGTAAAAAACTTATAGGTATTAGTAAACAAATAAAGAGATTGAAACATAATTAAATTACTCCAATCAACAGCCAGAAGCAACTACATACATGAAACCTACGTTCACCCTACCAATAAAAAAATCCGAACGATTCATCGTTCGGATCTTCCTTCAGCTAAAATAATTTTGTCCCAGCCTCCGTTTTTATACTTGTTGAATCAGTACGGATGAAAAATATTTTCTAGCATCCGCCGTCAATATATGAAGGGTTTCTTGTTCGGTTTGGTTATTTTCGTTGCGTTCAAACGTCACAAATGCCCCGCTTAGATTCTCCGTTACGGCTGTTATTTTAAATCCTTTTTGCAGCAAAAAATCAATCTTTTCTCGCTCTGCCATATATTCATGGTAACTTGACATTTCCCTGCCCCCGATCTATTTCTTCATCTGTTTTTATAACATTAATTTTTCAGCTTCGTTAGCCGTGTTTAACTCATTAAACTTTGCTCGTTTTGTAAATTGTCCGTAGCCTTTTTGACCGACAAACTGCTTATCTTTTACGACAAATTCCCCGCGGCAAAGTACTGAAACCGGCTCACCTGTGACTTTCATTCCCTCAAATGCACTATAATCGACTGCCATATGATGCGTGTTTGCTGAAATCGCACGTTCAACAGAAGGGTCAAATATAAGCAGATCGGCGTCTGCGCCAACCGCTATTGTTCCTTTTTTCGGGTACAGTCCGAACAGCTTAGCAATTTTTGTTGATGTTATATCAACAAACTGATTTATATTAATTCGGTTCTTCACTACTCCTTCTGAAAATAAAATACTCATGCGATCCTCAATAATAGGGCCTCCGTTTGGAATCTTCGTAAAATCTCCTTTTCCCAGATCTTTTTGACCGTTAAAATCAAATGAACACTGATCTGATCCAATCGTTTGCAAGTCGCCATTACGCAAAGCATTCCACAAAACATCTTGGTTCCATTTTTCACGTAAAGGCGGCGACCATACGTATTTTGCTCCTTCAAAATTCGGTTTCTCTAAATAGGTTTGGTCAAGCGTCAAATACTGCGGACACGTTTCACCCCAGATATTTACGCCTTTTTCCCTTGCTTCAGCAATCTTTTTAACCGCTTCAGCGCACGACACGTGAACAACATAGAGCTGTGAGTCAGCCAGCTCCGTTAGCACAGCGGCTCTTCCCGTAGCTTCTCCTTCTATTTCTGGAGGGCGAGTCAGTGCATGATAGATAGGATCGGTTTGTCCTTGTTCTAGTGCTTTTGCCGTTAAATACTCAATAACATCTCCATTTTCAGCATGTACCATCACAAGCGCACCTAGTTTTTTAGCTTGCACTAGCGTTTGATAAAGGGTAGCATCGTCTGCTTGAAAAACATTTTTATAGGCCATGAACACTTTAAATGAAGTAATTCCTTCTTTTTCAATAATTGTAGGAAGCTCATTTAATACATCTTCCGTGATTTCGCCAATCATTAGATGAAAGCTATAGTCGATAGCCGCTTTTCCTTTTGATTTTTCATGCCATGTACCGATCGCTTTTTGCAGCGGTTCGCCTTTATTGGTTAAGCAAAAATCAATAACAGTTGTCGTACCTCCAAAAGCTGCTGCTCTTGTACCTGTTTCAAAGTCATCTTTTGTAACGGTGCCTCCAAACGGCATATCTAAATGAGTATGAGGATCGATGCCTCCCGGAAATACATAGTTTCCTTTTGCATCAATCACTTCACAGCCTTGCTCTTCAAATGTCGAGCCAATTGCCGAAATAACTCCATTTTCAATTAAAATATCAGCTTTATACGTATCTGTTGCTGTGACTACCACACCATTTTTAACGATTTTCTTCATTTCTTCATCCCCTTTGTCTTTATACGTCTAATCGCTGTGCAGCTGTCGCTTGTAAAGCAGCTTGGCGTTCATTCCACGTCATTGGAGGCTGTTCATTTGGTAATTCAACCATGGATATAGCCCCGTCCACCGGACATACAATCGAACATAAATTACAGCCTACACAATCTTCTTCTCTTACTTTTAAATAAGATTTCCCTGAAGGATCTTTCAGCATGTCAATACATTGGTGAGAAGTATCTTCACAAGAAATATGACACTTATTGCAGTTAATACACGTATCCGGATCGATGCGAGCCACTACTTTATAATTGAGATCTAAGTTGCCCCAGTCGGAATATTTTGAAACGGCTTTCCCTACAATATCACTTACTTTTTCGATTCCTCTTTCATCCAAATAATAATTGAGACCTTGAATCATATCCTCTACGATGCGGAATCCGTGATGCATAGCAGCTGTACATACTTGCACACCTGTAGCACCCATGAGCATAAATTCGACGGCTTCCTGCCAGTTCGAAACGCCTCCCATACCTGATATTGGAACGTTAATAAACGGACTTCTTGCACATTCAGCAACCATGTTTAATGCAATCGGCTTAACAGCCGGGCCGCAATAACCTCCGTGAGCGCCTTTTCCTGCTACGTGTGGAATCGTATTCCATGAATGAATGTCTACTCCTGCTAAACTATTAATAGTGTTAATCATACTCACAGCGTCAGCACCGCCTCGAACCGCTGCTTCTGCTGTAACGGTGATATCTGTGATATTTGGGGTTAATTTAACAATGACCGGTGTTTGGGCAACTTCTTTAGCCCAATACGTTTGTTTTTCAACCAAATCAGGGACTTGTCCAGAGGCAGCACCCATCCCTCGTTCTGCCATTCCATGCGGACAACCAAAGTTCAGCTCTAATCCATCCACTCCTACGTCTTCTACTTTTTTGACAATTTCATGCCATTTTTCTTGCTGAGGCTCTACCATAAGAGAGGCAATAATTGCGTGGTTAGGAAACTTCTTTTTCGTTTCATAGATTTCCTTCAAATTAACTTCAAGCGGACGATCGGTGATTAACTCAATATTATTAAAGCCGGCTACGCGCTGACCGTTGAAACCAACGGCAGCAAATCGTGAGGAAACATTTAAAATCGGATCACCAAGCGTTTTCCAAACTGCGCCTCCCCATCCTGCTTCAAATGCACGCTGCACTTGATAACCTGAATTGGTTGGCGGTGCGGATGCCAGCCAAAACGGATTTGGTGATTGAATACCTGCTAAATTTGTTGTTAAATCTGCCATAGATTTCTCCTCCTCCTGATTTTAAGCTGTTTCCATTGTTTCTTTTGTTAACTGCATATGAATATTTAACGCCGTTTGTTTTCCTTGCTGAGCAGCGGTCACAACCATTGCTTCTCCTTGCCCTTTACCAAAAATAACGTCTCCGCAAGCAAATACTTTTGGATTTGATGTTTGAAATGTCTCTTGATTAATTAAGACAACTCCGTCTTCATGGTTCAGCTGAAATTGTTGAATCAAAGACAGGTACCGTTCTTGACCAATTGCTTTAACAACAGCATCGACTGGAATCGTAAACGTTGAACCTTCAACAGGAACAGGCTTTCTTCGGCCGTCTGCATCTGGATCTGTTAACGTCATTTTTACACATTCAATCCCGCTTACCTTACCATTTTCATCTCCAATAATTCGTATAGGAGCCGTTAACCAGCGGAATTCAACACCATCTTGTTTCGCAAATTCAAATTCAAAATCATAGGCTGTCATTTCTTCTCGTGTACGACGGTATAAAATTTGAACATTTTCAGCCCCCAAGCGCACGGAACACGTAGCACCATCAATCGCAGTATTTCCCGCACCAATGACGGCAACACGCTTACCCACAAATTCTGTTGATAACGCTTCCGACTTCGTTTTTTTCACAAAATCAATCGCGTCATACACACCGTCTAGCTCTTCACCTTCAACATGTAGAGAAGGCACCTTGCTCATACCAATAGCTAATACGACCGCGTCATACGACTGCAGCAATTCGCTTGGAAGAACATCTTCTCCAATTCTTACGTTTGTTTTAATTTTTACATCCAAGCTTTTTACTTGTTCAACTTCCCAAAATGAAATCGCTTGAGGAAGACGAAACGACACGATTCCATATGTATTTAACCCTCCTGCTTGTTTCTCCGCTTCAAAAATGGTTACGTCATACCCAAATCGCGCCAGTTCTCTTGCTGCAGAGAGACCAGCCGGACCTCCACCAACGATTGCTACCTTTTTGCCGTTTGCTCTTCCTTTCTCAAACAGCACCTGTTCATTTTGAATAGCCCAATCCGTTGCGTAACGCTGCAAATCTCCAATCATAATTGGTTTGGTTGAGTGGTTAAGCACACACGCTCCTTCACATAGTTCATCGGTTGGACAAACTCTCGAACAGCTTGCTCCTACGGGATTAGAAGACATAATCGTTTCGGCAGACCCCTTTAAATTGCCCGATGCAATTTTTTTAATAAACGTCGGGATGTCAATTCCTGTAGGGCATGCCTGAATACAGGGTGCATCATAACAGTACAAACATCGATTAGATTCTTCGACTGCTTCTCTATTTGACAACCCTTTTTCTACTTCATTAAAGTTTTGAATGATGGACTGCAAACTTTCCTGTGACCGCATTGCATCAACCTCCCAAGGATATCTGTTGATAAAACTCAAATTGAAAGCGCTTACATATTTTTTATATACGTTATTTTCAACTTCTATTTTGGTAAAATGTATTACTAACTTTATTGTACAAAACGACCGTCTTTTCTTCATTATACATTATGTTAAAAAATTCAGACTATTTACTATTCACTATGTAAAAAGCCTTGCTTTTATATAAAAGCAAGGCTGCAACTATTATTTTGCTACTTCTTTAATAATCGACACTACTAGTTCAGATGTCTTCACCAGTTCTTCTACCGGAATTTTTTCATTTGTCGTATGAATGTCTTCATAACCAACTGCTAAATTTACTGTTGGGATATCAAAGCCTGCGATTACATTTGCATCGCTTCCGCCTCCGCTTTGAAGCAGGCGTGAAGGACGATCGATATTAGCCACGGCTTTTTTAGCAACTTCGACAACATGATCTCCATCGCCAAATTTAAAGCCTGGATACATCACTTTAATATCAACTTCTGCACGTCCGCCCATTTCTTGTGCAGCTGTTTCAAACGCTTCTTTCATTTTCGCTACTTGTGCTTCCATTTTTTCTGGAATTAATGAACGAGCTTCTGCTAAAATATCGACGCGGTCACACACGATATTCGTTTGCGTTCCACCTTCAAAACGTCCAATATTCGCTGTAGTCTCTTCATCAATACGCCCAAGCGGCATTTTAGAAATGGCTCTTGAAGCAATCGTAATAGCAGAAACGCCTCGTTCAGGAGCTACACCTGCATGAGCTGTTTTTCCATAAATTGTTGCATTTACTTTTGCTTGCGTCGGCGCAGCAACAATAATGTCTCCCACTTTGCCATCGCTATCTAAAGCGTAGCCGAATTTTGCCGTTACGAGACTAGAATCAAGAGCTTTAGCGCCCACTAAGCCAGATTCTTCTCCTACTGTAATAATAAATTCAATTTTGCCGTGCGCGATGTTTTCTTCTTTTAATACGGTGATGGCTTCTAGCATTGCTGCTAAGCCTGCTTTATCATCCGCTCCAAGAATTGTCGTGCCGTCACTTTTAATATAGCCATCTTCAATAGATGGTTTAATACCGTTTCCAGGTACGACTGTATCCATATGAGAAGTAAAGTAGATTGTGTCTACGCCTTCTTTTGTAGCTGGCAGTGTGCAGATTAAGTTGTTGGCTCCGTGGCCCGTTTTTTCTTTGGCATCATCTTCTACTACTTCGACACCTAATGCGGTAAATTTTTCTTTTAGTACAACAGCAATTTTTTCTTCATGCTTTGTTTCTGAGTCTACTTGTACTAATTCAATAAATAAATCAACGATTCGTTGTTCATTAATCATAATATGTAATCCCTCCAAAAATAACCTACAATGGTATGTTACCATGTTTCTTTGCTGGACGCTCTTCCTTTTTATTGTGCAACATTTCAAGCGCTTGTATTAATTTTATTCGCGTTTCCCTAGGATCAATAACATCATCAACCATTCCAGCGCTTGCCGCTACGTAAGGATTAGCAAATTTCTCGCGATACTGTTCAATTTTTTCGTGTCTCGTTTCATCTGGGTTTTCGCTACCTCGAATGTCGTTTGCAAAGATAATATTTGCAGCACCTTGAGGACCCATAACAGCGATTTCGGCATTCGGCCACGAATACACAAGGTCCGCTCCAATCGATTTACTATTTAAAGCTACGTATGCACCGCCGTACGCCTTTCGCAAAATCACCGTGATTTTCGGAACGGTAGCTTCGGAGTATGCATATAAAATTTTAGCACCATGACGTATAATTCCGCCATGTTCCTGCTTGATACCTGGGAAAAAACCTGTAACATCTTCAAATGTAATAAGTGGGATATTAAATGAATCGCAAAATCGAATAAACCTTGCTGCTTTATCTGAGGAGTTAATATCTAAACTGCCTGCCATTACTTTAGGCTGGTTACACACAAGTCCGACAACTTTTCCATCTATGCGAGCAAAACCAATGACAATATTTCTTGCAAAGTCTTTTTGCACTTCAAAAAATGAGTGCTCGTCCACTACTTGGTGAATGACTTGACGCACATCGTAAGGGCGCACGGCATCAAACGGGACAACGTCTAATAAATCCGGACGATAATGATCAGACTCTGCCTTTGAGGCTAAAGGAGGCTGCTCTTGGCTAGACTGAGGAAGATAGCTTAAGAGCGTTCGTACTTGTTCTAGCACCTCTTGTTCTGTTGCACCTCTAAAATGGGCATTACCGCTAATTTCGTTATGAACAGCTGCTCCTCCAAGATTTTCAGAGGAAATGCTTTCTCCCGTTACCGTTTCAATTACTTTTGGTCCTGTAATGAACATTTGACTTGTTTCTTCTACCATAAAAACAAAGTCCGTAATCGCCGGTGAGTACACGGCTCCGCCTGCACAAGGACCCATAATAACAGATATTTGAGGCATGACACCCGAATAAATGGCATTTCGATAAAAAATATGACCGTATCCATCAAGAGACATGACGCCCTCTTGAATACGAGCTCCGCCTGAATCATTTAAGCCAATAAACGGCACGCCTGTTTTAGCCGCTAAGTCCATTACGTGCGCAATTTTTTTAGCATGCATTTCACCTAACGCACCTCCGAATACTGTAAAATCTTGCGAAAACAAGTAGACTGAGCGACCGTTTACCTTGCCGTAACCTGTTACTACCCCGTCTCCTGGCCCTACTTGATTATTCATACTGAAATCTGCACACCGATGTTCAATAAACGGATTTAATTCGACAAATGTATGTTCATCCAAAAGAATTTCAATTCGTTCGCGCGCCGTTAGTTTTCCTTTATGGTGCTGTTTTTCAATTTTTTCGTCTCCACCGCCTAACTCGATCTTTCGGCGCTTATCGTACAATTCATTTAATTTATCATAAATGTCAACCATGTTTCTTCTCCTCCTCTAGTGTTTTTTCACAGAGCTCATAAAGAACACCGTTTGCTGACTTTGGATGCAAAAAAGCAATGGATGCTTCCCCTGCGCCTTTTCGCGGAACATCGTCAATCATGTGCACACCCTTTTCCTTTAACTCGTTAATCCGTTCTTCAATCGTGCGCACACCTAAAGCAACATGATGAAGACCTTCACCTCTCTTTTTGATAAACGCGCCGACCGCACTGTCTTCAAAGAGCGGCTCTAATAATTCAATTTTTACGTTGCCGCACTGAATAAAAGCAACTTTTACTCCTTGTTCTTCTACTTCTTCTACTTTTAATAGAGACAGTCCTAATACCTTTTCATAAAACGGGAGGCTGCCTTCAATTGATTTTACAGCTATTCCTATGTGATCAATTCCTTTTATCACTTTCTCACCTCTTAAAAAAGCGTTTTCATTTACACATATTCTTGAAAACAAAAGAAATCTCCTGCTCGCGTATCTACAGAAAGTTGCTTGTCTAAGCAGCGGAAGACATGTAAAATAAGAAAAAAACGTGTAGGAGGACTTTGGTTGTATGTCTAATAAGAAAATCCAAAAAACCATTGTGTTTTTAATGCTTCTTGTCATGTTAATATCTACGCTTTTAGCGGGACTTGCCATGTGGTTTTAATCGGGACTGATGACTAAAAACATAGCTGCACTGCTGTTTCTATGTGCAGTGCAAACATATAAAAAAGACTGGTGACTAGTCACCAGTCTTTTGCTGTATATTCACAATGCCTTTTTGAGCGGCTAACTCTTCAAAAGATTGATCTGTAGATACAATCCACACTTTTGTACCTAACGGAACTTGATCATATAAATGGCTTACTTCACGATTTTCTACGCGAATGCAGCCATTCGATACATATTTACCGATGGAACCCGGCTGATTTGTACCATGAATGCCATAAATACGTCCGTCAGTCTCTCTTGCATCAAACCCAATCCATCTTACACCTAGAGGATTTTGAGGAGCGCCTCCTTCAATGTTACTTCTCCGATAATAAGGATTAACAGCTTTTACTGTTACCGTGAACTCCCCTTCGGGCGTCAGATTAACTGTTTTCCCCGTTGCTACTTTAATAATTTGTTTAATTTCTTTATTTTGGATATAGGCAAGCTCATTGCTTTGTTTATTAATAATAATATAAGGATCATTTGGCAACGGATTTTCTCCTAATGGCCAAACCGGAGATAGTAGTAAAAGAATAAAAGCAAACATATGCACGTAATCCACCACCTTACGTTAGTCCTAAGTAAAAGACAAGAGAGATATCTCTTGTCTTATTTAGTGTTCGTAAGCAAGATAAACAACATACATGCTGTTTAACTTATTTTTAAGGTTTGTTTAATAACCAAATATTGTTCAATTTCTTTGACTACGTGCAGTAAATCGGCACGCGCTTCAAACTCTTCCCGCGTTTCAGGAAGCGGCATCTCTGCAAACGCTTCTCGTAAATGCTGAAGTTTGGCTAAAAATAATTTTGCTGTATTACCAGGGTGGATGGATAGACTTAATTCTTCAATGAAATCGGCAATCATGTAGCGCTGTTCTACCACCAAATCAATAGCGGTAATGAGAGGAAGCGTTCGCTCAATAATTTCAAGCTGTTTTTCACGAATTTTAAAATAGCGGTAATAATAGTTTTCCCCACGCACAAAATGATTTTCTACATCACGAAACGCAAGGCTTTTTGCTTTTTCTAAAATTTTTACCGTATCTGCAATTTCCTTACCGTCCCAACTGCTGTCATTGGTTCTAAGATATAGGGCAATTTCTTTTAACATCGACCGAAAATTCTCTTCAATTTCTTGCTGATACGTGCGAAGCTCTTGATCTAAACTTGGCATGTATAAATTCACAAGCAGGGCAACACCTATCCCAATTACAATTAAGCCAAGTTCATTAAAAACGATTCCCCATGTCATATTGCCTTTGGAGTAAATATGAAGCAAAATAACGGAGCTTGTAACAATGCCTGCATTAACTTTGAATATAACCGTAACCGGGATAAACAAAAGCAGCATCAGTCCTATAACAAGTGGATGATAAGCAATCCCTTCAAAGAATATAAACGAAAACAGAATGGATAAAGAACAAGCAATAAAACGATCGCTTGCACTTCGCAACGATTTTTTCTTTGAATTTTGAATACACAAAATGGTGATAATTCCAGCTGATACAAAAAACTCGAGGTGAAAGAACTGAGCTATAATAATAGCCAGTGATGTACCGACCGCTGTTTTAATTGTCCGGTACCCAATTTTAAATTTCATTTTCTAGACTCCTACATGTTGGTTTCTTTTTAGTGTGATAAAATACTCTATTCTTTATTAACACGAATAGAAAAATAACACAACCTTAAATCTTGCTGTACCGTATAAATTTCAATAAAAAAAGTGCAGAAAAGATTGTACTCTTTCTGCACTTTTTTATTATAAAATCTTTTCTAAGAAATCTTTAGCACGCTTGCTTTTAGGCGCTGAGAAAAATTCAGCTGGAGGCGCATCTTCAACAAGCACACCGCCGTCTAAAAACAGCACACGATCCGCTACTTCTCGTGCAAATCCCATTTCATGCGTTACAATGACCATCGTCATTCCTGTTTCTGTTAGCGACTTCATTACATCTAGCACTTCTTTTACCATCTCTGGATCCAATGCTGAGGTTGGTTCGTCAAACAGCATCACTTTCGGTTCCATTGCCAGTGCTCTGGCAATAGCTACACGCTGCTTTTGACCGCCCGATAAGCGACTTGGAAACTCGTTGGCTTTTTGAGCAAGTCCCACTTTTTGGAGTAATTCTTTACCTTTAGAAACAGCCGTTTCTCTTGACACGCCTTTTACCGTCATCGGAGCATACGTCAAATTTTCAAGCACTGTCATATGTGGAAACAAGTGAAAATGCTGAAATACCATTCCTACGTTTTCACGCACACGCATAATGTTTGTTTTTTTATCCGTAATCACTTGACCGTTAATTGAAACTACTCCGCCCGTCGGTTCTTCAAGCAGGTTCATACAGCGTAAAAAAGTAGATTTACCAGAACCAGAAGGGCCAATAACAGCCACGACTTCTTTTTCTTTAATCGTAGTTGAAATACCTTTTAAAACTTCATTTTTACCAAATGATTTGTGTAAATTTTCAACGTTAATCACCTTTTCTCATTCTCCTCTCGACTGCTTTACCAAGGAGCGTTAAGCCCATTACCATTACATAATAAATCAACCCTGCAAAAATTAACGGTTCAAGGTAGGCGAATTTTTCTCCCCCTACAATGTAAGCACGGCGCATAATGTCGAGTGCTCCAATAACTGTAACGATAGCTGATTCCTTTGTTAATGTAATGAACTCATTCATTAAAGCAGGTAAAATATTTTTAAGTGCCTGTGGCAAAATAATTTGTCCCATCATGCGGCGATAAGGAATTCCTAACGCTAATGCCGCTTCACGCTGCCCTTTATCAACAGCTAAAATACCAGCGCGAATAATTTCAGATATATATGCTGCAGAGTTTAGCCCGAACGCAGCAACGGCTGCTGGAAACGGGGCAATATCAAACCCGAGCAGCTGAGGTAATCCAAAGTATATTAATAATAATTGCAGTACAAGCGGTGTTCCGCGAAACACGGACGTATATGCATCCGCAAACCATTGAAGAGGTTTATTGCGGCTGATTTTACATAAAGATAAAATAACTCCCAGCACAAACCCTAAAATTGCTGAAGCTAGGACTATCTGTATCGTTACCCCTATCCCTTTTAAAATATAAGGCATAGAAGGCACGATTTGCGAAAAATCCAAATTCATGCCTAGTTCCATTCCTCTCTAACTATCATTCTTATTTTTGGTCGTCAAACCACTTAACGATTAATTTATCTAATTCACCGTTTTCTTTCATTTTCTTTAATTCACGGTTAAAGTCATTCGTTAGCTTGCTGTCTTTAGGAAATGCGATTGCTGATCCTTTACTTGAATCTGGACGTCCTGTATCAGACATTTGCAAGCTTTTGTCTTTGTTCACATACCCTTTAGCTACTGTATCTTCAATAATCGCTGCATCAATACGATTTGATTTCATTTCTTGAATTAGTTCTGGAATACGGTCACGCGTTGTTACATTTACCCCGTCAACTTCTTTTGCAATTTCCTTTGCTTCGTCTGCTTGGATAGAAGAAGTTTGTACACCGACTGTTTTCCCTTTTAGTTCTTCTGCATTTTTAATTGGCGCATCTTTCTTCGATACAATCATGTTTTTTGCTTCATAGTATACGTCTGAGAAGTCCACGTTCTTTTTACGCTTTTCAGTTGGCGTCATACCAGCTAAAACTAAATCGACTTTATTAGATTGTAAAGCTGGAATTAATCCGCCAAATTCCATATCCTTTACCTGTACGTCATAGCCTAACTTTTTACCGATTGTTTTTGCTAAATCTACGTCAAATCCGATTGCTTCACTATCACCTTTTGCTGTATCGATATATTCAAATGGTGGGTAATCTGCTGATGTTCCCATTACTAGTACTTTTTTATCTTTGTCGTCGCTGCTTGCTCCGCCATTAGACGTTCCTTCTCCTGCTCCGCATGCAGCTAAAACGCCTGCTGTTAAAAGACCAATTGCTGTTACCGATAACCACTTCTTCAATTTCATCTTCGTTCCCCCTAGTTTATTCCTTACATTATTTTTTAAAAATTAATAATATTATGAAATAAGTTTTTTGCTATTGCAAGTAAATGTCGAAATTTAAATATATATTCATATAAATGTATTTTAACACAACGTTATAAATATGCAATATCTTTTTTAAATATAAGTTTCACTATTTGAAAATACCTTTTCTCAACATTTTCCACTCGTTAGAAAGCCTGCATACAGATAGGTAAAAAAACGCATAAAAAAAGAAGCCGTTCAAAACGGCTTCTCTCTTACACTTCTTCACAGTGCTGTTCGAATGCTTCTTGCAGCTTCATCACAACTGACATTGGCTCGTGGCCTTCAATTTCGTGACGCTCTACCATTGTAATAATTTTTCCGTCTTTTAATAAGGCGAAAGATGGAGATGAAGGCGGATAACCTTCAAAGTATTCGCGTGCACGTGCAGTTGCTTCTTTATCTTGCCCAGCAAATACTGTAACCAAGTTTGTTGGACGTTTATCATAATGTACAGCGTGCGCTGCAGCAGGTCTTGCAATACCTCCTGCACAACCGCAGACTGAATTCACCATTACAAGCGTTGTACCAGGCTTTTTAAACGTTTCATCTACCGCTTCAGCCGTCGTTAATTCTGTATAACCAGCAGCTGTAATTTCTTTACGGGCTTGACGAACAACGTCATTCATAAACAAGTTAAAATCGATATTCATTTTCATACCTCCCTTTTGCTATCTATTCTTTATCATAGCAAACGAAAACTAAAAAGGCGATTGCTTTGACTCATTTTTTCTTGGTAATCAAGATTAAACAAGAAAAGAAATGGTGATACTATTTTTACAGCTAGAAAACCATACTCTTAACTCCCTAGTGTAGAAGGATCCGCATAAAATGCAGGATCCTTTTTTATATTTCCTTCATCGCCTGCTGGTAGATTTTAATCAAGTGTTCGAGAGCTTCAGCCATTGTGACATCTCCCGTCATCATTTGTTTTTCAACATCCCCTAACGTTTGCTTAACTAAAGGATGTTCATAAAATGATTCTTGTAAATATTCATTAACACTTGCTTGTAACCATGCCTTCATTTGCTTTTGCCTTACTGTATAAAACAGATCCTTTTTATTCATCCATTCCTTATAGTCACAAATTATCTTCCACAAGTCTTGAAATGATGCTTCTTCATAAGCAGAAGTTGTGATGACTTGTGGGTTCCACCCTCCAGAATGACCGTGAAGGAAACCGATGACGCTTTCGTATTCTTTTGCAGTCACTTCTGCTTTTAGCCGGTTATCCCCGTCTGCTTTATTTACACAAATCAAATTAACCCATTCAAGCAGCCCTTTTTTAATTCCTTGCAAATCATCTCCTGCTCCGGTTAAAGCAAGCAGAACAAAGAAGTCTACCATCTCTTTTACAATCATTTCACCTTGGCCGACACCCATCGTTTCGACAAATATGATGTTATACCCAGCCGCTTCACAAAGAAAAATGGCTTCTCTCGTTTTAAGATGAACACCTCCAAGCGTTCCTTGAGAAGGTGAAGGACGGACAAAAGCGTTCTCTTGTTTGGTAAGCAGCTCCATTCTCGTTTTATCTCCTAAAATACTTCCTCCAGACAAGGTACTGCTTGGATCGACTGCCAAAACTGCAACGGAATGGCCATTTTTGCAGAGGTACGACCCAAATTTGTCAATCAGCGTACTTTTTCCTGCTCCGGGTACACCTGTAAAACCAATGCGCACTGAATGTCCCGTATGAGGATAGATTTCTTTAATCAGCTGTTGTGCTATTACTTTATGCTTCGGCGCTTTACTTTCAATTAAAGTAATGGCTTGAGCTAACGCTGTTCTTTTCCCTTCAAGCAGCCCTTGTTTATAATCTTGTACCGTTTTTAATTTCACCAATTGTCTTCACCAACTATTCTTCTAAGCGTTTCTTTATTTCATGTAAGACGGAAACGGCCGCTTTTGGGATTACTGTTCCAGGTCCAAAGATTGCAGAAGCGCCGTGTTCTAAAAGAAATGAGTAGTCTTGCTTAGGAATAACGCCTCCGACAATAACAACGATATCGTCGCGCTCTAATTTCTTTAACTCCTCAACAAGCTGCGGCAGCAACGTTTTATGCCCGGCTGCCAAAGAGCTTATGCCAATCACATGTACGTCGTTTTCTACAGCTTGCCTTGCTGTCTCTTCAGGCGTTTGAAATAAAGGACCAATATCCACATCAAATCCAAGGTCAGCAAAGGCTGTTGAAATAACTTTCGATCCTCTGTCATGACCGTCTTGCCCCATTTTCGCGACTAAAATTCTTGGGCGTCTTCCTTCTTCCTCTAAAAATTCAGCCGTGAGCTTTCGAACTTCTTCGATTTGATCTCGATGCACAAACTCCGCACTGTATACCCCGCTGACTGACTTAGAAGTAGCCTGATGTCTTCCAGCCACTTTCTCAATAGCTTCTGAAATTTCACCTAGTGTAGCTCGAGCTCGAGCAGCTTCAACCGCAAAAGCAAGGAGATTCCCTTCACCTGTTTTGGCACAAGTAGTCAGTCGATTAAGCGCTTCGATTACCGCTTGTTCGTTACGTTCACTGCGTATTTTCTTTAACTTTTCCAGCTGTTTCATTCGAACTGCTGTGTTATCAATATCCAGAATATCAAGCGGTTCTTCTTGCTCTGGCTGGAACTGGTTAACACCTACAATAATTTCTGCCTCTGAGTCTATTCTTGCTTGTCTACGGGCAGCAGCTTCTTCTATCTTCATTTTAGGTACGCCTGCTTCTATTGCTTTTGTCATTCCGCCTAGCTTCTCTATTTCTTCAAGGTGCTTCCACGCTTTTATCATTAATTCATTCGTTAATGATTCCACATAATAAGAGCCTCCCCAAGGATCAATAACGGAACAAATCTCCGTTTCGCTTTGTAAATAAAGCTGCGTATTTCGAGCAATTCTAGCTGAAAAATCAGTCGGAAGAGCAATCGCTTCATCCAGTGCGTTTGTATGAAGCGACTGCGTATGTCCTGACACTGCAGCCAGAGCTTCGACGCATGTTCTAATAACATTATTAAATGGATCCTGCTCCGTTAAGCTCCATCCGGACGTTTGAGAATGCGTTCTAAGAGCGAGTGATTTAGGATTATCCGGCTCAAACTGCTTCATTAGTTTTGCCCACAGCAGCCTCCCTGCTCTCATTTTCGCTACTTCCATAAAGTAGTTCATTCCAATTGCCCAGAAAAAGGATAGTCTCGGAGCAAATGCGTCAATTGTAATTCCCGCTTTCAAGCCGGTGCGTACATATTCAAGTCCGTCTGCAAGCGTATAAGCAAGCTCTAAGTCTGCTGGAGCACCTGCTTCTTGCATATGATAGCCTGATATACTAATACTGTTAAATTTCGGCATGTACTCTGCCGTATATTTAAAGATATCCGCGATAATTCGCATTGACATCTCGGGCGGATAAATATACGTATTGCGCACCATATATTCTTTTAAAATATCGTTTTGAATCGTTCCAGCCAGCTTTTCTTTTTTTACGCCTTGTTCTTCAGCTGTTACGATGTAGAAAGCTAAAATAGGAAGCACCGCCCCGTTCATCGTCATCGACACGGACATTTGATCAAGCGGAATCCCTTCAAACAGCTGCCTCATATCAATCATTGAATCAATTGCCACGCCTGCTTTCCCTACATCTCCAACAACTCTTGGATGATCAGAGTCATAGCCGCGGTGGGTAGCGAGGTCAAAAGCAACGGACAGCCCTTTCTGTCCAGCAGCTAGGTTTCGGCGGTAAAAGGCATTGCTTTCCTCCGCCGTTGAGTATCCTGCATACTGTCTAATAGTCCAAGGCCGATTCACATACATCGTTGCATACGGTCCTCTCACAAACGGTGGGACACCAGGTGCAAAGTGAATAAAGTCGAGGTTATCTCTATCTTTTTTTGTATATACTGATTTTAATTCAATTTGTTCATTTGTTTGAAAAGCAGTGAAGGAACTTTGAGTCACGTCATCTTCCCTTTGCTGCTTTGAAAATGATAATGGAATATTAGAAAAAGAAGGCTTTTTATACATGAACTTCTACCTCCAAAGCACATAATAACTTCTTAACGCACTGAATAACATTCGTCTTAGGATGTATGACGCTCATTATACCTTTTTGCTGCCACTGCGTTTTGCGTGATACATGTTCTTCTCCCACTACATACACATAAACCGAATCTTCCTCAAAATAAGTCATCACTTTTGTTAAGAGCTTTTCCACGAGTTCATCACTTCCACAGATCACATATGCTTCATGCTTTTGTTCATTCATCCAATCTGCTATTTCCACATAAGAATCTATGTTTTTAATTGTTTCACACGCAAAGCCTGCGCTTTCAAATAAAGACCGGGCAATCTCAGCTTTTTTACGGCTGCTAGGATCGGTGAGCTCCATAATGCCAATGCTCATTCCCTTTGTATAAACCCGTATTTTTTCAAACTTCTCTGCTGCTCTCCACTTAGTGAGCGGCACAACACTGTCAGGCTGTGTCTGCTTCGCCATTTGTTTTAGCATCCACCCTGCTGTTACCCCTTTAGATGCTAGCTTTGTATAGTCCTCTAGCGAAAGATTTGATGAAAATTCCGAAGCGTTCTGATCACTGTATTTATCCATTTTTATTTCTTCTTTTTTAAACGGCGTGTTTTTTATCTCTTGAGATGCATCCTGTTGCTTAGGAGCATAGTGTGTGACTCCGATCAAGCGCTCAATTCGGCACTCTATATCCTCTTGTCTTTTTACTCTCATTTGTTCAACTTCATCTTGAATTCGCCCTTGTTTTAAAGCTTCTTCCATTCCGCCGAGGTCTTCAATGTTGCCAAATAACTCCCAAGCTTTTGTCATTAATTCATGTGTGTAAGCTTCAACGTACCAAGAGCCTCCGGCAGGATCCATTACTTTTGATATATGTGTTTCGTGCTGTAAAATTAAATGAGTGTTACGGGCAAGGCGATGAGCAAACTGAGAGGATGGGGATGTGACGGAATCATATGGTTCAATATGCAGACTATCCGCTCCTCCTACGATAGAAGCAAATGCTTGAACCGTGCTTCTTAATGCATTTGTATACATGTCTTCTTTAGACTGTGTAAGACGTGACGTTTCCGTATGGATAAACGGCACTGAAACGGCTGTGTCATCAAAAGCACGAACCACATTTGCCCAAAGCATGCGAAAAGCACGAAGTTTTGATATTTCCATAAATAAATGTGAGCTAACTGAAAAAGAAAAGGTCATGTGAGGTAAAACTTGATGTAAGGACAAACCGCGTTTTATGCACTCATCAATATACTGCACCCCTGTAGCAAGCATATAAGCTAGTTCTTGAACAGCGTTTGCACCGCTGTTATGGTAAGGAATACTTGATACAATGATCGTTTTGAGCTCTGGAACATTACTGTGAGCCAAACGCGTCGTGTAAGCTAAATGATCGTATAAATCTCGAGTAGAAAGTGGAACTCTTCCATATTCAGAAAGGGTGCCGAGCGGATCCATTCCAAGCGTACCTGTTAGCTGTCTCATATCAAAGTTATGATCAGCACAGTATGCTTTTAGAAACGAAAGAAGTGGAACAGATGTACATCCCGTATTTAAAAATAAAGGCACAGCTTCAAGAGCTACATGCTGAAACAAATGAGCAACATCCTCTAAAGTGGAAATTGTAGCGCCTGAGGCTACTTCAGCTTCAGTTGCTTCATCAACGTCTTTTCCTTGCCTCATTGCTTCACTGCACGTAAAAGCGGCCGTATTTTGTCCATTTCTCAAACTGTGTAAAAGAAGTTTATTGCTTTCTTTAATAGAAGGTAAGTTGATTTTTTGGGTAATTTCCCATTCCCCTAATATGTATGATTCTTTACCGGCTCCTCTTAAACAATCTATTTCCGCCGGACTCTGCTGCAAGTAGTCTAAATGTGCCGTATCACTTTCGAAATAAAGCGGTTTCAAAAAGATGTTTTCTAACGTTTCTTTTGAGTTAAGCGTGGTATTTTTGCTAACTTCCTGCTCCCAATCTTCTTTAGGTGTACGTGTAAATTCATGAAATGATAATGTATTTGTTTTCATTTCCATGCCCCTTTACAGTTAATAGCTGCCTGCTAAACCGAGATGATTACACTTTGAAGTTTGATGATTCTTCTTTTATTTTAATACATCTTTTACAAATTGTTCAATCATTGCTTCAAAATAAAAAGAGGCCGGGATATAATTACCCTACATTTACCATCACGATAAAAAATCCGAACGAGTGGGATTCTCTATCAAGAATCTCAATTCATCGTTCGGATCTTCCTTCAGCTAAAATAGTTTTGCGCCAGCCTCTTTTTTAATAGACGGACGTATTCTCTTTAGAAGTAGATTCTAAAATCTCTTTAACTCTTGCCAAGAATCTGCCGCACACCAAGCCGTCTAACACGCGGTGATCAAGTGATAAACATAAGTTAACCATATCTCGAACGGCAATCATGTTATCAATAATAACTGGACGTTTTACAATAGATTCTACTTGTAAAATAGCCGCTTGCGGGTAATTAATAATCCCCATTGATTGCACGGAACCAAATGAGCCTGTGTTGTTAACAGTAAACGTTCCGCCCTGCATGTCTTCAGACTTCAATGAACCAGTACGAACTTTTTGCGCGAGTTCGGTAATTTCACGCGCAATGCCTTTGATTGTCTTTTCATCGGCTTGTTTAATAACCGGCACAAATAAAGCATCGTCTGTTGCAACAGCAATGGATACATTAATATCTTTTTTCTGGACAATACGGTCCCCTGCCCACATTGAATTCATTTGAGGGAATTCTTTTAAAGCCTGAGCCACTGCTTTTACGAAGAACGCAAAATACGTTAAGTTAAAACCTTCTTTTTGCTTAAACTCCGCCTTTAATGAATCACGATAAGAAACTAAATTCGTTACATCAACTTCAACCATTGTCCATGCATGCGGAATTTCATGCTTGCTGCGAAGCATATTTGCTGCAATAGCTTTGCGCACGCCTGTAACAGGTATTTCTTGATCTCCTGCAGCAGACACAACCGGCGCCGCGAGCTGCTGCGTTTTTGGAGCAGCAGCTGCTACAGGTGCTGCTGGCTGAACTGTTGATGCAGGTGTTTCTTTCACTTCAGCAGCTCCGCCTTTTTCGATAACAGCTAAAATATCTTTTCTCGTAATGCGGCCGCCTGCTCCTGTTCCTGTCACGGTATCTAAATTAATATTATGCTCTTGTGACAGACGCATAACAGCTGGAGAGTATCGGCTTTTATTGGATTGACTGTCAGCTGTTTTTGGCGCTGATTCTTCTACAGTCTTATCAGACGTTTTCTGTTCTTTTTGAGGTACAGTTCCTTCTACTTCAATTAAACAAATCACTTCTCCTACAGGCAAAGTATCATCTTCACCTGCAATTAACTCTTTAATTGTTCCGCTAAAAGAAGAAGGCACTTCAGCATTTACTTTATCCGTCATGACTTCAGCTAACGGGTCGTACTTATTTACGTGATCTCCAACAGAAACGAGCCATTTGCTAATTGTACCCTCTGTTACACTTTCACCGAGCTGCGGCATCGTAATTTTTTCAATAGCCAATTGATACAACTCCTTTTAAAATTGAGCTAATTCTCTCATTGCTTTTTCTACTTTATCTGGATTCACCATAAAATATTTTTCCATTGTTGGTGCATACGGCATAGCTGGAACATCGGGGCCAGCAAGGCGCTGAATTGGCGCATCTAAATCAAATAAGCAGTGTTCAGCAATAATAGCTGCTACTTCGCTCATAATGCTGCCTTCTTTGTTGTCTTCCGTTAAAAGCAGAACCTTACCTGTTTTAGATGCTGCTTCTATAATAGCTTCTTTATCAAGTGGATAGACCGTTCTTAAATCTAAGATGTGTGCTGAAATACCGTCTGCTTCCAGCTTTTCAGCAGCTTGAAGAGCAAAGTGTACACAAAGACCATATGTAATAACCGTGATGTCGTCTCCTTCTCTCTTTACATCTGCTTTGCCAATCGGAAGTACATAATCATCTTCAGGGACTTCTCCTTTAATCAAACGGTACGCACGCTTATGCTCAAAGAAAAGAACTGGATCATCATCACGAATAGCTGCTTTTAATAATCCTTTTACGTCATAAGGCGTAGAAGGCATCACAATCTTTAACCCTGGCGTATTGGCAAACAGTGCTTCAACAGATTGAGAATGATAAAGAGCACCGTGAACTCCGCCGCCGTAAGGAGCTCGAATTGTAATTGGACAACTCCAATCATTATTAGAACGATAGCGAATTTTCGCTGCTTCTGACACGATTTGATTGACTGCAGGCATAATAAAATCAGCAAATTGCATTTCAGCAATCGGACGCATGCCGTACATTGCCGCTCCGATTCCTACGCCTGCAATAGCAGACTCTGCAAGAGGTGTGTCAATAACTCTTTCTTCCCCGAACTGTTCGTACAGTCCGTTGGTTGCTTTAAATACGCCGCCTTTTTTCCCTACGTCTTCTCCTAATACAAACACGCGGGAATCTCTTTCCATTTCTTCACGAATGGCCATTGTTACTGCATCAATATATGAAATAACCGGCATATGTTCTCCTCCTTACTCACCGTACACGTATTTTAAAGCCGATTCCGCTTCTGCATAAGGAGCGTTTTCAGCATAATCTGTTGCATCATTAACGATGTTCATAATATCATCGAGCATTTGTTTTTCTCGTTCATCGGTTAACACGTTAACCTCTTTTAAATAAGTCGCAAAGTACGCAAGGGGATCACTCTTTTTAGCTTCAGACAATTCTTCTGCTCCGCGATATGCACGATCATCGTCATCACTTGAATGGGCAGTCAAACGCTCCGAAACAGTTTCAATAAGAGTAGGCCCTTCTCCTCTGGATGCACGATCTCTTGCTTCTTTTACCACTCGGTACACTTCAAGGACATCGTTTCCATCAATTGTGTAGCCTGGCATACCATATCCAATCGCACGATCAGATACTTTTGCGCATCCTAGCTGCTTTTCAACCGGAACAGAAATCGCATACTTGTTATTTTCACACATAAAGATAACAGGAAGCTTATGAACACCTGCAAAGTTCGCGCCTTCGTGGAAATCTCCTTGGTTAGAAGATCCTTCTCCAAACGTAACAAACGTTACTAAGTCTTTTTTCTCCAATCGTCCTGCTAAAGCGATTCCTACTGCATGAGGCACCTGTGTTGTAACTGGAGAAGATCCTGTTACAATTCGCTTTTCCTTATGGCCAAAGTGACCTGGCATTTGACGGCCTCCTGAGTTTGGATCTTCTGCTTTAGCGAACCCAGAAAGCATTAAATCGCGCGCGGTCATTCCAAATGCCAGCACAACACCCAGATCGCGGTAATAAGGTAATATGTAATCATTCTCTCTGTTTAAGGCAAAAGCTGCGCCAACTTGGGCGGCTTCTTGACCTTGACATGAAATAACAAAAGGCACCTTCCCTGCACGGTTTAATAGCCACATACGCTCATCAATTTTTCGTGCAAGCAGCATAGTGCGGTACATTTCAAGTACTTGTTCATCAGTTAATCCTAATGATTCATGACGGTTTTTTGTCATGTTTAAACCTCCTTTAATCATCAAAAATGAATCGCTTTTCCATCTACAGCTAATGAAGCTTCTCCCATCGCTTCTGAAAGGCTAGGATGAGGATGAATGGTATGAGCAATTTCCCATGGTGTAGCATCCAATACCTTTGCAAGACCCGCTTCAGAAATCATATCCGTCACGTGAGGTCCAATCATATGCACACCAAGAACATCATTTGTGTCGGCATCGGCAATAATTTTAACAAATCCCTCTGCCTCTCCATATACAAGAGCTTTTCCAACGGCCTTAAACGGAAACTTTCCAACCTTCAGCTGAAATCCTTGCTGTTTTGCTTCTTGTTCTGTTAATCCTACACTTGCTGCCTCCGGGCTGCTGTATACGCATTTAGAGATTGTTGTGTAATCAATCTTCAAAGGCTTGTCACCATGTAAATGCTCAACAGCTACAATTCCTTCGTGAGAAGCTACATGTGCAAGCTGCAGTCCGCCAATCACATCTCCAATTGCGTAGATATGAGATTCTTTCGTTTGATAAAAATCATTCGTGGCAATCACACCGTTTTCTACTACAATATCGGTATTCTCGAGACCAATTCCTTCGACATTCGCTTGACGCCCTACAGATACAAGCAGCTTTTCTGCTTCATATTCTTGCATATCGTCTCCTACTTGAGCAGAAATTTTCACCTGACCACCAACAGACAGTGTATCAGCCATTACTTTAGCAGAAGTAATAATGGTAACTCCTTTTGCTTTTAAAAGCTTCGTCATTTCACGGGAGATATCTTGATCTTCTGTTGGTAAAATTCGATCGCTGTATTCAACAACCGTTACATCAACATCAAAATCTGTGAGCATTGACGCCCATTCAATTCCAATGACGCCGCCTCCCACAATAATAATAGAAGCAGGAAGTGTTTCCATCTTTAATGCTTCATCTGAAGTGATTACTTTCTCTCCGTCGATTGTTAAACCAGGTAATGTTCTAGGACGAGACCCTGTTGCGACAATTACATTCTTTGGAATAAGCATTTCGTTTTCTTCACCGCTTTTTAATTCAACGGAGATGGTTCCTGGCATAGGAGAAAAAATAGAAGGTCCTAAAATGCGTCCGATTCCTTCATATACGTCAATTTTACCTTTTTTCATTAGCTGTTTGACACCATTATGTAACTGTGAAACAATTTCTGACTTTCGTTCTTGTACACGTGCATAGTTCAATAGTACATTGGACGTTTCTACGCCAAATTCACTGCTTTTCTTAGCCGTTTGATAGACTTCTGCACTTCTTAGTAAAGCTTTGCTTGGGATACACCCTGCGTGCAGGCATGTGCCGCCTAACTTATTTTTTTCCACAACCGCTACCGATAGACCTAACTGAGAGGCACGAATAGCTGCTACGTACCCTCCGGTTCCACCGCCGAGAATGACCAAATCATATTCTTTTGCCACACTGCTTCACACCTTTCTGCAAACGCTATTAAGCGCCTTTATATTCCTTCACTTCTTCTTCACCTGTAAGCACTCGGAGAGCCCCTTCAGCTAGCGCTTGAAGCTCATTTTCTCCAGGATAAACAATGACATCTGCAATCCACTTTACATGATTGATAATCAGCTCAACAAACGCTTTTGAATAAGCAATGCCTCCCGTTAGAATAATGGCATCTACTTTTCCATGCAATACCGTACTGGCAGCTCCAATTTCCTTCGAAATTTGATAAGCCATTGCTTCGTAGATAAGCTTAGCTTTTTCGTTTCCATTTTTCACTAGCGCTTCGACTTTCTGCACGTCAGATGTGCCCAAATAACCGACAAGCCCGCCTTTTCCTACAAGCATTTTCATAATCTCCTCGCGGTAATACTGACCTGAAAAGCAAAGACGAACTAATTCACCAACCGGTACACTGCCAGCGCGCTCTGGACTAAAAGGACCATCGCCGTGCAGGCCATTGTTCACATCAATTACTTTTCCTCGTTGATGAACTCCAACTGTAATGCCTCCGCCCATATGGGTAACAATAACGTTCATTTGTTCGTATGTGCTATTCATTTCTTTGGCCACTTTTCGAGCCACCGATTTTTGATTCAGCGCGTGAAAGATGCTTTTCCTTTC
The DNA here is from genome assembly GCF_029522155.1 of Priestia sp. P5. Classification (NCBI taxonomy): domain Bacteria; kingdom Bacillati; phylum Bacillota; class Bacilli; order Caryophanales; family Bacillaceae; genus Priestia; species Priestia sp. P5. The sequence goes on along the minus strand of NZ_JAKWFJ010000001.1, from coordinate 447,328 downwards.
CATAAAAGGAGTTCCTGAGATACGAGCGATGTCACTTAGCTCATCTACCACCACTGGATCAACAATGTATGCTGGAATATTTAATCCAGATGCAATCTCAAACGCTAAAATCCCGCCTAAATTTGAAGCATGATGGCCGGCATAACCGTCTTTTAAATCTTTGAGCATGGCTTGATTTACCTCGTATGTGCCGCCTTCAATCGGGCGTAAAAGCCCTCCTCTTCCACATACTGCACTTAATTTAGATAAATTAATCCCTTCTTCATCAAGTGCCTCTAAAATCGAGTTTTTACGGAACTCATACTGTGCATATATCGTCTCAAACTGATTCATTTGCTGTGAATCGTAGCGGATTGTTCGATCAAAAATTGGTTTATCGTTGTGAAACACGCCAATTTTTGTGGACGTTGAACCCGGATTTATTATCAGCATTCGATATTCGTGCATATCCAACAAATGTCCTCCTACCTTATCATTCTCATAAACGAAGGCTAGGTCGAAAGGATTTCATTTATTCCTTTTGCCTAGCCTTCAGCTCAAACATTAGCGCGTATGACGTCTACTTAAAATATGCTGTCCATTTTGTAAAAATTGACTGCGTGAACGACGCAGCTTTTCAATTCTTTCTTCAGCTAAGCGATCTGCTGCTAGATAGGTTGGAATGCCATCTCGCTTTGAGATTTCAACTACCTTTTCAATATTATCATAAATACCTTCAACTTTTTTCAGCGCACGCTCACGGTTATATCCAACTAGCTCATCAGCTACGTTAATAACGCCTCCTGCGTTAATAACATAGTCCGGTGCATATACAATGCCTAATTCATGGATTAAATCACCATGACGCGTTTCTTTCAATTGATTATTAGCTGCCCCTGCAATAACTTTTGCTTTTATTTGAGGGATCGTTTCATCGTTAATCGTTGCTCCGAGTGCACAAGGAGCATAGATATCACATTCTACACCATAAATATCATTCGGGTCTACTGCTTGCGCCCCAAATTCTTCTACCGCACGCTGAACAGCTTCTTTATTAATATCCGTTACAATAAGTTTCGCTCCTTCTTCGTGAAGGTGGCGGCATAAATTATATGCTACGTTTCCTACGCCTTGGACAGCTACTACTTTTCCTTCAAGCATATCTGTTCCAAATGCTTCTTTTGCTGCTGCTTTAATTCCTCGGTATACACCGTAGGCTGTGACTGGCGATGGATTGCCTGATGAACCAAAAGCAGGAGATACACCCGTTACATAATCCGTTTCCTCATATACAATATCCATATCCTCTACCGTTGTGCCCACATCTTCTGCTGTAATGTATCGACCATTTAATCCTTGAATAAAGCGACCAAATGCACGGAACATCGCTTCATTTTTGTCTTTGCGAGGATCTCCGATAATAACCGTTTTCCCTCCGCCTAAATTCAAGCCTGCTGCTGCATTTTTATAAGTCATTCCGCGTGATAGACGAAGCGCATCTTCAATTGCAGCCTCTTCTGATTCATATGTCCACATTCTCGTACCGCCTAGAGCTGGTCCAATTGTTGTATCGTGAATCGCAATAATGGCTTTTAAACCTGAATCTTTATCTTGGCAAAATAATAACTGCTCATAATCGTATGTTTCCATATAGTCAAAAATTTTCATTGTTAGTGCCTCCTAAGAATTCTGTTGAGCGACGCTGATAGCAAGCGCCAGTGAGTATAATTTGCTTTCTGATGAATCTGCTCTGGATGTTAAGACGACCGGAGCTTTTGCTCCTGCTAGAATAGCTCCAACTTTTGCTTTAGCAAAATAAATGAGGGATTTATATAAAACGTTCCCTGTTTCAATTGCAGGAACGAGTAATATATCTGCTTGACCAGCAACTTCACTTTGAATGCCTTTTTGCTTGGCTGCTTCTATGTTAATGGCATTGTCGAGTGCTAAAGGTCCATCAATAACGCAGCCTTTAATTTGTCCTCTGCGGTTCATCTGTGTAAGAAGTGCAGCCTCTACTGTTGCAGGCATCAAAGGGTTGACAACTTCAACCGCTGCAATAGGAGCTACCTTTGGCATCTCTATCCCAATCGAGTGGGCAACGTTCACCGCATTTTGAATGATTTGAACTTTCTCTTCCAGAGATGGCGTAATATTCATAGCTGCATCTGTTACAAGAATCGGACGGTCATAGTGAGGAACGTCAAACACAGCTACATGTGATAAAACATTTCCCGTACGCAAACCATGCTCTTTATTTAACACAGCTTTTAAGATAAGCGATGTGGATAAATTCCCTTTCATTACGATATGAGCTTGACCTTGCTGAACTGAACGCACAGCCAATTGAGCCGCTTCTAAAACGGACTCCGTATGTACGACCGTAACAGCCTTATGAGTGAGTAAGGATGGGCGGTACTGCCTGAATAATTCATTAATTGTCGTTTCGTTGCCAAACAAAATAAATTCAGAAACTTCCCTTGACACAGCTTCATACACTGCCTCAATTGTTTCTAAGTCTTCAGCTGCAGCAACAGCAACAGTCAAAGAAGACTGCTTAGCAACCCGAGATAAGATGGTAGCAAGAGTCATGGAATGTTCGACCTCTCCTTTTTCATTCTTTCTTTTGCTCCGTTTTAAAGAGCATACTGCGCGTTTATGCAGTCACCTAAAATACATGCAAGATTTGTGCCACCCTCTGCATATATTACATAATATAGCTGCTTATATCCGTTTCTACGCACAAAAAATTTTTTTTATTGATTCTAACAACAAATAGAAAAAAAGAATACCTCTCTATTTATATGCAATAAATTGCACACCATGCATTTTATTGCATGCTGTTATTTGCAAGATTGTATTTTTCCAACTTATAATATAGAGAACGCAGGGAAATATTGAGCTGTTTTGCTGTCTTTGTTCGGTTATACTCGTTTGCAAGCAGCACTTTTTGAATAAGTTCCGCTTCATAATTTTCCATCATGTGTGCTAAAGTCTTCCCTTCGAACACTACCTCTTCATTCACCTGATTTTTTTCTTTTTTGCCCTTGCCTTCAAGCGAAGGGAGATGAATAGAATCAATCATTGTTTCTGTATAGTGCATATAAATAATGGCTCTGCCTAATATGTTTTCAAGCTCTCTAACGTTTCCTGGCCAGTCGTATGATCTTAATGAGTGTAAAGCCCGCTCTGTTACTCCTTCAACATGCCGGCCGTAATCTTGGTTAATTTTTGTAATTAAGTGTGTAACAAGCGCACCAATATCCTCTTTTCTCTTCCGAAGAGGAGGTATGTGAATCGGAATTTTGTTTAGCCGATAATACAAGTCCTGTCTGATGCTTCCATCAGCCATTCCTTTTTCTAAATTCACATTCGTAGCTGCAATAACGCGAACATTCACCGGAATAGGAGTCGTTCCTCCAACGCGAATAAGCTCTTTTTCTTGAAGCACCCGAAGCAGCTTAGCCTGCATATGAGCTGAAAGCTCCCCGATTTCATCTAAAAAGATGCTACCGTTATTGGCTTCTTCAAAAACGCCTCGTTTTCCGCCTCGTTTCGCCCCGGAAAAAGCTCCTTCTTCATACCCAAAAAGTTCGCTTTCAAGCAAAGACTCAGAAAGCGCAGCACAGTTAATCCGGACAAATTTATTAAACTTTCGGCTGCTCGCATTATGAATCGCATGTGCAAACAACTCTTTACCCGTCCCAGATTCACCTCTAAGCAAAACAGTAGCTGGTGTTTTGGCAGCAAGTCTAGCCTGCTCAATTGCTAACTGAAACTCTTCAGATTGACCAATGATATCAGCAAATGAATATTTCGCTTCAAGCGTTCGAATAATTTGACGCGCTCTTTTGAGTTCATTTGTAAGCTCTTGAATTTCAGACATATCATGAATAACGCCAACGCTGCCTTTTAATTTCCCGTCGACAATAACGGGGGCAACATTGACAACCACGTCTCTTTTACTCGGACCGAGCCTCATTCTTACACCTCGAACAGGACGCCTTGTTTGCAGCACCTTCATGTGCATACTGTCTCCTTCAGAGATATCGGCAGTCGCGGGCTGACCAATAATATCCGTCTTTTTTAAACCCGTAATTCTCGTATAAGCAGGATTAATTAAAATCCCTCTTCCTTCTTCATCGACAACCGAAATAGCTTCTTCAGAAGATTGAATAATAGCTTGAAGCATAGTTTGTACTTCTTTTAAGTTCGTAACTTCTTCTGCCAATCCGACAACGTCCGTAATATCTTTAAAAATCGAAAAGGCCCCAAACAGCTCTCCATTCTCGTCGAGTATTGGTATTCTAGTCGTAATTACCTTGCGTCCGCTATCTAACACAAATTCACTATTTTGATCAATCGTTTTTGTATGAAGAACATCAACAAGTTTACTATTTGGAATGACTTCATGAAGATGCTTACCAATTACATCTCTGTGTGAAAAGTTCGTCAAACGCTCGGCACTTTGATTAAATAGCGTAATATATCCATTCCTATCAATCACGACCATCGCATCATGAGCTGCATTAAAAATAAGATCATATTTATACGATTCTTGTTTTAACCGCTGAATTAACTCTTCTTTTTCCTCCATCAGATTTGCCATAATTTCAGCAACCAATCCCGGCACTACCAGTGCATCAGCGGGTTTGCTTCTTTGCAATTGTTGAAAGACGCCTTGTTTACCTGTTGTTTCAACAATGACATCGAGCTGCTTTGTCATATAAGGCTCCCAATTCATTCCGGTTGAAATATCTTGTTCTTGCGCATGCAAAACAGCCGGCGCGTTAGCTCGTACGTCTACTACACCAATCACTTTCATAAATTCGGTTTCCAACAAGATTTTCAGAATAGCTAATCCGCCTTTTCCTCCTCCAACGATCAACACATTTTGCATATTTTTTCACCTTTTCTACTTAATATGTACATATCCCGTGCAAAATATTGCATATACCTATCATATAAAAAAAGAAACGCTCTTGACAATTTATTTAGTTCTTTTATGATTCAAGTATAACGGTTTTATAATGTAAACGCATTCATTTTAAAAAAGAGAAGCGAAAGGAGCAGTTATGGTTCGAATTATCGCACTGCTAATCTTACTTATTCCTGGTATACTCGCTGGCTATGGCATTAAACTTATGAGAGATATGATTTTTGGCATCCTGCAATCCCCGTTCCCTTCTTTATTTTTGCAATTTTCAGTCGGCCTTCTATTATTTTTAATCGGCCTTGGATTTGTTGCTGGCTTTATTCTGCACAGAGACCGCAAGCGAAACAAAGTTCAAAACCGATTTCAAAAAGATAAAAAAACATCGCATTAATGCGATGTTTTTTTAGGAAAAGCGCCCTCCAAATTGCTTCACCATTTTTTCTGGATAATCGGTAATAACGGATTCACATCCATATTTCCGAAGCTGCTCAGCTACTTTCACATCATTTACTGTGTAAGGTCGCACTGGAATTTGACAATCTTTTGAAGCGGCTACATTTACTTCATTAACGGTACGCTGATTAGGGTGAAGAGCTTTTGCGCCAAGATGCTGCGCATATACCCAAGGCTCATACATCGGATAAGAGTATAAAATAGCTGTTTCAATCGTAGAATCCAGAGAACCAATTCGGGCTAAGCTGTTATGATTAAAAGATGAAATCATCGTTCGATCCTTCATCTTGTATAAATAAATTAAATCCAAGACTTTCATTTCCAAGTATGGATAGTCAAATATATTGTTTTTCAACTCAATATTTACGCTAATTCCTTCACTTGAAGCCCACTCCATTACTTCATTTAACGTGGGGATTTTACATACTCCATACTTTTTTTTGAACTTATAGCTCGCATCTAATTTTTGTAAATCTTGATACGTAAAATCTTTTACATACCCTTTTCCATTCGTCGTTCGATCTACTTTTTCATCATGAATTACAGCAAGTTCTCCATCCTTTGTCATATGCACATCAAGTTCAATTCCGTGTGCTCCAACTCTCGCTGCTTCTTTGAAGGAAATCATCGTATTTTCAGGAAACGTTCCAGCTGCGCCGCGATGACCTATTACAAACATACTTGCTCAACTCCTCTATTATCACTTATTATTAACTTTAGCATTACTTAATAGTGAAAGCACGAATTTACTGTTTATACTTTTTTACTTTCATTACTTTATATGCAAAAGGAGGTCGTTGTGTATGAGACCACTGCAAATTTCACCGGATACAGCCGTAAAATTAGCGGAACAATTAAATATCCCCCTCGAGCAATTAATGCATATGCCTCAGCATATTTTGCTGCAGAAACTTGCCGAATTAAATGCGGGCGAAGATAAAAAAGGATCTGAATAACAGATCCTTTTTTCTTTCGAATTTTCATTTCCAAAAATAGTATTACTTTCTAACTCCATTCCCCATAACATATATTAGAATATTTAATAATATAAATGTATTTTTAAAAATGCTTTTAGATAAGTAATTTAATACTTTTTTATGTATATTTAATTATTTTTTGATTTTTCCATATAATTTCATTGACGAAATTAATGTTTTTCTACTAAAATAAAAATACATTATTTTTATTCCAGTACTTATATTCTGATTTTTTGATCAATTCAAATAAAAGAATTAAATAGTATGAGAAAAATTTTAGGGGGACTTCATTATGCAAGCAGCTGTACAACACGAAAATCAGCAGCCAAATGGGTCTAGGAAAAAACACCCTCCTGGACTGTACTTATTATTCGCTACTGAGGCATGGGAAAGATTTAGTTATTATGGAATGAGAGCCATTCTGGTTCTTTATTTAACTGCTACCGCTGCTCAAGGTGGACTCGGCGTAGATAAAGCAACTGCACTGAGCTTATATGGAACATTCACTAGTGCTGTTTACATTACGCCGATGATTGGCGGATATTTAACAGACCGCTTCCTCGGAAGAAGGCTAGCCATCACTATCGGTGGTGTGATTATGGCACTCGGGAATTTTTCCATCTTTATTCATCAAAGCATAGCCGCTTTGTATATCGGACTTGCTTTATTAATTATCGGAAACGGATTTTTCAAACCAAATATCTCCACATTGGTCGGAGATCTTTATGAAGAAAATGATCCTCGCCGTGACGGTGCTTTTACCATTTTTTATATGGGTATTAACTTTGGTGCATTTTTCGCACCGTTAGTTGTTGGATTAATGAGTTACAAATACGGATTCTTAACAGCAGCTATCGGAATGGTTGTTGGACAAATTTTATTTAACCTACTGGCTAATCGCTACTTAGGCGATATCGGGAAAGAGCCTACAGGAAAAGTTCACGCAGCGGCATCTCAAACATCAACTGCTCCGCTGTCAGCACGAGAAAAGAAAAGAACGGTTGCTATCGTTATTCTAGCCTTCGTTGTTATTGCTTTTTGGACAGCTTTTGAACAGGCCGGAAGTTCTTTAACGCTATATGCTCAAGATCAAATTAATCGTCAAATAGGTAGTTTCACGGTTCCAACAGAGTGGTTCCAATCATTGAATCCGCTGTTTATCATGATTTTAGCACCAATTATGTCACTAGTTTGGTACAAGCTAGGAAATTCAAAGCGCGGTGATTTCAAAACGCCAACAAAAATGGGTATGGGACTTGTAACAGTTGGATTAGGATTCTTAATTTTAATTCCAGCCGTTATGTATACTGGTAATGACCCAGCTTTAAAAGTAAATATCCTGTTCATGATTTTCACTTACTTCCTGCACACGCTAGCTGAGCTTATGATTTCGCCAGTAGGGCTGTCTATGGTAAGTAGACTAGCTCCATTAAAGCTTGCTTCTCTTTTAATGGGCGTATGGATGGCAAGCTCTGCTGTCGCTAATAAGCTAGCAGGTGTTCTTGCATCTTATACACAGTCTTTAGGTTATTTCGATATCTTCAGCTTAATCGGAGCTGTAACAATTGTACTTGGAATTATTGTTCTGTTCCTTTCAAAACCGATTGCTAAATTAATGGATTAAAAAAAGCAGCCTTCAGAAAAGGCTGCTTTTCTTATAATTTACTCATCCATATCACATTTAAAATATGGAGACAAATTTTTTAATGCATCTTCTAAATCCTCTTTCAAGTACAAAACCCTCATAACAATTAAATAAATTATTTCAATAAAATACACCACTATGGATATGAAGAAAAACAAGATGCACGTTCCATTACCCTCAATATTTTCACCTCTTAAAACAAAATAAAAAGACCAATGAATGATTAAAATTCATCGGCCCTGCAGTAAAAAGTTTATTGGTTTTCAGTTTACTATCTAGTGTAATTTCCAAAAGTTTATCGGCATGTACTCTGTATTACAAAAGGTATCAGCTCACTCAAAACCCCGTAATTCCAGCAGTCCTATCCCTTTCAACTCGCTTTATGTTCAAGGCGTAATTTATCCGCAACCATGGCGATAAATTCACTGTTTGTCGGCTTCGCTTTTGACATGCTGACAGTATATCCGAATAATGAAGAAATGGAATCAATATTTCCTCGGCTCCATGCTACTTCAATGGCATGACGAATGGCGCGCTCAACGCGGCTTGCCGTTGTATTATATTTTTTTGCAATATCAGGATACAGTACTTTTGTAATCGAACCAAGCAGCTCAATATCCTTATATACCATTGAAATGGCTTCTCTCAAATATAAATAGCCTTTGATGTGAGCAGGTACACCAATTTCGTGAATGATGCTCGTAATGCTTGCATCTAAATTTGCTGGTTTGCTGTCGCGATGTGAACGCATGGAAGAAGATGAACGTTGCATAAATGAAGATGTTTGTCCGCTAACTTGACGAATATGATTCACTAAGTTTTCCATATCAAACGGCTTTAGAATAAAATAAGCAGCTCCTAAATCGACCGCTTTTTTCGTTACGTCTTCTTGACCAAATGCCGTTAGCATAATGACATTTGGATAATTTTCTTTTTTCATTTCTTTTAACTGACCTAAAACTGCTAATCCATCTAGATGCGGCATAATAATGTCTAATACAAGAACATCCGGATCTTTATCTTTTAAAATGGATAAACACTCTTGTCCATTGTAAGCTACTCCGATTACTTCCATGTCTTCTTGCTCTGAAATATAATCTTCAAGCAAACCAATTAGTTCCCGATTATCATCAACCAAGCATACTTTAATTTTTTTCAATGCAGCTTCCTCCTCAGTCCTTTATGTTATACGTCGTTTCCTACGTGTCTCTATTCTTTATTCTAAAGGACAAATTCGACAATGCAACATTATTTCCTTTATTTTTTTAGAAAAAAGTCTTTTAAATGGAATTTATTCGATTTTCTCTTATTTTCTTTGTTTTTCGACGTTTTTCTCGTACATTTACGACAATAATTTTTATCAAAAAAAGCGAACTAATGACAACATTAGCTCGCTTTTTTTCGATTATTTTTATAAATATCAATTCCTGCTTCGTTAAGCATCCATTCAATATGGACACCATAACCCGAGGTAGGATCATTTACAAAAACATGGGTAACCGCTCCAACGACTTTACCGTTTTGAATAATTGGGCTCCCGCTCATTCCTTGAACAATTCCACCTGTTTTCTTTAACAATTTAGGATCTGTAATTTTAATAACCATTCCTTTAGTAGCCGGAAACTTTTGAGGTATAGTACTCATAATTTCAATATCAAATTCTTCCACTTGATCATCATCTACTACCGTTAGAATTTTAGCCGGTCCTTCTTTTACTTGATGAGATAGGGCAATTGGCATTGCTTTATCCATTATTCCGTTTTCCATCGTTGAAGACAATTTTCCAAAAATACCAAAAGGACTATTTCGTGTAATATTTCCAATGATTTGTCTATCTTCAGAAAACCTTGCTAGCTTTTCACCGGGAACGCCGTTAGAACCTTTCTCAATTGATGTAACGGTCGAACGGACAATTTGTCCATCTTCTACTACGATTGGCTTTTTCGTATCCATATCCGAAATAACGTGGCCTAAAGCGCCGTATTTTTTAGATTTTGGATCATAAAAAGTCATTGTGCCAATTCCTGCAGCTGAATCACGGATGTATAAACCAATTCTGTACGCATAATCTTGCTTATCTTTTAACGGATACAACTTAGTATCAAACTGCTTTTTTTCTCTTAAAATATGCAGATTTAATGGTTCACCCGTTTTTCCTGCCTGCTGAATAAACGGTGTAATATCACTCATTTTTTCAATGGTTTTACCATTAATCTTCGTAATCATATCTCCAACTTGAATACCCGCAATTTCGCCAGGAGATTTTTTACCTTTTGCTGTATCTACCTGATGATAGCCTACAACAAGAACACCTTTTGAATTTAATTTCACACCGATTGATTGTCCACCTGGAATGACTTTAAAATCAGATAATACCTGCACGTCTACACGCTTTACAGGAATACCGGCCAAATGAAGCATCAACTCTTCTTTGCCTACCTGTTTGCCTGCTACGGTCAGCTTCGCCTTGTTACTTGTTACATCGTAAACAGGTGACGAAGCTTCTACGCTAAGCGGTAATGTCGTATTAATTTTTTCTTTTTGCTGTTCAAATAAGACGATTTGTTTTGGAATGTGTATATATTGTTGCACAACTGGAATAAATCCTACAAAAATGAACGAAACAAGGAGAATCGCACCAATTATATGTCTGTATCGATTTTGCATGTTTTCACTCTCCTCGCTTCCTCGCCTAAATGGCTACACATTTAATTTAGCCTTCTTAGAGCGCATTTATAACAGAAGTTCAGAGAAAAATGAAAAGAAGTGCAAGGAAACATTTTCAGTTTCTCCATTTTGTATAAAAAAACACCTTTAACACATACTGTTACGTGTTAAAAGGTGTTTTATTAAATGGTGTGCTTCATCTTATCCGCTAAATCTAAAAGCTCTTTGGCATGTTCCTTTGTTAAGCTTGTAATTTCAGCTCCTGCAATCATTCGACCAATTTCTTTTACTTTTTCATCAAGAGTTAATGGAAGAACAGACGTCGTTGTACGATCACCTTTTACCTCTTTAGCAATAAAGAGATGAGTATCTGCCATCGCTGCTACCTGCGGCAGATGAGATATACAGAGAACTTGTGAATCAACGGAAATAGCATGTATTTTTTCACCAATCGATTGAGCTACTCTTCCACTTACACCTGTATCAACTTCATCAAAGATAATGGACGTCACACCTTGATGCTTAGAGAAGATGCTCTTTAACGCCAGCATAATTCTTGACAGTTCTCCTCCTGATGCTACTTTTGCAAGAGGTTTTAACGGTTCACCAGGATTGGTAGAAATATAAAACTCTACGTTGTCAATGCCGTCTTTGGTGAATTTTATTCTTTCTCCATTTACTTCAACGTCATTTTTACCTGCATTTACAACAGAGAATTTAATTTGAAATACGGTCTTAGCCATATACAGTTCTTGAAGCTCATGATGGATGCTGTCCGTTAACTCTTGAGCAAGTTTTTTTCGAATAGCTGAAACGTTATTAGCTTCTACTAATAAATCCTGCGCTACGCTGTTTAACTGTTCTTTAATTTTGCTCACATGCGTATCTCGATTTTCAATACGATCAATTTCATCTTCAATTTGTGCAGCATATTCTAGAATTTCGTCTACACTTTGACCGTATTTACGCTTTAAGTGATTAATTTCATTCAAGCGCGCTTCAATAAAGTCTAAGCGTTTGGGATCAAATTCTAATAAATCAAGCTGCTGACGAATTTTATAAGATGCGTCTTCTAGCTGATAGAAGCTCGATGAAATGATCTCAGAAATTTCGGCATAGTTTTTTTCCAGTGATGAAATATCCTCCGTATGATTCATGGCTACGCCTACCCAATCTAAACCTTGATGTTCACCATGCAGCGCATTGTATGCATCGTTTAATGACGTATAGATCTTTTCAAAGTTAGAAATCTTCAAACGCTCTTCATTTAGTTCCTCGTCTTCGTTCAGCTGCAAATTTGCCGCTTTGATTTCATCTAATTGAAATTGAATAAGATCGAGGCGATGTGCCATCTGCTGTTCATTTTCAGTTAATTGATCGAGCTGCTTTTTTAGCGATGTATACCTAGAAAATACCTCTCGATACTCCGTCAAAGCCTCTTCTACTTTTTCTCCTCCATATTGATCAAGAAGAGTTAAGTGACGATCTTGATTCATTAAATCTTGGTGCTCGTGCTGTCCATGTATATCAATTAACGTCTGTCCAACTTCACGTAGGATAGCTAACGTTACGAGCTTACCGTTGATGCGGCAAATACTTTTCCCATTTGTAGTGATATCTCGGCGAAGCACAATCATTCCATCTTCCACTTCCAAACCGACTTGTTTAGCTTTTTCATGACTTGGATGCTGTTCTTCATCAAATAAGAAAAGTCCTTCAATTTCGGCTCTGTCTGTTCCGTGGCGGACAAACTCCGAAGAGCCTCTCCCACCTACTAACAATGAAATGGCATCAATAATAATCGATTTCCCCGCTCCTGTTTCGCCTGTTAATACCGTTAAGCCTTTTTCAAATGAAACAGAAAGTTCATCAATAATCGCAAAGTTTTTAATGGATAATTCAGCTAACAACCTGCTTCACTCACCTTTATAACATTTCTAAGAATCGGTCTGATATAATTTGCGTATCTTCAGGAGTACGGCAAATAATCAAACATGTATCGTCTCCACAAATTGTTCCTAATATTTCATCCCAGTCCAAATGATCAATTAATGCGCCAATCGCATTTGCGTTTCCCGGTAATGTTTTCATCACCAACATATGCCCAGCTGAATCAATTTTTACAAATGCGTCCATAAGAGAGCGCTTTAACTTTTGTAAGGGATTAAAACGCTGATCTGCAGGCAAGCTGTATTTGTATCGACCGTCCATCAAAGGCACTTTGACTAAGTGCAATTCTTTAATATCACGAGAGATTGTTGCCTGTGTTACATTAAAACCTTGGTTTTTTAAAATATCTACCAATTCATCCTGTGTTTCAATATCATTATTCGTGATAATATCACGAATTTTAATATGTCTTTGCCCTTTATTCATGTTGGCACCTCACATTAATATGTAATCTTCTTTTTGTGTTGTTGTGTATAAGTCTTTCACTATTTAAGTATCATAATGTGTTCAACTTGATTATGCACCTTTTTATATAAAGAGTCATAATCAAATCGCCAATGCTAAGTCTTCGCTTAACATTGGCCATTATTACTTTTTCTCTTTTAACGTTTTATGCGCTTCTTCGACTACTTCACGCACAGTAAGCGGAGCTTGATTTTCGCCGAGTTCACGCTCGCCTTTCCAGCGCAGGTGGAGAAGAAATTCGATATTTCCATCTCCTCCTGTTATCGGTGAATACGACATGTTATATACATCGTATCCTTGACGAAGCGAGAAATCCACCATGCCTTGAAGGACTTCTTCATGCACTTTTGAATCACGCACGATTCCTTTTTTCCCAACTTGCTCTCTTCCAGCCTCAAACTGTGGCTTAACGAGCGCAACAACATCGCTGTGTGGAACAAGAAGTGTTTTTAACACAGGAAGAATGAGTCTTAAGGAAATAAATGAGACATCAATAGAAGCGAATTCAGGCAAGCCTCTTGATAAATCAGCTGGCGTCACGTAACGGAAATTTGTTCGTTCCATTACTTCTACTCGCTCATCTTGACGAAGCTTCCAAGCTAGCTGATTATAGCCTACGTCTAGCGCATAGGACATCTTCGCTCCATTTTGAAGCGCACAATCAGTAAAGCCTCCAGTAGAAGAACCAATATCAATCATGATTTTATCCGCTACATGGACATTAAATTCTTTAATCGCTTTTTCAAGCTTAAAGCCGCCTCTGCTGACGTAAGGCATTACTGCACCTTTAATTGTCAGCGGCGTATCGCGTTCAATTTTCTCTCCCGGCTTATCTAAACGGACTTCATTCGCATAGACAAGTCCTGCCATCACTGTACGCTTTGCTTTTTCTCTTGTTTCAATCAAACCTCGTTCTACTAATAATACATCTACTCGTTCTTTTTTTGTCACTTAACTTCAAGCCTCTTTTGTGTTGGTGTTACGAGTTTTTTAACTCGATTTATAATCTCTTCTTTGGTTAAGCCAATTTCTTCTAAAAGTTTTGTTACGCTGCCGTGCTCGATAAAGCGATCTGGAATTCCCATACGTTCAACGCGCGTATCATAATAGCCGTGCTCTGATGCAAACTCTAACACCGCGCTTCCAAAACCGCCTTGAAGTACCGCTTCTTCTACCGCAATCACAGGCTTACTAGTTTGGAAAATCTCATGAAGCATTTTTTCATCCAGCGGTTTAATAAAACGAGCATTTACCACTTTGACGCTGATTCCTTGCTTCTCAAGTTCTGCTGCTGCATCCATCGCCATTGAAATCGTTGTACCAAACGTTAAAATGGTTGTATCTGAACCTTCTTTTAATACGTCCCATGTACCGATCGGAATGTTTTTCAGTTCTGAATCTAGTTCAACACCTAATCCGTTTCCTCTAGCATAGCGCATAGCAATCGGACCTTCTTCATAAGTCAAAGCAGTGTGAACCATGTGCTGGCCTTCATTCTCGTCTTTTGGCATCATAATAACAAGGTTAGGCAAATGACGTAAGAATGCAATATCAAACACGCCTTGATGCGTTTCACCATCAGCACCTACTAGCCCAGCGCGATCAATCCCAATAAATACATTTAGCTTCTGACGGCAAATATCATGAACCACCTGATCGTATGCACGCTGTAAAAACGTAGAATAAATAGCTAAAAAGGGCTTCATATTTTGAGTTGCAAGACCCGCTGCCATTGTTGTTGCATGCTGCTCTGCAATCCCAACATCAAACATGCGATGTGGAAACTCTTTTTGAAACGCTTCGAGTTTTGAACCCACAGGCATTGCTGGCGTTACGGCTACAATGCGATCATCTTCTCTAGCCATCTTCAATACCGTATCACTTACTAATTTACTCCAAGCAATCGGAACATTTTTGTCTTTAATAAAGTCACCAGACTCAATTTTGTAAGGGCCTGTACCATGCCATGCTCCGCTTTTATCGCTTTCCGCCGGCAAGTACCCTTTCCCTTTTTTCGTAATAACGTGAATCAGTACCGGTCCTTTTGTTTTCTTTGCATATTGTAACGTTTCCAATAAATCATCATAGCTATGGCCGTCAACCGGGCCTAAATACGTAAAGCCAAGATCTTCAAAAAACATGCCTGACACGACCATGTACTTTAGGCCATCTTTTACACGTTCTGCCGTTGCCGCAAGCTTCCCGCCTACTGCAGGCACTTTTTTCAGCAAGACTTCAAGCTCATCTTTTACCCAGTTGTATTTGCCCGCCGTGCGCAAACGTCCTAGAATACTGTGTACAGCCCCCACGTTAGGAGCGATAGACATTTCATTGTCATTTAAAATAACGGTCATATCTGTTTGCTCGTGACCGATGTGGTTAAGCGCTTCAAGAGCCATACCACCTGTTAAAGCTCCGTCACCAATGATAGGAACAATATGAGCTTTTGTTTTTTGCAAATCTCTTGCAGCAGCCATTCCCATTGCGGCTGAAAGAGATGTAGAACTATGTCCCGTTTCCCATACGTCATGCTCACTTTCGTCACGCTTTGGAAAACCGCATAATCCTTTATATTGACGGATTGTATCAAACTCTCCCGCTCGTCCTGTTAAAATTTTATGGACATACGACTGATGCCCGACGTCCCATAAAAATTTATCTTTTGGGCTGTCGAACACTTTATGGAGTGCAAGCGTTAACTCAACAACCCCCAGATTCGGCCCTATATGACCACCAGTTGCAGAAAGCTTTGTAATTAAAAAACGACGAATCTCTTCACTTAGTTCTTCTAATTGTGTTACTGACATTTTCTTTAAAAACTCAGGATTTTTTATCGTTGTAAGATCCAAGGTGGATCACTCACTTTCGTACTTGTTATAAAGTTACCTTAATACATTGTCTATTGTTTTATACGTATAGTCAATTTTTAGTATTTCCTTATTACTTACAATACCTTTGATATTCTATCAGTAAACCAGTGATATTCAAAGGAAAACAGTGAAAAAATAGCCGCTAACACAAATGTGATAACGGCCACCAAGATATTGTATATGTCTTTCAAACCTATGCACTACGCTTTTATACAGTAGTAAAATCATTATAGCATAGCCCCTATTGGGACTCAATCTTATTTTACTGTATCACTCAAAAAACCTGACAGAAATCGTCATTAACTATCACGTTTTGCTATATATAAACAAATTTCTTCTAGTAATCCGTGCTTAATTTGAGCTTGACGTAACGAGAGAAGTGCTTGTTCAACATGATACTGTAACTTTTCTTTGGCCGCTTCCATACCTAACAAAGAAGGATATGTCGTTTTTTCATTTTCTGTATCACTGCCAATTGGCTTTCCTAATTTTTCTTCAGACCCTTCGACATCCAAGATATCATCTTGAATTTGAAACGCTAACCCTACGTGCTTACTGAATTCTTCTAATAATTCTTGCTGTAGAGGCGTAGCTTTTGCAAGAATAGCTCCTGCTTTTACACAAAACCCTAGCAGCTTCCCCGTTTTATGAAGGTGAATATATTCAAGCTCGTCTAGCGTGAGCTGCTTTTTTTCGCCTTCCATATCCGCAACCTGTCCGCTGATCATACCTTCTGTTCCGCTTGCTTTTACCAGTTCTGTAATGAGCTGAAGCTTCATATGTGACGTAATTTCAGGATGGGCTGCTTCAGAAATGAGCTGAAAGCTATTTGTTAAAAGAGCATCTCCAGCTAATATAGCCGTTGCTTCGCCGTACACCTTGTGATTCGTCGGTTTTCCTCTTCTTAAGTCGTCATCATCCATACTGGGTAAATCATCGTGAATGAGAGAATATGTATGAATCATTTCCACTGCACATGCTGTTTCTAATCCCATGCTCTCGTCTTTTCCAAACGCATGTAGCGTGGCGAATAACATCACTGGGCGAAGTCGCTTTCCTCCTGCCGTAAGAGAGTAAAGCATGGATTCCTTTAAGTTAACCGGAGCATGTAATGCGTTTACCACTTCAGGCAAGCGTGTTTCTACTCGATCTTTTGTAAAAGAAATATACTCTTTTAAATTCATTTCATTCACCATCACTCTTCCTCCTGTACCGAGAATGGCTCAAGCGTTCCGTCTTCACGTAAAATAGTTTCCATTTGCTTTTCAATATGCTGAAGACGATCGTGACAGAATTTTGAAAGAGTCATTCCTTCTTGGAATTGTTGAATTGCTTCTTCTAAAGGCACGTCGCCTTCTTCTAGCTTGTTTACGATGGTTTCTAACTGTTCCATCGCCTCTTCAAACGTATACTCTTTATTTGTCGCCATTTTTCATCGCTCCTCTATTTTCGAAACTTCACACTGCAATTGTCCATCCGCCAAACGAACGTTTACCACATCGCCTTCGGATACTTGTTTGGTTGATTTAATTAACTCTTTTTCTTCATCGTATACTAAGCTGTAGCCTCTTTCCATTGTTTTTAATGGACTAAGCGTATGTAATTTTGACGTTGCCGTGGCAAATAAAAGCTGTTTTTGCTTTAGCAGCTGCTGCATCTCTTTTGTCAGCATTTTTGTCAGCTGCTGTTGACGCTCCGCTGCTTTCGTTAACTGGTGCTCAGGATGATTGCGCGACAAAGCAGCAGTTAGCTGCTCGTAGTTCGTCCGTTTATGTTCAATGTACCTTCTACCTTCACGATAAAAACGCTCCATCAACTGATCTAACTGCTGCTCTTTTTGCTCGACCAACTTTTGAGGATAACGAAAAGCATATGATTTCTGGGATCGTTCAAGCCTGCGGCTACTAGACTGAAGCATTTCTTTCATCGAACGAAGAAGACGGATATTTCGCTGAGTCAATCTTTCCGTAATTTCACTGATATGAGGTACAGCCAATTCCGCGGCACCCGTTGGAGTAGGAGCGCGAAGATCTGCTACAAAATCTGCAATTGTAAAATCGGTTTCATGTCCAACCGCTGAAATAACAGGAATAGTAGAAGTGAAAATTGCACGAGCAACGCTTTCTTCGTTAAAAGCCCAAAGCTCTTCAATTGACCCACCACCGCGCCCAACAATTAATACGTCTGCTTCTTTACGACGGTTTGCTTCTTCAATTGCCTTAATGATAGACGGTGCCGCATTCACTCCTTGAACAAGAGCGGGCATAACAATAATGTTCGCGTTATATCTGCGCTTTAATGTCGTAATAATATCACGTACGGCTGCTCCAGTTGGAGACGTAATCACACCTATTGTTGTTGGATACTTCGGCAGCTTTCGTTTCCTAGCAGGATCAAATAAGCCTTCTTTTTCCAGCTTTTTTTTCAGCTGTTCGTAGGCCAAGTATAAGTTTCCCACGCCGTCAGGCTGCATTTCTTTTACGTACATTTGATAATTTCCGCTTGGTTCATACACCGAAATTTCAGCTCGAATGAGTACATTCATTCCTTCTTCAGGCTGAAAATTAAGCTGCCGGTTATGCCCAGCAAACATAACGGCTGCGATACGAGCATTTTGATCTTTTAAGGTGAAATACATATGTCCCCGACTATGACGTTTAAAGTTAGAAATTTCTCCTTTAATCCATACATCTTGCATGTGAGGGTCTACATCAAACTTGCGCTTAATGTATCGTGTAAGAGCCGTAACGGTTAGATAACGAACTTCACTCATCATTTTGCCTCCTTTGCAGTCACCCTCTCCCCTTTATATAAAGGAGAGAAGCATTTTGGTCACTTGATTTGGCAAGATGAACCTTTATTTAGATAAAGTTGTTAACACTTTAGACAATACGCCATTGATAAACTTGCTTGATTGATCATCGCCAAACGTTTTCGCTAATTCAATCGCTTCATTTAACGTAACGCTCGTAGGAATTTCTTCTTCATATTTCATTTCGTATACGGCAATACGTAGGATAACGCGGTCTACAGTAGCTACACGATCTAACGTCCACTTTTCTAAATGATTGCGTAAAAGTTCATCAATTTCTTGCTGATGTTCAACCACACCTAGCACGAGACTTTCTAAAAATTGATCAGACTTTTCATTTTGTACAACATTTCCGATTGCCTCCATTGGCTCGGTCTGCCCTAAATCATGCTGAAATAGTGCTTGTAATGCTTTTTGGCGTGCTGTATGTCTTTTCATTATTTTTGCTCCTTTATTTATCTTCTTCAACTAGTATACCTAGATAATAGCATAGTTTATGAAACGATACTTCATTGTTCTTATACGAAGTTTGTAGAACACGAAAAAGACCGTCTTTATGACGAGACAGTCTTTTTCACTTTACCATAGCTTGTGTTGAAAAGGAACAAGTAATCATACGTTATTCCATTTTAGCAACAGCCGTTAGGTAAACGTTTGTTTTATTCAACTTCTTCAATATCAGTTTTTTGCGTGTCAAACTGAATCCCTACGATATGAATGTTTACTTCATCGAGATCAATAGCTGTCATATTTTTAAGGGCTTGACGAATGTTATCTTGTACTTGTTGCGCTACGTTTGGAATAGACACTCCAAACTTCATCATACAAAATACGTCTACTTTTATCCCGTTTTCTGTTAAGTCCACTTTTACACCTTTACCGTGGTTTTTCTTTCCTAGTTTCTCCACAACGCCAGCTGCAAAATTTCCTCTCATTGCAGAAACGCCTTCTACTTCAGAAGCAGCAATACCCGCAATGACTTCAATAACCTCAGGAGCAATTTCTACTTTGCCAAGAGAATTTGGGTGTTCTTCCATTTCTAATACATGATTTTCATTCATGTACAGCACCTCCTATAGTTTATATTATACTAAGAATTCATTACGTCATATAGCTCAAGAAACTTCGTGTTGAATTCACCGCTAACAAATTTTTCATGATTTAATAGTTTTTGGTGAAAAGGAATAGTGGTCGCCACGCCGTCGATAACAAATTCATCTAATGCGCGCTTCATTCGTTCAATAGCTTCCTCACGAGTTGGCGCATGAACAATCAATTTAGCCACCATTGAATCATAGTAAGGCGGGATTGCATAGCCCGGGTATGCAGCAGAGTCTACGCGCACTCCGTAGCCACCTGGCGGCAAGTACATTTGAATCGTACCTGGTGATGGCATAAAGTTTTTCTCTGGGTTTTCTGCGTTGATTCGGCACTCAATTGCCCATCCGTTAAATGTCACTTCTTCTTGCGTAAACGGTAAAGTTTCACCATTTGCCACTTTGATTTGTTCTTTAATTAAGTCAACTCCTGTCACCATCTCTGTAACAGGGTGTTCTACTTGGATACGTGTATTCATTTCCATGAAGTAAAATTTGTTTTCACGGTAATCATAAATGAATTCCACTGTTCCGGCTCCTGTGTAATTAACGGCTTGAGCGGCTTTAACAGCAGCGTCGCCCATTAATTCACGGGTTTTTTCGTCTAACGCTGGAGAAGGCGTTTCTTCAATTAATTTTTGAAGACGGCGTTGAATCGAGCAATCACGCTCTCCTAAATGTACAGTATTCCCATGAGAATCAGCCAACACTTGGATCTCAACGTGACGGAAATCCTCAATGAACTTTTCAATGTACACACCAGGGTTACCGAAAGCTGTAGCAGCTTCTTGCTGTGTAATTGTAATACCTTTGATAAGCTCTTGTTCATTTTTCGCAACGCGGATTCCTTTTCCTCCGCCTCCTGCCGTTGCTTTAATAATAACAGGATAGCCAATATCATTAGCAATTGACATACCGTCTTCCACTGACTCTACAATTCCAGTTGAACCAGGAACAATTGGGACACCCGCTTCACGCATCGTTTCTCTCGCTACGTCTTTTGTTCCCATTTTGTTAATGGCTTCAGGACTTGGTCCTACAAATGTAACGTTACACTCTCTGCATAGCTCTGCAAAATCAGCGTTTTCAGCTAAAAAGCCGTATCCAGGGTGAATGGCGTCACAGCCCGTTAGCATCGCAACGCTCATAATGTTTGTAAAGTTTAAATAGCTGTCTTTAGATGACGTTGGTCCAATACAATACGCTTCGTCTGCTAATTGTACATGCAAAGAGTCACGATCAGCTTGAGAATGAACAGCTACTGATTCTACACCTAATTCTTTACACGCTCGAATAATTCGAACCGCAATTTCTCCTCGATTCGCAATTAATAGCTTTTTAATCATATTTACCGCTCCTTATTCAGGCTTTACTAAGAAAAGAGGTTGACCGTATTCTACAAGTTGTCCATTTTCAACTAATACGTCAACGATTTCACCTTTAACTTCTGCTTCGATTTCATTAAATAATTTCATTGCTTCTACGATACATACAACCGAATCTTTTTGTACTTTATCTCCAGGAGTCACGTATACATCTGATTCTGGCGATGATGACGCATAGAATGTCCCTACCATCGGAGATGTAATTTTATGTAAGCTCTCATCAACCGCTGGGGCCGCTTGTTCTTCTTTTGGTTGAGCAGACTGTGCTGCTGGGGCTGGCGCTGGAGCCGCTGCTGCCTGCGGTGCAGGTGCTGCCGCTTGTTCAGGTGCCGAAACCATTACTTGCTGCGCTTGTTTGGAAACAATTGCGTCTTTTTTCTTCATCTTGATTTTGGAGCCTTCGTGCTCATAGGTGAACTCCTCGATTGATGATTGATCAACTAGTTTAATGATCTCACGGATCTCTTGAATTTTTAACATATTGAACACTCCTACCTCATGAAAATAGAATTCTCTACAATGTTAATAATACGACAGATGGCTACAGCCATTCAATTCGTTTGGCAAACATTAAAAAGAAGTTCCACTTACTCTATAATAACTTTTTAGCGTTATCGTTTTATAAATGGAAACATAGCTTTACAGATGACAACACGTATGAAAACATTTGTCACCTAGTACTAATATAAGATTATGAAACCTATTATAACCGAAGTAAAAAAAGAAAGCCATGTTAAAATTTTTACCGTCTCGCTTAGATTTTAGTCATTTCATAAAAAAAGAAGTGTAAACAACCCCAATTTACGGCTGTTTCACACTTCTTTTATTCCCTTTATTTAGTTGGCTGAAACTCTACCGCTACTTCTTTTGGACCCATTTCTTTTTTGACTAGCTGAATGATTTGATTTGCTTTTGTTTTTGAGTGTTTTTCTGTCTTAACCGTAATTTGTACTTGCTTTCCGTCTGCTCTTACTAGCGCGTCACTGTATCCTTTTGCTTTAATTAATGTTTCCAGCGTGGCTTCTTTTTCCCCGAGCTTTGATAATTCATCAATTTTATCCATCGCCTTGCTTACTTCCGCAGGCGTCACATTTTTTGATGCCGCTACTTCTTGATACTCTTCTTTTAATTGACTTCTTTCATCATTTAATTCCAAACGAAGCGCCGTAAATAGCTCATCGCTATCTGTGCTTGATACAACCGCTGATTCTTTTGCATTTTTAGCCGTTTCCTTCTTTACATCTTCTGCTGAGCCTTCAGTTTTTGAATCTTCTTTTGTTCCTGATTTCTCATCTGTCTGTTGTTTTGTATCTTCTGCAGGAGCCTTATCATCAGCTTGCTTTTCGCTTTGTTTTTCATTGTCTACTAACGCAACATTACTCTGAGGATTTTCTGGCGTTGTCATATAATATACCGATAACACAACAACTAAACTTAGCATTGTTAATAACCAAACCGTTTGCTTTTTTAATAACATATTCATTTCCCCCTCATCCTTTTTTCGCTAATACTGCTACTCTATGACTTGGTATATCGAGCGCTCTTGTCACGGCTTCAATAATAGATTTCTTTACCTCGATATTATCAGCTCCTTTAGCGACAACTAACACGCCTCTTACTTTTGGCTTTTCGGTTTTAACTACAACAGGCTTTTCTTGTTCTCCACTTCTTACAATGACCAGCTGTTCGTCTGTTGAGGAATCTTCAACTTTACGAGTCCCTCCTTCACGGTCCGTTTCGTTGGTCGTTTGCGATTTTGTGACGCTGTTTTTTTCATATATTTTGGATTCTGTTGCATCTAGGTTCACAATTACTTTTACCTTACTTACGCCTCTAACTTGATCCAAAATATCTTTCAATTCTTCCTCATACCGCTCTTCATAACCTGTCATCGTTGTTGTCTTTTTAGAGCTAAAAGCGGGAACATCCTGTGATACCGGTGATGCGCTGGTTTCTTTGCTTGCACTCTTTAGTAATCCGCCTGAATTCATAGATGTTGTGAGTGAGTTGCTAAATACCATAAAGATAACGCCTGCAGCTAGTAAAATGCCTATATACATTAACTTTGAAGGTTTCTTCGTAGTTGATGACTGTTTAAGTGAAAAGAACCGCTGAAAAAATGATGGGTCACCTTTTTCTGGCTTTTGACTCATTTCGTGTCTCCCTCCTCCATATTCACAACAACTTGGCCTTGTTTTACATCCCATTTTGCTGCTAAATAGTTGGATAATTTCTTGGATTCTGTTGGTTTGTTTGTTTCGATCGGTGTGGAGGTATCAATAGAAATAACTTTCACAGCTGAAACAACCTCGGAATCACCCGATGCTTTTTTACTTACGGCAACTGAAATGGATTTAATATTATCAGCGGTAGGTTCGTCGTTCGGCTTTTTGGTTTCAATGTGAATTCGATCAATTGCTACACCATACTGATCCATCAACTCCTCTTTTACATCTGCCTCCATTTGGACAGCCATTTGTTCTAAAATATATGCACGTTGTGAAGCTTGTATTTCTTTTTTCTGATTTTCTATTGAATTTTCTATCTGCTGATCAGATCGAATAGATGATAAGCTAAGTGATTTCAGCATTTGATTAACATCCACTTTGAAAATTTGAAAAACGGGTGTAATAATAATCAGCATTAAAAGAAGTCCAACCACCAGCTTTGTATATTTTTGAAAACTAGAATTGGGCAACAGTAAATTAATAATGGTAGCTAATAAGATAAAAAGAACGATATTAGTAATCCACGTCGTTAAGGCCTGCAATTTTTTCACCTCACCATCATTGTGACGTTGCTCGCTGTAATGATGACCGTTAAACATAAGAAAAACATAAGCGAGACAACCGCAAGCGCCGCGAAAATATAGATGACGCTTTTGCTGATAATGCTCAAGCAGGAAATAACCGGTCCTCCTCCAATAGGTTGAAGAAGAGCTGCTGCTAGCTTATAGATAAAAGCGAGCGTTAACACTTTAATAGCCGGAAACGCGACGATTAACAGTAAGACTGCTACTCCAGCAATCCCTACTGAATTCTTTAATAGAAGCGAGGCACTGATGACTGTATCAGCCGCATCTGTGAATACACGTCCTACAACAGGTATAAAGTTCCCTGTGACAAACTTTGCCGTTCGAATTGTAATACCGTCGGCAACAGCTGAGGTGGCCCCTTGAACGGATAGCACTCCTAAAAAAACAGTTAGGAATATTCCAAGCACGCCAATACTTATATTCCTCAACAGCTGAGCAAGCTGTGTAACCTTATGCTCATCTGAAATCGTACTCACAATGCTAAGCAGTGCTGAAAGAAAGAGCAGCGGCATCACTACGTATTGAATAAGCAAGCCGCTTGTGTTCATTAAAAACAAAATCATCGGATGAAAAAAGGCTGCCGATACAACTCCCCCTGATGATGCCATTAAGGCAAGCAGCAGCGGCACCAGAGCTAAAATGAATTTAGTCATAGTCTCAATCGCTCCCGTTGCATAAGAGATAGCAATTTGAAAACTATTAAGAGCAATGATGATCAAAACCATATATACAAGCGCATACGCTACTTTACTTACGGTTTGCTGATTAAACGCACTTTGGAGCGTTTGCAAAAACACGCTAAAAACCGTTAGCATAATGAGCGTACCGAGGAGCTTTCCATTCGCTAATACTTCGTGAAATAAAAACTTTACAAGACCTCCTAGCCATTCTTTAAGAGAGAACTCTTTTTCTCCTTTTAAAAAATCGACTAAACTTCCCTTCTGACTCTCGGGTAAAAAGCCGCCGTATTGGGTAATAATATCGTCCCAAAACTGTTTGACTTCATCGATACCGAGCTTATCAATTTGTTCATTGACAAGTTCTTGCTGCTTCGGGGGTTCGGAAGCTTGTACATTTTCTGGAAAGAAAAAAAAGAGGAACAAAAGAAGAGCGAGTATATTCACTTTAAACGTCCACCGCTTCATTTCGTCACCTCATATTAAGTAAAATTAATTGGGCAGCATTGAAATAATCGTTTCAATAATGACCGTTAAAATAGGAATTGCCATGGAGAGAATCAGCACTTTTCCACCTAGTTCAATTTTAGAAGCAATGGCACCTTGCCCTGCATCTTTCGTAATTTGAGCACCAAATTCGGCGATATAGGCAATACCAATAATTTTCAAGATGGTTTCCACATAAATCATGTTAACGTGGGCATTAATCGACAGCCGCTCGACCATCTTAATAATTTCGTAGATTTGATCAATTAAAAAAAGAAAGATCACGGATCCCACGAATACAACAAGTAAAAAAGCAATAGGTGATTTATGTTCTTTTAAAATAAGAGCCAAAAACGTAGCTACTAACCCTAAGCCCACAATTTGAAGCATTTCAATGGCAACTCACCCCTCTACCCTTGAAATAAAAAAACCGATTTGATTTTTTGAAATAAGTCCTCTACAATCGAAGCAACCATAAATAAAATATAAATAAAACCGATGAGGGTAACCCAGTTCGCGTAATCTTTTTTTCCCATCTGTTCGAGTACGGTGACTAAAAAAGCTACGACGATACCAATCCCAGCAATCTGAAAAATGGTGTTCATATCAATTCCCACATTCAATCCTCCTCTATCGCTACATCAATAGAATGACCAGTAGCAACCCAGATAGAAAGCCTAAACTTTTAACCATTTTTTCATAGCGATTCTGCTTATCAACTGCATCTTGTTCTTCGCGTTCAAGATGATTCAGCGTCAGTAAGATATGCTTTTGCTGCGAATAACGATCATGCTGACCAAGCGTTTCACCAAATTGTTTTAAGATTTCTAGCTCTCCCGTTTTAAGTGCGGTTTGTTTCCAAAATTGGTCCAACGTCTTTTCCCAAGCTTCCTTGACACTTTCAGTACCTTCTTTTAATTTCATTGAAAACTCATTAAATAAAGAAGCCAAAGGATTAGGAAGCTGTAGAGATAACAAATGAGCAACTTCTTGAAGAGGCCGATTGCTGTACATAATTTCTGCTTCTAACGACCTCAGAGCCGTTTTTAATTGCCTGAGCTGCCTAGGTCTTGCACTAAGCTGCTTTGCAAACTCAAATCCTGTGTAAGTGGAAGCAAATAAGATAAAGATGGCACCAAACAGTTTCATACACCATCACCCTTTACTATTTTCAATAAGCGACTTTTCAGCGGACGTTTTCATGGAATTATAGTGCTCATCGTAGATAGCCTGAAGTGTTCCAGGACCTCGGCTGTTCGATAGCACAACATACCTTTTGAATACGTGAAGTTTCATTAAAGCTTGCAAAGTGGGACGCTTCATTAAATCGTCAATGTCATAGCCATGAACAGTCATAATGACACGAACGCCAGCATTAACCGCTTCAAGTACGGCCTTACAATCTTCTTCACTTCCCACTTCATCCACAATCAGCACATCGGGGCTCATGGAGCGAATCATCATCATCATGCCTTCAGCTTTCGGACAGCTGTCTAATAAATCCATTCTAGATCCGAATGTATGCTGAGGAACCCCTTTAACAGCCCCAGCAATTTCTGATCGTTCATCTACAATTCCCACTTTAAACGGAGGAATCTTAGAGCGCTCTATGCCAGTACTTATTACTCTGGCTAAATCGCGAATCATGGTTGTTTTTCCTGTCTGAGGAGGTCCTATAATGACCGTACTTTGCCAATAGCGATTGTATAAAAAAGGAATAAGCTGATTCGAAATACCAATCTTTTGTTTAGCAATCCGGATATTAAAGGATGATACATCTCGAATCACACGAACCTGTCCATTTTCCGTTACAACTTTTCCCGCTAGCCCAACCCGGTGCCCGCCTTCAATGGTGACATATCCTTTTTTCAATTCTTCTTCAATCATATAAATCGAAAACTGGCTTAATTTATTTAAGATAAATAAAGCATCTTCTGCACTGGGAAGATACGATTCGAAATATGGCTGATTGTTGATTGTAAATTCGACAGGTCTTCCTATGCGCACTCGAATTTCTTCTAGTACATGAGAATGGTTTGTAACATAAAATTCAACAGTCTTTTTTAAATTAGGCGGAAAGATTGCAAGTATTTCGTTTAACATATTCATCCCCTCATATTTGAACTCACTTCAATGTATTATAAGCTTGACCATTTTATGCCTACCTTTTATTTAAAAACGCCGATTAAAATGAAGAGCACTCCTACTACAATCATGATTAATTTCCCAAAAGATAATTGATCGGCTACGGACACTAAACCTATAGTAAAAGAACTCACCATTACAATCGGACCAACAAGCGCTAACATTCCATTAATCATTAACGCTTTTTTCACATCATTGTTTGTGACAATTAAAATAGCGGCAATAAACTCAATAAATGAAGAAATAAATCGAAGGCACGCCATCGTTAATACCGTACCGTTTAAATGATCCAACCACTGCTTCATAAGCCCCTCCTATATCTCTGCGTTGTTTAGTACAACCTATGCAAAATAAGGAAGAGTTAGCACAAAAAAACATACAAAAAAGGCAGAGAATGATTCTCTGCCTTTTTTGTATGTTTTCAGCTTGCTTACACGCTCCAATTACGCGCGTGATACGTAGCTGCTGTCTGTTGTGTTGATAATTAATACATCGCCTTCGTTTACGAAGAACGGAACGTTTACTGTTAAGCCAGTTTCAACAGTTGCCGGTTTTGTACCGCCAGAAGCTGTGTCACCTTTAATACCAGGTTCAGTTTCTGTTACTTTAAGCTCAACTGTGTTTGGAAGTTCAACACCTAATGTCTCACCTTGGTACATCATAATTGCTACTTCCATATTCTCTTTCAAGAATTTTAGCTCATATTCAATTGCACTTGCCGGAAGCTCTAATTGCTCATAAGACTGGTTGTCCATGAATACGTGCTGATCGCCGCTTGCATATAGATATTGCATTTTACGGTTATCAATTTGTGCTTTTCCTACTTTTTCACCTGCACGGAACGTTTTTTCTTGCACAGCTCCTGTACGAAGGTTACGTAGTTTTGAGCGAACGAATGCAGCGCCTTTACCAGGCTTTACGTGTTGGAAATCCATTACACGCCAAATACCTCCGTCTACTTCTACTGTCAAACCTGTACGAAAATCATTTACTGAAATCATGAAGAAATCCTCCTACATTTTATAAAATAATGAACTCTTTTGATGAGTGCGATAATGCCTCATTACCTTCTGCTGTGACGATCGTATCATCTTCAATACGAACGCCCCCTAAGTCTGGTATGTAAATACCTGGTTCAACGGTTACAATCATACCTGGCTGCAGTACATCTGTAGATTTCACAGAAAGTGATGGGCCTTCATGTACTTCTAACCCTACGCCGTGACCGGTCGAATGTCCAAAATACTGGCCGTATCCGTGTTCTGTAATATAATCACGCGTTAACGCATCTGCTTCTTTACCCGTCATACCTGCTTTAATGCCGCTCATTCCATTAAGCTGCGCTTGCAGTACGACATTATAAATTTCTTTTAGCTTATCACTTACTTCACCGACGGCAAATGTTCGTGTGATATCTGAACAGTAACCATTATAGTATGCGCCAAAATCAAGCGTTACAAGTTCCCCTTTTTCAATTACTTTTTCAGAAGCAACACCATGCGGTAAAGCCCCGCGATGCCCTGAAGCAACAATTGTATCAAAGGATGAAGATGTTGCGCCTTGTTTTCTCATAAAGAACTCCAGTTCATTAGATACTTGAAGCTCTGTTAAACCAGGACGAACAAAGGTTAAAATATGTTCATATGCTGCATCTGCTATTTTTGCAGCTTCCTTTAATATCTTAATCTCTGAGTCACTCTTTATCAAGCGTAAGTTTTCGATTGCGTGCGAGATTGGAACAAGTTCCGCGCCGATATGCTTATCAAATAATTGATGCTGTCCATATGTAACATAATTCTGTTCAAAACCAAGCTTTTTAATTCCAAATTGTTTCACTACATTCGCTACTTCTTCTACAATAGGACCCTTGTGCTGAACGATATCAAAACCTTCTGTTTGACTAGTTGCTTGTTCAACATAACGAAAATCTGTTACAAATGCCGCTTTGTCTTCAGAAATGATAACGACACCAGCAGACCCTGTAAAATTGGTCATATAGCGTCTGTTATATTCACTTGTAATTACAACACCGTCCACATTCAACTTTGAAAACTGTTCGCGTAGTTTTTCGATTTTCATTTTATTTCCCCCTTAATTGTAAAAGTGCCTGCAGGGCAAGCTCGTATCCGTATAAACCTAACCCGACAATTTGACCATGTGTAACAGGTGCCGTCACCGAATGGTGGCGAAACTCTTCACGCTTATGTACGTTCGAAATATGCACTTCAATAACAGGAACAGATATACTGGCAATCGCATCTCGAATGGCATAACTGTAGTGAGTAAAAGCACCAGGATTGATCATAATTCCATCAAATTTCTCATCCGCTTCATGAATCCAGTCGATAATTACACCTTCGTGATTAGACTGTACGCACTCAACTTCTACCCCATGGTCTCTGCCTGCTCGCTGAAGCTTCTCTTCAAGATTTTGAAGATTATCTGTCCCATATACCGCTGGTTCGCGTACGCCTAAACGATTTAAATTAGGACCGTTTATTACTAAAATCTTATTCATCTTAATTCAACACTCTCCCCTACTACGAACCCTCTATGCAGCTCACTTATGTGAATTTGCACTTTATTTTTCTTTTTAAATCATTATATAGAATATATTAGCATACGTTGGAACATTCACACTACTTATTCGCCGTTTGAAAATCTGTAGATTCATCTTTTGTTTGAAGCTCTGCAGCTTCAAAAGAAATGGAATATCCGATGAATACACCATATAAAATATAAATACAGAGGGATGAAATAATCGTGTTAGCTGGAAGCTCTCCAATTGTTTTTAAGTTGGGAAAGAGCGGATTCAAAACAACGAATACAATTGCCCACCATAATAAGCCGTAAGCAAAACCTATCCAAATTGTTTTAAACTTCTTTAATAGGACGTAGTATAACAACCCGACAACAATAGATAATACCCCTATAAGAAAAATACTGACGATAACACCTATTCCTTTATCTTTCCAATCACCTAATGCCCATGGATCTAAAAGCATATTTGGATTGATAACACTAAAGCTGAACAGATAATTTAAATAGCCAATAAAGCTCCAGAAAACCCCTCCAAAAAAGGAAATAAAGACGGCTTTAAATAAAAAAGACATTTCCTGTTTATGCGTAGGGTGGTTATCCTGTTTTTTTTCATGCTGTTCTTTAGGTTCTGACATATTAATCACCTCTTGATGTAGTATGAACTTTTTTCTCATTTCTAAGTTTTTACGTTTATTACTCTTCCTATACGCAAGAAGGAAGCCTGATATCGCAGAGACATTTTAAAACTACTTGGCACAGAGTTTCATAAACAAATTTTATAAGTGAAAGGAAAAAAATTCATAACAAGGGTGTGGAGATGAAAAATATTGGCTAAACTAGATAACATGCATCCGCCTAGAGGTTTATTTGATTTTGCTGTAGAATATAAAATACTAAGAAGTCTAGTCTAGTTAAGTTAGGTTGGTGCCTGAAATGTCTAAATTACAAAAACCTGCGTATGGTGGTCAAGCCGTTATAGAAGGCGTCATGTTCGGTGGCAAACGTATGATGGTGACGGCTATTCGCCGCAAAGATCAATCTATTGATTATTTTCATTCAAAAAGAAAATCAAATTCCGTACTCACTGCTTTAAAAAAAATTCCTTTTTTACGAGGAATTGCTGCTATTGTTGAAGCCAGTGCAAACGGTACGCAGCACTTGAACTTTTCCTCTGAACGCTATGACGTGAATCCAGAAGATGATGCTCAAGTAGCAGCAGAACAACAAAAAGAGAAAAAAGAATCAAAACTATCTTTAATATTTGGCGTTGCAACTATTGGTGTAATATCCTTTCTTTTCGGGAAAGTACTATTTACATTGATTCCTGTGTTTTTAGCACAATTGACACGTCCTGTTTTCACTTCAAGTGTAGCTCAGGTTTTTATTGAAGGAGTATTTAAACTATTATTGCTTCTTGGCTATATTTATGTGATTTCACAAACGCCACTTATTAAACGGGTGTTTCAATATCATGGAGCAGAACACAAGGTCATTAATGCATATGAAAACAATGCTGAACTTACGGTAGAAGCCGTGCAAGCACAATCTCGACTTCATTATCGCTGCGGAAGTAGCTTTATCCTCTTTACCGTAGTTGTAGGAATGTTTGTCTACCTACTTGTTCCAACGGATCCTCTTTGGTTACGAATTGTGGATCGCCTTGCATTAATTCCAGTTGTCCTTGGTTTATCATTTGAAGTGTTACAGTTAACCAATAAAGTTCGTCATGTCCCTCTTCTTCGCTTTTTAGGTTATCCCGGTTTATGGCTTCAGCTTTTAACAACCAAAGAACCAAAAGATGATCAAGTTGAAGTTGCGATTGCTTCATTTAAAGAACTTTTACGCGTTGAAAATGAACTTTCTTCTACCACTGACGAACAAGTTGTCTAATCCACACCGTTTTGCTTTCTTTTTTTACTATTTTAGGAGGTGAACAAAATGAGACGTCCATTCGTGAAACCACTTGTATATGGTCTAATCGGGTTAGGAGTCATTGGCTTTGCATTTACGTTGATTACAGATCCAGCTGTTTTATTACGTCAAGCAGGTTATATTTTTCTGTTTATCATTTTGTTTTACTTAGTTTATCGGTTTATTCTCCGCCCTTCTCAGACAAAAGGTCAAGATAGAGGCTATGTGCGCGCAGTAAAACAATCAAAACTGCGTCAAAAAGAAAAAGAGCGAGGAAGCAACAAAGTTGATATGCATACGTACCGAAGCTCAAATAAGCGCCCGGTATCCAAATCAACGAAACCGCTAAAGAAAAAGAAAAACAACTCACACTTGACCGTCATCGAAGGTAAA
This sequence comes from Priestia sp. P5, assembly GCF_029522155.1. Lineage (NCBI taxonomy): Bacteria > Bacillati > Bacillota > Bacilli > Caryophanales > Bacillaceae > Priestia > Priestia sp. P5. The sequence goes on along the minus strand of NZ_JAKWFJ010000001.1, from coordinate 415,124 downwards.
AAAGGAAAAAAGAAAAATAGAGCATTCTTTTAAAAAAACAAGGAGAAAAACCTCCTTGTTTTTTTAATAGCACCATTTTTTCAAAAATGCCCTTGTACGCTTTTTACCAAACGCAATCAGCTCTTCCTTCCGTTCTTCTGTGAGGGTAAATTCTGTCGCAAAAACTTGATTAACAGGCAAAAAGATAATATTTTTTTCGTGACGTTTTGAAATATGTCTTGCATCGTGCGCATCTTTCATCGTCTCAAAAAGCGCACTGAATAAACCAACGGCATTCTTAATTTTATTCCGTTCTCTTTCTTCGTCCTTCGGGCTCAACTTCACACCAATTACCGGTCGTTTCTTAAGACTTTTATCATCATCAAATAGAAAAATTGGAAAGTTGCTTAACACGCCCCCGTCGACTATTAAACTGCTTGGGGTAGATTTTAATTTAACTGGCTCAAAAAAATATGGAATGCTGCAGCTCATTCGAACGGCTCTTGCTACAGAAAAGCGATTCGGGTCGATTTGATATTTAGGCAAATCATCTGGAAGAACAAGCATCGTACTGTTGGTCAAATCTGAAGCAATAATACGCAGCGACTGATCAGGCAAATCAGCAAATGTACGAATTCCTCTGCTCCGCAATTTCTCAGCAATCCACTTCTCAAGCCTTTCTCCTTTATATAATCCCATTTTCCAATATAAAAACAGCCATTTTGTCAAGCTTGATGGTAAAAAAGACATTCTTTGATCTAAAAAAGACGATAACTCAATTTCATTCATCATTTCAACAATTTCTTCACTTGTATAACCGGCTGCTACAAATGCACAAATAACGGAACCCGCACTCGTTCCGGCTAACCGCCGAAAAATAAAGCCTTTTTCTTCTAAAGCTTGTAACGCCCCAATCAGTGCAAGCCCTTTAATACCGCCACCTGAAAACACTCCGTCGACGTACACAGCCTCTCCTCCAAACTACCCACTCTACATTTGTAGTCGACTCAGCAACAAGTTATGATAAAAAGAAAAAAAGCAGTGACGCTATTGGCCGCTGCTTTTTTCTTATAATTTTTGCTCTTCTTCATTTCGTTTTTGTACATTGCGAAGATCTTGAATACGGTTATGATTTTCTTCAAAGTATTGAACCAAGTCCCCAATTCGATCAATGGAATTCCAGCTTAAATGATGTTCAATTCCTTCTACGTCATCATAAATATTTTTCTCATCCACGCCAATGATTCGCAGCAGCTGCTCTAAGAGCTCGTGGCGATAAACAAGACGTTTTCCAATCTTCTGTCCCTTAGCTGTTAAAACAAGGCCTCGATATTTTTCATAAATTAAGTACTCATCTTTGTCTAGTTTTTGAACCATCTTTGTTACAGATGAGGGGTGAACCGCCAATGCATCAGCAATATCAGACACTCGAGCGTATCCTTTATCTTCAATTAGCATATATATTTGTTCAATATAATCTTCCATACTCGGTGTAGGCATGAAATCTCCCCCAATTAATATTATGTATTGCTAATAATAAGTCATAAATGTCTGTTTCTTATAGTGATATCGTGTTCATGTTTGATAATCTATGTGAAAAAAACGTGTAAATAAAGCGATGTCATAAGATAAAACTGGATAAAAGACATTCAATTAAAATCATACTACAATGCTTATTCAAATACAAGAACCGTTGGTTCCCGCTTCTTATTTATGCCCCATTTTCCTACATAATAAAAGCCGACTCACTTGAGTCAGCTTTTACTAGTCAATCATGATTAAAAATTAAAGGCCGCATTTCAGCTGTGCACCACAGTTTGTACATGTGTTGCATCCGCCCATTTCCTCTACCGTTCCTTGACGGCAAACCGGACAAGTATTGCCTACTTCAGAACCGATTGTTACATCAGTTGAACGAATTTCGTTAATTGTATCAACTAATACCACGTGCGGTTTTGTTTCTTCTTTTGGCGCTTCAATTTCTTCATCAAATGTATTTTCTTCTGCTTTTAGCGTTAAGACTTGTGCATCACGGCTTCCGTCTACGTACACTGTACCGCCTTTTGCTCCGCCTTTATACAGACGCTCGTACACTTTTTGAACTTGCTCTACCGTGTAACCACGAGGAGCGTTTACTGTTTTACTAATTGAACTGTCAATCCAGCGCTGAATCACACATTGCACGTCCGCGTGAGCTTGTGGTGCAAGTTCCATAGCTGAAATGAACCATTCAGGAAGGTTGTTTGGATCTGCTTCTGGATGCTGATCTAAATACTCTTGAACGATATCAGCTTTTACTTCAATAAATTTACCTAAACGGCCGCTTCGGAAGTATGAGAATGAGAAATAAGGTTCAAGACCCGTTGATACCCCAACCATTGTTCCAGTACTGCCTGTTGGCGCTACTGTTAATAAATGAGAGTTTCGGATACCGTGCTCTTTAATGTTTTCACGAATATCTTCAGGCATTTTTTTCATGAAGCCTGTATTTGTAAATGCTTCACGTAAAGAAGCCGTTTCAGCATCTGTTTCGCCCACTAAGAACGGGAAGCTTCCTTTTTCTTTTCCAAGCTCTACAGACGCGCGGTAAGCCGTCGTTGCAATTGTTTCAAACACTTTATCTACTAACTCATTGCCTTTGTCAGAGCCGTACTCTGTTTCACAATAAATAAGAAGATCGTGAAGACCCATTACACCAAGGCCAACGCGGCGTTCGCCAAGCGCTTGCTTTTGGTTTTCTTCTAAGAAATAAGGAGTTGCATCAATAACGTTATCTTGCATCCTAACGCCCGTTTCAACCGTTTGACGTAACTTTTCAAAGTTAACAGTTTTTGTTTCTTTATCTGCCATTTGCGCTAAGTTTACAGCAGCTAAGTTACAAACAGAGAATGGTGCAAGTGGTTGTTCCAAATTTGTTATCGTAAAGGCTTTTTATCCTCTACCTCTTACGCTTCATATTTACGTAAGTTCAGCATACGTTTTCGTTACAATTATTCAGCCATTTCTTTCAAGTACTCTTTCCGAGCTTTAAAATTGTAACGTTGCGGCCTCGTGGAAGCATTATAGTCTGTTATACAGGATCAGCTTCTATGCGTTGCCCCTGACTAAACCTTTACGTTTAGCCTTCGGTTCAGATTCCCATCTCAGGGTTCCTGCTTTATTCCGCAATGTTTTACATGAGGCAAACTATTCACCACATGGATTCGTTGCAACAACGTGCTGACCATATGCTTGAGCATTTGTCATGTCATTAGCATTGTCAAAGAAGAAAATGCCTGGTTCAGCTGAGTACGTTGCACAAATATTAATTAAGTTCCATAGCTCTTTTGCACGGATAGTACGGTACGTACGAACTTTGTTTCCTTGTTTTGCCCATTCGCGCACATCGCCTACTTCGTGCCAGTTTTCATTGTAGTTAGCCATTTCTTCTTTTGAATAGCTTTCTACGTCTGGGAAGCGAAGTTCGTATTCACCGTCGTTTTCAACAGCATCCATAAAATCTTTTGTTAAGCATACAGAAATGTTTGCTCCTGTTAAAAACTCTGAGTTATGAACGCTGTACGTTCCGCCTGTTTGCAGCTTTTCTTCTGCATCTTTGATGATTTTTTCACTGAATCCACCAAGACCCGGAATTTGTTTATAGTTAATGATTCCTTGGTACATCGCTTCTTCAGACTCTGTTAGCGGCGTGAACTTCAATTTATCTTGCGCATGTTTTTTAATCATTTCGTCATTTGTGTTTTCAATTAAGAAACGTAAAATGCGAGGGTTTTGCATTTTAGAAATAATAAATTCTACAATGTCAGGATGCCAGTCGGCAAGCATGATCATTTGGGCGCCCCTGCGCGACCCACCTTGCTCAACAAGATGCGTCAGTTTAGCAATATCATCTAACCATGAAACCGAACCAGATGATTTGCCGTTTACACCGCGAGCCAGCGTGTTGCGCGGGCGAAGAGTTGAACCATTCGTTCCAACACCGCCTCCACGGCTCATGATTTCCATTACTTGTTTGCGGTGTTCTGAAATACCTTCACGTGAATCTTTTACATAAGGCATTACATAACAGTTGAAGTACGTTACGTCCGTATCAGCACCTGCACCGTAAAGAACGCGGCCAGCTGGTACAAAGTTTAGCTGAACAAGCTCTTGATAGAACTTTTCAAACCACTCTTTGCGCTTTTCTTCTGTTTTTTCCACAGAAGCTAAGCCTGTTGCATTACGTTTTGCAATTTGCTCATAGAAGACTTCTAGAGGTTTTTCAATGACATCTAAAGAACGAGTAATTAATCCGTTTTCTGCTTCTTCAGGCGATAAAGCTCCTCTAAACTCATCTTCTACCTTGACAACAGCAGTTTTTTGCTCAAAATTAATGCTTTCCACATAGCCAAGTCCTCGTGCTGGAAATTTTGGATCTTCCTTTACGGTTAGAACAACAAAATCTCCTTCTGATAACGTTAATTTTTCCGTATCTTTAAACGCATAGCGGTCTAACATTACCAATCTTGAAACACCTTTATGAGTCAACTTCATATCCGGTGTAATCGGATGTACTTGCGGAAAGCGTTCAATATCTGAATTGAGCTTTTCAACATTCATATTCACTTTTTGATTTAACAAAACAGTCATTCTCACAACTCCTTACCTATCGAACATCTATAAATTTATTAACTCTATTTCCTTTTAAAGGAAATAGAGTTTTTCAATCAACTATCAATAACTTACCACACGGCTTGGACGAATTCAATATATAGTATTTGACACTTCTCCAAACATCTACATATAGAAGGGTGTCAAGTGAAATATTTTTTTTTTCGTAAAAAAAGTGTTTGACTTTTCTTCCCTATGTATTCTATTAGCCAAGCATTGTTTCTAAAAATCCCAATAAAAAGTGCAACTTATAAGAAGTTGCACTTTTATCTATTTCCCATGGGCATCCGTTTAGCGCTTAAAGTTCCATTCATCCGATCCGTACTTTGTGCGCGCTAGTTCTTCTACATATGCTTCCTCTTCTTCAGACAGTGTATACGGTTCTAAATCAATATCAAGAGCAGAAGCAAATCCTTTATAAAACGCTTCTTTTGCTTCTTCAATAGAGATTTTGCGGCCCGCAATTGCATTGATGGCTACCGCTTTAGAACGAAATGCGCGCTGCATTCTTTCTTTCACGCGATCATTTGGATAATTAAACACGCTGAATAATTTATCTTCATCAATCTCTAACAGAATAGAGCCGTGCTGTAGAATAACTCCTTTTTGTCTAGTTTGGGCACTTCCAGCAATCTTGCGGCCCTCTACAACTAGTTCATACCAAGAAGGAGCATCAAAGCACACGGACGAACGAGGGTTTTTTAAGCTATTTTTTTCTTCTTCTGAACGAGGAATAGCAAAATAAGCCTCGAGCCCTAACGAACGAAATCCTTCCAGTAAACCTTCAGAGATTACGCGGTATGCCTCTGTAACTGTCTTAGGCATGTTAGGATACTCTTCAGATACAATGACGCTGTAAGTAAGCTCTTCATCGTGAAGCACGCCCCTGCCGCCCGTTGGACGTCTTACAAAGCCTAGTCCTAATTCTTTTACTTTATCAAAGTTAATTTCTTTTTCAGCTTTTTGAAAATAACCGATTGACAGCGTTGGAGGGTTCCATCCGTAAAAACGAATCGTAGGTGGAATTTCTCCTTTACTATGCCATTCTAATAACGCTTCATCTAACGCCATATTGTAATAAGGCGAACGGTTGTTGGAATCAATAAATCTCCACTTTGCTTTCATCTACCTCATCCTCAGCTATATGTAATATAAAAAATAAATCCGTTTTTTAGTCTACCAAAAGATTGAGCTAAGGAAAAGCAAAGAGCAACACAAAACTGTGAATTCAAATGTGGTAGTTTTTTCATTTTCGGGAAGAAATCCGCTAGATTCAAGGCAAAATCGCTTTACTTCTAATTTCATTCACTTATATAATAAGAGTATGGATTTTGTCGAAGAAAGGAAGAATCAGCATGTCAGCAATTACAGCAGTACTCATTTTACTTGGAGTAATCATCATATACTCTGTCGTTATGTTCTTTGTCCAACGTCGCATTATGAAAACGTTAACTGAAGAAGAATTCCGCAGCGGCTACCGCAAGGCACAGCTAGTTGATATTCGTGAACCGAATGAATTCGAAAACGGACATATTTTAGGCGCACGAAATATTCCTCTTTCACAGTTCCGTATGCGCATTAAAGAATTTCGTCCAGATCAGCCTGTCTACATCTATTGTCAAAGCGGAATGCGCACAGGACGCGCAGCACAAATGCTTCGTCGCCACGGTGTTCAAGAAATCTATGATTTAAAAGGCGGCTTCAAAATGTGGAACGGTAAAGTGAAAAAGAAAAAATAATGGTATGTATATAGAAAAACCTCGCCTTTGGGCGAGGTTTTTTGTTAGACGTTTTGAACAGCCTGTTCTTTCTGATAGCGAAGGACTGGCTTTCTCGCTGCCAGCGTTTCGTCAAGGCGCTTCACAACCGTTGTATGCGGAGCTTCCTGTACGACTTCAGGCGTTTCTTCTGCTTCTTTTGCAATTTGAATCATCGCATCGATAAACGCATCTAGCGTTTCTTTCGACTCCGTTTCCGTTGGTTCGATCATCATGCACTCTTCTACGATAAGCGGGAAGTAGATAGTCGGCGGATGATAGCCAAAATCAAGCAGTCGTTTTGCAATATCCAATGTGCGCACGCCAAGCTTTTTCTGACGTTTTCCTGATAAAACAAATTCGTGCTTACAGTGACGGTCAAACGGAAGCTCATAGTGTTCTGCTAAACGACGCATCATATAGTTGGCATTTAGCACAGCGTTTTCCGTCACGGCTTTTAAGCCGTCTGGACCCATTGAACGAATATACGTATAAGCGCGAACGTTGATACCGAAGTTGCCGTAAAACGGCTTTACACGTCCAATTGACTGAGGACGGTTATAGTCAAAGTGATAGCCTTGTTCTGTTTTCACAAGCACTGGTTTAGGCAAATACGGAATTAAATCTGCTTTTACCCCTACCGGACCAGAGCCAGGACCGCCTCCTCCATGAGGGCCTGTAAACGTTTTATGAAGGTTTAAATGCACAACGTCAAACCCCATATCTCCAGGACGGGCTTTACTTAATACTGCGTTTAAATTTGCACCGTCATAATAAAGCTTTCCACCTGCTTCGTGAACAATTTCAGCCATTTCTAAAATATCTTCTTCAAATAACCCTAGCGTATTTGGGTTTGTTAACATTAAAGCGGCTGTATCTTCTCCTACTACGCGGCGTAAATCCTCTAAGTCCACTAAACCATGTTCGTTTGATTTTACCGTTACCGTTTCAAATCCCGCAACTGTTGCCGAAGCGGGGTTCGTTCCGTGAGCTGAGTCTGGAACAATGACTTTTGTTCGCTGCGTCTCACCATTTGCTTCATGATAGGCACGAATCATCATAAGCCCGGTCCACTCGCCGTGAGCACCTGCTGCTGGCTGAAGTGTTACTTCATCCATTCCTGTAATTTCTGTTAAATGCTCTTGTAAATCATATAAAAGTTCGAGAGCACCTTGAACCGTTTGCTCATCTTGAAGCGGATGAATATGCGCAAACCCAGCAATGCGTGCTGCTTGTTCATTCACTTTTGGATTGTATTTCATCGTACATGAACCAAGCGGATAAAACCCTGAGTCCACTCCGTGATTTCGTTTTGAAAGCGCGGTGTAATGACGCATAATATCGAGTTCTGATACTTCAGGAAGCTCAGGAGCTTCGGTACGCACATACGCTTTTCCAAGCAGTTCTTCAGCATTTACTTGCGGCACATCTAACTCTGGCAATGAATAGCCGATTCGCCCTTCTTTACTGCTTTCAAAAATAAGTGATTGATTTTGATTAAGCATGAAGATCCCCCAATTCATTTACAAGTTGGTCAATTTCCTCTTTTGTACGGAGCTCTGTAAAAGCAAGCAGCATGTGATTTTCAAGCGCTTGGTTATCACGGCTAAGATCATAACCGCCAATTATTTTTGAAGCTAACAACTGACTGTTTGCTTCTGTTACCGAAACAGGAAGCTTCACGACTAATTCATTAAAAAACGGTCCTTCAAATGCTACATTTACCCCTTTTGCCTTTAACGCTTCATATGCATAATGCGTTTTTGATAAATTTTGCAGCGCCATTTCTTTTACACCTTGCTTGCCTAAAGCTGTCATGGCAACTGATGCCGCTAAAGCATTTAACGCTTGATTTGAACAAATGTTAGAAGTCGCTTTATCGCGGCGTATATGCTGTTCACGTGCTTGAAGGGTTAAAACAAACCCTCGCTTACCGTTTTCATCTACCGTTTGCCCTACTAATCGTCCTGGGATTTTTCGCATAAGCTTAGACGTAGTTGCAAAGTATCCGCAGTGCGGGCCTCCAAATTGACTTGGAATACCAAATGGCTGTGCATCTCCAATGACAATATCAGCTCCAAATTCTCCAGGAGGCGTAAGTAAACCTAATGATAAAGGATTGCTTGAAACCACAAACATGCATTTTTCTTGATGGGTAATTTCTTCAATTTCTTTTAACGGCTCGATTTGTCCGTAGAAATTTGGATACTGGACAATAACAGCTGCCACGTCACTCCCCATCTCTTTTTCTAATGCAATCATGTCTGTTACTCCGTCTGCTGCAGGGATTTCTACCACTTCAATGTATTGACCCTTCGCATACGTTTTTAACACATCTTTTGACTCAGGGTGAACAGCCGCAGAGACAAGTACTTTTTTCTTTTTTGTTTGACCCGCACTGAGCATAGCGGCTTCTGCTAAAGCAGTTCCTCCGTCATACATAGAAGAATTAGCCACGTCCATCCCCGTTAACTCACAAATCATTGTTTGAAATTCAAAGATGGCCTGAAGTTCTCCTTGAGAAATTTCCGGTTGATACGGAGTATAGGCCGTATAAAATTCCGAACGAGAAATAACATGATCAACAATAACCGGCATGTAATGATCGTAAACTCCTGCTCCTAAAAAAGAAGCATAGTCTTTTAAATGAGCATTTTTAGCAGCCATACTATTTAATTCTTTTAACAGCTGATGCTCTGAAGCCGCTTTTTTAATACTGTATTCTCCTTGAAAACGAACGCGCTGCGGAATATCTGAAAATAAATCATCAACAGATGAAACACCAATTGCTGCTAACATTTGCTGCTGATCTTGTTCTGTCATTGGTAAATAGCGATGTAACATGTTAAATTCCTCCCCAAAGCTTACTTTGAACGTTTATAAAAAGGTGTTGAAACCACTTTTGCTTTTAAGCGTTTTTTGCGAACCTGCACTTCCACTTCTTGATCAAGCTCTGTATACTCTGCTGACAATAGTGCTAGACCGATGTTTTTCTTTAATGTCGGTGACTGTGTACCTGTTGTCACAAATCCAATTTGTTCTTCATCTGCCAATACTTCGTAACCGTGTCTTGGTATACCTTTATCAATCATTTCAATTCCTACCAGCTTACGAGGTGCCCCGCTTTCACGCTGTTCTTTTAACACTTCTTTTCCAATAAAGCTGTCTTTGTTCGTTTTCACTGCAAATCCAATTCGAGCTTCAATGGGCGTAATATCTTTTGAAAGCTCTTGGCCATATAAAGCCAAAGTAGCTTCAAAACGAAGCGTATCGCGAGCTCCTAATCCGCAAGGCAACACACCTTCATCACTGCCTGCTTCTAAGATAGCCGTCCACAAGTGAGCGGCGTCAGTTGAAGAACAATAAATTTCAAAGCCATCTTCCCCGGTGTACCCAGTACGTGAAACGAGAGCTTTTACATTCGCTACTTCTACATCATTAGCAAATGTAAATGGCTTTAATAAAGATAAATTTTCGTTCGTTAAAGTTTGTAAAACTTTTTCTGCTACAGGACCTTGTAAAGCTAGCTGCGCAGTTTCATCAGATTGATTAACGAGCGTTACATCTCCTTGTTTGTGAGACACCAGCCACTCATAGTCTTTTTGAATATTAGCAGCGTTTACGACTAGCAAATACTCTTGATCTGCTTTTTTATAAATCAGCAAATCATCTACCGTGCCTCCGTCTTCATAACACATAGCCGTATACTGCGCTTTTCCATCTACGAGGGTAGAAACGTCATTTGTCATCGTGTGCTGAAGAAAAGCTAAGCTATCAGCTCCTGTTACAAGAATTTCTCCCATATGAGAGACATCAAAAAGGCCTGCCTTTGTACGTACAGCTTCATGCTCTTCTTTAATAGAAGAAAATTGAACGGGAAGAGCCCATCCGCCAAAATCAATTGTTTTGGCACCATATTTTTGATAGATATCATAAAGCGGCGTTTTGTGTAATTCTGTTGTCATATTTATGTCCTCCTCTTTTTCACGTGAAACTTTTCATAACGGGGAGTTTTCAAATAGTGTGGGGATCACTATGTATCCAAACAAAAAAGGACAGAAAACCCCCTACTGTATTTAGTAGGAAGTCTCTGTCCTTTTCACCTGAAAGTTTACCTATAAACGAATAGGTTTGCCTCGTGGGTGGTCTATAAACGCATAGACACTCTCCAGAGCTGCGTCAAACAAGAGTCTTTTTGCCTGAGAGATTCACAATTTTATTGCTTGCTCCTTCGGCGCTACATTCAAGTAGTCTCTCCCCGTGTCGTCATTCGCTTCTATAAAGTTGATAAAGTTGGGCATACTACTGAAAGATGTATCTATCTTTATTCACACAATCATTTGTAAAGTGCTAATCTATTTTCTTTTTCAAATTTTCTAAATATATTTTTATCCTACCTGATTCTTATCATTTGTTCAATAAAAATTTTTTACAAAGGAGCATTTTTATCATGAAAGTGAAATTAAACATCGATGAAACATGGGAAGCAGCCTTCTCAACTAAATTGGAGCAAGACGGCCCTTGGTCTGCATGGGATTTGTATAAACTTGCCTATGAAATAGAAGACCAAACGCTTATCTCAGAATTTGAAGGACTACAAAGCCCAAAACATCTAGCCGATTTAACGCCGCTTCCTCATCAGCTCGAAGTAGCCAAACAAGTAGTTGAAACAATGAATGGGAAAGCCATTTTAGCAGATGAAGTAGGACTGGGAAAAACGATTGAAGCAGGGTTAATTTTGAAGGAATATATGATTCGCGGACTTGTTAAAAAAGTTCTCATTTTAGTTCCAGCTTCGCTTGTTTCACAGTGGGCTATGGAATTGAATCAAAAATTTTATATTCCCGCAGTCCCTCAAAGAAAATCATATGTGTGGGATCAGTGTGACATCGTTGTGTCTTCAATTGATACAGCAAAACGTTCTCCTCATCGAGAAATTGTCCTTGAACAAGACTACGACCTCATCATCATTGATGAAGCTCATAAACTTAAAAACAACAAAACAAAAAACTATGAATTTGTGCAAAGTCTAAAAAAGAAATTTTGTCTGTTGTTAACCGCAACACCGATTCAAAATCGAATTGAAGAAATTTTTAACTTAGTCTCTCTTTTAAAGCCTGGCCATCTCGGTAATAAAGACTATTTCGAAGAATTATTTTCCGCTAAAAAACGCTCTTTGCAAAACGATGAACACTTAAAAGAGCTTGTTAACAAAGTTATGATTCGAAATCGCCGCCACGATACGGGTATCGAATGGACGAAGCGAATTGTTCAAACCATTCCTGTTGAATTCTCGCCAAAAGAACGGGAGCTGTATGATGCGATTACATCTTTTAAAGGAAACGGACTCCACCCTTCAAGCGCTTTTTCAATTTTAACTCTGCAGCGAGAGGCCTGCAGCAGCCGTGAAGCGGTGTATATGACATTAAAAAACATGCTGGAACGTCAGGAAGATCAAAACAGCGCATTAACGGAACATATGATTACGCCGTTAATGGAACTACTTCAGCAAGTCCCGCAAAATGCAAAAGCAGAAAAAGTGCTAGAGCTCGTTCAGAAAATTGATGATAAAGTCATTATTTTTACTGAGTACAGAGCAACTCAACTGTATTTACAGTGGTATTTAAAACAGCATGGGATTACCTCTGTACCTTTTAGAGGCGGATTTAAGCGAGGCAAAAAAGACTGGATGAAGCAGCTTTTTGAAAGCCACGCGCAAGTATTTATTGCCACTGAAGCAGGCGGAGAAGGAATCAACCTTCAGTTTTGTCATCATATCATTAACTATGATCTACCGTGGAATCCAATGCGTCTAGAACAGCGAATTGGAAGGGTCCATCGTTTAGGTCAAAAACATGATGTTCACATTTACAATTTAGCCATTCAACATACGGTCGAAGAACATATTTTAAAATTACTGTACGAAAAAATAAACCTTTTTGAACGAGTTGTTGGAGAGTTAGATGATATTTTAACAAAGCTTGATTTAAAAAATATCGAAGAGCATATTCAGGATATTTTATTTCATTCACGGAGTGAAGGAGAAATAAAAATTAAAATGGAGAACTTGACGTCTATTATTCAATACGAAGACAGCGAGGAGGATCAGCATGCAGCAAACTGATATTCATCAATTTTTAAAGCGTTATTTTCTAGCTAATAATTGTTCTATTGTCACAGAAACATCGTCTTACCTGACGGTTCAATTAACGATTGAACTTGATAAAGAATTGATGAATCGTCCATTTTATTGGCATTATGTTGAAAAGACAGGTGGAGAAGCAAATCCTGCTTCACTCACTTTCATTACAGACCCAGCGTTTGAAGATGATTCTGTTCAAGGAGAACGAATTCATTTTGGCTCACCTAGGCTGCATCAAATTTTCGCTTCTACTCAAAAGCTAGGCGGATTTATTCACTTGTATGAACAAGTTTCATCAGCTCAGCCAACAAATCAGCCTTTACATCCTTGGCTTGCGTTAAATATTAAAGTCTCGTACAAATGTGATCGTAAAAAAGACGAGCTCTTGTCGCTTGGCATTAATTTAATCAATGGACAAATCATTGAATCATTTCATGAATTAATCATTAATCAAAATCTGTCATCTAAGATCTCAGACTATTGCTTTACTCTCTCACCTTTTATTAAACCTAAAAGTGCCATCGCACGACTCACATCATATGTGACTGACTATGTTAAAACTCAGCCAACTGAATGGGCTGAAAAAGCGCAGGAGAGATGGTATGAAGACTTAGCGCTTCTTGATCATTTTTACGAAACAGCAGAAGAGCTGCCAGAAATATATATGACCGAAAAAACAGCGCTTCAAGAACTGTACGAGCCGACTATCTTATTTAAATTTATAAACGGTGGCTTATTTTACATATCGCCTGAAACGATGTCTCGTCAATTTAATAAAACACAAGCCGGTTAAAAAAAGATGAGCATATGATATGCTCATCTTTCTTTTTTCTTTCGATACCACAGCATAAACGACAGCGGAATCATTCCAAACCATCTGTTTGCAAAAGGTGCTCGCTCTTCTTTTTTTTGAATCTTTTTCGTTTTCCTCTCTTCTTTTGGCTGATCCATATATTGTACAAATTGCTGAGTCATATATTTTACATAATCATTCGTTTTCATATAATCATCTCCTCAGCACTATTATATCCGGAGAGAAAGAGACTTAATCCGTCCACTTCACAATGTGCTGATCCTTTTTTTGAATATATGCCGTTTCCGTCAATGCTCTTCCTTGCAATGTTTGACACTTTATTTTTAGAATAATCATCTGTTCATCTTCACTTACTACTTCGTATGAAACCGTACCAGTTTCTAATACTAAAGATGCAAATGGAGATTTATTACGTTCTTTTATTTCTTTTTTTACATGTACAACCGCGTTTTCTAAAAGATGCTGCAGACGATTTTTCTGCTCTACTTCTTGATAAAATGAACTTTTCGTCACAAAATAAGTGGTTTGCTGAGCTACTAACAGAAGAAAAAGCGCACAAAATGCCAAAACAACCGGAAGAATAAATCCTTGCTCATTATGTTTCATGAGCAAACATCAAAAACGTCGTAATGGTTTCTTCTCTAACTTTGTTAACACCGTCTGTTGAACGAATCAACAGCCTTTCTTTTTGCTGTTCATACATAATATTCTTAATGTGCTGCAGCACAACTTCATGACCACTTTCATCCACTCGTCTTCTTATCTTGTCTTCGTAGCGTTCATAAGTGATGATCTGATTATTTTCCATTTTCAACGTAAGCGTAGTCGCATGAATTCCCACTTCTTTTGCTTCTCGATATTCCATCGCAAGTTGATTTACAAAGATTTCCCACTCCATTTCATTCATACTAAAGTCCGGATTATATGTTTGCTTAGCTAGCGGAATGATAATGGGGAAAAATGAAACAATGATCAAAAAAAGAGTAAAACTGACTAACATCTCTATAAGCGTAAAACCTTTTTCCCTTTTCACTTCAACATCACATCACACTTCTTTTTCATTTTCTCAGCGGAATCTGTCCATTCTACACAAAGCTTTTGAGCACTTTCTCCGTCCCACTTCAGATAAAACGCAACGTTTTCTTTTACGATTTTTTCTCGCCGTTTATATCCTGCTTCATATTTATATTTCAATAGCTCTTCGTGCAAGATAGCATCAGCTTGATACGAAACATATTGCTTCTTTTCTGCTTCCTTCATCTGAATATACAAAGGAATAATTGTACCGGTTAGGAGTAAAAGCATACTAAATGAAACAAGCATTTCTAACAAGGTGTAGCCCTGCTGACCCTTACATCTTGTCCACATAAAAACGCCCTCTGCCTATTTGAAAAGTAACTTTATATTTAAATTTTTGATTGCTGATAAAAATGGTCTTTGCTTGAGAAATATTGCCGTTTTTGTTGTATTGTATCGTGGAATTGCCGCTTCCAAATGTGATATGAATGGTGGAGTCATAGGCGCGCTTATAAAGAACGGCACGAGAATCAGAAATAATATATTCTGTTCCCTTCGGTGCGAAGTTAATTTTAATTGGAGATTCTCGGTTCATGGCTGTCTGCTGCACATAAAACGTGTCGCTTTGCAGCTGTCGCAAGAATAGTGTGATTTTGTAATATTCCACAAGCGGTCGAATAGCTACAATAATGGAAAACATCATCACTTGCACAATAAATAAAACCATCAGCATCTCAATGAGGGTAAACCCTTTTTGCTTAAGAAGAACCACTAGCTGTAACCTTTCCGGTACCGTCAATTTGAATAGCTTGGCCATTTGGACACACGGTGCCTTCTTTTAAGTAGCCTCCTGCTTCAAGCTCTTCTAGACTTGGTTTTTCGCCATTTTCAAGTTCGTATACTTGTACCTCAGCCTCTACGGTTTTGACAAGAGCTGAGCAGCCTTTGTTGTTAATAACCGTATTATGCTTTAATACATTTGGAATCATAATGAGCAAAAGCACGGTAATAACGAGCATAACAATGAGCATTTCAATAAGGGTAAATCCTTTATCACCTTTTAGAATCATACTCTTTCACCTTTCTACAAGCTCGACATCACTTCTAACATCGGAAGCATAACGGACATATACATAAGCAGAATGACAATTCCGATGAATAAAAATGTAAGCGGCTGTACATATTTTAAAATACGAAAAATAAATTGTTCCATTCTTTCCATCATAAATAGACTGTAATCATACAGTTCTTGAGAAAGCTCACCGTTCTGCTGGCCATGCACAATAACGTGAGCCAAGTCTTTTTCATAATGAGATTTACCTGAAATGATATGATCTAGTCGCATTCCTGAGGAAAGCTGATCTGTAAAAGCAAAAGCTTCCACTTGAAAAAACGGATGATGCTCTTGCTTTTGAAAAAGAGCAAAGCATTCATAAATAGATAAACCACCATTTAGTAAATTGCTCATATGAACAGAAAAAAAGTACGAGTTAAATAGCCGTGTGAACGTTCGGATAACGGGAACTCTCATAAAAAGCTGCATTTGAACTACTGGAGGCAATTTTTTAATGTAAATCACATAAAACAAATACAGGATGATTGGCATACTGATGACTGCAGGTAACACAAAAGGAAAGAACGACATCGCCTGCATAAATAAGAGGATAAACGAAGACTGCTTGTTTCCAAAGGATAAGTACAGAGCTTCAAACTGTGGAAGTAAAACCGTACTTAAAACAAATAAAATGGAAAGAATAAACAGCAGTAGCAATACGGGATATTGAACAAGCTTTTGAAATTTTTTACGATGCCTTACTTTTTCTTCAATCATTGAGCTGCTTTCTTTCAAAGCAAATTGAAGGTTTCCATGCTGTTCTGCAAAATATAAATAGCTTAGAATATCACGGTGAAACTGAAGTTTAACAAAAGCATCGTGCAAAGATTCTCCTCGTTTTAACTGTTCAAGACATTTTTCAATATCCGTTTTTTCTTTGCTAGATACTTGAAACGTCAAAAATGAAAGAGCTTGAGAAAGAGTGTAGCCTTTTTCTAAGAGCTTAGAGACCTGCTTAAGAATTTTTGCTTGCTGAGCCAGAGACCACCTTTTTTGTTTATTTGTCTTTACCCCCATCCATCTAGCGAATGCGGATATAAATAGCCTAGCGCAATTCCTTTTAGAATAACATCTCGGAGCGTCTTATAATCATAATCCGCATTTTCTCCTTTCACTTCTCTCATCACTGCGCTAAGCTCCTTGCCATAAAGCAATTCGTATATGCTGGACTGACGATGCTTCCTCATTTTCTTACAAGCAGGGTGGCATTTTCCGGAACACAGCGGACAGCGAATTTCTACAAGGCGCTGCGCAGCTACTGCTACAAGAGTCTGTTCCATTTCTTGAAAGCTAACCCCAAATTCAAGCAGCCTGTACAAAGATCCTTTTGTATCTTTAGTATGCATTGTTGTCAAAACCAAGTGTCCGGTAAGCGCTGCTCTCACAGCAATTTTGGCGGTCTCACTATCTCTTATTTCTCCCACCATGATAATGTCTGGGTCATGGCGCAATATAGCTTTTAAACCAGTCGTATACGTAATCCCTGCGCGTTCATTTACCTGCACTTGAAGCACGGTTTCACTCGGTTTTTCAATAGGATCTTCTAATGTAATAACATTCCGATTAAAAAGGTGCTTTACTTCGTGTAAAAGAGTATATAGAGTGGTGGTTTTACCTGATCCTGTAGGACCGGTAAAAATAATTAATCCATGAGAGAATTTCAAGAGAGAAATAAGCTTTTTAGTATGTTCAGGAAAAAGAGATAAATGTTTGAGAGATGTAGATTGTTGATGAGGCAAAAGTCGAATAACAAGACTTTCATCATGAGAAGTAGGAAGAGTTGATAAACGCAAATTTACTTGATAGTGATCAATGGAAGTGGTCAGTGCACCATTTTGAGGTTTTCTGCGCTGGCCAATATCCATTCCCCCTAAAAATTTAAAATGCGAAATGAGCCGTTCAGACATTTCCTTTGAAATAACCCTCTTTAAACTAAGCTCCTGGTCAATTCGCAGCTGAATCACAGCATCTTTCTTTCGGGGCACAATATGCACATCAGAACTTCGGCACTCACATGCATCTCGTATAATGTAAGTTGCAAACTGTTCAATTTCGGTCAAACGATCATCGCTCCTTTATTTGTAATAAAGATGATTGTCAAAACATCTAGAAACAGTAATTTCGACCTTTTTCGAGATTTTCCTTCTTCTTTTTTCATTTTTTATAATTTTTTTAGTATACGTTTCTTTTCTTCGCTTCAGTCCTTGTACACGATGTACAACTTCTGTACACCTCTAAACGACTACATAAAAAAAGACAACGTGATGTAAAACTCTACGCTGTCGTTTTATTCGTTATTTACTGAATTGAGCTTCTTCATCATGTACGCTTAGACAACTAGAGAAGCAAGACTTGTTTTTTTCTTAACTAGATTTTTAAGAGCAGATTCGTTATAGCCTACTACAAGCTTTTTGCCATCTGTTAAAATTGGTCGGCGAAGCAAACGAGGATGTTCAATTAATAGATTGACCACTTCTGATAGTGTCATGCTATCCACATCAACATTTAACTTTTTATATTCTTGACTTCTTTTAGCCAGAAGTTCATCCATCCCTTCTGTTGTCATAGAAAGAAGTTCAAGCATTTCCTTATGAGTAGGTGTTTCTCTAAATAGATGACGCTCTTTAAAATTTACATCTTCCTTCACTAGCCACTTTTTCGTTTTACGACAAGATGTACAGCTCGGGTACGTATAAAATTTAATTTCTTCCATATGAAACCCTCCCGTTTTTTAGTTGTAGGTTGTTTATATACATTGTACACGTTTTGTATAACTTTTGTATAGTATTTTGCACATGTTTTGTATAACTTTTTTTCTTCTGTCGTATTTCAAGGAAAAGATAGCGTTTTCAGGAAAGAAAGGATGTATTATAATGGAAAAGTATCGATATAGTTTCATAAGTGCTTTCTAGTGCTTACACAGCGATGACATTCATCATGACACTAACTAAGTTTGATAAAGGAGGAAATGGACGTGGAACGAATGTACCGTGTAATGGGGTTCTGGACAGCAATTTTCACTGTAATGTTTTACCTCGGTCACATGCATAAGACTTCTTTACTCTTTTTAGCTCAAACAGGCTTTTTTGTAATTCTTAGTTATTTAAAGCTGTCTGAAAGAATGTACATTTACGTTTTCGGAGCATATTTGACCGTCTTTTTTGTGGGGTTCACGTACTGGTCAACTTTTATGATGACACCAGGACAGTAAAGAGAAAAGCGATGGGCTTCCATCGCTTTTTGTATTCTTAAAAACCATTTAGAAAAGGATTTTGATCCATTTCGTGTCCCACAGTTGTTTCAGGTCCGTGACCGCTTAGTACAAGCGTATCTTCTGGAAGGGACAGCAATTTCGATTCGATGCTTTCTAACAGCTGAGCTTGATTACCTCCAGGTAAATCTGTGCGCCCGATGCCGCCTGCAAAAAGCGCGTCACCAGATACTACAAAGTTACCCGGTTTGAAATAATATGAAACGCTGCCAGGAGAATGACCAGGCGTTTCATACACCTCAAATTGGAATGAACCGATTGTTAAATTGCCTTCTGATGAAATAATATCGGTTGCATCTGGAGCTGTAATTTCTCCTAGGTCAAAAAATTTCGACCCGTTTAAGTCACTATTATGAAGCCATTCTTTTTCGTTTTTATGTACATAAAGCGGGATAGAGTAGTGATTCATCACCTCATCTACTCCTCCAATGTGATCGAAATGAGCGTGTGTCAGCAAAATAGCTAATGGTTTATACGTTTGTTTTTCGAGAAATTCAACGAGCTGTTTTCCCTGAGCTCCCGGATCAAAAATTAAACATTCTTTTTTTTCGTTAGCAACGACATAACAATTCGTTTGAATAGGTCCTAGCGGTATACGATGATAGTTCATAACGTGTCCTCCTTGTGTAAATTTATTTCCGTTATATGCATTATCATACACACATCATCTTATAAATGAAAGTAAGGACCTTTCTAAGCCAAAGAAGCAAAAGAAAGATTGGTTTTCATCTCGACAAACGGTTAGAAAAGTTTTACAATTGAAGGGATAAGCTAATGATAGCGCTTTAATTTTAAGTTACCTAAAGGAGGTTTCTTCGAGTGGGTCTTATGATTATTTTTGCACTAACAACATTGCTAGGCGTATTTGCAGCTATTTCATCTTTGAGAAATAAAAACATATTAGGCATTGGTTTTTCGGTACTAACATTCGGTGTATTCGGATGGTTTACCGTGATGACCATCATACATCACGGCTATCCGGCGGTACATCATTAAAAAAGCCATGCAAAGCATATGCTTTGCGTGGCTTTTTAAATAGACAGATAATCCATTGCCGCAACTAAAATAGCTTTAGTCGGATTATATACGCGCGATATTTGAGATAAAGGCAGCGGATTAATCCCTTTTCCCAATTCTAGGGTGAACCCCAGCTTTTTCTTTTCTAAAATAAACCAATCCTTAAATCCCGCGTGACTATCAATCGTTTTGACAGCTTTATAACCGCTTACCCTTTCAAAATAGCTTGCTATTTCCTCTGCTTCCTCAGGCTCTTCATTCATATACCCCCAATAAAATTCTTCTCCTTGGGTATGTAAAGCAATCACACAATCAAAATCATGACGCTCAACGAGTTTTACCATTGCCTGAGCTTCAGGTTCAGAGAGAGATTCGTAGCCTGGAAAATCTCGATAATGCGGCGCTTTAGGTTCTTTACGCTTTTTTTCGATTTCCCAATAAGCCGGAAACTGATTGTTTAAGTCCACCCCTCGGATATTTGCTTTCCAGCTTTGAAAATCCGGAAAATCTCTCCCTATTTTAGAAAGAAAAGACGCATAAGGTTCACTTACAGTAGGACCTTTTAAGACCAGGTCTACTCCGTCTGGATTAACAATTGGAACCGCAGAAAGCGTAACTTGGTTAAAAAGAGCTCTTGCTTCCTGCCCGTTCAACGCCTGGTCATAATGAAGAGCAGCTAAATAATCTTCAACAAACTGTAGAAGAACATTTGTTGTAATCCATTCATTGGCATGAAAAGACGCATTAATATGAACTTTTCTTTCTCCGTTTCCAATTAAAATATGAGGAATCGGCTTTCCAAGCACGCTGCACCCTATCCATTCAAGAGAACCATAGGGGTAGTACGTCAAAAGTGTTTGGATATCTTGTATTGTTCGCGTGTAATCGTAGGGCTTTTGGATATCTACAATTTGCATAATCTTCACTCCTTTACACTATGTATATGTAAAGATTGAAAAGATGCATGATAAAAAAGCGCTTTGACTAAATGTCAAAGCGCTTTTTTATCTCAGTTAGATTCTTGCTTATTATTCAAAATAAGATTTAACTAACCAAGCTCCTCCAATAATTCCCGCATCGTTTCCTAAAGTAGCGATTGCTAATTCAGCACCTTGCGCTACGCGAGGAAATGCAAAACGTTTGAAATAATCTCTTACCGGTGCAAGTAATACCTCGCCTGCACGAGACACACCGCCGCCTAGAACGATCTTCTCAG
This sequence comes from Priestia sp. P5, assembly GCF_029522155.1. NCBI lineage: Bacteria > Bacillati > Bacillota > Bacilli > Caryophanales > Bacillaceae > Priestia > Priestia sp. P5. Next base: position 394,147 of record NZ_JAKWFJ010000001.1, on the reverse strand, counting down.
GGTTTAATGCATTAGCAGAGTTTGCTAGTGCTAGACCTAAATGAAAGGCAACTTTATCTACAACATGCATAGCTAACTCGTCTTTTGAACGAGCTGCATCAAATACATCTTTAGATGTAACTTGTCCATTTTGTTCTAACACTGTGCGAAGCTCACTTGGTTTGTCCGTTTCCGTTAATTCTTCCATTGTTAAACGTACAATTCCAGTTGCTGAAGCAATTGTTTCTAAACAGCCGGTTTTGCCGCAGTTACACGGTGCCCCGCCTTCAGGAATAGAAGTAATGTGCCCGATCTCACCAGCGGCTCCATTTACGCCTTGTACAATTTCACCGTTTGCAATGACGCCACCGCCAACGCCTGTGCCAAGCGTAACGCAAAGTAAATCTTTTGCTCCGTCTCCAGCACCCTTCCACATTTCTCCAATCGCTGCAATGTTTGCATCATTGTCTACTACAACAGGAAGAGAAGTTTCTACTTCCAAGATATCTTTGATAGGGAATTTTTCCCAACCTAAATTGACAGCTACTTCAATCGAACCGTTTGCAAAGTTGACAGGCCCCGGTGCACCAATACCAATTCCTACTAACCTTGATTTTACTTCTCCAAGATCGTTTAACTTTTTATCAATTGCTTTTGCAATATCTGTTGGAATTTTACGGCCTTGCTCGCTCACATCCGTATTAATTTCCCACTTGTGAATGATTTCTCCATAATGATTAATAAAGGCCATTTTTATTGTTGTACCGCCTAAATCAACTCCAACTAACCATTTGTCATCCATGTTCATTCATCCTTTTTCTCTTTTTGTTGTTTTAACTCTCGACGAAGCAAAAGAATTGCCATTTGGTAATCACGTACATCAATCAAGTTAGACTGATATAACTCTTTTACTTCCGCTTCCATCAGCTCTAAATCAGCAATACGATCGCCCACGTATATAAAAATGCCGAAGGACTTTAATAATTGTTGTACATCATATAACGTATTCATTCTGTCACCTTTATCCTATTGTCTAGGTGATATAATTCATTTATTTTGAGATAACTCAACAGTCATTCAGTCATAAACAGCGGCCGTATTTAACGCCCACTGCTAGGTCTACATATTAATATTCTAGTAAACGTTCTCACAATAGTAAAGTATAAAATATTAAATTCGTCATTCAACAGTTTTAATTTCCTAGCTCTTGCTTCAGCTTTTCGTATTTTTCATTTTGCGGTTCCAGCGCAATTGCTTTATCGATATTTTGTGTGGCCGCTGGAATATCATTGAGCTTCATATTCACCAGAGCTAAATTGTAATACGCCTCATGAAAAGTTGAATCATACTTTACAGCCTGATTCAATTGCTGTTTAGCTTCTTTATAATTTTCAAGATAAAATTCTGCGCTAGCACTGACGAAATACACGTTACTATTTCCTGTTCCTTTTTCAACAAAAAGCTTAATGGCATCTTTTGCTTCTTCATACTGCTTCTGCTGAAGATACGTAGCTGCTACGCTGAGTGCATAGGGCTCATCTTGATAAACAGAACGCTCATGATATCCATAAAAAAGCAGACTTCCTACTAATAAAAGCGTGCAAATGAAAGCCGGAATCTGAATATACAGCTTTTTTTGTTTCGGTAAACTGACGATGCTCGCAGCTAAAAACCCGCCAACCAAACCGCCAATATGCCCTGCATTATCGACGTTCGGCGCAACAAATCCAAAAATCAAGTTAATCACAATGATGACAATGAAACTCGACCCCATTGTTCGAAAAAAGAAGCGTGGATTTGTTCTTGCTATAAACAGCAAAGCTCCAAAGCAACCGAAAATAGCCCCTGAGGCTCCTGCGGAAATAGACGTATTCCATATAAAACTTCCTAGAGATCCTGCAAACCCGGCAAATATATAAATAAAGACAAAACGCCCGCTGCCATATATCCTCTCTACAAGCGTTCCTAAATAATACAGGGCTACACTATTCATAAGCAAATGCAGAAGTCCTATATGCAAAATTATAGGTGTAAAAAAACGCCACCATTCGCCTTCCATAATTAAGGGGTTGTATTTAGCTCCGTATTGAATCAGAGTGAGCGTATTTTGTGTACTGCTTTTCCACTCCAGAAATAGAAACATTAAGATTTGCAGCGCTAAAAATATATATGTAAAAATAGGCTTCCCGTATCCAGCTATTTGCTGTTCTTCGCTTTGTTTTTTCTGTACAAAAAGCACAATTTTATGTTTCCACTGTTCTATGCGCTCGGCTTCTTCTTCGGAAGAGAAATTGTCTGCACTTTCCAATGTAAGACCTAGCCGTTCGAATAGAGATTCATAAGCGCTTGCTTTATCTGCCGTTAGTTGTTCAACTGAGCTGTTCACTTTAGAGGGACTCGGCGTGCTTTCTAAGGACTGCTCTGTATAAAAAGGATCAAAATCAGCAAAGTAAATCGTGTTAAGAGTAAGCGTTGATTTACCTCTCTGCTTTCGCACATTCTCAGCTCTTTGTAATGCATATAACACATCTTTTTGCTGTTCAACGGCTGATTTAAAATTCCGGCGGACTATGCGGACAATTGACTTATCTTTGCGATGCGAAGATTGAAACCATAGCTCTGAAGCATCAGCTTTCATCGAAATCAGCTCATATGAAGAATGGCCAAGCAATTGCTGTGCCAGCTGCAAATAATAAAAATCTTGCCTAGACAAATAGTCACCTCCTCATACTCTCTATATGTAAAGATGGCAGAAAGCCAGGAAAAAAGCAACGATTTTCCCTTTTTCTTTTTCTACAAAAAAACACCTTACAGGTCTGTAAGGTGTTTTTTATGTATCTTTCGCTCCTAACGGAAGACCTGCTTCATTAAACGATCCCGAACAAACGGCAAATTAAAAAATGAACGAACAGCTAGACTGCGGATAAATGAATTTCCAAACAGCGAATTTAAAACACGGTATCTCATTTGATAGCCCAGCGTTCCAACAACTAAAAGCGTAAGTACTAATACAATATGTCTCATTTTCAAGCCTCCTTACGTTTACTTTGCTCCTATGGCGAACATTTTATGCTCTTATATAGGTAAAAGCAGGATAAGGATTCCGCCTGTAAAAGCAGCAAGCAAAATAGCGGCAAGATTTACAACATCATTGTTAAAGAAAGTTATTCCTTTCTCTTTTATCGTTGGCTTACGGCAATGATCTTTCCGTTCCGTTTCAATACCGCAGCTTTGACAGCGAAAGCGAACTTGCACACTTGCTCCAAGAAGAGTGTCTATAGCGTTTCCAATAAAACCAAAGCACCCTACTAGCAATATACTACTCAGCGATGCGGATGGAAAAGCAAAATAACAAGCGGCAGCAATAAGAAAAGCTCCGGCTGCTCCGGCTGCTGTACCTAAAAGTGAAACGGCTCCTGAGGTACCCGCTTCTACTCTCTTTAATGTCCAAAGGTAAAACGGCGGCTTCTTACTAAGAGATCCTATTTCAGATGCCCATGTGTCCGCATTAGCAGCTGAGATACCGATCATAAACATCCACATGTAAACAGGAAAAGCTGTTGCAGCATATAACAAACCGCAAGCAGCAGCTACACCTCCATTAGCAAGGACTTGAATATAATCTCGCCTGTCGTGCTTCTCTAGCTTTTCTTCTAATGCGCTTTTTTTTTCTTTTTTGTACTTACTACACAACGTAGAAGTGCTAAAAAATAAGAGTAAGAGTAAAAAACCTTGAAGCGAAAAACCAATATAAACGCTCGCTCCTACGATGAAAGACATGCAGGCTCCTGATACTGTCAGTGCTTTTGCTATGTAGCCTGCTCCTGCCATGAGTAATATTACAATTATCATGACAGCATCAAACGGATTCACAGCAAATAAGCTCCTTCTCTGTCAAAATATATTCAACGGGAATATCATGAGATTCATATGGGACCTCTGAAACGACTTGACACTCAAACGCAAGGCTTAGCTTCTGTCCGCTATAATCTGTTAGATAACGATCGTAATAGCCGCCTCCATAGCCGATACGATATCCATTTTTGCTATATACTACGCCAGGCACAAGGAGTAAATCAATTGAAGATTTTGAAACGGGAACAGTTTCTTCAACAATTGGTTCGGCTAACCCGTAGTACACTGTTTCAAGCTGTGAAAAATTCGTAATCTCGTAGAAAACCATTTGAGATGTTGTGGGGTTGCATTTTGGAACAGCTACTTTCTTTCCATCTTTCCAAGCACGTTCAATGATGGCTTTCGTATTAACTTCTTTATTTCTTGAAACTGTAGCTGCAATGACTCTAGCTTCTTTCCATAAACAAGTTTCATACAGTGCATTTGCTATGCTTGTTGAATGTGCCTCGTGCTGCTCTTCAGAAATTAAATTAAGAACGCGCTTCATCTCTTTGCGCAGATGAGATTTCATTTTAATTCCCCCCTATAAAAAAAACAGCAGGATTGTACTCCTACTGCTTACTTTGTTTCACGATGAAGTGTAACTTTTTTAAGTCTTGGGCTGTATTTTTTTAACTCAAGACGATCTGGGTTATTACGCTTGTTTTTAGTTGTAATGTAATTACGGTCACCAGTTTCAGTGCAAGCTAATGTAACGTTTACGCGCATCTATTTTCCCTCCAAACATTATAAACATAAATCAGACTTTAATATAATATCATTTTTCGAAAGGAAATGCCAGTCTGTTTTTTTGAAGAAAGTCATTTAATTTCATTTCTTCACTTTTTCTTTCCTCTTAGAGCCCTGAGCTCCTTCTCTGCTGCGCCTTATATATAGATGAAGTTTCTTGAAATAAGCGGAACTCTTTTTATGAGAGGCGCACTTCCTTTCTTTTAAATAAAAGCCATTATTTACACTCTTTGATACTCTTGTATTTTTTCTACAAAATATGCCGACAGCTTCTTGGCAGTCTGAGTGTTTAACGCCTCTGAATAAATATTTAATACAGGCAAGTGACCATCGGGCAAAATAAGCGTCCATTCATGAGGATCATGGTAAATTTTTAAGCCATCAATGACATACACTTGTTTACCGATTGCTTCTTCTAATAGTTTCTTCATCACTTGTTCTTGAATTTCTAGGGGACACGAAATATACCGCCAGTTCATATAAGCGTGCGGGACATATTGAATCATTTCAGAAATTTTCCGCTGTTGCACCATAATTAATTCGATCAGCTGACATAAAGCGTACATGGCATCTAACTGAAATTGAACGGGCCCCAAAAGACTAAGCAAATCACGTTTTTTTGCTTTTGTCCTCATAAATGATTGATTGAGAGATTGAGCAAATGTTTCTAGGGTGGATGAATAGTGTATAGGAATAGGAACGAATGCTACTTTTTTTGTCATGTATACGCTATAAATATAAAGCGACATAATTTCTGAGTCATTTACGCTGCAGCCTTTTTCATCATATAGAGCAAATGTTTCTCCATCTTCTTTAATCTGAATACAAAAAGACAGCTTATTTCGTTTAATTATTCGTTTGGTTTCTTCTGTTTTCTCCCATTTGTTTAAAAATAAAACGTGGACACGAAGACGCTTACATAATAATTCGACAACTTCCTGTATAAACGGCGAACAAATCACGCCAATCCGCATACTGTCTTCTAATAAAGCATGCTGATTAATTGATTTTACTAAAGCATCACAATATTCTCCCCTGATATTTCCTATGTTTGTTTCTTTAAATGAAACAGAAGTCGTTACGTTTGCTTTTTTAGCTTGAAGGTACATCCGCTCAATCTTTTTTTCAATAAGCTGATTAACTAATTGCCCTTTATTGTCATATATTTCTAAAAACAGACCGCTGTTTTTGCTATCCACACCAATATAAATACCAATGCTCGCTTGTGAAGTCATCATGTAATATCGAAATACCGGAAGAGCTTCTTTTTTAATATCATACACAGCTGAATGATTACTCCGTAAAAAAGAAAAGCATTCTTTGCGAAGTTGAGTGGCTTCTCCTTCATCATCGCTTGCTAGACAGAACGACCCTTGATGTTTGCATACAAGTAATAACGCATTGTATAGTCTTTCTCGATCAACAGATGAATGTACATACAGGCGACCGTTTTTGAAGATAGAAACATCTGGTTTTACAGAAAGTTGGGGTAGCACTTGGTTTTCAGCTACTGTATCTTGGACATACGTAGTCATTGCTTGAACATTTACATAGGGACCTATCGTAGCGTTGTATAAAAATGATTCTGCCCCCACCGTTACGTTTTGAAGCAAAATCGTTTTATCGATTGCAGCATGTGCTTCTATGATACTATTGGTTCCGATAATCGTGTAAGGACCAATTGAAGCACCTTTTCTAATCACCACATTTTCTCCTACGTAAACCGGATCGTAAACAGTCACCCCTTCTTCTATAAGCGCGTCATCTGAGACAATACTTTCCTGTCTCTTGCCAAACCACTTCCTCCACAAATCATAGTGTGCTTGACGATAATGGTGGATTTGCCCAATATCAATCCAATAATCTTCCGTTACAAAACTGCACACAGTATGATTATATTCCAAAAGAAGCGGAATAATGTCAAAGCTAAAATCTGTAGGACCATAAGAATTCACGTAATCAAGAACGGATTTTTTGATCACATACACTCCCGTATTAATCAATCGGCTATTGGCCTGTTCGTAAGTCGGTTTCTCTACAAATCCCGTGACTCGATGCCCTTCATCTATCGTCACCACTCCGTAACCCCGCACGTCGTTTACTTCTTTTGTAACAATGGTCATTTCGCTTTTTTGTTCATAATGAAAATGAATAACGTCTTGAAGATTAATTTCTGTTAAGGCATCTCCACTAATGATAATACAGTCTTCCTCAATAAAGGCCTCTGCTCGCTTAATTCCGCCCGCTGTTCCAAGAGGCTCTTTTTCGATAAAATAAGTAAGCGTCACTCCCCACTGAGAGCCGTCCCCAAAGTATTCAATAATTTGTTCATGCCTATACTGCAGCGTAATCCCAATCTCTGTAATTCCATGTTTCTTAAGCAGTTCAATGCTATATTCCATCACAGGTTTATCGTAAAGCGGCAGCATAGGCTTTGGAATCGTATAGGTCAAGGGCTGCAGTCTTGTTCCTTTACCGCCAGCAAGTATAATGGCTTTCAATTTTTTGCCTCCCTTCTTTTTTTATCCTGGCAAATGTGATGTTGAAACAGCTTACTTGTATCAATAGCGATTTTTTCCCAGCTAAACATAGTTGTTGCTTTTCTATACCCATTTTCGCTGATTTTTGCAGCCGTTTTTTCATTTTTTAACAAAAATTCAATACAGTTGATTAATTCGAGCGTATCTCCTCGGGCAAACGTCAGGCCCGTGTCGAAATGTGAAACAATATCACTTAGACCTCCTGTATCGGCAACGATAGTTGGTTTCTTGGCTACCATCCCCTCTAAAGCCACAATTCCAAAAGGTTCATATAGACTTGGAAAAACAACCATTTTGCAAGCTTGAAGAAGCTGATTTCGTTCGTTATCGGTAATGTATCCAATAAAATACACGTATTTGTCTAATTGCTTTTCACTTACCTGTGTTCGAAACTCATGAAGTAAAGGCCCTTTTCCCGCCACAACAAATTGAACATCTATTTGTTTTTTCTTAAATAGTTCCGCTGCTTCAATAAACAGCTGAAATCCTTTTTCATATACAATTCGTCCAATTGAAAAAATAATAGGGGCCTTTCTAAAATTATATTTCTTTTGTAAATTTTCTTTTAGCCGCTCATTTACTGCGTCGACTACCAGCTGCTTGTCAATTCCATTTGGAAATATAGCAATTTTATCTTGCTCTACGTGAAATAAAGTGATTAATTCTTTCTTCATATAGTCACTGCAGACAATGATTGAGCTTGATTGTTGAATCAGCTCCTCTTCTTGCAAGTGAATCTTCTGCTGCATGTCATTATGAATACCATTATTGCGCCCATGTTCTGTCGCATGAATGGTCGTAATTAGCGGTCTATCCGTTTTATCTGCTAAACATTTTGCAGCGGAGGCAACAAGCCAGTCATGAGCATGAATAACGTCAAAAGACAGCTTGTAGCCTAATTGCAGTCCTCTAAGAGCCATAGCCACGTTCAAACTGTTTACCCACGTCAAAAAATCCGGATGATGAGGCTGCAGGCTTTTAACTCGGTAAACGTGAACACCGTATAACCGCTCATATTCCGGCAGCCCCTCTACATACGTTGTTAATACACTAACGTGATGGCCCGCCTTTGCTAACGCTCTGGATAAATCAAATACATGTCGTGCAAGTCCTCCGATAACTAGAGGAGGGAATTCCCATGCAAGCATTAAAATGGAGAGACCGCCTTTATATTGATTTACTGATAAAGCCGCCGGCTCTATCTCTTTTGTAGGGTATAAAAAAGAACTTCCTGAAAGAAAACTATTTTCGCTATCCATCCTTGGATTCTTTTCGTGACAAAGAAAATCAAATAGTTTTACTTGCCTTTCGTATTCATCTCTGACTTTTTCAAAATTATAAAGCCAATCGCTGCTACTTAAAAGAAGCCACTGTCGGTAGATAGCATTCACCACGCTAGGATGTTTAGAATCGATAACATCTAGCATCGCCTCTGACTTCTGTACGGTTGAAATAAACAATCGATTGTTCTCACTGACAAATTCGGCGCTTTTTGTTGCACCGTAGAGTGCAAGAGTTTCGCTTTGAAGAAACTGTATATCCCTCGCGTAGTCTAAAGGATATTGAAATGTACCGCTTGCTGCTTGCATTCGCTGAAAGCCAAGCGTGTCCTTAGCTTTCAAATCCAAAACAGCACTCGCTTTATTCATGGTTCCTTCCTCAACTTGTTTTCCTTGCTTAGGATATGGAAACAAGATAATGCCAGCAGGCGACTTTTTTAGTTCATCTGTTGATGACTTCACAAAGGTATAGCGCATTTCATGAGATTTCAGGAGCATATCTACTTGATGAGTATACTCTCCTTGTTGTATAAAAAAACCAGCGGGCTTTTTTTCAAAAAACTGTTGAAAAACACGTATTGCTTCTGTGATTTGTAGATTTAATGTTTGTTCGGTTTTAAGGACGGAAACGAACGCGTTCGTTACAGTAGTAGGAATACATTCCATCATGTCATGCTGAAAGAAATATTTGCAGGCTGAGAACAAGCTCCCGTTCCACTTTTTTAAAAAGGTGAGTGCTCTCTGATGCTGCCGGCTTGAAAACTGGTGTAAATACCGAGCGTAACGAGTGTTAAACTCCTCGTCGTTTAATGCGTTCAAAAACACACAAGACATCACAGCTGTTGCACCTATCAATTTCTTAGACTCAATTTGATCTAAAAAAGGGATGAACTCGTTCGTTACTTGTTCAAACAGCGGATACTCACTCTCTGCTTGAAGTACATGTAGCAAGGGATAATGCATATAAGTTAAAAGAATACAGTCATCACTATTCATATTGCTTCTTCACCTGCTCCAAGTCATTTGAATATAAGGAATATGTGCTAAATTCATTTTGAACACCCTGGTGAACTTTTACAGGTTCGTACATCCAGCTCAACGAAGTTACATTCACTTGTTCATGTTGTTCTTTCATCAAATAAACTGGATTCGAACGAAGAAGGGAAAAAAAACTTCCTTCTTTATCTTGAATACCAATATCTATTACATACGTGCGCTCACTTTCCAGGCTGTTCATAAACATGAAGTCTTGCTTAGGAGTAAGACCCTTCATATAATAGCGGTTTGATTCATGGCCGTTAAAATGAAGACCTGTTATATCATACGTACACATAGCTAGATTCAATTCTTTCCACCGTGTCGAAAACATACTTTCTACCATCTCTCGAATATGCTCAGAAAACGACCAGTGAACATAAATACGAGATGAGTCAAGCTGAGTAGCTATACACACATTTAAGTTTTGAATAAGATTAGCAGCCACTGTTTTATCACTTCGTTTCTTAGAATGTTTTTTCTACATATAAATGCCGTATAAACTTATTAACATCTTACCATTCAGAAAAAGTTGCCACAATAAACGCAATTTGTCGATTTGTGTTAAAAATTCAGGTTAACGTAGTAATTATAATTTACTAACAAAAAAACCTCTTCGCTTATTAGAAGAGGTTTTTCTACTATTCGTTTAAGTCGTAGCGTTTGCCTTTTACAAGGTAAAATACGCTTTCTGCTACGTTAGTGGTATGATCAGCCATACGCTCTAAATAGCGGGCTACAAATAAAAGCTGCGTAATTTGGTTCATAGCCTCCTGCTTTTCTTTAGCAAGACTTAAAAGTTCTTTGATTGTTATGCCGTAAAGCTCATCCACTTGATCGTCCATTTCTGCTACCTTTTTAGCCAATACAAGATCTTCCTCGTGATAAGCTTTTAACGAAAGGCTCAACATTTCAATCGAAATATCGTGCATTTTCTTTACATGTTCTAACGGCTTAATTAATTCTTCGTTTCCAATTCGTATAGCTGATTTTGCTACGTTAACCGCAAAATCTGCCATACGCTCAACATCCGAAGCAATTTTAATTGCCACAATGATACGTCTTAAATCGATAGCCACCGGCTGCTGCTTTGCGATCAGTAAGATAGCTAGGTCATTAATTTCTTCTTCTAAGTCATCCACGTATGAATCGCCGTCGATAATTTCTAGCGCCAGCTCAACGTTGCTTGTTTGCAACGCTTCAATTGATTTTGATAGCGCCTCATGCGTTAAGCGCCCTATTTCTAATAATTTTTCACGTAATATCTTTAAATCACCATGAAACTTTTCGCGTACAACCACTCATCCCATCTCCTTGTATGTCTTAACCGAAACGACCTGTAATATAATCTTCTGTGCGTTTATCAGATGGCATTGAGAAGATTTTATCTGTTTCTGCGTACTCTACCACTTCTCCATTTAAGAAAAATGCTGTTTTATCTGAAATACGTGCCGCTTGCTGCATATTGTGGGTAACAATAATAATGCTGAAGTCTTTCTTTAATTCTTGTACTAACTCTTCTACTTTTAATGTTGAAATTGGATCGAGCGCAGAAGTAGGCTCATCCATTAAAATAACGTCAGGTTCAATTGCCAAGCAGCGCGCAATACAGATACGCTGCTGTTGTCCACCTGACAACCCATTTGCATTTTGATTCAAACGATCTTTAACTTCGTCCCAAATAGCTGCTCCTCGTAAACTTTTTTCAACAATTTCATCTAGTTTTTTCTTGTTGCGAACGCCATGAATTCTTGGACCGTACGCAATATTATCATAAATAGATTTCGGGAACGGATTTGGCTTTTGGAAAACCATTCCTACTTGCGTGCGCAGCTCTTCCACGTGGTACGATTTATCAAAAATATTTTTCCCTCTATACTCAATCTCACCTGATGTACGGACAATTGGAGTCATTTCTACCATACGATTTAACGTTTTAATATATGTTGATTTTCCGCAGCCTGATGGACCGATGATCGCGGTAACTTCGTTAGCATGAATGTCTAAATCAATATTTTTTAAGGCATGTGTGTTGCCATACCATAAATTCAAACCTTTTGTTTTATATACAATTTCTTTTGTTTGCGGAGTATTTACTTTTTCTTTGTTAGTCAATTCCATTGTTATTGCCATTGGATAATCCTCCTTCATCGTCTTTAACCGTTTTGAGCACAATAAAAGTCTCTCTATGTCTATTTAATATCTATTGTTTACTATCAGTGTAAATAAATACGAGAAGCCGAAACGCTTCCCCTTATTTTGATCATTTCTATTAACCCTTACACTTACAGAATAATAGCCGACTATTAATTGTGTTTTAACTCAATGTAAAGCTTTTGTAAACGATGGTCTATCTGCGTGTTTTTTAGGTAAAAAACTAGTTCTTACGACTCTTAAATTCAATAAAAAACCATATATGTAAAGATTTTTAATAAAAAAAAGAAGAGGTAGAAACATAACTAAATTAATTCAATCTAAAGATGGGGAAATTGGATAAATAAGCTAGTATGAACCACTTCCGACACCGCTGTTGATTTTCGTGCAAGACTTCACTTTCCACGGGCGGCCGGTGAGCCTCCTCGTCGCTTCCGCTTTTCCTGCAGGAGTATTCACCTTGCCCTCCGATCAACCGCTAAAAGCATCTACACACACGAAATCTACGTTCACCCTACCAATAAAAAAATCCGAACGAAGCTGATTCTTAATCAAATTCGTTCGGATCTTACTTTAACTAATATGCTTTTGTCCCAGCCTCTTTAATTGGCGTCGTTTGCAATGACAGCCTGTTGATTCTCTTCTTGGTCTTTTACTTCTTGTTCACCTTTTTTCTTTAAATCAAAATACGTATCGAGGGCAGAACGAGCAAGCTCTTTTGTAATGGTATTTGGTGCACTTGGCACAAATGCCGATGGTACCACGACAGCTACTGCAATTTCAGGATCATTTGCCGGAGCAAAGGCCACAAAGTTTGAATTATTAACTTTAATCGGATCCCCTCCGCTTGGGTTCTTCTCATAGGCTTGTGCCGTTCCTGATTTACCAGCAGGATTATAGTTCGCTGTATGGAAAGCTGCATACCCTGTACCGCCTTGTTCTTGCGTAACGCGTTTAAAACCACTTTGAACATCTTTAATGTACTCTTCTTTCATCGTGATACGATTTAATACATCAGGCTCAAATGAATGCTGCGTACCGCCAATTTCATCGGTTTTAATCGTTGGTTTTCGGATTTCTTTTACTAGCTGCGGCTTAATGCGATACCCTCCATTAGCTATTGCAGAAGTATATTGAACAAGCTGCAGCGGCGTGTACGTATCATACTGACCAATTCCTAAATCAAGCGCCGTACCTGGAACATCGCTTCCGCCTTGGACACCTGTTGATTCGTTATCAAGATCTATGCCTGTTGATACGCCTAAGCCGAACTGACTGTAGTAAGAACGCAGTTCGCTGAATGTATCAGGTTTAATCGGTAAAGTCATGTTTTTATGATACTGTAACCCTGCCATGGCCATTACCGTTTTAAACATAAATACGTTGGATGAATATTTTAACGCAGATGAATACGTTAAGGGTCCTAACCCTTCAGCCTCAGCTGATTTCTTAACCGGTGTTCCTTTAATTTTTAACGGTTCATCAACGAACACTGTGTTTGGCTTAATAGCTCCTGCATCTAAGCCGGCTAAAACCGTTGCTCCTTTTACAACAGAGCCCATTGTATAAGATGTTGAAATATTCCCTAATGCAAAATCTTCTATTTTAGGCGCTCCAGTCTTCTTATCAACGGTGTATTTTTTACCTGCCATTGTTAAAATTTCTCCTGTGTGAGGATCCATCATAATAACAAAAGCACGGTCTAAAAATTGCGTTCCTTTCATTTGCTTTTTGGCTAAAAGCTGGTCCGTAATTTGTTTTTCTACCGCTTTTTGAAGCTCCATATCAATAGTTAAAACCAAATCACTGCCGCGTTCACCTTTAGACACTTGAATTGTATCAAGGAGATTTCCTTTTTTATCTGTTACATATTGGACTTTTTCTTTTTGACCGCTGAGCTGAGCTTCGTATTGCTTCTCTAAATAGCTCGTCCCAACTTGGTCATTTCGGCTATAGCCTCTTGACAAGTAATACTGTACTTTATCTTTAGGCAGTCCTTCGTTGGCAGATGATACATTTCCAAGCAAAGTACGAAGAGTACTGTTTTCTGGGTATGAGCGATCCCAATACGTTGTTGTATCAACACCTGGAAGTTCATCTAAGTGCTCACTTACAACGGCATACTCTTCATTTGTCACACCGCTCTTAACAATTTGCGGGGTGTTAGAGTAACCTGCCTCCATTTGGCGCTTAATAGCGAGAACTTCTAAATCACTCTTTAGACTTTCTAAATCTTTTTTAGAGATGCGGTCTAACTGACGTTGATATAGTTCGTCATCAGTCATTTCACCATCTTGAACTTTTTTACGATCAGCTTGCGTAATTTTCTGTTCCGCTTCTTTAGGGTGAAGCATAATCCAATAATCCTTCATATCACGTTCTGTAATTTTTACCACATTTTTAGCATCTTTATTCTTTTTATTTTCCGGAATATCAATCACATTTGTGGTGTAAGGAACATCGATCATAGTGGCTAACTTTTTAGCGATGCGCAGCCTTTCTTCAGCTGTATTTCCTTGAAAACGAGTATATGTAATCGTATTTAAAGAGGTATTATCTACAATTACGCGGTTATAACGATCGTACATTTTCCCTCGAGGAACAGGCGTACTGACCGTAACGTCCTGTGTTTTTTCGACTTCTCGTTCGTAATTCTCACCGTATACAATTTGAACAAGTCCCAACCGCAAAATTAATACGGAAAATAGGGCAAATACGGTCAAAAAAAGTAAGTTTACACGAAAAGGCACGTGACTTTTTCTTCTTTTTTTCTTTTTCATACCAACACCTACACTTTATAAAACATATATACCATAACACCATAAAATCAGCCATTTAGCAAATAAATAGACACCTGGCAGGTGCCTATTTACACAACGTATTTATTCTAAAAGAAAAGCGAAGCATTTTCCATAGTACAAATGAAGGAGCTGATAACACTCTAAGCTGGAGACTCTCCGTCTCCTTCATTTAATACCGGAGGAGTAACAGTCGTTTCTTTTTTGTGCAGAGGCTGTGAGATATGTCTCACACAAAAATAAATGATCGTATGCCCTGCTCCAACAATAGCTAATAAAATGGGAATACTTTTTGCTTCATCAAAAAATAGTACAGCTATTAAAAATAAAGATATGGAAACGACGCGCCCGATATTCAGAAATACTTCTCTGACAACAATGTATTCAATTCTTTTTGAAACAACGTCTTTTGCTCGTCCAATCACATCGTACGTTAGAGAAATGAATGGAACCAATAAAATAGGATAGGCAATGGCAATACAAACAGCATATATAATTAACTTTGGATACGATAAGTTAAAGATAAGCAAAAAGACTGCTCCATAGAGAAGGAGGCCCCCTGTGAAGATAAACCGAAGGCGATTTTTTTGCTTAATAAACCTTGAGGCAACATAGTATCCTACAAATGCAACCGCTGAATTCACCAGTCCATATGTTCCTAAAGCTAATTCACTTCCCGTCGTAATAAATACCATGACGGATACAACAAAAATGAACGTACCTTCACGCAACCCTTGAAAGAAATGAGCCTGCAATATTCGATTCCAGTCTTTATTGACTTTTCGTTCAGCCCATACTTCTTTAAATTTGTATACTCCTTCCGCTGCGCGTCTTGTAATAAAAAAACTAAGCACAACGGCACCGATAAACAATAGCAGCGATACACCAAACACAATTTTATACCCAAGTGATTCATACAAAGCGGAAATAACAAAGCCCGCTCCTAAAGGACCAATCATCCCTGCAAAAGAGTTTAAGATCCCTAAAAATCCGTTAAAAAAGTCTCTTGTATCAGGTTCTGTAATTTCAAAAGTTAGCACATTAAAAGCTAGCCAATAAAAGCCGTATCCTATACCCAGCAGTCCACCAAGCAATACTAAATACTCGGCTGCGTTAGCTCCACTGACTAATACAGCGATATAAAAAACAGCTAAAAAAGATACACCTAACCTTAAAACTACAACCCGGTCAATTCGTTTGGCCCATTTACCTGCTAAAATAAACGTAAGCGGCTGAAGCACCACTACCGCTAAATTATAAATAGCGAGATCCGAAAATTCGCCTGATTGTTTCCACAGATAAATGTTAACAAACGAATTGGAAATTGAAATAGCCAAGGCATAAAGACCGCCTATAATTAAAAGCAAAAGTAAATCTTTACTAACTTCTACATCTCCAACTACTTTTTTTAATAAAGGCATATCAAAAAACTCCTTTTCTCTTCTACACCTAGTGTGTGAAAAAGAAAAGGAGATATGTAAAAGAATTGGAAAACAAAAAAGCCAGTAAAGGTAATAATTACTTTACTGGCTCTTAAATACGTCTTTAGCTTATTTTGCAGCGTCGTAACGCTTAGCAACTTCGTCCCATTTTACAACATTAAAGAATGCTGAAATGTAATCTGGACGGCGGTTTTGGTAATTTAAGTAGTAAGCGTGCTCCCAAACGTCTAGACCAAGAATTGGCGTTTTGCCTTCCATTAATGGGCTATCTTGGTTTGGTGTGCTTGTTACTTCTAATTCGCCGTTGTTTACAACTAACCAAGCCCAGCCAGAACCGAAGCGAGTTTTAGCTGCATTTGCAAATTCTTCTTTGAATTGATCAAAGCTGCCGAATTTGCTAGCGATAGCGTCCGCTAATTCACCAGTTGGAGCACCGCCGCCGTTAGGGCAAAGGATTGTCCAAAATAATGAGTGGTTCGCATGACCGCCACCGTTATTGCGTACTGCTGTACGGATATCTTCAGGAACAGCATCTAAGTTTGAAATTAACTCTTCAATACTTTTGCTTTCTAAATCCGCTTTGCCTTCAACAGCAGCGTTTAGATTTGTAACATATGTGTTGTGATGTTTGGTGTGGTGAATATTCATTGTTTCTTTGTCGATATGTGGTTCCAGTGCATCGTATGCATAAGGTAGTTCTGGTAATTTGTAAGCCATGAATAATTCCTCCTTCAAAATATGTAAGCATTTTGGCGCAAAAGCACCATATACGTTTAGATTAGCAAATTTACCCTACTGTTTCAAATAAAAAGTTCCTAATCCATGATTTATATTTACCTAATTCCCATTCGCTATTCTTTTAAACATAAAAAAAGCTTCTTTTTCTCAAAAGAAGCTTTGAATAGACAATAGTATGGCGGAGGAAGAGGGATTCGAACCCCCGCGGGCTTTAACACCCCTGTCGGTTTTCAAGACCGATCCCTTCAGCCGGACTTGGGTATTCCTCCAACCCTATAAATGGTGGACCCTGCAGGACTCGAACCTGCGACCGGACGGTTATGAGCCGTCTGCTCTAACCAGCTGAGCTAAGGGTCCACATGGCTCCACAGGTAGGACTCGAACCTACGACCGATCGGTTAACAGCCGATAGCTCTACCACTGAGCTACTGTGGAACAGTATGAATTATGTATGTCACAAATGCAAATTGGAAAATAGCGGCGGAGGGGATCGAACCCCCGACCTCACGGGTATGAACCGTACGCTCTAGCCAGCTGAGCTACACCGCCATGGCTCCACAGGTAGGACTCGAACCTACGACCGATCGGTTAACAGCCGATAGCTCTACCACTGAGCTACTGTGGAACAATATAACATTTACTAGCGACATTAAAAATTTAACATGTTTCTAGCCTAAAGTCAATATATTATTTTAAAACAGCGTATAAAAAATAGGCAATCATCAGCAGTTGAATAAATCCTTTTGAAATAGCGCCACTAAAAAAGCCAATAACCGAACCTACTCCAATTTTTACTGCGTTGCTAATTGTGGTCCGATGAACAATCAGTTCTCCTACAATCGCTCCGATAAACGGCCCTAAAATAATTCCAAATCCCGGAATGACAAACGGACCCACAAGCAGCCCAACTGTACTTCCCCAAACACCTGCTTTAGTGCCTCCGAATTTTTTCACACCAATAATATTAGCTATATAGTCTGCTAAAAAAAGTGCGACAACTAACAATCCTTGTATCACCCAAAATAACCAGCTATAGGAGCTAAAATCATAAAATAAACCGTATATAACAAATCCTAGAGCTACAAATAGCACGCTTGGGATGATGGGATAAACCAACCCAACAAACGATACAACAAAGCTAATGATAATTAATGCCCAACATAAAATAGCCATGCCCGCACCTATCCTTTTTATTATTACTATTTATCATACAATAATCACTCCTATAAAGAAAGACCTTGCACGACGAGTCCTTCCTTTATTTTACTTTCGAATACCTCTTCAAATAATGATTTTCGATTGTACATCTGCAATATTAACAGCACGGTCCTCAAGCTGCCCGTAATATCCCCAAAAACAATGACGGCAAAACCTGTACATATACGCATAAGATGTGCTTGTGACAAAACGCTCCACCGCATCATTGTAATTGGTAACGGTTTCTAAAATCTATTGTAAACCTTAAATTTTCGCTATAAAATAAGGTATAATCAGAATCTTCAATAAGAGGAGGCTTTACAATGAGCATGCTGAAAAAGATGGCATGGAGTTTTACTTCCTTCAAAAAAATAAGGTCGCTTCGCTTTGAGCATACGAATAAAACAATTGGCTTTGTGCTGTTTTTAACATTTATTTCTTTGCTGCCTACATTTTTCTTTATGACTTTGACGATTGTAAACGGCTATCATATCGCTACTACAGATCTTCCAAAATCTGTTTCTTCTTTTTCTATTTCAAACTCACAGCTTACGTCAAGTCAACCTTTCACAAAAAAAGTAAACGGTACCGCTTTTATCTTAAACCCCTCACAGTCTATTGAACGGTTTCATTCCCCTGCTCATGCAATTGGTTTTTTAAAGGATGGAATTTACATCACGACTAATTCACAAACACAAACGTATTCATATGAGTTGCTAAACTGGCACCATAAAGATAAAAATGAACTGTTAAACTTGCTGCACGAACAAAAATTTTCTCTATACATACTTGTCCCTATCGCTATGCTTTTACTGTACGTATTAACATCTGGACTAAACTTCCTTTTTATTACCTGCCTTGCTTATCTTGGAAAGCTGATTGGACTCATTACTAAAAAGCAGCTTCCTTTTAAGCAGCTGTGGGCACTGAGCGCTTATAGTACGGTAGCCTTCACGCTGCTTTATACGCTCTTTGAAGCTTTTTCTTTGTCTCTAGCAACACATAGCTCTCTTTACTGGATAGGAACGTTCTTCATTTACTTGTTGCTCGTCACAAGGGTTCCTATAAGAAAAAAGATAAAACCTAATAAAGCGATTGAAACATAACGAAATGAATCCAATCAACCGCTAGAAGCACCTACATACATAAAATCTATGTTTACCCTGCCAATAAAAAGCTCCGAACGAATTTGATTCTTGATCAAGAATCAAATTCGTTCGGAGCTTCTTCAACTAACATACTTTTGTCTCAGCCTCTTTATTTCTGTACAACTTTTCTTCTTCCCATTGCAGAAGAAAAAATTTTCAACTGATACAAAACCCACAAACCTCCTGCTGTGAGCAGAATAAAGCTATAAACAAACATCAGCCTTTCAGTATGCATCCACACTTCAAAAACGACAGGTCCCAACGCTACTCCTAAAAATCTCACCGTTCCATAAATGGATACAATAAACCCTCTTTCTTCTTCTGAAGCCGCTGAAGTAATCATCATATTAATACACGGAA
This sequence comes from Priestia sp. P5, assembly GCF_029522155.1. Classification (NCBI taxonomy): domain Bacteria; kingdom Bacillati; phylum Bacillota; class Bacilli; order Caryophanales; family Bacillaceae; genus Priestia; species Priestia sp. P5. The sequence continues at coordinate 374,832 of NZ_JAKWFJ010000001.1, read as the reverse complement.
GAACAAACCCTAAGCCGCCAAAGGCGACTGTCAAACAAAACATCAAAATAGGAAGCGTGTAAATCATCGTTAATACTCCAAACATTACAAATAAAAGAACCATTCCTACTATCATCAATTTTTTCATGAGCTCTACGTCTGTTTTGATTCGCTGCCCGGTCCAATAAGAAACGAGCGTCATTGCGCCAAGAGGAAATAAAAAAGCGGTTCCTTTAAAAAAACCGTCTATATGATACGTTTCCTCTATTAAAAAAGATAAGTAATATAAAATGCCAAATAATAAAAACAACCCCAATCCCCCGACAAAGAATAAAGGAAAAAGCGATTTTCTTTTATCATAGACAATCCCAAGGGCTCTCTTTAAATATTCTTGAACAGATACTGAATCCGAACCTGTTTTCCCTTCTCTCACATACATGACTATACCTACTAAAGCAGCACCTGCAGCTAAGGGATAGACAAAAAATGCGGCATACCATACGACGAGTGCTGCCGATGCTCCAATTATCGGCGCAACCACTTTTCCTGCTCCGTTATACACTTCTAAAATCCCGAGGACCTTTGCTCTTTTTTCCCCTGTAAATACATCTCCAGTTAATGCCATTGCCAACGTTGTAGTACCTGCAGCTCCAATCCCTTGAATGACTCTGCCAGCCATCAACACAGCAAAGTTTCCAGAAGAGAATGAGGCACTACTAGCAGCGATGACACTGCCTATTATCATGATGACGAGCGAATATATGATTAACTTTTTACGCCCATACCGGTCTGATAAAATCCCTACAGCAGGGATACACAATGCGGCTGGAATCGAAAATGCACTCAGTATCAAACTGGTTTGAACTCCGCTTAAATGAAGTGACTTTTGAATGCTTGGCAGCAGAGGAATGAGCATGGAATTTCCTAATACCATAATCAAAGGCAATAAGCCTAATGAAACAATCATTAATTTTTCTTTCAATTTTCGTTCTCCAATCATATTTAAGTAAGACAAGCATAGGCTTTACACATAAGCAAAAGAATGAAGGAGGAGCATAATGAAAAAGCTATGTGCATTAGCCGCTTTCGCTTTTATCGGATATATTTGTCACTATGACATTAAATACGGGACCATCCCTACTGCTACTGAAGCAGTTCAAGTCAGCAAAGCGCAGCCTGCAGAAACAAAAGCCGCCAGCTCTTCTTCCACCTATACAAAAATAAAAATTAAGCCAGGCGATACAGTTTTATCCGTCATTGAGGAGCTTACAAAAAAAGCGATACCGGTTTCTATGAACCAAATGATTACAGACTTCAAAAAGTTAAATAACGGTACAGCGCCTGAGGATATTCAAATTGGAAAAACGTATAAGTTCCCTATTTACAAGTAATGACAGCATTCTTCTTGTCAAGATGGGATAGTCATTGTTAAAATAGCTAAGGTAGTACTTTCTACTAGTTATTTTGTTCATAAAGAGTTATTCTATTAATGAATTCAAATTCTTGATTTCATTTTGAAGGAGAGATTATCACGTGAGTGAAATTATACATCGTACAAAAACACGCCCGGTTAAAGTTGGAGATTTAACAATCGGAGGCAGCAACGAGTTAGTTATTCAAAGTATGACAACCACTAAGACACATGATGTTGAAGCAACGGTTGCAGAAATTAAACGTTTAGAAGAAGCAGGATGCCAAGTTGTTCGTGTTGCTTGTCCAGACGAGCGCGCAGCAGATGCAATCCCTGAAATTAAAAAACGCATTAACATTCCATTAGTTGTGGATATTCATTTTGACTACCGCTTAGCATTAAAAGCAATTGAAGGCGGAGCGGATAAAATCCGTATCAACCCTGGTAATATCGGTCGCCGTGAAAAAGTGGAAGCTGTTGTAAATGCTGCAAAAGCTAAAAATATTCCAATTCGTATTGGAGTTAACGCCGGTTCACTTGAAAAACGTATTTTAGATAAATACGGCTATCCGACAGCAGATGGCATGGTAGAAAGTGCACTTCATCACATTAAAATTTTAGAAGACCTTGATTTCCATGACATCATCGTTTCAATGAAAGCATCGGATGTTAACTTGGCAATTGAAGCTTATGAAAAAGCTGCTCAAGCATTTGACTACCCTCTTCACTTAGGAATTACAGAATCGGGCACATTATTTGCAGGAACTGTAAAAAGTGCAGCAGGTCTTGGCGCTATTTTATCTAAAGGAATCGGAAATACATTACGTATTTCTTTAAGTGCGGATCCTGTTGAAGAAGTAAAAGTTGCGCGCGAATTGCTAAAATCATTCGGTTTAGCTTCCAATGCTGCCACTCTTATTTCTTGCCCAACTTGCGGACGTATTGAAATTGATTTAATTAGCATTGCTAATGAAGTTGAAGAGTATATTTCAACTGTAAAAGCACCGATTAAAGTTGCGGTACTTGGCTGCGCTGTAAACGGTCCTGGTGAAGCTCGTGAAGCCGATATCGGGATTGCAGGAGCACGCGGTGAAGGTCTACTATTCCGCAAAGGTGAAATCGTACGCAAAGTTCCTGAAGAAACAATGGTTGATGAACTAAAAAAAGAAATTGATAAAATTGCTGCTGAATATCACGCAAAGCAAGAAGCTGAAAAAGCTGCAGCTAAATCATAACTAAAAAAAAGCGAGGCGTATATGCGCCTCGCTTTTTTTTATGAAAAGAACGGTAATATAAACGTACCGACAATAATCGATACAACTCCGATCCCTATTGCCCATGCTCCTAGCGTAAGTGCTCCTTTTCTGCGTGCGATAAACCCTAGAATAATCCCAGCGGCACCAAGAATAATTGGTAAAAAGAATAGTGAAAGAATCGAAAGCACGAGTGCGAAACGCCCGTATCCCGTTCCTTCTCCTCGTCCAGCGACTTCATGATTGCGATTGCGATCAACATCTATAACTTCACGCTCTGCATGAGGCTCCCCTACTCGGTAAGGAACGCCCACTTCAGCTGCAGTTTCTTCCATGAAATCAGCTTCATATACATCTTTTCTACGCCTTTGTTCTTCATTCTCCATGCTTAATCCCTCGCTTTCGTAAATAAGGAGCATTTATAGTATCTGAATGCGAGGAAAAATTATAAGTGTCAATCTTATACAGATGCTCATTCTCTTATAAGAAATAGGTACAGATGCAATCACCAGGCCGTGCAGTGATCATTACGTTTTGCCAAAGGCATATAAAAAGTATTACTGTTTCTCTTTGGGCTTTATGTTACACTAGACAAGAATAATCAAGCACCTAAGTAGAATAAACGTATTAAAGGAGTGCACGTAGTTGACGAAAAAGTTTGGAATTGACATTGATGGAACTGTTACTTCTCCTGAAACTTTTGTTCCTCATTTAAATAAAGCCTTTAACTTAAATTTAACACTCGAAGACATTACAGAATATGATTTCAGCCCTTTTGTAAATGTATCACCTGCAGAACTCGGGAAATGGTTTAAAGCAAATGAACGCTCTATTTACGAAACCTCTCCACTTGCAGACGATGCAAAAGCGGTTTTGCAAAAATGGCATCAAAAGCACGAATTATTCTTTATTAGTGCAAGGCACGATAAGCTATTGGACGTCACAGAAGAATGGTTTCAAAAAAATGAACTATCGTTTCATCACATTGAGTTAGTCGGCTCTCATTTTAAAGTTGAGACAGCAAAACGATATGATGTTGATATCTTTTTTGAAGACAAACATGATAATGCTTGTGAAATCAGTGAAGAGTGCAATATCCCCGTTATCTTATTTGATACTCCTTATAATCGCTTACCTGTTCCAAAAGGAGTGGTTCGCGTATACAATTGGCTAGAAGCAGATCAGTGGGTAGCCAGCTGGTTAAAAGAACAGCAAAAATAAAAAAGAGAGGTGCATAACGCCCTCTCTTTTTTATTGATTACATTCTATACATTGACCGTAAATTTCAAATTTATGGCCTGTAATATTGTACCCTCGCAAATCCTCGTCTACATACTCCATCGGACAAGCTTCAATTTCTTTTGTTTTTCCACAATCTAAACAAATGAAGTGGTGATGATGATGGGCGGTTGCACATTTAAATCGAAAGTGCTTTTCGCTCGAAAGCTCCGTCATTTCAAGTACGCCTAACTCCACAAACAATGATAAATTACGGTAGATTGTATCAAAACTCAGACCAGGATAATCAGGCTTCATGTATTCTAATACATCTTTTGCCGTTAAGTACTTATTTGATTTTGAAAACAGGGCAAGCATTTCTTCACGTTTTCCTGTATGTTTATATCCTTGATCTTTTAATAAATGAATGGCTTCAGTTAAATTCATTTTTGTTTCCCCTTCCGTCCTTTATTAATCATAATAGATATGATTAAAATAACAACAGCAATGACAACAATTGTACCGCCTGGTGCTAAATCCAAGTAGTACGCTGAAAATAATCCGCCTAAAACAGATATTTCACCAAAAATTACCGAAAGCAGAATCGTTTGTTTAAAGCCTCTAGCTAAGCGAATGCTTGCTGCTACAGGAAGAGTCATAAGAGATGACACTAATAAGATACCAACGATACGCATCGATACAGCAATGACAAGAGCAACCATCACAATAAATAAAAAGTGCATCCACTTCGATTTAATCCCAGAAGCAGAAGCGTGCTCCTCGTCAAAAGATAGAATAAACAATTCTTTATATAAGAAAAAGACAATAGCTATGACAAATACGGCTATGACAACAACGGTCCAAAGATCCGAACGACTCACCGCACTTACGCTTCCAAACAAATAATTCATTAAATCATTATTAAAACCGTCCGCCAGCGAGATACAAATTGCACTAATACCAATTCCGCCCGATAAAATAATTGGAATGGCCAGCTCTTGGTAATGCTTGTAGACGCTTCGAAGTTTTTCAATAAAAAGAGCACCTGTAACGGAAGATACCATCCCTAAATAAACGGGGTTCACTCCTTGCATAAACCCTATTTTCTGACTAAGAAGCAAGCTCGCAGAAATCCCTGCTAGCGTCACGTGACTTAACGCGTCTGCAATTAAAGAAAGACGTCTTACTACGATGAACGTGCCCAATAAAGGGGCTAAGACGCCAATAATCATACCGGTTAAAAATGCATTTCGTAAAAACTCAAATTGAAATAAACTGCTTATCATACGTGCTGCCCTCCATGATGATGATCATGGGTTAACACATGAACATTATGACCATAGAACATAGATACGTCATGTTCACAAAGCTGTTCGAATTCTTTAGCATTCCCATGAAAGTGTAGAAATTTATTTAAACAAGCAACGTGGGTTACTTTTTCTGAGACAGTGCCAATATCGTGAGTAACAAGCACAAGCGTAATTCCTTTTTCCTTATTTAACTTTTCAAGAAGCTCATAAAAAGTGTACACATTTTGTGCATCTACTCCGACTGTTGGCTCATCTAAAATTAACAGCTCGGGTTCACTTACAAGCGCGCGCGCAATAAAAATTCGCTGCTGCTGACCACCGGATAGTTCTCCTATGTTTCGATTTAAAAATTCACTCATCCCCACTGCTTCTACCGCTTCTTTCACTTTTTGCTTATGAGAAGCATTCATAAAGCGAAACAAACCTAATTTTGAAGTAAGACCCGTGGAAACTACTTCAAAAACGGTAGCAGGAAAACCGCTGTTGAAACTATTCGCTTTTTGCGATACATATCCAATTTTACTTCGTTCTTTAAACCTTCTCTGATCTTTTCCAAATAAACGAATTGCCCCTTGAGATGGTTTTTGCAAACCAAGCAAACATTTGATTAGCGTTGATTTCCCAGAACCATTTGGACCAACGAGACCCAAAAAAGCTCCTTTTGGAATTGAAAAACTTATATCTTCTAATACATTCACTCCATCATATTGAAATGATAAATGATCAATTTCAATGATATCAGGTGTATTCATATGCGCCTCACCATTCTTTTTTTATATTTCTCCATACAAAAGAGGGCACGGTTTCTATCGTATACTCCGTTACCCATTTACTTTCTCAGAATCATTACGATTTAGTCATTAATGTAGTATACAGGATTGTCTTTTATTTGTAAACTAAGCCGGTTCACTCCTTCGTTTTCTTACCTCCGTAAGTTCATCCGACTCAAAATGTTGTTTTATTACACAATATAGTCACATCTTTCTTTTTTATTCATAAACTGTATATGACGAGGAGGTAATCATATGAAAATTGTACAGCAGATTGTCAATAAGAAAGTAAACAACATTACCCCGAAAGAGCTTTTAAAGTATAGCAAACAATACAACATCCCCATTACAGATCAGCAGGCACATACCCTTGTATCCGTCATTAGACAGCAGCCCGTAAATATTTATAACCTTGAAGAGCGCCGAAATTTAATCAAACAAATTGCTCAAGTAACAGATCGTGAAACTGCCAGACGAGTGAATGAATTATTTCAGCAGTTGATGTAAAAGAAGAGGTCATGTCTATAGACATGACCTCTTTCAACCACATATGAAATTACATAAGCTTTTGTTTTAGCTCTGAATCAAAGCTTTGTGCACGAATCATATCAATTTCCAACTGATATGGCGCTTTTTTATTTTTCTTGTCTTCTCCTACATAAGGAGTTTCTAGAATTTTAGGAACTTCTGTAAACGCTGGGTGATGAACAATATAATTCAGTGCACCAAATCCGATTTCACCAAATCCAATATTTTCATGGCGGTCTTTTCGAGCACCGCATACATTTTTACTATCATTGATGTGAAGCACTTTAATTCGCTGTATTCCTACAGTTTTGTCAAATTCATTTAATACACCGTCAAAGTCTTGAACGATATCATAACCAGCATCATGTACGTGACATGTGTCAAAACAAATAGAGAGCTTTTCATTGTGCGTCACGCCATCAATAATTTGGGCAATTTCTTCAAAACTTCTTCCACACTCTGTTCCTTTTCCAGCCATTGTCTCAAGCGCAATTTGAACTTCTTGATCAGCCGTCAACACTTCGTTTAGACCTTTGATAATTTGCTGAATACCGGCATCTGCTCCAGCGCCCACGTGAGCTCCTGGGTGAAGAACAATTTGCCTTGCGCCAAGAGCATGGGTGCGCTGAATTTCAGACGTTAAGAAATCTACTCCAAGCTCAAATGTTTCGGGCTTTGTTGTATTTCCTAGATTAATGATATAGGGAGCATGTACAACAATATCTGTCATTCCATGCTCTTTCATATGCAAAAGACCAGCTTCAATATTAAGCTCTTCAATCTTTTTGCGACGAGTATTTTGTGGAGCGCCTGTATAGATCATAAACGTATTTGCTCCGTAAGAAGCTGCCTCTTCACTTGCTCCTAAAAGCATTTTTTTGCCGCTCATTGATACGTGAGAACCAATTTTCAACATTACTTTTTACACCTCTAACCTATTGCGATTAACGATTGTTGCGTCTTTCACTACGCTTTTTCTTTTGCACATACTTTGTAATTTCACGAGCACGTTTTTTCTTGTAGCCAGGCTTTACTTTCTTCGGCTTTTGAATAAAGCGATGTGCCTCTTCTCCCACTTCATCCGCTTTCTTCACACGCTTTTTACGGCGGTTACGGTCATCGATGGAAACCCATTCTTGCTTTTGAAGATCTTTGTTTGCAAACTCGATTCCCATTTTCTCAAGCTTATTTACTGCATCTTCATCTTCCACATCGAAGATGGTAGCAGCAATTCCAGAATGACCGGCACGAGCTGTACGTCCTACGCGGTGAATGTAGAAATCTAGATCTGAAGGAAGCTCAAAGTTAATGACGTGTGAAATTCCTTCAATATCAATACCGCGAGCTGCTAAATCTGTGGCTACTACGTATTGAAATTCTAAATTATTAATTTGCTTCATCATTTTCTTACGGTCACGAGGAGATAAATCTCCGTGAATTCTTCCTACCTTTAAGCCTTTAGACAGTAAGTCATCTGCTACTTCGTCCGCCATTTTCTTTGTATTTGTAAAGACGATAGCTAAATAAGGATTATACGAAATAAGCATATCATGCAGCAGCTTAAACTTGTTACGATGACGCAGTGGAACTAATACATGCTCTAATTTAGCTGCTGCTGCTTGCTTCGGCGAAACATGCGTAAATTTTGGATTTTCCATGTATTTTTTTAAGAATGGCTTTAATTTTTCAGGAATAGTTGCTGAAAAAACAAGCATCTGTAATTTTTCAGGCATGTTGCTTGCCAAACGGTCCACATCTTCTAAAAATCCCATATCGAGCATTAAATCAGCTTCGTCTACTACTAACGCCTTTGTTGTATACACAACTAACGCTTTTTCATTTACTAAATCAAACAAACGAGCCGGTGTTCCTACAACAACTTGAGGCTGCTTCTTTAATTTGTCGATTGTACGCTGCTTATCTGTACCGCCGATAAAACATTTTGCTGAAATTTCTTCTCCTTCAGCACTGTGTTTTGTTAGCTTTAATACTTCTTGATAAATTTGAGAAGCAAGCTCACGAGTTGGAGCGGTGATCACAACTTGTACTTCTTCTTTTTTAGGGTCTACCTTTTCAAGTAAAGGCAATAAATAAGCGTGTGTTTTGCCGGTCCCTGTTTGCGACTGACCAATTACGCTTTCCCCTTTTAAAACGGAAGGAATTAAGCGCTCCTGAATCTCTGTAGGCTGATAAAAACCTAATTGTTTAATTGCTTCTATTAAAAATGGTTGAAACTCAAAACGTTCAAAGTTTGTTTTTTCCATAATAGTCTCCTTTTTTACATTCACGTTCATCTTTTAAGGCACAATATATGATTATAATCGATTTTTCCTTCTGTGACTACTTCTCATTCATATTACTAAAACTTATTACCTGTTTCAAAAACATTTTATCGCGAGTTGCATACGATAGTAAAAGAAAATCTACTTTACTAAAGGAGGTGCGTCCTTTGCTACAGCGAAGACCACCATTTCCACCCGGTATGCAAAGAAGAATGATGCCAGGAATGCCACCACAAAACGGCTTTGGGCAACAACCTGGTAACTTTGGCCAATTTAATCCATTACAACAGTTTCGTAACTTTACCCAGCAAACAAATGCTCAACAATCATTTTACCCGAATCAGCAAGGCCTGAACCGTGGAGGAGGTAACTTCTTAACTCGCCTATTTCGAAGAGGCGGAAATAGAAACATACCATTTCAACAAGCGGCTGCAGCTGCTCCTCGAGGTTCTTTGTTTTCTGGCCTTTCAGGAGCCCAAGGTGCTGCAGGAGCGACTAACTCTTCTTCCCTGCTTGGAGGTTTGCAAGGATTAACGAACCCTGCTAACTTGAGCTCCATGATGGGGAATGTTCAGCGAGTACTAAAAGCAGCGGAAACGATGGGTCCTATGATTCAACAATACGGACCTCTTGTCAAAAATGCTCCTTCTCTATGGAAAATCTATCAGGCCTTGCGCTCAAGTGATGACACAGATGAAGTACTCGAAGCAGAAGGAACAGAGGTTTCTGAAACTGATGAAAGCAAAGACAGTAAGGTCTTATCAGCAGGCGCAGAAAGCACGGATTCATCCGATGATGAGCTGGATTTCTTTGAAGAAGAAATTGAACATTCATCCAGAGATCGGGTGTCTAAACCAAAACTTTATATTTGATAAATCTGCTGATTCCTTAAGGAAATACAGTGAGTAAAAAAAGAATATCTTTGTATTCTTCCTTCCTCTTTTATATAATAGAAGCGAGTTGAATTGCTCGTCAGGATTATGATGAGGAGGAAATTGAAATGAAAGTTATTAAAATTGCACCGCGCGGCTATTGTTATGGTGTAGTAGACGCAATGGTCATTGCACGAAACGCCGCTTTAGATAAATCATTGCCTCGACCAATCTATATCTTAGGAATGATTGTTCATAATAAACACGTTACAGATGCGTTTGAAGAGGACGGCATTATCACACTGGACGGTGCTAATCGCCTAGAAATCTTAGACCAAATAAATGAAGGAACCGTTATTTTTACTGCGCACGGAGTATCTCCAGAAGTAAAAGAACGAGCAAAAGAAAAAGGCTTAACAACAATCGATGCTACATGTCCGGATGTTACAAAAACCCATGACCTTATTCGCCAAAAAGAAAAAGAAGGTTATGACGTTATTTATATCGGAAAACGAAATCACCCTGAGCCAGAAGGTGCACTTGGTATCGCACCAGATATCGTTCATTTAATTGAAAAAGCAGAAGACGTAGCCCATTTAAATATTCAACGCGAGAAAATCATTGTAACAAACCAGACAACAATGAGTCAGTGGGACGTTGCAGAAGTAATGGAAAAGGTAAAAGAAAAATATCCGCACGCTGAAGTTCACAAAGAAATTTGTTTAGCTACACAAGTTCGCCAAGAAGCTGTAGCCGAGCAAGCAGGTGAAGCAGATGTTACAATTGTAGTAGGAGATCCTAAAAGTAACAATTCAAATCGTTTAGCTCAAGTATCAATGGAGATTGCCGGCACTGAGGCATATCGTATCGGTGACATCTCAGAGCTTCAAATCGAATGGTTGATGAACGCGAAAACCGTAGCTGTTACGGCAGGCGCATCTACCCCTACTCCAATCACAAAAGAGGTCATCAATTTTCTAGATCAGTTCGATCCAGAAGATGAAACAACTTGGACACGTGAAAAAAGCGTGCCTCTTTCAAAGATTTTACCAAAAGTTCGAACAAAAAAATCGTCTTAATAGACACAAAAGAAGGTGTTGACATTCGTCAACACCTTCTTTGTTACATAAACGTAAATGGGTTTGTGTCTACTTTTGAATCAAATACTTCACACTCAAAGTTTTTCGCATCAAAAAGACTGTTTAATACACGCGTTACACCTTGTCTCATGACTTTTTCAACATGATGACCAGGATCTACAACGTTTAATCCCATTGCCATTGCATCATGCGCAACGTGGAAATACAAATCACCTGTTACATAGGCATCTGCTCCGCTAAATTTTGCGTTTGTAATATATTTGTTTCCATCTCCGCCAAGAACAGCTACTTTTTTCACTGTGGCATCCATAGACCCTACTACTCTAACACCATCCACATCCAATGCTTGTTTAACATGAGCGGCAAACTGTTTTAACGTCATCTCTTCTTTTAACTTCCCAATCCGTCCAAGTCCAAGCGTCTCGCCCGTTTGTTCCACTGGATAAATGTCATAGGCTACTTCTTCGTAAGGATGAGCACTGAGCATGGCACGAATAATTTTATTTTGTTGATCTGCTTCAAAAATAGTTTCAAGTTTTGCTTCATTTACACGTTCTAACTCTCCTTTTGAGCCAATGTATGGATTGGCTTCTGAAGAAGGTTTAAATGTGCCTTCCCCTTCAGTTGAAAACGTACAGTCGCTGTAAAGACCCACATGTCCAGCTCCCGCATCACAAATAGCTGTGCGCACTGCTTCAGCATGATTTGAAGGAACAAATACAGCAAGCTTTTTCAGCTGAATAGACGTTGTTGGAACCAGCACTTTTGTCTCTTGTAGCCCCAATGCTTCGGCTAACAGGTCATTTACTCCGCCTTTAGCTATATCTAAATTTGTATGAGCAGCATATACAGCAATATCATGTTTGATGCATTTCTCTAAAATACGCCCTTCAGGACGATCTGTAACCACTTGTTTTAGAGGTCTAAAAATAGGAGGATGATGAGCAATAATCAAATCCACTTGTTTTTCAATCGCTTCGTCTACGACCGTTTCAAGAACATCTAACGTTACCATTACTTTTTTTACAGGCTTGTTTAACGTTCCAATCTGTAAACCAATTTTATCTCCTTCAACCGCTAAATGCTTGGGAGAAAATGATTCAAATGCTTCAATTACTTGAAATCCGTTAGGGATTTTACTCATTTTAACGCCTCCTCAATTAATGAGATGTCTTGGGTAAGTTTTTGAAGTTTTGCTTTGCTTTCCTCGGACTGAGCCTGCTCCATTTGGCTGACAATTTGTTTAAGATGATTTAATTCATGCGTCCACTTTGTCATAAAAGCAGAAGAGCGCTTTTCTTTTAAAATAGGGCCCATTAACACACCGGCTTCCACTTCACCGTTATAAGGAGCTAAGGCGTTTCCAGGTTCAGCGACGATGACTTCATACATACGACCGTCTTCTTCGATGATTTTTTCATCAATGATTTCCCAGCTGTGTTGAATCAGCCAGCTGCGAATATGGTGTGAACCAATATTCGGCTGAAGTATAAGCCTTTTTACTCCTTCTAACTTCGCTTTTCCTTCTTCTAAAATCATCGTAATAAGCGTTCCGCCCATTCCGCAGATTGTAATACAGTCTACTTCATTCGGTGATATTACTTCTAGGCCGTTTCCTTTTCGAACGTCAATAACGTCCGTTAAGCCTGTTTTTTTCACCTGCTGAATAGCAGATTGTAGAGGTCCTTCTGTAATTTCTCCTGCTACGGCACCGCTAATATATCCATTTAAATAAGCAAAACACGGCAAGTATGCATGATCTGAGCCAATGTCTGCTATCTTTGCTCCCAAAGGAATCGACTTTACTACTTCTTCAAGTCTTATTGATAAGTTTAATTCATTCATTTTGTCACCTATTCTCTATGTGATTACTGTTCATTATTTTAACATAGATAGCTGCATGATTCCTATTTCTCTTCATGTTTTCCTTTTAGCCGAATGCGTATAAAAAAATCATAAAAAAAAAGCCTGCTTTATAAATGAGCGGCTTTCCAGAAAATCATGTTTCTGAACTCTATTTAATTTCTGATACCCATTTAGCCATTTCCTTCGCTTTTTCCGGAGGAACCAGCCCGGCCGGCATGTTTCCTTTACCGTTTACAACAATATCTGCAATTTCGTCTTGAGAAACTTTTTTCCCAATTCCTTTTAACGAAGGACCTACTCCACCTTGATACTGATCACCGTGACAACCAATACAAGTTTTTTGATAAATTTCTTCTGGTTTAGCTGAAGCCTGCTGTTCCGCGCCACCGCCTTCTTTTTCAGCCGCGATTTCTTTTGCATTGTTCAATCCGTTGAACGAAAGCGTTAACATTAAAGCAATCCCAATTACCGCAATTAATAAAAATGGTATTAGCGGATTTCGCTTCACTCACTATACCCCCTTTATGTATTCCCATCCCTAGAAATAACAAAATAGTATAAGCACTTTTATTTTACTTGAAAATGCTCATAAGTGAAAGGGTTTTATTTACATAATTAACTAATTTATTATTGCGTATCTTAACAGCCAATTTGTCTTGCAATAACCGAGCGCTGAATTTCCGAAGTTCCTTCTCCAATTTCTAAAAGCTTGGCATCTCGTAAATAACGCTCCACGTGATACTCCTTCATGTAGCCGTATCCTCCATGAATCTGAACAGCTTGACTGGCTACTTCCATACAAATTTCAGAAGCATACAGTTTACACATAGCAGCTTCTTTCGTAAATGGCTTTCCTTGGTCTTTTAACCACGCTGCTTTATACACCATATTTCTTGCTAACTCAATTTTCATCGCCATATCAGCTAATTTAAACTGAATCGCTTGAAACGATGAAATAGCTTTCCCAAATTGCTTTCTTTCCTGCGCATATGACAGTGCTTTTTCATAAGCCGCTTGGGCGATTCCAACGGCCATTGCGCCAATTCCAATTCTTCCCCCGTCAAGCGTCATTAGAAATTGTTTAAAGCCTTCTCCTCTTACACCGAGTAAATTCTCTTCAGGCACTTCAACATCCTCTAAAACGAGTTCAGTTGTATTTGAAGCATGTAGACCCATTTTCTCGTAATTGTCTATTACAGTAAAACCTCGAGCTTCTGTAGGCACGATAATAGCTGAAATTTCTTTTTTCCCTTCTGTACGATTTGTAACAGCTGTTAAAGCTAAAAACTTTGCATAGCTGGCATTCGTAATATAGCATTTACTTCCATTAATCCTAAATGTTCCATCCTTCAACACTGCTTCTGTCTCCGTTCCCCCCGCGTCACTTCCTGCGTTCGGTTCGGTTAAACCAAACGCTCCAAAAGATTCTCCGGAGCATAAAGCAGGTAGGTACTGTTCTTTTTGCTCCTTTGTTCCGAATAAATAAATAGGTGCGCCTCCGAGCGAAACATGAGCTGAGTATGTAATTCCTGTAGAGCCACAAGCTTTACTTAATTCCTCTACGACAATAGCAAAACTAACCGTATCTGCTCCTCCGCCTCCATATTCTTCAGGAAAAGGAAGACCCATTACCCCAAGCTCACCTAACTTTTTAAAAACATCAAGCGGAAATTGCTTACTTCGATCGCGCTCTAATGCATTCGGTGCTACTTCCGCCTCTGAAAACTCTCTGAGCGTCCTTTGAATCATCTTTTGTTCATTGGTTAATTCAAAATTCATTTTTATTCCCCCTAAAAAAAATGTATACGCTTACATTATTTAATTATAATTCATTTTTGTAAATTTTCTCAACTTTTAAAACGTTTTAATTTTTTCATGTTATAATAGAGAAGTACTAATCAAAGCATGAATAAAATGATAGCGATTCCATTTTTCGGATGTTTAAAAGGAATTTGAACAGCTTATGCTCTGTAACAAAATAATATAAAGGAGCATTTGCAAAACGAAGGACAATTCAGTAAAATATATGAAAGAAGAAAAGTTGGTAAAAAAATCAATATACTTCTTCAAAATGTGTTTTTATGAAATTTGTTCCATAAAAAAAATAGATAGCCCCTTTCCTCTAGGAAAGAAGCTATCTCATAAGCGTTATTTACGCTTTTATCTATTCTAAGAAATCTTTTAAACGTTTGCTTCGGCTAGGATGACGAAGCTTACGAAGCGCTTTAGCTTCAATTTGACGAATACGCTCACGCGTTACGCCAAATACTTTTCCTACTTCTTCAAGCGTACGCGTACGTCCATCGTCCAGACCAAAGCGGAGTCTAAGAACATTTTCTTCGCGATCTGTTAACGTATCCAGGACGTCTTCTAACTGCTCTTTTAATAATTCATATGCAGCATGTTCAGAAGGTGATGTTGCATCCTGGTCTTCAATGAAGTCACCTAAATGAGAATCATCTTCTTCACCAATTGGTGTTTCAAGAGAAACCGGCTCTTGAGCAATTTTTAAGATTTCACGAACTTTTTCTGGTGTTAAATCCATATCTTCTGCAATTTCTTCAGGAGATGGTTCGCGACCTAAATCTTGTAGAAGCTGACGTTGAACACGAATTAGCTTGTTAATCGTTTCAACCATATGAACGGGAATACGAATCGTTCTTGCTTGGTCAGCAATTGCACGAGTAATAGCTTGACGAATCCACCATGTCGCATACGTACTGAATTTATAACCTTTGCGATAATCAAATTTTTCTACCGCTTTAATAAGACCCATGTTTCCTTCTTGAATTAAATCAAGAAACAGCATACCGCGCCCGACATAGCGTTTAGCGATACTTACAACAAGACGTAAGTTTGCTTCAGCAAGACGACGTTTCGCTTCTTCATCGCCTTCTTCAATACGTTTTGCTAAATTGATTTCTTCCTCTGCTGACAATAAGTCAACGCGTCCGATTTCTTTTAAGTACATACGAACTGGATCATTAATTTTCACACCAGGAGGTACACTTAAATCATTTAAATCAAACTCTTCTTCTTTTGACAGTTCTTGAATATCGGGATCGGCATCGTCATCATTTGCTTCAGATTCACTCATTACTTCAACACCTTGTTCTCCAAGGTATTCATAATATTCATCCATTTGATCGGATTCAATTTCGAAGTTCGACATACGCTCTGCAATTTCTTCGTATGTGAGTACACCACGTTTTTTTCCGATTTCGGTCAATTGATCTTTTACTTGTTCAATTGTTAAATCTGAATCAAGTTGTTTTGATTGAGCTGATTTTTCAGCCATCAGATCCCCTCCTTCCAAAATTTTAAGGAAAACCTTCTAAAAGTGGGACTAATACGCAATATCGTTTATTTTAACGTTTTTTTCAACTGTAAAATTTCCATTGCTATTGTCGCAGCTTTTAAATAATCTTTTTGACGCTCTGCTTCTTGCTTTTCTGCTTCTTTTTTTTCTATTGCTACCCTTTGTGGGTAAATCAATATCGTTTGGATATAATCATTCAAAGCTTGCTCCGACAATTCATCATTGATTGACATCATCGCCAATTCTGAAGCTAGACTAGACAACGAAGACTCGGGCAACCGCTCGATAAATCCGCTCGGATTAGGCTCGTGTCCTTCCTCGTAATAAGCATACAAATATAGAACAAGCGCACGATGTTCCTCGACATTGAACTGACCTTGAAGTCGGTCTTGAATTCTAAATGCTACATCCTTATCTTTCAACATATGAGCGATCAAAAAACGTTCTGCATTTTGATAAGCCGGTAATAAGCTTCTCTTTACGACTGGTTGTCTATTTATATTATTTCGATTTGGAGAATCATTATCCTTTTTCTTTTTTTCAGTTCGATACACTTGATACTGCTGTTCTTTAAGCGCATCTAATGAAATGGAAAACTCTTGTGCCAATTGGCGTAAATAATGATCTCGCTCTACGGCTTTCGTAAGGAGGCTTATTTCCTTCAAAACGTCTTCAATGTATTGCATACGTTCAGATTCATTTTGTAGATTTCGTTTTCGGCGAAGATACCTCATTTGAAATGCCATAAAGGTCAAGCTGCTATTAATAACATCATTTTGAAACTTCTCTGCCCCGTATTCTTTAATATAATCATCCGGGTCATAACCATCCGGCATCACAGCAATCTTAACGGTACAACCCACATTTGTTAAGATAGCAGTTGCTTTGTGCGCTGCTTCAATTCCGGCAGAATCTGCATCGTAGCAAATGATAACGGACTCTACATTTCGGCGAATAATCTTGGCTTGTTCTTCTGTTAAGGCAGTTCCCATTGTTGCAATTGCGTTCGGGCAACCGGCTTTAACAGCCGAAATAACATCTGCAAATCCTTCAAATAAAATAACCTGCTGATTTTTGCGTATATGTTTTTTAGCGCGGTGAAAGTTGTAGAGTGTGCGACTTTTGTTAAAAATAGAAGTTTCGGGACTGTTTAAATATTTAGGCTGCCCTTTTATCTCTTTTAGCAGGCGCCCTGAAAATGCAATTGTTTTGCCTTGCAAGTCAGCAATAGGAAACATAATTCGATCACGAAAACGATCAAAGTACGTTTCATCTTGGTTGCGTTTAATGATTAAACCTGCATGTTCCATCTCTTGCGGATTAAACCCACGTTTTGTTAAGAACTTACTTACAAATTCCCACGAATCTAAAGCAAAACCTATCTCAAATTCATCGATAATTTCTCGTGAAAACCCTCGATTTATTAAATAATCATAAGCATCTTGGCCTTCTTTTGTATTTACCAATAAATGATGGTAAAATTTCTTTAAAAGCTCGTGTGCTTCAATCATTTTATTGCTAGGCTTTTGATTATCTTCTTCATGAGGATGTATCTCATGTTCGAAAGGAATATCTCCTTTTTCAGCAAGCTGCTGGGCTGCTTCCGTGAAGGACAGTCCTTCTAATTCCATTACGAATGAAAATGAATTCCCTCCTGCACCGCATCCAAAGCAATGATAAATTTGTTTATCAGGCGATACTGAAAAAGACGGTGTGCTTTCCCCATGAAACGGACAGAGTCCAAAATAATTGCGCCCTTGTTTTTTTAGTTGTACATAATCGCTTATGACGTCGACAATATCTACTGAATGCCGAATACGGTCGATTACTTCATCAGGAATTCGATTTGCCATAGTAACAGCTCCGTATTTCATATAATATTCTTCACTAAGTGCTAAATTCCTGCAAGTTTCGACAACATTTTTTCAAAAGCTTGAATGAAATGCTGGCGATCTTCTTCACTAAATGCCTTTGGGCCTTTAGTATGACGGCCTGACCGTCGCTCTTTTGCAGAAACATAGCGAAAGAAAAGCACCGTATTCATTTCGTCGTCATTATAGTACTTTCCACGAGGAGACAGTGCGTAAACCCCTCGACTTACTAACATGCTTGCTAAGCCAGTATCTTGAGTTACAACAATATCCTGCTTGACTGCGTGATTTAAAATATATAAATCTGCGGCTTCCTTTTCTGCATCCACATAGACCCATTTTCCTGGTGTAGGATTTGTTTGCATGTGAGCATAGGAAGCAACAAATACAAGCTCGATGTCATATGTATGTGTAAGTTCAACGATTTCTGCTTTAACAGGGCATGCATCAGCATCGACAAAAACTTTACTTTTTCTTTTGCTATAACTCTGTATTCTACATCCCTCCAGAGATTCCTTCTAACAATTTGTTATTTCCTGTAGATGGCATTTGTCGAATACTTTTTTCGATTTTGACTTGACTTTTATATAAATAGTTTATTCGTTCTTAACAAAGTCTAAACCTAAAACTATTCTTTTTTATCACAATTTTTTATTATAATATAAACAACCTATATTTTCTATACCAAAGTCACTTGTTTTTAAAAGTTCTGTCATATTCATCTTTGGTATATTTTCTTAGGCTTACAGCATACAAACATAAGAAAGCAATCTCCTTTCTGTCACGCACAGAGGAGATCCATCGTTTATTTCTTTTTGATGGTATTGAGAATGATACCAGCTGTTTCTTCTACGGCTCTGTTGGATACGTCCACCACTTCACAGCCAATCTTATCTACAATCCCTTGGAAAAATTCAAGTTCTTCTTTAATACGGCCAATATTAGCATAAATTGCTTTATCGTTTAGCCCAAGAGACTTTAAACGCTCTTTACGAATATCGTTTAATTTTTCAGGACTAATAGTAAGCCCTATGCACTTCTCAGGTGATACATGAAACAGCTCTTCTGGTGGATCTACCTCAGGTACAATTGGAACATTAGCTACTTTCAAACGCTTGTGTGCTAAAAATTGAGAAAGAGGTGTTTTAGATGTTCTTGATACTCCGATTAATACGATATCCGCTCTAAGAATGCCTCTCGGATCACGCCCATCATCATATTTCACTGCAAATTCAATTGCTTCTACTTTCTTAAAATAATCTTCGTCTAATTTTCTAGCCATTCCAGGCTCATAGCGAGGAGAAAGTTGATAAGAAGATTGAATTTTATCAATTAAAGGTCCAATAATATCAAATACCTCTACCCCGTTCTTGGACGCTTCTTGAATTAAAAATTCTCTCATTTCGGGCTTTACTAGCGTAAAGCCAATAATAGCGTTGTTCAACTTCGCTACTGAAACCACTTCTGAAAGTGTTGCGATGTCCTCTACGTAAGGTACTCTTTTAATTACAAAGTCCGTCATATTGAACTGACTTGATGCAGCCTTTACAACTAGTTCAGCTGTCTCACCTACAGAATCCGAAATGACATAAAGACATGGGTTGTTCATATTTTGTGCATCCCCTTTTTAATCCTTTTTCACTTATAATACTTCATCATTTGCTAATGCTACTAGTAATTTTGTAATATTTGTTTTGGTAATGCGTCCCACCACTTCAAAATTGCCGTCTCCCTCTTTAATAACGGGCATAGCATCAATCTGTTTTTCAATTAAGATCTTAGCAATATCAATTAACAAATCTTCGCGATAGCAATATGTAATGTTGGGCATTCTCGTCATGATAATATGAACAGGAATAGATGTGAGCTCTTGCTTTCCGATACTCGCGCGCAATAAATCTTTACGCGACAGTACTCCCACTAGCTGGGATTTCTCATCCACTACAAAAAGGGTCCCCACGTCTTCTAGAAACATTGTACAAATAGCATCATATACCGACACATTTTCGTTCACGACTACCGGGATAGACTGATATTCTTGCACCTGTATTTTTTTTATTTTATCTGTAAGAAGCTGTGCTCCTGTTTTACCTGTGTAAAAGTAACCTACGCGCGGTCGCGCTTCTAAATAACCAGCCATTGTTAAAATAGCCAAGTCCGGTCTTAGCGTTGCCCGCGTAAGGCTAAGCTGATCTGCAATATGCTCGCCTGTAATAGGGCCTTCGTCTTTGACAATTTGCAAAATTTGTTCTTGTCGTTTGTTCAGTTCGATTGTACTCACCACCTAATCATTAAATGTGACATACTATTTATAAAACATTATATACTTTTTAAGCAAAAGTAAAAGCTATAACTTATTAATTTTAGCATTTTATCTTTTTAGAATGCCGTTTATTTTACCACGGCTTCTCAAAAAAAGCAGGCATTACGCTTACAACAAGTGAAACTGCCCCTTCGCTCCACAGTAAAAAGGGTGTCCTCTACACACTACGAGGCACCCTAGCGACAGCAATTCCTTGCATATCACTGATTATCTTTTCTATTTCTCATCAGAGAGCGATTGTTTTAAAGACTCCATCTGATTCAAAAACCGCTTTGTTTTTAAAAACAATCCTGAATATTCTTCGTAATATTGATCAATTACAAACTTTAATTGTTTTTTTGTTTCAGGCTTAACAGAAATAGAACCTAACCGCTTTAAATCAATATAATAAAATAGCCTTAATAGTTTAACCGTCATCGGACTAATTTTCAAATGATAAGGATCTTTTTCTAAGCATCGATGACAAATAAACCCGCCTTCTCGAATGGAAAAATGAAATGTTCCTTCACCTTGGTGGCAGACTGCACATTCATTTAATGTAGGATGAAGACCTAGAACGTTTAACATTTTCATTTCATAAATAAATGTTAAGATCTCTGCATCATACTCTTCGTTCATATAATGAATGGTTTGGTGCAGCAGTTCAAAAAGAAATGGATTTGGTTTATTGTTCTCAGTAGCTTTATCCGTTAATTCAAGAATATAAGAAGCATACGCTGTTGTGAAGATATCTTCGCGTATGCTTCTCATAGATGAGATAACTTCTCCTTGATGGAGAGTACCCATTCCTGAACCTGCTTGTATAAAAAAGTATCCATACGTAAATAATTGTGTGACGGAAGCTAAGCGACTACTGGGCTTTTTTGCCCCTCTTGCCATGAGACCCACTTTTCCGAGTTCACGTGAATAAATGGTGACAATTTTATTTGATTCACCGTAATCATTCGTTCGAATGACAATTCCTTCACACTTTTTAAACAATCATCATCACCGCCATCTTACAGAAGGCTAAGACAAGGGAGAATTGAGACTTTCGCTGTTGTCCTCATATGTTTCGGGTCTTTCTTTCACTTCATTTTCAAGTTCCTTAAAAATGAGATAAGTATCAATGCTACCTGTTTGTGAAAAAATGTTCCAAGTAAAATTCAACATAGAACTCCCACCTTTCTAACCATAAAGATCAGATACATATTTCAATTCCTTATGTTTAGAATAGCCTTCCGACGTAAAATCATGTAACACAATTTTTTACAAATTACCTTCTTTTATGAAGGGATATAAATCAATGCAAACAAGAACTTAAATGATTAGTATTCGTCTTCTCTAAATCCAAAGTCACGGAGATGCGACGATCGGTTTCGCCAATCTTTTTGCACTTTTACCCATAGTTCTAAAAATACTTTTGAACCTAAAAGGGCTTCAATGTCTGCTCTTGCTTTTCTTCCTACCTCTTTTAACATCTTTCCTTGCTTTCCAATTACGATGCCTTTTTGTGAATCTCTTTCGACGATAATTGTAGCGCCGACGTAAACAGCACCATTATCTCGTCTTTGCATAGAATCCATCACAACGGCAATAGAATGAGGTATTTCTTCTCTCGTTGCATGCAGTACTTTTTCACGAATCAATTCCGTAATAATAAAGCGCTCTGGGTGATCTGTCACTTGATCTGCCGGATAATATTGCGGACCTTCCGGCAATCGCTGCTTAATTTGATCAAGCAAACGCTCCACGTTATTTCCTTGTAAAGCTGAAATTGGCACAATTTCAGCAAAAGGATATAAGTCTTTATAATTCGTGATAATTGAAAACAATTCGTCTGGATGAATTTCATCAATTTTATTAATCACAAGGAAAACAGGCGTTTTTGTATCCTTTAAACGCTCGATAATAAATTCATCGCCTCGACCTAAGCCTTCTGTTGCGTTAATCATAAATAAAATTAAATCTACTTCTTTAAGCGTATTTTGCGCTACCTTCATCATAAAGTCGCCTAATTTATGCTTGGGTTTATGAATTCCTGGTGTATCAATAAACACAATTTGCGCCTGATCTTCCGTGTACACACCCTGAATTTTATTTCTAGTTGTTTGCGGTTTGTCACTCATAATCGCAATCTTTTGACCAATTACTCGGTTCAAAAAAGTTGATTTCCCTACGTTGGGTCTTCCAATAATTGAAACAAAACCTGACTTAAATTTATTATTACTCATGTAAATCCTCCGATGAAAATGCTCCTGGAAGTAATTCTTCCACAGTTAATTCTTGTATGTCATTTTTTAAATTGGTTAATATAACTTTCATTTCTTTTGGACAAAGCTCAGAGATTACTTGTCTGCATGCTCCACACGGAGAAACAGGACGATCAGTATCAGCTACTACAGCAAGTGCTGCATACTCTTTATCACCTTCTGAATAGGCTTTAAATAAAGCCGTACGCTCAGCACAATTGCACATGCTATAAGCTGCATTTTCAATATTGCAGCCGCGATAAACCTTTCCATCTTTCGTCAATAAAGCTGCACCAACTTTAAATTTTGAATACGGTACATAAGCCATTTCACGAGCCTTTTTCGCCTCATCAATCAGTCCGGTCTTATCCATTTATCCGCTCTCCTTTTGCGCTTCTACATGTCTTTTAACTTGTCCTTTTTTATTATACCACGGGGGTGTAAAGAACCAAAAAGAATCCTTTTTAAAACAAATACTTTAAGAAAATAATTCCTCCTATAAGGACAGCAAAACACGCATAGACCAACACCGCGGCTGCGGCTGCATCTTTTGCGTGTTTTGCTAGTATGTGATATTCAGGAGAAGCTAAATCGACAACTTTTTCAACCGCTGTATTCATTAACTCCAAGCTGAACATGCCTGCAATCAGAAGTAGCACAACCGTCCATTCACCAGCTGTAATTGACAGCACGGTGCCTAAGAAAAGGACGATGAAAGAAGCTGCTACGTGAATTTGCATATTTCTCTGTGTTTTACAAACATAAAGAAACCCTTCTATTGCATAACCAAAGCTACTGACAACTTTAGCTATCCCCTTTTTATCGCGAGAGTCCATATTGTTCTAAAATATCTTTTTGACGTGTAAACATCTCTTTTTCATCTTCTGATGTTTCATGGTCATATCCAAGCAAATGCAAGAAACCGTGAACCGTTAAGAATCCTAGTTCCCTCATAAATGAGTGATTGTATTCTTCTGCTTGCTCATGAGCTTTTGGAATCGAAATGACAATGTCCCCTAGGACTCTTGGCATCTCATCTCCGATAATTTGCATTTCATCTTCGCCCATTTCTTCTAGCGCAAACGATATTACATCCGTTGGCTGATTTTTATGGCGGTATTGATGATTGATTTCTTGAATTCGATCATTATCCACAAATGTAACGGATACTTCTGCATCCTCTTGCAGATTTTCATATATAGCAGCAGCTTCAAGCAGCTGCTCAAGCTCTTTTTGCTGTTCTTCACTTACTTCGTTTGTTTCATCAATAAAATCAATAACTAAACTCATACCTTCACCTTCTCTTTTTTTATCTCTGGATATTCGATTCGGGAATGAAAAATCCCATTTAAAGTTTCACATAGTGCTTGGCGAATTAACTCTAGCTCTTTGAGCGTTACGTTACACTCGCTAAGCTGTTCATCCTGCAAGCGATCTTTAATAATATTTCGAACCAAGTTCTCAATTTTTTCCGGAGTCGGATTGGACATTGACCTTACGGCTGCTTCTACACTATCAGCTATGCAGATAACCGCTGCTTCTTTCGACTGAGGCTTTGGTCCAGGATAGCGATATTCTTTTTCATCAATTTTTTCTTCTGTCTGTTCAAGTGCCTTATGATAGAAAAACTTAAGCAAGGTCGTTCCGTGATGCTGCTCTGCAATATCTACAATCTCTTTTGGAAACTTATGATTCCGCAAAATAGTAGCTCCATCTGTAGCATGTGCGATTATAATATTTTTACTAGTCTTAGGACTTAGTTTATCATGCGGATTAGTAATATTCATTTGATTTTCAATAAAATACTGCGGTCGCTTCGTTTTACCGATATCGTGGTAATAAGCTCCGACTCTCGCTAATAAACCGTTAGCTCCTATCGTTTCGCACGCCGCTTCAGATAAGTTTGCCACCATTACACTATGATGATATGTTCCAGGTGTTTCGGTTAAGATTTTGCGTAATAGCGGATGATTAGGACTCGATAATTCAATCAGCTTCATCGTAGATAAAATGCCAAATCCACTTTCAAAAAACGGAAGCAAACCTATAGTTAAAACCGAAGCAATAACACCAGAGGCAATTGACATCATGCTGTAATAGCCAAGCTCTACAGTGCCGATTTGGCCATTTTTAATAAAAATAATCGCAAAGCTGATAATTACGTTTACCATAGCCACAAATAGACCTGCCTGCAAAATCCGTGAACGTCTGTGCTGCCTGCTTAAAAATAAAATAGCAGCAATATTGCTAATTAAAAAGTAGATCCCGATGTTCATATTAAACGAGGTTGTCAATTCACCATTAAAAATAATACTTCCACAAATAGCAAATACAATGCTTGATAAAATAGCAATGCGTTCATCCATTAAAATTCGAATCAGCAAACCTCCCACCGCAACAGGAGCTAAGAAACCAATTTCCGATAAATCAATTTGCTGAAACAAGCTTAAGATTTTCATGAGGCCAATCGTAATGGTTGCTACCAATACATACAACAGCAAGGGCTGATATGTCTTGGTGTGAAATTCACGCAAATAGTAAATGAGGCCCGCTATCATCATTACAATCAGCAAAGCTAACCCCGCAAAAGGCTGAATAGATCCTTTATTATTCAACAATCCCGCGAGCTGGAGCTGACGATATATATCGGGATTAATAAGCTGATTTTCTTCTACAATAATTTGGCCTTGTTTGATTCGGACAGGCTCCACTTTTTCCACAGCTGCTTGACGGTTTTCAGCTGTTTTTTGTGGATCATAAATCACATTTGGAATGATAGCGAATTTAGCAATTGCATTCATTGAATCCTTCAGGGAATTGCTGACATTGGTGTAAACAAGCTGACTTTCTACCTGGTCTTTTTTCTCTTCTACATCGCTAATCTTCACTTGATCTTTCATCACATGATGAACGGCCGTGACTACAGCATCTTTTGCAATCGATAAATCACTGTTAGAAGACTGAAGCAGCTGCTTAATGGTATCCTTTGGCAAGTTTTTTTGAATGTCTTCAGGAAGCTTGTCCTCTAGCATTTTTTGTTTGGTTTTTAATACGGCATCGATACTGTCATCTTCATGATCTTCTTTTTCATATTCTGTATTAACTTCCATCATCGCATCAAAAATAGATGCAACAAGATCGACTTGGTTCTGTGCGTATTCTGTTTTTTGTGTATACACATCTTCAACGGCTTGTTCTGCCTCTGCCCGTTTTTTCTCTGTACTCTCTTTATCTTCAATGGTAACGGGTGAGTAAATGGTTTGCGGGGAAATAGACAGTAATCTGAGATCTAATTCCTGCGGCTTTACATTGCTATACATAGACGCAAACATCATTACACCTAACAAGGCATATAACCCAATTTGAATTAACCGTAATCGCTCGATCTGTGCCATTGTTTGCTTGATTATCCGAAACGTTGACACAAACGTACCCCCTTTTACAAAAAATAGACCCTATTAAGAAAGGGTCTTTTGGTCAGCTTGTTCGTACGCTTGAATGATGCGTCCCACAAGTGGATGGCGCACAACATCTGACTGTTCTAGATGAACAAATGAAATACCTTTAACATTGGTCAGGATTTTCGAGACAGCTGCTAGACCAGACTGAGCTCCTTTTGGTAAATCAATTTGTGAAATATCTCCTGTAATCACCATTTTGGACCCAAATCCTAGTCGTGTTAAAAACATCTTCATTTGCGCCATCGTGGTGTTTTGCGCTTCGTCTAAGATAACAAACGCATCATCTAGTGTACGACCTCGCATATAAGCAAGGGGTGCTATTTCAATAACTCCGCGTTCGATTAGGCGTTGCGTGTGTTCTGTTCCTAATACATCATGTAATGCATCGTACAGAGGCCGCAAGTAAGGATCTACTTTTTCTTTCAAATCTCCTGGCAAGAAGCCAAGACTTTCACCTGCTTCAACAGCAGGACGTGTTAAAATAATACGCTGTACGTGACCATTTTTAAGAGCATTAACGGCCATGACAACGGCTAAATACGTTTTACCGGTACCAGCAGGCCCAATTCCAAATACCAAATCATTTTTCTTAATAGAAGAAATGTATTGACTTTGTCCTAATGTCTTAACACGAATAGTCTTACCTTTTACATTTTTACCAATCTCTTCTTCATATACATCTTCAAAAAACTCGAGAGAATTTTTCTTAGCTAATTGAATCGCATACACAACATCTCGTTCAGATATGGAAATATTTTTTCGGATAATGTTCAGTAACTTTTTAAGCATTTCTTCCACTAGCTGAACATTTTCTGTACTTCCCGAGACTACAACAGTCTCACCTCTTGAAATGATAGAGACCTGCATTTCTTCTTCAATTCGCTTTAAATTCGCATCTTGTACGCCAAATAATGAAATGGCTTCGTTTGAATCATCAAGTTGTACGTTAATTGTTACTAGCTGTTCTGACATTCATCAATCTCCTTGAATAATTGGTTGAGTGTTCGCAATATTTTCTATAACTTGGTAATGTATTGATAATCTAACTTTACCATTGTCCTGTTCTTGGTGCAAAACTTTTTCACCTTTTATTTTAGCATCCTCACCTAAAGTTGATAGTAATTTTTTTCGACCGATTTCCAAAGCTTTTTCCACCGCCTCTTGTTTAGAATAGACGCGCTGAGAGTTCTGTTCTTCTCGTACAGCAACTTTCTCATACGACAGAGGTAATTTCCATTTAAAAAAATAGAGTGGATGCTCCACTTTTTCTGTCACCTTTGAACCGTATTTTTCTTTGTTAAAAGCCCAAAGAGGCATTTTAAAAGCTTGAAAATCTAAATAGTGCTTCGTATATCCATTACCCGTTAATACCTGAAAATCAGTTTTTAAAGGCACTTCTACCTCAGACTTATACCATGTTTCACCGTAGACTTTCCCTTTAGCAGCTACTACTTTTTTATTTTTTTCGTTTCCAATAATACCGGAAACTAGGACCTCGCCTTCATTGACAAAATCATTAACCTTGACTAAAGGTTGTCCTTTTTCGACAAACAAATTCGTAATAATGGCTTTCTTTTTAGCAATTAAATGTTGGTAAGGTGTTTTTTGCTGAGGCTTGGGCTCATTTTTTTCAACCACTTGGAAGTGATAAGAAGTGCCGCGCACTTCTACTCCCACCCAGGTAATATTGTTCATATTATCCGTTAAATAGCGCTGAATTTTTTCAGGACTCTCTAACAGAAATTGAAACTCTCCTCTTTTTACACCTATTTTGGCGAGCTGCTTCGTCATTTGATGTTCTGTTTGTGGTTCTGCACCGCTAATCTCCACTTTCCACACCATGTTAGAAAGCAAACCAAGAATAATAAAAAAAGAAAGAAAACCTAAAGCAAACCCGCTATTTTTGATCACTCGTTTTGTTAAAAAAGGAAAACCTCTGCCTCTTATAAAATAAATTTTACAATCTGCGTTGCGAATTAGTATACGAATTTTCTTTACATCTTTCAATAATATCGTTGCTGTCGCTAGCTGACCGTCAACTTTATGGACATTCGAAATCATAATCTGTTGTCTCACACAATTATTTAAGAAACGTTCAATTCCTTTTCCAACAATTCGAATACGTACGGTACCAATAACAAAGTTTGTCCATCCATTCTTCATTTTTTTCCTCCTTGTGTTATTGTTCTAAATAAAGAACTTGATTGATTTTACCTTCTAAAACCAGTTCTTCTGGCAGTATTACTTTAATGACCAGTCCTTCACCTCGAATTAACATTTGTCCCTGTTTTAGTAACACGCGTATTTCAGTATCAGAAAAGGCTAATAAACCTTTATGATTTTCAATATAAATGTGTATTTGTCCAACTAACGTAATACGGGGAAGATCCATTAATACATCAGCGGGTAGTTCCATTGTTTTTGTCATCCATCTTTTCATTTGGTGTCTCCACTTTTTGCTCATAAAAAGAACCCCCTTTCATCTCATGTTTATGAGAAAGGGGGTTAATGTATCACATCTATTTATCGTTTATATTTACGTTGTTTCGATTTTGGCGGCCCCAGAATTTCGGACCATACCACTCCTTGAACAGCTTCTTTACGAGAAATGGGCTTGAGAACGTTTTTCTCACCCGTGATTTTTGGTTTGTCAACCGTGATTTTCTTTTGAATAGACGGTTCATGATGCGGACGATTTTTTAGCTCTTCCAATTTTTCTTGTAAAGGATTTGTTTCTGCTGAAGGAACAGTTTCCGGATCCATACGAGCTGTTTTTGGCTCTTCTTTGACAGGTCGATATCTAGGTCTTTCCCGCCTTGAAGGATTGTTTACAGGAGGCATAGGAGCTCTTTTAGAACGCTGCTGTTCTTCCTCTTTTGACTGAGCCATAAAACGCTGCACAACGTTAAAAATAATCCCTCCAATGATGACAAAAATGAAAGCATTATTAATAATTAGTTTAATAAGCGTTTCAACGATATTCATTAGGAGAAAACCTCCTTGTTAAGCTGATTCATTATTTCTCATCGTCTTCTTTAGACATTTTTCCAATCGAATCACGCATATCCGTATCAGCAGTCAAGTTTTGAATATTCATATAATCCATGACGCCAATATTGCCAGAGCGCAGTGCTTCTGCCATCGCTAACGGTACTTCTGCTTCTGCTTCTACTACTTTTGCACGCATTTCTTCTACTTTTGCACGCATTTCTTGTTCTTGAGCAACGGCCATAGCACGGCGTTCTTCGGCTTTTGCTTGTGCAATATTTTTATCTGCTTCCGCCTGGTCTGTTTGAAGAACTGCCCCAATATTTTTACCAATATCGATGTCAGCAATATCAATGGATAAGATTTCAAACGCTGTTCCTGAATCCAGCCCTTTTCCTAACACCGTTTGAGAAATCATATCGGGATTTTCCAATACTTTTTTGTGATCTTTTTGCGAACCGATTGTAGAAACAATCCCCTCGCCAACACGGGCAATAATCGTTTCTTCTCCAGCTCCCCCTACTAGTCGATCAATGTTTGCACGAACGGTAATTCGGGCTTTTGCTTTGACTTCGATTCCATCCATAGCCACCCCTGCAATAAAAGGTGTTTCAATAACTTTTGGATTAACGCTCATTTGTACAGCTTCTAGCACATCACGGCCCGCTAAGTCGATAGCTGCTCCGCGCTCAAATGTTAACTCAATATTTGCTCGGTGCGCTGCAATCAACGCATTTACCACGCGGTCAACGTTACCGCCTGCTAAATAGTGGCTTTCTAATTGATTAATGGTAATGCCTAAACCTGCTTTACTTGCTTTAATTAACGGGTTCACAACGCGAGATGGTATCACTCGACGAAGTCTCATTCCGACCAGTGTGAAAATACTAATACGAACGCCTGCTGCTAATGCTGAAATCCATAGCATAATTGGTACAAAAGTGAAAAAAACAGCTAAAGCAATAATTGCTAGACCAATAACTACAAAAAACAATACGCTACCTACTTCCATTAATTAAGGTCCTCCTTTTTCAAAGGCTCTGTAAGCTTCCGCACCACAACCCTTGATCCCTCTACTTTTATAATATTTACTAACACATCTTTGTCTAAATATCCGCCTTCAGTGACTACATCCACATACTCTTCATCGATGAGCACGGTACCTGAAGGACGAAGCGGTGTTGTTGTTTTACCTTGTTTTCCTATTAATTCATAACGATTTTGATTCGACACATAGCCAGATTCGGTATTAAGTGAATCATTAAGCACCATTTTTTTGAAAGGTGTAAGCTTTTTTTTAAAAAATTTCATCATCACAAACGCACCTCCCAGTGCCACCACTATTGCAATTACAAGAGAAATTCCCATTTCGACATTATTATCTGTTGACATAAAAAAACTTAAAATGATAGCTCCAAGTCCTAGCAGTCCTAAAACTCCGCCTGGTACTACAATCTCTAACAGAAGCAATATAATTCCCGCTATAAATAAAACGAGCGCTTCCATGCCAGCTAATCCTGCTACCATATGACCATAGAAAAATAAAAGAAGTGAAGCTATTCCAATAGAGCCCGCAATACCAAATGAAGGCGTAAACAATTCAATTACAATTCCTAAAGCACCAATGGATAATAAAATGGGTACAACAAGCGGATGGGTAAGAAAACGAGCAATTTGTTCACTTACACTCATTTTTGCATACGTCAGTTTAGCATCTTCATAGCCAAGTACGCTTAGGAGATCGTCTAAATTTTTTACAGTCCCTTCTGAATAACCAACTTGCTCGGCTTGCTTCGGAGTGAGCGTCAGCAATTCGTTCCCTTTTAAGTTGAGCTCAGGTATTACCATCTTGGTATTTGCCATCGCTTCTGCATATTTAGGGTTTCGGTTATTTTGTTCTGCTGCGCTCTTCATAGCCGATAACCAGTAGGACTGAGCTTTTTTTCCTGCGGCATTTCCCTGTTGGTCAATCACAGCTGCCGATCCCATTGTAGAACCGGGTGTCATATAAATTTGATCGGCGTTAAGTGCAATATACGCTCCGGCCGATAATGCTTTTTTATCGACAAAAGCAGCGGTAGGAATAGGTGTTGAGGTTAAGCTTTTAGCTATTTCAGAAGCTGCATCTACAGCTCCTCCAGGAGTATCTATGTCCAATATAATCAAATCTGCACCGTCATTTTCCGCATCTTCAATGGATCTGTTTAGAAAAGAAAGCAGTCCATTTTCTACTGTTTTATTTACAGGAATAACGTGTACACGCTTCACGTCAGCGGTGCTAATAGTGGGGAATAACCCAGTGGCTAAGATAAGAAAGCACACGAAAGAAAATAAGGTTTTCACCGAATACACTTCCCTCCTTCCATAGATAGTATGAGCATGTATCTGTATATACGAATAACTTTAACAATAGTTTCAAATTTTTTAAAATTTATCTATTTTATTCTTTGCACTAGAAAAACAAAACATACGTTCGATTGTTATCCATATAAAAAACACCTTACACAAGGTAAGGTGTTTTTTATGATAAGTGTTGAAGGACAAGCTTATTAACAAGAGAGCCATCCGCTTTGCCTTTTACTTTCGGCATAAGCGCTCCCATAACTTTCCCCATATCAGCTTTAGAGGAAGACTGCGTTTCTTCAATCGTCGTTTTAATAATTTCAGATAACTCTTCTTCAGTTAGCTGTTTAGGAGCGTAAACTTCTAAAACCGCTAATTCAGAATGAATTTTATCAACAAGATCTTGACGACCTGCTTTCTCAAATTCATGGAGGGAGTCTTTACGTTGTTTGAATTCGCGAGAAATAACCGTCAACTCGTCTGCTTCAGTTAGGTCAGTGCCTAACTTAATGGCTTCGTTTTGAAGAGATGCTTTGACCATACGAATGACCCCAAGCTTCTCTTTCTCTTTGTTTTTCATCGCTTGTTTCATATCACTATTTAAACGCTCGAGAAGACTCATAAATCCACCCTCTTATTAGAACTTGCGTTTTCTAGCAGCTTCAGATTTCTTCTTACGCTTTACGCTAGGCTTTTCATAGAATTCGCGCTTTCTTGCTTCTTGTAACGTACCAGTTTTTGAAACTGAACGTTTGAAGCGACGAAGAGCATCTTCAAGCGATTCGTTTTTACGAACAACTGTTCTTGACATTCTAATTCCCTCCCTCCGAACAAAACCACTAACATCATAATGAAATGACATGTTAGACATGTCTTTTGCAATTATAATATAATGATTCCTTAAGGTCAACCGCTTTACATAAAGTAATGCAGTTATTCCCCCTTTATTTTATGAACTTTCTCGATAAAACATTACTCGTTCAGCTTTTTTACACGTATGAAAAAAGCTGCGTAAACACGCAGCTTTCCAATAAGTGTTATGAGCTCATTTTCACCTGATCTTGAAGATGAACCTCATCTAGCACGCGAACAAACTCACCTTCATTATAAGGATATCCAGCTTTTGAAATTTTCACTTTTACAAGCTTTCCAACCATTTCTTCAGACGCTTTAAACACAACCTTTAAGTAGTTATCAGTATATCCTACATATAAACCACTTTCAGGATCTTCTTTATATTTTTCTTCCGGAATTACTTCTAGTACTTCTCCTTCAAACGTTGAAGCATATTCTTTTGCCAATTGATTTGAAAGTTCGATTAAACGATGCACACGTTGATTTTTTACTTCTTCATCAATTTGGTCGGTCATACGAGCTGCTGGCGTACCTGTACGTTTAGAATACGGGAATACGTGAAGCTCTGAAAAACCGTGCTCTTTAATAAAGTTATACGTCTCCATAAATTCTTCTTCTGTTTCACCTGGGAAGCCAACAATCACATCTGATGTAATCGCTAATCCAGGAAGAGCTTCTTTCAGACGGTTTAAGCGCTCACCAAAGAACTCCATTGTATACTTACGACGCATGCGCTTCAATACCGTATTTGAACCTGATTGAAGAGGAATATGCAAATGACGTACAACCATTTCTGATTGATCTAGTACCTCAATCACTTCGTCCGTAATTTGACTTGCTTCAATTGACGAAATACGAATGCGTTTTAATCCTTTTACTTGAGACTCTAAATCACGAAGAAGCTGGGCAAGATTGTAATCTTTCATGTCTTCTCCGTATCCGCCAGTGTGAATACCTGTTAACACGATTTCTTTATAGCCCGCATCCACTAGCTGCTGTGCTTGTGCTACTACTTCTTTAGGATCACGAGATCGCATTAAACCGCGCGCCCATGGAATAATACAAAATGTACAGAAGTTGTTACAGCCTTCTTGAATCTTTAACGAAGCACGCGTACGGTCTGTAAAAGCCGGTACATCTAGCTCTTCATACACGCGTGTTTTCATAATGTTTCCTACGCCGTTAATCGGCTGACGCTCTTTTTTAAATTGTTCAATATAATCAAGCATCTTAACGCGATCTTGTGTACCTACTACGATATCAACACCAGGAATGGCCATAATTTCAGCTGGCGAAGTTTGAGCATAACACCCAGTTACACAAATAACCGCATCTGGATTTTTTCGCACAGCTCTGCGAATAACTTGACGGCTTTTTTTATCTCCTGTATTTGTTACCGTACATGTATTAATTACATATACATCGGCAGTTTGTTCATATTCAACACGCTCATAGCCTTGGCCTTTGAACAATTGCCAAATTGCTTCTGTTTCATAGTGATTTACTTTACACCCTAGCGTGTGAAAAGCAACTGTTGACATAATCGTCACCTCATTAACTCAGTTTGATAAGATATAGCAGACAGCGCATATAAAGGAGCTGTTTCTGCTCGTAAAATTCGCGGACCAAATCCGCTTATTGTAAATTCATTTTCTTCTAATACTTCTACTTCCTGCTCGGTCAAACCACCCTCGGGGCCTACAACCACAAGCACGGAATTGCCGGGTTTTAAAGCCGAAAGAACAGCGTGCAGATGAGATGTTTCTCCTTGCTTTGCTCTTTCTTCATAGGCTACAACTTTATGAGTATAGTCACCGCTAATTTCTACTAGTTTCTTAAAAGAAATTGGGGCTTCTACTGCTGGTACAATCGTACGATGAGATTGTTCTGCAGCCTCTTTAGCAATCTTGTTCCAGCGATCTAATTTTTTTTGACTCTTTTTATCATCCCATTTAACAACTGAACGAGCCGCAATAAAAGGGATAAACTTATACGCCCCAAGTTCTGTCCCTTTTTGGATAATAAGCTCGAGCTTATCCCCTTTAGGCAGACCGTTCACAATTGTAACATGGACTGGAAGCTCTTTTTCTTCGCTTATCCATTCTATAATAGATGCTTTCACTTCGTTAGCGGAAATATTTTCAATTTCACAAAAAGCAGCTTGCCCCTGTTCATTACAGGCAATAAACTGTGATCCTTCATTCATTCTCATGACGCGTGAGATATGATGGGCATCATCTTGTATCACTATGACACTTTGCCCTTGAAATTGATCATTTGGCAGAAAATAACGTTGCATCTTGACACCTTCTCACTTGTTAAGCTTGTTTTTGAGCAATAATTGCTACCCAGTCTTCCATAAGCGTGACTTCTTGAATAACAAAGCCCGCTCCCGTTAACGCTTTTTTGACATCTTCTTTTTTCGCACTAATAATGCCTGATGTAATGAACATGCCTCCTGGCTTTAATACTTTTGCAGCATCGTCTACAAAACGAACGATTACTTCAGCTAGAATATTCGCCACAACAATGTCAACCGGTCCTTCTATACCTTGCAATAAGTTGTTTTGACCTACTGTTACGACGTTCCCAACTTGATTTAGTTCAATATTTTCGCGGGCAGAACGTACCGCTACTTCATCAAGATCTAGAGCTTGTACATTACTTGCTCCTAATAGAGCTGCGCCAATACTTAGCACTCCTGAACCTGTACCCACGTCAATAACAGTATCTCCTGCTTTCACTGTTCTTTCCAATGCTTGAAGAGACATAACCGTCGTTGGATGCGTACCTGTTCCAAAAGCCATTCCGGGATCAAGCTCAATAATCAATTCATCTGTGCTTACTTTTTCATAGTTTTCCCAAGTTGGTACAATCGTAAAACGCTCTGAAATTTTCACGGGATGGTAATATTTTTTCCAAGCAGTGGCCCACTCTTCCTCGTTCACTTCACTGATCGTAACTTTGTTAGCTCCTAAATCAAAGTCGTAAACAAGCAGTCCATTAATTTCTTTTTTGATACCATCCACAGTTTCTGCTAAAAAGCTGTTAACTGGAAGGTATGCTTTAATCACTACACCTTCTTCTGGGTAGTCTTCTACGTTTAAATCGTAGATTTCACCAAAAGTTGTATCTCTGTCCTTCACTAAATCAGCAGGATCTTCAATGACTACCCCGCTAGCTCCTGATTCATGTAAAATATGAGAGATGGGTTCAATTGCTTCTTGTGCTGTATGAATACAAATTTCAGACCATTTCATTGCTACCAACTTCATCCTTTCTGCCTTCAGTAATATAGGATTTTAAATATGAACATGACAGATGACAGGTTGGCAAAGTACCTTTACCAACCTGTCTCTGTTTACTATGAAAGACAATTATTCTCCTTTAATTGCTCGTTTTACTTTTGCAAAAAAGGAATCATGCTGCTCATCAACGGCTTCTTGACCGCTCAGTTCAGCGAACTCACGCAATAATTGTTTTTGTTTTTCTGATATTTTTGTTGGAGTTACAACTCGAACGTGAATATGCTGATCTCCTTGACCATATCCTCGTACGTTTGCCACACCTTTTCCTTTTAAACGGAATTTCGTTCCCGTTTGTGTACCAGCTGGAATCTTCAGCTTCACCTTGCCGTGTAGAGTTGGTACTTCTACTTCATCACCCAGCGCTGCCTGAGCAAACGTTAAAGGCATTTCGCAGTAGATATCGTCTCCATCACGTTCAAAGAATTCATGAGTGCGCACGTGGAACACTACGTATAAATCTCCCGGAGGACCACCATTTACCCCTGGTTCTCCTTGAGCACTTACGCGCAGCTGTTGACCATCATCTACACCAGCCGGAATTTTAACATTAATTTTACGTCGTTTTGTTACTTTACCGTCACCATGGCACGTTGCACATTTGTCTTTAATGATTTTTCCCGTACCATTACAATGATGACACGCACGTCGATTTACCACGCGGCCAAACGGCGTGTTTTGTTCAACGTTTAACTGACCTGAACCATTACAGTGCGAACATGTATCGACTTTTGTTCCAGGTTTTGCACCTGAACCGTGACATGTCTCACACGTTTCTTCACGTGGAATTTCAATTGTTGTTTCTTTTCCGAAAACAGCTTCTTCAAAAGAAAGTGTCATCGTGTATTGTAAATCGGCACCTTGTCTCGGAGCATTAG
This sequence comes from Priestia sp. P5, assembly GCF_029522155.1. NCBI lineage: Bacteria > Bacillati > Bacillota > Bacilli > Caryophanales > Bacillaceae > Priestia > Priestia sp. P5. Next base: position 338,669 of record NZ_JAKWFJ010000001.1, on the reverse strand, counting down.
GGTCACGTCTGCGACCACCACCACCAAAGATCGAGCTGAAAATATCTTCAAAGCCGAAGCCGCCAAAGTCTGAGCCGCCTCCACCAAAGCCGCCAAAGCCTTGATTTGGATCAGTATGACCAAATTGATCGTATTGTGCTTTTTTTTGGTCATCACTCAATACTTCATATGCTTCTTTTACTTCTTTAAATTTGTCAGCAGCATCTTCCGCTTTGTTAATATCTGGATGATATTGTTTAGAAAGCTTGCGGTATGCTTTTTTTATTTCATCTTTTGTAGCGCTCTTACTGATACCGAGTACTTCATAGTAATCTCGCTTACTCATCAATACTCACTCCCGAATCGTTTCACATAAACGTAATTGTATCATTATTAATAATTCCATAGCAACATAAAAGTTACTTTCTATTGCTCCCGTGCACGCAGAGAGCCAAGTGAAAAACTTTCCTTTTCGCTTTTCCACGTTAAAAAAGTCAAAGCCAAGAAATGAGCTTGACTTTGACTTTTTAAAAAGATGTGAATCGCACCATGGCGTCATTCACGTTAGTCGTCAAGATGCATTATTTTTTGTCGTCGTTTACTTCTTCAAACTCTGCATCTACAACATCATCATTTTGAGCGCCTTGTTCACCTGCTTGCTGAGCTTGTTGAGCTTGCTCATACAATTTTACAGTTAACGCTTGAACGATTTCTTGAAGTTCATCTTTTTTCGCTTTGATTTCTTCAAGGTCATTCTTTTCAATCGCTGCTTTTAAAGCATCTTTTGCTTCGTTCGCTTTTGTTACTTCAGCTTCTTCTACTTTTCCTTCAAGATCTTTTAATGTTTTTTCAGTTGTGAACACTAATTGATCTGCTTCGTTGCGTAGTTCTACTTCTTCTTTACGCTGCTTATCAGCATCTGCGTTTTCTTCCGCTTCTTTTACCATGCGATCGATTTCATCATCTGATAAACCTGTTGAAGATTTAATTGTAATAGCTTGCTCTTTGTTTGTACCTAAATCTTTTGCACGAACGTTTACGATACCATTTTTGTCAATATCGAATGACACTTCGATTTGAGGTACTCCGCGTGGTGCAGGTGGAATATCAGTTAACTGGAAACGACCTAGCGTTTTGTTGTCTGCAGACATTGGACGCTCACCTTGAAGAACATGAATATCTACAGCCGTTTGGCTATCTGCAGCCGTTGAGAATACTTGTGATTTACTTGTTGGAATCGTCGTATTACGCTCAATTAGCTTTGTAAATACGCCACCCATTGTTTCGATACCTAGCGATAAAGGCGTTACGTCTAGTAATACAACGTCTTTTACATCACCAGTTAATACGCCACCTTGAATTGCTGCACCAAGTGCAACTACTTCATCAGGGTTTACACCTTTGTGAGGATCTTGACCAGTTTCTTTTTTGATTGCATCTTGTACCGCTGGGATACGAGTTGAACCACCAACTAAGATTACTTTATCAAGTTCGCTTGCAGAAAGGCCTGCATCTTTTAAAGCTTGACGCACAGGAGCCATTGTACGCTCTACAAGGCCTGCTGATAACTCGTCAAATTTAGCACGTGATAAAGATACCTCTAAGTGAAGAGGACCAGCTTCTCCAGCAGTGATAAATGGTAAAGAAATTTGTGTAGATGTTACGCCTGATAAATCTTTTTTCGCTTTTTCAGCCGCATCTTTTAAACGTTGAAGCGCCATTTTATCTTTGCTTAGATCAACGCCGTTTTCTTTTTTGAATTCAGCGACTAAATAGTCGATGATTACTTGGTCAAAGTCGTCACCACCAAGGCGGTTGTCACCTGCAGTTGCGCGAACTTCAAATACGCCGTCGCCAAGTTCTAGAATAGATACGTCAAACGTACCGCCACCAAGGTCATAAACTAAAACTGTTTGATCTTCATCTGTTTTTTCTAATCCGTATGCAAGTGCTGCTGCAGTAGGCTCGTTAATAATACGCTCTACTTCTAAACCAGCAATTTTACCAGCATCTTTTGTTGCTTGACGCTCAGCATCATTAAAGTAAGCAGGAACTGTGATAACAGCTTTTGTTACAGGCTCACCTAAATACTCTTCAGCGTAACCTTTTAAATGTTGAAGAATGATAGCTGACATTTCTTGAGGCGTGTATTGCTTGCCTTCAGCTTCCACCTTATGGTCTGTACCCATATGACGTTTAACTGAAATAATTGTGTTAGGGTTTGTAATAGCTTGACGTTTCGCTACTTCCCCAACTTGACGCTCACCGTTTTTGAATGCCACAACTGATGGCGTTGTACGGTTTCCTTCTGGATTTGGAATTACTTTTGGTTCGCCGCCTTCTAATACAGCGACACAAGAGTTAGTTGTACCTAAATCGATACCAATGATCTTACTCATTGACAATGACCTCCTTCATAATATGTAGTGTTATTGATTCACTTTAACCATCGCAGGGCGGATGATTTTATCTTTTAATTTGTAACCTTTTTGAAGCTCTTCTACTACCGTGTTCGGTTCGTATTCATCGTCTTCTACTTGCATCACTGCTTGATGCTCGTATGGATCGAATGTTTTCCCAACTGACTCAATTGCTTCAACACCTTCTTTTTGAAGTGCCTCTACCAATTGACGGTATACCATTTCTACACCTTGCAGCACAGATTTAGTTTGTTCGTCCGCTGTGTTAACTTGTAATGCACGTTCAAAGTTATCAAGTGCTGGTAAAATATCCGCAACTAATGATTGAGCACGGTATTTTTGAGCAGCTTCTGCATCGAGACGTGAACGACGACGGAAATTATCGAAATCAGCTTGTAGACGTAAGTAGCGATTCTCTTCTTCTTCAAGCTGTTGCTTTAATTGATCATTTTCTTGTTGAAGAGGCTTTACTTCCTCAGACGCTTCAGCTTCAGTTGCTTCAGCAGCTTCTGTTTGAACTTCTTCAACCACTTCTTCGTTTTGTTCTTCTACTTGCTTTTCGTTTGACAATTCATTCACCTCCCTTAAATGTTTACACACATTTTCACATTTTAAACAACGATTTTTATTTTATCACAGGGAAAGGATGGAAGTAATATATTCCACCCGATTCCTTTATTCTTTATACAAGTTTGTTAACACTTGAGACATATCTGATGATAGCAATGTAAGCAAACTAATTACACGTGCATATTCCATACGGGTCGGTCCCAGTATAGCAATTGTGCCGAGCTGTTCATGACCAAAGGAATAACTAGCTGTAATTAAGCTGCATCCTACCATTTCATTCAATTTATTTTCATGACCAATTTTCACATGTATGCCAGCCTCATTTGGGCTTAACAGCTTATAAAACTGCTGTTCATGTTCAATAATGTTAAACAGCCCGCGAATTTTATTAAGATCATGAAATTCCGGCTGAGCAAACATATTCGTTTTGCCGCCAACTACTAATTTGCCATTCATGTTGAGCTTTAATGCATCATTGAGTATATCCATCGTCTGCTCATACCCTTGAATGTGGCTTTTTAAAAGCGTCGCTACTTCTTTGTACATTTTATCATGTAAATCAGTAATGCGAACGCCGATGAGCTTTTCGTTCAAAATGTTAACCATCTTTTCAATATCGGAAGGTTGAATACTGCTCGGCAGCGTAATCGTCCGACTTTCAACGTGTCCTGTATCGGTCACAATAATGGCAACAGCTGACTGAGCCGTTAAAGGTAAAATCTGCAGCTGTTTTAACTTATGGCTGACCGCTTTTGGCCCTAGCACAATGGACGTTAAACTCGTTAAATCAGATAAAATTTGCGCTGACTTTTGAACGAGCTGCTCCAGTTCTACAATGCGTTCAGCAAATACCGAACGTACCGTCGAGACGTCGCTTGCTTTCAAATGCTGCGGGGACACTAGATGATCAACATAATAACGATAACCTTTCTCAGACGGAACGCGCCCTGAAGAAGTATGAGTTTTTTCAATAAATCCAAGTTCTTCTAGGTCTGACATCTCATTACGAATCGTAGCCGAACTAAAATTAAACTCTTCTTTCTTAGATAATGTTCGAGAGCCTACCGGCTGCGCAGATCGAATGAAATCATCAATAATGACTTGTAAAATTAATAACTGTCGATCAGTAAGCACGCTTCATCACCTCTGTTAGCACTCTAAAACTCTGAGTGCTAAATCTAATAATAAATTACCAAATCACTATAGCGATGTCAACGATTTGATATTAGATTATCCCAATAAAGGCTTGAAAAACTTCATTCCCCAAAAATCGACCATTGTGTGTTAAAAAGACTGAGCCATTGTCTTCACCCAAAAGTCCTTTCTCTTTGTATTCTTGAATAGGTTCTCCAAATACATCTTTTAATTCTCGATTGAATTTTTTCTTAAATTCCTCTTTTGAGACTCCTTTCGTTTTACGAAGGCCCAAAAACATTTCTTCTTCCATTTTTTCAGCCTCGGTCACGCTCACTTCATTGAGATATGCATTTCCGTTTTGCTCGACCGAATCAATGTACTTTTTTAATGGTCCAATATTTGCTCGTCTTATTCCGTCTATATAGCTATGTGCGCCTGCGCCAATTCCGTAATAATCGTCGTTGTTCCAATAGGTTAGATTATGAATACTCTCGTAGCCTGGCTTTGCGAAATTACTGATTTCGTATTGATGAAAACCTTGTTTGTCCATTTCTTTCATAAGCAGCTCATACATAGCTGCTTCTTCTTCTTGAGCAGGCAGAGGCAGCTTCCCTTTGTTCATTAAATTATAAAATACCGTTTTAGGTTCAATAATCAACGAATAGGCAGACATGTGCTCTACCTCTAATGAAAAAGCGGTTTGAAGCGTAGAAGAGAAATCAGCTACCGTTTGTTCCGGCAGGCTATAGATTAAGTCTAAGCTTATATTCGACATTCCAATCTTTCTCGCTTGCTCAACACAATCAAATACCTGTCTATTTGAATGCACACGTCCAATTTTCTCCAATAACCTTTCATTAAACGTTTGTACACCAATGCTTAAACGATTCACGCCATAATCATGAAGAAGCTGAAGCTTTTCCTTTGTCAATTCATTCGGATTCGCTTCAAATGTAAACTCACCTTTTTCGTCATAAGGAAGATACATACGAATGGATTCTAAAAAATACTCTAGCTGCTGTTCATCTAACGCTGTGGGCGTGCCGCCTCCAACGAATATCGTGTTTAAATTGGTTGTTGGATAACGTTCCACTGTTTGTTTCATTTCTTCTCGCATGCTTTTTAAATACGGCATAACAGGCTGATTTTTAAAAAACACTTTATTAAAGTCACAATAGTGACAAATATGATGACAAAACGGGATATGCAGATATGCTGCCTTCACCATGGACTTTCACCTCAATCACATTTATAAATGATAAAAATACCGCAGAGCCTCTCTGCGGTATTTTTATCTACGTTCGTTCACACTTATTTACGGCGCTCGAAACTCTTTACTATCGTATCAGATTAGCTTGATTTTCAAAACTAATTCGACATGTTAAATAATAGAATTTCAGCTATTAATCTTCGTCCATGCGAAGCACAGCCATAAATGCTTCCTGCGGTACTTCAACAGATCCGACCTGCTTCATACGTTTTTTACCTTCTTTTTGTTTTTCAAGAAGTTTACGTTTACGAGAGATATCTCCTCCGTAACATTTTGCTAAAACGTTTTTACGAATGGCTTTAATTGTTGAACGTGCCACAATTTTTTGACCGATTGCCGCTTGAATCGGCACTTCGAACTGTTGACGTGGAATAAGCTCTTTAAGCTTTTCTACAATGACTTTACCACGGTCGTAAGCTGAATCTCTGTGCACGATAAAGGACAGTGCATCGACCGTTTCGCCGTTTAAGAGAATATCCATCTTCACAAGCTTCGAAGGCTGATATCCGATAAGCTCGTAATCAAACGACGCATAGCCTTTTGTATTTGATTTTAATTGATCAAAGAAATCATATACAATTTCAGCTAGCGGAATTTCGTATACAATACTCACGCGATTAGCATCCAAGTACTGCATATCAATAAAGTTGCCTCGCTTCTTCTGACAAAGCTCCATCACAGCACCAACATAATCGTTTGGTACCATCATCGTTGCCTTCACATACGGTTCTTCCACGCGTTCAATCTTTTGTGGGTCCGGCATATTAGACGGGTTATCTACAGACAGATGAGTCTCGTCTGTTAAATACACGTCATAAATAACGCTTGGAGCTGTTGTAATTAAATCAATTTTAAATTCGCGCTCAATACGCTCTTGGATAATTTCCATGTGAAGCAACCCTAAGAATCCACATCGGAAACCAAACCCTAAGGCCTGAGACGTCTCTGGTTCAAACTGAAGTGCAGAGTCATTTAGCTCTAACTTTTCTAGTGCTTCACGAAGATCGTTATACTTCGCTGTATCAATTGGATACAGCCCGCAGTATACCATTGGATTCAGACGACGATAACCAGGAAGAGGTTCACTTGCTCCGTTTTTAGCAAGAGTAATCGTGTCCCCTACTCGCGTATCTCCAACGTTTTTAATAGCTGCTGTTAAAAACCCTACGTCGCCAACAGAAAGTTCATCTTTAGCAACGGCTTTTGGCGTTAACACACCTAGCTCCGTTACCTCAAACTCTTTTCCTGTTGCCATCATTTTAATTTTGTCGCCTACTTTTACTCGTCCCTGTACGATACGAATAGATGCAACTACACCTCGGTATGCATCATAAAATGAATCAAAGATTAGCGCTTGAAGCGGTGCATCTGGATCCCCTTCAGGAGCAGGAACTTTTTCAACAATTTGTTCTAAAATTTCTTCGATACCAATTCCTGCTTTAGCTGAAGCTAATACAGCTTCCGACGCATCTAATCCAATTACGTCTTCAACTTCTTGGCGCACTCGCTCTGGCTCTGCACTCGGCAGGTCAATCTTATTAATGACAGGTAAAATTTCAAGGTTGTTATCAAGTGCTAAATACACGTTTGCTAGTGTTTGAGCTTCAATACCTTGAGCCGCATCTACTACTAGAATAGCACCTTCACACGCCGCTAAACTTCGTGACACTTCATATGTAAAATCGACGTGTCCCGGTGTGTCAATTAGATGAAAAGTATACTCTTCTCCATCTTTTGCTTTGTATTGAAGCTGCACAGCATTTAATTTAATGGTAATTCCACGTTCACGTTCTAAATCCATCGAATCCAAAAGCTGAGCTTTCATTTCTCGCTGTGTTAACGCATTTGTTTTTTCTAAAATACGGTCTGCTAATGTTGACTTACCGTGGTCTATATGAGCAATAATCGAAAAGTTTCTGATTTTCGATTGTCGTTTCAATCTTGCTTCTCTATCCATATTTTTTTCACTCCTACTGAAAATCGGCAAAATACACTAAACTAAATTATAACAACACATTCGTCAACATTCAATAAGCATTCCATTGGGGATTTTTCCATACAAAAAAGCAGAAAGAGATTCTGCTTTTAATTAAGAAGATGATGGATAGCCTTAAAAGCTTTTCCTATTGTGCTTTTCACGCCTTCCGCTAGACTTTGACCTAGCGAGGAGAAAAAGTTAAAAGCCTTTCGTTTTTCTAGAAACTGCTGTTTTTCATCAATATTCACGACTTTTTTTGAACCTAAAACAGCAGCTTCCACCTGACCATCTGACGTTTTAGACACATTAATAACGTGTTCAATCGAAGGATCATTATATCCCTTCATTTTAATTAACCCTTGCTGAGCCGTCTGCATTCCCAAAAATACGACGCACAGTAAAAAGACAGTTAGCACCACTGATTTTAAAGTAAATTTAATCATATTATTAGACCCCTTACTTCTCGATCTTCTGTAGGTACTAACCATTATGACTATATTCTGAAAAACTCATTCATCTAAAAGCGTATTAATGAGTATACGCCCCAAAGTTCTCTTGATCTACTTCATGATGTAAAGCAGCGTTGAGTCCTCCTGCAACTACATTGGCCATATCTTCAATAAACATATCCACTTCTTTTGGCGTGACCATCAAGTTATGGCCTAGAGGCGCAAGCACTTCGTGGATAAGACGTCTTTTTTCTTCATCGGGAAGAGTGCCAATCATACCGAGATACGTTTGACGCTGCTCTTCATTGGGAAGATCATCCTCCGTGAGCTTCTTTTTTTCTCCAAACGTCATACCGGACGGAAGCAGCGACTTAGACGGCTTTCCCTGCTCTTTCATTTCTCGGCCGAAATGTTTTAAGATGAAGTCAATTGTATCGCTTGTAATGGAAACAGCATCTACCACGGTTGGAATACCTATTGCAATAACTGGAATGCCAAGTGTTTCATAACTGATTTCTTTGCGCTTGTTTCCAACGCCAGATCCCGGATGAATACCCGAATCTGAAATTTGAATGGTAGCATTTACCCGTTCAATCGAACGAGCGGCAAGCGCATCAATTGCAATGATAAAATCTGGATTCACTTTCTTTACAACGCCAAAGATAATATCACTTGTCTCAATACCCGTCATTCCCATTACTCCCGGAACAATGGCGCTAACAGGTCTAAAGCCATCTTGCACGCTTTCAGGCTGTAGCTCAAACAAATGTCTTGTAATCAGCAAATTATCTACTGCCTTTGGTCCAAGCGCATCTGGTGTAACACTTAAGTTTCCAAGACCCACTACAAGACAGCTAGCATCATCTGGAATGTTGAGGCTTTTAATAAAAAAATTCAGCTCTTTAGCAAATACTTCTTCCATGGCCTCTTGCTTTTCGGTATCCTGTTCGCGAATGCCTACCGATTCAAGGGTTACATATCGGCCTTTTTTCTTACCGATTGCTTCTGCGCCTTCTTCCGTAATTTCTACCATTGAAATTTTGACACCTTGTTCTTCTTTTTCTTTTACAATTACGCCTTTGATTTCTGACTGGTTATTCGGTTTAGGCTGGTTTTCTAACGCTATGTCTTTTGCTTCGACAGCTAAATCCGTACGCACGCTATATTGACTTAAATCAAGTTCTTTTTCCATTTCTTAACCTCCTAGACAATCTTTGTTGAAATTATTGTCACCGAGGACTGGCAGATTCATGCATTTAAGAAATGAAAAGTGGAAGGAAGGGCGTAATATCAGCTACAAGCTTTTAAAGAAAGGTCTGTCATATAAAATTCCTTGTCAAGGCTATTGCATTCTGTCCTTGTGTTTGATAAAATATCTTTTGTTCTTATTGTGAAGAATGTCGAGTTCTATATAATCTCGATTGTTATCATTTCGGGAGGTGAAACGGATGCCAAACATTAAATCAGCTATCAAACGTGTAAAAACTACTGAAGCTCGCCGTGCTCATAACATTCAAGCTAAATCAGCTATGCGTACTGCAATCAAAAACTTTGAAGCTTTAGTTGAAAACAACGATGTAGATAACGCAAAAGCAGCATTTGCTGTTGCTTCTAAAAAATTAGACAAAGCTGCACAATCTGGTATTATCCACAAAAATGCTGCAGCTCGTCAAAAATCTCGCTTAGCAGTAAAACTTAACGGTTTATCTGCATAATTGAGATAAAAACGATCCCATTAGGATCGTTTTTTTATTGCGCTCTTTTTAATAAAAACAGCTGTAAAATAAGCGCTTTATCCATTTTTCCCGTCTTCATTTCATAATCTGCCTCTGCTAAATCCTTTAAAATTTCTTTAAGCTGCTGTTCCTCAAAACTTCTGCTCTGCTGCAAAGCAATTTTCACACGAAACGGATGTACCTTAATCGTTTGAGCAATTTGCTGCTGACCGTACCCTTGACTAGACAGCTGCTTCGTATGATAAATCAAACGAAACTGTGTCGCTAACAAAGATAAAATTTTAATAGGCTCTTCGTTATTACGAAGTAAATCCTGATACATATTTAAAGCAGTAGAAACCTTTCGCTGAATAACAGCGTCAATAAGCGTAAATACATTTTGTTCAAGCGTTTTTGCCACAAGCTTAAGCACAACTTCTTTTGTAATAACTCCGCCTTGTCCAACGTATAACGCCATTTTTTCAATTTCATTCGTCACAAGCGTTACATTAAGACCCACAAGCTGAATAAGCAGCGTCACAGCATCTTCATCCATATTCACTCCATCTTTTGAAAGTAAATTATGAATCCACTGCTTCATTTCTTTTTCACCAAATTCGTTCGCTTCGATGTAAGCTGCTTGTTTTTTTAATAATTTTGTTATTTTTTTTCTTTCATCCAGCTTTTCATAAGGAGCTAGCAGAATTAACGTTGAAAAAGACGGGGGCTGCTCCACATATTGCTGAAGTTTTGCTAGATCATGCTCTACTTTATCTTTCGATTTTTCAGCCGTTAAAAATGCTGCATTTTTCGCAACTACTACACGCTTGTCTCCTAAAAAAGGAAGCGTTTCAGCATCTTCTAGAACTTGATCAATCGATGTTTCTTCTAAATCGTATAGTGACAAGTTAAATTCTTTATCTTCTTCATTCAACGTATAGTCGACGATTTTATCTCTAATCTTTTTACTCATAAATGCATTGACCCCGTGTATTAAGTAAACGGGGGCTATATTATTTTTGGTAATACTTTTTAAGCTATCAACTGCCAACGTATATACGCTCCTCTTTTTTATTCATCTATATTGATTATGTATAGTTACTGATAAACAAAATACAATTTCTATCGTAAAGGTGTTATGAGTTTTTGGCAACAATACAAAAGGAATTGCCTTAAAGCGACAATTCCTCAGTTTATGATAAACATCAACAATATAAGCCCTAGGTTACTTATTTGTTAATGATTAAACCCTTATCTCTATTTTCTCCTCATGCTCGTAAAGTATAGTTGTTAACTGTTGTCAGTTTGTGAAAACGCTTTTAAATTGTCTAGATTTTTAAAAAAAGTTAGATTATACTGTAAACAGGAGGGGTGTTAATGAACCAATTTGAAGAAAGTGTCCAAAGTAAACGCAACGACGCTGTCGATTCTGCCGTAGGATTTGGTGTTTCATTTGGCTTTTTCACTGCCTTATTTGTTATTGCAACTGTGATTCACTACTTGGGTTCGTAAAATTGCTTCAAGGCTGCTTCTTAGCAGTCTTTTTTAGTTCGTTTTTCTTACTATAGACTATGGAAGTTGCTGCGAAAACGTTCCTGACTTTTTTGTAAATTCATACATTACTCCACCATCTTCATCCGTTCGATAAATATACACCCCGTAGCTTTTCAGAAGCTCTAATGTTTCTTGATGAGGATGACCATAACGATTTTTTTGTCCCGCTGAAACAAGCGCTACTTTAGGATTTAAATGTTGAACAAACTCTTCTGAAGTTGAGGTTTTACTGCCATGATGCCCAACTTTTAATACATCTGCTTTAAGGTTTGGAAAGTCTTTCAATATTCTTTGTTCTCCTTCCTTTTCTAAATCTCCGGTGAATAGCCATCTTAAATTTCCTAACTTAGCGTCTATTACAATTGAGCCGTTGTTGCTCGTTTCTTCGAAACCTGTCGGAGAAATAATCTGAAATACGACACCTCCTTCTTGCCAGCTATCTCCTTGCTGAACAATTTGAACAGGCATGCTTTGTTTTTGAGCAGCGATCACCAAGCCAGTCTCTACGTCATTTAATTCAGCTTTTTCCCCAAGCACCAGCTCTCCGACATCCACTTGTGAAAATAAATGCTGTGCCGCCCCTGCGTGATCATAATCGCCGTGTGTGATAATCATTTTATCTACCCTTGTTATTCCTTTTGAATGCAAAAAGGGAATAAGTACGTCTTCTCCCACGTCAAAAGAAGAACGACGTTTTTGCCATGGTTCTTTTGGAAATGAAACGGTTCCTCCGGTATCGATCATATACACACCTTTTCGATAAGGAAGCTCAATGATAAAGCAGTCTCCTTGTCCTACATCGACCATTGTGACCGTTCCTTTTGGATTCAAATAAGGATACGTACATTGGGTGGCTAACAATGCCACGAGAAGAAACATATAGCGAACGAAAAATTTTCCTTCTTCGACCGCCACAAATAAAGCATAAATGCATAAGTACATGCCCAAAAACAGAACAATGTGGGGTTTCCCCGTTATAAAATCAGCGGGAATCCACTCAAAAAAGCCAAGCAATTTTTCACAAAAAAGTAAAAGAACATGAAGAATTTGCTCCAGCAGTTCACTCACTCCCGGCAAGAGGATACGAACAAAAAGAATGAGCAAACAAAGAGGTAATACAACAAGAGAAAACAACGGTACAAAAACCATATTTAATGGCAAACTGAGGAGAGATACTCCATAAAAATAGTACAGCAATAAAGGAAGTGAACTGACTTGTGCAATCGCTGAAACAGCCATGAGCTGGCTGAAAGAAGAATGAAAACGAGGTAAAATCGTCTGACTGGATAAAATCAATGCAAAACTAACGGCAAAAGAAAGCTGAAATCCTACATCGAATAAATAGTACGGCTTAAAAAGCAGCATGGCCATAAAAGCAAGGCTGATGCTATCAACTAAAAGAATTTTTCTTTGTATTTTTATCGATATAAGCATCAGCATACTCATAAAAACAGCTCGAAAAACTGAAGCGCTGCCACCAGCCAAAACCATGTATACAGGAAGAAGCACAAGTAAAAGCGTAATGGCTCGCTCGCGCGTTATTCCAATCCGAATGAGCAAATAAAAACACATTGCTGTCAGCAGTCCAACATGAAGACCTGATATGGCAAGCAAGTGTATTAAACCAAATTGCTGATAGCGCTTGATACTCTCTTCTTCGATACCAGTGCGCTCGCCGTAAATTAGTGCTTGCATAAACCCAGCGCCTGGATCCGACATAGTTTGTTGAATATAATTAATTCCTTTTTGACGAATAAAGGTAAGGTACGTAAGTGGAGTTAAAGTGGGGAGGTGGCATTTTACCAAATCAAGTCTCTTAACGTTAAGCTGCCAATGAATGGACTGATGGTACAAATATTGCTGATAATCAAATGAATGAAGGTTGCGAGCAGGTGAAGGAGAAGTTAATTGCCCCGCTAGTTGACAAACTTGATGAATCGTTAGCTTTTCGAGCTGCTGTTTCTCTTCCAACGTTTTTAGTTTATAAAAAGCCATGACTTCTTCATTTTGAACCGTAAACTTAAAAGTAAGCTTGTCGCCGTCACTATGCGGCACAGATGAAATTTCGCCTGTAAAAGAAGAAGATTCAGCTAAAAGAATCGTTTTGTTATGCTTATTTGTCTCAGCTAATAGGTAGACGCACAAAACACTCAACAGTGCAGAAGCAATAACCACTTTCCTCGGACATTGTAGCCATTGAAAAATGAAAAGCACGATTAGCAAAAACAGGCTTACAGCGGAATGATTATCATATACATATAAAGCTATCATCATGCTAAAAGCACAGTAAATATAATATCCTTTCACTTTTAGCTCCTTTCTTCTTAAAAGAAAGAGGCTTCTTACTGTTACCAAGTAAAAAACCTCTTTTACCTTTAATTTACCGTAAATAAAGCGAGAGCTTCACGCTGTAAATTCATCACTTCTGCTTCGTCCGCTCCGCTTTTTTCTAAACGAGCGAGAACATCCGTCACAAATTGAAGCTTCTCTTTACTTTTTAAGTCAATGACTGCTTCATCAAGTTCAACTTTTGCTGTTTTCACCCCCGCCTGTTGAAATAACTCAACAGCATAAGGATGATTTTTGTAATCATTAGCGTAATATACTGTTTTAATTCCCGCTTGAATAAGGGCTTTACAGCAGTTTAAACACGGAAAATGCGTGACGTATACTTCCGCATCTTCTGTTTTCACACCAAACTTAGCACACTGTAGCAGTGCATTCACTTCTGCATGGACAGTTCTTACACAGTGTCCATCAATCACATAACAGCCTTCGTCAGCACAATGCACGCCTCCGCTGATCGAGCCGTTGTATCCTCCAGCTATAATACGTTTATCACGCACCACTGTAGCCCCAACAGCCAGACGTTCACAAGTGCTTCTTAAAGCTAGCAAATGGCTTTGTGCCATAAAATATTGATCCCATGAAATCCGGTTCATCTCATTCCCTACCTTTTTATTTAAAACTGAATAATTATAATTATACTTGTCTCTTTCATAGTGTAGCGTTTCTTTTCCTTTTTCGTCAATAAGTCTCTACTGTACCGTAATTTGAGCTTTGATTTTTTCTAGCGACTTCTCGCCAATACCTGATACTTGCCCCAAATCCTCTACTGTTTGAAACAAGCCATTTTCCTCTCGATATGAAATGATGGCACTCGCTTTTGAAGGTCCAATGCCATTTAACGTTTGCAGTTCATCAGTGTTCGCTGTATTGATATTAACAAGGGGCTGATCGTTTGAAGTTCCTGAGGAAGAGATTGAAGAAACAGGAGATGAAGGGGGGATTTCTTCTCCAGCAGCTGGAATGTAAACTGCCATTTCATCCTGTAGCTTGCTAGCTAAATTGAGCTGTCTTAAGTCCGCTTCTTTCGTAGCGCCTCCGGCTTGTGCTAGAGCATCTTTTACCCTTGCATCTTTCGGAAGCTGGTATACACCAGGCTTCTGAACAGCTCCTTTAATATCCACCATAACAAACGGAGAATCTTGGCTCGAAATTACTTGATCAGACGACCCTCCTTCTTTTTTTGCAGCAGATGATTCTGCCCTTATAATATCTGAGGTTTGAAGAGGACTTTCCGGTTTCTCTCCGCCTGTGCGATAGATATAAAAAGCCAATCCAGCTGCTAAACAAATGCACCCAATTAGCCATTGTTTTTTTAAAAAAGTCAAATTGTACACTCCTTTGAATTTTGAAGTAACGTCATAAATTCCATTATGTCTTCATAGTGTTTAGAAGAAAAGGCTTTTGAAGGAGGGAATGAATCAGTGAACATAGGGTTTATCGGAACAGGAAACATGGGGAAAATATTAATTGATGCGTTTATTGAATCAAAAGCCGTACGTCCTTCTAAAATTACTATTATGAATCGCACAAAAAAAAGAGCGAAAGAGATTCAACAGCAGCATAAAAAAATTCATGTTGCTGATACAGCTGAAGAAGTTGTTCACGCATCCAAAGTCATTTTTATTTGTGTTAAGCCATTGGATATTCACCCCCTTTTAATAAAATTAGAACCACTGCTGACGAAAGATCACTGCATTGTATCCATTACCAGTCCAATTAGCGTAGAACAAATCGAACGCCTCATTCCGAGTCAAGCAGCTAGAATTATCCCTAGCATTACGAATCGGGCATTAGCAGGTGTTTCTCTTTTCACGTTTGGAGAAAGATGTACGCCTTTTTACCAAAGTTATTTACATGAATTATTTTCATCTATGTCAAAGCCTGTGGCTATTGATCAAACGATTACGCGCGTATCATCCGATATCGTAAGCTGCGGTCCTGCATTTTTCAGCTTTTTGCTTCAACGCTTTATTGATGCAGCAGTTCAAGAAACAAATATTTCTGAAGAAGAAGCTACCGTCATGGCCAGTGATATGATTATTGGAATGGGAAAACTGTTGGAAAAAGAAATATTTACGCTTCCTACCTTACAGGATAAAGTATGCGTAAAAGGCGGTGTAACCGGAGAAGGTATTAAAGTTTTAGAAGCTGAACTCGGAGAGATGTTTGTGCACGTATTTCAAAAAACACATGAAAAATTTGACGAAGACATTGAGCTTGTTCACAATCAGTTTGATAATCTTATTCCATAATTTCTGTGAAAATCCTGCTTCAAAACAAAAAAAGAAGCCTCTACTCGGCTTCTTTTTTTTGCGCAGAGAAAAAGATGCGCTCACTGTTTGAAGTAGGCTCACTCATTTTGAAATCTGCACTTACTTCTATATTTATAAAACCAGCTTCGCTCAGCCATGATTGATAATGGTCAATCGACCAAGTGCGTTGAGCATGCATCTCATCAAAGCGATGATATGCATCCATTTCTTCATCATAAGCAAAAAACGTAATATCATGCTCTACGCGCATGTCTGTATCGTCATAGGTGCAGTTCCAAATATATGACACGTCTTCATCTACGTAAGAAAAAGATTGATTTCCAAATACGTCCTTCATCTTGTGCACTGAATGAACATCAAATATAAAGAGCCCACCTGGTTTTAAGTGCTTATATACACGTTGAATGGTTTCTTGAACTTCTTTATCACTTTGCAAATAGTTCAAAGAATCACAAAAGATTACTACACAGTCGAACTCTTTCAATAACTCAAGTTCCGCCATGTTTTGCTGAAAAAGAGATAGCGTTACCCCTGCTTCTGCCGCCTTTTCCTGGGCTACCATAAGCATATCGTCAGACAAATCAACGCCTACTACGGAGAAACCTTCTTTTGCAAATCGAACGGAGAGTTCTCCCGTGCCGCAGGCAAGGTCTAATATACTGTCAGGCTTTGTTTTCGCTTTTGCCACCTGCTGATTAAAAAATTCAGCCCAATCGTCATACGGAACGTCTGCCATTAGCTGATCATATACGTAGGCAAATTCTCCGTACCTGCTCATAGCTGTAGCTCTTCTGAACTTACAAATGGTGCATCTCCCCATAAGCGTTCTAAGTTATAATATCCGCGCTCATCTTTATGGAAAATGTGAACCACAACATCTCCAAGATCAACAAGAACCCACTTAGCCTGCTCAAATCCTTCTAAACGCTTCACAGAAATGCCTTGTTCGTGTGCTTTTTCTTTAATTTCACGAGCAATTGCCTGCACTTGTTTATCTGAGTTACCGTGACAAATAACAAAATAATCTGCCACAAGTGAGATTCCTTCCATATTTAACGCTACGATATCGATTGCTTTTTTATCGTCTGCTGCTTCTACAACAAGAGATAGCAATTCACGTTCAGTCATGTGTTTGACCTCCTAAGATTAAATCATTATATGTCATCATCGTATCGGGATAAACGGCCTGATGTTTAGTCATTAAAAAAGAAATGGTGTTTTTCAGTGATTGAATAAGTGCTGCATTTAAGTCGGTTTTAGCTAACTCCCGCACTTCATCAACACCTGGAAATCTCCTTCCGGGTTCAATGTAATCAGCAACGTACACAATTTTTTCAAGTAACGTCATGCCAGGTCTTCCGGATGTATGGTAAGCAATTGCATCCAATACTTCCTTATCCATAATCCCTACTTCATTTCTCACTAAAAACGCGCCTACTGGAGCATGCCATAATTCGGTATTGTATTCCAATAAAAAAGGGTTCATGTTTTGATCAATAATAATTTGCTTCATCTCTTCCTTTGGACGAAACTTGGCATAGTCATGAAAAATAGCAGCCAGTTCTGCTTTTTTTTCGTCTGCTTCAAAACGCTTAGCTAATTCAATTGCTGTTTCCATTACCCCGACAGTATGAATATAACGACGTTCTGTTAACTGTTTCTTTACAATTTCTAATGCCTCAGTTCGATTCATATAATTGATTCTCCTCGATATATTGTTTAACACCAGCAGGTATAAAATAACGAATGGTTTCTTTCTTTACTACTCGTTTGCGAATAAAGGAAGAGGAGACATCAAACTGCGGAACTTCTACTTCTTTTATCGGGTAAGGGGACGTAATGGTATACCCCGGGCGTTTTACACCTACAAATGTAACCAAATTGACTAATTCATCAATTTCATACCACTTCGGCAAATATTCTACCATATCAGCACCAATGATGAAATGAAACTGATACGTTGGATATTTTTCTGTTAGTATTCTCATCGTATCATATGTATATGAAGGCTCTTTGCGCTCAAATTCAATCGGCTGCAAGGTAAATTGATCATGTTCTTCAATAGCTAGCTTTAGCATTTGTAAACGATGATATGGCTCAATAGGCTCTTTGATTGTTTTATGAGGTGGAATATACGACGGCATGAACCATATCTCATCTAATTTCAAGGCATGCAAAACCTCATTTGCCATCATTAAATGCCCCAAATGAGGCGGATTGAATGTTCCACCTAAAATTCCAATACTCTTCAACAATCCCCGACTCCTTTAATTTACTTCATTTTTAAATAGAGCGGGTTTCCCCGCTCTATTTCATTTCACTTTTGGAAGCATTAACTGCTTATTTTCGCGTGATTCTTTATATAATACAATTGTATTTCCAATCACTTGTACAAGCTCTGCTTTTGTTCCTTTTGTTAATCGAGCAGCAACCGTGTCACGATCTTCGTCACAGTTTTGCAGAATGCTTACTTTTAATAATTCTCTTGCTTCTAATGCATCAGCAATTTGACCAATCATATTTTCATTGACTCCACCTTTTCCTACTTGGAAAATTGGATTTAAATGATGTGCTTTTGAACGTAAAAAACGTTTTTGTTTACCTGTTAACATAAAAACCTCCGTTGTATCTTATCTCTTAGTTAGTGTTGAAAGAACAATGTGTTCCATTGCCTCTTCGTCAGGACGGACGTTCGTCCACTTTTCAAATGCAAGTGCACCTTGCAGTACAAACATACCGACACCGTTATGAATGCCTGCCCCTTTTGCTTCAGCCTCTTTTAAAAGCTTTGTTTTTAAAGGGTTGTAAATAATATCGCTGACTACGGCTTCTTTTTGCAATAAAGTAAGTGCTAAAGGCAGCTCATCAACGTTAGGATACATCCCCACTGAAGTGGTATTAATAATAATATCAAATGTATCTAATTGTTTTTCTGCATCAGAAATAGACATCGCCGCCGTTTTCGTCGAAAAAGGCAGCTCGTTAGCTAATACAGCTGCTTTTTCGACGGTACGATTGCATATCGCAATTACCTCGGGAGCATGCTGAGCTGCAATTGTATAAAAAATAGCTTTTGCAGCCCCTCCAGCTCCAATAATTAAAATTCTTTTTTGGGATAAGCTTCCTTCTACTGCTTTGAGTAAAGACGTCACATACCCCTCTCCGTCGGTATTGTATCCAATATAACGGCCATCTTGATTAACAACTGTATTTACAGCGCCAATTGCCTTTGCTAATGGATCGACTTCATCCAAATGCTTCATAATATCAACTTTATAAGGAATCGTGACATTAAATCCTTGAATGTTTTTATCTTTTAGCTCTCCAATGGCTGACTCAAAATGAACAGGTTCAATTGGAAAAGCTTCATAATGAGCATCCATATTCAGACGTTTAAAGGCATCATTTTGCATCAATGGCGATAGTGAATGCCCAAGCGGATAACCAACTAGCCCATATAATGTACTCAAGATTTTTTCCCCTTTTTGTTTAAATTAAAGAATCGCGCACAAATACGCCGACTCCTTTTGGTGCATGCGCCACAACTTTTGAACCTGACTCATTAACCGTCACCCAGCCAAGCCCTGAAAAAACAATATCCGTTTTTTCATTTTTTATTGTAAATTCATGTGCAACCAGTTCAGGAAATTCATCCATTTGCTCTGGGCGCGGCGGCTGAAGCAGTTCACCTGCTTGCTTTTCATACAACTCATCTGCTTTTTCAAGCTTCGTACGATGAATATGCAAATCGTTCGATACATAACATGTTAATGACTTGCGGCCTCCCTGTACATAATCTAAGCGCGCCAGTCCTCCAAAGTATAACGTTTGCCCTTCATTTAGCTGATAAACCTTCGGCTTTATTTCTTTTTTAGGAGAAATTAACTTTAAGTCTCGTTTATCTACATAGTGAGCCATTTGATGGTGATTAATAATACCAGGCGTATCATATAAAGACGCGCCGTTATCAAGCGGGATATCAATCATATCCAGCGTTGTACCCGGATATTGAGATGTAGTAATAATATCTTCTTCTCCCGTTACTTCTTTAATAATGGCATTAATAAATGTTGATTTACCAACGTTTGTACATCCCACAACATATACATCTTTACCTTCGCGGTAATGTTCAATGGCTTCGGCAATTTCGCGAATTCCTTGTCCTTTTTGCGCGCTCATGAGGAACACATCCACTGATTTTAGCCCAAGCTCTTTCGCTTCTCGCTTCATCCAATGAATTAGTTTATTTTTCTTTATAGACTTTGGCAGTAAGTCTGCTTTATTTCCCACTAAAAGAACCTTGTTATTTCCAACAAATCGATGCAAACCAGGTAACCAGCTGCCGTTAAAGTCAAAGATATCTACAACTTTTACAACCAAACCGTCCGTTTGACCAATTCCATTTAAGATTTTTAAAAAATCATCGTCTGTTAAGGAAACATCTTGTACTTCATTATAATGCTTCAAGCGAAAGCATCGCTGGCAAATAATAGCTTCTTTTTCTAGTGCTGATTTTGGAGCATAGCCAAGTTCATCCGGTCGTTCTGTTTGAATCTCCACTCCGCATCCTACGCACTGTAATTTTTCTTCACTCACGTTTTAATCCTCCCAGTTAATCATACCTTTTCGTTTCATCCAACCTAGAATTCTTCGTTCCATTTTACGGTTAAATTTCGTTACAAATCCATCTGTTTGCGCAACTGGTACAACCAAAACCGTATATACGCCTAGGCGATTTCCTCCTAATACATCCGTTAAAAGCTGGTCGCCAATAACTACAACCTCATCTTTTTGCAGTTCCATATCACGAAGAGCTCTTCTAAATGCTTTACGCATCGGTTTGCGTGCTTTATATACAAATGGAAGTCCAACTGGATCTGAAAACAGCTTGACTCGTTTCTCCACATTATTCGATACAATCGTAATTTTAATTCCACTATCTTTCATTAACTGAAACCACTCAATTAATTCCGGAGTGGCATCAGGGCGATCCCATTCCACCAACGTGTTATCTAAGTCGGTAATAATTCCTTTTATTCCGCGCTCTTTCAAATCGTCTGGCTTAATTTGAAACACGTTTTTCACATGTTCATTTGGTAAAAAAAGTTTCAACACGTATCATGCACCTCGAATATATAGTTACATACTAAAATTAACGCCGTCTATCATTATAACGACTTCTTGTTATTTTCCAACCTAAAATTTTATTCTCTTCAAAAACAGGTCTTTTCTTAGTATAAAGGATATGCCTTGTGAATGCTTTAACTTTATACAGAAAGTTATTGACAAAAGGTAGCAAACCTCTATTTGTTCGTGGGCTTACGATATATTCACTCTCTGCAAACTTAAAATAAAAAATAGTGCAGAAAACGTTTATTACTTATCAAATAGGGTAAGTGGTAAACAAATTCTGTTAAAAGTTTTCGACAAAAAATGATAAGCCTAATTATGTGGATAAGTTTATACACATTATCCTCTGTTATAGTTCAGCAATTAATGGTAATTATAAACAACATACCCACATTTTATCCACCGAAAGCTGTGGATAACAGAACGATTGTTCCTTTATTTGATTCATGTTAGATTATAAATAAGGAATTTATTAGCATTTAAATATAACTTTTTAGGATATTTATTTTAGTAGGAGGTGGCGGCAATCTTATGAGAAAATTATCAGATGAGCTGCTTATTGAATCATACAGCAAAGCAACCGAACTGCAATTAAGCCCTGATTTTATAAAATTAATTGAAGAGGAAATTGAAAGAAGATCATTAAAGATTAACATACAAATTCCTTCTTAACGAATAAAAGAGCCTTCTTAATAAAAGAAAGCTGCATCTTCATTTATCTATCTACTCTTTTATTATATAGGCTCTATTTTTTCAAATGAGCAATTGGTTCTCCATACTTTACATAAGAACCTGAGTGAACGTTAGAATCAAAAGTGATTGAGTTCTTCTCAAATAATAAAATGACAGTCGAACCAAACGTGAAGTAAGCCATTTCTTCCCCTTTTTCGACTACTTCTTTTTTAGAAACCGCTTCAATGCTGTTGATAAACATGGCTCCTACTTTTACCATCAGCATGTGACCATTTTCAAATGTTAACTCCGTGAGCTTCCGGAAATTTTTCACCAGCGGTTCTTTCCCGTACTTGATTCCTAATGAATTTACTGGATAAGACTTTTGTCCAACGGTCCACGTATTCCCTACTCGGGCTTTAAGAGGACTGTGAATGCGATGATAGTCTTTCGGACTAAGATAGAGGATAATAAACTGTCCCTCTATATATTTTTCAAGAATGAGATCATTTGAAACCATTTCCTGTATAGAATAAGGTTTGTTTTTTACAATCATTTCTTTTTGAGGCGTAATGACTCCATATGCTTCTATCTTTGCATCTACAGGACTGACAACGCTGTCTTTCTGCTGATCGACCGGACGGGCAGAAGGATTCAAACGGCGAATAAATAGCTCGTGTAAGTTTTGATAATGATGCAGAGGCTTGTCCATTTCTTCTTTATTTACTTTAAAAACTTTTGTATAGGAGGGTATAACAAACCGACTCCATTTAGAGAAAGTGAATTTTCGAATGAGCTTCGATGATCCTTGGTGATTCGTAAGCTCAATAAACGTTCGATACAGGTGCTGCAACAATAATTTTACCTCCACATACTGAATAGTTCTTTACTAGAATAAGGTTTGCGTCTACAATGAAATTACCATTATTTTTACCTTTAGTTCATTCCATCCTTTAAAGGAGTGAGGAAATTGTTTTTATTAGACTATCTAGATCATACAATTAAAAAGCTGAGATCCCAAGCGGCAAACTCCTTAACCATTGTTAATTTAAGTTTAGGAAGCTTTGCTATTTTATTTGTCATGAAAAATGAATTGAACTTAAGTTTATTACTAATTTTTTTAGCAGCGTTAGCAGACCGATTCGACGGCATGGTAGCCAGAAAGCTGCAAATTGAATCTGAACTTGGAAAACAACTGGACTCCATGTGCGATATTATATCATTTGGCATCGCTCCAGCTCTACTACTTTATCAAAGTATTTTGTCTCACTTTGGTGCTGCAGGTTCAATTGTTACCATCTGTTACATTGCTTGCGGAGCACTTCGTCTTGCCCGCTTTAACATCACAGAAAATACTGGGTATTTTACAGGGCTCCCTATTACTGCAGCAGGTTGTTTATTAACTCTTAGCTACTTGGGCGTCCCTTATTTACCTTCACACTTTTATATGTTTTTAATTATCGTACTCGCTTGCTTGATGATTAGTACTTTCAAGCTAAAAAAAGTATAGAGCTCCATTTACTTTTACAGAGGAATATTATCATCTTGCTTCTTTTCTTAATTATAGAATAAATCATCTTCTTTAAGAAACAAAGCGAAAATTCCTTAAGAATTCTTAAAAATGAATGTTTCTATTCGGTAGGATATGTCACCTAAAAAAACTCATGCACATGCATGAGTTTTTTTTAACACCAGCAGCTAAAAAACCAATAGAAGCTTCCGAAAATTAATAACAGAACAAATAGAACAATCAACAATCCAAGTCCCCAGCCGAAGCCTCCTCCGCATGGGTAAGCTGGATAATTAGGATAACAGCAGCCTCCGTAACCGTACATACTCTCCCTCCTTACACTATGAACTACTACTAGCGTATGTACACACTTTTTCTCTGTATAGGCTGGTAACTATCTCTAAAGAGAAATCTGTGGACTTTTTCAAACTCTCTTGTCCCCGAGGGGAATTTTAAACGTACAGGCAAAGACATCCTTCTTTTTACATATAGTGTAATGTTAGTCTCTCACAGGTTGATATCCCCTTATGGAGGTGAAGAGATGTCTGCATTATTTACCGCACTAGGCTATTTCTTTAAAGAATTGGTTTTCCTTGTTTCCTACGTAAAAAACAATGCGTTTCCTCAACCCTTGTCTGCTGCTGAAGAAAAGAGATATTTATCTTTAATGGAACAAGGAGATCAAGAAGCACGAAATCTTCTTATTGAACACAATCTCCGACTCGTTGCGCATATTGTTAAAAAGTTTGAAAACACGGGAGAGGATGCGGAAGATTTAATTTCAATTGGGACAATCGGTTTAATTAAAGCAATCGAAAGTTATTCGCAAGGAAAAGGAACAAAATTAGCTACTTATGCCGCACGCTGTATTGAAAATGAAATATTGATGCACTTGCGAGCGCTCAAAAAAACAAAAAAAGATGTGTCGCTGCATGATCCAATTGGCCAGGATAAAGAAGGAAATGAAATCAGTTTGATTGATGTATTAAAATCAGAATCAGACGATGTAATTGATATGATTCAACTAAATATGGAATTAGAAAAAATAAAAGAA
This sequence comes from Priestia sp. P5, assembly GCF_029522155.1. Taxonomy (NCBI): domain Bacteria; kingdom Bacillati; phylum Bacillota; class Bacilli; order Caryophanales; family Bacillaceae; genus Priestia; species Priestia sp. P5. The sequence continues at coordinate 314,609 of NZ_JAKWFJ010000001.1, read as the reverse complement.
TACATCGATATCCTCGATGATCGAGAAAAGGAAGTAATTGTTGGCCGCTTCGGTTTGGATCTGCAGGATGAAAAAACCCAGCGAGAAATTGCAAAGGAATTAAATATTTCAAGAAGTTACGTTTCGCGAATTGAAAAGCGAGCGCTGATGAAAATGTTTCACGAATTTTACAGAGCCGAAAAAGAGAAAAAAAAGAGCGGAAAGAAGGAGAATTAATCCTTCTTTCCGCTCTTTTTTTAAAATAATTTCCAAATAATAATCCGTAGCAAACACATCATTACTCCCCCTACTAATCATTTAGGTGGAATCTTTCTCCACAAGCAGCCATACAACGATATATCCTTTTTGATTAATCATCATTCATCCACTCCTTTCCACTGTTCAAATTAGAAATGACGATAAAACTCATACTTGCGGTCTTTTATTTCTTCTTCTAATTGTCTTACATACTGTTCATGCTTAATTTCTGCCTCTGAGTATTGACGGGACTTTATGGTAATAGTTAAAAAGAAAATGTTCAGTGTCATTACAATCACCTCCTTATACACAAAAAAGCCACAGTAATGCATAAGCATCCTGTGGCTGAAAAATAATAAAAACCACAGGGATACTATTCGCACCTGTGGTGAATTAACGTGTTTTAATGATCAAGGTAAGAAAGTTACTTGATACAGGAACACGGCCGAATAGTATACGTATATAGACGATTTTTGAACATAGCTGAAACTGGATGATCCATAACTGATAAACGTCTTAACATATGACTCGACCTCCTTTTAATAAAGTATTTTCCTTACAATGGTAATTATATCCACGAACTCATAAAAAGTAAACTGTTTTTTTGAAAAATAGGGAATTTTTTTATTTTTTTCAACCCTCATAAAAAAAAGACGATGTATGATCGTCTTTTTATATCTATTATTCTTTTTCTTTCATTAGTTCTTTTTTCAGTTTTTTAGTTTGATAACTAAAATAAAAGGCAAGGGCGGCAAAAAGAATAACGATTGCTTCCATTATTCCAAGCTGCATATCACTTTTTTCACCTTGGCCAATCATAACACCAATGTACAAGAATGTACTTACGGCTAGAAGGACGTAAATAAAGCGGCTGTAATCTTCAATTTTTGCTTTGATGTGTTGAGCTTTCATACAATCACCTTCTCAGTAGAATGTTATAACTCTACTCTATCATAGATCTATAGGTCTATGAAAATCCTATTTTTACCACCTTTATTCCAATGCTCTTTCTAAGTCTTCAATTAAATCTTCTACATCTTCAAGGCCTACAGAAATACGAATTAATCCATCTGTAATTCCTAGCTCTTTACGTCGGTCGCTCGGTATAGAAGCATGAGTCATTTTAGAAGGAATGGAAATGAGGCTTTCGATGGCTCCTAAACTTTCTGCTAATGTAAAATACTTCACTTTGCTCAGTACTTCTTCCGCTTTCTCTTCGCTTCCCACATCAAACGAAACCATTCCCCCAAAACCTCTTGCCTGCTTTTTAGCAATGAGGTGGTTTGGGTGGGTTTTTAATCCTGGATAATATACTTTTGTAACAGCAGGATGAGCAAGTAAAAATTCTACTATTTTCCCCGTATTGAATTCATGTTCTTCCATTCGTATTCCTAATGTTTTAATCCCTCTCATTAAAAGCCAAGAATCTTGAGGTCCTAAAATGCCTCCAGTCGCATTTTGAATAAAATGAAGGTCTTCAGCTAATTTAGGCGAATTCACCACTGCTAGCCCTGCTACAACGTCACTGTGTCCCCCTAAATACTTAGTTGCACTGTGCAGAACAATATCTGCGCCTTTTTCGATAGGATTTTGCCAATACGGCGTACTAAATGTGTTGTCAACGATGGTAAGTAAATGGTGTTGTTTAGCTACTGAAGAAGCATGCTGCAAGTCAGTAATTTTTAGAAGAGGATTCGTTGGAGTTTCAATAAAAATGCCTTTTGTGTTAGGGCGAATTTCTTTCTCGATATTTTCGATATCGCTTGTATCAATAAAAGTAGCCTCAATGCCGATACGGCTTAGTACCTTTGTGATCACTCGATACGTTCCTCCGTATACGTCATCTGTAATTAACACATGATCTCCGCTGTTAAACAGCATGAACACGGCAGTAGTAGCGGCCATACCAGATCCAAACGCAAACCCAGCATACCCTCCTTCAATTTCTTTGATAAGTTCTTCTAAGGCATGCCGTGTAGGGTTACCGGTTCTCGAATACTCATATCCCGTATGTTTTCCTGCTCCCTCTTGTTTATAAGTACTCACTTGATAAATAGGAACAGAGACAGCACCCGTCTGTTCATCGCCAACGATTCCACCATGAATCAACTGTGTTTTGCGTTTCATCTTATCTTCCTCCACTGTAAATATTTTTACTTAAGTACCGTTCGCTGCTATCCGGAAAAATCGTGACGATATGAGCCCCTTTTTCTGCATTTTTTGCTTCGATCAGGGCTGCTTCGAAGGCTGCTCCTGAAGAGCTCCCTACTAGTAACCCCTCTTTTAAAGCCAGCTCTTTCACTCTTTGAAAAGCATAAACATCTTCAACAGTATGAATAGCATTAAAATAAGACTGCTCCATATAATCAGGGATGAACTCCATTCCAATTCCTTCAGTTAAGTGAGGGCCGGATTTCCCTCCGTTTAAAATTGAACCTTCTGGCTCCACAATGACTGTTTTTAGAGAAGGATTTTTTTCTTTCAAAAATTTCGCTGTACCCATAAATGTTCCCCCTGTACCTGCCCCAGCTACAAACACGTCAACTTTTCCATCAAGCTGTTCATATATTTCTGGCCCTAAGGTTTTGTAATAAGTCCTAGGGTTGGCCGGATTAGCAAACTGCTGAGGGCAATAAGAACCAGGTATTTCACGCAGCAGCTCTTGAGCCTTGTTTATAGCACCTTTCATACCAGCTTCAGTAGGCGTTTGAACCACCGTTGCCCCCAAAGCCTTCATAAGCTGCTGTTTTTCAATACTGAATTTTTCTGGAACACAAAGTATGACGTTTATGTCGTGCTGAAGAGCAGCTAAAGCGAGCCCGATCCCCGTATTCCCAGCAGTAGGCTCAACCACCGTTCCCCCTCGCTTCAGTCTTCCAGAGCCAAGAGCTTCTTGCAGCAGTTCTTTTCCTAAACGATCTTTTACACTTCCTCCTGGATTAACATATTCCAGTTTGGCAAATATCCTGATTTCCCTAGGTAAATCAAATTGTGTAATCTCAATCATAGGTGTGTTTCCAATCAATTCATGAACGTTTTTGACTACCTTCATAATCTTGAACACCTCGCTATCGAAATAATATAACTTAACCTATAAATAAAGTAGGAATTAAGATAAAAATATAGTCTACACCCCATGTTATGACAAACGATGCAGAGTGTAGACGAAAACAAACTCTATATTTTACGAACAGCTTATTTTAATTTTGTAATAAAATTCAATACTAATTTCGTTGAATTAACAGCCGCTTTTTCTAAAAATTGCTCAAAAGAAACATTTGATTCTTTGCCGGCGATGTCAGAAAGAGCACGAAGAATAACAAACGGCACGCCAAATTGATAGCATACTTGAGCAACAGCCGCCGCTTCCATTTCAGCTGCATACAGGTCTGGAAACTTAGAGCGAACAAACTCTACGCGCACAGGATCGTTCATGAACGAATCTCCTGTAGCAATTAGTCCTTTTACAATTTTCATATCCGTTACTTCAAGAGCGCTTTCTTCAGCAAGACGAACTAGTTTTTCATCTGCTTTAAAAGCTGCAGGCAAGTTTGGCACTTGACCGTATTCATAGTTGAATACCGTTACATCTACATCATGATGACGAACTTCTGTTGAAATGACCGCATCCCCTACGTTTAACTCTGGATGAAAGCCGCCTGCTGATCCTGTGTTAATAACGTAATCAGGTTTGAACTTCTCTAGTAAGATGGCTGTAGATAGCGCAGCATTTACTTTTCCAATACCTGATTTTAATAATACAACCTCCACGCCGCTGATTGTTCCTGTCGAGTATTCACATCCTGCGATTACTGTTTCTTGACGATTCTCAATTTTATCTCGTAAAATCGTCACTTCTTCTTCCATTGCTCCAATGATTGCTACTTTCATTTTAAAACCTCTTTCTACTATTGTTTCGTTGCCTCCAATACCCACACAAAGTGATTAAATTGTGTAAAGGTTATGTGAAAACCATTGCTTTCAAAGATTTGCTTTAAGACGGGAATCGTTGTATAGTATTCCCTCTCGAGATCTTCTGCTAGTTGCGTATATCCTTTTTGTTTTGCCTGAACAATGGTATCAGCAAATGAATCTGCTGTTTCAAACATTGTATCAGCAAACACTATTTTACCACCGGTTTGAAGTAACTTTCCATAGTTTATCACAGCTTCTTCTTTTTCTTTATCTGTTAAATGATGAAAAGCATACGTACTAACTAAGCTCTCTGCTGGAAACAATGATGTATCAAATTGTAAAAAGTCTCCTGGTGTAACTAAAACATCTGCCCCTAATTTCTGGTGTGCCAATTGTCTCATTGGTACTGAAGGTTCAATTCCTACTACAGTCAGTTTTTTTTCTAACAGTTTTTTTGTTAAGTTTCCAGTCCCTGTTCCAAATTCTATCACATGCCCTATTGAACGGTCTGCTACATATTCTAAGATTTCATTATAATTGCGAAACACTTCTCTATACTGTTCATCTTTCCCGCTTACCGATGCATCATACTCATTCGCCCACTTTTCAAAGATATCTAAAAACTCTAGACCCATAAAAACGCCTCCTTATAACTAATAATTCTTATGGATATAGTATGTTTTTAGCTATCTTTTGTTCTTCATTTACAAATATTTTAAGCTTTTAACTTTCTATTTGCTATACTATAGTAATGAGGTAAGGAGGTCGTAAGATGAATTTTGAATTTGAAATGATTGAAGATAAAATAGAATTTTTTGAAGCGCCTGACGTTAAAATGCTTGAAAAACAAATTGCGGAAAAAATAGACCAAAATAAAGCGATTTTGCTTGAGGTGCATAGCGTATCTCACCAAATGTCTGTGGATTATGAACAAGGTAAAAAGCTTTACTCTGCAGTTGTTCATTTCAAATTAAAAAAGCAGCGCTAGCGCGCTGCTTTTCTTATTGAAGCTTATCCACTACTGCGGGCTTCCAGCCTTCTCCATCTACCCATTCAATCTGAACGCGGTACTTTGTTGATGAGTTGCCTTTAGGACTAACCGTAGCTACGGCTTTACCTACGCCACCGTTATTTCCTAAACGCCATACCGTCATATTGCTTGGGCTAATGCCTGACCCTTCGCCTACAGCTTTTAGCATTTCGTTCCAATCCGTTGATCCTTTTTTATATGTTGCTGCAGGTGCATCTTGTGACGTACCTACTGAATCCCATGAAGGATCTACCTTGCGTTCTGCCACACCAGGCTCTGGATTTTTCTCTACTTCAGCCTGTGAATCTGAGTCGTTTGATTCTTCATCTGTTGCTTGATCATCTTCAGAGCTTTGGTCATCTTCAGAACTTTGATCGTCCGTTGCTTGATCATCTGTCGCTTGATCATCTTTCGAAGAATCATCGTCTTTTTTAGCCGTCTTGTCCGTTTTTTGGTCATTTGTTTGCGGATTGTTTTGAGTTGTTTCCGCTTGGTTATCCGATTTATCCTTGTTTCCAAGAATCATCGTACCACCGACAAATACAATTAAAACTGCTACGACAGCAATTAACAGATTATATAATCGGTTTACTTTTTTTTCTTTGTTTTCGTGTCTTGAAGAACGATTGTTATTCATTGCTACAATTTCCTCCAACTTTTATAATGCTTTATTCTAACATGTGTTTTCTTATACATGAAGCATCAAAATTTATTTGAAGTATATTTGTAATATTTTTTACAAATTCTTCTTGTTTTAACGTGTATTTAAGTCATACATCCCTTTAACAATATCATAAAATACGCTGTTTGTGGGAGATATCGCACTTTTTGTATTTAAATCCACTACTACCATTGCATATTTTGGATCATCTGCAGGAAAGTAACCCGCAAACCATTTATTGACGATATCGTCTTTCACATTGATTTCAGCAGTTCCTGACTTTCCTGTCACTTCATAAGGAAGCGTTTGAAATCTTCTTCCTGTTCCTTTTTCGCTCTGTACGACACCTTTTAAAAGCTGCTGCATAGAAGCAGCTGTGGCTTTATTAATGGTATCTCCTTTTAGCTCATGCTCTTTAAACGTATACAATGACGTGTTGTTTTTGTACTCTAGCGCATCTACAGCTTTTACCTGTTTCTTTTCTCCTCCGCGTGCAATTGTCGCCATCATATTTGCTACTGCAAGCGGAGTCACTTTTACATCAAGCTGTCCAATTGCCGTTTGAGCTACAGCATTTGGTACTTTTTTTTCTCTTGCATTTGTCCAAACTCTTCCCGACTTCTCTCCTAAAAACTGCTTAAAATGTTCAAAGTGAAACACATCACCCGTCCATCCTACAGGCTGAATAAGTCCTAACTTATCAGCATATTGTTCAAGGATATTCGGATTAGATATTATCATTTCTTTTGCTAGCTGGGCAAACGTTGCATTACAACTTTGCGCGAAGCTTTCTTCAAACGTCAGCTGCCCTTTTTGATGATCTTCTTCTACATTATTGCCATAAATACTTTTATCGCAGTTATAGGTCAAAGAAGGCTGAATTTTATTTTGCTCAAGCGCTGCAGCTGCTGTTACGGTTTTAAATATAGATCCAGGAGTTTGTGGCGTCAGCAAACGATTTTCTACGCTGTCTGAACCGTTTTGCTTTTTAAATGGATCTTTCTTATTAATCGAAGGCCTGCTGGCCATCGCAATTACTTTATTGCTTTTTATATCAATTAAGACGGCTCCTCCGTCTTTTAACTTATAATGATTTAATGTATTCTCCACTAGCTCCTGAGCAGACAAATCAAGCGTCGTACGCACACTGACTGGATAATAAGGGTTAGCTGTGCCCGTGTATTTTACATCGATGCCAAACATAGGCCCACCTAGGCGATCAACATGATAAAGGAGCTTAGACTCCTGTTCAGGCAGCAAAAACTCGTCAAAAGCCCTCTGCATCCCTGAGATACCTACAGGCGTAGTTGATTTAATGGCTCCATTTTTCAATTTGTCACTGTACTTCTCTTCAATTATTTGTTTGCTTTGTGCCTCTAGTCCGATTAAATGTTCAGCAAGAGGAACTGGACGCTCATCTTTTAGAGGAATTCCAAATACGCCAGGCACCTTTAATGCATTTATTTGTTCGACTTGTGCATGGGATAATTCTTTTGTAATAATAACCGGTGTTTTAGCATTCGCTAGTCTGTTCGTTAGTTCCTTTGGTTGTATTCCCACGATTTCGCTTACTTGCTGAACAGGCCACTTCATTTTTTCTAAAAATGGAAACAGGACTAAGCGATTATGCGTGATAGATGTTAAAGACTGTCCATTTTTATCTTCAAATTTCCCTCGCCCGTCGTCTACCACCATTTCCTGCGTACGCTGTTTTACGCTTTCTTCGATTAAGTTAATCTTTTTGTCAGTAAAAGATTCTGTGCTGACAAGCTGGAGTTGAACAAGACGTGCTCCCAGTCCGCTAATTAATAATAAAATAAAAATAAGAGTAATATAAATTCGCTTGTGAATTATTTTCATGACTACACCTCACTCTTTACAAGTGTCGACGTCGCCATTACTTTTAAAACCATTATCTTAAGAAATATTCATTCTTTTTTTCATTTCACAAAAAAACTTGCTGATTCAGCAAGTTTTTATTATTAATTTTCCGTTAAAAATTGTTGAGTCGTTCTTAGCTTTCCTATTTTCGGAAAGATGTAAGAAAGAGTTGCTTCATGCTCTTCTTTTGTAAATGTCGCCATGGCATCCGTGATAAAAATTTGATTATACCCATACTGAAATGCTTCACGAGCTGTGCTTTCCACACCAATATTTGTTGCAATTCCGCAAAGGACAATTGTATCAATTCCTCTTCGGCGAAGCTGAAGGTCTAAATCTGTCCCAAAAAAGGCTCCCCACTGACGTTTTGTCACAACGTAATCATTCTCTTGAACATTAAGTCTTGGATCGAATTCCGCCCAGTCTGCAGGTCTTTCTTGAGGAACAGATGGGTTTTGATCCGTTTCTGGCGTCAATGCATCTTTTCCATCTTGAAAATCTACTCGTACAAAGCTAATAAATCCATTTTGTTCCCTGAAACGATTCACAAGCTGAACAGATTTCTCCACAATTTCGTCTCCTCCAATTGGAACAATCCCTTTTTGTAAATCAATTAAAACAAGCGCTGTTTTAGTAAAATCGATATCTTTCATCTTCATCTTTCCTTTCTTGCATATCTTTTCTATTCTCTCCGTTTTTTAAAATCATATAAAAAAAGCTGACGCGTGTCAGCTTTTTTACTTACGAGCATTCAGTAGAACGCTTCCAACCATATGTTTTACTTAACAGATACAATTTTCACTGACATATCTCCACCAGGAGTTTGAACAGTTACTTGATCTCCAATTTGTTTGCCCATTAGACTTTTAGCAATTGGCGAATCATTTGAAATTTTCCCTTCAAACGGATCTGCTTCTGCACTCCCTACAATTGTATACGTTTCTTCGTCACCATCTGGCAACTCTACAAATGTTACAGATTTACCTAATGATACAATAGAAGAATTTTCTACATCTTCTTCAATAATTTTCGCATTGCGAATCATATTTTCAAGCGTTGTAATACGGCCTTCTACGAAAGCCTGCTCGTCTTTTGCAGAATCGTACTCAGAGTTCTCCGATAAATCTCCAAAACTGCGGGCAATTTTGATACGCTCTACAACTTCTTTACGTTTTACTGTTTTTAAATATTCTAGCTCTTGCTCTAGCTTTAGCTTTCCTTCTTCTGTCATTGGAAATACTTTTTCTTGTGCCATAATCCCTTCACTCCTTCTTGAACTCAAAATCTCTAGTGTATACAGTCCATTTCTGTATGTACAAAAAATTTTCCACTCTGTGGAAAAATCAGTTAATAGAGAAATGACAGCTTCAAAATAGAAGCTGCTCGTTTCTCTATTCTTTATAATGTTTGTGTTTAGTTAGCAGAATATGTCTGCATTGTCTTCAAAAAAATTCCTGCATCTATGCTATGTTATTATAAAATGGCATTTTGTTCAAGAATTGTTTGAATTTTAGTGACCATCAAGTCAATCGCTACGTGGTTTTGACCGCCTTCAGGAATGATAATATCTGCATAACGTTTTGTTGGTTCAACAAACTGATTATGCATCGGGCGAACGACAGATACGTACTGATCAACAACTGACTCAAGCGTACGCTCTCGTTCTTTAATATCACGAAGCATACGACGAATGATACGAAGATCCGCATCTGTATCTACGTATAGCTTGATATCCATTAAATTACGCAAGCGCTGATCTTCTAGTACAAGAATACCTTCTAAGATAATAACATCTTTTGGTTCTTCTCTAATTACCTTCTCAGAACGCGTATGAATTGCGTAATCATATACCGGTTTGTCAATGCTCTCATAATTTAATAAGTTTTGCAAGTGTTCAATCAGCAAATCATTATCAAATGCTAAAGGATGATCGTAGTTTGTTTGCAAACGCTGTTCAAACGGTACATCGCTTTGATCTTTATAATAATAGTCTTGCTCAAGAAGCATAATAGAATGCCCTTTAAAATACTCATAAATAGCTTTGGTTACAGTTGTTTTACCAGAACCGGATCCACCAGCGATACCGATTACAACGGGCTTTTTCCCCATTTTATATTTAAATCCCCTTTCGCATCATGTTATATGAAAATAGAGGTTGGTCCACTTTAAATTTCACAATTTGCAGCGGATGACGCGCAGCATCTAGTTCATTGCCATCTTCGTCCCAAATTTTATCTATTTTTTGCGTAAAGTTTTTAATTTCCGGACCGAAAAATTCCACTTCTTCTCCCGGTTTAAAATAGTTACGCTGTTGCAATGTCACGATGCTTGTTTCTTCATCATAATTCAATACTAAACCAGCAAAATCAAATTTTGTTTTCTTGCCGTGTACGCCAAACATTTGCTCATCCACTCCAGGAACTCCTTCAAAAAAGGCAGGAGCCGTATCGCGGTTTGCACATTTGTCTAGCTCATCAAGCCATTCTTTTTGAATCACAAAATTCTCAGGATCTGCACAGTATGCGTCAATCACCTTGCGATATACGCTCACCACTGTTGCAATATAGTGAATCGACTTCATACGTCCTTCAATTTTTAAGCTATCAATACCCAGCTCAATCATTTGAGGGATAGATTGAATTAAATTTAAGTCTTTTGGACTCATTGCAAACGGATCGTCTTGCTCATCAAATAAAGCCGTTTCCGTTTTACCGTCTTCTACTTTAAATAAATCATAGTCCCAACGGCATGATTGACAGCAGCCTCCGCGGTTTGAATCACGTGCTGTCATATGGTTACTTAGCACGCAGCGGCCTGAATAAGCAATACACATCGCTCCGTGAATAAAAGCTTCAATTTCAATATCCACTTTTTCTTTCATTTCGCGCATTTCTTCAGCACCCGTTTCACGAGCAAGCACAACACGTTCTAATCCTTCTTCTTTCCAGAACTGAACGGCTTTCCAGTTTGAAAGTGATTGCTGCGTACTTAAATGTACTTCAAGCTTAGGTGCAACGCGTCGACAGGTTTCGATAATTAACGGATCAGCTACGATGATTCCAGAAACACCAGCGCGCTCTAATCCCATTAAATAATCTTCAAGTCCGTCCATATTTTCATTATGAGCAAAAATGTTTGTTGTAACATAAATACGTGCGCCGTATTTGTTTGCAAACTGAACACCTTCTGCCATTTCTTCAAATGTAAAGTTATCTGCATTTGAACGAAGGCCAAACTCTTTTCCTCCGATAAACACAGCATCTGCTCCATAGTGTACGGCAACTTTTAATTTTTCAAGGTTACCGGCTGGAGCTAACAACTCAGGCTTCTTAGTAATAACTCGTTTACCTTCTACTACAGTATCGATTTGAACAGCCATCGTTTGTACCTCCTTTGTTTATCTTTCTTTGCAAGCTTTTTAATATACCGTTTCTTTAAAGAAAAACCCTGTGTCTAACGGGCGGTTAATTGGCTGCAAGCTTTCAATTTCTTCTAACAAATCGTCTTTAACGTTTTCGTATTCTTCACGGTCATCTACACATAAATCAATCGCTTGACGATATTTTTTTGTTACTTCTAAAATATATTGCGGTGACTTTAATACGCCGTCAATTTTGAATACATCTACTTCAGCGTCAATCATTTCCGACAGCTCATCGATAATGCACATATCATTTGGACTCATAATGTGCGTTCCATTTTCATCTTCGAAAATTGGATACTTATTGTTTCGCTCATTATCAAGTAAAAACATATCTTTTTCTACTTTACGATTTTCAATTTCCATGACTTTTCCTTGATACTCAAAGTAGTTGCCAAGAAGTGAACGTTTTGATTGGAACATACACGTCATGCCATGCACCTGAACTTCAATTTCTACCTCGGCTTTTTCTTTGATATCAATGACGCTATCCATGCTTAACTCACGAGCAAGAACTGCACGCTTAGCTCCTTTACGCCCCCAGTAGTTACATGAATACCAGTTTGTTCCCGTTGTTTCAGTACTCCAGTGCATCTTCATTTCTGGAGCTGTTTCACGCACTGCCATCAATACAGCAGGATCTCCAAAGACAATCGCATCCACGCTTGCTTCTTTTAAGAATAAAATATATTCATTTAGTCCGGCGATTTTATCATTGTGAAATAATCCGTTCATCGCTACGTAGACTTTTGCATTATGCTGATGAGAAATATTTACAGCTTCTACGATATCTTCACGTTTGAATTCACCTGCTAAACGCAAACCGTAGCGCTGTTCACCAACCATAATAGCTGTTGCTCCAGCTTGTAGTAATGATTCGATTTCTGAAACTGCAGTTGGTGTCACTAATAGTTCTGGTTTTTTCATTCTTGGTCACCTCTTTTAATACTAATCGCGATTCCGTCTCCAATAGGGAGAATAGTTGTATAATAATCGGGATGATTCATCAGCCACGTATTGTATGCCTGAATTTTTTTAATTAAGCTGCGGCGTCGACGTGTTTCTACTTCGGCCAAATCGGTCGCTACGTGACCTTTAAATAGTACGTTATCCGAAATAATCATTCCTTTAGAAGATAGCATCGGCTCATAATGTTCAAAAAAACGCTGATACTGACCTTTAGCTGCATCAATAAAAACTGCATCATAAGGACCATGACGTTCAATCTCATCTCTAAGCTCTAGTGCATCTCCAAACAACGACACAATTTTATCTTGTTTTCCCGCCCGTTCAATAAATTCTTGCGCTTTTTGGTAACGCTCTTCATTTCGTTCTACCGTAACCACTCGTGCCTCTGGAAGCGCATGGGTCATTCGGATAGACGAATATGCAATCGCTGTTCCAATTTCTAATATATGTTTTGGCTGATGAAGACGAAGAATTTGCAATAGCGTTTCAACACCAATCAATTCCATAATCGGAACGTGATGTTCTTTTGCATAAGCTTCCATTTCTTCAATAAGCTCTTGGCGCTTAGGAATAAGCTTTTCCACATACTGCTCTACGTTTTGTAAAAGCAAAACACTTCCTCCGTTCTCAGAAGTACATTTTACATTATGTTTTCATAACGTTTCATTACTGCAAAATAGTAAGACAACTAGTCTATTATAAGTTTTTTTCGTTTTTACGTAAACCCGATATATTTTAACATAAAAGATGGGGAATGCGAAGTATCGCGATTCCCCAATTTTAAAATTCCAATTATTTTTCGGTATTTTGCTTTTCTTTACCTGTAATATGCTTGGCTTTTTCTTTGTTATGTTCTTCTAACGTTTTGGTAAAAATAACTTTTCCTTCAGGTGTGGCCAAGAAGTATAAATAATCTGTATTGGCTGGATGTAACGCAGCTTTGATTGACATCAAACCAGAGCTGGCAATTGGTCCTGGAGGCAACCCTTTTACTTTATACGTATTGTAAGGAGAGTCCACTTCTAAATGCTTATAGAACACGCGGTCTTTATGCTCTCCTAAGGCATATAAGACGGTTGGATCCGTTTGAAGAGGCATATTTTTTTCAAGGCGATTATAAAAGACGCTGGCAATTTTTTCTCGGTCGACTTTTGCAGTTGCTTCCTCTTCAATCAGAGAAGACATTGTTAACAATTTATGTGCACTGAATTTTTTCTTCTCCATTTGCCCACTGTACTGACCTAATACATTATTTGTTTTCCCTACCATTTTATCCAATATTTCATCTAACGACACATTTTTATCATAAAAATCATACGTAACGGGATATAAATAACCTTCTAGCGGATGTTTAATATCTTTTTGCATCACTTCATCCGTTACTAAATCTGGATATTTTTCTTTCATTTTATTGACGAATGCCTTATCGTCTAGCTTTTTCATGACTTCGTCTTTTGTAAACTTTGTATTTTTAGCAATGATATCAGCAATTTCGACAAGCTGGCGTCCTTCTGGAATGGTGACACGAATATCAGGTTGTTTTGAAACCTCGCCTTTTTCCATTTTTTCAACCATTTCCCCTAAGCTCATGGAAGGAGAAAATAAATACGTTCCAGCTTGAAATCCAGACACATGGGTTAATTTTACGTAATAGCGAAATGCACTTTTACTTTTAATTAAATCTTCTTTTTTCAATACCGTACCAATCGATTGGACGGAAGAACCTTGTGGAATGGTCACATTTACTTTTTTATTGCTATTTCGATCCACGGGCGTTAAGCGGGATTGAGCATAGAAAAATGCACCGCCAACTAGTAAAAGAAGTACGATAATTGTAATAAAAATAACTCGTTTTTTTCTTGAACGATTAGGTAGTAAAAATGTTTGTTGCGACAAGCAGCTTCCTGGTTAAATCTACTTCTGTAAAAGAAGATACAACCAGTTTCACCTCTTTTCTTCTTGATTTTTTATAAGTATGAACAGAGAGGAGACATGAGATTGCGATTCATTCGTATCGCCTATAGGTGTGAGATGGTATCGCTTCCTTAAACTCTCGCCTCTTCTAAATTTTTTCCATGATTTATGTTATTGTCTGCCCAAAGTCTAGTTTCATCCGTTCAAACAATGAATTCTTTTATTAAAATGCACTCTCACACGCAGGAATTATTATACTACAATTTATCCTATTTTTCGTCATTATCATACAATCTGCCCTAAGAATGCAAGGAAAAACCTTTTTATATCTAAAAAGAACAGCCGCTATGTAAAAAAAAGCTGATAACGATTGTCATCAGCTTTTTCACTATAATTATTCGCCTTCTTCGTCAAGGAATGTATTAACCATTTCCTCAACCATGTCCCACTCTTCTTCTGTTTCAATCGGTTGAAGCTCACCGTCTTGACCATCTTCACTTGGTGTGAAAGCAGATGCATGAATTTCAATTTCCTCTTCATCATCTTGGTCTGCTCCGATTGGATAGTAAATTACATATGATTTGTTATATTGATCAGAATCAAATGTGAATAAAATTTCGCATAGTTGCTCATTTCCATTCTCATCGACGATTGTAATTTTATTTTCTTCTACGCTCATGTTTGCACCTCATTTTATATTGTAAGCTCTTAGCTTAACTTTTTCTTCAGCGAAAAGCAAGCCGTTCAGTTATTTCACTTCCCTTTTACGTACAAAAGAATATGCAAAAGGGAAATTCATAACTTTTCAGCTGAGGCAAAGCCTGCTGCTTTTCTTACTGCTTGCTGTCTAAGTATCCTTGAAGAATCATAACAGCTGCCATTTTATCGATTACTTTTTTGCGTTTCTTGCGGCTTACATCGGCAGACAGCAGTACTCGCTCTGCTGCCATCGTCGACAAGCGCTCGTCCCACATCATCGTTTCAATGTTAAGTTTTTCTTTGACGTTGTCAGCAAACTCAATGCACGCTTCGCCTCGAGGGCCAATCGTACCATTCATATTTTTAGGAAGACCCACTACGATTTTCTCTACGGAATATTCGTCAATTAGCTGCTGTAAACGAGGATATGATTGCTCCATCTGCTCATCTGCAATTTTAATTGTTTCAATTCCTTGCGCTGTCCATCCCATTTCATCACTAACTGCCACACCAATTGTTTTGGTTCCTACATCTAATCCTAATACGCGCATTTATGAATCCTTTCGATGCTGTTGTAAATAAGATTTAACAAGTTCTTCAATGAGCTCGTCTCGCTCTAACTGGCGAATTGTGTTTCTCGCATCGTTATGACGAGGAATGTAAGCAGGGTCTCCTGATAACAAATACCCAACGATTTGGTTGATTGGGTTGTAGCCTTTTTCTTGCAGTGCGTCATAAACCGTAAACAATACTTCATGTACGTTTGTTTCAGCTGGCTCATCTTGAAAATTAAATTGCATGGTTTTATCAAATGAACTCACGGTCCCACCTCACTCTCTTAATTTGTGAACACATTGTGCACTATGCTAAGTCTTATTTATATTGTACACCAAGAAAGAGGAGAATTAAACGGATTTAACCCATTCTTCTACAGTGCCAAGTGCTTTTTCAATTTGGCTAGCGTCTTTTCCTCCAGCTTGCGCCATGTCAGGGCGTCCGCCTCCGCCTCCGCCGCAAATCGTCGCTACTTCTTTAACAAGTTTGCCAGCATGATGGCCTTTAGCAATTAAATCTTTTGTTACACCTGCAATGATATTTACCTTTTCACCTTGTGGAGAAGCTAATACGATCACAGCGGATTCTAATTTTTGTTTTAAATCGTCAACCATTGCACGAAGGTTATTCATATCCGTTGCATTCACTTTTGCTGCTAGGACATTCACACCATTAATGTTTTGCACGCGGTCAACAAGATTGCCAGCTTCAATATTGCCAAGCTTTGTAGATAATGAATCATTTTCACGCTGAAGATTACGAATTTCTTCTAGTAACCCTTCAACGCGCCCTACTAAATCACGCGGGTTGGATTTTACTTTTGCCGCAGCTTCTTTTAGTAAGCCTACTTGATCGTTCATTAACTGGTAGGCAGCTTTTCCAGTTACAGCTTCAATGCGTCGAGTACCTGCACCGATTCCCGATTCTGATACAATTTTAAATAAACCGATAACGGATGTATTTGGCACGTGACATCCACCACATAATTCTAAGCTGTAGTCGCCTACTTGTACTACGCGCACGATATCTCCGTATTTCTCACCAAATAGCGCCATTGCACCCATCGCTTTTGCTTCGTCAATTGCTTTGTTTTCAATTTGTACAGAGATGCTGTCCCAAATCTTTTCATTAACGATTTGTTCAATTTTCTCAAGCTCTTCCTGTGTCACTTGACCAAAGTGAGAGAAGTCAAAGCGCAAGCGATCCGCTGTTACTAAAGAACCCGCTTGATTAACATGCGTTCCTAACGTATCTTTTAATGCTTGATGCAATAAATGCGTTGCCGTATGATTTTTCACAATCGCACTGCGGTTTTCTTCATCAAGCGTTGCCGTGTATGTTTCGCCTTTTACAAGCTCACCGTTTGTTACAGCTACCGTTTGGACATTTTGGCCGTTTGGCGCTTTTTGAACGTCTTTTACTTCCGCTGTTCCTGAAGCACTTTGAATCGTACCTTGGTCCGCAATTTGACCGCCACTTTCTGCGTAGAATGGCGTGTGGCTTAAGATGACTTGCGCTTCTGTTCCAGCTTCAGCGCGGTCAACAAGCTCACCGTCTACAATAATTGCTTCAACAACTGTTTTTACTTCATTTTTATCATAACCAACAAACTCACTTGCAACGGTTACTTCACCAAGTACCCCGCCTTGAACTTGCATAGAACTAGAATCTTGACGAGCAGCACGCGCACGCTCACGCTGTGCTTCCATTTCACGTTCAAAACCTGCATGATCAATTTTCATGTTCTCATCTTCTGCATATTCTTCCGTTAATTCAACAGGGAATCCATACGTGTCATATAAACGGAAAACATCTTCGCCTTGTACCGTATCACTGTTTTGCGCTTTTTCTTTTTTAATAACAGTTGCCAAAATAGCTAGTCCGTCATTTAACGTTTCGTGAAAACGTTCTTCTTCATTTTTTACTACGCGCTGGATAAAATCCGTTTTTTCCTTTACTTCCGGATAGAAATCAACCATGATTTCACCTACTACCGGCACTAGCTCGTACATGAACGGACGATTAATGTTTAACTTTTTAGCATAACGAACTGCTCGGCGTAACAAACGGCGCAGCACATATCCACGGCCTTCATTTGAAGGAAGCGCACCATCACCTACAGCAAATGTTACCGTACGAATATGGTCAGCAATGACTTTAAATGCCGTATCTTGCTCATCATTTGTACGATATTTAGCGCCTGAAATGTTTTCTGTTGCTTCAATAATTGGCATAAACAAATCTGTATCAAAGTTTGTTTGCACGTCTTGAATAACAGAAACCATACGCTCTAAGCCCATTCCCGTATCGATGTTTTTCTTTGGAAGCGGCGTGTACGTGCCATCAGGATTGTGATTAAATTGAGAAAATACAAGGTTCCAAATTTCTAAATAACGCTCATTTTCCCCGCCTGGATATAATTCCGGATCAGTTAGGTCATTTCCATATGCTTCTCCGCGATCATAAAAGATCTCTGTATTTGGACCACTCGGACCTTCTCCTATATCCCAGAAATTACCTTCTAAACGAATGATGCGCTCTTTAGGCACGCCCATTTTTTCATTCCAAATCTTAAATGCTTCTTCATCTTCAGGGTGAACTGTTACAGATAGCTTATCTGCGTCGAATCCAATCCATTTATCGCTCGTTAAGAATTCCCATGCCCATTGGATGGCTTCTTCTTTGAAATAATCACCGATAGAGAAATTACCAAGCATTTCAAAAAACGTATGATGGCGAGCCGTTTTACCTACGTTTTCGATATCGTTTGTACGAATGGATTTTTGTGCGTTACAAATACGCGGATTTTGAGGAATAACACGACCATCAAAATATTTTTTTAATGTAGCTACTCCACTGTTAATCCATAATAAAGATGGATCTTCATGCGGAACTAAAGATGCGCTTGGTTCTACATCATGGCCTTTTTCTTTAAAGAAATCTAAATACATTTGACGAACTTGTGCTGACGTCAGTTTTTTCATGATTGGTCCTCCTTTAATACTCTTCTTATTTATAGACAAAAAAATGATGACATAAAAGCATCTATTTTCTCTGTGTACAAAAGCAATTGCTAGTTATTTGCACACAAAAAAACTCTCATCCCTGTAGCAGGGACGAGAGTTGAACTCGCGGTACCACCCTGATTATAAATGCCAAAAGCATTTATCACCTTCATAGCGTTAACGTTGCTGACACGGCAGGTTTTAGCCTGCACTCTGGACTAGCGTTCAGCTGCTCTTTGTTTAGCGCTTCTTTCAGCCAAGGAAGCCCTTCTCTAAAAACCAGTGTGCAACGTACTCGATCCATCATTGTGTTTAAAATATGTAGCGTTTTCTTATGGCGATATTATGACAAATTAACCGCTCTTTGTCAATGTTTGAGCGTATAAGAGCGGATATGCAAAATAGATATTTTAATGACTGCTAAAATTGGCACAGCCAAAATGAGACCCAATACTCCTCCAAATTCTCCTCCTAAAAGGAGCGCAAGCATGATAAACAAAGGATGAATATGAAGGCTCTTTCCTACGATAAGCGGAGACAGCACATTTCCCTCTAGAAACTGCAGCACAAAGATTATAATGACAATGGTAATAACCAACTTTATCGAGATTGTGGCTGCAATAATAGCTGCTGGAACCGCACCAATAATCGGGCCAAAATAAGGAATGATATTCGTTACGCCAATAATGAAGCCTAAAAGAAGTGCATAAGGTACATGAAAGAACCACAGTGCCGCCGTGGCAATCACACCAATAATGAGACAAACAAAAAACTGCCCTCTAATGTAATTGCCGAGCGATTCATTCACATCCGATAAAAAACGTTCGCCTGGTTTGTGCCACTTTTTAGGCGTAACATAAGCTGTTGCTTTCTTAATAGAGGAAAAATCCTTCAGCATATAAAAAACAATAAATGGAATAATGATTAAAATCAAAAAAGAGGTAATCAATGACTTTAATCCTTCGGCCACTTTTGTAAGCCACACGTTGAGCGTAGCCTCTACATCATCAATGCTGCCTTCAATTTTCTCATGTACACCGTTTGGAAGTGAAGTTGTACGATCATGAATCGATTCTACCCAATGTCTATATGTATTCGTAAAATGAGGCAGCTGTTCGTTTAAATCTTTTACTTGTTCCACAAAAATAGGGTACGACTTATAGGCTCCAAACCCAATTCCTCCAAAAAAGATGATGTAGATCAGTAAAATAGCTAGAGGACGAGGCACGCCTTTATCATGCGTTTTTTCAATAAGCGGATGAAGTAAATATGTAATGAATGCTGCAATAAAAAAAGGCAGCAGTGCTTTTAAAAACATGTAAATAACAGGAAGCCATAAAAACTGGACTTTAAAAAAGACTAATATGCACAGCAGCGCTAATAACAGCAGTCCGAATCTATAGAACCATTTGAATGAACTATCTTTCAACGTAAACTCCTCCTCTCCTCTATTTTTTGATAAAGAAAGGAGTTTATACATGCAGTTGTCTCTTCTGCCTGCAAAAAAGCACTATTGCAGCTAAGTGCAATAGTGCTTTTTTTATTAGTGAATAGCTTTCATCATACGTTTACGCATTTTTTTCATATTTCTTTTTGTAAACATCTCTCGATCATCTGCCATTTTAAATGCATAAGCTCCAAGACCGAAAGCGACTACTGACGGAATGATTCTGCCCATTGCTCTTCCTCCCGGTAAAAAAGAATTAGAAATTGATTGTGCGCTCGTCGTCTGAGAACAAATCATCAAGCGAGCTCAATGTTCCATCTTCTTCTACTTGGTGAGTATTAATTTGTCCTTTTGAAATAGTCATTTCAATAAAACAATTCCAGCAGTAATACTGATTTACACCAATTTTGCCAACGTCAATACTTTTACAGTTTGGACATTTAAACAAAGTCGACACCTCTTTATACGTTCTACTTATATAAACGCATTATGTCCACTTCTTTCCATGCTCATACTTTATTTTCTGACAATTAGCAAAGAAGGATGGCAACAAAGGAGTTTATTTAACTCTTTGTTAGCATGCGAAAGGTTACATGAAATCATACGGCGTAACGTTTTCCATCCCAATATTTGCATCTTTCATAAATGGAATTTCGGGATCTTCTATGTCGTTATCCAAGCTTTCTCGAAGCAAGGGCTGTAAATTCGTTTGTCGGACGCTGTCTTCATTTCGGCTGACTCCAAGCTGAAACGCTTCGTCTTCGCCGCATAAAATTAAAAACTGTTTGCTTCGCGTAACGGCGGTATAAAGTAAATTGCGTCGCAGCATCCGGTAATAGCTTTTAACAATTGGAAGCACAACAATGGGAAATTCACTTCCCTGTGATTTATGAATGGAACAGCAGTATGCATGAGTTATTTGATTAAAATCTTGCTTTGTGTAAGTTACTTCATTTCCTTCATATGAAATAACCAGCATATCCTGTTTTTCCGTATTTTCTTTGGCAAAGAAAACCGAGACGATTTCTCCCATATCTCCGTTAAATACGTTGCTATCCGGCTGATTTACAAGCTGCAGCACTTTATCTCCGACTCGGTACGTAATATCTCCGTGCTTAAGCTCTCTTCTTTGCTCAGAAGCCGGGTTGAATAATTCCTGAAGAACTTCATTCAGCTTATCAATCCCTGCAGGACCTTTATACATAGGAGCTAGAACTTGAATATCTTTAGCCGTATAGCCTTTTTTTAACGCATTCCCGCAAACTTGTTGCACGACGTTCGTAATGTGCGGTCCTTGACAACGAATAAAAGAACGATCTCCTTGCTGCCTTGATAAGTCTTCCGGAAGCTTTCCTTTTTTTATTTCATGAGCCAAATCAATAATTGAAGATCCTTCGGCTTGCCGGTATACATCCGTCAGACGGACGGTAGGAACTACTTCTGAGCTCAGTAAATCTTTTAACACCTGTCCCGGACCTACTGAAGGAAGCTGGTCTTCGTCTCCAACTAAAATAACCTGTAAATTAGCAGGAAGAGATTTAAACAGCTGATGAGCAAGCCACAAATCTACCATTGATACTTCATCCACAATCAGTAATTTTCCGTCAATTGGATTCTCCTCATTATGATCAAATCCTTCTTGTCCGTTCCATTTTAATAATCGGTGGATTGTAACTGCCGGAAGTCCCGTCGCTTCGCTCATTCGTTTAGCAGCTCGTCCCGTAGGTGCCACAAGTAAAACAGGAAAAGCTTCATCTTTTTTATAATCCCCTGGATTTAACGAACATCCGTGAAGTTCTGCATAGAGTTCGACTATTCCTTTAATAACCGTTGTTTTCCCTGTACCTGGTCCACCTGTTAAAAGAAGCATCGGAGACATTAAAGCGGTTTGTATGCCCTTGCGCTGAGAAGGTGCATATTGCACGTCTAACCGCTCTTCTAGTTCACCCAGTGCCAATAAGAATTCTGATTCCGGAAACTGCTCTTCGTACTGCGTTTGAGCCATAATTTTTTGAATAGCTTTAACCAGCCCTTTTTCAGCATAGAAAAGGGGAGGAAAATAAATTTTTTCGTCTTGAATGATAAGCTTTTTGTCTGCTTTTAATGCGTCCACTTCTCTTGTAAGATCCATTTCAGACAGATTCTCATGCCTGCTTTTTCGAAGAAGCTCTGCTGTTTTTCCATACAGCTGATCTGCCGTGACGTATACATGTCCCATTTGATTGCATTCTTGCTCAATGACATATAAAATACCTGCACGCAAACGATCAGGATGATTGGTTGCCATACCAAGCCTCTTTCCAAGTTCATCGGCCCTGCTAAAGCCAATACCTTGAATATCTTCTACGAGCTGATAAGGATTATTTTGAACAATTTCAAGCGCTTCTTGTTTGTACGCTTGGAAAATCTTCATCGAAAGCTGCGGTCCAAACCCGAGGTCTGTCAGCTTTACCATTACTTCTTCTAACCCTTGATGTTCACGAAGCTGCGTGACTAAAGCTTCTGCCTTGTCGGCTGAAAGCCTCGGAACCTCTTTTAGCACAGACTCATTTTGCAAAATACGAAAAATAGCGCGTTCTCCTAGGGCGTCCACAATGTTTTCAGCGGTTTTTTTACCGATTCCGTGAAATAAATCGCTAGACAGGTACTGAACAACCCCTTGCCTTGATTGCGGAAGTTCTTTTTTAAACTGTTCAACATGAAACTGCAGACCAAACTTTGGATGCTCTTTGAAGTCACCGTAAAACGTGTATACTTCATCTTCATTCAGCTTAGGAAAATAGCCTGTAACGACCGTTTCTTTATCTTCAATCTCTAAATTTGTTTTTTTGATCCGTATCCGCGTAACGTTATATAAGTTTTCTTCGTTATGAAAGACCGTTACAATCGACGTGCCGCTTATATAATGACGTTCTGGCTGTGAAGGGTTCACTTGTTCTTCGTTCATGTTATCCTTCCTTTACCCGCTTTCTTAATGTTCTAATGTAGACAGAACTTGTTTGGCATTTGCTGCCATTACGTGATCTGGCTGCACGTTTAAAGCTTCATCTAACATCTCAATCGCCTTGCCTTTGTCATCTTTCATGGCATACGCTACGCCTAAATTATAAAAAGCATCGGCGTGTTCTGGCTCTTGATTGACTACCTTAAGAAATTCAGCAATCGCTTCATCTACCATTTCGAGCTGTGCTAAACAAAGACCGTACTGAAATTTTGCTTCTACATCATGTTCGTTTAGTTCTACCGCTCGCTGAAGATAAGGCATCGCAAAACGAATTTCTTCCATATGAAACAGCGTTAAACCAAGCATAAAGTACGCATCGGATGAATCTAAGCCTTTTTTGATTGCTAAATCAAAGTAGTGCTTTGCCTGCTCAAGCTGCTCTGCGTTAAAATAAATATTTCCTGCTCCGTAATACGCTGTTGCCGTTTCTTCATCTAATTCAATCGCACGTTCATAAAATTTCAAAGCACGATCCATCTCACTAACAGCCGCTAACAAATTGCCAAAATTCACATACACAATTGGATCTTTTGGATTATCTTCAATTGCTTCTGAAAATGTTTTAGCAGCCTCTTCAAATTTCCCTTCCTGCATATACTGAATTCCTAGCTGATTTTTATCTGTCATTTTTTCGTTCACTCCACTGTTTTAGTTATGATTTAAGAGATTTTCACATCATGAAAATCTAGAATATGTAAGTTATTAGTTTACCCAATAAGTAAAGTATATCATAGAAAAACCTCAGCTATATACGGCCGAGGTTTTTCGTTCTTGCTTATATGAATTATACGTACCAGATTTGCTCTTCTTCTTGAAATACTTTGTCAATTGTTGCTCCGCCAAGACATTCATCGTCTTTGTAAAACACAACTGCTTGACCTGGCGTAATTGCGCGAACAGGTTCAGCAAAAATAACTTTAATTGTATCATCATCGACTTTTTCAACAGTTACTGCTGAATCAGTTTGACGATAGCGGAATTTTGCTGTACACGTCATTGGTGACGACCAGTCAAGGTCGCTTACCCAGCTGACATTGGTTGCTGTAAGAGATGTAGAATAGAGCAACTCATTGTGAAAGCCTTGATCGACGTACAAAACATTTTTTTCTAAATCTTTTCCGACTACAAACCAAGGTTCACCGCTGCCTCCGATGCCTAAACCATGGCGTTGGCCAATTGTATAGTACATGAGACCGTCATGCTTGCCTTTCACTTCGCCATCAAGCGTTTGCATTACACCTGGCTGAGCAGGAAGATACTGACTTAAAAATTCTTTGAAGTTGCGTTCACCAATAAAGCAAATACCTGTGCTGTCTTTTTTCGTTGCTGTAGCAAGGCCTGCTTCTTTCGCAATTTCACGCACTTTTGATTTCTCAATTTCACCAATTGGGAACATTACTTTGGAAAGCTGATCTTGTCCTAATTGATTTAAGAAATACGTTTGATCTTTATTTCCATCTACGCCTCGAAGCATTTTATACTCCCCGTCGCGGTACGCAACGCGTGCATAATGTCCTGTCGCTAGATAATCTGCTCCTAGCGTCATTGCATGCTCTAAAAAGGCTTTGAATTTAATTTCTTTATTACACATTACATCAGGATTCGGTGTACGACCTGCTTTATATTCATCTAAAAAGTAGGTAAATACTTTATCCCAATATTGTTTTTCAAAGTTGACTGCATAGTAGGGAATACCAATTTGATTACATACGCGAATAACATCGTTATAATCTTCAGTCGCAGTACAAACGCCGTTTTCATCCGTATCGTCCCAGTTTTTCATAAAGATTCCGATCACATCGTATCCTTGTTGTTTTAATAAAAGAGCTGCTACAGATGAATCGACGCCTCCGCTCATTCCGACTACTACACGTGTATCTTTAGGTGATTTTGTCAACTTCGCCACCTCCGTTTTCTTCATTTTAATTAAATTGTTCGCTAAAAAGCGAAAGAAACGACACAAACCATCAGTGAGGGATGAAGACCCTACTGATGGCTGCTATTTACATCGTTAGTCGCTTAACGATGTTTGCTGTTTGACGTGCGGTTTTTTCAATTTGCTCAGCAGAGTTTCCTAAGCCAAAGCTAAATCGAATAGAAGTTGTTAAACGTTCAGACCCTTTTCCAAACATAGCTACAAGCACATGAGAAGGATCGATTGCTCCCGCTGTGCAAGCTGAACCGCTCGATGCCGCAATTCCTGCTAAGTCTAAATTTACGAGCATCGATTCAACATTTGTTTTTGGAAATGATAAATTTAACACATGTGGCAGAGCATTTTCAAGATGTCCGTTAATTTCAAATGAAATACCTTCTTCTTTCAACACAGCTACCATTATTTCTTTGTATCTTCTATATTCATCTGCACGTGTTTGCAGCGTTTGTTGCGAAATTTTCACAGCTTCTTCAAATCCGACAATACTTGTCATGTTCTCGGTTCCAGCTCGTCGTTTGCGCTCTTGTTCTCCTCCAAATAGCAAAGGAGACAGTGAAACGTGAGCAGCTGCATATAAAAAGCCCATCCCTTTTGGTCCGTTAATTTTATGAGCCGAAACGGATAAAAGATCGACACCTAATTGTTGCACATTTAACGGAATTAATCCATAAGCTTGCACTGCATCCGTGTGGAAATATGCTCCATGCTCTTTTAATAGAGCCCCAATTTCTCCAATTGGCTGAATAGCGCCTACTTCATTATTTCCAAACATCACCGACACAAGAATTGTTTGATCCGTTAGGGCTGATTTTATTTCATCCACAGATACTTGTCCGTACTCATTAACTGGTAAGTAAGTCACTTCAAAGCCCTGTGTTTCTAAATATTCACACGTATGAAGCACAGCGTGGTGTTCAATTTGCGTGGTAATAATATGATTTCCTTTATGGCGGTTTGCAAGAGCGACTCCGATCAGTGCCATATTATCTGCTTCTGTCCCACCACTTGTAAAAATCAGTTCATTTTCGTGTGCTCCAATACTTGCTGCAATCGTTTGGCGAGCTTCGTCTAAATAGCGTCGACTTTCCCGCCCGTAGTGATGAATACTAGACGGATTTCCAAAGTACTCATGCATAAAAGTCGTCATTTTCTCAACGACTGCTGGATGTATTGGAGACGTTGCTGCATGATCAACATAAATACGTTCCAAAATAAACGCCTCCTAGCTCATTATTAAATATAAAACATATAAGACGCTTGATCATCATCAGAATGATTGGCTAAATCTTCAAGCGTTGTACTATCTAGCACTTCTTTAACTGCATCTCGAATACGAATCCACAGCTCGCGTTTTGCAGGCTCTTCATCTTCGATTCCTTCTACAGGACTAATAGGACCTTCTAAAACAGAAATAATATCGCCAGAAGTAATGTTAGCAGGTTCATGTGCCAAGATGTAACCTCCATAAGCTCCGCGCACGCTTTTTACAAGCCCAGCGTTACGCAGCGGTGAAATAAGCTGCTCTAAATAATGTTCAGATAAGTCATGCGTTTGAGCAATAGTTTTAAGCGAGATAGGACCTTCGCCAAAGCGCTTCGCAAGCTCAATCATAATCGTTAAACCGTAGCGTCCTTTTGTTGAAATTTTCATACGATACACTCCTTCAATACACTTTTTTTATTTATGAAAAAAATAAGACCCTCACGTTGTCACTGAATGCTGTGATGAGTCGTTTTTTACTAAGCTATATGAACTTCTCTATACGCATTTCTTGCAAATGCAACTGTTGATATTATAACATACTATGCCTATAAGATAAATTTCCACCACCTATTCACCTCTTGTGATACAGTGAAAGAAAAGAAAGGAGAAAAACATGGCTACAAAACCTCTCGCATTTCGAATGCGTCCGACTGATTTAGATGACGTTATCGGACAGCAGCATTTAGTTGGCAAAGATAAAATGATTTATCGAATGGTAAAAGCAAATCACTTAAGCTCGATGATTTTATATGGACCTCCAGGCGTTGGAAAAACAACAATTGCCACAGCTATTGCAAAAACAACCAACACGGCGTTTCGTCAGTTAAATGCCGTTGTAAACAATAAAAAAGATATGGAAATTGTCGCCGAAGAAGCCAAAATGTCAGGCAAAGTAATTCTGCTGTTAGATGAAGTTCATCGCCTTGACAAAGCCAAGCAAGACTTTTTGCTTCCTTATTTAGAAAATGGCATGATCATTCTAATCGGAGCGACAACAAGCAATCCTTATCACGCGATTAATCCTGCTATTCGAAGCAGGTGTCAAATCTTCGAATTAAAATCTCTTAGGCCAGATGATATCAAAATGGCGCTGACAAGAGCACTCAACGACTCATCCAACGGATTTGGGGATAGAAAAATCATCGTAGAAGATGACGCCATGAACCACTTTGCCAACAGCTGTAACGGTGACGTGCGTTCGGCTTTGAATGCTCTGGAACTGGCTGTTTTATCAACAGGTGAAAGCGATGGTAAAATCGTTATTACCTTACAGACGGCAGAAGAATGTCTGCAGCAAAAATATTTTTCACATGATAAAAATGGTGACGCTCACTATGATGTATTATCGGCTTTTCAAAAATCGATTCGCGGCAGCGACGTAAATGCCGCTCTTCATTATTTAGGACGGCTAATTGAAGCAGGAGACTTAATCAGCATCAATCGTCGCCTTTTAGTCGTTGCCTATGAAGACATTGGACTAGCTGACCCGGATGCCGGCATGAGAACTCTCGCAGCTATTCAAGCAACTGAGCGATTAGGACTCCCAGAAGCACGTATCCCGCTTGCAAACGCCGTTATTGAGCTTTGCCTATCGCCGAAGTCCAACGCTGCTTACAAAGCATTAGATGAAGCGATAAGTGATATTAAAAAAGGGCTGTCCGGCGACGTTCCCCCTCATTTGAAGGATGCTCATTACAAAGGAGCAGAGAACCTTGGCCGAGGCGTTGAATATCAATACCCGCATGATTTTGATAACGGATGGGTCCTTCAACAGTATTTACCGGATCGCATCAAAAACAAACAATATTTTCATCCTAAACAAAATGGACAAGAAAAATACTTTTCAAAAGTTTTCAATCGTTTAGAGACATTAAAAAAAGAAAATGGCTGAAACTGTTGCACAGTTTCAAAGCCATTTTCTTTTTTGTTTTTATCTATTAAGCTGCACTTTTAACGTCTTTTCGTTTTTTCGTTTTTGTTGAACCTTTAAAGTAGCTGTCTAAAAGTTTAGCGACTAAACGAGCGACTATGTTAAACAACAGAACCATAATGATTAGAATAGCAGCTGACTTTGTTGCAATCAATCTTGCATCAGGTACGATTCCTTCAGAGTTTAATTTCCAAATGTGGACGGCAAGCGTCTCTGCTGGTCGAAAAATATTAAACGGATTTACAGGACTCGTTAAGTCGGCATTTGAATTTAACATCGGCGTCGTTAGGCCAGCCGTATAAATCAATGCAGCTGCCTCTCCAAAGATTCGTCCCGCTGTTAAAATAACGCCTGTGATAATTTGTTGAATCGCTGATGGAATGACGACTTTGACAATTGTCTGCCATTTAGTTGCACCTAAACCTAAACTTGCTTCTTTCACACTCGCAGGAACAGATGCAATCGCACTTTCACATACGCGCGTTAAACCCGGTAAATTCAAAATTGTAATCACAAGTGCTCCGCCGATAAGCGTATAGCCCCAGCCGGAAAATGTGACGAAAATTAATAATCCAAATAAACCAACTACAATGGACGGTAATGACGCCATTGTTTCAATACATAAGCGGACGAAATTTAAGAAACGACCTTGCTTCGCGTACTCCGCTAAGTAAATTCCGGCTCCTAAACCAAGAGGAATAGAAATGATGAGCGTTAAAACAAGCATGTAGAACGAGTTAAACAGCTGGGGTCCGATACCGCCTCCTGCCATCGTATTGCTTGGCTTTCCAAATAAAAAGTTCGGATCCCAAAATCCCCAGCCTTTAGCGATAATTTCAACAACTAAATACACTAATAGCAACACAACTAGAGCGGCAATGCCATAAAAAATACCTGTCCATATATTATTTACTGTGCGTGCATTTTTGTTTCTCATTAATGAGCACCTCGTTTCCCAATTGCTCGGATAATTAAAATGAACACGAAAGAAATAAGCAGTAAAATCATAGCTAACGTCCACAATGCGTTATTCCATGCCGTTCCGTTTAACGTATTAGACATATCCATTGTTAAAATACCTGTTAATGTTGCCGTTGGGCTATATAAGCTTTCAGGAAGCTTAACCGTATTTCCGATAACCATTTGAACAGCTAGCGCTTCTCCGAATGCACGGGCAAGCCCTAACACGATACCTGTTAAAATACCTGTTTTAGCAGATGGAATAATAACTCGGCTAATTGCCTGCCATCTTGTTGAACCTAGTCCATAAGAAGCTTCTAAATATTCAGGTGCTACGCTTCGAATTGCATCGTCAGCAATACTTGCAATTGTCGGAAGAATCATGACGCTTAAGACAATAATTCCGGCAATCAAACTAAAGCCCACTCCGCCGAAGTTATCGCGAAGAAGCGGCACTAAAATGGTAACCCCTAAAAGGCCGTATACCACTGAAGGAACTCCGACTAAAAGTTCTAAAACCGGTCGTAAAACCGTTGACCCAAATTTAGGCGAAATATAGTTGTTAAAAATGGCGATAGCAATTCCAATTGGAGCACTTATAATAACGGCTCCGATTGATACAAGCATGGAACCCAGAATAAACACAAGTGCCCCGTATTCTTTATTGTTTGGGCTCCATTTTGTTGAAGTCAACATTTCACCGATTGATATATTACTTTGTAAAAATGACTGTATGCCTTTTTCACAAATAAATACGATAATAGCTAACGTAACAAGTACAATTAAAATACCGCAAAATGTAGAAAGCGTACGGCCAATGTATTCGCTTTTTACATAATTAATGGATTTTTTCCCCTTCATCGCTCTGTCTCCTTACATATTCAGTATATATTCGCTTTTCTTTTTATTTGCTATATACTTTATTAACATTCAAATAGAATAAGACTGACTGTGTTAGTCAGCCCTATTCTTTTTAAAAACACTCTTATTTTTTGAACTCAGTCATTGGGATATATCCCATATCTTCTACTTGCTTAGCAAAGTCTTTACCAGCTACATAGTCAATGTACTCTTTTGCACCATCTTTTGGCTCACCGTTTGTAATCATGTACTCATAAGACCAAAACGGATATTTTTTAGAAACAATGTTTTCTGTTGTTGGCTCCACACCATCAATATTAAGCATTTTTAAACTTTCTTTTTTATCGCCAATTAAATACGACATAGCAAGGTAACTTACTGCTCCCGGAGTTGAGTTTACTGATTGCTCAACCGCTCCGTTTGAATCTTGAGCTGTACCGACGCTATCATTTACTTTTGCGTCACCCATTAATGTTTTCTCGAATGTAGCACGTGTACCAGATGATGCTGGACGGTTGATTACGTTAATTTTTTCATCGTTTCCGCCAACTTCTTTCCAGTTTTTAATTTCGCCAGAGAAAATCTTTTGAATTTGCTCTTTTGTTAACGATTCTACTTTTACATCTTTATTTACAACAAGTGCGAACCCAATGCCCGCTACTTTCGTATCTACAAGTTTATCTGCTTTTGATTTATCTTCGATTTTATCGGCTGCTGGAACGTCAGAGTTTCCAATGTCAACTGCTCCTGATGCTACTTGGTTAACACCAGTTCCACTACCTCCACCTTGTACCGTTACTGAAAGGTTTGGATATTTTTCAGTAATTCCATTCGCTGCTTCTTCTGCAAGTGGTTGTAAAGCTGTAGATCCCGCCGCTGTTAACGTACCTGACACTTCTTTTTTGCTGCCCGAACCACTGTCGTTGCTTGCTCCGTCTTTACCACATGCTGCTAGTGCTCCTACCATTAAAAAAGCTGCTAATGTTACTTTAAAACCCTTTGTTTTCATTACATTACCCTCCAATAAATATATGTGTAATTAGTACTAGTCCTTTGTACTCGAACAACAGGTACAAGACACATTATACGAGTAGATTGTTGTCTTTATATGAAGTGAATTTTAAGTTACTGTAAACTTACTTATTTGGGGTTTATTTTTTCTTATTTCTATCGAAACCCTTGATATATAAGACTTTTTGAATATTACTGTAGAAGATACAAAAGAAAGAAAGCCAAAACGTAAATTTTATGTAAATAAAGCGTTAAATAAATTTACATAAATCTCTTTTTTTAATACAGTGTAAATTCACCTTCAAGCCATATTTTTCAATTTATTAGTACTTTTTATACATATCAAACAGAAGATTCCATCCAAAGCATAAATAGAACAGATATTTCCATAAAAAAAAGAAGGCTGCGATAGCCTTCTTTTTATTCATCACCTACGCGGCGAATCTTAATATCACTTAATAATTCATTGATAACATGACCGCCCATAATTAACCCTGCTACAGATGGAACAAAAGCATTAGAAGATGGGGGCATTTTCGCTTTGCGAATTTGCGCTTGATCGTTTCCTACTTCTTTGCGAACTTCTTCGCGAATAACGATTGGACGCTCATCAGAAAAAACGACGTTAATTCCTTTGCGAATTCCTTCTTTACGCAGACGAGTACGAACCACTTTTGCAATCGGATCTGTATGTGTCTTTGAAATGTCTGCAATTTTAAAACGTGTTGGATCCATTTTATTCGCAGCACCCATACTTGAAATAATCGGAATATCACGTTTTAAACATTCTTTCATTAAATGAATCTTATACGAAATCGTATCGGATGCATCCACTACGAAGTCCGGTTTGTAACTAAAGAACTCTTCATATGTTTCTTCCGTATAAAACATTTGAAGAGAAACAACGTCACAGTCTGGATTAATATCTAAAATACGCTTTTTCATTAATTCTGTCTTGGGCTGACCTACCGTAGAAAGCAGCGCATGAATTTGACGATTTACGTTTGTAATATCAACATCGTCTTTATCTACAAGAATTAAACGACCTACTCCTGACCGAGCCAAAGCCTCAGCAGAAAATGACCCTACTCCTCCTATCCCTAAAATAGCAACTGTGCTGCCTTTTAAAGTAGCTAGCCCTTCTTTTCCTATCGCCAGTTCATTACGCGAAAACTGATGCAACATGTTAAAACACTCCTCTATTAAATACACCAACGTGTACGATTAATTCAAATAAACAACGAAATTGACTATACCATATTTTTAGCAAACCGAACATGAGCATTCGTTATTTATCCATAAAAAAACTCTATGCAAATAATTACATAGAGGATTTCTTATATGTATGCTAGTCCCGATCGTGCCGTCTCGAGTGCCTTCGTTTTGAACCCGCTCTCGGCAGGTGGGTGCTCTGCTTTAACCATTGTAAGTCCTCGAGATGAGGCATGTACGCTCGTTAAAAACTCCGAGCTCCCAAGCAAAAAATTGTTCGGTCAAAACTGGATTAAGGACGAACACATCAGGACTATTTAGTTCTTGAAAGTATCTTATCACAGAAAAAATCACTTTGCAATTAATAAGTAAAACAAAAAAATCGAGCCTGTCATGTTCCAGTGACAGGCTCGATTTAACAGACGGTTCAATCGATTACGCTTCTGTTTTTTGCTTTTTTACCTGCAAATGAAGCTCGTCTAATTGCGCTTCACTTACTTCACCAGGTGCGTTTGTTAATAGACAGCTTGCACTTGCTGTTTTAGGGAAGGCAATTGTATCACGCAAGTTTGTGCGTCCTGCTAGAAGCATAACCAAACGGTCAAGACCTAACGCAATTCCACCGTGAGGAGGAGTACCGTATTCAAATGCTTCAAGTAAGAAACCGAACTGCTCATATGCTTCTTCTAATGTAAATCCAAGCGTTTTAAACATTTTTTCTTGAATATCACGCTCGTAAATACGTAAAGATCCTCCGCCAAGTTCGTAACCATTCAATACTAAGTCATATGCTTGTGCACGGACTTGTCCAGGATCGCTTTCTAACATTGGTAAATCTTCACGAACTGGCATTGTGAATGGATGATGAGCCGCGTAGTAACGGTTGTCTTCTTCGTCATGCTCAAGAAGAGGCCAATCTGTTACCCATAGGAAGTTAAATTTCGTTTCATCAATAATTCCTTGTTCTTTTGCAAGCTTTAGACGAAGAGCGCCAAGTGCATCTGCTACAACTGACTTTTTATCAGCTACAAATAAAAGTAAATCTCCTTCTTCCGTTTGAAGAGCTTCAGCAAATTGCTTTTGCTCATCTTCATTGAAGAATTTTGCAATCGGTCCTTTTAAGCCGTCAGCTTCAACTTTCAGCCATGCTAACCCTTTAGCACCGTAAATTTTCACAAACTCTGTTAGAGCATCGATATCTTTACGTGAATAGCTAGAAGCGGCACCTTTTACGTTAATTGCTTTTACTTCTCCACCGTTTTCAACTGCTGCGCTAAATACTTTGAACCCGCAGTCTTTCACAAGCTCTGATAAGTTGACTAGCTCCATTTCAAAACGTGTATCCGGCTTATCTGAACCGTAGCGACTCATCGCTTCATCATATGACATGCGCGGGAAAGGCGTCGTTATATCTAAATCTTTTACGCGCTTCATTACTTTAGACATCATTTCTTCCGTCATTGTCATGATGTCCTCTTGAGATAAAAATGATGTTTCAATATCGATTTGAGTAAATTCAGGCTGACGATCTGCACGCAAGTCTTCATCGCGGAAGCAGCGAGCGATTTGATAATAACGCTCAACTCCGCTTACCATTAGCAGCTGCTTAAAGATTTGCGGTGATTGAGGAAGAGCATAAAACTCCCCTTCGTGCACGCGGCTTGGCACAAGATAATCACGTGCGCCTTCTGGCGTACTTTTCGTTAAAATAGGTGTTTCAACATCTAAAAAGTCATTTTGATCTAAGAAGTCACGAATTGTTTTTGTAATGTCATTGCGCATTTTAAGCGTGTTAAACATCTCAGAACGTCGAAGGTCTAAATAACGATATTTTAATCGAACATCTTCTGATACTTCCGTTTGATCTGCAATGGCAAAAGGAGGTGTTTTGGCTTTGTTTAACACCGTAATCTGCTCAGCGTGAACTTCAATTTTACCTGTTTTTAAGTTCGAGTTAACGGTTCCCTCTTCACGAGCTACAACAGTTCCTTGCACTTCTAATACGAATTCATTACGTACATCTTCAGCAATTTTTAGCGCTTCAGCAGATTTTTCAGGATTAAATACAACCTGTACAACTCCGCCGCGGTCGCGTAAATCAATAAAGATTAATCCCCCTAAATCACGGCGTTTTTGAACCCATCCTTTTAATAGAACTGTTTCGCCAGTTGCTTGTTCTGTTACATCTCCACAGTAGTATGAACGTTTTGTCATCATGGTTCCCCCTTATACTTGTTCCTGCAAATAGCTGACCAATTCATCAATTGATACTTCTTGCTGTTCGCCAGATTCCATATTTTTTACGTTTACAACTTGTTTTGCTAGCTCATCTTCACCTAGAACAACAACAAATTTTGCTTGTACACGATCAGCTGCTTTAAACTGAGCTTTCATTTTTTTATCTTGATAATCTTTATCCGCTACAAAGCCTGAACGTCGAAGCGTATTTACAATTGAAACGGATTTTTCTTTTGCTTCATCGCCCATGGTTACTACATAGCAATCTACGCCTGTTTCTACCGGAAGCTCAATTCCTTCTGCTTCCAATGCAGATAATAAGCGTTCGATACTTAAAGCGAATCCGATACCCGGTGTTTCAGGTCCGCCGATTTCTTGAATCAGCCCATTATAACGGCCTCCGCCACAAAGAGTTGTAATGGCGCCAAATCCTTCTGCTTCACTCATTAGTTCAAATGCTGTGTGATTATAATAATCTAACCCGCGTACTAGCGTCGGATCTACAACATAGTCAATGTCTAAATCGGTTAAGTACTGCTGTACTTTTTCAAAATATTCTTTTGAATAGTCGTTTAAATAATCAAGAATAGACGGCGCTGTAGCCATCAGTTCATGGTCCCGATCTTTTTTACAGTCTAAAATACGAAGAGGATTTTTCTCCAATCTGCTTTGGCAGTCGCTGCAAAACTCTCCAATGCGAGGTGCAAAGTGGTCAATAAGCGCTTGACGGTGAGCTTGACGACTTTCTGTATCTCCTAAACTGTTAACAACCAACTTTAATTTTTTCAATCCAAGCGATTGGTAAAAGCTCATTAACAGGGCAAGAACTTCAGCATCAATAGCTGGATCATTTACCCCTAATGCTTCTACACCAAACTGAACGAATTGACGGAAACGTCCCGCTTGAGGTCGTTCATAGCGAAACATAGGGCCAATATAAAACAGCTTGGTTGGCTGCGTTGGATTTCCAAACATCTTATTTGAAACAAATGATCGTCCAACTGCAGCTGTTCCTTCTGGGCGAAGCGTTAAGCTGCGGTCACCTCGATCTTTAAATGTGTACATTTCTTTTTGCACGATATCTGTTGTTTCTCCCACTCCGCGCAAAAATAATTCAGTGTGTTCAAACATTGGTGTACGAATTTCTTGGTAGTTGAACGCACGGCAGATTTCTCTTGCTCGCTGTTCAACAAACTGCCAATATTCTACTTTGCCCGGTAAAATATCTTGTGTTCCTCTAGGTATTTGAACTGACATAACGTGATATGCCTCCTATATTTAAAATTTACAATACAAAAAAACTCTCGCCTCTACTATTTTTCCATAGTAGGGACGAGAGTTGATCTCACGTGGTACCACCCTAATTGAAACATATGACATGTTTCCACTCATTTCGTTAACGCACGAACACGTTCATCTCCTACTAAGTTTCCCTTTTCAGAGTGAAGCCTCCTGAGTGTTCTTTCATAAAGTCATCATGTAGAAATGCTTTCAGCCTAAGACATTTCCTCTCTAGCCATGTGTCATCTTTACTACTTTTCTCGATCTTTGGCTTATCAATATAAAAATTTTATACATTCATTTTAATTTAGCAATTGCTTTCTATATTACGAATGAAATGAGCAGTTGTCAAGCACCTTTCATGTTAAGAGCGGTCTAATTGTTTTCTTAGTTTCTGAATATCTCGAAGCGTTAAACCAAATTCAGAAGCCAATTCAAGGGATGAAGCTTCACTTTCTCTATCAATAAAATCATGAAAATGAATGCCAAATACCGGATTTACCTGCTGAAATGATTGTTCACCTTTTTCACTAAACTTCATCGTTTCTTCCTCCCTGCCTACACTTACTTATCCTTTTATTAGCATTGCCCAAAAAAGATGTTTTTACATAAGAGAAAGGATTTTTTTTATTTTCATCGAATACTCTATTTTGTTATAAAAAGGAGGTCTATCTATTCGCCATCTTAACATGAAGTCGGTATCTGTTTTGGCTGCAAGTATCCTTTTGTTATTGTGCTCTTCCTCATTTGAGCGCCCAAATGTACCGGTGCATCAACCCATTATTGTAACAGCTGACTCTCTTCATGTACGCAGCGGTCCAGGACGTTCATTTTCAATTACAAATAAATTGACGAAGAATACAAGACTATCCGTTTCAGACCGTCAAGGAGATTGGTACTATGTAGAAAACTCGGGTATTCAAGGCTGGGTGTTTAAAAAATTCACGAAAACCGTAGCGCTCCGCAGCGTTCAGCCTAGCATGCAAGTAGCGCAACGCCAGCCTGTTTATACGCTGAGTAAAAGCTTGCAGCACCTAAAGGGCAAAACAATTATTATTGATGCAGGCCATGGAGGAAAAGACAAAGGAGCCATCGGCACACAAGGCACGTATGAAAAAGACCTCACTCTCCGAACAGCACTTATTTTACAAGACAAACTTCAAAAAGAAGGCGCACACGTCATTTTAACCCGCACCCATGATGAGTACGTTCTACTTTCACAGCGCACGCTGCAATCGACTAAAGCAGATGCTTTTATAAGCATTCACTACAACAGTACGAACAGCTCACAGCTAACTGGCCTTATGACGTATTATTACCATCAGCATCAGGACAGTCCACTCACACATTCTATTCATCAGTCCCTTATTAATCATGCAAAATTGAAAGACAAAGGAGAGCGTTTTGGAAACTATTATGTTCTTCGCGAAAATACACGTCCGAGTACATTAATTGAGCTGGGCTTTTTAAGCAACGAACGGGAAGAAACGTATATTAATTCCATCAGTTATCAGCAAATGATTACGTCCGCTATCGCTGAAGGGTTAAATCATTACTTTCAAAGCAAAGAAAAAACGCAGGCTCATCTGTGAGCCTGCGTTTTTTCTTTGCTTTCTACAATAAGTGTGACCGGTCCGTCATTTGTAAATGATACGTCCATCATTTCACCAAATGCGCCGGTCTCTACTCGAACATTTTTTTCTGATAATACTTTATTAAAATAGTTGTAAAGCGTTACAGCATGATCTGGCCTAGCAGCTCCCATAAAGTTTGGTCTTCTGCCTTTTCGGCAATCTCCGTAAAGCGTAAATTGAGATACCGATAAAATTTCTCCTTCTATATCTAGAAGCGACAAATTCATTTTGCCAGACTCATCATCAAACACTCGCAAATTCACAATTTTATCCGCTACATACTCTGCATCAGCTTCAGTATCGTCATGGGTAATGCCCACTAAAAGCATATATCCGTGCTTAATCTCACCGACCGTCTCACCTGCAACAGTTACTTTTGCATTCTTTGCTCTTTGTACGACTACTCTCATGTATAACGACCTTTCTTAATGCATAATTCGGCGAACTGAATAAATGTCTCGGAGCTGCTTAATGCGCTCAACCACTTTATGAAGGTGACTGATGTTATGAATAGAAATTGACATATGAATCGTAGCCATTTTGTTTCGGTCCGATTTTCCTGAAACGGCTGAAATATTCGTTTTAGTCTCGTTTACAACCTGCAGAACTTCATTTAGTAAGCCTCTGCGGTCGTATCCTGAAATTTCAATTTCCACGTTAAACTCTTTGCCTTCTTTAATATGTGTTTCCCACTCTACAGGAATAAGACGACTTTCAGCATCATCTGTGTGAACGTTTAAACAATCTGCTCTATGAACAGATACTCCCCGCCCCTTTGTAATAAAACCAACAATCTCATCTCCAGGAACTGGATTACAGCATTTAGACAAGCGAATCAACATGTTCTCTACACCCGGTACGATAACCCCGGAATCTTTTCGTTTATGCTGGCGAACACGCTTGGCCGCAGTGTCGCGTGCAATATCATCAATTTGGATCTCTTGTTCTTGATCGCGCTGCTTTCTCCACTTCTCGGTTAAACGATTAGCTACTTGAGCCGCAGTTAATCCGTTATATCCAATAGCTGCATACATATCATCTTCGTTTGAGAAATTAAACTTCTCCGCTACTCGTTTGATATTATCAGCTGTTAATACTTCTTTTAAGTCAAACTCCATTTGACGAATTTCTTTTTCAACCAGCTCTTTGCCTTTTTCAATATTTTCATCGCGGCTTTGCTTTTTAAAGAATTGGCGAATTTTATTTTTGGCTTGAGACGTTTGAGCAAGCTTTAACCAGTCCTTGCTTGGACCATACGAATGCTTAGACGTCAAAATTTCGATAATGTCCCCCGTTTTCAAACGGTAATCAAGCGTAACCATCTTGCCGTTGACTTTTGCTCCAATGGTTTTATTTCCGATTTCAGAATGAATACGATAGGAAAAATCAATTGGAACAGAACCCGAAGGAAGCTCAATGACGTCGCCTTTTGGCGTAAAAATGTAAACCATGTCAGAAAACAAATCAACTTTTAGAGATTCCATAAACTCTTCTGCATCGTTTGCATCATTTTGAAATTCTAAAATTTCTCTAAACCACGTCAACTTTTCTTCAAATGAAGCATGCTCAGCTGTTTTTCCCTCTTTGTAAGCCCAGTGAGCAGCAA
Organism: Priestia sp. P5; assembly: GCF_029522155.1. Classification (NCBI taxonomy): domain Bacteria; kingdom Bacillati; phylum Bacillota; class Bacilli; order Caryophanales; family Bacillaceae; genus Priestia; species Priestia sp. P5. The sequence continues at coordinate 275,939 of NZ_JAKWFJ010000001.1, read as the reverse complement.
TTCCATACTCAGCAATTTGGTGCATGTCAAACGTTCGAATTTGAACTTCTAACGGATCACCTTTTGGTCCGATAACCGTCGTATGAAGAGACTGGTACATATTTTGTTTTGGCATTGCAATATAATCTTTGAAACGTCCTGGCATTGGCTTCCAGCACGTGTGAATAATTCCTAACACCGCATAGCAGTCTTTAATGCTATTTACAATAATGCGCACAGCTAGTAAATCGTAAATTTCATTAAACTGCTTGTTTTGCAGTGCCATTTTACGATAGATGGAATAAATATGTTTTGGACGCCCTGAAATTTCAACTTTAATCGACACTTCATCTACTTGCTCTCGAACTTCATCGATAACTTCAGCCAAATACTGCTCGCGTTCCGCACGCTTTTTCTTCATCAAATTTACAATGCGATAATATTGCTGAGGATTTAAGTAACGTAAAGCTGTATCTTCAAGCTCCCACTTAATTTTTGAAATACCAAGACGATGAGCAAGAGGAGCAAAAATTTCAAGCGTTTCATTTGAAATGCGTCGCTGTTTTTCCTGCGGTAAATGCTTTAGCGTACGCATGTTATGAAGACGATCCGCAAGTTTGATCAGTATGACTCGAATATCTTGAGCCATTGCCACAAACATCTTGCGGTGATTTTCAGCCTGCTGCTCTTCTTTAGACTTATATTTAATTTTCCCCAGTTTCGTTACGCCGTCCACTAGCATTGCTACTTCTTCATTAAAAGCTTTTTCTAAATCTTTTAGTGTTATCTCTGTATCTTCAACCACATCATGTAGAAATCCAGCTGCAATTGTTGCTGGATCCATATCTAGATCAACTAAAATTCCTGCAACTTGAATCGGGTGGATAATATATGGTTCCCCCGACTTGCGATATTGTTCTTTGTGAGCTTCTTTTGCAAAATCATATGCTTTTTGTACAAAAGCCACGTCTTCTTCACTTAAATATCGCTTCGTATTGTCAATGACCTGTTCCGCTGTTAGGACTTGCTCATTTGCCATGAAATCACCTTTTATCAACTAGCATTTTTAATTCATATTGTAACTATTATCTTGAAAAAATCCAAGGATGTAAAGCCTTTGCGTTTAATTTATCAAATTTACATCATTTCCATTTTACGTATTAACGTTTTTTAACGAAAAAAGAGCACCTGTATCAGGTACTCTTTTTTATGTGATCGTTCTTCTTAATACGTCATTAATGTGAATACATCGTAACCGTCTAGTTTGTCACGGCCGTCAAGGTAAGAAAGTTCAATTAAGAACGCAGCTCCAACAACAATTCCGCCTAATTCTTCGACAAGCTTAATTGTCGCTTCAATTGTACCGCCTGTTGCTAATAAATCATCTGTAATCAACACGCGCTGACCTGGCTTAATTGCATCTTTGTGAATCGTTAATACGTCTTTACCGTATTCTAAACCGTAATCTACTTTGATTACTTCACGCGGTAATTTTCCTTCTTTACGAACAGGTGCAAAACCAATACCTAACGCATATGCTACTGGACAACCAACGATAAATCCGCGAGCTTCCGGTCCTACGATAATATCAACTTGTTTATCATTAGCATACTTTACAATCTCATCCGTTGCGGCACGGTATGCATCACCGTTATCCATTAATGTTGAGATATCTTTAAATGTAATACCTGGTTTTGGCCAGTCAGGTACAATTGTAATATAATCTTTAAAATTCATTCTAATGTTGCCTCCTCATTCAATCGAACGCTTAAAAATATCTTGAAATTGATTTTTAAGCTGTACATATGACGTATAAATAAAGTTTTTTTCTATTTCAATCTGCTGCTGCTTTTGGCGATAAGTCGCAGATTCTATTAAATCACGTTTCGCAGAATTTTTCACTAACGAAATTAAGTCATTGTTTATTGTAACAAATTCTAACTCAAAAAACACCTTTGCCATAAAATCAATTGTTTCTTTTGACCAGCCCTTATGAATCGCTAGATCTTCTTTGTAGCGTTTTAAATCAAATGGACCCTTTTTCGCTAAAAAGCCGTAAAACCATTTAAAATGATCGCGAGTTGGGATTGTATCAAAATAATGGTCTTCTTCCGTTAAGAAAATAGCGTATATTCTAGAAGGGATACCTTGAACAAATAAACATTCAAGCCACTTTTGTGAAGGAGGCAAATCTAATAAAACGATCTGTTCCTCTGCAAACACACATGCTTTTGCCTGTTCTTCATTTTGAATAAGAACAACATGCTCCATCGGCAGCAGCGACTTGTATTTATCAATTGTTGAAGCGTGAAAAGCAACAACTTTCATTTGATCCGTAAACACCTGCTGAAAGAAACGTTTGACATCAACTGCACTGCGATAATCAAACATCTGCCATTCATCTACAGAAATATCTTCCACCATCAGCTGCGGCTTGCGCATATTGTTCCACTCATTAATAGATAGTTCACCTACTAATGATACTTTAGCTATAGGAGATACTTCATCTAATATATAGCCTAACCCAAATCCTACTGCATCAACCGATACACCGCTGTCTTCAAATACAAGTTTTAAATGATTTTTATTAGCACCAATTTTCCGCATAGATGTTGTATGAACATCTTTAATGAGAACTTTTGGCTTCGGGTTATGCATACCAAATGGAGCAAGCGCACTCATTTGTTCAATGTTTTCCAGCGTGATCTCCTCTGTGGTACATACTGTATCAACTGATGTAATTGGAATAAAATCCTGTTGAGTTAACACGTTGCTTGCTTGTTCATTAAGGCGTCTGCGCAGTTCTTCTACATCATCGCTGTTTAATGTCATGCCGGCTGCCATTGGGTGCCCTCCAAAATGCGGCAGAATGTCACGGCATTTAGATAAGTTCGCGAATAAGTCAAAGCCTTCGATACTTCTTGCTGAACCTTTGGCAATACGATTTTCAGAGTCAATACTTAATACAATTGTTGGTCTGTAGAACTTTTCTACGAGCCTAGAAGCGACAATTCCAACAACGCCTGCATTCCATCCTTCTCCCTCTACGATAAGAACGCTGTTTTCATCTGGAGGATACATACCTTCCACAAATTCAACGGCTTCTTCTGTAATATCGTTTACGATTTGCTGCCTTTCCTTGTTTAACGCATCAATTTCTTTAGCTAAACCTTTTGCCTCTTCAGCATTTGTCGTCATAAGCAAATGAACAGCTGGATCGGCATCTTGGAGACGTCCTACTGCATTAATGCGAGGAGCCATCGCAAATCCGATTGTATCCTCATTAATTTCTTCACGTTTTACTCCACATACGCTCAGCAGCGCTTCAATTCCGGTGCGCTTCGTAAGCTTGAGATAGTCAAGACCTTTGCGAGCAATTAAGCGGTTTTCGTCGACTAAAGGAACCAAGTCAGCAATCGTCCCAATTACTGCTAGTTCTAACAAATGTTCCGGAAGCTCCCCTAACAGCGCATGAGCGAGTTTAAAAGCGACTCCTACACCTGCCAGTTCTTTAAATGGATATGTACTTCCCGGCAGCTTTGGATGAATAATTGCATAAGCATCCGGTAAAACCGGCCCCGGCTCGTGGTGATCAGTAATAATTAAATCAAAGTTTAGTTCACGTGCATACGCAGTTTCTTCGACTGCCGAAATACCTGTGTCTACCGTAATCACCAGCTGATAGCCGCCTGCGCTTATTTTATCAAATGCCGCCTTATTCGGCCCATAACCTTCTGTAAAGCGATTAGGAATATAAAAATCAACATCAGCGCCAAGCTGCTGTAAAGCAGATAACATAACAGAAGTGCTGCTGACGCCGTCAGCATCGTAATCTCCATAGATCATAATTTTTTCATTATGATCAATTGCTTGCTGAATACGAGCTACTGCTTTGTCCATATCGTGCAATAAAAACGGATCGTGGAACGTTTGTGCATCAACGTGTAAAAACTCACGCGCCGCTTCTACTGTTGTCATGCCTCTATTAAGTAATAACGAAGCTACTAGAGGTGTAATATTGAGGTTTTCTACAAATTCATTAACAAGTTGTTCATCACATTCTTGAACATTCCAACGTTTTTTTGACTGTAACATGTCTCTTCACCCCTTAACCCACATTATTATACTAGAGTGGATGAAATGGAGCAACGAAAGAAAATAAGCATATTTTTCTGACAGTACGTCTTGAATTTTTATGCACAAAAAAAACGTGCGAATACTTCGCACGTTTTTGAATTACTTGCTTTCTACTTCTTTTTGTTCCTCACGCTTCAACTGTTTTCCTTTCCACACAAGCCATAGCTGAGCAGCAATAAACACAGATGAATATGCACCAAGGACTAAGCCTACTAACAGGGCAATTGAGAAGTTTTGAATCGATTCACTTCCGAATAGAAGAAGTGCTACAACTGCAATTACAACTGTTAACACGGTGTTCATTGAGCGAGTAAACGTTTCACGCAAACTTAGATTTACGATAAACGCCAAATCGTCAAACGTTTTGGATTTAAATTTCTGCATATTTTCACGAATGCGGTCAAACGTAACAATCGTATCGTTAATTGAGTAACCAACAATCGTCAAGACTGCAGCGATAAACGTTAAATCAACTTCTAACTTCGTTAAGCTGAAGACCGTAACGATAAAGAACGCATCATGCAACAGGGCAAGCACGGCTGCAAGCGCCATGTAAAATTCAAATCGAATCGTTACATAAATGATAATTCCGATTGAAGCAATTACAATTGCAAGCATCGCATTTTTCGCCAGTTCTTTTCCAACTGTCGGTGAAACGGTGCTTACATTTGGTTCAGAACCGTATTTATCTTTAAAGTGATCTTTTAAATTCGCAATTTCTTTTTTATTCAAGACCCCAACTACACGTACGACACCCGTATCATTACTTTTTCCTGTAATAACTACGTCATCCGTTTCGATATCAAGAGACTTCATTTCGCGCTGTATCTCAGCCTGCGTAACGGTATGATTTGCCGGAATCTCTATGCGAGTTCCGCTCGTAAAGTCAATACCGAGGTTCAGCCTGAACACAGCAACCGAGATAATACCGATAATGACGAGCACGCTTGAGAACGTAAAAAATGCTTTACGGTATTTAACAAAGTCAATTTTATCCCACGCTGTAGGTAACACGGTTGTGCCATCATCTTTGCTCAAATCGTGAATTTGCTCTTTCTTCACGCCAAAGTAACCTGGTTTTTTATCAAACCAGCGGCTGTTTACTAAGAGACTCATTAGTAAACGAGTACCATAAACAGCAGTTACAAAGCTTAGCACAATCCCGATCATTAACGTTGTGGCAAATCCTTTTACTGAACTTTGACCATAAAAGAATAATACAAGAGCCGCTAACATCGTTGTAATATTAGCATCAAAAATGGTCGCAAGTGAACGACGATTTCCTGCCCGGTAAGCCGATATAACGGATCTCCCTGTTTTCAGTTCATCTTTAATCCGCTCGTAGGTAATGATATTCGCATCTACTGCCATACCTACGCCTAGAATAAGAGCCGCAATACCTGGAAGCGTCATGACCACGTGCATCCAGTCAAATACCACTAAGTTTAAGTAGATATAAAAACTGAGTGTAATAACGGCAATAAGCCCCGGTAAACGATAGAAAAACAGCATGTAAAGGAAGATAATTCCGATGCCGATAATACCCGCTAATATAGTCGTGTGAAGGGCTTCTTCTCCAAACTGTGCTCCAACGGATGTAGAGTATAGCTCATCTAATTTAACCGGCAGCGATCCGGCATTTAGCAATTCCGCCAGCTGCGTTGCGCTTTTCACTGTGAAGTTGCCACCTGAAATCTCAACATCTGGCTGTGTTAACACGCTGCTAACAGAGGCTGCAGATAGATACTTCGGATTTTGTTTTGTCGCTTCTTTTTGATACGAGTCTTTTCCTTCTTCATAATCCAGCCAAATGACAATTAAATTGTTAGGTGCTGGTTTTTGAGAAAGCTCTCGCGTGATCTTTTCAAATTTTTTCGCATTTTTTAACTTTAGTGAGACGCTAGGCTGATTGCTTTGGTCAAACGATTGCTTTGCTCCGCCTTGCGCTAAGTCTGTACCATCCATCAGCACCTTATCGTTCACGTCGCGGAACGTTAAGTTTGCTTGAGTTGATAACAGATCCCTGGCTTGCTTTTGATTCGTGACACCAGCTAGCTGAACGCGGATGCGGTCGTTTCCTTCAATTTGAATGCTGGGCTCACTAACTCCCAGTACATCGACACGTTGACGCAGAGCTTCAACCGTGCTGTTAAGTGCTTTTTTGTCAATGACATCGCCTTTTTTAGCTGGACTGACTTTATATAAAATTTCAAATCCACCTTGAAGGTCGAGGCCAAGTTTAATGTCTTTTGTAATTCCAGTCATCGTTGTTCCGATTGTACTAAACACAAGCAGTACTAAGAGGAAAAAGGCAACGATACGTCCTCTTTTAACCATCGACAGAAAATCCTCCTTCTTATGTAAAAAACATGAAATGATAACAATAGATAAATGACCAATCTAATTATCATTCATAACCTAATGTCTGTCAAATAAAGACCTTATTAAATTTTAATACATGTAGTTTACAAACTTTACTTTAATAATTCTTTCCAGTCTTCTCCATTATTAACACTTGAGAACATATCAGATTTATAAGATTCAATTGTTACATAGCTCATTACCTGCGTGATCTTAACAGATAAAATATCATTTACCACTTGATGGAGAGATAGCTCCTTTTCTTTTTTCCATTTTTTCATTTCCAAATAACTCAATAAATCGTTCTCCGTTACTTCTTCATATCCAAGCATATGAAATTCTTCCATTTTGCTGGATAAGACAGGCTGTATAAGTTCTTTCGAAGCTGAAATAAATGGATGTGTCATATCGATCCTCCTTTCCGTTTGACATTTTGCGTAAAATTTCTTTCTCGTATGAGGAATACTTGTCATGCTTGGACACCGGGGGCGCATATATTCACTGTATAAACCTCAAGAAAGCAGTGAGTATATGTCTAAATTTTTACAGGGAACTATTATTTTAATAATTGCTGGCTTAATTACACGTGTACTCGGGTTTGTCAATCGAATTGTGGTGGCTCGAATGATTGGAGACGAAGGTGTGGGACTTTATATGATGGCGGTCCCCACGCTGGTATTAGTAATCACCTTAACACAGCTTGGGCTACCGGTTGCCATATCCAAGTTAGTGGCAGAAGCAGAAGCTTTAGGTGACAGGCATAGAATAAAAAAAATACTTGTCGTCTCTTTAAGTATTACGTGTACGCTGAGCGTTTTATTTACGCTCGGACTAATATTATTCGCTCCCGTTGTAGCAAAAACCTTCTTTACAGATTCACGTACGATCTATCCGCTGCTTGCGATTATTCCAGTTATTCCAATCATCGCCGTCTCGTCTGTCATCCGCGGATATTTTCAAGGAAAGCAGCAAATGAAGCCTGCCGCTTATTCTCAAATTATCGAACAAGTGGTGCGCATTACGTTAATTGCCGTATGTACAAAAGCATTTTTGCCTTATGGAATTGAGTACGCTGCGGCTGGCGCTATGCTCTCTTCCGTATTTGGAGAACTAGCTTCACTGTTTTATATGGTGTTTATGTTCAAGCGAAAGAAGAAAATAACGGTAAGACGAAAATTTTTTGCTTCTTTACATGCAGGCAAAGATACGTTCCTTGACTTAATGCGAATCGCTCTTCCCACGACAGGAAGCCGCATGATTGGGTCAATTTCTTGGTTTTTAGAACCGATTGTAGTAGCTCAAAGTTTAGCAATCGCAGGAGTAGCGACAGCGGTAGCAACGAAGCAGTACGGAGAATTAACAGGCTTTGCACTCCCTCTCCTGATGTTGCCTTCTTTTGTAACGGTGTCTCTATCCACGTCTTTGGTTCCCGCAATCAGTGAATCTCTTGCACAGAATCAAATGAAGCAAATCGAATATCGGCTTCATCAAGCTCTCCGCTTGTCGTTTGTAACAGGCGGGCTGGCTGTTGTTGTTCTTTATGTATTTGCTAATCCGGTAATGGAATTGATGTATGGTTCTGACAAAGCTGCTATTTTTGTCAAAGTCATGGCGCCTTTTTTTATCTTTTATTACTTTCAAGGGCCGCTTCAAGCTGTTCTGCAGGCGCTAGACCTTGCAAAAGCCGCCATGATTAACAGTTTTATAGGAGCAGCGGTCAAAACATCTCTTATCTTCTTACTCGCAACTCAGCCAAATCTAGGTATTATGGGAGCTGGCCTTGCAATTGTTGTGGGAATGATGCTTGTCACTCTTTTACACCTGTCTACCGTCATGAAAAAAATTACGTATAAGCTTCATGTGTTTGAGTATCTCCGCAGTTTTGCTGTAATGGGAATATCAGGTTTTATCGGACACTTTGCTTATATGAACCTTTTCACTTCCATCCCTTTGAGCTTACGAACCGTTTTATCAATTGCACTGACAAGCGTTGTATACGTACTGTTTTTGCTGCTTTTTAGACTGATAACAAAGGAAGAATTAAACCGTTTTTCTGTTTTACGCTATTTTAAACGAAAATAAAACGCGGAGCAATCCGCGTTTTATTGTTTTACATCTACTAAATCTATAAAAAACTTTCCGTTGTCATAGCTGCAATATGAAATTTTATCTAAGTTTGAATACCCACGTTTTGTCAGTTCTGTCCTTAACCACTCCGTTGTTTTATGTTCATGCAGCAGATGCTCTTCTTGAATAATGCCGTCAATGATAAAAGGCAAATTCAAATTGCCTTTTTCGCCTGATTGCTGATCTTTTTGAAACACGGATAGCCTTCCTGAAGATTCTAAAATGGCAAATTCAACATCAGCTACATTTTTTATATTTTTATCTCGCAGCTGCACGAGCAAATCATTGAAGTTATATCGCTGCCTTTTCATTTCATGTTCGTTTATTTTTCCATTTTCAATGATAATGCTAGGTTTGCCATCAATAAAATTTCGCATTCGATTGCTTTTAAGAGACCATATAGCTAAGCCGATTTGAATAATAAGAAGCGTTAACATCGGAAGAATTGAATGCAGCAAAGGATCTTTTGGATTTTCAATAGCCATTACTGCCATTTCAGCAATCATAATAAAGACCACTAAATCCAATATGCTCAGCTCCCCTATTTCCCTTTTGCCCATAACGCGAAAAATAATTAAAACTACTACATATAAAAGAACGGTTCGCGCAACCATGATCAATAGTTCCACTGCAAAGACCTCCTTTATGTATTCCCTTGTAGTTTGTACCATTTATTTTAAAATAGCCTTACTTTTATGCGTCTATTTTGAAGTCATCCCGAATATGCTCGTACTAAGGGTTCACCTATCTTTTTATTTCATGAGGGGGAAACAAGTTGGGTGCAAAACGAATGAGCAACGCTGTATTTGCAGGAGTAGCAACAATCTTAGTGATGGCTTTAGCGATTAGCATTATCTTTTCGCTTATTTTAAAATTTACATCGCTTGAAGAACAATCCGTACGTTTATTTTTACTTATTCTCTCATTTATTACACTGTTTATCGGAGGATTTATCGCGGGAGGCCGAAATGGTTCAAAGGGACTTCTCGTTGGAGGAGCCACTGGTGTTTCTTATTCTTTTTTAATGTTTTTACTACAATTCCTCGGCTATAGTCACCTGTTTTCTGCACAGCAGCTCTTATTTCACGCTGGATTTATTGGAGTCGCTATTCTAGGGGGAATTGTTGGCGTAAACATTGCCGGTTCACGAGAAGCATAAAAAAACGTCACGTACATGTACGTGACGTTTTTTTATTAATCTACGCTTCTTACTTCACGAATAGCATTGCGGTCAAACGTTAATTTTGAACCGTCAGTGCTGCGAACCACAACTTGTGACTCATCAATTGCATCTACCAAACCGTGCATACCGCCAATTGTAACAACCTTATCACCTTTTTTAAGTGCTGATTGCATTTGCTGTACGTTTTTTTGACGTTTTTGCTGTGGACGGATTAACAAGAAATAGAAAATGACAAACATTAAAAGCAATGGCCAAATATTTTGTAAAACACCCATGAAAACTCCTCCTTTTATTTATATTATCAACAGGTACTCATTCATAAATTTGATGAAAATTCCTGTAGTGACCTAGAAATTCTTTGCGTCCGGGCCGTTAAACCCATATTTTTCAAAGAACTCATCGCGGAAATCGCCAAGTCGGTCTTCGCGAATGGCTTCACGGACTTGCTCCATTAAGTTTAGCAGAAAATATAAGTTATGGTAAGATGTTAAACGAATTCCAAACGTTTCATTACAACGAATTAAGTGGCGAATATACGCTCTTGAATAATTTTGACACGTGTAGCAGTCACAGTTTGGATCAATCGGACCGAAGTCTTCTGCATATTTTGCATTTTTAACAACAAGGCGACCTTCGCTTGTCATAAGCGTTCCGTTACGTGCAATACGCGTTGGTAATACGCAATCGAACATATCAATCCCGCGAATCGCTCCATCAATTAACGAGTCAGGTGATCCCACTCCCATTAAATAACGTGGTTTGTCGGTTGGTAAATATGGCGTCGTAAACTCAAGCACACGATTCATTACATCTTTTGGTTCTCCAACTGACAGCCCTCCCACAGCATAACCTGGGAAGTCCATTGAAACTAAATCAGCTGCACTTTGACGGCGTAAATCTTCAAACTCTCCGCCTTGAACAATCCCAAAAAGACCTTGGTCTTGAGGGCGGCTGTGAGCCTCAAGGCATCGCTCTGCCCAGCGGCTTGTGCGTTCAACTGAACGTTTTAAGTAGTCATATTCTGCTGGATAAGGTGGGCATTCATCAAATGCCATCATAATATCAGACCCAAGCGCATTTTGGATGTCCATCGCTTTTTCTGGAGATAAGAAAAGCTTGTCTCCATTCAAATGGTTGCGGAAATGAACGCCTTCTTCTTCAATACGGCGCAAATCACTTAAGCTAAAAACTTGGAAGCCGCCTGAATCCGTTAAGATGGGACGATCCCAGTTCATAAATTTATGAAGGCCTCCCGCTTTTTTAACAATTTCATGACCTGGACGAAGCCATAAATGATACGTATTACTTAAAATAATGCCTGCCCCCATTGCTTTTAAATCTTCCGGAGACATTGTTTTTACTGTAGCTAATGTGCCTACTGGCATGAAAATAGGCGTTTCAAATGAGCCGTGAGGCGTATGGACAATCCCTAAACGCGCTCCTGTTTGTTTACAAGTTTTTATATGTTCGTAACGAATTGCTGTCATTGATGTATTCCTTTCATGTTAAATTACAAAATTAGCATCGCGTCGCCGAAGCTGAAAAAACGATACTTCTCTGCTACAGCTTGTTCATAGGCAGAAATAACGTTTTCTCTTCCTGCTAAGGCACTTACAAGCATAATGAGCGTAGATTTTGGAAGATGGAAATTTGTAATCATTCCATCAATTGCTTTAAATTCATACCCTGGGAAGATAAAAATATTGGTCCATCCTGAAGAAGCAACAAATTTGCCGTTATGCTCAGTTGCAATCGTTTCAAGGGTACGGGTAGAAGTTGTGCCTACTGAAATAATACGACCGCCTTTTTCGCGTACGCTGTTTAGTAAAGCAGCGGTTCCTTCACTCACTTGATAAAACTCTGAGTGCATATCGTGCTCTTCTAAGTCGTCAACACTGACTGGACGGAATGTACCCAATCCAACATGAAGCGTTAAAAATGCAATATGCACACCTTTTTCTTTTAACTGTTCAAGCATCTCTTCTGTAAAGTGAAGACCTGCTGTTGGCGCTGCTGCAGAACCTTGTTCGCGAGCAAAAACCGTTTGGTAGCGCTCTTGATCATCCAAGCGCTCTTTAATATAAGGCGGCAGCGGCATTTCTCCCAGTTGTTCTAGAACCTCATAAAAGATGCCTTCATAGTTGAATTCTAACAAACGTCCGCCTTGGTCGCTCGTTTCTTTACATACAGCTGTCAGACGTCCGTCACCAAACGAAATAACCGTGCCTTCTTTTACTCGTTTAGCCGGTTTTACAAGCGTCTCCCACGTATCGCCCTGTGTTTGTTTTAAAAGCAATACTTCAATATTAGCACCTGTATCTTCTTTTGTCCCAAATAATCGTGCAGGAAGAACACGCGTGTCGTTTAACACTAAACAATCTCCTTCTTGCACATAATCAAGAAGGTCATGAAACATATGATGCTTCACATTTCCTGTTTCTTTGTTTAATACCATGAGTCTTGACGCATCTCGCTGCTCAAGCGGCGTTTGGGCAATCAATTCTTCTGGTAAATGAAAATCAAATAAATCTACTTTCAAAATGTTCACCTGTTTCTACTTAATTATTTAAATTTGCCAATTACATAAAAAATAAGTGATAATACAACGCTTACTAGAATACATGTCACAATCGGGAAATAAAAGGTTGTATTTCCTTTTTTGATAAAAATATCGCCAGGAAGCTTGCCAACGAACTGCCATAACAGTCCAATGACGACTAAAATGCCCCCTAATGTGATAAGCATCTTAGGCATATCATTCACTGCTCAGGCACCTCCAGCTGAAAATGATCATAGACCAAAGGCGTCACAATTCGTCCTCGGGGCGTTCGCTGCAAAAAGCCGATTTGCAATAGATACGGCTCGTATACGTCTTCAATTGTGTGAGACTCTTCACCAATAGTAGCCGATATTGTGTCTAACCCTACAGGTCCGCCCCTAAATTTTTCGATAATCCCTCTTAATAATTTATGGTCAATATGATCAAGACCTAAACGGTCCACCTGCAACATTTCTAATGCTTCGTTGGCAAGCCTTTCGGTTATGGCTCCGTCTCCTTTGACCTGAGCAAAATCTCTGACTCTTCGAAGCAAGCGATTCGCAATACGCGGAGTTCCCCTAGCACGCCTAGCCATCTCAAACGTAGCTTTCTCATCAATCTCTACATCTAAAATAGCGGCTGTCCTTTCTACTATCGAAGCAAGATCTTCTTCTTGGTAATATTCTAAACGGCTTAAAACGCCGAAGCGATCACGCAAAGGAGAAGATAAAAGCCCGGCTCTTGTCGTTGCACCTACTAGCGTAAACGGAGGCAAATCCAGACGGACGGAGCGTGCACTCGGTCCTTTTCCAATAACAATATCCAAACAGAAATCTTCCATTGCTGGGTATAGTACTTCTTCAACCGAACGATTTAACCGATGAATTTCATCAATAAAAAGCACATCTCCAGGCTCTAAGCTGGTTAAAACTGCGGCTAAGTCGCCTGGACGCTCAATGGCTGGCCCTGAGGTCGTTCGGATTTGCACGCCCATTTCATTAGCGATAATAGTAGCAAGGGTTGTTTTCCCCAATCCTGGAGGACCATATAAGAGCACGTGATCTAACGTTTCGCTTCGCATTTTGGCAGCTTTAATAAAAATGTCCAGATGGGATTTTACTTTATGCTGACCAATATACTGCTGTAAGGTTTGCGGCCGCAAACTTTGCTCGATGATTTCTTCTTCACCAAGAACATCTCCCGTTACAATACGATCGTCCATTTTACTCCTCCCTTACTTATTGTTTCAATAATCGTTTTAGCGCTTCTTTAATATACTGATCCGTTGTCATCGTTTCCTTCATTAAAGCCGGAACAATTTTTTTGATTTCTCTTTCTGCATAACCTAATACTTTAAGTGCTTCAATCGCTTCATCGAGTGCTTCTGAACTTTGAGATTTGACTTCTTGTGCGTCCAAATCTGCAAATAGAGAAGGAACAGCATCTGGTACAATATCATGCAGCTTTCCTTTTAAATCTAAAATCATCTGCCGAGCTGTTTTTTTACCTACTCCTGGAAACTTAACTAAAAACTTCTCGTCTTCCTCTTCCACAGCTTGGACAACCTGCGCTGGATTACCTGACGCTAAAATAGCTAAACCGCCTTTTGGACCGATTCCTGACACGCTAATTAACTTCATAAATAAATCCTTTTGTTCTCGAGAAGCAAACCCGTAAAGTGCAATTACATCTTCTCTTACATATTGATAGGTGTAAACCGTCTTTGGCTGTTCATCAATTGAAAATACATAGGGATTCGGCGTAAAGACTTGATAGCCTATCCCGTTGTTTTCGATTACTACATACTCAGGATTTATATATGTAACAGTGCCTTTGATATAATCAAACAATAAGCTCTCTCCTTAATCACGTACGCGCGGGCAGTGACCTTCAACTTTCTCTCCGAAGAATCCTGCCCGCATCGTTCTCTATTTTCCTTTAAAGTTGCTTTTTAAAAAGACGTTCAAGAGAACGTTTGCCTCTTTTCATCTTTGACAACCCATTTTACAATATCTATAAAAAATAGAACCGCCCACTTGTGCTGATGAATGACCTTTTAAAATATATACAATACTAGACTGCTGAATACCATTTTAACATATCGCCAAAAGCAAATAGAAGCAATTTAGAATGTTGAATTCAATAATTATTTTACCATACTAAAAAACGGCTGCTTGATCGAAAGCGGCCGCTGCTGGAGCTGATAGATTTTATAGAAATTAATGAGGGAAAGATATTCATCTTTTGATTGAACGCGAATACCTTTCTTTAATTGTTCATGCTGATAGCTCTCAAGCCTTTTGATGTCAATTTGAAAAAATGATTGTATAATGTGCTGCGACGAAGCTGGTTTGCCTTCAAATGCTGAGAGAATACCGTTAACAGAAAGCCCTACATAACCGTTCTCTTTTAAAATAGGTGAAATATCGTCTATGCTTGTTCTAAAAACTAGCTCTTGATCCGTTTCTTTAAGCAGTCGCCAATTTTTATATTTTTTCATTAATTGTTTTTTTGTCATAGAAGGGCTTTTGATCATTTCTTGACTTACGACTCCATCCACATACACGCGCTCAAGAAATAATGTCATCGGCTCCTTTTCATTCGCATCTGCACGGTATGGCATTATACAAAGCACAACACTTACTAACATTAAAAAAGCTGCTTGATGAATGACTCTCTTCACTCACCTTCACCTCACACGTTAATCATACTCTTTTTAGTATTATCTAAAAAGGTTTTGTGAAAATCTACACTAATAGTTTGACCTACTTATTTTCTTTTATCCTCTTATTTTATGAAGTAAATCCCTTTTACGATATTATGTTAAGAAAACATGGAGTATTTGTTACATTTGCACACTATTTGTAAAATTTTCTCTTGAACGTTTTAATTAAATTTTCGCAGGGTATGTACATAGTGGAAGTAATTGTAAGGACTTCTATTATCTATTTTCATAAAAAAGGGAGCTGAAGTAATGAGAATGAATAAACGTGTAGTCGGAACTTTTTTTTCAGAGAAAGAAGCTTTAGATGTTATCCACAATTTAAAGCGTCAAGGTTATCGAGAAACAGACATTATGGTTATTTCTAACAGTAAAAGCAATACATTTCAAATAGGTCACGATACAAATGTAATTATTGAAGCTGGTTCACCTGCCGTAAGTTCATTAGCTGGCGTCATGATGGATAACTTTTTTACCATGATGACAGGCGGCATGGGGCTCAAACAAGGAAACGGCTTGAAATCAAAATTAATCCGCATGGGCATACCCGACTTCTCAGCCGTGCAGTGCGAGACAGATGTAGCTGCTGGTAAAATTCTAATCTTGATAGATGCCGTAAGCTCTGAACAAACTCCAGCGTACGGAACCTATACGGAACACAACGAGCATAGAGCCGTCCAACTACGTGAAGAAAAATTAGATGTCTTAAAAGAACGCGTCCAAGTCGGTGAAGTAAAACTCCACAAAAAAGTAATAGAGGAAGAAAGAACTGTACACGTTCCTGTTACGAGAGAAGAGTTTTATATTGAACGTCGCCCTGTAGTTGACGGAGACTATAACGCTGGGCCACTTACAGAAGATGAAATTATTCGTGTTCCAATCATGGAAGAACGAGTAGAAATAACCAAAAGACCAGTTATTGTTGAAGAAGTAATTATAGGAAAAAAACTTATTCAAGAAACAAAAGAATGGACTGAAACGATTAAGAAAGAAGAAGCAAGCGTAGAACCTGATGGACTCGCGAGCCCTGAAGTATACGAAAATATGATGAACTATACAGACCATACTTACGCTCAAGTTTCTGCAGCTCTAGCAAGCGACGTGGAAGCTGAATACGATAATAGTCAGACAACTAACAACGAGAAGCCAAACACACAAGCTAATGAGACAAGCTCTTCTGCAAAAAATGTAAAAAATACAAAGAGTGTCGCTACGGCACCAGCAGATACGAAAAAAAGAGAAGGTCGCCTCAAACAAAATGAAACTAATGCTCAAAAGGAAGAAGCGGAATCAAAAACAACAAGCAAATCTGCTTCTAACAAGAAAAATTAATAGTTACATGTTCGAGGAATAGCTGCCTGGCTTCAATGGCAGCTTTTTTATATGTCTTCTCATCAAAAAAACAGCCGTCCTTCACAGACAGCTGCTTCTTCATTTAACGATGTTTATGATTGACATTCTCATCAACTGATTCAAATAGACCGTTGAAATTAGTTTGAATCGTATTTCGGTCTTTTCCATTTCGAATATCGTCATCAAGAGAACGAGCGTTCATAAATACATCATGATCTACTTTTACTTGAACATTGTAGTCCTTTGCAATAGGCTTTACTTTATCCAGCACGTTTTGTTTTAAACGGCCGTTATTTATGTCTTTGGCCGGATCTACAGCAACTAATAGCTGATCTCCACGGACAACGGCGCGGCTATTTTCTACACCTTTAACGCTTGCAGCTCGATCAGCCACTTTTTCCGTAAAGTCTCTTGGATAATCTTCACCGTAATACATATTAGCAACGCCATTTGTACGATCATTTGTATTATTGATGTTTCCATAAGGGTTTGTCGGATTGTCAAAACGTCCATCACTTACGTTTAACGGATAATTAGGTGTTCCATTCCCATCTAAAACTTCAGTCATTGGACCTTTCGGATTATCTACGCGATGTTCATTCGCTTTTTCATTTGTATGATAGCCAACAGGCTGTGTCGTATCTGTATAGCGCTGTTCCATACCTTGGTCTTTGTTATTGCAAGCGCCAAGTCCCATCATACATGCAAAAGCTAAAGAAGTTGCTACATACCTATTCAACATAATCGCCCCCTAATTTAAGCTCTATTTACTCTGAGCTTACTATTAGGATTAAAAGACGAGCCGTTTCTTATTCGATGAAGTGTTTATAAACTCTTTACATGTCATGTAGGTTTTGTAAGTGCTGGTAAATCACTCGATAAAACCGAGTACGCTGGGACCATTCTTCAACCGATTGCTGCATTAATCTTTGACGGTTTGCCCATGATAAAGCAGAGGCATTTATATTCCAGTTTCTCATCAGCATCGATGGAAATAGCAAAGAAGCAAGAAAAAAACGCTGCTTGCTTAATTCTTTTATTTTCGAATGTTGAAGTAGTTCTTTCATCGACCACTGGATGTAAGGCAAAAAGCGCTGGGCAAGCTGAACATAGTCATAGAGAGCAGGAGCTTTAGCCGATAAGTCAAAATCAATCATAACAATACCCAAGTGGTTTGTTTTCAAGAAATTATGTGAAGCAACGTCACCGTGAATAATGGAACAGTTTAGCCCACTATCTTTGAAGCGCTCCATTAAGACTAAAGCTTTTTCTCCCCAAGTCACAATGTCTTTATATACATGAAATTGATTAAATTCCCTAAATACATGTGATGTTTCCCGAAAAGAGGAAAGCCGCTTTTTCCATTTTAAAATAAGGTCATACTCAGAAAGCTTTGTATACGCGGCTAGTTTCTTTTTATGAACTTCTCCATGATAGCGGATCAATGTTTGTAATACTTCTTCCCGATCCTGAAAACTTTCATACGTTACCTCTTTTACTTGCTTAACAAAAGGCATCATCGCCCAGTACAAATGACGGTCCTTTATATAAAGTTCACCTTCTGGGTAAGCTTCGAAATTAACAGCATACCCTTGTTGAATCTGAGACAAAAAATGATAAACATGTTCAATTTTACCTTTGTCTCTGTATGCTTTTATTACTTTTTTTCCTTTATTCGTATCCGCTATGATGACATGAGGCTTTTTCATACGATAGGTCTCAACGTGAATATCTCTTTTTTTCAAATAGAGAAAGAGACGATTTAAATTAAAATCGTCTCGTGTATAATAATCAATCTTCATCTTCGTCGTACTCATCGTATTCTGGAATACTAAATGCATTTGGATCAAACGCAGGATACGGAGGTACACCAATCATGCCATATGGGGCTGGATAGGGTGCCCTTGGGTCCTGAAAGCCATAAGGTACCTGCTGTTGGTACTGTGGATAAGGCTGCTGTGGTGCATAGTCTTCAGGTCTTGGTTCACCGCAGCCGCAGTCTCCTTGCTGCTGTGGCGCATAGTACTGCCCATAATGGTAAGGCGCGTTTCCAAAACCATCGGAAGAACTTTCATAATGGCCACCTGTCATAGCTCCTTGCACTTGTGGATACATCGGTGCTTGATGATAGGCCGGATAAACAGGCTGCTGATATCCCCATGGAGGCGGACAAGGAGAACATTGTACCGGTCCATAGCAGCTGTGTGGCATCATTGGATACATTGGCATCGGTGCCATGTGAGCACCCATTGCATGTTCTTCAAACGACTCGTTTTCATAACCGTGATGATACATTGGAGCCTGTTGATACATTGGCATTGGATATGGCTGCGGTGCATACATTGGCGGATGACACGGCATGTAATTAAATCCGCAGCCTGGCATTACAGGCGATATCGGCATGATTGGGTAACATGGCATTTGAGGAGGCATTTCTATACTCTCCATCTCAGGACTTTCTGGCGATTCATGCTTAGGTAGTTCTTTTGGCGCTTCTTTTTTTGGAGCCTGCATCGCCATATTAACGGTGTAATAATTGTTAATATCAATCTCAGGTGCAATTGGCTTTAATTTAGGAAGCTTTGGCGCAACTGGCATTTCTTTTTTAGGCTGCGCAATTGGTGCTTCTTTTTTAGGCTGGGCGACCGGCGCTTCTTTCTTTGGCTGCGCAATCGGCGCTTCCTTTTTCGGTTGAGCAATCGGTGCTTCTTTCTTTGGCTGTGCAATTGGTGCTTCTTTTATCGGTTGCATAAACGGTGTTTGAGCAGGCTGATTAGCTGACTTTTTCTCATCTGGACTTTCATCAATTTCCGTTACTGGATAAGCTTTTGTGGATTGGTCACTATAAGGGTGTTGAACTTTAGGCATTTCTTTTATCCCAGGTGAAGGAGCTCCTTCTTTTTGAACAGGCACTCCGCTTGTCGGCACTTTAATTTTCATTCCAGGCATGATCATGTCTGGATTGCTTAATTGAGAATTCGCTTTTTTTAACTCTTCAAAATTAACCCCATACTTTTCAGCGATTTTCCAAAGGGTATCCCCTTTTTGAACGATATGGATTTTCAACGTCATTCCCCTCCCGAGTAGAGTCTCTGCCATCTATATGTGCAAAATCAAAGTAAGTTCTGTTTGTTCATCACAAGATATGCCTTGAACCATTTTTTTATTCATTTTGCCCACAGTTTGGTTCAAGTTTTTATGATAAAGAAAAAAAGACTTATCAACACAAACAATATGTCAATAAGTCTTCTTTTAGACCTTCTTTGTTTAATTGTCTTAAAAATCTTTATGCCCGTTCTAACATATTCGTTAGGGCTTTGATAGCGCCTTCTGCTGTATGTTTATCCACCTTGATTTGATTTACTTCTTTTCCTTCTTCGATGCTTTCTAAAGCCCACAGCAAGTGAGGCAAATCAATTCGGTTCATCGTCAAACAAGGACACATATAGGGATTAAGCGAAACAATTTCTTTATCTGGATGACTGTTGATAATCCGTTTTACTAAGTTCATTTCTGTGCCAATGGCCCATTTAGAGCCTGAAGGAGCTTTTTCAATTGTATCAATAATATATTTTGTAGAACCTGCATAATCTGATTTTTGCACCACTTCATAAGAACACTCCGGATGAACAATAATATTCATCTCAGGCTGCTTCTCGCGTAAATAATCAATATTTTTAACCGTGAAATTTTCGTGCACAGAACAGTGACCTTTCCATAGAATCACCTTGATGTTGTTTATATCGCCTTCATATTCAAGCATTTCTTCAATAGGATTCCAAATGGCCATTTCATCTAGTCCAACACCTAAATCATAAGCTGTGTTTCTGCCCAAATGCTGATCTGGTAAAAAGAGAATACGCTCTTTTTTAGAAAATGCCCACTCCACCATATTTTTTGCATTTGAAGATGTTACTGTTGCACCATCATGTTCGCCTACAAAAGATTTAATTGCAGCTGTAGAATTCACATACGTAAGCGGAATAATTGTATCTCCGAAAAGATCCTGTAAGACAGGCCATGCCTTTTCTGTTTGCTGAATAGTAGCCATATCAGCCATTGAACAGCCAGCTCGCATATCGGGTAAAATGACTTTTTGATTTTCAGCAGTTAAAATATCAGCTGTTTCTGCCATGAAATGAACGCCGCAAAACACAATATGCTCAGCTTCTCTATTTTCAGCTGCTATTTGAGCCAGCTGTAAGGAGTCTCCTACCGCATCTGCAAACTCGTACACTTCGTCTTTTTGATAATGGTGGCCGAGCAGAAACAATTTGCTTCCGAGCTTTTTCTTGATTTCTAGTACTCTTCTTTTCATTTCATTTTCTGTGAGCTCCGTATATTTAGCGGGCAGCGTTTGCTGCTGAAGCGTTTGTAATAAACTCATGATTTCCTGTTCCCCTTTCTGTTAATAAGTCCAAGCTGATATCGATAGCCCCTGCTGAATGCGTTAAAGCTCCAAGTGAAATATAGTCCACTCCGCTGTCTCTAAAAGAATGGAGCGTGCCAAGCGTAATTCCACCGGATGCTTCTGTGACAATATGAGC
Source organism: Priestia sp. P5 (assembly GCF_029522155.1). Classification (NCBI taxonomy): domain Bacteria; kingdom Bacillati; phylum Bacillota; class Bacilli; order Caryophanales; family Bacillaceae; genus Priestia; species Priestia sp. P5. Next base: position 254,991 of record NZ_JAKWFJ010000001.1, on the reverse strand, counting down.
GGGAACCAGTGGTATCCAATCTTTAATGACTTCTGGAGAACAGTTATCGAACATAATGACATCTGCTCCTGCCTCTATTGCTTCTAGCAATTGACTTTTGTTTTCAATTTCTACTTCCACCTTAACCATATGTCCAACCTGCTCTCTTACTTTCACAACAGCGTCTAGAATAGATCCTGCATGTGCAATATGGTTATCTTTTAACATGACGCCATCGTACAATCCAAAACGATGATTATAACCTCCTCCAGCACGAACAGCATACTTTTCTAACATTCGCATACCAGGCGTTGTTTTTCGCGTGTCACATATGCGCGTATGTGAGCTGCCAAGCAGCGCTACGGCTTTGTGCGTCATCGTGGCAATGCCACTCATTCTTTGAAGTAAGTTTAAGATTACCCGTTCACCGGTCAAAATAGATCGCACGGGTCCTGAAACGGTAGCTATTTTATCTCCAGGATTAAGAACATCTCCATCTTTTTTCTCGAAATTCACTTTCACGTCAGGGTCTATTAAATGAAATCCTTCTTTAATCAATTCCACTCCTGCGATAATACCTGATTGCTTTGCCGTGAACGCAGCTTTCCCTTGGTCAGACGGAGAAAAAATAGTTTCACAGGTTATATCTCCATCTCCAATGTCTTCTATAAAAAAAGACTGCAATAGTTTTTGTAATTTCAACGTGTTCATTGTGCTACCTTCACCTTTCTTTTTAGATTTCCTTGCTTATAAAATCAATGATTGTTTTGTTGAAGCAGCAGACTGCTTAATAATTCGCTTATGCTCCCATTCTTGGTTTTCATACGGAAAGTCACTTCGGTAATGACCTCCTCTACTTTCTTTTCTTGCAAGAGAGGACTCTGCAATAAGCAGACCTGCAGTTAGCATATTGCAGATGGTCGCAGCTTCCCTCGAATATATAACTTCTTGATCAAGGGGTATTCCATCCAGATAATTTGTGAATTCATGCACAATAGTAGCCAATTCGTTTTCATGACGAATGATTCCTACACAATCCATCATTTTATGCTGAATTTGTCTTGTGGCAGGCAGTATTTTAGGCATGCCTTTATAGACGTAACGGACGGGGACATAACGAGATACCGTTCTCGCTTTATGTAAAATATGACGCCCTGTCCGTTTTCCAAATACAAGACACTCTAACAATGAATTGCTTGCTAGACGATTTGCTCCATGAACGCCTGTAGAAGAAACTTCCCCAACGGCATACAATCCTTCAACGCTTGTTTGTCCGTAACCATCTACTTCAATTCCACCCATTAAAAAATGTGCGCCGGGAGTAACAGGTATTCGTTTTTTGTCCAGTTGAATTTTATACTTCCGACACAGTGCCGTAATCGTAGGAAATTTTTGTTGGAAATGAGCCACTTTTTCAATGTCTAAAAATACGGATCTTCCTTTTTTCATTTCATTAAAAATTGTCCTTGCTACAACATCTCGCGGTGCTAAATCCTTAAAGGGGTGAACGCCTTCCATTATGCGTTCATTCCATTCATTTACCAGTACGCCACCTTCACCTCGAACCGCTTCGGATACTAGACCTTTCGCTTCCTTTTGATACAAAAGCGTCGGATGAAACTGAACAAATTCTAAGTCCGCTAATTTTGCTCCAGCCCTGTACGCAAGCGCTAGCCCATCTCCTGTCGCAAGCGGCTGGTTAGAGGTATGCTTGTACAAGGCGCCGATTCCTCCGGTAGCAATAACCGTTTGACGAGCATGATATATAGTAATTTTGTTGTTTTTACCTTGTCCGATAGCGCCTCTGCACGTTCCATCTACAGTTACTAAATGCTGAATCATTTCGTTTTCAATCACTGTAATATATGGCAGTACTTCTTTTTTCAAAAAAGCGAACAGCGCTTGTCCTGTTGCATCCCCACCTGCATGCAGAATACGATTGACACGATGGGCTCCTTCTTTTCCAAAATGCAGCGTACCATCTGGATTTTTATCAAACTTCATTCCTTTATGAATCAATTCATTTACTACAGCCGCACCTTCTTCCACTAAAGTGCGTACCGCTTGTTCATTGCAATGCTTATTGCCCGCAACCAACGTATCATAGAGATGTTCACTCCAGTGATCGCTGCTTCCAATAGCAGCTGCTACTCCGCCTTGAGCAAGAACTGAGTTATTGCGGTCGATTTTCCCTTTCGTTACCATTACAACTCTGTTATGACGACACAGTTCATAAGCTGCAGAAAACGCTGCTAATCCGCTTCCAATAATTAAAACATCCGCCTCTAACATTTTACACCTCTTTATTTACATGTGTCTTGACACCTATATTTACATATTATTAAATGAAAGACAAGAAGTTTTTTTATCGGAGGGAGAAAATGATTTATCTGGACTATGCAGCAACAACGCCAATGAGACAAGAAGCAATTGAGGTATATACTGAAGCGGCAACAAGCTATTATGGAAACTCCAGCAGTCTTCACACACTTGGAACACAAGCGGAAAATTTACTTATGCTATGCAGAAAAAAATTAAGCCTGTTAGTAAATTGTCGAGAGGATGATCTTTTTTTTACAAGCGGAGGAACAGAAGCTAATTACTTAGCTATTCATTCTCTTTTAAAAGGAAAAAATGACGAAAGAAAACATATAGTGACAACGAAGCTTGAACATTCTTCGGTCCTTCATACATTGCAGCAGCTCGAAAAAGAAGGCTTTACCCTATCTTACGTACCTGTAGATCAAAACGGCGCTGTGTCTGTAGACGACTTAAAGAAGACGATTCGACCTGACACTGCGCTAGTAGCTATTCAGCACATCAATCATGAGCTCGGTACAATTCAACCAGTTGAGGATATTGGCCGTTTTTTATCTGAAAAAGAAATTCTCTTTCACTGTGATTGTGTTCAATCTTTCGGTAAGCTTCCTATTGATGTTAAAAAGCTGAAAGCTGATAGCATCTCAGTCTCTAGTCATAAAATTTACGGACCAAAAGGTGTAGGAATGGTATACATGAATTCAAGTTCTTCTTGGAAGCCTATTTACCATAAAGCAACTCATGAAAAAGGCTTTCGCCCTGGGACTGTAAATACAGCGGGCATTGCTGCCTTTACTGCAGCAGCTGAATACGCATATGCAGAAATGAAGACCGCTCAAAGCCATTATGAGCGCTTAAAATCGTACTTACTGGAAAACCTAGAGCCTCTTGCTCCTTTTATAGAAGTAGAAGGCCTTGGCAACTCTCATTTTCCTGGAATTATGGGACTAACGTTTTCAAACATACAGGGTCAATATGTTATGTTACAATGTAATCGTCACGGAATTGCTATTTCTACGGGAAGTGCCTGTCATGTAAATCAGCAGGAACCATTAGCTTCTCTACTTGCGATTGGCAAATCGACTGCGAATGCTAAGAATTTTGTCCGTATTTCATTCAGTCAACATTCAACGTTTAAGCATATTGATCGACTCATATCCGTTTTTCATTTATTACAGCAAGAATTTATGACAGTGTAAAAGGAGGGATTAAAGGTGCCAGGAACTCAAAAGAAAATTCTTGGAGAAGAAAGAAGAGAACTTATTCTACAATGGTTAAAAACAGAGAATAAACCAATGACAGGCAGTGAACTTTCGAAACGAACGAACGTTAGCCGCCAAGTCATTGTACAAGATATTTCGCTGCTTAAAGCTAAAAATGAGCCCATTATCGCAACAAGCCAAGGATATATTTATATTCAAAATCCATCTCAAACTACCGTGCATCAGCGAATTATTGCCTGTCAGCATACGCCAGAAGATGCTGAAAAGGAGCTTCTTCTGCTTGTTGACCACGGCGTTCTCGTAAAAGATGTAACCGTTGAACACCCTGTGTATGGTGAATTAACGGCTTCCGTTATGATTCAAACCCGAAAAGAAGTAGAAACGTTCATAGAAAAAATTCAAGAAACAAATGCAACTTATTTATCTCAGCTAACAGATGGGATTCACCTTCATACGATTGAAGCAGATACAATTGAAAAACTGAATGCTGCCTGCTTAGCTCTTGAAGCGGAAGGCTATTTAGTTTCGAATGAGTAAAAAGGTGTTATAACAAAAAAATCCCGCTTTAAAGCGGGATTTCTGTTTCAAGTAGTGTATGAGGATAGCTTCCTAACAGCTCTACGCTACAGCCTAATGCCTCAAGTTCAGCCATAGCGCCAGGGATTAATACTTCGTCCATTTTTTGTTCAATATCAACGATAAAGAAATAGTTTCCAAGCCCTGTTTTCATAGGACGGGATTCAATTTTAGACAGATTTAGCTTACGCCAGGAGAAGGCTGAAAGCACTTGATGAAGGGCTCCTGCCTGATCAGATGGAAGTGTAATCATTAACGTTGTCTTGCACCCGTTTCCAGCTAAAAATGGCACCTCTTGCCCTCCATCTTTATGCAAAATAACAAATCTTGTTGTATTATGATCATAATCATGAATGTTTGGGCAGGCAATATGTAATCCATATTCATGGGCTGCTAACCCATTCGCAATAGCTCCAATATTAAGCTCAGGGTGTTCGCTTACATACTTCGCAGCAAACGCCGTTGACGTCATCTCTTCTACTGCAGTTGACGTACATTCTCCGTGTAAAAATTTATGACACTGCGCAATTGCATGAGGATGAGAATAAATCGTTTCAATGTTTTTCCACTGTTCTGCACGAGATGGATGAACCATTAAATGCTGACGAATTGGCAGCACAATTTCCCCAACAATCGGCAGACGACGTTCATGAATAAGATAATCAAGTGTTAAATTTACAGATCCTTCAAGTGCATTTTCTAACGGTACAATTCCATACTCAATTTCTCCGTTATCCACTGCATCAATGCATGCTGGAATTGTTTTGTATGGAATATGGTCGTGCTGTTTAAATACGCCTTGGACGGCTACATGTGTAAATGTTGCCTTTGGTCCTAAATATCCTACTTTCCCCACAATCATGCCTCTCCTTATCTATATCTGTTTGCCATTATGCCCCTGAACCAAGCACGTCCACTTTATCTACAAACTCTAAGCTTTTCAGTCTTCGCAGCATTTCATTTAATTCAACATTCATGCTTGCTGTATCTAATGAAAGAGTTACGTTGGCACGCCCTTGTAAAGGGATGGTTTGGTGAATCGTTAACACATTGCATCCCGATGATGCAACGGTGCTCAATAAATGTGATAAAGTTCCTGATCGATCTTCAATATGAAAAAATAGTGAAATAATTCGCTGTTTGACAACCGTCTGAAACGGAAAGACCGTGTCGCGGTACTTATAAAAAGCACTGCGACTCAAGTCTACGGCTTGTACGGCATCTGCTACCGATTCAGCTTTTCCCCGTTCAATTAACAGCTTCGCATCCAATGTTTTTTTCATCGCTTCTGGTAATACATCTTCGCGAACTAAATAAAACTGCTTATCGCTCTTATGCAAGTAAAGCCCCTCCCCTTATCCTATGAACAACAATTAGTCAATAAATTCAAATTCATATTCAAACAGCTTTACAATATCGCCATCTTTTGCTCCTCGTTCACGAAGGGCTTCATCGACGCCCATGCCTCGAAGCTGGCGCGCAAATCGACGAACTGATTCTTCACGTGAGAAGTCAGTCATCTTGAATAATTTTTCGATTTTTTCACCGCTTAATACGTATGAGCCATCACTATCACGCGTAATAACAAATTCCACTTCTTTCTTTTCATGCTTGTACAGTACGCGGTGCATAGATAGATCTTCCTCTTCTTGCATTGGGAATTCCGGCGTAGTTTCTACAAGATCAGCTACTGTAAATAACAGTTCGCGGATTCCATCACGTGTTGCTGCAGAAATTGGAAAGACTTTCACTTCGTCTCCTACTTTTTCTTTGAATGCAGCTAGATTCTCTTCGGCTTGCGGGATATCCATTTTATTTGCTACCACTACTTGCGGACGTTCTGTTAAACGCATATTATATTGACGCAGCTCTTCATTAATGGTTAAGTAATCTTCATATGGATCACGGCCTTCTAAACCTGACATATCGATTACATGGACAATAACGCGGGTACGTTCAATGTGACGTAAAAACTGATGACCTAATCCTACCCCTTCATGTGCACCTTCGATTAGCCCTGGTAAATCCGCCATCACAAAACTGCGATTATCTTCTGTTTCAACTACTCCTAAATTCGGATTAATTGTTGTAAAATGATATTCAGCAATTTTTGGCTTTGCAGCAGACGTTACGGATAATAACGTTGACTTTCCAACACTTGGGAAACCAACTAATCCTACATCCGCTAATACTTTTAATTCAAGAATTACATTTCTCTCTTTACCTGGCTCTCCATTTTCTGAAAGCTCCGGTGCTGGATTTGCAGGTGTAGCAAAACGCGTATTCCCACGCCCTCCGCGTCCACCTTTAGCAATCACTGCGCGCTGGCCGTGCTCAACTAAATCAGCAATCGTTTCGTTCGTATCTTCATCTAACACAACCGTACCTGGTGGAACTTTTACAATCATCGGCTCAGCGTTACGTCCGTGCTGTCCTTTTGACATTCCATGTTCACCGCGGCTTGCTTTAAAGTGACGCTTATAGCGGAAATCCATCAGCGTACGTAATCCTTCTTCTACTTCAAAAATGACATCTGCACCGTGACCACCATCACCACCTGCAGGGCCTCCTTTTGGTACGTACTTTTCGCGACGGAAGGCAACCATTCCATTTCCACCGTCGCCACCTTTTACATATACCTTGACCTGATCTACAAACATTTCTTTTTCACTCCGTTCTATATCTTAGCTCCTGCAATAGCAAAAGCGCTGTTAACTTATTGTGAGCATAAGGCTAAATTCATCTTCAGACATATGCTGTTCAACCAATGCAACTCCTTGAGCGCACTCATAACATTGTAGCTTGTTTTGTAGCTTCTGTATATCTGTTAGTATTCCACTAAAGTCAAAAAAGAAACGAATTCCCTGTTCTTCAATGCATACTGAAATACTCAAATAGTTTTCTGCATGATAATCAACATACTTTTCGAGTGCTTCTGTCAAATAGCAACACCAGTTGTATACGAACTCATCGTATTGTGATAAATCCTTCAATTCTCCGAGCACTTCCACATCTAAGCGAACAGCATGGTTATTCCAGTGATAGGTCATAACAAAGCCCGCAAACAGTCGCATATTGATGTTTGTTAACTTGGATTCATGTTTGGATTCATTTACAATTTCTTCAATGATTTCATTCGCTCGATCAAGCCGATTCAACGCTAGATTGCCTTTGATTAATTGCAGCTTATTTAACCAATCATGCCGCGCGTATCTTAATACCTCTACGACATCCCATTCTTTTTCCATCTTAGCACTCCTAACTTTGACTCGAGCATAAGTATTTCACAACGCTGACAAACATCTCGTATCAATCTTCTTAGATATGTTCGATTATAACAAATTCCAATGGGTAATAGGTGAAATATTCTACAAAAAGAAAACTCTAACCTACTTGGGTTAGAGTTTTCTTTTTGTATCTTATGCTTCTTGAGCAACAGGGTATACAGATACTTTTTTACGGTCACGACCGAAACGTTCAAATTTAACGATACCGTCGATTTGAGCGAATAAAGTATCATCTCCACCACGACCTACGTTTGCACCTGGGTAAATTTTAGTACCGCGTTGACGGTATAAAATTGAACCACCAGATACGAATTGGCCATCAGCACGTTTAGCACCAAGACGTTTCGAGATTGAATCACGACCGTTTTTAGTACTACCTACTCCTTTTTTAGAAGCGAAGAATTGAAGGTCTAATCTTACTAACATGACATCCACCTCCTGTTTAGTTGTCGTTAATTTTTATATAATTACTGTAATCTAATTCGATCGTTTTCAGTGAAACAACCATACCTTCTAATAGCAATTGAATCTGTTCCAACGTGAACGAATCCACATCTTTTGGAATCTCACAACGGAGATACCCACCATCTCCACCTTGCTCTAAGTGCGGTTCAACCCCACTTATTGAAAAGATAGCATTAATTGTCCCAAATGAAACTGCAGATGCTCCCGCACAAACAAGATCTTTTCCGTGTTCGGAAAAGTCAGCATGTCCACTCATCGTGAACCCGTCAACTTTCTTATTTGCATCACGAGAAATCGTCACCTTAATCATTTGTTATAATTACGCGTTGATAGCGTCGATTACAACTTTTGTGTAAGGTTGACGGTGACCTTGCTTACGACGATAGTTTTTCTTTGCTTTGTATTTAAATACAGTGATCTTTTTAGCGCGACCTTGTTTTTCAACTTTAGCCGTAACTGTTGCACCTTCTACGAAAGGAACACCAACTTTCACGCTGTCGCCACCTACAAATAATACTTTGTCAAAAGTAACTGTTTCGCCTTGTTCACCAGCAAGTTTTTCAACGTAGATTGCTTGACCAGCCTCTACTTTAATTTGCTTACCACCAGTTTCAATAATTGCGTACATTCTCTGCACCTCCTCTAAAAACTAAGACTCGCCATCACAGGTGTTCAAGTGAACTTAAAACCTGTTCTGAGCGGTTGTAGCACGGGTGCTACAAACCAACATATTAAATCTTACTACAAATCAAAGGTTAGTGTCAATTGGAATTCATGTTTTCTTCTAAAATTTTATATAGAAGCAGAGACCCTTTTTTGGATCTGCTCATTCGACCCCAATTGACGCAAAACAAATGCGTTTGTATAATCATCGCTTGGTGTAAGATATATGATTTTTTTTACCATTTTCTCTAAAGCGTTGAGAAATCCTTGAGCCTTCATTTCATTTATAATATCACTTCGCGTCTCAATCCAAATAGCCTCTTCTTCCGCGCCGCGATGTTCCCAAATTACACGTTCAATTTGAAAAGCAGCCGTTTTGGAATCAATCATTTTACCGGTTCCTTCACATACTTCACAAGGCATAGTTAATGTTGATCCAATACTATTGCGCACTTTCTTCCGCGTTAATTGCAATATGCCAAGCTCTGTAAAGCCAACTATATTCGTCCGCACTTCATCTTGTTCACATAGCTTTTTCATGTACCTTTCTACTTCTATCCGATCTTCTTTATGAGGCATATTTATAAAATCAATTAAGATCATGCCGCCTAAGTGACGTAATTGCATCTGTTTGGACAGTTCATACGCAGCTTCCATATTTGTTTGAAGCATTGTCTTTCGAATATTATCTTTTCCTGAAAACTTCCCCGTGTTCACGTCCACGACCGTCATCGCTTCCGTTTCGTCAATCACGATATATCCTCCGCTTTTGAGCCACACAATTCTCTTTAAAAGCCTCTCTATCTGCCGTTCCACATCATAAAAAGAGAAAATATTTTCATTTCCTTTATAGTACTCTATTGACGAGTTAGGGTAGGTAGTTTGAAGATGCTGATATAGGTCGAAGTCATCTACTACTATCCCATCAATTCCTTGTTGAAGTGCAGCTTGCACTCTTGTTTCGAGAAAATCTTGTCCTTTGCTGACTATGGCAGGAGCTTTCATTCCCTGTGTCTGTCGTTCAAGGCGCTCATATTTTTTCTGTAGCTCTTTTATTTTATGTTGGACCGCGGCTTCTGATTTTTCTGCAATCGCTGTTCGAAATAAAAAGCCTTCCATCCCTTGTTTTAACCGCTCACCAAGCTGTTTCCACTGTTGTCGTTTTGGCTCAGCTATTTTTTTGGATACAGCGACATAGTTTCCGTGCGGTAAATATACAAGCTCATCAGAAGAAAATTCAATGATACCCGTCAGCTTCGGCCCTTTTGTCCCAATGCCTTCTTTTACAACTTGAACCAATACTTTTTCTCCTTCACGAATAAAAGCGGACATCGGCTGCTGATCTTTGTGAGGATTCTCTGACTGCTGATAGGATACAAGTTCATTTCGATGAATAAATCCGTTCATTGATAAACCGATATCGATAAAAGCTGCTTGCATATGCGGCAGTACTTTTACTACTTTACCCCAATATATATCACCAATAATTTGATTCTCGCTTTGTTCTTCTAAATAGATTTTTTCTAATGCTTTATCGTTTATCACGGCTATACGTTTTGAAGAAGTAGCCGCGTTAATAATACATGCCTTCACATACATTGCCTCACTTTAATCTAAATTCATAGGAAAAAGTTCGGTCAATGCAACCGAACTTTTTTCATTCTATTCTATGTTACTAGAAATCAGTAAACTGTTACAAGTTCGTCTAGTTGGCTATTTGTTCTTTTTTCTACAAAGTAAGCGTGTAAAAGTTCATTTTCATCAATTTGCACATGCTCGCCTGTTTGAGATGTAGCAATAATCATATGCTTGCAACCTCTTTGGAATTTTTGCAGAACTTGATGGAGCGTCTCACTGGTTGATACACTTAACGTTTTTAAAGCTCCAATTGGATGCTCTTTGCCATGATATCTCTCCAACAAAAAGCGCATGTAGACAAATTGCCTGCTCTTCCATTCCAAATATCCGGATATAATTAAAAATGAAATAACAATCCATAAGTGCAGCTGAAAAGGATGCATAATGACAGCGTAGATAATACCGATAGCTAAAAAAAACGTTGATAACCGGAGCGCAAGCTTATGCGCTTCTAAAAATGGTAAAGACCGACTGCAAATTAAAAAAAGCAGCTTCCCTCCGTCCAATGGCCAAATAGGCAAAAGGTTAAACAGTAAAATCACCGTGCATTGAAACATAAATTGCTCATACGTTTCCAAAGACAACACATTTATTTTCATTAATAAAAAAGCAGCTCCAAACATCCAGAGATGCTGAAGAGGTCCACTTATTGTCACAATAAACTCTTCTCGAAATGGACGATTACCATGTTCATCTACTTCTGCTACTCCCCCAAAAGGTAAGAGCATAATTCTGCGAATCCGCCAAGAAAAACACTGAGCCGCTACGGCGTGGCCCAGTTCATGAATAATTACAATAATAAATAACAAAAAAAGCTGCTTTACCGTAGCCGTTAAGATACCAATTACGAAAATCCCCCAAAACAATGGATGAATGTGAATTTTCATCAATAACGAAAAAGCACTATTCAAATTGAATCACCTGACTAGGATCCACAAACTTATCGCCTTTTTTAATAGCAAAATAGAATGTTCCAACATCGCCTTTTTTACTGTTTTCCACAATTCCTACTTCTTTGCCTTTATTCACAAAATCATACATACTAACATTGATTTTTTTGAGCTGTCCATACCAAGTTTCGGTTCCATCGGCATGTTGAATAATAACGGTATTCCCAGTATCATCACGTTTTCCTACATACCTTACAATACCTTCACTCATTGCTTCTACAACAGAATCCACTCCTGTTTGAACCGTCACACCTTGCTTACTTTGAGCAAATGTTTCCGTTACTTTCCCTGAAGCTGGAGTAGCATATTCTCCGCTTACACTTTGCTCCGTTTTGCTAGACTCTTTATTCGGCAGTAGCGTTAACGGCTTCCCAAACTTATCTTCGTACCAGGAGGAAACAGCTGCAAACTGGAATTCTTTATCCATTGTTTGTTGAACCACCACTCTGGCCTGGTCAAAAGTAGGAGAAGCGTTCTTGAACATAATCCCTACAATTAACACTAAGCAGGCTGAAGCTAAAATTTTAAATAAAAAGCGTTCTTTTCGAAATAACGGGTGATATTCCTTTGCTGATGGCGTGTATTCAACCGTAGAATAATCCATCGATCCATACTTTTCTTCTTCACTCATTAAGGACGTATGAAGAGGCTCTTGAGGAAGACGCTTCGTTGTATTTAATTGTTTTCGCTTACGCTCAGCAATTCGTTTACGGATTTCATCAGCACGTCGATTCATGATTCATCATTCTCCTTGTTCTTATCGTATAATCAACTATATGACTTGTCCGTGGAGCTTATGACAGCTTGACTCTACAAAATCACACAAATAAAAAAAGCTTCCTCTATCGGAAGCTTTTTAAGAACGAACACCAAAGAATCGTTTAATACGTGCAAACATTCCCTTATCTTCTTCATCTAACGATTGAAGAGGAACCGTTTCACCTAGAATACGTCTTGCAATATTACGATATGCAATTGATGCTTTGCTTGATGGGTCCATGACAATTGGTTCACCGTTGTTAGAAGCACGAATAACATTTTCATCGTCAGCAACGATTCCAATTAAATCAACAGCCAGAAGCTGAGAAATTTCTTCCACGTCCAGCATGTCTCCATTTTTCATCATATGACTACGGATTCGGTTAATAACCAGTTTTGGAGACTCGATATCCTCTTGCTCCAATAATCCAATAATACGGTCAGCATCACGAACAGCTGAAACTTCCGGTGTTGTCACAACGAGTGCCTTATCAGCGCCAGCTACGGCATTCTTATAGCCTTGTTCAATACCAGCTGGGCAATCAATAACCACATAGTCATAGTCTTGCTTTAACTGAAGAACTAACTCTCTCATTTGTTCTGGTTGAACAGCTGTTTTGTCACTCGTTTGAGCAGCAGGAAGTAAGTACAAACATTCAAAACGCTTGTCCTTAATCAAGGCTTTTTGCGGTTGGCATCGACCTTCTACCACGTCTACAAGATCATAAATAATACGATTTTCAAGCCCCATTACAACATCCAAGTTGCGTAAGCCGATATCAGTGTCTACTAGACACACGCGCTTTCCAGCTAATGCTAGAGCAGTACCTAAATTGGCTGATGTCGTTGTTTTTCCAACTCCACCTTTACCAGACGTAACAACAATAGCCTCTCCCACTGTCAAATTCTCCTTTCTACCCTGGTCAAATTCGGTCTTAGATGCGGTAAAGTTTGCACGCGATCTATCACCATTTGATCATTATCATCTAAGTATGCACATTCCATTATATTCTCTTCCTTCTCACTGCGCTCTTCTTCTGATCGGGTAATGATATCAGCAATGCGCAGCTGTGAAGGTTTCATTAACGATGCAGCAATAACGGCGTTTTTATTGCCGCGATATCCTGCATGAGCAATCCCTTTTAAAGCACCTAATACAAATAAATTTCCTCCAGCTACAACGGTTCCTCCGGGATTTACGTCTCCGACTAGAAGCAAATCGCCTTCTACATGGAGAACCTGTCCTGAACGAACTACCTTTGTAACAGATACTAATTCACTTTCTTCTCTTACTCGGACTGCATCTTGCTTTAAAATAACGTTACTATCAATTTGTTTAACTACTAAATACTGATTTTCTTCTATGAGCGCCTTCAATTCGGTTTCCTGCTCTGTAGTTAAATAACGATTTCCGATTTTGACATACACTGTGACGATCTGATCGGCATCGCCATGCTTATTTGTCAAAAGCTTCGTCTTAAGTTCCGTCAAAAGCTCTGCAAATGAACATGTATCATTGAGATGCAACGTTAATCCATCTTTTGTTCCTTTAATTGTCACATTTTGTTGCTTTTGTTTATTCAAGACGCTCACCTCAACGAATATATAATTTCGACAGAGACTTACTCAATTCCTTTTTTTCGTTTCTTCAATCAGCATTTTTATCCTATCATGAACGAGAAGCGTAATATATGTTCCGATCAGCGTTCATCGATAAATTTAGCGAAATATTGAAAACATCTTTGAAGCGGAAATGCAAAAATAAGTGCAAATATGGCATTTAAAATGATGGTTGCGTAAAATCGCTCTTGCAAGAAGCGACCAATGGTCATATCAGATATATTAATAATGCTATTAATTCCATATACATAAAACTCAATAATGGCTACAGCTAATAGCGACATGCAGATTACGATAAGCGTATTTTGCTGAAAAATCTTCATTAGTTTTGATACGATATAGCATACGGCCGGCAATCCAAGCGCGTATACTCCTAAGACATCCGTAAAGGCAATATCGTACATGAATCCAAGGATTACCCCATATAGCATCGCTTGCTTTGGGTGATAATACACTGACATAAAAGCCAGTACCACTACAACAAAATGAGGCGATAGAATCCAGTCTCGCCATGGTGATGCCATGGCGACAAAATTAACAAAGATACTTTCAAACATAAAAACGACAAGCACGAGAATAGGAAGGACAAACCGCTTCATCAGTTAGCCTCCTCCGCCCCTAAATCGTCTTCAGCAGCGGGCGCACTTCTTTTAGCTACAACTACGTTATCTAAGTCATACAAGTCAGCAGCAGGTTTGATATAAGCTTTTTTCGTTAATCCATATTCATCAGGCTCAATTTTTGTGATAACGCCAATTGGAAGATTGCTAGGGAAAATGCCGTCTTCTTGTCCTAGACCAGACGTTACTACTTTTTGCTTTTCTTTAATATCCGCATCAAATGGAATACGACGCATAACAAGCGCCTGTTCTTTATCATCATAGCCTTCAATTAAACCAAACACTTCTTTTTTAGCCTGAATTTTAGCAGATACACGGTTTGTACGATCTGATGAACTAATTAACTGCACAGTAGATGTGAACTTAGATGCATGCTTCACTTTACCAATCAGCCCTTCAGGAGTCATAACAGCCATATTTTCCTGCACATTATGAACCGTCCCTTTATCAATGGCAATTACCTCATGCCAACGGTCTGGATTACGAGCAATAACTGTTGCTTCGATTGGGTTGTATTGACTTAAATCCGTTTTTTTGTCGAGCTGTGCTCTTAATTTTTTATTTTCTTGCTGCAAAGCGTTGGCTTTCGTTTCTAATTGCATGCGTTCGTCTAAACGAGCTTTTAATACCTCGTTTTCTTCGTATGTACGCTTTAAGTCACCTACATTCTGAAAGAAACCCGCTACAAATTGTGCGGGTTCATTAAAGGTAGCCTGAACAAGACCAACCGTATCTTTGACAAACTGTTCAGGCCACGTTACATTTTTACGACCATTTAACGAAAAACCAATCAATGCCACTAATACAATAATACTGACCAATAAAATAACTAAACGTTTATTTAAGAAAAATTGTGGCACGATCTACACCTCTTAATATTTAGCGATATGAATCGCTTGTACGATTTTTAAATAAATCAATGTGTTCTAACGCTTTACCAGTTCCAATTGCAACACAGTCAAGCGGATCTTCTGCGATGACAACCGGCATATTTGTTTCTTCACTAATAACTTTATCTAAATTACGTAGCAATGCGCCACCGCCTGTTAATACAATACCGCGATCCATAATATCTGCCGCAAGTTCAGGTGGTGTTTTTTCTAATGTACTTTTTACTGAATCGACAATAGAAGCCACTGTATCTTTTAGCGCTTCTGCAATTTCTTCTGCTGAAATTTCGATTGTTTTCGGTAGACCTGTTAGTAAGTCACGTCCGCGAATTTCCATGTTTTCAATACCTTCTGGAATTCCGGCAGAACCGACTTCTACTTTTAATGCTTCTGACGTACGCTCACCGATCATTAAATTGTAATTCTTGCGAATATATTGAATAATCGCTTCATCCATCTCGTCCCCAGCGATACGGATTGACTGACATGTTACGATTCCTCCTAAAGAAATAATCGCAACTTCTGTTGTTCCTCCGCCAATATCTACTACCATACTTCCCGTTGGCTCCCAAACCGGTAGATTGGCGCCGATTGCTGCAGCAAACGGTTCTTCAATTGTATACGCATCACGCGCGCCAGCCTGACGAGTCGCATCAATAACGGCACGTTTCTCAACAGCTGTAATGCCAGAAGGCACACAAACCATTACATACGGCTTACCCGCAAACAAACTTTTTGTTTTTTGAGCTTGATTGATGTAATATTTCATCATCGTCGCAGTTGTTTCGTAATCTGCAATAACTCCATCTTTCATTGGACGAAGGGCTACTACGTTCCCAGGTGTACGACCAATCATATTTTTTGCATCGTTACCTACCGCAACGATTTGTTTTGTATCAGTTTGCAAAGCCACAACAGACGGCTCACGCACAACAATTCCTTTTCCTTTTACATAAACGAGCGTATTTGCAGTACCCAAATCTATTCCAAGGTCTCTAGTACCGATTCCAAACATGTGTCTCTTCCTTTCTCTTACCAAAATGCAAAGGTAAAAATTCCATAATTCAATTTCTTCATTTCATAAGTAACATTTTTTATTTTCTATACTTTTTTCATAGATGTCAACGCCAAATATTGTATGATAAAAAGTCATACTTTGTCTATTAATAACGAATGATTGTAAAGAACTTGTCATTTAAAATCATGACTACTATTATAACCCAAGGATTTTAAAAAGCATAGCCTTACATGTATCCTTTTTCTTTTAAACTAATATATTTTCGATCTCCGATAATTAAATGATCTAACAATTCAATTCCTATGATAAATCCGCACTCTTTTAAGCGCTTCGTTACCTCTATATCTTCTCTGCTGGGAGTAGGGTCGCCAGAGGGATGATTGTGAATACAAATAAGAGATGCAGCTGAACGGCGAAAGGCTTCTTTAAATACTTCTCTTGGATGGACAATAGATGAATTGAGGCTTCCGATAAAAATGGTTTGCTTGTGGAGAACTTGATTTTTCGTGTTGAGGTATAAACAGACGAAATGCTCTTGAGACAGCACGCGCATTTCTTCCATCACATAATTAGCTCCGTCTTCAGGGCCATGAATGGTATATCGCTCACTAGATTTCCGCTGTACAATCCTCTTACCTATTTCAATTGCCGCTATAATTTGAATCGCTTTTGCAGGTCCGATACCTTTAATATTCATCATTTCATCAAGCGATGCATGCTGTAAAAGTTGAAGACCTTCAAAATGCGTTAATATGCGATTGGACAGCTGAAGAACAGATTCATCTTTGGTTCCAGTGCGCAGCAAAATAGCAATAAGCTCGTGGTTAGAAAGACTAGAAGCACCCATTGCCACAAGGCGCTCTCGAGGTCTTTCATCTTGAGGAAAATCTTTAATTAGCAATGATTGATCCAATTTCGTCACTCCTTTTTAGTAGACGAAACCGTATTGTTTTAGCTCACGTATTGTTCGGGAGAGCGGCAAGCCCACCACGGAGAAATAGTCTCCTTCAATTTTTTTAACTAGCGCAGCACCGAGACCTTGAATTCCATAAGAACCAGCCTTATCCATAGGCTCTCCTGACTCTACGTACTGTACGATTTCATCTTGTTCAATCGGCCAAAACTCTACATCAGTTTGTTCATAGAACGTATGAACTTTTGCATTTGATACGAACGCTACTCCAGTTAATACCTGATGTTTTTGACCTGACAGCATCGTAAGTGTTTCAATCGCTTCTTGTTTCGTTTTTGGCTTTCCTAAAATACGATTGCCATATACGACAACTGTATCGGCACCTAGGACAATATCCTCTTTATGATGCGAAGCAACGTCCACTGCTTTTTGCCTAGCTAAATCCATTACTACCTCGGACGGAGTGTATGATGGATTGACGATTTCTTCAATTGTACTAACGTGAACGGTAAAGGGAATGTGAAGCTGCTGAAGTAATTCTTTTCGACGAGGAGAGCCTGAGGCTAAAATTAATGTTTGTTTCATACATCTCACCTTTGCATTTTGATTTAAAAAAGAAGGACACACCGTTATTTTAGCAATTTCATCTCCAAATGACAATAAACAAGTGAGGCAGCATTACACTACCTCACTTGTTAAGACGTTACAAGGCTTTCATACTGCTGAAGAGCTTTTAACACGTATCGCTGAGCAAGCCAAGCATCTTTACCGCTTTTATTGTCTTCATATGAAGAAAGAGAAGCAGCAGCTTTTTGAAGGGTGCTCACCATGGTTTTAATGTCTTCATTTGACGCTTCTTTCTGAACTTTTGTCAGCTCTTTTTTCAGAGATTTGATATCGGCTACCCGCTCTCCTTCAATCGCTTTAACAGATTGATCTAAAAGATTAGCCATAAACGGCTGCGCTGTTGTTATAACCGTTTGATCTTTTTTCCCTAATTGGCTAGTGGGCTTAATTTCATAAGACTTTACATATACATCTTTACCTTGTTGTTTATACGTTTTACTAAGCGCCTTCGCTTTTTCTTCTCCAGTGGCAGCACCAACGACAAGAGAATAGGTTTTAGGTGAAAAGATCTCGCCTGCTTGGTTCTCTTCTTTCCATTTATCCATTGCTTTGTTCGCAGCAGTTTTTGATGAAAAGGCACCTGCTTGTACAATGTAAAAGGAAAAGGGTTCTAAAGTAGAAGCAGCAGCTGACGTCCCCTTCGATTCCTGTTCGCTTTTCTTTTCAGCTTTTCCAGCACTTTCAGTGGTAGACGCTGTTTGAGCAGCTTTTTCTTCTTTCGTTTGCTCACTTGTTTGTGCTTTGCTTACAGGCTGTTCGCTTCCTGTCATCATTTTCACACCGACCATACCGATGCCGCTGCCTATTCCGACTGCTAGCAGTACAATCACAGCTGTTCGTTTGATCACACCACCGTTTACCGTTTTAATCGAAACATTTTTAGGATGTAATCGCGGCTTTTTCTTTTTTTCATTTCTTACATCTTCAATAAACACCACTTTATTTTCTTCCACATGAGAATCTTTGGATGACGGTTCCGGAAGAACCCACGTAAATTCGTCTTTTTCTGGCGCTTGTTCTTCCTTAGATTGACCGTTGATTTTAATCGAAATCTTTCGTTCCTGCTTGTCCACTGCTCCACCGCCTTTAGTTAACGTAGTCTTAGTACCGGTTGCAAGCTGAGGTAAACCGACATAAAACATACACTTTTTTCCATGCTATCATAGAAGAAAAAAAAAATAACAAGACATTTGTCGTCTTGTTACAAAAGGTTTTCGCTATTTAGTTACAGAAATTTTAAATTTGTCGAAGACTTGAAGCTCAATAAAAATAGTTGCTAACATACCAATCTATCAATTCGTTTCCATGAAAATAAGCAGCGATTGTCCCTATAAAAATAAAAGGAACGAAAGGAATTGGTACACCTACCTTTGCCTTTTTCATTAATAATGCTCCTATACTAACCGTTCCGCCTATTAATATAGCTAAAAAAAGCGATAGCAAAACAAGCTTTACTCCAAGCACAATACCAATCAGACCATACAATTTAATGTCTCCTTCTCCAAGCCCTCCTCTGCTGAGAAATGCGATTAGAAAAAGGAGAAAAAATGCGATTCCTCCTCCCATTAAGGAATCACTCCACGAAGTTAATGGAATGAAAAGACGCTCAAAAAGAAAGATAGGCAAAAAGAAAAGCAGCACCTTATTTGGGACAATCATATAGGCTATATCTGAGACAACTATAATTGTTAAAAAAGAAACAAAGGTTAATATGACAATCAGTTCTAACGTCATATTCAATCTAAAAACAGCATATACAAATAAACTTCCTGTCGAAAATTCTATGAATGGGTAGATGAAGGAGATTTTTTTGTGACACATGCTACATTTTCCTGCATTTTTAATGTAGGAGACTATGGGAATTAATTGTTGTGGAGAAAGAACGTATAAACAGTGTGGACAATGAGATCTTGGAGATAAAATAGATTTTTTCTGAGGAATTCTAAGGCCTGCTACGTTATAAAATGAACCTAACGTGATACCTGAAACAAATGCATAGAGATAAATTAAACTCATACTATTTCTTCCATATCAGGCATCTTGTTTACTAATTGTAGATGTTCTTTTGAGTGAAGGAATGTATCTTTTTCCTTTAAATAGTTGCCAATAAATGGAATGAGAAAAGCTGCTAGAAGACCTATTATGATAACCAGTATGATCACGTTCATTAGAGAAATTCCTTTATTCCTCGTTGGCAGTTTATTCATTTCAATATCTCTCCTTTATTGATTAGTATCAAACAGCTCCTTTATTAATAAACTGAATCATAATACCCATAAAAGTCATATTTTGTATGCCTCCTTCCTTAAAACACACTTTTTATAGGTAATAAGGATTATACCATTAAAAAACAAAAACAGCATAAAAAAACGTCTGCAAAAGCAGACGTTTTTTAATAGTAAGGAGCCATAAATAAGTAGACAATTACACCTGTAAGACTTACATAAAGCCAGATTGGCATTGTCCATCGCACAATTTTTTTATGTTTTTCAACTTGCATTGTCCAGCCCCACACAAGTGCAAACAGTGCCAGCGGAACAATAATCGCTGCTAGGAAACTGTGTGTGATCAAAATGAAGAAGTAAATGGGACGAACAATTCCTTCTCCACCGAACGTAGCTGTTTCTGTGGAAATGTAGTGGAACGTTAAATATGAAACTAAAAAGAGCAGTGTGGAAGTGAATGCTGCTAAAATAAAACCTTTATGAGCATTGATATTTTTCCTAAAAATTGAAATCAACGCTGCAACTAAAAAAATAAATGTAAAACTATTCAAAATAGCATTTAACCGTGGAAAGATAGTCAAATCAAAACTTACTTTTCCTTGATAGCCAATATTCGAAAAGAATAGCAGTAAAATAATAACATTCGCTATCACTGAAAAGGTAAGAATAATACCGGTAAAGTTTTTATTACTTTTCGGTACAATTTTTTCATTATTCTTACTCATGTTAACAATCTCCTTATTTAGTGATGTACATGTTTATTATATATCACTTACCTAGGGGGTGAAAGTGACAATACTTTGAACTTAGTGCTTCCTTATTATCCGTATCCTTTCCTCACATTATGTTAAAAGCAGCAAGATTTCACTTGCTACTTTTGCTCATTTTAGAAGAAAAGCCC
This sequence comes from Priestia sp. P5, assembly GCF_029522155.1. Lineage (NCBI taxonomy): Bacteria > Bacillati > Bacillota > Bacilli > Caryophanales > Bacillaceae > Priestia > Priestia sp. P5. Next base: position 234,318 of record NZ_JAKWFJ010000001.1, on the reverse strand, counting down.
TTACTTCTGATATAAAATACAGAGACCCTGTAATTACGACTATGTCTTGTTCACCTGTCGCCTTTTCCTTTACGTAAGCAATTGCTTTTTTCCACTCCTCGTCCATATGCTTATTACGATGAGTACTCATCTCATAAAGCTCCCCAGCTGCGCGAGCACGAGGAAAGTCAAACGACGTAAATGTAATACTTGCAGCGATTGTTTCAAGTTCTTGAACCATTCGATCAGCGCTTTTATCATTTAAGCAGCTGAAAACTAAATGAATGTTTCGATCTTCATAATGAAGGCGTAAAGTAGATAACAAGCTATCAATGCCTTCTGCATTATGAGCCCCATCAATAATTGTTAAAGGATGCTCATTTACTACCTCAAAGCGGCCGTTCCACTTTGTATGCTGAATCCCTTTTATCATTTGCTCATTGGAGATAGAAAGCTTTTTCTTTTCTTTTAGATAAAAAACGGCCATGACAGCCAAAGCTGCATTTTTCACTTGATGATAGCCAAGCATATTTAATTTCAAGTCTTCAAATACGCCATACGGCGTGTTTAACGCAAAGCCTTCCCCGTTTGCTAAGGGCTCATAGTTTTTAATGTCAAAATCTTTTCCTAATACAAATAACGAAGCCTGCTTTGACTTTGCTTCTTCAGTAATGACATCGAGCGCCTTTACTTGCTCTGCACCAGTAATAATAGGGACTTCTTTTTTAATAATCCCCGCTTTTTCTGCTGCAATTTCTTCTACCGTATCACCTAGTATTGCCATGTGATCAAATCCAATGTTTGTAATAATACTCACCATAGGATTCACAACGTTTGTTGAGTCATATCGTCCTCCAAGACCTGTTTCAAACACAGCATAGTCAACTGACTCATGATAGCCGAAATAAAGAAAAGCCATGACTGTAATCACTTCAAATTCCGTTGCTGATCCTAAGCTTGTATGTTCTAGTCGCTCCACAACAGGCTTTATTTCCTGAACAAGAGCGGTCATTGCTTCATTTGAAATAGGCTGTCCATTCACGCTGATCCGCTCATTAAATGTTTCGATATAAGGAGAAGTAAACGTTCCAACTTTATACCCTGCTTCTTCTAACATGTTTCGCAAATAAGAAACGGTAGAACCTTTACCATTCGTCCCAGCAACATGAATAGCATTTAGATTTTGCTGTGGAAAATCAAGCTGCTCTAGCATCCATTCCATTCGTTCTAACCCCGGCTTGATTCCAAAGCGAAGTCTGTTATGAATCCAATCAAGCGCTTCTTCATATGTCGTTATCATCTTTTATTCACCTTTCTTTTCCATCGCTATTATTATGTAGAGAAAAAGCGTCGCTATACAAGCCACGCTTTTTCTGTTGGTTCATTAACCCGTTGATTATCCGCGTAATTCAGCAATACGAGACTGAACAGCTTCGCGTTTTTCAACATAATCCTGCTCTTTTGCACGCTCTTCTTCTACTACTTTAGCAGGCGCTTTTGCAATAAAGCCTTGGTTGTTTAATTTCTTTTGTACACGTTCTACTTCTTTGTTTAACTTGTCGTATTCTTTTTCTAAACGGGCGATTTCTTCTTCGATATTAATTAAACCTTCAAGAGGTAAAATTAATTCTGCGCCTGTTACAACAGCAGTCATTGCTTTTTCATCTAATGAAACATCTGTTGAAATCACAAGCTCACTTGGATTACAGAAACGTTCTACATACGCACGGTTCTTTTCAAGCTGGTTTTGAATATTTTCATCTTTAGCTTTGATAAATAATTTTACTTGTTTGCTCATCGGCGTGTTCACTTCAGCACGAATGTTACGAACAGCACGGATAATATCTACAAGTAAACGCATATCGTTAGCAGCTTCTTTATCAGAAAGCTCAGGGCGTACTTCCGGCCATTTAGCTACTGTAATCGATTCGCCTTCATGCGGCAAGCTTTGCCAAATTTCTTCGGTAATAAACGGCATGAATGGATGTAAAAGTCGCATTGTATTATCAAGTACATAAGCTAAAATTGAGCGAGTTGTCTTTTTAGCTGCTTCATCTTCTCCGTAAAGAGGAAGTTTAGCCATTTCAATGTACCAATCGCAGAAATCATCCCAAATAAAGTTATAGAGAATGCGTCCAACTTCACCAAATTCATATTTGTCAGCTAATTTTGTTACGTGCTCAATCGTTTCATTTAAGCGCGTTAAAATCCATTTATCAGCAACAGACTTTTCGCCTGATAAATCAAGCTCTTCAAATGTGATGCCGTCCATGTTCATTAATGCAAAACGAGAAGCATTCCAAATTTTATTTGCAAAGTTCCACGTCGCTTCGACTTTTTCAAAGCTGAAGCGTAAATCTTGTCCTGGTGAGCTTCCTGTAGATAAGAAATAGCGAAGAGAATCCGCACCGTATTTCTCGATTACTTCCATTGGATCTACACCGTTACCAAGTGATTTACTCATTTTACGACCTTCAGCATCTCGTACAAGACCGTGAATGAGTACATCGTCAAACGGACGTTTACCCGTAAATTCAAGACCTTGGAAAATCATACGAGATACCCAGAAGAAAATAATATCGTAGCCCGTTACAAGCACGTTTGTTGGGTAGTAGCGTTTGAAATCAGCTGCATCCACATCAGGCCAGCCCATTGTTGAGAATGGCCATAGCGCTGAACTGAACCATGTGTCTAATACATCTGAATCTTGTTCCCAGTTTTCGATATCTGCTGGAGCCTCATGATCTACGTATACTTCTCCAGTTTCTTTATGATACCAAGCTGGAATACGGTGTCCCCACCAAAGCTGACGCGAAATACACCAGTCGCGAATATTTTCCATCCAGTGTAAGTATGTCTTTTCAAAACGATCAGGCACAAAGTTTACTTTTTCTTCTTGTTTTTGAAGATCTACTGCTTTATCTGCTAACGGCTGCATTTTTACAAACCACTGAGTTGATAAATAAGGTTCAACAACGGCGCCGCTTCGTTCACTGTGACCTACTGAATGCATATGGTCTTCAATGTTGAACAATACACTGTCTTCTTGAAGGTCTTTAACAATTTGCTTACGGCAAGCAAAACGATCCATTCCTTCATATTTACCTGCTTTGTCATTCATCGTACCATCTTGATTCATCACTAAAATACGCTCTAAATTATGACGGTTTCCAATTTCAAAATCGTTCGGGTCATGAGCAGGCGTAATTTTTACCGCACCAGAACCGAATTCCATATCTACATAATCATCGCCTACGATTGGAATTTCACGACCTACAATCGGAAGGACAACCTTTTTGCCAATTAAGTGCTTATAGCGATCATCTTCAGGGTGAACAGCTACAGCCGTATCTCCTAGCATTGTTTCAGGACGAGTTGTTGCGATTTCGATATGTCCAGAACCATCTGCCAACGGATAGCGCATATGATAAAACGCACCTTGTACATCTTTGTAAATAACCTCGATGTCTGAAAGAGCTGTTTTCGTAGCTGGATCCCAGTTAATGATATATTCTCCGCGATAGATTAACCCTTTTTTGTAAAGCGTTACGAATACTTCGCGCACTGCTTTAGAAAGGCCTTCATCAAGCGTGAAGCGCTCGCGTGAATAGTCTAAGCCAAGTCCTAGCTTCGACCACTGCTGGCGAATAAAGCTTGCATATTCTTCTTTCCATTTCCACGTTTCGGCTACAAAATTTTCGCGGCCTAGATCGTAGCGGCTTTTCCCTTCGCTGCGAAGCTTTTCTTCTACTTTTGCCTGCGTTGCAATCCCCGCATGGTCCATGCCAGGAAGCCACAAAACGTCATAGCCTTGCATGCGCTTCATACGCGTTAGGATGTCTTGTAACGTTGTATCCCAAGCGTGGCCTAAATGCAGCTTGCCCGTTACGTTTGGGGGTGGAATTACAATTGTATATGGCTCTTTTTCAGGGTCATTTGTTGCTTCAAAAAACTTCCCGTCTAACCAATACTGATAACGATTTTCTTCAACGGCTTTTGGATCATACTTCGTTGGAAGAGTCACTTCTTTTTCAGACATAATGTATACCTCCATAATATAAAGTTTCAGTCTTTAGAAACTGTGTAAAGCTTTTATAAACATAAAAAAACTCCTTTCCTAATAAAAGGACGAAAGGAGTTGATTTCGCGGTACCACCTTTTTTTATAGACGTATCCCGTTTGATAAGCCTATACACTTCATTTCATAACGGTTGATTAACCGGCTTTTTCTACTGAGCTATGCAGCTGTTCAAAAAAGCTACTCATAGGCGACATTCCGAGTGCACATTCTTAAGAAATCTCACAGCAACTGATTTCTCTCTCTGAAAGACGAACATCCCGTACTCTTCCTATTCACTGTATTTATGTATGAATTTCTCTTAATTATACTATATGAAAAAATGTTGAATCGTCAATAATCTTCTCCATTTTTTTATGATTATATTCATAATTTTTTTGTTCTGCTCTTTATTTTTTCATTCGCTCGCTAATTTTGGAAATAAAATGAAGAACCCACTCAAAAAAATGGCACCATTTCTTTCTTTTTTCATATACTGACTTTAACCTGGGCACGTGGATTGAAAGGGGCATGTACAAATGAAGAAACGAATAAATGTAAATTCGTATCAGCTGCAGCGGTGGCTCAAAACAGCAGGAGCGGCTTGTGGACAGTTTATTGTTCCTTTAACAATTTTTCAAGGTATACGTACACTATTTTTCCCTACAACCTTTGATGTACTGTTGCTGGCATTGCTTGCCATACTAGCAGTTGCTTTATATTCGGACTGGATTTAAAAACCCAAGCGCTATTCGTTCGCTTGGGCTTGTGCAGCTGCTTCCGCTGCCATTTTTTTTTGCTGATCTACTTCAAATATTTTAATATTGAGCTGTTCAATGTTTTTCGTCAGCCAGTATGCTCGAATAAATGACTGCATATGTTCAAGCTCTGTTTTACTTTCTTTATGCTGCCTATATTGAACAATACACTGATACAAAGGTTCTGGAAACGCCAAATAACTGTGTAAAAGCAGCCGTTCCTCTTCTCTGAGAGCAAAATGTTTTTCATACGTACTAAACCACTCATAGCTATCATAGGTCGTTACTGGGTATGTGCGAAGAGTACGGAAATAAAATGAGACCAAATCATAAATCGGTGAAGCATCTTTTGCATGTTCAAAATTAATAAAAAAACCATTCCCCCGTTCGTCATAGATAAAATGTTTAGCCGATAGCTTTCCATGAGACGTAACCAGCCGGATCTTTTCCTTTTCTTCCATTTCATCATTCCACTGATCGAGCTTTCCAAAACCAAACTCAAGCGCTCTTGTCATTTCATAATAAAATGTACAGTAATGCAATTCAAACGGGGACATATAAACTTTCTTCTCGCATTCTACTACATACTGCTTCAGCTCTTCCTGACGTTTTTCCCACGTTTCTTTCATCGATGTATAATGATTTTCTATATCTTCTTTTTTCACTTCTACTTCCTGCGCCGAAGCGCCGTGAAGCTTAGCAAGCTCTTGAAATAATTTATGATATCGAATATCACGCTCTTCGGTCGGATTATTCGGGAGCCACGGCATTAAGTAATACGAGCCGCTTTCATCTGAAACAATGGGCTGAGAACGCTTCGTTTGATAAATAGGGACAAATCCCATCCATCCTTTTTGATACACATTCTGCAGCTTTTGAATGAAGTTTTGATTTCGTTCTTGATGATTCGCCATTTCTTTAAGCGCAAACACGCCGGTTTTCGTATAGACTTTTTTTACTTTTCCGTAGTCTTCGATAAAGTCAACATCTAAGTCATATTCTTTTAACAATACTTTGTAGTCTGCTACTGTCCGCTGCATCTATATTCTCCTTCCTCGTAAAAAATAAAGAAAACAGTTAAGACATTATATGCGTCAAAACTGTTTTCTTTCCGACTTTAACGAACGGGAATATTTAAGATGCTTCCTTCTTCCAGCTCATATTCATCTTCTAAATTATTTACTCGTAAAATGTTTTGTACATTCGTATTATAGCGGTTTGCTATTGTATCAAGCGAATCTCCGTCTTGAACAATACAAAGCTTCCACGTTGAAAAAGCTTCTTCTTCCCGGGAAAAGAGCTTTGTTAAATAAAGGGCGTTTTCATTTCGGCCGCTTTCATTTTCTTCTTTCCGAAATTCAACAATAATCTTTTCCTCTTCTTGTTCAGCTTCTTCTTGCTCAGCCTCTTGTTGAACGTCAGCATACGTATTCAATTCACTAGCTTGCGATTCTTCGAAGCTTTCTTGCTCTTGACGAAGCTGAAACAGTTCAATCACATTGTCTTCTCTTTCTTCCTCGATTTGGGCCTCTTTTTTCACTTCGACTTCAAATGGTTCATATGCTTCCTCTTCATATTCCACGACCGGCTCAGCACGAGATTCTTTTTTAAATACAGATGAAAAATAACTAGGGGGCTCTTCTGAATGCTCTTCTTCAATAGCCTCTGCTTCTAAAAGTGCGGGAGCTTCACGATAGCTTACGTCAAACTCTTGTTCCTCTTGTTCTTCTTCTTCTTGAGCAACGTTTTCAGTATATACCTCTTCATCATCGTCCACTTCTTCATAGGAGACGATGTGCTGTTCCTCCGAAAACTCTTCCTCTTCTTCTCGTTCTTCATGCTGTTCTCCGTACAATCCTGTGATGGACAAGTCAGCCATTAGCTGCAGCTGATTTGTACCTGGCAATTCATAATCAAATAAATCAATAGATACATATACGTCTTCAATACTTTGAATACGATTTTTAGGAATGGTAATATCAACAGGAAATTGATGTGATAATTCAGCCGTTCCGTCTTCACGGACAGAGATAGATTGCACTTGATTCTCATCTGTATATTCGCGTAACGAGTGCTCTCCCTCGTACGTTTCGTATTCACCTGTTAATTGTAATGCTCCTCGAATAGACACGTATTGGTCATATTCTTGAATAGATACTTGAGGCTCTAAGGAGATAGACAAAAGTTGTGAGACTTCCTGTCCTTTTTGAAACCATACTGATTCTTCTACGGAAAAACGCAGACATGATAAATTATCCTGCGACAAATTGTTCTCCCCCTTCCAACACCCGCCAGGTAATAGCGCGGTCATTAAAGATGTATGAACAAATAAATTAAAATATGTCTTTAAAACTAAAAAAGCTTACGGAATACTCCGTAAGCTTTGATATAAAAGTCAATCTTATTTATCTGTTTATCCACGTAACTTCGAAAAAGCTTTTTCAGCTGCTGCAATTGTATGTTCAATGTCTGCATCTGTATGAGAAGTTGATAAAAACATTCCTTCGAATTGAGAAGGAGGTAAAAACACGCCTTCATTAGCCATTTCACGATAGTAAGCTGCAAAATAATCTAAATTCGATGTTTTCGCTGTTTCGTAATTTATTACCTGCTCGTTTGTAAAGAAGAAACCGATCATTGAACCAGCTCGGTTTACCGTAAACGGCACATCATATTTTTCAGCTGCTGCCATCAATCCTTCTTCTAAGCGATCTGCTTTACGAATGAACTCATCGTAGGATTGAGGTGTCAGCTGCGTTAACGTCTCGTATCCAGCTGTCATCGCAAGCGGATTACCTGATAATGTACCTGCTTGATAAATCGGGCCGCTTGGTGCAACTCGCTCCATAATTTCAGCTTTACCACCGTAAGCACCTACTGGTAAACCACCACCGATTACTTTTCCTAAGCAAGTTAAGTCAGGCGTAATGTTATAGTAGCCCTGTGCACAGTTGTATGCTACGCGGAACCCTGTCATCACTTCATCAAAGATGAGCAGTGAGCCATATTCTGATGTGATATCACGAAGCCCTTGTAAGAAACCTGGCTGAGGCGGTACCACACCCATATTTCCTGCTACCGGTTCAACGATTACTCCAGCAATGTCATCTCCGAATTCTTTAAAAGCATATTGTACGCTTTCTAGATCATTGTACGGCACTGTAATCGTGTTTTTAGCGATTCCTTCAGGCACTCCCGGGCTATCTGGTAGGCCTAACGTTGCAACGCCTGAGCCAGCTTTAATGAGAAGAGAGTCACCGTGTCCATGGTAACAGCCTTCAAATTTTAAAATTTTGTTGCGGCCCGTATAGCCACGAGCTAAACGCAGTGCGCTCATCGTTGCTTCCGTACCTGAACTCACCATACGGACGATTTCGATTGAAGGAACGCGCTCAATCACAACCTTAGCAAGCTCATTTTCAATTAATGTTGGTGCACCAAAGCTTGTACCAGATTCCGTTACTTTTTTTACTGCTTCAACTACTTGATCGTTGGAATGTCCGTGAATTAAAGGTCCCCATGATAAGACGTAGTCAATATATTTGTTGCCGTCAATATCGTAAATCGTAGCGCCTTTTCCTCGTTCCATAAAAATAGGATCCATATCTACTGATTTAAATGCACGAACAGGACTGTTTACTCCACCCGGCATTAATTGCTGCGCTTCTAAAAAAGCGGCTTTTGACTTTTCATAACTTCTCATGTGTAAGCCTCCTTAATTACTTGTCAGATAACCAGCGTGCTGCGTCTTTAGCATGATACGTTACAATTAAATCCGCTCCTGCACGCTTCATGCTAATTAATTTTTCAAGAACAATCTCTTTTTCATTTACCCAGCCATTTTGAGCTGCCGCTTTAATCATTGAATATTCACCGCTCACATTATAAGCCACTACCGGTAAATTAAACGTATTTTTCACATCGCGCATAATATCTAAATAAGATAGAGCTGGTTTTACAATTAAGAAATCTGCTCCTTCTTCGACATCAGATTCCGCTTCTCGAAGTGCTTCTAAGCGATTGGCTGGGTCCATTTGATACGTTTTACGGTCTCCAAATTGAGGAGAAGAATGCGCTGCATCGCGGAATGGTCCGTAAAAAGCAGATGCATATTTAACAGCATAAGACATCACAGGCACATCTTCAAATCCAGCTTCGTCTAGACCGTGGCGAATAGCTGCCACAAAACCGTCCATCATGTTTGAAGGCGCAATAATATCCGCTCCTGCTTTAGCTTGACTAACCGCTGTACGCGCTAATAAGTCAAGGCTAGGATCGTTTAAGATTTTTCCGTCTTCAATTACACCACAGTGGCCATGATCTGTGTATTGACACAAGCATGTATCTGCGATAACAACAAAGTCTGGAAAATTTTCTTTAATTTGACGAATACCTTTTTGAACAATTCCGTGGTCATGGTATGCCTGTGAGCCGACCGCATCTTTTTCAGCTGGAACACCAAATACCATAGCTGACTTGATTCCTAAATCGACTAACTCTTGGATTTCATCATTCAAGTAGTCTAAAGAAATTTGATCCACACCTGGCATTGATTTTACAGCATTTCTTTTTTGTTCACCTTCTACAATAAAAATAGGATATATAAAGTCTTCAGGATGTAAATGTGTTTCACGTACAAGCGCACGCATATTTACAGAATTACGAAGACGACGATGACGTGTAAATTGTAAATCTTTCATGTTAAAATCCTCCTTTATTATTCAAAACAACTAACCAACATATCTATCATACCATTTATTGTGTATGTGTTAGGAACAAGATGCTTAATTCCATATTCGCTCGCTGTCTGACTCGTAATAGGACCGATGCAAACAACTTTGGTTCTATTCATAAGCTCAAGCCAATTCGGAATATCTTTAACTGACTCGACAAAAAATCTAACTGTAGAAGAACTTGTAAAAGTAATAGCATCAATTCCTGTTTCTACATGTTGCTTAACCAAGCGTTCAGAGTCTTGATTTCGAATGGTCTGATATACAACTAAATCCGTTACCTCACACTCTTTTAACCCATCTTTTAAAACAGAGCGGGCTAATTGTCCTCGTACAAGGAGAACTCGCTCGTGATGTGACACATTTGCTTTTAACGACTCAAGAAGTGATTCCGCAACGTATTCTTTTGGAACAAGTTGCACATTAACATCATGTTTTTCTAGCAATTTTGCGGTTTTTTCTCCAACCGCAGCCACTTTTAATCTTTTTAAAGCACTCCAACTGATATTTAACTCTTTTAGCCATTCAAAGAAAAAAGAAATGCCGTTTTGACTTGTAAAAACAATCCAATCAAAACAGTCAATCGACAGCAGGACATCTTCCACTTCTTTTTCATTGTTAGAACGTGCGAACGTGAGGACTGGTAAGCTCAAAGGTATGCCTCCAAGCTTTTTAATCTGTGCTGCAAATGAATGAGCCTGCTTCGCTTCTCTTGTAATCAAAACTTTTTTTAAAAAAAGAGGAGCCTCATGACTCATTATTTGTCCAGCTCCTCTTTTACACGGTCAATTAAAAGCTTAGCTCCTTGAGATGTTAAGCGCTCAGCAGCTTCTGAACCGATAGCAACGGGGTCTTTTCCCGTAATTTGCTCTTTGTAAATCGTTTTGCCATCAGGAGACGCGACTAGCGACGTTAGCTCAATGTTTCCGCCGTCCAATATACGCCCATAACCCGCAATTGGCACTTGGCATCCGCCTTCCATCTCTTTTAAAAATACGCGTTCAGCTCTAACAGCACGAGCCGTTTCATCATGATTTAGAGTTTGAAGAAGCGATAATAATTCATGGTCATTTTCTCGACATTCGATAGCTAAAGCTCCTTGTCCTACGGCGGGAACGCTTATTTCCGGCTCTAGGTACTGAGTGACCGTATCTTTCGACCAGCCCATACGAGATAACCCTGCAGCGGCCAAGATAATCGCATCGTAATCCTCATTTTTTAATTTCTCTAGGCGTGTGTCGATATTTCCTCGAATCCATTTAATTTCGATATCTGAACGCATAGATAGAAGCTGTGCCCCTCGACGCAAGCTGCTTGTCCCAATCACAGCACCGCTTGGTAGCTCCTCAAATCGCTCACCATTTTTTGAGATAAGCGCATCACGATGATCTTCTCGTAAAGGAATACATCCAATCGTTAATCCTTCTGGCAAAACAGCCGGCATATCTTTCATACTATGAACGGCCATATCAATTTCTTTATCTAACATGGCTTGTTCAATTTCTTTTACAAAAAGACCTTTACCGCCTACTTTGGACAGCGTTACATTTAAAATTTGATCCCCTTTTGTCACCATTTCTTTAATTTCAAATTCAAAAGGAAGACCTTGTTTTTTTAACTGTTCAATGACCCACTTGGTCTGTGTTAACGCAAGTTTGCTTCGACGAGAGCCGACAATAATTTTTCGCATGTTGTCCTCCTAATTACGAACCCCAAAAGTGAAAATTCGATAAACTGCCAAATAAAAAGAAATTAATAAGTAAGACTAAGAACAATCCAATATTCCACATCGCGATTGCCTTTCCTTGAATACCTCTACGCAGTCTAGCATACAAGTAAGCGCTGTATGCAACAAACATTAAAAATGAACCTAACACTTTTGTATCGTACCAATGAAAATCTACGTATTTAATATAAGCCCATATGATTCCTAAGATTAACGAAAGCAATAACAGCGGTACACCAATTAAAATCAATACATAGGACATGTAATCTAGCTTTGTTAAATCTTCAATTCTTAGCAAGCGCTTGCCCCATTTCTTCTTTTTCAATAAATTATACTGAACAAGATACAGAGCGGAAAAAACAAAAGAGACTGAAAAAGCGCCGTAAGATAAAATAGCCATGGTAATATGGATGATTAATAATTCTGACACAAGGCGCTCCGACTGGACAGCAGTGTATGTTTCAAGTGGAGCAAACGTATGAATAGCCATAATTAAGAAACCAATCACATTTGTAAAAAATACCATAAAATCAACGCGGAACAGACGATTAATCACAAGTGAAAGAGTAATTAACACCCACGCGTAAAAATACAGCCCTTCAGAAACGGTAAGAATAGGAAACCTTCCCGTCTCAAACATTCGTAAAATTAAAAAGGCTGTTTGCAAAACCCACACAATAGAAAGTAACCAGAAGGCTATCGAGTTTGCCTTCCGGTTATTTTGTACAAAATCAATAAAATATAATAAAACGCTCGCGGCGTATAAAATCACAATCAATTCATAGATTCTGGTTAATTCCATATCAACCATTATTCAATCCTCACTTAAGACTGATAAGCTACTGAATGAGACGTAATCGATGTACGAAGCTGCTCTTCTTTTTCTTTTTGCAAAGCAACTTCCTGTTCAATATTAAAAATCTTCATGAACAGCTCTAAAGACTCTTCAGCATGTTTCTCTCCAGCCAATTCTTTCGCGTGTAAAATTGGATCGCGAAGAAGTTGATTAATTATACTTTTTGTATGTTTATTTAAAACTTTGCGCTCACGATCAGATAAATCTGGGAGCTTACGATCAATGCTTTTCATCGTTTCAGCTTGAATGGTAAGTGCTTTTTGACGAAGTGCAGAAATAACAGGCACAACGCCTAATGTACCAAGCCAAGACTTGAAAGCAACAATTTCAGCTTCAAGCATAATTTCAATTTCATCCGCAGCTTTTTGACGCTCTTGCAAATTGGATTCTACAATCCCGTTTAAATCGTCGATATCGTATAAAAAGACCGTCTCTAGCTCATCTAGTTCCGGATCTAAGTCACGCGGAACGGCGATGTCTACCATAAACAATGGACGACCTTTACGCGTACGCTCAGCTTCACTCATCATTTGTTTCGTTACTACATAGTCATTAGCTCCTGTTGAACTAATTAAGATATCTGCTTCGCTTAAAGCATGTTGAAGATCAGCAAATGGTTTGGCTTCTCCAGAAAAACGGTTTGCTAGCTCTTGTGCCTTTTCAAATGTCCGATTCACTACCGTTACTTTTTTAGCTCCGCTGCCATATAAATTTTGTACGGCAAGCTGACCCATTTTTCCCGCACCAAGAATCAACACATGTTTGGATGATAAGTCTCCAAAAATCTTTTTAGCAAGCTCTACGGCTGCATAGCTGACAGAAACTGCATTTGCACCAATTTCTGTTTCATGATGAGCTTTTTTGGCTAATGTCACAGCTTGTTTAAACAGCTGATTAAAAACCGTTCCAATTGTTTCTTCTTCTTGAGCAAGCAAAAAGCTTGAACGCACTTGTCCAAGAATTTGTGTTTCACCAATCACCATTGAATCTAATCCACATGCTACTCGGTATAAATGTTCGATGGCTCCATCATTTTCATAGATGGTTAAATAAGGTGAAAACTCTTCTTTATCTATTCCGAACCATTCAGCTAAAAATGCTTTTACATAATAACGGCCCGTGTGTAATTGATCAACAACAGCATAAATTTCCGTACGATTGCATGTTGAAACAATGATGTTTTCCAAAATACTTTTTTGGCCGCTTAACGTTTTCATGGCAGATGCTAGTTCTTGCTCATTGAAACTAAGCTTTTCTCTTATTTCAACAGGGGCTGTTCGAAAGTTTAAGCCGACTGCTATAATATGCATTTGTACATACCCCCTATAATTGAAATGTGCTTATTTATCCGAATTTGATGGGCAGTAACCCCTAAATTTCCAAAGAGCTACAGTGAGATAACTGCCCGTGAAATCCGGCGTTCTTCATTCTACTATTCGTAAAAAACGGCGAACATCACACAGATGTAAGCTTCGCCTTATCTCTAACTATTATAACATGTTCTATAAGTCATTCGAAAAAAAAATGTGAACAGTCTTTGAAAACATGTGTTAAGATATTAACTGTTATTCCGTAATAAATTGTATCAAAAAAGCAGCGTTTTATCACGTTTTCTGTTTTGAAACACCTGGAGGTTACTATGAAAAAGCAATCAATGTTTTTTGGTGTCTTACTAGTTGGATTTGGAATCTTTTTCTTACTGAATGAACTACATATGAGCATTGCAGCAAAGGTATACACGTGGCCTGTACTGTTAATTTTAATAGGAGCAGCCCTATTAACTGAGTCTGCTTTATCTCAAGATCATTCAAACTTGCTTGCAAGCTACATATTAATCACTTTAGGTATTCATTTCTATGTAAGTGAACAAATTCCCTTTTGGCCTACGAATATTAGCATGGTCGTTTTTATGGTGGCCATTAGCTTTTTACTTAGTGCTAGAAAAGCCAAATCAGGCTTTTTCCAAGGCGGCACCCTTTTAATTATTGCCATTTTAATGATGTTTTCAGACCGTCTTAAACTATTTTTGCCAAAAGTTGAAGACGGCGTAAATTATTTAACAACCTTCTGGCCTATTTTATTGTTACTAGTTGGGCTATATTTATTATTTTTCAAACGAAAGTAATCTATGTAAACAAGTTAAAAAAATGGAACGTTTGACTCACTTCCTGTTAGAGTGATGATAAACGTTCCATTTTTTTAGCTTCTATTCCTTTGTTTAGTGAGTCATGCGGTACTGCAAAGATTTCCACGCTTTATCTTTTCCTTCACCTGTTTCAGATGAGAAATGAATTAATTCATCATTTGGATCCAAGTCCAGCGTTTCTCTCACTACTTTTAAGTGCTTTTGCCATTTTCCTTTAGGAATTTTATCAGCCTTCGTCGCAATAACCATAACGGGAAGGTCATGGTGCTTCAAAAACTCATACATCATAACGTCATCCTTTGAAGGTGCATGGCGTAGATCAACAATCATTAACACAGCTTTAAGCTGCTCACGATTTGTTAAATACGTTTCAATCATTTTCCCCCATGCTTCACGCTCTTTTTTAGACACTTTTGCAAATCCGTAGCCAGGTACGTCTACAAAGTGAAGGATTTCATTAATTAAAAAGAAGTTAAGCGTTTGAGTTTTTCCAGGCTTAGACGACGTACGCGCTAAGCTTTTGCGATTGAGCATCTTATTAATAAAAGATGATTTTCCTACATTTGAACGGCCTGCTAACGCAAACTCTGGCAGGTTTTCTTTAGGATATTGTTCAGGGCGTACAGCACTGATGACAATATCGGCTTGAGTTACTTTCATTTTACCTCTCCTACTAGCGCATGTTCCAATACTTGGTCCACATGTGACACAAGAACGATGTCTAATTCCTCTTGTACACTGTCAGGGATATCTTCAATATCACGTTCATTATCATGAGGGATTAATATTTTAGTTAATCCGGCACGATGTGCACTAAGTGACTTTTCTTTTAAACCGCCGATTGGTAATACGCGACCTCTTAGTGTAATTTCTCCTGTCATTCCTACTTCTCTACGCACTGGTTTACCCGTTAGTGCTGATACTAGAGCAGTGGCAATGGTAATTCCTGCAGAAGGTCCATCCTTTGGTACAGCTCCTTCTGGAACATGGATATGAATATCATGTTTTTCATAAAACTTTTCATCAATTCCTAGTTTCTCTGCATTTGAACGCACGTAGCTAAATGCTGCCTGAGCTGATTCTTTCATCACATCTCCAAGCTTTCCGGTTAGCACTAGTCTTCCTTTACCAGGGGACAAGCTTACTTCAATGGCTAGCGTGTCTCCTCCTACAGTTGTGTAAGCAAGACCTGTAGCAACGCCAACTTGATCTTCCGTCTCAGCCTGTCCGTAACGGAACCTAGGCTTACCAAGGAATTCTTCAAGCGTTTTGGCCGTCACCACCACGCGTTTTTTCTCGCCAGAGACTACGATACGAGCTGCTTTTCGACAAATGGAAGCAATTTCGCGTTCAAGGTTACGAACACCAGCTTCTCTCGTATATAAACGGATGATTGCTGTTAACGCGTCATCGCGAATCTGCAAATTGCCCTTTTGCAGTCCATGATTTTCTAGCTGACGCAGCAATAGGTGACGCTTCGCGATTTCAAGCTTTTCCAGCTCCGTGTAACCAGCAATTTGAATAATTTCCATTCGATCGCGCAGCGGCCCCGGAATTGTAGCTAAGTTATTAGCTGTAGCCACGAACATCACTTTTGATAAATCATACGTTTCTTCTATATAGTGATCGCTGAAATTATGGTTTTGTTCAGGATCCAATACTTCTAACAAAGCAGAAGACGGGTCTCCACGGAAATCATTTGACATTTTATCGATTTCATCAAGCAGAAATACCGGATTAATCGTTCCTGCTTTTTTCATTCCTTGAATAATGCGTCCAGGCATAGCTCCCACGTACGTGCGACGATGACCGCGGATTTCTGACTCATCTCTCACGCCGCCTAGAGACACTCGTACAAAATGACGATCTAGAGACGTAGCAATTGAACGGGCTAGGGATGTTTTCCCTACGCCAGGAGGCCCTGCTAAACATAAAATAGGACCTTTAAGAGATTTTGTCAACTGCTGCACGGCTAGATATTCTAATACGCGTTCCTTCACTTTTTCAAGGCCATAGTGCTCATCGTTCAGTACTTGTTCAGCATTATGAATATTGAGCGTATCTTCCGTTTCATTTGTCCAAGGTAGCGCAATCAACCACTCGATATAATTTCGAATGACTGAGCTTTCAGCGGAGGTAGCAGGAATTTTTTCATAGCGATCCAATTCTTTAAACGCCACTTGTTTGACATGGTCCGTCATCCCACTTGCTTCAATTTTTTCGCGAAGTGTTGCTACTTCTCCCGTCTTTCCTTCTTTGTCTCCAAGCTCTTTTTGAATCGCCTTCATTTGCTCACGAAGATAATACTCTTTCTGAGTGCGTTCCATTGATTTCTTTACACGCTGTCCAATTTTTTTCTCCAGCTGCAAAACTTCTTGCTCGTCTTGAATATGCGAAATGATCGTATTTAATCTTTCTTTCACATCAGTTATTTCTAAAATTTCTTGTTTAAGCTGAATTTTTATTGGTAAATGAGAAGCTACAATATCCGCTAATCTTCCTGGTTCTTCAATGTCACTTACGGTTGAAAGAGTTTCAACGGACACCTTTTTGGAAAGTTTTATGTATTGTTCGAAATAATCTAAAAGCGTGCGCATCAGCGCTTTATCTTCTACATCAACCTGATGTTCTTCGTTTTGCTTTTCCACGTGCACAACAAAATATTCTTCGCTGTCTTCAAATTCTGTAACGGTTACGCGATTTAGTCCTTCTACTAAGACGCGCATCGTTCCATTCGGCAGCTTTAGCATTTGTTTAATTTTTGCTAACGTACCAGTTCTATATAAATCCTCTTTTGTTGGTTCATCGATACCCATATCTCTTTGTGATACTAAACAAACTAAGTGATCATCCATCATTGCTTTTTCTAATGCTTGCACAGATTTATCTCGCCCAACATCTAAATGAAGCACCATTGTCGGATAGACGATCAAACCTCGTAAAGGCAATAGCGGCATTGTCAATTTTTCTTTTTCTGCCATGCAATGAACACCTCCAATGCTCGTCAATTAAAGTATGTAAAGTGTGAATTCTTTTAACAATTTTATCTCATTTGTATACACATGTCTAACAATAGTAATTACTAATTGTACCATGAGAAAGAATTAAAAGGCAAAATATATCTTTTTAAGCTCTTTTCATAAAAAAACGCCTTTTTCGTTGGCTGTGTATAAAGGTTTTATACGCGAAAAAGGCGATGAATATTCATCCGACCATTAATTTTTAATTATCATGATAGAATTAGCTAGATTCTCTAGTTGAAATAGCTGGATCTACCGACAAATGTGCAACATGCTCATGTACAGACAATAGTGCTTGTTCGAACACCTCTGTTAAATGATGGACAGGAATAATATCGATACCTTTTACCTTTTCTACCATTGCATTCATATTTTCTTTTGGCACAATCACCGTCTGAACGCCTGCTTGTTTAGCTGCCTTGATTTTTGGAATTACGCCGCCAATTGGCTTTACGTTGCCGTGCAGACCAATTTCTCCTGTCATTGCTACCGTATGTTTGATTGGAACTTCATAAATCGCTGAGTAGATACCTGTTGCCATAGCAATACCCGCAGAAGGTCCATCAATCGGAACGCCTCCCGGAAAGTTTACATGAATATCATACTCATCGGCAGGAACATCCATTGAGCGAAGAACAGTTATGACATTTTCAATTGAGCTTTTAGCCATACTTTTACGGCGAATAGACTTCCCTTGAGTCCCTATACTTTCCTCTTCAACGATACCCGTAATAATAATGTTCCCTTTCTCTTTTGCAGGAATCGCTTTGACTTCAATTTCTAAAAGTGCTCCAGAGTTGGGCCCGTACACCGCTAATCCATTAATGAGCCCTACTTTTTCCTCATCTGCAATTTTCGGATCATGTCTTGGAGATAGTTGACTAGAATGAACAATCCACTCAATATCTTCATTTTTAATGTCCGTTCGTTCCTCTGATATCGCTAATCCAGCCGCAATTTGCATCATATTAACCGTTTCACGTCCATTGCGTGCATATGTAGAAAACAGAGATAAACCCTCTTCTGATATATCCATTCTTACTTTATTTGCTGCTTTTTTTGCAACTGTAATAATTTCGTCGCGATCAAGTTCACGGAAAAATACCTCTACGCATCTGGAACGAATGGCAGGCGGAATTTCATTAGGTGTTCTAGTCGTCGCACCAATCAAACGAAAGTCTGCTGGCAAACCATTTTGAAAAATATCGTGAATATGTGTCGGGATTTGTGTGTTTTCTTCGCTGTAATAGGCGCTTTCCATAAATACTTTTCGATCTTCTAGAACCTTTAACAGCTTATTCATCTGAATAGGATGGAGTTCTCCAATTTCATCAATAAATAAAATTCCCCCGTGTGCATCTGTAACTGCTCCTTGTTTTGGCTGCGGAATTCCAGCCTGGCCCATAGCTCCTGCTCCTTGGTAAATGGGATCATGAACTGACCCAATTAAAGGATCAGCAATGCCTCGCTCATCAAAACGCGCCGTAGTTGCATCTAACTCTACAAATACAGCTGCTTGTTTAAAAGGTGATTTTTTATTTTTTTTCGCTTCTTCTAACACTAAACGTGCTGCTGCTGTTTTTCCTACTCCAGGCGGCCCGTATACAATCACGTGCTGTGGATTAGGACCGCAAAGGGCAGCCTTTAGTGACCGAATTCCATCCTCTTGTCCGACAATATCGGAGAAGCTAGACGGCCTCACACGTTCGGCAAGCGGCTCGGTTAAAGAGATGGCTCTCATTTTCTGCAATTGCTCCATTTCTTTTTTTGAATCCCGGTCAATTGAGACTTTTTGCGTACGCTGATTGCGTAATAAATTCCAAAAATATAAGCCAATGATGATACCAAAAAAGAGTTGGACCATTAAGGCAATATTCGTCCAGTTCATAGATAAACCTCCTGCGCAGTTTAGTAAGATAATTATCAGTTATTATCTCCCTGCAACAGTAGGAATAAACAAGATTCTAGTAAAAAGTAAAATTTAGTTGTCCTTCATCAACAGAAAAAAGCCGGGTACTCAATTTGAGTACCCGGCTTTTTTTATGCTGATGTTTTGCTGCCTTCTTGAATAGTAGATCCGTCTTCTAATACGAACTTAGGAGCCGCTTGATCACGAACAGTTTCACCTGTGATAATACATTTTGTAATATCATCACGTGAAGGAAGATCAAACATTACATCTAACATAATACCTTCAATGATTGAACGTAGACCACGAGCACCTGTTTTACGCTCGATCGCTTTTTTGGAAATTTCTACTAAAGCTTCGTCTTCGAACTCAAGTTCAACGTCATCAAGTTCAAGCATTTTTTGATATTGTTTCACTAGTGCATTTTTCGGTTTTGTTAAAATCTCAACTAGCGCTTCTTCATCAAGAGGCACTAAGCTAGCAGTAACCGGTAAACGACCAATAAACTCTGGAATTAAACCAAATTTTAATAAATCTTCCGGTAATACTTTTGCTAGTAACTCTTTTTCTGTAAAATCTTGTTGTTTTGTTTCTGAACCGAAACCAATTACTTTTTTACCTAGACGGCGCTTAATAATAGGTTCGATTCCGTCAAATGCACCACCGCAAATAAATAAGATATTTGTTGTATCAATTTGAATAAATTCTTGATGAGGATGTTTGCGTCCACCTTGAGGAGGAACACTTGCTACAGTACCTTCTAAGATTTTAAGAAGAGCCTGCTGCACACCTTCACCTGATACATCACGTGTAATAGATGGGTTTTCAGACTTACGCGCTACTTTATCAATTTCATCGATGTAGATGATACCTTTTTCAGCTTTCTCCACATCGTAATCAGCTGATTGAATTAATTTTAATAAGATGTTTTCAACATCTTCTCCTACATAACCCGCTTCTGTTAGAGATGTTGCATCTGCAATCGCAAACGGTACGTTTAAAATACGAGCCAATGTTTGAGCTAGTAAAGTTTTACCGCTTCCTGTAGGTCCAATTAATGCAATATTACTTTTTGATAACTCAACGTCATCAATTTTACTGTTTGAATTGATTCGTTTGTAATGGTTGTATACCGCAACGGATAACGATTTTTTCGCATCCTCTTGACCAATTACATACTCATCTAAAATGTCACGAATTTCTTTTGGTTTTGGTACATCTTTAAATTCTACTTCTTCTTCTGTACCTAACTCTTCTTCTACGATTTCCGTGCAAAGTTCAATACATTCATCGCATATGTAAACACCTGGACCCGCAACTAACTTGCGTACTTGTTCTTGTGTTTTACCACAAAATGAGCATTTTAACTGCCCTTTTTCATCGTTAAATTTAAACATAATTTTCACCCCTTGTAGTATTTACTAAAGTGCTCGAAGCTGATTTCTATCCGCGCTATAGCCCAACAACATGAACAACTCATCTATTTGTAGGTAAATGCCCCTCTTTATTACATAGTAAAAGCGCTATGAAAAGATTTGTATTGCATTTTACCATACATTTTCTTGAATAGATACTAAAACGTTTTATGTATATGTTGTTGATGAGCATAACAGAATGGAGATCTGCTATTATATAGTGTCCTCTTATTGGGCCTATTTCATAACCACGGATTTCAAACAATGGGTTAAAGCTGCTTCTACGGTGTTGGTTATGATATAAAAAAACTATTGAAGTTTATAAAACAAGGCACGATCAAGTCGCGCCTTGTTTCTTACTTACTATTATGCAACAGCTTTGCTGTTTTCTACAAGAAATTCAACTGCTTTACGTACTTTCATGTCTTCTTTAATGCTATCAAGACTGCCAAGCACTTTCTTAATTTCTTCGACAGGCATGTTGTACATTCCTGCCATGTTTTCTAATTCTTTTTCTACTTCTTCTTCGCTTACTTCAAGATTTTCAGCTTTTGAAATAGCTTCTAGCGTTAAGTTGATTTTCACACGCTTTTCAGCATCCGGACGCATTTGGTCGCGAAGAGCTTTTTCATCTTGACCTGAGAATTGGAAGTAAAGTTCAAGGTTAAGACCTTGCATTTGTAAACGTTGTTCAAACTCTTGCATCATACGATCCATTTCAGTATTGAACATTGCTTCTGGAATTTCTACTTCAGCGTTTTCAGCAGCTTTTTCTACTAAAGTGTCGCGAAGAGCTGATTCCGCTTGATTCTCTTTATCGCTTTGTAATTTTTCTTTTGTTTTTGCTTTTAACGCTTCTAAAGTTTCTACTTCTTCATCTACGTCTTTTGCAAACTCATCGTCTAAAGCTGGAAGCTCTTTAGATTTGATTTCGTGTAATTTCACTTTGAATTTAGCAGCTTTACCAGCTAGCTCTTCAGCGTGATACTCTTCAGGGAATGTTACTTCCACTTCTTTTTCAGCGCCTACTTCAAGACCAACTAGTTGCTCTTCAAAGCCAGGGATGAATGTGTTAGAACCGATTTCTAAAGAATAGTTTTCGCCTTTTCCGCCTTCGAATGCTTCGCCATCAACGAAACCTTCAAAGTCGATTACAGCTGTATCACCTTCAGCTACAGTTCCTTCTTCTTTAACAACTAGTTCAGCGTGACGCTCTTGAAGTGTTTTTAATTCAGCTTCAACGTCTTCATCTGTTACAGTTGTATCTACTTTTTCTACTTCTAAGTTTTTGTATTCGCCTAATTTAACTTCAGGCTTAACAGTTACTTTAGCAGTGAAAACTAGAGGTTGTCCTTTTTCGATTGTTTCAACATCGATTTCTGGACGATCAACCGGCTCGATACCAGCTTCAACAATTGCATTGCTGTAAGCTTCAGGTAATAAGATGTCTAGTGCATCTTGGTATAAAGATTCTACGCCAAAACGTTTTTCGAAAAGTGGACGAGGCATTTTACCTTTACGGAACCCTGGTACGTTTACTTGTTTTACAACTTTTGTGAATGCTTTATCTAAGGCTTTATCAAACTCAGCAGCTTCAACTTCTACTGTTAAAACGCCTTGATTTCCTTCTTGTTTTTCCCATTTTGCAGACATGAATGTTTCCCTCCAAAATCATTTTAAGTAGTGATTTCTAAACTAGATAATGCAGATAGCCTATCAGTTCAACCCTCAATCATTATCTATTTAACTCCCTATTACTTTAAAGTAAGTAGGAATGTAATGTAAAGATGAAATTCTACTATACGTATTTAAGTGCATTTTACAACCATTATATTATAACATACAACAATGACGTTTCAACTAAACACCACATTTTATATAAAAGAAATTTCTTCAATTTCTTTTAGCTCTTTAATTGCCTTTCTTAATTCAGCTGCGGAGAAACTCCCGTCTTCCTCTGCTACAGCTGCATCTGACTCTTCTCCTTGCATCATCAGACTAACAGCATACACCGCTGCTGTCCAAAGTTTTACATTATCACCCGGTAAAAACGGAAATGTAATAAATAAATGACGCTGCCATATTTCAACGGCAACCTGCAGCAATGTAGGATTTTCATGCTCCAGCTTTTCCGTCAGCTGCCCTTCTACTTGCTCGGCAAACAAATACGGTGTTGTTCGTTGAAGCTGAAGCGCATTTACTTTTTTCGTTTCTCCAAACTTAGTAATCATAAAATCAATATCTACTTCTTCTTCCATGACTGTTTTTAAAGCGACTGTTTTTACGATAGGGTGAATAGCTTCAGATGAAAATAGCTGTTCCAGAAAGAAGCGCTGCTTTTCAATTCTCTTTGTTTTTAATGAATGAACCCATTCAAGCTGATCCTGAATATTGTCTAGAGCTGTGAATGATTTAAACTGCTCTAGCTGTTCTTCTTCTGTTTGTTCTTCTATGACTTGTTCTTGATTCATTCTATTTTTGCAGAACTCCAATAGCTGATAAAGCTGTTCAGCATGTTCAGATGGGAGTTTGTGTTCTTGAATAACTGCTTGTAGAGTGACATATCCTTCATGATAGTGACCAAGCTGAATTAACACCATGAGGTACATTTGCAAATTATGATAATAATCGCCAATATCTTCTTTCAGCATTTGCTCACACAATTCCTTGGCTATGCCTGCATCACCGAGCTCCACGTGACAAATAACAAGGCCAAGCAAAATTTCATGATGCTTATTATCAAGTTCGTAGGCCTGCTCAAATAAAGGAAGTGCTTCTTGAAATTGCTTGTGCTGCATATGATCTGTAGCTTTTTCAACCAACCGTTCTTTTAATAGAGGAAAAGCTACAATTTTGTTTTGTTGTTCATTCGACATGTTTTCTCCCCACTTCGCGGTCCATTTGCTTTACAGTTTAGCAATTCGATTAACGGAACGCAAAAAAATCGAGCAAAATCATAATTTTGCTCGATTTTTGGTTAATATCTTACCGTTTTTGCTTCATAAGCAGAAATGTCGTCTTCAAAAGAAAGCGTATAGCCAATTTCATCATATCCGTTAACAAGCATATATTTCCAATGGCCATTGATATCAAACGTACGTTCAAAGCCTGCTTCATCGGTAATTTTTTGCTGATGAAGATCGATTGTACAGGCGTAAGAAGCACTTTGAGACTCTTTCATTAAATAGGAAACATCTTCTTTTGGTAAAACAATAGGTAAAATACCATTTTTCAGACAGTTTTGTTTGAAAATATCCGCAAATGAAGGTGCGATAATGGCCCGAAACCCATAGTCTAAAAGCGCCCATGGCGCGTGTTCACGTGACGAACCACATCCGAAGTTCTCGTCAGCTACAAGAATTGTTGCTCCTTGATTTTGAGGCTGATTTAATTCAAACGTTTCATTTAACGTTTCATCTTCATTATATCGCCAATCAAAAAATAGAAATTGGCCAAACCCAGTACGCTCAATTCTTTTCAAAAATTGCTTTGGGATAATTTGATCAGTATCTACGTTTGCTCGGTCGAGACCTGCTACTTTCCCTGTGTGGATTGTAAAAGCATTCATCTGTGTTCTCCTCCTTATCGCACCGCTTGTTCTTGTAGTTTGCGTACATCAACAAAATGTCCATATACCGCTGCCGCTGCTGCCATTACCGGGCTTACTAAATGCGTTCTAGCGCCTTTTCCTTGACGTCCTTCAAAATTGCGGTTAGAAGTGGACGCACAGTGTTCGCCTTGTGGAACTAAGTCAGAGTTCATGCCTAGACACATGCTGCAGCCTGAGTCTCTCCAATCAAAACCTGCTTCAATGAAAATAGCAGATAACCCTTCTTCTTCAGCCACTCGCTTTACTTTTTGAGAACCTGGTACAATGATCGCTCGCACATCTGGTGACACTTTCTTTCCTTTAATAAAGGCTGCCACGTCACGAAGATCAGACAAACGAGCATTTGTACATGAACCGATAAATACATGCTGAACTGGAATCTCTTCTATTGCCATGCCAGGCTGTAAGCCCATATACTCAAGTGCTCGTGACAAAGACTTTCTCTCAGCTTCTGTTTTACACTCTTCTAATGTAGGAACTTGCTTGCTAACATAAGAACTCATCGCCGGATTTGTTCCCCATGTTACAACAGGTTCAATTGTATCTGCATCAATTTCCAGCGTTTCATCGTACGCTGCACCTTCATCTGTTGCTAAAGCTGACCAAGCTTCCACTGCTTTTTCAAACTGTTCTCCTTTAGGAGCATACTGACGTCCTTTAATATAAGAGAAAGTGACATCGTCTGGACTGATTAAACCAGCTTTTGCACCGGCTTCAATAGACATATTACAAATGGTCATCCGCTCTTCCATTGAAAGATCGCGAATACATTCGCCCGTAAATTCCACGATTGAACCCGTTCCAAAATTCACGCCGAACTTTTGAATAATCGCTAACACAATGTCCTTAGCATAAACGCCAGGCTGCTTTTTGCCATTCACTTTTACTTGAAGCGTTTTTGGTTTCGCTTGCCATAGCGTCTGTGTTGCTAAAACATGCTCTACCTCACTAGTTCCTATCCCAAAAGCAAGCGCTCCAAACGCACCGTGAGTAGATGTATGGCTATCTCCGCACACAATGGTTTTTCCAGGCTGAGTTAATCCTAACTCCGGTCCAATGATATGCACAATCCCTTGCTCTTCACTTGTTAAATCTAAAAGCTTCACACCAAACTCTTGACAGTTTTCGGATAGTTTGTCTACTTGTTTCTTGGCAATCGGATCTTTAATATTAAAACGGTCAACCGTTGGAATGTTGTGATCCATTGTAGCAAACGTTAAGTCTGGACGCTTCACTTGGCGATTTGCCACGCGAAGACCTTCAAATGCCTGAGGGGACGTTACTTCATGAATAAGATGAAGATCGATATATAATAAGTCCGGCTTCCCCTCTTCTCGACGTACAACATGTTGTTCCCAAAGCTTATCAATAATTGTTTTTGGTTTCATACTGCTCCTCCTTTCTGATTATGAAAAACGTTTCTCACAAAACGTGAGAAACGCATGATTAACTGTAAGCTGTCATAATGCTTGAAATGGCAGAATCATTGGCAATTACCGCAGTTATCGCCTCGACCATTTTATCGGTACCTAAATAATGATTACCGTCTGCTAAGTCAGCTGTTCGATGACCTGCATGTAATACACTTTCAACCGCTTGTTCAATCACTGCTGCTTCTTTTTCTAATCCAAATGAATGTCTAAGCAACATTGCTGCAGATAAAATAGCAGCAATCGGATTAGCTTTGTTTTGACCAGCAATATCTGGTGCAGAACCGTGAACCGGTTCATATAAAGATGGACCATCAGCCGTTAAGCTCGCAGATGGCAACATGCCTAACGATCCTGTCAGCATAGAAGCCTCATCACTCAAAATATCACCAAACATATTTTCAGTTACCACTACATCAAAATACTTCGGATTACGAATTAACTGCATAGCAGCTGAATCTACAAGCATATGCTCAAGCTCTACATCCGGGTAGTCTTTTGCTACTTCTTCAGCTACTTCACGCCACACTCTACTAGACTCAAGCACATTCGCTTTATCAACAGACGTTACTTTTTTACGTCGATTTACAGCCGTGTCAAATGCTTGGCGAATAATTCTTTCTATTTCTGTACGCTTATAAAATAATGTGTCGACAACTGTTTCTTCATTTCCTTCTGTTCGGCGCTCGCTAGGCTTACCAAAATATAAGCCCCCTGTTAGCTCACGGACGATAATGAAGTCAACACCTTCAATGTATTCTTTTTTCAGAGGAGAGGCATCCGCTAAACTATCATAAAACGTCACCGGACGAAGATTAGCATATAAATCCAGTTCTTTTCGAATAGCTAGCAAACCTTTTTCCGGTCGCAAATGTGAAGGGTTACGATCCCATTTTGGCCCTCCAACCGAACCAAGTAATACAGCATCGGCCTGCTTACAAGTCTCAATTGTACTTTCTGGAAGAGGTGTGCCCGCCTCATCAATTGCAGCTCCGCCAATTAGTCCATACGTAAACTCAAATTGATGATCAAAGCGCTCTCCAATTGCTTTTAAAACGGCAACAGCGCCTTTGGTTACTTCTGTTCCTACGCCGTCACCCGGTAATACAGCGACTTTTTTTGTCATGGTGGTCTCTCCCTTCAGTTCACATTACTTCTTGCTTTGTACGATGCTGCTGAATAGCGATTAAACGATTAATGGCGTTCAGATATGCCTTCGCTGACGATTCTAATACGTCAAATGCTACTCCGCGTCCGCTTGCTTCAGTTCCTTCGCTTTCAACCTTCACAAATACTTCAGCCAGCGCATCCGGCCCACCGTTAATAGACTGAATACGATAGTCTAATAGTTTTACATCTTGTTCAACACAGCGCTGCAGCGTATTATAGATAGCTTCCACGCTTCCAGATCCCGTAGCTGCTTCTTGAATCGCTTCGCCGTTTTCTTTGCGAAGCGTAATCGTAGCCGTAGGAATATTGTTCGTACCATACTGAACTTGCAGACTTTCAAGCTTATATTCACTGTCTTTGCTAACTTGCTTTTGAATGACTAATGCCAATAAATCATCATCGGTAATGTCTTTTTTCTTATCTGCTAAGTCTTTAAACTTATCAAAAAGCACGTTCGCTTCTGTATCTTCCAATGTGAATCCAAGCTCTACTAAGCGTGTACGGAACGCATGACGGCCTGAGTGTTTACCAAGCACAATTGGATTTTGTTTAACACCCACAAGTTCTGGGGAAATAATCTCATATGTTAACGGATTTTTTAAGACGCCATCTTGGTGAATACCTGATTCATGAGCAAAAGCATTTTTTCCTACAATTGCTTTATTTGGTGCAATATTCATTCCGGTAAGCTTACTGATAATGTCACTCGTACGCTTAATTTCAGGCAAGATAAGACCTGTGCTCGCTTGATAGAAATCTTGACGGACATGAAGCGCAAGTGCTACTTCTTCAAGAGCTGCGTTACCCGCACGTTCTCCGATTCCGTTAATCGTTCCTTCAATTTGAGTAGCTCCTGCTTCAATAGCAGCCATTGAATTGGCCACAGCTAGCCCTAAGTCATCGTGACAGTGAGCTGACAAATCAACTTTATGAATATTTGACACATGTTCTTTTAAGTAATTAAATACTGATTGATAGTCACCAGGAGTGATAAATCCTACTGTATCTGGAATATTAACGACTTTTGCACCAGCATCAATAACTGCTTCTACAATTCTAGCTAAAAACGGTAAATCTGTTCGACATGCATCTTCAGCAGACCATTGAACAACCGGGAATTTTTTACTTGCGTACTTTACCATTTCCACTGCTGTTTCAAGTACTTCATCAGGTGTTTTTTTCAATTTATGCTGCATATGAATTTCGGAAGTAGCGATAAAAACATGCAGTCTTGGTTCTGCACTTTCTTTTAACGCTTCCCATGCAATGTCAATATCTTTTGTAACAGACCTTGCAAGGCCTGTTACAGAAGAATTTTTGACAATAGACGCAATTTCTTTTACGGATTGAAAATCACCTTTTGAAGAAGCGGGAAATCCGGCTTCAATAATGTCGATACCTAATCGCTCTAACTGCTTAGCAATTTCAAGCTTTTCTTGTAGGTTCAAATTGACTCCAGGTGACTGTTCACCATCGCGTAGCGTCGTGTCAAATAGTTTAATTTTTTGCACTAGCGATCACCGCTTCTTTCTTTTGTTTTTTAACAAATGGCATCATTTCACGTAATTGAGCGCCAACTTTTTCAATTAAATGTTCGTTTTCACGGTTATTGATAGCTGTAAATTCCGGACGATTTGCTTGGTTTTCTAGGATCCAGCCTTTTGCAAATTTACCTGTTTGGATATCTTCAAGCACTTTTTTCATTTGTTCTTTTGAACGCTCATCTACAACGCGTGGTCCTGAAACGAAGTCACCCCATTGAGCTGTATCAGAGATTGAATAACGCATGCCTTCCATTCCGCCTTCATACATAAGGTCAACAATTAATTTTAATTCGTGTAAACACTCAAAATATGCAACTTCCGGTTGGTAGCCAGCTTCTACAAGCGTTTCAAAACCAGCTTTAACTAATGAAGTTAACCCACCGCAAAGTACTGCTTGCTCACCGAAAAGATCTGTTTCTGTTTCTTCTTTAAATGTTGTTTCTAACACACCCGCACGAGCTGAACCGATTGCTTTAGCATAAGCTAACGCTACGTCTTTTGCTTCGCCAGTTACATCTTGGAATACTGCGAACAACGCCGGTACGCCAGCTCCTTCTTCATACGTTCTTCTTACAAGGTGACCAGGGCCTTTTGGAGCTACTAAGAATACGTCAACGAATTCAGGTGCTACGATTTGGTTAAAATGAATGTTGAAACCGTGAGCAAATACTAAAGATTTTCCTGGTTTTAGTCCTGGAAGAATTTCTTCGTTATAAACTTTTGGCTGATACTCATCTGGAAGTAATACCATCACTACTTCTGCTTGTTGAACTGCATCTTTTACAGATAATACAGTGAAACCGTCTTGCTCTGCTTGGTCCCATGATTTACCTTTACGTAATCCTACTAGCACGTTTACTCCGCTGTCGCGTAAGTTTTGTGCATGGGCGTGACCTTGTGAACCATAACCTACGATTGCTACTGTTTTACCTTGTAATAATTGATCCTTTGCATCTCCGTTATAATATACCTTTGTCATAATAAATCTCTCCTCTTAGTTTATATAGTTTTATATAGTTTACTTGGTTAGTAACTAGCTAGAATTAAATAATTGATGAAAGTTTGGCTGCCGCTTTTTGCGTACCGCGCGGAACAGCTACTGTTCCCGTGCGCGTTACTTCTTTTAATCCATAAGGCTGAAGTAGATCAATCATCGCTTCAATCTTGCTGGATTCACCTGTTACTTGAATAATTAAGCTGTCGCGGCTTACATCAATGATGGTTGCACGGAAAGGTTCAATTACTGCATAAAGTTCGTTACGGCTCGCTGGCGTAGAGGCTACTTTCATTAAAGCAAGCTCTCTTGATACCACCGCTTGATCCGTAATATCTTGAACCTTCAACACGTCAATCTGCTTATTTAACTGCTTGATCACTTGTTCAGCAGCGTTATCATGCTCTACGTTCACAACAAACGTCATGCGTGATACATCTTCAGATTCAGTGTGACCTACCGAAATACTCTCAATATTGAAATTTCTTTTTGTAAATAACCCCGTCACGCGATTTAATACGCCCGCACGGTTTAATACAGTTGCTGTAATAATTCGCTTCATGGTTTCACCCCTACCATTTCATGTAATCCTTTTCCAGGTGCAACCATTGGATATACGTTTTCTTTAGGTGCGACAAAGAAGTTTAGTAAAACAGGTCCATCTGTTTCCATTGCTTCTTTCAAAGCCGCATGCGCTTCTTCTTCAGTAGAAGCTTGTAAACCTTTGATATCATAAGCTTCTGCAAGCTTCATTAAATTAGGCTGATTCGGAATTAAAGAGTGTGAGTAGCGTTCTTCATAGAAGATTTCTTGCCACTGACGAACCATACCAAGCGACTGATTGTTAAGTACAACCACTTTTACAGGTAAATTTAATTCTCTAATAACTCCTAATTCTTGAAGCGTCATTTGAAATCCACCGTCGCCAACGACTGCTACAACTGTTTTATCTTTGTTTGCCAGCTGAGCGCCGATTGCAGAAGGTAATCCAAAGCCCATGGTGCCAAGACCACCTGAAGTTACCCATCGATCTGGATTATTAAATGTATAGTATTGAGCTACCCACATTTGATGTTGCCCAACGTCCGTTGTAACAACGGCATCTCCATTTGTATACTTGTGAAGCAACTCAACTACTTTTTGTGGTTTTAACACATCTGCCGAGTTCTGATACCATAATGGATATTCTTGCTTCCACGCCGCTAATTTCTCATGCCATTTCGTATAATCTCCAACTTCTCCTTCTTGCAGAAGCAATTGCTTCAATACTTCTTTTGCATCTCCAACAATTGGAATCTTGGTTGGAACATTTTTTCCAATTTCCGCTGGGTCGATGTCAATGTGAGCAATTTTTGCATTTGGTGCAAAATGCTTTAAGTTACCTGTTACCCGGTCATCAAAGCGTGCACCGATACTAATGAGAAGATCACTCTCATAAATTGCCATGTTTGCTGTGTAGGTTCCGTGCATGCCAGCCATTCCTAAATGAAGCGGATGATCTGCAGGAAAACAGCCCAACCCTAAAAGCGTATTAATAACCGGAATATTTTGACGTTCAGCATAATTTTTTAATTCTTCTGAACCTTTACTCAATAACACTCCCGCACCTGCTAGAATAACAGGTTGTTTTGCAGCTGCTACTGCGTCTGTTAATTTTTTAACCTGCAGCTGATTTGGAAAATAAGTTGGCTGATAGCCAGGTAAATCAATTTCTCCTTCGTAATTAAATGTTCCATCACCCTGTGCCATATCTTTTGGAATGTCGATTAAGACTGGACCGGGTCTTCCTGTTGTCGCAATATGAAATGCCTCTTTGATGATTCTCGGCATATCGCTGATATTGCGTACTTGATAGCTATGTTTTGTAATTGGCATTGTGATCCCTAATACATCTGCTTCTTGGAACGCGTCAGAACCAATTACACTTGAAGCTACTTGACCAGTAAAAACAACTAAAGGAAGTGAGTCAATCATCGCATCTGCCAAACCTGTTACGATATTTGTTGCACCAGGACCACTTGTTGCGATAACTACACCGGGTTTGCCTGAAATTCTTGCGTACCCTTCTGCTGCGTGAATTCCACCTTGTTCGTGACGAGCAAGTACGTGAAACATTCCTGAACCATATAGCTTATCGTAAATCGGTAAAACGGCTCCCCCTGGGTAACCGAAGATGACGTCAACATTTTCTCTTCTTAGAGATTCAATCAACATGTCAGCTCCATTCATTTGTGCCCCAGTGCTTACAGGTTCTTTCGTTTGCATATTGGCTCCCACTTTTCTCATCCTTTCGTTTTCTAGATAAAAGAAAAAAGACTTCTCACCCCTAAATAGACCCTATCAAATGATATAGGTCAAGGGGCGAAAAGTCTTTTGTACTTTACGCGGTACCACCCTCGTTTGTAATCGTAATGATTACCTTATGAATGTATAATGTACATTCTTTTTGATAACGAGTGCTTTGGAAGTACACTCGGTCGCCCTTACTGAATTTCAGGGTGACACTCTGAGGTGAGTTCATTTTGAGTTGGTAACGCCGGCTTCCAGCAACCCGACTCTCTGTTGATACCTAAACATCAAAACTACTTATCCTCTTCAACGTTTTAAAACGCTATATGCTTTTTGAACAATGCTTTACACATCATATTTTAAATTAATTACAATTAATTAAAATTTTTAGAAAACTTATATTTGAGGACTATCTTACGCCCATTTCTATGCATAGTCAACCACTTTTCAATATTTTTTTAGACAATTTAGACTAAACAGAATATTTGAATGCGTTTTCATTATT
This sequence comes from Priestia sp. P5, assembly GCF_029522155.1. Classification (NCBI taxonomy): domain Bacteria; kingdom Bacillati; phylum Bacillota; class Bacilli; order Caryophanales; family Bacillaceae; genus Priestia; species Priestia sp. P5. The sequence continues at coordinate 202,177 of NZ_JAKWFJ010000001.1, read as the reverse complement.
GATGTAATAAGGGTTTACAGCAGTTCAAAAAGTTTTTCTGAAACGTTCATTTGTACACACTGAATGAACAAACATTCACTTTGAAGATAAATAAAAAAACCGGCTTTTACTAAAAAGTAAAAGCCGGTTTTTTCCGGACGTCCCAGGAGAGATTCGAACTCCCGACCGACGGCTTAGAAGGCCGTTGCTCTATCCTGCTGAGCTACTGGGACATAATGTTAAAGTGTATCAAAGACAATACTTATTATATTCAAATATAATTTAAAAGTCAACGTTTTTTTGAAATTTTATGAGAAGAGAGGTAAAAAACCTTCTCTTCTCCCTATATTTGGCTATATTATGCTGAAAGTGTACAGGTTAACTGCATGCTAGGAATATGTTTACCGCTTATATCGTAAAACTGCACGGTAGCTTCTGTACCATCCATTACTAGTATAGCATACGTACGTTCTTTTCTCATACGAGGAAGTAACATACTTCCTGGATTAATAAATAAAACTCCGTCCATGAGCTCAGCTCCCGCTATGTGAGAATGCCCAAAACAAACAACGTTTGCCCCGACTTCTCTCGCTTTGTAATGCAAATTCATCATAGACATTTTAACATTATATAAGTGACCGTGTGTAACCAGACACGTAGCTTCTCCAAGCGACTCTACTCGATCATTAACGTAAGATGCATCGTAGTCACAATTTCCTCGAACGCCTAAAAACGCAGACATTTCTTTGCTGTCTTGCGGCAACTCAGAGTCCCCACAATGGATCATCTTATCTACATCAGCATGTCTCTCTCTGATAGTGAGCAGTTCTTCTTGTAACCCGTGGCTATCGCTTACAATTAATAGTTTCACACGTCATCACTCCTTCTAAAATTGCGCATCAATTAGCGGTGCTAGTTTTTTTAACGCATTTGCTCGGTGACTAATTTGATTTTTTTGCTCTTTGGTCAATTCTGCCATGGAGCATCTCCATTTTTCTACAAAGAAAATGGGATCGTACCCAAAACCGTTTTCCCCTCTTTTTTCCTCCAAGATGTGCCCTTCACACGTGCCTTCTACAATTTCGGTTCTCTTTCCGGGCACTGCAATAGCAAGAGCACAATGAAAGCGTGCCGTGCGCTTTTCAAACGGCACGTCATTTAACTTTTGAAGTACCTTCTCTATATTAGCATTATCATCTTTATTTTCACCAGCATAACGCGCGGAATAAACGCCTGGCTCCCCGTTTAAGGCGTCAATAGCAAGCCCGGAGTCATCGGCAATGACCGGCTTATTTAATGCGGATGAAATGGCCTCTGCTTTTAGCGTCGCATTCTCTGCAAATGTAACGCCCGTTTCTTCCACGTCTTCAATCTCAGGAAAATCAAGAAGCGATTTTACTTTAAATCCCTTTGGTGAGAAAAGTGTTTCAAAATCTTTTACTTTGCCTGCATTTTTAGTTGCAATAATGATTTCACGCACGTTAATCCCTTACCTTTCTTTAACCGGAATGTAGGCAGCCAGGTGATCAAGAACTTCCTTTTGCTGTTCAATCAATTGATAAACACCCTTTTCTCCTAAATCTAGAAGATGATTTAACTGTTCTCTCGAAAACGTCGATTCCTCTCCCGTTCCCTGTAATTCTACAAACTGTCCGCTTCCTGTCATCACAATATTCATGTCAACTTCCGCTGTCGAATCTTCTTCATAATTTAAATCTAAAATCGAATTTTCTCCATGAATACCTACTGAAGTCGCAGCTAAGTAGTCACGAATAGGAATTTCTGTTAGCTTGTTCTCTTTAACCAGCTTTCCAAACGCTAAAACCATAGCCACAAAAGCACCTGTAATCGATGCTGTTCTTGTTCCGCCATCTGCTTGAATAACATCACAATCAATCCAAATTGTCTTTTCTCCGACCTTTTCCAGATCGACTACAGAACGAAGAGCTCGTCCGATTAGACGCTGAATTTCCATTGTTCGTCCTGTGACTTTACCTTTTGATGATTCACGTATATTTCTTTGTGCCGTAGCTCGAGGCAGCATAGAATATTCAGCTGTAATCCATCCTTTTCCTTGTCCACGCATAAAAGGAGGCACTCTGTCGTCTATGCTTGCTGTACAAATAACCTTTGTGTCTCCCACCGAGATTAATACAGATCCTTCTGGATGCTTTAAGTATGAAGTATGAAGAGATACAGGTCTCAATTCATTAAATTCCCTACCGTCCAAACGCATTAAGCATGTCCTCCTATAAATTCATTTATATGTAATAGTCTCTTCCATTTTAACTATAAAACAGCGGAAAGAGGTCGCTATTTCAGCAGACCTCTTTCTACTTAGTCCTTTACTAGTATAACAAAAATTTGTTTTTAAAAACTACCTGTGTTCACATTTTTAGGTCTTGAAACTGGTTCCGTTAATTTTTTCCCTTTTTCATCTTTTAGCGTTTTTTTGCCATTCACCTTAATGGCAACGCTGTCTACGGCTTTTTGTTCTGTCAGCGATAACACCAAGGAGTCGAGAACATGCTGAGAAATTTCCGTGCCTTTTAAATTTCCAAAGATGTTTTTATTAAAGTTAAGCGTTAACTCACCGTCCGCATACTTTGGAGCTGCTACGAGCTTTGCATCGGGATTAAAATCTGTCACTAAACCTGATGCAGGCGCAGGTCCTTCTACAAGTTCGTTCACAATTGCAGTGTACATATCTTTGTCATCAGAAGCAATTCGTTTTGTGACAGGAACATAGTAAGTTTGTTTGCCCTCTTGAGCTAAGTAATAAATCGTAACTGGCTTCGTTTGAGTTACGTCAACTACTCCAGTATTATCAAAGTTAATGCCATCTGCTCTGCTCAACCCTTTACTGATTGGCGTATGATTTACAGGCATCTCATCTTTATCATAGCCGTTAATGCGAATTTTAACTTTATTTACGCCTTCAAACTGCGTCAGCGTCCAAGTGACGGCCTGCAGGATACGGAGTTCATCTTCTTTCTTATATTCAGCAAATTCAGGTGAAAAATCTGCTACCATCGTCCCGTCACTTTCCAGCTTTGTCCCTAAAACTCTTGTATCAGCAGGAAGAACCGCTCGGAAATTATTTGGCAATAAGTTTGTGACTGGTCCACCCTCTACTAAATATTCAAGAGACTGTTTAGCGACACCTTTTGATTTAGGAATTTCAAGCGTCTGGGGAACAACGTACCCGTTTTTATCAATTAAGTAGAGTTCTCTTTTGGTAGGCGCAGATGTTTCTGCAGCTTTACTTTGTTTTTTATTAGCTTCCGTTACTTTCGCTTCAGTCGCTAATGATTTTTCATCTTTCACATAGGTGACATCCTTTGGCGGATCAATTTCCTTTGCTGCGTTATCCCCTCCGAAAAGTCCACAGCCGGATAACAATACAGATGTGGTCACCACGGCGGATATGAGAACAAGTTGGGTCTTTTTGGACATTCCTTTCCCTCCTCAGACTGTTTGTACTACTATGTATACGAGCTTTTTTGCATTTTAGACCAGCTCAAAAAAGTTTTTGTCCACAAAAAAAACCGAGCATAATATGCACGGTTTTAAAGCTTGATATGTTCAACATTATATACAGGGTGCTCAAACCATTTAGATGCAATAGATTGAAACAGCTCTGTTGATCCTGTTGTAAAGAAGTAGTGTTCAGGCTCCATGTTTCTAGGAGCTAGTAAATTGCTATAAGAAAGAATGGCACTTACCTCTATTGCCGTTTCTTCGCCAGAACTGATTAACTGAACTCGAGGACCAATTGCTTCTTGAATAACTGGCTTTAATAACGGATAATGCGTACATCCTAAAATAAGGGTATCCATATCTGTATGATAAAAAGGTTTTAATGTTTCTTTTACAATTCGCTGCGCTTCCGGTCCTTCATAATTACCGCTCTCTACAAGAGGTACAAACAAAGGGCATGCCAAATTTTCCACTTCCACTCTCGTATGAAGAGCGCGGAGTGCATGTGTATAGGCTTGACTTTTCACGGTTCCGTTTGTGCCGATTACGCCTATTTTATGATTTTTAGTTACTTTAAGCGCAGCGCGTGATCCTGGTTCAATGACGCCTATAACCGGAATATCGAGCTGTTCTTGAATTTCATCCAGTACAACTGCCGTAGCCGTATTGCACGCAATAACAAGCATTTTAATATCTTTAGCTAGTAAATAATTAGTCATCTCCCATGTGAAAGCTCGTACTTCTTCACTAGGACGAGGACCGTATGGGCAGCGGGCTGTATCTCCAATGTACATAATTTGTTCTTTCGGAAGCTGTCTCATAATTTCCTTTGCTACCGTTAATCCACCCACACCCGAATCTATAACACCAATTGGTCTACTCAAAACAATCGCCTCATTTTTCTTTCATTTCATCATGCAATTTTCGTAACGTTACTCGTAAGACTTCCGTTTCACTCGGAGAGAAGTTTGCCAGTACGCCATTTAAATACGTTTGTCTCTTTTCAATTACTTCTTCGATAACACGTGCTCCTTCAGGAAGCAAATGAATACGTACTACGCGGCGGTCTTTTGGATCTTTCACCCGAACCACCAACTTGTTTTTTTCCATACGATCTACTAAATCTGTCGTTGTACTACAAGCGAGAAAAATACGATTTGATAAATCGCCAATCGTCATATCTCCACGTTCAAACAGCCACTGCAAAGCAATAAACTGAGGTGGCGTAATCGTATAGTCTTCTAAAATTTCTCTTCCTTTTTGCTTCACAATCGCTGCAATATGTCGAAGTGACTTTTCTAATTCTGCCACTGTATCCTCATTATTTTTTGCTGTCATACCGTAATCCTTTCCACCTATAAGTCTTATTTTCTATTATTTCTTTCAGTTAAACCCGTCTCTACTGTTTCTCTTTTCTATTTTATATTGTGCTCTTTTTTCGGTGATTTTTCAAGGTTAACATGAGGATTCTACAACGTTCAGCATCAAAAAACAGCTGCTCCATAAAAGGAGCAGCTGTTTCTATTAATTATTGATATACAGCTCGAAAACTGAGCTGAAATCTTTTGTTGTGTAGGCTGTTTTTTTATCTAATAACCAAGAAAACGCGGCTTCGTTAATTTCTTTAAATTCACCAGCAACACTTCCACTTGTATTTCTTGTACTGCTTAGCGTAGAAGAAGCTAGCTGAATGCTTTGTTTAGCAAAATCGAGCGCAATTTCATTTTCACGCGTTATTTCAGACATTTTAAACAGCGCTTTATATAAATCTTTTACCTCTTCTATATGCTTTTTGTGTACATCGATAGAAAAAGTCTCCGAGCCAATTTTAAATTTAATTTCCACATCTAAATCGACAGTTCCGGCCGTTTCTAGCATCACGTTTGAAATGTGATTTGTGCTGTAGTTATAGCGGCGAAGCATTCGCTTTTTGCTTGTAGCACTTGTTCCATCAAGGTGAATGAGTGCTTTATTGGTAAAGCAATATTCATCTGACTTTGATTTGATTAGAAAATAAATTTTTTCTTGTTCTTCATGCATAACGTAATCGTCTGCATCTACCTTGTCATAATCAACTGGCTTAATAACAGAACCAATATCACTTAGCCCCAATACATCAGCAGCTACTTTTCCAAACATTTCCCCATCTCCCTTTTAAAAACGATTGTGTTATTTTCATGTTTTAAGTGTACTGTGCAAATGAGGGGATGTAAATAGAAAAAGGAGCTTCTTTAAAAGAAGCTCCACATTTATTAAAAGAACAAATTTAAAATCATATAGATAAGTGCAGCTAATGAAGCTGAAATTGGCAATGTGATAACCCATGTAATCACCATGCGCTGTGCAGTTCCCCATTTTACACCTTTCACTCGGTGAGCAGAACCTACACCTAAGATAGAAGATGAAATAACATGAGTAGTACTGACAGGTAGATGAATAAACGTTGCTCCAAAGATAATGGCAGCCCCTGTTAAGTCCGCAGCTACTCCATTAACAGGACGAATTTTCATAATTTTACCGCCCACGGTTTTAATGATTTTCCATCCACCAATTGACGTCCCAAGCCCCATTGCGACCGCACAAGCCAGCTGTACCCACCACTGAATCTCAGTACCGCTTTGCATATTGTTAGCAATAAGCGCTAGCGTAATAATACCCATTGCTTTTTGCGCATCATTCGTACCGTGTGTGTAAGATTGTAGGGCTGCAGTCAGGATTTGAACGCGTCGAAAACGCTTATTCGTTTTGGTCAAGTTATGGTTTTTAAACGTTAGTTTGATAATCGTATAGACAATATAACCTACTACAAAGGCTAGAACTGGTGAAATTAGAAGAGCTTCAATGATTTTGATGAAACCTTTGTAATTTAAAGCACCAAATCCAGCAGCTGCAATAGCTGCTCCTGCAATCGATCCAATAATTGCATGAGAAGAACTACTTGGGATACCAAAATACCATGTGATTAGGTTCCACGCAATAGCAGAAATTAATGCTGCTAAAATAACGACAGAACCATTTTGAAGCGTATAAGGATCAACGATATCCTTTGTAATCGTTTTGGCTACGCCTGTAAACGTCATAGCACCGACAAAGTTCATGGTTGCGGCTAAAAGAATTGCATGTCGCGGTTTTAAAGCTTTGGTTGAAACAGAAGTCGCAATGGCGTTAGCTGTATCATGAAACCCGTTGATAAAGTCAAAACCAAGTGCACCAACTACAATTAGAATGGTTAATATTAGCATTGAATCCATTATATTATAGCCCCGTTACGCATTCTTCATAATAACTGATTCTAAGTTGTTCGCAACCGTTTGACAATAATCCGCGATTTCTTCTAGCGTTTCATAAATTTCTTTATATTGAATAACTTTAATTGGATCTTTACATGTTGCAAATAATTGTTTTAGTGCACGACGATATAATGTATCACAATGTGACTCATACTCTTTAATTTTAATTGCATGCTCACTAATTTGAAGAAGCTTTTTCTCAGACAACAAATTAATAGTAATTAAAATCTCTTCAGCACAGCCTTGAATATTTTTAACAAATTCAGCTACATATTCATCAAATGTCGTAATTGAATGAATTTCCATTAAAGCAGCAAAGCTGTCGATGCCATCAAGTACATCATCCATGCTCATCGCTAGCTGTAAAATATCTTCACGCTCAATTGGAGTGATAAATGCTTTGTTCAACTCAGTAATCACTGTATGCACGTATTTATCACCTTTTGATTCATACGCTTTTAAAACGTTGGCAAATTCCTTTAGGTCAGATACGTTTTGAAGTTCAAAGCTGCCTAAAAACTCCGCTGAGTCCTTAATATTTTGGGCAATGTCCATTAACATTTCAGAAAACTTGTCTTTTTTTCTTTTGATCACGTTGCAATCCTCCATCCAATTTATCGAAACTTTACCACTCGTTTTTTCTCTCTATCTTTTTATATGTGTTCTAGTTTCTTTTTTCATTTAAAGTAATGGATAAAACTTAGCTGTTCATTACTATAACGAGAGAAACCACCTCTCTTGTGTATCAAAAAATTCTAAAAAAACAAACGTTTACCAGAGCAAAAGTCCCAAAAGATGGTTCTTTTACTTATAGGTTATGCGATTCATTTTTTTACGCCAAGTCAAAAATTACTCCTATTATTGTTAATTGTCAATAACTTTTCAAACACATTTTTTTAGGTCTCTTTACAATACATTAACAATAATACGTTCATTCCTTTTAAAATAAGGGTTTTCAGAGTTTGTATAAAACTGGGATTTACAAAAACTTAACATTACTCCCCTTGTGTAAATAATAAAAGCCAGCTCCTTTAGAACTGGCTTTTATTATTTACTTATTATATTGCTGAAATACATTTTTTACTTTCGGCACGACGTAATGACTTCCACCTTTATTTTCTACTCCTTCAACCATCATCGAAACGAGTAGGTTTTTCTGTTTTGTATCCACAGCTACAAACCAGCCGTTTTCCTGCCCTTTTTCACCTTGAGTTTTCTTTAATTCTGCTGTTCCAGTTTTTCCAGCCAGGGTTAACCCATCTATCTTTGCAGCATGACCCGTACCGTTTTTATCTTCAATGACATCAACTAAATCCTTTTGAATTAATTGCGCCGTTTCTTTAGATATTACTTGTTTTTTCCATATTTCACTCTTATCACCGTTCATAAGAATAGGCTTTACTATGTTTCCATCGTTTACAATCGATGTATACATCAATGCCAAGTGGAGAGGATTCACTTGCAGTTTCCCCTGGCCATAACCAGAGTTTGCTAATACTCCCTCATCTTTAATATCTTGATCACCTGCAATTTTAGACGTTTCAAAAGGATAATTAACAGGCATTTTTTGATTGAACCCAAACTGTTTTAAACCACTGTTAAATTTGTCCAAACCTAACTTCAAAGCAGTCTGCGCAAAATAAATATTATCAGATGTAACATAAGCATCACGTAAATTAACATTCGGCTTGCTTCCTACTCGTGTTACGTAGAAATTTCCCCAGCTTTTATCTTTTTGCCACTTCTTCCCGCTGATTGATACACTTTCGTTTGGATTTACCACACCTTCATCAACCGCTAAAGCTCCCGTGACTAACTTAAATGTAGATCCCGGAGAATACGTTTTGGTAAAGCGATTCATTAACGGCTTATCCGGATTCGTTGAAAGGGATTGATACGTATTAGCATCGATTCCAAAAGAAAAAGAATTCGGATCAAAAGCTGGCGTGCTTACAAGACCTAATATTTCTCCCGTTTTAGGTTGAAGAGCAGTAGCTACTCCTTTTTCATCTTTTAACTGTTCATAAAGGGATTTTTGAACATTCGTGTCTACCGTAACTTGAATGCTTTCCCCGTCTTTTGGATTCACTTTTGCAATTTCATTCTTTTTATTACCATCTTTATCTACAGTATAAATCGTGACGCCGTCTCGAGCACGAAGCTTATCTTCATATAAAGACTCCAAGCCAATCATTCCAGCTTTAGACTGAGCATTATAGCCTTCACCTTTATGCTCTTTTAAATATTCCGCTGTGACAGGCGCAACGTATCCAACTAAATGGGCACACGCTTCTTCACAAGGATATACGCGCGCATTTACCTTTTTTTGTTGAATGCCTTCTACTTTTTTCAAAGAATTCTCTAAATTAGAGGCGTCTTTTTGACTAACTGTTTTAATAGGAACAAATTGATTCTTTTTCACCCAAGAAGCGCTCAGTGCTTGATTAATACTTTTTTCTGAAAGAGCAAGAGTCTTGCTTAATTGTTGTATAGCTTGCTCGCCGCCTTTAGAAAACTGCTGGGGAACAACTCCAACTTGAATCGCTTCTCCGTTTTGAGCTAAATATTTCCCTGAACGATCCATAATTTCTCCACGTACAGCTGACTGAGTAGCTACTCTTACTTGCTCTCCTTGCTTAAGTCCTTTAAAAATCATATTAGGCTTCCAATTAATATACCAGTTCTCTGTATCCCCTTGTTTTTCTTGAACCACAGCAGCATTTTCTTTAAATGAGATTTCACCGGCTACAGAGTTCATTTTTACTTCAAAAGGTAAAACAGCTTTATGGTCTTTTATTTCTAAGTCTTCTATTTTACTTGCCTTCACTTTAAGCTTGTCCGCTTCAATTGCAGCATAGATATTTTTATATCGATTTATAAAGTCTTTTTCTGAAATCGTCTTTTTAGCATCTTTAGACAAGTATCCATACATGCCTTTAAAATCTTCTTTATTCCACATGGCTACATATTTATCAAATCGATCCTGTGCTTTCTGTTGATCATTTGAGCAACCGGCAGTTATTAATAAAAGAATTGCCATAGTAAAAAATAGCCACCCAATTCGTCTCATGATGATTTTCCCCCTTTTTTCAATACCATTTCTCTATCATATAAAATTTTACATAAACTTTCCATCGGAAAGTTACAATCAGGAATTAATTGGTATTACAACCCACTAAATTTACATATCGACAAAAAAATCAATAGGTAAACAAGAAAAAAATTGAACATTTTGTGAATATTTTGTGTCTTTTTTGGAAAGTATTTGATATAATAATTGTAAGAAGAAAAAGAATAGGAGGCGACTAAAATGAGAAGATTCTTACAGTTTTACTTTATGTTTAGTTCTCTGTTCTGTTTTGGAAGCGTTTTCGTCCTACTTATGTCTCAAGAATATTATTTTGCACCGTTATTCCTCACACTGGGCTGTTTAAATATTTTTCTCTTTAAAGTATATATTCAAGAAAGTCGAAAAGATAAACAAGCTGCACCTGAAAAACCTAAACCAACAATTTAACGAACTCGTCTCTCGGCTGAGATGAATGTAAAAGAAGAACCGGTGAATTTTTCACCGGTTCTTCTTTTATGACGTTGAAGCTTTTGGAAACCTATCGTTTGCAATAATCTCACCGATGCTTTCACTCTTTCCTTCACCCTCATCAATATTTAAAAGCGGAAACAATAACTCGCCTACGTGATAAGCTTCTTCTAAATGCGGATAGCCTGATAAAATAAAAGATTCAATTCCTAAAGCTTCATATTCTTTTATTCGTTTCGCTACATTTTCAGCACTGCCTACTAGTGCAGTTCCTGCACCTCCCCGGACGAGCCCTACACCTGCCCATAAGTTAGGGCTAATCGTAAGTTCCTCTCTGGTTCCTCTATGAAGGCTCGCCATTCGCTGCTGCCCGACTGAGTCATATCTAGCAAAAGTACGCTGTGCTGCTTGAATCGTGTCGTCGTCCAAATGCTGAATTAATCGATCGGCTGCTTGCCAAGCTTCTTCTTCCGTTTCCCGTACAATAATATGCAAACGAATCCCAAACTTAACGGTTCTGCCTTCTGCTTCTGCTTGCTTTCTCACAGCCGTTATTTTTTCTCTTACTTGTTCAGGAGGTTCGCCCCACGTTAAATACACGTCAGAATGTTTTGCTGCAACTTTTTGTCCTGCGGGTGAAGATCCGCCAAAATAAATAGGTGGAGAAGGTTTTTGAACAGGTGGATACAACAGCTCACTGTTCTCTACATGAATATGTTTTCCTTCATAATTAACCGTATCTCCAGCCAATAACCCTTTCCACACATCTAAAAATTCATCCGCAGCTTCATAACGTTCATCATGTGATAAGAAAAGGCCATCTCCCGCTAATTCTGCCGGATCTCCTCCTGCTACTACATTAACTAGTAAACGACCGTTTGAAATTCGATCAAGAGTCGAGGTCATGCGCGCTGCCACGGAAGGCGCCATAATGCCGGGACGTACAGCTACTAAAAATTTCAAGCGCTCTGTTTCAGGTATAAGTGAAGCAGCCAATAGCCACGGGTCTTCGCATGATTTCCCCGTTGGAATCAAAACTCCTTCAAACCCTAACCGGTCAGCTGCTTGAGCAACTTGCCGAAAATATGAATAGTCTGCTGAACGACCTCCTCGATTTGTCCCTAAATATCTTCCATCTCCATGGGAAGGAATAAACCATAACATTTTCATGATTCAACACTCCTTTTCGTTTGTTCTAGATGATATCCCAGCTCTTTTAATGAACGTTTAATTCTCGCTTCTGTTTCTTCCCCAATAAACTCAATTTCATTTTCTTTCGTATAAGCCATCTCAGAATCAACAATATAAACTCCATGAATAAGAGCAGTAGCTCCTAAAACGGATAAAGTCGGCTTAAATACATAATCAAGAGCCAGTAGGTGAGCAATGGTTCCCCCTGTAGCTATCGGCAGCACGGTTTTATTGTGCAAACCTTTTTCAGGTATTAAATCTAAAAATGTTTTTAAAATTCCTGTGTAGCTAGCTTTATAGATTGGGCTGACAATAATAACGGCATCAGCATCTGCGACTTTCTTTTGAGCTTCTTGAATCGCAGGGCTAGAAAAGTTAGCATATACTAAGTCTTCAGCGGGCAAGTCACGGACATGCACGGTTTTCACTTCATATTTTTCATCTTGTAGATATAATGCAATATACTCGCTTAAAGCAGCTGACCTTGATTGCTTTGAAGGGCTTCCTGTAATAATTGTAACCTGGCTCATTATCATCTCTCCTTTTCACTTATAAAACTGATAGATTTACAAGGATTAATACATGTATAAATCCTTATTTTATTTTTCACCTGCGTAGCTGTCTCTCCATTTAAGAAGACGCTTTTCTAATACTCGGACAAATGAATCGGTTAATTTGCCTACAACAGCAAAAATGATAATTCCGACAAAAACTACGTCCGTTTGAGAAAACTGTCTAGCATCCATAATCATGTATCCTACACCTTCACTTGCTCCCATTAATTCAGCAACTACCAGTCCGAGCCATGCAATACCTAAAGATAATCGGACACCAAGTAAAATATTAGGAAGAGCGGCTGGTAAAATGAGTTTTGTGATTTGTTTCCACTTACTAAATTGAAGAACGCGAGCAACATCAAATAATTTCGAATCAACCCCGCGAATGCCTAGATACGTATTCACATAGATTGGGAAAAATGCACCATTTGCAATTAGCAATATCTTTGAAATTTCACCAAAGCCAAACCATAAGATAAATAAAGGCGCCAATGCAAGGTGTGGAACAGTTCTAAGCATTTGAATAGATGGATCCATATAGTGCTCCGTTTTCTTTGAGAAACCGACAATTACACCAAATAGCAACCCTAGTCCAGCTCCAACGGCAAAACCTATGGCAGCACGCAAAATACTGATTTGAAGATTAGCTCCGAGTTCCCCAGATACGATGAGCTGTTTAAAAGAAAGTACAATATCAACAGGTGTAGGAAGAACAGTTTTGGATACATAGCCCGCGGAACCAATGATTTGCCATACCACAATAAGCAGAAGTGGTACGACAAGAGAACGAAGGAAAATTCCCTGTTTATTTTTCCCTTCTTCCTTTCTTTTTTTCACTTTTTGCAAGTGAGCTGCTGAAGACTGGACATGTCCTGAAACCACAGATGTTTTACTCATTTTCATCACCTCATTTTTCTTTTAATGCTTTTTCAATAAATGAATTATCAACAACATCTCCAGTATCAATTTTCTTTTTAATAACGCCTAAAGATTGTTGAAAATCAGCTGTTCGCTGTTGTTCTGCAATAATTTCTTTAGAGGTTGGACGATTATAGGCAGGATTATTTTTTAACACTTGTCTTACTACGTCTTTATCTAGATTTTTTTGCTTTGCTAAAATATCCACAGATTCTTCAAAATGTTCGTTTTGCCATTCAAGCGCTTTTTGATAAACTTGTAAAAACTTAACGACTAACTCTGGATGATCTTTTGCAAAGCCTTCTCTTACAATAGTAAAACCTGGTGAAGCAACCTTTAATGAATCGCCGTCTGCTAAAATACGAGCTTCATTTTTTAAGTTTTGCAGTGAGATAAACGGTTCCCAGATTGACCATGCATCCACTGACCCATTTTCAAATGCTGGCTGAGCTTCGTCTGGCTGAAGCTGAATAATCTTTACATCACTTGGCTTCAACCCATTTTGGTCAAGAGCTCTGTACAATAAATTAAAACCGCTGCTTCCTTTCGCAACCGCAATCTTTTTACCTTTTAAATCTTTTACGCTTTTAATCTTGCTGTTTTTCCCTACTAAAATGGCATTTCCTTTCAACCCGTCGCTGGAATTAGCAATTTCTAAAAACGGAATGTCTGCGCCTTGACCAGAAATAACCGGTGAATTTCCAACTTGGCCGAAATCCAAATGTCCAGATGCTAAACCTTCAAATTGCGGAGGCCCGCTTTGAAACTCTGTCCATTTAACATTTACACCTATTTTTTTAAATTCTTTTTCAAACCATTTTTGGTTTTGTGCCAGCATTAAAGGGCCTAAGCTTTGTTGGATACCAATGTTAATCGTAACGTCTTTTGAATCTTCTCCGCTCGCTTTTTCTTTCGTCCCGCATCCAGCCAATGCGAGAACAAGTACAATAGCTGCAGTTAAAAGTAGCTTTTTCATCTGTTCTGTCTCCTTCTCTGTCTTATTGAATCTTTAATGTTCTCCCGCTTCTTCAAATTCTTTCAGTACTTGCTGCCTTAGCTGCTGAAATGGTAACTCTGTCTTTTTTCGCGGATGACTAATTTCTACTGGAACGACCCGGCTAATTTCTCCTGGTCTGGCACTCATAATCACAATTTTAGTCCCCAAGTAAATGGATTCATCTAAATCATGCGTAACAAAAATCATGGTTGTTTTTTCTTTTTTCCATATGTCTAGCAGCACATCTTGCAAATGATTGCGAGTGAAAGCATCTAACGCACCGAACGGTTCATCTAATAATAAAACTTCTGGATTTCTTAAAAGAGCACGCGCAATCGCAACTCGTTGAGACATCCCCCCAGATAGTTCTCGAGGATAAGCTTTTTCAAATCCTTTCAGCCTGACAATATCAATTAACTCATCTACGCGGCGCCGAACGTTCGAATCTTTCAGCGATAAGTCAGCCGCTATATTTTGTTCCACATTAAGCCACGGGAACAAGCGGTGTTCTTGAAAGATCATCCCTTGTTTAATGCTAGGTCCGGCTATGTGCTTCCCGTTGATTTCAATACGCCCTTCATAATCCATATCAAGTCCTGCAACCATTTTAAGCAGCGTACTTTTTCCGCATCCGCTCGGACCAATAACGGTAATAAATTCACCTTTATTAATCGTAAGATTTACATTTCGCAATGCTTGAGTTACTTGTTCTCCTTTTTGAAATGAGCGGTTAACCGATTGAATCATGACACTCACAGCAATTCCTCCTCCTTGAATTTTCAAATCAAAAGCTCGTTCATCTAAAAACACAAAAGCTCCTACCTGAAAAAGGTAGGAGCTTTCGGTTGACCGATCAGCCCGTTGCTATATTTAACTGATTTGTTATTGGATTATTTTGAATTTTATCATATTAATCCGATTTGTCAACTGTGTTTTATATATATTATCACTTTGATTCTTGAGGTTTTGGTTTTTTCCATTTAAATACCGAGTTTAAAAACCCATATATATGCTTAGACTCCTTCGTTAACAAAGGGCCAATAATAGCTAGGATTAATACATAAAGCGCAGCGAATGGCTGAAGAATTGCGGATAATCCTCCTTCAATTCCAATGTTAGCCATAATTATTGAAAACTCGCCTCGTGACATAATCGTTAATCCAATATTGGTAGAAGCCTTGTGTGACAGCCCGCTTTTTCTTCCTGAGATCATACCGGCTGTAAAGTTACCAATAATCGTAAGCGCAACTGCGCCAAGCGCAAGCCAGCCCGCATCCCATAGCGTGAGAGGATCAATACTTAACCCGAAGCTGAAGAAAAAGATGGCTCCAAAGAAATCACGAAACGGTACGACAAGATGTTCAATACGATCGCGATGTTCCGTTTCAGAAAAGACAAGTCCAAGCAATAACGCACCAATTGCTTCTGCCACGTGAATTGTTTCTGAGAAGCCTGCCACAAAAAACAATACCGCAAAAACGACGATTATAAAGATTTCGTTTGATGAAATATTTAAAAGTTTATTTAGTAGCGGCGTGGCTTTTCGAGCAATGATAAAGAACAGCATCATATAGCCAAACGCAATTAAAATAGATGTTAAAGATCCAGCAAGCGATCCGTGGTCTCCAAGCACCAACCCTGAAACGACAGAAAGATAAACCGCTAAGAAAATATCTTCAAACATGATAATCCCTAATATCAGTTCCGTTTCTGGATTCGCTGTTCGTTTTAAATCAACCAATACTTTTGCGACAATTGCGCTGGACGAAATCGTAATAATTCCAGCGATAATCAGCACTTCAAGAAGAGGGTTTCCTGTCAGGTATCCATACAATAATCCTAAAGTAAAGTTAATTAAAATATAAATAGATCCTCCCACCGCGATGGACCTACCTGATTTAATTAGCTTTCCAACTGAAAATTCTAATCCTAAATAAAACAGTAAAAAGAGAACTCCAATTCTCCCCATAAATTCAATAATCTCTTGGCTTTCAATAAACTTTAAACTGAATGAGCCAAACTCAGGAGCATGGGGACCAACGGCCATGCCCAGAAGAATGAGGAATGGAATAATCGTAAATTTAAATTTATGTGCGAGTATAGCCGCTAAAGCAACTAGTAACAAAGCTGTCCCAACTTCAAATACTAAATGATCCAATTATGAACTACCTCCTTGTGAAAGCAATTCTTTAATGAGCGTTTTTAAATTTCCTCTTTCA
This sequence comes from Priestia sp. P5, assembly GCF_029522155.1. Classification (NCBI taxonomy): domain Bacteria; kingdom Bacillati; phylum Bacillota; class Bacilli; order Caryophanales; family Bacillaceae; genus Priestia; species Priestia sp. P5. The sequence continues at coordinate 186,008 of NZ_JAKWFJ010000001.1, read as the reverse complement.
CCAGAGATGACAAGCGTATCTCCTTCTTCAATTAACGTATCTGGTCCTGGAGTGGATAATTTTTTTTGCGTGTTTTTAATGACGGCGATGATAGTTACATCATAGTTGCTGCGAACGTCAATTTCACCAATTGTTTTACTGTGAGCTTTCGCTTGTTTTTCAACTTTGTACCATTCAATAACTAAGTCATTGAATGCCACTTCAATGGTTTCCATTGCTTTTGGCTTATAAATCATGCCCCCTAAAATTGCAGCTAGCTGTCTTGATTCCGTATCTGTTAAAGTAATGTCAAAAATGCTTTCTTCTAAATCTTTTTGATCGAAGTGGTAGATTTCACGTCGTCCATCATCATGAATGATAACGACTACGCGGCTTCCTCCGCTTGTCTCAATTTCAAATTTACGCCCGATTCCTGGTAACTCCGTTTCTTTAATCATCATTGAATGATCACTCCTATAAAGTTTTTAAAAAGAATTTTTTTATTTTGTCGCGTTATTTGCATCGAAAATCCGCATAGCAAATAAGCCTAAGAATAGTTGGTAATTTTAGGTTCGAAGAAAAGGCTGTGGAAATTTCAACCTTTTTTTATTTAATTGAGGTAACTTGATTGAAAGATTTTTGGATAAAAAAGTGTTTTCTTGAGGATAAAATACGCAATTTGATGCGTTGGAATGATGAGTTTGGCACTCACCCATACTAAAGCAAAAGTTACTATCACGCTTTGTATGAGGGATCCTATTTGTTTAACGCTGTGCTTAGCTCCTGGAGACATGTGCACAATATCGGTGTAATGCTGAACAGAACTTTTTGTGACCTTCACTTTTTCAAAGTCGTTATCAATAAATTTATCTGGCAAACTCGCAAAAGGCAAACAGAATATCATGCATAACAATAAGTTCATCCATACATTTTTCATCATCTCACCTCTCTTTCTTCTGAACTAGTATCTCCTTACTTAAAAGTATACGTACTCTGAAATTCAATTTCAAGCAATAAGTTTTTTTTATAAAGATTTACCTTTTTTATAATATTTTCTTAATGTCATTCTTTTTAGATATGTATGCGACACTTAAAAAAATATACAAAAAGCTGGCTTTCTAAGAAGAAAGCCAGCTCATGTTATAGTTCAAGTTCTCCCATTCGAAGGAGTTCTACGACTGCTTGAGAACGCCCCTTGACTCCAAGCTTTTGCATCGCATTAGAAATATGATTTCGAACTGTTTTTTCGCTAATGAATAGTTCACTCGCGATTTCTTTTGTTGTTTTGTCCTGTACTAAAAGCTCGAATACTTCTCGTTCACGCTTTGTAAGTAGCGGTTTAGGTTGAAACTCTTTTTCTTTCAATGTAACCCTCCTTGCCTGATCCTGAGTTGAACTATCGGATGGGTGTAAATTTAGTCAACATATCTTATGTGCGGTATGCCTACGCGGTTACTAGTTTTAGAAAAAATATGTAAAAAACTCTTTTTTACCTTTAAAAAAGAAAAAAGCCTGAAGAAAGAGCCTTCAAGCCATTTTCATATAGTTGATAAACACCTTTTCATCTCTTCATCCCAAGGCACGCTTTTTCCTGTTTCTTTAGAAATTTGCACCATTGTTCCTCTCCCCGTGAGTACAACCTCTCTTTGCTCATTTTGAATCATATAGTGTAAATCAACCGACGAACGTCCAATTCTATGAGCTTTTACAAAAACAGATAGCACGTTGCCAAAATACACTTGTTTGACATAATCGCACTGCAAATCAGCCACCACCGGTATCGTTCCCTCATGCTCACTCGTCCACTTTTGCATAAAGCCAATATGGTGAAAGAATTCCGTACGTATTTGTTCAAAATAAACAAAAGGGACCGTATTATTTAAATGTCCAAACATATCTGTTTCAGAAAATCTTACCTTGATCTCCTGCTTAAATGAAAATGACTCTTTCCAATGATCCATGTCTTCAATATACGAAATATTATTCATCTGTATTTCCTCCGTTCGTCATAGACAAAATAAAACCTCTCCGCTTGGAGAGGTTTTGAGTGATTATACTTGATCGCTACCAAAGAAACTTCTGAATGCTTGAATTGTTGTATCGCGGTTCAAAGCTGCGATTGAAGTAGTCAATGGAATTCCTTTTGGGCATGATTGAACGCAGTTTTGAGAGTTCCCGCAGTTCGCTAGTCCTCCATCACCCATAATCGTCTCTAAACGTTCTCCTTTATTTAACGCACCGGTTGGATGGGCATTAAACAAGCGAACTTGAGAAAGCGGTGCTGGACCGATGAAGTTTGACTTATCGTTTACATTTGGACAAGCTTCCAAGCAAACGCCACATGTCATACATTTGGATAACTCATACGCCCACTGACGTTTCTTTTCAGGCATACGCGGTCCTGGACCTAAATCGTATGTGCCATCGATTGGAACCCAGGCTTTTACTTTTTTTAGTGAATCAAACATACGGCTGCGGTCCACTTGCAAATCACGAACCACAGGAAATGTTTTCATTGGCTGTAAGCGAATTGGCTGTTCTAATTTATCAACAAGAGCTGTACATGACTGACGAGGTTTACCGTTGATGACCATTGAACAGGCTCCACATACTTCCTCTAAACAGTTCATTTCCCAGTTTATCGGAGCAACCTCTTTACCTGAAGCATCAACAGGGTTACGTCTGATTTCCATCAGTGCTGAAATAACGTTCATATTCGGACGATACGGAATTTCAAACTCCTGATTGTAAGGAGCAGATTCAGCTGAATCTTGACGTGTAATAATGAAGCGCACTGTCTTTTGGACTGTTTGTTGTTCACTCATTGATTAACGAACCCCCTCTTGTTGTTTTTTTGGTTTTTCATCTTTTTTCTTTGTGTAGTCGCGCTTACGCGGTTTGATTAACGATACGTCAACCTCTTCATAATGGAAAGAAGGAGCCGTTTTCTTATCGACAAAAGATGCCATTGTTGTTTTTAAGAATTCTTCATCGTTACGATCTGGGAAATCCGGCTTATAATGAGCACCGCGACTTTCGTTACGATTGTAAGCTCCTAGCGTTACAACACGTGAAAGCTGAAGCATGTTTTGAAGCTGACGAGTAAATGTTGCCGCTTGATTACTCCATTTAGCCGTGTCATTAATGTTAATACGATCATAGCGTTCAATTAATTCTTGAATCTTTTCATCTGTTTTTAACAGTTTGTCATTGTATCGTACGACTGTCACGTTGTCAGTCATCCATTCCCCTAGCTCTTTATGAAGAACGTATGCATTTTCTGTACCTTGAAGATTCATGATATTGTTCCATTTTTCTTCTTCTTCTTTCACATGACGATCATATACGCTTGAAGAAATAGCATCTGCGCTTTTTTCCAAACCATTGATGTATTCAACCGCTTTAGGACCGGCAACCATACCACCATAAATAGCTGATAATAATGAGTTTGCTCCTAAACGGTTCGCTCCGTGCTGTGAATAATCACACTCACCAGCTGCGAATAAGCCAGGAATATTTGTCATTTGATCGTAATCCACCCATAAACCGCCCATTGAATAGTGTACGGCTGGGAAAATTTTCATTGGTACCTTGCGCGGATCATCGCCCATGAATTTTTCGTAGATTTCGATGATACCTCCAAGTTTAATGTCTAACTCTTTTGGATCTTTATGTGAAAGGTCCAGATAAACCATGTTCTCTCCGTTAATTCCTAACTTCTGCGCTACGCAGACGTCAAAAATTTCACGAGTTGCAATATCACGAGGTACTAAGTTACCGTATGCAGGATATTTTTCCTCTAAGAAATACCAAGGTTTACCGTCTTTATATGTCCAAACGCGTCCGCCTTCTCCACGAGCAGATTCACTCATAAGACGAAGCTTATCATCTCCTGGGATAGCAGTTGGATGAATTTGAATAAACTCTCCGTTTGAATAGTATGCACCTTGCTGATACACGATAGATGCTGCTGAACCTGTATTAATAACTGAGTTCGTCGATTTTCCAAAAACAATTCCAGGTCCACCTGTAGCCATAATGACCGCGTCAGCTGGGAACGTTTTAATTTCCATTGATTTTAAATTCTGTGCAGAAATTCCGCGACAGCTGCGCTCATCGTCAAGAACAGCACCTAAGAATTCCCATCCTTCGTACTTTGTCACAAGTCCGGCAACTTCATAGCGACGAACCTGCTCATCTAATGCGTACAATAATTGTTGACCCGTTGTTGCTCCAGCAAAAGCCGTACGGTGATGCTGCGTCCCGCCAAATCGTCTGAAGTCTAACAAACCCTCAGGAGTACGGTTAAACATAACACCCATGCGGTCAAGTAAGTGAATAATACCAGGAGCTGCTTCACACATTGCTTTTACAGGTGGCTGGTTGGCTAAAAAGTCTCCGCCGTACACTGTGTCATCAAAGTGTTCCCATGGTGAATCCCCTTCACCTTTCGTATTTACGGCTCCGTTGATTCCACCTTGCGCGCAAACTGAGTGAGATCTTTTTACCGGAACTAGTGAAAATAAATCTACTTGCTTGCCAGACTCAGCAATTTTTATTGTTGCCATCAAGCCAGCTAAACCGCCACCGACTACGATGATTTTTCCGTTACTCATCGGAACCCCACTCCTTCAAAACCTTAATTTTATGCAAATGCGAATAATGTACGAACACCTACAAATGTAAGTGCTAAGAAGATTGCTAATGTCACATAAGTTGAAATTCTTTGAGAACGTGGTGTTACAGTTAACCCCCAGCTAACTCCAAATGACCATAGACCGTTTGCAAAGTGGAAGATCGTAGATACAACACCAACTATGTAGAATGCAAGCATTGCCGGGTTGCTTAAAATTCGTTCCATCATTTGAAAATCTACTTCTTTTCCAAGCGCAGCTTGTATTCTGGTTTCCCATACGTGCCATGTGATGAAGATAAGTGTGATTACACCTGAAACACGCTGAAGGATAAACATCCAGTTACGGAAAAACCCATAGTTGTTAACGTTTGTTTTAGCAGTGAATGCGATGTAAAGACCGTATATTGCGTGAAAAACGATTGGTAAGAAAATAATGAAAATTTCTAGAGCATAGCGGAAAGGTAAGCTCTCCATGAAGTGAGCTGCTTGATTAAATGATTCTTCTCCCTTTGTCGCGAAATGATTCACAACTAAATGCTGTGTTAAGAAAATCCCGATTGGTATTACCCCAAGTAATGAATGGATTCTCCGATATTGAAACTCTCTGTTTGCCGCCATCTGCGTAGACCCCCCTTAGTTAAATGAACATAGTTTGTGAAGAACTTTCTTACTCCCACTAGACAAATAGATTAATCGTGAATACAGGAAATGAAAACCTTTGCATTTCCTAATAAAGTATGTGACAGGTTAATTTTACTCCCATCGATTAAGAGCGTCAAGGCAAGATGTTTAAATCTTCTATAAAATATAAATTTATAAAATTTTATATTTGTTAACGCTTACTATATTGATGTTACAGATTTTTTCTTTCTATTATAATATTGCTTGCCACAAATAAGTAAGCGTTTACTTTATACTTTTATTGTAAACAAGTTCACAAAACATTTACACAGGTAAAAGTACCCTTTTAAAAGGTATATTATGGATTTTTCATCTTTACATCTAACTCTTTTTACCATAATAAAGATCCTCTTACATTTTATTAAAAAAATGCGTGAGAGGTTTTTTAGATTTGTATATAATAGTAGTAAAGAAAGAGGGGAAAGCATGAGCAATTTACAAACAGAATCACAGCAAGAACTTGAAGAGACGATGGAAACATCAGAACCTAATGTCACAGCTGAAACAGAGAGAGCTCTTGATCACGTTTCATATTTCGGATACAGCCTTTTGCGTGACGTGTTAATTCCAGAGCTTCTTGGAGACGAAACGAATACCATTTCATACTGGGCAGGAAAACACCTTGCGCGGAAATACCCGTTAAATACAATGGATGAAATCGTCGCTTTTTTTAAAGCAGCTTCCTGGGGAACACTGACGCTTGCAAAAAAAGATAAATATTCACTAGAGCTTGAGTTATCAGGTGATGTGGTCAGCAAAAGATTTCAGCAGGAAACTTGTTCGTTTCATCTTGAGTCAGGATTTGTGGCTGAACAGATTCAGCGTCAAAACAACTGCCTAACAGAAGCCTACTTAACACATAAAGAAAAGAACGGAAAAGTGCTGATTTCCGTGCAGTGGGACCGAAAAGATATCTTACCTACCGAAACGCGTGCGGAGCGTTATAAAAAATAGGAAATATGTATATATAAAAGACGTGGAGATACCACGTCTTTTTCTTTTCTTTATACTTGCACTGCCTGCTGCTCTTCTAATTCAAATGCTACGTGAAGCGTCTCAACAGCTTTTACCATATCAGCGTGCGGTACAACTGTAGATACTTTGATTTCAGACGTGCTGACCATCTTCACTTCAATTTTCTCTCCTGCCAGCACTTCAAACATTTCCGCTGCAACGCCTGGATTAGAAATCATGCCGGAGCCGACAATCGATACTTTAGCCAGACCGCTTTCATGTTCAATACGCGTATATCCTAAAGTAGATTTATACTCTTTTAAGACGGCAAGAGCGGCATCTACGTCTACGGTTTTAATAGAAAATGAGATAGAGAGACGATTATTAGCCGTTACGTTTTGAATAATAATATCTACATTTAACTGTTCTTTTGCTAATGCTGTAAAAATAGTAGAAAGAGTTTGCAACTCGTTGTTTAACCCTTCAATTGTCACTCGTGAAATATTATCTTCAAACGCAATTCCTCTTACGACTAAGTTTTGTTCCATTGAAACTTCCTCCTCAACAATCGTTCCATTCTCGTTTTCTAAGCTTGAACGCACTTCTAGCGGTACCTGATAATTTTTTGCAAACTCAACAGCGCGCGGATGCAGCACCCCTGCTCCCAAATTAGCTAATTCTAACATTTCGTCATATGAAATAGATTGAAGCTTACGAGCATCTTCTACATAGCGCGGATCTGTCGTAAATACTCCTGTTACGTCTGTATAAATATCACATTTTGCAGCTTTTAATGCTGCGGCAAGAGCTACTGCCGTCGTGTCAGAGCCGCCTCGACCTAATGTTGTAATGCTTCCATCTTCTGAACAGCCTTGGAATCCAGCTACTACTACGATTCGACCTCTATCTAATTGGCTTTGGATACGAGTCGTGTCAATGTGCTGGATTCGTGCATTGCTGTGAACTGCTTCCGTCCGGATACCAGCTTGCCAACCTGTTAGCGAAGTTGCTTCATGCCCTTTGCATTGAAGAGCCATTGTTAACAGGGAAATCGTTACTTGTTCTCCAGTTGTAAGAAGCATATCCATTTCGCGTTTGCTTGGACTGTCCGTAATATCACTTGCTAATTTCACCAGTGCATCTGTAGTTTTGCCCATTGCCGATACAACAACAACTACTTGGTTACCGCGCTCTGCTTCTTGAATAACACGGTTTGCTACATGTTGAATACGTTCAACAGAACCAACAGATGTTCCACCAAATTTTTGAACGATTAATGCCATAATTTTGTTCATTCCTTTTCAATAAATTTGCATATGCAGGATGATGAGAAGCTAAATTTTTTTACTCAGACAATAAAAAAAGCAATGAGATGAGCTCTCATTGCTTAACGAACGAAAATTATAAAACATAACCGTCCACTGCCGTGAGATAGCTCTCCAAGAATCTACATCTTGACAATCCTACGTTTATTCAACGCAGAACCAGCAATCATTACTATGAGGTAATGTTCACTTCGGCAAATTTCCCTTTCCGCATCATTCATAAGGGCTCATACCCTTCCTGATACGTACTGATTAAATTTGCACCTCTATCTTCACTTCATTTGATGAAGTGTCGTATGAAATTAGTTAATAGCTTATCAAATATTTTCTATTATTTCAAGACTATTTTTGCAATGTTTCATAAATTTTTTCAGCAATGTTTTGAGGAACCCCAGAATTCCGAATATCTTCAACCGTTGCTTCTTTCAATTTTTTCACCGAACCAAAATGCTTCAATAAAGCTTTTTTACGCTTTTCTCCCACTCCCGAAATGTCGTCCAGAACTGACTGAAAAGCGGACTTAGAGCGCACTTGACGGTGGAAGGTAATCGCAAAGCGGTGAACTTCATCTTGAATTCGCTGAAGCAAATAAAATTCTTGACTATTGCGTTCGAGCGGTATGATTTGAGGAGGCTCACCAATCATCAGGTTGGAGGTTCTGTGCTTATCATCTTTGACAAGACCTGCTGTAGGCACTAAAAGTCCCAATTCATTTTCAAGAACGTCCTGTACTGCAGCTAAATGCCCTTTGCCTCCATCTACAACAATTAAATCCGGAAGCGGAAGACCTTCTTTTAACGCTCTGGAATACCGTCTGCGAACGACTTCTCTCATGGAACTGTAGTCATCTGGTCCCTGTACGGTCTTAATTTTATATTTGCGATACTCTTTCTTTTCTGGTTTCCCATCAACAAAAACAATCATCGCAGAAACGGGATCTGTCCCTTGAATATTTGAGTTATCAAATGCTTCAATGCGGTAAGGAGCTGCAATTCCAAGCTCTTCTCCTAACCGTTCAACTGCGCCAACCGTGCGCTCTTCATCTCGTTCAATTAAATAGAATTTTTCACCGAGCGCAATTTTTGCATTTTTACACGCAAGTTCTACTAATTCTTTCTTTTTGCCTCGCTTTGGATGCTGAACCTCTACTTCTACTAATTTTTCAGCCAACTCTGCATCAATCGTTGCTGGAACCAGCACTTCTTTTGGCTTAATATTTTTAGCATAAAACTGACCGATAAAAGTTAAGAAATCTTCTTCTGGCTCTTTATAAAAAGGAAACATAGAAACTTCTCGCTCAATTAATTTCCCTTGACGAATAAAGAAAACTTGAACACACATCCAGCCTTTGTCATAAGAATAGCCAAATACATCTCGATTAACAAAATCATTAAACGTTACTTTTTGCTTTTCCATTGTCGCTTCAATATGGGCAATTTGATCTCGATATTCTTTAGCTCGTTCAAAGTCAAGTTCTTCTGAAGCTTTTAACATTTTTTCAGTTAACTCTGTTTTGACATGCTCATATCCACCATTTAAAAACCGCGTGATATTTTCAATAATTTGTTTGTTTTGCTCTTCTTTTACTTCTTTTACGCAAGGAGCTAGACATTGCCCGATATGGTAATACAAACAAGGTCTGTCTGGCATGGTAGAGCACTTTCTTAATGGATAAATGCGATCAAGAAGCCGCTTTGTTTCATTTGCAGCTTGAACGTTAGGATAAGGACCGAAGTATTTCCCTTTATCTTTTTTTATTTTTCTTGTAATGACAAGTCGGGGCTGTTTTTCAGCTGTAATCTTAATAAAGGGATAACCCTTATCATCTTTAAGCATGATATTGTATTTTGGATCATGCTTTTTAATTAAATTCATTTCTAAAATAAGCGCTTCTAAATTAGAAGATGTGACGATATACTCAAAATCGACAATGTCGTTTACAAGTCGAAGCGTCTTTCCGTCATGAGATCCGGTAAAGTAGGAGCGCACTCGATTTTTTAATACTTTTGCTTTTCCTACGTAAATGACCGTTCCATATTTATCTTTCATCAAGTAGCAGCCGGGCTGATCCGGTAAAATAGCCAGCTTTTCTTTTAAATAATCGTTCATATTTTTCTCCTTCCTCTTCTCTTACTCTGTCCATCTATACATTCGCTTATGAAGCGTAACCTACATTCTTTCCTGCTTTACAATACATGCACATAAGCCGGATTTATGACGGTGTTCCCTACATCTAGTATAAAACAAACGAACGCATATTCGCTAAATAAAAGTATTCCCAAAAGAGAAAAAGTGGAGAAAAAGAAAAAACCTAGCCTGAGCTAGGTTTTGACTTACGCGTGTTTATTAATTAATTCTGTTAATGCTTCTTTTGGTTGGAAACCAACTACTTGGTCAACTTTCTCTCCATCTTTAAATAATACTAAAGTTGGGATACTCATAACACCAAATTTTCCAGCCGTTTCTTGGTTTTCATCAACGTCTACTTTCACGATTTTAACTTTATCGTTAAGTTCGCCATCGATTTCTTCAAGAACTGGAGCAATCATTTTACAAGGGCCACACCATGGTGCCCAAAAGTCAACAAGCACTAGGCCTGATTTAATTTCATCTGTAAAGTTTTTATCTGTAGCATGTGCAATAGCCATTTTAATTCCTCCTAAATATATGCAATATCCAAATTCTACTCACAGTATATCACCTTCAAATAAGGTTTGCTAACTTTTTGCTTACATTTATACTGTTTATTCTCCGCTCTAGTTTGTACAATTTACATAAAAACATACGTAGAAAATTTCGTTTTCTACGTAATAAAAGAGATTGAGACCTAACTAAATCAACCGAATCTAAAAGCGAACAGATTGGATAAATAAGCTCGTACAAATCACTTGTTCCACCGCTGTTGATTTCCGTGCAAGACTTCGCTTTCCGCGGGCGGCCGATGAGCCTCCTCGTCGCTTACGCTCCTGCGGGGTCTCATCTATTCCGCTTTTCCCGCAGGAGTCTTCGCCTTGCCCTCCAATCACCAGCTAAAAGCAACTACGTCCATGAAAAAATCCGAACGATTAATCGTTCGGATCTTCCTTCAACAAAAATACGTTTGTCCTAGCCTCTTTTACTATTTACGCAGACTGTACTTTCAGCTTTTTAAATTCCTCCGTTAGCAGAGGCACCACTTCAAATAAATCTCCCACGATTCCGTAATCAGCTACTTTAAAAATATTCGCCTCAGGATCTTTGTTAATGGCAACAATAATTTTTGAGTTTGACATGCCGGCCAAATGCTGAATAGCTCCCGAGATTCCGCAGGCAATGTATAAATCTGGTGTGACTACTTTGCCCGTCTGACCGATCTGAAGGGAATAGTCGCAGTAATCTGCATCGCATGCTCCGCGAGATGCCCCAACAGCTCCATTTAATACGTCCGCTAGTTCCTGGAGAGGTCCAAAACCTTCCGTGCTTTTTACACCTCGCCCCCCTGCAATCACGACTTTTGCCTCGGATAAATCAACCCCTTGCGTTGCTTTACGTACAACTTCTTTTACAACTGTACGCAGGTTTTTGATTTCAACATTTAAATCCTCTACATCACCTGTACGTCCATCGTCTTTTGCAAGCGGTGAAATATTATTTGGACGAATCGTGACAAACGTAAAAGCATCGGTCATGATTTTCTTTTCAAATGCTTTACCAGAATAAATTGGGCGGGTGAAGACTACTTGATCCCCTCCAACTTCTACATCCGTCACATCGGAGATAAGTCCTTTGTCTAAGCGAGCTGCCAGTTTTGGCGCTAGGTCTTTGCCAAGAGCCGTATGGCCAAATACGATAGCTTCAGGCTGTTCACTTTCAATGATGGCTAATAACGCCTGAGCGTAACCATCCGATGTATAAGCAGCTAAATCTTCATGCTCCGTCACAACAACTTTATTCGCTCCGTACGCAATAAGCTCTTCACTTAAAGCTTTTACGTTCTTTCCTACTAACGCTGCAACAATTTCTCCACCGTCTGCTACAGTAGATGCTGCAGAAATCGCTTCAAACGATACGTTTCGTAATCCCCCATCACGTGCTTCTCCTAGAACTAACACTTTGCGTCCCATTGCAATACCCCCATTGTTTTGACTTTTGACTTATTAAATGACTTTTGCTTCCTTATGCAGTAAATTGACCAGTTCTATCACTTGATCTTTTATATCTCCTTGTAATACGCGTCCTGCGTCTTTTTTCGGAGGCAAATAAATTTCAATAGTCTTTGTTTTTGCTTCTACATCATCTTCATCTAAATCTAAATCATCCAATTCCACTTCAACCAACGGTTTCTTCTTCGCTTTCATAATCCCTGGAAGAGATGGATAGCGAGGTTCGTTAAGTCCCTGCTGAGCTGTTACTAAAAGAGGAAGCGACGTTTCAATAACCTCGGAATCACCTTCCACATCGCGTACAACAGTCACTTTTTCGCCTTCGATATCCAATTTTGTAATGGTCGTAATATAAGGGATCTCTAACTGTTCTGCTACGCGCGGTCCTACTTGGCCCGAACCTCCGTCAATCGCTACGTTTCCTGCCAAAATCAAGTCAGGAGATTGTTCTTTTAAGTACTGTGCCAGCAGCCTAGAAGTCGTATACTGATCGCCATCTTCTATGTCATCTTCCGTATTGATTAAAACCGCTTTATCTGCTCCCATAGCCAAAGCTGTTCGGAGTTCTTTTTCTGATTCTTCCCCTCCTACACTCACGACCGTAATCTCCCCGCCATGCTTTTCCTTTAGCTGAATAGCTTCTTCAACTGCATACTCATCGTAAGGATTAATAATAAATTCAGCCCCATCTTCAACAATTTGACCATTTTTTAATGAAAGTTTCTCCTCTGTATCGAATGTTCTTTTCACTAACACATAAATATTCATTCAATTCCCCTCCTAGGCTTATTTTCCTAAAAATTTAGGCTGGCGTTTTTCAATAAAAGCGGCTACGCCTTCTTGAGCATCCCGGCTTTTGAATACGCTTCCAAAAAACTGCGCTTCTTTTTTAATGCCGCTGTAGTAAGCATCTGTTTTTACATGCTGAAGCAGCTGCAAGGTAGCTTTAACAGAGATCGGGCTTTTTTTGGCAATTTTTCTAGCAAGTAAAAATGTTTCATTGATAAGCTGACTTTCTTCAAAAGCTGCATTTGCCAATCCTAACTCCACTGCCTCGCTTCCGGATATTGGATCACTTGTCAGCATCATCTCACAAGCCTTATGAACTCCTACATAACGAGGCAATCGCTGAGTTCCTCCAAACCCTGGTATAATTCCTAACTGAAGCTCAGGCAAGCCCAACTTAGCATTTTCCGTTACCAAACGGATATGGCAGCTCATAGCAAGCTCCAATCCTCCGCCTAAAGCAGCTCCATGAATAGCTGCAATCACTGGTTTTGGGTAATTTTCAATATACTCAAATAGCTCTTGACCGTTAACAGCAAGCTTCTCGTATTCTTTTTCCTGCTGAAGTGATGTGAATTCTTTTATATCAGCTCCGGCACAAAAGAATTTCCCTTCACCTTTAATAACGATAACCCTTGTCTCTTTACTATCTTCCAAATGTTTCAAAACACTTGAAAGATCTTTTAACAAATCTTGAGACAAAGCATTAGCAGGTTGTCTATTCAACGTAATGAAGCTTATTGCATCAACAGTTTCAACCTGGATAATCTCCATTTGTTTGCGCCACCCTTTCTTTCTATTTTCATTACCTTGCGCTTTTCCCCTCGCAGGGGAGCAGCAGGCTCACTTACGATTATGAGCCGCTGCAGCCGTTTAACAGCAGGGAATGGACTTTATCTACCGATTCTATTAGACCATATCGATGATCGTTCATTACCCATGTTGTGACAGTTTCATCAATCGTTCCAAAAATCATCTGTCGCGCAAGACGAATATCTATATTTTCAGAAAACTCACCCGTTTCGATTCCTGTCTGCAAAATAGAATCAATGAGAGTCAGATAATCTTTTAATACATCGTTAATTTTCAATCTTAGATCTTTGTTCGATTGACGCAGTTCGAGCTGTGTCACTGTAGCTAAATGATGATCCTCCGCTAGAAACGAAAAATGTTTGTCAATTAACACATGAAGTTTTTCTGCCGCGGTTTCAATTCCCGCCAGTTCTTCATAAATTTTTTCTACAAATTGCCCCATCTTCTCTTGAAACAAGGAAATCAAGACATCTTCTTTGTTTTTAAAATATAAATATATCGTACCGTCTGCAACTCCAGCCTGCTTAGCAATTTTAGAAACCTGAGCATTGTGGTATCCGTTTTCTGCTATTACTACTACAGCTGCATCGATAATCTGTTTATACTTTGGCTTATTTCTTCTCAATCTTATACGCTCCTTTAAAATATGAATGATTATTCATTCATATCTTTATAATAAAGAAACCGCAAGTATCTGTCAATTATGTTTCAGTAAAAAAATCAAAGGCGACGATCGATTACGTCGCCTTTTTATGCTTTTCATTTTCTTCATCAATCAGCGCTCGTCGCAGAATCTTACCGACCGCTGTTTTGGGAAGCTCATTTCGAAATTCATAAAAGCGCGGAACTTTATAAGCAGCTAAATACTTTCTGGAAAACTCATTTAACTCTTCTTCAGTACATCTTACACCATTTTTTAATACAATGTAAGCCTTCACCGTTTCTCCTCTATATGGGTCAGGAACACCTACTACTACAGCTTCTTGAATTTTTTCATGCTCGTATAATACTTCTTCAACTTCTCGAGGATAGATATTATATCCCCCGGCAATAATAATATCTTTCTTTCGGTCTACTACATAAAAATAACCTTTATCATCCATATAGCCAACATCACCTGTTAGCAACCATCCGTCTCGCATAACAGCCGCCGTTTCTTCAGGCTGCTTCCAATATCCTTTCATGACCTGAGGACCTTTAACCGCAATCTCTCCTACTTCGCTTACAGCAGCTTCTTTACCTGTTTCAAACGAAAGAATTTTGGCATCTGTGTCTGGCCAAGGCACTCCAATGCTTCCTGGTATTCTCTCTTCCCAAAGAAAATTAGCATGAGTAACAGGAGAGGTTTCTGTTAAACCGTATCCTTCCACTAGTTTACCTCCAGTGAGCTTTTCAAACTGCTCCTGCACTTCCACAGGAAGTGGAGCCGAACCGCTCATACATGAATCAATGGAAGATAGGTTGTATTTTGCTAAATCAGGATGATTTAATAATGCAATGTAAATTGTTGGAGCACCTGGAAATAAAGTAGGCTGCTGCTTATGAATGGTTTTGAGCGTCGTTTTTGCATCAAATTTAGGCAGAAGCACCATCTCGTAGTTTTGCAAAACAGATAGAACGAGAACCGTTGTTAAACCATACACGTGAAAAAACGGGATAATTCCAAGCACTTTTTCTTCTCCATGCCTGCAGCGGTACAACCAATGTGAACACATCGTTGCATTGGCTACCAAGTTTTTATGAGTAAGCATGACTCCTTTTGGAAAACCTGTTGTTCCCCCGGTGTATTGTAAAATCGCGATATCTTCGTCTGAAATTTCCTCAGCGTTACATACTGCTGGAGAAGATTCATTTATAATACGTTTAAATAAATGAGTAGTTTCCGTATGACTCACATTCACGCTTATCTTCTGCTGCTTGCGCTGAATAAATGGATACATTATGTTTTTGGGAAATGGGAGATAATCTTGAATAGAGGTGATGACTACATGCTTTATCTTTGTTAACGCTTTCATTTTTACTACACGCGGATATAGCAAATCGAGTGCAATAATCATGGTTGCTTCTGAATCATTAAGCTGATACTCTAACTCTCTTTCCGTATACAAAGGGTTTGTTTGAACGACCACTCCTCCGGCAAGAAGAACAGCGTAAAAGGAAATGACTGCTTGAGGGCAATTCGGAAGCATAATGGCTACTCTACCCCCTCTTTTTAATCCCAGTTCAATAAGGTAAGATGACAGTTTCAAAGAATCTTGATGCAGCTGGGAAAACGTCATTTTTTTCCCTAGAAAATAGATTGCGCTTTTTTTAGGATCCTTTTGAACTGCTTCTTCAAAAAGCTGTGCTAAATTTTTTTGTTCATAATGAAGCGTAGCAGGTATTTCATCCGGATATTGAGAAAGCCATATCTTTTCGGTGGATTCCACACGTATCCTCTCCCTCAAAAAATAAAAAATTAGAATTTTCTAATTAAAATTATAGTTCATTCTTTTTTTAGATGCAATCGTTATTGAATGTTCTCTTTCCTGCCTAATCACTCTTTCATCCTGCAGCGTAATAAATAAAAATTGGATTTACCCCTGTACATTATCCGAATTTTTTGTATATAATAAAAATTAGATTTTTTTTAAGGAGCTGTATGAATTGATAACAACATTGACTAAAGGACCGTTCAAAGCAGATCACGTTGGAAGCTTTTTGCGTCCCGAGCGTATCAAGCAAGCACGATTACAAGTGGAAAACGGGGAAATGACAAAGAAACAGCTTCGAGCAATTGAAGATGAAGAAATTCGTAATCTCGTAGAAAAGCAAAAACAAATTGGATTAAAAGCAGTCACAGACGGTGAGTTTCGCCGTGCGTGGTGGCACTTTGATTTTCTGTCAGAACTTGTTGGTGTAGAACTTTACGAAGCAGAGTCGGGAATTCAGTTTCACGGGGTCCAAACAAAAGCTCACGGTATAAAAGTGACTGGAAAACTAGATTTTAATCACCACCCTATGATTGAAGATTATAAATTTCTTCATCAAGCTGCTGGAAAAGAACACGTAGCTAAGTTCACCATTCCAAGTCCTAATATGCTGTTTTTCAGAGGTCATATTGAAGAGTCTGCTTACTCGGATACGGATGTATTTTTTGCTGATTTAGTTAAAACGTATCAAAAAGCCATTCAAGCATTTTATGATGCCGGATGCCGCTATTTACAATTAGATGATACTGCGTGGGCAGTCTTTTTCTCAGAAAAAGGACAAGAACAAATCGCTTCAAAAGGTTTCACGCCCCAAGAATTACTGAAACGTTTTACGGATGCGATCAATGAATCCATTGCGTATAAGCCAGATGATATGGTCATTACAATGCATATTTGCAGAGGGAATTTCCAGTCTACTTATACAGCAAGCGGCGGATATGAAAATGCGTCAAAAGCTATTTTCAGTCAGTTAAACGTAGATGGACTATTTTTAGAATTTGATGATGAACGCTCAGGAGGATTCGAACCTCTTCGACATGTAAAGCGAGATGATCTTCAGATTGTCCTTGGTCTTATCACATCAAAATTTGGAGATTTAGAAGATCCTGAAGCAGTGAAAAAACGAATTGCTGAAGCGGCAGAATTTGTTTCTCTTGATCAAATTTGTTTAAGTCCCCAGTGCGGATTTGCTTCTACAGAAGAAGGGAATTTACTTACTGAAGAGCAGCAGTGGGATAAAGTAAAGCACGTGATTTCAATTGCTGAAGACGTATGGAAGTAATCATTAAAAAAGCTGACCTGCTTTAAGGTCAGCTTTTTTGCTGTCATCACATTGTTAGGAAAAGCTATATAGATAAATAGATAAGACCAATAAGCATAAACACTCCGCATAAAACGAGTAAAATTTTCGCTAACTTCTCCATGACTCTCTCCTATCCTATCCCTGCTCCTATTACATAGGACATACCGATTGAAATAACAAGTGAAATAAACCCCACGGCTCTGTTATCTTGTTCAATTTCATCATCGATTCGAAATTTTGGCGTCAAAAATTCGAAAATAAAATAGCTGACTAGTAAAAGAACAAACCCATATATTCCCCATCCTAGCATTCTTAACAAATTGTCGTTATGCTCAATCGAATAGCGAAAAATATTAGCTAATCCAAATATTTTCCCACCTGTTGCCATCGCAACAGCCATATTTCCTTTTTGAATCTCTTCCCAATTCTTATACTTAGTAACGAGCTCAAACACAACAAGAAAGACGACAATGCTCAAGACAACCACGCTGTAATAAGCGGCGGATTCAATATACGGGTCTTTCCAAAAATCCCTCATTTTTGCATCACTCCTAATTTATATTACACTCCACGTAATGAACTGACAGATCTCTTTCCTTTACTTGCATCGTTCTTAAAAGAGATAGAAAACCCAACATAGTTCATGAGCCATGTCGGATTTTCCATCTTCATATATGCTTGTTCAGCGCATCGACTGACACCTTTATTTCAGCATTCTTTTACTTAAATTCCACAACCGTAACGCCAGAACCTCCTTCAGAAGCTTCTCCGAAACGAATATTTTTAACAGAACGATGATTTTTCAAATATTCCTGTACACCTTTACGAAGAGCTCCAGTTCCTTTACCGTGGATAATCGAAACGCGCGGATAGTTGGCTAACAAAGCATCATCAATATATTTTTCAACTCGAATCAGCGCATTTTCATAGCGCTCTCCTCTTAAATCCAGTTCTAGATTTACATGATAATCTTTTCCTTTTACCGTAGCAAGCGGCTTTGTTTCTACAGGTTTTGGGGAACTGATATATTCGAGATCTTTTTCTTTCACCTTCATTTTCATGATCCCCATTTGCACTTGCCATTCATTATTGCTTACTCGTTCCACAAGCGTTCCTTTTTGTCCCCAGCTTAAGACTTTCACTTCATCTCCAGCTTGAAGAGTGCGCTCTTGTTTTTTCGGCGCAGCCGGTTTCTTTTTACTTTTTTCAAGAGTTGGAACTGCATCTTCTAGACGCTTACGCGCTTCAATCAATTCATGCTCTTTTACAAGCGCATGATTTTTTTGACTCATTTTACGCAAATCGCTAATGATTTTCTCTGCTTCTTCAGATGCTGCTTGAACTGTGGCTTGAGCTTTTTCTTCAGCTTTTTCGTACAGCTTATCTCGTTTTTCATTAAACTCAATAATCTGACTCTGTAATTCCTTATGAAGCTTCTGAGCCTCTTTTCTTAGCTGTTCAGCTTCTTCTAGCTCATGTTCAGATTGACGGCGGCTATCTTCAAGAGAGGCGATCATATTTTCTACTTTATTTGTTTCTGAGCCAATATAGCCTTTGGCACGTTCAATTACTTCTGCACTTAAACCTAAACGTTTTGAAATTTCAAAAGCATTGCTTCGA
Source organism: Priestia sp. P5 (assembly GCF_029522155.1). Taxonomy (NCBI): domain Bacteria; kingdom Bacillati; phylum Bacillota; class Bacilli; order Caryophanales; family Bacillaceae; genus Priestia; species Priestia sp. P5. The sequence continues at coordinate 167,298 of NZ_JAKWFJ010000001.1, read as the reverse complement.
CCCGGTACACCAATCAGCAGCTTGTAAGTAGGGCTCAATGTTTCAATATCGAACTCTACGCTAGCATTTACCACTCCTTCACGGTTATAGCCGTACGCTTTTAATTCAGGATAGTGAGTAGTCGCAACTACGCGAGCGCCTCTTTCATATACTTGATCTAAAATCGAAATCGCAAGCGCTGCACCTTCTTGGGGATCTGTTCCTGCTCCCAATTCATCAAACAAGACCAGACTTTCATGATCTACTTTTTGTAAAATATCTACAATGTTGACCATATGAGATGAAAAGGTACTCAGACTTTGTTCAATGGACTGCTCATCTCCAATATCAGCAAATACGTGTTTAAACACAGCCATTTCCGATCCATCCAGCGCAGGAATCTGCAAACCTGCTTGAGCCATTAACGTAAATAATCCAAGTGTTTTTAACGTTACGGTTTTACCGCCGGTATTTGGTCCCGTAATAACGATAGACGTATATTGATCACCTAGCTCAATATCATTCGCAACGACGTCTTCCTGTGCAATAAGAGGATGTTTTGCCTTCACTAACTTAATATAGCCTCGGTCGTTCATTTTAGGTTTTGAAGCTTTTAGCTCATGGCTATAGCGTCCTTTAGCAAACATGAAGTCCAGCTCACCTAACAGATACACGTTTTGACGGAGTTCATTTGCCACTTCCGCTACCTGAACGGTTAAAGCAATGAGAATACGCTCAATTTCTTGTTTTTCTTTTACTTTTGCTTCTTGAAGCTCATTGTTTAACGTCACAATCGCCTGAGGCTCAATAAATAAAGTTGCTCCAGATGAAGACTGATCGTGCACAATGCCTCCATACGCACTGCGATACTCTTGCTTAACAGGAATAACAAAACGTTCGTTTCGAATGGTAACAATCGCATCTGACAACATTTTTTGAGCAGACGAGGAGCGAATAAGACTTTCTAGCTTTTCGCGAATACGAGACTCCGTTGTGCGAAGTTTTTGACGAATGCCTCTTAGCTGGTCGCTTGCACCGTCTAGCACTGTACCATTCTCATCAATGCTCATTTTAATTGTTTGTTCTACCTCAGGAAGAGGCATTAGTTTTTCGATATGTTCAGTTATAATTGGAAGCTGTAAATCTTCGTCTTCCACTACTTGCTCAATAAATTGCTTGACTTGTCTTGCAGCATAAATAGTGCTTGCTACATCAAGAAGTTCATTAGAGCTTAGCGTTCCCCCAATTTCAGCGCGCTTCACGCTAGGTCGAACGTCAAAAATGCCCCCTAGCGGTACGTTGCCACGCAATCGCAGCACGGTTGTAGCTTCATCTGTTGCTTCCTGCCATTTAACTACTTCTTCATACTGAGTCGAGGGAATCAAATTCGCTACTTTTTCTCGGCCTAAAGAAGAAGCTACTTTTTTCTGAAGCTGTTCCTTAACTTTATTAAACTCTAGTACATGAAAAATACGTGATTGCAAAACTGATTCCTCCTGTTGCTTATTTATGTCGATTTAAAAAGGCGGTTAATTCTTTGAGGCTATACGTATTTAATACCGTTTCTGGTTTAAGCCAGCCTTTAATTCCCGTAGATATTCCAATCTCCATATGCTCTAGCATGTCTAGATTGTGAGCATCTGTATTAATAGCAATTTTAACTCCTGCCTCTTGGGCTTTTTTTATGTGCTCAGCGGCTAAATCTAAACGGTTTGGGTTCGCGTTTAGTTCAAGAGCCGTTTTTGTTTCTTTAGCTAATTCAATCAGCATATCAATATCTACATCATATCCGTTGCGGCGACCAATCAAACGACCGGTCGGATGAGCGATTAAATCTACATGCACATTGTTTAACGCTTGCTTTAAGCGATTCATAATTTCTTCGCGTGATTGCGAAAAACTAGAGTGAATGGACGCAATAACAAAATCTAGCTCAGCTAGCACTTCATCATCATAATCAAGTTTTGCATCAGGCAAAATATCCATTTCAATTCCTGCTAGTATTGTAAAATCATCGAACTGTGCGTTTAAACGATTAATTTCTTCACGCTGTTTACGAATGCGTTCAGGCGTTAGACCGTTGGCTACTTTTAAATACTGAGAATGGTCTGTAATCGCCATGTACTCATAGCCTCGTGCACGACATGCTTCCGCCATTTCTCCAATTGAATACGCCCCGTCGCTCCACGTGGAGTGCATATGCAAATCACCTTTTACCGCACCGTAGGTCACAAGCGTTTGAGGTTTTATAAATGCATCTACTTCCGTTCCATCTTCACGAAGTTCCGGCGGAATAAAAGACAGCCCAAAATGTTCATAGAATGCTTGTTCAGACTCAAAAGTCATGACTTCGCCTGTCTCCGCATTTTCAACGCCATACTCGCTAATTTTTTCACCGCGTTCTTTTGCTAATTGACGCATACGCACATTATGATCTTTTGATCCTGTAAAATGGTGAAGCGTTGTGGCAAACGCTTTATCTTCTACAAGACGAAAATCCACAGACACATCGTACTCATAGGCTAACGTTACCGATACTTTTGTATCTCCATTTGCAATGATATCCTTCACATTTGGCAGCGATACTAGCTGTTCACGGACAGCATGAGGCTCAGCTGTTGAAATAATAAAATCAAGATCTTTTACGGTTTCCCTCATGCGGCGAATGCTCCCTGCTTGAGAAAAACGCTCAATGCTATGCATCTGTTTAAGGGCTTCTAAAATTTCGTCCGCTATTGGAAGCATAAAAGCAAGAGGCAAACGATCAGGACGCTTTCCAAATTCTTCGATAGCAGCGATGATTTTCTCTTCTGTCTTTTTGGCAAAACCGCTTAGTTCCTGCACTCGATTTTCCATACAAGCCTGATGCAGTGATTCCATATCTCGAATATCTAGCTCTTTATATAATTTAGCAATTTTTTTACCCCCAAGCCCCGGCAGCTTAAGCAAAGGAATAAGTCCTTCAGGAACTTCTTGCTTTAGTTCTTCTAATACGCTTGACTCATTTGTTTCCATATACTCTGTAATGACGGCAGCCGTTCCTTTTCCAATCCCTTGGAGCTTAGTAAAATCCTCAATCTCTGTCAGCGTTCTCTCGTCCGTTTCTAGCGCTGCAGCTGCTTTTCGAAAAGCAGAAATTTTAAAAGGGTTATCTCCTTTTAATTCCATATATGTAGCAATTGTTTCTAACAATTTAATAATATCCTTTTTATTCATCTCTTTTCACCAGCCTATTATTATAATAACGAAACTTTCAAAAACATGATGAGTGACATATGTACTCTCTCAAATTTTCATCTAGACATACTTTTATCCTCGTGAAAACCGCAGATCAGACTGCGATAAAAAAAGAGGGTATCTCAAAAGTATTATGACACTTTCGACACACCCTCTCAACAAACTATTGTAATTTCATTACATTACACCATACTGAGTCCACAAATCTTGAATCGCAGACGATAAGTATGGAGTATTTTGTACGATATTGATTGCAATTGAAGACTGTTGAATTGGCGTTTGAATTTCACTTACAGGAATCACGGCTCCAATGTATAACAAAATAAAAACGATGATATACACTTCAACGAATCCAAGTGCACCTCCGCCCCATTTATTTAACTGGCGCAGAATTGGCAGTTCGGTTAAAGCCGTTAAGACAGAGCCTGCAAGGCGAAGTACAATGTGAGTAGCAAAAAATAAAATCGCAAATGCAATCATTCGATAAAAAGCGTCTTCTATCGTTCCAGAATCAAATACAAACGATGCGACACTTTGCTGCTGAATATTGTCCGGAAACGGAATCAGCAAGCGAAGTCGGCTTGCCAAATCTCCACTAAACATATAAGCGACGATAAACGAAACCGCAAAACTGACAATATGAATGAGCTGCAAAATAAATCCTCTTTTAAGACCTGTTACAAAGCCTAAAAGAAGCAATATAATTAAAATGATATTAAGCATTGACTCAGTCATTCCTCTTTTCCATAAAGTTTTTGTTCAAGTCTCTCATAGTCTTCTTTCAGTTTTATATATTCGTGTACAGCATTCACAGCTGTTAATACTGCTAATTTATTGATATCTAAAGAAGGGTTTTTAGTACTGATTTCACGCATTTTTTCATCCACTATAGAGGCGACAAGTCGAATATGGCTTGTACTTTCGCTACCGACGATGCTGTACTGCTGACCAAAGATGTCAACTGTCGCACGTGTTTTATCTTGTCTTGACACGAGAAAATCCTCCGTTCCACGAAAAATCCTAATCCCTATCATACCACGAAGAAGACTTCAATGGAAACATATCTATATTTAAGCTATCATAAGGGATAGTGCTTATAAAGTAAACTAAAATACCCCGAAAGGAGTGAAGCATTATGTCACATGCTGTTATTAAGGTATCAGCTGATCAAATAGCTAAAATGAAGCTTCATTACACATCCTATCTACAGCCCAAACTTCCGCAGGGAAGTATTTTTGCAGCTAAAACTCCCGGCTGTTCTATCACTGCGTACCGCTCTGGAAAAGTACTTTTTCAAGGAAAAGAAGCTGAAACAGAAGCGGCTAAGTGGGGAGGCCCTTTAGATGCTGCGAAAAAGGCTCCTGTCTCACACCTCCCATCAAACTTCAGCTCACTATCGGTCATCGGTTCTGACGAGGTAGGGACGGGAGATTATTTTGGTCCTATGACCGTAGTTGCTGCCTATGTTCAAAAAGAGCAGCTTCCTTTGTTAAAAGAATTAGGAGTACGAGATTCAAAAGAGTTAACGGATGCTAAGATCATTGAAATTGCCAAGCAGCTTGTTTCGTTTATTCCCTATAGTTTGCTTGTTTTACATAACGAAAAGTATAATGCATTTCAAGAAAAAGGCATGTCACAAGGTAAAATGAAAGCTCTGTTACACAACAAAGCTTTATCCAACGTGTTAAAAAAATTAGACCCTGAAAAACCCGATGCCATTTTAATTGACCAGTTTGTCGAAAAAAACACCTATTATAAACATGTGGTAAAGGAAAAAGAAATTATCAAAGAAAATGTCTTTTTCAGCACAAAAGGAGAGAGCGTTCATTTATCTGTAGCTGCTGCTTCCATTATTGCCAGATACGCATTTTTAAAACAAATGGATTTGCTGACGGAAAAGACCGGGATGGTTATTCCTCGCGGAGCTGGCGCACAAGTTGATATCGCCGCTGCTAAAATCATTAAAAAACATGGCTTGAATGCGCTGAACTCTTTAGCTAAAATTCATTTTGCTAATACAGAAAAAGCTTTAAAATTAGCTAAAAAATAAGAGATGTGGAAATCCACATCTCTTTTCTTATTCTTATGAACGAAGCGTTGCACCAAATTCTTTTTCTACAGCCTCTAACACTGCACCATGTGCTTTTGCTACTTCTTCATCAGTTAATGTACGTTCAGGATCTAAGTAACGTAAAGAGAAAGCTACAGATTTCTTGCCTTCTTCCATACGCTCTCCTTCATATAGATCAAATACCGTCACGTCTTTTAAAAGTTCTCCGCCCGTCGTATAGATGACGCGCTGAACTTCTCCTGCAAGAACGTTTTTATCTACAACAAGTGCAATATCACGTGTAATAGATGGGAATCTTGGAATAGCTGAATAACGAACTTCTTCGACATCTGCAGCTAATAGCTCTTGAAGGTGTAATTCAAATACGTATGTTTCACGAAGACCATACTGTTTCTGAGCAACAGGATGAACTTGACCTACGTATCCAATTTCTTTTTCATCTAACCATACAGCCGCTGTACGTCCAGGGTGCATACCGTCTTTTTTCACAGGAGCATATGAGATTCGTTTCTCTAAACCAAGCTGTGCAAATAACCCTTCTAGTACACCTTTAATCACATAGAAATCAACGACTTTCTTTTCACCTTGCCAGCCGTGAGCATTCCATAGACCCGTGATTGCCCCAGCTACGCGCTCCTGCTCATCCGGTAATTCTCCTTCACCTTTAGATAAGAACACTGAGCCTGTTTCGTATAGTGCAATAGAATCCGATTGGCGAGCATTATTATGCTTCACTGCTTCTAGCAAATGAGGCACTAAGCTTTGACGAAGGATGCTGCGATCTTCACTCATCGGCATTGCTAAACCAATTGTACTTGTTGCATTTAGTGCAAACTGAGTAGCTTTTTCAGCGCTCGTTAACGAATATGTTGTTGTTTGTGCTAGTCCCGCACCTTCTAAGAAACGGCGAACTTTACGGCGTCCAAGCTGATACTCCGTTAATTTCCCTGGAGTTGCCACTGTTACAGGAAGTGTTGTAGGAAGGTTGTCATAGCCATACATACGCGCTACTTCCTCGACGATATCTTCTTCAATTGTAATATCGCCTCGACGAGTTGGCACTGTTACAACAATGGTTTCGTCTTCCACTTTGTTTTCAAATTGAAGACGGTTCATAATGTCTTGTACTTCTTCCATTGATAGCTCTGTACCAAGCACATCGTTAATACGTCCAAGTGACACAGCTACAACAGCAGGTTCCACAGTTAGTGTATCTACTTCTACAGTACCGCTTACCACTTCACCTGAAGCGTATTCAGCCATTAATTCTGCTGCGCGGTCAGCAGCTACACGCGTACGGTTAGGATCAATTCCTTTTTCAAAACGAGCGCTTGCCTCACTGCGAAGACCGTGGTCTTTTGAAGCTTGGCGAACCGTTAAGCCTTTGAAGTAAGCTGATTCAATGAGAACATTTACCGTATCGTCTTTTACTTCGGAGTTCGCTCCGCCCATTACACCTGCAAGAGCTACCGGCTCACTTCCGTTTGTAATGACAAGCTGATTGCCTTTTAATACGCGCTCTTGGTCATCAAGTGTTACAAACTTCTCGCCTTCTGACGCGTGACGTACAACAATTTCCTTTGAACCAAGACGATCATAGTCAAAAGCATGCAGCGGCTGGCCGTATTCAAGCAAAATATAGTTGGTAATATCAACAACGTTGTTATGAGGTCGAATACCAGCTGCCATTAAACGCGTTTGCATCCATAATGGTGACGGAGCAATTTTTACGTTTTTCACAACGCGCGCTACGTAAAGGGGATTGTCTTCTTTTGCCTCTACTTTAACGGAAATATAATCAGCTGCTTGCTCATCAGACGTTTGCACGTTTACTGACGGGTACTTCACTTCACGACGTAAAATAGCAGCCACTTCATGCGCTACACCTAACATACTTAAGCAGTCTGAACGGTTTGGTGTTAGCCCTAGTTCTAATACTTCATCGTTTAAGTTTAATGCATCTAGTGCATCCGCTCCTACTTCAGCATCGCTTGGGAACACGAAGATGCCTTCTTGATAATCTTTTGCCACAAGCTTGCCTTCAATGCCAAGCTCTTGAAGAGAACAAATCATACCGTTCGATTCTTCACCGCGAAGCTTAGCACGCTTGATTTTAAAGTTACCTGGAAGTACAGCTCCCACTTTTGCAACCGCTACTTTTTGACCTTGTGCCACGTTCGGTGCTCCGCACACGATTTGAACGATTTCTCCTCCGCCAAGATCTACTTGACAGCGGCTTAATTTATCAGCATTTGGATGCTGTTCACGTTCTACAACGTGACCAATTACTACTCCGCTGATGCCTTTATTTAAGTTTTCTACACCTTCAACTTCAATTCCACTTTTTGTGATTTTATCTGCTAACTCTTCTGCCGTTACGCCTGATAAGTCAACATACTCTTGTAACCAACGATAAGATACAAACATCGTAGTCCCTCCTTTATACTTGTTTAAATTGATCTAAGAAACGAACATCATTTGTATAGAAATGACGAATATCATCCACGCCGTGTTTTAACATAGCAATACGCTCTACACCGATTCCGAAAGCAAAACCACGATATTTAGTTGAATCGTATCCAGCCATTTCAAGAACGTTTGGATGAACCATGCCGGCTCCTAAAATTTCAATCCAGCCTGTTTGTTTACATACATTACATCCTTTACCTCCACATTTTGCACACGATACGTCTACTTCTACAGACGGCTCAGTGAACGGGAAGAAACTTGGACGAAGACGAATTTCACGGTCTGCACCGAACATCTTTTTCACAAATACTTCAAGCGTGCCTTTTAAATCACTCATACGAATGTTTTCGTCTACTACAAGACCTTCAATTTGCATGAATTGATGAGAATGCGTAGCATCATCGTCATCGCGGCGATACACTTTACCCGGGCAAATAATTTTAACAGGTTCTTTGCCTTCATTCTTGTTCATAACACGAGCTTGAACAGTTGATGTATGCGTGCGAAGAAGCGTTTCTTCCGTAATATAGAACGTATCTTGCATATCACGTGCTGGGTGACCTTTTGGCAAGTTCAGCGCTTCGAAATTATAGTAGTCCTGCTCTACTTCCGGTCCTTCTGCTACTTCATAGCCCATTCCTAAGAATAAATCTTCTACTTCTTCAATCACGCTTGTTAGCGGGTGATGCGTACCCGCTTTAACAGGGCGTCCTGGCAGCGTTACGTCGATTGTTTCTGAAGCAAGTTTGCGCTCTACCTCAGCTGCTTCTAACGCCGTTTGTTTTTCTTCAATTTTAGATGCAATAGCTTCACGCACTTCATTTGCAAGTGCTCCCATTACAGGACGCTCTTCAGCTGAAAGTTTTCCCATACCGCGAAGTACTTCTGTGATAGGGCCTTTCTTTCCTAAATAAGCTACGCGTACGTCGTTTAATTCTTTTAAAGCACTTGCTGCTTCGACTTTTGCAATTGCTTCTTGTTGAAGTTCTTGTAAACGTTCTTTCATCACTTATTCCTCCTTTTAACGTAAAAAATGACAAATAAAAAAACCTCCTCCCAAAAAAGGGACGAGGATTAGTCGCGTTACCACCCTTGTTAACTATATACGCAGACGTATACAGTTCACTTCATTCAAGTTAACGGAATCTCCGGAACACCTTTACATCTAGGTAAGATGGTCTAAGTGTCAACTCAAGAGGTGAATTCACTTATTACATTTATAAAAATGCTTTCAGTCACGGCATTTTCTCCCTGCATAAACGGACATAAGCTACTGCTCTCTTTCATCGTTTTTTACATATGTAACTATTGTATTATTATAGTGAAAACACGTTCTCGATGCAACTACATTCCGCGTAAATAATAAAGTAAGATTCCAGAAGCGATGGCAACATTTAGCGACTCGCTCTTTCCATAGATAGGAATGTACAGATTCTGATCCGTTTGTTCCAGCACTTTCTCGCTTACGCCGTTTCCTTCATTTCCTACAATCAGCGCAAATTCGTTTGAAGGTTTTATGTGCGTGTAGACCTTTCCATTTTGTAGCGACGTACCGTAAATCGCTATTCCTCTTTCTTTTAACAGTGAAATTATTTCGAGTAAATCACCTTTTACAATTGGAAGATGAAAAATCGCTCCTTGCGTTGAACGAACGACTTTTGGGTTGTACACATCCACGCTGCCCTCTCCAACAATAATAGCCTCCACTCCGGCAGCATCAGCGGTTCGGATAATGGTGCCTAGGTTACCTGGATCTTGCACCGCATCTAAAAGCAATACTTTCTGCGCTGTATGAATAATTTCCGCATGCTTTGTTTGAAAACACACGGCAATAATTCCTTGAGGTGTTTCTGTGTCAGATAATAACTTACTAATTGCTTCGTTTACAACGGTTATTTCGATACCGTCTATGTTCCACTGTGCGGGCACTTCGGTCGATTCGCGTATAATTAGTTCCTTTACGCAATCCTTATTTTTGATAGCCTCTTCGACTAAATGAAAGCCTTCTACCATAAAAAGGCCCTGCTTATCACGGTCTTTTTTATTATGCAGCTTTTTCCACGCTTTTACCTGCGGATTTTTAACTGAATCAATTTGTTTCACAAACATAACTCCTTTATCTATACAAAAATAAATAGTTCGATTACATTTTGCTCAATAATCATTAGATAAGTTTCACTTTATTGTACATAGAAATCGCAAAGAAAACAAAAACTATTGGTAACTTTACGATAGCTGAGGTGAAAATGATGGATCTTAATTTACGAAATGCTGTTATTGCAAACGTTTCAGGAAACTCAAAAGAAGAGCTTGAAGCTACAATTTCTGACGCTATTCAAAGCGGCGAAGAAAAAATGCTCCCTGGACTTGGTGTTTTATTTGAGGTGCTTTGGGAAAAGTCTCCAGAATCAGAAAAAGAAGAAATTCTGACAACGCTTGAAAACGGTTTAAAATAAATAGCCTTTTCCTCTGTACAGCAAAAAGCTCATTCTCCTAGGAGAATGAGCTTTTTTTAATTATACGTAATTGCGTTAACCGTATCACGGTCTAAGCGTTTAATTACTTCAGCAATTAATTTGACTGCATTTTCATAATCATCACGATGAAGCATCGCTGCATGAGAATGGATATAACGAGTTGCGATCGTAATTGAAAGTGCTGGCACCCCGTTAGCTGAAATATGGATAGAACCTGAGTCCGTACCGCCTCCAGCGATTGCATCAAATTGATATGGAATATTTAATTCATCTGCCACATCTACCACTGTATCTCGAAGTCCTTTATGAGAAACCATGGAAGCATCATATAAAATGATTTGCGGACCATCTCCCATTTTAGAAGATGCTTCTTTATCAGAAACACCAGGTGTATCTCCAGCGATACCGACATCAACAGCAAATGCAATATCCGGTTCAATAAAGTTAGCGGATGTTTTTGCACCTCGGAGTCCAACTTCTTCTTGCACCGTTCCTACACCATACACAACATTTTCATGTTTTTCATTTTTTAAAGCTTTTAATACATCGATAGCAATTGCACAGCCAATACGGTTATCCCAGGCTTTCGCTAGCAGCATCTTTTCGTTGTTCATAACCGTAAATTCGAAATAAGGCACAACCTGATCACCAGGTTTCACTCCCCACTCCGCTACTTCTTCTCTGCTAGAAGCACCAATATCGATGAACATATCTTTAATGTCAACTGGCTTTTTACGAACTTCTGGAGGCAGGATATGAGGAGGCTTTGAGCCAATAATCCCCGTTACCTCTCCTTTAGATGTAACGATGGTTACGCGTTGAGCAAGCATAACTTGAGACCACCATCCGCCTACCGTTTGAAAACGAATAAAGCCGCGTTCATCAATTTGAGTCACCATAAAACCGACTTCATCCAAATGACCGGCTACCATAATTTTAGGCCCTTGTTCATTGCCCACCTTTTTCGCAATCAAACTGCCTAGACCATCCGTCGTTACTTCATCTGCATAAGGTGCAATATATTTCTTCATAACCTCACGCGGTTCACGCTCATTTCCAGGAATTCCTTTTGCATCTGTTAGTGCTTTAAGCATTGTCAATGTTTCATCTAACTTTGTCATATGGATTACCCCTTTCATATGTATACCTCTATTATAGCTAAAAAGAGGTTGAAGTAAAATTTCCCATCCCTTTATTTCTAGTATCCTTGTTCTTGACGCTTAAAATTCACTTCATTTTTTGAGATGTATGCTTCTTCAATATGTTCAGCGGAAAAACCAAACATATCGCCAAGCGTCATGTAAGATACAAACATGTCCACATAGTTTTCTTTCGACTGATCCTGCTCGAAAGCAGCAACTTGTGCAAATACCTGTAAAAATTGTGCTGTTTTTGAATCGCTTGCTTTTGCATTTGGTAACTCAGTTAAATCATCGTATCCTTTTTCAATACCTAAAGAAAGGATAAAATGTACGCCGTCCACAAATTCTTCTAAAATAACAGCGTCTTCAGCGGGAGGTTTGACGCTCCAAAATTTGAAGCAGCGCGTTTCGTTTGCCAGCTCTCCGATTTCGACAAGCATTGCTAAAAGCTTTCTCGGAACCAAGTTTTCCTTATGAAGCTCATGCTTGTCCTCTATATGCTGATCCAGCTGGCGCTGCATGGTAAATAGCTGTTGTAAATTCAATGTAATCACTCCTGTAATTATGTATATCTTCTTCTTTTTAAACCAATAAAGAAATTATATCAAAAATCATGAAACTTTTTAGAAACTCGAACGTAAAGTAAGAAAACTGTGCCTTGTAAAGGAGGGAGCGTTATGTTTGTTATTGTTATCGTTCGCGTGTTCATTTTCGCGCTTGTTGCTTACACGCTATTAAAGCTGGTTCAGCATTTTCGCAGTCCAAAGCGGAAGCTTGTAGCAGCTCAGGAACATCAGCAATTTTTTGTCGTTGACGAAAAAACGAATATCCGCAAAAATTTTCTACTAACGTATAAAGGTATTTTATTTGAAGGAGAAAAATACAGCAATCCCAATGAACCAGAATCTTTGTCAATTACAATGGTGTTAACAGATCCATCTCGATTACATGAACTGCAAAAACAAGATTTCAAGCTGCTGGAAAGCCACGTACACGACATGTATCCAAATGCTCCTATTCGCTGGAAAAGCCCCGTTCGAGAATTTTTACACTGAGCACAAAATCATTTGTGCTCAGCTGATAACAAAAAAGAAAAGTAAGTCAAGAGCAGCAAGAATAGGAAAACCTACTTTAAACGATGTGTGCTTCGTTTTATGACGATAGCAATACATACCAATCAGTCCTCCAATGGCTCCTCCGACAGCAGCTACCGTCCACAGTGTGCTTTCGGCAATTCTCCACTCATGTCTTTTCGCTTTTTGTTTGTCTCTATACATCATTCCTACCCCTACGATATTAATAATAATAAAATAGGTAAGCAGCAGTTCATTCATGATATGTCCTCCGATAGCAAAAAAGCCTCATCATCCAAAGATGACGAGACTTTATATTCATTACTTATCTAAGCCTTTTTTAGCAGCAGTTGCTAATTCAGCAAATGCTTTTTCATCAGCTACAGCTAAGTCAGCAAGCATTTTGCGGTTAACTTCAATACCTGCTAATTTTAAACCGTGCATTAAACGGCTGTAAGAAAGACCGTTCATACGAGCAGCTGCATTAATACGTGTGATCCATAATTTACGGAAGTCACGTTTTTTCTGACGACGGTCACGATAAGCATACATGTGAGATTTCATAACTTGCTGATTAGCAACTTTATATAATCTATGCTTCGAACCGAAGAAACCTTTAGCTAATTTTAAAACTTTTTTACGACGTTTGCGTGTTACTGTACCGCCTTTTACGCGTGGCATAATTGTTTACCTCCTGTATTGTTTCTATCTCAACCCAAATTACTTAATGTTATCTAATAAGTGACGGATACGTTTGAAGTCACCTTTGCTTACTAAAGAACCTTTACGTAATTTACGCTTTTGTTTTGTAGATTTGTTAGCGAATAAATGGCTTGTGTAAGCACGAGCACGTTTTAATTTACCGCTTCCAGTCTTTTTGAAACGCTTTGCAGCGCCACGATGTGTTTTCATTTTTGGCATGGGGTGTTCCTCCTCGTTCTATTACTTTTCGTTTTTAGGTGCCAAGACTAAGAACATGCTGCGGCCTTCCATTTTAGGAGCCGATTCAACTGAACTTACATCTTCGCAAGCTTGTGAAAAACGTTCAAGTACTTTTTGGCCAATCCCTTTATGAGTAATGGCACGACCTTTAAAGCGAATAGACGCTTTCACTTTGTCACCTTTTTCAAGGAACTTGCGTGCGTTACGAAGTTTAGTGTTAAAATCATGTTCATCAATTGTTGGACTTAAACGAACTTCTTTTAAGTTTACAACTTTTTGGTTTTTACGAGCTTCTCTTTCTTTACGTTGTTGCTCATAGCGGAATTTACCGTAGTCCATAATACGACATACCGGCGGTTTCGCATTTGCAGCAACCATTACTAAGTCAAGATTTACTCGTGAAGCAATTTCTAATGCTTCATTTTTTGATTTAATTCCTAATTGTTCACCGTTTTGATCAATTAGACGAACTTCGCGAGCTCGAATGCCCTCGTTTACCATCATGTCCTTGCTAATAAGTAGCCACCTCCAAGGTTTAATGAGCGAATACGCTTGCTTAGACCGATTATTAACTCACACAAAAAAGTGTGAGTACATACTGCACCCACACTTCTATCGTTTTAATTAAGATACGATGTACCTGCTAACTGCTTTATGCGTCACTCAGGTGAGAAGCGGGTGCTTCTTCTTCTGTATAAACAAGTATTCAATTACTTAAGCTATTATAGTATCAACAAAGACAAAAGTCAATGATTTCGTTCTTTTTTCACAACAAAAATTATTGTATCAAAGGAAAACCATTTATGCAACAGTTTTTTATAAATGTTAGATAAAAAAGCAGAGAACTTCAATTCTCTGCTTTTTTCATTAACGAGATGCTTCTGCTTTTACATTTTGTAAAAAGGCTTGGAAATCCACTGTTTCTGAATTCTGCTCACCATATTTACGTACGTTTACTGCTTTATCCTCTACTTCTTTATCCCCTACAACAAGCATATAAGGAATTTTTTGCATTTGAGCCTCACGGATTTTATAGCCAATTTTCTCATCGCGAGAATCAAGTTCCACACGAATACCGGCAAGCTGAAGCTGTTCTTGCACTTCTTTTGCATACTCAAGGTGAACCGTAGGTGATACCGGAATCACTTGAACTTGTACAGGTGCTAACCACGTTGGGAAAGCTCCTTTGTATTCTTCGATTAAGAAAGCTACAAAACGTTCCATTGTTGACACCACGCCGCGGTGAATAACAACCGGTCGATGCTGTTTTCCGTCTTCCCCTACATACGTTAAATCAAAGCGTTCAGGAAGTAAGAAATCCAGTTGAACCGTAGATAGCGTCTCTTCTTTACCAAGAGCCGTTTTAACTTGAACATCTAGTTTTGGACCGTAGAATGCCGCTTCGCCTTCAGCTTCATAATAATCAAGGTCAAGCTCATCCATTGCGTCTTTTAACATGCTTTGTGCTTTTTCCCACATTGCATCATCATCAAAGTATTTTTCTGTATCTTCAGGGTCACGGTAAGATAGACGGAATGAATAATTTTCAAATCCAAAATCTTTATAAACCGCTTCAACTAAGCGAACCACACGAATAAATTCTTCTTTGATTTGATCCGGGCGTACAAAGATATGCGCATCATTCAGCGTCATGCCTCGAACACGCTGAAGTCCTGATAATGCTCCTGACATTTCGTAGCGGTGCATCGTTCCAAGCTCAGCAATACGGATTGGAAGCTCACGATAACTGTGAATACCTTGTTTGTAAACCATCATGTGATGAGGACAGTTCATCGGACGAAGCACCAGGTCTTCGTTATCCATTTCCATTGCAGGGAACATGTCATCTTGGTAGTGCTCCCAGTGACCAGACGTTTTGTAAAGTTCTACACTTCCAAGCACCGGAGTGTAAACGTGCTGATAACCAAGGCTTACTTCTTTATCTACGATATAACGCTCGATAATACGGCGGATCGTCGCACCTTTTGGAAGCCATAAAGGCAGACCTTGTCCTACTTTTTGAGAATTTGTAAATAAGTTTAGCTCTTTACCAAGTTTACGGTGATCACGTTCTTTTGCTTCTTCAAGAAGACGAAGATGCTCGTCTAAATCTGCTTTTGTAAAGAATGCTGTACCGTAAATACGCTGCAGCATTTGATTATCGCTGTCTCCGCGCCAATAAGCACCCGCCACGCTTAATAGTTTAAATTCTTTAATTTTGCCTGTTGACGGCACGTGTACGCCTCGACAAAGGTCAAAGAATTCGCCTTGCTGGTAAATCGTAACCTTTTCACCTGCTGGAATCGCATCGATCAATTCAAGCTTTAGTTCATCGCCAACTTCTTTAAAAAGTTGAATGGCTTCTTCACGAGAAACTTCTTTTCGTTCAATTTCAATATTTGAATTAACGATTTTTTTCATTTCTTTTTCAATTTTACCTAAATCTTCAGGAGTAATCGATTCTTCCATATCGATGTCATAGTAAAAACCGTTTTCAATGACCGGCCCTACACCTAACTGTACTTTTACATCTTTGTATAAACGTTTGATTGCTTGAGCCATTAAATGCGCTGTACTGTGACGCATAATTTCAAGCGCTTCAGGAGCATCTTGCGTAATGATTTCAAGACTGCCATCTTGTTCGATTGGCGTACGTAAATCCAGCAGCTCGCCGTTTACTTTGCCTGCTAATGCTTTCTTCTTTAATCCCGGGCTAATAGAAGCCGCAATATCTTCTGTTGATGATCCTTTTGGATACTCTTTAACAGCTCCATCAGGGAATGTCATTTTGATTACTTCTGACACAACTTTCCACTCCTTTAACATAACTGAATAAACTTTTTGTAAAAACAAAAAACTCGTCCCTTATCAAAAGGGACGAGTTGTGTATACACGCGGTACCACCCTTGTTTCCTCTTCGTATCTTGGATAACCCAAAAAACCCGAAGCGGCTCGAGGTTTTATAACGGAAATTCCGTCAGTAATTACTAGAGGCTCTGCTCGTTTACTACTGAAGTTTAGAGGTGGTAAGAATATATTCCGTGTTAGGAGATTTTCAGCCTGGATCTCCCTCTCTACAAACCGTAAATATACACTCATGTCCTCATCATAACTTGTAACATATAGCTGTTTTTCAATATGCATTTATTATATTCATTTTCAAAATAGAAATCAACCTTTCACGTTATATTTTGCTTTTGATCAAACGGAAATTCATTTTTTTCGTATAACATAACTTTTTCTTGGAAGATATTTTGAATGGTATAAACAAAATCATGATCATGCTGGTCACTATACAGATGAATAGCAGCTGGAGATAAACTCAGCAAAGGCGCGATAATAGTCGAGTCTATGTATAATGATTCTTGTTCAGATAAAAAGGCCTCTGCTAGAGCTGCACATTCACGTTCAGGAATATATCTACTGTTGTGGTCGTACAATACAAACTTGTTTTTATTCAAGTGCATTACATACACGTTACCTGTAGATGATTGTCTTTCATTAGCTACTTGGCGCAGCTGATGAATAAGAATTTGATAGTCTTGTTCAAGCTTATATTCATCAATCGCCAGCTCGGCATAATAGCGCAGCCGCTCTTGATATTCTTTTAAACGGAATTGGAGAAAAGACTCAAAGGTGAATGTTACATTATGAATGAAGAAGTCTTGAAGAGCCTGGCGGATAAGTAATTCTCTTGGAAAAGAAAATGTTTTTTGCGGAATTTCTCCTCTCTCTCCTTCCATAATCCCCCCCATAATTTGAAGCAGCAAATCTTGTTCTTCCTCTTCTGAATAGAAAAATTGTTCTTTTAATATGTTTACCATCATCTTTTTTTCTTTCTTTTTTAAAATTACGTGGGTTAATACCGGTATCACCATGTCTTGTAAAATGGCCTCTCGATTGTATGTCTCATCAATAACTAAAAGCTGATTATTCACCAACTTCAAGCACTGTGAACCATATGATAAAGCGCTTCGCTTCGCGCATAAAGACTCATATACAACGACTGCGTCTTCTACATATTTAAAGAATATTTTCATTCCTCATAGCCCCCCTTTGGACACGCTTTATTAATGTATATGGGGCAACATGCAAAAAAATGAGCAAGTCGTTACAAGAAATGTAAAACGACCTGCTCATCTATTTCGTTTATTCTCTCCATTCATTTCAACAGGAATGGCTAGAGACTTAATTCGTTCCATGACACGAGCGGCTTTGAGCTCTTCCTGCTCGCCTCTTTGGGTATAAGTCAAATGATGTTGAAGCTCTTTAAAATTTAAATTCGAGCTGAAAAATGTCGGCAAATTTTCGAGCATGCGGAATTGTAAAATGGTTCCGAGCACATCGTCTCGCATCCAGCTCGTTACGGATTCTGCTCCGAGATCATCAAGCATAAGAACCGGTACTTTTTTGACATACTCTATTTTCTCATTGAAGCTTTGATCTTGAAACGAACCTTTTAACTCACGCAAAAACTCCGGGACGTACAGAATGGTAGATTTCACTTTCTTTTCGGCTAACGCATTGGCAATTGCTCCAAGAAAATACGTTTTCCCCACACCAAACGAACCGTGTAAATATAAAGCTTTCATTTTCTTATTTGGCTCATATTCTCGCACAAAATCTCTTACTAGTTTAATGGCTTCAAATCTTCCCTGCTCAATTTCGATATCAGACATTGTTGCCTGTAAAATTTCTTTCGGCACGTACATACACTGAATAAAAGATTCTTGTTCTTTTCGCTCATCTTCTTGTACTTTTCTAGGACAGCGTTCATACTGTAAATCAATATTACGACCTTTTACAACCAGCTGAGGGTGGTATCCTTTCACCATGTTGACACAGCTTTGCAGAGAAGGACACTTGTCACAGCATTTGCTTTGGTCGATAAATTCATGCATCTTCATCAGACCTCGGTCGACCATTTGCTCATCTAACTCATGGCGATGCTCTTGCAAAAATGTTTTAACTTCAGGATTAGACAGGATACTGTTTCTTAATGCTTCTAAGCGTGCTTTAAAATCTTTTTTGTTCACTAACTGATTTAGTGAATCATTGATAGGCTTCATCTTTTTCACCTCATCTCTATCATACCTGCTTTTTATTCTTTATGCTTTTGTTTTAGCTCTTGATCTAACTGCTTGAGCTCTTCTTGTAGCTTTCGTTTTTCTTCTTCAAATCCGTCCACTTCTTTTGAAGGCTGCTTTTTCTCTTCTTTTTCTTCATCGCTCAGCCACTCTGGCACCATTTCTTTACGCACGATTTTTCGTCCAGCCGTTTTTTTATTTTGCTTTGCTTCGGTCCAGTTCTGATATTCTTTCTGTTCATTTTTAGCTAAATTCATGGCATCTTGAACAGTTTGTACCTTTTTGCGCGCCCAGTGTCCAGCAATTTTCTCTACATAGCTCTTAGATAATTTCATATCGGATCTTAGCATAACATAGTAAATTAGAACATTTACTACCCCTGGTGAAAGCTTTTGGTTAAACATCACTTCTTCAATCATTTGCAAATCTGCTTTTGAAGGCTCTGCTCCCCCGGAAAACTCGATCAAAAGCTGTCGAGGCGAAGTCACTTCAAGCTGCTGAATAAGCTGCTCTTCTTTCGTCTGCGGCTGCTTTTCCTGCATAGTACGAAGCATAGGAGGCTGAATTTGTTCGCTTAGATTTGGAAGTGCTTCTCCATTTTCAAATTGGTAAAAGGACTGTGCTGCTTTTCTAAGTAATTCAATATCAACTTGATCGTTCTCATTTAGCGAATCGAGCACCACATTTTTCATTTGAAGAGGATCGATACCATATAAAAAAGCTAGCTTTTCAATCGCTTGTTTTACTTTAGATGTAATGGACCTTTTCGAAATCATTGAATCTGTTAGACCTGCTAAAAATAAATCAAAATCAAAGGAATCCGGGCTCATCTCAATAGAAGCGCGTTTGGAGGAATCCACAAAGTCCGTTTGAGCATCAGGAGAAAATACATCCTTGCTTTCAGACTGAAAACTTGGAGCCAGCTCTGTTGCTTTAACTGATTTAAATACATCGTTAAATGAATGCGTCACATCTTTGAACGATTGGTCATCGACGAGTGAATCCGAAAAATAATTTTTCACTTTTTGAAAGATGGATTTTCCGAGTCGGTTATATAAATATACATTTAACACGCCATCGTTAAAAAACTGATGGGGCGTAAGAGGAGGAATGAGCTCATAAATGAACACACGAACATCATCTTCTTCCTTAATATATGTTTTTAACAAACCAATGCCTTCTAATTTTAATCGCTCATGGTAAATAGCTTTCAAATTAATTTGCATCATTGACATTAGATGATGATGCGTAGACTCTTTCCCCCATAAACGGTCTTGTTCCAGCTCGCTCCATAGCGTCATATACAGACCAAAGCACGTCGTACCCACCAACGGCTGATAGAGCATGGTTAAAATCTTTCGGTCGTATTCCTGCAGTATGCCGTTCGAACGAACAACATAACGATCGACCGGTATCATTTCTTTCCAATGTTGTTCTTTCATGTCGTTCCCTACCTACTTTTAAAGTGATAGAAATGACAAAAAAAGAGCCTAAAGAATACTTCAATAGCTCTTTTACAGTCGTTCCTTCTTAATTAAATCTTTTAATTCATCAATAAATACATTGATGTCTTTAAATTGTCGGTATACAGAAGCAAATCGAACATAAGAGACTTCATCGATAGCAGCTAATCGCTCCATCACCATTTCTCCTACCACATCTGACTGCACCTCTGATGTACCCTGACTGCGCAGCTCTGTTTCAATATCGTGTACGGTATCTTCTAATTGTTTTAAGCTTACTTGGCGTTTTTCACACGCCTTAATTAACCCTCGAAGGATTTTGTCTTTGCTGAACTCTTCTCTCGCTCCATCTTTTTTTACAACAATTAACGGAAGTTCTTCTACTTTCTCAAAAGTTGTAAAACGATAGTGACACTCTTCGCATTCACGTCTTCTACGAATAGAGCGGCCTTCTTCTACAGGGCGCGAGTCCAGCACTCTCGTTCCATTGTAATGACAGGATGGGCACTTCATATTCTCAGCTCCAATAATAAACCTTGTTTTTCTTTTTATTTTCTCTTATATAAGTTAATTTCCATCTATGTTAGCCGGCTATTCGCCATTTATTATGATTTTTATCATCATTTCCTTTAACAAACACGATGCTGTATTAAAGGATTTGCTTTATTCCATCTTATAGAAAACAAGGCTTGAATACAAGTAAAGGAAAAGGAATTTCCCCATTTTATTTCCTGAAATTCAAAAATGATAAGGAACTTACGAAGAAAGAGGAATAAGTTTTTGATCAAAGCTCTTATAAAGCGTACGTACAAGTTCTTTACTAAAACCAAAATCAACCGGTACCACCTTTGATTCTGTTGTAGCAGAAAAATCGATAGCGGTTTCAAGAGGACGTACGTTAATAATGGTAATTACAACAAAAGCTTTTCTTCCTTTTACAACGTTTAAGCTAATTTCTCCTCGCTCTTCATACGCAGCAAGTATTTCTATCCCTTGCATGTGCTTCAACATTTCATGAACTTGCTTAAATGCATTCCCAGCCGTTGTTTTGTAATAATGCGTTTTTAGAGTCGGATCTGAATGGTGATCGCTTGTTTCTACATGATTAGAAAATAAAGATTTAACTGCTTGTACTACCCCCATGTTGTTATCCCCTTTGTTTTTGCGTATTAAAAATTTATATACTAAAAAGAGGTGTGTAATACACCTCTTAACTTACGTAATCAATCGACACTATTAAAGTGCATTCGCTTTAGTTTGTTTTACCTGAACAGGACCCATTCCACGTGGCAATTCAATTGTTTCACGTGTCTGTGCACTTAGAGCATCTGCAATATAATCTGCTGCGATTGTAGGATCTAAATGACCACAAGTATAAACATCGATACTTGCATAACCATGCTCTGGGAAGCTGTGAATCGTTAAATGTGATTCTGAAATAATAACAACGCCACTTACACCTTGAGGTGCAAATTTATGGAACGCTACTTCGCGAACTTCCGCACCAGATTTTAAAGCTGCATCAACAAACGTTTTTTCAATATAATCAATATCATTTAACTTATCGAAATCGCATCCCCATAATTCTGAGATGACATGACGACCCATTGTTTCCATAATGATATTTCCCCCTTTAACAATTTTTAATCGTTAAACATGAAGTTCTTTCGCCATATAGCATGTTAACTACCACGGGGGAAAGTTAGTCCAAAGAGGTCCTAACCCTTTAAGTAGCCACATCACCGAAAGGTACACAAGAAGTTCACGAAACATAGTATACTTTGTTTACATTTATTTTGCAATACGTGTTTTAATTTTATTAAATATTGTTCTTGCAGATAGACCTATACAAATTACCCCTGTATTCTCGTGAGACAGTGTGTAAAAGCTTCTAAACGACTATTAATTTTTTATTAAAATTGAGGAAAAGAAACACCCCTTTGCATGCTTATCTTATTGCTTTTCCCTATTCTTTTGAATAAAAACAAAAAAAACAGGGCGATAGCTCCCTGTTTTTTTAAAAGCAATCAATAGCTTTCTTAGCTTACTCTTATTTTTGATCCATTACGCATTTCTGCAGCAATATATCTTACCAAATCGACTACGCGCTGAGAGTAGCCCCACTCGTTATCGTACCAAGCTAACACTTTAATTTTATGATCTTCCATTACAATCGTGGATAGTCCATCTACAATAGCTGAATGAGGATTTGTATTAAAGTCAATTGATACGAGTGGTTCCATTGTTAAATTTAAAATATTCTTTAATGGTCCTTCAGCAGCTTTAATAAACGCTAAATTAACATCTTCCATCGTCACAGGTTTCCTTACATCCACAACTAAATCGACAAGCGATACGTTTGGCGTTGGCACACGAAGCGCCATCCCATGAAGCTTTCCTTTTAAATGAGGAAGAACTAATGAAAGTGCCTTGGCTGCTCCAGTTGTTGTAGGAATAATTGATTGAGCACACGCACGGGCTCTTCGCAAGTCTTTATGCGGATTATCGATATTCTTTTGATCATTTGTATATGCGTGAACGGTCGTCATTAAACCGTTTTCAATTGTGAACGCTTCGTCTAACACCTTGACAACTGGAGCTAGACAATTTGTCGTACAAGAGGCATTAGAGATAATGTTATGCTGATTCACATCAAACTCTCGTTCGTTTACGCCCATCACAATGGTGATATCTTCTTGTTTACCCGGTGCCGTTAAGACAACTTTTTTTGCACCTGCTTCAATATGTAACTGCGCTTTTTCTCTTGAATTAAATTTTCCTGTTGCTTCAACAACTAGATCAATCCCAAGCTCTTTCCAAGGCAAATTCAGCGGATCACGTGAATTTAATAGCTGAATTCTTTTACCGTTAACAATTAGCGCATCATCATCACATTTGACATCTCCATTAAATGGTCCGTGTATAGAGTCATATTTGATTAAATGTGCTAACGTTTCTGCTGGATAAGATGCATTTATTGCAATAATATCTAAATTTTCCTCTATAATCGCTGTGCGAAACACCATTCTTCCTATTCTCCCAAAACCATTAATGGCAATACGTGCTTTCATGGCTATACCCCTCTCTATATGTGTTATACTATTTAACTTTTTATATTGAATAGTATAACATAAATATTTAAAAAGTGAATAATATTAATTTTTTTTAATAAATTATTTTAATTAAGTTTTACTATATGTATATAGCGAGAACAGATATTTAACACATTCTTTTTTAGAAGCCCTTAAATATTCCCAATAAAAAAAGAGTGAATGCAATCATTCACTCTTTAATCTAGCCATAGGGCTAATATACTTAAAAGCTGTTGTTTTGTTTCCTCTACAGGACCGTTGTTATTGATCACCGCATCGGCTAAGGCTACTTTTTGAATCAAAGGCAGCTGTGCATGGATACGCGCATAGGCATCCTCCGTCGAGAGGTTATTACGCGACTTTAACCTTTCTAGCTGCACAGACTCATCGACATATACAACCACTACTTTATCGACTAAGTGTGTCAGATCACTTTCAAACAGCAGCGGAATATCTAATACAACGGCTTCGTAACCTTCCTCTATATAGCTTTCCTTTTGAGAAAGCATTTCTTTTCTTACGGCAGGATGTACAATTGCATTCAACTTTTTACGTTCTTCCTCTTGATAAAACACAATTTCCCCTAAAGCCGCTCGATTAATCTCCGCGTTCTCGTGAAGAATAGAACGTCCGAACGTCTCGACAATTTGTTTGTATGCTTCTTTTCCTGGTTCTACGACTTCTTTTGCAATATGATCAGCATCAATTACTGGAATATTGATATCTCGTAGCATTCCGGTTACCGTGCTTTTTCCGCTTGCAATTCCGCCCGTTAATCCAATTACAATTGACATTGGCCTCTCCTTTATCCCTTTATTTAAAATCTAAAAATACCTAAAATAATGAGCAGAACTCCTGGTACAAACGAGAACATTTTCATCCATGATAAACGTGAAAAAACCTTGCCAAACTGTATACCCGCACTTAAAAAAAGAGAACTCATAAGAGCTACAGCAATTGCTAGAGCATACGGCGAATAACCTAATAAAGCCGCCCCAAACCCTGCTCCAAATGCATCCAGAGATAATGCAATTCCAAGTATAAATGCTTCAATTCCATTGATGGAACCTGAATTATCTAAATCTGCTGCAATTGGCTTTTTCAATACGTTAATGACTAGACCAATTGACTTAATTTCAATTTTCACCAATGTTTTTTCTTCTTTCACTCGAGATGAATCTGCCGGACAAAAAAATTGGTATAAAATCCACATCCCAAGCAGAACAAGAATACCTCCGCCTACTTTATTTAGTACATCCACTGAAAATAGATGCGTAAGTACTTTTCCTAAAAACATAGAAAACATTAAAGAAAATGCTGAGCAACATGAAATAATAAAAATGGATTTCAGCGGGATTTTCACCTTTCGAAGCCCGTATGTCAGGCCAACGCTAAAGCTGTCAAGACTTACGGCAAAAGCAAGAATAAGTAAAGAAAATGTTATCATGATGAGAGGACTCCTTTCCTTTCTGTCTATACGTAGTATATGAAAGGAGCCCATCCATTGTTATTTTTTAGCCGGCTGACAATTTGGGCAGATATGTGTTCCTCTACCGCCTACAACAAATTTTTCAATTGGAGTACCGCACATTTTACAGGATTCGCCTTTTCTTCCGTACACATAAAGCTGCTGCTGAAACATGCCTATTTGTCCCTGTGTATTTACATACGTGCGAATTGTGCTGCCTCCTTGCTTCACAGCTTCTTGAAGAGTCGCTACAATTTCTTTGTACAATTTTTCATACTCTTCGTCTGTTAATTGGCTGGCCACTCGTTCAGGATGAATCCCTGCGCGAAACAGTGCTTCATCTACATAAATATTTCCAAGCCCAACCACGACATTTTGATCGAGTAAAACCGGCTTGATTTTTCGAGAGGTTTTGCCGATTCGCATTTTTAATTGACTAGGATTAAATGTTTCGTCAAACGGTTCAGGTCCAAGGCCAATAAGAGGAGGAAACAGATCTTCCTCTCCCTTTTTAAATAAGTGCATAGTACCAAACTTCCTTACATCCCGGTATCGCAATTCCGTTCCATCCGTGAAGTGAAAAAAGACGTGTACATGCTTATCTGGTTCTTCTGCATTCTCATGGAGAGCATATTTACCTTCCATGCGCAAATGAGAAACCATCGTATAATCATCGAGCACAATTTTTAAAAATTTACCTCTGCGTTCAACATCTCGAATGGTTTGTCCAACAAGCGCATCACAAAACTGTTCAACTTGTTCAGGACGTTTGATAATATTAGGCCATTTAACTGTTACACGCTCAATGGTCTTTCCACTAGCTAATTCAATTAACGTACGTCTGACGGTTTCAACTTCTGGTAATTCTGGCACGTTTGTCACATCCTTTTTCCACTACTTTGCTTCGTACCAAGTCTTTCCGTAAGAATAATCTACTTTCAACGGAACTTCTAGCTCTAAAGCGTTCTCCATTACTTCTGGTACGATTTTCTCTAAAATTTTAATTTCTTCTTCTGGGGCTTCAAAAATCAGCTCATCGTGTACTTGAAGCAGCAGCTTAGCCTGAAGGTTTTCATCTTTTAAGCGCTTATCCATTTCAATCATTGCTTTTTTTATAATATCAGCTGCCGTCCCTTGGATAGGCGTATTCATAGCCGTACGCTCAGCAAAGCTGCGGAGGTTAAAGTTTCGGCTCGTGATTTCAGGCAAGTAACGTCGGCGGTGCAAGAGCGTTGTTACATATCCCTTTTCTTTTGCATCGCGTACAATCGTATCCATATACTCCTGTACACCAGGGAAGCTTTCTAAATAGCGTTCAATAAAAGTAGCCGCTGCTTTTCTTGTAATTCCTAAACTTTGCGATAAACCGTAATCACTGATGCCATAGACGATTCCAAAGTTAACTGCTTTAGCCTGGCGGCGCATATTCGACGTTACTTCTTCTCTTTCGACGTGGAACACATCCATCGCTGTTTTCGTATGAATATCTAAGTCATGCTTAAACGCATCGATTAGCTTTTCATCATCTGCAATATGAGCCAGTACGCGCAGCTCAATTTGTGAATAATCCGCCGCAAATATTAACCAATCAGGCTGTGAAGGCACAAACGCACCTCTTATTTTTTTACCTTCTTCAAGACGAATCGGGATGTTTTGCAAGTTAGGATCTACTGAGCTTAACCTTCCCGTTTGAGTTAATGTTTGATTAAAGCGGGTATGAACTTTTCCATCGCTTTCATGAATAACCTTTTTTAATCCTTCAATATACGTAGACTGTAATTTTCCTAGCTGACGGTATTGTAAAATCTCTGGGATAATATCATGGGTACTAGCTAATTGCTCTAATACATCGGCTGATGTGGAATAGCCTGTTTTTGTTTTCTTTATGACTGGAAGCTGCATTTTTTCAAAAAGAACAACTCCTAGCTGCTTTGGCGAATTAATATTAAATTCTTGTCCAGCGTATTCGTAGATTTTCGCTTCAATTTTTTCAAGCTGCTCTCGAAGATCTTCGCCCATTTCATCCAAACGCGCGCGGTCAATTTTCACCCCTTGATATTCCATATCAGCAAGGACAATGGCAAGAGGCATTTCAAGCTTCTCAAACAGCTCAAACTGTTCATTTTCAACCAATTCTTTTTCTAATACTTCTTTTAAATAAGCTACGGCGGCTGCTTTTCTTATAACATGCTCAGCTAGCTGATCAGCTTCCGCAATGCTTCGCTTAGCTCCTTTTCCATACACAGCTTCATCTGATTGCACTTGATGATACCCTTTTAATTTTGCAATTGTCGCTAGGTCATCATTTGCCTCAGCAGGATTCAAGATGTAAGAAGCAATCATTACATCATGTTCAATTCCTTTAATTTCATGCCCCGCCCATTTTAACGATACAATCGTACGTTTTCCATTAAACACCGTCTTTTTTACACGTTCATCTTCTAACCATGCTTTAAATTTAGAAGATGAAAGAGCTGTATCTTTATCAATAAAATAGTGGCCATTTTTGTTGCTGATTCCAAAACCGAGCAGCTGATTGTGATGATAGTTTTCTTCATACCCTTCTACGATCAGAGCTGCTTCGCTTGTTAAAATATCATCGTGAACTTCCTGCGCTATTTCAAACGTCAGTTCTTCAAAATCTGCTTCCTCTTCTGCTGTTTCACCAAATTTAGCAAGCAGAGAATTAAACCCAAGCTCTTTAAATAATGAGATGACCTTTGAAGATTCAAACCCGTCATACTTTGCATCTTCTACAGATACTTCAAGAGGCGCTTCGCAATAAATCGTTGCAAGCTTTTTACTCATGATGGCTGATTCACGATTATCTTCTAGCTTTTCTTTTAATTTTTTACCGCTGACTTGATCGATAGATTTCAATACATTTTCAACCGTTTCGAACTCTTTTAATAGCTTTAAGGCTGTTTTTTCGCCGACTCCGGGCACGCCTGGGATATTATCCGAGCTGTCCCCCATAAGGCCTTTCATATCAATAATTTGTGCAGCCGTAATACCATACTTTTCATCAATGGCTGAAGGCGTATAGGAATCGACATCCGTAATTCCTTTTCTCGTAATATCTACGGTTACATGTTCTGACACAAGCTGAAGTAAATCTTTATCCCCGGAAATGACTTTTACGGCCATTCCTTTTTGTTCAGCTTGTTTTGAAAGCGTACCGATAATATCATCTGCTTCATAATCAGGCAGTTCATAGCGCTTAATCCCATATGCATCTAATAATTCACGAATAAAGGGAAACTGCTCTGAAAGTTCAGGAGGCGTCTTTTGTCTGCCTCCTTTGTATTCTGTAAATGTTTTGTGGCGAAACGTTGTTTTCCCTGCATCAAATGCCACAAGTAAATGCGTCGGCTTCTCTTCCTCTAAGATACGTGTCAGCATTGTAGTAAAGCCATATATGGCATTTGTATGTATTCCTTTATCATTGTTTAAAAGCGGCAAAGCAAAAAATGCACGGTAGGCAATACTATTCCCGTCAATTAATACTAGTTTTTGTGTCATTCATGTTCCTCCATTTCGCTCTCTTCTTATCTTACCTTTATTTTAGCAAACAATAAGCTTTAAGGACAAAAAGTACTCTTGAATTCAACGTTTTATTTTCATGTGGTGATAAGATCTGTACATCATAAAATAAAAACACCGCCTAGTTATTTTAGGCGGTGTAACATGTGAATGGATAGAAATTGTCAAAAAGAATCGGCGAAAATAGCACGGTTAAAGCTATTTTCGCCTTACACATTGGCTCCTTGGATGAAGGGGTTTCCATGAAAAATTGTATCAATTAATTATTAAGCTACATTAAATAAATTGTAAAAGGAACGTAAACATTTTACATCTGCGGCAAATACTTGTGCAGCTTGACCGAAAAAGTTG
Organism: Priestia sp. P5; assembly: GCF_029522155.1. NCBI lineage: Bacteria > Bacillati > Bacillota > Bacilli > Caryophanales > Bacillaceae > Priestia > Priestia sp. P5. The sequence goes on along the minus strand of NZ_JAKWFJ010000001.1, from coordinate 138,904 downwards.
TCCCTTTATTAACTTCACTTTTCACTTCAATTTCCCCTTTATGAGCTTCAACAAGATGTTTAACAATTGCTAATCCAAGACCTGTTCCTCCGGAATTACGGCTTCTTGCTTTATCTACTCGGTAAAAGCGCTCAAAAATACGTGAAATTTCATCAGAATCAATACCGATACCTGTATCTTGAACATGAACTGTAATCGTTTCTTCTTCCTCTTCAAGCGAAACGTGAACCGTTCCTCCAGGCATTGTATACATGAGCGCATTGCCGATTAAGTTAACAAACACTTGCATAAGGCGCTGACTGTCACCATCAATCCACGCTTCTTCAGGAAGCGTATCTAACGTTAGCGTGATTTCTTTTTCAGTCGCTCGGTTTGATAGCACTGTGGTCACTTCGTAAAGAAGCGTATTCAAATCTACTGAATGAATGCTTAGTTTAAACCCTTGCTGTTCAACTTTAGACAAATCTAAAAGGTCTTGAATCAAGCTCTCCATGCGCTGACTTTCCGTTAAAATGATAGATAGAAACTGCTGGCGCAGCTGTGGATCTTCCATGGCACCGTCTAACAATGTCTCACTAAACCCTTTTATAGACGTAATAGGAGTTTTTAGTTCATGAGACACATTCGCTACAAAGTCACGGCGAACTTGTTCTAGCTTTTTCAGCTCGGTAATATCATGGAAAACAAGCACAATCCCTTTCCATTCATCGTTTAAGCCAATAATCGGCGCTCCGTAAACATCAAAATATCTTCGTTCAATATTTAAAGGGAGAACCACTTGTTTTCGAACCTTTACTTCCGTCATAAATATTTTTTCCACAAGCTTAATGATTTCTTTATGCTCAAATACCTCGTAATACAAATGATAAAGGAAGTCATCCGGATGTATATGAAACTGCTCTTTATAAGCTCGATTCACTAAGTTTATATAGCCTCTACTATCGATAAGAAGCATACCGCTTCCCATATTTTCAATTAGCGTGCGCAGCCTGTCCTGCTGCATTTCTTGATTAGTGATAGACTCTTGCAGATTACGAGCAAGTGCGTTAATAGACTGACTCAGCATCCCTGTTTCATCTACATAATCTTCATATGTACGAGCTTTATAATTCCCTTTTGCAAGTTCCATAGCCACCTTGGTTGCCGATTCAATAGGACGGGTATAGCGTCCCATAATCTTTACACCTAAGAGTAAAATCACAATCAAAGCTAGACCCAAGCTTCCAATAAGAAGGCCCCAAATTTGCTGATTTACTTGTTTTAATGAATCAAACGATGTACTCAGCACAACAAATCCCTCTTGCTTACCTTCTATAATAAGCGGGATACCATAGTAATATAAGTCGTAATCTTCTTTAATTTGATCAAAGCTTTTTTTACTGTTTAACTGCTTTTTTAATACCTGCTGGATTACGATACTTTTTTCGATTCTTTGCTGCTTGCTACCTGGATTTGAGTCAACTAATATTTTTCCGTCTTTTTGAACGATAGTCGTTCGTACACTTAGCGAATGGCTTATTTGATCAACTTTAGATTTTAAAGCAGGACTTGTGATACCTTCTTCGCTAATGTACATTTCTACAAGCTTTGCCTCTTTTTCCATTCGCTCTTGAAACGTCTGAAAATAAAAGTTTTTAAACAACTGTCCCAGCAGCAGGCCAAGACCTACTAATACAATAATGATAAGTACTAATAGAGCCAAAAGTAGCCTTGAACGAAATTTATTCATCTACCTTTGGTTCCTCCAGCTTATATCCTAATCCTCTAATCGTTTTTATATAAACAGGTTTTCGCGTATTGTGTTCAATTTTCTCACGCAAATGGCTGATGTGCACATCTACAATTCGCGTATCTCCGGCAAAATCATAATTCCACACTGCACTTAGCAGCTGATCACGAGTTAATACCCGTCCTTTGTATTTTGCCAAATATAATAATAACTCAAATTCTTTTGGAGTAAGCTCAAGCTGCTCTTGATTAAAGTAGGCCTCATAATGATCTGGAAGAATTTTTAAATCACCGATCATGATGCGCTCGCCATCTTCCTCTTGTTCATTTTCCTGAGCAATAATTTGTGTTCTGCGTAAAATGGCTTTTACACGCGCCACTACTTCTCGAGGACTAAATGGTTTCGTCATGTAGTCATCTGCGCCAAGCTCTAGCCCTAATACTTTGTCGAACTCATCGTCTTTTGCAGTTAACATTAAAATAGGCGTCATCACTTTTTGCTGACGAAGCTTTTTACAAACTTCAATTCCATCCATCTTAGGAAGCATCAAGTCTAACACAATTAAATCCGGTTTTCCTTCTAGTGCCTTGTTGTATCCTTCTTCCCCATCTTCAGCTGTTTCTACTGTAAAACCAGCTTGTTGTAAATTATATTGTAATAATGTTGAAATTGATTGTTCATCATCTACGACTAATAATTTCTTACTCATATTAACGATATAAGCCTCCATCTAGTTAAATTAAACCGCAGCTTCATCCAAATGATATTATTTTCTATTTATCTTCTCTTATCATACAATGTTTTAGCCTCGTTCTCCAATACATTTCAACATTTTCAGAAAATATAACCAAACAGTTTCTTCTATATTTATAAATATTTAAGGCGTTTTAAAAATTTTCAAAGTCGTGTGTCTCTACTGATGGAAGTCTAAACGGCGGATACACAAGAAACCGCGCCGTTACTACTTTCTCTTTTTGCTCATTGACCGCTTCCACCTCAATCGTAACAGTTCTAGAAGAAACATCTACCTCTGTCACTTCAAATAAAAATTCAATCGTGCTATAATGATGAATCTTTTTGGGGAAGGCTACCGTATGTTCTGCAACGTGGCTTCCAGGTCCGGGCAAATACTTTGAAATGGCTGCTGTCATAATACCGGTAATCATAATACTTGGCACAATAGGTTTTTTAAAAGGGGTCTGAGATGCGTAATCATGCTGAATGTATAAAGGGTTCGAATCATTTGTCAGCCCTAAGTACAATAAGATATCCTTATCTTCAATTCGTTCCGTTAGCGTTAATTTTTCTCCAACTTTTATATCTTCAATACTTCGGCCTATTTTTTGTTTTTTACCTAATACCATCATCATTCCACCTTTTGTATAAAGTAATAGCTTTTCTTTATATACAAGAAAAATTCGAGGTTTCCCTCGAATTTTCCTTGTGACTATTGTTTGAATATTGATAAAAACCTATACTCAAACCTATTTTATTGTATTAAGCTAATACACCCATGACAGTTTTAACTGATTTTGCTGATTGATCTAACGCAGCTTTTTCAGAATCAGTCAGTTCTAATTCAATTACTTGCTCAATTCCTGCAGCTCCTAATACGGTTGGAACACCTAAGTAGATGCCGTTATAACCATACTCACCCTCTAGGTAAGCAATCGCTGGTAAAATGCGACGCTGATCTTTTAAGATCGCTTCTGTCATTTCCACTAAAGAAGCAGCAGGAGCGTAGTACGCACTTCCGTTACCTAATAAGTTAACGATCTCGCCGCCGCCTTTGCGTGTTCTTTCAACAATTGCTTCAAGGCGCGCTTTTGGAATAAGCGTTTCAAGAGGAATACCGCCAGCATATGAGTAGCGTACAAGAGGTACCATATCATCGCCATGTCCACCAAGTACAAAACCTGTGATATCTTTTACTGAAATGTTTAACTCCTGCGCTACGAACGTACGGAAACGTGCAGAATCTAATACACCTGATTGACCGATTACGCGGTTTTTAGGAAAACCAGATTCTTTAAATACTGTGTACGTCATAGCATCTACCGGGTTTGTTAACACGATAATATGACAGTTTGGTGAGTATTTAACAACTTCTTGAGTAACAGACTTCATGATCTTTTGGTTCGTTGTTACTAAATCATCGCGACTCATACCTGGCTTGCGCGCGATACCAGCTGTAATAATGACAATGTCAGAATCAGCTGTGTCTTCGTAGTTGGCTGTTCCTGTAATGTTAGCGTCAAATCCTTGTACAGGACTTGCTTCTAACATATCCAGCGCTTTACCTTTAGCTGGATTTTCTAATTGCGGAATATCAACTAATACAACATCAGCTAACTCTTTTTGACCAATTAAAAAAGCAGTTGTAGCTCCCGTAAAGCCCGCTCCGATAACAGATACTTTTTTACGCATATTTGCCATTATAATTCCTCCCTTAAATGAATAGCTATTAAACTGTTACTTGTTTTCCTAGATTGCTAATTAATTCATCAGCGAACTCTGAACACTTCACTTCTGTTGCACCATCCATTAAACGTGCGAAATCATATGTTACTACTTTTGAAGCAATTGTTTTTTCCATTGATTTCATGATTAAATCCGCTGCTTCGTTCCAGCCAAGGTGTTCAAGCATTAACACACCTGATAATAATACAGAAGATGGGTTTACTTTATCTAAACCAGCATATTTAGGTGCTGTACCGTGAGTTGCTTCAAAGATAGCATGTCCAGTTTCATAGTTGATGTTTGCTCCTGGAGCAATTCCGATACCACCAACTTGCGCCGCTAATGCATCTGAAATGTAATCTCCATTTAAATTCATTGTTGCTACTACATCGAATTCACGTGGACGAGTTAAAATTTGTTGTAAGAAGATATCTGCAATTGAATCTTTTACAATAATTTTTCCTGCTGCTTCCGCTTCTGCTTGAGCTTTGTTTGCAGCCTGTGCACCTTCTTTTTCAACGATGCGGTCATATTGAGCCCAAGTAAATACTTTATCGCCGAATTCTTTTTCAGCTAGCTCATAGCCCCAATTTTTAAATGCGCCTTCTGTATATTTCATAATGTTACCTTTGTGTACAAGCGTAACAGACTTGCGGCCTTGTTCAATTGCGTAGTTGATTGCTGCACGCACAAGACGCTCTGTTCCTTCAGAAGAAATAGGCTTAATACCTAATCCAGAAGTTTCAGGGAAACGGATTTTATTTACGCCTAATTCCGTTTGTAGGAATGAAACAAGCTTTTGTACTTCTTCAGAACCCTTCGCATATTCAATACCAGCATAAATATCTTCAGTATTTTCACGGAAGATAACCATATCTGTATCTTCAGGGCGCTTAATTGGAGAAGGTACGCCGTCAAAGTAGCGAACAGGACGTAAGCATGTGAATAAGTCTAATTCTTGACGCAATGCCACGTTTAGAGAACGAATTCCACCGCCTACTGGTGTTGTTAATGGTCCTTTGATTGCAATTATGTATTCGCGAATTGCATCTAACGTTTCTTCCGGTAACCATTCGCCAGTTTGATTAAATGCTTTTTCACCTGCTAATACTTCTTTCCAAACGATTTCTTTTTCACCATTGTATGCTTTTGCAACCGCTGCTTCTAATACGCGAGAAGCTGCTGCCCAGATATCCGGACCAATTCCGTCACCTTCGATAAATGGAATAATTGGGTTATTTGGTACGTTTAACACGCCGTTTGCTACAGAAATTTGTTCACCTTTTGTCATGAGAATGACCTCCTTAAAAAATTTGTCTACTTTCACTTATGGAAAAGTGCTCAACGAACGTGAGCACCTTCGTCACATTGTTTAGCTGCGCTCTTCAAGCGGGATGTACGTTTGCTTTCCAGGACCGATATAATCAGCTCTTGGACGAATCAAACGATTGTTTGAATACTGCTCTAAAATGTGAGCAATCCATCCTGATACACGGCTTACGGCAAAGATCGGAGTAAATAGATCGTGATCAATCCCTAAGCTGTGGTATACAGAAGCTGAATAGAAATCAACGTTTGGCGGAAGCTTTTTCTCGCCTGTTACGATCTCTTCAATTTTCACTGACATATCGTATAGCGTTGTATCTCCTGCTTGTTTGGTAAGTTTTTCAGACATTTCTTTCAAGTGCTTGGCACGAGGATCACCCTGCTGATACACACGATGTCCAAATCCCATAATCTTTTCTTTTTTCGCGAGCTTTTCGCGAATGTAAGGTTCTGCGTTTTCAACTGTTTGAATGTCAGACAACATTTTCATAACAGCTTCATTCGCTCCCCCGTGAAGAGGACCCTTTAACGCTCCAATAGCAGCTGTAATTCCTGAATAAATATCGGATAACGTTGCCACACAGACACGAGCTGTAAAAGTCGAAGCATTTAGCTCATGGTCAGCGTGTAAGACAAGTGCTTTATCAAATGCCTCTACTTGGATATCAGTTGGCTCTTCGCCGGTTAACATATATAAAAAGTTAGCGGCAATGCTATAGTTTTCGTTTGGTTCAATTGGCTCTAATCCGTTACGGACTCTTGAAAAAGCCGTTACCACCGTTGGTAACTGTGCTTGCAAACGAACAGCTTTGCGATAATTTGCTTCTTCATCCATTAAATCAGCTTCAGGATCGTACAACCCCAATAGTGATACGACTGTTCTTAAAGCTGCCATTGGATGAACATCTTTAATTGGATAAGTTTTGAAATGATCTAAGACTTCTTGGGGTAATTTAGCGTTTTCTGCTAGTAATCTAGAAAACACAGATAATTCTTCTTTGTTAGGTAGTTTTCCGTGCCATAGTAAATACACCACTTCTTCAAATGTTGCATAATTCGCTAAATCATCAATATTGTAGCCTTGATATGTTAAAGTGTCATCAATAATTGAACTTACTGCTGACGTTGTAGCGACTACCCCTTCTAGACCTCGAGTTGCTGTCATAAATCTCCACTCCTTTACAGAAAAAATTCCCCATACCTTTCTGTGTAAAACGTGAAAAACAAAATTGAGCCTCTGCTCAACTAGACATTAAATGATATACGAAGCGCCTCTTTTGAATATATATCTTGGAAGAACATTCCTTCACCCCACGCAAAGAAAATGCTTACATTTCCATTTGTTTCAATAACACACAAAATCAAAACATCTGCATGTGTCATTGCTTTGTTACAGCCCTATAGGTAAAACATACAATTGTATGTAAAAAGATGCGGCCTCAAAATATATTATAAACAATTATCTGACTTTTGTGAATCAAAAGAGAGAAGAAATTTTAAAAAAATTATTATTATACAAAAATTTCTACGAAAAAAGTTCGGTTAATTTCATAAATAAATAAGCGATTCCAGCACCGATTAACGGACCTACTGCTACCCCTTGAAACAGCGCCACAGCAAGAATTGTGCCAAAAACTAAAGCGGTCGTAATATGCGGATCATCTTCCAAGAGTGTAAGTCCATATTTAGCAATAATTGCTACAGCAATTCCGGCTCCTAGAGCAATCCAGGCATAAGAAGATTTCACGGCCTCTCCTAATTGTTTGAATCCTATGTCTCCTGTTGCAATCGGCACAAGAACGGCAATTGTAATAACCGTTACTCCAATATTGATTCCTTTTGATTGTAGAAACGGAAAAACCTTACCGTCTAACCCGATTAATTTTAAAATAAGTAAAAATGCAACTGCAATGATTAACGATTGATTTTTAGCCACTAATCCAATTACGAGTAAAACAGCTAAAAAAAGCATGGGTTGTGAGAACATTTTACTCATCCTTTCTTTTTTTATTGTGATAAATCTAAAGCGTATTACGTAAATATTTTATGAGTAGCTTTTTCTTTTGTTGACTATCGTTTACAAGGAGGCCTCTATTTATTGTGTACATGCTTCATTTACATCGACTATTTCGCTTAGCTTGTGTGTTGGCAATTATTGCAGCATCTATATTTCTTAGTTATTATGTCTCTTCTCTCATATATCCATTTATTATCGCCTGCTGCATCGCCTTTTTTATAAATCCTATGGTTAATCTATTTGAATTGAAGCTGCGCTTACCCCGCTACTTAGCTGTTTTACTGTCAATGGTTCTTATCTTCTCTCTTTTGGCCGGACTTATTACGTTACTTATCACAGAAATCATTGCAGGAAGTACGTATTTAGCGAAAGTTGTTCCCACAAATTTCAAAGAAGTGGTCATATTTATTGAAAATATTGCTACAGAACAAATACTTCCGTTTTATGAACGCATTACTTCTATGTTTAATAACTTAAATACCGGTCAGCAAGCAACTATTTTATCGAACATTAAAGGGGTAGGCAACCATATCGCTCAAACGGTGGGCGATTTTCTGCAAAATGTATTGCAAAGCATCCCAGTACTTTTATCCGTACTGCCTAATGCAGCGACTGTGATTATTTTTTCATTACTGGCTACTTTTTTTATTAGTAAAGATTGGTACAAGCTGATGGCTAAAAGCAGCGTGTTTATTCCTAAAAAAGTAAGGGAAAATGGACAGACAGTGGTTGTGGAGCTTAAAAATGCACTGTTTGGTTTTATTAAAGCTCAGCTTACGCTTATTTCGATTACCACAATCATCGTTCTTTTTGGTTTACTTGTTCTTAGGGTTGATTATGCTATTACAGTCGCTTTATTAATTGGCTTAGTAGATATTCTTCCTTACCTCGGAACGGGACTGGTTTTTGTTCCTTGGATGATTTATGCCTTTGCCACAGATAACGTGTCATTTGCTGTAGGGCTTTCGGTACTATATGCTGTAGTACTTGTGCAGCGACAAATTATGGAACCAAAAATTTTGTCATCAAGCATTGGTCTTGATCCTCTCGCTACATTAATTGCTTTATTTGTAGGATATCAACTGATTGGATTTTTCGGATTAATAGTCGGCCCTGTTATTCTTGTTATTCTAAAAACTCTTCATACAACGGGGGTTTTCAAAGAAACGTGGCAATTTATTATAGGAAAATGAAAAAGTGTGTGAAAGAAGCTTCTTTCACACACTTTCTAATTAACGAATAATCGTCATTCGATTACGTCCTTGAAAAAACCTTCTTAGCCACGTTAAAAGAAAAGGCTTAACGATTCTGCGTGTAAACGGCAGTAAAAAGATAAAGCCTACAACATCTGTCAAGAAGCCTGGAAACAGCAGAAACAGTCCGCCAAATAGTACACACATACCATCAAGGATTTCACCGCTCGGAACATGTCCCTGGCTCATCTGACGCTGTGCTTTTTGAAAAAGAGATGTTCCTTGTTTTTTCGCTAGAAACGCACCAATAAAACTAGTAGCAATAATCAGTAAAAATGTTGACATTACACCAATGAGATGACTTGAATAAATCAAAATCATTACCTCAACAGCAGGTACAATAAGAAGGAGCGGAAGGATCTTCCTCACCATCATCACCTCTTCGCTTATTGAATTGCCTAAACAAAAAGAGAAGGATTCCCCTTCTCTTTTTTCTATCATCTACGTGTTCTTACAGTACGCTTGCGTGTCCGTTGTATACAACACCACGTGAAGCATCAACTGTAATATCTTGATCTTCTGAGAATACGCTTGTTGCGTTTTCTACGCCTACAATGACAGGAATGCTTAAGTTTAACCCTACTACAGCTGCATGGCTTGTTAGACCGCCTTCTTCTGTAATAAGAGCTCCTGCTTTTTCAATTGCACTGATCATATCGCGATCTGTGCTGTTTGTAACAAGGATAGCACCTTCAATCATTTTTGCATTTGCTTCTTCAGCAGTTTTAGCAATAACTACTTTACCAACTGCTGCTTTACGACCAATTCCTTGGCCTTTAGCAAGAACGTCACCTACAACTTGAACTTTCATTAAGTTCGTTGCACCTGATTCTCCAACTGGAACACCAGCTGTAATAACCACTAAGTCGCCGTGTGCTACAACGCCTGTTTTTACTGCGTCATTTACAGCGTGATCTAACATATCGTCAATTGTATTTACGCGCTCACCAACAACTGGTGTAACACCCCATACTAGAGACAGACGACGTGCAACAGAATCGTTTGCTGCAACAGCTACGATTGGAGATTGCGGACGATATTTAGAAACGATTTTCGCTGTATAACCACTTTCTGTTGGCGCTACGATTGCACTAGCGTTTAAGTTAAGCGCTGTGTGTACAACAGATTGTCCAATTGCATCTGTAATAGATGGGCCAACTTGCTTGCTGCGCTGTTGTAAAATCTCAGAGTAGTTTAGAGCTTGCTCAGCACGAGAAGCGATTGAATGCATTGTTTGTACAGCTTCAACTGGGTAAGAACCTGCAGCTGTTTCACCAGATAACATAATTGCATCTGTACCATCAAAGATAGCATTGGCAACGTCACTTGCTTCCGCACGAGTCGGGCGCGGGTTGCGTTGCATTGAATCAAGCATTTGTGTAGCTGTAATAACTGGTTTGCCAAGCGCATTACATTGTTTGATTAGATCTTTTTGTACTAATGGTACTTCTTCAGCAGGAATTTCTACTCCTAAGTCACCACGAGCAACCATTAAACCGTCTGAAACTTCAAGAATTTCCTTGATGTTATCTACGCCTTCTTGGTTTTCGATTTTTGAGATGATTTGAATGTGAGCTGCATTGTGTTTTTCTAGTAGTTCACGAATTTCTAATACATCAGATGCGCGACGCACAAAAGAAGCAGCGATAAAATCAATGCCTTGTTCGATACCGAATACAATATCGCTTGCATCTTTTTCAGTGATACCAGGAAGGTTCACACTTACGTTTGGCACGTTTACACCTTTTTTATTTTTTAATGTACCAGGGTTAAGTACTTTTGTTTTGATTTCACCATCAGTTTTATTGATGTCTAGTACTTCAAGACCGATTAAACCGTCATCTAAAAGGATTTTTGATCCTACGTGTACGTCATCGATTAGACCTGGATATGTAATTGAGAATTTTTCAGTTGTTCCCACTACTTCTGTCATAGAAACAATGATTTCAGAGCCTTCTTCTAACTCAATTGCACCATTTTCCATTGTGTTTGTACGAATTTCAGGTCCTTTTGTATCAAGTAAGATACCTACTGTTTTACCTGTTTGTTTCGCAGCTTCACGAATGTTAACAATACGTGCACCGTGCTCTTCAAAGTCACCGTGAGAGAAGTTTAGACGACAAACGTTTAAGCCTGAGTTAATTAGTTCAACTAATTTTTCTACACTTTCACTCGCTGGTCCAATAGTACATACAATTTTAGTTTTACGCATTCAAATTTCCTCCTATATATTTACTATTTACTCTTTAGGTAGGGCAAATAGCTATTTCTTTTACTAACCTTGTACTAGCAGGCTATGAACAAATAGTTTGTTGCCCTCACTTGTTCACCTTGCTTTACGTGTAACTTATAAAATACCTACGTAGCGCTGAATCAAATAGCAAACAAATACACAGCACTTTAACGATGAATTTCTTCATCGTTTGCTTCTTGTTTTACTATTCCCTGCAATTCATACAGCAATACTTACTGCCTGATTTGTCTTATGTATCTCGCGTTTTGGAGAAAAGACAAACGCTCGCACAGCTGCTAATAACCATAGGAAATTTTTTAAAAATACTCTTTTTGTACTTTTACTTAAAGGTTTTTGCTGTCTATAAAATACCACGAAGAACTTGTAAACACAATAGAGAAGGGCTATACAAACCGCACAAAAACGCGCACCCTTATTTTTCAAGAGTGCACGTTTCTTTATTTTATAGTAATGGCATCGTTTTCAGCTGCAAATTGTCCGATTTTTTTGTATTTTAAATAACGCTCTTCCACTAGCTCTTCTTTTGATAAATTCATCAGCTCTTTTAATGATTTCTTAATAATGCCCTCCATGTATCCAGCTTGTGCATCGATATCTCGGTGAGCTCCGCCTTTTACCTCTGAAACCATTTCATCTACAATACCCAGTTCTTTCAAATCTGGTGCTGTAATCTTCATCGTTTCAGCAGCTTTTTTCGCAAGAGAAGAATCTTTCCAAAGAATGGCTGCCGCTCCTTCTGGAGAAATAACTGAATACGTCGAGTTCTCAAGCATATGAAGGTGATTTCCTAACCCTAATGCCAAGGCTCCCCCGCTTCCTCCTTCTCCAATTACAATGCAAATAACAGGTACAGTTAAGCCAGCCATTTCGAAAAGGTTTTTCGCAATAGCTTCGCTTTGTCCGCGCTCTTCTGCCGCTTTTCCTGGATAAGCTCCTTTTGTATCAATAAAGCAAATAATTGGGCGGTTAAATTTCTCCGCTTGCTTCATTAGACGCAGTGCTTTACGGTAGCCTTCAGGATGAGGCATACCAAAATTACGGCGAATATTTTCTTTCGTATCTTTACCTCTCTGATGTCCAATCACGGTAACAGGCACGCCATTAAACTTGGCAATTCCTCCTACGATTGCTTCATCATCTCCATAAAAGCGATCTCCATGACACTCTAAAAAGTTTGTAAACAAGCGAGAAATATAATCGAGTGTTGTAGGACGCTCAGGATGGCGAGCAATTTGAACACGGTTCCATGGGCTTAGATGATTGTAAATATCGTTTTCTACTTTTTCTAAGCGATTTTCTAACTTATCAATTTCGCTAGATAAATCCACTTCTGTATTTTTAGCAAACTCTTTAAGCTCTGCAATCTTGTTTCGCAACTCAACAATTGGACGTTCAAATTCTAATTCGCTTACCACTCGATGTCACCTCCTGCTACGTGTATATCTAAAATAGTTGTTAACGTTTCTTTTAAATCATGACGGTCAATAACTCCGTCTAGCTGACCATGCTTCAACAGAAATTCCGACGTCTGAAAATCTTCTGGAAGCTCTTCTCTAATTGTTTGTTCAATAATACGTCTTCCAGCAAAGCCAATTAACGCGCCCGGCTCGGCTAAATTATAATCACCTAACGAAGCAAAGCTTGCTGACACGCCTCCTGTGGTAGGATGTGTCATAATCGAAATGATTAAGCCGCCTTCATCACTGAACATTTTAAGAGCTGCGCTAGTTTTAGCCATTTGCATCAAGCTCAGAACACCTTCTTGCATACGTGCACCGCCTGAAGCTGTGAAAATAAGGAATGGAACATGCATTTCCTTCGCTTTTTCAATGGCGCGAGTAATTTTCTCGCCGACTACAGAGCCCATGCTTCCCATACGGAAATGTGAATCCATAACAGCAACTACTACTTTAATGCCTTCAATATCCCCTTCACCCGTAACAATCGCTTCACTCAAATTAGTTTTTTCACGATCTTTTTCGAGCTTTTCAAGATAATCAGGGAACCCAAGAGGATTTTCTGACGTCATATCTTTGTCGTATTCAACAAACGTTCCGCTGTCGATTAAGCTTTCGATACGCTCTGGTGCTGTCATTTGATGATGATATCCACAGTTTAAGCATACTTTTAAGTTTTTATTTAACTCTTTCGTATACATTATTTTTTTACACTTTTTACACTTGGTCATAATTCCTTCAGGTACATCTTGTCTCATATGCTCAGAAGGAATCGTAGCATATTTTCGTTTTTTTGGAGTTTTTGTGTTTTTTGTAAATAAATCTCGTAACAAGGTGTAACCTCCTTTTGGTTCTTTTCTTTACCACAAGAACCTTTATTCTTCCTCTTCTTCTACTATTTACAAGTTGTGAAAACCCGCCTTAAATATAAAACAAGCGACGGATAGACAAAAATTGGACGAATTGTTCGCTTCACTTTATTAGTTGCTATTTACTTTACTAGATGACTGCTTGATTTTGTGTAGAAAGATGGCATGTCTCTTTCGACAAATTCCTTCTTTCACACTTGTTTGTAGCACTGATGGTGAAGATTTAATACAGATGCTTCATCTTTTTTAGCTAACGCCTCTACTAATTCACTTATCAGAGTGTCGCTTGGCGCTGAGTTTTGTTGAAAAGTTTGAGAAAAACGGCAAATAATCAACCAGATTCGGTGTAATAGCCGATTAGGCTGCAAAGAAAACAAATAGTCAAACAAGTTCTTCAAACAATCGTCATTCTGCTTTCGAATTGCTTTCGAAACATTGATTTCGTACTGTTCCGCTAAAACAAAATACAAACAGCTCTTTTCAAGAATATATCTCGTCTGAATTAAATCTGATTTTGTTTTACCGTCTTGTACTAAAAAAGTAGCTAATAAATCAATAAATTGATGATCCCCTACTTCTTTAATAAACGTACCTTCACCTCTTCTAGTTTCAATCAACCCAATTAGCTCTAACGCTCTGAGCGCTTCTCGAACGGAAGAACGTCCTGCGCCTAACCGTTCAGAAAGCTCTCGTTCTGACGGGATTTTATCCCCCGTAGTTAAACGATCGTCTTCCATTAGCTGGCGAATTTGTTTTAGAATTTCTACATATACTTTTGAACGTTCATTCTTCAAGTTTACTACCACTCACTTTACATTACTTTAACAGGCATGCTTGAAGCATCATGCCTGTCAAAGAACAGTTGATGTAACCTTATTCAATAATCGCTAAGCGACGTGTGTTTTCAGCTACGGCTTCTGGCTTTACTTTTATTCGGGCAACGCCTGTTTCCATAGCTGCTTTTGCAACAGCGGCGGCTACTGCCGGAGCCACTCGTGCATCAAATGGACCTGGAATCACATAGTCTGTATTCAAGTCCTCTTCCGTAATTAAATTAGCAATGGCCTCAACTGCAGCCATTTTCATTTTTTCATTAATATGAGTAGCACGTACATCTAGTGCACCTCGGAATATCCCCGGAAACGCTAGGACATTGTTCACTTGATTAGGAAAATCAGAACGTCCGGTGCCGATTACTTTCGCGCCAGCTTTTTTAGCTTCTTCTGGCATAATTTCAGGCACCGGATTTGCCATTGCAAAAATGATTGGGTCTGGATTCATCTTTCCAATCATCTCCGGTGTGAGTGCTCCTTCAACCGAAACTCCAATAAATACGTCAGCTTCTTCTAACGCATCAGCTAACGTACCTTCTACTCTGCTTCGATTTGTATAGGCTGCAACTTCATCTTTTATACGGTTCATGCCGTGAGGACGCTTGTCATAAATCGTTCCTTTGGAATCACACATAATGATATCGCGCACTCCATAGCTGTATAATAATTTAATAATAGCAATGCCAGCAGCTCCTGCTCCATTCGCTACCACTTTGATTTGTGACATTTTTCTTCCTGTCAGCTTCAGGGCATTAAGAAGACCCGCTACCGTAACAATAGCCGTCCCATGCTGATCATCATGAAAAATCGGGATATTTGTTTCCTTTTTCAACCGCTCTTCAATTTCAAAACAGTTCGGAGCCGCAATATCTTCTAAATTAACGCCTCCAAAAGTAGGTTCTAGCAATTTAACAGTTTCTATAATTTTGTCCACATCTGTCGTGTTTAAACAAATTGGGAATGCATCTACGCCGGCAAAACTTTTAAAAAGGACAGCTTTCCCTTCCATTACTGGCAGAGCAGCTTCAGGACCTATATTGCCCAAGCCCAATACGGCAGTGCCATCAGATACAACAGCTACCATATTTCCTTTCATCGTATATTCATATACATTGTTTACATCATCATATATTTCTTTGCAAGGTTCTGCTACACCAGGGGAATAAGCAAGGCTTAAATCCTCTGCGTTTCGAACAGGAATTTTGGACTTTGATTCTAGTTTACCTTTGTTAATGCGGTGCATATGCAATGCTTCTTCACGTAAAGACAATGAATTTCACTCCCAATAAACAAAATGATAACAAATACTGCGCCTGAACCATGTTCTTTCCCACACTACTCATATGATGTTATAAATCCAATTGCATTTCATTTCAAGAAAAACGCATCTAATTCGTATATTTCATAAAAAACGGTGGTCAGACCACTTTTTTAACTATTTTACCATATAACATCACATGAAATCTGTAAAGACTATATCTTCTTGAACACTACGTGCTTCTCTCCCAGCATTGCTTTTAAAGTTTTTATTAACTCATCGCTTCGTTCAATAGAATAGTGAACGGGAAGCTTGACCAATTGACGTTCTGCCTCATAATAAATTTTTACGGGGATTTTCCCTCTATGAGACTGAAAATGCTGGTAAATAGTTTGAAGCAGCTTTTCTGTACCTTGCTTTGTTTCTATACGTAAGTATAATTCTTCTGACGGTAGTTTTTGAACCGCCTCGCTAGCAGCTTCAGCACGTTGACAAACAATTTGCTGCTGCCCATTTCTTTCATCTATCTTTCCTTGTATCAGTAAAACCTTACCTTGTTCAAACAGCAGACGATTCTGCTCGAATACGCGGGGAAACGCGACAACTTCTCCTTCTCCACTTTCATCCGTGATGCGTAAAAAGGCCATTTGCTCTCCTTTTTTCGTTCGAATGACGCGAATTTCCAACACAAATACTAAAAGAGAGACCGCTTTTCCTGAAGCGTATTCTTTCATATCGTGAAGAGAAACAACAGAATAAAAGGAATTTAGTGCTTCATACTGAGAAGCAGGGTGGCTTGATAAATAAAAACCTAGCATATCTTTTTCATACTGAAGCCGATCTTCTATTTTCAGTTCCTCTTTTTCCATATATTTAGGCTTTAACGAAAATTCAGCTCCAAATCCAAAGTCATCATCTGGGAGTACCAAGCTTGCATGTTCAAATGCTACATCAATCGTTGCTAATAAAGTAGCTCGATTTTCTCCAAACTCATCAAAGCCTCCAGACAGAATCAAAGCTTCAAGCGCCTTTTTATTCACGGCTTTTTGTGAAACACGGGCACAAAAATCAAATAAGTCTTCAAATCTTTTTTTCTTTCGCTCTTCTGTTATTTCCTGCATAGCTGCTGCACCAATATGTTTAATCGCTGCAAGGCTATACCTTATACTTTCACCTTCTACGTTAAACGAATACATGCTCTTGTTAATAGAAGGTGGGAGAACTTGTATTTTTTTTCTTTTTAGTTCATTAATATATTGAGCAATTTTCCCTTCGTTTCCAATAACGCTCGTTAGTAAAGCTGAAAAGAACTGTAGCGGGTAATGTGCTTTCAAATAAGCTAACTGATAGGCTACCATACTGTAAGCAACGGCATGACTTCGGTTGAAGCCATAATCAGCAAAACGCACAATAAGGTCATACACTCGATTAGCAACGGATAGGTCATATCCTTTCTTCTTGCTTCCTTGGATAAAATGAGCTCGTTCACGATCCAGCACTGCCCGTTCTTTTTTACTAACTGCTCTTCTCAACAAATCTGCTTCTCCAAGAGAAAAACCGGCCATTTTTGAAGCAATCTGCATAATTTGCTCTTGATATACGATAACTCCGTGCGTGGATTGTAAAATGTCTTTAAGCGTAGGATGATCATATATTACCTTCTCCACTCCATGCTTGCGCTTAATATAGGTTGGAATATTTTCCATCGGACCAGGTCTATACAGCGCGTTAACTGCTACAATATCTTCTAGCTCTGTAGGTTTTAATTGCTGAAGTACTCTTCTCATTCCATCTGACTCTAGCTGAAAAATACCCGTCGTATCCCCTTTACTCAGCAGTTCAAAAGTTTTCTGATCGTTAAACGGTATATGAGACAGTGACAGCTTTCGATTCATGTCCCGCTCAATTTTCTTTAAAATATGATCTAAAATGGTTAAGTTGCGCAAACCTAAAAAGTCCATTTTCAAAAGTCCAACGTCTTGCAGAGCCTCCATTGGATATTGAGTTAAATATACATCATCATGTCCTTCTTGTACGGCTACAGATTGCGTCAGAGGCTTCTCACTAATCACAACGCCTGCTGCATGCGTAGAAGTATGCCTTGGCAGTCCTTCTATCTTCATAGCAATGTTGTACCATTGTTTTCTGGCTTCATTTTCAGATAAATAGTCTTGAAGAACTCTTGAATCGCGAAGAGCGCTTTTTAACGTTGTACCTGGTTTAGTTGGAATCGCTTTGGACATTTTGTTGAGCGCCTCTTGATCATATCCCATCACTCTCCCTACATCACGTACAGCTGCTTTAGCTGCTAATGTTCCAAATGTAATGATTTGAGCTACGTGCAGCGCTCCATATTTTTGAGCCACATACTGAATGACTTGATCTCGTTTGTTATCAGGAAAATCAATATCAATATCAGGCATCGAAATACGTTCAGGGTTTAAAAAGCGCTCAAATAAAAGCTGATGCTGAATTGGATCAACATTTGTAATTCCCAAGGCGTATGAAACCAGTGAGCCTGCCGCTGAACCACGGCCTGGGCCCGTTAGGATACTGTGTTCATGAGCATAATTCATAAAATCCCATACGATAAGAAAGTAATCACTAAAGCGCATATTTTCAATAATGTTCAGCTCATAATCCAAGCGTTCCTCATATTGTTCCGTGACCACTTGAACTCTTTCTTGCAATCCTTTTTCGCAGAGAGTGCGCAAATAAGTTGATGATGTAACAGACGGGGGAACAGGATATTTTGGAATGGACATTACGCCTAGAGAAATTTCGAGCTCGCATCGTCTTGCGATTTTTATACTTTCTTCTATTAAAAAATGCTGGTCATGAAAGAGATCTTCCATTTCATCAGGTGATTTGAAATAGTACTCGCTGCTCTTACTTTTTACCTCTTCATCGCTATGTAATTTCTCTCCGTCTCGAATAGCTGCTAAACACTCATACGCATCCCGATCTTCTTTTTTTAAATATTTCACTTGATTCGTCGCAACAAGCGGGATATTTTCTTCAGCAGCAAGTTCCGTTAACTGCTGATTTATAAAAGCTTCATCCTGTCCGTGGCGCTGTATCGATATATAAAAAGACTGTGAATATACTTTTTTAAAGAATTGAAGCACTCGCTTAGCATCTTGAAGTTTTTTTTCTGCTAGCAGGGTTTCAACTTCTCCAGTTACACCGGGTGTAATAGCAATCAACCCGCCGTTGTAATGATGGAGCCATTTTTTATTTACACCGTGTTTTTCCTTGGTTTGAACTAAACTGCTTAGTTTTAATAGATTTTCATATCCCTTATCATTTTCCGCTAACAAAACTAAAGGGTACGCTCGCTCGCTTTCTTCATGTTCTAAGATTGATAATGTGAGCCCAATAATTGGCTTGATTCCCGCTTTCTCGCAGGCTTTATAAAAAGGAATGACTCCGTACATCACGTTTTCATCAGTCAAAGCAATCGCTTCATAGTTCATTTTCTTAGCTGTTTCTACAAGTTCATGAATACGAACGGAACTGCTTAGTAAGCTATAAGAACTTTGAAGCTGCAAGTGAACAAAAGGCACAGGACTTCCCACCTTTCTTTAATTCTTTATTCTTATTATAAATTTTGTTGCCGGCGTAGACAAATTACATAACTCTGAGCGTTTGTCCATATATATGTAGGAAGCGTGATTCATTGATAAAATAGTAAAGGAGGACACGTCATGACAAAAGAGCCTTTTATGTCTCTTTTCATTTGGAGTTACTTCACTTCATTAGGTATTATTTTAGGCGGTTCATTAATTGGAGCATTTGCGGGGTTTTTAATTGGAAAATCTCCTTTATACGTCATGCATACCCTCAGCAATAGTTTAAAAATCTGGGCAATTGTCGGAGCAATTGGAGGAACATTTGATACGTTTTACAGCTTTGAGCGCGGACTCTTTGAAGGAGCCACAAAAGATGTATTCAAACAAATCCTTTTAATTCTATCCGCTATGGGAGGAGCTCAGACCGGGGCTCTTATCATCAAGTGGTTAACTCAGGAGCATTTTGTATGAGGGTACCCAGCGAGCGAATGTTCAAGCGCTCCGACTGGCAGCGTTTTTTTGCCGGTATAGTCATTGGAGCAATTGTTAGCTGGGGGGTGTTTTTAACGATTTACGGCGTTTCAAGAGATAGAGAGCTAGAAGAAGTTCGAATTGCTAATGATAAGCTAGAAAAAGCAAATTTGCAAATTAGCGCATGGCAAGAAGATGTAAAAGCATTAAACAAGGAAATGAAGCAGCATTTGATTATTCAGAATGTGAAAGTAAAATTAGTAAACGGTCATCGTTATAAAGTAAACTCTGTGGTTGAATACAATATTCAAAAAAGCGTCGACGAAGAAGCACAGCACTTAATTGCCCAAGATATTGAAAGTGCGTATCGAAGCAGGGATATCTTAAAAAAAGCAATTGAAAATAAAAAATACGAATTCGATAAAACGATTTATGAAGTTGAAGTTCATCAAATTTATTTTTATACAACGCTTTCGATTGAAGTTCGAATTAAAAAGATGGAAAAAGTACTGTAAAAAGCCGCTGATTTAAAATCAACGGCTTATTTTACAAATTACTCCTGACTGCAGAGCTCTTCTAAATCATGTAGTAAAGGCTCTACTTCTTCCCATGAATCAATGGAAGCTCCGGACGCAAGAGGATGGCCTCCTCCGTTGTATTTTCTAGCAATTGTATTAATGACAAGCTCTTTTGAACGCAGGCGAACACGAATTTGATTTTCTTCCTCCACAAAAAACACCCACGTTTTTACTCCATCAATTTGCCCTAACGAACCGACTAGCTGAGAGGCATCAGCTGGTGTCACATCATATTTGCGAAGAATTTCATTTGGAATTTTCATATGAGCAACTCCTGATGGAGACATCGTAAAGTTTTGTAGCACGTATCCATGTAAGTGAGCGACGTTTTCTTTTGTTTTGTATAACTGATCATATACATCTTTAAAATTGAAACCATATTGAATCAATTCACTTGCATAGCAAAACGTTTTGGGCTTTGTATTTGGAAATAAAAATCGACCCGTATCTCCGACGATACCGCTGAAGATCAGCTTTGCTCCTTCATCATTCAGAGATAACCCCTTTTCTTTTCCTTCCAAGTAAAATTCATAAATCATTTCGCTTGTTGAAGAAGCAGACGTCTCAACCCAAAGCAAATCACCGTAAGGAGTTTGGTTTGGATGGTGATCAATTTTAATGACCATTTTTCCATTTACGTAGCGCTGATCTGATACTCGTGCTTCATTAGCCGTATCACAAACAATAACAAGCGCATCCTCATAGGTCTCATCAGCGATATCATCCATCCGGTATAAAAATTTTAATGACTCCGCTTCTTCTCCCGTTACGTATACCTTCTTCTCCGGAAAAGATGTTTTTAACAATTCCGCTAATCCGCACTGAGATCCGTATGCATCTGGATCTGGACGAATGTGCCGGTGAATAATGATCGTGTCAAACTGCTTAATAGCTTCTAATATTTGTGCTTTCATTTTCTCTCTCCTGTCAATACTGTTCTTGTTTTATGTACGCACCACATGCACTTACATTTCCACAGCGCTGTATCCATATTATTTATTAAATCATATCTCTTCTCTTTTTTAAAAGAAGAATCAATCAATAGTAGAATTTTCTGTCATCGACCTGTAAAATAATAGATACTACTGTAAACACTTTCAACACTACTGATTACTAGCATCTAGAACATTACGGATAGAAATACACCGGACTGGAGGGGCGTCTGTGCCATTTTTTATGATTTTAATCGTTGTGTCCTTTGTTTTCTACATGTATTTAAAAGTAAAATATGTACGTTCGAAACGCCCAATGGAACGAAAGTGGATTTCCGCTAAGTCGAGTATTTGTCTTGGCTCTTTTGTATTATTTTTTGGAGTCAATCAATGGTTTATTTACGAAACAAACCTTTCGCTTATCATCGGCATACTATTTGTATTGTTCGGTTCAGGCAGCATATTAGCAGGTATCAAAGCTTATAAGTACTATCAGCCTTATGCAATAAAAGAAGCTGATCAAATGTAAAAGAAGCTGCAGAGCAGCTTCTTTTTTTATACTCTGTCCAATAACTGAGCCATCATCATCGCTTTCCCTACTACGACCCCAGCATTGTAGACTTCTACATCTAATTTAGCAAACTTCCGACCAAGTTCTAATAGCTTAGGACGAATTTCAATTACGCTTTCAATTTGAACTGGCTTAATAAAATAAACGGTGATGTTTTCAATAACCAAATCACCTTTTTTATATAAGCGAAGAACACGATTGGCGGCTTCCGTTACAATAGTAGTGAAAACCCCGTATGAAATAGTCCCCATATAATTCGTCATTTGCGGCGTTACTTCACAGCGATACACCGGTGCTTCTTTTGTCTCTTGTACATCCATAAATTGATTGGTGACAATGTCGTCAATGGTTTCTCCTACCTGCGGTTGACGCTGAATCATTTGCAGCGCCTTTAAAACATCTTGACGGCTGATAATGCCCTCTAGCCGGTGGTAATCATCCACTACAGGCAGCACTTCAATCCCTTCCCATACCATCATATGCGCAGAAGAAGCGACCGATGTTTTCCCGTGAACGGTCATCGGATTTTTCGTCATTACTTTTTCAATTGAAGTAGAAAGGTCATATCCAATAACATCTTTTGAGGTGACCATACCGTGAACTTTCATATGCTGATCCACTACAGGAAAACGGCTGTGGTGAGTCTTATCATTACATTCATGCCATTTTTCAATCGTATCGGTTAACTGCAAGCTAACCGCTTCAGAGATAGGTGTTAAAATATCCTCTACAAGCACAATTTCTTTTTTTATCAGCTGATCATAAATAGCACGATTAATCATTGTTGCCACTGTAAACGTATCATAGCTCGTTGAAATAATAGGAAGCTTAAGATCATCCGCAAGCTTCTTAACCCATTCTTCCGTATCAAAGCCGCCCGTAATTAACACGGCTGCTCCTGCTTCAAGAGCTAATTCATGAGCGTTTACTCGATTCCCAACGATAAGAAGGTTTCCGGCCTCGGTATATCTCATCATAGCATCAAGCTTCATCGCTCCAATAACAAACTTGTTTAACGTTTTATGCAAGCCTTCACGTCCGCCCAGCACTTGTCCATCCACGATGTTTACTACTTCAGCAAACGTGAGCTTTTCAATGTTTTCTTTCTTCTTTCGTTCAATTCGAATGGTTCCAACTCGTTCAATCGTTGAAACATATCCTTTATTTTCTGCGTCTTTTATTGCTCGGTACGCCGTGCCTTCACTGACATTCAGTTCTTTGGCAATTTGGCGCACTGAAATTTTTTCACCAATTGGAAGCGAATCGATATACTGTAAAATTTGCTCATGTTTTGTCGCCACGTGTACTTCACCCTTCTAAAACGTTTTTACGTTTCATATGTCTTTTCTTTTATTATACGGGGGAAGTGAAATGGATTCAATCTAACCTCTTTGACGCAAAGGCTTTCTCACACTATTTTTTTGAATACTCGCCTTCTTGCGGCGCGGTGCATAAAGCAGTGATGACAAATTGCCTCCAGCTACAAAAAGAGCAAAGGTAAGCCAGCTTATACTAAAAATTCCTTGCAAACTCGAAGTTGTTAACACTAAGTGCGGCATTGCATAGTAAAGCATCACTCCGCATAGTAAAAGCGATAAAATAACTCGATTTTTCTCCATAGCTCTCCCTCCTTATTATTACTATCGTATGCAGGGAAGTAAAAAAAGCAGAACGTTTCTTTGCAAATAAAAAGAGATTAAGACATAACTGCATCGATTCAATCTAAAGACGAACAAATGTGAGACATGAGCTGAACCGCTTGTGACACCGCAGTTGATTTCCGTGCAAGACTTCGCTTTCCACAGGCGGTCGGTGAGCCTCCTCGTCGCTTGCACTCCTGTGGGGTCTCACCTATTCCGCTTTTCCCCCCGGAGTCTTCGTCTTACCCTCTAATCAACAGCTAGAAGCCGCTGCATATACGAAACCTACGTTCACCATAACAATAAAAAAAGAACAAGTGATCGATATTATCGATTACTCGTTCTTTTTTGACTTTAACTGAAATCTTTTTGTCCCAGCCTCTATTTATGATTAAAGTTCCAATCTTTCTCCAACTTTTAACACTTTTCCTTCAATACCGGATAAAGACTCAACAAATTGATGAGGATCTTGCTTAATTACAGGAAATGTATTGTAGTGAATTGGCACAACAAGCTTTGCCTGCACCCATTCCGCTGCGATAGCCGCATCTTCAGGTCCCATTGTAAAGTTATCTCCAATTGGAAGAAATGCTACGTCAGGCTCATGGCGACCAATTAACTTTAAATCAGAAAATAAAGCCGTATCTCCAGCATGATAAATTGTCTTTCCTTCAATCGTTAAAAGCAAACCAGCTGGCATTCCTGTATAAATAATTTTCTCATTATTTTCTTTATAACTTGAACCGTGGAAAGCTTGGGTCAATTTCACCGTGCCAAAATCAAATGTATAGGCTCCGCCTATGCTCATTGGATGTACGTTTAAACCTTGCCAGCTAAGATATGTAGCTAATTCTGCTACTGCCACAACAAGTGCACCGCTGCGCTTAGCAATTTCCACCGTGTCGCCTACATGATCATTATGGCCATGAGTCAGTAAAATCACATCTGCTTTTACATCTTCAGCATTTAAATCTGTTAATTCATTTCCAGTGATAAACGGGTCAATTAAAATTGTTTTTCCTTTTGTTTCAATTTTAACAACAGAATGTCCATGATAAGAAACGTGCATCATATATTCTCTCCTTTTACACTAACCTTTTCTATATTCTACCCGTCTGTTTTGGTTACAAAACAAGTGAATACGCGGCTATCATATCACAAACTGCGCAAAAACATGCCTTATTATGCTTGCTCTAATAAAGTTGTTGCATCAGCGTAAGTTAGACCGTGTGCATCTGCCACAGCCGCGTAAGTGACAAACCCATTTAGGGTGTTGATGCCTTGAAGAAGGGAAGGGTTTTTTAAGCACGCTTTTTTATATCCCTGATTTGCTATTTGCAGAGCATAAGGAACCGTTACGTTGGTCAGCGCTAAGGTCGACGTACGTGGAACAGCTCCGGGCATATTAGCAACAGCATAATGCAAGACCTCATGCTTCGAATAAGTCGGGTTATCGTGAGTGGTAATACGATCAGTTGTTTCAAAAATTCCCCCTTGATCAATAGCAATATCAACTACAACGGACCCTTTTAACATCGTTTGAACCATTTCCTCGGTGACAAGCTTTGGCGCTTTAGCTCCTGGTATGAGAACCGCTCCTATCACTAAATCTGACTCTTTTACAGATTGTGCGATATTGTAGTGATTTGACATTAATGTCGTCACTTCTTTACCAAATAAATCATCAAGCTGGCGAAGGCGATCAGCGTTTAAATCAATTATTGTAACATCAGCCCCTAATCCGACCGCAATTTTAGCAGCGTTGGTTCCTGCTACTCCTCCTCCAATAATTGTTACTTTTCCTCTTTGCACGCCTGGAACTCCACTTAATAAAATCCCTTTGCCACCTTTGGTTTTCTCCAAAAATTGAGCTCCGATCTGAGAAGACATTCTTCCTGCAACTTCGCTCATCGGAGTTAACAGAGGCAAGCTTTTGTTTGGAAGCTGTACAGTTTCATAAGCGATGCCTACCACCTTTTTATCAATCAATGCTTTCGTTAATGCTTCTTCAGCTGCCAAATGTAAATAGGTAAACAAAATAAGTCCTTCACGAAAATATCCGTATTCTTCTGAAATCGGTTCTTTTACTTTCATAACCATTTCAGCATCCCATGCTTCTTTTGCAGTATTTACAATAGAAGCTCCTGCATTTGTGTAATCTTCATCATGGAATCCAGATCCTTCTCCTGCCTGTGTTTCAATATATACATCATGCCCACCGTTAACTAAAGCTGTAACACCAGCTGGAGTAATAGCCACGCGATTTTCATTGTTTTTTACTTCTTTCGGCACTCCAATTTTCACCTTTATCCCTCTTTTCTTATATCAGTGATTAACTGAAAAAAGAACGCCACACCAAATCCTTTAGAAAACCGGATTTACTATGACGTTACCTTTCGATAGAGCTCAGCATAATCCTGCTTTTCTTAGTCTATATACAGTATATGCATCTAGTTATTCATATAGTTCGTTATCACTCTGTGCTTCTGGATTTTCCACTACAGAAGCCATAGCATCGCCAATGACGCCGCTTGAATAAGAATCCATTAGCTGTCTTGATGTCTCTTTTTCTCCTTCGAAATCATATTCATATACATGCTGCGGATGTTTTTTGTCTTTCATACGTCACTTCTCCTTTTTCACTTTATTGTAAACTTTACTTCATAATCCCTTACATGATCTTTTCTATTTTCTTCTTAAATGCTCTAGTTATACCATTTATCTCACATCAAAAAACGCCCGCAGATTTTTCTGCGGACGTTTTGATAACTTTTTTATATCGATGTTTTTTCATGCAATTCATCTTTAGCTAGCTGAATTGCTTTTTTTACTTGTTCAAATCCTGTTCCTCCCGCGCTATTGCGGCGATTAACAGCTGTTTTTGGACTTAATACATGATAGATGTCTTCCTCGAATAAATCTGATGCTTCCTTATATTGTTCAAGCGGCAAATCCATTAGGTAGATATTTTTCTGAATACAAACGAGAACCAGTTTCCCAACCACTTCATGTGCTTCACGAAACGGCATACCTTTTGAAGCAAGATAGTCAGCTAACTCCGTTGCATTTGAAAAATCTTGTTTCGTAGCTTTTTCCATAACATTTGTTTTTACTGTCATTGTTTCGATCATGCCAGCAAAAATAGTCAAACATCCTTCAATCGTTGTAACCGTATCGAACATGCCTTCTTTATCTTCTTGCAAGTCTTTGTTGTATGTTAAAGGCGTGCCTTTTAACACAGTCAATAAGCTAAATAAATGACCATATACTCGTCCTGTTTTACCACGAATTAACTCCGCCATATCAGGATTTTTCTTTTGAGGCATGATACTGCTGCCCGTTGCGTACGTATCATCCATTTCAATAAATTGAAACTCTTGACTAGACCATAAAATTAACTCTTCACAAAAACGAGATAAATGCATCATTAAAATAGAACTGTTGCTTAAAAACTCTAAAATAAAGTCACGGTCGCTGACAGCATCCATACTGTTTTGATAAATTCCATTAAAGCCTAGAAGCTCCGCGCTGTAATGACGATCAATTGGAAATGTCGTACCAGCTAAAGCTCCTGCTCCTAAAGGAGATAAATCAATACGCTTCAGTGATTCCGCATAACGCTCAGCATCACGCTTAAACATTGAAACATACGCCATTAAATGATGAGCAAAAGAAACCGGCTGCGCGCGCTGTAAATGTGTGTAGCCTGGAAAAATAGTTTCGACATGCTGATCTGCTTTTGTAAGCAATACATCTTCTAGATTTTCGATCAGTCCTACAATTTGTTGAACATGCTTTTTTAAATATAAGTGCATATCTGTAGCAACTTGATCATTACGGCTTCGACCCGTATGAAGCTTACCTCCAACCGGACCAATTTCATCAATTAATAGCTTTTCTAAATTCAAATGAATATCTTCATATTGAGCAGAAAATGTTAATTCTTTCTTCTTAGCTTTTTCAAGCAGTGTTTGAAGGCCTTTTTTAATTTGTGACGCTTCATCTCCAGAAAGAATGCTGCATTTCTCAAGCATTGTTACATGTGCTAAACTGCCTTCAATATCTTCTTCTACAAGATGCTGATCAAATGAAATTGACGCACCGAACTCGTCAATCCATTGTTCAGGGCGTTTCGTAAAACGCCCTCCCCAAAGTTTGGTCATACCGTTGTCACCTTCTTTTGATTTACCATGCTGCTCACTTGTGTTGGAAGACCCCATAATGAGATAAAACCAACTGCTGCATTGTGATCAAATTCATCTTCTTTTGTATATGTTGCAAGTTTTTCATTGTATAAAGAATTAGGAGATTTACGTCCCTCTACGATAGCATGCCCTTTAAATAGTTTTACTCTCACTGTTCCGTT
The DNA here is from genome assembly GCF_029522155.1 of Priestia sp. P5. Taxonomy (NCBI): domain Bacteria; kingdom Bacillati; phylum Bacillota; class Bacilli; order Caryophanales; family Bacillaceae; genus Priestia; species Priestia sp. P5. The sequence continues at coordinate 111,318 of NZ_JAKWFJ010000001.1, read as the reverse complement.
CACATATTGCTGCGTGTCTTTTAAGAATGCAAGCAGGGAATTTGTTAATGGAGAGAACCATAAACCTTCATAGATAACTTCTGTTAATTTTTTCTCAATCACTGGTTTGAAGTGCGCTACTTCTTTCACTAATGTTAAATCTTCAAGCTCTTTGTGTGCTTTGATTAATGTCATAGCAGCTGGACACTCATATACTTCACGTGATTTGATTCCCACAAGACGGTTTTCTACATGGTCAATACGTCCGACTCCGTGCTTACCTGCAATTTCATTCAATTCTAGAATTAACTGAGCTAGCGTATAAGATTGACCATTTAATGCTACTGGAACACCTTCAACGAATTCAATTTCTACTACATCGGCTGTGTCCGGAGTATTTTCAAGAGAAGCTGTTAGGTCATATGCTTCTTCAGGTGGAGCTGCCCAAGGATCTTCAAGAACGCCACACTCATTACTTCTTCCCCATAAGTTTTGGTCAATTGAAAATGGGCTGTCTAAGTTAATTGGAATTGGAATATTCTTTTCTTTTGCATACTCGATTTCTTCCTCACGAGACCATTTCCAGTCACGAACAGGAGCTAAAACTTCTAAATGCGGATTTAATGCTTTAATTGATACTTCGAAACGCACTTGGTCATTTCCTTTTCCCGTACATCCATGTGCGACAGCTACTGCATTTTCTTGTTCTGCTACTTCTACAAGCTTTTTAGCGATTAGCGGTCTAGATAGTGCAGATACTAATGGATATTTTCCTTCATATAATGTGTGTGCTTGAAGTGCTGCTAACGCAAATGTATTGGCATATTCTTCTTTTGCATCAATCACATATGATGATACCGCTCCAACTGTTAAGGCTTTTTCTTTAACGAATTTTAAATCTTTTCCTTCGCCTACATCTAAACAGCAAGCTACCACATCGTACCCTTTTTCCTGTAACCATTTAATTGCAACTGACGTATCTAAACCTCCGGAATATGCTAAAACAACTTTTGGATTACTCATTATCTATTCCTCCTACAAATTATATATATATTAATACAACCGTTTTAATTTTTATTCATTTAATCTACTATTACTTTAACAACTTTTTAATCTATTTTCAATAGTTATTCAAAAAAAAGTATATAAATTCACATTTATTTTAATTTAACAGGGTGAAATCTCTTAAAATACTGTAAAAATAAACATGGATGAATATTCTTTTCTTACATACCGTGTATATTTATATGCATAAATCAAGTATAAATGATTTATTTTTCACTTACAGTAGCTCTGGCTTTTGTCATTGTATAAAATGGAAGGGAAGAGGTGAAAAAATGGAGCGCTTTTTTACTTATGACAACAGACTTGGTATAAAAATTCCTGCTCTTGAAAGAGAATGGACATTCTATTCTGAAAAAGTTCAGCAGGATATTCTCCTAACATGGGAATCCATTCGGGGGCAGATCCCAGACAAAATTCAATCTTTAGAAAAGAGTATTAATCAAAAACAGGCGGCGTTAGAAGATGAGACTAATTTTATCCGCTCCTGTGAATTAAATAGCGAGATAGGAGAACTTGCTTCTATTATTAATGATTTGTGGATTTGGTATCGAACAAATGAGGAAATATCAAGAAAAGTTCACGGATAGACAAAAAAACGAGTCTCATGAAAAATTAATGAGACTCGTTTTTCTTATCTAACAAATAGCGGTATTGATAAAAGCGCTTTGCATAATCTGTCACTTGCTTGGCCATTCGATAATTCATCCCTCCGCCAACCATCATACTCACAATTGGCAAACGATTATAAACTTTTCGCTTCGCAGCAAATATAGCTAGCGTTTTCCCGATTTGCACAACGATTTTTTGCAGCCACGTTTTATCTACAATTTGATCAACACCTTCATAAAAATACGGGTCAAATTCTTGGCTCAACTCACTCTTTAATTGATGCCACCCCTCAGCCTGAAGGTGTCTAGGTAACGTTGCTGCATGGAAAACTTTTAGCGTTAGCATCAGCTCTGAAGGAGTCTGGATATGATAGCCGTAGCTCATTGCTGCCTGTTGCACCGCTTGAATATTCATGCATAAAACAGCAGGTATATCAATACCGACTAGCAGCGATTGTCCGGTTCCTGAAAGTGCTCCTTGACTCAGCGCATACAATCGAAGCTTGGCCATTTGCTGTTCGCATATATAAGAAAGCTGATCTACTTGAAGGGAATTCATTTCTGACAGATCTGTGATATCCTCTTTGAATACACGAGCGGTTTCAATAATTCGTTTTGTCGCTTGAGTTTGCATTTCCGTACCTTGAATTAATGCAGTTAACTGAAAGAGTCCCTCATCAATTTTATGTAAATAGGTCTCACGAACAGAAGCTGGAATTAAGTTAAGCCCTTTTTCTAACCACTCTTCGTATAATAACTCCATCTCAGTTGCTTCTACACTCTGTAAGCTCTCTTCCCATTTATAGATTTCTTCTAAAAGCTGTTCTTCGCGATTCGTTAGTATCATCATGTCACCCTTTCAAGAAATGAGTAGTTTTATTTTTATTATAACAAATAATGCATCCGTTACATTTTGCTTCCTATATTATTTCTTTCTTCTATACGTTGTAAACCTTCTTTCAATCGTCAGCTACTTACGCTATATAAAAAAGCTGATTTCCTAACAAGGAAATCAGCTTTTCGTTAGTTTGCCTGACAATTTATGAGAATTCATGCATTGAAGAGGCACTTTATGAACTTAAATATTCGCTAAACGAGTAACGTCACGTGCAATCATAACTTCTTCGTCTGTAGGAATAACCATAACTTTAACTGGAGAATGAGGGTAGCTAATAAATGCTTCTTCTCCTTGTACACTATTTAAAGCTGGATCCCAATAAACGCCCATGAACTCTAAACCGCGAAGAACGCGAGCACGTACAACATCACTGTTTTCTCCAATACCTGCTGTGAAGATGATTGCATCTACACCAGACATACGAGCAGCATAAGAACCGATATATTTATGAATACGGCTAGCAAATACTTCAAGTGCTGTTTCAGCGCGTTCATTGCCTTCAGCGCTTGCTTTGATTAGATCGCGTAGGTCACTAGAAATACCAGATACACCTAAAAGACCACTTTCTTTATTTAATACATTTAATACTTCGTCAGCAGTTTTTCCTGTTTTCTCCATAATAAATGGAATTAATGCAGGGTCAATGTTACCTGAACGAGTTCCCATTGCTACACCAGCTAATGGTGTGAAGCCCATTGATGTATCAATTGACTTGCCGCCTTCAATTGCAGCGATACTTGCACCGTTACCTAAGTGACAAGAAATTAAGCGTAATTGTTCGATTGGACGGCCAAGAAGCTCAGCTGCACGCTCAGAAACATATTTATGAGATGTGCCGTGGAAACCGTATTTACGAACGCCATACTTTTCATAGTACTCGTACGGTAAGCTGTACAAGAATGATTTTTCTGGCATTGTTTGATGGAATGCTGTATCGAAGACTGCCACAGCTGGAACATTTGGAAGAATATCTTGGAACGCTTTAATTCCCACAATGTTTGCTGGGTTGTGAAGCGGTGCTAAATCAGATAAAGCTTCAATTTCCGCTAGTGTTTCATCTGTGATTAAAACAGAATCAGCAAATTTCTCTCCGCCGTGTACTACACGGTGACCTACACCAGTGATTTCATCGTATGATTGAATGATGTTTTGAGAAAGTAACTTTTCAACTAAAATTTTAACTGCAACAGCATGGTCAGGGATTTCTGTAATATCCGTTTGTTTTTCACCATTTACCGAGATCGTGAAAACAGCGTTATCTAAACCAATTCGTTCTACTAAACCTTTTGTTAATACCGTCTCACTTGGCATTTCAAATAATTGAAACTTAAGTGAAGAACTGCCGGCGTTGATTGCCATGATTTTTGACATAAAAAAACAGCTCCTTCTTTATTATACGTGCATCATAAACATAACGAACAGAACATAAAAGTGTAATCTCTACAATATTCTATGCATTTCGACACGATTTCTATCCTTATTCATTTAATCATTCACGACAATAGATTTCAAGAGCTATACATCATGAAAACGCTACCGGCAAATATTCATTATTTTCGAAAAAGACTTACTTTTTATTCACTCGGAACCATTGGTCCATTTGAGCCATAATATCACTCATTGCTTCCCGATTGCTGAACTTCGGCAAATTCACAAGCAGCGCGTTTTCAGGTGCTGTTACTCCTTCTCCCTGCTTTTGAAGAACCATAATACTTTTAGCAGCCTGCTCTTGTTTGAACATCGAAAGTGGCAGCTGAATAATCCCTTGCACGATTGCTTCCTCTTTTAAGAGCGGCTGTAATAAATGAGACTGTTCAGATTCAAACAAGTTATTTGGAATAAGAGCCACTACGTATCCTCCGTCTTTTACATGACGCAAGCTTTGTTCAATAAATAAGTGATGAGCATAAGTGTGACCTTCTTCAGCTCTTACTTTATACTCTTTTGCCCCTTCGTCGTTTGGATAATAACCAACCGGCAGGTCACAGACAACTAAATCCACAGGATCAATAAAAAGCGGCTGTAAGCTGTCTTGATTGAATAGTTGAACGCCGTGCTTCTGTAAATTTGCATTTACATATGTTAATTGAAGTAATAAATCATCCACGTCTACACCGTATACGTGTTCAATTGACGCAGCGTGTGTGTTTAAAATGGTTGTTAATAAATTCCCTGCTCCTACTGCGGGATCTAAAAGCGTATATTTATCTTTTCCTGCCATGAACTTTCCAACTAGATAGCTGACAAATAGTCCTACAGCATCCGGCGTCATTTGATGGTTAGGCTGAACTGCTTCTTTCATGCCTTTTAAAATAGCCAGCTGATACGCTTTTCGAATCGTTTCTTTTTCAAAATGATCAAGCGTGATTGAATCGTATTCTTTTTTTAAACGTTTTTTAGTTACCTCATCTAGCTCTTCTTGTAAAATAGTTCCTTGAAACAAATTTTCTCCCGTTTCAGCTACTGCTTCTAAATATACGCAGTTTAGTTCTTTTCTTAAAATAATAGCTGTTTGATCAATTACACCAAATAGCTTTTCCATACTAACTAACTGACTCATATTCTGCCTCCTGTGTAATGAAATAATATCTATATAAATGAGTAAACGTCCTATTTGGAACATCATATTTTATCATAAAAACTTCTTAAAACACAAAGAAGGCGAAAAACATTGTTTTCCGCCTTCTGCCGAACGCCACTGACAATCTTACTTAGCTGTTTTAGCTGCTTCGATTGCTGCTTCGTAGTTCGGATGCTCAGTTACTTCTGGTAAGTACTCAACATACGTTACGTTGTCATTTGAGTCTACTACAAAGATTGAACGAGCTAATAAGCGTAATTCTTGAATAGCTACACCATATGCTTCTCCGAAAGATAAGTCGCGGTGGTCAGATAAAGTTTGAACATTATCAATGCCGTTAGCACCACACCAGCGCTTTTGAGCAAACGGTAAATCTACGCTTACTGTTAATACTTTTACGTTATCTAATTTAGCCGCTTCTTCGTTGAAGCGACGAGTTTGCGCATCACAAACTCCAGTATCAATAGAAGGAACTACACTAATTAGGCGAACAGAACCCTTTGTGCTGTCAAGCGTTACTTCTGATAAATCATTTGCTAAAACCGTAAAGTTTGGCGCCTTGTCTCCAACCTTTACTTGATTTCCTAACAATGTTACATCGTTACCTTTAAATTTAGTCACGAATAATTCCTCCTTTAAATAAGTATGTACACTGTTCATATTAGCTTGTCTGTCTCTATATTGCAATTAAATGACATACAAAACATGGAGCTGTATCCTAAAAAATAAACGCAAAAAAAAAAGACTTTGCCTGCTTCTTTTACCGTTTGAAGAAGCAAGCAAAGCTTTATATTATTTCTACAAATTAAAATCATTTGAACTGTCATGATGCTGACTTTGTTGATTGTGCTGATCTTGCTGATGATTGTTGCGCTTGAACATTTGCTGCACGCGTTCAATTGCTTGAGGTGCTGTATCTAGAATCTTTTCATATAAATGTGTACTTTCGTTAAGGTGAAGCATTTTAATTCCGCTTCCACTCACAATTAAAAAGGCGATTGGCGTAATCGATACACCGCCACCGCTACCTCCGCCAAACGGATGACCTGATTCTTGCTGATGCTGTCCTGGAGAAGATGGTGCATGCCCTTCTACTCCAAACTCGCTTCCGCCCGCTGCAAAACCAAAACCTACTTTTGAGACAGTTAAAATAACACTGCCATCAGGTGTTTCTACAGGATCACCAATGATTGTATTAACATCAATCATTTCCTTTAAATTTTCCATAGCTGTCGACATTAAACTTTTAATTGGATGTTCTGCCATTAAGATAACCTCCTTATGTTTTCACAGAGTGTGTCTTGTTCTTATTTGACGACTTCCATCTTTTGCGACGCTTTTTGGACGTATGCCGCCAGTATCTCAAGGTCCGTAAACCTACTAGAATAGCTTGACCAACTCGAAAAGAAATTATGCACTCAAATACCGTTTCTGACCAAAGATGTTGAAATACAGGAGTAACGCTCATGACAGGCATATCTTTTAATTTCATATAACGGCTGATTATACCAACTATGCCCCCCTTTGCAGACCATACAGCCCCGGTAAGTACGCCTGTTAACGCAGCATCACCTAAGCCGAAACGGCTGTGCCATCTAATATCACTTACCGTCACTTTCTGTAAGAAACGACGAAAAATTTTATGAAAACCGACTACCTGTTCAAGGAATTGCTTCGCATTTTCTAACATGCTTAACCCGTCTTCTACAGAATAATCACTCCATGAATTCTCGTCTTCTTTTCCTTGATCACCCATTCCTTTCTTCTTTTCAACAAGCAAACGAGGAGAATCTTTTTTTACTTTCACTACCGGAATTTCATATGTATAGCGAATAAGACCAAACCAAGCCCTGAGTCTCACTCTGTAATAATCGTTATCTCGGACATGATGAAGCTCTACAAATAGCGTGATTTTTGTCCATACAATAAGTACAATAACAATTAAAAGTGCTAGCAATATCCATAAAAGCCATAGCACATCCTTCACTCCTTCTTAGCTTCACATTATCTCCAAAACACAGAATATTAAACCTTATGAAAACAATAAAAAGAGGTTGAGACATAACGAAATGAATCCAATTTAAAGACGAACAAATAGTATACATGAGCTTAACCGCTTGCGACACCGCAGTTGATTTCCGTGCAAGGCTTCGCTTTCCGCGGGCGGTCGTTGAGCCTCCTCGTCGCATATGCTCCTGTGGGGTCTTACCTGCTCCGCTTTTCCCCCAGGAGTCTTCGCCTTGCCCTCCACTCAACTGCTAGAAGAATCTAAACAAATGAAACCTGCGTTTACCATAACCAAAAAAACGCACCACGAATCAAAAGTCTTGATCAGTGGTGCGTTTTTCACTTCGTCTAAAACCCTTTTGTCCCAGCCTCTTTTTATTATCTGCTGATTGTACCTTCATGTATGACAGTTGTATCTGCGTAGTAATCATGAGCTCCTTGCTTCTTAGGTAAAAACGCAACTAATAAATAGCCAAGTAAAAAAACTGTTTTAGAAATATAGCGTCCAACTCCTTCACGAAACAGCACAACAGGCCAAGTTAAAGTGGAGTCTTTCAGCGATACTACTTTAAGCCCAAACACCATCTTTCCAAGCGTTTGTCCAAAATACTTGGTCATTAAAACAAAATAACCATAAAAGATAATAACCGTTACAATCGTATAGGGAGAAAAAAATCCATCTCCTCGAGAAATACCTGCTAAATGGAAAATGGGCTTGATCAGCAGAGAGTTCAAGCTAGCTACCACAGCTAGATCTAAAAGATATGCCCAAAAGCGCATCCAAAAGCCTGCATAATGGAATTCACTACTTATTGGAGTACTTACCCCTGGCTCATGTTTTATATTGTCATTTGATTCGGTTGAATGAGACTGATTTTCCATGTTCTCACCTCTATTCTGCATATAAATACATCAGACGCGGAGAGCTTGGCTGCGCAAATGTTTTTAACATTGCAGTAACTTGTTCATCTCCACCTATTACTTTTTGCATGCTCATTGAAAGCCAAGAAGGCAGTCCGAATCCTTGATTGTATTGAATTACTTGTGCACCTTTTAACTTATAATCTTTCTCCATTCCTGTTACCGCATCTTCAAAATAGCCTAGTTGATCAACCAGCTTCAGCTCTTTAGCCTGACGTCCATCGTACACTCGTCCATCTGCGATAGAACGCACTTTTTCTTTAGACAAGTGACGTCCCTGAGAGATAACATTGACGAAACCATCGTACGAGTTGTCTACAAGTGTTTGCATAATTTCTTTTTCTTCTCCGGTCATTTCCCTTGTTGGAGACATAATATCTTTATGAGCTCCGCTTTTGATAACAACAGATTCTACTCCTAGTTTATCAGCCAGCTTGCCGTAGTTAACGCTTTGCATAATTACACCTAGTGAACCTGTTAAAGTGTCCGGGATTGCATAGATTTTATTAGCAGCTGTTGAAATGTAATAGCCTCCTGAAGCAGCCATTGATCCCATTGAAATATACACTGGCTTTTTCGTTTCTTTCTTCAGCTCTTCAATTTTTTTATGTATTTCAGCACTTTCAACGACGCCGCCGCCCGGTGAATTCACCTTAATAATGACTCCTTTAACTGCCTTATCATTTTTTGCAGCCTCTAGCTGCTTTAAAAACGCTTGGTGGTTATAACCATTTTGGGACATAAGCGGAGAGGAACCGCTTCCTGTATCTTGAATCGTTCCATTGACCTCTAGCACTGCAATTTTCTTAGCTGCATTCCCTTTTTCGATAACTGTTTCTGATAGTTCGCTGTCGTCTCCTCCAAAGATGCCTGCCAGACCGTCATCTTTTTCTTCTTTGACTGAAAAACCAATATTAACAATCGCAGAAAAAATGAATAAGCAGGCCGCAATTAAAAGAGCAATCCACCTTTTTTTGTTCATGAAAATCCTCCTTTTTAGGTGTCAGAATTAAAAGATTATTCTTTTAATTCTTAAAGCAATAATGCTATAATTATTGTAACAAACTTTTTTTAAAAAGTTTACTTTATCGCTAATATTTTACATATCAGACAAACAAGGGGGAACTATCTATGCCAAATCGCCGCAACGTTTATTTCTTTCATCCAAAAAACCAGGAAACAAAGGCACTTGTAAGTCCACTTATTGAACTTGCAAAACAATATGACTTTCAAGTAGTAGATCATTTCGACAGCGCTAACATCATTGTAAGTATTGGCGGTGACGGAGCTTTCTTACAGGCTGTCCGTCAATCTGGCTTTCGAGATGACTGCTTATATGCTGGTGTCACAACTTCAGATCAACTAAGCTTTTACTGCGATTTTCATATCGATGAAACGGATAAAATGATTGAAGCTATTACGACAGAAAATATAGAAGTACGTCGATTTCCCGTTTTACAAACTCAAATTGATCAAGGAACTTCTTTTTATTGCTTAAATGAATGTTCGATTCGATCAGGTGTTATAAAAACACTCAGTCTAGATGTTTTTATTAATGAAAATCACTTTGAAACATTCCGTGGGGATGGGATGATTATTTCAACACCAACAGGCAGTACGGCTTATAATAAATCGGTAAGTGGAGCCGTAGTTGATCCGTTAATTCCTTGTATGCAAGTCAGCGAATTGGCATCGTTAAATAATAATAACTATCGTACATTAGGATCTTCATTCATCCTAAGCGCTGAGCATACGCTCACTTTAAAACTATCCAATGACAACAACCACAGTCCAATTATTGGAATAGATAACGAAGCATTAAATGCACGCCAAGTTGATCAAGTTCAAATTCGTTTAAGCGACCGTCAAATTAAAACGGTTAAACTGAAAGATAACTCTTTCTGGCAACGAGTTAAGCGTACATTTCTATAATAAAAAGCGCCCAAGGGCGCTTTTTATTTTTGATATACAATTTCTCCATTAATAGCAGTCATCTGCACCTGTACCCCTGGGATATCATCTACATGTATCTCAAACAGATCTCTTTCTAATACGGTAAAATCAGCTACATAGCCCTTTTGAACATATCCTTTTTTATGCTCTTGATGAATGGCCTGCGCGCTTCCTAAAGTAAACAGCTGAACAGCTTCAAATACTGTGAGTCGCTCAGACGGTATGTAAACGACCGAGCTATTTGGAGAAGTTTTTCTAGAAACTGCTGCATGAATCGTTAACATGGGATTGATAGGTTCAATAGGCGCATCCGATCCGCCTGCACACATAACGCCCTCGTTCAATAACGTTTTCCAAGCATAGCAATAGTCCAAATGCTCTTCTCCAATTTTTTCAATAACCCATGGAAAATCACTGGCTAAAAACCGAGGCTGGATATCCAATACAACCGGGAGCTTTTTTACACGCTCAACTAAATCTTTTCGTAGAATTTGCGCATGAATAATACGATCTCTTTGCCCTGCTTGAGGAGGATATTGTTCGATGCTTTCTACTACATATTGAAACGCTAAATCACCAATTGCATGAATTGCAACCGTCATGCCCAATTCTCTTGCTTTTCTCACTAGCTGTTTTAATTCATCTAGTGATTGAATAGCTACACCTCTTGTAGAAGGGGCGCTTTTGTATGGAAAACTTAAAAGAGCAGATTGACTGCCGAGAGAACCATCAGCAAAAATCTTCATTGGCCCTATTTCAATAAAAGCGGATGTGTCTTTCTTTTCTTCAACGTATGTATACATATCATCTACAGCTTCATGATGAACAAGCAAATGAGCACGAAACAGCTGCTTTTCTTTATGAATAACGTCTTGAAATGCTTGATATGTACGCAAAAAGCCTCCATAATAATTTAAATCTTCCGTATGTCCACCCGTCAATCCGTGCTGAACACAATCTTTAATGGCTACTGAAAGAGCTTGTCGGATGTATGCTTCTGATACTTGAGGAATATGAGCCGTTACTAATTCTTGCGCTTGATCAGCCAAAAAACCGGTAGGATTTCCCGCTTCATCCCTCTGGATAATACCTCCTTCCGGGTCGCGTGTTTCAGCTGTAATCCCGGCTATTTTAAGAGCAGTCCCGTTTACTACTAATCCGTGACGACAGACTCGCTTCAACATAATAGGATGTTCTGTTGAAAGTTGATCAAGATCTTGATACTGAATCAAAGAGGAATCTTCCCACTGATTTTCATCCCAACCTTCTCCAATTACCCATTCTCCTTTTGGTGTACTCTCTACTTTTTGCCGAACGCGCATCAGCACGTCTTTCCTAGAAGTAGCTTGAGACAAATCAAGCCTAAGAAGCTTTTCACCGTGACCAATTAAGTGAAGATGGCTATCTACAAAGCCCGGATACATTGGATATCCTTTGAGGTGTACTTCTTTGTTAATCTCAGCACCCCATTTGATTCTTAGATCTTCTTCTGCGCCTATATCTTCAATGAATCCTTTTTCAACATATACGCTTTCTACATGCTCACCTTCTTTTAGCATCGTATATATTTTGCCGCCGTAAAATAAAGTCCCCATCGCCAACATCTCCTTTACTTTATAAAGCTTGACCTTATCTCTATTATACGTGACAAAACAAACAAGACAAAAGAGTGAGGTTTCCCCCACTCTTTTTAGCCATCATTATTTAGTTAATATGACTTATTTACCACCAAGTTGTTGCTCAGCCATTTGAACTAAGCGTTTAGTGATTTCTCCACCAACAGATCCGTTAGCGCGAGCTGTTGCTTCTGGTCCAAGATTTACACCGAATTCAGAAGCGATTTCGTATTTCATTTGGTCGATAGCAGCTGCTGAACCAGGAGCTACTAATTTGTTTGTGTTTGCCATGTGTTTTCACCTCCTTGTTGAATATAGATTGTGTCAAAACACATGGCATCATACATTATTTTTTTGGTAATTTTATGAAATTTAACTTTTAAAACAAATCTTCTACGCTGTCTTCGGTATTTATAGCCGAAGAAGCTGTCATCTCAAGCGTTTCTACATTATTTACCGCTTCTTGAATTAATGTTTCAAAATCATAAAATTGTTCGTATCGATTTATTTTTTCACGCTTTGGCTTCGTTTTTGGTGAGCTTGGCGTAAAAATGGTACAGCAGTCTTCATACGGTCGATTCGAAATTTCATGTGTATCAATTTTGCGGGCGATTTCCACAATCTCCGTTTTATCCATTGTTACAAGAGGACGCAAAATTGGCGTATTAGTCACTTCATTAATCGCATACATGCTCTCAACCGTTTGACTAGCTACTTGCCCTAAGCTGTCGCCAGTTACGATAGCTAACGATTCATTTTTTTCACGAATAAGGTCGGTAATTCGAAGCATCATACGGCGTGTAGAGGTCATAGTATAATTCTCTGGAATTTGCTTTTGAATCGCTTGCTGTACAGCTGTAAACGGTACAATGTGAAGCTTTACTTTTTCGTGATAAGCCGTTAATTTTTGCGTTAAATCGATGACTTTTTGCTTAGAACGTTCACTTGTAAAAGGCGGACTGTAAAAATGAACCGCTTCTATTTCTAAACCGCGTTTCATGGCTAGGTATCCTGCAACCGGGCTGTCGATTCCTCCAGAAAGCATCAGCATCGCTTTTCCACTCGTACCAACTGGAAGACCTCCTGCTCCGCGATAATCAAAACATGTAATATACGTTGCTTCACTTCTCACTTCTACTCGTACATTTACGCTTGGTTCTTTTACGTTTACCTTTAGATGCTCTGTATTTCGTAGAATATGACTTCCTACTTCATAATTTAATTCGTTTGTATCAAGAGGAAATTGTTTATACGCTCTTCGAGTAGATACTTTGAATGTTTTTCCTTCTACATCAAATTCTTTCATTGCTTCTAACGCTGCTTCTTGAATCGCTTCAAGCTCATTTTCAACTTTTAATGCTAAACTAAAGCTTTGAATACCAAAGATTTGCTGAAGACGTTCGATGATAGGCTCGTGATTTTCACCGTTTAAGTGAATATACATGCGGTCTCTTGTGTATTTTACGTGAATATTTTGGAATGCACTAAGAGCCGTTACAATATTTTTTCTTAACTGGGCAACAAATTTTTTTCTATTTTGTCCTTTGGTTGAGATTTCTCCGTACCGAATTAAAATATGGTTATATATCATAATCATTTACCTCATTACTTTCTTTAGATCTTCAATTACTGTGAAAATAGCATTTACAATGGGCGTTACTTCATTATAATCATTTAAGCCTGACAAGCTCAATCGAATGGACTGATCGGCTTCTTCGTAATTTTTACCGACAGCTAAAAGCGTTTTGCTTGGCTTTTTTCGCTTTGATGAGCAAGCAGATGTAGTGGATACAAACACTCCTTTTTCTTCAAGAGCGTGAACAAAAACCTCACCTTTAATACCTTGTGCTGTAAAATTTATAATATGGGGGGCCGAATGCTCATTCGGCGTATTAATCGTGATTCTTTCGTGAGCAGAAAGGTTGTCCATCAGTTCTGCTTTTATTTTCCGCATTTTTTGCTGATTTTGAGCAGCATGTTCAAGTGTTAAACGAAGTGCTTTAGCAAATGCTACGATTCCCGGCACATTTTCCGTGCCTGATCGATGCTGCATTTCCTGAGAGCCTCCGCTAAGCAACGGATGAAGCTGAACTCCATTTCGTTTATATAAAATTCCCGTCCCTTTTAAGCCGTGAATTTTGTGTCCTGATAATGTGCATAAATCAATTTTATGATCCGCTAAAGAAAGCGGAACTTTTCCGATCCCCTGCACATGATCCACATGAAAAAGTACCTTCGAATAGTTCGTCAGCATCTGTCCAATTTCTTCAATTGGCTGAATGGTGCCAATTTCATTATTTACATGCATAACAGATACTAAAATGGTTTCATCTGTAATAGCGGACTCAATAGCCGCAGGTGATACAAATCCACTTGAATCTACCGGAACATACGTAACGTTAAATCCTAGGGCTTCTAACTGCTTGAATGGTTCATGAACAGAATCATGTTCAATATTTGTCGTAATGATATGCTGACCTCGGCTTTTATATTGCATCGCTACGCCTTTAATAGCCAAATTATTCCCTTCCGTTCCTCCTGATGTAAAGATAATTTCATTTGACGATACGTGCAGCAATTCTGCTACTTGCTCACGTGAACGGCTCAACAAATTCTCCGCCTGTACGCCAAATTGATGGAGGGACGATGGGTTGCCATAATAAGTTGTAGCTACTTTAGTAAAAGATTGTATGACTTCATTATAGGGTTTTGTTGTAGCGCTATTATCTAAATAAATCAAGGATGCGCGCCCCCTTCTTCATTTTTTAGGAACAACGTATTATCATATCACACCTTGGTACTTTTTTAAATTAGGCTTTGCCTTAGTAATCATAACAAGTATAGACCATCTTTTCAAAAACTATTTACCACTTTATAACCAAGGTGTTGACTGGTCCTTCCCAACAGTTGCTGGCACGTTCGTAGGCTATATAGCGTTGCAGAAGGTTATCATCAAACAAATAGAAAAGAAAAGCGTCATAAAAAAGCTCGTGTCCTTTGGACACGAGCTTTTTAACTCTGTGAAGATACAATACGCTGTATACGATCCAGCGCACCAGGATCTACTTGCTCAATAGCTGCAGATGCCTGTTTTAATGCTTCTTTGTATTCGTAATGACGAAATGCTTCTTCTGCTTCTTCTAAAGACTGTGCAATCGAGTGATGAGTACTTCTATAACGGTTACCGTATTGAATCACTCTTTCAACGAGTCGCGCTTCTTCTAACATTGCCTCTGTTTCATCAAATGTATCCTGAACAAAACCAACAGCATCTTCAAGTAAAGATTGAACAGCTTGAATATTAAGCGGTTTTTCTTTCAGCTTAGCGGTTACTTCATTTAAGATATGAACCGTTTTTTCAAGCTGCACTTTATATTCTTCAGGAACACCAGGAAGGTTGCTTTTTTGAATAAGGCGTCGTGCTTCAATCAACTGAGATTTCAGTTCTTCTATTTTGTCCTTAGCTGAGAGCTCATCTTTGCGAAGAGCTTGTAGCATATCGCTATAGGATTCCTGAGATTCTTTTAATTGGTTAAGCTGTTTGGAAACGTCTTCGAGTTCTTCTTGGATCACACTGTAGGCTAAATTGTGCTCCGCCACCTTGTCCGAAATATTATAGTACAAGTTAGTCAATCGTTTTAGTTCGCGGTCCATTTTATAATATACGTCTAAATCGCGCTCTTTAAAATGATAGCTTTGCTGTACAAATAGCGTTTCTTCACGAAGTTCACGGTTTCGTTCTTGAAGCATACGAAGGAAGTTAGATACCGTATGAGATTCACGGTTCATTTTATGATAGGAGAAAACCTCATGCTCAAGTGAGTCATATAACTGCTCTAAGCGTTCGTTCACATCATCTAGTTTTGTAATCGCTTCTTCCACATATAATTCTTCAATATCTGCAATAATTTCAGCAGTTTCTTGTTTTAAAAGCTCTATCGTTTCTTCTACTTGCAGATGATCTAACACATATCCCTGCTCACTCATTTCGCGGAACCCGTCAAGCAGTTCATTGAACTGAACAGGAAGAGTGGTCTGACACTCAACTAACACTTTTGGAATTTGTTCTAAATACGAATCAATAGCTGTTAAATCAGTTTTTAATTGAAGAACAATCTCACGTGCTTGAAGATAGTTTCCGTTAATCGTCTCTTCCTCGTATTTTTTAAACTGCTCTTTAGATGTATTAATTGCGTATTCTAACGTTTTTTCAGCATTTCCATAGGAATACCGATGTGCGAGCAATTTTTTCTTCACATGGCGGTGAAGCTGATTTAATTCCTCAATATCATATCGATTATCTTGTTCGCTACCAATTAAATTTTGAAGTTCAGTAAGTATGTTTTCAATATCTATCTTGGTTTGTTCTAAGGCTTGATCAATATGTATAGATAACTGCTTCGCTTTTTTAAATCGGTATTTATCTGCTGCTTCTTCCGTTTCAAACAGTTCTTTATCAATTTTCGGGAGATTAGTTGATATAATTTCATCCCACTGCTCACGCCAACGTTCAAATAGCTCTTCAGTTTGACCTGTCATGTTCAATTCTTTTACTTTTGAAATTTCCTCTGCAACTGGCGTATTTGCTAATTCGACTTTGATCGTTTCCAGGCGATCAATTTCTTGATAAATCTTTTTACGTGAAAACATTCCGTACACAACTAATCCGATAATAAGTATGATTAGTGCTATAATGAATTCCATACTAAGCCCCCTTACAGTGCGTTCTACATGACAAGTTTCTTATTTATAAAAAGGGTGAATTTAATCCTTTAAATTTTTTTGCGTCAATGTTTTTATGATACCATGTAAAGTCCAACTTTTGAGCAAAAAATTAAATTTTTTTATACAAAATATTGGCATGGAGTCACTTTGTGTCGTTACAATGGAAAAAGAAGAAAAAAGGAGGCATTTTTTATGAAAGTTGACAAACATATTCATACTCCATTTTGCCCACACGGTTCACCTGATTCATTGCAACAATATGTTGAACAGGCGATTTCCCTGAACTTTGACGAGATTTCGTTTACAGAGCATGCTCCATTACCAAAAAGCTTCAGTGATCCGACCCCTGATCGCGACAGCGGAATGGATCCTGACAAACTTGATCGCTACATTCAAAACGTACAGCAAGTTAAAAAAGAATTTGAGCGCGATATTCGTATTAATATCGGATTGGAAGTTGACTTTATTGAAGGATTTGAACACGAAACAACAGATTTTTTAAACGAGTATGGTCGTTATCTCGATGACAGCATCCTTTCTGTCCACTTCTTAAAACATGAAGAAGGATATGACTGCCTAGATTTTAGCTCTGACGTATTTGCACATATTGTACAGAAGTTTGGCAGCCTAAGCAAAGTATATGATAAGTATTACAACACGGTATTACGCTCTGTACAGGCCAATTTAGGCGTTTATAAGCCTAAGCGCATTGGTCATATGACACTCGTACATAAATTTCAAACTCACTTTCCATATGAAGACACACTTTCCCCTATTATTTTATCAATACTCGATGAAATAAAAATGAAAGATCTGGCTTTGGATTATAATGGTGCAGGGTTGTTTAAGCCTTTGTGCAAGGAAGCGTATCCAGCTCCCTTTGTCGTAAAAGCAGCCCAACAGAAAAAAATCCCTCTCGTATATGGGTCAGACGCCCACTGTGCGAAGGATTTAGGCCAAGGCTATGGAGAGCTCCATTTAGGATAATTGAACGCGCAGTTTGTTTGTCCGTTCATATGGCAAACATACTGTTGTGTGCACCCATTGCTCAAGCTCAATCGCATATTGCTGAACAAAATAAGGTTCGTGAGGCAATATATGAAGAACTTCACTTAGGTACTGAGGATGAAGATAAGGCATAGACAGCATGCCCTTAAGCTCAATGATTGTAAAGGAAACGTGCAGCTTTCGAAACTCCTTTTCTTTCATCCCTCTTTCAAGGATTGTTTTTAAGTAGTATTTTTCCTTGGTTAAATACGTAGTCATAACTTCTCGAATTAAAATCGTGTCAAGAGAGATTTCTCTATATACGAGTCGGGCAATATGCCTATTTTCGTGCTGGTAATGTAAGATAGCTCGAATCATCACGATCATACTTTCTGTTGGAGACAGTTTTTTCATTTCTTGGAATGCTTGCTCCAGCACCCCAATATAACCTTCAAAATAAGAAATCACTAAACTTTCAAGCAATCCTTCTTTGCTATGAAAATAATATGAAATATTCGCTACGTTCACTTTCGCTTTTCCTGCAATCTCGCGCACCGACGTACCATCAAAACCTTTTACGTTAAAAAGAGAAACAGCCGCATCAATAATTTTCTCTTTCGTTTTTGACTGTACAGCCATCTATCTACACCTCATTTCGATTTATTTTTACAAAACACATATGATTGCAAAATTGTGTAGAAATCGTTACAGTATTTAAAAAGGATTTTAGTAGCCTCTCTACATAATTCGTGATAGGCTTTTTAGTTCCTGTAATCTTTTATCGACAAAGTAGCGTTAAAACTGACGTTTCCTGATAAAAATTCATTAAATCTTATGTTGAATGGAGGAGAATACATTGTTTAATGTCGAAAACTACAGCGGCTCAAAACAAAAGGATTATGAATTAGTAATTAAGCAATTACGCGCCCTATCAGAAGGAGAAAGCAATACCATTGCTAACCTAGCAAATGCTTCAGCTTTACTAAATCAATTTTTAAATGAAGTAAACTGGGTAGGTTTTTATTTAATGGAAGACGGCGAGTTAGTACTCGGTCCTTTCCAGGGGCTGCCGGCTTGTGTTCGCATTCCACTTGGAAAAGGCGTATGCGGTACAGCAGCTCAAAATCAACGAACAGAGCGAATTGAAGATGTTCATGCATTCCCTGGCCACATTGCATGTGATGCTGCTTCTCAATCTGAAATCGTTGTGCCAATGGTAAAAGACGGTAAACTTTTAGGTGTTCTTGATATTGACAGTCCAATCAAAAATCGTTTTGATGAAATTGATCAACAGTATCTTGAAGAATTCGTCAAAGAACTCACTTCTTTTCTTTGAATATGAATAAGCAAAAAAACCGCTGTACATCAGCGGTTTTTGCTTATTAAACAAACGTTTGATTAGCCCATCGCCACCGTTTTCTTATGTTCTTTCTTCTCCTTTCATACTTCAAAAGAATATATCCTTTCTTTTACATTCTTTTAATCTTCAATCTTCCTTGACTTTATACGAGGAAACACCTATAATACTCGTTGTGTGAAATATTGCAGCTTATACAATCTTCTTTATGTTTTTTCATTTTGTTCCTCATTAAAAGATTGTTTTACAGAAGTAGCAATCCTTTTAACAAGATGGTGTATCGTGTAACTCTCTGCTGCTAGAGCGATGGTACATGAAAACAAAATGAGCATATCGCTAGAATGTGTCTGTTTTTGTTTTGCATAAAATAAAAACACAAACAAGGAGGAGTCATCATGGCTCGTTATACAGGTCCAAGTTGGAAAATCTCTCGTCGCTTAGGTCTTTCTCTAAGTGGTACAGGTAAAGAATTAGAAAAACGCCCTTACGCTCCAGGTCCACACGGCCCAGGTCAACGTAAGAAAATTTCTGAGTACGGTTTACAATTACAAGAAAAGCAAAAATTACGCCACATGTATGGTGTAACTGAGCGTCAATTCCGTAACTTATTCGTTGCTGCTGGTAAATTAACTGGTAAGCACGGTGAGAACTTCATGATTCTTTTAGAAGCTCGTCTTGATAACTTAGTATACCGTATGGGTCTTGCACGCACTCGTCGTCAAGCTCGTCAATTAGTTAACCACGGTCACGTTTTAGTTGATGGTAAACGCGTTGACATCCCATCTTACCGTGTACAACCTGGTCAAGTGATCGGTGTTCGCGAAAAATCTCGCAACCTTTCAATCGTGAAAGAAGCGCTTGAAGTTAACAACTTCGTACCAGACTACTTAACAGTAGACGCTGAGAAATTAGAAGGTACATTCACTCGCTTACCAGAGCGTTCTGAATTATCTGCTGAAATCAACGAAGCACTAATCGTAGAGTTCTACTCTCGTTAATAGTAAAAAGCCGCTCCTTATGGAGCGGCTTTTTACTGTCTATATATAAAAAAAAGGCCTTTCGGCCTTTTTTTTATGCGTATTGAATAAGCGTATATTTTTTCTTGCCTCGACGAATCACTGTGAATTGACCTTCAATACGGTCTTCTGCACCTACTGTTTTTTGTAAATCTTGCTCGCGCTCACCGTTTAAGTAAATCGCACCGTTTGAAATATCTTCACGTGCTTGACGTTTAGAAGGAGAAATTTTACTTTCTACAAGTAAATCAATTAAACCAATATCTTCACCTGTATGCGTGTAAGAAGGAACATCCTTGAATCCTTGCTTAATTTCTTCTGCTGTTAACTCTGAAATGCTTCCGCTAAATAAAGCTTGCGAAATACGAATTGCTTGCTCAAGAGCTTCTTCACCATGTACAAGCGTAGTCATCGCTGCCCCTAGTGCTTTTTGTGCTTCACGTTTTTCAGGAGCTTCTTTTGCAGAAGCTGCTAATTCATTAATTTCTTCGTGTGATAAGAATGTAAAGTATTTTAAATATTTTATAACATCACGATCATCTGTATTAATCCAGAATTGGTAGAATTCATACGGACTTGTTTTTTCAGGGTCTAGCCAAATTGCTCCGCCCTCTGTTTTACCGAACTTCGTCCCGTCCGCTTTTGTTACAAGCGGAACTGTTAATCCAAATGCTTTTGCATCTTCTTCTGATTTACGAATTAATTCTAAGCCGGCCGTAATATTTCCCCATTGGTCGCTGCCGCCAATTTGAAGCTTACAGTTATATGTTTGGTATAAATTCAAGAAATCGTATGACTGTAAAATCATGTAGCTAAATTCCGTAAATGAAATGCCTGATTCGATACGAGATTGAACAGAATCCTTTGCCATCATATAGTTAATACCAAAGTTTTTACCGATATCTCGTAGGAATGTAATAACATCTAATGATCCAATCCAGTCATAGTTATTTGCAATAACTGCTGCATTTTCACCTTCTTCGAAATCTAAGAAGCGTGAAAGCTGACCTTTAATACGCTCACTAAACATGGCAACCGTTTCTTTTTCATTTAACGTACGCTCTGCTTTTTTACCGCTTGGATCTCCAATAAGACCCGTACCTCCACCAACTAATGCAATTGGTTGGTGTCCAGCTTGTTGAAAGCGACGTAAAATTAAAACAGGAAGCATGTGGCCGATGTGAAGGCTGTCGGCTGTCGGATCGAATCCGCAGTATAAACGAACAGACTCTTTACTCAAAAGTTCACTTAAACCTTTTTCATCCGTTTGTTGGTTAATGAGCCCTCGAAACTCAAGATCTTGTAAAATATCCATGTTATATATTCTCTCCTTTATCTAATTGCTCGTTACAATTTGTTGAACAACATAAAAAACGCCCCTTCTTAAAAAAGAAGGGACGAAAATATCGCGGTACCACCCTATTTGGAAATAAATTATTTCCCACTTAAATGATGTAACGGTCTACCCGTCTTTTGCTACTGTAAGTTCACAAAAGATGCTCAAGGACGTATTTCATATTTGTCTATGTACTGATTTTCAGCAACCATCAGCTCTCTTAAACAGGGAGACAAGTATTACTTCTTCCTATCACTGCAGTTTATTTTATTTAAAAGTTTACACCCCACAATTATGAATGATTTCATTTTAAAATTCAAGTCCAAAAAAAAGTTCAAACAGCTGGCTGTTTGAACTTTATAAAAACCACTTATTTTCCCTACAAAGATTGAAACATTTACTCCTTAGTCTTCCATCGTTGACAAATCGCCCGTTGGCAAATCTAATTCCCACGCTTTTAAAACGCGACGCATAATTTTACCACTTCGTGTTTTAGGTAGCTTATCTTTAAACTCGATTTCACGCGGGGCTGCATGAGCAGCTAACCCTTTTTTCACAAATTGACGAATATCTTCAATCAGTTCATCTGAAGATTCATATCCATCTCTAAGTGCGATAAATGCTTTAATAATTTCCCCGCGCACAGGATCAGGCTTACCAATGACACCCGCTTCTGCTACAGCAGGGTGTTCAACGAGTTTACTTTCTACTTCAAATGGACCCACGCGTTCTCCTGCCGTCATAATAACATCATCGATTCGGCCTTGGAACCAAAAATAACCGTCTTCATCCATATACGCCGAATCACCTGATACGTACCAATCACCTGGCATAAAATATGATTCATACTTTTCTTTGTTGTTCCAAATCGTATGCATCATAGATGGCCAACCTTTTTTAATTGCTAAATTACCCATTCGATAAGGTGGAAGCTCTTGTCCTTGATCGTCAACGATTGCTGCTTGTACACCTGGAATTGGTTTTCCCATAGATCCTGGCTTAATTTTCATAGACGGATAATTACAAATCGTTTGACCCCCAGTTTCAGTCATCCACCACGTATCATGAATACGTTTTTGGAACACCTTCATTCCCCAGCGTACCACTTCAGGATTTAACGGTTCTCCCACACTTAATACATGTCTGAGATTGCTTAAATCATAGCGTTTAACTAAGTCATCACCAGCACCCATTAGCATACGAAATGCTGTAGGTGCACTGTACCAAACCGTTACGCCAAAATCTTCAAGCGCTTGATACCATGCATCTGGACTGAATCGTCCTCCCACAATCACATTGGTTGCTCCAGCAAGCCAAGGACCAAAAATCCCATAGGAAGTCCCCGTTACCCAACCGGGATCTGCTGTACACCAATACACATCGTCATCTTTTAAGTCGAGCACCCACTTAGCAGTTTGATAATGCTGAAGCATTGCATTATGAACGTGAAGCACCCCTTTTGGTTTTCCAGTTGAACCTGATGTATAATGAAGCAGCATACCATCTGTTCTATCTACCCATTCAATCTCCACCTCTTTATTCGCCGCTTCTAATCGCTTCAGAAAATCTAGTTGAATGCCTTCTTCTTCTACATTTTCCCCTACCAGGAGAATGTGTTTTAAAGCTGGCAAATCTTTCACCGGAACGCGGCTCAGCAATTCAGGCGTCGTAATTAACACTTTTGCATCACTGTCTTGCAAACGATCTTTTACTGCACCTTCCATGAACGCTTCAAATAAAGGCCCAACAATAGCGCCAAGCTTCACCGCGCCTAACAATGCAAAATAAAGTTCCGGAGAGCGAGGCATAAAGATAAACACGCGATCTCCCTTCTCTACGTCTGCTTGTTTTAGCACGTTTGCGGCTTTGTTTGACCATTCTTTCATTTCTTTAAATGTATATTTTTCATTGCGCTGCGCATCTCGATAATAAAGCGCAACTTTATTTTTACGCGTAGAGTTTGCGTGCTTATCAATTGCTTCATAAGCTGCATTTAATTTACCTGTTTCATGCCATGAAAATTCCTTCTCCACTTGTGACCAGTCAAAGGTTTGATACGTTTTATCATAGTCCTGTAAGTTGTATACCCCTTCAATTACAGGAAGCGCTTCCACCTTCATCACAAACTCCCCCTTATGTATAAAATTTACAAACCTATTATATAACAAAAATAGACTTTTCACAATTTTATAAAAATTTTTTGTCGGAATTGGGATAATAGTCTCCCTTGTTATATGACAACCTTTGTTATAGAAGTGTCGAATTAACAAGAATCTCTTTTAATTTCCTATTCTATGTTTTTTAAAAAACTCCTTTTCTTTCATTTAATTTTTTGAAAACGCTTTAATATAGAGTTTTTTTTATATTATAATACAGATAAGACTGCTTGAAGGTGGTGATTCATGTGAAACATTCCCAAACATATAATATGAAAGAACTAAAAACAGCTGTTGGAGCAATTGTTATTGAAGGACCTGTCTCCTCCAAGACCTTGCAACAACTTGATTTTCATGAGCAACTAACGGCCTTTCGTCCACCTGAACAGCAAAAAGAAGCATTGATCGAGATTGCCAACTTGCCTGAAGGTAGAATCATTATTGCTCGCCATCATCATACAATCATTGGTTATGTAACCTTTTTATATCCCGATCCTCTAGAACGATGGTCGGAAGGAAATATGGAGAATTTAATCGAATTAGGAGCTATAGAGGTAGCCGCTCCATTTCGCAGCTACGCTGTTGGTAAAAACTTGCTTATCGTATCTATGATGGATGATGCAATGGAAGATTATATTGTCATTACGACAGAATACTACTGGCATTGGGATTTAAAAGGAACAGGGCTAAATGTGTGGGATTACCGCAAAATTATGGAGAAAATGATGAATAAAGGCGGACTGACGTGGTTTGCCACAGATGATCCGGAGATTAGCTCCCACCCTGCTAATTGTTTGATGGTAAGAATCGGGAGCAGAGTCCCTCAAGAAAGCATACAAGAATTTGATAGCCTGCGCTTTCGAAATCGCTTTATGTATTAAGCTGACCTTTAAGAAAAGGAGCTGTGTCTGATGATTGTTGAAGAGATGATGAAAACTGATCTCGTTACCTTAACCCCCGACCATACGATTGCTGAAGCTATGAAACTTTTAGATACACATAAGATTAGACATATTCCTATCGTTAATGACCTTCATCACGTAGTTGGAATCATTTCTGATCGAGACGTCAGAGATGCAAGTCCATCTATTTTAGATAATACTTATACATCTGCTCTTCTATCCGAACCCGTACGGATGATTATGCAAACAGAAGTCATTACAGCTCACCCTCTTGATTTTGTTGAAGAAATTGCAAGCATTTTTTATGAACATCAAATCGGTTGTATTCCCGTCACAAAAAACAAGCGGTTAGTAGGCGTTGTTACTGAAAGAGATCTATTACATACGTTTATTCAGCTTACCGGCACTAATAAGCCAGGTTCACAAATTGAAATAAAAGTAGAAAATAAGGCTGGCGTGCTCGCTGAAGTTACATCCCTTTTTGGTTCAACGAGAACAAACATCTTAAGCGTACTTGTCTACCCTGATGTAGATGAACGATATAAAATCCTTGTGCTTCGCATTCAAGCTATTAATCCATTGATTAGTATAAATACATTAAAAGAAAACGGCTATGAGGTGTTGTGGCCTAAATTACCGGAGATGACGTAATGACTAGTAATGCTGTATTTATTTATTCAGATGATATTCTTTCGTACAAATTCAGCAATAATCATCCGTTTAACCAGCTTCGTGTTCAACTAACATATGAACTGTTACGGGAATTTGGCGCTTTAGGCAATCAAGATATTGTATTACCGCGGATGGCATCTGATGAAGAACTTCAGCTTGTCCATGATACTAGCTATATTCAAGCGGTAAAATTAGCAGGAAGCGGCGAGCTTTCTGTTGAAAAAGCAGCAGATTTTGGTCTTGGAACAGAAGATACACCTATGTTTCCCAACATGCATGAAGCCAGTGCTTTTTTAGTTGGGGGTACACTTACTGCTGTAGATTATGTGATGACTGGAAAAGCTAAGCACGCTCTAAACTTAGGAGGAGGATTGCACCACGGCTTTCGAGGAAAAGCTTCCGGCTTCTGTATTTATAACGATAGCGCGGTAGCCATCAAATATATGCAGCAAAAGTACAACGCGCGCGTTCTCTATGTCGATACAGATGCTCACCACGGTGACGGCGTTCAATGGACATTTTATGACGACCCTTCCGTTTGTACTCTTTCCATTCATGAAACGGGCCGCTACTTGTTTCCAGGCACGGGAAACGTTAACGAACGCGGGCACAGTGAAGGCTATGGTTATTCATTTAATGTGCCTGTTGATGCTTATACCGAAGATGAGTCTTGGCTCGATGTTTATAAGACCTCTTTAAAAGAAGTAGCTGCTTTTTTTAAACCAGATGTTATCTTGACACAAAATGGAGCCGATTCTCATTATTACGATCCGCTCACTCATTTATGCGGCACCACGAAAATATACCGTGAGATTCCTAAAATTGCTCATGAAATTGCCCATGAATATTGTCAGGGAAGATGGATTGCGGTTGGCGGAGGAGGTTATGATATTTGGCGGGTTGTTCCTCGGGCTTGGTCATTCATTTGGCTTGAAATGGTTGAACGAAAGGCAGAAGGCATGCTTCCTCTGTCATGGCTTGAAAAATGGACAAAAATATCACCTCAACCCGTTTGCACGCAGTGGGATGATGAACCTAATATCTATCAGCCAATTCCAAGAAAACCAGAAATAACAGAAAAAAACGCTCAAACTCTTGAGCGCGCTCTTTATCCTATTCGTTCTCATACATCTCATTCTTAAAAAAAGGCTATACAAGCGTATGGCCTTTTTCACTGTGCTTCGGGATCTGAAATAATAATTTCGACGCGTCTATTTTTTTGTAGATTGCCATTAGACGTGTTCGGAACAAGCGGCTTTGTATCTCCGTATCCAAGTGCTTCAAAGCGGTTAGCAGAAAGAGAAAAATGGTTCGTTAAATAACGTATGACGCCGCTAGCACGCGCTGCCGATAGTTCCCAATTCGATGGATAACGATAGGTGTGAATGGGTCGATTGTCGGTATGACCTTCTACTTTAATATCATTTGGAATAGTACTGAATAACCTTCCTAATTCATCCAGAAAAGGGGTACCTTTTTTCAAAATGTCCGCTTGTCCTGTTTCAAACAGCACCTGTTCTTGTAAAATAAGCACAACTCCGCGTTCATCTCGCTTAGCAGTAATGACATTCTGAAGCTTATTTTCCTTCAGGTAATTCTGCACTTTTGCTAAAATGTTATCCAGGTTTTGAGACTGCTCGCTCTTTTCTACAGAAGCTAATAAGCCACCGCTTGTAAGCGAATTGACAACGGTCTGAAACTTTTGATTATCAACGCTAGACATTGAAAATAGTAAAATAAAAAAAACTAATATTAACGTCACCAAATCAGCAAATGTTACCATCCATTTTGGCGACTGTGCCGAATACCTTTTTCTTCTACGCTTCACGAACGTGTTCTCTCTTTTCTTCCAGTTTTCGCTTTTCAACAGGGGCAAATACTTTTAGCTTTGCTTGCACAAAGCGAGAATTTTGACCCGCCTGCAAGCCGATGACACCTTCAATAATCACTTCTTTAACAAAAAGCTCATGCTCCGTTTTACCAGCTAATTTAGCTGCGATTGGCTGAAAAAACAAGTTTGAAAGCAGCGCCCCGTAGAAAGTCGTTAAAAGAGCAATTGCCATGTTAGGCCCAAGCGATGAAGGGGTATTAAGGCTTTTAAGCATTAGCACTAGCCCAACGAGCGTCCCAATCATTCCCCAAGCGGGGGCATAATCGCCTGCTTTTTCGAACATACTTCGACCTCTCGCATGTCTTTCTTCCACTGCAGCTATTTCAGCTTCAAGCAGCTCTCGAATCACTTCCGGTTCTACTCCATCAATGGCTAGCAGAATACCTTTTTTCACAAATGAATCATCGATTTGCTCAAGCTCTGCTTCTAACGATAGAAGGCCTTCTCGACGCGCTTTTTCCGATAAATGTACAAATGTTCCTACAATTTCTTCTACATTTATATCTTTAGATTGAAACGCTTGTTTCCCTACTCTTCCCATATTTTTTAATTGTTTTAAAGGAAAGCTCACGCACAGCGTACCAAAAACGCCTCCTAGTACAATTAAAATCGATGGTACATCAATAAAAGCTAAAAAACCGCTCATTCCTCCACTTGAAATAACCCCAAACACAACCATAGAGATACCAATTAGTATCCCTATAGGTGTGAGCATATCAATTTTTTTCATATTCTATCTCCCCGTGTCTGAACTTTGGATTCGTTCTTATTCATTCACAGGTATTATTTTGTTGATTGTCTGAACTCGATGCGGTGAGGAAGCTGTACAATGCTGCTGTCTACCGTTTCTTTGTTCATGTATTTCGTTAAGAGACGCATCGCTACTGCACCAATATCATACATTGGCTGTACAACAGATGTTAACTGAGGACGAACCATTGTTGAAAGTCTTGTGTTATCAAAACCGATAACTTCTAGATCGTTTGGTACATTCAACCCGCGATCTTGTGCCCCGTGAATAACGCCTAATGCCATTTCATCCGTTCCAACGAAAATAGCAGTTGGCTTTTCATCTTCTTCTAATAGTTTTTCAACCGCTTCAATACCTGAATCGTACGTGTAGTCTCCTTCTACAATATAAGAATCACGCACAGGCAATCCGCTTTCAGCAAGAGCACGCTTGTACCCTTTTACTTTTTTCGCATGATTGATTGGTTCTTCTAGCGTACCTGAAACGAATGCAATATTTTTATGACCGCTGTCAATTAGTGATTGCACTGCATCAAAAGCTGCTTGTTCATAGTCAATAGTTACAGATGGGATTTGGTTAGTTGATTCGATTGATGCTGCAAGTACAACTGGAACCGGTGATTTTTTTAGCTCTTCTACGTGTTCTTCCGTTACGTTTCCACTCATGAAGATGATTCCGTCTACTTGTTTGCCAAGCATGTTATTTAAAAGGTGAAGTTCTTTATCTTGATTTTGATCGGAGTTACTTAAGATGATATTATATTTGTACATCGTTGCAATATCTTCGATTCCACGCGCTAATTCTGCATAGAAAATATTTGAAATATCAGGAATGATAACTCCTACTGTCGTTGTTTTTTTACTTGCTAATCCACGCGCTACTGCGTTCGGACGATAGCCTAGTCTTTCAATTGTTTCTAATACTTTTTTTCTAGTTGATGGTTTTACATTTGGATTTCCGTTTACCACACGAGAAACCGTTGCCATCGACACGCTTGCTTCCCTTGCTACATCATAAATTGTTACGTTCACAACAAACACTCCTTATCGAAAAACATTTCGTTTATTTTATCCTTATTTCATTTCTTGTATTTACGTATATAAATCCATCTTCCTTTATAGAATGGCTATTTCTAGCTCCTTCACTCTTACATACAGCTTAGATACCCTGTATGCATCTAAATCATTCCTGTTATGCCCTTATTATTACGTGGCAAAGACAATTTTACCAGTTTATATGTAACAATGTAAAAGACGGTGTATATTAAGTAAATAAAAAAAGTGAATCGCGAATTTATATCATATGCACTCACAGAATGATAGCGAATATCTGTAACTACTATACGATACTATGTGCTTCATCGCAACGTATTTACCGCCTTTTTCCGACAAGTTTCACGAGAATTTCATAAATTCTTGTTTTTTGGATTTGCACTTATTCTTTCCTATTTTGACAAAAGTTATCGACTGTTTTCAAAATACGGGATAATTTCGCTTATCTTTATTATAACGAAAGGCAAACAAGCTTGAAACCATTAAGTGCTTCAAACTTGTC
Source organism: Priestia sp. P5 (assembly GCF_029522155.1). Taxonomy (NCBI): domain Bacteria; kingdom Bacillati; phylum Bacillota; class Bacilli; order Caryophanales; family Bacillaceae; genus Priestia; species Priestia sp. P5. The sequence continues at coordinate 82,343 of NZ_JAKWFJ010000001.1, read as the reverse complement.
ATAAAAGTATACGAATTTTTCATTTTTACGTTTTTTTATAAATTTAAGTTACATATAGGTTTTAGCTGCTTCATAAATTCTGTAAATTGCGGGATATCCATTTGCTGAGCTGAGTCTGAAAGTGCTACCGCAGGATCCGGATGAACTTCTGCCATAATTCCATCTGCACCAATGGCAAGAGCTGCTTTAGCCGTTGGAACAAGTAAATCTCTTCTTCCCGTTGAATGCGTGACGTCGACTAAAACAGGTAAATGAGTTTCTTGTTTTAAAATGGGCACAGCTGAAATATCCAGCGTATTTCGCGTTGCTCGCTCATACGTACGAATTCCTCGTTCACATAAAATCAGCTGATCATTTCCTTTTGAAACAATGTATTCAGCAGCGTTAATGAACTCATCAATCGTAGCGGCTAAGCCTCGCTTTAATAAGACAGGCTTCTTCACCGCACCCGCTTCTTTTAACAGCTCAAAATTATGCATATTACGAGCACCAATTTGAATCACATCTACGTATTCTACAGCTGTTTCAATATCAGCAGGATCGACAATTTCACTAATAACAGCTAAATCGTATTCGTCAGCTACTCTTTTTAAAATTTGCAATCCTTCTAAGCCAAGGCCTTGAAAATCATAAGGAGATGTTCTTGGCTTGTAGGCTCCGCCTCTAAGCATCCGCACGCCCTGCTGCTTCACGGCTTTTGCTACGGCTGCTACTTGCTCATAGCTTTCAACGGAACAAGGTCCTGCTACAAAACGCTGAAGTCCGTCACCAATTGTTTCTCCTTTTACCGTAACAATTGTATTTTCCGGCTTCTTTTTACGGGATACAAGAAGTGCTTTACGATGATCATCTTCTTGAAGCTCTAAATGAGCTTTGAAGATCTCTTTGAAAATATGTTGAAGCGTAGACGTTTGAAACGGTCCTTCATTCTTGCTTAAAATCGCATCAAGCATTGATCGTTCACGAACGGGATCAAACCGTTTGGTTGACTGCATTCCTTTTAACTTTCCTATTTCTTGAACAAGCTCGCCTCGCTCATTAATAAGCTTTAACAGTTTCATATTTACTTCGTCAATTTGAGATCGCAAATGCTGAAGATCTGAATTCGTCATGTACGTCCACCCTTTCACTGATTTTAAACAATCCGTTTAGCAGGGTTACTACATAAGATGATAGATGATGGAGGATATATGTAAGGGGCTTCTCTGCTTTTATGTGCTAAACTACATCTATTGTACGAAAAAGCGGATGAAACCGCAATCAGCTTATAAAAAAAAGAGGTTGAGGCATAGCTAAATCGCTCCAATCTAAAGGCGAACAAATGGGATAAACAATCTATTATGGATTGCTTGTCATACCGCTAGAAGCAGCTACATACAGTAAACCTACGTTCACCATGCCACTGAAAAAATCCGAACGATTAATGTTCGGATTTTTCTTTTACTAAAATACTTTTTCGATTAGTGAGCTACGTTTTTCGCTAATTCGTCTTCGTTAATGTTCCAGTGAGAAACATGCCACTTCACTTTTCCATCTTCAAACAGAAGCGCTTGAGGTGATTCATGCTTCACTTCATACGTCTCAGCGATATAGTTAGATACATCACGTGAATCTTGAACATGAAGATAATAAGAAGGAATGTCTTCATGACTAGAAGCAAACGCTGAAAATGCCTCATGACCAGCTGCACTAATTGGACACGTTGTGCTGTGTTTTAAAAATAAAAAGCGATTGTTTTCTTTTACAACTTGTTCGAACTCTTCAACTGTTGAAATTTTTTTCATTTTTTCACCCTTTCTGTACTTACTCTTAAGTTTACATGGTTTGACCGTTCCCATACAAAAAGAGTGCTCAGCTTTATGTATGATGCTCATAAATTCATTTATAAGGTGGAGTTTTTTTCCGCAATGAAAAGATTATTTACTTGCTGTTATCCCACCTACATGACATACAAAAAAAGCGTTCACCCTATAGGGTAAACGCTTTTGATTCTTTATTATGGTCGTGGTACTGTGCTTTCCACTTCATCTAGTGCTTTTTGAGCTTCTGTGAGCTTCTGCTGAACGTCTTCGTTGCTTTGAGACTCAACTTCATCAGCAAGCACTTCTAAGCTTGTTGGCGGTAATGCTTCGTGTTCAGGATCTACTTTACGGAAGTTTTTCACCTTGTCCACTACTTGTGAAGATTGCTCAGACAGTGTTTGTGATAAACCAGCCGTTTTTTCTTTAGCCGTTTGAGCAAACCCTTGTCCTTTTTCAACAGCGCTGTTTTTCGCTTGCTCCGTTTTTAAACGAACGTAAGCTGCCTGCTCATTTAAATCAGAACGGAACTCTTTACCTGATTTTGGAGCAAGTAGTAATGCCGTTGCAGCTCCTACAACTCCTCCAATCACTGTTCCTACTAAAAAGCCTTTATTTGAAGTGTTGTTTGGTTTATTTGGTTTGTTTGACATATGCGTCTCCTCCTTTAAAGTTCATCCTTATGAAAATGAGCGTGAGCGTTGAACCGCTTTTTCTTTTACTTCAACAGGTACAGGCTCTGCATCAACTTTTTTCTGTTTTCTTAATTTTATACGTTCCCATACGTCTAATGCAACATTGCTCCATTGAACGACTTGAGCAACAGTTTCTTTATTTTCTTCTACTTTTTCTGAAACGCTTGATGATACGCTTTTAATAGACTTATTTAGGTCTTGAATTGAGTCACCTACGCCTTTAACAGAATCCACCACTGTGTTCAGCGCTTCGGATTTACGCTGAATATCTTCAGCTAACAGATTAGTCTTATGTAAAAGTGCAGTTGTTTCGGCTGTGATTCCTGTCATTTGTTTTTCTACACCGTCTAAAGTACCTGCCACTGAATTTAATGTGTGCTGAACGGATTTCAATGTTTTGGACACGGAAACCACCAGGTAAAAAATCGCAATGGCAACAATAGCAGCGCTTAAATAAAGAATAATAACCATCTGTGCAAGGCACCTCCTATTTTCTTCTCTCTTGTTATAACTACTTTCCCAATTTTATAAACAATTAAACCTTCTATTCCCTATAGACTCTTTAACTTTACCATATTCTCTCTGCTTTTATTCAGAAAAAGGGAAGATTGCTACATTATTTCGCGATATATGAGTTATTTCCCTTCCTAAAGAAAAAAAGGATTTTAAAGCATAAAAACAAACAAAATAAGCTCAGTGGGGTACAATAGAAAGTGAATCACCAATCATTGTTATTTTAAGGAGGCACTATTTATGAAAGACCCTAGAATTGCGACATTAGCTAAAAATTTAATTAATTATTCTGTTCGCCTTCAAAAAGGAGAAAAAGTATTAATCGAAAACTTTGGACTTCAGCGCGAACTTGTGACAGCACTTGTAGATGAAGCGTACAAGGCGGGTGGCTATCCATTTGTACTGCTAAAAGATCATTCGGTAGACCGAGCTCTTTTAAACGGTGCACAAGAAGAGCAGTTCAATATGATGGCAGACTTTGAAGCAAATGTAATGAAAGAAATGAATGCTTATATTGGCTTGCGTTCCGGTTCAAACATTTTTGAACAATCAGATGTTCCGGCAGAGAAAATGAAAATCCAAGGAAATACGATCGGTAAAAAAGTACATAGAGAAATTCGCGTTCCAAAAACAAAATGGGTTGTTCTTCGCTATCCAAACAATTCAATGGCGCAGCTTGCTAAAATGAGTACAGAAGCATTTGAAGATTTTTATTTTGATGTATGTAACTTAGACTATGGCAAAATGAGCAAAGCGATGGATGCTTTAGTTGAGCTCATGAACCGTACGGACAAAGTGCGTTTAACAGGTGAGAATACAGACTTAACGTTCTCTATTAAAGATATTCCTGCAGTGAAGTGTGCCGGGGAAATGAATATTCCGGACGGTGAAGTATACACCGCTCCTGTACGTGATTCTGTAAACGGCACAATTTCTTACAACACTCCTTCTAACTATCAAGGCTTTACGTTTGAAAATGTATCCTTAACATTTAAAGACGGTAAGATTGTTGAAGCAACCGCTAATGATACAGAACGCATCAACGGCATTTTTGATACGGATGAAGGCGCACGTTTTGTTGGCGAATTTGCGATTGGCGTAAATCCATATATTCAACATCCAATGCAAGACATTTTATTTGATGAAAAAATTGACGGAAGCTTCCACTTCACTCCTGGCGAGTGCTACGAAGATGCGTATAATGGAAACAAGTCAAATATTCACTGGGATATGGTGATGATTCAGCGTCCAGAATACGGCGGCGGTGAGATTTATTTCGATGACGTGTTAATTCGTAAAGACGGGCTATTTGTCATTGAGGAATTAAAAGCGTTAAATCCTGAAAATTTAAAATGAGTTTTGAAATAAAAAAAGGCACTCTCCTGAGTGCCTTTTTTTTATGATACAGTTTGCTGATATAGTTTTTCAAACTTTTGAATGTCTCCAGCACCCATAAATACTAATACAGCTTCATTATGGTCTTTTAACGATTCAATTGTTTCTTCATTAATTAATTCAGCTCCGCTGATTTTGCTTCGTAAATCTTCGATTGATAATTTACCTTGATGCTCACGAGCTGATCCAAAAATGTCACATAGATATACTTTATCAGCGTGCTGTAAGCTTGCTGCAAAGTCCTCTAAGAACGTTTGTGTACGCGTAAAAGTATGCGGTTGGAAAACAGCTACAACTTCACGGTTTGGATATTTTTGACGAGCAGCTGAAATCGTTGCATTAATTTCCGTTGGATGGTGTGCATAATCATCGATTAGCACTTGTTTGCCAACGTTCTTTTCACTGAAACGACGCTTTACACCTTGATATGTTTTAAAACGCTCTTGCAGCACAGCAACATCAATTTCTTCATAATGACAAAGTGCAATAACAGAAAGTGCATTTAAGATGTTATGGTCGCCATACCCTGGAATTTCAAATGATGCGTGGAATGTATTACGAACGAACACATCAAATGTTGTGCCTGTTGTGCTTTTTACAATATTACGTGCTTGGAAATCATTTTCTTCGCCTAATCCGTAATAAAGAACAGGTACCTTCGCTTGAATTTGCTGCAGATGTTCATCGTCACCACAGGCAATAATTCCTTTTTTGACTTGAAGTGCCATCTCTTGGAACGCGCTGAATACATCATCGATATTGGCAAAATAATCAGGGTGATCAAAATCAATATTCGTCATAATTGCATAGTCTGGCGTATAAGATAAGAAGTGGCGGCGATACTCACATGCCTCAAACGCAAAATACTTGCTGTCTTTTACACCTTTACCCGTACCGTCTCCAATTAAATATGAAGTAGGTTCAGCTCCTTGAATCACATGCGCTAACATACCCGTTGTGGATGTTTTTCCGTGTGCTCCTGTTACGGCTACACTCGTATACTGTTTCATAAAGTCACCTAAGAAACGGTGATAGCGTACAAGCTTGACTTCTTCTTTTGAAGCTGCTTCTGCAATTTCTTCATGCGTATCAGGAAAAGCATTTCCTGCGATTACAGTCATGCCGTCTTTAATATTATTTTTATCAAATGGTAAAACAGGGATTCCCTGCTGCTCTAGTGCTTTTTGCGTAAAAATTTCTTTTTCAATATCCGATCCTTGAACTTGAAAGCCCATATCGTTTAGGATTTGCGCAAGCGCACTCATTCCTGTTCCTTTAATACCTACAAAATGGTAAACTGTCATATAAAGAACCTCCAACATTCGTCTATCTGTAAGACAGTATATGACGGTTATCTAGAATTGCTCTTACAAACGTATATAAATGTCGTTTGATTGCTGATTTCACGATAACATTCGTACATTATATCACTTCTTATAACATAACTCCATGACTCCATTTCTACTCTCTTCCCTTGCGAAACGGCCTTTTATTTTGGCTTCATCACATAGTATATAGCCTGCTGTTTTAAAAACGAGCGCCATGTCATTGCATTTTTTTTGTCATTATATTGCGTTACTAACTGTTCAATGCGTTGTTTATGTCCTAAAAAGAAAGAGTCAATTAACACGTCATATCCGATTGATTTTATTTTTCGAATCCAAATTACTTGTTGTTCCTCTAAATTTGCAAATCTTCCTCTTACATCTTTGATGATAACCTGCTCATTTGTCAATGGGGTATATCCTTTTAAGAAAAACGAATTAGGTACTTTAGACACAATAATTGGCTCTAGTACACTCGTCAAAAAAAAGGCTCCTTGAATCAAAAACGACTCTGTTTTCTGCTTCGCCTGATCAGCTAAAAAAAGCTGCAGCAGGGTTTTCCCCTGAATGGTTACATATTCAAATGCAAACCACTGAAAAAATAATTGTTCATGGGAATCAGACAGAGGCGCCTCATGAGGCAAGTTTACTAATTCTTTAAATAAATGTGAAGCCCGCACTTTTTCTCGTATATTCGTATAGCGGTTCACAAAAAAGAAATATTGATTGTAAAAGTCGCAAATAGCATTATCAGACTGAAGCTGCTTTTGTTCACGAATTTCATTAAAGTTAATCAGTTCATGATTTTCTTCTGTCATTACTCTTCACTCGTACTCTAATTATTTTAGTTTGTCCTCTTTATACGCCTTCAGCTCATATGTTTCTGCTGGTGAGAAATGATAGCAAACTATCACATGCTGAAAAACCAACACACACATTATCCTTACATATAGTAAATCATTTTACTAGTTCTGACAAACCTTTTCCTTTTTTTCTTCATGGATTTCTTCCAAAATCTCTACTCAAATTCTGTATAAACGAACTTAAAGCAGGAAAAAAAGAAGCCACGGATACAGTGACAGAGCGTTAGCTCACACAATGCTGTATCCTGCTGATTTTGCATAGCCTCTTTTTTAACCTACATGTTGAAAAACAGCTTAAAATGTAGAAGTGGCTGTTTGACTTTCCATTTCCTGAAGCTCGTTTTCGGTAATGAGCACATCTCTCGGCTTGCTTCCTCTTGCTTCTGAAATAATTCCTTGCTGCTCCATCATATCAATTAGACGCGCTGCCCGATTGTACCCCATTCTGAAGCGTCTTTGCAGACTGGAAGTAGATGCACCGCCTTGATCTAGCACAAACTCGCATGCTTCATAGAAAAGCTCATCTTCTTCATTTGAAGCAAAGCTTTGCTGCTTTTTCAACAAATCTTCTTGATCAAATAAGTATGTTGGCTTCATTTGTTTTTTGACATGATCTACAACGCGATCAATTTCTTCATCTGAAACAAAGTTCCCTTGAATTCGAACGCTTTTAGAAGATCCGTTTTCAAGAAGCAGCATATCACCTTTACCTAATAGCTTCTCTGCTCCCCCTGTGTCGATAATTGTACGTGAATCAACTTGCGAAGAAACAGAAAATGCGATACGCGTTGGCACATTCGCTTTAATTAAGCCTGTAATAACATCTACAGAAGGACGCTGCGTTGCAAGCAATAAGTGAATGCCACACGCTCTTGCCTTTTGTGCAATACGGCAAATAGCTTCCTCTACTTCCCCTGGAGATACCATCATCAAGTCAGCAAGTTCATCAATAATAATAACTAGATACGGCAGCTCCCCGCTTTTTTCATTATGTTCTTTTACACGTTCGTTGTATTTTGTAATATCACGTACGCCCGCATGTGCAAACAGTTCATAACGGCGCTCCATTTCCTCTACTGCCCATTTTAAAGCTGTAGTAGCTGCTTTAGCATCCGTGATAACCGGGCTGACTAAATGCGGAATACCGTTGTAAGGAGCTAGTTCAACCATTTTAGGGTCAATTAACATAAGCTTGACTTCGTGTGGCGCAGCTTTATAAAGCAAGCTGACGATAATAGTATTAATACACACGCTTTTACCAGACCCTGTCGCTCCGGCAATCAAACCGTGAGGCATTTTATTCAAGTCAGTCACAACCGGCGTTCCTGAAATATCTAATCCTAATGCCACCGTTAAAGGAGAGTTATCTTTTCTAAAAGAAGGATGCCTCAAAATTTCACGAATTAACACCGGCTTACTTTGACGATTTGGCACTTCAATTCCAATCGTATTTTTCCCTGGAATCGGCGCTTCAATTCGGATATCACGCGCGGCTAGGCTTAGTTTAATATCATCTGTTAAATTCGTGATTTTGTTCACTTTCACACCGGGTTCAGGATGTACTTCAAATCTGGTCACAGTAGGACCTTGCGTGACGTTTACGACCTTAGCTCGAACGTTAAAGTTTTTTAATGTCATATCCAAAAGCTCACGCTGCTCATCCGCCCATTGATTATCTTCTTCAATAGCAGCTGGAGGAATGTTAAGCAAGTTCATTCCAGGAAATGCATAAGGAGAAGAAGCCTTTACATTTACAGGTTCTTCAGCTTTTAACGAAGCCTGCGGAACCGCTTCTTTGGTTTTTTCACCGTGAACTTCTTCTTGCCTACTTACTTCCGTTTTTTTTTGCAGAGATTGTGGCTCCTGCTTTTGGTGGGAAGTCTGTGACGGCTGACTTTTCTCACGAGAGCCGTTCTCCATCTTCGTGCGGTCTTTTTTCAGCATCATCACGTTAAAAGGCACTAATCGCTTACCGCGAGCTCGTTCAGCATTTCCTGGCTGTTCTGCAGGTACAAGAGGTTCTACAGCTGACTCTTGCTGTACTTGTTCTTGTAACTCTTGACTTTCCTGCATACTGCTCCCTTCCTCTTTTATCACCGAATTTTCAAGCTCTTGGTGAACAACAGCCGATGCCGCTTCTGGTTGCCGTTCATCAGCTGCGGGTTGCGATGAATTTAAACTTTCAGAATTCAGCTCATGTTCTGCTTCCATATGAACACTGTTTGCTGGCTCTTCTAAAATGACGTCACTTTCTTTCTCAGCAGCTGGAACTTCTTTCTTTCTAGGCTTTAGTGCTTCTACTTCTTCTGCTGCTTGTAAAAACACTGCGCTTCCGTCCATCAACGTTTCTGTTTCTACTTCTTCAGTCTCATTTCCTATCTCTTGTTGGAGAGAAACTGATGATTCAGACGGACGCGTTTCCTCTGAAATTGGAACTTCTTCGGCCGCTGTCATACCTTTCGCTAAATCCCAGCCAAGAGTTCTCTCTTGTCCCACTAACGGTTCGACCGCGTGTGATTCTTCAAAAGCTGGCGCCTCTTCCTGTTCTTTTACAGCTGCTGAAGAACTTGGCTTTTCTTCAGGAAATGATAGCTTCTCTTTTTGATTTTCCTCATATTGCTTCCACTGAGCAAAACGCTGAGAAGACAGTTGCATCATTTCTTCTGTTTCTTGAATCGGTGCTTCTTCAGCTATAGGTTTAGAAACTGGTTTTCTTAACGGCTCTACAACAGCTGTATTCATCGCTCGTCGGTAAATTTCATCTTCAAACGCTGCTTTTGATAACTGTGTACTCGGAAGCTCATATTCTACTACTTCCTCACTTCCTTTTTGTACAACATTAGAAGGCCGCTTATTAAACCCATAAACAGGTGAAGGAATTTCAGTCGGACGAAACGGACGTTTTCTTACTTGCGGAACCGCTTCTTTCTTTTCAGATACCGTTTTTAACGGCTGAGATACTGACTTAGGCTGCGTTAGCGCCGACTTGCGAACAGGCTCTTGATAAAACGAAGCCGGTGCCTTTTTTGCTACAGGCCTTGGTTCATTTTTAGGAGCTGCTGCCTTTTTTGCTTCTCCCGTATCATCAATTAAAGGAAAACGAAATGTTCCTTTTGGATATTGATAAGCTACTTTTGTATGAACATCTTGCTGCTCTTCACTGTAACTCCGCTTTTGCGTTCTGGCCGAGTGTGGAACAGCAGGTTTTGGCGCTGCTTTCATCACTGGCTTTTGATGAACTGACTGCATTTGTTTCGGCTTAGGAGCCTTCTTTTTAGGAATTGTTTTTTCTCTATTTAAAGGGTATTCTTCCGTTGTATTTCCATGTTCGTCTACAACGATTTCTTTCACTTCGTATCCTAGTAAATAATCCATTACTTTTCGTACAAAACCCATTTTTATCACTCTTTCTATCAGACTATCTTACTTCGTTTAGCCTCTTATATCGCAGTGCTGCGATATCTACAAAAAGCTATCCATGTATCCTTTATTTACCTTTGGCCTCAAAGTATTCTCTGAGATGGATATATATACTATCTTTTCATTTATCATTCTATCACGTATGCTTGAACTCTTACTATAAAATCTACTATTTTGCTTCCCTTATTTATACAGTAAAATTCCTCTTTGCAAAAATATTTTTTCGCGTCTAGTTAGCACTCATAATTAAACGCGAAAAAAGCCACTAGTATATACTAGTGGCTTTTAATTTTATCAAACCTTTTTAAGAATTGACAATTGCTTTTCAGCAACTGTAACGCTTTGAAATATAGGTGTAAAAAAACATCCTGCTTTTGCCCTATAAATCAGTATGGCACTCTGCTTTTATGCTTGAAAAGGTTGACCTACTTCATATTTGTCTTCAAGTACTAAAATCCCTTTTTCTTGAGGAGCGTTCGGAAGCGCCAGCTCTTTAGCAGAGCAAATCATACCTGAAGAAGGTACACCGCGGAGCTCTGCATCTTTAATGATCATACCGCTTGGCATAACCGCTCCTACTTTTGCTACCACGACTTTTTGACCTGCGTCTACATTTGGTGCTCCACACACAATTTGAAGTGTTTCTGTGCCAACATCTACTTTACAGATGTTCAGCTTATCTGCATTTGGATGCTTTTCTTTCTCTTGAACATATCCCACTACAAATTTAGGAGATAAATCCACTTCAAGTTTACCTTCAAAACCGCTTTCGCTAAGTACACGATTTACTTCTTCCACCATTTCTTCTGTTAATTCAAGAGAACCATTTCCCTCTACTTTTAACTTAGAAGAAGCATGAAAGATGTTATAGCCAGCTGTTGTATTTGATTTTTGATCAAAGATACGCACAACGTCGCCTTTTGTTTCAAACGTGCGATTTTCAATTGCGATATCTTCTAGCTTGACGATTAACGTATCGCCGATACCTTCTTTATTATAAAAAAGATTCATAATTAGTCCCGTCCTTTACTGCGATTTTTTCCTAGAATAAAAATAGGTTCTAGCTCACCGTTTTCGTATAAAAATGAAAGAGCTGTGATGGGTACACGTCCACTTGCAAAAAAGCTCATGGTCATTTGCGCAAGAATATCATAACCCGTTTCGTTTTGGATATCAGCTAGAATCAGCACATCTTGATGGGGTACTGCTATAGCCATTGTGCCCGAAACACTAGAAGCAAAATCTTGCAAAAATGTCTCGTTAAGAATTCGGCTTGCATCGTATCCATCGTTCTGATTTACAAAATAAAAGTCATTGCCTGCTACCGTATCTTTTTTATGTGAAATCGGCAAAGAGCGAAGATTAAATTTAGCTATTTCCCGCACTGCGGATAGATCTAAATTTTCCTTACGAATTAGTTTCTCATCTAATAGACGATATGTATTGCCTAAATCAAGCGCATAATAAATGCGTGTTTCAGCTGTATGTTCATCATAAATCAACGGCACGTCTTCATTCGATTTATCTGGAAAAGACGTTGAGCGAATAACTGGATAAATGCGCTTTTCTTTTCCCGTTACCTGCTGTTCATCGTTCATAACACGAAGAGCTTCTTTTATATAATATACCATTTCATCTAGAGCCGCTTCCTTTTTTTCTTCCCATTTTGCAATTAGCCCAGGTAAAGAAATGGTTACACCTTTTTTCGTTTCCTGATGTTCAACGCGCAGCGTATCTTTTTCACGATCAAATAAAAATGACCAATCCGCACCCGTTAATCGCTCTTCTAATAGTTTTCTCATCTTTTGACTATTCATTTTCGCCATATTTACGCCTCCTTTTCTCATTTTTATGTATGAAGGAAGACTGATAGCTGTAGATCGCTATCAGTCTTCACTTGATTTATGCATTTAAGCCGTTAATAAACTCTTCAATTTCTTCTTTTGTTTTACGGTCTTTGCTGACAAAGCGCCCTGTCTCTTCTCCGTTGCTGTAACCAACAAAGCTTGGAATTCCAAAGATGCTTAATTCTGCACAAAGATCGATAAAGTCGTCGCGGTCGACATAGTGAAATGTATACTCGCTATGATTCGCCTCAATTTCTGGAAGCACAGGCTCGATTACTCGGCAATCTGGGCACCAGTCTGCTGAAAACATCATGATATGTTTTCCTTCTTTAATGATTTCTTTGTATTGTTCAATTGTTTGCATTTTTTCCATTTTTCTTTCCTCCACTTTTTCTTTTACTTTCGTATTTAAACGGCTAAAGCCCTATACATTATTTAATCCTTCTACATCAAAACATAGTATATGAGTTGTTGCAACTATCATACACTGATGCTTTTCTATTATAAAGGGTTACAAAGAAATTTCCTATTGAACAGCTTGATTTGTCCTAAAATCTAGCTGTCCTTTTAGCATTAAAACCACCTGATAAAACATAGCGGTCCGATCTAAATTTCCATTGGTAAAAATACCGATTGCTCCTTCTTTTTTTCGAATATTCTTTTGGTTTGTATACACTTCCATAGCTTCGGCTAATTCTTTTTTATCATCACGAAGCATACCGGCTACCGCTTCAGGAAGCCGAATACGAGCCCCTCCAGCTAAAATCGGTTCAAGGTCTTTAGAGGTAACAAGACTTCCCCAATTGCAAAGGAATAAGCCATGAGGTGTTTCCTGCACCCCTCCTTCAAGCCCAATGCCGATATCAGCACCTGTCTCTTTGACAGCAGCACGCGCGCGGTTAATCGCTCCTTGGATGGTTTCTTCATCAGAAAAAGGCTGTGGCGACACCCCGGACTGCACGGCTACCTCTACATATGTAAAAGTATCTCCAAATACTTTTTTTACTGCATTTACTTTTGTTGGATTTTTCGTTCCGATTGCAATTTTCATTTTTTTCTCCTGTCATTATGAAACAAAGCAACCGCAAAAGCAGCTGCTTTGTTCTTTTTTATCCGTTTTGCTTAATCGTATCGAGCGTTGTTTGGTCTGTAGAACGTACAAGTTTGACTAGTAATTCTTTTGCGGCTGCATAGTCATCTACATGAATCATAGACGCATGAGTATGAATATAACGTGAACATACGCCGATGACCGCAGAAGGAACTCCATTATTAGAAGTATGAACGCGCCCTGCATCCGTACCTCCCGGAGAAACAAAGTATTGATAAGGGATGCTGTTTGTCTCAGCTGTATCTAAAATAAATTCTCTCATTCCCCTATGTGTGACCATCGTACGGTCAAAGATACGAAGTAATACGCCTTTTCCTAATTGTCCAAATGCATTTTTATCGCCTGATGTATCGTTAGCAGGACTAGCATCTAGTGCATAAAACAAATCCGGTTTAATCATATTCGCAGCTGATTGAGCACCGCGAAGTCCTACTTCTTCTTGAACAGTAGCTCCAGAATATAAAATATTTGGCAATTTTTCATTTTTTACTTCTTTTAATAATTCCATCGCAAGTCCGCACCCATAGCGATTATCCCATGCTTTCGCCAGTATTTTCTTTTCATTTGCCATTGGCGTAAACGGACAAATCGGTACAATTTGATCGCCAGGACGAATGCCCATTTCTGCTACTTCCTGCTTGCTATCTGCGCCCACATCAATCATCATATTTTTAATAGCCATTGGCTTGTTGCGCTGTGATTCGTCTAATAAATGGGGAGGGATAGAAGCAATTACGCCGGTGATAGGACCTTTTTTTGTAACAACATGGACGCGTTGAGCTAGCAGTACTTGACTCCACCATCCTCCTAGAGTTTGAAAACGAAGCATTCCTTTATCTGTTACAGACGTAACCATAAATCCTACTTCGTCCATATGTCCTGCTACCATTACTTTAGGACCTTTTTCTTCATTATAGCGAACGCCAAATAAACTTCCTAACCCATCTTGAATGACTTCATCTACAAGGGGTTCAATTTGCGAGCGCATAAATGAACGTACTTGATGTTCGTTTCCAGCGGCACCTGGTAACTCCGTTAATGTTTTAAATAGAGATAGCGTTTCATTGTTCATATATACTCTCCTTTATGTATCATTTTCTTTATTGTATCGAAAACCGGAAATAGTTGCTAGTTCCGTCCTTCTCTTCTATGACTCAACTTAACAAAGCATTCGACAATTTGATATAATGATGAAAACATATCCTTAAAAAGCAGGTGAATAACGTGAAATGGACTCAACTAATAGCAGGAGCTGCAGTCGGATTTGCAAGCGCTTATATTATTCAAAAAAGAAAGTCGTCAATTTCCTCATCGGAAGCCCTTACGATTGTTAAAAGCGCTTTTAAACAAAATGGGGCAATCGACGGCTCATGGATTGAAACAACGACTAAAGTCATTCAAAAACATGGTCTCTCTTTTTATGGTTATACAGGTGGAATTATCAGAACACGTGATGCAAAACAGGAATATTACGAGTTTTTCATTGATAAAAAAAGCGGTGCTATTATTGAATTGACGCTGAATGCATCCGTTTAATTTCGTCAACTATTTCTCCTTTATTATCCCATTTTACAGCTCGATAAAAAGCATCATGATAAAAACTTAGCCAAGCTTGATGCTCATAGGCATAAGCTAGCCACTGCTGCTTTTGTTCAATCGAAGTCATTGGATAATCATCATATGCCATTACCCATAAGACATTTTGATGTGCATGTGTTGGCAAAAGATCGCCCATGTGCACTAAGATGTCATTGTTTCCTTTTAATACAACTACAGCATGACCATCGCTGTGACCGCCGGTATGATGAACCGTCACTCCAGGCACAATTTCATCTTTGTCACTAAATGTTATTACTTGATGCTGAATAAATTCCCAATTTTGTTTCCAATACGTATTTTTAGAACGTATATTAGGATTTCTCATTTCATTCCACTCGATTTCACTAACAAAGATTCTTGCATTTGGAAAAGCAGAGGAAAAATGTCCGTTGGTACATTTTGTTAATCCTGACACATGATCAAAGTGAAGATGCGTCATAATGACATGAGTAATATCTTCACATGTGAACCCTAACTTTTGTAAATCTTCAGCAATAAATGATTCTTCTGTTACACCAAAATGACGCTTTTTTTTCTCATCCAACATACCCTTCCCTATGCCTGCATCGATTAACATGAGGTGTTTTTCAGTTTGAACGAGCAAAGGATCAGTCCTCATTGGAATTCGATTTCCTTCTGAGATAGGATATTTTTTTGTCCAAAGCTCTTTTGGAACAACACCAAACATTGCTCCTCCGTCTAAATGATTATTCCCTCCACGAAGCCATGTCACTTTTAATTCACCTATTGTTAACGTTTCCATTTTACACCTCCATTATATTCCTTTTTATTTTATCACTATTTCCTTCTCTTTTTGAACAAAAAAAGACTGAGGAACTCAGTCTTTTTCGTTCAGGTATTTTACTTCACAGCGGTAAATGCGGCTGCCTTTTTGTGAAAATTTCTCTTCATATTCCGTCATAACATTGCCTTCAAAATCGCTTTTATGCAAATCTAAGCTCACGTATTTAAGAAGAAGCCCATATTCTGAAAAGCTTGTCAATGAATATTCAAATAGCCCTTGATTATCCGTTTTAAAGTGAATTTCTCCACCATCAACCAGCAGGTTTTCATACATGCTCAAGAACGTTTTGTATGTTAAACGGCGCTTGGCATGTCTCTTTTTCGGCCATGGATCAGAAAAATTGAGATAAACGCGATCCACGTCATTTTTTGCAAAAAACTCGCTAAGATGGTTAGCATCTACATTCAATAGCTTTAAATTTGGAAGCTCTTCTTCAATCAATCGTTCTAGAGCACTTAAGATGACACTTTCATACATTTCAATTCCAATATAGTTGATATGCGGATTTTGTTTAGCCATCCCTACTAAAAATTGGCCTTTTCCTGTTCCTACTTCAATATGAAGAGGATTTTCGTTTCCAAAAACCTCTTTCCAGTTCCCTTTATACTCTGCTGGGTTTGGAACCACGCATTGGGGATTTTCAGCTATTTTATCTTTTGCCCAAGGTTTGTTTCGTAATCTCATGTTGCACCTCTTTAAAGTATTTTGACGCATTGAAAATGTCGGTTATTCGAAACAACCGACATTCACATGCATAATTGTGTTTAGATAGAAAAAAATAAGAGCATCATACGAGAAAGGATGATGCTTAATGCCTTTAAATGCCGAACACCAAATGAATATATTAAAAGATATTTTATCTAATCATCAAAGTGATTGCTGCGGAACGGTTGCGGAATGTGAACAGGTTGAACGTTTAATTCAATCAATGTTAGCTAAAGGATATGCTAGCACGGACGTACAAGCAACACTACAAAACGTGTATAAATACACGCAAGATGCAAAAAGTGCTGCTCATTTAGACGAACATATTCAAACCAATCAACAAAATTTATCACAATGGGTCCAAGAACTATCTACCTTGTCATAATCTTTGCTACTGTGCTTGAATGTCGTTGACGAGCAACATCCGAAGATATTCAAGCCAGTAATTCATTTCAGAATGTTCATTTTTCGAACGATGCCATTCAATGAATAAAATGGTTTGACTTATCACATACCACTTCATTCTCTTTTTCAAGTTCTCGGTTAGTTCAACCCCGTAATGCTCAAGCCATTCTTCCCACTGAGATGGATTGATGTACCAATAAAGCAGTAAACCTAAATCAATAGCAGGATCTGCAATCATCGCTCCGTCCCAGTCGATTAAATATAGCTGCGTATTCTCTCCAAGCATCCAGTTATTGTGGTTCACATCACAGTGACATACAACATATTTATCTGTCTGAACGGACGGAAGCTCTGCTTGTAAATAACTGATTCCCTGCTCTACAATACTTTCTTTTTGAAGTCGCTCGTCCACATTCTCTACAATATCGGCTAGCACGTCTTCGGGAAGAAGCGGTGTTTTCCCCAACCTTTTCAACATATCTAATAACTCGTTTGAATGATGAATTTTACTAAGCAATTCTGTCACTCGACTCGAATTCATATCTTTTGGTTTTAATTCTCGACCATCTAGCCAGTGCTGAGCTGTGATCACATCTCCATTTTCCATTCGTCTTGTCCACACGAGCTTCGGTACAATTCCTTCAGCTGACAATACTGCTAAAAAAGGTGATGAATTACGCTTTAAAAAAAGCTTTCGGTCTTGAAATTTTGCAAAATAAGCTTCTCCTGTCGCTCCGCCAGCAGGAGTAATTTCCCATTCGCTTCCTAATATATCTTCCAACCAATTCACCTTCAATTTCAACACACACATTTCGTTTAAAAATTTCACTCAATAAAGCAATCTATTAAGACATCATGACGTTATTTTCTTAGTAAATAAAAAAGACGGCTATTGAGGATATGTATCAATAGCCATCCTTTATAAATATTATCTCCATCACACTTTTTTCGTCAAGTGGTTGAAGACAATAATTACGTTTGAAATAAAATAAGAACGCTAAGCTTTGAAACGTTTATAGCATTATCCTCTATAATAGGATACCCATTTTTATATACTTTACAATGATCAAGTGCTACTTTCCATGGTCCTCCTGGCAAAACTACTTTTTCTTCCATTAGGCCTTGATTAAAAAACACGATAATATTCTTCCACGGACCGTAAGCCAATACGTTTGATAAGCAATAGCCAATAATGGATTGCGGCGTGTTTAGGAAAGAGACATGCTGCCTAATCACTGAAGCATCTCCCAAGCGAAATGCACCGTGCTGTTTGCGAATACAAATCAGCTCTTGAACCCAATTCACATCAGGAGAAAATTCGATTCGTCGATTCCAATCAAGTGCATTAATATCATCGGGTGAATTGTAGCTGTTCTCTACGCCTTGTTTAGTGCGGTAAAACTCTTGACCACTATGAAGAAACGGTATGCCTTGCGAAAGAAGTACAATAGCAGTAGCAAGGCGGTGACGACTTCTACGAGTGTCTTCGTCTTCGTCTCCGTTTGAATTCGTTAACTTATCCCACAGCGTATGATTATCATGTGATTCAACGTAATTAACTGATTGTGCTGGATTTATAAATAAAGCCCGGCTGTCTTCTTTATCCAGAATGCTCCCCGCTATTACAGATTGCACGGTCTCTTTTTGATGAATATTTCCGCTGATAAAACCTTTTTCATATACATCAAACGTGCTTCCTTTTACAGAATCTCGAAAGCGATCATTAAAATAGCCGATTTGAGGCGTTTGGCGGGCATTCGCCATAATTGCTTTTTGATTGTAGGGGAGAGGAGTATTTAAATCCCAGCCTTCGCCAAACACCAAAATAGTAGAATCAATTTCATTTATTTTTTCACGAATGATGTTCATCGTTTCTATATCTAAAATTCCCATGAGGTCAAAGCGAAACCCATCAACGTCGTACTCTTTTATCCAAAATAATACTGAATCGATAATAAACTTTTGCGCCATTTTCCGTTCAGAAGCAAAATCATTTCCTACTCCCGTCCCGTTCGAAGGCATCCCAAACTCATCATGTCGAAAGTAATAGCCCGGAACAATTTTTTCAAAAGGTGATTCTTCTCGTACAAATACGTGATTATAAACTACATCTATAATAACACGGAATCCCTGTTGATGAAGTGTTGATATTAATTGTTTCACCTCAGCAATACGAGTGGCGGGATTTGAAGGGTCAGCGGAGTAGCTTCCTTCTGGTACATTAAACAACAATGGATTATACCCCCAATTATAAGAAGCATGAGGATTTAATTCATCTACTCCGCCAAAGTCGTTAATAGGAAGAAATTCAAGGTGAGTCACTCCTAGCTCTTTTAAATAATGAAGACCTGTTGTTTTGCCTGGCTGCCCGCTTGATTCAGTAACAGCTAGGTACGTGCCTTTTTTTTCTATCCCGCTTGAAGGATGAATAGAGAAGTCGCGAACGTGCATTTCGTAAATAACGGCATCCGTTGGCTGAAGGAAAGGCGGCTTTTCATGGAGATGAACATAGTCTGTATGAAGATTTATCAGAACTCCGTATTCACTATTTGCTGTAGCTGCAACGGCATAAGGATCCACCGCTTCATTTGTCCGGCCGTTTACATCTATTAAAAATCGATAATAATACCCTTCTTTATCTAAGGGAAGTTCTTTTTCCCATACCCCTTTTCTTTGACGAGCCATGACGTACAGTTCTTCTTTCCCGCTGTTTGCATGTATTAATTTTAAAACCACTGCTGATGCAGTCGGGGCCCAAATTTTTATCATAATATAATCTGAATAAAATGCTGCACCCAAATCATTTTGATTATAATAAAATCTCTCATCAAACTCTTTGGTTCGTATAACAGCCCCTACCTGGAGCGGAACTTTCTCCCCGTAATTATCACAGATAACGTACGACTGTCCAATTTCTATGCTACCTTCAACCTTGCCTTCATATTTGATAAAACCTTCTAATTCATGTACGTTTTCAATAGAGATGGTCTCATGCATTTGTGTACTTTTAATCACAAAAAAATCAATTTGACCTTCATGATAAGAAGTTGGAACTAAAAGAGTAATACGATCTATTTGATCTAAATAAGCTTGAAACTTATTATCACCAGTCATCCTTTTCTCCTCCTTATGCCAATTACCTCTTTAGTAGCATTATATGTAGCAAACGCAAAAATGAAAGCACTTTCATAGCGTGAATGTTCGTATTATTCACCTTCGAATTCTCGGTCAAAATAAATACTCTGGCTGTGTTCGAGCAATACTTGAGCTGCTTTCATCTGTTTAAACTTTAAAGGGGCTTTAGATTTCCGAAGTTCATAAAACCACTCTTCGTACTTTCTAGCATCTACAAATTCAACCTGATAAGGCTCCGCAGCGTAATCAATGTATCCATTTCTGCTCAGTAATATTTTCTTTACGTTATGTTCAATATCGTGAGTACGATAGATGCTTCGGACAATTTGCTCCGTTCGATTTAACCCAATTAAAGGATTTAATATCTTTTTTTGATCTCTTCCTCTTAACTCTGTCCAAAAATTTTCTTTTGAATACTGAAAAACAGCGCTTTTATATGTTTCTATTAAACAAATACAGAGGGTTTCCGTTGGAGTAACAATAATGATATCTCCTTCTACCGGAGCTTTATTAATCATGAAAACAGGCTTGTACATCACGAGACACGTATCAGGAAAGCGCTGAATAAAATAACGGAGAGCTTCATCATGGTAATATTTACGATCTGCTTGTGAGAACTCAAATAAAGTGGATGTAGCCCATTTCATTTGAAGATCAAATACATTTTCTAAAAACAATATTTTCAAGTCTTCCGCTGTTTGTGGAAGAGTTGTAAACCTCAATAGCTCTTGATTTTCCACGCTATCGCTAGAGAACGCTTCTTCCACTTCACACGTTTCTTTTTTTCTTGTAAACCGCTCTTTTGCTTTTTGCAAAAATGAACGTTGAGCTTTTGTTTCTTTTTTTACAGGCGGCTCATGTAATAGCCCTTCTTCAAATAATTGCTTTACTTTCTTCCAATTATGCTTTTTTAAGTGATTAAACTGAGACGTGTAGTGATAAACGTCTTTTTCATAACGGGAAATATAATCTTGCACCTTAAGTAGCTGCGCCACGTTTACATCAATCCCCTAATTAAAATTCCTCTAAAACTTTGTTCGCCGATGATTTCTCTATTATCATCGGCGTTTTCTTTCCTTTGATAAGAGTGATTTTTAAATAACCTCTCTCCTTGCTTGTATGTTCATATGCTACTGTGACTGCAAGGAAAAAGATAGTATTTTTTTATACTTAGGTTTGCTGGCAGGATGAACTTCAAAAAGGGCAAACGAACTTACTTGAAACTGTTCTTCAATCGACGTTTGCTTTAACTGTTCTTCCAAAAGTCCGGCTTCCCCTCCCCACTTCTTTGCAATCGTAATATGAGGACGATAAGGACGTTTTTCGTATAAGCCGCTTAGATCTTCCCATACGGCCTGTATATCCCTTTGCAGATTCATAAGCTTATCACTTGGCCTAAGGCTTACATAAAGCACTCTAGGCTTGTTATACGCACCGAACACATCGTACTGACCTGTCTGCAGTGAAAAACTTGAATGACGGGAGGCTACTTCTTTTAAGCGGGTAATCAGCTTTTCCTTTTTGTCATCTAAAAACCCTAAAAATTGTAGCGTTATATGATAATCGTCAGGGTATGTCCATTGTTTGAAAGGAAAGGGTATTAATTCCTTTGCCCAATTTTCTGCCTGATGTGCAATAGATACAGGCACATCGATTCCAATAAAATAATGTTTATCACCTTTCATCAAATCGCTCCTTCTCTTTTTATTATCTTTCCCCAATTGGTTATGTTCAAAAAGAGCTAGATCTATTTTAAAGGTTTTTCCGGATAAAATAGAGAGGTTTTTCTGAAAATTTGTCATGTGCTTAAAAAATAAGAATTTGTGTTATCATAGAAATAATACAGAGAATTTTTATAAGAAAAGGATGAGAAAAATGAAAGTTGTTAACAATATGGCTGATTTGATTGGCGAGACACCTCTTGTTAAGTTGAATCGTCTTCAACCTGCAGATGGAGCATCCGTTTACTTAAAACTAGAGTTTTTTAATCCAAGTCGTAGTGTAAAAGACCGTGCTGCTTTTAATATGATCGTGGAAGCTGAAAAAGCAGGCTTGCTCAATGAAAATTCTACTATTATTGAACCAACGAGCGGAAATACAGGTATTGGCTTAGCTATGAATGCAGCGGCAAGAGGTTATCGTTCTATTTTAGTCATGCCAGATACCATGACTCAAGAACGAATTAACTTGTTAAAAGCATATGGTGCTGAAGTTGTTCTAACACCGGGTGATGAGAAAATGCCTGGAGCAATTCGCAAGGCAGAAGAGCTTACAAAAGAAATTCCAAATGCATTTATGCCCATGCAGTTTGAAAATAATGCAAACCCTGACGCTCATCGAAAAACGACTGCTAAGGAAATTATCGAGGCAATGAACGAGTTAGGCAAAGACCTATCTGCTTTTGTTGCTACTGCTGGAACAGGCGGAACGATTACAGGAACTGGTGAAGTCCTAAGAGAAAACTACCCAAATATGACCGTTCATGTTGTGGAACCAGCTGGGTCTCCTGTATTATCTGGAGGAAGACCTGGTAAGCACAAGCTTGTAGGAACAAGCCCTGGATTTATCCCTGATACGCTTAATGTGGATGTTTACGACGAAATTTTAAAAATTAATGATGAACAAGCCTACGATATTACGCGACGCTTGGCTTCTGAAGAAGGAATTTTAGTCGGTCCTTCATCTGGCGCTGCGTGCTATGCTGCTATCGAGGTAGCCAAAAAATTATCTCCTGATCAAGTGGTCGTATGTATCGCTTGCGATACAGGTGAACGTTATTTATCAAGCGACCTGTTCTCATTTGAATAATAAAAAAGCGAACGCAAAGGCGTTCGCTTTTTTATTTAGCTAATTCGTAAATAGCCTGTGCATAGATAGCTGTTGCGCGAAGTAAATCTTCAATTACCATGTACTCGTCTTTTTCGTGCGCTACTTCTTCACGGCCTGGGAAAAGAGGGCCAAATGCCACGCCTGCTTCTAATGCTCTGGCATATGTTCCTCCTCCAATTGAAATGAGTGTAGGTTCTTCATTTGTTTGTTCTTGGTAAACCTTTTGAAGCGTTTGAATAAGCTCATGTTTTTGATCGACGTGATGTGGTTTAGAATCTGTAAAATGTGTGATGGTCATTTGATAAGATTCACTTTTTTCTTTAATCGTATCAATAATATCGTCAATATGAGCTGATACAGGATAGCGAATATTTAAACCAAAGTGCCCCGCTTCTTCTTGATTGTAAGACATGATTCCAACATTTATCGTTAAATCACCCGTGACCTCATCTTTGCGATTTAAGCCCATTTTTTCGCCTAGTGCATCTTGGACTAAATACGCATTTGCATAACCTACAAACTGATTAGCTTGTTCATCAAGTTCTAATGTGTGTAAAAAGCGAAGAAGTGTAAGTCCAGCATTTTTCCCTTTATCAGGCACACTGCCATGTGCTGAAACGCCTTCTAAAGTAAGTGTGTATACATCGCTCTTTTCTGTTATTGAACCTTTTAAAGACTGATCTTTTAAAAATTGATCATATTTATTTTTAATATCCGTTTCAATATGGAATTCAAGAACAGCTGTTGCAAGATCAGGAACCATATTGTAGCGTCGCCCAGAGACAAATGATGTAAGCTGAACGCTTCCCTTTGTTCCTTCAATTGGCTGCTGGCGAATTTCTACGTCTGTAATGCCTTTTTCAGCAAAAATGATAGGAAAATCCGCATCGGGCGCAAACCCCATAGTTGGCATCTCTTCATGGTTGAAGTAGTGGTCCACACATCTCCAGTCACTTTCTTCATCCGTTCCAATGATCATTCGAACCCGTTTAGATAGAGGAAGCCCTAAATCTTTCACAATTTTCATCGCATAATAAGCAGCCATCGTCGGGCCTTTGTCATCGATTGCTCCTCTAGCAAAAATTTTCCCGTCTTTTATTTCACCGCCGTATGGATCAACCGACCACCCGTCTCCTTCAGGAACGACGTCTACGTGACACAAAATGCCAAGAAGGTCTTTTCCTTCTCCCGCTTCAATATGACCTGCATATCCGTCTACGTTCTTGACGGAAAACCCGTCATTTTTTCCTTTGTTTAAAAGAAAGTGAAGCGCTTGAGCAACTCCAGGTCCGAATGGCTCTTCTTTTTTTTCTGTGCTTGTCAAAACACTTTTAATTTGCAAAAAACGCTGCGTCTCAGCTAGAATTTCAGCTTCTCTTTTTTGCACTTCCTCTTTCCAATTAATTGCCGTCATCTGTTTGTCTCCTTTTCCTGCTTTTACAGATTGTATCTATCATTACTATTGGTAATTTTAACTTTATCATACCTTTATATAGAAAGAAATAATTGTCTCTTTCCTTTCATATCAAAGGTTTACAGAGTCAAAATTCCGGGAAATAATTTGTAGGCACAATCGATAAAAACGGATTCTATTTGTTTATTGTTTACATATACTATAAAAAATGTGCAAATAGAGGAAGGAGATGTTACGAAAGGATTACATATTTATATCATTTTTTGTAAATATTGTGTTAATTTGCGTTTTCTCTTTTATTTTTCTGTCGATTTTGTGTACAATAAGGATAAGGACTGAAATAGTGCTTGACATCTCAGAGTTATAAAGAAGTTGTGCCTTACGAAAAACGAATAAGGAAGTGGTTTTTTGAAACCTTCAACTAATCGAATGCTAACTCGTATCAAATCGGTCTATATGTTCATTTGTAAAAATGGAACAGTTACAACGCAAGAGCTCGTAGACGAATTTGGTATTACACCAAGAACCATTCAGCGTGACTTGAATGTGTTAGCATATAATGATTTAGTTCGCAGCCCAAGTCGCGGTACATGGACGACTACGCAAAAGAAGGTCAAGATGTCATCCTAGTAAGTTTATTTCAAGGGTAGTAAGTGATTTATATATAGAGATAAAATTCTACGCAGTAGAAAGTCAAGACTTGGACGAGTGCATAGTCCCCCGCTCCATTTGCACGTCAAGCAGAGTTGGTACTCGTTTAAGTGCTTTAACGTGAAATGTTTCACTTGTCTAATAAAGTGGACAAAAAAAGGAACCATTTTAGACTTAGGTTCCTTTTTCTTTCGCCTCTTCTTAGGCATTTGATTTTTGTAATAAAGCTAGTTCTTCTTCCGTTAACTCCCTGTATTCTCCTAAATCTAACGACTCGTCTAATAGCAAAGCTCCCATAGATAAACGTTTTAAATACGTTACTTTTTTTCCTCTTGCTTCAAACATACGCTTCACTTGATGAAATTTCCCTTCAACGATCGTTAATTCAATTTCTGATTCCACACCGCTTGTTAGTACCTTTAACTCTGCTGATTTTGTTACGTATCCATCATCAAGAGTGACACCCTGTCTAAATGCTTCAGCATCTTCTTCAGTCACCGGTGCATTAATTTTTGCAAAATACGTTTTAGGAACGTGCTTTTTAGGAGATAGCAGCTGATGTGCAAGCTGACCGTCATTTGTCAGCAGCAAGAGCCCTTCTGTATCTTTATCTAAACGCCCTACCGGAAATGGATTATACACAGCATCGTCAAGTTCAAGTAAGTCCAAAACTGTTTCATGAAGAGAATCTTCCGTCGCTGATATGACACCTTGCGGCTTATGCAGCATAAAGTAAACAAATTCTCGGTAAGAAACGGCTTCGCCATGCACAGTTATTTCTTGTTCATCTGGATTAACATGTACCTTAGCATCTTTAACCGCTGTACCGTCTACCTTAACAGCTCCAGTCTTTAAAAGACCTTTAACTTCTTTTCGGCTTCCGTACCCAATGGTAGAAAGCAATTTATCCAAACGCATGTAATATCCTCCTTTTTTTGAAAAGAAGATGACTCTAACGAGTCATCTTCTTATGCACTGCGCTGTTTATTTCGGCGCAGTATCTTTCGTTCAATTGCACCTGTTACCCTCGCTCCCATTACTTTTTCAAGCAGGCTTGAACGATAGGTAATAATAAAGTAAATAAGGCCGCCTACTGCTGCTCCTATAATCGTAATAACAGTGGCAGAGAATCGTCCTGGCTCTGTAAACAGACCAATCACTGCTGCGACAATTTTTACGCTGATTCCCATAATCGCAACAAAAATGAGAATAAGCACAGAGCGTTTTATAAACTCACTGTAGTTGTATTTTGCGTGTTTTTGAATAAGCGCAAACATATAAACAAGAGATACGATATAGCCTAGTGCTGTCGCTAAAACTGAACCAATCTCGTGGAACATAAGAATAAATGGAACGTTCACGACAATTTTCACAATCAATCCAAATAATAGACTTAAAACAGCATATTTTTGTTTGTTGATTCCTTGTAAAATAGCTCCATTAACCGTGAAAAATGAGAACAATAAGGCTACTGGTGCATAGTAAAGCAAGACATTTCCACCCGCATCCGATGCATCTGTTCCAAAGAAAAACGTATACGCTGGGCCAGCCAAAGCCATTAATCCTACAGATGCTGGCAGCACAAGAAACATAATCGTTTGATATGTTTGATCAATTTGCTTTTGCAGTACGTTATAATCTTTATTCACAAAGGAACGTGTAATCGTTGGTACAAGAGTCAAACCGAACGCAGTAGCTAATGAAACAGGAATCATCACAAGCTTTGGAACATAAGACTGAACAATTCCGTTCATTGACTCTGCTATTTCTTTTTGTCCAGCCGCTACCATCGCACGGTTAAATGTGAATTGATCCACATACTGATAAAGCGGAATAGCTAAGCTGACAAAGACATATGGCAATGAATACGTAAGCAGCTCTTTAAAGATGGATACGGTAGAAATACGCGTCGGCGTTACCGTCTGCTCATTCACCATTTTATCGAGATGTGGCTTTCGTTTTTTCCAGTACCAAATTAATACGGCCAGTCCAGCAAGAGCTCCTACAAAAGCCCCCATCGTAGCAAATCCAACGGCTAGTGCAAGACTTCCATGGACAACTTTGATGACGATATAGGTAGATGCCAATAAAAAGACAACCCGCACAAGCTGTTCAACTACCTGTGAAACGGCTGTTGGCCCCATAGACTGGTGACCTTGGAAAAATCCCCGCATTAAACTCATCATCGGTACTACAATTAACGCAACACTAACCATTCGCATAACCATTACTACATCTTCTAAGGAGTTATTTAAATCAGAACCTCCCAGTGTAATTCTAGACATAACAGGAGCTAACGAATATAAAAGTAAAAATGCAAGTATTCCTGTGACAAGCATTAATTTCATGCCGGCCCGGTACATTCTTCTACTCGTATAGTAATCACCGAGTGCATTATATTTTGATACAAATTTCGATACGGCCATTGGCATACCGGCTGTAGCAATACTTAAATAAATAGCATATTGGTTATATCCGTAACCAAACAGTGCTCCCCCTACGGTTCCAACAAGGATCGCAAATGGAAATAAATAAATCATTCCCAAGATTCGGGATACATAGGTGCCAAGCGTCAGCACAAAGGTCCCTCTTAACAATTTTGAATCAGACATACGTTTGCCTCCGATACTTAATGTTACATACTGATAATAATGATAGAATTGAAAAGAAGCAAGTGACAGTATACACTAAGAAAGGTCTTATACTCACTCGCACTCGTCAACAAACTAAAAAAACAAAGACTATAGCCCATTTTATCCAATGTTGAGAGATTTGTCAGTGAACAAACTAAAATTTTTTAAGAATAGACAGGTTGGTGAAAGTATGATATATGATGTAGTCGTAATCGGAGGAGGACCTTCTGGTTTGATGGCATCGATTGCAGCTGGTGAGTCAGGTGCAAACGTATTATTAATTGATAAAGGCAATAAACTTGGACGAAAGCTGGCCATTTCTGGAGGCGGACGCTGTAACGTAACAAACCGCCTTCCGATTGATGAACTTATTAAACACATTCCAGGAAACGGACGCTTTTTATACAGTGCGTTTTCTGTTTTTAATAACGAAGATATCATCTCTTATTTTGAAGGCCTTGGAATTAAATTAAAAGAAGAAGATCACGGGCGTATGTTTCCGGTCAGCAATAAAGCGCAATCTGTTGTTGATGCATTAATTAGCGAACTTCACCGTCTTCGTGTGACAATTCGCACAAACACAGCCGTTAAACGCGTAAACTATGAGAATAACACGGTGAAAGAAGTAGTGCTTCAAAATGGAGAAGCAATCCAAACGAAAAGCGTTGTGATTGCAGTAGGCGGAAAATCAGTGCCTCATACGGGTTCAACAGGAGACGGCTATCAATGGGCAAAAGATGCAGGTCATAAAATTACGGAGCTTTATCCCACAGAAGTTCCTATTACATCTAGCGAACACTTTATTAAAACCAAGACGCTTCAAGGTCTATCGCTTCGCAGTGTAGGACTAAGCGTGCTTAATAAAAAAGGCAAGCCTGTCATTACTCATCAAATGGATATGATTTTCACTCACTTTGGCATCTCTGGCCCTGCCGCTCTTCGCTGCAGCCAATATGTTGTTAAAGAGTTAAAGAAACAAAAAAGCAACACTGTTCAAATGTCTCTTGATTTATTTCCTAGCCAAAACGAAGAAGATATTTTCCAAAAATTAGCCGAAATGACAAAAGAAGAGCCGAAAAAAGCGATTAAAAATGTCTTAAAAGGTTTTGTATCTGAACGCTATCTATTATTTTTACTTGAGCAAGCAGACATTGATAGCCAAGCTCTAGCGGGACAGCTTCAGCATGAGAAACTGAGAGAGTTCTCGAGAATGTGCAAACGATTTGAATTTGCTGTAAACGGCACGCTTTCTCTAGAAAAAGCATTCGTCACGGGAGGCGGCGTATCCGTTAAAGAAATTCACCCAAAGGAAATGTCTTCGAAATTTATGCAAGGTCTTTACTTCTGCGGGGAAATTCTTGATATCCACGGATATACTGGAGGATACAATATCACTTCTGCCCTTGTAACAGGCCGTTTGGCTGGCAGTAATGCAGGAGAATTTGCAACAAGCCTAGCATAATATGCTAGGCTTTATACATAACCATGGCTGAAAAACAGTACACCTGCTCATCACGATCAACATCCACTGTCACTTGATACTTAATATCAACGACGTCTTCATCCTCTAATTTCCGTAAAAATCGATTCACCGCAAATTCTAAATCTTTTTCATGCTCTTTATCAAACATTTTCACTTGTATCACAGCTTCTACCACCTTGTCCTATCAAATTTGCTTCAATCAGAATGGACTGCTTCTCTCAATGATGGCTTTCGTACTGATTTTCAACTTCTTCCTACCTCTATTTTTATGAAGACTTTTATAGATTTAGTCATCATTTGTTTTGCTACTATCATTTTAGTCGGATGGTAGAAGTTTAATTCAAAAAAAAAGCGCCTGTCAAAGGCGCTTTTTCTTATTTATTAACCGTTTTTCCTTCCCACTCTAACATACCGCCAACCATATTTGTTACTTTATAACCTTGTTCTTGAAGGTAGTAACATACGTTTTCACTACGGCGTCCAGAACGGCAAATGAAAATATATTCTTTGTCTTTATCGAAATAATCCACATTAGTTGGAATATCATTCATGCGAATGTGTTTAGCAGTTGGAATCATTCCTTCTGCTACTTCCTCATCTTCGCGCACATCAACTAAATGAAGCTCTTCTCCATTTTCAACGCGTTTTTGAAGCTCTTCAGGCGTAATCACTTTTACTTCTTCCATCTTCGTCATTCCTCTCTATTCTTTCATTCAGCTTGCTATCGCTATTGTAGCAAATTCAAATACCTTTATGCCACTAAATAAGAAAAGCTTAAGCAGCAGCCTACCTAAGCTTTTCCAATCGTAGTTAAAGGTTTAACTAAGGGCCTGATGTCAACCCTGAAAGGGGGACATCAGACGCTTAGGTCTAGAACAGACCCCCTGACTTCTCTTTAGTCAGGGGGTCTGTTCTACATCAATACTTAATTAGCTACGATGTTTACTAATTTACCAGGCACAGCAATCACTTTGCGCACTGTCTTACCTTCAATGAACTCTTGAACATCTTCATTAGCCATTGCAATATCTTGAAGCTCTTCACGAGATGCTTCAGCAGGTACGTTTAATTTTGCACGTACTTTACCGTTAATTTGAACGACAATTTCCACTTCATCATCTACAAGTTTCGCTTCATCAAACGCAGGCCAAGCCTCATATGAAATTGTATCTTCGTGACCTAGTTTGCTCCATAATTCCTCAGTCGTATGAGGACAAATTGGTGCTAATAGCTTCACAAATCCTTCTACGTATTGCTTTGGCAGCACGTCAACTTTGTATGCGTCGTTGATGAATACCATAAGTTGAGAGATACCTGTATTAAAACGAAGGCCTTCGTAATCTTCCGTTACTTTTTTCACCGTTTGGTGATATACGCGTTCGAGTGTAGTGTCATTGCTTTCTTGAACCTTGCTGCTTAATTCACCGTTATCGTCAACAAGTAAGCGCCATACACGATCTAAGAAACGGCGTGCACCATCAAGCCCTTTTGTTGACCAAGCAATTGATGCATCTAAAGGTCCCATGAACATTTCGTAAAGGCGAAGCGTATCTGCACCGTGGCTTTCTACGATTTCGTCTGGATTTACAACGTTACCTTTTGACTTACTCATTTTTTCATTGTTTTCTCCAAGAATCATACCTTGGTTAAACAGTTTTTGGAACGGCTCTTTTGTTGGAACTACGCCGATATCATATAAAAACTTATGCCAGAAACGAGCATACAATAGATGAAGAACAGCGTGTTCAGCTCCACCTATATAAATATCAACCGGCAACCATTCTTTTAATTTGTCTGCATCTGCTAACGCTTCACTGTTTGTCGGATCAATGTAGCGTAAGTAATACCAGCAGCTGCCTGCCCATTGAGGCATTGTATTTGTTTCGCGGCGCCCTTTTTTGCCCGTTTCCGGATCTACAACGTTCACCCAGTCATCAATGTTTGCTAATGGAGATTCACCTGTACCTGACGGCTTGATTTCAGTTGTTTTTGGTAAAACAAGCGGAAGCTGATCTTCAGGAACTGCAGTTGTTGTGCCATCTTCCCAATGAATAACAGGAATCGGTTCACCCCAGTAGCGCTGACGGCTGAATAACCAGTCACGCAGACGGTATGTTACTTGTTTTTCACCTTTTTCATTTGCTTGAAGCCACTGAATCATATTTGAAATTGCTTCTTCTTTATCTAGACCATTTAAGAATTCTGAATTAACGTGCTCGCCGTCGCCTGTATAAGCTTCTTTCGAAACGTCTCCACCCGCTACTACTTCTTTAATCGGCAGTTCAAATTTAACAGCAAACTCATAATCACGCTCATCATGAGCGGGAACAGCCATAATTGCACCTGTACCATAGCTCATTAGAACATAGTCAGCAATCCAAATTGGCATTCTCTCGCCGTTTACAGGGTTAATTGCATAAGCACCGGTAAATACGCCTGTTTTGTCTTTAGCTAAGTCTGTACGTTCTAAATCGCTTTTGCTTTTAATTTGATCTAAATACGCTTCTACCGCTTCTTTTTGTTCGGCTGTCGTAATTTTATCCACAAACGGATGTTCAGGTGCTAAAACGGCATACGTTGCCCCAAATAGCGTATCAGGACGCGTTGTGAACACAGTAAATGTTTCGTCATATCCATCAATTGTGAAGTGAACGTGAGCTCCTTCAGAGCGTCCGATCCAGTTTCGCTGCATTTCTTTAATACTTTCTGGCCAATCAAGATCATCTAAATCTTCTAGTAAACGATCTGCATAAGCTGTGATTTTAAGCATCCACTGCTTCATTGGACGACGCTCAACCGGATGCCCACCGCGCTCACTTTTGCCGTCAATAACTTCTTCGTTTGCAAGTACTGTTCCCAACGCAGGACACCAGTTAACAGCTACTTCATCCACATAAGCTAAGCCTTTTTTATATAGCTGTAAGAAAATCCACTGCGTCCATTTATAGTAGTTAGGATCAGTTGTATTAATTTCACGCTCCCAATCGTAAGAGAAACCTAGCGATTTGATTTGACGACGGAAATTATTAATGTTAAGTTCAGTGAACTCAGCCGGATCGTTTCCTGTATCTAATGCATACTGCTCAGCAGGTAGTCCGAATGCATCCCATCCCATTGGATGAAGTACATTGTATCCTTGCATACGCTTCATACGAGATAAAATGTCCGTTGCTGTATAACCTTCTGGATGCCCAACGTGTAAACCCGCCCCAGATGGATAAGGGAACATATCTAATGCGTAAAACTTACGCTTTCCTTCATCTTCTGTTGTTCTAAATGTTTTATTTTCTTCCCAAACTTTTTGCCATTTTTGTTCGATCTTTTCATGATTAAAAGCCATACATAATCCTCCTTGTACGCTCCAGCTGTATTTAATTAAACTAAAAAACCCCTCATCCCTCAAACAAAGGGACGAGAGGTTGAATAAACTTCCCGCGGTACCACCCAAATTAGCACAATTATGTACTCACTCATTTTCCTTAACGCGGATAGACGGTAAATGTTACTTTCCTTCACATTTACAACTCCAAGGTGAGTTCATGAACGCTCGTTTGCTGACTCGCACCACCCGTCAGCTCTCTTAGCTCGCTTCGTTCATTACTATTCCTTATCATAGTTTTTACATCATACTACCTTGTATTGTAAATAATATGTTCGTAAACTGCAAGTTGTTCAACGGATTTTGTAAAAGTTTCTGCACTGCAGCACTGCTTTGTTGCTAAATCTTCTCTTTCATTCTTATATATGAACAACTTCTCCCAAAAACATACATCCACGGCCAAACAAAAAAGACAGTGAGACATAACTAAATCAATCCAATTTAAAGACGAACAAATAGGATAAATGCGCTAGTATGAATCTCTTGGTTACACCGCTGTTGATTTCCGTGCAAGACTTCTCTTTCCGCGGGCAGCCAATGAGCCTCCTCGTTGCATACACTCATGCGGGGTCTCACCTATTTCAGGAGTCTTTGTCTTGCCCTCCACTCCACTGCTCGAAGCACCTAAACAAATGAAACCTACGTTCACCATAAACATAAAAAAATCCGAACGATTCATCGTTCGGATCTTCCTTCACCTAAAATACTTTTATTCCAGTCTCTACTTTCTTTAGCGGCTATTATTAAATGCCAAATCCAAAAGAAAACAGGATAATCGCAAGTACAAGACCAACAAGCGGAACAATTACCGTCATAGCTGCAACTGATCCATACGCATCTTTATGAGTTTCTCCGCAAATAGAATTAATTGTGGTGACGACATAACCATTATGAGGCAATGAATCTAATACTCCAGAGGAAATAGCTACTACGCGATGGAGAGCTTCTGGATTTACACCAGCATCTAGATAGTGAGGGGCTAAAATTGGCAGTGCAATCGCCTGACCTCCTGAAGCCGAACCTGTCATCCCCGCGATAACACTCACCGCAATAGCTCCCCCAATTAACGGACTTCCTGGAATATGCGTCATGGCATCTACAGCTACTCCAAACGCGGGAACAGCCTTAGCAACCCCTCCAAAACCTACTACAGCGGCTGTATTCCCAATCGCAATTAACGCACCCAAGGTTCCTTCTGAAGCTGCATTCCAAAATCCTTTAAAATGCTTTCGGTTCACAATATAAGTGACAATGATACCACTTAAAAGTGCGACAATCAACGCAGATTGCTGAAGTGGCTTATGAAGTGCAAAAGAAATAATGAGCACGACCACAAGGGGAAGCAAACTTAATAACGGATTAGGAAGAGACTGATTTTCCGTTACTGCTGGATCTTTCTCGCGTGATACAAAACGCTCTCCATTTTTAACTGCTTTTGAAATCAAGCGCTTTAACCACCAGTAGCCGAATACAGCCATCACTACCGCTACAACTAAACTAACTTCCCATCCTGCATACGGACTAGTCTTCAAATATTCAATTGGAATCCAGTTTTGGATTTCAGGCGATCCAGCCGAGGTCATCGTAAACGTAACGGAACCGAATGCTAAAGCAGCAGGGATAAATCGCCTCGGCAAATCAGCCTGTTTGAATAAGCTTAAAGCCATTGGATAGACAGAGAATGCTACTACAAACAGACTGACTCCTCCGTATGTTAAGACCGCACAGGCAAGTACAATCGCCAACACTGCTCTTTTCATTCCTAGTTTACTGACAATCCAGCGAGAAACACTATCAGCGGCCCCGCTGTCTTCCATTACTTTTCCAAAGACGGCGCCCAATAGAAACATTAAATACCAAGAAGCAATAAATCCTGTGAAACCAGACATGTAATTTCCAACAAAATTTGCTTCTCCTTCTTTCACCAGCTGTGGAAATAAAGGCATTCCGCTTGTTAACGCAACAACTAAAGCACTGAGCGGACCTGCTATAAATAAATTCATGCCTCTCATCGTTAGTACAATGAGCAGCAATAACCCTCCAATTAATCCAATCATACTAAGCATGTTTAGCCCCCCATGAAGTCATATAATTAGAAAACGCTTACATATTTACAGGTATATACTCCTTTCTTTGCTTGTCACAACCCTTACTATATTATTAAAGGAATACCGAAGACATTCCTACGTTTATTCAGCAGTCAAAAATAAAACCACCTCTATTTATTTAGAGATGGTTAGTGAACGCTGACGTTTTTCTTTTAATTTATAATCGTATATCCATGTTGTACACATGCTGAATAGCAATAGCCCAATTAATAAATAGCACAGCGTAGACATATTAAACGCATCGAAAATAACGCCTCCAAAGAGAGGACCAATCATTTTACCTGCAGTAGCCATGCTGTTAACTACGCCTTGATAAAATCCCTCTTTTCCAGATGGAGCCAACTGACTTGCAACAGCTGGAATGGCTGGCCAAACGAACATTTCTCCAATTGTTAACACAACCATTGCTGTTAAGAACTGCGGAAATGTTGTAGCATTCACCACGATAACAAAAGAAGCCACAAAAATAACCGTTCCAATTAGGACCTGTACTTTTAACGTTTTTGCTACTTTTTGAATGATGGGTACGATCAAAGGCTGACCGACTACAATTAAAATCCCGTTAATCGTCCAAAGCAAACTGTAGCTAGAAAGAGGTATATTCAGCTCACGCGTATGCGTAGCAATCGTTGTTTGCCACTGAACATACGCAACCCAGCATAAGACATACCCCGTACATAAAATAAGAAGAGCAGTCAGCTTCGTTTTATGCCCAATGCTTCCTGCTTCATTAAGGACATTCGTTTGTCCAACGGTAACCGAAATATGACGATATGAAAAAATAGCAATAAGCAGAAAAATAACGTACAAAATTGTATTAGCTAAGAAAATATACGTAAATGAATAAGACGCTACAATGCCCCCTACCGCGGCGCCAATAGCTACTCCTGCATTTTGAGCAACGTACATCGCATTAAATGCTTTTCTTCCGCCTTGTGGCCAAACGGACCCTGCCATTGCATACATAGATGGAAACACAATACCAGATCCAAACCCTACAACAACCAAGAGAACAACGTATGTAGGCCAACCATGGAAAAACACGAGTCCCACTAATGCAATAAGAGTAATAATAATTCCTGATAAAATGGATTTATATCCTCCTATTTTGTCAAAAAGCGTTCCTCCAAGCAAATTTCCTACTACGCTTGCAGCAGAATTCAGCATAAGAACCACTCCTGCGACGGATAATGACTTTCCTAAATGTTCATTTATATAAATTGTATTGAGAGGCCATAAAAATGAAGCTCCCGTTACGTTTACAAGCATACCAATAATCAAAAACCAAAGTGATTTGGGCATTGATCTCCCCCCTATCTATTCGAATGCCAACGTACATTCTAGTCTTTTCTTAAAGGGTTCGCAATGCTTTTACATATAGACAATTTATTTGAAATTCGCTGACTATTTAAAAAGGTGATTTCACATGACAATATCATGCAAAATCACCTTTTTACCGCTTACTTTTGCTTCGAACGAACCGGCTGGGCACGCTTGCTGTTTCGTGCTTTTAATTCTTTTACCGGATCAAAATCTTTTCCTAGCTCAATGTCATTACTGTTGATCCCGTTTTTTGTTTTTTGTTCCGGATTATTTTGATTTGAACGCGTTGCCATAAAATCCTCTCCTTAATGCTGAGTTGTGATCAATTTATTTTGCAGCTGCTGAACTTGCAGGCGCATGCGATATAGCTGCTCTCTTTGCTGTGCATTTGCACTGTGAGAAAACTCTTCAATTTCTTTATAAGCATTTTCTAATTTTTCCTGTGCTTTTGTATATTCAGTGTCGTTATAATGTTCTTGCTTCATGCCTTCCTGCAACTGACCTTGTCCAAAGCGAATAGCATCTTCACACTGTTGCATAAGTTGATCCACTGCTTGACGAGTTGTCATTCTCTATTCCTCCTATTCGTTCATTTCTGTCTTATTTTGCGCAACTTTACTTCCCTTTACGACAAGAAGAACCTGTTAAATATAAGCATCCTTAAATTTGTTTGGCACTTTTTCACGTTTTTGATACAATTTGTTGATGTATATTGCATGTAAAAAGGAGGTTGCTGATTTGAATCAGACAAACCCATTTCCGTATAAATCTGAAAACAAACGTTATCATACCTGGAATTACCACTTACGTAACCACTTTGGCCATAAGGTATTTAAAGTAGCCTTAGATGGAGGATTTGATTGTCCAAACAGAGACGGCACGGTAGCTCACGGCGGCTGTACGTTTTGCAGTGCTGCCGGTTCGGGGGATTTTGCCGGAAACAGAGCGGATGACCTTGTGACACAATTTAATGAAATCCGTGAAAAAATGCATCATAAATGGAAAGACGGAAAATACGTTGCTTACTTTCAAGCATTTACTAATACTCATGCTCCTGTCGAGGAGCTTCGTGAAAAATATGAAGCTGTCTTAAAGCTTCCCGGAGTTGTTGGGCTTTCTATCGCCACGCGCCCTGACTGTCTCCCCGACGATGTGGTGGAGTACTTGTCTGAATTAAATGAACGAACTTATCTATGGGTAGAGCTTGGACTGCAAACTGTTCATGAACGAACTTCACTGCTTATCAACCGGGCACACGATCATCAATGCTATGTAGATGGCGTAGCAAATCTTCGAAAACACGGTATCCGCGTTTGTTCTCATATCATTGATGGCTTGCCTTTAGAAACACCTAATATGATGATGGAAACGGTACGAGAAGTAGCAAAATTAGACGTTCAAGGAATTAAGATTCATCTGCTTCATTTGCTAAAAGGAACTCCTATGGTCAAACAGTATGAAAAGGGCCTTGTTGAATTTCTTTCATTTGAAGAATACGTAAAACTTGTATGCGATCAGCTTGAAGTAATTCCTCCTGAGATGATTGTTCATCGTATTACAGGCGATGGACCGATAGACCTCATGGTTGGACCGATGTGGAGCGTGAATAAGTGGAGCGTGTTAAATGCCATTGATCAAGAGCTCGAACGTCGCCAAAGCTATCAAGGAAAATATTACGAAAAAGAGTTGATGGAAAGATGAAAATAGAACGTATCCTGCCTTTTGCCCGCACGTTGCTCACTAATGCTGTGGCGGAAGGAGATGTCGCGATTGATGCTACAGCAGGAAATGGACATGATACATTATTCTTAGCTAACTTAGTCGGAGATACAGGTCATGTATATGGATTTGACATTCAGCCCCAAGCCATTCAAGCAACTCAGCAGCGATTGACAGAACATCATGTAGAAAAACGAGTCACGCTTATCCAAGAAAGCCATAGCAATATAAACATGCTTCCCCACTCTATTAATGGACGAGTCACAGGAGCTGTCTTTAATTTAGGTTATTTACCAGGTGGAGATAAAGACATCGTCACCACTTCTGAAACAACAATCTCTGCAATTGAGCAGTTACTTGATTTGCTAGCACCTGAAGGAGTGATTGTGCTCGTTATTTATCACGGACACGAACAGGGGAAACAAGAAAGAGACGATTTACTAACGTATGTCCAGAATCTTGATCAAAAAGACGTTCACGTTTTACAATATCGTTTCATGAATCAGCAAAACAACCCTCCCTTCATCATTGCTATTGAAAAAAGATAAGCCGCATATGGCTTATCTTTTTAACATTCGGTACAAGCGTCCGTTGATATAGAAAAAGTAGCTGAGAGCTCCCCCCGCTTTTATTAACCTACGTGCATTCACATGAACATGTTTTTGTGCCCTCACTTTTTGATCCGACAAATAAACGCCCAAGAGTCCTTTATAGATAAAGCAGTGAAAGTGATAATCCGGCAGTTTTTTAGCATATTCGTCCGCTTTTACGACAAAATGCAAAAAGCGATCCATCATTTGCTGATAATGAGGATAATAAAAACAAAAGTTCAAATCTCCTCCTGCTTTATCTTCTTCTTGGTCAATTAAATAATCGAGTAAAATATGTAAGCCTTGAATATAAGGAAAATATCCTGCTTTTATTTTCTGCGTCATTTCTTCGGTCATCTCTTCTTGAAAGCTATAAGCAACTAAACAAAAAATTCCTAACGTTGAACCAGAGCACGCTGAAAATTCATACCACTCCATTTCAGGAACACTGTGCCGGTGAGCATCGAACCAATTCTCTAATCGTGGAACTCTTTCCTTGATTTCAACATGCTTATGTATTTGCAAATCACAATAATAATTAGCTAGTTCTAATAAATGTGAAGAGACTATATGGTAATTACAAGCTTTTCGCAAGGACTGCTGACAAGTCTGGACAAGTCCGGCTAAGTATCCTCCGTCGTCTTTATCCGTTCGAAAACGATAGTAATCCCCAAGAGGTGCATGAGGGGTCAACGCATCTGGCATCGATTCATGTAAGGCGGCAAAATCTTTAGGATCAAGCGAGTTGCTGCGGTCACATAAGTTATCTAAGTAATCGCTGATTGTTTGATAGGCAACAATAAATTTCACGCATTCAATCATGTTTTCTTTCGCTAAAATCGATAGGATACCGCCTCCTTCACAATGAAAAGTTTTTGTATCGATACTTGCCAATGCTTGAGTACGCAATTCTTTATTAGGAATCTCTTTTGCTCGTTCGCGCCAATGATTAAGCTCATGATGAACGACAGGAAACACTTCTCGATAAATTTTTCTCATTAAGGAAATAGGATGAGACGGAATCTTCATTTATTTTCACCTCAATTTCTTACCGCACTTATTAAATGTGAAGATCAACAAAACTTTTCGCATATGTAAAAACGTATTCTCTTTCAGGCTCATTAAAGATTTCGTGATACAGCTGAGACCATTCTTTGTAGATTTTTTCACTTAGCTCTATTTCATCAAACCACTGCCTAACAATCAGCTTTTCAATAATTTTATCTTCTCCTGCCTGCATCACAAGAAGCGGGACATCAGGCAAACGATCGATATCTTTAAAAGCTAAGTTGACAGCTTGGATCAATTCCCGGTACCATCTTACAGAAACTTTTGTAACATACAGTGAGTCGTTTTCATCTTCATCTCGAACTTCTTGGTTTCTTGTTGCTTTTTCAACAGTGAGACCCAAATCAAAAAGTTTGTTCGGCATGACTTTATTCAACCCTTTAGATAGCATATCTAAATAAGCCGGTACTTGCTCTTTTAATCCTAGACAAGGAGAGGAGAGAATCGCACCCCATATAGGGAGGTTTTTTGTCTGGAGCGTACGAATAACCGCCAGTCCTCCCATACTGTGGCCTAACAGAAAAATAGGCAAATCATATTTTTGCGCTTCACGTACCCATTCTTCCACTTCATACACATATTCATCAAAGGATAGGATATGTCCTCTTCTTCTTGTTGTTAAGCCTTGGCCAGGAAGGTCTCCCATAATTACGTGCATTCCAACCGAACGCCACATCTCAATCAGCCAGCGATAGCGTCCGTGATGCTCCGCTGCTCCATGGACCATGACAATAACGCCTTTTGGATTTACTGCTTCCCATTTATGCATTTGAGTTACTCCTTCTTCCTTTTTTTGTTTACCTGCTTAAAAAACCTTTGTACACTTACATTAGAAGATTTACTACTTTTTTTCAACTAATAAAGGGAGATGATTTGATGATTTATCCGTATAAAGAAAAAATGCCTACCATTGCACCCAGTTGCTTCATCGCAGACTATGTAACGATTACTGGAGACGTCACCATCGGTGAAGAAAGCAGCATTTGGTTTAACACTGTTATTAGAGGAGATGTTTCACCTACGATTATTGGTAAACGAGTAAATATACAAGATCAATCAACACTCCATCAAAGCCCAAATGCTCCTTTGCTTATTGAGGATGATGTAACAGTAGGACATCAAGTTATTTTACATAGCTCCATCATCCGCAAACGCGCGCTCATTGGCATGGGTTCTATTATTTTAGACGGTGCGGAAATTGGTGAAGGTGCTTTTATCGGTGCTGGAAGCTTAGTGCCTCCCGGTAAAAAAATACCGCCTAATACTCTCGCACTCGGCCGACCTGCTAAAGTGATCCGCACTCTGACAGAAGAGGATTTAAAAGATATGCAGCGCATTCGCACAGAATACGTAGAAAAAGGGCAGTATTATAAGTCTATTAAGAAATCTGATTCTTCATTATAAAGGAAACGTTCCCTCAGAAAGTCATACTGAGGGAATTTCTTTAGTATCTCCACAAACTCTCCAATCATGTTCTATTCTCTCCACAATTGTAAAGAAATTTCCATATTAATTTACATCGTTTTAGTACTGCCTCCACAATTAAAGATTAAACTGAATAATAAAGACGTATTTATTGAAAAGGGAGCGACTCTATGAAAGCCAAGTTAATTCAGTATGTATACGATGCCGAATGCCGATTATTCAAAAGCGTAAACCAACATTTTGATCGAAAGCACTTAAATAGATTTTTACGTTTACTAACTCACGCCGGAGGAGCCACGTTTACCATTGTGATAGCGTGCTTGCTGCTATTTCTGCATCCTTCATCCGTCGCTTACGCTTGTGGGTTTTCTCTAGCCGTTAGTCATATTCCTGTGGCCATTGCTAAAAAACTATATCCGAGAAAACGACCTTATATTCAATTAAAACATACAAAAGTATTAGAAAATCCATTAAAAGATCATTCATTTCCATCTGGGCATACAACAGCTATTTTTTCGTTGGTTACCCCTCTTATGATTGTTTATCCAGCCTTCGCTGCTGTTCTTTTGCCTCTTGCAGTAACGGTAGGAATTTCAAGAATTTATCTCGGTCTGCACTATCCGACGGATGTCATGGTGGGCCTGATACTGGGCATCTTTTCAGGTGCTGTTTCACTGAACATATTTTTAACTTAATGATAGGAGGAGTACTAATGAGAATTGCTTTATTTACGGATACATTTGCTCCAGAAGTTAACGGAGCTGCTAAAACACTTTATCAATTTACTCAGTACGTCAAATCAAAGCAAATTCCCATCCAGGTATTTGCTCCAGAATTTGCTCATGATCAGTCATTTTCAACGTATGTTCACCGTTCGCCCAGCATGCCGTTTTTTCTTTATCCAAACAGCCGCTTTTCATTGCCAAACGTTCTAAAAATTAAAAAGCAGCTGCAGGAATTCAATCCTTCTATTATTCATTTGGCCACTCCTTTTACAATGGGGCTTTGCGGCTCCTATTACGGGAAAAGATTAGGTGTTCCTCTTGTCGGCTCTTATCATACCAATTTTGATGATTATTTATCTCACTATGAACTTGAAAAAATGCGTGTACCACTGCAAAAATATATGAAATGGTTTTATAAACCTGTACAAAAAATATTCGCTCCCTCTGAAGTGACCAAACAGCAGCTAGAAGAGCAAGGGTTTCACAACGTAGCTATTTGGGCGCGAGGAGTAAATCATAGATTATTTCATCCCCACTATGACCGCTTTGATATTCGTATTAAATATAATATTAAAAAGCCCTACATTTTAACGTATGTAGGAAGATTAGCTAAAGAAAAGAACGCTGATTTTTTAATAAAAATTGCACGATCTCTGCCCGATCATATCCGCCATCAAATTCACTGGGTTATTGTGGGAGACGGCCCTTTAAAAGAACAAATGCAGCAGCAAGCATCTGAGCATATGACATTTACAGGCTTCCTTGAAGGTAAGCAACTTGCTCATATCTATTCATCATCTGATTTGTTTGTTTTTCCTTCAGAAACAGAAACCTTCGGAAATGTTGTGCTGGAGTCTCTTGCTTCTGGAACTCCTGTAGTGGCAGCAAATGCAGGAGGAGTTAAACAGATGGTTCAGCACGGGCGAAACGGCTACCTTTGCAAACCTCACTCCTTAGAAGAATTCAGTTCGGCTATTACAGATTTACTCGATGATTTGCATCAGCGGCTTCACTTTGGGCATGCAGCGAGACAATATGCTCTTACTCAATCATGGGACGCCATTTTTCAGCATTTGCTTTCAGAATATGAAGGTGTCGTAGAAAAATCTGCTGCAGGTATTCAATGGGCATAAAAAAATCTCCGTTTTCACGGAGATTTTTTTACTATTTAGCTAAAGCTTGAGTTTTTAATGCTTCCGCTTTGTCTGTGAACTCCCAAGGAAGCTCCACATCCGTACGACCAAAGTGGCCGTAAGCTGCTGTTTGCTTATAAATTGGGCGACGTAAATCAAGCATTTTAATGATGCCTGCTGGACGTAGATCAAAGTTTTTGCGTACTACGTCTACTAGTACTTCTTCAGAAACTTTTCCTGTACCGAATGTATCAATTGAAATAGATACTGGCTGTGCAACACCAATTGCATATGCTAGTTGTACTTCACATTTATCAGCAAGATCAGCTGCTACAATGTTTTTCGCAACATAACGAGCTGCATAAGCTGCTGAACGGTCTACTTTTGTTGCGTCCTTACCAGAGAATGCACCGCCGCCGTGACGAGCATATCCGCCGTAAGTATCAACGATAATTTTACGACCAGTTAAACCAGCATCTCCTTGAGGACCGCCGATTACGAAACGTCCTGTTGGGTTAATGAAATACTTTGTATTTTCATCAATTAACTCGTTGGGAACAACTGGATTAATAACATATTCTTTTAAGTTACGTTGAATTTGCTCTAACGTTACTTCTGGGTGATGCTGAGTTGAAATAACAATTGTATCGATGCGAACAGGTTTGTTGTTTTCATCATATTCAACTGTTACTTGTGTTTTACCATCCGGGCGAAGGTAAGGAAGAATTTCTTCTTTACGTACTTCTGTTAGACGGCGAGCAAGTTTATGAGCTAATGAAATTGGAAGAGGCATTAATTCTTTTGTTTCGTTACATGCATAACCAAACATTAACCCTTGGTCTCCAGCTCCGATTGCTTCGATTTCTTCATCTGACATTTGACCTTCACGTGCTTCTAACGCCTGGTCTACACCAGCAGCGATATCAGCTGACTGCTCGTCGATAGATGTTAATACTGCACAAGTTTCAGCATCAAATCCGTATTTTGCACGAGTATAGCCAATTCCTTTAATTGTTTCACGAACTGTTTTAGGAATATCCACGTAAGTAGAAGTTGTAATTTCACCACTTACTAAAACTAAACCAGTTGTTACGCTTGTTTCACAAGCAACACGAGCATTTGGATCCTTTGCTAGGATAGCATCAAGAATTGAGTCAGAAATTTGGTCACAAATTTTATCGGGATGTCCCTCTGTAACAGATTCTGACGTGAACAGACGACGTTGTGTTGACATCAGTTTTCCTCCTTATAAATACGATACATTGTGATACGGTACTCATTCCCTTATTTTCATTACACGTTAAAAAATATAAAAAAACCTTTCCTTGTATCGAGGAAAGGTATCAAATTCTACATAAGCCTTTCACTCTTATCGATCAAGGTTGTGCCCTTGCATCAGGTTAGCACCTTATCGTCTACACAAAAAAATGACGATGGTTGCTGGGTTTCATAGGGCCTGTCCCTCCACCAGCTCGGGATAAGAGAGTATCCGTTCAAGGACATATAATACATGAAAAAGCGCTTCACTGTCAACA
This sequence comes from Priestia sp. P5, assembly GCF_029522155.1. Classification (NCBI taxonomy): domain Bacteria; kingdom Bacillati; phylum Bacillota; class Bacilli; order Caryophanales; family Bacillaceae; genus Priestia; species Priestia sp. P5. The sequence goes on along the minus strand of NZ_JAKWFJ010000001.1, from coordinate 38,711 downwards.
ACATTCAAATGGAAATCATCTCTTTATGTTTGAATCGGTTTTAATGTAACATACTCAAATTCTGAAATAGTACATCTTATTAAGAATTATTACTAAGTTTGGTTAATAAGACAGATCAAAATGAGGCTTTCACTTAAAATAGCTTCACTTTTTTCGCTTCTAGCACATATACATGTGTCTAAAATAGGTATAACGTACATTTTTTTATAATACACAAACATTTTTAGTTAAATAGTATAGAATAATTAAATAAATGTGTTATACTAATTATAAATTTCAAACATTAATGAATAAATAATAGCTAAAAAAGGAAGGTAGTGCACATGAGTACTGTTGATATGTCTATCGAATTAAATGGTTTGCTTCAATTAAAAACAACAAAACACCAATTATCTGTTCCACAACTTGTTGAAAAAATTCTAGCTCGACGCGAAGGAACGCTGACTTCTACAGGTGCTGTGTCAGTCGAAACTGGGAAATATACAGGTCGCTCTCCTTTAGATAAATTTATTGTAAGCGATGCTGTGTCTTCAAAAACGGTTGAATGGGGACCTGTCAATCAGCCAATTTCTGCTCAGCGATTCGATGCGCTATACAAAAAAGTCTTAACCCACTTAAAGAAGCAGGATGAACTTTTTGTTTTTAATGGATATGCTGGAGCTGATAAAAAGTATCAGTTACCAATTCAAGTAGTTAATGAATTTGCATGGCACAACCTATTCGCTCAGCAGTTATTCATTCGCCCTTCAGCCGAACAAAAAACAAATGATGATGTGAAGCCGTTTACAATTGTAGCAGCTCCAACGTTCAAAGCTGATCCTGAAACAGACGGGACAAATTCTGAAACCTTCATTATTCTTTCGTTAGAGCGACGTATTGTGCTAATTGGAGGAACTGAATACGCTGGTGAAATGAAAAAATCTATTTTCTCAGTGATGAACTTCTTGCTTCCTCAAAACAATATTCTATCCATGCACTGTTCTGCTAACGTAGGAGAAGAAGGTGACGTTGCATTATTCTTTGGTTTATCTGGAACGGGTAAAACAACGCTTTCTGCTGATGCAAACCGTCGTTTAATCGGAGATGACGAGCACGGTTGGTCAAGCTCTGGTGTATTTAATATTGAAGGAGGATGCTACGCGAAGTGCATTCAGCTTTCCGAAGAAAAAGAACCGCAAATTTTCAATGCAATTCGCTTCGGCGCCGTACTGGAAAATGTAGTGTTAAATCAAAATACGAAAGTAGCAGATTACAATGATAATAGTTTAACAGAGAATACTCGTGCCGCTTATTCAATTGACTCTATTGATAATACGGTATTGCCAAGCGTTGCTGGGCACCCTACAGCTATTGTCTTTTTAACTGCTGATGCCTTCGGCGTCTTGCCTCCAATCAGCAAGCTTACAAAAGAACAAGCGATGTACCATTTTCTGAGCGGATACACTAGTAAGTTAGCTGGAACAGAGCGCGGCGTAACATCGCCACAGGCTACTTTCTCTACATGCTTTGGTGAGCCTTTCTTACCTCTTGCTCCAACAACTTATGCAGAAATGCTAGGAAAGAAAATCGATGAACATAATGTAAATGTCTACCTTGTAAATACTGGATGGACCGGCGGTGAATACGGCGTGGGCGAACGAATGAAGTTAAGTTACACTCGATCTATGGTTCAAGCAGCCCTTGAAGGAGAACTAGCTAATACCGAAACAGTAACAGATGCTATTTTTGGTTTATCGATTCCAACTCATGTTCCGGGAGTTCCTGATGAAGTGCTTCAGCCTTCTAAAGCATGGAACGATGCAACAGCTTATAATCAAAAAGCAACTGAGCTTGCTGCTAAATTCAAAGCTAATTTCAAGCGTTTTAATGATGTAGCATCTGATATTTCAACATTAGGCGGACCTAGAGTCTAATAAAAAACCGATCGTCTTAGAGACGATCGGTTTTTTAATTAGTCGAGTGTAATTTTGTCAGTTCATATGTGACAATGGTTTTTTCCTGTTCCATTTCTACCTTACGCACAACAGCAGTTCCAATACATTCTCCAGTTTTCGTTTTGTGAATGTTTAATGGAATATCTAACGGATACAAGCGATATCCTTTTTTCTCAATTTGAAAAATGTTATCCGTTACACGCTTTTCGTTGCCTTTTGTCACAATCATTGTATTTAATTCTAGCGGCATCCCCATTTTTTCTCACTCCTCACTGTTATTCTACTTGTTTTCTCTATCGTAGCATATCTTTTATTGCGCTTTCATCCACTTCGTTAACTTCTTCACCGTTTCTCGGTTTTCTTTTGGTGGAAAAGCATGTGGAAAGTTTTCGAAGTACCAGCTGGTAACTTTTTTATTGGACTTCTTTAGTTTAGATTCGAGCTGATAGGAATGATCAATCGACACGTTTTTATCTTCTAAACCATGAATAAGCAAGACCGGCGGCTCGACGAGATGAGCACGGTGCAAAGGTGTCCTCCATTCGTATCTTTCAGGATATTTAGAAGGCGTTCCTCCAATCACCCGCTTCATCATTCTTCTTAAATCTTCTCTTTCTTCATATGTCAGCACCATATCCGTGACGCCTCCCCATAACACAAGAGAGCGGCTGTCGTTTTTTTCAATGGCTGTGAGTAAAGCCATCACTCCCCCTCTTGAAAACCCAAAAATATGAATGCGGTCACGGTTGACGTTAGGGAGCTGTTTCAATAAATCGTAAGCAGCAAAAGCATCGTAACGATCATCTCCTGCAAAATCTTCGTTTCCTTCGCCTCCTTGATTTCCCCTATAGAACGGAGCCATCACAATAAAACCTTGAGAAGCAAATTGAATGAGTCGAGCAGGACGAACCGTTCCTACGTTCTTAATACCTCCTCTCAAGTATAAAAAGCCGTCATACATTCCTTTTTCTTTTGGCTCTGCGAGCATTCCTTTAATCTTAAGCCCTTGACATGCATATGTAATCACCCACAGCGCCACGCGAGGGTTTGATGATGGGAAACGCTGTTTATGAAGAATTGTTCCATCTTTCATTTTTTTCCTCCATTCTTTATACGACTGGTATACTTTTTCCCGCCACGGTGGACTTTCAATCGTTGGCTAATACTTCTTTGATTTTCCACATGGTTATGTAGGCACTCACCTTCTTCTACTTTCTTACATACATTATCATAAAATATTTTATTCTTTTAAGGAGGTTTGCTTTATGAAACCAATCAAATGGCTCTTTTCTTTGCTTGCTATTATGATTTTACTCATCCCACTAATTAGCTGCAGTAAAACAACATCTGTACAAACGGTTCGTGTCGGCGAAGTAACTCGCTCTATCTTTTATGCTCCCCAGTACGTCGCTATTTCAAAAGGCTTTTTTGAAGAAGAAGGACTAAAGGTAGATTTAAAAACAACGTGGGGCGGAGATAAGACAATGACGTCACTTTTATCTGACGGCATCGACGTCGCCTTAGTCGGCTCTGAAACTTCGATCTACGTATATGCACAGGGCTCTAGTGATCCCGTCATCAACTTTGCGCAGCTAACCCAAACAGACGGAACATTTCTAGTAGCGCGTAAAAAAGTCGATCAATTCTCATGGGATCAGCTTAAAGGCAAAACGTTTCTTGGTCAACGTAAAGGCGGCATGCCGCAAATGGTAGGGGAATATGTGTTGAAACAGCATAATATTGATCCTAAAAAAGATGTAAAACTCGTTCAAAACATTGATTTTGCTAACGTTGCGAATGCTTTTGCTTCTGGTACTGGAGATTACGTTCAATTATTTGAGCCAACGGCTAGTATTTTAGAGAAACAAGGAAAAGGACATATCGTTGCTTCCTTCGGAAAAGAATCAGGAACAGTTCCTTATACAACATTTATGGCCAAAGAAAGCTATTTAAAAGATAACCCTGAAGCAGCAGCTAAATTTACTCGAGCTATTTACAAAGCACAAAAATGGGTGAATACACATAGCACAGATGAAATTGCTGAAGTGGTTGCACCGTATTTTGAAGATACACCTAAAGACACGCTAAAAACCGTAATTGACCGCTATAAATCCCAAAAATCTTTTGCAACCAACCCTTTATTAGATCAAAAAGAGTGGGATCATTTACAAAAAATAATGGATGAATCTGGAGAACTTCCAAGACACATCGATCACAACAAGCTAGTCAACACAAAATTCGCAAAAGATGCAATGAGTGAGTAATATGACAAAACTTCACATTCAAGATGTTCAGCATATGTATCTTACGACAAAGTCTGCTACCGCTGCACTTGAACATATTAATTTGTCTATTGAAGAAGGAGAATTTGTTTCCTTTCTCGGCCCAAGCGGATGTGGAAAAACGACGCTTCTATCGATTATTGCAGGCTTGATTGAACCAACGTCCGGCTCTGTCACAATAGACGGTGAAAATATCGGAACATCAGTCCCAAACATCGGTTATATGCTTCAACAAGATTATTTATTTCCGTGGAAAACCATTAAAGAAAATATTTTACTTGGTCTTGAAATTCGCGGACAGCTAACAGATAAAACAGAGAGTAAAGCACTGTTACTCCTAAAAGAAATTGGTCTACAAGGCGTAGATGACCTATATCCACACCAGTTATCCGGAGGCATGAGACAACGCGTCGCTTTAGTCCGAACACTTGCCATTGACCCCGCTATTTTACTCTTGGATGAACCTTTTTCAGCACTTGATTTTCAAACAAAACTCAAGCTTGAAGAACTTGTCTCCAAAACGCTGATGACTTATCAAAAAACGGCTGTTTTGGTCACGCACGATATCGGCGAAGCCATTGCTATGAGCAGCCGAATCTTTTTATTCTCAGCCAAGCCGGGAAAAATCGCAAAAACATTCACGGTTCCTTCTATTTTACGAACCCTTTCTCCGTTTGAAGCACGACAGCATCCTGTCTATAACGATTTATTTATGGACATATGGAAGGAGCTTGATCAACTTGAAACCCACTAGCTCCCTAGATACTCTTCACGAAAGCTACCTTCGCAAGGTTCGGGGCGAAAAACGATTAGTACTGAGCGTGCAGCTGGTCATGTTCTTAGCCTTTTTTAGCTTCTGGGAACTGACTTCTCGTTTAAAGTGGATTGACCCTTTAATTTTCAGTTCTCCTACTAAAGTATGGCATTTATTTCTAATTAAACTTGCCGACGGCTCGCTTGCAGAACATATTGGTTTTACATTATTTGAAACGGTTCTTGGCTTCATTCTAGGCACATTACTAGGTATTTTACTTGCAACGGCCCTTTGGTATTCAACTAGGCTTGCACATATATTAGATCCTTACCTCGTTATCTTAAACGCCATGCCTAAAGTAGCGCTGGGCCCTATTTTAATTGTAGCAATCGGGCCAGGATTTTTCTCAATTTTAACGATGGGAGCGATTATATCCGTTATCATTACATCCATCGTCGTTTACACAGCCTTTAAAGAAGTTGATCCAAACTATATTAAATTACTAAAAAGCTTCGGGGCAACGAAAACCCGCTGTTTTAAAGAAGCTATTCTTCCAGCTTCCATGCCTGCCATTATTTCCACATTTAAAGTAAATGTCGGCTTATCTTGGGTAGGCGTCATCGTAGGAGAATTTTTAGTTTCTTCGAAAGGGCTTGGATATATGATTATTTATGGTTTCCAAGTCTTCAACTTTACTCTTGTTCTTCTCAGCTTATTATTAATTGCCATTTTCGCTACGATTATGTACCAAGGCGTTGCTTATTTAGAAAAGAAATTGATCCGACGCTCATAAAAAATCCCCCCGTACAAACGGGGGGATTTTTATTGATACGATGCTTTTACAAAAATGTTCTCTTTACATATTTCATTACATATTGTAAAACATTATCTTTCATGATGAAGCTGTATGCATCATCTTTTTGAATGCCCGAAGGTAGTTCATCAATCATTACGGGACCATCTGTTTCCATGTAGTCTTCTTTTTTAATTACATTTCCAATAGTAGCAAAATAAATATTTTTAATAATGGTCTTTCCTTTACTTACTACTTTGTACTGACCAATATAAGTCAAAGAAGAGACTTCTCCGCCTGTTTCTTCAAATACTTCTCGAACCGCTGCTTCTTCTGGTACTTCATTGCCTTCTAGTTTTCCTCCGGGAAATTCTAAACCTCGTTTTGAGTGATTCGTTAGCAACCATTGATTTTCATACCTGCATACGACCCAAACATGACGTGGAGTTTTCGAGAATGGATTTTTTTCAAATGATAAAAATACTTGATTATGATATGCATCCTTAAATGTGTACATGGTCGACTCAAACTCCATTTGATTTTTCCCTTATTTTATCATACATTACGGACATACCTGATAAGAAAAGTATGCTCGTACTTTTTTTATTTGCTTTTTACCCCTTATTCCATTCTATCTGAAGATAAAATATTCATCTGTTTGATATGTGATTTTGTTTCATCGTCTCCCAGCTTATAAAGCATGGCATATATGTCAACTGTTGTTTTATCGTACATATCATTTTGAGAATCATGATGATACTCCAGATACGGAATATGTGATCGCCAAAAGCTTGACCAATCGCTTGAAGCGCGCTGATCTAAATAGGTTCTCAGCTGCTCCACTTCTTCATCTGTTGCTTCAATCGCATAATTCCAATCTGAAGCAGTATTTGACTGATTGATTTCTCCTGAACTCAGAGATACATAATATTTTTTTGTCATGAAAGATATTCAGCTCCTTCTTTCTAGTGCCAACTTATCTTTCTTATTTGTATCTTATTCTTTTTTTATACACTCTAAGATTTAAAGCGGTCTTTTAAAATCGCTATTGCTTTTTTTAACGGCTCTGGAATCGGAACCCCTACAATTCTTGCGTTTTCTGTAATTGAAATCATTTCGTTTAAAATATAGAACAAAATAGCTCCATCTCGAATAATATGACCGTTTTCCCAAAATACAGAATCGATAAAGTTTGCTACAGCAATCATGGCAAAAATAAAAATCTTTTTGGCAATTCCTTTAAAACCTACTTTGCTAGATAAACGTTTATTTATAAAAGCTGCAATCGTGCCTGTCAAGTAATCCATTGCCACTAATGCTACTAAAGCCATTAGTAAATAGTCCCACTCTCCAAATAAAAAAAAAGCCAGTGAACCTAAACTTGAAATTATCAAGACAGAAAGCTTCTGCATATCCACTTTTTTCACCCTTTCAGCAGTCATATCTCTACAGTATATGCCGGTGAAAAAAAAGTGTTCGTCCATCTTATCATAAAAAAACCTGCGATTACTCGCAGGTTTTAATTATTTTCCTAGGAATGATTTTAACATCCACGTATGCTTTTCTAAGCTTTGATGAATGGCTAGCAGCATGTCTCCTGTTGTTTCATCGCCCGCTTCACCGGCTGCGTCCATTCCTTCTTTTAATTCAGCAGTTAGCGTATCAAAATCGCTTACTAAAGAAGCAACCATGTCTTTAGCCGTTTCGCTTCCATCCGCTTCTTTAATAGAAGAAAGTTCTAACGATTCTTTCATTGTTGCCACAGGTTTTCCTTCTAATGCTAAAAGGCGTTCTGCAAGGTCATCAATAATGGTAGCTGTTTCCGTATACAGCTCTTCAAACTTTTCGTGAAGAGTGAAGAATTGTTCACCTTTTACGTACCAGTGAAAGTTATGAAGTTTTATGTACATTACACTAAAATTCGCTACTTGTTTATTAACGATTTCATTTACGTTTGCTGCCATGTTTTTCGCTCCTTTGTGAACTCTTTGTATAATATAGTTGTACCCTTTTTTAGTTGATTAAAACATTTTTTTCATAAAAAGAGACATTTCCCTTTCTTTAGACTCAGAGAAACTTCTTCATCTTTTTTCAAATAAAATAAGCAGCCCAGCGGACTGCTTATTTTTAGCCAAATACTTTTTCTAAATCTTCTTTGTCCTGTTCTAGCCAGAACTTCATCAAGCGTTTTGCTCCTTCTAAATCGTGAAGTTTCGCTTGACCGCACTGCTTTTCGTTTGCTGCTGGAATTTCAGTAATGTTAATTGCATCTTTTAACGTATCGTCTAACAAATCAATAATTTCACGTACAGTCGGCTCACCGCTCACTACTAAGTAGTACCCTGTTTGACATCCCATAGGCGAAATATCAATAATATCAAAGTGATCGTATTTTTCTACATGAGTACGAATATTAAAAGCTAATAAATGCTCTAGCGTATGAATAACGTCCGGCTTCATTGCTTGTTTGTTTGGCTGGCAAAAACGAATATCAAATTTATTTACAACGCCGTCGCTTCCCACTTTGTGAACACCGCAGTGTCTTACGTAAGGTGCTTTAACCGCATTATGATCTAGCTCAAAACTTTCTACTGATGGCATAATACCACTCCTTTTTTCTTCTTTCACCTATCATAACATGCAATTCCGATATATTTCATCCATTTAATAACCTTTATTTCTTTTAGTTGCTTTTTATTCCTTCTATCCCTTATAGTATGAGCAAACACGAAAGAAAGAACGTGATAATAAATGGTTGCAAAGCTTTTGCTTTTACTTATAAAAGGATATCAAAAAGGAATTTCACCTTTTCTTCCGGCAAGGTGCCGGTTTTACCCTACTTGCTCCCAGTACGGAGTTGAATCCATTAAACGCTTTGGTGCCGTAAAGGGATCTTATTTGACTGTAAAACGTATTTTAAAATGCCACCCGTTCCATCCGGGTGGCATCGATGAAGTACCTGAGAAAAAATCACACTAAGCTTTAGTTGTTTTCGATTGCTTCATACCCATTTACAACAACATCTAGCTTTCCTGTATTTGGATCAATAACTAGTCCATGTACAGGAGTATCTTTTGAAAATAGAGGATGATTACGGATTGTCTCTACACTATGCTGAACAGTCTCTTCTACTGAATCAAAACCCGTTAACCATTGTTTCAAGTCCATAGAATATTCAATGGTATTAATCACTTCATCTGAGATGCCTTTTGCTCTTACTTTCTCTAAAAAAGGTTCCGCCTGAAGTTTACCTGCTCCGCAGTCATGGTGACCAATTACACATACCTCATCTGCTTGAAGCTCGTACACAGCTACTAAAATGCTTCGCATAATACTTCCAAATGGATGTGAAACAAGTGCTCCTGCGTTTTTAACAATTTTCACGTCTCCGTTGCGCAAATTCAAAGCGTGTGGAAGTAATTCTACCAATCTTGTGTCCATACACGATAAAATAACCATTTTTTTATCAGGGAATTTGCTTGTTTCGTAAAGTTCATACTTCTTTTCTTCTACAAATTTTTGGTTGAATTCTAAAACATCTTGTAATAAGCTCATCTGCTGTCTTCTCCTTCATAAAAAAAATTCTTTCTTGTATTATAATACTTTTTCCTATAAGATGAAAAGTGTTAAATCGTAATCATTATTATTTATAAACAAGAAAGTAGGTTATAACAGTGAAAAAAATTCCCGTTACCGTTTTAAGCGGATACCTTGGTTCAGGTAAAACAACTCTTTTGAACCATATTTTAAAAAATAAAGAAAGTTTAAAGGTCGCGGTCATTGTCAATGACATGAGCGAAGTAAATATTGATGCAGACTTAGTTAAACAAGGCGGATTCTCTCGAACAGAAGAAAAACTTGTTGAAATGCAAAATGGCTGTATTTGCTGTACGCTTCGAGACGATCTAATGAAAGAGGTAGAACGCCTAGCAGACAATGGTGATATTGATTATATTATCATTGAATCTTCCGGAATCAGCGAACCTATCCCTGTTGCTCAAACATTTACTTATATTGATGAAGAGCTTGGCATTGATTTAACTCAGAAATGTTCGTTAGATACGATGGTCACTGTAGTAGATGCCAATCGCTTTTGGGAAGACTTTTCATCCGGCGAAAGCTTATTAGACCGCAAAGAAGGAACAGATGAAAACGATACAAGAGAAGTGATTGATTTATTAATCGATCAAATTGAATTTGCAAACGTCATTTTATTAAACAAAGTTGATTTGTTAACAAAAGATGATGCAGATGAGCTGCAGGCTGTTCTTCACAAATTAAACTCAGAGGCCACTGTTATCCAAACAATTAATAGTGAGGTAAAACTTGAATCCATACTTCATACCGACTTATTCGACTTTGAAAAAGCTAGTCAAGGAGCCGGGTGGATTAAAGAATTAAATGAAGAACACCATACGCCTGAAACAGAAGAGTTCGGTATTTCTTCTTTTGTATATAGAAGGAATCGTCCCCTTCATCCTGAACGTTTTATGAAATGGTTAGAGAATTGGCCGGTTGATATTGTACGTGCAAAAGGATTTTTCTGGCTTGCTTCACGTAATAATATGGCAGGACTTCTTTCTCAAGCGGGTACGTCCATTATGATTCAAGGCGCGGGTGAATGGGTAGCAACTTACGCACCGGAAGAAAGGGAACAAACCTTAAAGGAAGAACCTGAATTACGAGCAAAATGGAATGAGCAATTTGGAGATCGTATTAACGAGCTCGTGTTCATTGGTATTGATATGAACAAAGCTGAAATAATTGAAACTTTAGACCACTGCCTGCTGACAAATGAGGAAATGAATCAAGATTGGGCTACTCTCAAAGATCCCCTTCCTAAGTTTACAGTAAGCGCGTAAATTTTTAGTTTTCAAATCGTAATAATTACGATATAATAACATAGGTCATAAATGGTTACGATACGAACGGAAGGAGCAACATAATGAAATTCAAACCACTTTTAATGGTGCTTGCATTAGGAATTGGAACAGCTCTTGCAGGATGCAGTTCAAGCAGTGCAAATAACGCATCTGATAATAAAAATAAAAAATTAGAAGTTTACACAACAATTTACCCTTTACAGGACTTCACTGAAAAAATCGGTGGAAAATATGTAGAAGCTAAAAGCATTTTACCAACCGGTGTAGATGCTCACTCATTTGAACCTACCACAAAAACAATGGTCAAAATCGCAAACGCGGACGCATTCGTTTACTCAGGAATTGGGCTTGAAGGCTTTGCAGATAAAGCACAGTCTACACTTAAAAATGAAGATGTCGCTTTAGTAGAAGCTGCAAAAGGAATTGAACTAGCAAAGAGTTCTGAAGATGAGCATGCCCACGAAGACGAACATGCACATGAAGAAGAGCATAACCACGGAGATACAGACCCTCACGTTTGGCTTGATCCTGTTTTAGCTATTCAATTAGCAGAAAATATTAAGAATGAACTTATTGAATTAAAACCAGATAAAAAAGCAGAGTTTGAAAAGAACTTCCAAGCGTTAAAGACTCAGCTTGAAGATGTAGACCAAGAGCTAAAAACAACGATTGGCGACGCACCTCATAAAGAAATTTTAGTATCACATGCAGCCTATGGCTACTGGGAAAAACGATACGGCTTAAAGCAAATTAGCGTAGCTGGTTTATCTCCTACAAATGAGCCGTCTCAAAAACAATTAGAAAACATCGTAAAACAAGCAAAAAAAGACCATATCAAATACTTTATCTTTGACCAAAATTTAAAGCCTAAAGTGTCTACGCTTGTAAAAAATGAAGTGGGAGCTCAAGCTTTAACCCTTCATAACTTAGAGTCATTAACGAAAAACGATGTTAAAAATAAAGAAGATTATTTCTCCATTATGCAACACAACATTGATACGCTGAAAAAAGCATTATATTAATAAAAAAACTAGCCTCCCGGCTAGTTTTTTTATTGTAATTTATATTTTTGCTTAAAGCGTTCTACACGGCCGCCTTTATCAGCAAATTTTTGTTTTCCTGTATAAAATGGATGTGTATCCGAACTGATTTCAACTTTTAAAAACGGATATGTGTTGCCATCTTCCCATTGAACGGTCTCATTTGATTGTTTTGTAGATCCTGATAAAAATGATGTTCCGCTATTTGTATCCATAAATACAACTTTACGATAGTCTGGATGAATATTTGTTTTCATTAAATATCTCTCCTTTAAATCAATATATACTTATTATAATCGTAATGATTACTATTTTCAAGTTATATGTTTTACCAATTCTGATGCATAAAGCGTGGTAAAAAGTGGACAATAAGGTTTATCAATACTTTACTGGAAAGGTTGAAAAATGAATGGATCATTTAGTTACTGCACGTTCAATGTTTGGTCTGAACATGGGAGTACATATCATCTTTGCCACTCTTGGCGTCGGCATTCCTCTCATGATTTTATTGGCTGAAATTCTTTACTACAAAACAAAAGATAAAGATTATGAACTTATGGCACAGCGCTGGACAAAAGGAGCTGCTGTCCTGCTTGGAGTCGCTATTCCTACGGGAACGATTGCTGGTGTACAACTAGCGTTGCTTTGGCCGGGTTTTATGGAAATCGTAGGAAAAGTGATGGCTCTTCCTTTTCAAATTGAAATTTATGCTTTCTTTATTGAGGCTCTTTTTCTCTCTATTTACGTATACGCAGCGGACCGTATTTCTCGAAAAATGAGGATTATCAGTCTAATTTTAGTAGCAATAGGAGCTCTTGCCTCTGCCGTTTTAATTACAAACGTGCACGCATTTGAAGGAACACCTGCTGGCTTTCGAATTTTAAATGGCGAAATTGCAAGCGTAGATCCTTGGGCAGCTTTCTTTAATCCGAGTTTCTTTGTAACGTCCGGTCACGTAGCCGTTTCTGCTTATACAACCGGAGGCTTTGTCATTGCTTCAGTCGCTGCCTTTAAAATGCTTCGTGCGCGAAAACATAATCCAAGAGAATATAAATTTCATCATAAAGCGTTGATGATGGGATTAGTAATTGGCGGGATTTTTTCTTTTGTAACAGCTTTGAATGGACATGAATCGATGCAAAAAGTATACGAATATCAACCCGAAAAACTTGCAGCAGCTGAAGGTCTATTTGAAACGCAAGATCATGCGCCATTAGCTTTAGGCGGATTTACAGATGAAAAAGAACAGCGAGTCAAGTATGGAATTGAGTTTCCGTGGATGCTCAGCTTCTTGTCGGGTAATAGCTTTAATACAGTGATTACTGGACTCAATGACTTCCCTAGGGATTATTGGCCGCCGCTTTTTGTGCACACCTTGTTTAACGGTATGGTCATTATCGGATCGATTTTAATTTTAGTGGCGCTAGTGGGCGTTGTTTGGTACAAGTTTTTAAAGAAGAAAAGCTTCCCGAAAATTTTCATGTGGGCATTTGTCGCAACCGGTCCTCTCGCGATCATGGGCATTGAATTCGGATGGATTTTTGCATGTACAGGAAGACAGCCGTGGGTCATTTACCGCATTATGCGTACATCGGAAGCGGTTACTACTTCTGCTAATTTGCATATTCTATTTTTTTTATTTTTGCTTGTTTATATCGTACTTGTGGCCGCAGTCGCCCTTGTACTGGTGTTTTATTTCAGAAGAAATCCGCTTTCTAAAGAGCTTGCTGCGCAAGCAGATTAAAAAGGATGTGAGAATATGGGTGATTCATTACTAGCAATTACTGTAATATGGGGCTTCATTTTTATCTATGCCGTAATGGGAACGATGGACTTTGGAGCTGGTTTTTGGTCGATGGTATATATTAACCGTACGAAAACAAATGCTACAGATGTAGCAAACAGATATCTATCGCCTACTTGGGAAGTAACCAATGTATTTATCGTTGCGATTGTTGTTGCGCTGTTTAGCTTTTTTCCTCGAGCTACATTTACGCTTGGAACAGTGCTACTAGTACCGGGAAGTATCATTTTACTTCTCTTATCTATTCGAAGCGGATTTTTAGTGTTTTCACACTATGCTAGCAGCTTCAAATATCGGAGAGCGTTGGTTTATGTATCCGGTATATCTGGCGTATTAATTCCTGCTTTTTTAATCGCCGTACTGCCAGTAAGTCAAGGTGGATTTATTGATGTAATTGACGGGACGCAGCGATTAAATTTAGCAAGAGTGTTTTCAAGTCCGCACGTCTATTCATTTATTGGTTTTGCCATTACCTCTTCCCTGTTTCTTTCGTCTCTTTTATTAGCAGATTACTCGAAGTCATCTGACGAAATGGAAGCTTATGCGGTCTATCGGCGCGATGCGCTCATTACAGGACCTCTTTCACTGCTAATGGCTATCTTTATTATGATTACAATGCAATCAGAAGCAAGCTGGTTATATGATAAAATGATGCAGTTTAAGCCTCTTCTTTACGGATCTGTAGGTCTATTTGTAATAGCTGGTATTGCTCTGCTGCTGCCTTCTCAAAAAGGAAAAGGAATGCCTCGTTTAGCCGTGGTATCAATCGTCCTTCAATATTTCTTAGCAAGTTACGTATACGGACGAAGTCATTTACCGTATGTCGTGTATCCAAACGTAACGATTGAGAATGGATTTACACATCCCGATGCGTTCCATTCGTTATTTATTGTGTATATTGTTGGCTTTGCGATTTTATTTCCTGGATTCTTTTATTTCTGGCGTCTATTTATGAAAGATAATAAAGAATACAGCAAAAAGAAGCCATATTAAAAACCCGGTCAGCACTTGACCGGGTTTTCTTATGAAGCAGCAGATTTTGCTACTATTTCAGCAAAATCTTTAGCAAATACCTTACATTTCTCTACATCTTCTCCAAAGGGAGAGAGCTCGATTTTCAAACCGGGAACGGCTATATTTCCGTTACGTTCCTTTATTTTTTCTTCAATTAAATCAACTGCTCCGCAAAAAACATCATATGATGAATCACCTGAACCAAATACAGCCATCTGCTTTTGACTGAGATCTATATCATCCATTTCATCATAAAGATCTAAAAAATCATCTGGCAGCTCTCCATCTCCCCACGTATAAGCTCCAAAGATAATAGATTCTGCGGATACAAGGTCAGAAGCATCAATGTCATATACTTCTGCTCGTTTCACATGCAATCCATGCTTGAGTAATTCTTCTTCAATCAAATCGGCTATCGCTTCTGTGTTGCCTGACATACTCGCATAAGCTAGTAAGATTTCCTTCATGTAAATGACGCTCCTTTACACCAGCAGTGTGGGCCGCACATCCCCTTCTTCACAACATTCTTGCTTAAGAGGACAGTTTTCACACTCACTGGATGCATAATTCTTTTGAAAATGTTTTGGTTCCATTAAGACACTTTTGACAATATGTAGTTGAAGTATGGCTTTTTTATAATCGCCTGGTGTAATATGATAAGTTGTTGTTTCTCCAGTTAATAATGAATAAAAACGAATTTGTTCAGGAACTTTTTTAAAAGCTTGTCTCGAAAAAACGATAATAAAGTCTTTCATTGCGTTCTTCACTTCTTCATGGTCATCTAGAATGAATTTTGTTACCGTATAAGACTTCTCTGTCCATGCAGCAAAATCAATGGTTAGAGAAAGGTTGCTTTGAATTTCTTCTATATAAACGCTGTATTTCTCAAACACAAAAAGCGGTAGTTCCACATGTGTTTTCTCGCCTAAAAACCTCAGTAAATAATCGCTTACTTTAGCTAACACATCGTAATAGTGAATGGGTGATGAAAACATATTTGGCTTTAGGTGCCAATATTTTTCAATAAGCTGTAAAACATAGAGGGTTGAGCGATACTCAACTGGCTTGCTATAGTATGTTTTAATGATTTGATGGACAGTTACTTGAACAAGCTGTTTCCAATCTATAGATGTTTTTTTCAAAAGAAGCTGCTGCTGATAAAATTTGTACGGACATCGAATAAATTGTTCGATGTGTTCGTTAGAGAGTGTCTTTATGTGCACTTTTATCGGTTCCACCTATGTCTCACCACCCTAATTGAAATTCATTCTCAATAATGATTAAAAATTAAATCATGAAATTTGCTCAATCACTTTACGAATAGCACTCCATGAATGTTTGACGAAATAAATCGGTTTTTTTTGTTTTTTTGCTTTCTCTTTAATGACTTTTGCCATATTGTGATTAATAAAATCCGTAATAACTAATACAAACCCAATATGTTCGGGTATTTCTCGCTTCACCATATTGCTTTTACGGCCATCTAAATGAATGACTTCATTAAATCCTTCTCCCGCTAAACGATCTGCAATATGCTTTAACCTGTCTCCTCCTACAACCATAACTGATGACATGTTTGTTCCCTCCCAATTAATTATTCATTTAATGATTTGACAACAACCTGTATTCTTTACTATATACACAGTTTAATTGAGAATGATTCTCTTTGTCAATGTTTAATTGATAAAAATTCTCAATTAAAATGAAAGTCTACCACCTTTCTTATAAGTTAGTTGAATTTTGACCATACTATAGCTATCACATACAAAGGAGGGTTAACGTTGGAACAAAACATTCTTTGTGAAGTAAATAACTGTCACTTTTGGAAAAATGGAAATCACTGCAGCGCAGAAGAAATTTACGTGGTAAGTCATAGCGGAAAACATGCAGCAAGCAGTTATGAAACAGACTGTAAAACGTTCAAGCCAACTGAAGCGTAACCCGCAAAAGGACAGCCTCTGGGTTGTCTTTTTTCTCTCTTCAAGATCATAAAAAAGGAGACTAGTATGAAAACTGAACAATTGATTCATTTTTTTAAAGAAGAAGCAATAAAAGCAAATGAACAAACCTTTCCAATCTATGTACAATCGTTCACTCATTTATGGACATACAAATGGGGAACACTTGAAAACATTCCAGAAGAAATTGATGACTTAATTACTACACGTGCGTTAGAACTTGGACTTATTCACTTAAAAAAAGCTGACTAATCAATAAGAAAATTAGTCAGCTTTTGTGTTTATAGGTCATCAAATCCATTCGCATCTGATGCTTTTGTATATTGTCGTGATTTCTGTTCAAAGAAATCCGTTTTCCCTAAATCTACCTCTTGGTAAGCAATAATCCAACGAAGGGGATTTTCAATCGGTGCTTCTGGGAAAGCAGCTCGACCGAACCCTAACTGATTACAGCGTTTATTCGCCATATATTCAATGTACTGCTGCAGTTCTTTCATCGTAATGCCGTCGAATTTTTCTCCAATAACAGATTCCGCCCATTCAATTTCAAGACGAGCTGCCTCTTGGAACGTTTCAACTACAAACGTTTCTAGCTCCTCCGTACGATAAGCTGGATTTTCATTTAGTACTTCCTTGAAAATCTTTTCGAATAACCCAACGTGAAGCTGTTCATCACGATTGATATAGTTAATCATAGTAGATGTCGCCACCATCTTTTGATTTCTCGCAAGATTATAGAAAAACGCAAATCCGCTATAGAAGAAAAGGCCTTCTAAAATAACATCATATACCATAGACTTCAAAAAGTTTTCAACCGTTGCTTCTTCGCTAAATGCTTTATATCCGTTTGTAATAAAGTCATTTCTAGCGCGAAGCTTTTCGTCTGTGCGCCAGTATTCAAATACTTCATCTTGTTTTCCTTTTGGTACAAGACTTGATAAAACATATGAATACGAATGATTATGAACCACTTCTTGCTGCGCTAAAATAATCATTAGAGCATTAATCGAAGAATCGGTTACATAATCAGCTACTTTGCTAGCATAATCTGATTGAATACTGTCCAGTAGCGCCAGCAGGCCAATAATTTTTAAAAAGCTCTCTTGTTCGTCAGCCGTTAACTGAGGGAACTGCTTAATATCTTGACCCATATTAATTTCAAACGGCGTCCAGAAGTTAGCTAGCATACGTTTGTATTTAGGGAACGCCCATGAAAATCGGACGTCATCCCAGTTTAGAATATTTGAGCTCTTGCCGTTAATGATTCCTGTCGAACGGTTCGGAGCTGTTTCGTTCATTAATTCTCGTTTTAACATGCTTGTCATCAATTATTCACTCCTTTTAACTATGACAGCTTTCACATTCTTCAATGACTTCACTTGATGTTGAACGTACGTAGTAGGTCGTTTTTAACTTTTCTTTCCATGCCGTCATATGAAGATCCAGCAGCTCTTTTGCTCGGATATCATTTTGCACATATAAGTTGAATGAAATGGATTGATCAATATGGCGCTGTCGCTTGGCGTTTTGCTTAATGCTCCAATGCTGATCAATTAAATAAACGGACTTATAATACCAGTTTGTTGCTGGCGATAAATCTGGTGCCGTCACTGGGATTTTATAGTTTTTCTTTTCCTCTGAATAAAACTTACGAAAAATCGGATCAATACTTGCAGTAGAACCCGCGATAATAGATGTTGATGAATTAGGTGCTACAGCCATTAAGTATCCATTTCTTATCCCATTACTTTGAACTTCGTTACGCAGTTCACTCCACGCTTCGCTTGTGTATTTACGTGTTTCAAAATAAGCGCCTGACTCAAAATCTGAGCCTTTAAATAATGGATATGCGCCTTTTTCTTTAGCTAAGTTCATGCTTGCCTGTACGGTTAAGTAAGCAATTTGCTCATACAATTCATCGCAGTATGCTACCGCTTCATCTGTTTCCCATGCTATTTTCTTTAAGGCAAGCAAATGGTTCCAACCAAATGTACCAAGCCCTACTGCGCGGTACTTTTGGTTTGTTAGTTTTGCTTGAAGTACGGGCAAATCATTTAACTCAATAACGTTATCAAGCATGCGTACTTGAATTGGAATTAAACGTTCAAGCACATCTTCAGTTACGGCTCTCGCTAAGTTGATAGATGAAAGATTACATACAACAAAATCGCCCGGATTCTTTGTAATAATAATTTTTCCGTCTTCCGTAATTTCCTCTGTTACGACCGTTGTGCTTTGGTTTTGCGTAATTTCTGTACATAAGTTGCTGCAGTAGATCATGCCATCGTGGCGGTTTTGATTAGCTCGGTTAACCGTATCACGATAGAACATATAAGGCGTTCCCGTTTCAAGCTGCGAAAGCATAATGCGCTTGAAGATTTCAATAGCAGGTACTGTTTCTCTTGAAAGCTGTTCATTATTTACACACTCAGCGTAACGAGTGCGGAACGAACCGCTGCCTTCTTCTTCATCGTAAAAATCTTCTAACGAATAGCCCATCAGCGTACGAACTTCGTGAGGATCGAATAAGTGCCAGTCTTCACGTGCTTCTACTTTTTCCATAAACAAATCTGGCAAACATACGCCAGTGAATAAATCATGCGTGCGCTGGCGTTCGTCACCATTGTTCAAACGCGCGTCTAAGAATGAAAAGATGTCTTTATGCCATACGTCTAAATATACGGCAATAGCTCCTTGTCGTTGACCTAGCTGATCGACACTTACAGCCGTATTATTTAGTTGTTTCATCCATGGAATTGTTCCTGATGATACGCCTTTAAAACCTTTTATATCACTTCCTCGGCTTCTAATATGACCGAGGTAGACACCAATTCCGCCTCCATTTTTACTAAGCGTGGCCAAATCTGTATTGCTATCATAAATACCGCGTAAGCTGTCATCAATCGTATCAATAAAGCAGCTAGATAGCTGTCCGTAGCTCTTTCCTGCGTTTGAAAGCGTTGGTGTGGCAACTGTCATATATAGACTAGAAAGCGCCCAGTACGCTTCTTTTACTAATGCTGTTCGATTTTCTTTCTTTTCTTGAGACATCAGCGTCATAGCAATGATAAGAAAACGTTCTTGCGGTAATTCGTATACGCGCTTATCATGTGATGTCGCTAAATAGCGATCTGCTAATGTCAACAATCCAATGTATGTAAATAAACGATCGCGTTCAGGAATAATGACTGAAGCAATTTCATTAATTTCTTCTTCTGTATATGTTTTTAATAGTTGTTTATTATAAATGCCGATTTTTGTTAGTTCTTGAATAAGCTGATAAAATGAACCGTACTTCTCTTTTTTATCATAACCTCGGTTGTCCGCTGCTTTTCGATATAGTTCGTTTAAGTATACGTCTGCCGCTACGTACGTCCAATCTGGTTCTTCCATTGAAATACGCTCTAAGGCTGCTAAAATTAGGACGTTTGCAACCTTTTCGTCCGTCATATTTTCCTTTACTGTAACAGTTTGAATAACCTTTTCCTCATACAAAGAAAAATCAAGCTGCGTAAATTCTTTTTTTAAACGTTCAATATATGCAGTTAATTCATGTAGAATTGTAGGCTTTAATGTATTCACCATAAATATGGCTCCTCTCTTCACTTCAAAATAAAAAATCGCTCACCGTACCTCGGTGAGCGAATAGAACGAAGATAGAAGAAGACACTAAGTCTTTTCTCAATCCTCGCTCTACCCTCTCACCTCCCGAAGAAGATAAAACGACATAAAAAAGGCAGGTCTCCTGACTTATGCTTCTTTTTACTTTAAGGCCTTCCCATGATGTTTACTCACAGTGGATCTCCTTATTTCATCAGCATTCACAGTTGCGGGGACAGCTTTGGATTTTCACCAAATTCCCTTTTAAGTCTTTTTATCAGACACCTTTTTCACTGGAAAACACAAAATATAGTATTTTATTATTGTTTAACAAACAACATATTGTGTTATGTTATAAACACATTATATAGGACAACTTAGAAAACTAGCAACCTATTTTCAAAAATAATTTTGTTTTTTACGATAAAATCCTTCGACTTTTTTCATCAAACTATTCCATCATAACATGTTTTGACACGCTTGATGGAACAATGTGCTCTTTTTAAAAAATTTGTCCTATTTTTCTACTAAACATTGACAACCTCAATAAAAAAACCGTTTTTCATAAAAAACGGTTTTTAATTATTTGTATTCTTTTTCAAATGCTGTGATTGTTTTGATAAAATTTTTATCAATATCGTATCCTATCCCCGGTTTTTCCTTCACCTTTATTACTCCGGCTTCCACCTCTACTTCGGGCTTAATAATATCTTTTTCCCAATAGCGAGACGACGCAGAAATGTCACCTGGTATCGTGAAAGAAGGCAGTGTGGCAAGGGCAATGTTATGAGCTCGTGAAATCCCGGCTTCTAACATTCCTCCAACCCAAAGTCTTACACCATGCTGGGCGCATAAATCATGAATTTGCTTTGCTACGGACATTCCGCCAACTCGACCGATTTTCACATTGATAATCTTACAGCTTCTTTGTTCAATTGCATGACGTGCATCTTCATAGCTCACAATACTTTCATCTAAGCAAATCGGCGTCTTCATTTGCTTTTGTAACAGTCGATGATCAAGGATATCATCAGAACTTAACGGCTGTTCGATCATCATTAAATTCAATTCATCTAGTTTCTTCAACGAATTACTATCGCTTAACGTATAGGCTGAATTGGCATCAGCCATAAGAGGAATGCTTGGAAATTCATCTCGAATTTGTTTTAGTAACCCATAGTCAGCACCCGGCTTAATTTTCACTTTAAAGCGCTTATAACCATCTTTCATGTAAGTTTTTATTTGTTCTTTCATTATGGAAATATCATTTAAGCCAACTACCACTCCAGCTTCTACAGCAGACCTTACTCCTCCAATTACTTCAGATAACGGCTTGTTTTGCCGCTTTGCATACAAATCCCATACAGCACAGTCTAAAGCTGCTTTAGCCATGTTATTTCGCTTTAGAGGTTTGAATAACTTTTGAACATCCTCTGGTTTTTGAAGCTGATGATGAAGAAGCGAGGGAATTAAAAAATCGTCTAACATATGAAAACATGTCTGAATCGTTTCTTCCGTATACCAAGGAGATGAAAAAGCAACGACTTCTCCCCACCCTGTAAATCCTTGTTCATCTTCTACTTCAAGCAAAATCAATTCTCGATCCTGCACTGTACCATAGCTTGTTGAAAAAGGAGAAAGAAGCTTCATGTCAATTTTATAAAGATGTACTTTTTTTATAATCATCGATTAGCTCCCTTTCTGTATGAACGATGATAGCTTCCGGCGTATGATTTTATTAGAAGCCGTTCGCGGCAGCTCCTCTACTCGAACGAAATACTTTGGAAGTTTGTACTTTGCTAAAAATTGTTGAATGTGTAAAGATAATTCTTCATCTGAAACGTCTTCGTTTACAACAATACATGCAGCTGGCACTTGTCCCCATTTTTCATCAGCTACTCCCGTTACACCGGCCTCTTTAACAGCGAGATGCTTCAACAAAACATTTTCAATTTCAGCTGGATATACATTTTCTCCACCTGAAATAATAAGGTCTGAACGTCTGTCTAACACATATAGAAAGCCTTCTTC
Organism: Priestia sp. P5; assembly: GCF_029522155.1. Lineage (NCBI taxonomy): Bacteria > Bacillati > Bacillota > Bacilli > Caryophanales > Bacillaceae > Priestia > Priestia sp. P5. The sequence goes on along the minus strand of NZ_JAKWFJ010000001.1, from coordinate 16,618 downwards.
ATCCACTTTCCCGATATCTCCTGTATAGAACCAGCCTTGTTGAAGGGCTTTTTTAGTAGCTTCAGGTTTATTTAAATATCCTTTTGTAACATTTGGACCTTTAACAATGATTTCTCCTGCTTCACGTGTTTCATTTCCATTCTCATCTACAATTTTCATCTCACACGGAAATAATGGTTTACCTGCTGATCCCAGTTTTCGCAAACTATCTTCAGGTGAAAGCGTAACGAACTGTGAAGATGTTTCTGTCATTCCATACGTTTGATAAACAGGAATTTCTTTATTCACACAAGCCTCTAAAATAGTAAGCGGTGCGGGTCCTCCTCCTAAAAGCATGCAGCGAAACGTATGCGGATATTTCCGTTCCCCTAACTCATCGAGCATATTGGATAGCATGGAAGTGACAACCGAAATAATTGTTACCCCTTTGTTTTCAATCGCTTCATTTACTGCTCCTGCTTCAAATCGTTCTTCTAAAATGATTTTCATTCCGTAAAAAACGCTCCGCATTAAAATAGATAAGCCGCTAATATGAAACAAAGGAACCGCTATAAGCCAGCAGTCTTTTTCATTTAATCCTAAATTAAGTGCTGAGCCAACGGAACTCCACCAGTGATTTCCATACGTCTGCAGCACTCCTTTTGGATGACCCGTTGTTCCAGACGTATACATAATGGTGAATGTCTCCTCGAGATTCCACGTTTTTTGAAAATCCGTTTCTGCTTCTGGAGAACTTTTTAAAGCAGGTAAAGGAAGCTGAGTAATGGAACTTTGGAATTCTCTCATTAAAAATGTTTCATCCGTAATAAGCAACGACACGTTTGCATCTGTTAGCTGATAATTAATTTCTTCGTTTGTCAAACGCGTGTTGACGAGCAGCAACCTTGCGCCAATATAAGAAACCGCATGTAAAATCTCAATAAACTCCACGCTATTTTTCATGTATAAAGCAATGGTATCGCCTTGCTTTACACCGTTAAACGAAAGCTGCTGCGCTACTTTTTGAACACGTTTATGAAGCTCTTGAAACGTAAGAGACGTTTGCGGTGTTTCTACCGCCACTCGATTTGGCGTCAAATATGCTCTTTGCATAAGCCCATTAGGAATCGTTTGGCTACTCATGAATTTCTCTCCTTTTTATACTGATTAACTAAATTAAATTGAAAAAACAGCCTGATGATAATCACCAAGCTGTTTCAGCTGTTTAAGGGAAACGTGGGAACTGTTGGAAGTCTGGATTGCGTTTTTCCTTAAATGCATCGCGACCTTCTTTTGCCTCATCGGTTGTGTAATAAAGAAGCGTTGCGTCACCCGCAAATTGCTGGATACCAGCTAAGCCATCCGTATCAGCATTAAATGCTGCTTTTAAGAAACGAAGAGCGGTTGGACTTTTTTCTAACATCTCTTCACACCATTGAATTGTTTCAGCTTCAAGCTGTTCTAATGGAACGACCGTGTTTACTAATCCCATGTCTAGTGCTTCTTGAGCGTTGTACTGACGGCATAAGAACCAGATCTCACGCGCTTTCTTATGACCTACGATGCGAGCTAAGTAACCAGAGCCATATCCTGCATCGAAGCTTCCAACTTTAGGACCTGTTTGTCCAAAGACTGCGTTATCCGCTGCAATTGTTAAGTCACATACAACGTGAAGAACATGGCCACCACCAATTGCATAGCCTGATACCATGGCAACAACCGGCTTTGGAATTACGCGAATTAAACGCTGTAAATCTAGAACGTTTAGACGTGGAATTTCATCTTCTCCTACATAGCCGCCGTGGCCGCGAACTCTTTGGTCTCCGCCTGAGCAAAATGCTTTATCCCCAGCACCTGCTAATACAATTACTCCAACGCTTGCATCGTCACGAGCATAAGCAAATGCATCGATCAATTCCATTACTGTTTTTGGACGGAATGCATTGTGCACTTCCGGACGGTTAATCGTAATTTTAGCGATTCCGTTATATGTTTCGTATAAAATGTCTTCATACTGACGTACTGATGTCCATTCAACTGTCATCTTTATTTCCTCCTAATTATGTAGTAGCTAAGAACTCACTTACTATTCTACCAAAAATCTCGGGTTGTTCCACGTGAATTGCATGGCCTGTCCCTAAAATAATTTTAGAAGTAGCATTTGGTATTAATGTTTGCATTTCTTTGGAAATTAAACAAAACTTTTGATCTACTTCTCCTGTAATAAGCAAAACCGGCATCAACAGATCGTCCAGCTTCTCCCAAAGGGACGGCTGGACTCCTGTTCCCATTCCTTTCAAACTGTTGGAAAGGCCGATCTCTGTATGCGAAAGTCTTTCTTTACGCACCGCTTCTTGAACATGACGAGGCAATTGCTTTTGAGAACGAAAAAGAGGGATTTCCTCCCAATAGTTCACAAATTCTTCAATCCCATTTTCCATAATGCGGCTCGCCAGCTGTTCATCTTTTTCTTTTCTTAGCTTTTGTTCTTCTCGCGTTTTTAAACCAGGCGATGCGCTTTCTAATACCAACTTTTTCACAAGGTGTGGATATCGCTGAGCAAATGAAAGAGCAAGTCTTCCTCCCATCGAATATCCGATTACATTCACCTGTGATAGAGATAGCTGTTGAAGCAGCTCATGCAGTGATTCAACAACTGCTTCCATTGAATATGGTTTGATTTCTTTCGGAGCTGCTGATTGGCCATGACCAATAATATCAACAGCAATCACCTGATAGTCTTTAGCGAATTTCTTCATAAAGGTACGCCATGTTTGAGAAGAACCGGTAAAACCGTGAAGCAGAAGCAACGGCTCTCCTTTCCCCTCGGTGTGCACATAGTAAGATAAACCATTTAATTGATAAATCATTGCTTATTCCTCACCGTTTGACAAATTTATTTCCTCGGAAACAAGTTTCCACAAACTGCGATGAGTCTCTACATTTTCTGTACGAGTTGTACGAATCTCTACAACATGCAACCCGCCTTTTGCGAAAGCATGATTCATTGCATGTCGAAATTCTTCCCAGCTGCTTGCTGAAGAAAATGTGCCATCATACAGACGAGTGGCATGCTCAAAGTTTAATCCAGTTGGCGTACCGAATAAAAATTCAAAGTGCTTTTCTTGTTTTGATTGAGGTAAAAATGAAAAAATTCCTCCGCCGTCATTGTTAACTAGCACAACGGTTAAATTTAAATTATGCATTTTAGCTGCCAGAAGACCATTTAAATCGTGATAAAACGATAGGTCACCAATAAATAAAACGGTGTGATCGTAAGCCGTGCTTACGCCTAGAGCAGACGAAACTACACCATCAATTCCATTTGCGCCCCGATTTACAAAGAGTGGAATATCTTTTTCCGTATTTAAGAAGAAAGAATCAATATCTCGAACAGGCATTGAATTTCCAGCAAACAAAGCCGTGCCTTCAGGTACTACATCAACAATTTCTTGAACTACTTGTCCTTCGAACCATTCCTGGCCAGAAGTTAATGTTCTCAGAGCCTGTGCAGTTTGAGCATTAATCTTTTTCCACAGACTCAGCCATGAAGTAGATTCCTCTTGATTCGCTGAAAGACGCTTGATCAGTTCTTCACAAAATAATGTCTCATCGGCTTCAATCATCACTGTCGAACGCAAAGTAGGGTCTCTCCAGCCTTTACCTTGGTCAACTACAAACATTTCTGTCGGCTCGTGTGCTTTCAAAAATTGCAATAGCGGTTTCGATACCGGCATCGCCCCAAAACGAATGACAACTTCCGGGTGAAAACGCTCATCAACCTTATCACTTTTTAAAAATGTATCATATGTCTCTATTACATTTTCTTTTGAATGCTTGCCGCTTCTTAATTGTGATAACGGATCTGCGAGCACCGGAAAGCTTAAAGATTCAGCTAAATGGCATATGCTGTCTACTGCTTTTAAAGACATTTGATCTCCGCATATAATAAGTCCTTTTGTTGTTCCCTCTAAGCGCTTCGCAATTTCTTCGAAACCTTTTTCAGATAGAGATGCTTCTCCATGAATAGCAGCTACATATGATTTACCGCGTTTCCCTTGACTCCATAAATCTTCAATAGACAAATCTGGTACAATCGGTTCACGTAAAGGTACGTTAATGTGTACAGGACCGCTCGGTATAGCTTGAGCTGTATGAACAGCCCTTGAAGCGACTGTTCGAATATAACGATTCATATCTGCACTTTCTTCTGGTAAAGCTGTATCTACAAACCACTTCGCATATTGACCGAAAAGGTGATTCTGATTAATGGCCTGCGGGGCACCTATATCCCTTAACTCATGCGGCCGATCCGCTGTGATAACTACTAAAGGAATGCGTGAGTAGTGAGCTTCAATTACTGCAGGATAATAATTCGCTGCAGCTGTTCCAGATGTACATACAAGCGCCACTGGTTTTTTCTTTGCTTTTGCTATTCCTAGAGCAAAAAAGCCGGCGGAACGTTCATCGATATTTAAGTGCACATGAATATCAGGGTGCTCAGCCATAAGCATCGCAATAGGCGTTGAACGTGACCCTGGACTGACCACTACTTCTTCAACATTTGCTTCTACTAATTCATCCACGAATGACGCAATATACGTTGTTAATGATTTAATGTGTTCCACGCATAATCCCTCCTAAAGCTGAAAGCATCGGGTTGAATTTAATTCTTGTTTCTTCATATTCACTTTCAGGCGTAGAATCTGCTACAATTCCACAGCCCGCAAATAAAACGGCTTCTTTCTGCTGAATAACAGCGGAGCGGATTCCTACTATAAACTCACCGTTTCCGTTGATATCCATCCATCCTAAAGGAGCTGCATACCACCCTCGGTCAAAGGATTCTAGCTTTCGAATAATAGGCAAGGCCTCCTGTTGAGGATATCCTCCTAGCGCTGGTGTTGGATGGAGCTTTTGAATAAATGAAAATAGCGTCACATCTTCCTTTATACGTCCTTTAACAGGTGTATACAAATGTTGAATATGCTTTGTTTTATATAAACTTGGCTTACTTGGAATTTCTACTTCATAACAATAAGAATTCATCGCTTCTTTAATCATATGAACAACAACATCGTGTTCAATTAAGTTCTTAGGATCTTGAAGCAATTCCTCACCTAGTTCGTGATCTTCCTGCCTTGTCTTTCCTCTTGGAATCGAACCTGCTAAACAAGTGGAAAACACATAATCTCCTTGTTTTTGCACTAGCCTTTCTGGGGAAGCGCCGATAAAATGCTGATGCTCTCCCTCTAAAATATATGTGTAGCTAGTTGGCTGCTCCTTTAACAGACGCTGAAGCACGTATTCAGTAGAAATATCTTCATTAAATTTTACTTTTAATTGACGAGCAAGAACCACTTTCTCTATAGCCTGTTGCTTAATTAAAGTAGTAGCTCTTTCAATGTTTCCTTTAAATTTCTCTACCCCAATTTCCTCTTTTTCCAACAGCAAAGGTGAAATATGAGATTCCCCGTCGTACTCTTCACAAAGAACAAGTTTTTGGACCTCTTCGAAATAATTGATGTGCTCTTTTACAGAATCTTGTCCTTTAACCATCATATTAACTGTGAGATATCCTTCTTTATCTACCTGAGTATATAACACAGTGGGAATCATAAATTTTGAACTCGGGAAATCACTCCAATAGTTTTCTCGATACTGATTTGGGTCAAATGAAAATCCTCCAAATAAAAGAGGACCTGTCCCATCCGGGAAAATTTGGTTGTTTTTATAAAGGTCTTCTTTTATAAAGCGCTTCCATTCATTTTCAATGTGGAAATAACGTTCTTTTGCCGCATTGGTGCAAATAGTATGCGCATATCCTAATCCAACAAATGTATAATAACTGTTGGGATCTTTCCAAAAAAAGCGTTCTTTATAAAACTGGTCATGTCCGTTCGCATAAAAAATAAGGGGGTCAATAGGTCTTACTTTTTTCACTAAACTGACCAATTTTGGCTGATTTTCATTTTTTGCACACTCAATCGCATCTTTAATGTATTCTTGTACTAACTGTTCGGTCGTTGCAATCACACTACGTCCCCCCGTTCATCTTTTTTTCTTAAGTCTGTAACTAATTTATTATAAACTTTCAGTTCAAAAAAATCTAGCATCGCGATTCACGAGAAAAAATTAATTTCGCTTGTCTAAATTATGCCTTTTCAGTAAACGAATCAAAAATCTTTATGATCTATTTAGTACTCCTTAGACCTTAAGAACGTTATTTTTATCATACCCTTTTCTATAACCTTTAACTTTCTTTAATTTGCCACTCCTTTTCTCTCTTAGCTTCATGAATACCCCAAATCCTCCTAATATGAATCGTGTTTTTTTGAATTTTTAACACATACTACAAAAGCACACTAAATTTTTAAGGGGGAGCTTCATGACACTTTCAAAACAAGAAATCAGTCAGTTAAAACAAAATTTACAGCAGCAGCAGGCTGATATTCAATCGCACTTTGACCAAAATGATCATTTTGGTCTAACTCGAAGCGACGCTCACGATGCTGTAGGAGAACTTTCAAGCTACGATAACCACCCTGGTGACACAGCCACGGAAACATACGAGCGTGAAAAAGACCTTGCACTAAATGAACATGCAAAACAAGAGCTACATGAAATAGAAGAAGCACTTCAGGCAATCGCTCACAGCACGTATGGAACATGCAAAGTATGTGGAGCAGATATCTCGTTTGAAAGACTTCAGGCTGTACCAACTACTTTATACTGTAGAGAACATAGCCCATCACAGGATATTCCAAAGCACAGACCTGTAGAAGAAAATGTTCTCCATCACCCATTTGGTCAATACGACTATGACGATACCGAAACGACAGGATATGACGCAGAAGATTCTTGGCAAGACGTTGCGCGTTACGGGACGTCTGAATCTCCTTCTGATTTTATAGAAGATACGGCTAACTATAGTGAAACCTATATTGAGGCAGATGAAGCTATCGGGTACGTTGAAGATTATGAAAACTTTGCCGCTACCGATTTATATGGACAGCCTCTTCCTATTTACCCTTCAAAAGAGCATGAGCGATATGAAAATGCACTGGATGAAGAAGGTACGATGACCATATTTGGAGATTTACCGGCCTATGAGAAAGATCCATACACTGAAAAGGAGTAGTTCTTCATACTACTCTTTTTTCTATTTTTAGTAGGAGCTATAGGAGATGACATCGAATGAATAGGAGATTAGAATTATAATGAGGTGAAAATGATGAATGCACATGAAATTGATTACAAATTGTATGGAGATGACATGCAGTTTGTTGAAATTGAATTAGATCCTTCAGAAAGTGTTATAGCAGAAGCTGGAGGAATGATGATGATGGAAGATGATATTGAGATGGAAACCATTTTTGGTGACGGTTCTTCCTCCAACAGCAGCGGGCTTTTTAGTAAACTAAAAGGAGCTGGGAAACGCGTATTAACTGGTGAAAGTTTATTTATGACGGTATATACAAATAACGGCTATCACAAACGAAAAGTATCTTTCGCTTCACCTTTTCCAGGCAAGATTATTCCTGTCGATTTAGAGCAGCTCGATCATAAAATCATTTGTCAAAAGAGCTCCTTTTTATGCGCTGCCAAAGGCGTATCCGTTGGCATTGATTTTCAAAAAAAACTAGGAACGGGCTTCTTTGGCGGTGAAGGTTTTATTATGCAAAAATTAGAAGGTAATGGCTTGGCATTTTTGCATGCAGGCGGGACCATTCATAAAAGACAGCTGCAGCCGGGTGAACGCCTTCGCGTGGATACTGGATGTTTAGTGGCCATGACCCGTGATGTAAACTACAACATCGAATATGTAGGGAAAATTAAAACAGCTCTGTTTGGAGGAGAAGGCATGTTTTTTGCTACTCTGTCAGGACCAGGAACAGTTTGGATTCAATCTCTTCCTTTTAGCCGACTAGCTGATCGCGTTTTATCAAGTGCAGTTTCGCCAACGGGAGGTAAAGGTGAAGGCAGTATCCTTGGTTCTTTAGGTGATTTCTTAAACGGTGACAACAGATAAAATAAAAAAGGTGTAGTCTTTGACTACACCTTTTTTATTTATTAATTTAATAAATTTTTAGTGGAGTGAATTCCCCAAATATCAGATGCATACTCCTCAATCGTTCGATCACTAGAAAAAAAGCCGGAATGTGCAATGTTCGTCGCACTCATTTGAAGCCATTTATTTTCATTTCTATAAGCCTCGTTTACTTTTTGCTGTGCCGTAACGTATGAGTCAAAGTCACGGAGTACATAGTATTCATCATTTTGCATTAATAATGAATCATATATAGGCTCGAACAAGTCATATGTGTCTGGTAGGAAGCCGTTTGTAAGCTGCTCGAGCACTTGTCGAATCCGCTTATCATGATGGTAATAATCATAGGCACGGTATCCCCCATTTTGCTGATAGCTCAACACTTCTTCGGCTTTTAATCCAAAAATAAAGGCATTATCTTTTCCTACTGCCTCGCTAATTTCGACGTTCGCTCCGTCCAGCGTGCCAAGAGTTAACGCTCCGTTCATCATGAATTTCATATTTCCCGTTCCCGAAGCTTCTTTGCTGGCGGTTGAAATCTGTTCACTGACATCCGTTGCAGGAAAGATATACTCTGCAAGTGACACCCGATAGTTTTCTAAAAAAACGACTTTTAAAAACGGTGATGTTTGTGGATCATGATTGACAACATCAGCTACAGAATTAATTAGCTTGATGACTTTTTTTGCATAATAATAACCCGGAGAAGCTTTCGCACCAAAAATAAATGTACGAGGAACGATTTGAAAATTAGGGTCTTCTTTTAATCGATTGTACAAATACATAATGTGCAGCACATTTAAAAGCTGTCTTTTATAAGCATGAAGCCTTTTAACCTGTACATCAAAAATAGAATGTGAATCGATTTTAATTCCCGTTTGCTCTTGAATCATATCCGCAAGCAGCTTTTTACGCTGTTGTTTTACTGTTTTTAGTCCTTGTAAAAAGCTTGGATCTTCCACATACTCTTGGAGCTTTATAAGAGAATGCGGCTGTTTAATCCATTTATCTCCTATCACCTCGGTAATAAGGGAGGAAAGCTGCGGGTTAGCTTTTAACAACCAGCGCCGGTGGGTAATTCCGTTCGTTTTATTGTTAAATTTAGCAGGATAAAACTGATAAAAATCTTTCATTTCTCGTTCTTTTAAAATATCAGTATGAATCTTTGCCACGCCGTTTACTTTATAACTTCCCACAATTGCCAAATGAGCCATCTTTACTAACCCGTGCGCTAAAATAGCCATATTTTCAATCCGCTGCCAGTCTCCTGGATATACTTCCCATAATTCTTTACAAAAGCGTTCATTAATTTCTTCAATAATCATATACACGCGTGGAAGCAAGGGTTGAAATAAGTCAATCGGCCATTTCTCAAGGGCTTCAGAAAGAGTCGTATGATTTGTGTATGATATGGTATTGGACGTAATATGCCATGCATCTTCCCATTCCATTTTTTCTTCATCCAGTAAAATTCTCATTAGCTCAGGAATCGCAAGTACAGGATGCGTATCGTTAATATGAATGGCTACTTTTTCGTGAAAGTTTGTAAGTGTTTGATAGGTATTTCGATGTGCTCTGATAATACTTTGTAAGCTAGCTGACACAAGAAAATATTGCTGTTTCAATCTTAATATTTTACCATCTTCATGTGTATCATCCGGATATAAAAATTCTGATACAGCCTCTGTTTGACGCTTATACTCCATCACATCTTTATGTACTGGAAATGATGAAGGCTCCGCATTCCAAAGGCGAAGTGTATTCACTGTATCTGTTTTATATCCGATAACCGGGATGTCATAAGGAACAGCAGAGACCGGTTCTCCTTTTACATGACGAAAAGAAAATTTTCCGTCTTCCTGTACCATTTCAACTTCGCCCCAAAAATTCACTTCGATAGCTTGATCTAATTTGCGTACCTCCCATGAATTCCCATGCCTTAACCACTGTTCTGGGAGCTCAATTTGAAAGCCGTTTACAATCTTTTGGTCAAACAAACCGTGTTTATAGCGAATCCCATAACCATGGCCAGGAAGATTAAGTGAAGCAAGAGAATCTAAAAAACAAGCAGCCAGCCTGCCTAATCCGCCGTTTCCTAATCCGGCGTCTACTTCTATTTCCTCAATATTTTCAAGTGAAATATTCAGCTCACTTAATCCTTCTTTTACAACTTCCCGAATTCCTAAGTTCAACAGATTTTGACCTAATAGTCTGCCTAATAAAAATTCGATAGAAAGATAATACACTTGCTTTGTATGTGAAGACCTATGAATTTCATTGGTTGAAATCCAATCGCTGCTAATATACTCTCGCACCATATTTCCTAATGTATGATAGTGATCTTGAACAGTAGATTCTTTAAAGCTCTTTCCATATGTCATTTCCAGCTTTTTTAAAAAAGCCTCTTGAAAGCTTTTTTTATCAGAGAACAATCTGCTCACCCTTTCACGATGGAGTAGATGTCAAATTTGAATACAATTGATTATATTTAAATGCCGATTGCCCCCAGCTATAATCCTGACTCATAGCATCCATCATTAATTTTTTCCATACATCTTTCTGGTGATAAAATGAAACAGCTCTTTCTAACGTATGAAGCATGTCATGAGCATTATAATTTTTAAAAGAGAAGCCATTTCCCTCTCCGCTATATTCATTATAAGCTTTGACCGTATCATTCAGGCCGCCCGTTTCACGAACGACTGGAATGGTTCCATATTTTAAGGCTATTAATTGTCCGAGTCCGCAAGGCTCAAAACGGGAAGGCATTAAAAATAAATCCGTACCGGCATAAACTTTATGAGCAAGTTCCTCATTAAAACCAATAATGGCTTTTACTTGTTGCGGGTACGTATCTTCCATCTCACGGAAAAACTGCTCAAACTCGTGTTCTCCAGTTCCTAAAATAACAATTTGGGCCCCTAAGTTAACCGTCTCATGGAAAACGTGCTTAACTAAATCCAATCCCTTCTGCTGAGTTAACCTTGTAACCATCGAAATAATTGGAACATCCTTATTTTCTTCTAATTCAAGATAGCGCTGGAGCTCTTTTTTATTTTTATATTTTCCTTCAATCTCTTCTACCGAATAAGGATAAGATATAAGCTGATCTGCGTCTGGGCTATAAGCTTCTTCATCGATTCCATTTACAATCCCAATCAAATCTTGATTTCGCTGACGCAATAATCCATCTAAACTTTCTCCGTAATATGGCATTTGAATTTCATCTCGATATGTAGGACTTACCGTGGTAATTTTATCAGCTGATACAAGCGCAGCTTTCATAAAATTAATATTCCCATAAAACTCGAGCTGGCTTGTAGTAAAATAATATTCATTTAAATTTAATAACTCATATAAATTGCTCTTAGGGAAAATTCCTTGGAATTGCAAGTTATGAATCGTAAAGACCGTTTGAATATGATCATACATATCATAATTAGCACGAAGTAAAAATGGAATCATAGCCGTATGCCAGTCGTGACAATGAATAATATCAGGCTCATTCTCTAAAAATGGGATAGCTTCAAGCACGGCTCTGCTGAAAAAAGCAAATCGTTCAGCGTCATCGTAGTGCCCATATAAGCTATCTCTTTTAAAATAATATTCATTATCAATGAAAATATATTTAACGCCATCCATCGTTAGCGATTCAATTCCGCAGTACTGTCTTCTCCACCCAACCTGCACATGAATAACTTTTTCAAGCACCATTTCATCTTGATAATGTTGAGGAATCGTTCCGTACTTTGGCATGACTACACATACGTTCGTTCCTAACTTTTTTAATTCTTTAGGCAGGGCACCAGCTACGTCTGCTAATCCTCCTGTTTTAATAAAAGGTACACATTCTGATACAGCAAATAATACATTCACGACTTCATCAACGCTCCTTGAGTTGTTCCTTTAGCAATGACTCTAGGCAGACCTGACTCACCTAGCAACGTTTCATTACTTCCTATTTTCACATCTTTGTCTAAAACAACATTTTCTAATACACTATTTTCTAAAATAACGCCTTTTTGCATCACAATGCTATTCTTAACGACCGTACCTTTTCCAATTTTAACGCCTCGGAAGATAATACTGTTTTCCACATGCCCTTCAATCACGCACCCGTTTGCGATCATTGAGTTTTTCACAACCGCTTTTTTTGCGTAACGAGTAGGCGGTTCATCTTTTACTTTAGTGAAAACAGGACGTTCGTTAATAAATAGCTGCTTCCAAACATCTGGAGATAAAATTTCCATACTTGTTTTATAGTAGGCATCTAAGCTAGAAATCTCAGCCGTATATCCATGGTGCTCATACTTTTCTACACGATGAGATTGTGCCATATATCGAACCATTTCTTTAATCGTATAAAAATCATGCGATTCATTTTGCAAAATATTAACTAGAATCGATTTATTAATAATATACATATTAAGCGATTTATCACCCTGCTTCATTTCAGTAATATCTGCATTTGAAGCAATATGACGTTGTAGCACGTGCTCAAAGTCAACTGTACATATCGTATAACTATTAGCAATTAATACGTATTCCTGCTTACTTCTTAAGAAATAATCAATATGGTAACGGAACTGCGTGAATAGTGATGGACTTTCTAAGTGTAAATCACTTGTCATAGGAGGGAAGATAAACAATCCATCTCGCTTCCGATCCAAATCCCATTCTTTTCCTGAACCTATATGATCCATCAATGCGCGGTAGCGGTCACGAGGAAAAATGGCAACGCTCGAAATTCCAGAGTTCACCATGTTAGAAAGCGTAAAATCGATTAATCGATAGCGCCCTGCAAAAGGAATGGCAGCAATCGATCTATAAAAAGTTAAAGGCTGCAGCGCTGTTGTGTTTGTACAAGCATCAATAATACCAAGCATTTGATTATTCAATGTCGTTCATCCTCTCTGTTCGTTAAATGCATTTAGCAACTGATTCAATCAATTCTTGAGTAACAAGAATTACTTCTTCGCTTCCTTTGGTCGGTCGAATAATAGTACCGTCTGGAACTTCAATATCCGATGGAACAATTGCGTTTTCAATATATACGTTAGAACCTATCTTTGCAGTAGGCATGACAACCGTTTTCTTAACCTCAGAACCTGAGCCGATTTGTACACCTGGAAATAACACGGACTGCTCTACGTTTCCTTCGACAACGCACCCTTCATTTACTAATGACTCCACCACGCAGGCGTTTGGCGCGATATATTGAGGAGGCTGATTAGGGTTAACAGAGTATACTTTCCATGAAGAGTCAAATAAATTAAGCTCGTCTTTATCACATAACAAATCCATATTCGCTTCCCACAAGCTTTTTACAGTTCCTACATCTTTCCAATAACCTTGGAATGGGTATGCAATTAGCTTTTTCTTTTCATCTAGTAAAAGCGGAATAACATCTTTACCAAAATCATGGCTTGAATACGGATTGCGTGCATCCATTTCTAAATATTCTTTTAAAATACTCCATTTAAAAATATAAATTCCCATGGAAGCTAGATTATTTTTAGGACGCTGTGGTTTTTCATCGAACTCCATTACGTCTAGGTCACTATTTGTATTTAAAATACCAAAACGGCTCGCTTCTTCCCAAGGTACTTCAATAACAGAAATCGTTACGTCTGCTTCTTTGTTTATATGATAATCAAGCATATTTTCATAGTTCATTTTATAAATGTGATCACCTGATAGAATCAGTACGTACTCAGGATCATATTGTGTCAAATAGTTCAAATTTTCATAAATAGCACTAGCCGTGCCTTTATACCACTTTACTCCATCTGACTCTGCGTATGGAGGCAATACCGTGACGCCACCATTCCGTCGGTCCAAATCCCAAGCGCTTCCAATTCCAATGTATGAATTGAGAACTAGCGGTTGATATTGGGTTAATACACCTACTGTTTCAATACCTGAATTTGTACAATTACTTAAAGCAAAATCAATAATTCGATACTTACCACCAAATGGTACAGCTGGCTTTGCTAGATTTTTTGTAAGCGAACTGAGCCGACTACCTTTTCCTCCTGCCAATAACATCGCTACGCATTTCTTTTTTAACATGTTGTTTTCTCTCCCCTCGTTTTCTCTTTGCTCGTAGTATACTAATGCCAAACGGCGGAATATTCATTTCAATGCAAAAAGGTTGGCCGTGAAACGATTCATCCACTGATTTTAATGCCTTTTTATTTACAATGCCTGAACCGCCGTACACTTCGTCATCACTGTTAATAACTTCAATGTACTCTGTCTCAACTGGAACTCCAACTTTATAAGAATGATATGGATGCTCAGAAAAATTGCTAACAACTATAAAAATCTCCTGATTTTCTTTCGACTTACGAATAAAAGAGAAAATTTGTTGATGATGGTTGTTAACATCAATCCATTCAAATCCATCTGGATTATGGTCTAATTCGTATAAAGGCTTGCTTCTTTTATAAATCTTGATGAGATCCTTCATATATCCGTTAAGATTGCGATGCATGTCAAAGTCATAAAGCATCCAATCCAACTCCTCTAAATCTTTCCACTCATCAAATTGGCCAAACTCTCCGCCCATAAATAAAAGCTTTTTTCCAGGGTGTGCAAAGAAATATCCATATAGCAGTCGAAGCTGTGCAAACTTGCGCCAGTAATCACCTGGCATCTTATTAAGTAATGATTTTTTCCCATGTACGACTTCATCATGGGAAAGCGGCAAAATAAAATTTTCGTTAAACGCATACATTAGTGAAAAGGTCATTTTATCGTGAAGATAGGGACGTCTTTCCACGCCAGCTTCCATGTATGTTAAAACGTCATTCATCCATCCCATATTCCATTTATAATTAAAGCCTAAACCGCCCTCATACGTAGGCGCTGTAACAAGCGGCCAGTCCGTTGAATCTTCTGCCATCATTAATACCGTTTCATCAGATTCAAAAACAGCTTCATTCAACTTTTTCAAGAAGCTGACAGCTCCATCATTCACTGCTTTTCCAGAAGAATTTTGCCAATAAAGCATATTAGCTACAGCATCTACTCGAAATCCATCTATATGGAAGTACTCCAACCAAAACAAAGCATTCGAAATCAGAAAACTTTGTACTTCAGGCTTTCCTAAATCGAAATTAGCTGTTCCCCAAACGTAGTTTTCACGATCGGGTTCTTTTTTGTATTCATAAGTAGGTTCTCCATCGAACATATACAGACCATGTTCATCCTTACAAAAATGCCCGGGTACCCAATCTAAAAGAACCCCTATATTGTTTTGATGACACTCATCTATAAAGTTCATCAACTCTTTAGGTGTACCGTATCGACTGGTAGCCGAATAGTATCCAGTTCCTTGATATCCCCAGGATCGGTCGAGCGGATGCTCAATGACTGGTAATAACTCGATATGTGTAAAACCTTGTTCAGCAATATAAGGAATAAGCTCCTGTGCTAATTCACTGTATGTATAAAGGCTGCCATCTTCATGAGTCCTCCAAGACCCTGCATGCAGCTCGTAAATACACAGCGGTCTTTCATATATATTTTGCTGTTTTTTCTTTCTACGCCAATATTGGTCGTTCCATTTGTACCCATCCACTGAGTAAACAATAGACGCAGTGTTTGGACGCACTTCACTGAAGAAAGCGTATGGATCTGCTTTTAATTTTTTTTGATTGCTTTGTGTGATGATTTCATATTTATAAATAGTCCCTTGTTCTAATTCAGGGATAAATGTCATCCAAATACCTTCTTCATTAACTTTAACCATTGAATGTTGAAAACCGTTCCATTTATTAAAATCACCTACAACGCTTACACCCTTTGCATGAGGTGCCCACACGCAAAATCGTACGCCTTCAATTCCTTCTACCGTTACCTGATGCGCACCGAAAATAGAGTAACTGCGAAATAAGTTTCCTTCGTGATACAAATGAACATCAAATTCAGTAGGCTGAACCGCTAGATTCACTTTTGCCACCCCTTTAACTTCAAACATAATATACGCACATAATATACGCTTCTTACCACTCATTCCCTTTTACAGTAAAAACATAAACCTTTTCTACAAATATAATAGAATAAATGTTCTTTTAAATTACTCTTTATCCCATACTCTTTATACTTTATTACTTTATGAATAATTCCATATGACATAGGGAAAATCCTGCTTAAAACTTACTTTTTATTCTGAAAATTCATGGTAATTATTCCTAACTATTATTTCTGTTTACTTAATCTTTAAAAAAAGCGCAAATAAAAAAGGTTTGCATATATGCAAACCTTTTTGAGATGACCCGTACGGGATTCGAACCCGTGTTACCGCCGTGAAAGGGCGGT
The DNA here is from genome assembly GCF_029522155.1 of Priestia sp. P5. Classification (NCBI taxonomy): domain Bacteria; kingdom Bacillati; phylum Bacillota; class Bacilli; order Caryophanales; family Bacillaceae; genus Priestia; species Priestia sp. P5. The sequence goes on along the minus strand of NZ_JAKWFJ010000001.1, from coordinate 264 downwards.
GTCTTAACCGCTTGACCAACGGGCCATATTTAAATTTAAAACGACTGGCGGAGAAGGAGGGATTTGAACCCTCGCGCCGCTTACACGACCTACACCCTTAGCAGGGGCGCCTCTTCAGCCACTTGAGTACTTCTCCGTATGGCTCCACAGGTAGGACTCGAACCTACGACCGATCGGTTAACAGCCGATAGCTCTACCACTGAGCTACTGTGGAATATGGTGGGCCTAAGTGGACTCGAACCACCGACCTCACGCTTATCAGGC